>NZ_LT630287.1:0-2607423 GCF_900116935.1 Ligilactobacillus acidipiscis
GTGCCAGATCTTGAAACTTTATGGCAATTTATTTGCGAAAAGTTCAATGAATCTTTCTCCACAATCACTTATAAAACTTGGATCGAAACTGCAAAACCAATACAGTTTGCCGATAAAACCCTTGTTGTCGAAGTCCCTTCAAAACTTCATCGTGATTACTGGACTCAAAGTGTAACCCCACAAATCGTTGAGTTGCTGGAAGAACCGTTGGGTTATAAACTAACAATTTTACCAAAAACTCCCGATGAGCCTAATCCGTTAGAGGCTTATGATCCCGCAGAAAGTTTAACTGCAGATGACTTGGCCTCAGAGACTTCAGGTGCTGCAACATCTAAAGTTTTTGTCAAAAATTCTCAGTTAAATGAACGTTATACTTTTGACACATTTGTGGTGGGAAAAGGTAATCAATTAGCCCATGCTGCCGCATTAGCAGTTGCCGAAGAACCCGGTGTTTTTTATAATCCACTATTTTTCTATGGTGGCGTTGGCCTTGGTAAAACCCATTTAATGCATGCCATTGGCCATCAAATGTTAGAAAATCGTCCAAACGCTAAGGTTAAATATGTAACCAGTGAATCTTTCGCCAATGATTTTATCAATTCTATTCAAACAAAACGACAAGAAGAATTCAGACAAGAATATCGAAATGTTGATCTTCTACTAGTTGATGATATTCAGTTTTTTGCTGACAAAGTTGGTACCCAGGAAGAATTTTTCCATACCTTTAATGCTTTATATGATGATAAAAAACAAATTGTCCTTTCATCTGATCGGTTACCAAATGAAATACCCAAGTTGCAGCAACGTTTAGTGTCTCGTTTTAAATGGGGACTTTCAGTTGATATTACACCGCCAGATTTTGAAACACGGATCGCAATTTTACGCAATAAAGCTGAAGCAGAACATTTAGATATTCCAAACGATACTTTAAGTTATATTGCTGGACAGTTTGATTCCAATATTCGTGAACTAGAAGGCGCTTTAATGCGAGTTCAAGCATATTCGTCCATGAATCACACTAAGATCACAACTAGTCTGGCTGCAGAATCTTTAAGGGGCTTAAATGGTAAAGACCACAATAATAAACTCACGATTCCGGCGATACAAAACAAAGTTGCTAAATATTATCACGTAACTGTTGCTGAATTGAAGGGAAGAAAAAGAGTAAAGGCAATTGTTGTGCCACGACAAGTCGCAATGTTTTTGTCCCGAGAACTCACTGATTCGTCATTACCAAGGATCGGGGAAGAATTTGGCGGCAAAGATCACACAACAGTTATCCATGCATGCGAAAAAATAACAAAAAGTCTAGCAGATGATGCCGAGCTGGAACATGAAGTTAATGAATTAAAAGCAGAATTGCAAGTTTAAAATAAAATTTGCTTAACAGTTTTTACCCTAAATTACGTATTTAAACATAAGAATTAGCAAAGCATCTTTTTTGCACATGTGGATAACTGTTGATAAGTTCTCTTTTTTATCCACATGTTATTAACAACCAATCTTTTTAGTTTACTTACTTCAGACTGCTTATTAACATAATTAACAGGCCCTACTACTACGACTATTTTTATTATTAATTAATAATATAAAAAACAGGAGGATATCATTTTATGAAATTCAGTATCCGCAGAAATACATTTATTGCTTCTTTAAACGATGCCCAAAGAGCAATCTCATCAAAAACGGCAATTGATGTTTTAACTGGTATCAAAATTACTTTGTCAGCTAGCAAGTTAACTTTAACCGGTAGTGACGCTGACATCTCGATCGAAACTGTGATCTCACAAGAAGATGACAAAGCTGCTTTAGAAATTGATGAACCTGGCAGCATTGTTTTACCAGCACGTTTCTTTAACGAGATAGTTAAAAAATTACCTGAAGATATGATGACAATTAGTGTAGATGAAAGATTCCAAGCAACGATCACTTCTGGTCAAGCAGAATTTACGATCAACGGTTTAGATTCTGAAACTTATCCACATCTGCCAGAAATCGATGCTGAAGATAAACTAGTGATTGCCGCAGATATTTTAAAAAAAGTGATCAATCAAACTGTGATCGCCGTTTCTAATCAAGAAAGTCGCCCGATCTTAACAGGGATCCATTTGGCATATGGTAACGGAGAATTACTAGCTGTTGCCACAGATTCTCACCGTTTAAGTCAACGCAAAATTGTTTTGAATAATGCTGGGACTAAAGATTACGATATTATCGTGCCAGGTAAATCATTGAATGAATTGGCCAAGATGTTGGGTGACTCAACTGAAGATGTTGAGATCCGGATCGCTGAAAATCAAATTTTGTTTACTTTTGCAAATACATCATTTTATTCACGTTTGTTAGAGGGAAATTATCCAGATACTGATCGTTTGATCCCTCAAAGCTCAGAAACAACAGTAGAATTTAACGCCGTTGAGTTGCTGCATTCAATTGAACGAGCCTCATTATTATCACATGAAGGGAGAAACAATGTTGTTAAGTTGTCGTTGAAGACTAGCGAACAAAAAGCAATTATTTATGGCAATTCTCCCGAAATTGGTAATGTAGAAGAAGATCTTTCCTTCAAGAAATTGGAAGGAAATGATTTGGAAATTTCCTTTAATCCAGATTATATGAAAGATGCATTATCTTCTTTTGGTCAAACTGATATTTTAATGTCATTAACATTACCTTTACGTCCGTTTACATTAGTCCCAACTGAAGACGGAGCTAATTTTGTACAATTGATCACACCAGTTAGAACATTTTAGTGAAATTAGTGAGAAAAAATTTATTTTATGGACTCTTAATTGCGAGAGTCCATTTTTTTGGCTAAAAAAGTTTCTCAGACACTTTAAAGGCTTTATAGCTTTTCTATCCAAATATAGTTAAAATTGCTCAGAATGGACATACAAGCCGAATAAAATTGTTTTAAGGTCAAAAAAAGGGTATAATTAAGAGGTAACTTATAGAAAGTGAGGGCTGTTTTTTGAAACAAGAAATATCTTTAAAAACACCTTACATAACTCTCGGACAACTGTTAAAGATCGCTGATTTAATTCAAACCGGCGGACAAGCAAAGTGGTTTTTGGCGGAAAACGATGTTTATGTAAATGGAGAACTTGATTCACGTCGTGGAAAAAAGCTTTATCCAGATGATGTAGTCAAAATCAACGACAGAATGATCAAACTTAAAGCTGGAAAATAATTATGTTTTTACAGAAGCTGCAACTTAAAAATTTTAGAAATTATTCAGAGGCTTCATTAAATTTTTCTCCAGGCATCAATGTTTTATTAGGGCAAAATGCCCAGGGAAAAACTAATTTACTCGAATCGATCTATGTTTTAGCCACGGCGCGCAGCCACCGAACAGCCAATGATCGTGAATTGATCCGTTTTGGTAATAGTGATGCTGATATTAAGGGTTTAGTACATCGACGCTCTGATGACTTGCCTTTGGAGCTCGAATTGGGAAAACGGGGTAAAAAAGCACGAGTGAATCACTTGGAGCAAGCCAAGCTTTCACAATATATTGGTCAATTGAATGTAATTTTATTTTCTCCGGAAGATTTGTCATTAGTTAAGGGAAGTCCAACGGGCAGACGACGTTTTATTGATATGGAATTTGGTCAGATCGCGCCACGATATCTTCATGATTTGACAGCGTACCGAGATGTTTTAAAACAGAGAAATCATTACTTGAAATCTTTGAGTATGCATCAAACTAATGACCGGGTTTATTTGGATGTTTTGTCCGAACAATTATCTTTGTTTGGGGGTAGTATCATTGTGCAACGGCAAAAGTTTTTAACCGACCTGGAAAAATATGCGCAGGAACTACATTTGTCGATCACTCAAGGTCAAGAACAATTATCATTTGAATATGATTCAAAATTAAAGGACATTAAGGATCGATCCGAACAGGAATTACAGCAGATAATGGACACACAACTCAAGACACAATACGAAAAAGAGATTTTTCAAGGAACGACCTTGATCGGCCCGCATAGAGATGACATTAAGTTCTTGATCAATGGTAAAAATGTGCAAACATATGGTTCTCAAGGGCAACAAAGAACCACCGCATTATCAGTTAAATTGGCAGAGATCGATGTAATGAAGGAACAAACAGGAGAATATCCGTTATTACTTTTAGATGATGTTTTATCTGAATTAGATGGTCAACGTCAAACTCATTTATTAAAGACCATTCAAAATAAAGTACAAACATTTTTGACGGCTCCAGCAATGAACGATGTAGCTAGAAATCTGATCAAAGCTCCTAAAATTTTTACGATTGAAAAGGGACATGTGGCTGAAACAACGGCTAACGGGGAGCTAGTTTTAAAAACGGTCACTTATTATCCTCAAAGTGATAAACAAGAAGGATAACTTGACTAAATTAAGATTCGAATAGGAATAAAACAACAAACAACTAAATGGCAGTTGGTCAGTTCGAGGATCAACTGTGACTTTTTTGTTAGTAGCATGACTTTAGATAATAAGGAGGATATCAATTGACTGACGAAGAAAGAGAAGTAGAAGCCAAAGAAAAACGGGCGAATGAATACGATGCTAGTCAGATCCAGGTTTTAGAGGGATTAGAGGCTGTTCGTAAGCGCCCTGGGATGTATATTGGCTCGACAAGTACTCAGGGTTTACATCACCTAGTTTGGGAAATTATTGATAATGGTATTGATGAAGCTCTTGCAGGCTTCTGTGACGAAATCAATGTTACGGTCGAAACCGATAATAGTATTACTGTAAAAGACAATGGTCGCGGTATTCCCGTTGATATTCAAAAGAAGACAGGACGACCGGCTGTTGAAACAGTTTATACGATCTTGCATGCCGGTGGTAAATTTGGCGGTGGCGGGTATAAAGTATCTGGTGGTTTGCATGGTGTTGGGGCGTCAGTTGTTAATGCACTTTCTTCCGAATTGGAAGTGCAGGTCACGCGTGCGGAAGATCCAAATGTATATGCGATGGATTTTGCTTACGGTAAGGTCAAAACGCAGTTGCATGTCATCGCTCAAACTAGTGAACATACACACGGAACAAAGGTTCACTTCAAACCTGATACAGATATTTTTACGGAAACTCATATTTACGATATTAAAGTTTTGACTACACGTATTCGTGAGCTGGCTTTCTTAAACAAAGGTTTAAAATTAACCATTGCTGATCAACGCCCAGAAAAGCCGACGTTTGAAGAATTCCACTATGCTGGTGGTATTAAACATTACGTGGAATTTTTGAATAAAGGCAAAGAAGTTCTTTTTCCTGAGCCAGTATATGTTGAAGGTGAAATGAATGGGATCACTGTTGAAGTTTCACTGCAATATACAGATGATTTTCATTCAAACTTGTTGACTTTCACTAATAACATTCATACGTATGAAGGTGGGACTCACGAGGCTGGTTTCAAGACAGCTTTGACTAGGGTAATCAATGACTATGCTAGAAAACAAGGAATTTTAAAAGATAATGATGACAATCTTTCTGGAGAAGATGTTCGTGAAGGTATTACAGCAGTAGTTTCTGTTAAACACCCGGATCCACAGTTTGAAGGACAAACGAAGACAAAATTGGGTAACTCAGATGCTAGAACTGCAACAGATAAGCTCTTCAGTGAAACATTCTCGCAGTTCATGTATGAAAACCCAACGACAGCTAAGCAAATCGTGGAAAAGGGTTCATTAGCTGCTAAAGCTCGTGTTGCTGCTAAACGGGCTCGTGAAGTAACGCGTAAAAAGAATGGATTAGAAATTTCAAATCTACCAGGCAAGTTAGCCGATAATACAAGTAAAGATCCTGAAATTTCAGAATTGTTTATCGTTGAGGGTGATTCTGCGGGTGGATCTGCTAAACAAGGCCGGTCTCGCTTGACTCAAGCCATTTTGCCGATCCGTGGTAAGATTTTAAACGTTGAAAAAGCAAGTCTAGATCGTATTTTGGCTAATGAAGAAATCCGTTCACTATTTACTGCTTTAGGTACTGGGTTTGGTGAGGAATTCGATGTCAGCAAGGCAAATTATCATAAATTGATCATCATGACTGATGCCGATGTTGATGGTGCCCATATCAGAACATTGTTGTTGACATTGTTCTATCGTTTCATGAAACCAATGATCGACGCTGGGTATGTATATATTGCTCAACCGCCTTTATATCAAGTTCGCCAAGGTAAGATGATCAGATACATTGATTCTGATGAAGAATTACAAGACATTTTATCACAATTACCACCTTCTCCAAAGCCCGCTATTCAACGGTATAAAGGTCTAGGTGAAATGGATGCCGATCAATTGTGGAAAACTACAATGAACCCAGAAAACCGCCGGATGATGCGTGTCTCTTTGTCGGATGCTGAAGAAGCCAATCAGGTTTTTGAGATGTTAATGGGAGACCATGTAGGCCCTAGACGACAATTTATTGAAGAAAATGCCACATACGTTGAAAATCTAGATGCATAATTATTTCCCGGGAAATAATTATAGACTGGGAATAAAATAGGAGGTCAGAAAGTTGGTAGATATACCAGATCGAGTAAAAAATGTCGATTTATCCAAGGTGATGCGGACATCTTTCCTTGATTATGCAATGAGTGTTATCGTTGCTCGTGCTTTGCCTGATGTACGGGACGGGTTAAAACCTGTTCATCGTCGGATATTATATGGAATGAACGAATTAGGTGTCACACCTGAAAAACCTTACAAAAAATCTGCTAGGATCGTCGGAGAAGTTATGGGTAAATTCCATCCGCATGGTGATTCGGCAATCTATGAATCAATGGTTCGGATGGCACAAGATTTCAGTTATCGTTATATGTTAGTTGATGGTCACGGAAACTTTGGGTCTGTTGACGGTGATGGTGCGGCTGCTATGCGTTATACTGAAGCGCGAATGTCGAAAATCACACTAGAAATGTTACGTGACATCAATAAAGACACGATTGATTTTGCACCAAACTATGATGGGACAGAAAGAGAACCAAAAGTTTTACCTGCACGCTTCCCAAATTTGCTAGTTAATGGGGCAACCGGGATCGCTGTTGGGATGACAACCAATATTCCGCCGCATAATTTGGCAGAAGTTATTTCAGCTTTGCATATTCTGATGGATAATCCTGATGCTACCGTTGCTGATTTAATGGAAGCTATTCCTGGACCCGATTTTCCTACTGGCGGGATCGTTATGGGTAAATCAGGCATCCGTAAAGCATATGAAACTGGTCATGGACATATAGTTCTGAGGGCTAAAGTCGATATCAACGAGCAAAAGAATGGTCGGGAGCAAATCATTGTTAATGAATTGCCATATATGGTCAATAAATCTCGTTTGATCGAGCGGATCGCTGAGTTGGCTCGTGAACGTAAGATCGAAGGCATTACAGATATTAAAGATGAGTCTGACCGTGAAGGAATGCGAATTACTATTGATATCAGACGTGATGTTAGTGCTTCAGTTGTTTTGAATAATTTATATAAATTAACATTGATGCAGACATCATTTGGTTTCAATATGTTGGCAATCGTTGGTGGTACTCCCAAGATTTTAAGTTTGAAACAGATCTTGCAGTATTACTTAAAACATCAAGAAGAAGTTATCCGTCGCCGAACAGAATTTGATTTAAAGAAGGCCAAGGCACGTGCTCATATTCTGGAAGGGTTGAGAATCGCTTTAGACCACATTCAAGCAATCATTGACATCATTCGGAGTTCACAAAGCGGTGATGTTGCTAAAGATCGGTTAATGAATGAGTATCAATTAAGCGATAAACAAGCTCAGGCTATTCTTGATATGCGTTTGGTAAGGTTGACCGGCTTGGAACGTGATAAAGTCGAAAACGATTATAAAAAGACGATGGAAGCTATTGCTGATTATGAAGATATTTTGGCTCATAAAGAACGGATCAACCAAATTATTTATGAGGAACTCTTGCAGATTCAAGAAAAGTTTGGTGACAAACGGCGGACAGAATTGCTTGTTGGTGATGTGACAAGTATTGAAGATGAAGACTTGATCGAAGAAGAAGCTGTTGTCATTACTTTGACACATAATGGCTATATCAAGCGAATGCCAACTAGTGAATTTAAGTCACAAAATCGTGGAGGCCGCGGTGTTCAAGGAATGGGAGTTCATGAAGGAGACTTTATCGAACAACTGATTTCAACTTCAACTCACGATGAACTGTTATTCTTTACCAATACTGGTAAAGTTTATAGTTCTAAGGGATACCAGATTCCTGAATACGGCCGTTCTGCTAAGGGAATCCCGGTAATCAATATGTTAAATATTGATCCTGACGAAAAGGTAGCAACTGTCATTACAGTCCCAAAAGAAGATAGAGATAATCCGGATAAAGCGGATAAATTCCTATTCTTCACAACTAAAAACGGTGTTGTTAAACGGACAGCAGTTTCAGAATTCTTGAATATCAGAAAGAATGGTTTGAAAGCTATTACTTTACGTGACGGGGATGAATTGATCGGTGTTGCTCAAACGGATGGAAACCAAAACATTATCATTGGGACTCACCAAGGTTTTGCTGTTTCATTTTCTGAAGAAAAGGTTCGCTCTATGGGCCGTTCAGCTGCAGGTGTGCGTGGCATTAGATTAGGTGAAGGCGATTATGTGATCGGTGCTGATATCTTAGCATCTGATAGTAATGTTTTTGTTATTTCTGAACAAGGCTATGGTAAGCAAACTCCAGCTAGTGAATATGCTATCCGAGGTCGTGGCGGTAAAGGTGTTAAAACCGTTAATATTACTGCCAAAAATGGTCCGCTTGTTGGATTAACAACCGTTGCGGGCGATGAAGATATCATGGTCATTACTAATAAGGGTGTACTGATCCGTTTTGCAGTTGCTAATGTTTCAACAACTGGCCGTTCAACACTCGGTGTTCATTTGATCAATTTGGAAGAAGATTCTTTTGTATCTACGATGGCTAAGGTTGAACCTGAAGAAGTTGAAGAATCTGAAACTAATTCAGAGACAGCAACAGATGCTCAAGCTAGTTCAGAAACAGGATCTGAATCTGAGGACCAAGAAGAAAACAATAAAAATGAGGACAATTTGGACTAAATAACAAATTAGAAAATAAAAAAGACATTTTTTTGCGTATATATGTTATGTAGCGTAGATCAATGATCCAGAAGAAAAGAATAGTTAAAAAGAATAGTTAATAAGAATTTGGACTTAAATTTAGCTGTGGAATGATTGTTAGCTTCCAACTTCGTTTGTTTTAAGCAGTTATTGCAAATGCAATATAAACGTGCTATAATTCTAATTCGTGAGTATCTAAGCATTTTAGATTACTCTCCTTGTCCTCTACGTTAGGATAGGGGGCCAAAAGTCCATAAGGAGGTGTAAACAGTCATGACAAATTATGAAATTACCTACATTATCAGCCCAGCTATTGATGAAGCTGCCAAGAATGACTTGGTAGAACGTTTCGATAGCGTTTTGAAAGACAATGGTGCTGAAGTTGTAGATTCAAAAGACTGGTCTAAGCGTCGTTTTGCTTACGAAATTGGTGGGTTTACAGAAGGTATCTACCACGTTGTAAACGCCAAGGCAGAAAAAGCTGACGCTATTAATGAATTTGACCGTCTTGCTAAATTCAATGACGGAATTTTACGTCATATGATCGTTAAACGTGAAGCTTAATTTTTGAAATCAGAAGGGGGAACGAATTTTGATCAATAGAGCCGTATTAGTTGGAAGACTGACCCGTGATCCTGATTTGCGCTACACATCTTCCGGAGCTGCTGTTGCATCTTTCACAGTTGCTGTCGATCGTCCGTTTACAAATCGTTCAGGTGAACGAGAGGCCGACTTCATTAATTGTGTTATTTGGAGAAAAGCAGCTGAAAACTTTGCTAACTTTACGCATAAGGGTTCAATGGTTGGAATTGATGGACGGATTCAAACACGTTCATATGAAAACCAACAAGGAAATCGTGTGTTTGTAACAGAAGTTGTTGTTGATAATTTTGCATTACTTGAGTCTAAAGCTCAGTCAGAGCAATATCGCCAACAACATCCTAGCTCTCAGGGCAATAATTCTGCTCCTTCTTCGCAATATTCATCACAACAGAATAATAGTAATCCGTATGGCAATCCTAACAATAACAATAATCAAGGTGGTTATCAGAACCAGAATAATTCTAATTCTGATAACGATCGAGATCCGTTTGCGGATAGTGGCCAACAGATCGATATTTCTGATGATGATTTACCATTCTAGTAACTGGAGGAGGAAAAAACATGGCACAACAACGCAGAGGCGGACGTCGTCGCCGTAAAGTTGATTTTATCGCAGCTAATCATATTGAATATATTGATTACAAAGATACAGATTTGTTAAGAAGATTCATTTCTGAACGCGGTAAGATCTTGCCACGTCGTGTTACAGGCACAAGCGCAAAGAATCAACGTAAGTTGACGATTGCTATCAAGCGTGCTCGTATCATGGGCTTATTACCATTTGTAACAGAAGACTAATTAAAAAGTGGGCGAATATGTTATTAAGTGTATAAATATCGTTTAATTTGATTCGCTCTATATTATGGATTTTATCGATCCACCAAAAAGGCTCCAAGAAGTTGTTTTTACAACTTCCTGGAGCTATTTTTGTGCCTATGGAATGATAGATATTTAACCCTTTTTTGTAAGCAACAAGGTTAAACTGATACTCTTGGTAGATATTGTCAGGTGAGTATTATGAAAAAAGCTCTGTTCACCTAACTTAGACATTATGTGTTAAGAAACGTGACATTAATGTCTAAGCCCTTAAGTTTATTTCACTCTGTTTTAGTCATTAGCTATTTCTATTTGATAATAATCCCATCGTTTATAAGTAATGACATATTCTGCCACGGTATTCTTAACGGATAACCGTGTTTTTTTCTCCTGAAAAACGGTTGGTTGTTCTCCCTTCAGCTGGAGCATATTAGCGACAAATTCGTTTGTAGGGAAGCAAATCTTATTGATTTCTTTAGAGGGCATGTCATTTAAATTAATCGAAAAATCGCTCCGAAAGCGTTGATAGATCGAGCTATAGTAATCCGGATCTTTTGGACGGCGAATAAAGTGTTCCGGGATATATGATTGGTGATAGATATATGGTATGCCATCGGCAGTCCTTAATCTGACTATTTTGTAATAATGTTCATATGTGGATAAATTTAATTCTTTTAAAATATTGGGATCATTTTCCTTAGTCAGCGAGAGAACTTTTACTTGATCTTCATCAGAAGAAAAAATTTCCTTGTCTGTGAATCGAACAAGTTTGTTAACACGTTTACGCGAAACAAAAGTACCTTTTCCCTGGTAACGAACTAAGTAGCCTTCCTTAACTAATTCTTGCACGGCACGGATCACCGTGATCGAGCTGGCATCATACATTTTGACAAGTTCGGCCTGACTATAAAATTTATCGCCGCTTGAATAAGTACCGTTGAGTATCTGACTTTTTAGGTCATTTTTTATCGTAAGGTATTTCGGTGTTTTCAAATTTTCGCAACTCTTTTCTTTCTGCTAATTATATTAAGTTTAACCTATCGAGAGATCAAGTGAAATGAAAAAATGTTTATTTTTGTTATTTGATAACGTTTACATATAGAACTTACTATGTTAATATACTAAGTGAAAATTGCAAGTGTTGAAAGGGTGAACATCATGGAACAATTTAGTATAGGGAAGCATGATTTTTATTTAAATAAAAAAAAGTTTCAGATCTTGTCAGGCGCGATCCACTATTTTCGAATACACCCAAGTGATTGGCAAAATTCACTACATAACTTAAAGACTCTTGGCTTTAATACAGTAGAAACATATATTCCATGGAATGTTCATGAGCAAAAAGAGGGGCAATTCAATTTTACTGAGGGCGCTGACTTAAAAAAATTCATTGAATTGGCTCAACATGAAGGACTTTATGTTATCGTTCGCCCATCGCCTTATATTTGTGCTGAGTGGGAATTTGGAGGCTTGCCTGCTTGGCTTTTGGCAAAAGATTGCCGTATTAGATCTAATGATCCGAAATTCTTAAAGTTAGTCTCAACTTATTATCAAAAATTATTTCAAATTTTGATTCCTCTGCAGGTTACTCATGGTGGTCCAATTATAATGATGCAGGTAGAAAATGAATACGGATCATATGGCGAAGACCACGACTATTTGTGCAGTATTCGTAATATGATGCTAAAAAATGGCGTAGATGTGCCGTTGCTTACCTCAGATGGTGCTTGGCATGCAACATTGCAAGCAGGCAGCTTGATACAAAAAGGAATTTTAGAAACAGGGAATTTTGGTTCCCATGCTAAAGAAAATTTTGCTAATATTGTAGATTTTCAAAATGAAAAAGGTCAGTTTCAGCCTCTGATGAATATGGAATTTTGGGACGGTTGGTTTGATAGATGGGGTGAACCAGTCCATATAAGAGACCAAGATGAGATGGTCAATGAACTAAAAAAAGTTATCGAACTTGGCAGTGTAAATATGTATATGTTTCATGGCGGCACAAATTTTGGCTTTATGAATGGTTGTTCTGCTCGAGGCACCCATGACCTGCCACAGATCACTTCTTATGATTATGGGGCACCGTTAAACGAGCAAGGAAATCCTACAGAAGGTTATTATAAGATAAAAAAAATGCTGAAAGAAAAATATCCAAATATTAGCCAGCAAGATCCTTGGGTCAAAGAAAGTTTTCGCTTAAGTAAAATAAGACTGCAAGATAAAGTTAGTTTATTTGAAGTTTTAGATGAAATCGGGAGTAAAACAACAACTAAGTACCCACAAACAATGGAAAAGGCTGGTCATTATTACGGTTATATGCTGTATCGGACAAAAGTCAAACGTGATTCTTTTAAAGAAAAATATCGCATAATCGATGGTAGGGATCGAGCACAGTTTTTTTTGAATCAAGAATTACAGGTAACACAGTATCAAGAGAAAATTGGTGAAGAAATCAGTGTAAAACAAGATAAAGAAGACAATGAAATTGATATTTTAATGGAAAATATGGGTCGAGTTAATTATGGACATAAGCTATTGGCAGATACACAAAGAAAAGGAATTCGTTCGGGTGTTATGAGTGATTTGCACTATGTAATAAATTGGGAGCAATATGGGTTAGATTTTTCGCGAATTGAAAAATTAGATTTTTCTCGTAAATGGGAACCTAGAGTTCCAGCATTTTATCGTTTTTCATTTGATTTGAATAAAATTCAGGATACAAATATTGATTTAAGTCAGTTTGGGAAAGGAGTTGTGATAATTAATGGATTCAACTTAGGTCGTTTTTGGCAACGCGGACCACAACATTCTCTTTATTTGCCACACGGGATTTTACGTCGGAAAAATAATCAGATAATTATTTTTGAAACTGAAGGACAGTTTAGTGAGGAACTTAATTTGATAAAAGCACCACTCAAATAGGAGGAACGAAGTATGAGTATTATTGGAACTAGAGTAGATGGTCGTTTGATCCACGGACAAGTGGCAAATTTATGGGTCACAAAACTACAAATTTCGCGGATCATGGTTGTTGACGACAAGACAGCAACAAGTCAAATTGAGAAAAGTGGCTTAAAATTAGCCACTCCATCAGGAGTTAGACTTAGTGTTTTACCTGTTCAAAAAGCAGCAACTAATATTTTGGCTGGTAAATATGATAGTCAACGGTTACTAATAGTCGTTAAAGAACCAAAATATTTGAATTATTTGGTAGATGCGGGCGTTGAACTTTCTGATGTTAATGTAGGAAATTTAGCACGTGATAATGCCAAAAAAATTCTGACGCATCAAGTATCAGTCACACAAGATGATATAGACAACTTTAAAGAATTAAATCAAAAAGGAGTTCACCTATTTGCACAAGTCAACCCAAGTGTTAAATCAGAAGAATTTATGAAATTATTACAAAATTAAAGGGAGGTCACATAAATGGACATTTCATGGTGGCAAATTTTATTGTTGACGCTTTATGCAGGTTATCAGATTTTGGATGAACTTGAAATAAACTCTAGTGCTGGTTCAGCTGTTTTTGCTGGTTTTATCACAGGCTTGATCATGGGTGATGTTAAGGCTGGCTTGTTGATCGGTGGGAGTATGCAGTTAACTATTCTTGGTGTAGGAACTTTTGGAGGCGCTTCCAGAATTGATGCTAACTCAGGAACAGTTTTAGCAACTGCATTTTCAGTTGCAATTGGTATGAAACCAGAACAAGCGATTGCTGCGATTGCTGTTCCCGTAGCTTCTCTCATGATTCAAACTGATATTTTGGCTCGTTTTGCAAATACGTATTTTTCCCATCGGATCGATAAGAACATTGAGGACTTTAATTATTCAGCAATCAACCGCAATTTTTTGTTAGGTAATATTCCTTGGGCTCTTTCACGGCAAATTCCAGTCTTTTTGGCTCTTGCTTTTGGTGGAGGATTGGTTACTAAAGTTGTTAATTATTTAAATACTGACCTTAAGTGGCTTGGTGATGGTTTGTCAGTTGCTGGAGCTGTATTGCCAGCCGTTGGTTTTGCTATTTTGCTTCGTTATCTCCCAGTGAAGAAACATTTTCCTTATTTGATTTTAGGTTTTACTTTGACAGCTATACTTTCTACTATCTTTACCAATATTCAAAGTTTAGGAACTGGTTTGCAAGGAGTTGCTAAGAGCTTTTCTGGTACGTTTAATTCTTTGCCAATGTTAGCGATCGCATTGATTGGCTTTGGTTTGGCTGCTATTAGTTATAAGAATAGTATTAACCAAAATCGTGGTGATTCTGGCGAACAACAAGATCGATCACAAAATGATAATAATGATGCTGAGGGGGAAATTGAAGATGACGAACTCTAATGAAAACCAAAAATATCAGTTGACCGAAAAAGATTTTAAACAAGTCAATCGTAAAAGTTTATTTCTTTTTCAATCTGGTTGGAACTATGAAAGAATGCAAAACACAGGTTATCTTTACCTGATTTTGCCACAATTACGTAAAATTTATGGTGATAACACCCCTGAATTGAAACAGGCAATGAAAACGCATGTTCAATTCTTTAATACATCAAACTTTTTTAATACCATCATTACAGGAATCGATTTGGCATTGGAAGAAAAAGAAGGTGCCAAATCACTGGATGCAGTTGCAGGTATCAAAGCTGGCTTGCTGGGACCATTTGCTGCGATCGGTGACTCGTTGTTTGCCGCTTTAGTTCCCACAATTTTTGGAGCAATTGCTGCAAACATGGCTATTAATGGTAATCCGACTGGTGTTTTCATTTGGGTTTTAGCTAATATCTTTATCATGATCTTTCGTTGGAAACAGTTGAAGTTTGCCTATAAAGAAGGGGTTAACTTAGTCACAACCATGCAAAATCAAATGAGTGCTTTAACTGATGCAGCTACGATGTTAGGTGTCTTTATGGTTGGTGCTTTGGTTGCTACGATGATCAATGTCCATATTGGATGGCAGCCAATGATCGGTAAAGTTCCATTGGATATCCAAAATACTCTGGATATGCTGATGCCCAAAATTTTACCTGCGGGTATTGTAGGGGTCATTTATTGGATGTTGGGTAAAAAGAATATGACTTCCACACGTGTAATTTTTATTGTTTTGATCGTCTCGGTTGCTTTGTCAGCATTGGGAGTTATTGCAAAATAATATAAAAATCATGCAATGTTAAAACAAAAAAGTGTCAGAACCATCTGTCTTGTTTTGCTTAAGAGGATAAGAGGTGATAAAAGATGATGAAAGATGATGAAACCTTTAATACTGATCAGTCATGGAAATTTATGCTTGGAATTAAAGAAAAGTGTGGAAATGATAATGGGCCCGCAAGAAGAAATATATACGGTCACTTTACAACCAGAGGAAGGCCAAGCAGAATTTCTGCAGAAATTTAAGGAGACTATTGCTGACATAGATGAATTTGTTGTTTTTGCTGATTTATATGGAGGAACACCTTGCAATGTCGCAGCAAAAATGCTTCTTTCGGGGAGTAATTTCAAGTTGTATACAGGAATGAATATGGCGATGATCATCGATTATTTAAATGCAGCACTGTTAGACACAAAGCCCGACCCTATAAAAGGGGGGACTCAAGGAATCTGTGATGTTAATGCTTCTTTACAAAAATTAGACGGTGAAGACGAGTGATCAAGGAGGCCATTAAAAATGTTTGAATTATCTCAAGTAGAATTAGCGAAAATGGGCGCAAGTATTACGACACGTGAAATTAAACAAGAACCAGAATTGTGGGAAGAAACTTTGCAGATCTATCAACAACATCAAGCCGAAATTGTTTCATTTCTAGACAATGTTAAAGATCAGGCTCAGCAAAAGATACGTGTTATTTTTACCGGCTCAGGGACTTCACAGTATGTCGGTGATACTATAGTCCCATATTTGCGCAAATATGGTAATACAGCAGCTTATTCATTTGAAAGTATTGGAACGACAGATATTGTTTCTGCGCCAGAAGAAACGTTATTATTTGATGAACCGACGATACTGGTATCGTTTGCCCGAAGCGGTAATAGTCCCGAAAGTGTGGCGGCAGTAAATTTATCAGAAAAGAATGTCAAAAATATCTATCATTTAATGATCACTTGCGCTGAAAGTGGTGCATTGGCGGTTAATGGGAAAAAGGCAGCTAATACCTTGGTACTTTTAATGCCTGAACGTTCAAATGACGGTGGTTTCGCAATGACTGGCAGTTTTTCATGTATGACATTAGCTGCATTGTTGACTTTTGACCAGAGTGATCTACGAACAAAAACTAGTTATGTAACGAATTTAAGAGACCTAGGGCATGAGGTCATTGCTCGTGAAACAGAGATTCAGAAGTTTATGGGGCTCGATTTTGAAAGAATAATCTATTTAGGTTCTGGTAGTTTAGCAGGATTAACTCGTGAAGCTCAGCTAAAAGTTCTTGAATTGACTGCAGGTAAAATCGCAACAGTTTTTGATTCTTCAATGGGTTTTCGGCATGGACCCAAATCATTTGTCAATGAAAAGACTTTAGTTTTTGATTTTGTCAATAACGATGAGTATACACGTGATTATGATATAGATGTCATGGAAGAAATCAAAAATGATCAGATTGCTCTTAAGGCAATGACGATTGGTCAAATTGGACAGCGTAATTTTAGTGGTGACAAATTTGAATTTACAAAAAGCAGTGAAGCTTTACCAGATGGCTATCTCGCTTTAGCTGATATTATGTTTGCCCAAACACTCGCGTTATTAACTTCGATAAAAATCAATAACACGCCAGATACTCCATCTCCAACAGGTACGGTCAACCGAGTAGTCAAAGGAGTTACGATTCATGATTTCAAGTAATCAAGGGGGTCAAGAGATGCATTATTATATTCATGCAGCTAAGTTTATTTTAGCTTCAGGCCTCAGTGAACAAGGATTTTTAGAAATCATTGAAGGTAAATTTGGCAAATATACTAAAACCAGACCGGTGGATACTAGGATAGTTGATCTGGGTGAAAGTATTGTTGCTCCAGGGTTGGTAGATACACATATTCATGGCTATAATAACCATGATGTTATGGACAATGACTTTACTGGCCTAAATGAAATATCTAAAGGGCTTTTATCGTGTGGTGTCACAGCGTTTTTACCAACCACTTTGACTGCTGGCGCGGATACATTGAACGAAATTTGTAAAATGATAAGTTCCAGATATAAAGAAGTAAAGGGGGCTAGGATCAAAGGAATTTTTTTTGAAGGGCCATTCTTTACTACGGAACATAAAGGAGCGCAGAATCCTCGCTTCATGTCAGATCCTAGTCTGACGGCCTTTCGAAGATGGCAGGACTCTGCACAAGGCCTTTTAAAAAAAATTGCACTGGCACCGGAGCGCCATGGAGCTGCAGATTTTATCGAAAATGTCAGTGGATCTGGAACTAAAGTCGCAATTGGACATAGTTCGGCTACTTACGAAGAAGCACTGGAGGCTGTGTATGCAGGTGCAAATATCTTTGTGCATACTTTTAATGGTATGAGCGGGTTAAATCATCATGCTCCGGGAATGGTAGGGGCAGCGATGGACACGCCTAATACTTATGCTGAATTGATCTGCGATGGTCATCATGTGGAATCTGGGGCAGCAAATTTGCTGATTCAAGAAAAGGGCATTGATCACGTGGCATTAGTGACGGATTGCATGAGTGCCGGAGGAAGGCGTGCCGGAGAGTATGTTTTAGGGGAGTTTCCAGTTATCGTGAAAGACGGAGCAGCTCGGCTAAAAGATGGCGGTAGTTTAGCAGGCAGCGTTTTAAAATTACTTCAGGCGGTACAAAACTTGGTTCAGTGGGGTAGGGTAAGCTTGTACGATGCTTTCAAGATGGCTAGTTATGTTCCAGCGGTAAGTGTTGGAATAGAAGATGAGTGTGGCTTGATTGCTGCTGGCAGAGAGGCTGATTTTATTGTTGTTGATGAAAATATTAATTTACAGTCAACTTTTTTAGCTGGAAAAGAAGTCTATTCTAAGTAAGAAGGCTACTCTTAATTATGTAAATAACGAAGAAAGTGTTAGTGTTTTCTAGTTTACTAACACTTTTTCGCTTGTGTGAATCTCCCCCTGTTTTAGCAGTCAAAAATAGCGTATGATAATGATAAAATAATAAAATTTTATTTAGTAGGGGAAACGAGTATGTTAAAACGAGAAAGACTGTTAACAATTAAAAAACTTGTTCAAGAGCGTGGAATCATTACCGTCAAGGAACTAATCGATCAGTTAGGTGTATCTGATATGACTATTCGGCGTGATTTAGATGAACTGGCTGATAGTGGAAAACTAATTCGAGTTCATGGTGGTGCCCAGAGTATTGATAGCAGCGAAAATAACGAATTATCACATATTGAGAAAAAGGAGATTCATTTAGCAGAAAAACAGCAGATTGCCAGAGAAGCAGCACAGTTGATCAAAGAAGGAGATACCATCTACATTGGTCCAGGTACGACGCAAGAATTAATTGAACGTTATTTACCAGCCATTTCTAATTTGAGGGTAGTTACTAACAGTTTTCCGATTTTTCAAAGCTGGAAAAATAGAAATAATGTTGATTTAATTTTAGTGGGTGGTAATTTTCGGCAACGCTCTGGGGCATTTATTGGTGGGTTAGCTAATGATACTTTGGCGGAGTTAAAGTTTAACAAAGCTTTTGTTGGAGTCAATGGGATCCATAACGACAGTATGATGACAGCTAACACAGAAGAAGGAAAATCACAAAGTGTTGCTTTGAATAATGCCAAAGAAAAAATAGTTTTGGCAGATAAATTTAAAATTAATCGTGATGATTTTTATCAATTTTACAATTTATACGATGTTGATTATCTGATCACTAACCCTGATATTTCTGAAGAAATTCTGACACATTACCAGCAATTTACAAAAGTGAAATTAGCTAGTGAGTAGTGATAATGAGTTAAAGCACTGATAAGCTTAATGATCAGTGCTTTTTTTGTGTTATCATAAAATGTTTCACGTGAAACATTTTTTTCAAAGTAAAAATATTTTTTGAAAATGATTGACAAAAGACTGTTTGACATATATAGTTAGTTACACAAGTAATTAACCAATTAAGGAACAGGAGGATGCGATATGAATAATCAAGCAATCGTATCAGCAAGAGACATTAGAAAAATATATGGCCATAAAGGCGAAAAACAATATGAAGCTTTAAAAGGAATAACTTTTGATGTGAAAGCGGGTGAGTTTGTAGGGATCATGGGTGCATCAGGTTCCGGGAAAACCACATTATTAAATATTTTAACAACTTTAGATCAACCGACACAAGGAACGGTTGAAATCAATGGTCAAGATATTACCAGTTTGAAAGGAAATGCTGTTGCAGATTTTCGTGCAAAAGAGATCGGCTTTATTTTTCAAGATTTCAATTTGTTAGAAAATTTAACTAATAGCGAAAATATAGCTTTACCACTATCTTTACAAAATGTAGCAGCAGCTGAGATAAAACCGCAAATTGAAAAATTGGCTAAACAGTTGTCGATCACAGGGATTTTAGACAAATACCCTAATGAAATTTCAGGTGGGCAAAAACAAAGAGTTGCTGCTGCTCGAGCACTCGTTAGCCAACCAGCAATTTTATTTGGAGATGAACCAACAGGCGCGTTAGATTCTTCCAGCACAACAGATCTATTAGAAATGTTGAACGAAGTTAACCAACAACAGAATGTTCCGATCTTGATGGTCACTCATGAGCCTCTGTCAGCTAGCTATTGCCAACGGATTTTATTTATTAAAGATGGTAAGATCGGACAAGAGTTAAAGCGTGGAGGCCAAACAAGAAAACAATTTTATAAACAGATCATTGATGACCTGGGCGCATTTCAGGGTCAGGAGGCTGATTAAAGATGTTAAGAAAATTAGCATTTACGGGGATCAAAAGTCGCTTGCGTGACTACTTAGTTCTCTTTACAGGTTTGGTGATCTCAAGTGCTGTTTTTTATATGTTTGAAGCTTTGGCGACTAATCCGCAGTTTCTAAAAAACAGTACCAATAGGATGAGCGCAGCTTCTTTTATATTTCAATTTGGTTCAGTTTTGTTGACAATTATTTCATTAGTTTATATTTTTTATGCTAATTCATTTTTGCTAAGTATGCGACAACATGACTATGGGATTTTTATGATGCTTGGTGCTAAGCCGACTAAAATTGGCCGGTTAATATTAACTGAGACATTGGTTATTGGAGCACTTTCAAGCGTGATCGGAGTTGTTGTGGGTTGTCTCTTGACGGCCAGTTTGGGATCTTATTTGATGCAAAGTATTTTGCAGACTAATGTGGCAAACTTTCATGCTGTGCACGTACCAGCAATCTTGGTGACTTTAGTTTTATATTTGGTTTTATTCGTGATTGCTGGGTTTATCAACAGACGGAAATTGATCAAGACACCCGTTTTGGGATTATTAAAAGGCGATAGTCAACCGAACAGAGCCAAACTAAAACCAGTAAGTCAATTTATCCAAGTAGTTTTAGGGATTGGATTATTGGCAGTTGGTTATTATGTAATGAAGCATTTTATTGACTTCCAACTAGCAAGTATTCCACTTGCATTAGTAACAATTGTTTTTGGTTCATACTTCCTATTTAATGCTGTTTTTGTGTGGTTGGTCGTGTTATTGAAAAAGACAAAATGGGCGCAACGAGGGATCAACAACTTTACTTTGTCACAGCTCGATTTTAGGATCAGAAATTACACTAAAATTTTAGCGACAGTTTCGATCTTGTTTGCTCTGGCATTAGGTGCAATCACAGTTGGTATGGGTTTTGGTAAAGAAACAGACTTATTCACGCAAGGTTCGAGTGGTTATACGATGGCACTCGAAGATCCGAGCGCTGCTGTCAAAAAACAGGTCAATAAATTAGATACTGAAAAAAAGGTAAGCTATTCTGAAAAGCAGAGCAAAGATACAGTTTATTACGTCAAAGAAGAATTTGACAGGATACCTTTACAGGATGTCAGCGATAATTGGATGAAAAAAATGTCCAAGGGTAAGAAAGCAAAAATATCTTACCAAAGCTTTGATGGGCAGAAACTGCAAAAAAACCCCGGTTCACTATATTATTTACAAAAAAATGGCTCCGATAAAACAGTAAAAATTATTTCTCAAAGTGAATTTGCTAAAATTCAGGCACCACGTCAACAACTTTATTTATTCAGAGTGAAAAATATCGAGAAAAGCAAAAAATCTTTAGACAAGATCGTCAAAACAGCTTATCCTAAAAACTATGAGATAATTCGTTCAACTATTCCAGGCGGATATGCTGGGTACTTGAATGGGCTCGAGGTATTTGGCGGTTTTGAATTTATGGGCTTTTTCTTAGGGATTGCCTTTTTGGCAATGTTAGCCAGTTGTTTAATGTTTAAAATTTTAAGTGGCGCTAATAGTGATAAACATCGTTATGAGATGTTAAATAAATTAGGGGTTAGAAAGAACACTCTACGCCGATCTATTTCCCGGGAAATAATGACACTTTATGCTTTGCCAGGCGTTTTAGGGATCGTGCATGTTTTGTTCGGCTTACAGTTATTTAAGACCTTGCTAATATCGCCTTATCAGGGGATCTGGTTGCCGTTTGTGATCTTTATCGTCTTGTACCTGCTGTATTATTTGGTCACAGTTAAGTTATATGAGAGCATTGTCCTACCTGCAGTAGAAATTGATAAATAAGAAAATTAATTAGAAAAGACGAGGGGTGCCGATAATGAAACTTGGTGATGATGATGCAATTTAATTTTGATAGTTCTGAACCATTGTATCTTCAAGTAGCAGAGCAAATCGAAAATGCTATTTTTTTGGGAAGCTTTGCAACAGGAGAGCAAATTCCTTCGACTACTGAAATTTCACGTGATTTTCAAATCAATCCTGCGACTGTCTTAAAGGGCATGAATATTTTGGTGGCAGATGGACTGATCCAGAAAAAACGAGGAAGAGGAATGTTTGTTTTAGAAGATGCACAAGAAAAGATTCGGACTAAAAGAAAAAATGAGTTTTTTCAAGATTATATTTTAAACATGATAGTCGAAGCCAAAAATTTAGGCTTAGATGAAAATGCAATTATCTCTTTAGTGGAAAGGGGATTTGAAGAAGGATGACAACAGAAGTGGTTTTAAACCAGATCTCAAAAAAATATGGGAAGCAAGAGGTTTTAACTGATATTAGCCTCAAGCTAAAGCCTAATACGATTTATGGTTTATTGGGACGCAATGGTGCTGGTAAAAGTACTTTGTTAAATATTCTGACAAATCGAATCCCTGCAACATCAGGCAAGGTTTTGATAGATGGTCAGCCAAACCTTAATAATGACGATGCTTTAGGTAAAATTTATCTCATGAGTGAACCAAATCTTTACCCAACTCGTGCTAAAGTGTTTCAAATATTTCGCGAGACTGCCAATTTTTATATGGGCTTTGATTTTGAACTTGCACATCAATTAACCAATAAATTTGGCTTAAATGAAAGCTTGCGTTTCGGCAAACTTTCAACGGGTTATCGCTCGATTTTAAAGGATATTATTGCTTTGTGCGTTGATGCAGATATTATTTTGTTAGATGAACCAACGTTAGGTTTGGATGCTAATCATCGTGAACTTTTCTATCAGGAATTAGTTGAAACCTATGCTGATCGGCCACGGACTTTTGTAATATCAACACACCTGATTGAAGAGATAGCAGGAATGGTTGAAAATGTCTTATTGATCAAGGACGGAAGATTAGCTCTCGATGATACGACGGAAAGCTTATTAGCACGAAGCTATTCTGTCACTGGACCAGAAGAAAAAGTCCGAGAATATACTGCCGGACTCAATGTGATCGGGCATGATAGTTTAGGTAAACTTCGTTCAGACTATGTGTTTGGCAAGTTGGACGAAAACCGAGTTTTACCGGATACAGTTTCTGTAGAAAAAATTGATTTACAGAAGTTGTTTATCAATTTGACTGAGCAATCTGATGAGGAGGGGCAGAAATGAAATTAAAGAAGGCTTTTCAATATCAGTTAGCGAGCGGCGCTAAATTATTGGGCTGGACATTAGTCTGGGTCGCAGTGGCAATTGTCATTATACCGTTTATAACAGCTGCTTTAACGGGGCGATTAGGGTCATTGAATGGTGAAGATTTTTTACCATCTGGAATTTTAGAAATTGCTTTAATGGCATGTTTGGTATTTTATAGTGCTTCAACGTACGACAGCTTTCAACTGATGATTCAAAATGGGATCGGACGTAACACATACTTTTATTCAAAAACGCTTGTTATTGGTACTCTGGCTTTAGTAGGAAATTTGGTCAGTGTTTTGTATAACTTGCTGGTAATGCCATTTAATACTTCTTACGGTCAAGGGACAGCTACAGCTGTATTGGAAGGCTTTTATTACAATTTCTTTTCTAATAACATATTGAATGATGTTATGTCCTTTATCCTTTTAGTACTGTTGACGATTTGTATTTCAGCAACTTTTACGTTTATGGGCAGCATTTTAAGTTTATTTGAACGACGGACACAGATTGCTTTGATAATTGGCGTACCTATTATTTTGATCATTGCTTTAATAGTTGTAGGAAACGCAGGCGAAGAAACTTCATTGAAGTTAACGTGGATAGCTAAGGTATTGTTGTGGATCGCTGGGGAGAGCGGTAATTCTGGAACTGAAGGTTTGAATCCTTTTCACCCTCTGTTTTCCGGGATCTTATATTCGGTAATTTTATTTGGTGGAACATATTTCTTTAACCTGAAATTGAAGACTCCCCGCTAATAATAACAGAATAAAAATACAAAAACGTCAAATAATCTTTGACGTTTTTTGTTTGTGATGATGGTCTTTAAAGACACAATAATGATGACTAAAATTCGGTATTTAAGGCCAAATATGATAAAATATGTAAGAGTACACATAATATCAGATAGGGGTATGGGTTGAAAAGATTGCCTGACTGGCAAGGTGTTCTTAGTGGTAATATTGATCATTAAGTACCTTGAAGTTAAAACTGAATGAAAATCTTTATTTTAAATTTTGCATATTAGGGGACGGAAAAGAAGAGGAAGGTTTATGAAGAATAAGTTTATACAAAGATTTGGTGATATACCTGAGATCTTTAAAAACGAGCAGTTCCGCCTAGTTGCTATTCTATTAATTATAATGGCGACCGTGAGTGATATTTTAGCTTTTGCCTTTAACTGGATCTTTGGTGTTATCTTTTTATTGATCATGATTTTAGTAATTGTCGGAGCTTTTACCACTTTAACTGAGATCCGTGGGCAAACAAGTGATTATATTTCTGATTTAACTTACCGTATTCAGCGAGATGAGCAGGATGCGCTGATCAGAATGCCGATCGGTATCTTGATGTTTAATGAAAACAAAGAAATCGATTGGGTCAATCCTTATTTACAGAGTTATTTTGGTAAGGCAGATGTTTTAGGCCGTAGTTTAAATGAAGTGGATCCACAGTTAGCCGATTTGATAGAAAAAAATATGGAACATAAGGATGATGTAGAAGTTAAATGGCATGACAATTATTTTAATCTGCTGATCCAACGGGACATGCGGGTCGTTTATTTGTTGGATATTACGCATTATGCTGAGATACAGAAAAAATATGATGATTCACAGTTGGTCTTGGGACAAGTCTTTTTAGATAATTATGATGAAGTTACTAAATCGCTGAATGACACAGAAGTTTCTAACTTAGATAGTTTTGTTGCCAATACTTTATCAAACTGGGCGCAAAAATTTGGAATGTTTCTGAAAAAGGTCGATCAAGATCGTTACTTTATCTTAGCTTATACAGGAACCTTAAATAAGATCGAAAATGAAAAATTTAAGATCTTAGATGTTATTCGAGAAAAAACATCCAAGGGAAATTCCCCGCTGACACTGAGCATTGGTATCGCGTATGGTGATGATAACCTGTCGGAATTGTCTGATCAATCACAGAATAATTTAGACTTGGCTTTAGGACGCGGCGGCGACCAGGTCGTTGTCCGAAAGGTCGATGGACAGGCGCGCTTTTATGGCGGGACTACTGATCCGATGGCTAAAAGAACGCGAGTCCGAGCACGAATGATCTCACAAGCGCTCAGAGATTTGATGGGGCAGTCTAAGCAGATTTTTGTGATGGGGCATCAAAGGCCGGACATGGATTCAGTTGGTGCTTGTTTGGGTATCAGAAGGATCGCTGCAATGAATAAAAAGCAATGTTGGGTCGTTATAGATCAGAAAAACCTACATTCGGATGTTTCTCGTCTAATGGATGAACTACAAAAAGATGAAACGATCAGTGCTTCGATCATTAGTTCTGAAGAGGCCATTGAAAAAGCCGATCAGGAAGATCTATTGATCTTGGCAGACCATTCTAAACGGTCGATTTCAGCGAGCCCTGATTTATACGACAAACTGGAAAATCGTTTGATGGTTATCGATCATCATCGGCGTGGTGAAGAGTTTCCTGAGAACCCGATGTTGGTTTATATTGAACCTTATGCAAGTTCAACTTGTGAGTTGATCACCGAAATGTTTGAATATCAGGCTCGGGAAAGTGAACCGATCAATCGTATTGAAGCTACTGCTATGTTAACGGGTATCGTTGTTGACACGCAGTCGTTTTCACAGCATACTGGAACACGTACTTTTGATGCTGCCAGCTATTTGCGTGCTCTGGGTGCAGATCAAGCTTTATCCAGTCATTTTATGAAAGAAAATGTTGATAGTTATATGAATCGGAGTCATTTGATAGACAGAGTCGAGTTTATGGATGATGGCAATGCAATTTGTGCAGGTGAAGATGATCGTTCTTATGATCCCGTCACTGCTGCTCAAGCGGCGGATTCGTTACTTGATGTTAGCGGCGTGGAAGCATCGTTCGCTATTACTAGACGTGGTGAAGGTTCAGTTGGGATATCTGCTCGGAGTAGTGGTAAGCGTAATGTTCAATTGATCATGGAGCAGATGGGCGGTGGCGGACACTTGTCCGTTGCAGCTACCCAAATTGAAGATACGACTGTTTCTGAAGTACGACAACAACTGCTTGAAATTTTACAAGATCAGCAGGAAAATAAAGAAGAGACAGCAGAGTGATCTACGCTGTTATTAGTTGAATTTTGGAAGACAAGAGATTTTGTTAATGATCTAGCCGACTCTCGTACCATGATGCTAAAAAGATGTGTTGTAACATGATAGTCGGTAGTGCCAGTCTTCCGTCGCTCTGTTATTTTAGGAGGTATTTTGATGAAAGTTATTTTTACACAAGATGTGCGAAATAAAGGTAAACGTGGAGAAGTTAAAGAGATCCCAGACGGTTATGCTAACTTCTTGATCAAAAATAATAAAGCCAAACAAGCCAGTGCTGCTGCGATGAGCAAGTTAAAGGGTCAGCAACATGCTGAGGCTAAAAAAGAAGCAGAGATCATTGCTGAAGCTAAGGATCTTAAAGAAAAACTTGAATCTGGCAAGTATGTGGTTGAATTGAAGGCCAAAGCTGGCAAGGATGGGCGTTTGTTTGGTTCAGTTACATCTAAGCAGATCGCTCAAGGGTTACAAAAACAGTATGGAATTAAGATCGATAAACGTAAAATGGAATTAAAAGAACCCATCCGTTCAATGGGGTATGTTAATGTGCCGGTTAAGTTGCACAATGATGTTTCTTCGAAGATCCGGGTTCACATTACTGAACAATAAATTTGAGAGGCTAAAGCCCAGTATGATTTAAAAAGGGCCTAAGAGTACGTGATGATTCTTAGGCTCTTTTCGTTTTATGTACAACCGATTATAATGATTAGAAACTAAGAAATTTTTATTACTAGAAAGGAACACAGTCATGGATAATGACGTTTTGACGGACAATTTACCTCCACAAAATATTGAAGCTGAGCAAGCAGTCCTTGGTTCAGTTTTCTTGAGTACAGATGCATTAGCTGATGCGATGGAATATGTTGAGCCAGATGACTTTTATCGGCGAGCTCACCAAATCATGTTTCAGGCAATGATCGAACTCAATGATGCTGGTGAGGGTATTGATGTTGTGACTGTTAAGAACCAGCTGGAGCAGGATAATCAGATCGATGATGTGGGCGGAGTAGCTTATATCGCTGAATTAGCTCAGGCAGTTCCAACAGCTGCAAATGCCTCGTATTATGCGCAAATTGTTGAAGAAAAAGCGATGCTGCGTAGGTTGATCTCTGCAGCAACCAATATCATGAGTTCGGCACAGAATCAGGATGAAGACGTACCTAACTTGCTGGATGATGCTGAGCGTCAAATCATGGATGTTTCAGAGCGGCGGAATCGCAGCGGTTTTAAACCGATCGACCAAGTTTTAAAAACAGCCTTGGAAGAAGTCGATAAGCTCTCACAAGAGCATGAAGATATTACGGGTTTACCGACCGGATATAGGGATTTTGATTTGATGACCGCAGGATTGCAACCTGATAACTTGATCATCTTGGCGGCACGGCCTGCTGTTGGTAAGACTGCTTTTGCGTTGAATATCGCGCAAAATGTTGGGACTGCAACTGACTCAAATGTTGCTATCTTTTCATTGGAAATGAGCGCGGAATCGCTGGTCAACCGAATGTTATGTGCGGAAGGCTCGATCAATGCCAATCATTTGCGAAATGGACAGTTAGATGACAATGAGTGGCAAAATTTGATCGTTGCCATGGGGGCTTTGTCTAAAACAAATATTTACATTGATGATACACCCGGAATCAAAATGAGTGAGATCCGAGCTAAATGTCGGCGGTTAGCTAAAGAAAAAAATGGTTTAGATCTGATCGTTGTAGATTACCTGCAGTTGATTGAAGGGTCGAATAAAGAAAGTCGGCAACAAGAAGTCTCTGAGATCTCACGGCAACTTAAAAAACTAGCTAAAGAGTTATCAGTACCGATCATTGCTTTATCACAGTTATCACGTGGAGTTGAACAAAGACAAGATAAGCGGCCGGTTTTATCGGATATTCGTGAGTCTGGTTCTATTGAGCAAGATGCGGATATTGTTGCCTTCTTATATCGTGATGATTATTATGAGCGAGATAATGACGATGACGATGAGGAGCAAAATGAAGAAGATCAAGATGTTGGTGAAGTTGAATTGATCATTGAAAAAAATCGTGCGGGTGCACGAGGAACAGTCAAACTTTTGTTTATCAAATCGTACAATAAATTTTCAAACATTGCTTATCAACAAGAACAATAATAATTTTTGCACAAAAGTCTCCTATATTTTAGGGGGCTTTTTTTGTAAGTGCGCCCGGCATGGGCAGTAACTAGGCGGTGTAAGTCCGCTGTGAGCCGTAGTGGCCGGTATCACGAGTCGAAGACAAGGGTGTCTATCGTGAGGTAGAATCTGAAGGAAGTCCTAGACGAAACATCGAATCGATGAACAAGAAGTGGCTAAAAGGCTGGAAACGGTGGGATGAGATTGCTTAACAAATCGAAGTCCCTGACCACTCGAAACCGTCACAGTAAAGCCAACGGTTTGATGCGAAAGCTACTGCTCTTACCCGGGGAGGTCTGTCATGGTAGTTCTCTCAAGCTGGAAGTTATTTCTGGCAGGAACAGGCTCAATAGTAATGTTGAGTTGTCCATGACAGAAGTCAGCCGAGGCCATAGTAGCCAGTAATGGTGAAGGGCTGAACAACAATAATTTTGATTCATCCTGGAGGTGGAAACAATGCGACAATCGCAGAAAACAGAAAATAAAGCTGACTACCTGCGGAGGGTAACCCTGGAAGGGTCAGAGCAAACAGGAGCGCGTAGCGTTGTTTCTGGTGAAAAGAGAACTCAAAATGGCTTATTACGTGAGAAGGTCTTAGACCGGAATAATTTAAATCGGGCCTTTGTCCATGTCAAGCGTAATAAAGGGGCTGGAGGAATTGACGGCATGTCCGTTGAGGAACTTGGCCCATACTTGAAAGAGAATAACGTAAAACTAATCGAGGCCTTGCGAACCGAAAGCTATGAACCCCAACCTGTCAAACGAGTTGAGATTCCTAAGCCAGATGGTTCGAAACGTCAGTTAGGAATCCCAACGGTCGTTGACCGTGTGGTTCAACAGGCGTTACAACAGCAACTGTCTCCTATTTTTGAAAAAGTATTCTCAGATAATAGTTATGGTTTTCGACCACACCGCAGTGCACAAAGTGCTGTGAAAAAGGTGGTTGCTTATTATAATCAGGGTTATCACTACGTGGTCGACCTTGATTTAAAGTCCTATTTTGACAATGTGAACCATGATTTACTAATTAAATTTGTTGAAAATTACATTAGTGAGCCATGGGTCTTGCATTTGATTCGTAAGTTCTTGACGAGTGGTGTTATGAATGGTCGATTTTTCGAGAAGTCCGCTAAAGGTACACCGCAAGGTGGCAATATTTCACCATTACTAGCAAATATTTATCTGAACGAGCTGGACAAAGAATTGACCAAAAGAGGACATAAATTTGTACGCTATGCGGATGACTGTAATATCTATGTTAAAAGTAAGCGTGCGGGTGAACGGGTTCTCAAAAGCATCACCCAGTTTTTAGAAAAGGAACTCAAGGTTGAAGTGAATGCAGAAAAGACGCAAGTCGGTTCTCCACTAAGACTGAAGTTTCTAGGTTTTTCGCTGGGTGTGGGACGCAATAGCGCCTACCCGCGTCCTCATAAAAAACCTAAACAGAGAATTAAACAGGAATTGACAAGAATCACCAAGAGAAGCCGAGGCGTCAGCCTTGATAGGATCCTGCATGAAATTAAGCAGAAAATGCAGGGCTGGATCCAATATTATTCCATTGGGAAGATGAAAATCTTTCTCCAACAACTAGACAAATGGTTGCGCTCGCGCATCCGCCAGTATATCTGGAAACAGTGGAAGAATATCGGAACCCGTTATAAAGCATTGATTAAACTAGGCTTGACACCCAAACAGGCGAAAATCTACGTCAATACTCGTAAGGGATACTGGCGCAACGCGCACAGTAAAACACTGTTGATGACCATAACTAATAAAAGACTGGCACAGCGTGGGCTAATAAATCTGTCCAAACTGTACCAGTCTATTCAAGCAAAAGCTTAAGTTGTTGAACCGCCGTATACGGTTCCGTACGTACGGTGGTGTGGGAGGTCGATAGTGTGAACTATCTCCTACCCGATTAGTAGATGTAAATACGACGGCAGCAAAAAAACACATTTTAAAAAGTTCACAAAAACCTGAATTATTCATACTTTTCCCTTAAGGACTACTTTTTGTTGTTGTCATGCTAGTTCGCATCTTTTTCGTTTTTCACCTGTTGGGTGTACAAAAAGAGCACATCCTGTGCTATTGTAAAGTCGATGAAAACCACAAAGAACAGGAGTGCTCCTTATGTCAACTTTACATCATGAAAAACTTTTATTCAATGACCAGATCAACATTTCTAATGACGGTGGTGAGTTAGCGAACGATGCCGGAACTTTATTAATTGCTGAATTTCTGCACCAAATTCACTTTGACCAGCTCTTAGAAGATAACTTGCATTTTAAAGATGACCGTAAATATTGTACCTTTCCCTTGAACAATTTATTTAAGCAGTTGCTGTTGCAATTGCTGGCAGGATACTGCCAAGATCAGTCGGCTAATACCTTGTCACACGCCGTTGATTTTAAGCTGGTCTTGTCTCAAGCGGTCGCTTCCCAGCCGACACTTTCACGCTTTATCAATCACATTTCAGCGTCTGGGCTCTTTTCAGTCAAATCATTGCTCGGCTCGGTAGCTCACTTTGTTCTTGGGCAGCTAAATCAACATCAGCTGATCCTTGATCTAGATTCGACACATGCCGATACGTTTGGTGACCAAGAAAAGAGTGCTTATAACGGTCACTACCAGACCAACGGTTATCATCCTTTACTAGCCTTTGATGCTTTATCGGGCTGCTTGTTGAATGCTCAATTACGCCCCGGCAATCGCTATACTTCCCAAGGTGCGACTAAATTTTTATTACGGAGCTTACGGGCCTATGACGGATCTTCCCTGGATGTCTTAGTGCGGGGAGATTCTGGTTTCGCAGCTCCAGGGATCTACCATGCGTGTGATAAAAAGCAGGCTAAGTTCGTGATTCGTTTAAAAGCGAACTACCAGCTCCAAAGTCGGGCTGAGCACCTGATCCAAGTGGGTGACCAGGACTTCACCGAAGCTGAAGTCCAATGGCATGTCCTGCGAGACTATTGTCCTCAAAGTTGGTCACGACCTTATCGTGTGATTATTAAATCAACGCGGCCGGCGGGCAACTTTCTGTTTGACCATGAGTTTATCGTGACCAACTTGGAAGAATTAAGCGGTCCACAAGTCTTTGCCCTCTATCACCAACGCGGTTCCATGGAAGACTTGATCAAAGAAGTTAAACGTGGCTTTCACTTTGATAAAACGGACAGTTCTAGTTTTGAGGCCAATGAGTTCCGGAAGCTGGTAGCTGGGGTCGCTTATAATATACTGCAAGCCATGAAGAACTTAGTTTTACCAACAAAGCTTAAACACGCTCAGGTCGGGACGATCCGTTTTAAATTACTCCATGTGGCAGCTAAGGTCACGCACCATGCGCGTCAAGTCTGGGTCCATTTATCTCAGACCAATGTGTTCGATAAATTATTTTGGCAGACACTGTTCAAGATTCAAAATCTAAAAATATATCCGCTGTGAACTCACAAAATAAAAAATGTTTTTCTTAGGGAAAGGGTGAAGTCTGTCCTTTTTTAAACAGTCCGACAACAAAACTAACAAAAAGCTGCTTTTTTTACACACTAAAGTAACTTTGCACAAAGTTTTAACTGCAACGAAAAGTATGAATAATTCAGGAAAAATATAAATAAATACGTTTTACTGGGGCATATAAAATATATTTTTGTAAAAAATGGAACTATTTTAGATGTTTTTTATGTAAACATTCGTTTTTATCCTTGATTAAGTGCTTAATTTTTGTTTATAATAGCTTTTGGAAGTAGAGGTTCATATTAGACAAACCGAAGTGGGGGAATTTCGAATGAAGTTTTTTAAAAAAGCTGCAATTGTCGCGTCTGGACTCTTGTGTGCAGTTAGTTTGGCAGCGTGCGGTAATAAAAGCTCCAAAGATTCAGATACATATAAGCCTAAAGAATTAACGGTCCAGTTTGTGCCTTCGTCCAATGCAACAACGATCGAAGCTAAGGCCAAGCCTTTGGAAAAATTATTAAAAAAGCAGTTAGGTATCCCAGTGAAGGTTAGTGTTTCGACTGATTACAATACTATTGTGGAAGCAATGGGTTCCAAAAAAGTTGATGTAGGTTTCTTGCCGCCAGATGCTTATGTTTTGGCACATAAACAAAATAATGCCAAGGCTATTTTACAGGCTGAACGTAAAGAAGTCCTCGGAAAAGATGATCATCCAGGCAGCAAGAATGTTGATTACTATCGTTCACAGATCTTGGTACGTAAGGATAGTGGTATAAAAACGTTAGACGATCTTAAGGGTAAGAAAATTGCTGTTCAAGATACAACATCAACTGCCGGATGGATCTTCCCTGCGGTTGAAATGTATAAACATGGCGTGAATATTAACAAAAATGGTATTAAAACAGCACAGGTAAAAGGACATGATCAAGGAGTTCTGTCTGTTTACAACAAAAATACTGATGCTGCTTTTGTTTTCCAAAGTGCACGTAATTTGGTCAAAAAAGACGCACCCGATGTTAATGACAAAGTTGTTCCGATCTATACTACTAAAAAGATCCCGAATGATACTATTACCGTCCGTGGAGATATGGATGGAAAATGGCAAAAGAAGATCGCTAAAGCATTTAAGGATATCGCCAAAACTAAAAAGGGTCATGACATTGTATCAAGTGTTTATTCCCATGAAGGTTATGCAGATTCCAAGGATAGCAATTTTGATATAATCCGTGAATACGATAAAACAGCAGAAAAACTGGATAAATAAAAACAGGGTAGAGAAATTTGGGAGACAACGTGCATTATCGGACTCGAACCTTATAGTGCATTTTTGCACGGCCAGCTCCGAGCTGGATAAACAGGGCTTTCTGTTTCACAGTTCCTAACCAAACATTCTTTTATTTATTAGTATTTCTTAAGTTGTAGCGATTTTATGTTTTTAAAAAGGGGGCAGAAACGAGTAACTATTGTTTCTGCTCTTAGTTATATCTAGCTGCAAATGTGCGGCATGAAGGGTGGATTTAAAATGAGCGACAGACCAGTTATGATCGAATTTGATGACGTACAAAAGGTGTATCCTAACGGAACAGTAGGGCTGAAAGATATTGATCTAAAAATATATGATGGTGAGTTTGTTGCCGTAGTTGGTTTATCTGGCGCGGGAAAAAGTACTCTTCTTCGTTCGATCAATAGGATGCACGATGTTACTAGTGGTGATTTGAAAGTCGATGGTCAGTCGATCGTTGGGTATAAGGGGAAGGACCTCCGCAATCTCAGACGAAGTATTGGTATGATCTTCCAAGATTTTAATTTAGTTGATCGGGCAAGCGTCAGAAGAAATGTCTTGTCCGGTAGAGTTGGGTATTATTCAACTTGGAAAAGTTCACTAGGATTGTTTTCTGCAGAAGATAAACAGCGTGCGATCAACTCTTTAAAAAGAGTGAATATGGTTGAAAAACTATATACCAGGGTCGATGAGCTTTCTGGCGGACAACAGCAGCGTGTAGCTATTGCACGTGCCTTAATGCAGGATCCTAAAATTATGTTGGCGGACGAACCGATCGCCTCACTTGATCCATTGACTACTAATGCAGTGATGGATGACTTACTTAGTTTGAATAAAGATTTAGGAATAACAGTTTTAGCTAACTTGCACTCGGTGCCGCTTGCAATGAAATATGCTGATAGGATCATCGGTTTACGTGCAGGACAGTTAGTTTATGATAAGCCGATCGCCGAAGTTTCTGAAGATGATTTTGCTGAGATCTACAGCGAAAGTCATCCTGTGACAGGAGGCGCTGTCCATGGATAAAGATCTTATTCCAAAACGTACTTTCGTACAGAAATATCATGTTAAAGGACTGGTTGGAACGTTCATCTTTCTCCTGTTATTGTGGGGTTCAGCAGTTATGACAGGCGTTAATTGGGGTGAATTTTTTACTAACTTAGATCAGTTTTTCGATTTACTTAGTCGGATGGCACACCCTGCTTGGGATTATACAAACATTGTGATCCAACCGATATTAGAAACAATTCAAATGGCTTTGATCGGAACGACCATCGGGACTTTGATCGCTATCCCATTTTCTATTTTAGCTGCGCGAAATTTAATTAAAAATGCAGTTGTTCGAGGGGTCATACGGTTTATTTTAAACTTGGTCAGAACATTGCCGGATCTTTTATTAGCTGCCTTGTTTGTGGCGATCGTGGGGATCGGTTCAACTGCTGGTGTTTGGACATTAGCTGTGTTTTCATTCGGAATGATCTCTAAACTATTTTATGAAACCATTGAAACTATTGATGATGGTCCGTTGGAGGCTTTAAGAGCTGCAGGTGCTAATAATGTACAAGTAGTTGTCTTTGCCGTAGTTCCTCAAGTTTTAAACAGTTTTGTCAGTTATTTTCTATATACATTTGAGATCAATGTTCGTGCTTCGACCGTTCTTGGTTATTTAGGCGCGGGCGGTATTGGTGTCTATTTGCAACGCTCCTTGTCTTCATTTAGATATGATCAAACGGCTGTGATCGTTATTGCTATCTTATTGATTGTTATAGTGATCGATTCAGTCAGCAACAGTTTAAGGGAGAGATTGCAATGACAGAAAATATTAAAAAACAAAATTTTGCTGCACGATATGGCTGGATCTTCTGGGCTGTTATAGTCCTTTTATTTTACGTGTGGTCTATCACAGGTCTTAAATTTAGCGGTCTGCAGGAATCAGCTGGCGAGGTTTCAAAATCGATCGTTAATGGGCTCTTTCATCCCGAATGGGGCTATTTTTACGATGGTAGTGGGGAAGATCTGTTTAGCTTGATCATCCAAACGCTTGCTATTGCTTTTTTGGGGACGTTTGTTTCTGCGATTTTAAGTGTGCCCTTTGCCTTTTGGGCAGCGCGTGGGCCGGAAGAAAATAAACTTCATCTGCGTTCTTCAAGTGGAAAGTTTGTCTTAGTTTTTATCCGGACTTTTCCAGAGCTAGTTTTGGCTATTATGTTTATTAAAGCAGTTGGTCCGGGGTCATTTGCCGGGGTGTTGGCTGTTTCGATCCATTCGATCGGGATGCTAGGTAAGTTGTTTGGCGAGGCGATCGAAAATATGGACCGTGGTTCTGAAGAAGCTATTCAGTCTGCTGGCGGAAGTAAGGCTGACATGTGGCTTCTAGCTACCATGCCTACGATCATGCCCGAATTCTTATCTTATACATTATATCGCTTTGAGATCGCGGTTCGTTCTGCTTCGATTCTTGGGATGGTCGGGGCCGGCGGGATCGGGACGCCATTATTGTTTGCGATCCAGACAAGAAACTGGCCGCGGGTCGGTATTATTTTATTGGGTATCATCGTAATGGTTACAATGATCGATCTCATTTCAGGTTCTATTAGAAAGAAGTTAGTTTAAATGAAAATCACGATCTTATCTACAAGTGATGTTCACGGTTATTTTTATCCGACTGATTTTAGTACGATAGATGATCACCACGAATTTGGATTTTTAAAGGCTGCAAGTTTGATCAGGAAGGTTAAAGCAGATGAAAGACCGAATGAAATAGTTCTTTATATTGAAAATGGCGACATTATCGAAGGGTCACCAATGGATTCTTATGCCTATAATACTAGGGAAACCACTGATTATTCTCAGAAAATTATTTCGCTGGTCAATCTTTTAAAACCTGACGCTGCGGTTTTGGGTAATCATGAGTTTAATTACGGATTAGATTATTTGGGTCAGGTGCTAAAAGAGCGTAGTTTTCCAATATTAGGTGCAAATATCAGCGGGGAAAGTTCTTCACGGATCCTTGATGCGCCGTATAAAATCATTGAAGAAAAAGGTGTCAAGATCGGGATCGTCGGATTAACGACACAGTTTATTCCTCATTGGGAGGACCCCACAAATATCTGTGGGCTGCACTTCGCCTCGGCACTTGATACTTTAAAAGGAACAGTTGCCCAATTGCGTTCACAAGTTGACGTTTTACTTGCAGCGTATCATGGCGGTTTCGAAGCAGATCTGATCACGGGTCAGCCGACTGAAAAACAGACAGGTGAAAATGAAGGATCGGCTATTTTACGTGAAATACCAGAAATTGATGCTTTAGTGACTGGACACCAGCATCGGCGAGAGGCAGCCATTGTTAATGGGATTCCGGTAACACAGCCTGGGTATCGGGGAAGTGATGTTGGAAAAATTGTGCTGGAACTTGACGAAAAAAAGCACGTCAAACGCTCCACAGCCCAGTTAATACCAGTGTCCGGACAGCAATTAGCACAAGATCTGCAACAGGTCTCAGAACAGTGGTACGATGATACACAAAAATGGTTAGACCAGCCAGTTGCTACGATCACAGGGGACATGCGGATCACTGACCATATGAAAGCTCGTGCCCGGGGACACGCTTACTTAGATTTAGTTAACCATGTTCAAATGGAAGCAACTGGTACTGAAATATCTGGAACTGCTTTATTTAATGATGATGTGCGAGGATTCGGCAAGAACGTGACTGTGCGTAATGTGATGAATAGTTATGTTTATCCTAATACCTTGGTGGTTGAAAAAGTAACCGGTGCCGACTTAAGAGCGGCGCTTGAAAGATGTGCTTCTTTTTTTGAATTAAGAGAAGATGGGTCTCTGCAAATTTATGCAGAATTTAGTACGCCAAAGGTAGAATTGTATAATTACGATTACTACACGGGTCTAGATTACACTTTTGATTTGCATAAACCAGTCGGGCAAAGAGTTGGCAAAATTTTTCATGCTGGTGCCGAATTATTAGATGAACAAGAGGTAGAAGTAGTGTTGAATCAGTATCGAGGTGTTGGCGGCGGGGATTATCCCATGTTTAGTGCTGATAAAATCGTGCGTGAATATGCTGACGATATGCCAAAATTGATCATTCAGTATTTACAGGATCATCCTAAGATCACTGCTGCTCAACCCCATAACATTCATTTGTTACGATAGTGTGCTTTAGGAATGCTAGAAAAAAGGCTGATAAGCAATATGTGTATTACTACAAAAAGAAGAGGGCAGATAAGCTCTCTTTTTTGTTGTCTAGTATAATCAGGGAAATTTTTACTGACGTTTGCGAACAAATACTTGCTCGTTATCACGAAAAGCAAAAACATTAAGATAAAGCAGGCAAAAATTTTTTATTTTATTGAAATGAATTTTGGCGGAAGATAGTCTACTAACCAGATCCCGTTTTTTGTTGGATAAAAAGAGATATCCGACGCATTAGCTTTTTGAGCTGCAATCTTTAAGTCCTTCTTGTTGAATTAATTTTGCAGCTATATGAGAAGTTCCATGATAAAGGGTTTCTGGCGGATCTGCTGCTGGTTCAAGTGGTTCAACAGGAATACTATGTCCGTATAAAGCGCGGATCGTACGGCCTTCAATAATAAAGCGTTGCTTGTTACTTTGATAGATGATTTGTTCGATCGTCTTTTTGTTGAGTGGTGTTTGATAGTGAGCATTGAACTTTTTGAGAAGATCGTTTAAGTCTGCCCTGCCAAACCTATCTATTTGGATGCCGATCCTATTAAGTATCCCATAAAAGACGATACACTTAATTTTGGTGGAATTCTAACCAGTATATGCACGTGATCTGGCATCGCATGAGCTTCAATAATCTCAACATCTTTATTTTCACACAATCTCCGCAGTATTTACCCGATATATTTTCTGATTTCTTTATAAATGACCTTTCTTCTATATTTTGGCGTAAACACCAGATGATATTTACAATTCCACCTTGTATATGCTAAGCTACTATCGTCTTTAGACATTTCAAGATCTCCCTTCATTTTTTAGTTAGCGGTTGGTAGCCACTGACTATTTTAGCTGAGGGAAGGTCTTTTTTGCTAGAAGCCTCTCGAGTCGCACATGTATAACGTGTGGTTTATTAGCATCATACTAACAAAAACTGAGAGACAGAAAAATCAAAAGTGATTTTCTGTCTCTCAGTTTTTTACCTGTCCTCATCATTGAGTCCCAAAACTCAAGGTTAAATAGTACTCACATGCTACATGTTTATTTCAAAGGAGAAAGTTCGATCAAATCGCCTGAAACTCCGATTTGTGCGCCTTGTTCAATTTTATCAGTCCGTGATTCATGGACCACTTGAAATTTATTTTTCTTAACGATCCGCGGGTTATTGGAATGGAAATTTTCCGGTAGAGGCTGATTTGATCCAGCTGGCAACATCACTATGATTTTAAAACCTGAATCGTCGACTTTGATCGGGCTGTAATGTAGGGTATCACTATAAAATTCAACGACTGTTCCACGTGGAACAAAGAAAAGTTCAGCTTGTTCTTTAGCATTGAATGTGCCGCTTTCTTCTAAGACACTTCTTTTACCTAAAACCATGACAACATCGGTTAACATAACATTTAATTCACTGCCTTGATGATATTCAACGGCTGTGAAGTTTGAAGATTGACCAGTACATTCACCTGCTTCAAAAGGCATGCCGGCATAGATATCTGTTCCAATCGTTTGCATGGAAGGTACTTTTTCTAATTCAGCGTTAGAAGGTACATAGACATTACTTGTTTGATCGATGGTAATATTGTCGTCCATATATTTGATCACATCTGAAACATCATAATTAGTATAGATCTTGCCATATTTGGCAAAAGCTTGATCTGTAGTTTTCTTAATAGTATATGTTGGATTTTGCGCGCACATTTCTTCGTATTTATTCAAAGCACTGACTTCTTTCTATATTTTATATGCTTAATTTAATTTTTCCACGGACACTTTGTTGAAGTACTCGTCAAACAAGGAAGGGTCAATATGACCAGTTTCTTTTTCCATGGTATTTAACATTCCAGTAGTCATAGCCGTCTTTAAAACAGTGGGTATGGTTTCGTTTCTGTTGATCCCAACAGCTAAACCGGCAACTGTCGAATCTCCAGAGCCAACAGGATTGACTACATTAATCTTTGGTATTGAGACACGATATATTTCTTGACCAACCTTGGCTAAAGCACCATCTTTACCAAGAGAAACAACGACCCACTCCAAGTTAGTAAATATTTCTTCGTTTAATAGTACTTCTTGCAGATCCGTCAGGTCTTTTAATTTTCGGCCAACAAGTTGGGCGATCTCTTCTTGATTAGGCTTGATCAATAATGGTTTATTTGCGCCTGAGATTCCAGCTGTTAGTGACTTTCCAGATGAATCAAGGATCACTTTAACATTTTGCTTGGCAGCAGCCTCGATCATTTGCGCGTAAAGATCAGCGGTAAAACCTTGTGGTAAGCTGCCTGAAATAGTTACCAAGCTGACTTCACTTAGAAGATTTGTAAAATGTTGCATAAACTCTTCTTGTTGTTGTGCCGTTAGTGCCGGGCCTGCTTCTAATATCTCGGTCTGTTGGCCATCATCATGGAGAATAGCGATACAGTTGCGTGATTCTTGTGTGATGTGTAGAAACTGTTCTTGCAATCCGACTTCTTTTAATTGTTTAGAAATATAATCACCAATCGTTCCGCCTAAAACTCCGCTGGTTGAAACGGGTTCATTTAATTGGTGGATCACTCGTGCAACGTTAAGGCCTTTACCTCCGGCCGTTTTAGTAACATTTGAGACACGGTTGACTGTGTCTATATCTAAGTGAGTAATAGGATAAGAAATATCGACAGAAGGATTCATAGTGATCGCTAAAATTTTATTTGACATAAAGACCATCCTTGTTTATTAATGTTTTTAATTGTTTATTCAAAGCTAAAATTATCATTAGACAAGCAATAAGTCAAGACTAACTAGAAATAAGCGTATAAAACCCTTAGATAAAAATATTTTTATGACTTCGGTTACATTGCTTAATTATAGGTACTATTTGTTGGTGAGATGAGGATAACGTTAACTACTATTTGGAAAAGGAAAAGATTAGAAATGTTTAATATTGATTGCTAGGTCGATATACAGTTGAAGTCTTGGGCTTCTGGTTGAAACACCAACGATTCAGGCATTTAATCGTGTACAACTAAACTGGAAAGCCTTTTCAAATTTGTGGTTGACATTCTCAAAATTTCGCTATACTATTAGTTTGTAAACATTATTGAACAAAAATAAACAAGAAAGGAGATCGACTAAAGTGCAGACAGAGAAAGAGGAACCACTTTTTGTTGAGGACACTGTCTATCTTTCTTCGAAGACAACGGCAGAAGAGGTCATTAAAGAAATTTCAGACAAGCTACTTTCAGAGGGGCTGGTCAAACCCGCATTTTATGAAAATGTCATCGGGCGTGAAAAAGACTATCCAACTGGAATAGACTTGAGTGTCGTTGATGAAAGTCTTCCAAATATTGCGATCCCGCATACAGAAGGCGAATTTGTTAATGTTCGCCGTGTGATCCCAGTTCATTTGGAACATCCGGTCACATTCAAAAATATGATCGATCCTAGTTCGAGCATGGAAGTTAAATTTTTATTCATGATTTTGAACAATGACCCAGAAGGGCAATCAAATATTTTAGCTCAGATCATGAATTTTTGTACCACAACTTCTCCTAACGACTTAGGACCGTTTTTCAAGAGTACGGATACTTCCGCGATTTATAAATTTTTGAAGAGATCGTTTGAAGAACAAAATATGTAAAACATATATTTAATTATTTTAAGGAGGAACTTATTATGATCAAGATTTTAGCAGCATGTGGAGCAGGAGTTAATTCAAGTCATCAAATCAAAGATGCATTGGAAAGAGAAATGGGAGATCGTGGATACGACGTTAAATGTGACGCTGTCATGGTTAAAGACATTACCGAAGATATGATCAGCAAATATGATATTTTCACCCCAATTGCTAAAACTGACTTAGGATTTACGCCTTCTATCCCTGTAATTGATGCTGGTCCTATTTTGTATCGGATCGCTGCAATGGCAAAACCTGTTTATGACAAGGTAGAAGAAACAATCAAAAAAGAGGGCTTAAAATAAACACTCTTCGTTAAAATTAAGGCATTAAATTTTTAAAAAGCAATAATTTTCTATTATAAAAAGGAGTGAAATTTTTAATGCAAACTATTATTGATATCGCTAATGCGGTATTCAAGCCGATCATCGATCTGGGGGCTGCTCCGATCATGTTGATCGTCTTAACACTATTAGCGCTGTTGTTTGGGGTCAAGTTTTCTCGTGCCTTGGAAGGTGGTATTCGTTTAGCCATCGCCTTGACAGCTATTGGTGACATTATCAACTTATTGACAACTGCATACCAAAAGCCGTTGGTCGATTTTGTTAAATCAACAGGTATTCACTTGTCGATCACTGACGTTGGCTGGGCTCCATTGGGTACTATTACTTGGGGTTCCCCATATACTTTGTTCTTCTTACTTATTATGATCTTGTTAAACGTTGTAATGTTGGTTTTAAACAAGACAAATACGTTGGATGTTGATATTTTTAATATTTGGCATATTTCATTTACGGCTTTGATGGCTATGTACTTCGGTGCTAACCTATTTGTCGCTACGCTTTTGATCTTATACATTGGTGCTTTGAAGATCGTTAACTCTGATCTGATGAAGCCAACCTTCAACGATCTGTTGGATGCACCGGATGAAAACCCGATGACTACAACCCATTTGAACTACATGATGAACCCAATTATCATGGTATTTGATAAGATATTTGATAAACTTTTCCCTTGGTTGGACAAGTATGACTTTGACTCCGCCGAATTGAACAAAAAGATCGGTTTCTGGGGCAGTCACTTTGCCATTGGTGTTTACTTAGGTGTCTTCATCGGCTTGCTTTCAAAACAAGACGTTCAGACAATTTTGACATTAGCCTTCACTGGTGGTACATGTTTGGAACTGTTTAGTTTGATCGGTTCTTGGTTTATCGCCGCTGTTGAACCATTGTCACAAGGTATTTCTGATTTTGCTACTAAGAGATTTAAGGGACGTACATTCAACATTGGTCTTGACTGGCCATTTATCGCTGGCCGTGCCGAAATTTGGGCTGCAGCTAACGTTTTAGCTCCTATCATGTTGGTTGAAGCATTGGTACTTCCTGGTAACCATATCATGCCTTTAGGTTCTATCATTGCTATGGGTGTTACACCTGCTTTGTTAGTTGTTACTCGTGGTAAGATCATTCGTATGATCGTTATCGGTGCTATTGAAATGCCTATCTTCTTGTGGGCTGGTACATTATCTGCTCCATTCATCACAGGTGTTGCTAAACAAGTTGGTGCTTTCCCTGCCGGTGTTGGTTCAGGTACACAGATTGCTGAAGCTACTAAAGAAGGACCTATCGAACAGTTCTTGGCTTACTTAGTTGGTAAGGCTTCTGAAGGACAAATCGAGTTTATTATCTATGCAGCTCTTGCTTTGATCGCATATGGTTTGATCTTCTGGTGGTATGCAAAACAAATGAAGAAACGTAATGCTGAATATGCTGCTGCAAAAGAAAGCAACTAATTCTAAGACGTTAGTATAATAGTCAACTTTACGATGACAAAAATCGAGGTGATAATCATGAAAAAAGCAACCGGTAAATTGTCAAAACGCGCTAATCTTATTTTGTGGGCAGCGATCGTGATCGTTTCAAGTATCATTGCAACAGCATTTCCAAATCCTATGGTACAAACGATCTCAACGATCATTGCACTATACGCATTGTATAAGACAGTTGGTGTTCCTAAGTCATATTACAGACGTATTGAACGTAATAAAAAGGCACATGAGGAATATAAACATGAACAGCAACAAGAAAGTTAATATTATCGGTCAATGCATTTTCCATGATTTGTCACAAAATCAGGTCATGTAAATGACTGCAGAAGGTACTGTGTTAATTCGCAGTACCTTTTTGAGTAAATAAAGAAATATATTGAGCTAAATGTTTATTTTATTAAAAATAAACAAACAAAAATGCACATAAAACGTTGACTATAGTCTGTTTTAGTGCTAATTTATACATGTAAGGAACATTAACAAACAAAAACAACCATAAAAGGGAGCTGCTAGCATGTTAAAAAGAGAACGGCTGATGATGCTGCTTGATATGGTTAACCAAAACGGCATCATGACTGTTAAGGATTTGATCAATGAGCTGGGAGTTTCTGATATGACGATTCGTCGCGACTTGGATGAATTAGCGGACAGCGGCAAGTTGGTTAGAATACATGGCGGTGCCCAGAGTGTTGCTAGCAGTGATGCGACTGAGTTATCTCACATTGAAAAAAAAGAGGTCCATCTTCAGCAAAAAGAACAAATTGCTAAGCGGGCTGCAAAAATGATCAATGCGGGTGACACGGTCTACATTGGCCCTGGCACGACCCAGGAGCTGATAGTTCGTTACGTAGATGATATTGCTGATTTGAGAGTCGTCACTAATAGTTTGCCGGTCTTTGAATCATGGCAAAACAAAAATGTTGATTTGGTTTTAGGCGGTGGTAACTTTCGCGAGCGGTCAGGAGCGTTTATTGGTGGTTTGGCTAGCGACACCTTGGGAGATTTAAAGTTTAGCAAGTCTTTTGTCGGTGTTAATGGTATCCGCAATGAAAGCATGATGACAGCAAATACTGAGGAGGGCAGTGCCCAAACAGTTGCTATCAATAATAGCCTGACAAAGATCGTTTTGGCTGATCGTTTTAAAATAAATCGCGACGATTTTTATCAGTTTTACAATTTGTATGATGTTGATTATTTGATTACTAATGTTGAGTTGAATGACGAAGCAGTTTCACATTATCAGCAGTATACAAAGGTTATTTTAACAAAGGAACAAATAGAGTGAAGTTTAGTGACTCGCTCTGTAAAAACAAAGGGCTGAATCAGTTGATGATGATTTAGCCAAAAACAAAGGAGATTTTATCATGAAAATTGCATTGGCATCTGATAAGGGCGGCTTTGATCTAAAGGAATATATTAAGAGTTATCTGAAGGGTAAAGACTATGATGTGATCGATCTGACTGAAGAACCAGCAGCAGACTTTGTAGATTCTTCTGTGGCAGTTTCTCGTGCTGTACTTGATGGTAAGGCAGACCGTGGGATCATGTTTGATGAATTTGGAGCCGGTTCAGCAATGGCTTCAAATAAAATCCATGGTATGGTTACAGCCAACGTTGCTGAAGAAAACACCTCACATATGACAACACAACATAATGGGGCAAAGGCGATCGCAATTGGTGCAGGTATCGTAGGGCCAAAGAAGGCTGAATCATTAGTTGATGAATATTTAGGTGTTAATTATGCTGGCGGTCGTCACCAGATCCGTTTGGACATGTTAGAGAAGTTATCTTAATAAACGGCTTCTAAAAAATTAACAGGCTTGATCAAAAAGAAAATGTCTATCTCAAGGAGGAATTGCAATGATTATCGCATTAGGAAATGATCATATTGTTACAGGTACAAAAATTCAAATTTCAGATTTTATAAAGTCTTTAGGCCATGAAGTGATCGATGTTGGAACTTATGACAATACTAGAACTCACTACCCAATTTATGGTTTAAAAGTTGCTGACTTAGTTCGCGATGGCAAAGCTGATCTTGGTGTTGTTCTTTGTGGGACTGGTGTTGGTATTTCAACAGCTGCTGATAAGAATACAGGAATCAGAGCAGCTTTAGTCAATGATGTGACAACAGCTAAGTATGCTAAAGAAGAATTAAACGCTAATGTTATCGGTTTTGGTGGTGCAGTTGTTGGTGAACACCTTGCTGAAGAGATCGTTAATACCTTCTTAAAAACAGAATATAAAGAGACACCAGAAAACAAGAAGTTGATCGAAAAAATCGATAATCTTGAAAAAGATAACCCAGCTCAACATGATAATCCTCATTTCTATGATGATGAGATGAAGTTATGGAATGAAGGCTACTATCACGACTAATGTGTTAGTCGGCAAGTAAAAATACCGAGATACTGAACTTTAAGACTGAATAAAGAGGAGAACAATACAGTATGTCCAATAAAATCGAAGCTTTAAAACGTATGTCCAATAAAGATGGTGTGATCGCAGCTTTAGCAATCGACCAACGCGGTTCTTTGAAAAAAATGTTGGCTGCCGCTGCTAACAAGCCTGCCAATGAAGAAGATATCGTTGAATTTAAGAAGGCTATTTCTTCCGAATTGACTAAATATGCTTCAGCGATCTTGCTTGATCCAGAATATGGTTTGCCAGCTGCTAAAGAACGCGACGCTAACTGCGGCTTGCTGACAGCTTATGAAAAGACAGGTTATGACACAACTGCTCCTGGCCGCATGCCAGACTTGCTGGCTGACTGGTCCGTTAAACGTTTGAAAGAAGCTGGCGCTGACTCGATCAAGTTCATGTTGTACTATGATGTTGATGAAGGTGCTGAGATCAACCGCAAGAAGCAAGCGTTCGTGGAACGGATCGGTGACGAATGTGTGGCTGAAGATATGCCGTTCTTCTTGGAACTGATGTCATATGATGCCAACATCGATGATACCAAGAGTGCTGAATATGCAAAAGTAAAACCACACAAGGTCAACGCAATGGTTGAAGAATTTGCTAAGAGCCGTTACAATGTCGACGTTTTGAAAGTCGAAGTTCCGGTCAACATGGATTATGTTGCAGGTTACAATGGTGATAATGAAGTTATCTTCACTAAAGAGCAGGCTTTGGACTTCTTCAAAGAACAAGACCAGGCAACTGCAGGTGTGCCATTTATCTTCTTGAGTGCCGGTGTTTCTGCTGAACTCTTCCAAGAAACTTTGATGTTTGCTCATGAAGCAGGCTCATCTTTCAACGGGGTTCTCTGTGGCCGTGCTACCTGGCGTCATTCGATCGAACCATTTGCTAAAGATGGCGAGGAAGCCGGACGCGAATGGATGCGGACAACTGGCCGGAAGAACATTGAAGATCTAAACAAAGTTCTGGCAGTTACAGCTTCATCTTGGGAAAGTAAAGTTAAATAATTAAAAAGTTAAGGTAACAACAAGCAAGTAACGAGTGATTTATAACTCTGTGATGTTGGAGTTAGATAGACGAAGCTTCTTACTTGTCTTGTCATAGCCTGACCAAAAAGACTGTTACCGTATGGATCATATGTCCGTACGATAACAGTCTTTTTTTGATAATAATGTTTTTATAAGGTGTAACTCAATTAGATAAATTGTAAAATAGTCATCAAAATAGGTACAACGACTATGAACAATACAGTACTCATAACAACAACATCAGTTGCATATTTAACGTCGCCATGAGCTTCATTTGCTAAGATCGGCAAAACAGCCAACATAGGTGTTGCTGATTGAACGACCAATGTTTGGCTCATCAGACTTGGCATTGAAAAACCGGTCGAAGCACCGATCTTGATCAAAATAATCAAGACAAGCGGTGACAAGATGAAACGTCCGATCAAAGCTAGAACAGAATCACGTTCGAAGTGGAAGTTTTTTAAACCAGCGTTATACAAGACGATCCCGATATAAATTAGGGAAAGTGGAGTAACCAGTGAACCAACATAATTTAGAGTTTAACCCAAAAAGTTTGGAACTGGAATGCTTAACAGCATCCAAACGATGGCCACTATAAAACCGACAAGCGGCATTGGCAAGATTTTTTTCCAGTTGATCTTATTGTGCTTTTTTTGAGCAGATTTATCGACCGTTGGGTCATCATTTTGAATCAAGAATACGCCGAATGCCCAGGTTGAAACTGTATTAACGATATAGTAGATCAAAAAATATGACATCGCCTTATCACCAAAGAGAGCCATATTTAAAGGCATTCCGATAAAGATGGTATTGGCGTTAACAAAGGCATTGATGAAGATCCCGCGGCGACCACGTTTGATCTTGAAGACTTTGACCATTATCCAAGCTATAACATAGCCGATCACAACACCCAAAACCGGGAAAACTAATTCCGTTGAGAGACTGATCAGACTTGACCTAGTCAAATTTTTCATAACTGCGGTAAAAATTGAAGCCGGTAAAGCGATCTTGGTAATTATTGAAGAGATTTCACTTCCAAATGAATCACCGACCCAATTATATTTTTTTAGTAAATATCCCAAGGCCATGATCAAAACGATCACGACAACGCTGGAAACAGACGTTAGAAATACAGACATTATCTGCTTACCTTCTTTTTTTAGATTTTATGATTTTAGTATTTTGGTGTCCACTTGGTAGCACGAACAGCTTTTTTAGCATCAGTGATACCGTCTTTAGCTAATCCTTGGTCAATGGCGCTTTGTGCAACAACCTCTGCAACGGTTGTTGAGAATTCTTCTAATTTAGAAACTGGCGGTAATACGGCAGCCCCTGCTTTAGTTGTATCAACGATACCGCCTAAAGCATGGCTGGCTTTAGCAAGCATTTTTTCATTAATGATCTTAGAACCAACAGCAATGGCGCCAAAGCCGACACCAGGATAAACGAGGGCATTATTAGCTTGGCCGATCTCATAGCTGACTCCATTATATTCTACAAAACCTGCTGGGATCCCTGTAGCAACCAAGGCCCTTCCTTGTGTCCATTCGATCAGATCTTGTGCTTTAGCTTCTGCAAGTTTGGTTGGGTTGGACAATGGGAAAATAATTGGACGCTCTGTATGTTGTGCCATTTCCTGAACAACTTCTTTAGTAAATGCACCTGGTTGTGTGGAAGTACCGATCATAACTGTCGGATGAACAGCTTTAACAACAGAATAAAGATCTGTTAATTCAGAAGAATTGTCAAATTCAGAACGTGAACGTGTAAACTTCTTTTGCCCATCTGTTAAGTCAGGTGTGTCTTCGAATAATAGACCTTGTTTATCAACGAGATAAAAATGTTTTTTAGCTTCTTCTGGAGACAAACCGGCACGAACTAATTCATCATAAAGCATTGAAGCAATGCCGACACCGGCAGTACCAGCACCAAATGTTAAGAATTTCTGGTCAGTAATTTTTTCACCGGAAATATTTAAAGCACCTAAAACACCAGCTAGGGAGATGATCCCTGTTCCTTGGATATCATCATTAAAAGTCAAGATTTGATCTTGATATTTATCCAAGAGAACAGAAGCATTGGCACGTCCAAAGTCTTCAAAGTGAAGTAAAGCTTCAGGGAATAATTCAGTTGAAGTTGAGACGAACTTATCAACAAAATCTAAATAGTCTTTCCCTTGGACTCGTGAATGCCGATTGCCCAGATATTCAGGATCATCTAGTAATTGTTGATTATCAGTTCCGACATCTAAAACAACTGGCAGTACTTGAGAAGGATCAACACCTGCAGCAGCAGTATAAACCATCAATTTACCAACAGCGATGTCTACACCGTTAACGCCCCAGTCGCCAATGCCAAGGATACCTTGTGAGTCTGTGACAACTATCAAACGAATGTCGCGGTCGCCGGCAGCATTTGCCAGGGCATCTTTCACATGATCAGGATCATCGATCGACAAAAAGGCAGCATATTGCGGATCCACGAATAATTGTCCATATTGTTCGATAGAATCAGCTATTGTTGGGTCGTAAACAACGGGCATAAATTCAGTAATGTGTTTACCCATTAAAGAATAGAAAAGAGTCCGATTAGTATTGAAAATATTCATTAAAAACAGTCGTTGTTCGAGGGCGGAATCCTTGCTCTTAAATTGGTTATAAGCCTGTTTTTCTTGTTCAGCTAAAGTTTGAACACGAGGAGGAAGAGTGCCTATTAAACCATATTTTTCTCTCTCTTCGTTAGTAAATGCGGTGCCCTTGTTTTTGAAGGGATCGTTTAAAATATTTTGTGCATTTTCCATGATAAAACCTCCTATTATAAAACAGAGTGGAGTGAACAGGGAGAAAGTGAGCACTATCATAGTCTAACCTTTAATGCGTCTTTAGCATTGAAGGTTGGAGTGAGATAGGCGGAGCTTTCTGGTTCACGCAGCTCGACTATGAAAACAGAGTGGAGTGAACAGGGAGAAAGTGAGCACTATCATAGTCTAACCTTTAATGCGTTTTTAGCATTGAAGGTTAGAGTGAGATAGGCGGAGCTTTCTGGTTCACGCAGCTCGACTATGAAAACAGAGTGGAGTGAACAGGGAGAAAGTGAGCACTATCATAGTCTAACCTTTAATGCGTTTTTAGCATTGAAGGTTAGAGTGAGATAGGCGGAGCTTTCTGGTTCACGCAACTCGACTATGAAAACAGAGTGGAACAACTTGTTTAGAGGATGAGCATTATCTGACATCAGGCTTATAGCGCGGGTCTCAGCGCTGTGAGCTTGAGGTGTGATAAGCGGAATCTTCTGAGTTGCGCAGCTCAACTATAAAAACAAAGCGAAACACCCAACTTGACTCAGTAACCTAAGTTGACTAAAAATTAGCTCCTATTTGTTAAAACTTAAAAGGTTAATTTGTTGTTCTCAACCTTTTGAACGATTCTTAGTATAGTAGTGTGTTAAAATTATAGTCAAATCTTAAGTTACTTATAAAAAATGTTAATAGGCAGCAGAAAAAAGCTGATATGGAGGGGCTAAAATGAATGTGAAAGATCTAGAATATTTTGTAGCAGTTTTTGATGAAAAAAATTTTTCTAAGGCCGCTATGGAAAAGAACGTTTCACAACCAACCATTACTTTGGCGATCAAACGGTTAGAAAACGAATTTGGTGCTAGGTTATTTATTCGTGATCATTCGCATCAAAGATTGGAACCTACTAGGCAAGGTTCACAATTATTGATCCATGCACAAAATATGTTGACTGAATTAGGAATAGCCAAAAAAGAATTGGCTTAAATGACATCTGGTAAAGTCAGATTGGGTTTACCGCCAATAATTGGTAATTATTATTTTCCTAAGATATCGCCAGATTTATTTCGCAGTAAATTGATCAACAAGATCGAAACTGTCGAAGCTGGATCTGCTGATTTACGCCTGCGTTTAGAAAAAGGAGATTTAGATATAGCCTTACTGAGCTCGCTGTCTCCTGTTATTGATGATGTTTTAAAGGTCGAGCTGTTTGACGAGTCGAAATTTAAGATCATTGTTTCTAAAAACAATCCTTTAGCACAAAAGGATGAAATCAATTTTAGCGAATTGAAAAATGAGAATTTTATAGTTTTGGACAAAGGCTTTGTGCATGGTAAGGCATTAAAGCAGGTCAGTCACCATGCGCATTATCGACCGCACATTGTTTATCCGACGACTGATATTCATATTTTGAAGTCATTAGTGGCCGAAAACGTCGGCATTGGTTTTTTGACAGAATCAGCTATTTCCAAAACGGATCAAGTACATTCATTGACCCTATTAGATGATGATCAGCCTACTTTTTATATGTCAACTGCATATCGTAAAAATAAGATATTGTCAGATGATGAACAGAGTATTGTAGATTTGTTGCAGAAGGAGTTATCACGCTCGTCATAGAATTTTTGTTTTATATTGTTTAAAGTTGTTAATAAATAAACATTTATTTAGAAAAAACGTTTACAAACTGTTTGGTTTAGTTTATACTAAGACGTGGATATTAAATGGATTGTTACTATTAAATTAGGCATGACCATAGGAGATGGGGGTCAGTTCATATAGAACTGTCAACTGCTCTTGTGGCCTTTTTTTGTCCAAATGTATGAAAGGGGGTATTTTCTTGCTAGGAATCGTCCAAGTTTTAAATAATAATTGTGCAATCGTAGATTTAGGAAAAGGTCGCCAAGCGCTGGTCAAAGGTCGAGGGGTCGCTTATCAAAAAAGAAAGGGTGACCAACTTGATAATGAGCGGATCGAAAAAGTAATGTATTTGGCAACTAAGGAATCTCAGCAAAACTTGGCATTCTTGTTGAAGGATATTCCGATCAATATTGTAACAACAACATACGAAATAGTTGATAATGCTAAAAGCAAATATCATTATAATTTAGCTGATTTTGTGTATGTTACTTTAGCTGATCATATTAATGGAATGTATAAGCATTTGCAAAATAATACCTATCAACGTACTCCGGTTCCTGATATGCAAGAACAATACCCCACTGAATACCATATTGCTGCTGATGGTTTAAAAATCATTAACGCGAATTTAAAAGTCTACTTTCCTAAAGATGAGATCAAGAGTATCGCGCTGCACTTTATCAACGGCCGTAGTGAGGGCGAAGATGTTTCGGCAGGAAATGAGACGTCGCAGATCACTTCAGATCTGAATGATCTGGTACAAAGTATCTTGCAGAAAAATATGGTACTTAGAAATGGCTCTAATCAGAATTTTTATGACAGATTGATGATTCATCTCGGTTATTTGGCAGAACGATTATCACAACATCAGCCAAGCAATGAGCGTGCGATAGTGAAGATAGAAGAAGAAATGAAAACCTCATATCCACATTCCTATAAAATAGCTCACGAGATCTATGAAGCGATTTGCAGTGAATTAGATGCTGATTTAGGTATAAATGAAGAGTTGTATTTATTGATTCACATTCAAAGGATCATTAATGAGAAAGACAATGAAAGCGGTTTGAAGTCTAGTGAAACTAATTACTGACGACGAACTATTTAATGAGAAGGTTAATGGGAGGAATTACTAATGGCTACAAAAAATGATATTTCAATGGTAGGCTTTGCAATTGTTGCTTACGCTGGTGATGCAAAATCAGACTTGATCGAAGCTTTAAATCAGGCACGTAATGGAAACTTTGCTAAAGCACGCGAACTAGTCGAGTCTGCAAACAAAAACATCGTTGAAGCACATAATGAACAAACTGGTTTACTGACAAAAGAGGCCGGCGGTGCTGATATGGACGTTACATTTATCATGGTTCATGGTCAGGATACTTTAATGACAACAATGATGTTGAAAGATCAAGTTGAATACTTTATCAACGAATACGAAAGGATCGCTAAGATCGAAGAACGCTTAGATAAGGCAGGTCTTTAATTTATGAGCTTATTAAATAGAGTAAAAAGTTTACCAAATGGCTTTGTTTGGGGTGGCGCAACTGCCGCTTATCAGGTAGAGGGCAGTACTAAAGTTGCAGGTAAAGGTAAAACGATGTGGGATGATTACTTGAAGGCTCAAGGTCGTTTTTCGCCTGATCCAGCCAGTGATTTTTATAATCGTTATCCAGAAGATATTGCTCTTTCCAAGAAATATGGTTTGAATTCTATTCGTGTTTCGATTGCTTGGACGCGAATCTTTCCTAAGGGGTATGGTGAACCGAACCAAGAAGGTGTTGCTTATTATCATCGTTTGTTTAAGGAATGCTTAGATCGAGGATTAGAGCCGTACGTCAGTTTGCACCATTTTGACAGTCCGCAAACATTATTTGAAGATGGTGACTGGTTAAATCGTAAAAATATTGATTACTTTGTGGACTATGCTGAATTTTGTTTTAAAGAATTCACAGAAGTGAAGAATTGGTTTACGATCAACGAGTTGATTTCTTTGGCATATTCACAATACATTCAAGGAAACTTCCCACCTAATCATCATTTTGATGTAACAAGCGGGATCCAAGCACAACACAATGAGCTAGTTGCCCATGCTCGTGTTGTCAATTTGTACAAGAAGTTAGGCTTGCCTGGCCGGATCGGTTTGATTCATGTGATCCAACCAATTTATCCGATCGATAATGCACCAGAAAATGTGCATGCTGCTAAATTACAGGATGCGTTCATGAATAAGTTCTTACTTGATGGGACATTCTTAGGCTATTATTCAGATGACACGATGGAGTCGATCAACGAGATCTTACGTTTAAATGACGCTCATTTAGAGATCGAAGATGGCGATTTGGATATTTTAGCAGAAGCTGCACCGCAAAATGATTTCTTTGGAATGAATTATTATCAAAACCAGTTTATCAAAGCATACCACGGCGAAAGCACTAATAGTTTTAATGGGACTGGTGAAAAAGGGACCTCTTCTTTCAAGTTTAAAGGTGTCGGTGAAGCTGTTAAAAAGGAAGGTATTCCAACGACTGATTGGGACTGGAATATTTATCCGGAAGGATTATATGATTCATTGAAACGTGTTTCGCAAGATTACCCTAATTGCAAAACCATTTATATTACCGAAAATGGTTTAGGCCTTAAAGAAGAAAAGCCAGCAGAAGGCGAAGTCTTAGAAGATGACAAACGTATCGATTATATTGACCAACATATTGAGGCGATTTTAAAAGCTAGAGACGAAGGTGTCGATGTTCAAGGATACTTTGTCTGGTCATTACAAGATCAATTCTCTTGGGCTAATGGATATAACAAACGTTATGGGTTGTTCTTTATCGATTTTGAAACCCAAAAGCGTTATATCAAGAAAAGTGCGTTGTGGTTCAAAGAATTAGCAGATACGATGAAGTAAAAAAAGAAGCGGAGCAAGCTCGGAGAAATTGGGCATTAACGGACTTCAGCATTATACTGTCGCATTTTACGATATGACGGCGAAGTTAGTTAAGCAAAAAGTTCTTAGCTTGTGCAACTCGACTAATACTCAGTGAAAGTAAGCAAGCAACACGTGGAAGGGTCAGCATTGGCTGCCTTTCATAGCATGTTGCCCACAGTCAAAATGTTATGAAAGGCAGCTAATGCCTAAACTTCCTAAGTATTAATTTTTATGGCCTGGGCGGACTGCCGCCGCTCAGGATCATAAAAGTTTTTGTTCAATAATATCCCCTTATGGCGGATCGTTACTATTTAATTAGGCGTGACCGCAGCCGGGAAAGTACTGAAAGCAAGAAGTGATCTTCTTGTTTGTGTATTTTTTTGGCTGCGGTTTTTAATTAAGTGTATTATTATAAAAATTTTCTAAAAGGAGTGAGGTTCTTTGAATGGTATTATTAAAGCAATAGAAAAGCATCAATCTACGTTTGAAAAGATTTCGCGTAATATCTATTTGCAAGCTATCAAAGATGGTTTCTTAGCCGCAATGCCGGTTATTTTGTTCTCAAGTATTTTTCTCTTGTGTGCATCCTTGCCGAGCGTTTTCGGGGTGGATCTACCGACTGGTTTATCTGACTGGTTAAATAAAATTTACAATTACACGATGGGTGTAGTTGGGATGTTAGTTGCAGGTACTACTGCACGTTGTTTAGCAGGTTCCATGAACCGCAATAAGATGCCCGCTGGTAAGGCCATTAGTGAAGTGTCAGTTATGATCGCTTCGATCTGTGGTTTCTTATTACTCGCTGTTACTCAACAAAAAGATGGTTCATTTGTGACATCTAACATGGGTACAAATGGTATTTTGTCAGCCTTTGTTTCTGCTTTCTTAACAGTAAATGTATATCGTTTTTGTATTATTAAAGATATTACGATACGTATGCCAAAAGAAGTTCCTGGTACAATTGCAGCAAACTTCCGTGATATCTTCGCATATTCATTTTCAGTTCTAGGTTGTGCTCTTATTGATTTCTTAGCACGTTTCTTTGTTAAAGTGCCCTTTGCTGAAGTTATTGCTAAATTGTTCCAACCACTGTTCAATGGTGCAGAATCATATCTAGGTATGGCCTTTATCTGGTTCCTGATCCCATTGTTCTGGTTTGTTGGGGTGCATGGTCCTTCTGTTGTCAAACCAGCTATCGAAGCTCCATTGTTTGGTAATACAACATTAAACTTGGCTTTACAAAAGGCCGGGGAGCATCCTTCACATGCGTTGACAGAAAACTTTGGTAACTTCGTTGGCGAACTTGGTGGTACCGGTGCTACTTTTGTCGTACCATTTATTTTCATGATCGCAATGCGTTCAAAACAGTTAAGAGCTGTTGGTAAAGCATCCTTTATTCCGGTTATGTTCGCTGTTAACGAACCTTTGCTGTTCGCTGCTCCGATGATCTTGAACCCATACATGTTCGTACCGTTTGTCTTGGCACCAGTTGTCAACGTTTTGATCGGTAAAGCATTTATTCAATTCTTAGGAATGAATGGGTTTATGTACGTCTTGCCATGGGCAACTCCAGGTCCAATTGGGACATTCTTGGCTACTGGTTTCCAGCCGTTATCCCTAGTATTTGTCCTAGTATTATTGGCAGTTGATGTTTTAATTTATCTGCCATTCTGTCGTGCCTATGATAAAGAATTATGTGATCAAGAAGCTGCTAACTTAGCAGAAGAAACAGCTGCAGGTGATGTAGCAGTTGAGACTGTTCCAGCAGCTGGTACTGCAACTGTCGCAGCAGAATCAGAAGTAGTTGAACCAACAGAAGCTTCAGAAACAAAAGATGAATCAATTGAAAGTATCAGTGATGATCCAGACGATCCAACTAAAGTGTTAGTCCTTTGTGCCGGTGCCGGAACGAGTGAATTACTTGCTAATGCGCTTAAAGAAGGTGCAGAAGAATATAATGTTAATTTAACTGCCAGAGCAGGCGCTTATGGCTCTCATTACGATATCTTACCTAATTTTGATGTTGTTGTGTTAGCTCCACAGGTCAAGACATATTACGACGATATTAAGAAAGATACCGATAAATATGGGATCAAGTTGATCAAAACACAAGGTAAGCAATACATTGATCTAACTCGTGCTCCAAAAGAAGCAATTGAGTTTGTGATGAGTAAGTTACATGAAGACGATTCAGTAGAAGAATAAGTATAATAAAGCAGTATATTCGCCTAATAATTGTGAATATACTGTTTTTTTGCTCTTGATTTTAAAATTCAAGTAAAACACTAGGGTAAATAAAAACTGACCCATAACGAAGCGGCGTATAATGTAGTTTGACAAGAATCTACAGAACGCAAGGTGTCAGGTTATTTAAGTATTACCCAGAAATAAAAAAATACCGGCCTGCTAAATGAGGGGGCCGGTATTTATTATCTATAAATTTAATTGCTGCTAAAGATTTACAGTATCTATTCCTAGCTAGCGAATCAGTCACTGCTCTCACGGAAACTGATCGAAGTCCCGATGATCGTTCTTTCGGCAACATCAGCGTCAGCAGTGATAATTTGCAGTAGCATCTCAACTCCGCGTTTTGCCATCAGTGGTAAATCAACTTTGACAGATGTTAAAGACGGTTTCGCTGTTTCAGCAAGTTGTGAATCGTTAAAACTAACTACGGATACTTGTTGTGGTACCTTGATTTCATTTTCTGTGAAGAAATCTAGGGCTCCTAATGCCAAAATATCACTGGTTACAAAAAGAGCATTGGGAAAATCTTTGCCTAGTTTGCGGTAGGCGGTTTGAATCCCATTATAACCAGCTTTTCTAGAAACTTCAGCGATAGAAAAGACATTTTCGGCGCGATATAGATGCTTAGAGCGTAGGTAATGACGGTAATCTACTAAACGTCGGTCATAGATTTTTTCCAAATCATCACTAGTGCGTCCTTCTGCAATTAGGATGCCAATGTTTTCACGACTGTGGTCAATAAAATCCTGTAACACACGCTTGACTCCAACTTCGTTATCACTGGTTACGCAGCTGATATCATTTTCTAGAGAATTATCACCAATGATCACTAGGGATGGATTCAATGCCTTAAGTCGAAGCTGTTGGGCAGTACTGAAACGACCGATGGCTATCACTCCCATACAACGTCTGACATTAGTCCAAGGTGAATCGCCAAAGATTGAGACGGATTTATAGCCCTGTTTTTTTAATTCTTTTTCGGCTGACAAACGCAATGTTAGGTAGTAGGGATCATTTTTTTCTTGTTCTTCGGTGAACCATGTTACGATCCCGATAGTAGCTGACCTGGGCTTTTTTTTATTTGGTTTGTAATTCATCTCATTCGCGATTTTTTCAACTCGTTGGCGAGTCTCATCTGCAACAGATAAAGAACTATCTTGATTTAGAATGCGTGATACGGTGGTGATCGAAACACCTGCTTGTAATGCGATATCTTTTAAACTCACTGGCGTGGCCTCCTTTATAACAGGGTGGAGAAAGCGGAATAAAGACTGAATACCCTGATTTTTTAAGTGAACTATCAATGCGGATCTTTGAACTTCCATAATCATCTTGAAGAGTATATCAAGCAAAGTCAGGCTAATATTTAAAAGAAAAATTGCATTTAAAAATGTTTAATGCACAATATGAAAGCGATTGTTTTTAAGCAAAAAGCAACATGTAATAGAACTACGGTTCGAAATATTGAGTAGCTCTCAATGTTCCAGCTTAGCAGGCAGCGTGGCGTACCCCCTCAACGATCCTGACTATGGAGGTGGAGGTCATGCGACTAAGGAAAAGACTGGGGGTTGAGTCATTAAACTAGCGTTGATTATTATTGCGGCAGGACAGTTTATAATGGTTATTGCCAAGTCCTATGCAATAATAAAAAAAGCTAATCACTATTATGATTAGCTAAGCTTCTAGTCACCCTGACTGTGTTTGGAGCTAGCGATCACGACTCGCCGGCTCCTTTTCATACTTAATAATATAACCTCTTTTGAGAAGGATTTCAAGTAAAATCGAAGGAGTGTAAAAGTATTCTGGACAATACTAACTAAAAAGTTTTATCTGGCGTGTTTTAGTCGAGCTATTTAAGCCAGCCTTTCTGCTTACCCAATTTTCACCCCACAGCGCCAAAAACAGCTATGAAGCGAAAAGTGAGTAATGCTCGAAGTCTACTCGTTGTGCTCCAAACCGTTTTTTTATTAATAATGATTCGTTCTTAGAAAAGCGAATACTACCTACTTTAATTCATGACTAGCAGTCAGTTCTTTAAACCAGTAAGCACTCTTCTTTGGCAAGCGTTCTTGTGTTTCAAAGTCGACAAAGAACAAACCATAGCGTTTAGAATATCCGTTTGTCCAAGAGAACATATCCTGTAAAGACCAAACGAAATATCCTTTAACATTGATCCCGTTGTTAATTGCACGTAAAACTTCTTGCAAGTGAAGTCTGATATAGTCGATCCGTTTTTGATCATCTAAAATCTCACCGGCAGCTGGTCTTTCTTCCTTGAGTCCTAGACCATTTTCAGTAATATAAATATCTTGAACTTTAGGATAGTTTGTATGGATTCGATCCAGCTGATCATATAGTCCTTGCGGATTGATCGGCCAGTCCCAATCTGTCATTTCGATCCCGTCTGGAACACCAGATTCGCCAACTCCTTGAAGACGAGAAATAGATGAGCCTTTTTTACCGGTACCATTATGGATCGTTTCAGAAATGCCATGGTATTCTTTCATGTATTTGCTAAAGTAATAGTTGACCCCAACAAAATCCAGCTGGTCCGCAGCTTTTTTAAGTTCTTCTATTTCACTGGCAGTAATTTTAATTTGTTCCTGCTGGTTAGCAGCTAAGATCTCATTCATCAAGTCCAATGTTTCTTGACTGTACTCGCCGCCCAAAGTTCCGTCTAAGAACAGTCGGTTATCTAAGACATCCTGCAGCTTTGCTGCATGTTGATCACCTTTATTTGTTGGATCAAATGGATAAACTGTTTGTAAAGCATGCACGACTCCGATTTGTCCGTTAATGTTTAATTCTCTAAAAGCATTCACAACTCGGGCATGAGCCAGGTTTAAATTGTGCTCAGCTTGGAATGTTTTGTGGAAATTGTACTTTTCACCGGGAGGGAAGGTCCCTGTGGTATATTGCTGCACAGCCATTGAAGTTGGTTCATTGATCGTGATCCAGTAATTGATCTCGCTAAATTCTTGGAAGCAGAATTTAGCGTAATCCACGAATTTAGTAATGTTTTCTTCGTTTAACCAGTCACCTGTTTGGTGCAGAGTTTCTGGTGTGTCGAAGTGATGTAAGGTCACAAAAGGTTCGATCCCATTTTTACGGCATTCGGCGAACATGTGATGGTAATAAGCAATACCTGCTTGTTCAGGCTTGCCACTGCCGGTTGGAAAGATCCGTGTCCAGGCAATTGAAATGCGGATCGAGTTGAGACCAAAGTCAGCGGATAGCTTTAAATCTTCTGGATAGCGATGGAAAAAATCACAGGCGGGTTCTGGATCAAAACGACCTTGTTTTTTCAAATAAGGTTCCCACAAAACTTCACCTTTGTTGCCTTCTTTGACTGCTCCTTCGGTTTGAAAAGCGGCAGTTGCACCGCCAAAATAAAAGTCTGTTGGAAATTTCATGATAATTTCTCCTCTCATTTTCTCTTTGTCCCAGCTATTTTTAACTTTTAGTTATTGGAAAGCTGCTCTGAAACGAAGGCCAATGCTTTATCGCCGTCGCGTGTCAGTTCAACGTATTGCTTACCACTTGTAGACACCATTTTTACTCCATATTTGTCAGTGATCTTCTTTAAATTGTTCTTCATACTGTCCATTTGTGGAGCTAAGATCACTAAGTCCATGTCTTGGATCAGATCCATATCCTGGCCATAAGCTCGGGCAGCGGCTGACAAACTCAGGCCTCTTTCGGTCGCTAATTTGTTCAAAGCATTAGCTAAAATTCCGCTGGTACCTCCACCTGCACATAAGACGAGAACTGTACTGTTTTCTGGGATAGCTTGATTGTCAGCAGTTTGCAGCTCATGGTCTGCAGAAGCAGCGATCACTATGCCACCATTTTCTTCAGTTGTTTCGACGTTTTCTTCTTTAGCGACCTCTTCAGCCAACAAGGATTTATCATAGGCTCTGAAAAATGGCCAGTAAACTAAGATATCTAAGACGATGATCAAAGCAACATAAACGAATGAAAGTGGGGCAAAACCGGTTGAAACAGGAATACCGATAAAGCCGGGCAGAGTCCATGGCATTGTGTACATGATCGAGTTCATCCCCAAAACATCAACGAAGAACTTGAACATGCAGACGTTCACGATCGGTGTCAAAATGAATGGGAAGAAGAACATTGGATTCATAATGATCGGGGTCCCGAACAAAATAGGCTCATTAACTGAGAAAGTTCCCGGGATAAATGATGCTGAACCGACAGCTTTCAACTGTTTTGATTTGGCAAAGAACATAAAAATGTATGCTAAAACCAAAGTCGAACCTGTCCCACCAAAGTTCATAACGTAATCCATAGTATTCATGGCTAAAACGTGTGAGGCTTGGTGACCTGCTTGATACATCTGCAAGTTGGCTGCGGTGTTAGCGATCATGATCGGAACAACAGCAGGCTGAACGATCGATGGGCCCTGGACACCACAGAACCAGAAGAAGGCCATAGCTCCGGCAATGATCGACAAACCAAGATATGTTTCACTTGCACTAAAGAGTGGCGATAAGAGCTGAATGATAAATTTAGGTAAGTTAACACCGGTCAATTCTTTGAAGGCTAAATCAACGGCCCAAAAGATAGTGACTGTCGATGCCATAGGAATGACATCTTTGAAAGTTTGAGCAATGTTTTGCGGTACTTGTGGCGGTAATTTAATGGTGACATTATTTTTGATACATACGTAATAGATATTGGGTGTGATCAGACCAACGATATAAGCGGCAATCAAGCCTTGTGTACCCATGTATGTCAAGTCAACGCCATTTTTCAATGGAACGATCGCAAGAATAATAAATGAAATTTCCGCTGCCATAATGACAGAGATTGGATTGACTTGATTAGTTTTCGGCAAACTCAAATTTTTTGAATCTGTCAGATTTTTGGCAGTTGTTCCAGTAACGAACAAAGCTAAAAGCCCCATTGAGTAATTGTATGCGATAAGCAAACTGTTGGTAACTTTGTCTGACCAGTAAAATCCCCATGCATTAGGAACATAGGCGATCATTAAGAAAATACTTGAGAATAAAATAATTGGCATTGCTGCAATAAACCCATCACGAATTGCGGCAATGTATTGATTGGAAGCAATTTTTTCGAATAATGGCTTGAACTTTTCCATTTTCTTTTGAATACCAGTACTCATAATAGTAAAACCCTCCTTTAGGGACTTAAAAAATGTATTCTTTTAAGCAACAACCCCTAAAGCCTCGAATGCGTTTTCATCTAACATCTTAATTATATTTTTTATTTAGTAAAAGTCAATATTAATTTTACTTTATTTTTACTTAAATCCACTTTGATATAGGAATTTTTACAAATTAAATATCATAAAATATGAAATATATTTACTTAATTTATGAAAATATAGGAAGTGTTATCCTTGAGATGGTCAAAAAGTAAGATGGTTTTAGTTTATAGAGAAATAGTTTAAAATGTGGATATGTTAAAAATAGAAGGGCAGGATGTTTAATGAAAATTGCATTGATCGCACATGATAAAAAGAAGCCCGATATGAAGAAGCTATCTTTGGCTTATCAGAAAATATTAGAGAAGCATGAGTTATTTGCCACCGGACATACAGGAAAAATTGTTGCTGAAGCCACGGGATTGGATGTAAAGTGCTTTAACTCCGGTCCTTTAGGCGGTGACCAAGAGGTGGGAGCATTGATCGCACAAAACAAAATCGATGCTGTTATCTTTTTGCGTGATCCATTGACAGCTCAGCCGCATGAGCCAGACGTTAATGCGTTGATCAGGCTCTCAGATGTGTACAATATTCCATTAGCTACTAATTTTGGGACAGCAGAAGTGATTTTACGCGGCCTGGATAATGGTTATCTTGATTTCCGCAGTTTAGTTAACGGCAATGAAAATAAGCACGAAAAGTACTAAGTAAAGAAGAGTGTTTCACGTGAAACACTCTTCTTTGATATAGGATAAAAATGCTTTTAAGGACCTGTAATAAGGTATTTTTCTTACAGCTTTAAAAAATTATCTTGAAGTAGTGTAAAGAGGCAAAAGGAGATAGGCAATGAAGCAATTATTTATACCAGAAGATAAGTTACCAAAAAATCAACCTCATATAGTATATATGAGTAAAGTTGATGTCCAGGACAGCGGATATCCAAGAACTATGCATTCTCATGCGGATATAGTTGAATTAATTTTGCTCACCTCAGGAAAAGGAAATGTATTTATTGGCGAGCAATATTTTCCGGCAATGAAAGGTGACTTACTTGTTTATAATAGTCAAGTTTTACATGATGAACTTTTTAAAAATGACTCAGTTTCCTTATATTGCATCGGGATCGCTGGTTTAAAAGAAAAACATATACGAGCAAATGCTTTGATTACAGATGACGAGCAGCCTGTGATTACCACTCATAAGTATTATGAACCGCTATTTAATTTGTTTAAGACTTGTTATGAACTTTTAGAAGATAGATGTGTGAACTTGGCAGATTGCAAGAAATAACTTGAACAAATTTAGTAACGCAGATTACGCAAAAAGATCTCAATCGGTGTTCGCCAATTTAAACATTTGAGTGGTCGGGAATTCAAATACCAGTTAATTTGAATCAATTCATCATCGGTAATCTCATCAATCGGTTGACCTTTGGGAATGAAGCGGCGTAGTACTCGGTTGCGATTTTCATTACTGCCTCGTTCATGTGGCGAATAAGCGTGCGCAAAGTACAGCGGAACACCGGCCTGTTCTTCAATCAAATTGTAGTTGGCGAATTCTTTCCCATGGTCAACAGTAAGGGTCTTGAGATTATCTCCTAACTGGTTAGCCAATTCTAAAATAGCCTTGGTCATTGAAGTACTATCTCGTCCATTAAGCCGTTTAACGATGGTAAGCCGACTCTTACGCTCGACAAACGTAGCTACTGCTTGACCTTTACGTTTTCCAGATAAAACTGTATCAGCTTCGAAGTGACCTGAAGTATTACGATCAGAAATTTCAGCTGGACGATCTTCGATGGAACGTCCATGACTAAAAGTACCACGGGTTTCTTTAGCTCGTTTGCGACGAATACCATGGTCAGGTAAATCAGTCACATTAATATCCAGTAGTCCCTGATCAATCCAGTTATAGATGGTTTTGTAGGCAATTCTAACTACATGAGCCACTTGTTCAATTGACCATTTTTGGATCTTGATTTTTTCTTCAATCAATCGCTTTAGGTTAGTCGTTAAGATGGTTTTACGACCACGATGACTAAGTTTAACTTCATGGTCAGTTTGAGCCTTAACTGCGTGATACTCACCAGCTAAGCGATGAACCTCATTAAAGATAGTGGTTTTACTAAAGCCTAAATAATCGGCAATATATTGAAGTGAGTGCTTTTCATGATGAAGTGTTTCGATGACAACGCGGTCTTCAAATGATAAAATAGTGGTGCCCATAAAGGTCCTTCTTTCTAATGGAATGTTGTGGTGACACCATTAAAGACCTTTATGGGTTTTTCTGTCCACTAATATGTTCAACTTAAATTTTACAATCTATCGATTAAAAAGACAATTAATAAAGGTGATAAGTATGAAGGCTTCGGAATTAAAAGAGTTAACTAAGAAGTACGATAATGGCGAACTAAGAACTTTGGTCAAGGAGTTGTATAAAAAAATTCCTAAGAAAATCCGAGAGGAAAAGGACATCGATCAATTGATCACGGACTTGCCAGGAACTTTGCAGGCGAGAAAAACAGCAAAGAAAGCGCAAAATACTGTCACTGATTTTCCAGCTTTTAAAGCTGAGATCGAAAAATTTATTGATCATGCTGAGCAACAAGATTATTTTCTTTATCGTCCTAACAGGCACATTGTTAAAAGGGAACGTTCTAAATGGCGTTTTATTGTTAAGCGTTATGTTAAGCAAATTCAAACTATCCCAGTTAACGATAAAAATGGGCGCGAAGCAACAGAGTTGTTAAAAAAACTATATGAGTTAATGTGCCATGCTTGTGAAGTATATTTATTTAATACAGACGATCCATTTGCCTCAATTGGAATCAACCAGACTGCTTTTTATGAATTGGTAGTTCAGCGTTTTTTTGCACAGGGGATTACATCCGAATCGATCGTTAACGCAATTTCTTTATATTTGGACAATGAAAACGATGTTGATACATCTAAAATATGGTTGGAAGAAAGCTTGGAAGAAAACTTAAAAACTCCTGCTATGAAGGAAATGGCGATCCAGCAAGCACAGAAACTATTGACGAAAAATGCGCACCGAACTACGCAAGAATGGTCAGAAATTTCTTCTGAAGATGCATTTACAAAATATGAACAGGAAGCAGTCAATAATGAATTAACGGAATTTATTTTTTTGAGCAAGCTTTACTTGTCCGAATATGAAGAAGGGATAGAATTTTTTAAACAAAATTATCAAGATTCTGCTGCCGCAAAACTTGACGTTCTTTTAGACTGGCTGCAAAGTTTTGAGTTAAAGCATGAGTGGATCGTTGAGTACGAAAAAGCTATTAAGAAAGGTATTGAACCGAGCGACAGGTCACAAAACAGCTACGATGTATATAAAAATGAACCAAATCAAGGTTTAGATAATATCTATCAAGATGAAATAAAACGCTTCTAGAAATAACCCAACGACAGCCGAACTTACTGATGGAACAATGTTGTTGAGTTCTGTTTATTTCGATAAAGCCGCGTTAATTGAATTCATTACTAACTTATTTTTTCTTTTTTCTGCCTTTTTTCTTGTGTAATTTTATTTGTGCATTGCGGGCACGGGATGAACTAGAGGTCAGCTTACCAGTGTTTTTATAGTCTGCCGATAAAATTTGTTCGTAAGCTTCTAGCTGTTCACCCATAAACTCATCAAAGTTTTTGCCGTGTTTTTCAGCTATTTTTTGATATTCCTGGTAATTTAAGGCTATTAAAGAAAGATCCACGTGTTCAGCGTAGAAGCTTGGGAATCTTCCTTTCAACTCTAGTATTTTTTGACCACTCCAAAGTAGTGGATCATGGTTGTATTCCAACATTGATCCATTATACTTGATGATTGCTTTATTTAAAGTAGTGCTATCGACGACAATTTTTTGGTCGAACTCTAAAAAATAGAAAAAATTAAGCAACACAGGTTCGACTAGTGCGGCAAGCGTATCATCCATCGTCATTTCAGCTGGTAGGGACAATAAGAAAGCCGTTTTGATTTTTTCTTCTCCCCAAGTTTCCATTTTTGTTGGCCATTTAAGTTGAGTGGCACGGATAAAACTATTAATAATAAATGCGATAGTTTGTTTGGTAGATAATTTTCTTAAAGGTTCTGTGTAGTAGGGCAAATCAACGAAATTTTTGATCAATGGTTTTGCTTCTGCCAAATAATCAGCAATATATTCAGGATCGGTCCTCATGATTTTTTCCTCCTCTTTTGCCATTTTGTTGGAATAAAATTTTTCGGCAGCTAATAAATGCTACAGTTTATCTTCGTGAATTTCGTCAGCGATTATTTTGCTAAAGCCGGCGACTGTATCTGGACTACTAATACAAACAGCGATTCCGTTATCTGAGTTAAAGCCCTTATCAGAACAAAGCCAAAGTTCCTTATTATCAAATAGAATACATTCTGGGATGTTGTTATCTGTTAACGTATATGAGACAGAAGCTGACAGCATTTTTTTCTGGTAAAAATCACTCAGAGAATGAAGCACTACCGTACAATGATCTTTATTTTTGTAGATTAACTTCCAAAGTAGAAAAGGAGATAAATTGGCAGCTGAAATCATGGCATGTTTTGCCTGCTTTGATCGTTTTAGCAAAATAGAATGATAATTTCCCTCATAAAGACTTACGTTGGAACTTCGGCTAGTTTTATCTTCCTGAATTTTGAAATTAAGTTTTTCATACGCCTTTTTACGTTTCTGATACATTCTAGCAAATGGAGGGATCAAGATGTCTACATAATCATAAACCCTGAGTTCCTTTTTATTAGTCACATCTCGTTGTAATCGGCCAAGTGTTTGAAAAATAATTCCTTTCCACGAATTTGGCATGGCTAAAACGATCGTATCTAAAGCGCCAATATCTAAGCCTTCTCCTGCATATTTAGAAGTAGCAAAAATAACGAATGGGGTGTCAGTGTCATTTATTTTTTCGACAGTTGCATGGTTTTTCTTTGCACCTTGTGCTCCGTACAATTTATAAATGGGAAAACTACTCCTGAATTATTCATACTTTTCCCTTAAGGACTACTTTTTGTTGTTGTCATGCTAGTTCGCATCTTTTTCGTTTTTCACCTGTTGGGTGTACAAAAAGAGCACATCCTGTGCTATTGTAAAGTCGATGAAAACCACAAAGAACAGGAGTGCTCCTTATGTCAACTTTACATCATGAAAAACTTTTATTCAATGACCAGATCAACATTTCTAATGACGGTGGTGAGTTAGCGAACGATGCCGGAACTTTATTAATTGCTGAATTTCTGCACCAAATTCACTTTGACTAGCTCTTAGAAGATAACTTGCATTTTAAAGATGACCGTAAATATTGTACCTTTCCCTTGAACAATTTATTTAAGCAGTTGCTGTTGCAATTGCTAGCAGGATACTGCCAAGATCAGTCGGCTAATACCTTGTCACACGCCGTTGATTTTAAGCTGGTCTTGTCTCAAGCGGTCGCTTCCCAGCCGACACTTTCACGCTTTATCAATCACATTTCAGCGTCTGGGCTCTTTTCAGTCAAATCATTGCTCGGCTCGGTAGCTCACTTTGTTCTTGGGCAGCTAAATCAACATCAGCTGATCCTTGATCTAGATTCGACACATGCCGATACGTTTGGTGACCAAGAAAAGAGTGCTTATAACGGTCACTACCAGACCAACGGTTATCATCCTTTACTAGCCTTTGATGCTTTATCGGGCTGCTTGTTGAATGCTCAATTACGCCCCGGCAATCGCTATACTTCCCAAGGTGCGACTAAATTTTTATTACGGAGCTTACGGGCCTATGACGGATCTTCCCTGGATGTCTTAGTGCGAGGAGATTCTGGTTTCGCAGCTCCAGGGATCTACCATGCGTGTGATAAAAAGCAGGCTAAGTTCGTGATTCGTTTAAAAGCGAACTACCAGCTCCAAAGTCGGGCTGAGCACCTGATCCAAGTGGGTGACCAGGACTTCACCGAAGCTGAAGTCCAATGGCATGTCCTGCGAGACTATTGTCCTCAAAGTTGGTCACGACCTTATCGTGTGATTATTAAATCAACGCGGCCGGCGGGCAACTTTCTGTTTGACCATGAGTTTATCGTGACCAACTTGGAAGAATTAAGCGGTCCACAAGTCTTTGCCCTCTATCACCAACGCGGTTCCATGGAAGACTTGATCAAAGAAGTTAAACGTGGCTTTCACTTTGATAAAACGGACAGTTCTAGTTTTGAGGCCAATGAGTTCCGGATGCTGGTAGCTGGGGTCGCTTATAATATACTGCAAGCCATGAAGAACTTAGTTTTACCAACAAAGCTTAAACACGCTCAGGTCGGGACGATCCGTTTTAAATTACTCCATGTGGCAGCTAAGGTCACGCACCATGCGCGTCAAGTCTGGGTCCATTTATCTCAGACCAATGTGTTCGATAAATTATTTTGGCAGACACTGTTCAAGATTCAAAATCTAAAAATATATCCGCTGTGAACTCACAAAATAAAAAATGTTTTTCTTAGGGAAAGGGTGAAGTCTGTCCTTTTTTAAACAGTCCGACAACAAAACTAACAAAAAGCTGCTTTTTTTACACACTAAAGTAACTTTGCACAAAGTTTTAACTGCAACGAAAAGTATGAATAATTCAGGCTACTACTATCTTTTAAATGATCGGCTAACAATTGTAAATGTGTCACGCGATGAGTCAAAACTAAAATATGCCTTTTCTGGTGCAGGTTAGTAGTGATGTCTTTTAATATACTTTTATTTCTATCATCATTCTTAGCTAATAATTCATAATTTTCATTTAGAGTGTTTACCTTTAATTCAGGTAAATTCAATCCTAAATTTGTATAGCGTGGAACGACCCTTCTTATAGTATCTAATGAATGGCGACTATCGACTAAGTCTGTCTGATAACGTATTTTCCCCATCCGTAATGTTATTATTTTACTCAAGCCATCTTGCCGATAAGGTGTTGCTGACAGCCCATAAAGATAATGTGCCCCGATGTTTTTTATAACTTCATCATAAGAGAATGCTGGCACATGATGGACTTCATCAAAAATAACCATTCCATAATCATTTAATATAGCTTGTTCCTCTTTTGTACCTTTAAATGATTGAATCGTTGCTATATCAATAACTCCGCTCCGATTATGAGTTGACCCATAAAAGCTGCCGATCATGTCTTTTTTTCTTTTTCTTCCAGTAGCTGTATATTCTTTGATCAGTGGTTTTCCATTTATATTTAAAAAGTTTTTTAACTGCTTTTTCCATTGTTGTGCAAGTTCTCGGTTATTTACCAAAATCAATGTGCTTACTTTTCTTGCAGCAATTATTTTTGCGGCTACCACTGTTTTTCCAAAGCCTGTTCGCGCAGCCAAAACCCCGTTCGAGTTTTTAAGCAATTCAGCAGTAGCCTTTTCTTGTTCTGATTTAAGTTCACCAACAAAAGAAACATTAATAGCGTTTCCTTTAATAGTTTGATCTTTCCATTCGATATGAGTGCTGAGTTTTTCTAACCCATCTTCTAACCCACGAGGCAAACAGATAAAGTCTGGTAACTCAACAGACAAATCAATAATACGTGGTGTTTTGAAAGTTGATAATCTTTGACGTTGACGTTTAAAAAATTGCGGATTCCAAAAAGAACCCATGGTTTTTAAATAGGCGATCTGTGTACTTGAGAGTGAGCTTTTAGATATGAAAAGCATGTTACTTTTAATAATCGTTAACTGTTCAAAGTAAACTATTTTGCCTAAAGATAGTTCGTGAGTATCCTCTTCTTCATCAGAAATAATGTTTATTTGTTGTTCTGTTTGTAATTTTGAAATAAGTTGATCAGTCTGTTTTTCGTTTAAACGGACAATGTTTTCTAAAATTTTCCACTGTTGCTGGTATGGTCTAAAGTGAGCGTCAACGAAAACAGTTTTATTTTCTTTACGTCGTTGACCTTGCAATGGAGCAGCAATCAAGTTTCCAGGTTTGTCTGATTGAATTAGGTCTTGGCTCGGGAAAAGTCTATCGAAAGCAGATAATGGCATGGAAGGGTAGATCTCCATTGTGGCTTGTAAAATATTATCCGCCAGCTTTCTTGCTTTTTGAGCTTTGATTTTGGTAGAGAAAAAGATCCAAATATGGCAACCATTTCCAGACTGGGAGACCTCCATAAGAACAGGGATGGCATAATTAGAACAGACCTGGTTAATGGCAGAACAAATGTCTTGCCAATTTTGCTTATCAATATCAATAACAACAAATTTGCAGGTATTATCTTCATACATCGGATAAAGTCCAATAAATTGGCGGCCCTCTAAGTGTGATCGAATATCAGGATCTGACAATGGGATCCAACCTTCTTTTCCTTTGAGTGGTCGATGGTTCTTAAAGTGTGTGACAGGAAAATAAACATCCTTTTGTTGTTTTTTGTTGAAATATCTATGTGCATAGACATCTGTTCGCCCAACAAATAATTTTTTGTATAATTGCAAACGATGTGTAATTGTAGCTTCAAGTTTCTTATCTTTTGGTAAATAAGAAATTAGTTCCATTAGCGGCCTAACAAAGTAATTATTTGTTCCCACCGGTCGATAAACTGCCATTTTGCCTTGAGAATAAGCGCTTGCATCTTGGGCAATTGCCACCAATTCATATTTTTTGTTCTCCATGAAAAATTCCTGCATAGTAGTACTCTCCAAATATTTTATCCATTGTGCAGTTAAGCACATACTTTTTGAAGACTATTTTAGCATAATATACAAACAGTTGTGGTGGTGGACTAATGACTGTAAATGGCAAATAAACTGTGAAATTATAAGAGAACGGTCGTGTAATAATTTCATTTTTGATTGAATCTAGAATGTTAGTCACAGAAGAAAAAACGCTATTGACAGCGGTTTCATATTTGTGCTAATTTTAAGTATAGTACACAGAGAGGGGCAATACAGTAATGAAAGCAGCAAGAATTTATGGCAAACAAGATATTCGGATCGAAGACGTTGAGATCCCTGAACCTAAGGATGATCAAGTTCAAATCAAGGTCAAGTTTGTAGGGATCTGTGGTAGTGATATTCATATGTATTCAGAGGGCCTTTCCTTACCATATGAGAAGAATCCTTTGACCGGTAAAACTGTTCCGATCATTGAAGGACATGAATTTTCTGGTCAAGTGGTTAAAGTTGGTCAGGATGTTCATGAGGTTCAAGTTGGTGATCGAATCGCAGTCGAACCCATCTTAGCTTGTGGACATTGTCGGAATTGTATGAAAGGTTTGTATAATTATTGTTTGCACGCTGTTGGTCCAGATGGCAGTGGAAACTTTATCGGTGTTTCAGGCGATGGCGGGATGGCAGAATATGCCAACGTTGAGGCCAAGTTTGCACATAAATTACCAGATGAAATGGGCTTTGACCTAGGTGCTTTAGTTGAACCAACTTCTGTAGCCTATGAAGGTATCAAGCGTAGTGGTTTGATCGAAGGCCAAACCGTCGCAGTTATGGGTGCCGGCCCAATCGGCTTATGTACAGCTATTTTGGCTAAGATCGCTGGGGCAACAAAAGTATATATTTCAGATGTTTCTGATGTTCGTCTCGCTAAAGCAAAAGAAGTGGGCATCGAAAACACTTTGAATCCAACTAAAGATGATGTTGTTGAAAAGATCCATGAAGATCTGCCAGATGGTGTGGACATTGCATTTGAATGTGCAGGGGTTCAAGCAACATTTGATACAGCTACACAAATTACAACAGCCACTGGCTTGATTCAAGTTGATGCTTTGTTTGGCAAATCCATCGAGCTTGATATTAATGACGCAATTATGAAAGGCCACAATATCCACACTACATTAGGTTACGAAAATGCATTCCCAACAGTTATTAATATTATCAATAGTAACCAAGAGATTTTCCAGAAGATGATCACTAAGAAGATCTCATTAGACGACACTGTTGAAGGGATCAAATCATTGCAGAGTGATAAATCACAAGTTAAAGTTATGATTTCACCAGAAATGTAATCATTGGAATAACTTTAATGCGTTAATTAAAAAAATATCCGGTTTAAAAGAAGTACTTCCTTCTATCGTTTTTGATAGTGGGGAGTATTTTTTCATATTTAACTGGATAAATTTGCTACAATATTCATAGTTACTGTTTCTGTTATTATAGTTTACTGCAAACCGGATGCTTGTTTGCGACCGTTTGTAACTTAAAGAGAACTGTTGGGACAAAGTATCTGCCCGATTTGCTGGAGGGTCAGGATGAAATTAAACGACTTAAATTATTTTTGTTATTTGTGTAAAGTGGGCAGCTTTACTGAGGCGGCGAAGCATTTCAATGTTAAGCAGCCAACTGTCACTTTGGCGATCAAACGTCTTGAAAACAGCTTACAAACAAAGCTTGTTTCTCGAGACCATTCGCAAAATTTTCTTAAAGTAACGGCTCCAGGGAAAATATTATATGAGCACGCAACTAAAATATTGAATGAAGTTCATCTTGCTACAGTTGAGATCGACAATTTTTCCCAGGAAAAAATTAGATTTGGATTGCCACCGATCATTGGGAACTTATATTTTCCTTTGATAGTTCCTGAATTAAATAAGAATAACTTGCTGCAAAACTTGGTCGTGGATGAGTCGGGTTCTGAACAATTAACACAGGATCTTTTGACTGGGAAAATAGATATCGCGTTGTTAGGTAGTTTTACTTCAATAGATAACTCACGTTTGGCAGCGACACAGATCACTGCCCGTGATTTTGCGATCATTTCTTCAGATAAACATTGGTTAAGCGATGTTGAAAAAGTATCTTTTTCAGATCTCAAAGACGAAAAGTTTATCACACTGGACAGTAAGTTTATTCACCGTCAGGTTTTAGAACACTATTCAAATCAGGCTGGTTTTATTCCTAATATTATTTTTAAGACTCAGAGTATTTCTATTCTGAAAAGAATGGTCGAACAAAATTCAGGGATAGCACTGTTGGTCGGGGATGCAGTGGCATTAGGAGATGAGTTGAAGAGTACACCTTTAACAGACAATTTTGCCACCAAATTTAATATATCGATAGTTACTAGAAAGAATTACCTTTTAAAAAATCAAGAGTGGGAACTTGTAACGCAGTTATTGAAGATCAAGGATAAATTACACAATGAATGACCAGCCAAGGGAAGAAGTCTCTTGGCTTTTTTGATGATTGTGTAATTTATAATTATTTTTATCCGCTAAGAAATGCTGGCTAACTATTAAGCGAGAACCTTGATCCAGCAGTGTCATAATTTAAATTTATAACCCCTGCCAGATTTGACTATAATAAATTTAAAACGCTATCATGAATCTGTAAAGAAAGGAGTATCTACCATATTTTTTAAAATTATATGTGAATAATGTAACACACATATTTTTAACCGGTTAATTTTTATTGGAAAAGATCAGATGTGATCACAGGTAAGTTCAGATTTTTGTTACTTTGTAATATAAGATATTATAGGAGGTCAAGTATTATGGCTAAGGATATTAGGATCGAAGAAGACACACTAGGTAAAGTTGAAATACCTGCCACTGCACTGTGGGGACCCCAGACTGAACGGAGTAGGAATAACTTTCCAACAGGCAGTTACATCCCGCTAGAAATAATCAAGGCACTATTACAAATTAAAAAAGCCGCAGCCCAATCAAATGAAAAAGAAGGGCAATTACCTCAAGAAAAAACACAGCCGATCATAAAAGCTGTGGATTCTTTGCTGGAATTATCTGATGAAAAATTGCGTGCCGATTTTCCACTGAAAGTTTACCAAACTGGTTCAGGTACTCAAACGAATATGAACGTTAACGAAGTTGTTGCTCATTTGGCAACTAAATTAGGCGATGGGACAGAGATCTTGCCTAATGATGACGTTAACCGGGGACAGAGTTCCAATGATATTTTCCCAACAGCGATGAATATGACTGCTAGTGTTGCAGTTAAAGATTTAGAAACAGCAGTTAGTCATTTGATCGATGAATTAAAAGTTAAACAAGAGAAATATTGGAAGGTAGTTAAAGTTGGCCGGACACATTTGCAAGATGCAACACCACTGACATTTGGGCAAGAAGTTAGTGGCTGGGTCAGCATGTTAGAACATGATCTGTCTTACTTGCAAAAACTAGATGACACATTGCTTGAATTTCCAATGGGCGGTACCGCAGTGGGGACAGGTTTGAATGCGGACCCACACTTTGCTGCAAATATTGCAGAAAAAGTCAGTGAGATCTATGGAATGAAGTTCAATGCGGATACAAATAAATTCTATGGATTGGAAGCCCATTCTGGGTTGAATGTTGTTCATGGTGCTATGAAGACCTTGGCTGCTGATTGCATGAAGATCGCTAATGATGTTCGCTTTTTAGCTAGTGGGCCACGTGCGGCATACGGCGAGTTGAACATCCCGGCTAATGAACCCGGCTCATCGATCATGCCAGGTAAAGTTAACCCAACACAGGCAGAAGCAATCACAATGGCTGCTGTCCGTGTCATTGGGAATGATGTTGTTGTAGATATGGCTTCTTCACAGGGAAACTTCCAGCTGAATGTTTATAAACCAGTATTGATCCAAGCATTCCTTGAATCAGCTGATTTATTAAGAGGAACGATCACTGGCTTTACCGATAAGATGATCCATGGTTTGACGGTCAATGAAGAAAGAATGACAGAATTAGTCAAGAATTCGTTGATGACGGTCACAGCCTTGTCACCACACATTGGATATCATGATAGTGCCGTGATTGCACAGGAAGCAGACAAAAATGGCACAACATTAAAAGAGGCCGCACTAGCATCTGGCAAATTGACAGAAGAACAATTCGATGAGTGGGTAGATCCACTGAAGATGACGAATATATAAACAAGGTGGAAAAAAACAGAGCGAAGCAGGACGTTCAGAAGACGAGCACTAACGGACTTCTGGAATATAATGCGTTTTTTGCATTGTAGTCCAGAAGTTGGTTAGGCGGAATCTTCTGTCCTGCGCAGCTCGACTAAAATAACAAGAGTGGAGCAAGCCAATCAGGGCACTAATGGATTTGGGCATTATGACAAGTGTTTTTCTTGTCGTGATGAGCGAATTGATTAAGCGGAAAGCCCTGGCTTGCGCAGCTCGACTAAGGATCCTATTCCTATTTTCAAGGAGTGAAGTTAGAAATGGCAAAATATATTTTTAAGCCAACAGATTTAACAGAATTAAAAGATAATTATGACCTGGTGATCATTGGTTCCGGTGGGACCGGAATGGTTGCAGCCTTACAAGCTAAAGAATTAGGGCTTTCACCAGTTATTTTGGAAAAAATGGACAAAATGGGTGGTAATACGAATCGTGCTTCTTCAGGGATGAATGCCGCCGAAACGGATTTTCAGCTACAGCATCATATCGTTGACAGTTTTGGAGATTTTTATCAGGAAACTCTTAAAGGCGGTGGCGGTTTAAATAATAAAGAGATGTTGGAATATTTTACTTCTCATGGTGCATTAGCCATTGACTGGTTGGCTGATCGTGGAATTGTTTTGAATGATATTACGATCACGGGTGGAATGAAGATCAAACGGACTCACCGGCCTGCTAGCAAAGCAGCAATCGGCGGATATTTGGTAACGGAACTCTTAAAACAAATCGAAAAGGAAGAAATTCCGTTATTTGCAAAAGTCACAGTTGATCGGTTGTTAGCTGATAATGGGCAGATCACCGGATTAAACGTTAAATTACCAAATGATGAAAGTAAGAAAATTAGTGCGAAGTCAATTATTTTAGCCACTGGTGGTTTTGGGGCCAACAAAGAATTGATCAAAAAATATCGGTCAGACCTCGATGGTTATGAAACAACTAATCAGGTCGGGGCGACCGGCGATGGAATTAAATTAGCCACTGAGATCGGTGCCGGACTCGTTGACATGGATCAGATCCAAGTTCATCCAACTGTTCAACAAGATACAGGTCATGCTTATCTGATTGGTGAAGCGACTCGTGGTGAAGGGGCAATTCTAGTTAATTCCCAAGGTGAACGTTTTGTGAATGAATTAGATACACGTAAAAATGTGACAAATGCTATCAATGCATTGCCAGAAAAGAGTGCCTTTTTGATCTATGATTCTGGTATTCGCGAAAACGTGCCGGCTATCAATTTTTACGATCACATTAGTTTGGTTAAATATGGGGATTCTCTGGCCGATTTAGCGCAAAATATTGGAGTCGATCCTGACAAATTACAAGCAACAGTTGCTAGCTGGAATAAAGCTGTCTCAGCTGGAAAGGATAGTGAATTCGGACGGGACTCAGGCATGGAGCGCACGATCGACCATGGCGGTTATGAAGCAATTCATATTGCTCCGGCAGTCCACTATACAATGGGCGGACTTAAGATCGATGCTAAGTCACATGTCTTAACTAAAGCAGGTACTCCGATCGCCGGCTTATTCGCTGGTGGTGAAGTTGCTGGCGGTTTGCATGGTAACAACCGGATCGGTGGTAATTCAATTGCTGAAACTGTTGTTTTTGGTCGTCAAACTGGACAACAAGCATATAAATACTTGGCGAGTTTGAAATAAGTTTTAGTTTGATCGTGAGCTATCCCAAGTATCTATAGCTATTAAAAAGAGATAAGGCTTAAGCGGCTAATTAAGACAGTGTATTTTTTTGCAAGGTATCGGACTACTTAAGATAATTTAAGCGGCAAATAATACTGATTTTTATACACAGTTTTTCCTTGAGAGAAATTGTGTTCATTAGCTGGGCTGGTTTTTCTAAAAATTGAAAACTTAGGTCATTATTGAAATAAGTTCACTGGTCAAAATAACAAAGAATTATCACGAGGAAAGGTGATATATGTGTTATTGAGTAAGGAACAGTATAAAAAATTTTTTTGGCCGGTCTTGATCGGATTAGTTTTGTGGTTCTGTACTCCATTACGTCCTGCAGCTTTATCTGTTGCGGCGTGGAGAATGTTTGCGATTTTTCTGGCAACGATCGTAGGATGTATTACTCAACCTTTGCCGATCGGCGCGGTTTCGATCATTGGTTTTGTGATCTTGACTCTTACTAAAGTTGTAGATATCGATACGGCAGTTGCTGGTTTTGGTAATAGCAGTATCTGGTTGATTGCAATGGCGTTCTTCATCTCACGTGGGTTTATTAAAACCGGCTTGGGACGAAGGATCGCGTTAAATTTTGTTTCCTTGTTTGGCAAGAAAACATTGAATTTAGCGTATTCTATTATTGGTGTTGATTTGGTGTTGGCTCCCGCAACGCCAAGTAATACAGCACGTGCCGGCGGTGTTGTGTTTCCAATTATTCAATCCTTAGCGGATGCATTTGGGTCAAAGCCTGATGATGATGAATCGCGGAAGAAAATTGGATCATTCTTAGTTTTTGCAGAATACCATGGGGATATTATTACGTCAGCAATGTTTATGACAGCGATGGCTGGTAATCCACTGGCCCAAGCATTTGCTGGAGATGCAAAAGTTAACATCAGCTGGATGTCTTGGTTTTTGGCAGCCTTAGTACCTGGTATTATTTCTTTAATATTGATACCTTTTTTGATTTATAAAATGTACCCGCCAAAAATTAAAGAGACTCCCAATGCCAAAAAATGGGCTGATGATCAGCTGAAAGAAATGGGCAAATTTTCTATCTCTGAAAAAATTATGACAGGGCTCTTTATCTTAGCGCTTATTTCGTGGATGACCGGTAGTCTAACCGGAATCGATGCAACGACTACAGCGTTTGTTGCTTTGGGACTATTGTTGTTAACAGGCGTATTGAATTGGCAAGATGTTCTAAAGGAAACCGGTGCATGGAATACATTAACGTGGTTCTCAGTCCTTGTGATGATGGCAACTAAACTGAATAAATTAGGTTTTATTCCATGGTTTAGTAAGTTGATCGTCAGCGGTTTGGGTAATATGAATTGGTTCTTGGTCTTACTGCTGGTTATTTTAATTTACTTTTATAGTCACTATATGTTTGCCAGTGCTACAGCACATGTCAGCGCAATGTATGCTGCATTGCTCGGTGTATCGATCGCCGCTGGTGTCCCACCGTTGCTGGCAGCCTTAATGCTTGGATTTTTCGGTAATCTTGCTGGATCTACAACTCACTATGCATCAGGACCAGCCCCGATTTACTTTGGCTCAAAGTACGTTACTCAAGGTGAATGGTGGAAGATGAACTTCGTATTAGGCTTAGTTTACATGGTAATTTGGCTTGGCGTAGGAACATTGTGGACGAAAGTTATCGGAATTTGGTAAAAAAACGAGATTTAATTTAATATTTTTTCAAGTAAAAGGGTTCATGAGGTCAGCTAAATCGGCGATTTCATGAACCTTTTTAGTGTTGATGAGTAAAAACATCATACTACTTTAGAGGTTTTTGATCGGCCATTAGTTCAGAGGTTCCATCAATGCCCTTAACAGGCTCATTGTCCTTAAGAATCATTTTTGAAATGATGCCAGCGTTAGATACATTTTCAACTGTTTCTATTTTTAAAACAATGCACCAATCAGTACCAAAGAGTTTTTGTGAATAAAAGCAAGTATTTAAATAGTTGTTAAATGAGCAGATGTAATATACTTAATATTAGAAGAATATTTTGTTATGGGGTAATTTATTGTAGTGATGAACTTGGAAAGCATAATGATACGAGGAGTAAAGCAGATGAATTATAATTTAATGCCAGTTAAATATTTTATTGATGTTGTTCAGACCCGCGGTTTTATTTCTGCTGCTAAACGAAATTATGTATCAGAAACAGCAGTCAGTCTTGCCGTCAACAAGTTGGAAAAACAATTGGGAGATAGACTATTAAACCGAAGTGGTGGTCAATTTTCTCTTACACCAGCTGGTGAAGAATTTTACAAGCGGGCAACTGAGATCATCGATGCCTATACGGAGATCTGGCGTCACCCAAATGAACATTTAGACAAATTGTTAAGGATTCACTTTTTACAAGGTATGGGTAATTATGCAGCCCTTTTTGCTAGTAAGCTACCAAAGCAATATGATTCGAGTTTTGATGAAGAAGTTTATGACAGCAGTATCAGCAGGTTGGTTATGGGTAATTATGATTTTCTGATTGGTTTTGAGAATATGTTTGCTAATAATGCTAAAATAACAACTTTCACTTTGAAAGTTTTGGATTTTGACCTGCTATTTAATAAAAAGGAATTTGATAAAGAAAGTGAATTGCAAGAACTATCTCAGCATTCAAAATTATATATGCAAAATTGGAAATCGAGCGGGATCTCTCATATCCAAACAAAAATGTTGGAGCAATATAATCGTTATGGTTGGGGAGAAGAAGTTGTCGCAAGTGTCAACAGTTTTGAGGCAGCTTGTTTATGTGTGAATTTTAGGGGCGGAATAACCATGGTTCCCAAAGGTTTTTTAACACCATCATATTGTGAAAATATTTACAAATTTTCGCCGGATCACCTAAAAAATGTTTTTCGTATCGTGGTAGCTATAAGTTCTAGCAGAACAGATAAACTAGCTGAAATTGTAACTAATTCGCTAAGACAATAAGTTAAACTTATTACTAGAAAGTTTTTTGTGTTGGAGCTTTTTCTGTATTTAAAGTATTATTTAATTGTAAATAATTTCACAATAAAGGAGAAACCACTTATGAAATCTTTAAATACAAACGTTGTCATTGTTGGTTCAGGTTCTTCGGGAATTTCAGCAGGTTTTGAACTATACCAACAGAAAGTTCCGTTTATTCTTTTGGAAAGAGGAGATAAAGTTGGTGGGGCCGGTAAGTTTGGCTCTCATGGGGTTTTTGCTATCAATTCTCAGCAACAAAAAGATAAAAAGGTTAAATATGGTTATCAGGAAGCCTTTGAAGGGATGGCGGATTATAATCATTACTTTGTAAATGGTGAGTTGCTTTCTCGTTTTTTGAAAGAGTCAGGGGAAAACATCGAACGAATGGAACAGATGGGATTGCCAGTTACAGTTGAACAAAGTGAACAGAAGGCTCATTTGAACGATCCTCTTGTTTACCATAAGTTTAATAATTTCACAGAAAAAATGGCTAATTGGGATAAGTTGCCAGAAAAATTTGAAGAAGCTGGCAACACGGTACTCCGACAGACTTCGGCAGTTGACTTGGATTATAATGGTGGATTAAAAGCTGTTATTGCTGAAGATTCAAACGGACAAAAAATCCGAATCAATACTAAAAAAGCAATTTTTGCAGATGGCGGTTATTGTGGCGACCAGGAAATGATGGCTGAGAAATATACTGATACAGATGAATTACTTAACTTAGGGGAGCATAAGGCTGATGGAACTGGGATCAAGTTAGCAAAAAAACTTGGTGCTAATACTCAACATAATCCGGTATTATTTGCTCATGGGTGTGCACCAAGTTTCCAAATCAATCCAATGGCTCGACAAAGTAGTGTAGAGACTTTAACTAATCTCCCATTACTGTGGCTAGATCAAACAGGTAATCGTTTTGTTAATGAAGACGTCGTTTACGATTTTGCAATGTGGGCTAATGCTGCTCATAATGTCCAAGGAAGATATTATGCAATTGTAGATCAAGAAACTTTAAATACATTTAAAACAAAAGAAATCAATTTAGAAGATACCATTGAGCGGCAGTTCTGTGAGGTTGGGGTTGAACCAAGAACAACAGTTGGACCAATACCAGATATTCAAGCTGATTTTGATAAGGCAATTCAAAGCGGTGAGGTTGTCAAAGCTGAAACTCTTGAAGAACTTTCTGAAAAAATAAATTTACCACTGGCTGCATTGAAACGAAGTATCAAAGTTTACAATCAAGCAGTTAAAAATAAGAAAGACGACACATTCTTGAAACCAGCAGATGAGTTGTTATTTGGTGTAAAAGATGGTCCATACTATGCAATTATTGAACATTGTGCAATTTTAGGAACCTTAGACGGGGTTAACGTTAACCGTAATTGCGAACCGGTTAAGAGAGATGGCTCACCTCTTAAAGATTTATATATTGTTGGTAATAATGTTAATGGGCTGTATTCAGATGGTTATCCAAGTTATGAAGGGATTGCTAATGGTTTTGCTTTCGTTTCAGGTTGGATCGCAGCTAAGGAAGCCGTTAAGTCTATGAATAACGAAGAAGTCAAAAATTAATATGAGGAGACCTTAATTATGTTAGATGGAAAAGTTGCTTTGATTACAGGTGCTGCACAAGGAATTGGTTTTGCCATTAGTGAAGCTTTTGCAAAAAATAATGCTGATGTTGTTTTAACTGACTATAATCCTCAAGTTGCTGAGGTTGCTCAGAAGTTAAACGTTAAATACCAGGGAAATATCATTGGTTTAGTTATGGATGTTACTGATGATGATAGTATCCAGAAAGGTTTGGACAAAAACATGGATAAATTTGGCCGTTTAGACTATGTCGTTAATAATGCCGGCGGCGGAGTTCTAAAACCATTCGCAGAACTGACTAACGAAGACTTTGATTCAACTGTTGATCTTGATTTACGGGGTACTTTTAAGTGTATGCGTGCTGAGATTCAGTTGTTCTTAAAGCAAGGCTTCGGATCGATCGTTAATTGTGGTGCTTTGGGAAGCGTATACTGTCCAGGAGGTTTTGGAGCATATAATGCCGCTAAAAACGGTGTAATGGGAATGACGATGGCTGCTGCAGTGGATTATGCGGATAAAAATATTCGGGTCAACTGTATTGCTCCAGGATTAACTAAGACCCTATTAAATCCTGAAGAATTTGTCAACAAAATGGTTCCGACAGTCCCGATGAAACGTTATGAAACTGCGGATGAAGTGGCTAAGTTATTTGTCTTTGTAGCTAGTGAAGCAACATTTATGACTGGACAGACAATTTTGAGTGATGGTGGAGTTTCTGCTGGTTTGAAATAGTAGGGGGCTAGAAAATGTTTCCAAAAAAAACAAACTATGACTTGATTATCGTAGGCGGTGGGTTGTCGGGCTTGTCTGCTGCGATAACTGCTAGTGAACAAGGCCTTGATACACTGGTGTTGGAAAAGGGACGGACCTTAGGCGGTAATGGTAACTATGTTGAAGGTGCGATGGGTGTTGATAGTGATCTGCAAAAACAAGCTAATATTAATATTAGCAAAACTCAGCTCTTACAAGACGAGCTTGCGTACTCTCATTATGAGGCGAGTGCTCCGCACCTAAAAAAACTAATCGATTCGAGCGGTCAGGTGATCAACTGGCTGGCAGAACTAGGTGTAAAGTTTAGCAAGGTTGGCGGACAGGGTAAGAGTTGGCCGACGGTCCATTCTTTTGCCGGCGGCGGATATGCGGCAGTACAATTGCTGGCCAAAAAAGCTCAAGAAGCAGGGATCGAGTTTGCAACAAGCATTAGCGCACAAGAAATTAAACAGCAAAATGGGCATATTAGAGGATTAAGCGTTATGAATGAAGTGACAGGCCAAATGCGTGATCTGGTATGCAACAACGTTATTTTGGCAACTGGCGGTTACGCTGATAATGCAGAGTTGATCAAGAAAAGAACACCATTTTACCAGAAATTGATGACAGTCAGTAACGGGAAGGCAACTGGCGACGGTATGCAACTAGCATGGGACGCTGGAGCTCAACATTATCAAATGGGTGCGATCCAGTATGGCGGTGGTGCGATTTACGATAAGACACAGCCAGCATTTGTTCATATGTCATCACAGCTGGCGGCAGCTGCTACTCAAGAAGCAATCTTATGGGTCAATGAACGTGGTGAACGTTTCGTTAATGAAGATGTTAACGATAATATGTGCCATGCGGGCAGTGCAATTTTAACGCAAGCACGTGTTTTCTCAATTCTTGACCAAACAGCAGTCGATCATCTCACAGAAGTTGGTTTGTATAAAGAGGTAGGCAATTCTCCGGTTTCACCGGAAAAATTGGCAACTTTGCGGCAAGAGATCAAACATGATCTTGATACCCACCAGAAGTATTTAACGCAAGCAGATACAGTTGTAGGCTTAGCGGAGAAACTAAATTTGAGTAATTTACCTTCTACTATAGAACACTATAATTCTGATGTTGAAGCTGGGTGTGATGTTGATTACGGTAAAGACCCTCAATATTTAACAGCCGTGAAAGATGGCCCATTTTATGCGGTTGAATTAGGTGTTGGCATGGCTTGTGCTTTGGGTGGAATCCGTGTTGATAACAACAGTGAAGTTTTGAACAGATATGGTTACCCGATTTCTGGTCTGTATGCAGTTGGTAATGATGCTGCTGGTATGCTAGTGGGTGATACTTATGCAGTTACTTTACCAGGAAGTACCGCTGGATATGCTGCATTTTCCGGTCGCAACGCAGTGCTGACTATTAGTCGTCGGGCGGCTAATTGAGGAGGAACAAACTTTGATGAATAAAGAAGTAAATGCAACGACGAGTCGAAGATATATTTCTAAGACAAGAATCGGGATCCTGGCAGTTAGTACAATGTCTATGGCTTCACTTGCAATTACACCTTCTTATGCTGCGATTGCTAATTTTTTTAAGCTTTCTCATACCGGAGTACAAATGTTAACGACATTGCCTAACATATTTATGATGTTAGCTGGATTAATGATGGGTAAGTTAACCACGGGTAAATTAAAGTTAAAGACCATTGCACTGTGGTCAATATTGTGTGTTGTAGTTGATGGTTTTTTACCGCTGGCATATCATGCAAGTTTTATATTTCTGGTAATGTGCTCTTGCTTAGTTGGTTTGGGACAGGGTGCTTGTACTAATTTGGCGCAAGTTATGATTTCGGAAATGTTGCCTAAAAATGAAAGACAATCTACGATGGGACTGACTACGACTTTCGTTAATATTGGCGGGATGATTTTTATTATGGGTGGCGGACAATTAGCGACCTCTAGCAATTGGTTTAACAACTATTGGATCTAAGTTTTTTCAGCTTTAGTATTGGTAGTAGTGTTTGCACTGGTTCCATATCATCCTCAAAGTATGAATGACGAAACTGTTGTCGAAAATAATGCAAAAATACATTTGAACAAGTATGTTTTTGACTGTGCTTTTTGGGGATTTTGTATCATGTTATTAAATAATGTGTTGAATAATAATATTTCACTGTTTGTCGTTGAACAAGATATCGGAGCTACTTCGCAGGCGGCTTTAACATCTACTGTCTCTTTGGTAGGTGGAATGATTTGCGGTTTCTTTGTCGGAGTAATTGGGAAAAGATTTAAAACTTCCTCAATCTCGATTGCTTTTATCTTATACGGGCTTTCCTACTTATTGATTGGATTTAGTCATTCTTTGTTCATGGTATTTCTGGGTAGTTTTGTAGTTGGTGCAGCAATGAGCATTGCGATGGGACAGTTTCCATACTTGCTGTCAATAAGTGTAGATCAAAACAGTGTCTCGATGGCTATTGGAATATATGCAGCCATCAATTCAATTGGAGGCGCTGTGAGTCCCTTTATTGTAAATCCATTAACAAAAGCTTGTAGTAATTTGGGGTTAAATGTATTTTCCGTTAGCGGATTTCTTGCTTTGATTCTTGGGGTTGTCTGTCTCGCTGTTAAATTTCAGAACAAACTTGTTAATGACTCGTTGCTTGTCAGAAATTAACAATTAATTTTATATAAACTATTATCTATTCTAAATGGAGTAGATGAATGTGAATAACTCTCTGAGAGTTGTACAATACTGGTCGACCTTTCTGTGAGTTGGTGATTTTGCGCGAAAAACGTGAAAAATTGAATCAATGGATGATGTCAATACGTTCTTTTCAACTGCTAGATTCAAAGTCAAACTTACTAGTGGTGAGATCGAATATATTATTCCAAATAAACTACAGGTTGGAAGTGGTGCTGAGTTAGTCAAGTTTGATTGGAAATTGTCGAGTGGGTTTTGGCTGTCCAATAATAATCTGCTTTTGAAATAGATTCATGGCTAAACAATATTTACATTGATAAAACCGAGTTTTCCGGAGATAGATCATTGTAGTTAAATTCATCGTGAAATCAATTGATTGATATAAACAGCATTATAGGTTTAGACTATTGTTGTAATTGTTTTTGAAAAGATGGGCAATGTTATTTAGCTGTGAAGAAGTTCCGTCTATCAGACTCTGTAAAGTACTGATAGTGCTTATTTCTTTACGTGTGTCCGCTCTGTTTTAGATAGGAGGACGAATATGAAAACAGTAACTATCTCTGGCAAAAATGTGCCAGCAATTGGGATCGGAACTTGGCATATGGGTGATGATCCGGCAAAAGAAACGCAGGAAATTGAGGCGATCCGTGCTGGGATCGATGCAGGTGCCAAGGTAGTCGATACCGCAGAAATGTATGGTTCAGGGAATTCTGAAATTCTCGTAGGTAAAGCTTTAGCACCGTATGAACGTGACGATATTTTCTTGATTTCAAAAGTTTTACCTTCAAATGCATCTAAAGCAAAGATGGAGCAATATCTGGATGCTAGCTTGGAAAGATTGAACACTGACTATTTAGATCTTTACTTGTATCATTGGCGGGGCGGTACCCCATTATCTGAAACGATCAATGAATTAGAACGTTTAAAACAAACTGGCAAGATCCGTGCCTGGGGTGTTTCAAATTTTGATGTTGCTGATTTAGAGGAGTTGTGGGATCTGCCGGTAGGGAAAAATGCAGCCGCTAATGAAGATCTATATAACATTGAAACTCGTGGGATCGAATATGATTTAACCGCTTGGCAAGCTAAACATGACCTTCCTTTGATCGCTTACAGTCCAGTCGGCGGTTTGCACAACGAACTGAAAACGACCATGTTGGAAAACAAGGTGGTTCAAGAAATCGCGACCGCTCATGGCGTTAGTGCTCATGCACTTTTATTGGCATGGGTGATCCGTGACGGCAAAACGATCGCAATCCCACAAAGCAGCAAGGCACAACATGTTACAAATAATGTTAAGGCCGCTGATATTGAATTATCTGAAGATGAATTGCGGCGTTTGGACAAAGAGTATCCTCAACCAGATCACAAAGTCCCACTGGCTATCAATTAATATACAAACATGAAGGTGCTGAAACAAATGTTTTTGGTAAATGAAAAGTCTGTTTCAGTGCCTTTTTGCGTGGAAGATCATTTGTCATGTTTAGTGACTGGTGCTGGTCAAAAGAAATGTTTGCTCAGCGTAAAATTGGCCATGTGTTAAAGTCTGTCTCACTTTCTGTTTCATGCGTTAGTATTTCATTGGAATCTTTTGGCCGTTAATTAGTGTTTGTGTACATTCTTTTGGTAAAATATGTAAGAGAAGTCAATGCTAATCTGTTAAAAATAAATGGAGGTCCAAGTAATGCTAAATTTAGCTTTTATTGGTAACGGAAAGAGCGCAAATCGTTATCATTTACCGTTTGTTCTAAAGTTACCAGATAAATTCCACGTTAAAACAATGTTTTCACGTCATATGAAAGATGATTGGAAACGGATCGAAGGTGTCCATTATACAACAGATATCAACGAGATATATGATGATCCGCAGATCGATCTTGTCGTTGTTTCGACCCCGCCACAGTTTCATTATCAGTATGCCAAAGAAGTTTTAGAACATGGGAAAAATGTTTTGGTAGAAAAACCCTTTACGCAGACACCAAAAGAAGCTGAAGAACTATTTTCATTAGCTAAACAAAGGGGTTTATTTATTCAAGGTTATCAAAACAGAAGATATGATTCGGACTTTCTCACTGTGCAAAAAGTGCTCAACAGTGGGGTATTAGGTGATTTGACTGAACTTGAAATGCACTTTGATTATTTCCGCCCGGAAGTACCTCAATCTGTACATGAATTTTCTCGGGCTGATAGTTTTGTGTATAGCCATGCTTGCCATACGCTGGACCAAGTTATTTCTTTATTCGGTAAGCCGGATGATGTTCATTATGATGTGCGCCAATTATTGGGAACGGGGCGGATGAATGATTATTTTGATATCGATCTTTATTATGGCAATCTTAAAGTCTCAGTTAAATCAAGCTATTTCCGGATCAAACCCCGGCCGAGTTTTGTGGTTTATGGGCAAAATGGGATGTTTGTCAAAGAAACAAAAGATCGCCAAGAAGAACATCTAAAAATGTTCTATATGCCTGACCATGCTGACTTTGGTATTGATCAGCCTGAACAGTATGGCACATTGACTTATATTGATGACCAAGGTAAATACCACGAAGAAAAAGTTGTTTCTGAAGTCGGTGATTATAGTCGAGTATATCAAGACATTTATGAAACTTTAGTGCACCACAAAGAAAAAACGGTCAAAGATAAAGAAACACTCTTGCAAGTTAAGATGCTGGCAGAAGCTGTCGGTCAAATCAAAGAATAATAGTTTCCGAGTGCCTTTAATGGTGACAGTAGTCAGTATTAAAGGCTTTTTTGTTAGGTTTAAATATGAATGAAATGGTAGTAGTAATAAATTAACAAAATTTATCACAAACTTGTTTCTAAATATAAAACTATAAAAATATAAAAAAATAAACATTTGTGCGTGGTTGTTACAAGCAAGGCTTTTTCCGACAGTAATTGAATTTCTTCTATGAAATAAGTAACATTTTTGTTAAAATAAATCATATTAACATATGAATGCGCTTACCTTTATGAGTAAATTTTTAAAATGATCCTATATATACCACAATAGTTTATGCTTTTATAAGTAAATAGTATATATAAAATGCTTGGTTTTTAAAGTTTGTGCAATTTTACGCTAAAAATTTACTAGTAAAGAAGGCTCGATGAACTATGAATGATATAAAAAATCGTTCGAGTACAACGATTTAAAGAAGATAAATTTTTGGTTACGAATACTTAATAGCAAGTTATTTATTATTTTTAATAATCCGAGGGAGTGTTATTTATGGCATTGGAAAAGACAGTTGATTTTGGCAAAGTACAGGATATTGATGTTTTGAACTTAAGTAGTTTAGAAAAAAGAGCTGCTAAAGTGATTGGTAAAGGAGAATTTGGTTATATCGAGGAGGGGTCAGATGACGAATATACTAAAAAGCATAATACTGCTGCTTTTAACGAGGTTCATCTACTTCCGCGGGTCTTGCAAAATGTTGAAGAACCAGATCAATCAACAGAGTTTTTAGGAAACGAATTAGCTTCACCTTTATTAGCAGCACCTATTGCAGGTAATACTTTGGCACATGAAAGTGGAGAGATTGGTTTAGCTAAGGGGACTAAAGAAGCAGGGATCATGATGGCTCAAAGTACTTTTGCTTCTAAAACAATTGCTGAAACAGCAGCCATTAGTGACGGAGCTCCATATATGTTCCAACTTTACATGCCAAAAGATTGGGGATATTGCAAATATCTGTTAGATGAAGCCAGGAATGCGCAAGCAAGTGCAATTATCCTAACGGCCGATTCCACACTTGGTGGATACCGTGAAGCGGACATTATCAATAACTATCATTTGAAAGGCAAGATTGCTAATTTAGATGGTTACAATACAGGCAAAAAAGGCGTTGGTGCAGGTAGTTTGTTTGCTGAGTCAATGCAGAGCTTGAATTTAGATCTGATCGAAAAATTGGGTTCATATTCAGGACTGCCGATCATTGTTAAAGGAATCCAGCATCCACTTGATGCTGATAACGCGATCAAAGCCGGGGCTGCTGCGGTTTATGTTTCAAATCATGGTGGCCGCCAGTTAGATGGTGCGCCAGCATCGATCGAAGTCTTGCCTGCGATTGCACGAACGGTCGATCATCGTGTTCCAATTATTTTTGATAGTGGTGTTCGTCGTGGGACGCACGTTTTGAAAGCCTTGGCTTTAGGAGCTGATTTAATTGGTGTTGGCCGTCCATTTAGTTATGGACTAGCACTCGGCGGTTGGAAAGGTGTTCAAGCTGTGGCTGAGCATTTGAAGATGGAGATCAACATTGCTATGCAGCTGACAGGTAGTCGGACGATCGAGGACGTTAAAAAGATCCAGATCTCCAGTGACCTTAAATTTTAATAGCCAAAAATAAGAGGACAAACGTTTGAAAAACGTTGCAAAACAGATGTTAGTTTTGAATAGTTTTAATTACAGGGAAGGAAGGATTGGGTTATGCACTACTCTAGAGTTTCGGAGACAGACATTGAGACATTGAGGAAATTTATTCCGGCTGAGCGTTTCTTTTATCCCACAACAAAACATTATGATCACGACCAGTTTAACTACAAGAAATCAGCACCTGATGTAGCGGTTCAACCAGTCAGTAATGGTGAAGTTTCTGCTGTGATGAAGTACGCTAATGAGCACCAAATACCGGTCACGGTTCGAGGAAATGCCACTGGTTTAATGGGAGCAAATATTTCTGTTGATCATGGGATCGCGATCGATATGATCAAAATGAACAAGGTTTTGGAGTATGATCCGGACAGCTTAACTATGACAGTACAAGCAGGGGTCAGGATCCGTGATATCGACGAATATTTGGCTGACCAGCCCTTTATTTATGTACCTTTTCCAGCTATGAAATGGGCTGCGATCGGCGGTAATCTCAATACTAATGCTGGTGGTATGAAAGCTGTTAAGTATGGTACGACACGTGAACATGTGCGGGGCTTAACGGCAATTCTAGCCGATGGAACGCAGATCCACTGCAGCCATAAGACAGTAAAAAATAGTTCAGGTTACGACATCAAAGATCTTATCATTGGTAGTGAAGGGACTCTAGCAGTCGTGACTGAGGTCGTCTTACGCTTGATCCCGCGTCCACGGGTGGAAAAGACAATGCTATTGTCATTTCCTGATATTGAGCGGGCTATCAGTTGTGTTCCTAAAATATTTGCTGCAGGGCTCACACCGACTAGTGTTGAATACTTTAGTGAAGAAGACGTGGATAAATGGGAAGAATATTCCGTCAAAAAATTCCCTGTCAAAGACGGCAGCGGCTATTTAATGATCGGTTTTGACGGCAATGACGATAAGTTAGTGGACGGTGAACTGGCAGAAGTGGTCAATGTCGCTAATGAAAACGACGTCAGCAATACATTAGTCTTGACAGCGAATGATCCAAATTCTCAAGCTGTCTGGGATGCACGTTCAGAATTCGAAACAGCTATCCAGCAAACAACGACTAAGATGGATGAAGCAGATATTGTGGTGCCGATCAATAAAATCCCACTGGTCTTAAAAGAAGTGAGAAAAGTTTCTGAAAAAGAGAACGTCAGATTACCTAACTTTGGCCATGCCGGCGATGGTAATTTGCATATCTACATTTGCTGTGATGATTACTCTGATGATGAATTTGCAGTAAAGAAAGATCATGTTTTCAAGGCGTTATATCAGGTCGCAAAAGATTCTGACGGCGAAATGTCTGGTGAACATGGGATCGGTTTTGCCCGTAAAGACTATTTCGAAGATTTTTATGGAAGCGATTATGTAGAATTGATGAGTCGGATCAAGCTCGCCTTCGATCCAAATTTGATTTTAAATCCTGACAAGATTTTCCCGCTCCATGTTTCTAAGCAGGAAAATGAAGTTGTCAAAAATTAAATAAAGCAAAGCTAATGACCAAGAAAGTGCGCTGTAACAGTTATTAACCTAAGCAAAAAAACACTGCGCAGTAGGGATATATTTTGTATCTCTACCTGGTGCAGTGTTTTTATCTAATAATTAACTCAGAGGAAACAGGAATTTTTTTGATTTCTTGATTTTGGAACAGCTTAAAAGCCAGCTTGCCGACTTGTTTAAAGTGATGGTCGATCGTTGAAATATTCATTAACTGACTAGCTAGCTGATTTTCCTGTCCCATTAATGGAGGCGGTTCTTGCTTGTGGTCAAGATAGCATTGACGGACTCCCGCAGCAATGTCATCGCCATTTGCAAAAATAAAGTCTGGTGGTGTCGTGAGTCCTAAATATTTCAATGTGCCTTGATACGCGTCTTGATAGGTTGTAATACCCGTGATCACTAAGCTTTTGTCAGGAAATTTTCCATAGACTTGCTGATAACAATTTAATGTTAGTTTGCTGGTGGCACTTAGCGAGTACGGGCGACTTAACATAAAACCAAGCCGCTTAAAATTTTTTTGCTTGATCAGCTCAAACGCTTGCAAGTAAGTTGCTTCGCGGGTCGTATAAGCTGCGGGAAGCTCAACTGGGCCTGGGTCCTCGCAACAAACTATTGGACCATATTTTTGATATTTTGCCATCTGCTCCAAAGTGATCCCATGTGATGTAAAAATTAGTCCATCATATGTCTTTTGGTGCAGTTGTTCCAGATATTTGACCTCTAGCTGTGCGTCATAATTAGATTGTAAAATAGTGATGTTAAATTGCTCGGCAAAAGCGGCTTCCATGATCCCCGTAACGATCTGGGTAAAATAAGGATGACGCATATGCGGTACCACTACGCCGATCGTTGATGTTTGCCCAGTACTCAGATCCCGCGCAATTGAATTAGGGACATAATCTAATTCGGTGATCACCTTTTTGATTTTCGCGCCAGCAACGTGAGAGACATAGCCGTTACGATTAAGATAGCGTGAGACGGTTGCAACTGAATAACCAGCTTTTTTGGCGATATCCCTAATATTTGTCATCTTAATTTAGGACTCCTCTCATATACTTGTTATCCTCCACTATACCATGAATCTGTGAGAAGATTTATCATAGCTTATTTTTGGTTATTATTAGTGTTTTGTGTTTAGTGTTAGTAATAGTAATAGTGAAAGCTTTTGCCGGCTTTAATACATATTACAGATAAAAGAGCATCATTTACCTGGTGCTTAAACTCGCCGGCAAATGGTGCTCATTGTATTTGGATTTTTTATTTTTACTCGAGCTGTGTTGCAGCTGCTTTGCCCGCTACCCGACCGCTAGTCAAGGCAAATTGTACGGAACTACCAGACATGTATACGTGATTATATAAACGTTTGTTAGCTGATTCACCGGTTGAAAAAAGATTTGGGATAACTTTCCCATCTTTATCTAAGACTTCATATTTTTCATTAGTTTTAACCCCGCCAAAGGTCCCCATAATAACTGGATAGATATGGGCAGCGTAATACGGGGCAGTTGTTAATGGTATTACATGTTTAACATCTTTACCCATGCTGTCGTGCCCGCTTTTAGCACCATCGTTATATTCGGTAACAGTTTCGGTCAATGAACTATCTGAGAGTCCCATTGTTGCCCTAGTTTTGCAATACTATCCGCTTTTACAACACGACCAGCCGCAGCTGCGTCAGTGAGAGGTTTGAGTAATGTTTCGTTTGACTTCGAGGAATCGATGATGATCCATGGTTCATATGCAGATAATACGGCGTTAGCCACCACTGCGTAGGGACTGGCCTCATTCAAGAAACGTTTTCCATATCCATCGACATACAATTTATACCAATCCATTAATAACGAACCGGTCTCTGGCAGAGCTGCTGTGATCCACATACCGATCACCAATGGATCTTCATATAAGACAGCACCTGCCTTTTGTGCCATTAAGATCCCGTCTCCTTCATCTCCGGCACCACCGACCGCGAACTGACTAGCGGTTTTGGCTGCCGGAATATATTGAGCAATCATTTCTGTATTATGAACAAAACCACCCGCAGAAATAATGACATTGCTTGCGTGAATTTTGCCTTTGCCATCTTTATCAACGATTTTGACACCTTTAACTTGACCGTTGTCCAGCAACAGTTCAGTTACTTTAGTATTAGTTAGTAAAGTGATATTGGGTCTTTTTTTCTAAAGTTGCCGATAAATTGGCGATCAGTTGCTTGCCTCCGCCCATTCCGCCAGGAGTTCCTTTCGGAAAGTGGATCCGCTGCTCCGGATCTTGACCAAATCCAGCTGGCTTTTCATAAGAATGTCCTTGTTTTTTAGCTAGCCATTCCGTTGTTGTAACTGCTTGATCCATAAATTGATCAACAAATGCATAGTCTGGGTAGAGGCCATCAGGGTTAGACGTTGCCTGCCTTTTTTTCTACAGTTCTAGCCAAGAGTCTTTATTATCCGTAATACCGGCTTCTTTTTGAAAGCTAGTCCCAGCTGCGGCGATCCCGCCGCCAGACATGCGAGTTGATCCACCTGGCCATTCTGTTTTCTCAAGTACTAAAATTTGTAAACCACTTTCTGCAGCAGATAAAGCAGCGGAAATACCTGCTCCTCCAGCACCAACGATGACAATATCAGTTTTTTTAGGCCTCATTTTAGGTCCTCCTTTAATGTGTGTACACAACTAAAAAATGTTAACGGTTTCACTAACTATTTTAACACATATTAGAAAGATCCTGCTTTTAATATTGAAACTTTGCTTAATATACTCGTGAGTATGTTATCTAGGCGTTTAGGAGACAAGCTTAATGATATTTGTTACAACATATATTTTATTGTAAGCTATCAGCTTGTTCTTCGATATTGTCTAATTTGACTGGTGTTTGTTTGATATAAGTTTCGATACCGTACGCCACACCGTCTTCATCATTAGTTTTTGTCACAAATTTACCGGCGGTTTTTATAACGTCTAATGCATTGCCCATTACGATCGGTGTTCCGACCGACGTTAGCATTGGCAGATCGTTATGACCGTCACCAAAAGCAGCTGTTTCTTCCCTTAATAAGTTTTCTGAATTTACTATATAAGAAAGGCCGCGAGATTTGGTGGCCTCTTGGCTGGTGATCTCCAGGTACATTGAGCCGGATTGTTGGACTACGATTCCTGTTAGACCTAGATTTGTTAACTCTGCTTGGATCTTCAACAAGATATTTTTATCTAACACGATCAGCATGACCTTAAAGATCCCTGCTTGTGCGTGATGTTGAAGAGCACTTTTACTTGTTAAACTTGGCTTTAAGCCAGTGAGTTTCATTTCTATTTTGATTCCGGTATCGATTTTGGTGGTAAGCCAGCTGTCCTTGGTATAGTAACTTAGACAAACATCTGGGTAGTGTTCGCTTAACCATGAGATCAATTGAAAACTAACTTGACTATCTAAGGCGTGGGTCTCTAAAGCCCTGATAGATCCGTTGCTCTGGGGCTGGAAGATCATTCCGCCGTTAAAGGCTATTTGTGGGGCCGTTAAGCTAAGCTGCTTGATCGCCGGTTCCATTTCGATCGGTGCGCGTGCTGAGACTAAGGTCGTAGGTAATCCGCTTTTTTGAATAACTGTAATGTTTTTGGTACTGACTGTTCCTTGACTATTTAATAAAGTCCCATCCATGTCTAAAAATATGTGTTTGATCATTGTTGTTACTTCCTTTGTCGTTATTATTGAATCTTGTTTTATTTTATATTGTGGAACGCGTTCCATAGCAAGGAATAATTTTAATGAAACTTTTTAGGGAATGATTGCTGGGACGATCATAATGTTTATCAGTCAAGTATTGGGTAAATTAAATCTAGGTGGAGTTTGTCAGAATGCCGGCCTTTTTGCTTCAGAAAATTAAATTGACTTTTTGAAAGCAGTTGAGTTTGATAGTTTGCTCCGGCTGCTGAGTTGTCAACGGCTACTGCACCAGCTAAGTTAATACCGCTTTTACGCAAATTTTGCCTAATTTTAGTGGAGGGCAAAATGTTTCCATCAGAGTTGAAAGATAGAAAATACTTGTGGTCCTCTTTACTTGCATCGATGATGTTTGTGGTACGGCTGAAATTATTAAACTTGCTGCCGGTAATGTTTAGTTGAATGTCTTTGATAGTGGTGATCACGTCATTTAAAATACTGTTAGCAGTAGGTAATTTACCAGCTCCAGCACCGTAAAATAGTATTTCACCCACAGCTGAACCCGTGACTAGGACAGCGTTATTTTCGTTTTTGATGTTGGCTAAGGGATGGCCTTTTTTGACAAACATTGGTTGTACGGATACGGATAGGCTATCTTCTAGTATTTTTGTTTGCCCGACCAGTTTAACGGCATAGTCATACTTTGGGCTTGCAAAATATCGTTTTTAGTTACCTGCTCGATTTCAGAGATTACGATTTTTTCTAAAGGTACTGTGGTGCCAAAAGCGAATTCAGCTAAAATAGCAATTTTGTAAGCTGAGTCCTTGCCACTAACTTCATTTGTCGGATCATGTTCCTCAAATCTTAAAGCTCGTGTGTTTTACAAAATTTCCTGATATGTCGAATGGTTTTCGGCTATGAACCATTCTTTATTTAAGTGGTGTTGCACTTAAAGTGTAAATTCAAGAGTTAAATAGGTTGTTTTATCGGAGAAAAATTTTTAAACTAAAAGTGCTGATGGTATTTGTCAGTGCTTTTTTAATTTAAGTAGCAGATATTTCGTTCAAATTGGTTTAAATGATATACTATTAAATGGTAAGTGTTTATTTTGGTTATGGAGCCATAAGAATTGACAACTCCGAATTTGTTTAATTAGCAGCCGGTGCTAATGACTTGATACTTGAAAGGTCAGAAGTAGTGATGACTGATTATTTATGAAATTACCATAAAATTTGTAGACGTTAGGAGAAATTAGATATGTGGGATATTATCACGAGTTCACTTCCCCAGATACTGGCAGCAGGGATCAAATTTACGATTCCGTTGGCGTTGATCTCATTTGCGATCGGTCTGGCTCTTGCATTGGTAACTGCCTTAGTCAGGATTTCGCATCGTGTTGGTGCATTTTCGATTATTAAGGGGATCTTTCGTTTTTATGTTTGGCTGTTTCGATCAACACCGCTATTAGTGCAATTATTTATCGTGTATTTTGGATTGCCATACTTAAGGATTCCCGGAGTACTTGAAAATGGGATCAAATTTAGTCCATTTATCGCGGGTATCATTACCTTTTCGTTGAATACTGGGGCGTATGCTTCAGAGACTATTCGTGCCTCGATCTCTTCGGTCCCGAATGGACAGTGGGAAGCAGCTTCGTCGATCGGGATGACTCGAGGACAGACATTACGGAGAATTGTTTTGCCGCAAGCTTTCCGGATCTCGGTGCCGCCGTTGGCAAATAGTTTTATCAGTTTGGTCAAAGATACTTCCCTAGCAGCGTCGATCACGATCGTTGAAATGTTTGAAGTCAGTCAACAAATCGCTGCGCAAAATTATCAGCCGTTGATCATGTATACGTTGGTTGCTGTAGTGTATGCAGTCTTTTGTTCGATCTTGACGTTTGGACAAGATTATCTTGAAAAGAAAACCAATAAGCATTTAGATCAAACGGAAGGGGAGTGAGCAAATGAAATTACAAGGGCTTAATAAATCATTTGGAGCAAACCATGTTTTACAAGATATCAACTTGGAACTTCCTGAAAGGGCAACGACAGTCATTGTTGGTCCTTCTGGCTCAGGAAAATCAACTTTATTACGGTCACTTAATTTATTAGAGCGGCCTGAAAGAGGCCTTTATCAACTAGCTGATCTGCAGATCGATTTTTCAAAAAAGATCCCTGCCAAGGAAGTTTTAGATGTGCGCAAAAAAACAGGCATGGTTTTTCAAGACTATAACTTGTTTCCGCATAAATCTGTCTTGCAAAATGTGATCGAAGGACCAGTTCAGGTCTTAAAACGAGATAAAAATGAAGCGACAAAAGAAGCTTATGAATTATTAGCTAAGGTTGGTTTGAAAGAAAAAGCTGATTTTTACCCGGATCAATTGTCTGGTGGACAGGCGCAGCGGGTTGCAATTGCACGTTCTTTAGCGATGCACCCTGAATATATTTTATTGGATGAGCCAACATCGGCATTAGATCCAGAGCTTGAAGGCGAGGTTTTGAAAGTTTTGGCAGGTTTGGCAAATGAAAAACAATCATTGATCATAGTCACACATAATTTGTTTTTTGCTCGGCAAATTGCGACAAAAATCGTGTTTGTGGAAGATGGACGGATTATTTTTGATGGTCTGACAAAAGAGTTTTTCAACGAGCAGCAAAAAAATACTAGGATCCATGATTTTATTTCGTCCATGACTTTTATGGATATTGACGAGGATACTGTAAATAATTAACTATTAATTATATAGGAAGGAAGAAGTATTTAAATGAAGAAGTTGCGAGGAGTATTATTTTCGCTGGCAATTATTGCCTTGACGTTTACTTTAGCTGCATGCGGCAGTAAAGGAGGTTCATCAAACAGTGAAAGTTCATTTAAGTCTGAGCTTAAAAATAAGGGTGAGCTGACTATCGGATTAGAAGGAACCTATGCGCCGTATTCTTATCGTAAGGACGGTAAATTAACAGGTTTTGAAGTAGAAATGGGTCGAACACTCGCTAAGAAAATGGGCCTTAAAGCAAAATTTGTGCCTGGTAAATGGGACTCACTGATTGCCGGACTTGGTTCACAAAAATATGACGTTGTGATCAACAATATCTCGGAAACTCCAGAACGTAAAAAAGCCTATGACTTTTCTGCACCATATATTTATTCGCGTTTTGCTTTGATTACACCTGATAAGAGTTCAATTTCAAGTCTAAAAGATATTTCTGGCAAGAAGTTCGCTGAAGGGACTGGAACCAATAACGAACGTGTAGCGAAGAAGTATAAAGCAGATACCGTTGATTCGGGAGATTTTTCTGCAACGCTTTCTTTGATCAGAAATGGTCGGGTCGATGGAACGCTCAACTCCGCAGAAGCTTGGTATTCATACCAGAAGAACAACTCGACCAAGGGTTTGAAGTTTAAAGATGTTTCAAATGAAGAAAAGCCAGTCGAGATCAAAGCCATGTTTAATAAGAAGAGCCCGCAGACGAGAAAGCAATTTAACAAGGCCATCCAGGAACTTAGAAAAGATGGGACTTTGAAGAAACTGTCTGTGAAGTATTTCGGTAAAGATATTACTGAAAAGGATAAGTAATTGAATCAGCTAATAAGCCATTCGCTAGCACTTGTTAAAGAGTCGCTAGTGAATGGCTTATTTTAGATTTAAATATAATAAATCTGCATTATGTACTTTGTATGTAAATAAAACCAATAGAAGCATAATTGCAATAATATATGTTGTAAAATTTATTTTCTTCTACAAATGCTGGTAGTTCAACACATAAGAAGGTTATAGAACCCTTTACTAAATTAAATTGTAAAAATATGTTAAGTTTAATTTGATTTATTAAAGGTAAACGGTTAATATTTGTTGTGAGCAATATAATTTATGAGGCAGGAGGAAGATAAATTGAATCAAATTAATTTTAGTAAGAAGCTTTTATTAGTTGTCACGTTTTTGTTTTCATTGATCGTTGGGTTCAACGTTCAATCTGTGAAGGCAGACACAACAAATGATCAGATACCTGGTCAGTATACAGCACATGTTACATACAAAAATGCCGATAAGCCCACTGAAGATTCGATGATTGAAACGGGAGGTTTATGGGATAAAAACGTTAAATATACGGTGGCAGCTAATGGTTCAGCAGATTTAACGATTAAACAAGACAAAATGATGAACTATATGGCTTATGTCAAGTATGTGGGTCAAAATCTTAAAGCTCAACCTGTAGATACACAAAAAGTTGATAATGGTGACGATACTGGTTCATGGAAAGCGCGTCTTACTAGGAATCAGGCGACAGAATTAAAGACGGGTGCCGATATTACGATTAGTATGCAGTACACTGTTCCAGGTTTATTTACGCATAATGTCGATGTATTGATGCAGATCGATTCAATCGATGAACCTGATCGTGTAGCTTATGAGCAAAATCAGAAGTTGCAGCAACAAAATCAGCAGTTACAAAAGCAACTCAACACTTTGCAAGAGCAAATCAAAAATAACTCGCAACTTAGTAAATTACAAGAAGATGTTACTGCTTTGTCAGCACAAAATGTAACTCTTGCTAATAGCTTACAGAATGCTAACACTCAAAATAAAAAGTTGCAGTCAGAAGTTAATAAATTAAAACAACAAGTCATAGATTTACAGAATGCTGTTACTGATTTACAAAAAAATCAACAAAGCTCATCAGCGACAAATTCAGGTCAACCTGCTCCAAAAAGTCAGACATATACTGCAACAGTGAATTATACTAAGCCAGGTACAAACGATGACTCAGTTTTAAATAGTTTTTTTGGCAATAAAATTACTTACGTTAAAGATACAAAGGGCAATGTAACTGTTAAAATTCCACAAAGCAAGTTAATGGACATGATGAACTCAGTGACATTCAATGGGCAAAAAATGACTAAGGGAGCCAATGAATGGACACTGAACTACCGAGGTAAGGCCGCAGATCTTGTTGCTGGCAAACAGATCAAGATCGGTGTGAGTTATAATTTAGGTAGTAGTGTTTCAACTCATGATGCTATAGCTAATATTAAGTCGATTAGTCCGGATGGTTTTGGTACGCCATTTAAGCCAGCACCTAAACCTAAAGATAACCAGCCAGGTACTCAAAATGAAAATGATAAGCAGTCAAAGAATAATTCGTCAGCTTCTCATTCTGTTAATTCATTGACTGATGTTGGCAACTACACTGCTCAAGTTTCTTACAATAAGACAGGTGCAAATAACTCTGATACAGGCCAACCATCCATGATTCAAAGTGATAATTTATGGAGTAGAAATATCAAATTTGTTAAAAATAATGATGGAACGGTTACCGTTACTATTCAACAACCGAAAATGTTGAGTTATATGAGCTCCCTTTCCTTTGATGGGATTGCGATGCAAGAACACAAGCAAGGCAATGACAGTGGTTATTGGACAGCCACTCTGCCCGCTGCTAAGGCGAAAGATTTGAAGGTTGGTAACAAGATTTTGGTTTCTATGAAATATACAGTCCCAGGATTGTTTTCTCATGATGTTACTGCCTTGGTTGTGATCAATTCCATTACAACTGGAGATTCTAAAGGAACACCTGCTTCAGATCCTGCAGCTAATAACGGTGAATCAGGTCAAGTTTCCAGTACTCCAGTAGGGTATGACTATGACCAAGGACAAAATGGCGTTCCTGTTGATGGTATGCCTGTTTCTGCTGATCCAGCTTTATTACCGCAAACTGGTGAAAAAGAACATCAGGATAACAATGCATTGACTGTTGGTGTTGTTATGTTTGTCGTATTGATCAGCGGTATTACAGGTTTTGATATCTATCGGAGGAAACAAAATGCGTAAGAAGAGAGCAATTTTAACTTTTCTGAGCGTCCTATTTTTTGCATTAGTTGGCTTGAGCCACGGACAATTAGTCCATGCAGATAATTATCAGACTAATTATACGATCTTAAAGGCTGGTACGGGTCAAACTTCTTATGCAGACGCTTATTTTTCTAAACCAGCTTCTGTTAGTGTGAATGGTGATTCATATAATGTTTCTATTACCGTTTCAACTGATCATTCACTAGGATCTTTTCCGGTTCAAATTCTGAATGTTAATGGTCAGGCACCACAGATCAGCAAATCAACTTCTGGTAACAGAGATAACTACGTTTTTACGTTTAACACTAAGAGTGTCAAACAAGTAATGAGTGGTAATATGAAGGTTGATATCAATAATATCAATTACCACCATGTTTATGGTTTTAATTTGAGAATGGACGCAGGAAATGTGCCTGCCTTGAATAGTCAACAAACGCAGCCACAACAAGCTTCTCAAAAAGATGCTTCAGGTCAAACGACTAAAAACACGACTGCAACAGCAAATTCGTCTAGTTCAAGTTCAGCGCCTTCAAAAAGCTCAAGTGCTTCTTCTGCAGTTTCTAACAGCGGTTCCTCGTCTTCTTCATCAAGCGGTGAGAAGAAAGAGACAAGCTCAAGTAAAAAGGTAAGCAAGAAACAAGAAAGTTCAAAAAAAGAATCTAAGAAAGACGATCAGCCTAAAGCTAAGCAAGAGAGCCATGCTAGTTCATCTACTGCTTGGTGGATCGGCGGTGTGGTCGTAGTTATAGTCATTGGAGGGGTCGTGTACTTCGTTAAAAATGAGTATAAAAAATAAAAAAAATGTGAGCATTGCGCTGGTAGCAGTGCTCCTTTTATTAGTAATAATTGGTGGTTGGTTTTTTTGGAACCAGCAGACGGAAAAAGAAAGCAAGGAAAAAATGATCAATGAGCGGATCGTAACAACGACCGTCCCGATGACACAGATCTTTGCTAAACTTGATATCCCATTAGTTGGAGTGCCTACAACAAACGAAAAGTTACCGGCAAAAAAACAGAACCTGCCTCATGTTGGCAACCATGTCTCCGTTGAGATGGAAAAAATAATTTCGTTAAAACCTGATAGGGTTTATGTTGACTCTGAATTAACTGAAGATTATGCGGGCAAATTAAAAGAACAAGGCATCAAGATGTCTTCCTTAAATTTTAGTGATTATCCCGCAATGAGAAAGACTATCACCGAGATCGGCAACAAGTATAGTCGCCAAAAACAAGCGAAAAACTTAAATCAACAGTTGAAGATCAAAAATGTTCAGCGAAAAAAGAAGCCTAAGGTCTTACTTTTAATGGGGATGCCCGGTGGCAGTTTTTTAGTTATGAATAAGGACACCTATCTTGGAGATCTGGTCACACGTGCTGGCGGCCAGATTGTTGCTGCAGACCAGAAATCAATGATGACTCCAGTTGATAATGAAAAGATCGCCCAAGCAGATCCAGATGTGATCATTAGGCTGGCTCATGCGATGCCGCAACAGGTCCAAAAATCCTTTAACGAAAGTTTTAAAAGCATGCCGTATCCTAATTTGACTGCTGTCAGGGAAAAACAGGTTCACGATGTTCAGGCACCTAAATTTTCACCAACAGCAAATTTGCACGTGAAAGAAGCTTATCAAGAAGTAAAAGAGTGGTTAGATGACAGCCAAGAAAATTAAACAGCTTGAAATAATACTTAGTATCGCTGCTTTGCTTTTAGTAGGGCTCGGGCTATTTATTCATGGGCAGACAGCGGGAAAGCAAACTATTATTCAGTTACGTTTGCCGCGCGTGATCTTTGCACTGTTTGGCGGCTCAATGTTAACAGTTAGTGCTTTATTATTTCAAACAACTTTACGTTCTGATTATATTGATGGCTCTATGCTGGGACTTGCCAGTGGGGCGGAGCTTGTCATTGCATTAGTTAATCTTTTGTTTTCTCAGCTTCTTTCTTACCGTGTTTTAATAGGAGCATTGACTGGCGGCTTGCTATTAGTCATTTTACGAACCACTCTTTTTAAAGTTAAACGCAGTTCATTTTTCTTAATCCTTGGTGGATTGAGTCTTGCACTTTTATTTGTGGCTGCAACACAGCTGATCACTACAGGCAGTGGGTTTCAGGGTAAAAGTTTATCCAATACTACTTGGACAGATCTCTGGTTTTTAGTGATCATTTTACTTAGCGGTCTACTTTTGCTGCTGTGGCAGTGGGAACAGTTCAAGGGCTTTGTCCTGCCTAGCTTGCAGGCTCAACAGCTGGGATTTAACGAGCAAAAAAGTTCGTTGGTCTTTCAGCTAGTAGCTGGAATGTGGTTGGGAGCGGTAAGTGCAGTTTTAGGGACAGTTTTTTTCGTAGGCATAGTGTTGGTTCAAGTAGTCAAGTTGAGCACTAAAGTTGTTGCAGGACAGCGAATATTTTTAACAATATTAACGGGCGGATGTGTTTTAGTCTGTGCTGATGACTTAGCTCATTATTTGATACCGTCCCAGGAATTACCGACAAATGCGCTGTTGATGCTTTTGACTGCTCCGCTGATCTTATTTTTGATAATGAGGTGGTCACGTGAAGTTTAAAAATATCCAAGCTGACTACCATGGAAAAATTGTTTTGTGTGGTTTATCGGGCAGAATTGAGCCTCAGCAAATCACAATGTTGTTAGGACAAAATGGTGCAGGCAAATCTACGCTAATGGAAGTTTTGAGTGGGTTAAAAAAAGCGCAGGGTGAGTTTGACAGAGCTGAAAGTATGATTTATTTGCCACAAAAAAATGAGATCTTTGACTATTTAAAGGTCGAAGATCTCCTGGCAATGGGTAAGAAAAGCAGTAAGTATAGTACTGATATCTCCTTGATCAACACGGATTTAGACTTGAATGACTTGTTAAATAGAGAAGTTTTAAGTCTTTCAAGTGGACAGCAACAACGAGTCTGGCTGGCGTACACACTTTTACAAGATAAAGACATTGCGCTTTTAGATGAGCCATTGGCTTTTCTGGATCTAAAATACCAACAACGATTGCTTAACTTGTTGGTTAAGTTAAAAGAGGAGTTTGGAAAGACTTTTTTGCTCAGTATTCATGATCCTATTATTGCACGGTCATTTGCCGACGTTGTCTGGCTCTTAGACTCGACTGGTTTAATGGTCGGAAAACCCGAGAAACTGTTAACCAGGAGTAAAGTCAATGAATTTTTTGAATTAGAATAATAAAAATAGCAACACCTCAGTATCCCTGCAATGTTTGCCTGCAAGGACGGGCTGAGTGTGCTGCTATTTTTTATTAAAAGTTGAGTTTTGTCTCTGCAGGCTTGGTTTCCACCAAAACTTTACCGTGACGGATGTTGAATAAAACGCTGCGATGTTCATTTAAAACATCATAAAAATTAGTCCCATCTAAGAGGATACAATTTGCTGACTTACCTACTTCGATCCCATAATCAGCAGAAATATGCAGGGTTTTTGCGCCGTTATAAGTGGTAAAGTTAAATGAGTTTTGCAGCTGTTGATAGCCCATCAGTTGACCAGCATAGACCCCCATGCTTAAAGGATCGAGCATATTTCCACAGCCAAGTGGGTTCCATGGATCGGCAACGTCATCTTCGCCAAATGAAACATTGATCCCAGCTTCATTTAATTCTTTGATCCGGGTCAAGCCACGGCGTTTGGGATAAGTATCGAATCTACCGCCCAAATGCATGTTAACGAGTGGATTGGAAACAAAGTTCAGCTGAGCCATGCCTAATAAACGGAATAATTTGTAAGTGTAAGCATCGTTATATGACCCCATCGCTGTCGTATGGCTAGCGGTCACACGATCCAGCAAGCCGGTTTCATAGGCTTGAGTTGCAAGGATCTCTAAGTTACGAGAATTCGGGTCATCGATCTCGTCACAATGAACATCAACTAACTTATCGTATTTTTCGGCTAGTGCTACTAAATATTTGACAGAATCGGCGCCATATTGCTGATTGAACTCATAGTGAGGGACACCTCCGACAGCATCAGCACCTTCTTTGACAGCTTGTTCTAGCAATCCTTTGGCATTTGGATAAGATAGGATCCCTTCCTGGGGAAAAGCTACCAGTTGGAGATCAACGATATCTTTGAGCTCTTCCTTTAATTCCAGTAAGGCTTGGAGTGGAATCAAATGCGGGTCCGTAGTGTCAACATGACTGCGGACATGCTGTACTCCATTTTTGATTTGTTTTAAGATCGTTTTCTTGGCACGTTCTTTAACGTCTTTAGCAGTCAATGATTTTTTGCGTTCTGACCAGATCCGGATCCCGTCAAATAAAGTTCCGCTTTCATTCCACTCCGGTTCTCCAGCAGTTAAAGTTGTGTCCAAGTGAATATGTGAATCGACAAACGGCGGCAATAAGACTTTTTCTTGACCATCAAGCACCCTTTCTTCAGCATTGGGCTTGATTTCTGTTGCGATCTGGGAAAACTTTCCAGCGGTTATTCGAACATCCTGTGTTTGTGATCGATTATTGATATGCACATTTTTAATTAGCATAATTATTGGACTCCTTTATTTGATTGCAAAAATTGTTTCTAGTAATGATAATACCACATGCTACGGATTTCAGAGACTTTTTAGAAAAATATGGCGGTCAACTATAAATGGTTTTTACTTGACACTTATTGCTAAAAAAATTATTTTTAAGTTGTAGCGAATTTTTTTATTTAAATACCCCAATTGTCAAATCAAGTGCGACAAGTGTAAAGCTTAAACTATAAGTGAAGATAGATGTTAGTTCAGTGGGAGGCCGGCCTCCCACTGTCGAACACTGTCGAACACTGTCGAACTTTAGCCACTACTTATTTGGCTGGGCTAATTCATTTTCTAATGCTTCTTGGGCGGAGTGATAACCTAAGATCCGGCGATATTTGCCATTTAAAGCATTTTGCGCCCGCTGTATTTCCTCTGGTGTGACTTGCCTCAGTGAGTGTCCTTTAGGGAAAAATTCACGTAAAAGCCCATTCGCACGCTCATTGCTACCCCGTTCCCAGGGCGAAGAAGGATGCGCAAAGTAACTTGTAGTTCTTTTTAAACGACTTTGCTCCGAAAACTCTGCTCCATTATCAAAAGTGAGTGTCTTAAAAAGTGTGGGGGCTTGTTTAATAACCTTTTGCACAGCTGCTAAGCAAGTTTGTGCGTGATAATTAGGGACCTTAAGCACGATTTCATACCGGGTTTTCCGCTCAGTTAAAGTCAAAAGTGCCGGCTCACTAGCTTTTCTAACCCCTTTAACTAAATCAGCTTCCCAATTACCAAATGTCAAGCGTTGCTTGACGTCTGCCGGCCTTTTTTCGATCGAGAGGCCCAAGTTTTTCTGATTCTGCCTGACATGGGTATGTTTTGTCGTTTTTATTCTCCGCCGGAGTTTTTGTGGCAAATCAATATTCCTGAGCTGCAATAACCCTTGATCTATATAACGGTAAACTGTGGTTACCGACGGTGTCGGCTTGTCAGGATGGATCCGTTTGAAATAGGCCGTAAAACTGGCCACACTTTGGGAACGAAAAGGTCGCTTCAACTCTTTTGCTAACATTGCAAAATATAACCAACAATTACGTGTCAGCGGTTTTGAATGACACTGACTACGATTTTTCCGATAATTTATCTGGCCGGTCTCTGCGAAATATTGGCGGTAAAATAAATAATCAGAGTTACGCTGCAAGGTCGTCCCACGGGCGATCTCACGATAAATAGTACTTCGTGCCCGACCTAAACGTTGTGCGATCTGCATGACACTCAGACCGTCTTTTAAAGAGGCTTCGATCTGTCCTCTTTCAGCTGCAGATAATTGTTGATAGTGCTTTGGCGTGTTAGAATATATTCGAGTCATAAAGGTCCGCCTTTCTATTTAGTTTAGACACTTATAGTTTAGGCCTTTATGGCTTTTTTGTTTAATTTTGACTTGTGTTGCACTTGGATTGTAAATCAGGCTTTTATTTAAATATTCAATAAACGGAAAATTAGGATCCTTTTTAATCACTTACTCAAGTGAACAGGGGTTTCTTTTTTATAAAATTGTAGAAAAGGAGAGAAAGAATTGAAAGATAATGATGGATCTTTGCGTACGGGTAGTTCATTTTTAAGGTATACATCTTATATTATTGCTTTAGGCGGTTTCTTATTTGGATATGATACAGGCGTGATCAATGGTGCTCTGTCATTTTTGAGCAGGCCGGATCAATTAAACTTATCTTCATCAGTTCAAGGTCTAGTCTCCAGTTCACTGGTATTAGGTTGTACTTTCGGTGCGATGTCGAATAGTTATTTAGCAAATCACGTTGGTCGTAAGAAATTACTGCAGTGGGTCGCAGTGATTTTTACTTTTGCTACATTGGCATGCTCGCTATCAATGAATTCCTGGATGTTGATTGGAGCGCGTTTTATTTTGGGCTTATCAGTCGGAGTTGCCTCTAGTTTATCGCCATTATATTTGAATGAAATTTCACCAGACAAATTAAAAGCAAAAAATGTTAATAAAAATGCGATTGCAATTGTTTTGGGACAGTTGATGGCCTTTACTGTAAATGCTATTCTAGGCTCGATTTGGGGAAGCTGGCATTCAATTTGGCGAGTAATGATGGCAGTCGCTGCTTTACCAGCAATTTTATTATGGGTCTTGTCCTTTGAATTGCCAAAGAGTCCCTTCTGGCAGATCGTTAGTGAAGGACGAGACAGAGCCGTTGAAACATTTAGACAGTTGCATTTTCCTAAATTAGATATACGTGAGGCAATCACGGAAGCTAAAGAAGAAATTAAAAATGAAGATTCTTTTAACTGGAAGGAATTTTTTACGAATAAGTATATGATGTATTTGTTGGTTGCAGGGGTCACTGTCGGTTTTATCCAGCAAGCATCTGGGATCAACACCGTTATGTACTATGGAACTGTGATCTTAGAAAAAGTCGGCTTGGGATCTGGGGCTTCATTATACGGCAATATTTTGATCGGTGCCGTTTCTTCACTAGCTATTTTAGCTGGAAGTAGGTTACTGGGAAAAGCTCATCATCAGCATTTATTGTTAGCAGGTTTGATCTCAAATGGTGTGACACTATTCATTTTAAATTGGGTCATGCGGGCAGATCTGTTCTCCCAAACCGTGAATAATATTCTGGTTCTACTAATTTTAGCGATTTTTCTAGCGATACAACAAGGGATAGTAAGTCCGGTGACGTGGTTATTACTATCAGAACTTTTCCCACAGCATGTTAAGGCAACTATGAACTCCGTAGGTACGGCAACAATATGGATCACTAATTTTTTGATTAGTTTAATATTTCCAATTCTATTGGATGTTTTGGGAACGGCCGGAGTATTTTTAGCATTTGCTTTAGCTAATATTGGCTGTGTTGTGCTAGCAGAATTATTAATTAATCCACGGTTAATTAAAAGGGCAAATGGCGTACTTTAAAGAACATTAAAATGAACTTGGTTTATTAGTAGTTGATTTTTGTGTAACAAGAGATTCCGTCTAACCAACTTAGACAGCTCCATCGCTGAAAAACGTGCTATGTTGTCCAAGCCTGGCTATGTCGACTCTTGTCGTTTCGCTACACTCTGCGTTTTAGGAGGGACATCTATGGGAAATTGGTTAAGAAAATCAAAGAGTGGCCTAGTAGTAGTAACTCTGATCCGTATTTTTGCAGGAATTGAATGGCTGATAGCAGGTTTAAGCAAATTTTCAGGAGGGTTTACGGCAAAGTCTTTTGTACAACATGCAATTACGCATCCAGTTGAAAATGATTTTGGCAGAGAAGCTTATCCTTGGTTTACTTCCTTTTTGAAAACAATTGTCAGACCGCAAATAGAATTATTTGATTTTTTGGTTCAGTACGGGGAATTGTTGATCGGGCTGGGCTTGCTTGTGGGGACGTTAACTACTGTGGCCAACTTTTTTGGGATGATGCTTAATTTAACTTACTTATTAGCTGGTTCGATTTCAACTAATCCACTTTTGTTACTGTTAGAGATCATTATTTTGTTTGCTGGTAGCAATCGCTTTAAGATTGGTTTTGATTACTGGTTAAATCCTTATCTGCGTCGAAAGCTCCCGTTTTTAGATAGAAAGAAAAAAAGCATGAATTACATTTTTACTGAGAAAAGAAGCACTAGCCACTTACTATTAGTTCGCTAATGCTTTTTTATCAGGTCTTTTTTTTTGCTTTTAAAGCTGTTTAATGCCTAATATGGTGGCCCTTTTTAAATGATATAACTTTTACTTATACCATTATTAACCTTGGTTAAGTTGTGCAAAAGATAATACCAGAATAAACTTTAAAGTGTTGGAAGCGCTAACACAAGCATCCGTTCAAATAAAAATACTGGAGGCAGTACAGATGGCTGATAAAAAGCAAGAAATTTTAAAAGAATTGTATCCTGAAGATGTTTACTCATACGCAAGCAAGTTGACTTTAGGTGAAGCTGAAGTTTTACAACAAACGCGTCAAATTATTGAAAAAGAATTACGCCCAGTGATCAATGATTATTGGGAGAAAGCAGAGTTCCCTTTCGAACAATTTTACAAATTAGCTGATGCAGGTATTATGAATAACCCTAAGTTATTTGAGGGCAGAGAAAGTGCACAAAAACCAAGAGAGATTTACAATGCATTCCTCTATTACGAATTAGCGCGCTTTGATGCTTCTATTGCTACGTTTTATACTGTTCATGGTGGCCTTGGGTATAACACACTTCTTTTGGGTGGGAATGAACGCCAAGTCAAGGAATTTACACCCAAAGTTGCTAATTTTGAATGGCAAACATGTTTTGCACTGACTGAGCCAGATCATGGTTCAGATATTGCTGGTGGATTAGCTACAACTGCTAAACGTGAAGGTGATAATTGGGTTTTGAATGGTGAAAAACGTTGGATTGGCGGAGCAGACACGGCCGACATTATCCCTGTCTTTGCACGTGACGTTGAAGACCACAAAATCAAATGTTTTATCGTTCGTAAGGGAGCTAAGGGATATAATGCTGTTCCCGTTCCGCGTAAGATATCACTGCGTGCAGTACAAAATGCGCATATTACACTTGAAGATGTTGTAGTTCCTGAAGAGGATCGATTACAAAAAATTAATGGGTTTAGAGATGTCGCAAACATTCTGATCCATACCCGTGCTGATGTTGCTCACATTGCAACAGGTATGACAGGTGGAGCCTATACAGCTACTGTGAAAGTTGCTAAAAAAAGAGAGCAATTTAGTAAGAAACTTGGATATTTTCAAATTACACAAGAAAAATTGGCACGGATGCTAGCTAATGTTACTTCAGCACTTTCATTTTCAGTACGTATCTCAGAATTGATGGATGAAGGTCAATATAAAATGGTCAATTCAGCTTTAGCTAAAATGAATAATGCTATGGTAATGAGAGATACAGTTGCTTTAGGGCGCGGCATTGTTGGTGGTAATGGTATTACTTTGGATACCGATATCGGCCGTTTCTTTGCTGATGCAGAAGCAATTTACACTTACGAAGGGACTCATGAAGTTAATGCCTTGATCGTTGGTCGTGAAATTGTGGGTAAAGGCGCGTTTGTTTAAATTCAATAAGCATAAAAAAACATGTTAATTAGAATAATCTCCAGACAAAAAGGATCTGAAAATTTTGGTTCTATAATATTTGGTACTGATAGAAAAATCTTCTCTCAGTACCAATTTTGTTTTATGATAAAAAATAGAGATGAAGACACACTTCATCTCAAAGAAACAATCCCTACACTGAAAGGAATGTCCTACATGAAGAATTGTACACTGGATCTATTGGGAATTAAAGACTCACACCTGGAATTTGATCCAAAATATAAGAATAAAGTGATAGCTGCAGGATTTTACCAACATAAAAAAGTCCGCAAGATCCATTTGCGGCAATCTTATCCTTGTGCTTGCCCAGTTTGTGGTCAAAAAATGCGCTACAACGGTTTTAAAACCGTTGAGATGCTCGGTTTGCCTTCGGGTGGGATCACAAATGTTTTTTCGATCCGCAAACAAAAATATCTCTGCCCGGCTTCAGCTGCCTGCCCTAAAACTATTACAAAACTTGCGGAGATCAAGGACGTCAAGGCTAACGACCAAATCTCACAAGCCGTTAAATATCAGGCTATTTCTAAATTAGACCAGAATATCTCACAAAAAGATATTGCCGCTGATTTTGGGATCTCTGGAATGACAGTGATGCGCTTTGCGCAAGAGCTCTCAACTTACTTAAGGCCCAATCATCATTTCTTACCGCAAAATATCGCTTTTGACGACTTTAAAGCGGGCAACTTTTCTAGTAGCGGCATGAGTATCATTGTCATGGACATTGCGACACGCCGCACGTTAGATATCGTGCGTTCTCGGCATAATACATACTTACGGAGTTACTTTTTACAATATGACCGTCAAGCTCGCTGGGCAGTCCAAACGGTCACAGTTGATCTGTACTCGCCTTATCGATCCTTGATCCATGAGATCTTTCCGCAAGCGCTGATCATTGCCGACCGCTTCCATGTCGTAACCCAAGCTTATCGGGCCTTAAACTTAGTTCGGACACAAACCATGAAACAGGCGGGACAGGGTTCGCACAACGCACGTGCTTTGAAACATTATTGGAAATCGTTAACTAAAGACTCGACCAAACTTGATTTTAAAACCTATCGTAAAAGCAGAAACTTTCGTAATATGCAGTTATGTGAACAGGATATTGTGGAGCGTTTATTAAACATGTCCTCCGCTTTGCGACAAGCTTACGTTTATTATCAAACACTTTTACAAGCTGTCCATCAGCGAGATCCAAGGCTCTTAGAAAGTCTAACACGTTCAGCTGCAGGCATGCCTGAGCCCATCAAAAAAACTAATCGTACCTTGCGTAAACATCTACAAGAAATCAAGAACAGCTTTCAGACGACCTTTTCTAATGGACCCGTGGAAGGAACAAACAACAAGATCAAAGCCATTAAAAAGACTGCTTACGGTTTCCGGAACTTTGAAAACTTCCGTTTACGTCTTCTCATCGAATTAAAGAATAGTTATGTCAGTTTGAATTTTCATAGTCACAATCGGGTAGGAGATAGTTCACACTATCGACCTCCCACACCACCGTACGTACGGAACCGTATACGGCGGTTCAACAACTTAAGCTTTTGCTTGAATAGACTGGTACAGTTTGGACAGATTTATTAGCCCACGCTGTGCCAGTCTTTTATTAGTTATGGTCATCAACAGTGTTTTACTGTGCGCGTTGCGCCAGTATCCCTTACGAGTATTGACGTAGATTTTCGCCTGTTTGGGTGTCAAGCCTAGTTTAATCAATGCTTTATAACGGGTTCCGATATTCTTCCACTGTTTCCAGATATACTGGCGGATGCGCGAGCGCAACCATTTGTCTAGTTGTTGGAGAAAGGTTTTCATCTTCCCAATGGAATAATATTGGATCCAGCCCTGCATTTTCTGCTTAATTTCATGCAGAATCCTATCAAGGCTGACGCCTCGGCTTCTCTTGGTGATTCTTGTCAATTCCTGTTTAATTCTCTGTTTAGGTTTTTGATGAGGACGCGGGTAGGCGCTATTGCGTCCCACACCCAGAGAAAAACCTAGAAACTTCAGTCTTAGTGGAGAACCGACTTGCGTCTTTTCTGCATTCACTTCAACTTTGAGTTCCTTTTCTAAAAACTGGGTGATGCTTTTGAGAACCCGTTCACCCGCACGCTTACTTTTAACATAGATATTACAGTCATCCGCATAGCGTACAAATTTATGTCCTCTTTTGGTCAATTCTTTGTCCAGCTCGTTCAGATAAATATTTGCTAGTAATGGTGAAATATTGCCACCTTGCGGTGTACCTTTAGCGGACTTCTCGAAAAATCGACCATTCATAACACCACTCGTCAAGAACTTACGAATCAAATGCAAGACCCATGGCTCACTAATGTAATTTTCAACAAATTTAATTAGTAAATCATGGTTCACATTGTCAAAATAGGACTTTAAATCAAGGTCGACCACGTAGTGATAACCCTGATTATAATAAGCAACCACCTTTTTCACAGCACTTTGTGCACTGCGGTGTGGTCGAAAACCATAACTATTATCTGAGAATACTTTTTCAAAAATAGGAGACAGTTGCTGTTGTAACGCCTGTTGAACCACACGGTCAACGACCGTTGGGATTCCTAACTGACGTTTCGAACCATCTGGCTTAGGAATCTCAACTCGTTTGACAGGTTGGGGTTCATAGCTTTCGGTTCGCAAGGCCTCGATTAGTTTTACGTTATTCTCTTTCAAGTATGGGCCAAGTTCCTCAACGGACATGCCGTCAATTCCTCCAGCCCCTTTATTACGCTTGACATGGACAAAGGCCCGATTTAAATTATTCCGGTCTAAGACCTTCTCACGTAATAAGCCATTTTGAGTTCTCTTTTCACCAGAAACAACGCTACGCGCTCCTGTTTGCTCTGACCCTTCCAGGGTTACCCTCCGCAGGTAGTCAGCTTTATTTTCTGTTTTCTGCGATTGTCGTATTGTTTCCACCTCCAGGATGAATCAAAATTATTGTTGTTCAGCCCTTCACCATTACTGGCTACTATGGCCTCGGCTGACTTCTGTCATGGACAACTCAACATTACTATTGAGCCTGTTCCTGCCAGAAATAACTTCCAGCTTGAGAGAACTACCATGACAGACCTCCCCGGGTAAGAGCAGTAGCTTTCGCATCAAACCGTTGGCTTTACTGTGACGGTTTCGAGTGGTCAGGGACTTCGATTTGTTAAGCAATCTCATCCCACCGTTTCCAGCCTTTTAGCCACTTCTTGTTCATCGATTCGATGTTTCGTCTAGGACTTCCTTCAGATTCTACCTCACGATAGACACCCTTGTCTTCGACTCGTGATACCGGCCACTACGGCTCACAGCGGACTTACACCGCCTAGTTACTGCCCATGCCGGGCGCACTTAAAAAAGCTGCTCATTCCATTCAGGAACAAGCAGCTTGACCAAGTAGACCAATTGCTTATTATTTTTAATAATTCATTTCATCAGTACCACTTGATAAAGAACCGAAATTTTTCAGGTCCTTTTTGTTGTACATGAAAATAGCTAGTTTAGAGTGCACGTTTGAGCCGGTAGGAGACAGTGTTACGGTCAAAATTTAAGTACTCGTTGAATTTTTAAAGCGGTTGGTAAAAATGGTTGATAATATCATTAAAGACGTAGTTTTCGACTGCACTATATTTGTTTTTTATCGGCCGACAAAGATGGAAGTTAAACGGAATATAATTTTTAAATTTTTTACAGGCAAACTGATCCTTATCAATATATTTTTCTACAGGCCGTGGAATAATAGTTACAACGTCTGTCGCTTTAGTTAGATCAATCAAATAATCCCATGAGGATGAGGTGAAAGTAATTTGATTTTTTAAATTGTTTGCCGCTAATTTATCCTCTACTAAAGAATAGGTCATGAAATTTTTGTTGAACGTCGCAAGTGGACATTTTTTAAGATCTTTCCAGCTTAATACTTCTTTTTGGACAAGAGGATGATTTTTGTCGATAAAAGCTGACATTTCGTCGATTTGTATCACATGCTGCTCATAATTTTTGGGATCTAAGTTAGTTGGCTCAATTAAGATAGCGATATCAATTTCGTCATTAATCAATTTTCGACGCAACTCATTGCTTCCTCCCTCAGTGATTTCTAACTGAACATCGGGTCTTTTATTAAGCAATGTTGGAAAAAAATTAAAAAAGTAGACCCGAAGGATCAGGGAAGGGAGACCGATCCTGATAGTTCCCTTCTGTTTTAAGGATTCGATTCGGACCATTTCTTCCATTTCTTCATATTGACTGATGATTTTTAAAGCGTATTTATAAATCTTTTCACCAGCACGAGTTAGGGAAAATAAACGCCCGTTTTTTCTATGAAATAGAAGGATATCGTTATCATATTCAAAATTTGAAATAAATTGGCTGAGAGCGGATTGACTAATATGGATTTTTTTAGAAGCAAGCGATAAATTATAATCGCATTCAACTATGTTTATAAAATAACCTAATTGGATAATGTCCACGTTGCTGCCTTCCTTTTAGTAATATAATTTAATTTTAGCTTATTTTTAGAGTTTTGCATAATTTAAATTATTGAATTAGATATGAGATAGTTTTTCTTTTAAAATATTATTTTTAGTGAGATATAAGCTGAACTAATACCTTATATAAGTTGTTATAACGCTAAAGAAAGCGATTACTATTTATTTTGTGAATAAAAGTTAGTAAAATAAAAGCATATTAAGTTAGTGCTTACTTTTAAACATTTTTGAACGGATGCAAAAAATATAGTGGTTAACTTAGGAGGAAGTATTTTGACAGAAGTTGTAATTGTTTCTGCTTTAAGATCTGCTGTTGGTAAATTTGGAGGAGCATTTAAAAATGTTTCAGCCGTAGAATTAGGAGCTAAAGTTCTTAAAGAATCGTATGAAAAATTAAATTTGAATCCGCTGGAATTTGACGAAGTTATTTTAGGAAATGTTTTGAGTGGTGGCTTAGGACAAAACGTTGCCCGCCAGATCTCAATGTATGCAGGATTACCTCAAGAAGTCCCAGCATTTTCAATTAACCAAGTTTGTGGTTCTGGTGCTAAAACAGTCATGTTAGGTGTCCAGTCGATCATGGCTGGTGATAATGAAGTAGTAGCCGTTGGTGGTGCAGAAAATATGAGCCAATCACCTTATGTTTTGAGAGATTATCGGTGGGGTGGCCGTATGGGGCATGGCGAAATAATCGATACATTGGTCAATGATGGTTTATCAGATGCCTTCTACAAATATCACATGGGGATCACAGCAGAAAACATTTCTGAAAAATTTGGGATTTCACGTGAAGTACAAGATGACTTTGCATATCAAAGTCAACATCGAGCAGAGGTAGCAATTAAAGCAGGTAAATTTAAAGATGAGATCGTTCCGATCAGTGTACCGCAACGTAAAGGCAATGACCTTGTAGTTGACCAAGATGAAGGGCCAAGGTTTGGCCAAACAATGGAATCCTTACAAAAATTACATCCAGCCTTTAAAAAAGATGGCGGGACTGTGACAGCCGGTAATTCATCCGGAATCAATGATGCTGCAGCTATTTTGATTTTAATGTCTAAAGAAAAGGCTAAAAAACTGGGGTTAAAACCTCTTGCAACAGTGAACTCATATGCTACGGCAGGGGTTGATCCTAGGATCATGGGGACTGGTCCGATCCCAGCAACGAAAAAGGCTTTAAAGAAAGCCGGTTTGACAGTTGCTGATTTAGACTTAATTGAATCAAATGAAGCGTTCGCGGCTGAAGCTGTTTGTGTTAACCAAGAACTAAACTTGAATACAGATATTGTTAATGTTAATGGTGGTGCAATTGCATTAGGACATCCAATTGGTGCCAGTGGTGCTAGAATTATCGTTACTTTACTTCATGAAATGGAAAAAAGAAATGCTAAGACTGGCTTAGCAACGCTGTGTATCGGCGGAGGACAGGGAAATTCCATCATCGTTAAGCGCTAATTTAGTAAATTTAAACGACTATTGTGTAGAAAGGTACCTAGTGAAATGAAAAATTTTGATGAATTGTTTGATACTGAGAAAAGAGCGTTAATTAATAAGGTTGCTGTATATACTAATGACAAATTAACGCATGAGGCAAAATATTTTGATGAAACAAGTGAATTTCCTAAAGAATTGCTGACCCCCCTCCTCGAACAGAATATATTTTCTTTCTTGCTTTCTGATGAAAAGCTTGATTTGGCAGTATTCTTGGAAATTATTCGGATCGTTTCCAAAAAATTTGCTTCACTTGCTAGTATTTTATTAACACAAGGTTTTTATGTGATTCATCCCTTAAACGAGTTTGGTACTAAAAAACAAAAAGAAAAATATTTGGGAGAGCTTGTTAGCGGAAAGAAAATTGGTGCCTTTGGTCTATCTGAAGAAGCAGCTGATAGCCGATTTAATTCAGAACTAAAAACGATTGCCTGGGAAACAGAGGATGGTTGGGAAATCAGTGGCAGTAAAAAGTATATTTCTGATGCCCCTGTTGCTGATGTATTTTTGATCGTTGCTAAGATTCAGCGATCGAGCGATAGTATGGACACAGGAATCTTTATTATAGACAGCAATCAAGAAGGATTGGTTATCAATGAACCGATGAATAAGATGGGAGTTAGATCTCTGCCAGTTGCGTCTGTTGATTTAAATAAGGTCAAACTTGATAAAAATAGTTTATTAGGCGGAGTTACTGAGGGCTCGCGTCAGATACAAAGCGTGATGAACTTGATGAAATTAGCAGTATCTCTTCAGGCGCTAGGCATTTCTCAAGGCTCCTTTGAGAAGGGCATGGATTACTTAAGCTTGGTAAGAAGGTTTGGTAATCGTTTAATAGATAATCAAGATATTCAGTATAAGATGGCTGATCTGAGAGCAAGTGTCTATTCTGCAGAAGCTTTTACACGACAAATTATTTTAACAGATCCGCAAGACACCATTGAGGTGGCCATGGCGAAACTACTAACTGCTAATGTTGCCATAGAAACTACAGAAACAGTGATCCAGTTGACCGGTGGATATGGATACATGAAAGACAGCGAGATTGAAAGGTATGTACGTGATGCCAAAATAACTGCAATTTACGGCGGTTCTTCAAGATCACAAAAGGAAATAATTGCTAAACATTGGATCGATAATAGAGGAGAAAAGAACAGTGGAAATTAAAAATATAATGGTTGTTGGTGCTGGTCAAATGGGTGGCGGAATTGCCCAAGCATTTGCTCAAGCAGGCTATAATGTAAAATTAAATGATATTAAACAAGAATTTGTTGACAATAGACTAGAAAGTATTTCTAAGGGTTTACAACGTCAAGTTGAAAAGGGCCGGATGGCACAACAAGAATTTGACAAAACGATGGCCCATTTAACACCGTCAGTTTCTTATGATGATGTTGCTGATATCGATCTTGTTGTTGAGGCAGCCACAGAAAATGAAAAAATTAAATTAGGCATTTTTAAACAATTAGACGAAATCGCACCTAAAAAGGCGATTTTAGCATCGAACACTTCCTCAATATCTATTACTAAGATTGCTGGTGCAACAAAACGCCATACACAAGTTATTGGGTTACATTTCTTTAATCCGGTACATGCAATGAAATTGATCGAGTTAAATGTTGGCTTGACTACTTCACCGGAAACTGTCCAAGTTATTCAGAAAGTTGGGGAGTCTTTAGATAAAGCAGTTATTATTGCAAAAGATTCTGCTGGTTTCGTGGTCAACAGGATTTTGATCCCGATGATCAATGAAGGTATTTATGTGTTTGAAGAGGGTATTGCAAGCGCTGAACAAGTTGATGAAGCTATGAAGTTAGGTGCAAATGTTCCGATGGGACCATTAGAATTAGCAGATTTTATTGGGCTTGATGTAGTTTTGTCAATTATGCAGACCTTATCAACTAATTTTGGTGACAGTAAGTATCATCCTGCACCACTGTTAGTTAAACATGTTGAGGCAGGTATGCTGGGCCGAAAAACAGGGCAGGGTTTCTATAACTACGATTAAATAAGACTAGGAGTGCTGAAAATGGCAAAAATGGTAAATTACCGAACTATTTTATTAAAAATAAAAAATAATATTGCCACACTTACAATTAATCGTCCCCAAGCGATGAATGCTCTGAATACAGAGGTATTGCAAGAAATTGATCAAGCACTTGATAAAATCAGTGCTAGCCAAGATGTCCAAGTTGTCGTGGTAACTGGTGCGGGAAATAAGGCTTTTGTTGCAGGTGCAGATATTAAAGAAATGGCTGCTAAAAATGCTGTTCAAGGTCAAGCATTCTCAAAATTAGGTAATGAAATTTTTACTAAATTATCAAAGCTGAAACAACCAGTTATTGCGGCTGTTAACGGATATGCTTTAGGTGGAGGATTAGAGCTGGCCTTATCTTGTGATATTCGTATTGCTTCAACCAATGTAAAGGTCGGGCAGCCTGAGGTTGGTTTAGGAATTATTCCTGGATTTGGTGCTACACAAAGATTATCGCGTGCTATAGGGCCTGCTAAGGCTAAGGAGTATATTTTAACCGCTAGAAACGTTAAGGTTGATGAAGCTTTACGTGTAGGTTTATTCAATAAGGTTGTTGCACCTGAACATTTACTGGAAGAGGCTTATAAGATGGCGGAGCGTATTATCGGGAATGCTCCTTTAGCTGTTCAGAATGCTAAGTCGGTTATCAATGAAGGAGCTGAGATCTCACTTGGTCAGGCAATTAAACTTGAAGAAAATACTTTTGGTTTATTGTTTGCCACAGAAGATCAAAAGGAAGGTATGCAAGCTTTTTCGAAAAAGAGAAAAGCTGAATTTCAGAATAGGTAGTATTTTCAGCTACATCTTTTTATAACGAACGTAAGTTAATTAAAAATAAGCAAGACATTTTTAATTAAATGTAAACGTTTTATTTAGTGTGAGTAGGTTTAACAGTTGTCTTAACGACGATATTGTCGTTTTATAGCGGTTATAGTTTAGCCGCAAAAGATAAATTTTAAAAGTTGGGTATAAAAAGAAACGGGGAAATAAAATGGCTACAGAATTTGAAGAACTTTATAAACAAAAACTGACTACTGCTGATGAAGCTGTTAAACAAATTGCACCCGGTGACGGTATTATTTATCCTTTGGGTGCAGGTGAACCCAGTGTACTTCATCGGGCTTTGGGTAATTACGATAAGCTTAAAGGAAATCGCTTATATACTATGTTGTCTATGCATCCTTCTCTTGATTTGCCAAAAGAAAAATTGAGACAAATTTCTTTCTTCTTATCTGGGATGGATCGAAATGCATTTAATAGCGGTAAATCAGAACTGATACCATCACATTTTTCAGAAATACCAAATATTCTAAAGGAACGTGAACCAGAACCAGTATTAATAGCAACTGTTTCTCCAATGGATGAAAAAGGATATTTTTCATTAGGAGTTAGTGTTTCATACTTTGGTTCACAAATTAAAAATGCTAAGAAGATCATCCTTGAAGTAAATGAAAATATGCCATACACATATGGTATTGATAACTTTATTCATATTAGCCAAGTTGATGCATTAATTGAAAATCATGAAATGATACCTAATTCTCCAGAACCGCAATTAAGCGAAAAAGATAATAAAATTGGGAAATATATTGCTGATATGGTTCATGATGGTGATACTATCCAGGTTGGCATTGGTACAATGCCAAATGCTGTTATGAACAACTTAGTTGATAAAAGTGATCTTGGCTTGCATAGTGAGATGTTTACTGCAAAAGCACAGCTACTTCATGAAAAGGGTGTTTTAACAAATAAAAAGAAGCAGAATTTTAAAGGGACTTCAGTAGCAACATTTGCTTTTGGACCAGCTAGTTTATATGCCTTTATGGATCACAATAAAGATATTTTAATGGTTCCTAGCGATATCTCAAATGGGTTAAAATATATTGCTGAAAATGATAACTTTGTTTCTATTAATTCTGGAGTTGAAATTGACTTTCTTGGTCAAGTTTCGTCTGAAAGAATTGGAAATAAATATTATTCATCAACTGGGGGACAATCTGATTTTGCCAAGGGCGTTAATTTATCAGTAAATGGACGTGGAATCATTTGCATGTATTCTACCGCTGTTAAAAATACGATCTCCACTATTGTACCAACAATTACTCAGGGATCTCCAACAAGCACACATAAAAATGATGTTGATATGCTTGTTACTGAATATGGGGTGGCACATTTAAAGAATAAAACAACTAGTGAACGTGTGAAAGAACTTATTTCTGTCGCTGCTCCGAAGTTCAGAGAAAAGCTTACTAACAAAGCAATCGAAATGAATTATATTGATAAAGCGGAAGTACAAGAAGAAAAAAAAGTCAGTGTGGCTTAGGACAATTTCAATAAGTTTCTTATAAGATATTGTGAGATCCGTACCAGGTAGTTAAGTCTTGTCAGGTACGGATTTTTTTACTGGACAATTTGGAGAACTCTAAGGCTAAGGTAAACCATAACAAATTCTTATTTTTAGCAAAAGCATAAAGTCCTTCAAGAATATACTCGGAAATAAGTTGATTGTATGTCTAAATATTGAACTAGTATATGGGGTCGTGAGTATGCTTAAGATACCTGCTAAATAAAACAGTTTTTCTTAATGATGAAGTTAAAAAACGAGAGACACTTAACCAAAATTTGTATAAAAAAGGTGGTTGTTCTTCTAAAAAGCTGAAGGTTATACATTGAAGATTCAGATTAACCGAAAGCGGGCCTAATAACTTTTGTAAAGGCATGGAAACGTTCAAGAAAAAGCCGACATTTGTCGGTAAACTTTTTATATTTGGCAAAAAGGTTGGTCAAAGACGATGGCTAGGGCTCACAGGAGAGCATGTTTTTATCGGCGGTCTAAAAAAAGGCCTGCTCATTACGGGCGGAGGGAAATATCTTTCCCTCCGAAGTTGAAGGCCCCTCTTGCGATCAGAGATGTTTGTGTTGCACCATTTTCAAATGACCGGTGGGATATGAATTTGTTGCAACTTCAGTGAGCTTAAATGAGAAAGGACTTGCAGACTCAACTGATTGGATACCGAAATTAAGCCAACATGTTCTGCGATTTTTAAAAAGCAGCTCATAGTCTGGCTCTTAGCTGGAATATTTATAATATATTTGAAAATATAAATGGAATTTTTAATTCGATAAGGAATACCAGTGTGGGTATGTTTATTCATAGGGTAAATTTAAATTTTTAAATAACCTAATAAAAAGGACTATAATTAATTAAGCTGATTGAACAGCAAATTATTATGTGGGAGAAATCATTATGGATCTTAGTCTGTTATTTGGACAAATTATTTTAATGTTTGCTTTAATGCTTGTTGGTATTTTAGCAAATAAGGTAAAATTTATGCATGAGCAAACTGCTAGTGACCTAACAAATGTTCTGTTATATATCGTATCACCGTGTCTGATCGTTCAATCATTTCAAAAGCCTTATTCTGCTAACCGGATCCATATTTTTTTATTGCTCGTAGTAGGAGTCTTTTTAGTGTATATCGTTCAAATTGTCGTGTCTAAAGTGTTATTTAAGGGGCTTTATGACCACAATTTGCAACGGATCGTTAAATATGGCAGTATTTATTCAAACGCTGGTTTTATTGGCATTCCGTTAGCCAGCTCATTGTTTGGTTCTACTGGCGTTTTTTATGCAGTAGTACCGTTAGCAATGTTTAACATTTTTAACTGGACGCATGGCGTTAAATTATTTGCATCTGATTCAGAACAGAACTTAATAGAGAAGTTGAAAAGTATCTTGTTTAATCCCAATATTATTGCTCTCTTTGTAGGATTAATGATTTTTGCTTTTTCCATTAGATTACCGTCATTTCTTAATCAAATGGTCGGTTATATCAGTTCGATCAATACCCCAGTTTCGATGCTCGTGATCGGAAATAGTTTGGCCAATATTGTTTTTAAGAATTTTAGACTGGATCGTTCGCTTACATTGTCTTTATTTTTAAGAAATTTAGTTTATCCCATAGTTACTAGTATAATTATGCATGTTTTTGGGGTAACGGGGGTCCCTCTAGCGACTGCGATCTTGATGATGTCATGTCCAGTTGGAGGGATGGTCGTTTTGTTTACTTTGCAAGTTCATGGTAAGCAGGAGCCTGCAATTACCTTGATGGCGGTATCGACTATGTTGAGTTTAATCACTATTCCAGCAGTATTTTTGTTTAATAATTTATTGGGTTAAATATGAGGCTCATTGAAGCAGGTCAATAGCAGTGACAAAATTTATCTCTAATGCGATAATGGTCGTAAATATTTGTGAGAATGGAATGACTATATGAAGTCCAATAAAGCAATTACGACTCAGGCAAATCAATTGATGACAGTCTTTAAAGTAGAAAATGCTGCTAGCGGTGTAGAAGTGCAAAAAATCATCGATGAGGCCCAAGAAAAATTAGATAAACGACAGGCTTCACCGCAAAAAGTCATTGAGGAAGTAGTATTGGCGATGTATTCTTTGAAGGTCAAGGGAATTATTTCTATCAGTGATGCCACGTTTAAGACTTTAAAAGAAATGGAAAAGCTCTCTCGTGAACGAAGCTGGTTACCTTTCAGACCGTATGATCCCTGGTAATATCAAAATCTTAACAAAACGACTGTGTGTTGTTTTTTTTTGCTTTTTTTGAGGATAAAGTTCGCTAATTTATCTTTTTAAAGTGTTTATGTATAATAATATTCGGTTTTAGTTTGAATGATTGGCAGTGCTTTGTTACAATTATCAAGTGTGTACGAGCACAAAGTTAAATTTATTATTAACAATTAAATTAATGAGGTGAATGGAATGTCATCAGTAGTAGTAGTTGGCAGTCAATGGGGCGACGAGGGAAAAGGCAAGATCACAGATTTTCTAAGTCAAGATGCTGAAGTTATTTCGCGGTATCAAGGCGGGGATAATGCTGGACATACGATCGTATTCAATGGAGAAACTTATAAATTACGCTTGATCCCGTCAGGTATATTTTATTCAAACAAGATAAGTGTGATTGGTAATGGAGTTGTTTTAAATCCGAAATCTCTTACAACGGAAATTGATTATTTGAATAATGGGGGGATTTCGACTACTAATTTGCGAGTTTCAGACCGGGCACACGTTATTTTGCCATATCATATCGTTTTGGATAAACTACAGGAAAAATCTAAAAAAGGTAATAAGATCGGTACTACTGCTCATGGCATTGGTCCTGCTTATATGGATAAGGCTGCTCGTATCGGAATTCGAATTGCTGATTTATTAGATAAAAATATTTTTGCTGAGAAGCTAAGGATCAACCTAGAAGAAAAGAATCGTTTATTTAAAAATATGTATGCTTATGAGGGAGAACCACTTGATTTCGATAAGATGTTTGAAGAATATTATGCGTATGGTCAACGTATTAAGGAATATGTGACTGATACCTCAGTCGTTTTGAATGAAGCATTAGATGCTGGCAAACGTGTGCTATTTGAAGGGGCACAAGGTGTTATGTTAGACATTGATCAGGGGACCTACCCGTTTGTAACTTCATCTAACCCAGTCGCAGGTGGTGTAACGATCGGTAGTGGTGTTGGCCCCTCTAAAATCAACAAAGTTGTGGGTGTATGTAAAGCATATACATCACGCGTTGGGGATGGGCCTTTCCCAACAGAATTACTAGATAAAACTGGCGATCATATCAGAGAAGTTGGGCATGAATATGGTACAGTTACTAAGCGTCCACGACGGATCGGCTGGTTTGATAGCGTGGTAATGCGTCATGCTAAAAGAGTTTCAGGGTTGACCAACCTTTCTTTGAATTGTCTAGATATTTTAACTGGTCTTGATGAATTGAAGATCTGTACCGCTTATGATTTAAAGGGGGAAAAGATTTATCATTACCCAGCTAATTTAGAAGAATTGAAAGCCTGCAAGCCGATTTATGAAACACTGCCTGGTTGGACAGAGGACATCACTTCTTGCAAGACTTTGGAAGATCTACCAGAAAACGCTAGAGCTTATCTGCATCGTGTGCAAGATCTTGTTGGAGTGAAAATTTCAACTTTCTCTGTCGGTCCAGATCGTGCGCAAACAAACGTTTTAGAGAATGTTTGGGGAATTTGATCCAAGTGAGAAAGTTTATTTTATGAAGTACTGAAAACTAAATTTGAATAATACTGAATAAGTCACCCAAACAATGTTTTGGATGGCTTTTTATTATAGAAATTTGGTTCTTTATCAAGTGGTACTGATGAAATAAATTATTAAACTTGAAAAGTATTTGGCCTAGCTTAGTTAAGCTGCTTGTTCCTGAATGGAGCGGGCAGCTTTTTTTAGGTGCGCCCGGCATGGGCAGTAACTAGGCGGTGTAAGTCCGCTGTGAGCCGTAGTGGCCGGTATCACGAGTCGAAGACAAGGGTGTCTATCGTGAGGTAGAATCTGAAGGAAGTCCTAGACGAAACATCGAATCGATGAACAAGAAGTGGCTAAAAGGCTGGAAACGGTGGGATGAGATTGCCTAACAAATCGAAGTCCCTGACCACTCGAAACCGTCACAGTAAAGCCAACGGTTTGATGCGAAAGCTACTGCTCTTACCCGGGGAGGTCTGTCATGGTAGTTCTCTCAAGCTGGAAGTTATTTCTGGCAGGAACAGGCTCAATAGTAATGTTGAGTTGTCCATGACAGAAGTCAGCCGAGGCCATAGTAGCCAGTAATGGTGAAGGGCTGAACAACAATAATTTTGATTCATCCTGGAGGTGGAAACAATACGACAATCGCAGAAAACAGAAAATAAAGCTGACTACCTGCGGAGGGTAACCCTGGAAGGGTCAGAGCAAACAGGAGCGCGTAGCGTTGTTTCTGGTGAAAAGAGAACTCAAAATGGCTTATTACGTGAGAAGGTCTTAGACCGGAATAATTTAAATCGGGCCTTTGTCCATGTCAAGCGTAATAAAGGGGCTGGAGGAATTGACGGCATGTCCGTTGAGGAACTTGGCCCATACTTGAAAGAGAATAACGTAAAACTAATCGAGGCCTTGCGAACCGAAAGCTATGAACCCCAACCTGTCAAACGAGTTGAGATTCCTAAGCCAGATGGTTCGAAACGTCAGTTAGGAATCCCAACGGTCGTTGACCGTGTGGTTCAACAGGCGTTACAACAGCAACTGTCTCCTATTTTTGAAAAAGTATTCTCAGATAATAGTTATGGTTTTCGACCACACCGCAGTGCACAAAGTGCTGTGAAAAAGGTGGTTGCTTATTATAATCAGGGTTATCACTACGTGGTCGACCTTGATTTAAAGTCATATTTTGACAATGTGAACCATGATTTACTAATTAAATTTGTTGAAAATTACATTAGTGAGCCATGGGTCTTGCATTTGATTCGTAAGTTCTTGACGAGTGGTGTTATGAATGGTCGATTTTTCGAGAAGTCCGCTAAAGGTACACCGCAAGGTGGCAATATTTCACCATTACTAGCAAATATTTATCTGAACGAGCTGGACAAAGAATTGACCAGAAGAGGACATAAATTTGTACGCTATGCGGATGACTGTAATATCTATGTTAAAAGTAAGCGTGCGGGTGAACGGGTTCTCAAAAGCATCACCCAGTTTTTAGAAAAGGAACTCAAAGTTGAAGTGAATGCAGAAAAGACGCAAGTCGGTTCTCCACTAAGACTGAAGTTTCTAGGTTTTTCTCTGGGTGTGGGACGCAATAGCGCCTACCCGCGTCCTCATCAAAAACCTAAACAGAGAATTAAACAGGAATTGACAAGAATCACCAAGAGAAGCCGAGGCGTCAGCCTTGATAGGATCCTGCATGAAATTAAGCAGAAAATGCAGGGCTGGATCCAATATTATTCCATTGGGAAGATGAAAATCTTTCTCCAACAACTAGACAAATGGTTGCGCTCGCGCATCCGTCAGTACATCTGGAAGCAGTGGAAGAATATTGGAACCCGATTCAAAGCGCTGGTCAAATTAGGGATGAGCCACAAACAAGCCAAAACCTACGCAAATACGCGGAAAGGATACTGGCGCAACGCGCACAGTAAAACACTGTTGATGACCATAACTAATAAAAGACTGGCACAGCGTGGGCTAATAAATCTGTCCAAACTGTACCAGTCTATTCAAGCAAAAGCTTAAGTTGTTGAACCGCCGTATACGGTTCCGTACGTACGGTGGTGTGGGAGGTCGATAGTGTGAACTATCTCCTACCCGATTGCGCTGTGAAAATTCAAACTGACATAGCTATTCTTTAATTCAACCAGGATACGTAGTCGAAAATTCTCAAAGTTTCGGAACCCATAAGCAGTTTTCTTAATGGTCTTGATTTTATTGTTAGTCCCTTCGATGGGGCCGTTGGAAAAGGTTGTTTCAAAACTGTTTTTGATCTCTTGCCGGTGCTTGCGTAAAGTTCGATTAGTTTTTTTGACCGGGTCAGGCAGCCCCGCGGCTGACTGGGTAAGCTCCTCTAACAGTGCTGGATTCCCCTGATGAACGGCTTGTAACAGAGTTTGATAATAATTGTAAGCTAGGCGCAAATCCGCAGACATGGCTAATAAGCGCTCGACGATATCCTGTTCACACAACTGGAGGTTGCGAAAGTTCCTGCTTTTATGATAGTGCTTAAAGTCGAGATGGGCGGAATCTTTGGTTAATAATTTCCAATAATGTTTTAGCGCCCGTGAATTGTGCGAACCATGTCCGGCTTGTTTCATTGCTTGGATCCGCACCTGATTTAGCGCCCGATAAGCTTGAGTTATGACGTGGAAGCGGTCGGCGATAATGAGCGCATTGGGAAAAACGTCATGAATAAAAGCCCGATAGGGTGAATATAGGTCGACTGTGACTGTCTGCACTGCCCAGCGAGCCTGGCGATCATACTGAAGGAAATAGCTGCGTAAATATGTATTCTGCCGGGAGCGTACGATGTCCAAAGTTCGATGTGTCGCAATGTCCATGACAATGATACTCATACCGCTTTGAGAAAAGTTGCCCGATTTAAAGTCATCAAAGGCAATGTTTTGCGGTAAATAGTGCTGATTTGGTTTCAGGTAAGTCGAGACGCCTTGCGCGAAACGCATTACCGTCATGCTTGAAATACAAAAATCAGTGGCAATATATTTTTGTGAAATATTCTGACCTAACTTGGAAACAGCTTGGTATTTAACCGCTTGAGAGATGCGCGCGTTCGCTTTGACATCCTGAACTTCGGCTAGTTTTGTGATAGTTTTCGGGCAGGCAGCTGAACTAGGGCAAAGATATTTTTGTTTGCGAATCGAAAAGATATTAGTGAGACCACCTGAAGGTAAGCCAACCATTTCAACAGTTTTAAAGCCATTCCGTTTCATCTTTTTGCCGCAAACGGGGCAAAAACAAGGGTAGGATTGCAGTAAATGAATGAAACGTGCTTTTCTATGATTGTAAAAGTCATCAGTCGTGACCTTATTTTTATATTTCGGGTCAAACTGCAGTCTTGAATCTTTAATTCCCAGTAGATCTAGTGTACAATTCTTCATGTAGGACATTCCTTTCAGTGTAGGGATTGTTTTTCGGAGATGAAGCTGATGACTTCATCTCTATTTTTTTATCATAAAACAAAATTGGTACTGATAGAAGTTTTTATCTATCAGTACCAAATAGTATAGAACCAGAAATTTTGATAAAAACGGAAGTACCTATTATGAACAAATTAAGTTAAATCTTATATATATAGTAATATTATTCTTTTACATAAGTGATTTTTTACTGAATATTTTTGAATAACTGCAATCAAAAAAATATGAAATTGAAATATACAAGGATTTTTTGTTGATAAACACTGATAAATCAAGGGGTGTTTGCAAAATTTAAGCTAGTTATTTGTCTTTTATGCAAAAAAGATCAATAAGAATAGTTGAGCAAATTTTTTGGTGCCGAGAAAGATCGTGCTATGTAAAGAAAAGAGATGTCAAGTAAATTTTTTTAACAATATTCGTTCTTTTATTTATATATTAGGCGCGGTAAAATAAAGAAGTGTTAAATGATCGGAACGGACGTTTGGGCGTCGTTAATTCGGTATTGGAGGAATGTTGCATGTCATTAACAGCTAAGGCCTCAACTGAAGAATTGGTTGAAACAGTAATGGATAAGCGTTCGTGCTCTTATCAAGAGGCAATTTTATTTTTACTGCGATACGCGCAGAAATCTAAAAACTAGATAAGGTAAAACAGGAGCCAGCTAATAACTGGTTTAGTTTTTAAGTTGCCTAGTGAAAAAAGTTCAAGATAGATAATTTATTTTATGTTTTGCAAAATATTGTGAACTATATAACTAATATGTGGATAATGATGTAAAACCCACTTTTTTTATTAAACTTTTGTCAAAGCAATGTATGCGCTAACAATAAATTGAAAACAGCAATCTTCGGCTAAAAAATCTTGTGAAATATACTTGGAAAGCCATGAATATTTAATGTTGAAAACAATCACAAAGTGGTGTACTATAGGGTGGAAGAAAACGTTTAACATAGTGTTTTCAAATTTGGGGAGGTTATTTATTATGATGAACAAAGTTGAAGAAAAAGCGTCTTCTGCTTGGGATGGATTCAAAAAAGGCCAATGGCAATCAGAAATTGATATCCGTGACTTTATTGAGAAAAACTTTGCACAGTATGATGGTGACGAGTCTTTCTTACAGGGTTCAACTGAAGCAACTACTAAGTTAAATGATGAATTAACTGAATTAAAGATGAAACAGCGTAAAGTTGGCGTTTTAGACGCCGATACTAAAGTTATTTCTACTATTACTTCTCACGGTCCTGGTTATCTTGATAAAGATTTGGAAAAAATCGTTGGTTTGCAAACTGATAAGCCATTAAAACGTTCTTTACTGCCACAAGGCGGGATCAAGATGGCTAAGGATGCTTTGGAGACTAATGGCTACAAGATCGATCCAGAAGTCGAATACTTTTACACTAAAATTCAAAAATCGCATAACCAAGGAGTTTTTGATGCTTATGATGCCGATATTCGGCATGCACGTCACAACAAGATCTTAACTGGTTTACCTGATGCATACGGCCGTGGCCGGATCGTTGCTGATTTTCCGCGTGTTGCTTTATATGGTATCGACCGTTTGATCGAAGAAAAAATGCATGATTTGAGCTTGACTGGTGATGGTGAAATGGCCAGTGACATCATTGAAAAACGTGAACATATCTCTGATCAGATCCGTGCCTTAAAAGATATGAAGATAATGGCTAAGTCATATGGCTATGATATTTCTAAACCAGCTACTAACGCACAAGAAGCTATCCAATGGCTTTACTTCGGCTATTTGGCAGCTATCAAAACACAAAATGGTGCTGCAATGTCAATCGGCCGGATCGACACATTTATTGATATCTATATCAATCGTGATATTGAACGTGGCGCTTTGACAGAAAAAGATGCCCAAGAATTAATTGATCAATTTACAATGAAACTGCGGATGGTCTTCTTCATGCGGACTCCAGAATACAACTCATTGTTTACTGGTGATCCAATTTGGGCTACATTGTCATTGGCAGGAACGGGGTTAGATGGGCGTCACCATGTAACTAAGACAGCTTACCGTTTCTTGAATACTTTGCATAATATGGGTGCTGCTCCTGAACCAAATATTACTTTGCTCTGGTCGGATAATTTGCCTATGCCATTCAAGCGCTATGCTTCGAGTGTTTCTATTGAAAGTTCAACAATTCAATATGAAAATGATGATTTAATGAAGAGACAATGGGGCACAGATTACTATGGTATTGCTTGCTGTGTTTCCGCACAACCAATTGATTCTGGCGTACAATTCTTTGGTGCTCGTGCTAATTTGGCTAAGACTGTCCTTTATGCCTTGAATGAGGGTCGTGATGAGATCACTGGACAACAAGTTGGTCCTGAATTACGGAAAATGAATTCAGAATATATTGATTATGATGAATTCATGAGTAAATTAGATAAGATGATGGACTGGCTAGCTGATGTGTATGTTAATGCATTAAATATTATCCATTACATGCATGACAAGTATTATTATGAATCTGCACAGTTAGCATTGAAGAATACGGACTTAGATTATACCTTTGCTACAGGTCTTTCGGGCTTGTCAGTTGCCGCTGACTCGATCTCAGCTATTAAATATGGTCATGTGAAAGCTATTCGTAACGAAGACGGCTTGACAGTTGGATTTAAGGCAGATAATGAATTTCCACGTTATGGTAACAATGATGATCGTGCTGATAAGATCGTGACATGGTTAGTTAAAACAATGTATGAGAAGATGAACACGCATCATTTGTATAAGGATGCCCAATTGTCAACTTCTGCTCTAACAATTACTTCAAACGTTGTTTACGGTAAAAATACCGGTGCTACTCCTAACGGACGTAAAAAGGGCGAACCATTTGCTCCAGGCGCTAACCCAGCATATGGTGCAGATATTTCAGGTGCTTTAGCTTCCTTGCTTTCTGTTGCTAAGATCCCTTATAAGTATGCTACAGATGGTATTTCCAACACATTTGCTGTAACACCAACAACACTTGGTAAAGTCGAAGATGAACAAGAAGATACTTTGGTAAATATGATCGATGGTTACATGAAGAATAGTGGTCATCATATTAACGTCAATGTCTTCAAGCGTGAAACATTGATCGATGCTCAGAAGCATCCAGAAAAATATCCAACGTTAACAATTCGTGTTTCTGGTTACTGCGTATACTTTGCTGATCTGACCAAGGAACAACAGGATGACGTTATTTCCAGAACATTCCATACTTCGATGTAATTGTAGGTACAGTTATTTAGAAGCAGGGGGTTAAGAGAGAGATTATGAGTACAGAAACTAGAATAAGAAAAACTAGAAAAAGAAATCCACGTTTGCGCCCATTGCCAATGCGTGACGGGCAAATCGAAGGTTACGTTCATTCGATCGAAACCTTCGGTGCTGTCGATGGACCGGGGATCCGTTTTGTAGCCTTTATGCAAGGTTGCAATATGCGGTGTAAGTTTTGCCATAATCCTGATACTTGGAAGAAAAATGTTGGGACTAAGATGACCTCGGATGAGATTTTAAATCAAGCATTGTCTTATAAAGATTTTTGGGGCGATAAAGGTGGGATCACTTTATCAGGCGGTGAGATCTTATTGCAAATCGAGTTTGCGACTGAACTTTTTACTAAGTGTAAGAAATTAGGGATCAGCACCTGTTTGGATACTTGTGGTCAACCATTTACTCGACGCGAACCTTGGTTTAGCCAGTTTAATAAGTTACTGGACGTGACGGATATTCTCTTGTTAGATATCAAACATATCAACTCTGAAGAGCATAGAAAGTTGACAGGGTATCCTAACGACAACATTCTAGATTTGGCTCGTTATCTTTCTGAAATCGGTAAACCGATGTGGGTCAGACAGGTTTTGATCCCAACGATCACTGATAATGACAAGTTCTTGGCTGAGACGAGCGACTTTGTTAAAACACTGCATAATGTCGAAAAATTTGAGGTTTTGCCTTATCATACAATGGGCGTGCATAAGTATGCTGAAATGGGTATTAAATACCGCCTTGATGGAATCGAACCTCCTTCTGATGAACATGTTGCAAATGCTCAAAAATTATTGCATTGTGCTGATTACCAAGGTTACCGGACTTGGAAGCCAGGGGATTCAACATTAAAACATCCTGTAAGTTAATTTAAAAATAAGAAAGGTTGGCGTGAGCTGTAAGAAAAATGGCTCTTTGTCAAATCCTGTTGATGAATAGCTTTTACAGGGACTTTGTCAAATAGTGTTGATGGTCCATAGAACTCTATCTTTATGGTAGGGTTCTTTTTTTACTGCCATAGCTAGATTAAAGTGTTTGGGTTGGGAGGCAGGTGCGGGTCCGAAGCGTAGCGAAATGGGCCCGCACCTGCCTCCCACAGTGTTGACCTAAATTTTTTATCTTAGGCATGGATCAATTTGATGCGGATAAAGAAATGCCTTAAGTTACTGAATCCGTAACAGCTACGTTTAAGTTCTTTGATCTTGCGATTGATCCCCTCTAACGGCCCATTAGAGTAGTCATAGAGACAAGCGTTCCTGATCCCTAAGTAGTTCTTTTGAATGGTCCTCATGACGGTATCCATTTCAGTACCATTGGGACGGTAGTTCATAACTAATTGTTGTAAAGTAGCCCGATCGCGGTTGCGAATAAAGGTTAAGATCGTTTGATAGGTCTGATAGTTTTCTGCGAACTGTGGAAAATTCTTGAGTCCCAGATCGACCACATTTTGGGCAGTCGTGTATTCATTTAATCCCCGATAATATTTAACCTGGGAGGTCTCAAGTTGATTTTCAGCTAAGTGGAATAAGCGCCAGTTGCTTTTTAAAACTTTATAGTTGCGGTCGTGGTGGTCGTTGATCCCTTTTAAAACACGCAGCCGTTCATGGTCAAGTGCCCGACCCGCTAACTGAACAAGATGGAAACGGTCAAAGACGATCAGTGCGTTAGGAAAAAGACGACGGACGAAAGTCTGATACTGTGCATTCAGATCCATGGTCACCAGTTGAACTTTTTGACGCTCAGAAAGTGTATAAGTATTGGTGAAATACTCGCGGATCGTCTGCGAGAGACGATCTGGCAATAAGGCGACCAAATCATGTGTTTTTGCGTCAATGCAGATAAAAGAAAAGCAGTTCTTAGTTGAACGAAATTCGTCAAAGCTGAGAGCTGTCGGCAGCTCTTTTGGCGTTACTAAAGCCCGCTGATCCTTATACAAGATCCGTTGAACCGAGGAAGCTGAGATCCCCACGGCCTGGCTGATCGTCTTGACTGGCAGTGAGTTCTTAGCTAAAGTCGCGATTTCGTGGACTGCTTGGCGGGTGATCGAGTGCCGAGGCGGAGCGAGCTGCGTCTGCGCGCTAAAAGTATGGTGGCAAGTTCGGCACAGATAACGCTGTTTGCGCAGGTTCATGCGGAGCGGTTGTTCACCTAGGCTGGGCAGTTTCATCTTGGTCAGGCGGGTCCCATTCTGAACAAGATTCGTGGAACCACAATTAACACAGCGTTCGACGGGGTAAGTCAGCGTAGCTGAAAGCAGTTTTTCGTGAACTCCGGCCTGTGAAAAATCAGTACAAGCTGAAATTTTGATATTTGGGTCTTGGATATTGAGTAAATTTAGGATAGAATCAGTTTGGGACATCATTTATACCTCGCTTTGATTTGGTTTTATCGCTTTAATCGTAGCATATGAGGACAAATGATGTCCTTTTTTGTACAAAAATAGTGCTGATGAACGCTCATCAACACTAAAAAGTTTAGACCCCTTTTACAGAGTTGAAAGTCATGCGACTTTCAACTCTGTTTTTTTCATTGGTTTTGTTCTCATTTGCCGTAACTTAATACGTGAAATCATATGATGGTAATTACGGAATCCAAATGCTGTGCGTTGAATTTGTTTAATCATTCGATTCATGCCTTCGACTGGGCCATTCGTATAGTCCGATTCACTGGCGTTGAGTACAACCACTAAGTTCTTTTTGAACGTTTGAAACACTGCTTTCATGTAGGGACTTATATTTTGATTTGTATATAGATCTTCCACAAGCTTGTCTTTGTCTTGATTCTTAAGGTTTTCCATGATGCTTTGCATCGACTCGTACGATGCTTTAAGTTCTTCGTTAATTGTCAGTCCTTGTTCTACACGTTCTAGTTGTGTGAGTTGTTTTCGCAGGTGTCGGTCATAAAAGACATGTTCCTCATCTAGATTTCCGGCATACTTCAAATAAAGCCGCCAGGCGAACTTTAACGTGCGATATTCATAGGATCTTTTATTGTACTTTTTCATGGTTTGCACCCGAGTTTGATTAAAAGCTCGAGTCATCATTGCAACGATGTGAAAGCGGTCGATCACAATTTTTGCCTGCGGAAACATTGCCTTGGCAATGTCTTGATAGTAACTATTTAGATCTACGGTAACTGTTTTGACACGTGCTCGAACACTTGCTGGAAATTGTTTAAAATAATCAGTAATACTTTGCTTGAATCGGTCTGGCAGAATTTGTTGAATTTCGTGCTCACCAGCGCCATTAATACAGATGAAATGGAGCCGACCACCAATTCCTCTAAATTCATCCATGGCGAGATGAACCGGTAGATAGTTAAGATTTCTGCGAAATAAGTCATCATAGTTGTCTAAGTAACGACAGACAGTGCTAGCTGATATGCCGGCATCGATCGCAATGCTAGCTTGAGTGCGGTCGTCTTGTAGACTCATAAACACTTTCTGACGCGTGGCTCGGGAGATACAACAGTACTTGTCTACCACATCAGAAGTAGCCATAAACGACGCTTTACAATTACGACAAATGACGCGTTCTTTATGGAGTTCTAAATAAACTGGTTCACTCGCATTCGCTGCCAGATAGGTCACGCGTGATACGTAGTGTCCATTATGAATTAGCTCGCAAAAGCCACAGTTAGCGCAATGTTTCTGGTCGAACTTAACCGTGGCTATATATACTTTTGCGCGCTTAGCTTTAATCACTTGATAGTTATATTTGTAAAAAACCACATTTGGGTCTTTAATACTGAGCGCAAATTTTATATTATTATCTACAGGGTCCATAAGTTTTCACGTCCTTTAAAAATGATGCTGTAGTGGGTGGATTTTTTAGGTGCGAGGCTTATGGGCCTTTTTTATTTTGCACAAAAAAATCCTGCTAATAGATTACCATGTTAAGTAAGCTATCAACAGGAAAAAGTATAGAACCGAAAAATTACGGTTCGCGCCAACCTTTAGTTTAATGTGTTTTTGAAGTTAGTCTGCGGCTATTTTGAGGACTCCAGCGCCTTTAACATCACCGATTGCCAAATAACGTAAGGCTTCTCGCGCCTGTTTTAGAGAATATTGCCTTGTTTCAGGATGAATTTTCAATCGACTTGCGAGCCGGAGAAACTCTTCGCCATTTTTCCTGGTGTTGCTTTCCACACTCGTGATCATTTTTTCATGGAAAAGATGTTGCTGGTAATTTAATGGTGGAACATCAGTCATATGGATCCCGGCTAAGGCTAACGTTCCCCCAGATTTCAATCCCTCTAAGGCTTTAGGGATGATCGCGCCAGCTGGAGCAAAAATGATCGCTGAGTCTAATTGTTTGGGAGGCTGATCGTAAGCCCCCGCAGCTGAGCTGGCGCCAAGCTTAAGGGCCAACTTTTGTGCGTTTTCTCCGCGAGTCAAAACATGGACTTTAATTCCCTGTTTTAATGCTAATTCTGCGATAATATGAGCTGAACCGCCAAATCCGTATAATCCTAAAGTTCCACCAGCAGGAACATTTGCTTTGACATAAGCATGGTAGCCAATGATACCTGCACATAATAAGGGGGCTGCGGTTGTCGATTCAAATGAATCAGGAATTTTATAGGCAAAAGCCTCATCAACTGTGGTGTATTCAGCATATCCGCCATCGTGGTCCCAACCAGTATATTTTGAGTTTGGGCAAAGGTTTTCATGACCCGAACGACAAAAATTACATTTGCCACAGGTATGTCTGAGCCAAGGGATCCCCACCCTTTGACCAAGTTGGAAACGACCTGTTTCTGGACCGCAAGCACACACTTCACCGATGATCTCATGACCAGGAGTAACATGTTTTTTGTGTTCCAAAAGGTCTCCTTCAGTGACATGCAGATCGGTACGACAAACACCGCAAGTTAATACCCTAACTAAGATTTCTCCCGTATGAGGGGGTAAAACGTCTGTAGTGACAAGTTGTAAAGGACTGGGGTCAGAATCTATTGGGCCTTGATTCATAACCTTCCAAGCGCGCATAGTTGTTGGAATTCTAGCAAAATTAACGTTGATATTTTTTGACTGCGTCATTTGAAACGCCTCTTTTCTGTAATTGTGACACAGTGAAATCTTTCACATTATATTATAAACGTAGTTGGTCGCAATGTTTAATAAAACCCTTTCAACAAAAAGCGTACATTAAAAAGAAATTACTGTTTAAACTTCAGATTTGCGTTGTTAATTGTGCTGTGTAGTGATAAAATTTATACATCAATTAGTAAATATCGAACAAGGAGACGGAAGCGTGGAAAATACAGATAAATCGATCACCAAGAATTTGATTTTGGGGCTGCAACATTTGCTGGCAATGTACTCAGGAGATATTTTGGTCCCATTGTTGGTCGGTGGGGCACTACATTTTAGTACACAACAGATGACATATTTGGTCTCGATGGACATTTTCATGTGCGGTATCGCAACATTATTACAGTTGAAGAGGACCCTTGGACTGGGATAGCAATGCCTGTTGTGTTAGGCTGTGCGGTCGAGTATGTAGCTCCTTTGCAAAATATTGGTAATAATTTTGGCTGGTCATACATGTATGGCGGTATTATTGCTGCTGGTATTTTTATAATGTTGATCTCTGGTCCATTTGCAAAATTACGGCGCTTTTTTCCGCCGGTAGTTACAGGTTCTTTGATCACATTGATCGGTTTCACATTGATCCCTGTTGCTTTTCAAAATTTGGGAGGGGGCAACGCTTCAGCTAAAAGCTTTGGTGCTCCAGTGAATTTGGTCCTAGGTTTTACGACTGCTTTGATTATTATTGTGATCAATATTTGGGGCCGCGGTTTTTTCAAACAAATTTCAATTTTAGTCGGCATCTTGGCAGGGACGATACTGGCTATTGTTTTAGGCACAGTTGGTTTTGCACCAGTTAGTGCTGCCAACTGGTTCCAATTGCCGATCCCCTTTTATTTTGGCATTCCAAAATTTGAGTGGTCTTCGATCGCTACAATGATATTAGCAGCTTTAACTTGTATGATCGAATCGACGGGAGTTTATTATGCTTTGGCTGATGTCACCGGTCAAAAGTTAAGCACAGATGATATGAAGCGTGGGTATCGTTCTGAGGGCTTAGCAGCAATTTTAGGCGGAATTTTTAATACCTTCCCGTATTCGACTTTTTCTCAAAACGTGGGGATCGTACAACTTTCTGGTATCAAGAAATTACGTCCCGTTTATTATTCAGCTGGACTCTTGTTAGTTTTGGGATTGATCCCCAAGTTTGGTGCGATCGCCACTTTGATCCCCAGTTCCGTTTTAGGCGGGGCAATGTTAGTAATGTTTGGCATGGTTGGTGCTCAGGGGATCAAGATGTTAGCTGCTATTGAAATGAATAATAAAAACCTGCTGATCATGGCGGTTTCGATTGGATTGGGACTGGGTGTTACGACCCAACCTGCTTTGTTCCAATTTTTACCGGCCGAATTACAAACGATCCTTGGTAATGGGATGGTTGTTGGTAGTTTTACGGCAGTTATTTTAAATATTTTCTTGAATAATACCAGCATCAAGAATCAAGTTGAAGAAGAACAATAAGTAATACTTTTGATCAATAAGATAAACGGTCTCTTTTCATTATATGAGAAAAGGGGGCGTTTATTTTTTTACTAGGTAATTTTTGTTGTTAGGCTGGCAAATTTTGCAATTGAGCTGTGTTAACGATGCTTTCAAAAGTATTAATGCGATAATATAATTGGAAAAGTATAGTACTTGGAGGTAAGAAAATGTTTAACCTGCTGATATTGCTGGCAGAAAGGCTAGGCATCATCATGGTGTTGGCATTTCTGTTAGTAAATACCCGTTTTTTCAGGGGATTATTAGAAAAAAGAACTTTAAAAACACAACTATGGTTGACTGTTATTTTTTCGTTATTCGTTGTGATAGCTAATTTGACAGGTGTCGAGATCACTAATTCGAAAGAAGTCGTCACGCCGTTGATCATTACCGGCTTACCACAATCTGATTCGATCGCTAATACGCGGATGTTAGTGATTACTTCAGCCAGCTTGACTGGGGGGCCCTATGTTGGCTTATTGGTTGGTTTAGTTGGTGGTTTGCATCGGGTCATTTTCGGTGGTTTTTCAGACTACTTCTACATTATTAGTTCAATGTTGATTGGTTTTTTGATCGGTGTTTTAGGAGATAAAGTCAAGGAAGATAAGCTATATCCTTCAACGCCTTGGGTGGTGGTATTGTCATTTTCAGCTGAACTCATCCAAATGCTTTTTATTTTTGCATTTCATGGACTTGGGCTGGTTAAACTGATTTTTGTTCCGATGGTCTTATTAAATACGATCGGTGCCTGTTTATTTATGGAAATATTGAAAACATATTTATCTAACGAAAGACAGTTGCGAGCTGTTCAAACCAAGGATGTACTGGAATTAACGAATAAAACATTGCCCTATTTCCGGAATGGCTTAAATTTTGATTCGGCCTTGCATGTTTGTCAGATAATCAAGGCTTACACAAATTTTGATGCAGTCGGACTGACAGATACTGAGAATGTCTTGGCCCATGTCGGGGCTGGCTCAGATCATCATATTGCCGGAGAACCAGTACTGACTGATCTCTCCAAAAGTGTAATTGCTAAAGGAGAAGAGAAGCTCGCATTTAGCCAAAAAGAAATTGGTTGTCCAGTTGCGGGTTGTCCATTAAAAGCTGCAATCGTTTTGCCCTTACGAGTAAATGAAAAGACTGTCGGAGCTTTGAAGTTTTATTTCAAGGAGCGGAGTAAAATGACAGTGGTTGAAGAGAATTTGGTCAATGGTTTAGCTCTGATTTTTTCTGGGCAATTGGCAATTGGGATCGCCGAAGAACAAACAAGTTTGTTGAACGAAGCTGAGATCAAAGCCTTGCAAGTCCAAATCAATCCCCACTTTTTCTTTAATGCTATCAATACCATTGGTGCATTAATGCGAGTTGATGTTGATAAGGCCCACGAAGCATTAATGCAGCTTAGTGCTTTTTTCCGTTCGAGTTTGCAAAATGGACAGGAAAAAGAAATTACCTTAGAGCAAGAAAAGAAACACGTGGATGCATATATGAGTATTGAAAAAATGCGTTTTCCAAATAAGTTTGAGCTGGTTTACGATGTCTCGGTATCGAATAATATTTTATTGCCATCATTTTGTCTGCAAATATTTGTCGAAAATGCAGTGCGGCATGCATTTGGCAATAAGAAAAGGGATAATAAGATCACACTGCAAATTCAGCAGGTAGATGATAATTATTTTGAGATCATTGCTCAAGACAATGGCAATGGTGTTGATTCTAAAGTGTTAGAAATGGTCGGTGAAAAACCGATCACAGAATCCAAAGGCAGCGGGACAGCTTTATTTAACTTAAATCAACGTCTCCAAGGCTTATACGGCACTAAAAGTAAATTACAGATCAAAACAGGTTCTGAGGGGACTATTTTTAAAACGGTTATTCCACTAAATTTTCAGGAAGGGGCGAATGAATAATGAAGATTTTATTGGTTGATGATGAGCCCTTGGCACGGGGAGAATTAGAATACTTGATCAAGCGGAGTCCTACACTGACCGATGTATCATATGATATTTTTCAGGCAGAAGATGTTAAAGAAGCTCAGGGATCTTTATTGAAAGAACATATTGACTTGATTTTTTTGGATATTTCTTTGAATGAGGAAAATGGCTTTGAATTAGCTGATGAACTGAAGCAGTTATCATATTCTCCACTAATAATCTTTGCTACGGCATATGATAATTATGCTGTTCGAGCTTTCAATGTTGATGCACTGGATTATGTTTTAAAACCTTTTGAGCAAGAGCGGATAGATCAAGCTTTAAGTAAGGCATTGAAAACACTTCACGTTCAAGAAGTTCATGCTGAATCAGGTGATAATAAGAAAAACAAGCAGGTCAATGATATGCTTAGTATTGAGCTCGCTGATAGAAATGTTGTGATCAAAAAGGAAGACCTTGTGTCTGCTACGGTCAGTGGGGGAATGCTAACTATTAAAACTGATACTAACAAATATACTACTAAGAAAACGCTCTCGTGGTTGAAGGACAAAATGACTGATCCTAAATTTATGCAAGTGCACAGAAATAGTTTGGTCAATATCGAGAAAATTAAGGAGGTTCAGCCCTGGTTCAATCATACCGCATTACTGATCATGAATAACGCTGATAAAGTCCAAGTTGGCCGTTCCTATCAAAAGGAGCTGGGACAACGCTTAGGAATGTAAGAGGATGTTTTAGTAACGAGGCAAATTTGCTGGGGCGTTTAAATGAACGTTCTTGCATTTTAAACCTCGTTTTTTGCATTTCGGCCTAAAAATCCTTTTTAAAATTTGTTTGAGTCTAAGATAGAGCATGTAGACAAGAGAGATCTTATATGAAAGGACATGAAAACCATGAAGAAAGAACAAGAAACAAAATCAGCACCAGTTTTATTTCAAATGATGATCTATGCAGCAATCTTATTTGTATCACAGATGATCTCATCTGTGATGCCGGCCTCATTTCCATTGCCAACACCAGTTATCGGACTAGTATTGCTGTACACGTTGCTGACAGCACATATTATCAAAATAGAATGGGTAGATTCATTTGGCAGCGCAATGATCTCAATGATCGGCTTCTTATTTGTTCCTTCTGGTATTTCATTAGCCGCTAACTTGGATATTATGAAGTCTCAAGGTGTGCAGTTAGTATTAGTTATCTTATTATCAACGATCATTTTGTTGGTAGTGACGGCTTATACAGCACGGGCACTTGGTTGGGCCAAACAAAAAGTTAGTGAACATAAATCAAGCGCAGCACGGCAGGTTTCACAAAGTGCAGTAGGAGGGGAAAAACAATGAGTTATCTATCAAATCCGCTTTTTGGTGTTTTCTTATCCTTAGCTGTATTTATGATAGGACAATGGTTTTTTAAGAAGTCAAACGGCTTTTTCTTATTCCAACCGCTGTTTGTTGCCATGGTCCTAGGGATCGCTATCCTTGTTGTTTTGGGTAAGTCTTTTGACGTTAGTACAGCCCAGGTTTATGCGAAAACCTATAAGCCAGGCGGAGACATTATCTTTTGGTTCTTAACACCAGCTACAATTGCTTTTGCAGTGCCTTTATATAAACGCAATGATGTTGTGAAAAAAAACTGGGGGATCATTTTGTCCAGTCTGGTGATCGGAACTATCGTTTCATTGTTCGCTATTACGATCGTTGCTAAATCATTTGGTTTAGATGAGATCGGTGTTGCTTCAATGCTCAGCCAATCAGCTACAACTGCAATCGCCTTGCCCTTAACAAGTGCGATTGGTGGGAACGCATCGGTTACAGCGATGGCATGTATTTTAAATGCTGTGATCATTTATGCGTTGGGTAATAAGTTAGTCAAGTGGTTCAAGTTAAAGGAAGATCCAGTTGGGGCCGGCCTGGGCCTCGGGACTGCCGGACATACGATCGGTTCAGCTTTTGCTTTGGAAATGGGCTCAGTTGAAGGTGCAATGGCTGCAGTTGCAGTAGTTGTGATCGGTTTAGTCGATAACTTGGTTGTGCCAGTTTTTGCCCATTTAATGGGAATCTAAAAATTAAAATGAGAGGCCATCTGTTCATTGTGAGAGCAGGTGGCTTTTTTGGTGGCTAAAAGAGGAATGGCTTTCTATAGTTGTTTGACTGAAATGTAATATTTAATAGGAGTGTGACTATTTGTTTGTGATTTAAATTGAACCGCTTACGTTTTTGGTTTAAATTAGACTATAAGGGGTGGATAAAATGGATGTTTTTATAGCTGATAAGATACCAGAAGAAGCATTACAGATCTTGAAAAAAAGCGGACTAACATTTGAAATGTACCAAGGGGAAGAACTGATCGATAAAAAAACTTTAATGGATAAAGTTAGTGATGTTAAATATTTGATCACACCTTTATCGACTCAAGTCGACAAAGAGGTGATCGATGCAGCACCTGAACTTAAACTGATCGCTAATTTTGGAGCGGGTACTAACAATATCGACCTTGAATATGCCGCTGCCAAGGAAATACCAGTCACCAATACGCCTTATGTTTCAGCAGTTTCGACCGCAGAAGTTACGGTTGCTTTGATACTAGCCTTAAAACATCGGGTCGTTGAAGGCGACTCATTGATGAGAACGACAGGATTCAACGGCTGGGCCCCGTTATTTTTCTTGGGACACCAGCTTGCTGGTAAAACTGTAGGTATTATCGGTTTAGGCCAAATTGGCAGGGAAGTAGCTCGAAGACTGCACGCATTTGATATTCAGATCTTGTACACACAACGCAAGCAGGCTCCAGTTGATGTGGAAACTGAGCTGGGCGCAAAATATGTCTCTAAAGATGAGCTTTTAAAGTCAGCTGACATTGTCACGCTGCATATCCCAGCAACCAAGGACACTTTCCATTACTTAGGTGAGCGTGAATTCAAATTGATGAAGAATTCTGCCGTTTTGGTAAATGCTGCTCGTGGGCAAGTCATTGATGAAAAATTATTACCTGAAATGTTGGCCGAAAAAGAAATTGCCGGAGCTGCTTTAGATGTCTATGAAAAAGAACCTGCAGTTAGCGATGAATTAAAACACCTGTCTAACGTAATTTTGACACCGCATGTTGGTAACGCCACGGTCGAAGCCAGAGATGCTATGGCGCAAATAGTAGCGCAAAATGTCAGTTTAGTTGCCCAAGGACAAAGTGCTAAATATATTGTGAATGCAGTCAAAAAATAATTTACATTTTAAGTACCGTTAGTCAGTGACTTGCGGTATTTTTTAAATCAGGGGAGGCGTCACGATGAGCAATTATGCTGAGATCGGTCATTTAGCAGGTTATCGTTTATATACAGATCCTCAAACGTTGACTGTCATGCGGGTTTTTGATGACGAAAGTCAAGCCCAAAAGTATGTCTTACAGACTGCACAATTTATGGAATTGTTAGATAACGTGGAAGAATACACGCGGCAGCAAAGAAATGTCAAAACTAAGGAAGAAGATTACCGGTTATTGGCAAAGCAAAGAGGAATTGAGCATGATCTGGCAGTCTGGTCTGGTAAATAAGTCTGTGGTTGTGGGCACTTATCATATGCCAGGTATAAAGTTGCTTATTGCAAGGCAACGTGTTTTAATTAGAATTAATACACGCGTGGTGCTAGTTCGTCACAAAATTAAAAAATCCTAAATTATAGACTAAAATTGCCAGTTCAATTTTTAGTTGAAAGCCAAAGGCACTCCGCGTTAAGTTAGTTTCAATTCCAAAATCACTAACTAAGGTAGAAAAACGCGATTCAATTGTGCGACGTAACGCCTTGAGCGCGCGCTTATTATGTTCCTTGGCCCCCTTCATATTCGAACGGTATGGTGTCCATAACGTGTAGCCTAATTGCTTAAATTCAGCGCCAAGTCGCTTGCCTACATAACCGACATCGGCCAAAACAATTGGACAAGGACAATCATCAATCAAGCTAACGGCAACTTTTGTATCATGGACCGAAGCGGCAGTCACCACATAATTCAGAATGTAGCCATCAGTGGTTACTAGCATGTGGGTTTTAAACCCATAGAACGACATTTGCTTAGTGGCATTGTAGCCAATATTAGCTTGCCCAGCAAAAATACGTGCTCTAAATTTACGTACTGGTTCACACAATGGATTCGGCAAACTATCAATGATTGCGATCTGTCCAGGTTGGGCTGCTTCACGCGTCAAACCAGTACGGATCGCATTGACCACGGGTAATAATTGTAGTGCGCGACGGTTGAACCGTGACCGACTAATGGTGATTTTTTGCGGCATAAAGGCGGTCATCAAGCGCCAAAAACGGCGTTGTGATTGGATACCAAGCGTTGTTTGTAAACACAGTAGCGCCAACAATCGACAGTCATCGATTTTAACGTGCGCCACATTACGCCGTTGCGTCACACAACGTGGGCAATAGCGCTGGTAAAGCGACTGGCACAGCTGATAAAAATAATGATAGTTACCTTGTAATTCGTGACGAATTTGTTTAAACTTAGGATGGTTCAACATCGTTAGGACTCCTTTTAAGTTTAGTCACTTATGAGTCTAACTGTGTTGGACTTTTTTGTTAATTTTTTTGTACTATTACAAACTAGCACCACGCGTGTACTGGTATGTATTTAGATGCTAGAGAATCGTCCATGGCCAAAAATATTGATGCCATTTGGGACGGGATCAAAGATCTACCATGGCGTGATCGTTTGGCACTATGTACAGATGACCGGGAAGCTGCTGATCTATTAAAAGATGGGCATATGGATCATGTGGTTAAACGAATTATTCAAAATGGGATGCCTGCGACCGAAGCCATTCGGGCAAGTTCCTTGCATGCAGCTCAAGAAGTCGGTGTTACTAATTTAGGTGCAATTGCTCCCGGATATGTAGCGGATTTCTTGTTAGTTCGTGATCTGCAAAATTTTGAGCCGGAGCAAGTCTATTTCGAAGGAAAACTAGTTGCAAAAAATGGGAAAATGGTCGTACAGATCGAACCGAAAGAGTTTGAAATTGAAAAAAGAAATACAGTGAACGTTTTACCTCTAGATTTAAAAGATTTTCAATTAAGGGCTCCTAATGGACAGCAAAATGGTAAAGTTAAAGTCAATGTTCCAGTCTACGTTGACTATAATGATTCCATGACACGTTTACAAGTGGAAGAGCATGAGGTAAAAGATGGTATTGTAGATATTGGTGATGATCCCGACTTGGCTTATGTTATCACTGTTAATCGGTATGGAAAAGCAAACAAATCAGTGGGGTTGATTCGCCATTTTGGAGAGGTAAATGGAGCAATAGGAAGTACGATCGCACATGATCACCATAATATGATGATCGTCTATCGTTATCCTAAAGCAGCACAAAGAGTGTATGAGGCCCTTGTCAATGCGGCGGCGGGATTAGTTGTTCAAGTGAAGATAAGCTGCTCCAGACATTAGAATTGCCGGTATTTGGATTAATGAGTAATGAAGATTGTTTTGAAACAGCCAAAAAGGGTAAAGTGATGGAAGAGACGGTAAAAAGTATTGGTTTGGATACTTTGAAGCCCCTATTACGTATCGTGACATTGGGCTTAACGGTGATGCCTGAGTTTAAATATAGTGATTTAGGCCTAGTGGATGTATTAGAAACTAAATTGACCCCGATTTTTTCGAAATAGCCAACAAATAAGATAAATTAAAATGCAGCTTAGAAATGTGATGTTAATTTCTAAGCTGTATTTTAGCTTGTTCTAGTTTTTTGAGCTATCTGGATAAAATAATTTGCGAAAAAAAGAAATGTTTTTATCCAAACTGATTTGTATTAATTAAAAGCATATGATATTATCTTTAAAGAGTAATAATTACTATTTAACTAGGAGATGGAGAAATTGAGTAAATTCAAACAGATCAGAAATTGGGGACTTGCATTTTTACTAGTCATACTGGTGTTTGTGGGGGCTGGTTGTTCTAGTAATTCTGCTAAGAAAGATTCAGGCAAGATCAAAATCACAGCAACCACTGATTTTTACGGTGAAGTTGCTAAGGCGGTAGTTGGAAAGAAAGGAGAAGTAACATCGGTGATCAACAAACCTAACGTCGATCCCCACGACTATGATCCAACTCCTAAAATAGCTAAGGAAGTTGCTGGTTCACAAATAGTGATCGCCAATGGTATCGGCTATGATAGCTGGATGAATAATCTCGTTAAGAATAATGATAGTAAGGCCACATACCTTAAAGTTGGCGAAAACGTAATGAATAAAAAGACTGGTGATAATCCTCATTTGTGGTATGACCCGAATACTATGCCGAAGTTAGCTAATAGAATTGCCAAAGAATTGGGAGAAAAGCAGCCAAAGAACAAGAAGTATTTCCAAAAAAATGCACAAAAGTATATTAGTTCGTTACAATCTGTGGATAATAAAATAGCAAACTTGAAGAAAGTTGCTGCTAAGACAGAAAATAAAAATGTTTATGTGTCTGAGCCGGTTTTTGACTATGCGATAAACTCAATGGGCTTTAAAGTTGGTGATCAGAAATTTGAAAATTCTGTTGAAAAAGGTACAGATCCTTCTCCCCAGACAATTAGCGACATGCAAAAGAACATCAAAGAGCATAAGATCGCATTTTTTGTGTATAACTCACAAGTTAGTGACAAGACTGTGAATAATTTTGTTTCTTTAGCTAAGGAAAATGACGTACCTGTTCTTAAGGTGACTGAAACTTTGCCTGCTGGAAAAAATTATAAACAATGGATGTCAGGACAATATAACAGTTTGTTGAAGATTTTAGATCAAGAAAAATAAGTGAGAGATAAAGTAAATCAAAAGCTGAATAGGAGATAAAGTAGGAATTTTTTTGGCGAGAAAGTCAAAAATAGCCAAGGCAAAAAAGCAAGCAGAGTTAATTAAAAAATATGCTTCATTGAGACAAGAACTAAAAAAAGCTGGAAATTATCAAGCTTTAGCTAAGCTGCCACGAGATTCAAGCCCCACTAGAGCAAGAAATCGTGATATGATCGATGGTCGCTCACGCGGCTACTTGCGGAAATTTGGAATGTCACGTTTAAGGTTTCGTGACTTGGCTCATCAAGGAAAAATACCAGGTGTAAAAAAAGCAAGTTGGTAACCTGCTACAAAACAAATCGTTGACATTGAACTTTTTATTCTGTATATTTGAGTCAATCAATTCGGAGGTGTCACTATGATGCAATTTATGCTTAATGCAAATACTTGTTGTTGTCGGACAGAGCGTTTTTGGCGATGTTCGACCTGTTTGCATTAACATTTTTTGAGGAATAATGACCTTAAAGTGTTCAATGTCCACATGGGTTGGAGTTGAACTAAGGACGCAAGAATTCTGTTTATTCAGGATCTGGCGTCCTTTTTTTGTAGCCGAAAATTGATTTTTTAATATTTAAGTTTCGCTGCGTAAGTGAGTTGTTGCCATACTTGCAAGGCCGGTTACCATAGTTGAGCATCGTGAGACAAGAAATTTTTGTTTATCCAACTTAGAAAGCACAGCGCAAAAGACATGACGCAATGTCTAAGTCCGATATGCTCATCTCATGAATGTCTCACTGCACTTTGTAGTCGGGTTGCACAATGCAGAAGCCTGTACTTAACCAACTTCGTCAACAAGTCGAAAGGCACGACTTGTCAAAGTCAGTTAATGCTCGGCTTCTAACCGAATTGCTCCACCCTGTGTTAATTTTGAGGAGGTAAAAGTTATGATTATTCAGTCTGTTTCACAATTGATCGGTAATACACCACTGATCGATCTACAAGTAAATGTGCCTAAAAATAGTCACATTTATGCTAAGTTGGAAATGTTTAATCCTGGCGGAAGTGTCAAAGACCGCCTAGGACAGTATATGCTGCAAGATGGTATCGACAAGGGAAAAATTAATCAGAAAACTACTATTATCGAACCCACTGCTGGTAATACGGGGATCGGACTTGCCTTGGCTGCTTCTCAGTATCATTTGAAAACGATCTTGGTAATTCCAGAAAAATTTAGTTTTGAAAAACAGCAGTTGATGAAAGCTTTGGGGGCTAAACTTGTTCATACACCAAGTGAAGACGGAATCAAGGGCGCGATAAGAAAAGCGCGAAAGCTTGCACAAGAAACGCCCAATAGCTACGTTCCGATGCAATTTGAAAATCCAGCTAATCCGGCAACTTATTATCATACTCTGGGTCCAGAAATAGTTTACGAATTAAAACAGCCGATCACTGCTTTCGTTGCTGGTGCTGGCAGCGGAGGGACCTTTGCTGGGGTGGCAAAGTACTTGCAGGAAAAAGATGCTGATACTAAGACGATCGTAGTTGAACCTGAAGGATCGATTTTAAATGGCGGTCCTGCTCACTCACACCGCATAGAAGGGATCGGAGTCGAATTTGTTCCTCCATTTTTTGCTGACTTGCAGATCGACCAGACCATAACTGTTTCTGATGAAGATGCATTTGCTGAAGTTAGACGAATGGCCCAAGAACAAGGCTTTTTTATTGGAAGTTCAAGCGGAGCGGCAATTGCTGCAAGCCTAAAAGTTGCCGAATCTTTACCTGAAAATAGTACGATCGTGACTATCTTTCCTGATAGCAGCGAACGCTATATGAGTGAAAATATATACGATTAAAAAATTATTTTAAAAATAGTTTAAAGAAAAAGAGGTAGGATGATCATGGAATTTGAAACAAAATTATTACATGCAGGTGTTAGTGAAGATAAATATACTGGAGCAACTTCGATCCCAATTTATATGGCATCAACATTCCATCAAAAGAAAATTGGTGAGACTGAGTATGAGTATTCACGTACTGGTAATCCGACACGAGAAGCCGTTGAAAAGTTAATTGCTGATTTGGAAGGGGGAGTCGCTGGTTTTGCTTTTTCTTCAGGTTCAGCGGCAATCAACACAGTCTTTTCAATGTTTTCAGCAGGAGACCATTTTGTAGTAGGAAATGATGTGTACGGTGGGACATTCCGCCTACTTGATACTGTGCTAAAGAGGCTGGGCCTGACTTTTACGGTTGTCGATACTCGTGATTTAACTGCTGTCGAAAATGCTATCCAAGAAAATACTAAAGCTATTTACTTGGAAACACCAACCAATCCTTTATTGCACGTGACTGATATTGCTGAGCTTGCCAGGATCTCTCAAGCTCATGGGGTTTTGGGTATTATTGATAACACATTTGCTTCTCCATACATTCAGCGTCCATTAGAGCAAGGTATTGATATCGTGATCCACAGCGCTTCAAAATATTTGGGCGGACACAGCGATGTTATTGCTGGACTGATAGTAACGAAAGATCAAAAATTAGCTGATCAGGTCGGCTATTTGCAAAACTCGATCGGCAGCATTTTGGCGCCACAAGAAAGCTGGCTGTTACAGCGGGGAATGAAGACTTTAGGATTACGAATGCGAGCTCATTTAGCAAACACTGAGAAGGTTTTTGAATATCTGTCAAAACAACCATTAGTTAGCAAGATTTATTATCCGGGTGATCCTAATAATCCGGATCATGAAGTGGCACGCAAACAAATGAATGGTTTTGGGGCCATGATCTCATTTGAATTACAGTCTGGCCTAGATCCTCAAAAATTTGTCGAAGGATTACATTTAATTACTTTAGCAGAAAGTTTAGGAGCGCTTGAGTCGTTGATCGAGATCCCGGCTTTGATGACACATGGTGCTATTCCACGAGAAACTCGTTTGAAAAATGGAATTAAAGATGAATTGATCCGCTTATCTGTTGGTGTTGAAGATGAGAAGGATTTGCTTTGGGACCTTGAACAGGGCTTTGCTAACTTGAAGGGGAGACATGATCATGTTAGAAACGGCGCGTTCAATTCTTAGAAGAGATCCAGCAGCACACAGTTTGCTAGAGGTCTTGCTGACTTATCCTGGTTTACATGCACTTTTTTGGTACCGGATAGCTCATTATTTGAGCAAACATAAACTGTACGTTTTGGCGGGCTTGGTCAGTAGCCATGGTGCACGTCAGACAGGGATCTTGATCGCACCAGCTGCTCAGATCGGAAAGAGAGTTTTTATTGACCATGGCGTAGGAGTAGTGGTCGGTGAAACTGCAGTGATCGAAGATGATGTTACGCTCCTGCATGGCGTTACCTTGGGATCCAGACATGAATCTGATGGACAAAAACGTCACCCGCATATTAAACAAGGTGCTTTTATCGGAGCAAATGCACAGATCCTAGGACCAATAGTAATTGGAGAAGAGAGTAAGGTGGGCGCAGGGGCAGTTGTCTTAAAAAATGTCCCAGCAAGAACTACAGTCGTTGGCTCACCGGCGCATATAGTTACTCAGCACAAAAGCAAAGTGATCCAGGTTTCTTTTAGTGAGAATCAGCAGGAATTTAAAGAATTATGAAGAAAAAATAGACAAATAACAGCTAAAACTTAAAAAAGAAAACCAATCAGAGCGTACTGAACTCCAAAATATAATAAGTCTGCATTTTTGTGCGCACCCAAACAAAAACTACACCAAAACGAGTCAGGTCATCATCTCGTTTCGGTGTAGTTTTGTATTTAAGTATTTTCATCAAGTGCTGATTTTCAGTTCAGGTCCCAGGGATAATCCGAACTGAGTGAGCTATTAAATTCTTTTTGTGTTCTTAAACTGCTTATTCTGTTTTCTTGGCGTTTTTCATAACCAGCATTGATCATTTTTTCTTCTGCCGTTTCTGGAATGATTTTTCTTAAGGAAACACTTTTATCGGTCACTACAAAGGTTAAAAATGATGTGAGCCCAATATAACGTTCGCCAGTTTGCAAATGTTCTCCAATGATTTTTGCAAAGACTTCGATCGAACGTTTGCCGCAACCGCTAACGTATGTTTCAATGCAGAAAGAATCTTGTAAACCGAACGGAGCAATAAAGTTTGTTTGGTCCATCGAGGCTGTAACACTGACACTTTTTGCCAGTCTGGAAGCTGAAATCGAAGCTGTTCCGTCCAGCATTTCTAACAAACGGCCGCCATAAACCGTTTCATGTTCATTTAAATCGCCAGCTAACACCCTGTGACTAGTTACAGCAAGCGTTTGGCGACAGGTCATTGGTTCAGACATAAAAATCTCCCCCTAAATAATTTCGTTTAGATATTGGATAAATATAAACTCAGTATAGCTGAACATCACATCACGGTGAACGCTTTCTTTCTGAGCTGACAGTCAAATTTAGGATACACTATTTTTTTTCTTTTTATTTACTAGATCAACGATCATTTGGGCAGTGACATAACCTAGCGCGATCGCACCGGCAACCATTGCGACATGGGTCGTTTTTGAGATAGCAAGGACCGTTTCCCCATTGATAAATGCTGATAAAGCTTGATAACCGCTGGCTCCTGGAACAAGAGGAACTAGTCCAGAGCTAAACATCGTTGAAGGCATGGCCTTTTTAAAAGAAAAGATGATCCCGAGCAAGCCCACTAGCAAAGCCGCCAAATAGTTGCCTAGTATTGAACCGTAGCCGAATTTAAATATGAACCAATATAAGATCCAGCCAACCATACCAATTAAACTGGAGATATTTAATGCCTTTTTTGGCAAGTTAATAAACAGACCAAATGTAAATGTTCCTAAGTAGCTAAAAGTTGCCTGGATAAAAAAATGATAAAACGTCATAAGGCTACCCCTTTATTACATATAACGTAAGACTAGTCCAACACCGAAAGCAATCGCACTTAAAATGATCAGCGATTCCATTAATCTTTCGATCCCGGACAGTAAATTTCCCTCGAAAATATCACGCATAGAATTAATTATTGGGATCCCCGGTAAGGGTGGCATGACAGCACCGATGATAATATTTTGCACATTGATCCCGAGATGAAGACGAACCCCGATCACAGCGCATAAGCCAACCGTGAGTGCTCCCAGAAATTCGCTCATGAAGCGGATCCGAACTCGGGTACCGACATAATATGTGACTAAGTAGCCTAATGCTCCTGCAAAAAAGGCGAGTGGAAAATCTTCCCAATTATAAGTCTGGGTAAAAATGAACATAAAAAAGGCACCTTCAAAGCCGGCACCGATCGTTTGCAACCAGAGTGGGTATTGCGGCTTTGAGTCGTTTATTTGGAGTAATTTTTCTTCTAATTCATCTAAAGTTAGTTTATTTTCTGTGTATTGGCGGGACAATGCATTGACTGAATTAATATTATTCATATTGATCCCACGTTTTTCAACTTGCATGAAACGCGTGTAAGGAGTGTCCTTTAAGTTGACTAATAAACCAGTTAAGCTGGTAAAGGCTTCGGTTTTATTTTCTGAAGCATGGTCGACGATTCGCTTGGTAGTATCTTCGACACGCCACATTTCAGACCCAGCTTCAACTAGGATCTTGCCAGCTAACACTCCGACATCTATTGCTTTATTTTCCATTATCCCACTTCTCCCAGTTAATTATTGGTCATTAAAAAGTCTTTTTAATGAAACATTATAATTATACGCCAAGATCATTTATTACACAGTCCCTTATACCTATTTTTAATAGTATACATTAGAGAAACCTGAAAAGTACATGACAAACGTTCGGATTTTATTTACATTAATTAGCCAACTCGTTATACTAAGGATTAGTTATTTTTATTTTTTTGGCAAAGTCTGAAACCATTTTAACAGGGATGATGGCGGGCTTAGGCACATATGCTTCGTAAAGAAAGAGGGATTTTTTTGTATTTAGCTATAAATATTATTGGTTTAGCAATTTTTCTATTGCTTGGTTGGCTTCTTTCCAAGGACAAATCTCAGATCAACTGGAAAGAAGTTATTATCATGGTTATCTTTAACCTAGTATTGGCATGGTTCTTGACGAGTTTTTCTATCGGGAGAACTATTGTTGATGTCGCGGCTGCTGGTTTTAATGAGTTGGTCGACGTGGCATATACTGGTATTGCTTTTGCATTGCCAAGTATGGTCCACGTTAAACAAATGGATTGGTTTGTCCAGGTTTTACTACCAATTTTGATGATCGTTCCTTTGTTTGACATTTTAACTTACATCGGCGTTTTACCTTGGATCATCAAGTGGTTGGGTCGTGGATTGTCCAAATTAACAGGACAACCTCGTTTTGAATCCTTCTTTGCTATTGAAATGATGTTCTTAGGGAACACAGAAGCATTAGCCGTTTCTTCGCTACAGTTGAAACAAATGAATGCCAAGCGTAACTTAACGATCGCTATGATGTCAATGAGTTGTGTGACGGCTTCGATCGTGGGTTCCTATACGCAAATGATGCCAGCTGAATTTATTTTGACAGCTATCCCGATCAATGTGATCAATGCTTTGATCGTTACTTCGATGCTCAATCCAGTTGTTGTACCTAAAGAAGATGATCAGATCGCTACGATGGGTGGTTCTGCTGCAGCTGAAGTCGGTGAAGCAGATGAATCCGGTAAAAAAGAACCATTCTTCTCATTTCTGGGTGACTCAATTCTTGGCGCTGGCCGTTTGGTTTTGATCATTGCTGCTAATGTTATTGCCTTTGTCGCTTTAGCCGCTTTGATCGATAAAGTGTTGGGCTGGATCACACCATGGTTGTCATTGGAACACATTTTAGGGATCGTAATGTTCCCATTTGCATGGTTGATGGGTCTACCAGTGAACGATGCCTTCCAGTTTGCACAGTATATGGGTGAAAAATTAGTTACAAACGAATTTGTTGTTATGGGTAAGGTTACTAAGACGATCGCTACTGCAGCCTTTTCTGACCATTACCGTGCTGTCTTGACTGTCTTTGTCACCTCATTTGCCAACTTCTCAACAATTGGTATGATCATCGGGGCCTTCAAAGGATTGGTCGATAAAGAAAAGAATGATGTGATCGCAGCTAATGTTGGTTATATGCTGATCTCCGGTATTTTGGTTTCATTGCTATCTGCTGCAATGGTCGGGATCTTTGTCTGGTAGTTTAGGATGAAAAAGCAACACAGTTTTAATAGCAACATCAATTTACAAACAGAACTTATTGCAGGGGTGACGAGCTTTTTTGCGATCTCCTATATCATCGTAGTAAATCCTCTCATCTTGAAAGACGCCGGGATCCCTGCTTCCTTAAGCGTTTTTGCGACAATTTTTTCTTCAGCACTTGGATGTTTGCTGATGTATTTTATTGCAGACGCACCAATTATCATTACGCCAGGAATGGGAGTTAATGCTTTTTTCACCTATACTCTTGTCCAGTCTATGGGATTTACTTGGCAACAGGCTTTGGCAGTTTGCGCCGTTAGTGGTCTGGTATATCTGCTTATTGCTTTTACTCCGCTGAGTAAGGTTTTCGCAAGTGCGATCCCTGCTAGTTTAAAGCATGGGATCACAGCGGGGATCGGTATGTTTCTAGTCGTTCTTGGTTTGGAGAAGGCGCAACTGATCCGTTCTGGCGGGAAGCGATCATTACTTGCATTAGGAGATTTAAGCAGTCTGCCTGTTTTATTAGCACTATTTTGTCTTGCCTTGACTTTGATGTTATACCTGCGAAAAGTACCTGGGGGCTTTGTGATCGGGATCGTTGTCACAAGTGTACTGGCATTTTTAGTACATTTGGATTCAAGATCAGGCAGCAATACCAGTTTATCGTTACTCGGTTCATACGGGAAACTTTTGTTTCAAGGTGATTTTGGAGGAATATTCACTGTTAAATTTTTAGCAGCCGTCTTCTCTATGACGATGATCTTAGTTTTCGAGTCGATGGGGTTGTTGCAAGGATTGCTTGGAGATTCACCTAATTTTCAAAGAGCTTATCAAGCTAGTGCCATAGCAGCTTTTTGTTCCAGTTTTATGGGTACGAGCCCAACAGTTGCTGCTGCAGAAAGTGCATCTGGCATCGAAAGCGGCGGTAGAACGGGGGTCACTTCTTTAACTGCTGGGATCATGTTTTTGATCTCGTTATTTTTGATTCCCTTGTTGAGTTATGTCCCTGATGCCGCGATCGCACCAGTGATCATAATTACGGGGGCGTTGATGATGGAGCAAATTGGGCAGATCGACCTAACTGATTTTTCGGAATGGTTTCCAGCATTTTTGATTGTTGTTTTGATACCATTAACCGGCTCGATTTCAAGTGGACTGGCATTTGGATTTATTGCATATCCTTTTGCAAAGTTTGCTGCTGGCCGGAAAAGCGGTGTTTCACGAACAATGCTTGTGCTCTCAGTGCTATTTTTATTACAATTGATCAGCTCAGTTTTACTATAGTTTTATTGAATTTTTAATAATATAAAAACTGCTCAAGTATGAAATTTGAGCAGTTTTTATGTGTTAATTTTATCGAAAAATTATGCTTGTATTTATGAAAATTTGTGCGTATAATATCCTCGATTATGTACATGGCATGTTTATTATTAGAAACTTGGGAAATCGTTGTTATTCAAACAACCGCGGTTTTCCATAATGGTAACCTTGGCGATATGAAATTTCTAAATTATCTAGAAATTGATCGTCAGCCTCATTTTCGACGCCTTCGACTACTAAACTAATATTATTAGTATCTGCAATTTTTTTCCAAGTGGCAAGTTCTGTAATTATTTGTTCTTGCCGACCTTCAGCGCGGAAGTTTTGCAAGGGAAATTTTAATCCAAAAATGTAAGGTAAAAATCCCTGAATATTTTCTAGGGTATTGATCCCTGTACCAACATCATCCAGGGTGATCAAGGCTCCATGCTGCCGGTAAAAATTAAACTGCTGGATGATCTGTTCAAATGAATAGTTTGTTTGAACCGGTTCTTCTATTATTTCGATCGCCAAGGTGACTGGGGAGATCTCTTTTTGGGTTTTTATCAAATTTGAGCAAATTCATTATCTAAAAACTGTTCCCAAGTTAAGTTAAAATACACAAAACCAATTTTGCGTGAAAGCTTCTGTGCGACAGTGACAAGCAGCTCTGATTGAACTTGCTTAGGGATTGCCGAAAAACACTGAGGCAATTGCCAGTGACCGTTAACATATTCTCTGATCAGCATTTCGTAGCCAACTAGAGAGCCCTTGTACTTATTAAAAATTGGTTGAATAAAGTAACGATACATAATGTCCCGATCTCCTTTCACCTGAAATTTTCGTAGCTTTAATAAAAGTCAGCAAATTAAAAGTTTTAGTGCTAATTTGCATTAATATCACAAAATACCATTATATAATCTTTTTAAGGGATAAATCCACTAAAAAATTATTCAATAAATTATAAATGGTTATCACCAATAAGGAGGCTCATATGAAAATTGTTATTATCGGAGGATCACATGCTGGGATGATGGCCGCTGATGAAATTTTGCGGTGTGACCCAGATAATGAGGTCGAAATTTATGATCGAAATAAAGTCTCCTCATTCGCGGCAGAAGATATTTCTGCTTATATCAGGGGGGACGTTGATTTTTTGACAGATCTGCATTTTGATACAGAAATGGTCAAAAACAGTCAAAGAGTCAGAATTTTTCAGGCACATAGCGTGGTTGGACTAGATACTAAGTTTCATCAGCTGACTATCGTTAATAAAAAAACTAGTCAGACTTTTGTCCGCAGCTATGATAAATTGATCATTGCTAGTGGTGCAACTAATAGGTTACCACTTATTCCCGGTGTAGAAAATGAAAATGTCTTGGTGGCGCGGAGTTATAGACAAGTTGAAGTTTTAAAAGAGAAGATGAATAGCAATCACAAAATAACTGTGATAGGAGCTGGTCGTGCAGGACTTGAATTTGCATTGGCTGCGCGCAAGATAAATAAAGATGTTCAAATTTTTGATAAAGATGAATCGCTAGCCATTCATTACGTGGGAGAAAAAGTATCTGGGTGGTTACAAGAACAAATGAAAGAAAACGGAATTTCAGTTCGAACTCAGATCAATGTTGAAGAATTTCAGCAGCAAAAAGACGGTCAGTTGGTAATTAAGACTGATCAAGAAAATCTTACGACCAATATAGCTATACTAGCATTTGGGTTTGTACCAAATACAGTTTTTGTCCAAAACGAATTGGAGACAAGTCTGGATGGGTTAATTTGTGTGAATAAATATTTGGAAACGTCTGCTCCAGATGTTTATGCGATCGGCGACTGCGTTTCGGTCAAATTCGGAAACGAGAAAAAAGTGTTAAGGACTCGTTTGGCTACTAGAGCATTGCGGCAAGCTTTTGTTGCTGTGCATAATATTTTTGGACAGAAATTAAGTTTTGTTCCTATGCAAAAAACCAGTGGTTTAGGTGTCTTTGATAAATGGTTTGCTCAAACAGGAATGACACTTGAAAACGCTTTGAAGAATGAATTTACTGCTAACTTAGTCTCCTATGAAGGACCGTGGATTCAAGAATATGGAGAAATAAGTTCACGCGTGGTTGTTCATTTAACTTATGATATACCTTCACGAAAATTATTGGGTGTGCAAATTATGTGTAATCGAAATGTTTCTCAGTATGTAAGTATCGTTGCAGTTATGATACAAAATGAGAATACTATTGATGATCTTGCTCAAGCAGATATTTTATATGAACAAGGAAATGGTATGCCCCTAAACTTTTTAAATTTTGTGGCCCAACGAGCAGTGCGTTTTGAAGAAAAGCAAGGCAGGGGTCATCCGCGAATTACTATAGAGTAGGGGAAATTGAAAAATGTTTTTTGTGTATAATTGCTTTGGCGCTTGTATAGTAAGAAAGCTAAACCTGTGGTAGTGAAAAGTATAGTTGAATTTATTTTGGGCTTGTTTTTTTTGATTGGTATTTTGGCAACTTATCATGTTTCAGAATATATGGTTGCTGAAGTTATTTGGCCGAAAAAGTTCAGGAGATTTCACATTGATTTTGTGCAAGTATATACGACTTTGTACTTTTTAGTCTTTTTTTTGGCATTTTTAGTTATCAGACTTAACATTCCTGCTATCTTAGAGTAGGATAATTTGCAACTGTTGATTTTATTTTTCTTTTTGTTTTATTCAAAGGAGAAAAAGGTTTACTGACGGCTGACAGTACCGGTCCTGTTTGTTTTATTTGGTGAACTTGCATTGTTTGGAGAGAAATATTGGCAGTGGGCCGTGATTTTTTGTTCAAGTTCATTGCTTATGGTGGTCATTACATATTTGGACCGCCAGAAAAGCTATTTTCTAATGTGGCTAAGCTCAGTAAGTGTCGGTGTCTTCTTTTGGAGCTTGGAGTTATTAGCAGCTTCAGTTAGTTTTTCCAAATTTATCTACGGGCTGACCTTGTATATTGCGTTGTCCTCCTTTCTTTTTGTTATTATAGTTTTTGAATCACATTATAGAAATCAGGTCATTGAAAATAAACGATTTGCGATGTTTGATGAAATGACAGCCAAGAAAAATTATCGTTCGTTTGTGAAGGAGTTTGGACAAAGCTTGCAATTGGCTGGCGAACAGCAAAAACCTATTGCGTTTATTATGTTAGATATCGATCATTTTAAACTGATCAACGACACATATGGTCATTTGAGCGGCAATCAGGTTCTGAAATTCGTTGCGGTGGATTTAATCAATAATACTTATGATTTTGATTCTCAAGCTGATGTTTACCGTTTGGGAGGAGAAGAATTCGGCATTTTTTTGACTAACACGAACCTTGCAGAAACTCAAAAATTTGCACAGAAATGTCGGTATAGTTTAAGTCAATTAGCTGTCCCTATTGATAATGGCATGTTGCATTTAACGGCTTCTTTTGGCTGCGATATTTCCCGAACGGGTGATGATTTTAATACTTTTTATCAGCGAGTGGATCAGTATTTGTATCAAGCCAAAAATAATGGTGGGAACAAGGTCAATAATTTTTAAAATGACGAGATTATTAAAACAGACAGCTAAAGAGTAAAATAGCACGGCTGCTATATGCTTACTGAGGACAACAAGGTCAAGGTAAAGGGGAGTGTCAAGAAGTTTGTGTAAAAAGGGATTGCCCTTTCTCCATAAAATTAAATCTTTTCAGTCGAAAAGTGATTCTAATGTATCCTTAACTTGTCCGAATCCACGATGAATTCGATTAAAGTTCTTTTCGTTGTAACTAATTACTTGCACTCCAATGAAATTGTCTAATGATTTTTCATTGGGAAACTGTTCTTTTGCTTTAGTCTTGCGTTTAATCTTTTTATTTAGCGATTCTATAATATTTGTTGAATAAATGGTTGGGCGTATTGCGGCTGGAAAAGCCAAAAAAGCTAATAATTCCTTTTCAATTGACCTAATGTGACTAATCAGATTTGTGTATTGCTTTTCCCAAGTACTATAAAAATCGGCAAGCATTTTATGAGCTTCAGTTTTATTAGTTACCGAATGAAGCTGTTTGAAATCATTTAAAATGACCTCACGGTCTTTTAAACGGACATGTGTACTAATATTACGCATAACATGAACTAAACATCTTTGAAATTTTGCTTTAGGAAAAGCATGTAACAGCGCTGGTTGAAGTCCGACCATTCCGTCCGCAATAATTAATTGAACCTGTTTAAGCCCTCGCTGCTTAAGATCTGCTGCCATTTCCGACCAGACTTCAGCATTTTCACTGGGTGCAATGCGATAATCAAGAACTTCCTTAATTCCAGTGGGTGTAATTCCTAAGGCAATATAAACCGCTTCTCTTTGAACTGTGTCACGACGCAAAGGTAAATAAGTTGCATCTAAGAATAAGCAAACATAGTTTGCTTTAATGGTTCGTTGATGAAAAGCTTCAATCTGCTCAGTTACTTGAGCAGTAATGTTAGAAACAGTTGTAGCTGAATAATAAGAACCATACATTTTCTCAATCAAATCAGCGATTTCACGAGTGGTAACACCTTTAGAGTAAAGTTGAATAATTGTAGTTTCTAAAGCATCTTGACGACGAGAATAAGCTGGAAGTAAATGATTATGAAACTTGCCTTGTCGGTCACGCGGCACAGCAATTTTCAACTTACCATATTCGGAATCAATTAACCGAAAGTATTGACCATTCCGATAATTGTTAGCCTTAAAACCATTACGTTCATAAGGATCATAACCGAGTAACGAAGTTAACTCAGCTTGTAAGATTTGATTAATAGCTTTTTCAAGTTGTTGGCGAAAAAGTTCTTTAACATCGCCATTTGATAATAGAGTTTTGGTTAAATCTTTGGTAACTAAAGGTTGAAAGTTAAAGAATACTTGTGCTGCTTGTTGTATCACGGGTTTTTGTTAATAAAATAGACACAAATTACTCTGCGTCCTATAATTGAGTCGTCAAAAACTAATAAAGGAGAGTAATTTATGTCCACTTCCAGTATACAACAATCAACTCAAAATAAAACCACTTTAATGGCACGTTTTCACAAATTCTTGCAGGTGATCGATTTCGCCCAGGTATTACGTCAGTCCAATGCCTATCGTGTCCGTGGGATCAAACTGACCAAACTTGTCAGCTGGATCTTACTGACTTTGTTCCAACGTTTGACCTTGAACCGATCCGCAACTCCGACTGCTTTTTCGAAGAAAACGGTCCGCAACTTTTTAAATGACCGCCATATCAACTGGCAGCGGCTGGTCAGCTTGGCCGGACGGAACCAGATCGCGGAACTCAGTCCTTTTATCGACTTACGCCGAAAAGCGGCCTTGATCATTGATGACACTTTATTCAAACGAGCTCATTCAAAAAAGACTGAACTATTGGCGAATGTTTATGATCATGCTGCACCGCAAGGACAGCCGCGCTATGTCAAGGGTTTTCGCGGCTTGACGATCGGTTGGAGTGACGGCAATACTTTCCTGCCCCTGAATTTCGCTTTGATGTCATCAGACAAAGCTAAGAATCGGATCGGCCGTGAACCACAAACAACTGATCAGCGGACCTTAGCGGCCCAACGTTATGCTCAGGCTAAACGGCACATGAATGAAGTCGCCGTTGAATTAGTAGCTCAAGTTCTAAAAACCGGGGTCAAGGCCAGCTATGTCCTCTTTGACAGTTGGTACGCCTATCCCAAAGCTTTCAAGCAATTTCAAGAATTAGGTCTCGCTGCTGTTGGTCGGTTAAAAAACACTTCAAAAACTTATTTTAAATATCGCGGGCGCCGTTACAGTGTTCCAATGCTGTTTCAACGCTTTAAAGGTTCAAAATATCGGATCCATGATAACTATCTCTACAGTACGGTCGTTGAGACCGATAACGAGGACCACCTGCGCTTAAAAATAGTCTTTATCCAAAATCGCACGGACAAGGGACACTACATTGCTTTGGCAACTTCTAAACTTAGTCTGACACCGGAAGCGGTCATTCAATTATATGCCCGGAGATGGCAGATCGAGTGTGGTTTCAAGACTTTAAAACAATACCTGCAGTATGACCAGACCCAAACGCAAAGTTATGATGGCTTGTGCGCCATGTGGCGCTGACATTTTTAGCTTACGATCTGTTGGCTATGATCCAGCGACAGGAGAACGATCCGAAAACCTTAGGCGGCATTTTCTATGCGGCCAATCAGTTTCTCGCGGACATCCCACTTTTACAAGCTGTAAAACAGTTGCTTTTTGCTTTAGCAGAACATTGTGAAAAAACCGCTGATTTTTTTATCACGGGATTATGCAGTCGATTTATCAATTCTTTACCCAATGATCTGCAAGAAATCTTTCACAGCAACGAACTGGTCAGTTGACTAATTAAAGACATTTATAGCTTGAGCTGACAGGCAAAGGCACTAAAAATTAACTTTCAACCTTTAGTTTGGTAAACTGTTCCATGGGAAATCCCTCCGTTTTGGTTTGGTTTGACGATTTAATCATACGGGGAAGGGATTCCCTTTTCAATAGGATTTTATTTATTTACACAAACTATTTTATACTCTCAGGTAAAGAGCGTTAATTTTGAAAGCAGCTGTTTTTTACTTGACTTTACCTAATTCTTTGCTTATATTTAATTTATCTACTAACGGGGGGTAATCATTGTGGCAAGTCAATTCGTCAATACTAAAATGTGCTGTTGCTGTACGTCGCGTCTGATGCGATGTTCAGTTTGTTAAGTATTGACTTTTACGATTGTTGCAATGAAAGAGTTCATACTAAACAAGTGATAATGAACAAAGCCCAGACGCGAGACTTCTTAAATGAATGATCGCGTCTTTTTTTTTATATTAAACTTGGAAATGTCGTTAATGTTTTTGAAGGTAAGCAAGGGAACTTTGAAAACAGAATATGACCCTTTATTGTGATGAGAGTATAGCTGTAATCGTTTTTTTAGATAATTTGTTTAGTTTAATCCCGACAAGATTCGTTTCATGGGGCTTGTCGCTATGCTGTTATTGTGGGAGGAAATTAAAATGAAAAAGATACATAAGATATTATTGACTATTTTTACCGCTTTGCTGGTGGTTGTTATTGCCGGATGCGGTAATAAAAAATCAAATAGTAACGAGAGTAACAAGAAGCAATTAAATCTTAGTGCCACGGCACCTTTAGACACGATCGATATTTCGAAATCGACTGGATATGGGCAGACAGGCAACGTGTTTGAGAGCTTTTATCGTTTGGGTAAAAAGGGCCAGGTCAATGCAGGCTTAGCTAAAAGCAGTTTAGTTTCAGGCGATGGTTTGACTTGGACTTTTAAATTACGTGATGCTAAGTGGAGTAATGGTGACAAGATCACTGCTCAAGACTTCGTTTATTCTTGGCGGCGGACACTCGATCCAAAAACTAAATCACCATATTCATATTTGTTTAGCGGGATCAAGAATGCCGATCAGATCATCGATGGGAAAGCTAAACCTGATAGTATCGGGATCTCAGCACCTAATGATAAAACAGTTGTGATCAAGTTAGACAAACCGATTGCTTACTTTAAGGTTTTGATGGCCTATCCTTTGTTTGGACCGCAAAACGAAAAAGTCGTTGACAAGTATGGCAAAAAGTACGGGACTAAATCACAGTACATGGTTTATTCAGGACCATTTAAGATCAAGAACTGGTCAGGTACCGGCAACAAATGGCAATTTGCTAAGAATGATAACTATTGGGATCATAAAGTTGTTAAATTAGCTCAAATCAACTATACGGTGGTTTCTAATCCAACTACTGGACAGGAATTATATCAACAAAACAAACTTGACCTGACACCATTGACAAGTCAACAGGTGAAAAACTTTAAAAGCGATAAAGAATTCAAGCAGTATCCTTATTCATATGTAACATATATCAAGTATAACTTTGCTGACCAGGATGCAGCTAAACGCAAGGCTATGGATAACAAGAACATTAGATTGGCAATGTCGTTGGCGATCGATCGCGATGTTTTAACTAAGAAGATCTTAGGTGACGGCTCAGAACCACCAAAAGGCTTTGTAGCTTCTGATTTAGCTAAAGACCCTCAGACAGGAAAAGATTTTGCTGACCAGCAGTATGTTAAAGATACTGTTGATACCAATACTAAGCTGGCTCAAGAATATTGGCAAAAAGGGTTGAAAGAGATCGGGCAAAAAGACCTGAAATTGACCTTATTGGCAAGCAACGATGATGCTAACGGCAAGGTTATTTCTGAATATTTACAATCGCGTTACCATAAGATCTTACCAGGGCTTGATATCGATATTCGTGATATCCCTGGTCATAGTGCAACCCAACGTGCCGACGATGGCGACTTTGACTTGTATTTGTCCGGTTGGGGCGGAGACTTCAGTGATCCGATCACATTCTTGCAAACAGTTAAGAGCAATACGTCATATAACCAAGGAAAATATTCTAATAAGGAGTATGACGAACTGGTCGACCGTGCTCAAGACCAAGATGCCAACGATGAAAATAAGCGCTGGGATGATTTAGTCAAAGCCACACAGATCTTAAACGCTGAACAAGGGATGACACCCGTTTATCAACAAGTAACAGCTTATTTACAGAAATCTGATGTTAAGGGTATTATCCATAATACTGCTGGAACACAGTGGAGCTATAAGTATGCGTACAAGGATTAAGAACTGATAATTAAAAAGCGAGAGCAAAAATTCCTTCAGAGACTAGGTGTGATCCCAGTTTCTGGAGGAATTTTTAATGGACAAAGATCAGTCTTTGTTTGTTAGAACGTTTTTCATCAAATGAATAAGTAGGAGATTGAAAGTTCTTGATTTCTTCCAAGGTAGTAATTTCATTTTCAGCCATAAAATGTACCATTTCGCCCCGCGCGATCTTCGCAGGGGTTGCTCGTGTTCGTAATTTACCATCAATTAAGTGTGCAAAAACTATTTCTACAAACTGATCATCTGGTCGCAAGTAAGGAGTGATCGCTTTAGAATATTCTTTTGAGGCCAAATTGATGATCGGACCGTCAGTATTTAGGGTAGAATATAACTTATCTCCCCAAAACGTATAAAGGTCTTTATTATTGTTGACTGAAAGTCGAGGTCCCATTTCCAAACGGTAAGGAACAATTCCGTCAAAAGGTTTTAGAATGCCGTAAAAACCAGAGAGGATCCGCAGTGTCTTTTGCAAATAATTCAGGGCAGGCTGAGTTAGAACGTCTGGCGCCATGTATTGGTATTGAATTCCTGAATAACTTAGTATGGCAGGTGTTAATGGCTGTTTAAGATTTATTTCTTGAAGTTGGTGGTAATTTTTTTGGGTTAGTTTAGTGCTGGTTTTCCATAATTGTTGAGCTTTTGAATAAGAGAGCTGCTGCATTTTTTGTAAAATCATTGCAGTTTGCTCTAGAAAAGCAGGCTCTCCACTGGGAGAAAAGCTATCCTGATCGATTACCATTTTCTTCGCGGGTGAAATAATGATTTGCATAAGCACATTCCTTTGTTTAGCAGAGTTTGGTAGTTCTGCATTTGTTATAGTGATATTTCTTGCTGGTTCACATTAATAATAAACCAAACCGATATTATCGCAAAGGCGTTTTGTTCAAAGAAAGTCTGAATTCTGATAAAATTAGGTACTAATAAGAAAAAAGCAAAACTTCCATATTTGTAAAGAAGGTGTTATTTTGAGTAAATTGAAACTCAATACAAAACAAGTTAAAGCAAGCTTTAAAGAACTCAATGATAACTTTAAGATAACCCCGTACCAATTTGCTAAAATTACTGGTATTCCGCAAACTTTTATCGATAAAACTCCTAATTCAAAATTTGATCGAGCTAGATTTGGATGATCCGCATTGTGTTTATAGTTTGTTCTTGAATAATTTGTTAGATCCTAATTATAGAAAGAAAATAATGTTGAGCTAGTTCTAGAAAAAGAAAGCTAACTTTTACATTTAATGGAGGGAACCATGAATCACACAGGAATAATAAGTCATATTGAAATTTACGTTAGCAATTTAGAAAGAACTCGTTTGTTTTGGGAAAGATTGCTTGTACAAGATCTGGGCTATAAAGTTTATCAAGAGTGGAGATCAGGTGTTAGTTATATACTGGATAAAACTTATATCGTTTTTGTTCAGTCTTCAAAGGTTGATCCTAAGTATGATCGGACAAAAACTGGGTTAAATCACCTGGCTTTTATGGTAACGACAAATAAACAAGTTGATGAAATACGTTCACAACTGCTGGCTGCTAAATATAAAGAATTATATGCGGATCGTTATCCCCATGCTGGGGGAAGTGATAGTTATGCTTTATATTTTGAAGATCCAGATCGTATCAAGGTTGAGGTAGTCAGTGATGAATAAAAAGTGGTATCTTTACTTTGAGTTAAGTAGTTTACGAAAACTATGGCTAATGCATCTATTTCCACATTGATCTCTTTTTGTGTTAGTATGTATCTCATCTAGTGGTAGGGTTATTGCTCAGTAGTTCAGTGGTAGAATAATTGACTGTTAATCAAGAGGTCGCTGGTTCGAATCCAGCCTGAGCAGTTACAAATTTAAGTGAATTATTTTTAGCTGCTCTTTAATTGTATTGAAGTTAAGGAGTAGTTTGAGAGCGCTTTATATGATATTATTTAAGGAGGAAGTATCTGAGAAAGGTGGCAGCTTGATGACAAATTTTAAAGGATTTATTGTACGTAACTACGATAGTAAAGTTGAGGGACAGATCGAAAAATTAAGCACGGATGATTTGTCGGCTGGAAACGTATTGATCAAAGTTGAATATTCTTCATTAAACTATAAGGATATGTTGGCTTTTCAAAAAAATGGCGGGGTGATCCGCAACTATCCGTTGATTCCAGGTATTGATTTGGCTGGGACAGTGATCAGTTCTGAAGATGCAAACTTTAAAGAAGGAGAATGGGTCCTGGGTGCGGGTTACGGTCTGGGAGTGAGTCATAGCGGAGGATTAGCTGAAATTGCCAGAGTTCCCGGTGAGTGGCTGACTAAAGTTCCAGAGAACATGACAACTAGGGAAGCAATGATATACGGTACCGCTGGATTGACAGCAGGTTTATCTATCAAAGCATTGCTTGAAGCGGGAATGAAACCTGAAGACCATGTATTAGTCACCGGCTCAACTGGTGGAGTAGGCAGTATTGCTACTAAGATTTTGGCAAAGCTAGGCTATGAGAATTTAGCTGCTTTGGTGCGTAAGCCTGGACAAGCAAAAATTGCTCAAAGTCTGGGAGCTACAGAAGTAATTGACGCGTCGTCGATCAGATCCGGGAAACCGTTGCAGCATCAAACATTTGATTATGTTCTTGACACGGTTGGCGGTGATGTGGCTGCTGCTTTATTGTCAATGGTTAAGATCGATGGGGCAATGAGTGTCTGCGGTAATGTCGGAGGTAATAAACTAGCAACTTCAGTCTTACCATTTATTTTACGTGGAATATCTCTATTAGGTATTGATTCGATCACACCACCAGCTGAAATACAGAATGAAATTTGGCAAAAGCTGGCGACTGATTGGAACATCGTAGATGAGTTAGTAGTCGATAAAGTTGGTCTAGATGAAGTTTTGCAAGTTGTTCAAAAATTAAAGGATGGCCAGCATTTGGGCCGAACGATCGTAAAAATTCAATAGATAATTAAAAACTAGTTGTTAAGCTTAAGGTAACAGAGTTTAGCAACTAGTTTTGATTATTTTTTCTTTTTTAGCAAGTGTTTTCTGGGTCGGCTATAGGTAAAACCTTCCCCTGCGGCTTCATTTACACTAAATGAGGTTATAAAAGCATGAGGGTCGACAGAAGAAACAAGTTCCTTTAATTCGTGAAGTTCATTTGGAGTTACCACAACGTACAGGGTCGGACGTTGTTCACCCGAATAAACTCCCTGTCCATTCAAGACAGTGACTCCACGATCCAATTTTTCCATGATCAAGTCGGCTATTTCACGGTAATTGTTACTGATTATCAGGTTGCCTCTTGCCTCGTATGCGCCGTCGATCGATGAGTTGATCAAGCGGGTCGCGATGTATGAATAAAGCAGTGTGTATGCCATATGACGCAGATCCACATAGACTAACGAAATAGTTAAAATGATCACATCTAACCATAATAGTGTTTGTCCCATTGGCACACCCTTGAAGCGTTCAAACATTTTAGCGATGATGTCAGTTCCGCCAGTTGTTCCCCCAAAGCGATAGACGATTCCTTGTCCAATACCACCACAGATACCAGCACCGACTGAAGCCAAGAATAAATCGTGATCAATGTTGATACTTAATGGGACACGTTGCCAGATCCATAAAGCAATCGATAAAACGACAGTCCCGTAGATAGTATAGATCAAAGCTTGACGCCCAAGATAGCGGTAACCAAACCAAATCAAAGGTATATTCAAAAGTAAAGTCGTATATGCAGGATCTATTTTAAAAACGGCTTTGACTATTAAAGTTACACCACTGAGACCTCCATCTGCTAAGTTATTGGCGATATTAAAGAAGACCAAGGAAAACGCAAAAATTGTGCAGCCAACTGCTATCATGATCAGATCTAAAACATGGACTGATTCGGGATTTTTTTCGGCCACAAGATCACTCCCCTCAAAAAAAGATATGTAAACTAATTTTAGCAGATTGTTCAATGAAAAGAAAAATAATTTAGGTCTCTGTCACAACTCATTACCAAGAAATTGCGAGGCTTAACAAACGTATTATTCGGCCATGGTTACATATAAAGTAGACGAGCAAACCTAGTCATAAAAACCTAACCTTGGAGAAAAAATAAGAACCGTCTCATAGTAGGATCCTTTTATCCCATTATGATGCAGTTCTTATATTCACAGCCAAAATTAATGCTCCAGTGTCCCCGTTTAAATCCGGGCTTTAAGTACTCTCGCTGGATATGATTTTTTTGTTAATATTTTTTAGCAGAGTTACATTAGTTAGCGACAAAAGTACTGACCAAAAAATTTCTTTTTAATGGTACCTTATTTTAAGCAGTGCCGCAGTCCTTTTCCTTACGCAGTTCTCGTTTGCGTAACCAAGGCATGACAAGGCCTAGACCAAATAAAACAAAAACAGTAATAAAGTTTAAAATAAGCTGGTGAGTGAAATCCCAGGTTCCAAATTTAACTTCCTGTGGAATAAAGCCTAATGTTGCACAAACAAAAGTAAATAGTAAGCACCAGCCTCCGATCAAAAGAGCACCTGTCTTGTTTTTAATAAAAACATAATCTGAGTGAAATTTCTTATCTTGCAAACGTACAGCAATAAAAGCAAAAAAGACCCAGCATGTTTTGGATGGAGAGACAATGCCGTTAATGTTTAGCAACCAATTATAAATTGTATTAATATCTGGCAATGTCCCTGTTAAAAGCAGTAAAAAAAGATTCAAACCAGTTGTCATTAAATATGAGTTTACCGGACGTCCATTTTTATTTTTTCTAGTTACCCATTTAGGCATGAAATTATCAGCAACATCACCCGCAAAAACGCGACTAGTTGCATCTAGTAACACAGCTAACTGAGCCATCATAAAAATCGCTTGCACAACAGCAAAAACGTACATTAAAATGTTGCCTAAACCGAGTTGCTGACCGAGCAAAGCAAAAGCATAATAGGGACCGTTCATTTTAAAATCATGTGGTATCTGGTTTCCATTAAAGAAAACTGCCAGTGCCAAGGTTCCAAAAATAGTTAAGAAAGCAGTCATAATAGCTAGTAGCCACATTGCTTTAGGAAACTCATGCTTAGGGTCGCGCATGCGTACTACATAAGGTGCTGCTAGTTCAGCTCCTGACATTGCAAAAATCAGCAGACCAGTGGTTGAAAAGTACTTTAAAGAGAAATTGGGCATAAAAGAGTGCCAATTAAATGGTTGAGTAGCGATATGTGCCCCTTGGGTCAATGCATAACCAGCTAAAAGTACAAACAAAGCGGACATAATAAACATTGCGCCACCACCGATTAATGACAAAATTTCAAGGGAATTTTTGATTGCATTTTCCAATAAAATAAATATCAAGATCAAACCGAAAGTTAATAAGCCGAACCAAAATGGGGACATTTTTTGTCCCAAAGTGTTGTTACCAAGAATCATCCAGCTAAAAGAAACGATAACCGAGTTAGAAACATCCACAATATAAGGTACACTTTGTACCCAATACATCCACGAAGTAACATAACCTAGAGTATCATTACTACTGCGACGAACCCAGGAAGCCAGACCGCCATCTTGATTATCAAAAGTTAAACTCATCTGACTGGCAATCAATTCATAAGGAATAACGTAAGTAAATAAAAGAAAGATCCAAGAGATAACGACCGAAAGACCTTGGTTTTGAAAAGGATAGAAAATATTTTCGAAACTGATTATTGTTACAAAATCTAAAAGTGCAATCACAGTCCAGTGCATATAGTGTTTGTTTGGTTGTAATTCTTCCATAGTTAATAATTTTGCTCCTTAATTAATTATTCTTTTTGTTTTAAGAATTAATTATAATGTTAGGAGGTTTATAAACTGCAATAAGAAAAGACATTAATATCCCTCATTTTATAGTTATCGTTAGTAATGGAACATCAAAGTCCGATTTATACTGTAAAACTTACAAGGAGCTTTTACTTCTCATGTTGTATAATAAATCTAGTTTCTATTACCTGAATTCTATTTTTGTGACTAAATCTAGCTTAAAATCTGTATAATATGTATTTTCATGGTGAAAAAGTATTGCTATATTTTGTAGCTATTCTATTGTAAGCCAATTTAACTTTTTTTTACAGAAATTTTCTAATCTTGAAAGAACGTGAAAAAACATGAAAATTTTAAAAATCGCCGCTCCTAAGAACTTGAGTAGTTGTATTCCCGTTCAATGGAAAAGAATTGAACCAACTGATGTTACAAATCCAGCCGAGATCGCTGGCGCTGTTTGCTTAAAAGATGACTTTTATTTTCAACAAATTTTTCAAAAATTGCAACAAGATTCAGGATTGTCTTTTCCCGTAATTAAGGTGTCTGTCCCGTTTGATGTAAAAGATATTCAATCTCAAGTTATTAATGCTGCTGAAAAATATGAACAAAAAAATATCCCGGGTTTTTTAAGTGATTTAATCAAATTCGCTAAGGACACACCGCTTAGTTTTACAACTCCCGGGCATCATAATGGACAGTATTATGAAAAGCACCCGGCTGGTGTGGTATTTGATCGCTTTTTTGGTAAAAACATGCTGACAGCTGATACCAGTGATACAGTTGCTGCGTTGGGAGATACTATGACTCATACCGGCACGCCGCTAACTGCTCAAAAAGTTGCTGCTCAAGCTTATCACGCTGATAAAGTTTATTTTTGTACGAATGGGACAACCAGTGCTAATACAATTTGTGCCAGTGCTTTATTATCTCCTGGTGACCTTGTATTATTTGACCGCAACAATCATAAATCCTTATATAATAGTGCGCTGGTTTCTAGTGGTGCGATCCCGATATATGTCAGAACAGACCGCAATCCCTTGGGATTAATCGGGGCAATGAATCCTGATGATCTGAGTGAGAAAAGTTTAAGAGAGCAAATCAAAAAGGCAGCCCCTGCAAAAGCGAAGGCTAAACGACCATTTCGCTTAGCAGTCGTTCAAGCTGAAACTTATGATGGTGTTTTTTATAATGCAGAATGGATAATCAAAAAAATCGGCTCTCTTTGTGATTATATTTTATTTGACTGTGCTTGGGGAGGGTATGAACAATTTGTTCCACTGCTTAAGGAGCTATCGCCGTTAAATCAACATTATGAACCAGATGACCCAGGGATCTTAGTTACACAATCCGTCCATAAGCAACAAGCTGGAATGGGACAAACCTCTCAGATCCTAAAAAAAGATCATCATATAAAAGGCCAATCACGATATGTTGATCATAAACATTTTAACAATGCTTATTTGAAATACGTGACCTCCAGTTATTCCTATCCTATATATGCTTCCTTAACTACTAATGCCTATTTAGCAGCTAGTGAAGGTGTTTCTAAATGGTGGTCGGATCTATTAGTTAGAAGTATTGAATTCCGAAAGCAATTATTACGTCGTTCTAAAATATTTAAACCGTTAGTACCTTTAACTTATGAAAATGTTTCTTGGCAAAATATTCCAACAGAGCAATTGGCCACCCAGCAAAAATATTGGCAGCTGGACAAAAGTATTAATTGGCATGGCTTCAATAATACTGTAAAAGATGAAGCAATGTTAGATCCGTTTAAGTTAACGATCGTAACACCGGGGATCGACATTGCAAATGAGCGTTATCTAGCTGATGGAATTCCAGGAGCTGTTGTAGCGGAGTTCTTGTTGGAAAAACAAATTATTCGTGGAAAGGATGATTTGAACTCATTACTGTTCTTATTAACGCCTGGAGATTCAGAAAGTGATTTGAATACTCTACTTGACGCTTTGTTGGAATTTGAAAAAGCTTATGAAGCTGATATTTCTCTACAAGAGGCTCTGCCACGACTTTATGAAAAAAATCAAGAACGTTATCAAGGGTACACTTTACATGACCTCTGCCATGAAATGCATGAGTATTATAAAGAAAACAATACTTTCAATTTACAAAAAGCTTTATTTGCCAAGAGGAACTTGCAGGATTATGTAGAAACTCCATGGCAAGCTGATTTGAGTTTTAAGAAAAACCAAAATGAACTTTGCGATTTGGACAACATTGTCGGTCAAGTCGCACTGGAGGGTGCTTTGCCTTATCCACCTGGAGTGTTTATTGTTGCACCAGGAGAAAAATGGCAAAAAATAGATCAGCAATATTTCAAAGTATTAGTTGGAGTGATGGAAAACTTCCCCGGATTTATTCCAGAGATCCAAGGTGTCTACTATGAGAAAGATCAGCAGGGGCATTATAAAGTGCAAGGTGAGGTAGAACACAAAGTTAATGAATTTTAGGAATGAATAAGGGCAGATTATAAAGACATGTATTTGTTTCAGACCAAGTTTACATCGGGCAGCTTTTTTGTTATGCGAGATTCGGAATAACTAAAGGTTGAAAGCACAAAAACAGACCGCCCCCTCGATATTATGAGTCTATACTTTTTAGTGTTGATGAGTAAAGTCATCAGCACTATTTTTTTGGCAAAGGAAAGGACATCACTGTCCCTCAAGTGCTAAATTAAAGCGTCTAAACCAAATCAAAGTGAGGTATAAATGATGTCCCAAGAGAATTCTATCCTAGATCTCTTAAATATCCAAGACCCAAATATCGAAATTTCCGTTCGTGCCGATGCTGTCGAAGGAGCTTTACATACGAAAGAACTGTTACCGGGTGGAAAGGTGCCGTTTTTGTAAGTCGACTAAGGTCGTAAAAAATGGAAAAAGGCCAACAAAATTAAAACTACCCAGTCTATCTGAACAGCCGCTCCGTTTTCGCCTGTATAAGCAACGTTATTTTTGTCGTGAGTGCCACAGAACTTTTAGTGCTAAAACTGAACTGACTCAGCGTCACCGTTCGATCACGCGGCGGGCTAGGCAAGTGATCCACAGTTTAGCTAAAGAAACGAGCCCAGTTAAAAATATCGCCAAATAGTTGGCGTCTCGGCTTCTTCAGTACAACGGATCCTCTATGCAATAAAACAGCTTATGTGACTCCACACCGCTTGCAAAAGGCGCTCTGTTTCGCTGAGTTTCGCTCTACTAGAGGCAGATTTTCGTTTATTTGTATCGATGCCAAAACACATGACTTACTGCTCTTACTTGAAAATCGCTTGTCTAAGACGATCAAGGAATATTTTTTCAATAATTACTCTTTAGCACAACGTCAAAAAGTTTAAGTCGTAACCATGGACCTAAATGTGCAGTATCAACAATTTGTACATTATTTGTTCCCCAATGCGATCATCGTGTTTGCTTGTTTCCATCTTGTTCAATTAGCTAGTCGTGCTTTAGATCAGGCTCGGATCAAAGCTTTCAAGGAGATCTCAGACCCCTCTCACAAGTCGTATCTACAAAGCTTTAAAGAAACACTGGAAGCTGTTTCACGCGTATTAGAAAGCGTTTTCCGAGGTCAAATACAATTCTGGCCTGAATGAATATACCACTGCCCAAAATATTGTGGATCTCGGGTTGGATGCTTTTCCAGCATTCAAAAAGGCTTACGCGGCTGTTATGGCTTCAGAAATCTCCATCATTTCTTTGTTAGGATCCAGCTGATCGCATAACCAGCAAAAAAGCCTGGCAGTGGGCAATTCTCTCCGTTCATCACCCACTGCCAGACAATAAAAGACCGCTTGAGCTAGCACTTAAAAACAAAAAAGATTCTACCTTTACGATAGGACCCTAAAAGTGAAATCAACACTATTTGACAAAGACCCAAAAGAACTAGAGCCCTATTTACCATGGAATTAAACTTAAATAGCTCCAAAGATTCCTGATATGAAGCAATGCTTGCCTTCGTGTCAGGGATCTCTATTTTGTCAAAACAAATTTGAATGGTCTTGTCTAACCGTCCAGTTGAACACTGCTTACGTTATGACAGCCAGGTTCTTTGGTGCAGATTTTAATCAGTGCCCTTTATGTTTTTCGATTCGTTTTTCTTGTTTTAACTTAAATTTTTTCTCAATTAATTGTTCTTTTTTAAGTTTACGATCCCTTTCATTAGCCAGTTTATTTTGCTCAAATTGCTTTTTTAAAGCAACTTGTGACTTTGTACTAAAACCATTTTTAACTGCCTTTTGAGCTAACCGTTGTTTACGCTTAGGATTTATCTTGTTAGGCAATTCATTTTTTTTAAACTGTTTTTGTTTGAAAAAATGCACCCTATCCCAATGATTCAGCACTAAATCTAAAATTAAAGTTAATTTAGGTTCTGATGTTCCTAAATTAACTTGTGCTACTTCATAAGATTTAGCCGAAATACTTTCAAAAATAGCTTTGTAAAAAGGTGGGTCAAAATCGATTGTTAAGAGTAACTGACATTTTTCTACGTCCATAATACTTTCCTCCTAAAATAATTAGGAAAGACGGACGACCTAGGAGGAAGGATACTGATAATCAAAAACCATTATGTTTGGACTACCAACCAAACTATGTTTTTACTTTCCTGCTAATAAGCTTACTCTTTAATAAGGAAAAAGTAAAACAGGTCATAACTTAAAAAATATAATTTGAATTTTTTAGAGTATAATAAGGCTCAATTATTTAAATTAAATTGTGGGGGAATAATTACAATGATTAAACACAGAACATTCAAAGATTCAGATGCAGAAGAAGTTGCAAACTTAGTTAAAGAAACCATGTTAACTACCAATATAAAGGATTATTCTAAAGAATATTTAGACAATGATTTAAAAAATCTTACTGCTCAAGATTTTATGTAAAAGGCAGCTATAAAATGTAGGAAAACGGCAATCAAAAATGTCGGTCTTTCTACATTTTTTTGTATCATTAATTACATCAGTATTTTTAGTTTTCAAGGAGGCAACTGATGTGAGAAATGATTTAAGACAAGGAGTGCTAAAAGATATGAAAGAAAACATTAAACCAAATTACGCTGCTCTAGGAAGGCAATATAACGCGGATTATCGCACTATTAAAAAGGTAGTTGAAGAAATTGCTACCGACCAAGTCAAAACCAGGAAAGTTGTTAAAAAGCCAAGCTTACTGGAGCCTTTTAAAGCAATCATCCATGATAAATTAGCGCTTAATTGCTCTGCCATGGCAATCTTTAAATTTATTCAAAAGAAAGGCTATCTAGGTAGTTATTCAACTGTAAAAACGTATTGTCGTAAATTTAAAAACCATGAGGTCAAGAAAGCTACCATTCGAGTCACTCATACTCCGGGCCTCTCGGCCCAAGTGGATTGGAAAGAAGAAATGAAGCTCAGGAACAGTGAAGGTATCCTCTATAAGTTTAATATTTTCTTATATGTGCTTCCTTATTCCCTGAATTATTCATACTTTTCCCTTAAGGACTACTTTTTGTTGTTGTCATGCTAGTTCGCATCTTTTTCGTTTTTCACCTGTTGGGTGTACAAAAAGAGCACATCCTGTGCTATTGTTAAGTCGTTGAAAACCACAAAGAACAGGAGTGCTCCTTATGTCAACTTTACATCATGAAAAACTTTTATTCAATGACCAGATCAACATTTCTAATGACGGTGGTGAGTTAGCGAACGATGCCGGAACTTTATTAATTGCTGAATTTCTGCACCAAATTCACTTTGACCAGCTCTTAGAAGATAACTTGCATTTTAAAGATGACCGTAAATATTGTACCTTTCCCTTGAACAATTTATTTAAGCAGTTGCTGTTGCAATTGCTGGCAGGATACTGCCAAGATCAGTCGGCTAATACCTTGTCACACGCCGTTGATTTTAAGCTGGTCTTGTCTCAAGCGGTCGCTTCCCAGCCGACACTTTCACGCTTTATCAATCACATTTCAGCGTCTGGGCTCTTTTCAGTCAAATCATTGCTCGGCTCGGTAGCTCACTTTGTTCTTGGGCAGCTAAATCAACATCAGCTGATCCTTGATCTAGATTCGACACATGCCGATACGTTTGGTGACCAAGAAAAGAGTGCTTATAACGGTCACTACCAGACCAACGGTTATCATCCTTTACTAGCCTTTGATGCTTTATCGGGCTGCTTGTTGAATGCTCAATTACGCCCCGGCAATCGCTATACTTCCCAAGGTGCGACTAAATTTTTATTACGGAGCTTACGGGCCTATGACGGATCTTCCCTGGATGTCTTAGTGCGGGGAGATTCTGGTTTCGCAGCTCCAGGGATCTACCATGCGTGTGATAAAAAGCAGGCTAAGTTCGTGATTCGTTTAAAAGCGAACTACCAGCTCCAAAGTCGGGCTGAGCACCTGATCCAAGTGGGTGACCAGGACTTCACCGAAGCTGAAGTCCAATGGCATGTCCTGCGAGACTATTGTCCTCAAAGTTGGTCACGACCTTATCGTGTGATTATTAAATCAACGCGGCCGGCGGGCAACTTTCTGTTTGACCATGAGTTTATCGTGACCAACTTGGAAGAATTAAGCGGTCCACAAGTCTTTGCCCTCTATCACCAACGCGGTTCCATGGAAGACTTGATCAAAGAAGTTAAACGTGGCTTTCACTTTGATAAAACGGACAGTTCTAGTTTTGAGGCCAATGAGTTCCGGATGCTGGTAGCTGGGGTCGCTTATAATATACTGCAAGCCATGAAGAACTTAGTTTTACCAACAAAGCTTAAACACGCTCAGGTCGGGACGATCCGTTTTAAATTACTCCATGTGGCAGCTAAGGTCACGCACCATGCGCGTCAAGTCTGGGTCCATTTATCTCAGACCAATGTGTTCGATAAATTATTTTGGCAGACACTGTTCAAGATTCAAAATCTAAAAATATATCCGCTGTGAACTCACAAAAAAAATGTTTTTCTTAGGGAAAGGGTGAAGTCTGTCCTTTTTTAAACAGTCCGACAACAAAACTAACAAAAAGCTGCTTTTTTTACACACTAAAGTAACTTTGCACAAAGTTTTAACTGCAACGAAAAGTATGAATAATTCAGGTATTCTAAATACAAATACTTAACCTTAACTTTTGATCGCTCACAGGATACTTTATTTAGCTGTTTGGCGCAAGCTTTTGAAGCTACGGGCGGAATCCCACACGAAATTTGGTTTGATAACATGAAAACTGTCATAGACCATTCGAAATCTTCCTTTGGACACGCAATTTTTAACCAGCGTTTTTATCAATTCAGTAAAGACGCCGCTTTTAAACCAATTGCTTGTCGTGTTTTTCGCCCGCAAACTAAAGGTGCCGTTGAGGCACTAGCACGAACTGTTGAGCGTCTGCGTCCCTATAATTACGAACCTTTTGACGGAACGGATCTAATCGAACTAGTGGATAACTTAAGTGATGAACTTAATCAGGAAATTTCTCAAGCCACGCATCTGCAACCTACACTTCTTTGGGAAGACAAAGAAAAAGAGCAATTACATTCAACTCCCGTTGACCTACTCAAGCCTTATTTTGAAGAAGATATCTCACGTATCGTCTCTAAGGAAGCTATGGTCAATTTTCGGAAATGTAAGTACTCTGTTGATCCAAAATATATTGGTGAACAAGTTACTCTCGAAGTCAGTGATGATGAGAAACATGTTCAGATTTATTATAACCGAAAATTGATCCGCTCTCACGAAATAACTACCCAACAATATAATTATAACTATGAAGATACCAAGGCAATTTTACGTTCAGATTTAATGAACGGTCGTAATGAAGATGACATTGAACAATTCATTAGTAAAAATCTAAGTGCCTATGACCAAGTCTAATTCTCAGGAGGTCCTATGAGATGAGTAGTATCAATCAACGACTTAACAATAATTTGCTTCAACTTGAACTGCTTGAAATAAAAAGTTACCTGCCTAATTATCTGGAACAAGTAACAGCCGGAAAAATGTCATTTTCGGAAGCACTTTTAGCTTTAACGACCAAAGAATTAAACTATAAACATCAGGCTCAGGTTGAACGAACGATTACCAGGGCCCGTTTTCCCAGCGTTAAAACGCTGGAAGCATTTGATTTTACCTTCCAGCCAAGTATCAAAAAACAGGAGATTCTAGAATTAAAAAGCCTAGCTTTTATGGATAAAGCAGAAAATATTCTTCTAGTAGGCAGCCCCGGGGTAGGAAAAACACACCTCGCAATCGCCTTAGGGCGCGAAGCCTGTCAACAAGGTGCAAGAGTGTTATTTATTAATTGTCATGAGCTTTTATTAAGACTCAGAAAAGCCGATGACAAAGACGAACTAGATCGTGCACTAAACCGCTACGCCCGTTACGATTTATTGATCATTGATGAATTAGGTTATCTGCCCATTAAACACGATGAAGCTAATTTGTTTTTTCAATTGATCAATGCCAGGTATGAAAGAAAATCGACAATTATTACTAGTAACAGTGCTTTATCTTCTTGGGTCGATATTTTTCAAAACCCAACTGTCACTGCAGCTATTTTAGATCGATTAGTTCATCATGTTCATACCATAAGAATCACGGGTAAGTCTTATCGATTAAAAACTAAACTGTAATTGTCAAAAACCTACATTTTTGATTGCCATAAACCTACATTTTTACGTTGCCCTTGACAATTTTATAGAGAAAGCAAAATATTTTCACTGTTATGTATTTATTGATGATTTTGTAAACAAGATTATTGCAGTTGGTTCGATTGGTGCATATTGGGTTAAAAATGATGAAAGTAGCTTGTTTAACATTTTTGTATCACCTAGGTATCAAGGACAAGGAATTGGTAAGCAACTTATTCAAGTATTAGAATAGGACGAATATTTTGCAAGAGCCAAGCGCATTGAAATTCCTGCTTCAATTACCGGTTTAGGTTTTTACCAAAAAATGGGTTATTCTTTTAAAAATGATAATAGTATTCTTGATGATGAACAATTATATCACTTAGAAAAGTTTAATTAAAAGCGGCTGTACTAACTAGCAGGTCATAACTTAACAGCTGTGGTCTTGTTTTTTTATTTTGGATAAGAAACAGAATTCTATACAGAGTTAAAGCCTAATCAAATAAAGCATTCAACAACAAGAGAATCCCAGGGACTATTTTGTAGTAGTGGGCCCTCAGAAACATTGCAATAACAACCTTTAATGGTAAGCTAAAAATCAAGGGGCAAAAAATGGTAAAATGGTATAAAAAGTGCCCCCTGCTTTTAGTTAAAAAAGGAGGCGCTTTTTTATGGAACAAAAAGTGTTACCGATCAAGGATTCGAATGTTTTGACCCAAGTCCAACGGTGCTTACAAGAAGATTTTAAGGCTGTGGTTCATAATTACACCATTTTCCAAGTTGGCAAAGCAACTTTGTTGCGTGTCAGCGACATTCTAAGACTGAAACGGGGGAGAGATTGCTTTGATGAGCAGGGAAATGTGCAGCGGAACGCCTTTCTCCACGATCAAAGGACGGGCAAAGCAAATCATTTATGCTTAAAACCGGTCACGGGTAATCTTTTGGCTTATCAGAGCTGGTTGCAACAAGCAAATTTAGTCTCGCCTTGGCTCTTTCCGTCCCTGCAACACCCCGAAAAACACATCACAGAAAAAAATTTTATAAAATAATGCATAAAATGGGTGACCTCTTAGGTTTGAACTATTTAGGCACTCACACCATGTGCAAAACCGGCGCTTACCGTGTCTATGTCCAGTCTAACTACAATATTGGACTGGTCATGCACCTCTTAAACCATAGCAGTGAAGCTATGACGCTCGCTTATTAGGATTAGATCAGGTTAGCACCGAAAAAATGTTAGATAATATCGACTTTGGCTAAAGTATTTGCTTTTTCGGCTTCTTCTTGTGTTAAATTCTGAAAAACATGTTCTGCCTTAGCCACACGGATCAAGGTAACCGTTGCTGGCAATTGACGCTCTTTTTTATCTTTTAACAGAGCGCGTAAGGGCGTGATTCCAATTTTCTGAGCTAAAAAAATACTTTTTGGTCTCTGACTCTAGCTTAAAATTTTGCAATGGTCCCAATAACAGCAGCTTATTTCCAGTATTCATCTTCTTTGAATTCGCTTTAAAAATACTATGACTACTAATAGTGGTAGTAAAATTTAAATATTTTTCTTGTGGGGCAGAAGAAAAAATGGATGAGGTCGCACAAATTTAGGTTCAATGAATAAGTTGCACTGATCAGATTTTACTTTGAAATTTTCCGGCCTTTTAAATAAAAAGTATAAACATTGGCTATAATCTGTTCTTTCTTGATAAATGAGATTTGTGCTAACGCCATAAACACCTCCATTAAGTTATTATGGTTTCAATCCCTTAATTAAAGTTTCAGCTGCGTCTTGACTTGCTTTAGCCACGTCAATCGTTTTATTAGGCTCAAAAATAAGTGGCACCAAATAACTGCACATTGCTCCAATAATAGCACGTAAAATACGAGAAAATTCCCAGTCAACCAACTGTCCTTGTTCTTGATAATATACAAACAGCTCTTTTAATTTAGCAAAGGGTAACTTAGCAAGTTCCATCTTCATTTGATTCCGAATCTTTTGGTTGACCATTGTTTCCCGTACTAAAATTCTAATTTGGGGCAAATTATCAATAACAAATTGCATGCGATCTTGCATAATGTTTTGTAAAAATTCCGTAAAATTAGGGCCTTGTGGTGCCTGTATTCCATTTGCAAATTCACTAGCCACTTTAGGGATCACTTCTGTAATTACAGGTTCTAAGACGGCCTGTAATAAGCCTTCTTTATTATTAAATTGTTGATACACTGTTCCCACCGCAACTCCAGCCAATTGCGCAATCTCCGTAGTACTGGTGTTTTCAAAACCTTGTTCTGAAAAAAGGGTTAGACTTGCCTGTAAAACTGACTTTTGTCGTTCTGAAATATTTAATTCATTTAAGCTTTCTACAAATAAAGAAGAAATATTATTATTCACGTATCTCATCCTCTCCTTTCTTTAAACTTCACGATAGCGTCTCATGGCCCCTAAATTCAAAATTAGGAAAAGGCCAGCAAGGAGAAGCAGCGCTAATAGATTTGGCCAAATTTGTATAAAACCAACGCCCTTAGCAACCACATCACTCATTGCATTTGCACCATAATACAGTGGCATGATATGACCGATTCCTTGCAGCCAGTTAGCCATTTGATCAACAGGAATGATGCCTGAGAAAAAGACCTGTGGAATAACAACGATCGGAATAAATTGCATCATTTGAAATTCTGACGCAGCAAAAGTGGAAATAAATAGTCCCATAGTTAATGCGACAAAAGCCATTAAAACATTGATCAACAACACATACCAAATACTTCCCAAAATTTGGATCTTAAAGACATACGTACTATATAAAACAATTAGCAGGGTTTGTACTAAGGCAAAAATTCCATAACCACTTAGATAGCCAGTAATTATCTCGCCTCGTTTAATTGGAGTTGCCAATAAACGTTTTAAAGTTCCCGTTGTTCTTTCACGTAATAACGCAATTCCTGAAATCAAGAAAACAAAGAAAAAGACTACAAACCCCATCATAATCGGCAAAAATGTATCAAAGAAATTGGTATCCTTGTCACCATAAATATAATGTGTTTTGACAGAGTAGTTTCTGGCGGGATTCTTTTGTTGTTTCGGCATTGAGGCCTGTGTTCCTGGTGAAATGCCCGCTTGCTTTGAAACCATAGTTAACTCTTGTTGTAACTTTTGAATGGCCTGTTTTTGGTCCCTTAAGGCTGTCATCGAAGCGTGGGTTTTTAACTTAACCTGAGCCGCTTGCAAACTTTTCTTTAAAATAGAACTTTTAATCTGATTACTATTTTGTAAAGTCAGTTGTAATTTATCATCTTTTTGTGTCATTACTCCTGCATAATCATGGGTTCGGATCAATTTTTTTGCTGAATCATTCGAAGAAACCTGATGTATTTTGATATTATCATTATCAACTGCATTGACTAAGGTTGAATCAACATTACGAACTGCCAAGTCAGCTGTTTGATCATTATTAGACTGAAATAGAAAATACATTAAAGTCAGGATCAGTAACGGACCAATGAACATCATGGCCAAAGTTCTCTTATCACGCAACATTTCCTGTAAAACTCTTTTAATCATTGCCAGTGTGCGCATCTTGTTGCCTCCCTGCTTTCAAAAACACTTCCTCGACACTTTTAACTTTAAATTCTTTGATCAACCGATCCGGCTGTCCCTGAGCAATTGCTACACCATTTCTGATCATCAGTAAACTATCTGACTCTTCTGCGTCGTCCATAACATGGGTCGTTAAGAGAATTGTTTTTCCTTCTTTACCTAACCGGTGTAATTCTTGCCAAATCTGTTGCCGTAATTCTGGATCGATCCCGACTGTTGGTTCATCCAAAATCAATATTTCCGGATCAGCCACTAACGCAATTGCCAAAGATAAGCGTCGTTTCATCCCCCCAGAATAATCATTGACATGTTTATCCAGATCTTCGTTAAGGTTAACAACTGTGGTTGCATACTTGATCTGAGCGAGTAAATTTTTCTGACTCATGCCTTGCATTTGCCCAAAAAAGGTCAAGTTCTCGCGCGCAGTTAAAGTTTCATATAAGGCGTCAGCTTGAGCCATAAAACCGATCTTAGCTAAAATTTTTCGATTTGGCATTGATTCCCCTAGCACTGTAACAGACCCTTGTTTGGGCTTTAGCATGCCCATAATAGAATTGATCAATGTAGTTTTTCCAGCACCGCTGGGGCCAATCAAGCCTAATATTTCACCACTTTTAACGGACAAGTTAATGTCACTGATGACAATGTTTTTTCCATAACCTTGAGCAAGGTCTTTTACTTGAATTGTTTCACCCACCAATTTCACCTTCCATTTTTTATAATCCCTTTTAATAATAAAGAACGATTGAGTTCGCTCTTTTTTGTGAATCTTACCTAAATGTCATTAAACATCAAATTAATGCTCTTGATTATCAACTCGCAAAGAAGGTGCCTCTGTCCAATGCTCAATCAGATTCATCAAGTTGGGTAAGCCATTAATTAGAAAGGGTCGCCTTCATCAGTAAGGAAACCATCTGCATGTGCAAAGATTTTGCTGATTAAAGCTTGTATTTTCTTAGTTTATGGACGGTTGCGTAGCACTCTTTAAAGATGTCATATAGTCTTTATAATCAATAAAGACATCTATAAACATCCAATATTCTTCTTTGGGATTTTCGGGAACATCCCTTGTGTAGTAGATTTATAGTGAAAAAGGTCCGGATGCGCTTCTTCAAAATCTAACACTGCTCGGAAACCACGTTCGATTTCATCATGGTCTCCTCTTTTTTGCTTTGAATCCAGAAATTCCTAATTGTATCTATCATAAAAGAGTTGTCCTTTTTTCATTAATCCAAAGCTCATTTCTAATTAATGTATGAACGTTCATTCATTAAAAATAATAGTAACACTATATTCTAAACTGTCAACACAAACACTAAAAACAACTATCTTAAAAACCTTTGTAATCGATTTATAAAATCTAATATAGTACAATAAACAAGAAAGGTTGTGAGTTAATTATGAAAAAGATCATCAATGACGCTGGAAATGTAGTTCCAGAAATGGTTGATGGGTTAGTTCGTTCTTACCCGCAGTATTTACGTCAAATACCTGATACTGAAGCCGTTATGCGGTCTGATGAAGACTCAATGGCTGGTAAAGTCGGGATTGTTTCCGGTGGAGGTTCTGGACATGAGCCAGCACATGCCGGTTTTGTTGGCAAGGGAATGTTGTCCGGCGCAGTATGTGGACAGGTCTTTACTTCTCCGACCCCTGATCAGATTTATGAGGCAATTAAGCAGGCTGATCATGGTAAGGGTGTTTTCTTAGTTGTTAAGAACTATTCTGGTGATGTGATGAACTTTGATATGGCTAAAGATTTGGCCGAAGTTGATGACATTCAAACCAAGACGATCGTTGTCGATGATGACATTGCGGTGGAAGATAGTTTGTTTACTCAAGGTAAACGTGGTGTTGCAGGAACAGTATTAATGCATAAAGTTCTTGGTGCAGCAGCAGACCAAGGGGCAAGTTTGGACGATTTGGACAAGTTAGCTCAAGCTGTTTTGCCAAATATCAAAACTATCGGGATCGCCTTGCATGCTGCAACGGTGCCAGAAGTTGGTAAACCAGGATTCGAACTTAAAGATGATGAGATCGAATATGGTGTTGGGATCCATAGTGAACCGGGTTATAAGCGTGAAAAAATCAAACCTTCTAAAGAAATGGCAGAAGAACTAGTTACCCAGATCGACAAAACATTGAACCTGGACAGCTCTAAAAAATATGCTGTAATGGTCAATGGCATGGGAGCTACTCCGTTGATGGAACAATATATCTTTTCTCATGATTTATTAAATTTGTTGAATGGAAAAGATATTGAGCCAGCCTTCATGAAAGTTGGTAATTATATGACATCGATCGATATGGCAGGTTTGTCATTAACGGTCTTTGAATTGAAAGAAGATAAGTGGCTGGATTATTTGAACTATCCTGTAGAGACGATAGCCTGGTAGAAAAGCTGAGACAATTTGCTAGTGCTAAAGCACTCTGCTTTTGTCTTGGTAAGAGCAGAAAAAATTTGTAGTTAGAAAAGGGCGGATGATAATGGCTTTAACAGTTGACAATTTAACAGAATGGATCAATTCTTTCGCGCAAAAAGTTAACGACCAAAAAGATTATTTAAGTGAATTAGATACACCGATCGGCGATGGAGACCACGGTAATAATATGGCGCGTGGGGTCAAGGCAGTACAAGAATCACTTGAAAATAAAAAACCAGCTGAATTGACTGATGCGTTTAAACAGATCGCTATGGCGTTGATCAGTAAAGTTGGTGGTGCCTCTGGTCCTTTGTATGGTACTGCATTTCTTGAAATGGCAAAAAAGAGTAAGGACACTACTGATCTAGGTGAATTATTTGCTGCTGCAAATGCTGGCATTAAGAAACGCGGCGGTGCCCAAGTTGGTGATAAGACAATGGTCGATGTCTGGGAACCTTTATCTGACCAACTAGCTCAAGGTTCGCTTGCACAAGAAGACATTGATAAAGCAGTTGATGGCACAAGGGGCTTAGTAGCTAAAAAGGGACGTGCCTCTTATTTAGGTGACCGTTCTGTTGGTCACTTGGACCCAGGAGCAATGTCAAGTGGTTACCTATTTACAGCTTTGATCGAAACGGAGGGGATCCTATGACATTAGGGATCACGATCGTATCACATGTACCAGAGATCGCCGAGGGACTGCCCAAGTTATTAAAACAGGTAGCTGCCGATGTTCCGCTGACTTTTGCAGGTGGTACGGATGATGGTGATATCGGAACAAGTATGGAGAAAATCAGTCAGGCTTTCACTGACAATTCTGCTGATGAAATTTTAGCATTTTATGATCTTGGCAGTGCCAAGATGAACCTTGAGATGGCGCAAGAAATGTCAGATAAGACAATTCATTTATATGACACAGCTTTGATCGAAAGTGCCTATACGGCTGCTTCTTTACTACAGGCTGATGTTCCTTTAAATGATATTGAAGAACAATTAAAACCACTGAAAATCAAATGATTTACCAATTAAACGTAAGGATTTTTTCCTTGCGTTTTTTGAATTTGTTGTGTGGCGAAAGCTGTCAGAAAAAAGTACCTTGAAATATTTTTTTGCAATATATCCATTTATATTTGCACTATTGTTATAAGGTCGCTATAATCATTTTTATGAAAGCGTTTTAGTTGTGCACTAGTTATTATTGATCTTCAAAATCAAATTTTTTTGACAAAATTATTTACATGAAAGAAGTAGCATTTTTTTCAAAAAATTTAAATATGCTTTTAAGAAATAATTAGCGATTTTACTTATTTTAGTATAGGAAATTCACAAAACTTCATTTATTTAATAAAAAAATTATTTGACAATAAATGCTTTAATATCAGCATTTTTTAACATTATTTAGCAATAGCTAAAAGAATATTGTAAACAATATGGTTGTCAAACTTGGTTTTGAGTTTTATAATAACGTAGTTAAACAAGTAAACGGTTTCTTGTTTTTTAATAAATTAGGGTGTAACGACCATTATACTTAGGAGGATATCAAATGGCAGAAAAATATATCATGGCGATCGACGAAGGAACGACAAGTACCCGAGCAATCATCTTTGACCACAACGGTAAAGAAGTAGCCGATGGTCAACGTGAATTTACTCAGTACTTCCCAAATTCTGGTTGGGTCGAACATGATGCCAATGAAATTTGGAACGCTGTTCAAGCTACAATAGCTGACGCATTTATTAACTCTGGTGTTCAACCAGATCAAATTCAAGGTATTGGTATTACTAACCAACGTGAAACAACAGTTATCTGGGACAAGAAGACAGGTTTGCCGATCTACAATGCGATCGTATGGCAATCACGTCAAACAAGTGACTACGCAAACAAGATCATTGCAGATGGTCATTCAGACATGATCCATGAAAAGACAGGTTTGCTAGTTGATCCTTATTTCTCAGCAACTAAGATCCGTTGGATCCTTGATCACGTTGATGGAGCTCAAGAACGTGCAGAAAAAGGAGAATTGCTTTTTGGGACGATCGATACATGGTTGGTCTGGAAGTTAACGGGTGGTAAGTCACATGTTACTGACTACTCTAACGCATCACGTACAATGTTGTTCAACATCCACGACTTAGCTTGGGACAAAGATATTTTGAAGCTTTTGAATATCCCAGAAGTAATGTTGCCAGAACCAAAAGGAAACTCTGAAGTTTACGGTTACACAATGGATTATCACTTCTACGGCAGCCGTGTTCCAGTATCTGGTATGGCTGGTGACCAGCAATCAGCTCTCTTCGGTCAATTGGCATTGAAGAAGGGTATGGTTAAGAACACTTATGGGACAGGTGCCTTCGTATTGATGAACACTGGTGAAGAACCTATCATCTCGAAGAACAGCTTGTTAACAACTATTGGTTACTCGATCAACGGTAAAGTTAATTACGTGCTTGAAGGTTCAGTCTTCGTTGCTGGCTCAGCTCTCCAATGGTTACGTGATGGTATGAAGATGATCGAATCAGCTCCAGAATCAGAACAATTTGCTAACGAATCAGAAAATGATGATGAAGTATACGTAGTTCCTGCCTTTACTGGTTTAGGTGCTCCATACTGGGATTCCGCAGCTCGTGGTGCTGTCTTTGGTTTAACACGTGGTACAACAAACAAAGACTTCATCAAGGCTACATTACAGTCATTGGCTTACCAAACACGTGACGTTGTTGACACAATGTATAAAGATACTGGTATCGAAATCCCAGCATTGCGTGTTGATGGTGGTGCTGCTCGTAACAACTACTTGCTGCAATTCCAAGCAGACTTGTTAGATACACCAGTTGAACGTGTAGCTAATTTGGAAACAACAGCTATGGGTGCTGCATTCCTTGCAGGTTTAGGTTGTGGTTTCTGGAAAGATACAGATGAATTACAACATATGTTTGAAATTGGCCAACGTTTCGATCCAGAAATGGACGACAAACGACGTGATCATTTGTATGCTGGATGGGAACAAGCTGTTAAAGCAACAAGAACATTTAAACCAGCTGAATAGTTAGACCCTAAAATTAAAAAAGAGAGAAGAAATTATTAAGAAGTTGAATGAGGCTAAATACCTTATACAACTCGATCTTAACAAGACTCCGTGAGACGATTTTTTGTTTCACGAAGCTTGACTAAAACGAGGAGGATATTGAAATTGAATTTTTCTTACAAAACAAGAAAGGAAACTATTGACGGACTTAAAAACACTGACTTGGACCTACTGATCATCGGTGGAGGTATTACCGGTGCCGGTGTAGCTATTCAGGCTGCTAAAGCGGGGGCTAAAGTTGGTTTACTTGAAATGCAGGATTTTGCTGAAGGGACAAGTTCCCGTTCTACTAAATTAGTGCATGGTGGTATCCGTTATCTGAAAACTTTTGACGTTGGAGTTGTGTCTGATACTGTCAAGGAACGTGCTGTAGTTCAAGGAATTGCTCCACATATTCCAAAGCCGTTCCCAATGCTCTTACCTATTTACGATACACCAGATCAAACATTTGACATGTTTAGTGTCAAAATTGCGATGGATCTGTATGACCGTTTAGCGGGTGTTGAATCAAGTCAATATGCTAACTATACGATCGACCGTGATGAGGTATTGCAACGTGAACCAGGCTTGAAGAGCGATAAATTACTTGGTGCCGGCGTTTATCTTGACTATGTCAACAATGATGCACGTTTGGTTATTGAAAATATCAAGGGTGCTGCTGAATTAGGCGGTTTGATGGCTAGTCGTGTTAAAGCTGTTAGCGTTTCACACAATGCAGATGGAAAGATCGATGGCGTAACTGCAGAAGATGTTTTATCTGGTGAAAAGTTTGATGTTAATGCTAAGTTGGTTATCAATACTACTGGTCCATGGTCATCTAAGTTCCTTGGCTTGGATGATAAGAATGGTGACAAAGGTCAAGTTATCCGTCCAACGAAAGGTGTGCACTTGGTAGTTGACGAATCAGTATTGAGCGTACCACAACCAACATACTCTGATTCAGGTGTTGGTGATGGCCGGATGATCTTCGTTGTTCCGCGTGAAGGTAAGACTTACTTTGGTACAACGGATACAGATTATACTGGTGATTACACACATCCAACTGTTGAACAAGCAGACGTTGATTACTTATTGAAAGCTATCAACAACCGTTTCCCTGAAGCCAACGTCACGATCGATGATATTGAAGCTAGTTGGGCAGGTATTCGTCCGTTGCTTGGTTCTAACGCTGGCTCTGACTACAATGGTGGTGGTGCTAACACTGGTAAAGTTTCTGATGAAAGTTTCAATAACCTGATCGATACAGTGAATAAGTACAACGAGGGTGAAGTAGAACGTGGTGACGTTGAAAAATCCATCAGTGCTTTGAAACAATCAAGTGGAGAAAAAGAAATTTCTGCTTCACAAGTTTCTCGTGGATCTTCGCTGGATGTTGGTGAAGATGGACTGATCACATTGTCTGGTGGTAAGATCACTGATTACCGTAAGATGGCTGCAGGTGCTATGGAATTGATCACTAAGACATTGAAAGATGAATTCAATGTTGTGATCAAAGAAATTGATTCCAAGAAATTGCAAGTTTCCGGTGGTCACTTTGACCCAACAAATGTTGAAAAGACATTAGACTTTTACACTAAACTTGCTATTGGCAAGGGTATTCCACAAGATGAAGCAGAAGATCTTGCAAACCGCTTTGGTTCAAATACGGGCCGAGTTGTTTCATATGCAGCACATGTGGAAACTGCGCCTGGATTGACATTAGCTGATACGATCAGTTTGCATTATTCGATCAATGAAGAAATGACATTGACTCCTATCGATTATCTCTTGCGTCGGACAAACTTTGTTTTGTTCCATGAAGACAAGCTTGCTGCAAAGAAGGATGCGATCGTTGATGAAATGGCACGTGTCTTGGGTTGGTCAGATGATGAAAAACAAAAACAAGCTGACGAATTAAACGATCTTATTGCAGAGACAAGATTGGATGCATTAAAAAAATAAGTGAGTGAAGCAGACCGGGAGACACTGAGCACTAACAAACTTTCGAATTATATTGCGATTTTGGCAATATGACGGGGAAGTTGGCTAGACGGAAGTGTCTGGCCTGAGCAACTCGCTATTAAGTGAAAAGTGGCGTCTATTTGGCAAATCACTAATCGCTTCACAAAAGCATTCAAGCAGTGGATCAAGTATCCATGTATCACATAGAATATTTAAAATTAGGACAAAAAAGTTGTTCCAACACACATAGGAGGAAATATTATGGGAACTATTACTACACAGGCGATCGGTGAATTCATCGGTACTTTCGTTCTTCTTGTACTTGGTAACGGTGTTTGTGCCGCTGTCAACTTGAACAAATCAAAAGCTCAAGGTTCTGACTGGGTCGTTATTGCACTTGGATGGGGCTTAGGCGTTACAATGGGTGCTTATGTCGGCGGTATGATGGGCCCGGCTCATCTTAACCCTGCCGTAACAATTGCTTTTGCTGTTATTGGTTTAACAAAATGGGCAGCTGTTGTACCTTATATCATTGCTCAGATGTTGGGTGCTATTCTTGGTGCTGCAGTTGTTTGGCTTGCTTACCGTCCACACTGGGAAGCAACAGAAGACCCAGACACAATTTTAGGAGTTTTTGCTACAGAACCTGCTATCCGCAGCTTAGGTAATAACTTCATTACTGAAGCTGTTGGTACTGCTATATTGGTACTTGGATTGGCAGCATTTGGTCATGGCTCAATGGCTGATGGTTTGAACCCGCTGGTAGCTGGGAGCTTGATCGTAAGTATTGGTCTTTCACTCGGTGGACCTACTGGTTATGCTATCAACCCTGCCCGTGATATGGGACCTCGTATTGCTCACGCTATTTTGCCAATTGCAAATAAAGGCGGCAGCGATTGGGGCTACAGTTGGGTACCATTCTTTGGACCTATTGTTGGTGGTATCATTGGCGCATTGCTCTTCGCCGTACTACCTATTTAATTTAAAATTTTACCAGCTCCGGGACTTCATAAGTCTCGGAGATTTTTTTGAATAAATGAAAACGTTTTATTGATTTTAATGATCTTCACTGGTAATATAATTAGTGGGCACTAATGTGATGAGCGCCGACATATTTAAAGTGCAATTCTTGTTGTTAATGTAAAAAAGATCGGACTACATTGCCCACAGTCAAAAATTAAGGAAAGGAGGAACAATAATGTATCATAAAGTGGCTGAAAATATCATTCAGGCAATTCTTGCCAATAAGTATTCAGACAAATTGCCCACTGAAAAGGAGCTCGTTGAGGAATACCAAGTCAGTCGTAACACTATTCGTAAGGCGCTTGATGTTGTTTTTGCGCATGGTTTGCTTCGACGTGTTCGTGGAAGTGGATATTATATTATAAAAAGACCACTCCAGTCACAAACAGTTTTGAACTTGTCGATCGGGTTTGATAAAAATTCAATGGTATCTGGCGGTCCATTGAAGTCTAAGGTCGTTAAGTTTGATACGATCCAAGCTGATGAAAACTTGGCCCAATGGGGAAATGTAGATATAGATACAAGGGTTTATCGTGTAATAAGATTACGATATTTAAAAGACCACTTGTACTCTTTAGAAGAATCTTATTTTCCACGTGAAGTAGTCCCATTTCTTTCGAAAGAAAGTGTACAAAGTTCTATTTTTAGTTTCTTGCGAGATGCATATCAGATGACAGGAAGTACCTCTGAAAACTATGTGCATGTTAACAAACTGGATGAGTGGCAAGCAGATTTGATTGGATGGCAGCAAGGTGAGCGCATTTTGTGTCTTGATGGGATCAACTATTTGGTAAATGGAAAGGTCTTTAACTTTTCCAGGACTTATTTTGTTTATGATAACTTAGCATTGTATTATCATACACAAAATATTGATTTATAGTAGTTCTTATAGAAGTTTGGTATCAGGGGAAATATTTAAAGAATGTCCATTTAAGTCAAATTTAATGAAAACGATTTATTTTAATATTTGGCTTATGCTATATAAGATAGGAGTGTAATGTAAAGTGAACGCATTTATAAATTGGTTAAATAAACATGTTGTTCCGATCGCGGCTAAAATAGGTTCGGTTCGCTGGTTGATCGCACTGCGTGATGCCTTTATCGCTATTATGCCAGCAATGATGGCAGGTGCTGTCGCTAACGTTTTGAATGCTTTGATCCGTGATATTCCTACACAGTTGCACTGGATGGGTATTGTATCTTCAATGCAATGGCTGATCGATATTAATGCCATGGTTTGGACTGGAACTTTAGCAATTTTAGGTTTAATTTTCTCATTTACGTTTGGTTACCAATTGGCAGTTCAATATAAGGTCGAGCCTATTACTGGCGGGATCGTTACTTTGGGTTCATTTATTATTAGTTTGCCTCAAAGTGTAAACTTGCACTTAGGCTCAGCTTTAAGCAAAGGTGCTGTTAAGACTTTGACAGATGCTGGAGCTGCAGTTGCGGGCAAAGATGTTTCTATGTGGGGTTATTTTAATTTTGGTCAATTTTTCGGATCAACTGGTTTCTTTACTGTTATGATCATGGGTGCCATTTCTTCAACGATTTATATTTGGTTGATGAAGAAAAACATTACGATAAAGATGCCTGATTCAGTTCCGCCCGCTGTATCTAATGCTTTTACGGGGATCATTCCGGCCACGGCGGCTTTATATGTAGCCGGGATCATTGGGTATATATTTAGCAAATTTAGCACCACAGTTATCGAATTCATTGCTAAAGTGTTGCAAGATCCATTGTTGAATTTAAGCCAGGGTTTTGGTGCGGTACTTTTAATGACCGTTTTAGTCCAAGTCTTTTGGTTCTTCGGTATTCATGGAACCAACGTTTTAGGGCCTGTTATGGATAGTATCTGGTTAACAGCTCAGTTAGCTAATATCAATGCCTTTCAACAAGGAAAGGCTTTGCCATACTTGTGGACACGTAATAGTTTTGATTTGTATGCTTGGATCGGTGGGGCAGGATCTACTTTACTGTTGTTATTTGCGATTTTAATTTTCTCTAAACGCGATGACCAGCGCTCAGTGGCAAAATTGTCGATTGCACCGGGGTTCTTTAATATTAATGAGCCTGTGATGTTTGGGATGCCGATCGTGTTAGACCCGATCTACTTTATTCCATTTATCTTAGCACCTTCTGTCATGGTATCTATCGCTTATGGTGCGGTTTCACTGGGTTTGGTTGAACCGATCAAGAATCAGATCATCTGGTCAATGCCTCCGGTCCTCAATGTGTTGATCGCTACAATGGATTGGCGTGCGGTCGTACTCCAACTGTTCAATATGTTTGTTGGATTTTTGATTTATATACCGTTTGTTAAGGCAGCTAACAAGCTTAAACCTGCGGAACAATAAAGTCAGCTAAAAACTTTCTAAGTTTACTACTTGGAATCAGTATTGTACTACTCTTTTGCAGTTCCTTGCTCAAGCTGCCTGCTCGTTTATGGGTCATAGGAATTGGCATAGCTGGTGTTATTGGTACTGGCTATTCCTTGCATAAAGTACGTAAACAAGAAAGGATAAGTAAGAATGAAAATTAATGTGACTTTGAATGCGCCAGTGGAATTTTTATACCAGCAATTGATCGAATCAGCTTTAGAAGATATTCGTAAACAAGTTGGTAAAAAAATTTCTTGGCGTGATCTTCCTAATTATACTTATGAAAAGAAATGGGTCAGTGGTCGAGTAGCTAAAATGCACATCGATTCAGCTATTCCGAGCCAAGCATATGGCTATACAATGACTACTGCAGACCAAGAATTTATCGTAGAATATCGCTTAAAGAAGAAAGATGATACCCATACGATTTTGGAGTACACTGAGGATAATCATGCTAAAGACGCAAAAGTCAAAGCTAATCAAAATATAGGTGCGTTTACACTGGGGTGGCTGCGTAAACACCGCTTTAAAAAGATGGCTAGAAAAATGGCAGAACAGTATTATAAACTAAAGGTTGAAAGTTAAAGAATACTTGTGCTGCTTGTTGTATCACGGGTTTTTGTTAATAAAATAGACACAAATTACTCTGCGTCCTATAATTGAGTCGTCAAAAACTAATAAAGGAGAGTAATTTATGTCCACTTCCAGTATACAACAATCAACTCAAAATAAAACCACTTTAATGGCACGTTTTCACAAATTCTTGCAGGTGATCGATTTCGCCCAGGTATTACGTCAGTCCAATGCCTATCGTGTCCGTGGGATCAAACTGACCAAACTTGTCAGCTGGATCTTACTGACTTTGTTCCAACGTTTGACCTTGAACCGATCCGCAACTCCGACTGCTTTTTCGAAGAAAACGGTCCGCAACTTTTTAAATGACCGCCATATCAACTGGCAGCGGCTGGTCAGCTTGGCCGGACGGAACCAGATCGCGGAACTCAGTCCTTTTATCGACTTACGCCGAAAAGCGGCCTTGATCATTGATGACACTTTATTCAAACGAGCTCATTCAAAAAAGACTGAACTATTGGCGAATGTTTATGATCATGCTGCACCGCAAGGACAGCCGCGCTATGTCAAGGGTTTTCGCGGCTTGACGATCGGTTGGAGTGACGGCAATACTTTCCTGCCCCTGAATTTCGCTTTGATGTCATCAGACAAAGCTAAGAATCGGATCGGCCGTGAACCACAAACAACTGATCAGCGGACCTTAGCGGCCCAACGTTATGCTCAGGCTAAACGGCACATGAATGAAGTCGCCGTTGAATTAGTAGCTCAAGTTCTAAAAACCGGGGTCAAGGCCAGCTATGTCCTCTTTGACAGTTGGTACGCCTATCCCAAAGCTTTCAAGCAATTTCAAGAATTAGGTCTCGCTGCTGTTGGTCGGTTAAAAAACACTTCAAAAACTTATTTTAAATATCGCGGGCGCCGTTACAGTGTTCCAATGCTGTTTCAACGCTTTAAAGGTTCAAAATATCGGATCCATGATAACTATCTCTACAGTACGGTCGTTGAGACCGATAACGAGGACCACCTGCGCTTAAAAATAGTCTTTATCCAAAATCGCACGGACAAGGGACACTACATTGCTTTGGCAACTTCTAAACTTAGTCTGACACCGGAAGCGGTCATTCAATTATATGCCCGGAGATGGCAGATCGAGTGTGGTTTCAAGACTTTAAAACAATACCTGCAGTATGACCAGACCCAAACGCAAAGTTATGATGGCTTGTGCGGCCATGTGGCGCTGACATTTTTAGCTTACGATCTGTTGGCTATGATCCAGCGACAGGAGAACGATCCGAAAACCTTAGGCGGCATTTTCTATGCGGCCAATCAGTTTCTCGCGGACATCCCACTTTTACAAGCTGTAAAACAGTTGCTTTTTGCTTTAGCAGAACATTGTGAAAAAACCGCTGATTTTTTTATCACGGGATTATGCAGTCGATTTATCAATTCTTTACCCAATGATCTGCAAGAAATCTTTCACAGCAACGAACTGGTCAGTTGACTAATTAAAGACATTTATAGCTTGAGCTGACAGGCAAAGGCACTAAAAATTAACTTTCAACCTTTAGTTATAAATAAGTAAATGAGACAAAGTGGTTTGAAGCATAGAACTAACGGATTTTATTAAATCGTTGTTTGGTGCAAAAATATGTGTGCACTTATAAAGAGATAAGAGGTTGGACAATGAGACAGTTAGGAATTTCAATTTATCCAGATCAAAGCAGCTTTGAACAAGACCAGCAGTATTTACAATTAGCACATCGATACGGTTATACAAGAATTTTTACCTCCTTGTTGCAGTTGAAAGGCGACGGCGGAAAAGACATTTTAGGCAAGTTTCGTCAAACGGTGGATTACGCCAATCATTTAGGCTTTAAGACAGTCGTTGATGTCAATCCTGATCTGTTCAAAGAATTGGGGTTAAAATACACTGATCTCCATGTGTTACATGATTTGGGTGTCTGGGGCATGCGGCTTGACGAAGGCTTTACGGGTATGGAAGAGGCGCAAATGACTCATAATCCGTACGATCTCAAAATCGAATTAAACATGAGTCAAGGTACGAACTACTTGGACAGTATCATGGCGTATGCACCAGAACTGGACAATTTGATCGGTTGTCATAATTTCTATCCGCAAGAATATAGCGGCTTGAGTGATGAGATCTTTATGGATTATTCACGAAAGTACCGGCAGTATAGCTTGCATACAGCAGCTTTTGTTTCTTCGCACGCAGCTACTTTTGGTCCCTGGCCGGTCAATGAAGGCTTGCCGACCATGGAAAGCGACCGGCAAAGACAAATATACAGTCAGGTGACTCATTTGAAGTTGACTGGCATGGTCGATGACGTGATCATCGGGAATGCTTATGCTTCAGAAGACGAACTAGCTACCGTAGCGGCAGCTTTCAAGAGTGATTACCCTACACTGCATGTTGATCTTGTTGATGAAACAACAGCTTTAGAAAAAGAAATCGTTTTGACGCCTGCGCACCTTTATCGAGGCGATACTTCTGAGTACCTGTTACGTGATACCTTGCCGCGAGTCGTACACAGTGCCGAAAGCATTCCAGCACGTACTAACGGCAGTAGGTTGACGCGCGGGGACATTGTGGTGGTCAATGACGGTTACGCCAGATATAAAGGCGAGTTGCAGATCATTTTAAAGGAGATGCCAAATGACGGGCGGCGTAATGTTGTTGGCAAGCTTTCCGATAGTGATATGCTCTTACTAGATTTGATCAAACCATGGAGCACATTTAACTTAAAGAAAGTATGATTTAGTAACTAAAAAATATTTGAAGAAAGCAGTTTTAGCTTGAAAAGGCTAAGGCTGTTTTTTGGCTACTTGAATTGTCAAATTAAATGCAACACTTTACCAAAATAAACCTCATATGGTGTCTTTCAATCCAAACACTTTTTGCTTTGAATTCATTACCTGGCATCTTGGTATACACCTTACTGGTCAGCGTATTGTGGGTCTGTCTGTGGTGTTCACAGCGATATAACTTTGGAAGGAATCGCAGATCCGATCTTCTTGCAATTTTTAGCCGCAAATGGGACCGCTTATGCTAATCACCAACCACTCCCATATGTCACAACATCGGTTTTCCAATTGTTATGAATTCGATCACGATGATCCCATTTATCTTCGTTCCGTTAGTCTTGGCAACTCTATTTTAATAAGCATTGGATGGATTGCTGCTCCCTCAGCAATGGTCCCATGGACAATGCCGCCGATCATTGGGCCGCTAATGGCAACGGGCTGGGATTGGAGAGCGGCAGTTTGGTCAGCAGTCGAATTGCTCCTGGCTGGCGCAATGTATTTTCCATTCTTTAAAGTTGCTGAAAAGCAGATGCTTATTAAAGAAGCCAATGACACAAATGAATAATTTTCGTTATTAGGAGGTTTTAAATTTGCCACAATTTCGTTTGAACAGCGCAGAAGATTTCGAAAAATTTTATCAACTATATTTCTATGCTTTCAATGCGCTAGATGAACCTAGCTGGCGCAAATATTTTTTTGAGCGTTATCAACATGGTTTGATATATGGAATAAAACAAGGTGAAAAATTGACTAACGGCTTATATAGCCTGCCATTTAAAGTTGACTTTCATGGAACTAAATATTTGATGAGTGGGTAGGGGATGTGGCAACAGCTCCAGAAAGTGCTGGACAATGTGGAGCTAGTACTTTATTACAAGCAGCGCTAAATGAAATGTCAGCTAATAAAGTGACTCTATCATACCTTGCTCCTTTTTCATTTAAATATTACCGGAGATTTGGTTATGAGCAAGTTTTTAACCATTTACAATACTCACTGGATAATAAAAATATTCCAGCTTTCAGGCCACGTGTAAATCAAGGCCATGTTACCCGTGGAAAAATGAAAGATCATTTGCCTGAAGTAGTGCAAATATATGAGCAAACTTCTAAAAATGGTCTAATGGGCGGCTTGTTACGGGACATGTGGTGGTGGGATTACTTGCCTCTTAAAAACAAGTGGTTGACTGGAGTTTACTATGATGAAGAAGAGCAAGTTTCTGGCTATGTAATATACGAGCTCACACAAGAACAGCTAGTAGTCAAAGAAATGATCTATGCAACTAACACTGCTTTTGAGCACTTGTTAAGTTTTATTTTTAATCATAAAAATTCAGTCAGAAAATTTATTTTTGATTCTCCTGATCCGACATACCATGATAGCTTACTATCGGAACCTTACGTGTTGGATGCGCGTGTTGTGCCCTATATGATGGTTAGGATCGTCGATATCAAGGACTTTTTGTTGCGTTATCCTTACGTTAAAAAAGACTTTGAACCATTTGTTTTTGGAATTGAAGACCAGAATTTACCCCAAAATTCCGGTCTGTGGGAACTATCTTCCAAGAAAGGAATGGTCAAGGTAAATAAGTTGAGCGATCTAGCTGCTGACTATCCGGAAAAAATAACCATTCAAGAATTGACCAAAGCTTTATTTGGTACAGAAAAAATGAAAACGATCGTTATGGAAGGTAAAGCTGACTTAAGTTTTGAAACGGCAACTTTGGTGGACGATATATTAGTGAACGAACCACCAAAATTAGTGGACTATTTTTAACAAATAAATTTCTTTACTCGTTTTGTTTTCGAGGCTAGACACAGTTGCTTAGAATAGAAAATGATTTTGTCTTGACCTTATGAACAGCTAAGAAGGAGAAAAAAAATGAAGAAAAAGGTCATTTATTGTTTACTTTCGCTTTTAATGATCGTTTTGTATGGTTGTAGTCAAGAAAGTAAGAGTAGTCAAAAAAATGTAAAAAAGGAACCGCCTGTCAGTTTGACTGATAAGGATAAAAAAGAAACTGCAATGGAACTTGTGTCTAGTGCTGAAAATTCATCTTTAAATTGGAAAAAGCAGTATAGCTATATTGAAGATATCAAAGATGGGCGCGGTTATACGGCTGGGATCATTGGATTTTGTTCAGGGACGGGCGATATGCTTGAGGTCGTAAAAAATTATACTCAAGAACAACCGGACAACAAACTAGCCAAGTTTTTGCCAGCTTTAAAAAAAGTGAATGGTTCTGACTCTCATGAAGGATTGGGTGTTGAATATGAACAGGCTTGGAAGGAAGCCAGCAAAGATCCTGTTTTTCAAAAAGCCCAGAATAAAATTAGGGATCGGGATTATTTCAAACCAGCGGTGAAGCGAGCCAAAAAAGACGGTTTATCTGTTTTAGGACAATTCATTTATTACGATGCCATAGTAATGCATGGACCTGGTGATGGTTCCGTGCCCGCCGACCAAAGCTTTTTCGGTATAAGAAAGACTGCTATGGCGGCTTATAAGACACCTTCTCAAGGCGGTAATGAAAAAAAGTATTTAACTGTCTTTCTAGATAAAAGAGATAAAGTGATGCATATGGAAGACGCGCATGATGATTTAAGCCGGACACAAGCTCAACGTAAATTTTTGAAAGAAAAAAATTACGACTTACCTGGATTATTCATAATTTTACCTTGAGGTCTGCTTTTGGTTGTTGCCGTGCTGTTGCTGACCTTTTTTCTTTTTCACCTGCTGGGTGTACAAAAAGAGCACATCCTGTGCTATTGTAAAGTCGACTAAACACTACAAAGAACAGGAGTGCTCCTAATGTCGACTTTACATCATAAACAGCTTTTATTCAATAAACAAATCAAAATTTCTAATGACGGCGGTGAGCTAGCGAACGATGCGGGGACTTTATTGCTTGCTGAGTTTCTCCATCAACTCCACTTTGACCAGTTTTTAGAGACTAACTTGCGTTTCAAAGATGGTCGCAAGTATTGTACCTTCACTATGAACGATTTATTCAAGCAGTTGTTATTTCAATTACTAGCGGGGTATTCCCAGGATCAGTCTGCTAACACCTTGGCCCAAGCGGCTGATTTCAACTTAGCTCTAAAACAAGCAGTCGCTTCCCAACCGACGCTCTCACGTTTTATCAATCACGTCTCGGCGACAGGCCTTTTCTCCGTCAAGTCTGTAATAATCTCTTTGGCGCACTTAGTCCTGGGCCAGCTGAATCAACATCAGCTGATCCTTGACCTCGACTCCACGCATGCTGATACATTTGGTAACCAAGAAAAAAGTGCTTATAACGGTCATTATCAGACTAACGGTTATCATCCATTACTAGCTTTCGATGCTTTATCGGGCTGCTTATTGAATGCCCAATTACGTCCAGGCAATCGCTATACTTCACAGGGAGCGACTAAATTCTTATTACGGGGCCTACGGGCTATGACCAGTCTTCTTTGGATGTCCTCGTGCGGGGAGATTCTGGTTTCGCAGCGCCAGGGATCTACCGTGCCTGTGATAAAAAACAGGCTAAATTCGTGATCCGCATGAAAGCGAACCGCCAACTCCAAAGTCGGGCTGAGCGCTTGATCCAAGTGGGCGACCACGACTTCAGCGAAACTGAAGTCCAATGGCATGTCCTGCAGGATTACTGTCCCCAAAGTTGGCCACGCCCTTATCGGGTGATCATTAGATCAACTCGGCCAGCGGGAAATTTACTGTTTGACCATGAGTTTATCGTGACCAACTTGGAAGAATTGAGTGGTCCGCAAGTCTTTGCCCTCTATCAACAACGTGGTTCAATGGAAGACTTGATCAAAGAAGTTAAACGCGGTTTTCATTTTGATAAAACGGACAGTTCCAGCTTTAACGCCAATGAGTTTCGCATGTTGGTGGCTGGCACGGCTTACAATATACTCCAAGCCATGAAGAACTTGGTTTTACCACCGGAACTTAAACACGCTCAGGTCGAGACCATCCGCTTTAAATTACTTCATTTGGCAGCTAAGGTCACGCACCACGCCCATCAGATCTGGGTCCATTTATCCCAGACCAATGTGTTTGATAAATTATTCTGGCAGACACTGTTTAAGATCCAAAACATTAAAATATACCCGCTGTGAACTCACAAAATAAAATATATTTTCTAGGGAAAGGGTGAAGTCTGCCCTTTTTTAAGCAATACGACCGCAAAACTAACAAAAAAAGCTTTTTTCTGAGACCACGGTTATTTTGCGCCAAATTTTATTTAAGACAAAAAGTATGAATAATTCAGGACTTAAATAAACCATTAAAATTTAAAATGTATGGTGATCTGTTTAAAATTAAATAAGGCAGATCATCGTAAAGGGGATGCTAATGACGGTCGAAGTGATGTTGTTGGGCGTTTAAGCAGATGACTGACCCTTGCTCACTAAAGTTTTTGAGATCTTGAAGCGCGTTTAATTTAGGTGAATGGATAAAGTTTCACTAAACGAAAATTCTTTAAATGAAAGAAAACGGTACTAGTTAAGGCAACCAGTGCTGTTTTCTTTTTTGCATGTACTTATTTCGAGTATTATAGTTATATAGCATACAAGTAATAGTACTTTAGGATCCGTTTTTGGCTGAGCAGCTAACTGACGGAACCTTTAATATTTGGGTAAGAGATGGTTGTTTGCTGAAGGGACAAGAGGAGGACCACTAATGCAGTTTTATACATATCAATATTTACTTGATAACCAAACTAAATTCCCATATACGAGGATCATTGTGATCACAGTGTTAGCAGTGACCTTTATTGCACTGCTGATTCGGTATTTTTGGGACAAAGGTGACGTAAAATATAAAGATTTAGCAGTTATTGTGGGCACTATGCTGATCTTGACGGCAGCGATCCAGTTTAATGATTATACTAACTTAAAAACTAATACGCAAAAGAGCGGACAAGAGGTTTCTTTAGTTAAAGATGTTGCTAGAAGATTAAAAATTAAACCGCAGAAGTTGAGTGTGAATAGTACACAAACGGATAATGGCGATATTTTAGTCAAAAGTCTGCACGGTTATTATCGCATAATCTTTAATAGTGATAATTCTGCTTATGTCTTAGAAAAAGTCAGTTTAAAATCATCAAAGGTCGAAGTTAAAGGAGAGTAATAGCATGTTCTCATATTCAGATATTTTTTTAAAGCTGGTGATAGGTTTCGTTTTTATCACCTTACTGATCAAGTTCAGCGGAAATGGCAGTCTAGCACCGACATCACCGCTGGATCAACTGCAAAACTACGTCTTAGGCGGAATCATAGGAGGAATTTTATATAACCCTGCGATCTCTGTTGCTCAGTTTATTGTGGTCCTTTCAATTTGGGCATTGCTCATGCTGGTAACTCGATATCTTAAAATACATGTGCATATTGTCGGTAAATTCATCGATGGTGAACCAACAACTATTATTCGCAATGGACAGATATTGGTGGAGAATTGCCTGCGGTCAAATATGTCGGCTAAAGAAATTGATTTTAAATTGCGCTCTGCTGGGGTTTTGGACATTCGTAATGTAAAACGAGCAATTTTAGAACAAAATGGCAGTCTGACAATTTTGGATCAAAACGATGAAGATGTCAGATACCCAGTTATCGTGGATGGAAAAACAGATCCAGATGTCCTAGAAGTCATGCACAAAGACGAAGTATGGTTGAATAATGAACTACAAGCACAAGGCATTACTGATATTAAAGATGTGTATATGGCTAAGTATCGTAATAATCATTGGGAAATCGCTACTTATCTGAAACACTGATGCCTCTTTTTACGGAGAATTGCCAAGCCTACTTTTATGGTGTATTGTTGAGTATATGTGTAACTAAATCGTTTACAATGTGAACTTGAAATAGCCAGTAAATTAATAATTATTGAAGTCTAGTTTTTGATATGAATAGAGTTCAATGAACGCTATATTTGCTGAATTGAGTTGGAAAATATATTTTTGCTCACTTTTTAATGACAAAATCATAAGATATAATTTAAGCTATTGGTCATTGAAGTATTTAAGAGATTAGAATGGAGGAGAAGTATTGGAGGTTTATTATCTAAAATCGAGCGATTTTAAGCCTAAACTTTTCGCACGACCGATGGTAATGGCATTAGGCTTCTTTGATGGAGTTCATCTTGGACATCAGCAAGTCATCAATACGGCACGTAAATTTGGTCAGGAAAAGAACCTGCCCTTGGCCGTAATGACATTTGATCGCCATTCTTCAATGGTATTTGCTGATCCAAAAAAAGCTTCGTTTCGATATTTAAATACATTACAAGAAAAAATTGATCTGATGAAAAGAGAAAAAGTCGACTATCTTTTTGTAGTTGAATTTTCCCGTGACTTTGCCGCTACGAGTCCAGAAGATTTTGTACAAAGATACTTGATCGACTTGCAAGTTAAAGTAGCCGTTGCGGGTTTTGATTTTACGTTCGGCAAGTATGGTCTGGGTGATATGGAACTATTAAAAAAACTGGGTGAGGCTAACTTTCAAACAGTGACAGTTCCTAAAAAAAATGAACACAACCATAAAATAAGTTCCACTAGGATTCGTAAATTGATTTCTGAAGGAAAAATGGAGGATGCTGTTAGTCTGCTTGGTCATGAATATTTGATCGAAGGGAAATTGTTGCCAGATCGAAAGATCATGATCACCAATAAGTTGCAACAGCTTCCTCCAAAAGGAACATATTTGTGCCAGACCCAGATCGGATCAGAACAATACAATGTGCAAATAGATTTCCCCAAGATAACAGATCAGCCTGCTTGCCAAGTTTTACAGGCAGACTTGCAGCAATTTTCCGAGAATAATTTAGAAAAATATGATGAAGTTAAAATAATTTGGCCTCTTAAAGGAAATATTGATGAGGCGGCTTTAAACAATTCAGTTTTCGGATAAAGAGGGTTGAAAGTAATCGCTTGACCACTGTTAGTCACTGTTTATGTGTTAGTGTAAGGTTGTGAATTAATATGAATTATAACATTTTGCCATTTAAATATTTTGTCGATGTTGTGGAAACACAAGGCTTTACATCCGCAGCAAAAAGAAATTTTATTTCGCAAACCGCTATTAGTAATTCTGTGAAAAACCTAGAACAACAGCTGGATGTTCAGTTGATCGACCGCTCGACTTCTCATTTTCTAGTAACCCCAGCGGGAGAAGTTTTATATCATGATTCAATCAAAATAATCAAAGAATATCAGTCTTTTGCTAACAATTTATCCAACTTGAAACATTCGGGGAACCAGAAAAAGCTGTTGAAGATTCGTTATTTACGTGGATTTGGCTATTGGGCAACTGTCCTGGCGAAGAACTTGAAGAAAATGGACCCAACTTTGCAGATCCAAGTGGATACCGAATCGTTTTCTGACAGTATTACGAAACTCGACACTGGTAATTATGATATTTTGGTCAGTTTTTCGACTGCTGTTAGTAAGATCAAGAATATTGATTCTGTGCCGATCGGTAGGGCAAATTTTTGTATCCTAGCTAATAAAGACATTTTCGATGATGAAGGCAAAGTTAAAGCTAAAGTTGTTAAGAAAAAATCGCTTTTTTTGCAGAAGTGGACAGCAACAGACAGCAACGATGTCCAGCAAAAAATTCGCATGATCTTAAAAAAAATGGGTATCAATTATTCAGAGGTAGTTTACTTAGATAGCTTTGATTCTGCCACTGCTAATGTCGAGTTGTCGAAGGGCCTGGCTTTATATCCGCGAGAATTTTCGATCCCTGATTTTTATCCTAATGTCTTGAAATACATTCCAAAATTTCCAGACCTGCAATATGATGTTGTTGCGATCCATAAAAAACCGGAAATTGGCAAATTATTGAATAAGTATTTACAATTTATGAAAGCCTAAGTTAAACATAAAAGGGAAAACCGTCCTAAACTATATCAAATGAGATATAAATCAGGATGGGGTCCCTTTTTTTTATTTGCTGCTCAAGTAAATAGGTTCGTGGTATGTGACGGTTAGCTGGCAAAAGTTTTGCAATCATTATAATTGTGAAAAAAATATCAGCCAGTGATCCTAAATGAACGAAACAAACGTATATTTCTTATTCAGCTTATAAAAATTATAAATATATGTAAAAATAATTGTTAAATAAAGAATTTATTGAAAGCTATAACCTGAAGTTATGAATGAAAACAATTACATGTTACCGTTTTCTAAAAAGTGAATGTACAATAATAATTGTGAAAGAGAATTAAAACTTCTAGCAAAAGATGTCCGGACATCTTTTTATAAGCGCAGGTGTATATGAGGAGGAAACATAATGGCTCAGAAATATTTACTAGCGATCGATGAAGGCACGACAAGTACACGTGCAATAATATTTGATCATGATGGCCAAAAAGTTGCAGAATCTCAAAAAGAGTTTAGACAATATTTTCCCAACCCTGGTTGGGTAGAACATGATGCAAATGAAATTTGGACTTCAGTGCAGTCAACAATTGCAAACGCTTTTATCAACTCGGGCATCAAACCAGATCAAATCGCTGGGATCGGAATTACTAATCAGCGTGAAACTACAGTGATCTGGGATAAAAAGACGGGTTTACCAATTTATCACGCAGTTGTTTGGCAATCACGGCAAACGGCTCCATTAGCTAATAAAATAATTGCTGATGGTTATAAGGACATGATCCATGAAAAAACAGGCTTGATCCCTGATGCATATTTCTCCGCTACCAAGATCCGGTGGATCCTTGATCAAGTACCAGGCGCGCAAGAACGGGCAGAAAACGGTGAGTTGTTGTTTGGAACGATCGATACGTGGCTTGTTTGGAAACTGACAGGCGGCAAAGCTCATGTTACTGATTATTCTAATGCCAGTCGGACGATGCTTTTCAATATTTTTGACTTGAAGTGGGATCAAGAGATCTTAGACTTGTTGCATATTCCAGCTGAGCTGTTGCCTGAAGTTCGTTCCAATTCGGAAGTTTATGGTAATACGATCGATTACCATTTCTATGGCAGTCAGGTCCCGATCTCCGGGATGGCAGGTGACCAGCAAGCGGCATTAGTCGGTCAGTTGGCGTTTGAACCAGGAATGGTCAAGAACACTTACGGGACAGGTGCTTTTACGGTAATGAATACCGGGACTAAACCAAAGCTTTCAGCTAATAATTTATTAACAACGATCGCATATGGGATCAATGGTCAAGTCAATTATGCACTTGAAGGTAGTATCTACGTTGCTGGTTCTGCGATCCAGTGGTTGCGTGATCAAATGGAAATGATAGAAACTGCGCCAGATTCAGAACCAGCCGCTAAAGAATCGACCAGCAACAATGAAGTCTTTGTGGTACCAGCCTTTACCGGCTTAGGTGCTCCATACTGGGATTCTGATGTCAGAGGTGCTGTTTTCGGTTTAACTCGAGGCACTTCACGTAATGACTTTATCAAGGCCACTCTGCAATCGTTAGCTTATCAAAGTCGAGATGTTGTGGATACGATGCAAAAGGACACTGGGATAGACATTCCTAAGTTAAAAGTCGATGGTGGTGCAGCTAAGAATGATTATCTCATGCAGTTCCAGGCAGATATTTTAGGCACTGAGATCGATCGGGCGGCCAACCTTGAAACTACAGCCTTAGGTGCAGCATTCTTAGCTGGTTTGAGTATTGGTTTCTGGGATAGTCTTGACGAGATCAAGAAGATCCAGACTGGCGGTAAAGTATTTAAACCAGAAATGAAAGCAGCTGAACGCGAAACCTTATATTCGGGTTGGCAATCGGCAGTGGCCGCTGCGCAAACATTCTCATTTGAACCATATTCTCCGGATGAAGACCAATAAAGAATAGGAAATAACTGTTTAGAAAACTCAGCCAATAATAAAGGAGAGAAATTTATGTCATTTTCAATCGAAACAAGAAAACAAGAGATCTCCAAGTTAAAAAACGAACAGCTTGATTTGTTAGTCATCGGCGGCGGTATTACAGGAGCAGGTGTTGCTCTTCAAGCTAGTGCCGCAGGAATGAAGACTGCCTTGATAGATATGCAAGACTTTGGCGCTGGAACTTCCTCACGCTCAACACGTTTAGTTCATGGCGGTATTCGTTATCTTAAGAATTTCGATGTGCAAGTTGTTTCAGATACTGTTAAAGAACGTGCTGTAGTACAGCATATTGCTCCTCATATGACCCAAGCTGATCCAATGTTGTTGCCGATCTATGACGAACCTGGGACGACCTTTACAATGTTTTCTGTTAAAGTTGCAATGGATCTTTATGATCATCTGGCAGGTATCGAAGGTGATTCACCATTAACACGATATGCTAACTATACGATCGATAAAGCTGAAGCATTGAAACGCGAACCGCAATTGAACTCTGAAAACTTGGAAGGCGCGGGCGTTTATTTAGATTACCAAAACAACGACTCCCGTTTGGTAGTTGAAAATATTAAGAAGGCTCATGATGAAGGCGGAATAATGCTCAGCCGGGTCAAGTGTGTTGAGATCTTGCATGATGAAAATGGTAAAGTGAACGGTGCCCGTGTCAAAGACTTATTAACAGACGAGGAATTTGAGATCAAGGCCAATGTTGTGATCAATACTTCTGGTCCATGGTCAGACTTGGTGCGTGGCACAGACGATAAGAGCTCCAAAAAGTCGCAAATGCGTCCGACAAAAGGGGTCCATTTAGTTGTTGACCAGTCACGTTTAAGCGTTCCACAACCAACCTACTTTGGTTCGGGTACAGATGATGGGCGCATGATTTTTACTATCCCACGAGAAGGTAAGACATACTTTGGTACAACCGATACAGATTACGATGGCGATTTGGAAAATCCTAAGGTTGACCAATCTGATGTTGACTACTTGTTGAAGATCATTAACAAGAAATATCCAAGTGCGCATTTAACAATTGATGACGTTGAAGCAAGTTGGGCAGGTATTCGTCCGTTAGTTGCTGCTGAAGACGAAGGAAAAGAAGAGGAAGTTGATGCAGTTTCAGGCGCTAGTGATGCCAGTGATACTTCAGCTCCTTCAGCAGTTTCTCGTGGAAGTTCGTTGAAGATGGCGGATGATGGATTGATCACATTAGCTGGCGGTAAATTGACCGACTACCGGGTAATGGCTAATGGTGCAATGGATATGATCGTTGCTGCCTTGAAAGATTCATTTGGTGAAAGCTTTGAATTAAAAGATTCAGCACAGATCAAGGTTTCAGGTGGAGATTTTGATTCAGATCACGCAGAAGATGCTTTGGATGAGATCGCTAAAGAAGGCATTAAAGTCGGTTTGGCCAAGGATGAAGCTCATGAAATTGCAAGTTTGTTTGGTTCCAACGCTCATAATATTTTCCAACGCGCAAAGGTTATCCGACCTGCAGAGGGATTGAGTTTGGGAGAAACTGCTGCTTTAAACTATTCACTTGATGAAGAAATGACATTATCAGCTGTTGATTATCTCATGCGGCGGACTTATCACATTTTATTCAAGAGTGACAAGTTGGATATCGTGGCTCCAGCCGTTATCAAAGAAATGACTAAGTACTTTGACTGGGATGACGATGAAGTAGCTCGTCAAGAAAAAGAATTAGACGACGTTATCCAAGAATCCATGTTGGTAGAACTCAAGCAAGAAGTTAAAGCTGCAAAATAGCTTTTAAATGAAGAGAGAAGCTTGTGGTTGGAAATGTTTATTAAATAAAGGTGGAGAATTAATTGATCGCAGTTAGGTATTGTTCTAAATCAGGTAATACGAAGAAAGTTGCTAAACTTCTAGGCGAAAAAATTAGGTGTAGAAGCTTTGTCCGTTGAGGAACCTCTGACGGGGCAGATCGATAAATTATACTTGGGCGGGGCCGTTCACGGTAAGATGTATCCTGAATTAAAAAAATTCGCTCAGGAGCTTGATCCAAGTCAAATTGGTGAAGTATTTATGTTTGGAACTTCAGGCGGTGTTTTTTCCATCAAAAAAGAATTGATGTCTGCACTGAAGGAAAACGGCGTTAGGATCGGTAAAGATACTATGTTTCCGCATGGATTTGCTCCGAAAATAAAATCAGATCTGAACGATAACCAACTTGCAGAAGTAGATAAATTTATTGAAGCAACAAAATAAATAATGTGTGCCAACTCCGCAAATAACTCACTGTCACCTCGTCTTTTGGATGGGGTGATTTTTAGCTAACAAAAAATTTTTAATATTAAAAAAGCAGTAATCCCAAAATAACGGGTCTACACTTTTTAGTGTTGATGGTAAAATCATCAGCACTATTTTTGTACAAAAAAGGACATCATTTGTCCTCATATGCTACGATTAAAGCGATAAAACCAAATCAAAGCGAGGTATAAATGATGTCCCAAACTGATTCTATCCTAAATTTACTCAATATCCAAGACCCAAATATCAAAATTTCAGCTTGTACTGATTTTTCACAGGCCGGAGTTCACGAAAAACTGCTTTCAGCTACGCTGACTTACCCCGTCGAACGCTGTGTTAATTGTGGTTCCACGAATCTTGTTCAGAATGGGACCCGCCTGACCAAGATGAAACTGCCCAGCCTAGGTGAACAACCGCTCCGCATGAACCTGCGCAAACAGCGTTATCTGTGCCGAACTTGCCACCATACTTTTAGCGCGCAGACGCAGCTCGCTCCGCCTCGGCACTCGATCACCCGCCAAGCAGTCCACGAAATCGCGACTTTAGCTAAGAACTCACTGCCAGTCAAGACGATCAGCCAGGCCGTGGGGATCTCAGCTTCCTCGGTTCAACGGATCTTGTATAAGGATCAGCGGGCTTTAGTAACGCCAAAAGAGCTGCCGACAGCTCTCAGCTTTGACGAATTTCGTTCAACTAAGAACTGCTTTTCTTTTATCTGCATTGACGCAAAAACCCATGATTTGGTCGCCTTATTGCCAGATCGTCTCTCGCAGACGATCCGCGAGTATTTCACCAATACTTATACACTTTCTGAGCGTCAAAAAGTTCAACTGGTGACCATGGATCTGAATGCGCAGTATCAGACTTTCGTCCGTCGTCTTTTTCCTAACGCACTGATCGTCTTTGACCGTTTCCATATTGTTCAGTTAGCGGGTCGGGCACTTGACCATGAACGGCTGCGTGTTTTAAAAGGGATCAACGACCACCACGACCGCAACTATAAAGTTTTAAAAAGCAACTGGCGCTTATTCCACTTAGCTGAAAATCAACTTGAGACCTCCCAGGTTAAATATTATCGGGGATTAAATGAATACACGACTGCCCAAAATGTGGTCGATCTGGGACTCAAGAATTTTCCACAGTTCGCAGAAAACTATCAGACCTATCAAACGATCTTAACCTTTATTCGCAACCGCGATCGGGCTACTTTACAACAATTAGTTATGAACTACCGTCCCAATGGTACTGAAATGGATACCGTCATGAGGACCATTCAAAAGAACTACTTAGGGATCAGGAACGCTTGTCTCTATGACTACTCTAATGGGCCGTTAGAGGGGATCAATCGCAAGATCAAAGAACTTAAACGTAGCTGTTACGGATTCAGTAACTTAAGGCATTTCTTTATCCGCATCAAATTGATCCATGCCTAAGATAAAAAATTTAGGTCAACACTGTGGGAGGCAGGTGCGGGCCCATTTCGCTACGCTTCGGACCCGCACCTGCCTCCCAACCCAAACACTTTAATCTAGCTATGGCAGTAAAAAAAGAACCCTACCATAAAGATAGAATTCTATGGGCCATCAACACTATTTGACAAAGTCCCAAAATAACTTTGGAATTACTGCTGATCATTTAAAGTGATGGGCGGCCAGGGGCTCGAACCCTGGACCCACGGATTAAGAGTCCGTTGCTCTACCAACTGAGCTAGCCGCCCATATGTGTTTTACGTAACACCAACAATAATTATAATAGCAATAAATTGAAATGAATGCAAGCTTTTTTTGAACTAACAACGTAAAAAATATCGGGGAAAAAAGACGCGATGATTAGTTTAAACTGCGTTGGTACTAGCCGTAGAGTCTGTTCTCAAAATAGAATAGACAGCTTCATCACACACACCATTATTATTGGTCCCATGTTGATACAATATTTTTTCAAAGGCCATGCCGGCTTTTTTCATTACTTTTCCAGAATTAGGATTATTAGTGTCATGGCGAGCTTCTATGCGCTCCACAGCTGTGTATGTGAATAAAAAGTTGAGTACTTTTATCAATGCTTCTGCCGCGAAGCCTTGACCTCACCATTTTTTTCCTAAACAATAACCGATTTCCATAGTTTTTTGGGCTTTGTCTTGATTTACAACTGTAATAGTTCCAATTAATTCGTCTGTGTCTTTGATCACGATCCCCCAGTCAAAAAAGGCGGGGTCTTGGTACTGCTTTTCACGCCATTTGAGCCCCATTTTTGTAATAGAGATATTTTGGTGGGGCTGCCAGGTCAAGTATTTGGTGACAAGTGGATCATTAGCCCAGTTAGCGAACATGGCAGGTACATCACTGATGGCTAATCTTCTTAAAATGAGGTGGTTTGTTGTTAAAGGTTGAGTACCATTCACAGGCATCACCTTCTTTTAATAATTATGGTAGTTCAAATTGTTAGTTAAAATATACAATTTTTCTCTAAAAATTACAATTTCAGGGAAAATAATGAATAATTTTGGACAAATTTGCATAAATAATCAAAAATGGGTTGAAAAATGAAATAAAATACAGTATGCTTGTCAACATAGAAATTAAAGACAGGTTAAAAAACGAAAGAGGATGTTCACAAATGAAGGGGAAAAAGAAGATTTACATAGTATTAGCATTTTTGGCAGTATTTTGTCTGGTCTTGACAGCTTGCGGTAAGAAAGATACAGATAATAGTGTTCAGGAGATCAAGGATAAGAAGACTTTAGTTGTCGGGACATCGGCAGACTATGCTCCCTTTGAATTTCCGATCGTCAAAAATGGTAAAAAACAAATCGTTGGGTATGACATTATGATCGCGCAAAAGATTGCCGACAAATTGGGTGTTAAGCTAAAAATTGTCAACACAGAATTTCCTTCACTTGTGTCAGAATTAAAAGATAACAAAGTTGACATGGTAATGGCTGGAATGGTCTCGACTAAAGCACGTAAAAAGCAAGTTGGTTTTTCTGATAGTTACTTTAAGATCAAAAACCAAGTGCTGGTCAAAAAAGGTGAAGCTAACAAGTATAAGAAAGCAGATACAGACTTTAAGAATAAATCCGTAGGGGTGCAACAAACAACGACTCAAGAAACGATCGCTAAAGACCAGATGAAAGGTGCTAATGTTGTTTCTGAATCGAAAGTCACGGCCTTAACGACAGAGTTGAAGAAGGACAAGCTAGACGCAGTAGTAGTGGAAAATACGGTTGCTGACAACTACGTCAAGAATTTCCCGAATGATTACGAAATCGCACCAGCCAAATTACAAACACCAAAGGATCTGGAAAACATTAATGTTGCAACCAGAAAATCTGATAAGAAATTGATCACACAAGTTAATAAAGTTATTGCTCAGTTAAAGAAGAGCGGCGAACTCGACAAGATGTTGCAGAAAGCACAAACACTGCAAGCTGAAAACAAATAATGGCAGGTCAAGGTACTGCTTTTTCATTGAGTACTGTGAAATTAGACTATAGAGCATTCAATGTGATGTTTTATAGTCTTTTCGGCTACGAAAGTGCATAAGATTTGGAGGAAGAATATGTTTGATTTTTTAGGACAATATTATAAGTTGTTTTTACAGGGAACAGGATTGACGATCATTATTTCGATCATTGGGATCTTGTTAGGGATCCTGTTAGGATTGGTACTGGTCTTGTTACGGCGGTCTAAACTTAAAATCCTGCAATATATTTCACGGATCTATGTTTCGATTGTTCGAGGGACTCCCTCGATGATCCAAGTCATGTTGATCTATTACTCAATTTCAAAAGGCTTAGAAATTTCGCAGGTGCAAGTTTTGGGTTCAGGGCTTGACCGGATCATCCCAGGCTCGATCGCCTTAGGATTAAACTCGGCTGCTTATACTTCTGAAATTTTCCGTTCCGGGATCATCTCAGTACCCACTGGTCAGATGGAAGCAGGACTTTCTTTAGGAATGAGCGAACGGACGACTTTATTTTCTATCATTTTGCCCCAGGCAGTTCGCAATATTCTGCCTGCTTTAGGCAATGAGTTTATTACATTGATCAAGGAGTCATCAGTCTTGTTTTATATCGGTGTGCAAGAAGTTACGGCCCAAGCATTGGGTGTCGGCGGCACTCTTTACGACTACATCGCTCCATTGCTCGTGGCAGCTGTGATTTATTGGATCTTGACCAGCGTTATGGCCTGGATCTTAGAGATCTTCGAGAAGCGAATGGGCAAAAAATATGAGATAGCCGCATAAAAATATACTATCAGCTTAAAGCTCATAGTATCTAGATCCTTACGCTTGCACAGTCCTGTTTTATAGTCGAGTTTTGCATGGTAGAAGGCTGGACCTAAGCGGCTTTCTGAATGCCCATGCTTCACGCTGCTTTACATTTTGAGGGGGAAAATCATGGTAAAACCAGTAGCAAAATTATTTCGAGATCCTGCTAAAAATATTATGGCCGAAATTGGGAAAACGGCGGCTTTAATGAAAAATGTGATCGACTTATCGATCGGAGACCCTGATATGGATACTCCTAGGCCAATCGTTAATGCAACGACCCAAGCAATGTTGGAAGGAAACACTCATTACACTGCTTCGGATGGAGATCCGCGATATTTGCAAACGATCGTAAATTTCCATAACCAGCATTTTGGCTCTAATTATGGTTTAGATAATGTTCGTACGACCGTTGGTGCCAGTCACGCTACGGACTTGGCTTTTGGAGCTTTACTTGATCCTGAAGATGAAGTGATTATTTTTGAACCATACTTTGCACCATATAAAGTTCAAGTTGAACAGTTTCATGGCAAACCAGTTTTTGTCACTTGCAAAGCCGAAAATAATTTTCAGCCGCAAAAAGAAGATATCGAGGCCGCTATTACTCCCAAGACTAAGGTGATCCTAGTCAATTCACCTAATAATCCCACGGGAGCAGTGTATGATCAAAAGGTCTTGCAAGATATTGTCACTCTTGCTGAGAAATATGATTTGTATCTGATCGCAGATGAAGTTTATTGGCCGTATGTTTTTAATGAACGGACTTTTATACCGCTTGAAAACTTAGCCCCCAAACGTACTATCGTTACGGGTTCTTTGTCTAAGGTCTTTGCGATGACTGGCTTTAGGATCGGCTATATGTTGGCACCAAAAGAGCTGATCACAGCGGCCGGCCTGTTAAATGAAGGTGTGACATACACAGCTCCAAGCATGGCGCAAGTTGCGGGTACTTATGGGTTACAAAATGTTCATGAACTGGCTGCACCATTACAAGATGAATTTGGCAAACGCCTGATTTATTTAAGTAAAGAGCTGAATAAGCTGTCGTGGGCTAAAACAATCCCGGTCGCTGGCAGTATTTACCTATTTTTGGATATCACTGGTTCAGGAATGGATGATATTGAATTTAGCGACTACTTGTTTGAGCAAGCTGGGATCTTAGTCATTCCTGGTCAGGCATTTGGACAAGGAGGACGTGGTTTTGTGCGGATCGCTGCAACACAAAACATGGAAACGTTGAAAAAAGCGGTTGTCGGCTTTAACGCTTTAAGTTTTGCTGACCAGCAAACGGTTAAATAGGGAGGAATTTAAGAGTGACTAAATTATTGATGTTTAATTCTTTGGATGATGAAGTTGACGTGATCAAGAACTGGCAGGCAAGTCATCCTGATATTGTGATCGATACTAACAAAGAAACGCTCACACCCGAGACTGTGGATCTGGTCAAGGGTTATGATGGTCTTTTGATCCAACAAGATAATTTGATCGATGATCCAAAAGTCTACCAAAAGTTGCATTCATTTGGGATCAAGCAAATTTCTTTACGTACTACAGGCTATGAGACGATCGATTTGAAGGAAGCAGCTGCTAATGATCTGACCATCACTAATGTTCCTGCATATTCACCGCGTTCTGTTTCAGAGTTAGTCTTAGCTCATACTATGTGGTTATTACGACATTTAAATGTTGCTGCTCAGCGTGAAAGTCATAATGATTTTACCTGGGATAATCTGCAAGCACATGAGATCCATGAGTTAACGGTCGGAATTATTGGTGCTGGTAAAATAGGCAGCGAAGTCGCTCGTGTCTTTAAAGCCCTAGGTGCTAATATCATTGCTTCAGATCCGATTCATCGTCCAGAATTAAACAGTGTGCTTACTTACGTGGATCAACAAACCGTTTTTGAACAAGCTGATATTGTCACAATGCATACACCACTGTTATCCTCCACATATCATATGGTTGATGAGGCTGCATTTAAAGCGATGAAGCCATCCGCAATATTTATCAATGCTTCACGTGGTGCGGTGGCTGATACGCCCGCTTTATTGGCAGCTTTAAAAAATAAGGATATTGCGGCAGCCGGGATCGATACGATCGAAAATGAAGCGAATATTTTTAGCAAAGACTTTTCGCATAAAGACCAGCCTAATAGCTGGCTCAACGAACTGTTATCACTGGATAACGCAACAGTTAGCCCACATATTGGCTTTTATACAGATATTGCTGTAAAAAATATGGTTGAAATTTCGTTAGAAGACGCGCTGAGGATCATCGCTGGCAAGCATGGTCAACACGAGATAGGGTTACCGGAAAAATAAAAAAGCTAGGAATAAACCTTGAGAGTGTCTCATAGTCATTTGACGTGAAAATCAAATGATCGTGGGACACTTTCTTTTGGTATTCCTAGCTTTTGTGATGTCAGTCAATTCAAGTTATGGTACATATTTTAGTTGTATGCTGCGTCTTGCTTGCTCACGTTATCGTTTCAAGATCCTTCTCAAATTTATCTAGCTGATTTAGCCCAGTCCGACATCCAGTGCCATCATTAAAGCAAAACCACAAAGCAATGCCAGTGTAGCAAGGTCGTTATTTCCATTGGTCTGTGACTCTGGGATCAATTCTTCTACACAGACGAAGATCATCGCACCGGCTGCGAATGATAAGGCATATGGTAAGATGATCGTAACTTGGGTTACAAGCCAAGCACCTAATGTTGCTCCGACGATCTCGACTAAAGCGCTAGCCTGGCCCAGATTAAAAGCGTGGGCTTTGCTGGACCCACCTGATCTGATCGGCATTGATAAAGCAGATCCTTCTGGGAGGTTTTGAATCCCGATCCCTAAGGCCAAGATCAAGGCACTTTGTAGAGTAGCAGAGCTTAATCCCATTCCCCCAGCACCAAACGCAACTCCGACAGATAAACCTTCGGGAAAATTATGAATTGTAATTGCAAGAAACAATAAGGTCGTTGGAGAAAGTGAGGTTTTAGGCCCTTCAACTCCTTCTTTGCTAGCGAAGTCCATATTGGGGACCACCGCATCAATGATCCGTAAAAAACCGCCACCAAACAAGAAACCAACAACTGCCGGAACGAAGGACCAGTTACCGTAACCGCCAGCTTTAGCGTAGTCGATCGATGGTGCTAGCAGTGACCAGAAACTGGCCGCGATCATGATACCGGCGGCGAAACCGTTCATGATATCTAGCAACTTACGGTTCACATCATTGAATAAGAATACAATCGCCGAACCCACCGCTGTACATCCCCAGGTGAAAATACCAGCAAGAGTCGCTTGGATAATAGGATTTGCTTCGGCAAACCAAGTTAGCATAAAACCGCCTCCCAAAAAGTTCGTTATTTGAAAACAATTCCAACTCCAATATAACAAATAATTAAGACGAGAGTCCAATATTCTTTGACAGATTTAATAAAAAGATTAGGCAAAGCAAAAAGAGCATTGACTGCTAGCTTAGACTAAATGCTAGGTCAATACCACTTAATTTTAAGCAAAAAAAAAGAGAAGCCAGATCTGTTTTCCAAATGCATTTCGCACCAACAGTTCTGCTTCTCGCGGGTTTGGCACCCATGGGTGGTCAGGGGCTCGAACCCTGGACCCACGGATTAAGAGTCCGTTGCTCTACCAACTGAGCTAACCGCCCGAATCATATAAAATGACCATCTACCATTATGCCAAGTTTATCTCAGAAAAACAAGTCTTTTTTTAAATACTTTTTATTCTGCAGGTTTGAGTGCCCAGTCTTTTAGTTTGAACTCTGTTCCATCCTTAGATTCAAAAATAGTGACACTCGAAGTTGCAACCAGACCATCTTTACGGATATCTCTTAAGTCAGTTCCATTCAGTGATTTGAGTAAAGTGGTCAATAATAAACCGTGACTGGCAATTAAGACGTTCTTTTTACCTGAGGCTGACTTAATGATCTGCTCTAAAGCCCGATAGCCGCGGCGTTGCAAATCATGATAGCTTTCAGCATGGAGCGAGTGGCCATCGAAAAGGTCAGGCTTATGGAAGTAATTCTCGATCTGTGGTGCGCCGTTTAATTGTGTGATGGAGACGCCATCCCAGTCGCCCAGATCCATTTCTGTTAAAGCTGGCAATATTTTGATTGCCGGTTGGGCTTGTTTATTTTCCTTGAGTACAAGTTGCGCGGTTTCGTAAGCCCTTTTTAAAGGAGATGAAAAACAGGCATCAAAATGAACTTCTTGTAAGTAATGGCCTAATTTTTGAGCCTCTGCTTGACCGAAGCCAGTTAAGACTGGATCGACGCCGCCTCCGTTAAAGGTATGATTCTGGTTATTAATGGTGGTACCATGACGAACAAAGTAAAAGTACATGCTAAATTACTTCCTTTTATGAAAGAGTTAAATTTACTTTTTATTATAACATTAGCTGTTTGTTTTAAATCAGCGGGATAGCATAGTATAATACTGGTATTTAAGACGGAGGATGAGTATGGCAGAAAAGAAACTTCAGATCCGCGAATTAACGAGCGGAGATGATCTGGCTATTAAGAATATAATTCAAAGTGTTTTGCGGGAATACCATGATGATTTGCCCGGTACGGCATATTATGACCCTGAATTAGGCGCGCTCTCTAAATTCTACGCAGCGAGACCGCACAGAAAATATTGGGTAGTGACTGTGGCGGGAAAAGTTGTAGGCGGTTGTGGTTTGGCGGAATTTGATGATTTGGGAACTGCTGAAATTCAAAAGTTGTATTTGCTGCCAGAGACTCGCGGGTTAGGAGCAGGTAAGAGATTATTGGGTTTATGTGAAGAATATGGGCGTGAATTTGGTTATAGTTCTTTATATATTGAGACTTTATCCAATATGAAGGAAGCTTTAGGTTTGTATGAACATCTGGGCTTTCCTAGACTGGCCAGCTCAAAAGACAAAACCTTGCATAATACTTGTGATGTTTGGCTGGAAAAGAAGCTCTGAAGTGTATTCTAAACAAAGTAAATGTGAACATTGAACATATTGCAAGAAGGGATCGAGACCAATGCTAGAGATAGGTTCAACAACGGACAGCGAATTTGTAAATGTGCTGCTCACAAGTTATGTTTCTTTACTGGAAAACAATAAGCAGGAAACTTTTAGCTTTAATATCATTGACGATAATCTGACGGATGATGATAAACGGCGGATAAACTTATTACGGCAGAGCTACCGCAATTGTGCGCAAATTAATTTTTTGGGTACTGATTTTGCGGAACTTTATCACGGAGCGAATGTTAGGTCGCCGCGTTCGCTGATCAAGGAAAACACTTATTACAGGTTTGAATTTCCACAGTTGATCTCTTGTTCACGGTTGTTATATCTGGATTGCGATATGATCTGTCGAGGTGAGATCAGCGCCCTTTTTAAGGCGGAACTGCATGATAATATCATTGGCGCAGTAGAGTCTCAGATGTATGTTGACCGACTTGAGCTTTTGGGAGTCAAACATCAACGCCCCCAATATTTTAATGCGGGATTATTGTTGATCGATACGAAGAAGTGGAAAGACCATGACATTACTGCTAAGGCACGTCAATATATGAAGGAACATGCTGATATTATTGATTTCCAGGATCAAGATACTTTAAACGCTGTTTTAGCTGATCGCTGGGAGCAGCTTGATCCGAAATACGACCTGCAGTCGCCTTTGATGCGATATGAGAAACAAAGCGCTGATCCCTGGCAACGAAAGGCGGCTGCTCACGCTTTACAAGACCCGGTGCTGATCCACTATACCGGTTTTGGCAAACCGTGGGTCACAAAAGGTGAATATGTAAGCCCTTGGCGCTCTGAATACTATAAATATCAACAGCTCATGTTTGAAAAAATTGGACATTAAAAAAATAGGAAGGAGTGCGGGTCACGATCATATCTCGCCCAAATTGCGCAAAGGCGCTGAATATCGTAAAAATTAATTGCCCTGTGGGGGTATTGTCGATTGTTCCCATGTTTAAAATGTAATATCTTGATCGAATAGGCTTTGAATAATCTCTTTGTTTATTTTTTTAGTTGCTGTTTATGTTTCTAAGTTCTGACGCGCTGTTATTTGCCTATATTATAAGGTATAAAAACAAGGGGCTGGGACAAAACAAAAAACCCAGTCTTAAAAATAAAAATTGCGACATAATGTCAGATGTAAAATCCCGTTATGCCGCCATCTTTATTTTGGCTACAATCTAACTTTCTAAGTGTTATTAGTTTTGTCCCAGCCCCTTAAAATAAACTAAAACGTTAGATTAGAAAAGTTTACTGTTTTATTTTATTAGAGACTAAACTTTTTTGCATAATTAAGTCTCTTTGCGGATCGTCGCCGGGGTGAAAAACATGCTCTCTAATTTGTTCAAATCTCAATTTATTATAAAATTTCAAAGCTGCAATACTATTTTTCCAAACACCTAATCAAATGATATTTTTTTGTTGTGATTTGGCTAAATCCAAAGCTTTTTGGAATAATTGTGTACTAATTTCCTGATGTTTATATTCTTTTTTCACATAAATTCGTTTAACTTCAAGCGCATTTTGTGTCATATTGTTTTTCCTTTATTACTCCGCACATCTAAGCCCTGAATCGCATTATCATACGTCCACTGCTTAACTTTTGTCATGTCATTAGTGCGGTAATAATCAGCGATTAACTCGTTCCATTTATCCCACTTATCTAAGGGCACATTGATTAGCCCAGCACCACCGTCAATCATAATTTTATTAGCGCTTAAAGTCGCTGTCCTTTTATTGCCGTCCCAAAAGATTTGTTGGCTCATATTATGATACATAACGGTCAAGGCCTTATCAGTCGTGGTTGTCTGTGAATCAGCCAACGTTTTTTGTAAAAATTCTTCGCTCCCTAAATTGATCCCACCTTGTCCCTGCCGTAAGTCGCCAGGAACCAAGGCGTCTTCGGCAGCCACTACTTTATTGATTTGCTTTTCCATTGCCAACGTTAAAGGTTCATTTTGAGTCGTTACATACTGCCAACCTCGCTTTAAATTAACAATTGTCAAAACATCTTCCACTGGCACACCTGCAACGCTCATGCCGTCCATGATAGTCTGCGTTTGTGACAAGGTCGTATTGACCCCCTCAAAACGGGCGTTGGTATGCACTAACTTAGTAAAGTTTGACCGTGCAAAACGCCGATTTTCTGCGGGCGTGAAATTATATAAATCAAAATATTGTTGTAAGTCTGCCATTAAAATTTACTTTCTTCCTATTTTAAAAAGCTGATTAGAATGATTTATTAGGGTTTTTACGTAAGGATGCATATACTTTTTTAACAAAGAAATATAAAATTGGCGTCAAAACTGCCGTGGAAATCGAGTTAACGACAGTTGCCGGAAGACTGACAAAGGATGCGACTAGGGCCGCTTTTAAAAATGAACCTGCCATCAGTGCTTCAACGATCGAAACACAATAAGTTGTGAAAATTTTGGTGATTCCGGCGATTACAGCGATGATAATGATATTACGCTTGCTGTCGGTGTATTTCAGGGCTTTATACACGGCGGTTATAACTAATGCGACTACGACCACTTCCAGCATAGTAAGCCAGGAAGTAGCAGCGTAGCCGTTCAAAATATCAAAGCCGCCCAACCCGATTATGCCAGCCAGCATGCCGTTGCGAAAACCCAAAAAGAGAATTGCAACAGCTGTTAGGGTATTGCCGAAGTGAATGAAAGGACGGCCAACAAGTGCAGGGATCGGAATGCGTAAGACCCAGATCCCGATATAAATAATGGCAGCAAACAGACCAGTTAATATAATTGCACGTAATGAATTTTTGTTATCTTCTATCATTTGTTTCTCCTTGTGCTAATTGTTTTAAAAATTTTGGTAATGCAGAATTATAATTTAAGCCGACTCGCGGATCACTTTGAGATTCTTCTTGGCGTGCTCTGATTGCCATATGCAGCAGTTCCAGTGCTATATCACAGGAGAGCTGGATCGAATGACCTGAAATTACAGCCGCAAACAGTGCCGCTGCGAAAATATCTCCTGTCCCAAAATAACTCGCGGGAAATCTAGTCTGTGTTTTGACCCAGATCTCACCAGTTGGTTTCTGGCAGCCCACAACAGCAATTTGGTCGTTTGCAAGTGGGACCCCGGTGATCAAAATAAATGGGATCCCAAAACGTTCCTGCAGCTGTTTGACCGCGATGGAAGCCTCTTTGATCCCGCCGTTTAATAACTGCGGTTGGTCAAGTAAGAAAGCGGCTTCTGTCAGATTGGGAGTTAAGATTTTGGCTCGTTGTATCAACTCTTTCATGGCATTAACATATTCTTGATCGAAACCGTGGTAAAGGTGACCATTGTCACCCATTACAGGGTCGATCAAGACCAGCGTCTTTGGAGTGGTCAGTGTTGAAAGGCTCTTTTGCAGTTCCTTAAGGGGTTTAAGGCCCAAATAACCTAGATAAACGCCGTCAAAGTTGAGTTTCAACTTTTGCCAGTGTGTTATGATACGCGCCATTTCTAGACTAAGGTCTAAATATGTATTCTCAGCGAAGCCGCCGGTATGTGTGGAGAGCAGAGCAGTTGGTAAAGTGCTGACGTTTGCCCCACTGGCACTTATTAATGGTAGGGCAGTCTGAAGTGAGACTTGGCCAAAGCAAGAAAGATCTTGGCTCACTAAAACTTGTGATCGCAAAAATTTAACCTCCTTATCAGATATTTGTTTTACCATTGAGTATAGCACCTTTTACTATAAAAAGAGAAAAAAGTGCTGGTCAACAGGGAAATTGATGTGAACGCTATTTCTAATATTTGGAATAATGCAATGACTGGTTTATAATAAAATGGAGTGACGGTTAAAAATGACGTTATTTAGTAACGTTGTGACCGTTTAGACCTGTAAGTATTCGAGAATAATAAACGACTGGTGAAAAAGCTCACCAAGGAGGACTTATAATATGAAGAAAATTTTAGTGGTGGATGACGAAAAACCGATCTCTGATATCATTAAATTTAATTTAAATAAAGAAGGCTATGATGTTTATGTAGCCTACGATGGTGAAGATGCCATCAAACAAGTTGAGGAAGTTGACCCAGACTTGATCATCTTGGACTTGATGTTACCGAAGATCGATGGCTTAGAGGTCGCGCGTGAGATCCGCAAAACGCACGAAATGCCGATCATCATGGTTACCGCTAAAGATACAGAGATCGATAAGGTTTTAGGCCTTGAAATGGGTGCTGATGATTATGTGACCAAGCCGTTTTCTAACCGTGAGTTAGTGGCACGGGTCAAGGCTAATCTGCGTCGTCAAAATTCGGTTGCACAAGCAGCCCAAAATGAAGAAAAAGAAGAAAATAGTGATATAGTGATCGGTGATCTTACCATTCATCCAGAATCATACACGGTATCACGGCATGGTGAAAAGATCGAGTTGACTCATCGTGAATTTGAATTACTGAATTATTTGGCCAAGCATATGGGACAAGTTATGACCCGGGAACATTTATTGCAAACTGTTTGGGGCTACGATTATTTTGGCGATGTCCGAACGGTCGATGTAACAATGCGTCGTTTGCGTGAAAAGGTTGAGGATAATCCGAGTCGGCCTGTTTGGTTAGTTACTCGTCGTGGTGTAGGCTACTATTTGCGTAATCCAGAAACCGATTAAATAGAGAATAAAGCAAGCCGGTCAGTCATTGACTGGGTGAAGCATAGACAAATGTTGAGCGCTGGCAGTAGAGATACAGCCGGCGTTTTGTATTTTGTCATTCAGCAGATAATTCGAGGAGAAGAAGTTGAAAAAAAGACTACGTATTTTTCGATCTATTCATTTTAAAATTGCCTTAGTATTCGTGTTATTGCTGCTGCTGGCGTTTCAGATCGTTGGGGCAGTATTTGTACAACGACTTAAAAGTGAAAACTTAAAGGCATTTAAGCAAAGAGTCGAATTGACGCCTTACGTGGATAATTCGTTGATCACGAGTTTGAGTATGGCCGATGCAAATAAAAGTGACCGTCAGATCAATTCGACTTTAACAGGTATCAACAATCAAAATATTTCCGATGTGCAAGTGGTTGATGTCAAGGGAAATATCCGAGGTGAAACCAGCGCCAATGGGCATGCTATCGTTGGACAAAAAACAACAGATAGCCGAATCAAACGCGTTTTGTACTCAGGACGTTCGTTTAGTGAAACAACTTTGAATCGTGCCGATAATAAACACTATTATATTTCGATCACACCCTTATTCAGTTCGGGCGGAAATAACAACACCTTGGTCGGTGCGGTATATTTGCGGGCAGACCTGGAATCAGTTTATGATTCGATCGATGGAGTCACTTTGATTTTTGCGACAGCTGCGGTGGTTGCCATTTTTATCGGGGTGGGTTTAGCAATTTTAATTTCACGTGCCATTACACGACCAATAGATGAAATGAAGAAACAAACTGCTAAAATTGCTGATGGAAATTATTCAGGCCATGTGCACGTTTATGGTGATGATGAACTTGGGGAACTCGCTCAAGCTGTCAATAATTTGTCGGTTCGTGTGGAAGAGTCAAGAGAACAGTCTGAATCAGAACGAAGACGGCTGGATTCAGTCTTAACGCATATGTCCGATGGTGTTTTAGCAACGGATCGGCGGGGTAACATTACCATCATTAATGATATGGCGGCCGAATTTTTGAATGTTGATTCTGTTGATCAAGTCAAGGGGCTCTCGATTTTAGACGTGCTGGATATTCGCGAAGATTATACATTAAGAGACCTTTTAGAAAATCAGGATACCATTTATTTGGACATGTCGGCTCAAGGACGTGACCAGGTTTTGAATGCTTATTTTTCTTTGATTCAGCGTGAATCCGGTTTTATTTCAGGATTGGTCTGTGTTTTGCATGACATCACAGAGCAGCAGAAAATCGATCATGACCGGAAACAGTTTGTTTCTAACGTTTCGCATGAGTTAAGGACTCCTTTGACCAGCTTGCGTTCATATATTGAAGCTTTAAACGATGGCGCCTGGAAAGATCCAGAAGTTGCTCCGTCGTTTTTGAAAGTTACGCAAGATGAAACTGACCGGATGATCCGCATGATCAATGATCTTTTGAGTTTATCCAGGATGGATTCAGGCACAGCTAAACTTGAGTTAGAATTAGTTAATTTAAATGAATTGTTTACTTATATTCTTGACCGGTTTGACATGATGATCAAAAACGAAACAGGTGAAGGACATGAGAAACGTCCTAAGAACTACTCTATTAAACGTGAGTTTACTCAACGTGATCTGTGGGTCGAAATAGACCCGGATAAGTTTATTCAGGTGATCGATAACATTATGAACAATGCGATCAAGTACTCTCCTGACGGTGGTGTGATCACTTGTCGTTTGGTTGAGACCCATGACCATGTCCTATTAAGTATTTCCGATCAAGGACTGGGGATTCCGAAGAAAGATCTTGGACGGATCTTTGACCGGTTCTTCCGTGTTGACAAAGCACGTTCCAGAGCTCAAGGTGGCACAGGCTTAGGCTTGGCTATTTCTCGTGAAGTGATAGAGATGCATAACGGACGGATCTGGGTCGAATCACTTGAAGGAAAGGGCTCGACCCTCTATATTACCTTGCCATATGAAGAATACGGAGAGGAGGATCTATGGAATGAAGATCAAGGATAACATTTTACACTATGTTTTAGCCTTTGCAGTTGTTTTAAGTGTATGTTTGACCTCAATTTTATGGGTCAATCCAACGTATTTACAGAACTCTACTAGAAATGATCAAAATACCGAAGATAAAAAGGCAACGAGCGATGATGCTTCAAAGACAAGGAGTGCTGATATTTATCAACCGACTAGTGTTGTGTATAATGAAAATGGGCACAGCTTTCGGCAAACAAGTTCGAAACTTGATTTAATTAATGACATCAGAGAAGATCTGAAAACATGGGATATTCAATCTATTAGTCGAGTTAAAAAGATGTCGACTCAAAATTACGAGGAACTTTTAAAACGCAATCACACGGTCCTCATGGGCTTTTCGGGAGATGTCACAGCGACACAGTTGAAAGAATTGTTTAAGAATTCTCCTAAGGGTTTTGCCAGAGAGAGATTTAACAGGATCGCGATTCAGTTAACAGCACACCCGCGGATCTATTTGTTAAATGATAATAATCATCGGGGAACGCGGGTGATGTTAAAAAAGGGTAAATTTACTAATTTACGAAAAATGGTCTCTTCGGAAAATGTCGAGCAAGTACCGATCGAGCTCAAACGAATGAACGACAAATATGTCAGTTTTTATTCAACCAAAGTCAGGGTTCAGCAATACAGCTATTTGGCAAATAAGGATAATGCCAGTACCTTTGTAACTCGGCTACTTGGAACAAGCAACTCTTCAGTCAATTCTCGCAAAGAAGATAAGGAAACAGTTTATTTTGACAACTCTGGTCAGCGAATGACTGTGGCAAATGATACGGGTGAAGTTAGTTATTTGAACTATTCCCATAACACACCTAAAAATTCTTCGTTGTCCAATGATCTTACGGATGCGTTTAAACATTTGCAAGAAACAGGACGTTTATTGGATGATGTCCGTTATGATGAGTATGATGTGAATGATCATCAAGTGACTTATCGGACTTATATCAACGCTTTTCCAATTTTAACTGATAGTAACTATGGTGCCTATCATATTAAATTAGCTGGTACAGGAGGGGAACGAACTGATTTTTCCCTGTATTCTTTACAGATCCCGGTACCTGCTAAGAATAATTCGGTAGAGTTGCCTCCTACGCAGGAAGCAGTTGACAAATTATTGCAAAGAGGTATCCCACAGCAAAAAATCAAGAGTATCCGCATTGGTTACCAAGCTGAAGTAAATGGTTCCTCAAAACAAGTTATTGATTTGATCCCAACTTATTTCGTTCTTTATAACGGCAGCTGGGTGGATTATCAGGACATTTTAGATGGAAAAGTATCTTAACGGAAAGGCGGGAAAGATTTGAATTTTAGAAGAATCGAATGGATCTTTTTAATTGCTTTTATCGCCTTGGATATTTTTTTGATCGGTGCTTATTACAATCAAAGCGGTGTTGAAACAGAAAAAGATGCTGGCAGTGCACGAACGACAACGTCAGTTTTGCGTAGTTTGAAAGATGACCAGATCACTTATCCTTCAAAACTTTCTAATAAAGAAAACGATGGTTATTACATTGCAAGTCCTGATGATGATTATTTAGCAACTAAGATCGATCAGTTGGGTAAAAACAAGGCTGAATACTCCAAACGTGATAAAAAGTTGAGCGTTAATTTGGATAAAAGGGTCAAGGTAAAGAATAATGACCAGCCTGAAAAAACTATCAATAAAATCGTTGCCGATGAGTCTATGGTAGCAGAGGGAGACGAGTACCATTACGACCCGAACTTTTCCAGCAAAAATGAGGTCGTGTATACACAAATGATTTATGGTAAGCGAGTTTCCTCTGAAAGAGGGATGTTAAGGTTCAATATTTCTAAGGGATATGTAACGGGCTATTCGCAGACATATCTTTCAGATATTGAGATCTTACGTGAAAAGAAAAATACGATCAGTCAAAGACGAGCACTCGTTTGGTTATATCAGTATAATAAATTACCGGCAAATTCAACGGTTAGATGGGGAAATTTGGGCTACACTAAGTTGCTAAGCGTCAATGGCAGCACAGTCTATATTCCAACTTGGAACTTCTCTGTTAAGACTGGCGGGACTACTGTTTATAGAAGGATCAATGCTTTTAACGGTGCTGTTATGGATTAGTGAAACAGACGGGATAATAAATTAAAAAAAGAGCACTAGTGAATTTTGACATCATTTTGCGTTAAACAATATGATGCGGAGCCTAGCTAGTGCTTTTAGTTTGACGTAAATTTAAAGAGAGGTCTGTTCAAGTGGAGATGTGACGCAAAGTAAGGCGAAGTAAGTTACACAAGTGAAAATGTGACGCAAAGTAAGGCGAAGTAAGTCACACAAGTGAGGATGTGACGCAAAGTAGGGCAAAGTAAGTCACACAAACTAACGAGCAGATAGAATTCTAACGAAGCAGTAGATAATAAAAGAACTTTAGATTTAAAATAAATAGGCAAACACAAAAAACGGAGGACAAGAAATTAAAATTTGCACTCCGTTTGTTATAGGCGTTAATGTTATGTTATTTTCCTAAATAACCGATCCACATTGCAAAAACTAAGATCACTAGCACTAAAGTGGTGATCCAAACGTAAAGTTTATCTTTTTCCTTAGCAAAAGCATAAATCGAAACGACGACTCGCAACACGGGCGTTAGGATCAACAAGAATAATCCGAGCATCATTATGGCGAATGGTTTAAAGGCAGCTACTCCTTGGAAAATGGCAGAAAAAGTAGTTGGGAAGCTTCCAGCTGGATAACCAGTTTTTCCAGTGATTAAGGCTAAGCCTAAACCAAGTATGATCACCACTGCTGAAGTGATAACGCCGATCCGTAATACATGACCGATCACTAACTCGATCTCAGTCATTTCCTGATGCCGTTTTTTTTCTTCATCTGTCATCCAAAACTCACCCCGAATCCTTTAAGAAACATCTGCAATCCAATCAGAAATAGTACTGGGATAAAGATCTTGCGCAAAAGTTTAGCTTGTAAATGCTGCATGATCCTTGAACCGATGGTCGCTCCGACTAAGATGCCGATTGCTAAAGGAGCTGCTATCTCAGGCTTGATAGATCCGTTGAAGAAATAGACCGTTGCACTAGCAGCAGCTGTGACACCCATCATCAAGTTACTAGTCGCGCTGGAAGGCTTGAGCGGCATTTTCATGATCGTATCCATGGCGATCACTTTAAATGCTCCACTGCCGACACCTAAGAGCCCACTGGCCAATCCTGCGCCAAACATCATCGTAAATCCACCAGGAACGTTAGAAACTTTGTAATCTACCTGTTTTTGGTTAGCCTGATCATAATAGGTACTGTTTAGTTCAAGTTTTTCGGAAAGTTCATCTGGAGTTGTGTTTTCAACTTCTTCTTTACTAGCACGAAGTTTATGTAACATGTTCCATGAAGAAAATATGAGCAGCATGCCAAACAAAACATAGAGTACTTTAGCTGGTAAAACCCCGGTCAAAATTGCCCCCAAGATCGCTCCAACCGTTGTCGCGATTTCAAGGAACATGGCCACACGCAGATTTAGCATGTCATCCTTGAGGTAAGCGATCGAAGCACCAGAGCTAGTAGCGATAACTGAAATTACACTGGCACCGATCGCGTATTTGATATCTAAGCCTAAAGCGATGGTCATGATCGGTGTAACGATCATTCCGCCGCCGATTCCAAAAATTGCTCCAAAGATGCCGGCAAACAGCCCAACTCCGGCTAAAATCAGAATTGAATTGATCAAATCATTTCTTCCTTTCAAATATTACTATATCAAATATGTTGCTATCTTATGATAGTCCCATTATACATGAAACACTAGGTTGAACAATGACTTTATGTTCTGCAAAATTTGTGTAAGTTGATTCAGAGCTTAAATTTGGAAGGGAACAATGGAAAAAAGCGCGCTAACCTGTTAGTATAGAGAACGGAAACTTCAAGAAAGGGATAATTTTAAAATGTCTCAGAGTGAAAATGAAGATAACTTGAAAGTCAGTGTTTTAGCAAGTGGAAGTACAGGCAACGCTACATATGTTGAAACGCCTGGACATAAAATTTTGATAGACGCTGGCTTATCTGGAAAAAAAATAGAAGAATTAATGAATTCTATCGGCCGAACGCTGAAAAATGTGGATAGTTTATTTGTGACGCACGAACATACTGACCACAGTAAGGGTGTTGGCGTACTTGCACGGCGCTATGGTTTGGATGTGTATGCAAATGAAGGAACTTGGGGTGCAATGAATAGCCGGATCGGAAAAATTCCAGTTGGACAGAAACATATTCTACCTGCAGGTCAAGTCCAGTCACTTGATGGTTTGGAAGTAGAAAGCTTCAGTGTGTCACATGACGCCGTGGATCCACAATTTTATGAAGTACATTACAATAACAAATCTTTTGCAATCATCACTGATACAGGCTATGTTTCTGATAGAGTGCGGGGCACGATCAGTGATGCTGATGGTTATTTATTTGAATGCAACCATGATGTGGAAATGTTGCGGATGGGCGGTTATCCTTGGCCGTTAAAACAGCGGATCTTAAGCGATACTGGACATTTATCGAATGAAGATGGAGCTAATGGTCTAATGGCAGCTTTAGGCCACCGAACTAAAAAAATATATCTTGGACACTTGAGCCGAGAAAATAATGTGAAAGAACTAGCCCATATGACAGTGCAAACGATCATGCAAGGGCATGATTTAGCAGTTGATCATGATTTTGCGTTGTTGGATACAGATCCGGCGGCAGCAACTCCCTTAACAATTATTTAAAATGGAACGGTCCTGTTAAAACAGGTCGTTCCATTTTAAAGAACATTAAATTTATGGTAATATTGGCTTATCATTCATAGTAAAGCAATTTCATAAATTATAATATAAGACAAAAATGTTACGAGAGGAGTTTAGGCATGGACAATAAGGGGCAATTTGACGGAGAATACAAAGAAGTGGATCCAGAAAATGGGTCACAAAATAATTCGGGCGGATCTGGTGGGCCCAAATTGTGGAAAATTTTCCTGATTGCATTGATTGCAGGGCTTATCGGCGGAGGTGTAGTCGTTGGTAGTTATTCGTTAGTGCAAAATAATCAGGATGAGAAGTTAAATTCTGATAACTCTAAAGCCAAAACAAAAACAAGTAATGTTAATGTGAAGGTAACTTCTGATGCAGAGAGTGCTTTTAAAAAGATCAAGGGTGCTGTCGTATCAGTTGAGGCTTATTCTAAAGATGATACATCAAGTTCAATTGCCGGGTTGTATGGACAATCTGAGGATGATGATTCTTCTAGCGAATCTGACTCGGAGCAGGCAAATGAAGGTTCTGGAGTGATCTACAAAAAATCTGGTAATACAGCTTACGTAGTGACAAATAATCATGTTATTTCGGGGGCAGACAGAGTCGAGATCTTAATGAGTGATGGTCATAAATTAAATGCATCTGTAGTTGGTCATGATTCGATCAGTGATTTGGCCGTGTTGAAAATAGATGCTAAGTATGTTGATCAAATTGCTTCATTTGGCAATTCTGACAAGATCAGCGTTGGTGAAACGGCTTTGGCTATTGGGTCGCCATTGGGTTCAGATTACGCCACATCCCTGACACAAGGGATCATTTCAGCTAAAAAACGGACGATCGATGTGACAAATAGTTCAGGAGTCGCTACAGGTCAAGCTACTGTTATCCAAACTGATGCAGCGATCAATCCGGGCAACTCAGGTGGTCCGTTGATCAATATTGGCGGTCAAGTTATTGGGATCAACTCGATGAAATTATCAAGTTCCGGTTCATCAGAAGCTTCTGTTGAGGGGATGGGCTTTGCTATTCCAAGTAACGAAGTGGTTGAGATAGTTAATCAGTTAGCTGAAAATGGTAAAGTTAGTCGTCCAGCATTAGGGATCTCTTTGTTGGATCTAGACTATATTTCAGCTTCAGATCGTAAAAAGACTTTAAAACTGACAGATAGTGTAACAAGTGGGATCGTAGTGATGAAGATCAACTCAGATTCGCCTTTGAAAGACGCTGGTCTTAAGAAATATGATGTGATCACAGGACTGGGTGATAAAAAGGTCACGGATATTGTCAGTTTACGTGAAGCCTTATACGCACATAAGATCGGTGATACGGTCAAGGTCAAGTATTACCATGAGGGTAAGGAACAGACAGCAGATGTTAAACTGACACTTGAGGCCAATGATTCGAACACATCAGCAGCATCAAATGAAAGGTAGCGAGTGAGGGACACTATGTGCAGTTGTCCTAACTAAGTAGCAATATGGCGCTACAAAGCTGGATAATTAGAACTTATCCGTTCTATGAACATGCTGACATGCCAAATAGAATGCTGTAAATATTTTGTTTCAATATCAAACTCGTTTTATGTAAACAACATAAAGCGGGTTTTTCTTGTACTCTTGAAATGTCAAATTAAGTTAGAAATAACATAGCTGTTTATCTGTGATGTTTTCCATGAATACCTCAATTGGTGTTTTATAATTTAATGATTTTCTTGGAATATGATTACGCCGGCTACTGACTTGTTGAACTAAAGCATTTGGTAAATTGCGAAAATCCATGCTCTTGTTGAGACCATCTCGTCTAATTAGTCCATTATTATTTTCGTTTAAGCCACGCTGGTTAGGAGCCCCAACTTCGGCAAAATAAGTACTAATATCATGCTTATTTGCGATTTCTTTCCAACCAGTGAATTCTTTACCATTATCAAAAGTAATTGACTTGAAAAGGTGTTTTGGCTGTTGGGACAACCATTGATTAAGATGTTTATTAACGCATTCAGCCGATTTTTGTTGGATGTTTAAAATGATTTCAACTTTGGAGAGACGCTCAACTAAGGTCATAACTGCACCTTGATGTGCTTTGCCTTGGACGGTGTCTGCTTCTAAATGACCAAATTCATGTTGAAAATGAGGATAATCCTGATAGCGTTGATAAATACTTCTGCCGAGTCGGCCAGCTTTACCACGCCGTTCAACGTAACCATTTGGATGCCTTTTACCTTTCATTGGCAACAATTTCACATTGAAAACACCTCTTTGAAAAAGTCGGTATAAGGTTCTCATACTACAACTGATCTGTATCTCAGCTCGACCAATAATCGTATCAGGGGTCCAACCTAATGCGAGTTTCTGCTTAATGTATTTGGTTTCATCTTCTGGTAATTCAATTGCTTTTCGACCGCAATGAGTTTTATTAACTCGATGATTTTCTTGAAATTGACTAATTGAATTACCAGCATCTAGAAACCGGTAAACACGATAAACGGTTTCGCTGGAACGTTTAAGAGCTTTAGCGGCATGATAGGCTTTAATATCTTGTTTCCAAAAATTATATATAAAGGTTAATTCACGTGTGGTAAGATGTTTATAAGTCATTTGTGGTTACCTCTCTTTTGATTAGGGATATTCAAAAGTCTACCACAAATGGCTTTTTTATTTCTAACTTAATTTTACAAACGACGACTGTTAGACATGATCAGCGGCAAATGGAGTTTTGTTTTCAAGATAGGTATTAGGACCAATTTAAATGTATTCGCTCTAATATCCTAAGTTATCAACAATTTTGTTGATAGACCTGTTAATAACTTTTGAATTCAAAGTTAAAAAATGTAAGAATTAAGAAGAGCTTTACGTAAATAAGTGAAAAAAGTCTGTGCACAGGTTATCCACAGCCCTGGGGACAGCTGTTGATAAGTCAACATCTTTAATTTTTTATAAAGCGTTTTAAGCCCTATTCTAAAATGTTTTACCAGAAAATTTATAAAAATTACAATCTGTTATCTACTGTTAATAACTGTGGATAAGTAGGAAAAATTGAAAACAATAAATATAGTGACGAAAATAAGTTCGCACCAAGATGTTGTGATTAACCCTGTGGATACTGTGGATAACTTTGTGGATAAATTGTTATTAGGATGTGATTTAGTGTGAATATCAAGATAATAGGTGTGGGTAAGTTAAAGGAAAAATATTTGAAACAAGGCATTGCGGAATATGCTAAACGATTGAGCAAGTTCTGTAAATTCCAAGTTGTTGAGGTTCCTGATGAAAAAGCACCTGAAAAGTTAAGCGAAGCAGAAATGGAAGGCGTGAAAGAACGTGAGGGAGAGCGGATCCTGGCTAAAATCAAGGAGCGTGAATATGTTTTTGCTTTAGCGATCGAAGGAAAAGAGCGGACATCAGAACAATTCGCACAGGAAATTGATTCGTTAGCGACATACGGGCACAGTGACATTACATTTGTTATCGGTGGTTCTTTAGGTTTAAGTCCAGAAGTGTTGAAACGTTCAAATGCTCAGATCTCATTTGGCAGGTTCACTTTGCCTCATCAACTGATGCGCTTGGTCTTGTCAGAGCAAATTTATCGTGCTTATATGATCAATTCTGGCAGTCCGTACCATAAGTAAAATTAGGTAGATAGGACCAATCCCGTTTAAAAAAATGTTCGTTTTTGTATAATTAAAGGTATAATTTATTTAATAGTAAAATAAAGATTGGAATGACGTTAATGGTAACTAAATCAAAAGAACTTAGCATTGAGGACAAACTGTGGGCTACTGCTGATCAACTTCGTGGCAGTATGGATGCTTCTACATATCGTAATGTTGTATTGGGCTTAATTTTCTTAAAATATGTTTCTGATTCTTTTGAAGAAAAAAGACAAGAAGTTTTAAAATCTGACTATCCAGAAGATGCAGAAGACCCTGATGTTTATTTGGCAGCGAATATTTTCTGGGTTCCTAAAGAAGCTAGATGGGAAATTGTTCAAAAAGCTGCAAAGACGCCACAACTTGGTGAAGCAATCGATAAAGCTATGGTGGCACTAGAAAATTCAAATGCATCAATTAAAGGCATTTTAACTAAAAATTATGAGTCACCGGATTTAGATAAAACACGTTTAGGGGGAGTAGTTGACCTAATCTCTGAAATTAATATTGGGGATAAGAATTCAAAGGAAAATGACGTTTTAGGACGAGTTTATGAATACTTTTTACAACAATTTGCTAGCGCTGAGGGTAAGCACGGGGGTGAATTTTATACACCTCGTTCGATTGTTAGGACGTTAGTAGAAATGATTGAACCTTATAAGGGAAGAATCTATGATCCATGTTGTGGTTCTGGTGGTATGTTTGTACAATCTAAAAAATTTGTTGATGAACATCAGGGTGTTTTAGCAAATTTAGCAGTATATGGTCAAGAATCAAATCCATCGACTTGGAAATTAGCAAAAATGAATTTGGCTATTCGAGGTATTGATAGTGATCTGGGTGGTCACCAAGCCGATACCTTTACCAATGATTTACATAAGGGAATGCGGTTTGATTATATTCTTGCTAATCCACCATTTAATATTAAACAATGGAATGGCGACAAACTTGAAGAAGATGCAAGGTGGAAATATGGAATGCCACCATTGGGAAATGCTAATTATGCTTGGATTGAACACATTATTAGTAAATTGACTCCAGATGGAAAAGCAGGTTTTGTTTTGGCTAATGGTGCTCTTTCAACTTCAAGTAAGGCAGAATTAGCAATTCGCAAAGCTGTTCTAGAAGATGACAAAATTGATGCGATAGTGTCCTTACCGTCGCAAATGTTTTATTCAACAGGTATTCCTGTTTCGTTATGGTTTGTTGATATGAATAAAGAATCCCCGGATGAGCGAAGTAGGAAGGGTGAGACCTTATTTATTGATGCACGCGAATTAGGTGAGATGGTTGACAGAACCCACCGCGAGTTTTCAATAGAAGATATTAAAAAAATTGCTGATGTTTATCACGCATACCGTGGAACTAATGGTCAAGAGTATAAGGATGTTGCAGGCTTTTGTAAAGTAGCCAAATTAGATGAAATCCAAAAAAATGATTATGTGTTAACACCTGGAAGATATGTTGGATTGGCAGAACAAGAAGATGATGGTGAACCATATGAAGAAAAAATGAACCGTTTAACAACTGAATTAAAAGAACAGTTTGAAGAAAGTAATCGACTTGAAAAGCAAATTAAAGATGTATTGAAGGAATTAGGTTATGAAATATAAGCTTGACGATATAGTAACAATAAATAATGATTCTATAAAGAGAGATTATTTTAACGCGATAGATTATTTAGATACAAGTTCAGTATTCGAGAATAGATTTGAGCAACCAGTACATTTTAAAACATCTAAAGAGGCACCTAGCAGAGCAAAAAGGCTTACTCGTGCAGGAGATACTGTTATATCAACTGTTCGACCAAATATGCACCATCTAGGCTTTATAGATGAAAAATTAACTAATAATGTTTTTAGTACAGGTTTTGCTGTTGTACAGCCGAATATAGATTTAATAGATCCATATTATTTGTTTTTGTTTTTAAGTTCGGATGTCGTTACGAAAAAGCTTCAATCAATTGGTGAAAACTCTACCTCAACATATCCGTCCATAAAACCTAGTGATATAAAAAAGTTAATTATAGATTTACCTGAATTGAAGAAACAAAGAAGTATTGCCAAAAGAATGAAAGTTCTTGAGGACAAAGTAAAATTAAATACGCAAATAAATGATAATTTAGTTGCGTTGGCTTCTACAACTTTTGAAGAAAATTTAGCGGCTTAATTTAAAAATTGAGAAAGTAATTGCTTCTTTAAATTATTTAATGTTGTTGTTTCCGATTCAAGTACTTGTATGGTCTCAAATAATTTATTTACCTGGTTATCAAATAGATTAATTTCTTCTTTACACGGAATACTTATTACATGCTGCTTTAATTGTTTAGAAGATATTTCTTTAAATGTTGAACCGTTTGATTCATTAATGAGTTTATTTGTTTCATTTTTTATCAGCTCATATATAAACGAATATGGATACCCTTTATTTGGGATAATTGACTTAAATCCCTGATTAGTTGCTAATTTGTTTTTAGAAATAGATATATACCCTATTGGAGCTCTCGAGCTAAATAGTATTGTTTTTGGGGGAAGAATTTTAGCACTACTGTTATCCAACCCACTTCGGGTGATAAACTTATTTCCATAAGAAGTGAATAAAGTTGGATTTTGAGATAAATCTTTTGGGGTTAGCCAAGGAATTTTTCCACCCCAATATGTTTGTTTTTTAGTTGAGGGTGTACCGCCTCCCACAACTGAACCGATTTTATCTATATTAGTTTCTTTTAACTCAGATATTTTGATCATATTTCTATATATTTCATCAATTAGTGTGCTTAAATTATCATTTATATTTATAAAAATAACTTTCTCCAACAGCAGAAAGCATTATTGTAGAATCGCTGTTGCGTGGATTCTCCTAATAGGAGGATTAATTATGAGCGAAAAGATAGTAAATAAAATAATACAAGAAATGTTGCAGGTACTGGACAATCAGCAGCTTATAAAACTTAAGAAATGCTTGGACAAAAATCTCAATGCAGATGATGGGGACTCAGATCAGGATCTCAATAACGAGATTTTGCTCCAGCGTTATTTTTCGGCAAAAAGAACAGAAGGATGTTCTGAAAGATCCTTAGCATATTATAAAAAAACAATTGAGAAATTGACTGACGACTTAAAAATACTTGTTATCAAAATTACTACTGATGATTTGCGAAAATATTTAACAGATTATCAGATAAAGCATCATTCCAGCAAGGTCACGATTGACAATATTCGTCGTATTTTATCTAGTTTTTTTAACTGGTTGGAAGATGAAGATTATATAATCAAAAGCCCGGTTAGAAGAATTCATAAAATTAAAACTAGAACAACGGTCAAAGAAACATATTCTGACGAAGAATTGGAATGTCTTAGAGATAATTGCTCTCAGATTAGAGATTTGGCGATGATTGATATGCTTGCCTCAACAGGTATGAGAGTTGGTGAACTTGTTAGATTAAATATAGATGATATTAATTTTTTAGAAAGGGAATGTGTGGTTTTAGGAAAAGGTAACAAAGAAAGAATAACCTACTTTGATGCTAGGTCTAAGTTGCACTTACAAAGCTATTTAGATTCACGATCTGACTCAAACTCAGCTTTGTTTGTTAGTCTTAAGAACCCCAAATCACGTTTAACTATCGGTGGTATAGAATCAAGATTGAAATATCTAGGTAATAAATCAGGGATTTTGAAGGTTTATCCGCATAAATTTAGAAGAACATTAGCCACAGTTGCCATTGATAAAGGGATGCCAATTGAACAGTTACAGGAGTTGCTGGGACATAAAAGAATAGATACTACTTTACATTATGCAATGGTAAAACAACAGAATGTAAAGTTAGCGCATAGAAGGTATATAGGGTGAAAAATTTTGAAAGTAGAACTAGGAAACTATGTTGATTTAGTAAATGAGAAGTTAAAAATAAGGGAAGCAAAACTGGAGAACTATGTAAGTACTGAAAATTTGCTTCCAGATAGAAAAGGTATTGTTTTTCCAGCAAAATCGCTACCAAATTCAAAGCTTGTACAATCTTTTAAAAAGGGAGATGTTTTAGTTTCAAACATACGGCCATATTTTAAAAAGATTTGGCATGCAAATATTGATGGTTGTCGTTCGGGAGATGTATTGGATTTTAGAACAAATAACAAAAATTTATTGCAGGATTATTTATATGTGTTACTGCAAACTGATACGTTTTTTAAGTACGTAACTACAACCTCAAAGGGTACGAAAATGCCTCGTGGTGACAAAAGCGCAATTAAACAATTTAAAATCGAATTGCCTAACTTAGATGTTCAGAAAAACATTGCTTATAAAATTAAGGTGATTGAAGCAAAAATAGCTTTGAATGAAGAAATAAATGATAATTTAGAAACAATAAGAACTGTAATTTTTAATCGATTATTTGCAAACAAAATGCTTAACCAGAAAAATGGGAAAATTAAGCAAATTGCATCTTTATCAACAGGAAAACGTCCAAAAAGGAAACATGATTATTCTAGTCCAAATCACAATATTCCAATAGTTGGTGCTAGTAAAGTAATGGGTTATACGTCAAGCGTACTATATGATAATTATATAATTACGACTGGTAGAGTAGGCACCCACGGAATTATACAAAGATATAAAGAACCTATTTGGGTTTCAGATAATAGTTTTGTTTTTATGTCTGATCATCAAGACTATTTGTATGAAATTTTGAAAAATTTTGTTGATTATTCTTCTTTAAATAGAGGATCTACTCAACCATTAATCACACAAACCGATTTAAAAAACGTGGATATTTACATTCCAAGTGAAAGTGAGTTCGATAACTTTGAAAATTTAACGAAATATATAACAGAAAGCCAGTTTAACTTACGAATTGAAAATGTAAAGTTAGACAACTTAAAAAGAATGCTTTTAGAAAATTACTTTGTGTAAATAAATTATCATTTATAGTTCCAAAAGCACATTTTTACAAGAAAGAGGTGATTACATGTCTCGCAACAGTTACATTACTGAACAAGATGTAGAAAATATGGCTTTAGATTCACTTGAAAAGATAGGATATCGAATTTATAAAAGTGATAGTTATACTAGGCCGAATAATTTAATAGATGCTATGCGAAATTCAGATTATAATAATGTTTTTCTGGCTGGTAAGCTTGAATATGCATTAAGAAAAATTAACCCTGGGTATGAACTTGATATTTATAAAGAGGCTGTCAGGCAATTTGAACGCTTAGCTGACAATCCAGACATGATGATTGATAATCATAGACTGCATCAGTTGATTATCGGTGGTGCTAAAGTAAAAACTTTGGATAAGGGAGAACCACGGACAATAACTCTTTATCCGATAGACTTTAATAAAGTTGATAATAATGAGTTTATTGCTACTAACCAATTTACTGTCAGGCAAAATGAAAAGGAAAGAAGACCAGATGTTACTCTATTTGTTAATGGTCTCCCCTTAGTGACTTTTGAATTCAAAGATTCTGCTAATGAAAACGTAGGGATACAGCAAGCTTTTTCTCAGCTTCAGACTTATAAATCTGAAATTTCAAATTATATGGAATACAATGAAATTTTAGTTATTTCTGATGGTATAAATGCACGTGCAGGGTCCTTAACTGCGGGTATGGACCGTTTTATGAGGTGGCGCGCTCCTAAAAATATTCAAGAAGAGCCAGGGACTTTACAGCTTGAAATTTTAATTAAATACATGCTTAATCCAAAAGATCTTTTGAATATCATTGAAAACTTCGTTATTTTTGAAACCAATGCTGACCAAACTGTAAAGATACTAACTGCCTATCATCAATATTATATGGTCAATAAAGCTCTGAAGTCCGCTGAACATACATTGAATGATCCCGATGATAAGAGAATTGGTGTTGTTTGGCATACAACCGGCTCAGGAAAATCTTTATCAATGGTCTTCTTTTCTGGAATGGCCGCCCGTAAACTTGGAAATCCAACAATATTAGTGATTAATGATCGCAATGATTTGGATGACCAGTTATTTGGGACTTTTGCTTCTGCCCACGAATATTTGCAACAAGATCCTTCTCATGCTGAAACAAGCGAAGATGTTCGTGAATATATGAGTAGAAATTCTGGTGGTATAGTATTTAGTACAATTCAGAAATTTTCGCCCAATTTTGACAATGGTGAAGAAGAAATGCCAGTATTAACTAAACGTAGTAATCTAATCGTTATGGCAGATGAAGCCCATCGAACTCAATATGGAATGGCTGCTAAGCTTTCAGAAAATGGAATTCGCTATGGATTTGCAAAATATTTGCGTGATGCACTTCCAAATGCATCATTTGTTGGCTTCACCGGAACCCCAATCGATAAGGAAGATAAGTCAACAACAGCTGTTTTTGGTAATTATATTGATGTTTATGACATTACACAAGCTGTAAATGACAATGCTACGGTGCGCATTTATTATGAGAGCCACGTTTTTCCTTTGAAGTTAAAAGAAAGTGCAAAGGAAAAGTATCAACAGTTGATTGAAGAGGCTGGTCTAGATGATGATCCTTCATTACCAGAAAATGAACGCAGAAATCGTAAATATACCCAACTGGAAGCACTTGCTGGTGCTAGGCCTCGCTTGGAGAGTATAGCTAAGCATTTTGTTCATCATTTTGAGTCCAGACAGGCTGAACAATTTGGAAAATCAATGGTTGTAGAAATGTCTCGTAAGAATGCCGTTAAACTTTATAATGAAATAATTAAAATTAGACCAGACTGGGGTAACGATGACTTACATAAGGGAAAAATGAAAATCATCATGACCTCGAATGCATCCGATGGTCCTGAAATGTCCAGGCACCACACTAGTAAAGCTGATCGGCTAGTCTTACAGAAAAGAATGAAGGACAATGATGATGAGTTGCAAATTGTTATTGTTGTTGATATGTGGTTAACAGGTTTTGACGTTCCTGCAATGAATACAATGTATATCGATAAGCCAATGAAGGGACACAATCTGATCCAAGCGATTGCCCGTGTTAACAGAGTATTTAAGAATAAAGATAGTGGTTTGATAGTTGATTATATAGGAATTGCGGAAGCTTTAAAAACCGCTCTAAATCATTATTCTAAAGATGATCAAGACCAAGTTGGTATTAATATTCACGAAGCTCTTTCTTTATTAAAGGAAAAATATCAAATAATAACAGAGGATTGCCTATTTGGCATTGATTATAGTGGTTTTAATTCTGACAATAAATCAGTCAGAATTAAGACAGTTACAAAGATCGCTAATGAACTGTTGGCAGATAGTGAAGAAAAGCAACGGAACTTTTATGATAATGTTACTCAAATTCAGAAAATATTTGCTTTGGTTTCGACTCAAGAAGAGGCTCAAGATTTTGCTCCAGAAATAGCTTTTTTTAAAGCAGTAAAAGTATTTATCGCTAAATTAAAAGCAAATCCTGGTGGTGATGAGGGAACACAAGCTATAGATGATAGCGAGGTTAATTAGGCTCTTTGTCAAATCCTGTTGATGAATAGCTTTTACAGAGTTGAAAGTCATGCGACTTTCAACTCTGTTTTTTTCATTGGTTTTGTTCTCATTTGCCGTAACTTAATACGTGAAATCATATGATGGTAATTACGGAATCCAAATGCTGTGCGTTGAATTTGTTTAATCATTCGATTCATGCCTTCGACTGGGCCATTCGTATAGTCCGATTCACTGGCGTTGAGTACAACCACTAAGTTCTTTTTGAACGTTTGAAACACTGCTTTCATGTAGGGACTTATATTTTGATTTGTATATAGATCTTCCACAAGCTTGTCTTTGTCTTGATTCTTAAGGTTTTCCATGATGCTTTGCATCGACTCGTACGATGCTTTAAGTTCTTCGTTAATTGTCAGTCCTTGTTCTACACGTTCTAGTTGTGTGAGTTGTTTTCGCAGGTGTCGGTCATAAAAGACATGTTCCTCATCTAGATTTCCGGCATACTTCAAATAAAGCCGCCAGGCGAACTTTAACGTGCGATATTCATAGGATCTTTTATTGTACTTTTTCATGGTTTGCACCCGAGTTTGATTAAAAGCTCGAGTCATCATTGCAACGATGTGAAAGCGGTCGATCACAATTTTTGCCTGCGGAAACATTGCCTTGGCAATGTCTTGATAGTAACTATTTAGATCTACGGTAACTGTTTTGACACGTGCTCGAACACTTGCTGGAAATTGTTTAAAATAATCAGTAATACTTTGCTTGAATCGGTCTGGCAGAATTTGTTGAATTTCGTGCTCACCAGCGCCATTAATACAGATGAAATGGAGCCGACCACCAATTCCTCTAAATTCATCCATGGCGAGATGAACCGGTAGATAGTTAAGATTTCTGCGAAATAAGTCATCATAGTTGTCTAAGTAACGACAGACAGTGCTAGCTGATATGCCGGCATCGATCGCAATGCTAGCTTGAGTGCGGTCGTCTTGTAGACTCATAAACACTTTCTGACGCGTGGCTCGGGAGATACAACAGTACTTGTCTACCACATCAGAAGTAGCCATAAACGACGCTTTACAATTACGACAAATGACGCGTTCTTTATGGAGTTCTAAATAAACTGGTTCACTCGCATTCGCTGCCAGATAGGTCACGCGTGATACGTAGTGTCCATTATGAATTAGCTCGCAAAAGCCACAGTTAGCGCAATGTTTCTGGTCGAACTTAACCGTGGCTATATATACTTTTGCGCGCTTAGCTTTAATCACTTGATAGTTATATTTGTAAAAAACCACATTTGGGTCTTTAATACTGAGCGCAAATTTTATATTATTATCTACAGGGTCCATAAGTTTTCACGTCCTTTAAAAATGATACTGTAGTGGGTGGATTTTTTAGGTGCGAGGCTTATGGGCCTTTTTTATTTTGCACTAAAAAATCCTGCTAATAGATTACCATGTTAAGTAAGCTATCAACAGGAAAAAGTATAGAACCGTTAATTATCGTATGAGTCAGCTATTAGATCAATCTATTATTTCTGAGCCTGATGTGGATATTTATAGAGATTTAGGCTTAGAAAGGCCAGCACTGGATTTGATTTCTGACAAGTTTTTACAACAGGTTGGTGAGATGCAAGAAAAGGATGTAGCTATTGTTTTACTTGAAAAACTATTAAAAGGTAAAGTCAAAGCGATGCAGAAAACCAATATCGTTAAATCAAGAAAGTTTCAAGAAATGTTGGAAGAATCCATTGAAAAATACAATAAACGTGGAATAACAAGTGAACTTGTCATCAGAAAACTGATAGAAATGGCTAAAGAAATTAATGCTGAACAAGAAAAAGGTAAGGATCTGGGATTATCTAAAGAAGAAATAGCTTTCTATGATGCATTAGCTGACCATGATAAAGCAATAAAGGAATTAGGCGAAGAAAAACTGCATTTAATTGCTGCCGAATTGGTTAAATTAGTTAGAAAAGAAGCTGGGGTTGACTGGGAGCGAAGGAAGAATGTCCAGGCAAGTATGAGAATCGCCGTTAAGCACCTTTTGCGCAAATATGGTTATCCGCCTGATATTGCTCCACAAGCTGTTACTACTGTCGTTGAACAAGCTGAAAAAATGGCGTTGAATGAAAGTTAGAATTTAGCATGCTAACTTTGTATTTGCGCTGGCATTGTATAATATACGGTGAACTAAATTTTTAAAGGAGGATGGGCAGGGATGTCTTGGTTACATTTGATTTTTGGAATTATTTTATTAGTATCAATGATCATTGGATTGGTCAGTCCAGCTCAAAAAACAAAAATTTGGGCGATGGTCACACGTGTTTGTTACTTAGTTTTGATCGTTAGTGGAATTTTCATGACAAAATATGCTTGGAGTGAAAAACCAGTTCTAACGGTTGTTAAGATAATAGTGGCCATACTAGTGATCGGGTTGATCGAAATGGCATTTGGAAAGAAAACCAAGGGTCAATTTTCTATTGGCATTATGTGGATGGTTATTGTGATGGTTTTGGTCGTAGGTGGCCTAGGACTATGGTTAAGCGGCGGATACCCAGTAATATAATAAAGTAAAAGTGAGCTAACAAGATTTGTGAAAATCGAGTTAGCTCACTTTGTTTTTACCAAATAGTTTTTTTACCGTTTGACAAAGTTTTTGGTTTTGGCGGCAATTTCTTTAATACCCAAAAAGCACGACAAGCAAAGAAAATGGAGATTACGCCGATTACGTAGAACCATGGGTTATCGGCGAAAGTGAAGTAAGGACTGACTGATGCCCACATATTGGTTGGCAAGAATGAATTGACTGTCCCGATCAAGATCACGATCGCTAAGCCCCAGGAAGCACCGATCCGAGTGCCTCGTTTTTCCCAATAAAGTCCTGGCATGATACCCATTAAAATATTGGTGAAAATATACCATTTGAACATGGCGGGGTCATTCATGAATATCCGGAAGAGGTTTACCGTTCCAATCATTACCACAACCCAGCCGAATACACGCTGCCAAGCTTCTTTAGTCGTAATGTCGCCCCAGATCTCTTGGCGCTCAACGTAGACACATTTGATCAAGTTATAAACTTCAAATAATGTCCAGACAACTTCGGCTAATGAAGCAAATGTGAAGACCCATAGTCCGCCAACTGCATGTGAAGCCGTGGCGAAAACAAAGATCCCCATTGAATCGATCGCAAAGTAATATGAGTGCATCATTATATTGTAGGGTGAACTGCCTTCACGATTGATCAAAATGAAACTGTAGATATATTCTATAAAGCCGATCGCAAAGGTTAATCCAGCAACAAGCAACACCTTGATAAAATTAGGGTTTGCTGGATCGAAGGCTGTGACAAAGTCTTGCAGAGAATAACCTGTGCCATGATAAGTCGCAAAGATCCCGTTAACAAAATTCCACATAGAACATTCCTCCTTTAAAAACAGAGCTTAGTGAAACTCTTGTTTCAGAAAGCTCGAAAACAAATAAGGGTTTTTGCTAGTCAAATGCCTGACTTGTGCACTAGTATAAGGCTGACAGTAAAACATTTAGCACCAATATTTGTAAAAGTGAGCATTAACTTAAAGGAAGGCGAAAAAATGGATCAACGGGTTATTAAAACTAAAGCAGCACTGACCCAAGCTTTGTTTAAATTGCTTGAAAATAAAACAATCGAAAAAATTACAGTAACAGAATTATGTCGGACTGCTCACATCGACCGGCGCACTTTTTATATTCATTATTCAAATGTGAGCGATATTTTTGAAGATTATCAAGACCAAATGTCTTTTGAAGTATATCAGGCTTTATCCAATGCTAAGTACGGTGCAGAAGGGTTATTGAATGTTTTTCATCAAATTTTGATGCAAAATTATCGCGGTTTTAAATATTTATGCTTAAATCAGCAACAACATTTACTTGTAGAAAAATTGCAGAAAATGGTTTTTGAAACTTTATGTGATTCCTTATTGTCTGAAAGAGTTGCTGAGGACAATAAAGTGATCCTGAAGTATTTATCTTCGGGACTGATCGATACGTATGTTTACTGGTTTAGTCATTCAGATGAAGTAGACTATGAAACCTTGGTCAAAACTAATAAGAAGATCGTACAAGCCAACTTGGAGTTATTACACTAGTGAGACTAAATATAAATAATGTTCTTAAGTATGTAGTGAATAATTTGCTTCAATACTAGTATGAACTTATAAGTAGCATCATACTTTCATACCGTGATGGTAGGGCATGTTTTTCATACTTAATTTAGTCACACATTTCACCTCCCTTATATACGTTATTTTTATAACTGTGTTTTTTATCACAATATTTAAAAACAGTCGTGCCCACACACTGCAAAAAAAGCAATGATCTCCACGTTAAAAAATGGAAATCATTGCTTTTTTAATTTTATCTATCCAGAATATCTCCAGTCCGGGTCCATAATGATCCGCGCTACGATCAATCCTAATGGTAAGAATAAAACGATCATCGCGGCGTTGATGAACCATTGTGCGCCACTTGCGATTGTCCCCACGCCAACGTAATACATTGCTCGGTACATGTATAAACCAGGAACCATGATCACTATAGATGGGACAGTCAGTGAGATCCGCGGGTACCCCATCTTCTTGTATACGAATGAAGCAAGTAACCCAGCAGCTAGTGCTCCAAAAAAAGCGGCAGCAGCCGGTGGGATCGATGTTATATCAACTAGTTCGAGTCTTAATGTGTTGGCGATTGCGCCAATCAAACCGGCAGTAGCAGCCATTTTTTTAGGACTATTAAACATAATAGAGAAACCGAAGACACCGCAAAAACTGGCAGGCAAACGCAGCAGCATCAAAGCCAGTGGACTCAAGTTTAAGGGAATAAATTTGTCAGGTTTTAGGTCGCTTGCTAAAGCTACGATCCAACCAACTAGAGTTGCTACTAAAATAATCGTAACAGCGTGGACGACACGTTCGATTCCTGAACGCATATCAGACTTAGCAATATCTAGTCCACTCGTAATAAATGGGAAACCTGGGATCGCAAAGAGCATTGAACCGATATAACCAGCTTCGTGACCAATGTTAATGTTAAAAGTTAGTTCTAGGCCGCGTGAAATGACCAAATAAGTAAAACAAGCAACAGCAACACCAGCTCCTAAACCAGCAAAAAGTGTCATGTGCTTGCTGTTCATCATGGCACGCAACCAATTTCCCAGTCCCGCTCCAAAAAAGGAACAAAGCATTTCAATTGGTCCACCTCCTAATAGAAAAACGAAGGCACTGCAAGCTAAAGCAGCAGCCATTCCCTGGATAAAGGGTTTGTAATTGGTCTTTTTGCCCATGATTTTGTCAAGTGTGTCATGGACTTCATTGATACTGAAAAAAGCTCCTTCTTTTTCAAAGGCTTTGACGAAAGATTCCATCTCTGCCAGTTTGTCAGTATTTACACCGCTTGAAGGCAATGAAAGAGAGTGGGTGATACTTTGATGTTCGTCAAAACATGTATATTCGATCGTGACCAACCCGATGTCCGCGGAGCAAGATACTCCGAGGATCCGAGCAATCGTGTTCATTGAGTCCCGGACACGCCAAGCTCCAGTACCGCAAGAAAGCAAGATGATCCCGACACGTCCGATGATCGTCGATTTTTCTGCCAAAGATGATTTGATAGCAGGTGTTTGACCTCCATCTCCCACTACCTTGACCCAAGGTATTTCCATATGGTTCTTATTTGTAAGATGAATAGTATTTTTGATGAGATGACTATCCTCAGACATGATAATTCCTCCGCTAAATTTTAAAATGTTAAATAAATTTCAGAAAAGACTGGCCAACTAAGATCCAGTATATGTCAAATTCTTATATTTATTAGTGTTGTTCTAGTTTGTGTTTTCAACGTTTTTCATTATAGCACATGTTATTTAAGAAAATTTTCAAAAAGTTTGTCATTAGATATGGCCGGGGCTATAATATGAAGAGTGATGCATACGGTTTAGAACTATCTATATATAAATTTAGTGGGAGTTAGACGGAGGTTTCAATGAAAAGAGAAGGTCAAAAAGTGAAAATTAATTCGGCACACCTGACATATATCCTAAAAGGAGTCGTGATAGGTGCTTTGTCAGGTGTTGTTGTCGGGTCGTTTCGGTGGTTAATTGAAAAGTCTTTGGTTCTTTGGAAGCAAGCTTTTCAGTTGACTCATCAGTATCCGGCTTTCCTTTTGGTCCTAGCTTTTATTTTGCTTTTGATAGGTCTTTTGATCGGTAAATTGGTAACCCAGCAACCGCACATTTCTGGTTCCGGGATCCCCGAGATCGAAGGTCAATTGGCTGGAAAATTTCGGTTCAAATGGTGGTCGATTTTGTGGCGTAAGTTTGTTGCAGGCGTCTTGGCGATCGGGCCGGGACTGTTTTTAGGACGGGAAGGTCCATCGATCCAGTTGGGTGGCGCAGTTGGCCAAGGGGTTGCCGAATATACCGAAAGCTCCAAAAGAGGGCAACGAGTTTTGATCGCCAGTGGAGCTGCTGCTGGCTTGTCGGCTGCTTTCAACGCACCGATCGCTGGAACTCTATTTATTTTGGAAGAAGTTTATCATAATTTCTCACCCCTAGTATGGATGGGTGCTCTTTCTGCTTCGATCACTTCAGATGTTGTTTCGATGAATGTTTTTGGTTTAGAGACTGTTTTACATGTCGGTTCTGTACCTGGATTGCCGCTTAAGTATTACTGGCACTTGTTGTTTTTGGGGGCTGTTTTAGGTTTATTCGGTTTCTTTTATCAACGAGTCTTGTTACAGAGTTCTGTTTGGTATCGAAAAATATTGGGTAGGATACCTCGTGCTTATCACGGAATAATTGCTCTACTCTTATTGCTTCCTGTTGGTTACTTTTTTTCTGGAACATTAGGCGGGGGAAATTCTATTATTATTCAAATGGCCCATATCTCACCTGTGATCAGTACCTTGTTTTTGCTGCTCATCTTGCGCTTTGTTTTTTCGATGGTTTCATATGGTTCTGGACTTCCTGGTGGGATCTTTTTACCGATTTTAACTTTAGGTGCTGTGATCGGTATGTTGTATGGAGCCGTTGTTTTGCAGCTTCATTTATTGCCGGCTAAATATTTAGTAGATATGTTGGTATTCGCGATGGCTGGCTATTTTGCCGGGATCGGGAAAGCGCCATTTACGGCTATTTTATTAGTAACTGAAATGGTGGGGTCGCTCCAACACTTGGTACCATTAGCCTTAACGTCACTTGTAGCCTATATTGTAGTTGACCTTTTGGGCGGTGCACCAATTTATGAGTCGCTTTTGGAACGAATGACTATTGAGCAAAAACTGCAAGTTATTAGTGGGAAAAATGATCAAGTAGAATTACCTGTTTTCGATGACAGCCGTTTTGTTGGTCAGCAGGTCAGAGATATCAAATGGCCCGCTAATACCTTGTTGATCGGGGTCAGACGTGGTGAAAAGACTGCTATTCCAAATGGTGATACGTTGATCAGTGCGGGAGATACATTGATCGTTTTAGTTGACACAAACTTTAGTGCTACGGTGCGTGAGCAATTGGAAGATTTAAATAAGCCGTTAGAAGAAGGGTAACTAAAACTATAGGCCTGTTTGTTTGAGATAAAAAGAAAGCGAAATTAATATAAAGGTAAGGATCACGAAAAAGGAAGTGAGTGGAAAATGGCAGAAGATAAAAAGCAACAGAATTTTATTTCACTAAATACAGCTTTAAAATTGATCAAGTTTGATACAGACTTTCAAATGCAAGAGATCCTAGCGGGTAGACCAACGGATAAGCATACATTTGTTCTTTATTCACTACCGGGGGTCGGTAAAACTCAAGGTATCAGACAAATGGTCGGTGACCCGCAACACATCTGTGTAATCGATATTAACGCTGAATTTGGCGGTTCACTTGCGATGCCTATTTCACACGTTGATGAGAAGAGCCAAACGGCACAAGTTTTACATGCTTTGAATGCCAGTATCAGAAAGCTAAAAGAACATGCTATAAAGGATCCGACAACACCGCACTTTTTATTTTTGGATGAATTTAATCGTGGAGACGAATTTATGAAGCAAACGATCATGCAGCTGTTATTGGAAAACCGTTTGCCAGGGAATAGTTTACCGGCAAATGTGTTTGTGATCGGAGCGGGAAATACGGCCGAAAATATTTTTTCTGATGAAGAGGTGGTCGAAAATGATGTCAATGAATTAGATACAGCTACTAGGGACAGGATCAATCCACTCTTTATTCAATTGGAACCTAAGGGATGGCTGGACTGGGCGTATGCCAATGAAGTTGCTCCGGAAGTTGTAGACTTTATTGGCAGCAAGTCTTATAACGAACAAAGACAATTATTGTATCAACCTTCTAAAAGTGCCGATGGAACTGGAGCAACGCCTCGTTCATGGACACGGCTGTCTAGTTTTCTTACAGATCCAGCAATCAAAAATGATCCAGTGTTATTACGTGCGGCAGTTTTTTCGATGATCGGTAATGATTGTGGGGAGCAATTTCTGACGTATTTAACCACGGGAGATTCATTGGATATATTTGCTTTGTTAGAAAAACCTGATCAAGCCAAATTTACTAGCCTGTCAACTGGCAGAAAGATGGCATTTTTTAGTTCGGCATTACGTCCGGTCGAGCAGGACTTAGAAAGTGAAGCACAACGTGGATATGCTCAGATATTTTTAGATTATTTACAGACAAATGATCAAACGGCGATCGCGAGATTTATGCATACTCAAGTTGAAACGGGCGTATTGCAACAAAGATATCCACAAACTAACCTGTATTTGAGAAAAGATCCACGATTTATGCAGTTGGTAATGGAAATGTCGGTCAATAATGTATAGTGAGAAAGTTTCAGCGTTATGGTGTGCTTTCTAGCATTTTAGAGATGATTTTTTGTACTCTAGAATTAGATTAAAAACGTTGAGCAGACCGGGTTAGTGAATTATCCAAGGATCTTGGTAAAAAGGTGGTGCTTTTGGTATGCAGCTTAGAGATAAAGAAGAAGCTATTTTATATTTTGGTAGTCTTTTTCCTCAGTATGTTAAGACTGCTTGTTATCAACGTGCTGCTGTAGAAAGTGCATGCACGATCTTTACGCAAGAGGAATTAAAGATGTTAAAGGCCAATTATTCAGTAAACTTAATGGATCAACGAGTTTTAAAAATAGAATCGCAACATTACTTGAGGGAAAAAGAATTACAGGATAAATTTGTTGATTTTCGTCAACGTACAAGCGAGCACTGGTTTGAATATCAAAAGAATTCCATGGCACTGCAGTATTTGAAGACTGTCCAAAAATCGCGTGGTCAAGTTAATAGCACCGAACAAATCAAACATGGCGGGAGTATTGCAACTTTTGCCGATGTTTTGGCTGATCCCTTTGAACCTGTGGTTTGGCGTTCGTATTTAAGTGCTTTACCACTTTTGGTAAAAAATGATCCTGAGATCGAAATGGGAAAGATCGCACCTGAATTAAACGTTTTGGCAGCTTTAACGCCAGTTTACGCGGAAACACCCGCGATGGAGTCACCGTGTGCTGTTTCTTTACTGGGAGCTGAACAGATTTTTACTGCTAGTAAACAATCGACTTTAGAGGAGACCGTTAGTGATAACTTTTTGTTTTACTCACCCAGTCGTTTATTAGCTGTGTGTTTAGCGTATTTTGACGGACCACAAGATCAAATCAGAAGTGAGCATGCTGTTTTAACTTTTTTGCTGCATGAAGCGCGTCATATTTTACGTGGTGATCTGCTGACTCAACCTGGGTATGTCCCTGGTTCACCAAATAGAAATCAGCAGTTCGCGGCTTTTTTTGCTGATCATCCGAACGTGACTGTTTTAGGTTTTCCAGTTTTAAGCAGTGGAGATCTGGACAGTATTATTACTGATTTCAATATTAATAGCTCTCTTTTAAATGATTTAGGTACAAATGTGCTCTTTGGCGGTTCGCGAGCACTATGTTCGACGCAGGTCGTTAGTCAAAATTTGCTGACAAAAGCTGATATTGATTTGTTAAATACTGCTATACGTCAGCCAAAATTTGAAGCTGAAAAACAGCAGCTAAATTCTTTTGGTTTCCAGAGGATCGAGTCGTTTTTGAGTAATAATTCAATTTTGTTATTAAAACAGAAAGGCTTGATTTTAAATCTGTTACAAAAAATGCATCAAGTTAGTTATCAGCCGCATTTACCGCCGCGAGCACAAAAAGAGGATGCCCAAAAAGAAGCTCATCAAAATGCGCTCAATGAAAACAGCAGTCAAGAGCAGCAACAAATGACTACGGGTACAAGTCCAGCTAGTCTTGGAGGCGGAGGGAAAGTCGGGTTGAGCGGCGGAGATATTTTTGAAATCAATCAACGCTTCTTCGACCAGTTGACCAACTCTTCTGAAAGTCAGTCGAAAAATAAAGCTGAGCACATGGCACGTCAGCTGTTAGGCTTGGCGAATGAAGCATTTAGAGAAGCACAAGTTGAGTTTCCAGAAATTGATTATTCCAAATCAGGCGGTCAGTTAAAGCAGCTTCAATACCGTTTGAGCAAAACTCGTCCTTTGCCCCCATTGCGGCTTAAATTGCGTAAGCTGCGGAAGGATCTGGCTGTTGGTAATAAAATAGAGTGGTATCGTCGGCATTATGCTTTTCCAGAGCGGCTAGACATGGCTCATATTGCACGAAAAAAGAATTACCGGGCTGAGATCTGTGTCTATCTTGACGTGTCCGGTTCGGTTTCGATCAAACAGGTGTCTAAAGTATTGTCAGTTATAAAGGCGACTGTAGCACAGGATCAGTCACTGTCAGTGTGTTTGTTTGCTGCTGAGTTGGGAGAAAAGGTTCATTTTAGAGCCGGCAAAAGATATTTTGAACATGATTTTGCCAAACTTAAGCAACAATTAAGTTATTTTCCAAGCAGCGGCACAGATCTGCAGCCTGTGTTTCAAGATATTTTTGATACAGCTGAAGCAGTGCATGTCATTATCAGTGATTTTTGTTTTGCCAAGTCAGACTTGATTTCTTACCAACAGAGGTTAAAACAACGACAGATTATTTTTATGAACAATTATAATAAAGAAGAACAAAAAAGATACAGCAATCAAATGCCCTTGATCAAACAAATTGTTCGGCAGGAACCTCAGAACATGAAAGCTTTGATCTTGAAGGATTATTCAATGTAATAGTGAGGAGGAAGAAAATGCCTTTGAATGTTTTTAGGCCGCAGCAATTTTCGTGGTTGCAAGATTATCGATCGTTTGATTTTTTGAGCCCAATACTCAAGAACCAGCAAAGAATAGCTAATTACGATGACGCAACAATTTTTGCGTTTTTAAAACAAAATGGTCTCACATATGCCGATGATTTTATTTTAGTTTTAACGTCAGACGGTAACTTGCGTCTGGCCCATGCAGAAGAAAAATTCCAACAAAACGAGATCGTATTGTTGATCAACCAGCCGAACCGACATAATTTACAAAATAATGGGACTGTTAAACAACCTGTAAATAAACGGCAATTGCGTGGACTCAGAAATTTAGATCAAAACGAGAGATTGAATTTTAATTTGGAATTGAATGGTATCTATCAGCAATTACTGCATGTTGCCGATTTATTTTTTGAAAAAAATGAGGTTTCAGCGGACCATGTGTTCAATTTTCGTATCTATCCAACTATTTATCACTATGTTTTAAGTGAATATCATTTACCGGCTACGGCCAGTTTTTCTAAAGAAGACGCCCAAGTCATTAGTTCTATTGGAGACTTTTTAGGTGCCTACTTGTGGTTGAATATTTCTCAAATAACAACCACTCCATTATCTCAAGCCAACAGTCTGCATATTTCTCAGCTGATTGAAGAACATAAGCTGCAAGCACCGCTTGGTGAAATCGATTATTTACAATTGAATTCTCATTTTTTTGGTGAATTGAGTTAAAGTGTCCACTCATAGAAAGAAAATTTCTGCAGATTCGAGCAAAATGTTTTTGAATCTGTTAAACTAAAGGATATAATTTAAAACTCTTTGTGGTAAATTAAGAGTATTTATTTTTACTGCAGGAAGGAATTGATCATTATGAACTCCAATTATGAAGATGACTTAGAAGGGTACCATTTGTTAGCAGAATTTCCAGATTATGATCTATATGTTAATGATGATAATTCTGTGATCCAGCGTTTTAACGAAGGTATCGCCAATAGTTGGCAAGAGTTTGACTTGGATTTTTCATTTGACCAACAAGATATGGATAATTTGCGTAAAGCAGTCAAGCTCTATGAAGATAGTGACCCGATCCAAGCTGAAAAAATCAAAAGGCAAATTGAAACTAAAATTTTAGGTGAAGTTGACGAGTAGTTTTATCGGTAAATATCAATTGAACCATTCAATGAAATGTAAATAAAGTATTGTGCTGGCATGAATGCCGGCTTTTTTGCTTTAAAGTGATAAGTTTGCTTGCAGTATTTAACAAAAAAATGGTACATTTGTTTTGTAAGCGATCACTTGATTGTGCTGGCAGCTGTTATTGATTTATCCTAAAATGATTCAAATAAATTTTAAAAATTTACTTGCTTTTTGTAAGTAAGGTGATAGAATAAATTTATTGAGAATTTAGTTACTTTTAGTAAGAAAAGGAGAATAAATATGACAAAATATGGTGTAATTGTAGGTTCAACTCGTAAAAATTCTTATTCAGAGGGTGTTGCAAAGGCTATTACTGCAGGTTTACCAGAAGGTTCAGAAGTAAACTTTTTAAAAATCGCAGATCTTCCTTTGTACAATCAAGATCTTGATGCAGATTCTCCTGCAGTTTACGAAGAATTCCGTAAGAATGTTAAAGCTCAAGATGCATTTATCTTTGTCACACCAGAACATAACCGTAACATTTCAGCCGCTTTGAAGAATGCTTTGGATGTTGCTTCACGTCCTTGGGGTCAAAGTGTATGGGCTGGCAAGCCAGCTTTGGTTGCTTCACAATCGATCTCAGGTATCTCAGGTGTATTGGCCCATCATTCATTGCGTCAATCATTAGTATTCTTGGATATGCCAACAATGGAACAACCAGAATTATACATCGGTAATACTGCTGATTTAGCTGATGATAAGGGTAACATCACTAACGAAGGAACAAAAGAATTCTTGGCAGGTGCCGGCAAGTCATTTAGTGAATTCGCTGCTAAGTTTATCGGCTAATTTGCGTCATTTAAATACAATAATATCAAAAGGAGCGTGCTCTTTTCATTCACTTGAAGGGGGGCGTTCCTTTTTTACAAGTAATTTCTCTTGTAGTTCATGTCTTCTTAAGCTAGGATTCAAAGTAAGAAAATAAATGAGCAGGAGTGGGTAAAGTGATTCAAGGGCAAAACTTAAGTCTAGATGATGTTGATTCAGAAAAAACGTATGAAGAATGTCATTTTACGTATTCTTCCGACCAACTTAGTTTTAGCGCAGTTGCTTTCAAGAATTGTACTTTTGAACAAACAGATTTTTCTCACAGTGAATGGGTTGAATGCGAGTTTAAAAGCTGTCAATTCTTAAACAATAATTTCTCTGAGAGTTGTTTTTTCCAAACAGTGTTCAACAAGTATCAACTAATGGGGACTAATTTTTCTAATAATACTTGGAAAAATGTTACGGTGAAGGACTCAAAAGCTGATTACTGCAACTTTTCCAGTTCAAAGATCGATGCTAGTTCTTTTGTTGATACAAGTTTGTTGGAAGCTTATTTTCAAGAAACTAAAAGCAAGAAAAAACTGCTTTGCCACAATTGTGAAATGAATGGTGTTGATTTTTTAGACACATCGTTAAGGGGACTTGATCTTTCGACCAGTTATTTTGACGATCTGATCGTGACACCTTCTTTGGTCAAGGAATGTATTATTGCACCACTGCAAGCAACAGCTTTTGCTGGCCTTTTAGGAGTTAAGTTTAAAGAATAGAGTAAGCTTGACCGGAAGATGACAAATAAGCATCTTATTTAAAAATAGGCAACTAATTTTTCAAATGATGCATTTGTAATTGCTACTTGTAACCGTATACTTAAATGTATAGAATGATAGAGGATACTTTCTATGAAACGGGCACCTCTTTTTCTTTTTGAGCAAAATTGCTCAAAAATTAACAAATTGCTAGTTCAAAATGACGGTAAGGTTTTTGGAAGAGTGGGGAGAATGTAAACGATGGATCAAACGACGATCGGAGAATATATTTTTAAACAATTGATGATGCAAGAGCAATTGCCTGGCAAAGATGATTTTGTACTAAAAACTATGAGTAAGATCAGCGCCAAAAGCCCACGAATGACAGTGAAAATCGAAAAAATTGATGGACAAAGAGAACACCATCACCAAACAGATGGTCCGGAAATTTTATTTGTATTTAGCGGCAAAATGGTTTTTAAAACTTTTAATAAGGAATTTCCTCTTACTAGTGGCAATTTTATCTTTTTTGATCAAGAGACTGAATATACATTATTGCCCTTGCACTGGGGTGATGTTTTAGTGCGGATCAATATGGATGCATCGTTTGAACTCAAAAATTTTTTAGAAAATGTGTATAACACGCGGTTGTCGGTGACGAGCTTGCTCAACAAAATAATCAGTGCTTACGGTAAAGATCATTATGTTATTTTTAATGCACCTAAGGTAGACAATTCAAGTTATGTGATCGACCGAGTATTGATAGAGTACGTTGAACCGAAATTATTATATTGCGATAAAGTTTCTCACTTGCTTGCGATACTAGTATTGTCGTTATTGGAAAATGATTGCTATGTTGACGCGGGCAATGTTAACTTGCAGTCAAAATATCAGATCTCTGATTTTACTAATTATATTGAAAAAAATTTTCAAAATATTTCTTTGAGTTCAATGGCGCGTTTTTTTGGTTATAATCCTAGTTATTTGTCGACTGAACTTAAACAAACTACGGGATATTCATACAAAGAATTAGTCGAAAATGAACGCATGAAACAAGCCATTGAACTTCTGAAAAACCCCGCATATACGATCAACGATATTGTGAATTTTGTCGGGTATACCTCTAAGTCCTTTTTCTATAAAAAGTTTAAGGCTCATTATGAAGTATCACCTGCAAAAATGCGGGAAAAGCTAGCACAAAAATAACGTTGTGTACAATATAACAAGATTATTTTGTTATTTTTTGATAATTCTTTGTTCCTGAATTATTCATACTTTTCCCTTAAGGACTACTTTTTGTTGTTGTCATGCTAGTTCGCATCTTTTTCGTTTTTCACCTGTTGGGTGTACAAAAAGAGCACATCCTGTGCTATTGTAAAGTCGATGAAAACCACAAAGAACAGGAGTGCTCCTTATGTCAACTTTACATCATGAAAAACTTTTATTCAATGACCAGATCAACATTTCTAATGACGGTGGTGAGTTAGCGAACGATGCCGGAACTTTATTAATTGCTGAATTTCTGCACCAAATTCACTTTGACTAGCTCTTAGAAGATAACTTGCATTTTAAAGATGACCGTAAATATTGTACCTTTCCCTTGAACAATTTATTTAAGCAGTTGCTGTTGCAATTGCTAGCAGGATACTGCCAAGATCAGTCGGCTAATACCTTGTCACACGCCGTTGATTTTAAGCTGGTCTTGTCTCAAGCGGTCGCTTCCCAGCCGACACTTTCACGCTTTATCAATCACATTTCAGCGTCTGGGCTCTTTTCAGTCAAATCATTGCTCGGCTCGGTAGCTCACTTTGTTCTTGGGCAGCTAAATCAACATCAGCTGATCCTTGATCTAGATTCGACACATGCCGATACGTTTGGTGACCAAGAAAAGAGTGCTTATAACGGTCACTACCAGACCAACGGTTATCATCCTTTACTAGCCTTTGATGCTTTATCGGGCTGCTTGTTGAATGCTCAATTACGCCCCGGCAATCGCTATACTTCCCAAGGTGCGACTAAATTTTTATTACGGAGCTTACGGGCCTATGACGGATCTTCCCTGGATGTCTTAGTGCGAGGAGATTCTGGTTTCGCAGCTCCAGGGATCTACCATGCGTGTGATAAAAAGCAGGCTAAGTTCGTGATTCGTTTAAAAGCGAACTACCAGCTCCAAAGTCGGGCTGAGCACCTGATCCAAGTGGGTGACCAGGACTTCACCGAAGCTGAAGTCCAATGGCATGTCCTGCGAGACTATTGTCCTCAAAGTTGGTCACGACCTTATCGTGTGATTATTAAATCAACGCGGCCGGCGGGCAACTTTCTGTTTGACCATGAGTTTATCGTGACCAACTTGGAAGAATTAAGCGGTCCACAAGTCTTTGCCCTCTATCACCAACGCGGTTCCATGGAAGACTTGATCAAAGAAGTTAAACGTGGCTTTCACTTTGATAAAACGGACAGTTCTAGTTTTGAGGCCAATGAGTTCCGGATGCTGGTAGCTGGGGTCGCTTATAATATACTGCAAGCCATGAAGAACTTAGTTTTACCAACAAAGCTTAAACACGCTCAGGTCGGGACGATCCGTTTTAAATTACTCCATGTGGCAGCTAAGGTCACGCACCATGCGCGTCAAGTCTGGGTCCATTTATCTCAGACCAATGTGTTCGATAAATTATTTTGGCAGACACTGTTCAAGATTCAAAATCTAAAAATATATCCGCTGTGAACTCACAAAATAAAAAATGTTTTTCTTAGGGAAAGGGTGAAGTCTGTCCTTTTTTAAACAGTCCGACAACAAAACTAACAAAAAGCTGCTTTTTTTACACACTAAAGTAACTTTGCACAAAGTTTTAACTGCAACGAAAAGTATGAATAATTCAGGTGTTATTCGTAATCGATTATTAAAAATTCCAGTTTTTATAAATTTTTTACCTATTAGGCAATCTGTCACGCTGCCAGTTCAATGAAAATATTTTTGAAAGAAATACTTACACAAGACATTTTTTTCTGATAATATGATCACATTGCGCAAAAAGCAGCCAAACGATTCTTCAGCCATAAAACAATTACTAATGTGGAATTAACTTCTTCTAATTGTTATTTGGACAACAGATTTGCCAGACTGCTAGCTATTATTTTTATAAAATACTGCATAATTAAGTAGTATTCAGAAAAGAGAGGTTTTTTAGTGGAATTACCTAAGGCTCAAGTCGAGGTCAAACGACCATGGATGGCGATGGCAGGGATGATGATCGGAGCCTTCGTTGGTATGTTATCAGAAACATCCTTGAATATCGCACTTCCTAATTTAATGGATACTTTTGGTCTGGCAGCAAGTACTGTACAGTGGCTCGTTACAGGGTATATGTTAGTTATTGGGATCATTTTACCTTTTTCAAGCCTGATCACCAAATGGTTTACGACCCGACAAATCGTTATCTTTGGGCTTTTGGATTTTATTATGGGTGCAGTGATCTCAGCACTCGCTCCTAACTTTGCAATATTATTAACAGGCCGCATGATCCAGGGAATTGCAACCGGCTTGATACTACCGTTAATGTTTACAGTCGCAATGGCAGTTTTCCCACCTTATAAGCTTGGAACAGCGATGGGAATGTGTGCTTTGGTAATTATGTTTGCGCCCGCCGTTGGACCAACAGTTACTGGTCTGATTTTAGGTGAACTATCTTGGAATTGGATCTTCTGGCTGTTCGTACCATTCTTAACGATCGCCTTGATTTTAAGTTTGATCGGTCTTGAAAATGTTGGCCACGTTACCAAGCCACATGTTGATATCTTGTCATTGGTCGAATCGATCATTGCCTTTTCTTGCCTTGTAATGGGAGCAAGTTTTGCTTCAGGTCTAGGCTGCTGGACTTCGCCAATCGTTTTAGGAATGCTGGTCGTCGGTGTGCTGGTTCTAGCAGCTTATGTCCACCGTCAATTAAATATTGAAGCACCTGTTTTAAATCTACGCGTTTTTGCCAAGTCATCTTTTGCCAAGGGCACTGCATGTGTCATGGTCGATTTTGCAATCATCTTATCTTCAATGTACTTATTACCGCAATACATTCAACGCGGCATGTTACTAGCTGTAGCTTTCACAGGTATTATTATGTTACCAGGCGGGATCGTTAATGCTATCGTTTCAGCTTTTGCTGGTCGTTTATACGATGCTATCGGTGCCAAGAAACCTGCATCATTAGGTTTCTTGATTGCAGCTATTGGGACCACAATGTTACTTTTTGCCACCAAAGACTCATCGGTCGCATATATCATCAGTGCCCATATAATTTTAATGATCGGTTGTCCCTTAGCTATGTCTCCTTCACAAACGCATGCCTTAAGCTCATTGAAAGGTTTAGAATCAGCTGACGGAAGTACAATTTTGAATACACTCCAGCAAGTGATTGGAGCAATTGCAACAGCCTTAGCAACTAGTTTTCTAGCATTTGGGCAAAATTCATATACAGGAAAAAATGATGCGGCTGCATTTACAAATGGTACTCATTACGGTTTTCTCTTTACCCTCGTTTTGACTATTTTAGGATTGATCATTGCATTGACTTTTAAAGACAAAAAAACAAATAAATAATATTGAAAAAGTTGAGAAAAATTGGCAGCCAAATCAAAGCTGGCTTGTCTTTCTCAGCTTTTTTGTTTACTTTTTATTAATATGGGTTTAGTTTATTCATTAAAAAGTGCACGTTTTGTTTAACAATAACTTAAAAGAAGTGAATAACATGTCAGAAAAAAAGGACCCGCAAAGTTTCAAAAAATTAAGGAAACCAATTCACGGTTACTGTCCTCGCTGCGGCAAACCAATGATGATCAATTACGGTTGGAATTCCTGCCCTAACTGCCATATGATATTTCAATCAAATTTTAAATGATAAGGAAAACGTAAAAAACTCCTAACCGTTTCAGCTAAAGAGAAACAATTAGGAGTTTTTACTAACTAATAAATATCGTTATTTATATTTTAACTTAAGCCAATGACGCACCACTAGTTGCATCGATGTTAGCTTGCTTAATTGCAGGGTCCGAAGTTGAGTCTTCAGTAACAGATGCTCCGCTGACAGCATCTGAGCCCACACCAGCTTGTTCTAAGAAGTAACTGAATGGTTTCAGATCTTGTGCTTGGTATTTTTCAACGAAAACATCGATATCTTCTTGAGAAGATGTTGCTGGATCTAAGAACATATGCTGAGTTGTAAACGGCATTTCATGAGTAAACTTAATGTCTATCAAGACAGGAGCTTCTGTTTGAGAAGCAGCTTTCATCGCTTGTTTGAAATCATCCACAGTCTTAACTGTGTAGGATTCACAACCCAAGCCTTTAGCGGCCATAGCCCAGTCTGTAGCTGGAATATCAACGCCGGATAATGGTTGTTCACTATCATCACGTTGTTCAGCCTCGATGAAACCGAGCGTTTCGTTACTGAAAACGATGTTAACGATATGCAAGTTGTATTTAACCTGAGTCAATAATTCTTCCATTAGCATTGCAAAACCGCCATCACCATTCAAACTGTACACATCACGATGAGGGTATGCGATCTTAGCGGCAATTGCCGCTGGCAAACCATAGCCCATAGTTGCATACTGACCAGAAGTAGTCCACTTCTGATCACCGTGAATATCAACTAAACGTTCGAAATTGATATTAACAACATCAACAGCAAAAACAGCTCTGTCACTAGCAGTCTTATTGATCACATCAAAGACTGGTTCTGGACGTAAAGGAACTTCTTGACTGGTCTTGAAGCTATCTTGCCATTCAACCCAGTTTTGCTTATTGGCAACAGCTGCGTTGTAGAATGGTCTGTCTTCAACTTTATCACCAGCTTTGACCAAGGCGGCCAAAGCCTTCTTAGCATCTGCTAAAACGGGTACATCAACTGAATGACGTTTACCGATTTTTTCATTATCAACATCGATTTGAATCATCTTAGCTGAGTTATTAAACAAGTACAAACTAAATGGTGAGTCTGTGCCGACCCAAACGATCAGATCCGTTGCAAATCCAAGTTCTGCACCTGGTTTAGGAGCAACACGACCGGATGAGCCAAGGTATGCTGGATAATTTTCATCAAAGATACCCTTGGCCAAAACAGATGAGATCAGCGGCATTTTATATTTTTCTGACAATGCTTTTAATTCAGCAGCAGCATGCTTTGCACCAATGCCAAAGTAGATGATCGGATTCTTAGCTGCTTTGATCAACTTAGCTGCTTCAGCAATTTTTTCTGCTTGTGGTTCTGGATACAATGGAGCAACATGGTTTTTAGCGTTTGAAACGTATGTGTCAGGGATCGAAGCCCAGCCAAAGTCCTTAGGAATAGTGACAACTGCTACACCACTGTGCTTGTATGCCTGACGAATAGCTTCATCGATCATACCTGGTAAACTTTCAGCAGACATAGCCGTTTTATTCCAAACAGCAACATCATCAAACATTGGCTCTTCATTCATCGCTTGGAAAAAATCAATGTTCATCTTTTTAGAAGGAACTTGAGCAACGAGCGCCAAAAGCGGTGTATGGTCATGTTTAGCATCATATAAACCATTCATTAAATGAACAGCGCCTGGACCAGCTGAACCAAAACAAACACCGATCTTACCTGTCAACTTAGAATCTGCCGCTGCTGCCAAAGCACCAGCTTCTTCATGGCGAACCTGAATAAATTTAATTTTGTTACTTTGGTTGTACAAAGCGTTCATTGTCGAATCAAATGAACCACCCGGATAACCATAAATATGATCGCCGCCCCACTCTTCAATGACTTTTAAAACTGCATCTGAACCACTGATCATTTCAGTCATAAAAAATCTCTCTCTTTCGTGTTTTAAAATTAAAACATTCGCTTGATAAAACGCCTTTAAAAACAAACAGATCCCTAGGTAAATCGTTTTTTCTTTAAACCAGCCGTACAAGCTAACGTTTTCATTAACCACAATTAATAATAATGCGTTTTCATAAAATCAACAATGACAATTTTATTGTTGCATAGGTACTCTTTTCCTAGATGAAAAAATATTTTAGCCTACTAAAAGAGCATTATGTTTTGCACTATCATTACCAAATAGGTTTTTATCTACACTTTTTTAATATTTTTAAAACAACCTGAATTATTCATACTTTTCGTTGCAGTTAAAACTTTGTGCAAAGTTACTTTAGTGTGTAAAAAAAGCAGCTTTTTGTTAGTTTTGTTGTCGGACTGTTTAAAAAAGGACAGACTTCACCCTTTCCCTAAGAAAAACATTTTTTATTTTGTGAGTTCACAGCGGATATATTTTTAGATTTTGAATCTTGAACAGTGTCTGCCAAAATAATTTATCGAACACATTGGTCTGAGATAAATGGACCCAGACTTGACGCGCATGGTGCGTGACCTTAGCTGCCACATGGAGTAATTTAAAACGGATCGTCCCGACCTGAGCGTGTTTAAGCTTTGTTGGTAAAACTAAGTTCTTCATGGCTTGCAGTATATTATAAGCGACCCCAGCTACCAGCATCCGGAACTCATTGGCCTCAAAACTAGAACTGTCCGTTTTATCAAAGTGAAAGCCACGTTTAACTTCTTTGATCAAGTCTTCCATGGAACCGCGTTGGTGATAGAGGGCAAAGACTTGTGGACCGCTTAATTCTTCCAAGTTGGTCACGATAAACTCATGGTCAAACAGAAAGTTGCCCGCCGGCCGCGTTGATTTAATAATCACACGATAAGGTCGTGACCAACTTTGAGGACAATAGTCTCGCAGGACATGCCATTGGACTTCAGCTTCGGTGAAGTCCTGGTCACCCACTTGGATCAGGTGCTCAGCCCGACTTTGGAGCTGGTAGTTCGCTTTTAAACGAATCACGAACTTAGCCTGCTTTTTATCACACGCATGGTAGATCCCTGGAGCTGCGAAACCAGAATCTCCTCGCACTAAGACATCCAGGGAAGATCCGTCATAGGCCCGTAAGCTCCGTAATAAAAATTTAGTCGCACCTTGGGAAGTATAGCGATTGCCGGGGCGTAATTGAGCATTCAACAAGCAGCCCGATAAAGCATCAAAGGCTAGTAAAGGATGATAACCGTTGGTCTGGTAGTGACCGTTATAAGCACTCTTTTCTTGGTCACCAAACGTATCGGCATGTGTCGAATCTAGATCAAGGATCAGCTGATGTTGATTTAGCTGCCCAAGAACAAAGTGAGCTACCGAGCCGAGCAATGATTTGACTGAAAAGAGCCCAGACGCTGAAATGTGATTGATAAAGCGTGAAAGTGTCGGCTGGGAAGCGACCGCTTGAGACAAGACCAGCTTAAAATCAACGGCGTGTGACAAGGTATTAGCCGACTGATCTTGGCAGTATCCTGCTAGCAATTGCAACAGCAACTGCTTAAATAAATTGTTCAAGGGAAAGGTACAATATTTACGGTCATCTTTAAAATGCAAGTTATCTTCTAAGAGCTAGTCAAAGTGAATTTGGTGCAGAAATTCAGCAATTAATAAAGTTCCGGCATCGTTCGCTAACTCACCACCGTCATTAGAAATGTTGATCTGGTCATTGAATAAAAGTTTTTCATGATGTAAAGTTGACATAAGGAGCACTCCTGTTCTTTGTGGTTTTCATCGACTTTACAATAGCACAGGATGTGCTCTTTTTGTACACCCAACAGGTGAAAAACGAAAAAGATGCGAACTAGCATGACAACAACAAAAAGTAGTCCTTAAGGGAAAAGTATGAATAATTCAGGTAACATAAGCATTATTAATTTTTATTATTTCTGATGTGAAAACACTCATTTTAACTTTAAGTCAGTGCTTTAAGAGCTTTATGTAGTAATATCCATATTTAAAATCATTTTTTTTAATGAAAAAGAGGCTTGACTTTATAATTTCAAGGCGTTAAATTAGTTTATAATTAGATTAGAATGAAAATATGTTGAAGAGGATCATCATAGACCATGATTGAGACAGAGAGGTTTTTTTAGCTGAGAGAAACTGAATGGGTCATTGATATCTCGCCTCTGAACAGTGAAAGCGAAATTTTTTAGTAACTTTTGATGGCCATCCACCATTATTGGGATATATGTTGCAGTTGTTGTGACATTGTTAAGATTCTACCCGATCAGTAGAATAAAGATAGGTGGTACCGCGCCAAAACGCCCTATGAAGTCTAGGTGGCTTCATAGAGCGTTTTTACTTACTAAAACAAAAACGATTTTTATTATTTATTCTAAATTAATACATAGTGAGCAGGAGGAGAAAAAATGACCAATGTTTGGAAAAAAATGACACGAAAAGAAGATCCAAAAGTATATAAGAGTAAGGATGAACATTTGTTACAAGTTCTAGAGGTCAAGGATTTTCTTGCTTTGGGTGTTGGAACGATCGTTTCAACTTCAATTTTTACGTTGCCAGGGGTAGTTGCTGCTAAGCATGCGGGACCTGCCGTAGCACTTTCTTTTTTGGCAGCTGCAGTAGTTGCTGCTTTAGTTGCTTTTGCCTATGCGGAAATGTCTTCTACAATGCCATTTGCCGGATCGGCGTATTCTTGGATCAACGTTGTTTTTGGAGAAGGTTTTGGCTGGATCGCCGGCTGGGCACTGTTGGCAGAATATTTTATTGCTGTGGCATTTGTCGGTTCAGGTTTATCGGCTAACCTTCGTGGACTGTTGTCTCCTCTAGGATTAAAATTACCGGCACAGCTTTCTAACACGCTTGGTACGAATGGCGGGTGGTTTGATCTGCTTGCGATCATAGCACTGCTGATCGTTTCTTTTGTTTTATCGCGTGGGGCCTCTGAGGCAGCTCGAGTTGAAAATGTGTTAGTTGTACTTAAAGTTTTGGCAGTCTTGACATTTTTAGTAGTAGGGGTTACTGCCATTAAAGGTTCAAATTATGTACCTTTTATTCCTAAGTATCATCCGAATCCTGATGGAACAGCTTTTGGCGGATGGCAAGGGATCTATGCTGGTGTTTCCTCTATTTTCTTATCATATGTCGGCTTTGATTCTATTGCTTCTAATGCTGCTGAGGCTAAAAATCCCTCGAAGACAATGCCGCGTGGAATCCTAGGCTCATTAGTGATTGCCGTTGTTTTGTTCGTTGCAGTTGCTTTAGTTTTGGTCGGAATGTTTAAGTATTCTAACTATACTAACAATGCAGAACCTGTTGGTTGGGCTTTGCGTCATGCTGAACACCCGATCGTAGCGATAGTTGTTCAAGCGATCGCCGTTGTCGGGATGTTTACAGCCTTGATCGGGATGATGTTAGCTGGTTCTCGTTTACTGTATTCATTTGGCCGTGACGGTATGTTGCCAAAGTGGTTGGGGCAATTGAATAAGAACAACTTGCCAAATCATGCTTTGCTTTTCTTGACAGTGATCTCTGTTATCATTGGGGCGGTTTTGCCATTTGTGACTTTATCTCAATTAATTTCTGCAGGGACGCTGATCGCCTTTATGTTTGTGTCATTAGGAATTTATCGTTTACGTCCACGCGAAGGTAAGGATCTTCCTGAAGCAGGTTTCAAAATGCCCTGGTATCCAGCGATGCCGGCACTTGCTTTTTTGGGTTCATTTATCGTTTTTATGGGCTTAGATAAACAAGCTAAAATTTATTCGTTAGCTTGGTTTGTGATCGGTATTTTGATTTACCTATTTTATGGAATGAATAATTCAAGTTTGAACAATAAAGAAGAACAAGATTAGGAGGTAATTTATATGGAGACGAATGAAAAAATTTTAGCAAGCGAAAGTCAGGCTTTGGCTCCTCAACGGGTACAGTATTATGATATTGCGATCGAATCTGGACAGGGCGCACTTTTACGTGATGCAAACGGCAAGGAATATATTGACTTGCTGGCTAGTGCGTCTTCGACGAATACAGGACATGCCCACCCCCATATCGTGGAAGCTATCTCGCAACAAGCAAGTAAGTTGATCCAATATACACCAGCTTATTTTGCTAATATCCCAGCTGCCAAACTAGCCGATCGTTTATGTAAACTAGCACCGATCTCTGGACCAGTTAAGTTAAGCTGGGGCAATTCCGGATCTGATGCAAATGATGCGATCATCAAGTTTGTACGTGGGTATACTGGTAGGCAATATTTGGTCAGCTTCACGGGTGCTTATCATGGGTCTACTTATGGTTCAATGAGTATGTCGAGCTGCAGTTTGAATATGGCTCGCAAGATGGGACCGATGTTGCCGGGAGTCGTTAAAGTTCCATACCCGGATGCATGGGCTAAGTTACCAGACGAAACGGAAGATGATTTTGTCGAGCGGATGTTTGCTGTTTTCAAGTTGCCGTTTGAAACGTACCTTCCAGCAGAAGAAACGGCGGTAATATTGATCGAACCGATTCAAGGCGATGGTGGGATCACAAAAGCACCACAGAAGTTTATGGAAAAAGTTTACCAATTTGCACATGAAAATGGGATCTTATTCGCTGTGGATGAGATCAATCAAGGAATGGGACGGACTGGTAAATGGTGGTCCATTCAGAACTTTCCTGGTATTGAACCAGATTTGATGAGTGTGGGTAAGTCGCTGGCATCTGGCTTGCCGCTGAGTGCAGTTATTGGGCGGGCCGATATTATGGATAGCTTAGGTTCACCAGCTAATGTTTATACGACTGCTGGTAATCCAGTCACGACGGCCGCTTCTTTGGCTACCCTAGATGTGATCGAGGATGAACATTTAGTAGAACGATCAGCTCGTTTAGGAAAAGTAGCTCAAGATTTCTTCGCTAAGGAAAAAGAAAAGTATCAATTTATTGGCCAAGTTCGGATGTATGGTTTAGATGGTGGGATCGATATTGTTGATCCAAAAACAGGAGCAGCAGATCGTGTGGCAACCACTAAAGTTATTTATAGAATGTTTGAATTAGGTGTGTTGATCATTAGTCTTAAGGACAATGTTCTCCGTTTCCAGCCACCGCTGGTTATTACAGACGAACAGTTGGATCAAGCGTTCAAAATAATGGACCAGGCATTTAGTGACCTGCAAGAAGGCAAGTTAAGTTTGCCAGAAAATGCGAAAAAAGATCGGGTGGTAAAGAGAAGAAAGCAGAGCATGATGACCTAAAGTTGGTTAGGCGCAGTCTTTTGCCATGCGGAGCTGTTCTGAGCTAGGTAGCAATAAGGCGAGCTTTTTTCAGCGTTTTGCACTAAATAGTTAAATTTAGCCTAAAAGCGGTCAATCAAAAACTAATCAAGTATAATATATATATGTAGAAATAAGTTTGAATAACAAGCGAGGCAAAAGATGAAATTTTCAACCATAGTTATTTTTGCATTTGTATTTACCGTTGATGTCTGGGCTCTGATCCACGATATTCAGCATTTTCGCAGTAAAACTGATGAACTAGGCAAACCAAGTTCAAAAAAACGCCAGTCGATAACTAAAGTTAATATTGCGATCGATGTGTTTTTAATGGTGATCATGTTATGGTATATAATTTCTGGTGTTTCACAACAATAATTGTAGTTGCTTTAGGTCCCTGATCCGTAGAGACCTAAGGCTTTTTTATTGAGAAATGGACGGTTGGAAAAGTGTGGCTATTTTGCTTGACGGCACACCGAAACTTGCGTACTGTTAAATAATAAGGCCGTTAGGGTAAGAAAATCTTTTGCCGTATGCACCTGACTAAACTATCTGGAGGGTTATTACATGCGTAATTTTTACTTTAATCATGATGGAAATGTCGATGATTTAGTTTCACTGTTACTGTTATTACAAATGCCAGATGTTAATTTGTTAGGGGTCGGGGTGACCGATGCTGATGGGTACGTTGACCCGGCTTCTTCTGCTTCACGTAAGATCATTGATCGTTTTGGTCATGCTGACCGCAAACCAGCTGATGTAGCTAAATCGAATTCGCGGGCTAAACATCAGTTTCCGGATACTTGGCGGTTAAGTGCCTTTTCGTTTGACGATTTCCCGTTGTTAAATGAAAATGGCGGACAAATACAAACGCCGCTAGCTGAGAAACCTGGGCACTTGGACATGATCGATAAACTGCAAAATTCTGCCAAAAAAGTAACTTTGGTCATGACGGGGCCCCTGACAGATCTGGCCCGCGCCTTAAAAGTTGATCCTACAATCACGGAAAAAATTGACAAACTCTATTGGATGGGCGGCGCTTTAGGCAGTCAAGGGAACGTAGCCGCGCCTGGAGCTGACGATACAATGGAATGGAATGCATACTGGGACGCAGAAGCTGTGAAGACCGTCTGGGATTCCAATATTGAAATTGTCATGGTGGGTCTTGATAGTACTGACCAGGTCCCTTTGACTTCGGAGTTGCGTTTACGATGGGCTGCACAAAGGTCATATCCTGCACTTGATCTGATCGGCCAAGGATATTCATTGGTTCACTCATTTGAAGCAAACTCGATCTATTATTTATGGGATGTTTTGACAACCTTAAGCAGCCGCTATCCTGAATTAATTGAGTCCAAGCGGGTCAAGACTGATGTTATTACCACCGGCTCTTCTGAAGGACGGACATTTCAAACTGATAAGGGCAGGGAAGTTACTTTTGTTACCAGTGTTGATGCTGCCGCATTTTATGACAAAATCGATGAATTAGCAAAATTAGCTCCTAGCAAATAAAAGACTGTTACAGACTAGCAAATTATGACGATAAAATTTAAGTACGCACTTGTTTTAGAACTATGCGTGTTTTTTACCTGAAAGCAGAGCTCTTTAGATTTATTTGTAACTTAAATAAGCAGGCACTATTAGTTTTTGTGTGGATAATTTTGAGAAGAAAAAATTTTTCTTTTCCAAAAGGCTATTTAAAAGTCTTTATTTGATTTTAAATCTGAATTTTGTCTATAAAATTTTAAGTAAAATCCATGGATAAATATTAAGAAAACCTTAAGATAGGTAGTGACCAGACATATAATTCGGACTTGTTATGAATATGTGTTAAGGTAATCTTAATGATTCGGCTGTAACATTTTTGTAATGTTGGACCACAAGTTCGTTTTATAGTTATTTTACAGCGTGGCCGATCAAAGCTAATAAAGCATCGATTGGTCTCTTTTTGTATCATGTTTTTCATTTTATTCAGTAAGGTATACGGTAGGCAATAAACTATAATAACGAAGGTTCTGTAGACAGTTCAAGTCTTTTTTATTCGAGCAGAAAGGCCAGTTATCAGGCTGGCCTGACGAATATCAACTGCTAGGGCAGTGTAGGGTGTACTAAACATTTTTCAGCCGATGGTTCTTAATTGTTTATCAGGTACACCAAACACTTCGCAGCATAAGAAAGCACGGATTTATTGGAGGCATGTAATGACAGAAAAAGTTAAAGTCAAACATTTAACTAAAATATTTGGCAAACAGATCTCTCAGGCCAAGGAACTCCTTCAACAAGGTAAGAACAAAGAGGAGATCCTTGCTCAAACTGGTTGTACAGTTGGTGTCAGTGACGCTAATTTTTCAATTAATGAAGGAGAGATCTTTGTTGTCATGGGTCTATCCGGTAGTGGTAAATCAACACTGATCCGGATGATCAATCGTTTGATCGATTCGACTGATGGAGACGTCGAAATTGATGGCCAAAGTGTGATGGATCTAGACAAAGAAGGTTTGCGTAAACTACGCCAAGATAAGTTCGGGATGGTTTTTCAAAACTTCGCCTTGTTCCCACACTTGACAGTTCTGCAGAATGCGGAATATGGATTAGCACTAAAAAAAGTTGACCAGGAAACACAAGAAAAAAAGGCCAAGGATGCTTTGAATCTAGTTGGTTTGAATGGGTACGATCAACAATACCCTGACCAATTATCCGGTGGGATGCAACAGCGTGTCGGTTTAGCACGGGCAATTGCCAATGATGCCGAGATCTTACTAATGGATGAAGCTTTTTCTGCCTTGGATCCATTGTACCGGAAAGAAATGCAGGATCTCTTGTTACAGATTCAAGAAAAAATGCATAAGACAGTTATTTTCATTGGACATGATTTAAACGAAGCCTTGAAATTGGGCGATCGGATCATGATCATGCGTGACGGTGTAGTTCAACAGATCGGTGAACCTGAAGATATCTTGACGCATCCGGCTAATGATTATGTTGAACGCTTTATTGAAGGTGTTGACCGGACCCAAGTTCTGACGGCCAGCAGCGTCATGGCTAAAGCACAGGTGGTCAACATTGCTAAAGCTGGTCCGCGAGTTGCTTTACGCCGCATGCGTGAAAATGATATTTCTTCGATCTATGTGGTCGATAACGAAAACAGGTTCGTCGGCTTCGCTGACGCGCATGATGTTTCGGACCTGATCAAGAAAAACAGTAAAGATTTACGGTCTGTTTTGAAGACGGATGTGCCCAAGACTCATGCTGATACACCGATCAATGATCTGATCAATGATATTTCGAAGACTCCGATTCCGTATATCGTGGTCGATGATGATGATCATTTGCTGGGTATTATCTTGCGTGGGACAGTCTTGGCTGCTATTTCTGGGGAAGAGGTGAGCGTTTAATGAAGGGTATCGGAGCATTACCATTAGCCGATTGGATCAACGCTGGTGTTGATTGGCTAAGTAAATTTACAGGATTTTTCAACAGTATTACGGCTTTTTTCCAGGCCATCATTGACGCGATCCAATGGGTCTTTGATTTGTTGCCGGAATGGTTATTTATCATTGTCATTTTGGCTTTAACGTATTGGGTCAAGAAAGACCAAAAGAAATTGGGTTTCATGATTTTCGAAGTTTTGGGTCTTTTATTGATCTGGAACTTAGGGTATTGGCGTGATATGACACAGACCCTGACTTTGGTCTTGTCGTCAAGTTTGATCGCGATCGTCATCGGGATCCCGCTGGGGATCTGGATGGCTAAGAGTAATAAGGCTGAAGTTGTGATCAAACCGATCTTGGACTTCATGCAGACTCTGCCAGCCTTTGTTTACCTGATCCCAGCTGTCGCCTTCTTTGGGATCGGGATGGTTCCTGGTGTCTTGGCATCTGTGATCTTCGCAATGCCACCGACAGTTCGAATGACCAACTTGGGTATCCGTCAGGTCCCAGCAGACTTGATCGAAGCTGCTGATTCATTTGGTTCGACTAGTTGGCAAAAATTGATCGGGCTGCAGTTGCCAATGGCTAAGACAACGATCATGTCCGGTGTTAACCAGACAATGATGCTTGGCCTTTCCATGGTTGTTATTGCGTCGATGATCGGTGCGCTTGGTTTGGGTACGCAGGTTTACTTCGCTGTTGGACGTAACGATGCTGGTGCAGGTTTTGCTGCAGGGATCGCGGTGGTTATCGTCGCTATTATATTGGATCGGATCACACAATCGTTCAACCAGACATCTAGATAAGGGGTGATCATAGTGAAGAAAAAAATCCTCCGTTATCTAAAATTAGCAGCCGCGACTTTAGGCTTGGCGGTAGTTGTTAGTGCTTGTGCCAAACCGCCCGAATATAATTCGCATAAAAAATTAGGGTCTCAGATCAACTATACGATCACAGGGATCGAAGCTGGTGCGGGTATTACTGATAGTACTGAAACGGCATTGAGTAAGTACCATCTGAAAAGCGCAAATTGGCAACTTATGCCAAGTTCTACTGCTGCCATGGTAAGTACATTGGATAAGGCTATTAAAAATAAAGAGCCGATCGTAGTGACAGGGTGGCAGCCGCACTGGATGTTCGCCAAATATCCGCTGAAATTCTTAGATGATCCTAAACATGCTTATGGCAAGGGTGAATCAATTCGGACTATTACTCGAAAGGGATTTAGACAAGATAATCCAGGTGCCAACAAGTTCTTAGAGAATTTCCACTGGTCGCTTAAAATGTCTAATCCATTAATGATGAAAATCAATAACGGTATGGATAAACAAAAAGCCGTTGATGAATTTATTAAGGACCATCCTAAGCAAGTCAAAGAGTGGCTAAAGGATGTGCCTGATGGAAAGAACAAGAAAATCAAAATCGGGTATACTCCATATGATTATGAAATAGCTGCTACTACCCTAGTCACGACTCTTTTGAAACAAAAGGGGTATGACGCAACGATGAAGCAGCTTGATGTTGGTATTATGTGGAGTGCGATCTCTAGTGGTAAATTGGATGCTACAGTTACGGTCGAACTTCCTGTGACACATAAGTTATATGCTAAGAAATATAAGGGTAAATATGTTGAAGTTAGGAAAAATCTGGAGCATGCTAAAACTGGATTGGCTGTGCCGAAGTATATGAAGAGTATTAATACTATCGATGATTTAAAAAACAAATAAGAATAAGGTTGATGCAAAAAGTATTAGCGGATCACCCTGAAATGTAACCTGGCTGTTAACGATTCATTACTTTCTTACTATTCTGAAGTTGAGGATATTACTAAGGATATTTTATTCTTGGCAAGTGACAAAGCTAAGACAATTACCGGAACAGAATTAGTAATTGATCATAATAGCCTACTATTTAAAAATATAAGACTTGTGAAAAGATATCCTGCAAATGTAAAGGGGTATCTTTTCTTTTGGGTCTAAACTTTTTGGTGTTGATGAACGTTCATCAGCACTATTTTTGTACAAAAAAGGACATCATTTGTCCTCATATGCTACGATTAAAGCGACAAAACCAAATCAAAGCGAGGTATAAATGATGTCCCAAACTGATTCTATCCTAAATTTACTCAATATCCAAGACCCAAATATCAAAATTTCAGCTTGTACTGATTTTTCACAGGCCGGAGTTCACGAAAAACTGCTTTCAGCTACGCTGACTTACCCCGTCGAACGCTGTGTTAATTGTGGTTCCACGAATATCGTTCAGAATGGGACCCGCCTGACCAAGATGAGACTACCCAGCCTAGGTGAACAACCGCTCCGCATGAACTTGCGCAAACAGCTTTATCTGTGCCGAACTTGCCACCATACTTTTAGCGCGCAGACGCAGCTCGCTCCACCTCGGCACTCGATCACCCGCCAAGCAGTCCACGAAATCGCGACTTTAGCTAAGAACTCACTGCCAGTCAAGACGATCAGCCAGGCCGTGGGGATCTCAGCTTCCTCGGTTCAACGGATCTTGTATAAGGATCAGCGGGCTTTAGTAACGCCAAAAGAGCTGCCGACAGCTCTCAGCTTTGACGAATTTCGTTCAACTAAGAACTGCTTTTCTTTTATCTGCATTGACGCAAAAACCCATGATTTGGTCACCTTATTGCCAGATCGTTTCTCGCAGACGATCCGCGAGTATTTCACCAATACTTATACACTTTCTGAGCGTCAAAAAGTTCAACTGGTGACCATGGATCTGAATGCGCAGTATCAGACTTTCGTCCGTCGTCTTTTTCCTAACGCACTGATCGTCTTTGACCGTTTCCATATTGTTCAGTTAGCGGGTCGGGCACTTGACCATGAACGGCTGCGTGTTTTAAAAGGGATCAACGACCACCACGACCGCAACTATAAAGTTTTAAAAAGCAACTGGCGCTTATTCCACTTAGCTGAAAATCAACTTGAGACCTCCCAGGTTAAATATTATCGGGGATTAAATGAATACACGACTGCCCAAAATGTGGTCGATCTGGGACTCAAGAATTTTCCACAGTTCGCAGAAAACTATCAGACCTATCAAACGATCTTAACCTTTATTCGCAACCGCGATCGGGCTACTTTACAACAATTAGTTATGAACTACCGTCCCAATGGTACTGAAATGGATACCGTCATGAGGACCATTCAAAAGAACTACTTAGGGATCAGGAACGCTTGTCTCTATGACTACTCTAATGGGCCGTTAGAGGGGATCAATCGCAAGATCAAAGAACTTAAACGTAGCTGTTACGGATTCAGTAACTTAAGGCATTTCTTTATCCGCATCAAATTGATCCATGCCTAAGATAAAAAATTTAGGTCAACACTGTGGGAGGCAGGTGCGGGCCCATTTCGCTACGCTTCGGACCCGCACCTGCCTCCCAACCCAAACACTTTAATCTAGCTATGGCAGTATAAAAAGAACCCTACCATAAAGATAGAGTTCTAAGGACTATCAACACTATTTGACAAAGTCCCTTTCTTTTGTCCTTGCAAAGTTGCTTTTTAGCTTTTAAAAGTGCTGGTCAATATTCTAAGACAAGAGGTTTTCTTAATATAATCTTTATAAATTTGGATTACATTAGAGTTGTTGAGATATTTTACCTTTGAGAGCTGTGAAACTCAAAAGTTGCTTTTAGTAAGTTTGTCTGTTTTATTTTTTAAAGGAGGGCGATATTAATGGAACCTGTTAATACTGAAATGGAGGATATTAAACAAGGAAACATTCATGATTATGATAATTATTTAGAGTATTTCAACAACAAACCGGCTAAACAAGAACGGCAAGAAAAGTATCACTCATTGACCTTTGTTTCGACGGGCATCATTCCTTATGATGGTGGGATCACAACCATGCTGCACTTAGGAACGTTGCTTAGCCAGCAGGGTTATGATGTATACTATCAAAGCTGTGTTCCCCAGAAAGTTGAAGATATGCGGACCAATGCGGAGTTTAATTTTCCCGGTTATCAGGGGACTTGCCTAGCTGAAAAGCAATTTTTTAACCATAGTTCAGACATTTGGGTCGCAACTTTATGGGAAACAGCCTACCTGATCAAAAACCTGCCTGGTTATAAGATGTACTTTGTTCAAGATTATGAGCCGTATTTTTATCCCTATGGCGACCGGTCACAGCTAGCCAAACGGAGCTATGAACTTGGATTGCACATGGTATCATTAGGGCCCTGGTGTTCTGAAATGGTCCAAAAAAATTGTCAGATCAATAGTCCACTGGATCACATTAATTTTCCGGTCGATGTTGCTCATTACCAGCTTAAGGAAAGAAATTTTGATAAATATCTGGAAAAAAAGACTTTAAATTTGGCCGTTTATACTAAGTTCAATAGTCCACGCCGGGCACCGATCAATTTACAGCTGGTTTTATATAATACTGAAAAACTTTTAAAAGAAAAAGGAATTGAGCTAAATATTAATTATTTCGGAACTAACAAAAATGAGCAGTTTATTAATGGGCGTAATTTAGGCAAACTGACTAAAACTCAGTTGCGTGACCTATATTATCAGTCAGACTTTGGAATTGCACCGTCAATGACTAACTTTTCATTGGTTCCTTTTGAAATGATGAGTTCAGGGCTTCCATTCATTGACTTTGAAGAAGGAACTGGTCCAGAATTCATACCTGATAATTGTTGTTGGTATACGCGCTTCAATGAGTATAATTTGAGCGCCTTATTGCAAAAAATCTGCTGTCGGCCAAAAAGTTTGACAAAAAAAACTGCTAATGCGAAGAAATATTTAAATAGCATCACCTGGAAGAAGACACTGAGTGATTTTTTGGAGATCATTGCTAATATCGATAAAAAGGGTGTTGGAAGAAATTAAAAAGGGCTGTGCAAGAGAAATTAATTGAAGGGCTAGTCCAAATGAGTGAGAATATTAATAGCTAGACAAGTTAGCTTATGATTTTATTAAGAATGGAAAGTTTTAACATTATGCTAAATTGATTTGGTATGGTTAAATCAAAAGTATATGTTGCAGAGAGGTGACAAAATAGATGGATGCGGATCCGGGAGCGTGTTGGTGTTTAACTTTAAGCTGTATCCTGCGTGAATAGTTCGCTGTGATTGATGGAGTAATATCAACGAATAAGTGTTGATATAGCTTGCTGGTCAGTGAATTATTAAGGAGGATGAACTTGAATGGAACATTATCAAGAAAAAGCAGAAAAGTTAAAAAGTAAATATCGAGCGCAGAGTTTCGAAAATGGTTTGTCAAGTGAAGAAGCAAAAAAGCGGCTGGTGGAAGATGGGCCAAACAAGATAGAAAGTAAAAAGACTCCTAAGTGGAAAATTTTTTTGCGACAGTTTGACAATATGATTACTTATATTTTAATTGCCGCAATGGCTATGACTCTACTGGTCGGTGATCAGACTGATACATTGGTCATTGGGCTGGTAGTTGTGATCAATGCCTTTATTGGGTATTTTCAAGAATCCAATGCCGCAGATGCTTTGGCTCAGATCCAGCAAATGTTGGCGGCTGAAGCAACAGTTTATCGTGATAATACACGAAGTGATATTCCAGCATCTGATTTGGTCAAAGGTGATGTAGTTTTTTGGAGGCTGGAGACAGTGTACCAGCGGATTTACGGATCGTACAGGCGACAAATTTACGGATCCAAGAGTCATCATTGACCGGTGAAACGGATGCCGTTACAAAAAGCGAGGATGATATTGCTGAGACCAAGGTGCCATTAGCTGATCAGAGCAATATGGCTTTTACTTCGACAAGTGTTACCAATGGTTCTGGTTTGGGTGTGGTTGTTGCCACGGCAGCGGAAACTGAGATCGGACAGATCTCTACTGCGGTTGCGGAAGCTAAACCTAAAGAAACTCCAATGATGAAGGAGATCGGTAACCTAGGGAAGGGGACCTCGATCGGTATCTTGATCGTGGCTGTGATCTTGTTTATTTTAGGCCTCTTCTTGCAAATTTATTCTTTACCAGCCCTAGCCTTGGCAGTTGTTACGATGGTCGTTGGTTCTATCCCTGAAGGCCTGCCAGCAACAACTTCTGTGATCTTAGCCCTAGGAGTTTCAGATATGGCTAAGAATAAAAAGACGATCGTTAAAACTTTACCTGCTGTTGAAACTCTGGGAGCCGTTGATGTCATCGCTACTGACAAAACAGGAACGCTGACTAAAAATGAAATGACGATGACCGATATCATCACTAAAAATGAACATTATACTTTAACAGGGACGGGGTATGCGCCAACAGGTGATTTACAACTTGCTGGAAAAAACACTGCCCCTAATGTGACGATCAAGCAGTTTTTAACAGCTGGTTTTGCTGCCAATGATACGGAGCTTGACCAAGATGACGATGACGTTTATCAAATTAATGGTGAACCAACTGATGGGGCCTTCTTGACGGCTTATTATAAGGTCATGGGTACAAAGCCGGATTACGAATCACTGGATATGTTGCCGTTTGACTCGGAGTATCGTTACATTGCTCGTTTAGTCAGGGATCAAGCTACTGGAGAAAAACTACTTTATGTTAAGGGATCTCCAGATAAGATTTTTGAAATGGTTGCTAATAATGAACAAGACTTTGATCAAAAATATTGGCTTCAAAGGGTCGAAGAGTTAGCCGGGTCTGGTAAGAGAGTGGTCACGGTCGGGGTTACCAAAGTTGCTGGAAATGTTGAAGAAGTAACACATGAATTATTAGCGCAAGGAGTCGATTTTCTCGGCCTGGCAGGTATCATTGATCCACCGCGTCCAGAGGTCATTGCCACTTTGAAGCAGTTGAACAATGCCCACGTACAAGTCAAAATGATCACTGGTGATTCGCCAGTTACAGCCTCCGCTATCGGGCAACAATTAGGATTAGCAGAGCAGATCTATGCAATCACAGGTCCACAATGGGATGAACTTGATGAAAAGCAACGTCAGCAAGCAGCTGAGAAAAATCAAGTTTTTGCTAGAACAACACCACAAAATAAACTAGAGATCGTTGAGGCTTTAGAGCAGACTGAGAAGGTCACTGCCATGATCGGAGATGGCGTTAATGATGCGCCAGCACTAAAGACTGCTGATATTGGGGTTTCAATGGGTGTTAAAGGAACTGATGTAGCGCGGGATGCCGCTGACATGATCTTGACCGATGATAATTTCACGACAATGGGGACTGCAATTAAAGAAGGACGACGGATCTATGATAATATTAAGAAAAGTATTTTGTTCTTGTTGCCAACCTCATTTGCTGAAGGTCTGATCGTTTTCTTCTCGATCCTGTTTGATATGCCGTTGCCATTAACTCCAAGTCAGTTGTTATGGATCAATATGGTCTCGGCCGTGACGATTCAGTTCGCATTTATCTTTGAACCTGCTGAATCGGGTATCATGAACCGAAAGCCGCGTGCTCACGGGCAATCGATGGTCACAAAACATGATGTGATCCAGATGATTTATGTTTCGATCATTATTGCGGCGACAGGTTTGTTTGGACATGCAGTCTTGCTAGACCAAGGGGCAAGCCAAGCAGCAGCAAGTACATTGATGGTCAACATTATTATTGGTGGTAAAATTTTCTATCTCTTTAATATTCGAACAGCTAATTTTGCCTTGTCAAAAGATATTTTGGCCAATAAGAAAGCATTCTTAGTTATTGGGATCATGTTGTTGTTACAAATCATTTTAACCTATGTCCCATTTATGCAAGAATTGTTTTCAACAACGGGGGTTAGTGTAGCAGCTTTTATTTTGTCGCTGCTCTCAGGTGTCATTGTTTTCATTGTTGTAGAATTGGACAAACTAGTACGTAAAATTATTTTAAAAGCCGAATAGTTCTGACTTGAGTTCGCCTATTTGGTACAATTAATTCTTATTGTAAAATGTGATGAAGGATTCAATTTAAATATTCCGTAATTGTGGGACTTTGTCAAATAGTGTTGATGGTCCATAGAACTCTATCTTTATGGTAGGGTTCTTTTTTTACTGCCATAGCTAGATTAAAGTGTTTGGGTTGGGAGGCAGGTGCGGGTCCGAAGCGTAGCGAAATGGGCCCGCACCTGCCTCCCACAGTGTTGACCTAAATTTTTTATCTTAGGCATGGATCAATTTGATGCGGATAAAGAAATGCCTTAAGTTACTGAATCCGTAACAGCTACGTTTAAGTTCTTTGATCTTGCGATTGATCCCCTCTAACGGCCCATTAGAGTAGTCATAGAGACAAGCGTTCCTGATCCCTAAGTAGTTCTTTTGAATGGTCCTCATGACGGTATCCATTTCAGTACCATTGGGACGGTAGTTCATAACTAATTGTTGTAAAGTAGCCCGATCGCGGTTGCGAATAAAGGTTAAGATCGTTTGATAGGTCTGATAGTTTTCTGCGAACTGTGGAAAATTCTTGAGTCCCAGATCGACCACATTTTGGGCAGTCGTGTATTCATTTAATCCCCGATAATATTTAACCTGGGAGGTCTCAAGTTGATTTTCAGCTAAGTGGAATAAGCGCCAGTTGCTTTTTAAAACTTTATAGTTGCGGTCGTGGTGGTCGTTGATCCCTTTTAAAACACGCAGCCGTTCATGGTCAAGTGCCCGACCCGCTAACTGAACAATATGGAAACGGTCAAAGACGATCAGTGCGTTAGGAAAAAGACGACGGACGAAAGTCTGATACTGTGCATTCAGATCCATGGTCACCAGTTGAACTTTTTGACGCTCAGAAAGTGTATAAGTATTGGTGAAATACTCGCGGATCGTCTGCGAGAGACGATCTGGCAATAAGGCGACCAAATCATGTGTTTTTGCGTCAATGCAGATAAAAGAAAAGCAGTTCTTAGTTGAACGAAATTCGTCAAAGCTGAGAGCTGTCGGCAGCTCTTTTGGCGTTACTAAAGCCCGCTGATCCTTATACAAGATCCGTTGAACCGAGGAAGCTGAGATCCCCACGGCCTGGCTGATCGTCTTGACTGGCAGTGAGTTCTTAGCTAAAGTCGCGATTTCGTGGACTGCTTGGCGGGTGATCGAGTGCCGAGGCGGAGCGAGCTGCGTCTGCGCGCTAAAAGTATGGTGGCAAGTTCGGCACAGATAACGCTGTTTGCGCAGGTTCATGCGGAGCGGTTGTTCACCTAGGCTGGGCAGTTTCATCTTGGTCAGGCGGGTCCCATTCTGAACAAGATTCGTGGAACCACAATTAACACAGCGTTCGACGGGGTAAGTCAGCGTAGCTGAAAGCAGTTTTTCGTGAACTCCGGCCTGTGAAAAATCAGTACAAGCTGAAATTTTGATATTTGGGTCTTGGATATTGAGTAAATTTAGGATAGAATCAGTTTGGGACATCATTTATACCTCGCTTTGATTTGGTTTTATCGCTTTAATCGTAGCATATGAGGACAAATGATGTCCTTTTTTGTACAAAAATAGTGCTGATGAACGCTCATCAACACTAAAAAGTTTAGACCCGTAATTGTTAGGTATAATAGTCTAATAATTATGGAATATTTTTATTTTAAGGAAATAAAGTTATTTGGTTTTTTTATTCACGGGGAGTGTCAAGAAGTTTGTGTAAAAAGGAATTGCCCTTTCTCCATAAAATTAAATCTTTTCAGTCGAAAAGTGATTCTAATGTATCCTTAACTTGTCCGAATCCACGATGAATTCGATTAAAGTTCTTTTCGTTGTAACTAATTACTTGCACTCCAATGAAATTGTCTAATGATTTTTCATTGGGAAACTGTTCTTTTGCTTTAGTCTTGCGTTTAATCTTTTTATTTAGCGATTCTATAATATTTGTTGAATAAATGGTTGGGCGTATTGCGGCTGGAAAAGCCAAAAAAGCTAATAATTCCTTTTCAATTGACCTAATGTGACTAATCAGATTTGTGTATTGCTTTTCCCAAGTACTATAAAAATCGGCAAGCATTTTATGAGCTTCAGTTTTATTAGTTACCGAATGAAGCTGTTTGAAATCATTTAAAATGACCTCACGGTCTTTTAAACGGACATGTGTACTAATATTACGCATAACATGAACTAAACATCTTTGAAATTTTGCTTTAGGAAAAGCATGTAACAGCGCTGGTTGAAGTCCGACCATTCCGTCCGCAATAATTAATTGAACCTGTTTAAGCCCTCGCTGCTTAAGATCTGCTGCCATTTCCGACCAGACTTCAGCATTTTCACTGGGTGCAATGCGATAATCAAGAACTTCCTTAATTCCAGTGGGTGTAATTCCTAAGGCAATATAAACCGCTTCTCTTTGAACTGTGTCACGACGCAAAGGTAAATAAGTTGCATCTAAGAATAAGCAAACATAGTTTGCTTTAATGGTTCGTTGATGAAAAGCTTCAATCTGCTCAGTTACTTGAGCAGTAATGTTAGAAACAGTTGTAGCTGAATAATAAGAACCATACATTTTCTCAATCAAATCAGCGATTTCACGAGTGGTAACACCTTTAGAGTAAAGTTGAATAATTGTAGTTTCTAAAGCATCTTGACGACGAGAATAAGCTGGAAGTAAATGATTATGAAACTTGCCTTGTCGGTCACGCGGCACAGAAATTTTCAACCTACCATATTCGGAATCAATTAACCGAAAGTATTGACCATTCCGATAATTGTTAGCCTTAAAACCATTACGTTCATAAGGATCATAACCGAGTAACGAAGTTAACTCAGCTTGTAAGATTTGATTAATAGCTTTTTCAAGTTGTTGGCGAAAAAGTTCTTTAACATCGCCATTTGATAATAGAGTTTTGGTTAAATCTTTGGTAAACTGTTCCATGGGGAATCCCTCCGTTTTGGTTTGGTTTGACGATTTAATCATACGGGGAAGGGATTCCCTTTTCAATAGGATTTTATTTATTTACACAAACTATTTTATACTCTCTATTCACGGATACAGTTTGCCTAAAGTGCTAACCATATTTGAATAATAATGGGTAGATATTTAAAATTAGCAACATGTCTTAGTACTCAACACAAAGACTGCTATAATGAAACTATCTGTAGGAAAGGCGGGTGTATCCATGTATCGAGAGGAAAAATTGTGGGTTGATTCACGCTGGATCAATGTAACAGATCCAGATGAACAAGACTTACAAAAATTACAACAGGATTTCGCGTTACCTCGTAAATACCGGTCATATATCCTTGACCAAAGAGAACGTTCACGTTTTGATTATAATGAAGAAACAAAAATGGGCTTGCTGATCTGGCGGGTCGCAGTCTCAGACAAACAAAACGGTGGTTTCAAGGTTTTACCTGTGAGCTTTGTCATTTCCGAAAAATTCTTGATCTCAGTAGTCAATAAAGAAGCTAAGTGGGTCATGAATGAACTGGAAGACTTGTTGCACAAGCTGAAGCAAAATAAGGTCAAGCAGCCATCACCGATTACTTTATTGTTACGGCTGCTATGGAAGATCAACGACCAATATGTTGATCAAATCGATGAGATCAATGGTCAACGAGAAAACTTGGCTAACTATCATCGGCATCCAACCAATCAACAGATTGCTGCCCTGGCAGAGTTGAGCGACCAGCTAGTGTACTTAACGACTGCTACAGATAACAACGTGGTGGCTATCCAGCAAATGGAATTAAGCAGTAATTCAGATGATGATGATTTTCAACTTAACGCTAAAGAACATGCTTTTTTAAGTGACGTTGAAGTTGAGACCAAGCAAAGCCAGCAGATCACTCAAGATGCAGCTGATTTAGTTGATCGTTTATCGAATACTTATAATAATATTTTGAATAATAATTTGAACGATACAATGCGTTTTTTGACGGTCTGGTCCTTGATTTTGGCGGTGCCTCCGATAATTTCAGGATTTTATGGCATGAATATGCACTTGCCATGGGCTAAAGGCGAGTTTGCTTGGGTCACTACACTATTTATGACCTTAGCGTTGATCTTTCTTACGATGTGGATCTACCGCCATTATCATTCAAAATAAAACAATAAGGGTGAGAAAAATATGATTACAACTATCGCACTAGATTTAGATAATACGTTGCTGAATTCTAACAGAGAGATCTCAGCGAAAAATGAAAAAATTTTAAAACAATTGCATGAAGCTGGCAAACGGGTGGTTTTATGCACCGGACGTCCGCTGGGAGCCGTGCAGCACTTGATCAAGCAATTAGAATTAACAAAGCCTGAAGATTTTACTATCACTTTTAACGGTGGATTGGTTCAAAATAATGTAACACAAGAGATTTTGAACCAAACTACCTTAAATAAGGTAGAAGTGGAAATGCTTTATCAGGATGCTAAACAGCGCAACTATCCCTTGGATGTTTTAGGACCCGATAAAGTATATTCATTGATTGAATGTGGCAAATCAGATTACGAATCATTTATGAGTGGGATGATCCCATTTGAAGATGTTGATTTTGCTGATCTACCAGCTGATCAAACGTTTGGCAAAGTAGTCAGCTCTGGTCCAGCTGAAACAGTTTCGCAGACACGAGCTGGCTTGCCGCAAAATATTAAGGATAATTTCCATGTTGTTCCTTCCCGTCGCGAATTGTTGGAGTTTTTGCCGGCTAGTGTTAATAAGGTACGTGGATTAGGACAATTATTGACATATTTTGGCGAAACGTTAGATAATTTGCTGGCTTTTGGCGACGAAGAAAATGACTTGGAAATGTTGCAGGCAGCTGGTATCGGTGTAGCGATGGGGAATGCTGTTCCGTTGATCAAAGAGGCTGCGAATGCGGAAACGTTAGACAATAATGCCGATGGGGTAGCTGTCTATCTTAAAAGATATTTTGAACTTTAGACGCTAACCTGCTTCGCTGTCCATTTAGTTAGGGCCTATTTGTAGGAATTTTAACAGGGAACACAAATGTAACTTTTTTAGATGCAAAGAGTGTTTGGCGGGTGTTAAACATGATCTTTTATACTGCTGATTATTTTGGCAGTATAAAAGATCATGCGGACAGTGACTTGTTGTTAGTAGAGTACGGTTACGAAGTCTGTGCGCGAAATCACGTCACTTATTGCCTGGCACGTATCTTATTTTGAAAAGCACAGGGCCTTTCTGCTTAAAACGGCACGAAAGAAAAATAATAACGCTGTTAAACGATGCGCGTGCCTATGCGCGTCTTAATAATAATCAAAGGTTGATGAAGAAGATTTCAAGTGCATTGAAAACTGTCTAGCTGTCCTTGCATAAAAAAACTACCACTAAATCTCAAACAAAGTGGTAGTTTTTCTATGTTCTAAAAGTCAGTTAACGCAAAAAATTTCATAAAAAATAATCTGAGTTATATATTTTGCAAGTAGCTTTATTCTTGTTGCGATGGACCCGTTGTGACATCTGGATTTTCAACTTTTCCTTCGTGTTGAGAAGGTCCTGTAACTGTATCTGCGGCAGCATCTGGATCATCGACTAATTTTTGACCAGTGTGCTTTAAATACCATTTAATATCTGGCATCAAATCGTAAATTTGTTCGTTTACACCTCGATATCTGCCTTTTTCATCATGCATAGCTATATAATCATGAAGTATACACTTATCTGGTCCATTTCCGGGAACAGCAAGTCGAAATTTTTTCTTTTGACCGGTGCGCAGCATGTGGACCACTGCTGCTGCTCCTTTTCTAGCTCTTGGTGGATGACAATAGGCAATGGCATTTCCGATTTGGCTCGATTTTCTGCCAGCTAGCATTTCTTCTGTAGGCTTCATGTTGTTATAGTATAAAAATTGATTGTTATCATCTGCAAAAGTCAGCTCGAAGGGCATTGAATTTAAAAAGTAATTGATTTGATCCACAGTGAGTAAACCACAATCTAATTTGATGTATGTGTTTCCGCTGATAGCTTGAGTTTTTTCAACAGCTTGATCGATCCAGGTATCTGAAGCTTTTTCGAGTCCCTTAATGGTCGTATCGATGTCTTGCTTTGAAAAAAGATCTTCTTGTTGTGAGTCTGGGTGTTGTTTGTCATTTTCAGTCATGTTAAATGTCCTCCTTAAAAAATTGGACGCAAAAAACCGGAAGAAAGTGAGCACTGGCAGATGCCTACATCATGTTGTTCTTTTGACAATATATAGTGGAGAAGTAAGCTCGTTATAGCTTCTTTCCAGCTATATGATATCACTTACTTGTGAAGTATTCAACTTGAATATATAATATTTAAATAAAGATATATAAAAATATAATAATGGTTATTAAAAGTCAGTGAAAGTCCTCAATGACAGTGTCGCTATAGTGTGCTTAGATATTGTGAACGATCCTTGCGTGATTTTCACTTCATTTTGAGTGCAGCAATCAAAAACAGCATGAAATTTCTAAATTACAGAAAAATTCATGCTGTTTTTTACCTAAATTTAACCTACAAGTCACTCTGCTTAATAAACAATAACGCCTATGATCTGGTGTCCTTGGACCTTTTTTGGCTGAGAGTGTATCCAACCAAAGCCACCACGGTTGTTGGACTAAAGCATGCCAAGAAAGAACAAAATGTGGCACGGTTATACTCACAAAATTACTAAAAAAATTGTGCCGCTCGTAAAAGAAATCAGCGATGCTAGAAAAGAGGAATTAACTTTCTTTCCTAAGTTTGAATTGATCGAGGTTCGCAATGGTAAGCCAAAACCAATTATCAAGCCTAATAGAATGGCTTCCATTTATCACTAAACCTCCTTGTCTATGTTGACCGTATATTTGCTTATTGTTTTGCTTCATCTTCATTAATATTAAATTTAGGAATCACTTGAAGCTGCCCGATACGATCAGTCCCCCACTGATACATTTGATTGATGATCGGCATGAGTGTGCGGCCAAGGTCAGTGATCTCATAAAAAACACGAACTTGTGAGTCAGATTCCACCCTGCGGGAGATCAACTGATCTTCTTCCATTTCTCGTAATTGGTTAGTCAGAACTTTATGAGAAGCCTTGGGTAATAAACGCATTAACTGGTTAAAGCGATAAGGTCCGTCGGTTCCTAAATGGAACAAAATAACGATTTTCCATTTACCGCTAAACATTGAAAGGGTCAATTCTTTAGCACAGCTATAATCGCCGTCTTCCAAGCGCTGTTTGACATCTTTACGAACTACATCTGTCATAATAAAATCACTTTCCTAATTAATTTTACCTAGAACATCCTAGGGCACTTTAAAGTGCGTTATTGTATCAAATGGAAACTAAGTTTAATATATATACTAACATAAAGTTGAAAGGAAGTATTTTTAATGAGTAAAGTTGCTGTAATTGTAACAAATGATGTAGAAGATGTTGAATTTACTTCACCTGTTGACGCCTTGAAGGCTGCTGGATAGATGTCACAGTGATTGAGAACGAAGCAGGTAGTAAAATTGCAGGTAAGCATGGTCTTGAATTGACAGCTGACAAGGGCATTGCCGATGTTTCTGTTGCTGATTTCGATGCTTTATTGATCCCTGGTGGTTTCTCACCTGACCAATTGCGTGTTGACGAACGTTTCGTTAACTTTGTTAAAGACTTCTTGTTAAGTAACAAGAATGTTTTTGCCATTTGCCATGGACCACAATTATTCGTACAAACAGGTTTGTCTTCAGCCTTGAAGTTGACTGCTTACGAATCAATTCGTCCTGATTTGTTCTATGCAGGTGCACAAGTGCTTGACCAACCAGTTGTGATCGATGAAAAACATCAATTGATCACCAGTCGGACACCAGATGACCTTGCTGACTTTAACCGTGAGATCATTGCTGCTTTGGCATAATTTAAATAATCAATGAACTAACAGACTGTTGCTAAATTGCGGCAGTCTGTTTTCATTTATTAACGCATATTTTCGCGCAGGGACAACAAGCCAGGCAGTTTTGTCAGATGTTTCAAAGGTCAAGAAATTGGTCTCATTGTACTGACACTTAATAAGCAAAATTTTTGAGTGATTCGTCTTATCCATGTTATAACAACATTGTGCTAGAAATAGTATGTTTTTCCTAGATAGAAAAGAAATGTTACATGAAGGGAAGGGTTCATATAATGAGTAAAATTGCTGTAATTGTTACTAATGACGTAGAAGATGTTGAATTTACTTCACCTGTTGATGCTTTGAAAGCTGCTGGACATGATGTCACAGTGATTGAAAATGAAGCTGGTAGTAAGATTGTGGGTAAGCATGGTCTAGAACTAACCGCTGATAAGGGTATTGCTGATGTTTCCGTTGCTGATTTCGATGCCTTGTTGATCCCTGGTGGCTTTTCACCTGATCAATTGCGTGTTGATGAGCGTTTTGTTGACTTTGTTAAGGGCTTTTTATTAAGCAATAAGAATGTATTTGCCATTTGCCATGGACCGCAATTATTTGTTCAATCTGGTTTAGCTTCAGCTTTGAAATTAACGGCCTTTACTTCTGTTCGTCCTGACTTATACTATGCAGGTGCGCAGGTATTGGATGAACCAGTTGTAGTTGATGAAAAGCACAAATTGATCACAAGTCGGACACCAGACGATCTGGATGACTTTAATCGTGAGATCACTGCGGCTTTAGCATAGGATCTTAGTCATGATTTAGTTTAAATTACTTTAATAATGAAAGCAGCATCGTATTGAATTATTAATGCGTTGCTGCTTTTTGCTTCTGTAAACTCGCAAAACTTTGCGTAGCTTTAAAAAATATATATCGGTTAAGTGGCATTTTCAATAATTCGAGTCTCTTTACTGCTTATTTGACCAATCGTTCAAATAAAAATATAATATGTTTATGGGAAAAAGAAAAACTTTTAATACTGATGAGATTCTTTTACAGATCGGATATCTATTTATTGAAAAGGGCTATAATGGGACCTCGATCGGAGATATTGTAGATAAAACAGGGCTGTTGAGGGAAAGCTTATACTCAACTTTTGGCAGTAAACAAGGCATGTTTATTTCTGTTCTTAGGTTAAGTCTGAGAAGAGATAATGAACAATTAAAATGGGGACTTCTGATAGTAGCGATGCTTGAAGTAACTTCTAGAAGTCAGAAAGTGTATAACATTGTTCAAACCTGGTATCTAGAACATCAAAATGAAAATGTTGCAGAAAAAATTGGTTCAGAACTGTTAAAGCATAGTGGACTGGAAGGGCCGAATATTTGATATGCAAAATAAATTGAAGATAGAAAATAACAAGTTAATAGTATTGCCCCAAGGAATGAGTAGATTTGCTTCTTTAAAGAGAAAAATAGAAGTTTCTTTGCAAAATGTTGTTGGTGCTTCAATTGATACTGGAATCTTAAATGAACATAAAGGAATTAAGGCGCCCGGAACTTCTATTCCAGGATACTGGGCCGGGAATTTTACTAAGGCAAGCGAAAAGAGTTTTTTTAATATCAAAAGAGGTAGAAAACCAGTTGTGATCCAGTTGAAAAATGAAGAGTTCACACGTTTAGTTTTAGGTGTTGAAGATCCAGAAGATGCCGTCGATTGGATCAATAATAGTATTAATTAATGGTGCGACGTAGTTTCTTTAAAGTGCGACTGTTATGCTGTATAGCTTGAGCCCTTTTGCGTATTGTCGATGACTTGTAGCTTGTTTAAGACCAGCAACCCTTTAAGCTGATAATTGACCACAGATTTACTTGGTCGTGCCTAACTTCATATTGGTTTTTTATTTAATGAAAGTTTGCGGTTCCGTCTTGAACCAAACCAATGTAGAAAAGCTTTTCCTCTAAGGTATATCTAGACCATTTTCAACCCCTACAAAAACTCCCTCCTAAGTAAACAAGCTTTAATAATATTGGCTTGTCTACTTAAGAAGGAGTATATCCACTTCCTACAGGATCCTTGCTTTTTATTTTTATTGATTTAAAGTTAGGTAGCTAACTTCATTTTAAAATCCCCCAACAAAATCTCGTGGATTTAAGACAACATTTTGTTTAACGCCAAAAAATGGGATATAGAGCTGCCCAATAATTTGACCTATCCTTTTTGGTATCAAATTATATAGTAGTCTGGGCGTAAAACTATCAGCCATGTCTAAAGCTAGGCAAGCTTCAACAAATCTCTGACGCTTAGTTGTCAAAGTCAGTTCAGTTTGACCCTTAAAAATACCTCAATAAACATCTTACGTACTAAAAAAATTTTTATCAACCTTGAATCTTTCTTCCTAACCCACTTTTCAATCGTTTCAAAGATAAACCTAAAACTATTGTTGTTAGTCCATTTCTCAATAAATTGAATGGCGCAATTCCAAGCAAAACTAAACGTGGCAAACTATTGATATAAGGATTAACTGACCGTGACATGGCAACGATTTGACTGATCTTCAAGTTGAAAGCCTGTGCATACAGTGGCAAGATAAAATACACATTTGCCAGACATGCGATCAATGTTGCGACAACTGTTCCTAACATCATGCCATATACTGCATTGTTAGTCGTTTTGTTTTGCCGATAGACCCACCAAGTAGGTAAAATAAAACTAACGCTAACAATAAAGTTGATCAATTCGCCAGTGAACATTGTCCCCGAGCCCGTCAAAGAAATTTTCAACAGTTCCTTCAATAAAGCAATAGTGATTCCGGAAATCGGACCTAATATTAAGGTCCCGATCACCTCCGGAATTTGCGCGAGGTCAAATGACAAAAATGGCGGCATGAAAGGTAACGGAAAATCCAGTAACATCAGTAGATATGCCATCGCTCCCAATATTGCGATCAAGACAACTTTATGTGCAGGCTTCTTTTTCATGATCGATCTCCCCTTTTATATAAAATAAAAAAACCTTGCACATTCAGCAGGGTCGGAAAAATCATACCAGAAAAGAAAACTGCACACAGATGCCCGTTTCAAATTCCAAGATGAATATTCTTCTTCCATCCAGACTATACTGTCGGTTTCAGGATCACACTGAATCAACCTCACTGAGGTTCGCGGACTATTACCGCCGGTCGGGAATTACACCCTGCCCTGAAGAATGATTATTTATCATAATTATTGCATAACTTTCTAATTAAAGCAAGCGATTCCAAAAAATGAAATTAGTACGAACTAGCACCGCACGTTTTATTTTGATAATTTTTTGACGTAGTGAGTGAAATAAACACATAAAAAATAAAATAATGGCAAAAATATCATTGACAATTTGAGTAAGGGAGTATTGACCAATCAGCATAAAATAGCCTCTTTTTTGAATTATTTTACGCTACATAAAACACTTTGCAAAGTTAACTAAGTTCTTTTACGACTGTGGTTAAATTGAGAAAATGGTAGATATTACGTTATAATGATTGCGAAAGCTAAAGATGGGAATGAACATGATGAATATAATTAACCAACGAAACAGCCTGTTGACTGACATGATGGCTGGAATTGAGCAGGCTTATCCACAATTAAAAAGAAGCGCGCAAACCCGTGGTTTTAGTGATCGCGCTTTTCATGATCAAAATATTCCAGTGATTTCCGGTGGTGGTAGCGGACATGAGCCTGCTGACTGGGGTTTTGTTGGTAGTGGAATGTTAACTGGAGCTATTATGGGTGAAGTGTTTACCCCGCCAACTGCGGATGAGATTGTTGCTTTTGTCAGCCAAGTCACCGATCGGCAACAAGTTTTTTGATTCTTGAAATGTCAAATTAAGTTAGAAATAACATAGCTGTTTATCTGTGATGTTTTCCATGAATACCTCAATTGGTGTTTTATAATTTAATGATTTTTTTGGAATATGATTACGCCGGCTACTGACTTGTTGAACTAAAGCATTTGGTAAATTGCGAAAATCCATGCTCTTGTTGAGACCATCTCGTCTAATTAGTCCATTGTTATTTTCGTTTAAGCCACGCTGGTTAGGAGCCCCAACTTCGGCAAAATAAGTACTAATATCATGCTTATTTGCGATTTCTTTCCAACCAGTGAATTCTTTACCATTATCAAAAGTAATTGACTTGAAAAGGTGTTTTGGCTGTTGGGACAACCATTGATTAAGATGTTTATTAACGCATTCAGCCGATTTTTGTTGGATGTTTAAAATGATTTCAACTTTGGAGAGACGCTCAACTAAGGTCATAACTGCACCTTGATGTGCTTTGCCTTGGACGGTGTCTGCTTCTAAATGACCAAATTCATGTTGAAAATGAGGATAATCCTGATAGCGTTGATAAATACTTCTGCCGAGTCGGCCAGCTTTACCACGCCGTTCAACGTAACCATTTGGATGCCTTTTACCTTTCATTGACAACAATTTCACATTGAAAACACCTCTTTGAAAAAGTCGGTATAAGGTTCTCATACTACAACTGATCTGTATCTCAGCTCGACCAATAATCGTATCAGGGGTCCAACCTAATGCGAGTTTCTGCTTAATGTATTTGGTTTCATCTTCTGGTAATTCAATTGCTTTTCGACCGCAATGAGTTTTATTAACTCGATAATTTTCTTGAAATTGACTAATTGAATTACCAGCATCTAGAAACCGGTAAACACGATAAACGGTTTCGCTGGAACGTTTAAGAGCTTTAGCGGCATGATAGGCTTTAATATCTTGTTTCCAAAAATTATATATAAAGGTTAATTCACGTGTGGTAAGATGTTTATAAGTCATTTGTGGTTACCTCTCTTTTGATTAGGGATATTCAAAAGTCTACCACAAATGGCTTTTTTATTTCTAACTTAATTTTACAAACGACGAGTTAACAGCTTGTCTACTATTGTTTTGAACTTATTAAATAGAGACAGGCTGTTTTTAATTTAAAAATAAAGTTCGGTAGCGTCAAGAATCTTGTGTAAATGAAATGCCTTCGTACATATAATATATATCTAACTTAAATAAATGATGCTTCCAAGGTGTCCTGGAGTCCTTTGAACCCTCGGTGGATCCGCTTCAGAGACTTCTCGTTATAAACATTAAACTGAGAAACCAGGAAGCGATCCAGTGAATCTTCCGTTGGAAATTGTTCTTTGTGGTGGGTGGTGCGCTTGAGATGCTTATTAAAGTTCTCAATCAGGTTAGTGGCGTATAGTGATTGCCGGATAGCTGGTGGAAAGTCCATGAAAGTGAGTAAATTCGGCATTTTAAGCAGATCTTTGATTAATTTGGGATAGGTCTGATGCCAGTTGTTGGCGAACTCATTCAGTTTCAGTTCGGCTGCTTCACGGTTGGCGGCCCGATGAACTTGTTTAAAGTCACTGATCACGGCCTTGCGGTCTTTTACGCGAACTTTGTTCATCAGATTCCGCCCAACATGAACCAGGCAACGTTGTCGTTTGGCTTTAGGGAAATGCCGATTCAAGCCTTCATCCAAACCAACTAACCCATCGGCCACAAACAACAGCACATCTTTAACGCCCTGCTTGATCAAGGTTCCCAGCAGTTCAGTCCAGATTCCAGTCGATTCCGTTGGCGCCACTTGGTAGTTCAGCACTTCTTTCGTACCATCTGGACGAATGCCAATCGCAATATGAACGGCTTCTTTTTGAACGGTATCCCGCTTTAACGGCAAGTAAGTGGCATCTAAGAAGATGGCCGCATATTGTGAAGCCAGTCGACGTTGCTGGAAAGCTTGAACCTGTTCATTGACGGCTTTAGTCATGTTGGAAACCGTGGCTTTGGAGTAGTGAGCACCGTACATTTTCTCAATGAGTTCGGCAATTTCAGCAGTGGTAATTCCCTTGGTATACAACTGAATGACCGTTGTTTCTAAATTATCACTGTGCCGACCGTAGGCTGGCAAGGTATGATTTTCAAACCGGCCATTGCGATCTCGAGGAATGGTTAAGTTAAGTTGGCCGTACTTCGTATCAAACGAGCGCTCATAACTGCCGTTGCGGTTATTACCAGTGTTAATCCCAGCGTATGAGTAGCGTTCGTAACCCAAAAACTCTGCCAATTCGGTTTGAAGCAGCTGGTTAATCGCAATTTCGAGGTGGTGACGAAAAACTTCGTCCAAATCTTGCTTTTGGGCTAGTGCAGTGATAATTTCTGTGGTAAGTTCATTCATGGGGAATGCCTCCTGTGATGTTTTCTGTGGTTACTAAATATCATAAGGGAAGGCATTCCCTATTTCTATACAATTCAGAAATCTTTTATGCATTTACACAAGATATTTTACGCTCTCTAAAGTTCAGTCAAAAGCACTCTTTTGTCACGAAAAGTAGCTGTGGTGGAATTACGCTGTGTTAGTTTGACAATATTATTAATTAAAATTGATGGGGGATAAAGATGGCAAATGTTAAAAGGTTCAAGGGTTTTCCAATCTTTAATTTAAAAATCATGGGAATTATTTTAATGGTTGCTGATCATGTTCATCAGATGTTTCAGCTGCTGGGAGCACCAATTGGTTAGATTGTTTTAGACGGCCAGTTGCCACTATTTTTTTTACTAGTGTAGTTAGATTTAGTTACACTCATGATAAAAAGAAATACATGAAACGTTTATATATATTTATGATATTGATGTCAATTATGACAAGTCTCCTAGAGAAGACGGTCGATTTTGAAAAAGTAGTTTTGATAAATAATATTTTCCGCGATTTGTTTATCGGGGTGATGTTTATGACAGAAATCGATCAATTTCAGGCAGCCAAACACTAAACATTTGGTTAGGGACCTTGTGGTGTGCTTTGCCATTTATTTTCACAGTTATCGCTACTGTAATAGTTGGCAATCGTTTAATACCCTTAGTAGTAATGCAAATAGTAGTCGGCTTTTTTCCAGCCATTATTTTAGCTGAAAATAACTTTAAGGTTTTATTGCTTCCATTATTACACCTATTCAGAGATAATCGTAAGATCCAGTGTTTATTGATTGCCAAGTTGCATAGTAAGAGTTTCTGAAAGAATTCATACAAAAGCGTAAATAAACAGTGAAAAATAAGTTAATTTAAAAAATGTGTTGTAGGGCTCTATTTTATGATTTTTGCAGCACATTTTTTGTCCAGTGTATATTTCAAAGTTAGCCCGAGTTAACACTTTTTCAGAATTAAAATGTTGCTCGGCTGTGCCTGACAGTTTTACGGTAAATTTGATATAATCCTAATTAGAAGGTTATCTAAACAAGGGGAGAGAGCTATGAGTTTTAAGGCGCTCTCTGACCCAGCTCGCCGAGAGATATTACAATTATTAAAGAACGGAAGAATATCTGCGGGAGAGATCAGTCAGCATTTTGATATGACTGCGGCTACAGTTCCTTATCATTTAAAAGTACTTGAAATGTCAAATTAAGTTAGAAATAACATAGCTGTTTATCTGTGATGTTTTCCATGAATACCTCAATTGGTGTTTTATAATTTAATGATTTTCTTGGAATATGATTACGCCGGCTACTGACTTGTTGAACTAAAGCATTTGGTAAATTGCGAAAATCCATGCTCTTGTTGAGACCATCTCGTCTAATTAGTCCATTGTTATTTTCGTTTAAGCCACGCTGGTTAGGAGCCCCAACTTCGGCAAAATAAGTACTAATATCATGCTTATTTGCGATTTCTTTCCAACCAGTGAATTCTTTACCATTATCAAAAGTAATTGACTTGAAAAGGAGTTTTGGCTGTTGGGACAACCATTGATTAAGATGTTTATTAACGCATTCAGCCGATTTTTGTTGGATGTTTAAAATGATTTCAACTTTGGAGAGACGCTCAACTAAGGTCATAACTGCACCTTGATGTGCTTTGCCTTGGACGGTGTCTGCTTCTAAATGACCAAATTCATGTTGAAAATGAGGATAATCCTGATAGCGTTGATAAATACTTCTGCCGAGTCGGCCAGCTTTACCACGCCGTTCAACGTAACCATTTGGATGCCTTTTACCTTTCATTGGCAACAATTTCACATTGAAAACACCTCTTTGAAAAAGTCGGTATAAGGTTCTCATACTACAACTGATCTGTATCTCAGCTCGACCAATAATCGCATCAGGGGTCCAACCTAATGCGAGTTTCTGCTTAATGTATTTGGTTTCATCTTCTGGTAATTCAATTGCTTTTCGACCGCAATGAGTTTTATTAACTCGATGATTTTCTTGAAATTGACTAATTGAATTACCAGCATCTAGAAACCGGTAAACACGATAAACGGTTTCGCTGGAACGTTTAAGAGCTTTAGCGGCATGATAGGCTTTAATATCTTGTTTCCAAAAATTATATATAAAGGTTAATTCACGTGTGGTAAGATGTTTATAAGTCATTTGTGGTTACCTCTCTTTTGATTAGGGATATTCAAAAGTCTACCACAAATGGCTTTTTTATTTCTAACTTAATTTTACAAACGACGGTACTAAAAAAAGCGGACTTGATTTGGGAAGAAAAAGAAAAAATTTCATTTACTATCATTTGAATACATCGATTCTTGAAGGAATTATGGCTTGGTTTGAGAATTTGAAGGAGGATAGGGACAAATGAAAAAAGATAAAGAAATAAAGACGATCGTGGGTTCTTTTTTATTAACGTTGGCTCCAATTATAGTTGGTATTTTACTATGGAATAAACTACCAGGCCAAGTAGCTATCCATTTTACGCTGCATTCTGGTCAACCAAATGGGTGGAGTAATAAAGCGATGGTAGTCTATGGATTTCCTTTGGTCATGGCTGCTGTGCAGTTATTTGTAGTGGTATTTACGAATCTAGATAAGCATAAAAAGAATATTGATGGCAAGATTTTAAAAGTGATCTATTGGATCGTGCCGTGGATCGAATTCGTTACGGCAATCATGATTTTTGGTTATTCTCTTGGATACCAAATGAATTCTGATGCCACTTCAAATTTATTATTGGGAGTAGTTTTTATCGTTTTGGGTAATTACTTGCCAAAGGTCAAACAAAACAAAACGATGGGATATCGTGTTTCCTGGACGCTCAACAGTAAAGAAAACTGGCGAAAAACCAACCGCTTAGGAGGATGGATATTTGTCATTTGTGGGATCATTTTCTTGGCAAATATTCTTCTCCAGCAAGAATGGTTAATAATCGTTCCGTTAATTATGGCAGTGATCATTCCTCTGACGTATTCATATGCCTTACACCGCAAGGGTATTTAATGATAGTTGATCGAGTTTTTAGGAAAACTCGGTTGGCTTATTTTTTTTGCTAAATTTTTTTTGAAAAATTTATTCAAAAGTGTTGTCTTTTATGGACATTGAGAGTATATTATGGATTGTTGAAATCTATCAAATAAATATATAAATGAAGATTTATACGATAGATGTGTAGAAAATCAAGCTTTTGCGTTAATTCTTTGTTTAAAGAAGGGTAATTTTATAGTCTTTCAAATTTGGCATAGGAGTGAATTTCAGTGAAAATGATCAAAAGGGAGTTCGGCATGATCTGGGAGCATAAGATCATTCTGGCTACTTTGCTAGGAATTATGTTTATTCCTTTTTTATATTCGGTGTTCTTCTTAAAGTCTGTCTGGGACCCATATGGAAATGTTGATAAGTTACCCGTGGCGGTCGTTAACGATGACCGACCGGTAACTTTTCAAGACAAGCAATTAGATGTTGGTGACCAACTAGTTGCCAATATGAAAAAACAGGATGGATTAGAGTGGCATTTTGTTAGCGCACAAAAGGCCAAGGAAGGTATGTCACATCATAAATACTATATGGTAGTGACTGTTCCTAAAAACTTTTCTAAAAACGCGGCGACAGTTCTGAATGATAAGCCGCAGAAAATGAATTTAAAGTATCAAACCAATGATTCATTGAACTATATTGGTCAGGCCCTCACTAAGGAAACTGCCGGCCAGTTAAAGAACAAGGTCAGTAAAACTGTTTCAACTGCATACGCTGATACGATGTTCGGTGTAGTCAAGCAAGTCGGTGCAGGATTTGGCAAAGCTGCTAAGGGCGCTGTCAAGCTAAGCGATGGATCTAAGGCATTGTCAAATGGATTAACAACATATACGGCTGGTGTTAAAAACTTAAATGATGGTGTGATGACCTTGCATGCCGGAGTTGAACCTTTAAGTGCGGGCATTGTCCAACTTGCTGACGGTTCTTTGGTATTAGATAAAGGGTTACACACATATACAGCTGCTGTGAGCCAAGTAAATCATGGTGCCCAGGCTTTACGAGCAGGTACAGTACCTTTAGCTAGTGGGGTTAGTCAATTGCAAAATGGCGCTCAGACTTTAAGTGGGGGTATCAACCAATATACCGGTGCTGTGGGTCAGTTGAACGGTGGTTTGCAAAAATTGGCTGGAAGAAACTCTAAGTTGCAACAAGCTGCCGGCAAGTTATCTAAGTTACCACAAGGTGTTGCTGCAACTTATGTTTTGGGTAACACTGTCTCCGATTCAGTTGGACAATTAAAAGATAAAATTACGGCTGCTCAGAATGGTTTAAATAGCTTGATGACGCCGGAAAATAAGGATCAATTGGATGATTTGGGTACAACAGTTGATGAAATGAACACGATGATCAATGATTTTAGTACACAATTGATTGGTTTAACGGACCAATTGAAATCAATTGGTGCTAATGACCAGGATAGTGCTGTCAAAGCTAAGCAAGTTTTGGCTGTAATTGCAAAGTTGCCAGCACAGCAGCAAGAACAGATGGCTGGATCTCAGGAGGATCTAAAGCAGATCATTAAAAATAGTCAAGAAAATGGCGAGACCTTGAAAAATATCCAGGCTATTAAAGGAACGGTTGATGAGGCTAAGGTCGAGTTGAGCGATGCAAAAAAATCATTAGCTGATTTATCGGAGCTAACTGGTAAAATCAAACAATTATCAGAAGGTATGAATAGTCAAGGCGAAACGCTGGATGTTGCGACTATGAAGGACCAGTTGACTGAACTTGAAATCGCTGCTGAACATTTGAAATCAGCTTCAACTAAATTAAATGCTGGTGTTAATGGGCAGAAAACTAATGGAACATATCATTATCCGACTGATCGCCATCAGATTCAAGTTCAAATTTCACAAATTGTCGATCAATCATCATTACCAACGATGTTGAATGGTTTAACGCAGTATACTAATGGTGTGAAAACCGCTGCTAATGGGGCTTCACAGTTGAACCAAAACGGTACCCAATTACGTGGCGGAGCGAGTCAGTTAAATGGCGGCTTAACTGCGATGGGTGCACAAGTTCCAACATTAGTCGGCGGCATTAATACGTTAGCTAATGGCACGAGTCAGTTGAATGCTAATGGGGGCCAATTAGTTTCTGGAGCAGACACGCTTGCTGGTGGGATCGGGCAGTTAAATGCACAAGTACCGACTTTAGTTAACGGGATCGATACTCTAGCGAATGGTTCTGCACAATTAGCAGGGAATTCTGATAAATTAAATGGTGCATCTGGTCAAGTTGCCAAAGGTACGGGTACTTTGTCTAAGAGTTTGAAAGATGGTGCTAAAGAGGTCAACTCGACTAACCTGGGCAAGAGAAATGCGCAGATGTTTGCTGCCCCAACGAGACTACAGCACAGTAACTACAGTAAGGTTCCTAACTATGGTTTTGCATTAGCACCATATATGTTGTCTGTTGCTTTGTATGTTGGAGCATTGGTCTTCAACTTAGTTTATCCGTTACGTAAAATGGGCGGTGACGATAGCACAGCTAATGAGTGGTTCGGTAGTAAGGCCGCTATTGGCGGCGTAGTTGCTGTAGCTAATGCCTTGGTCGAATTGTTATTGATGATGGCTGTCGGTTTGACACCGCAAAATGTTGGTGGCTTTCTGTTAAACGGGATCATGTTCTCGTTGGCCGCGATGTATATCGTCATGTTGCTGTCTATTGCATTTGAGAATCCAGGCCGATTTATTGGAATGATTTTGTTAGTGATTCAATTAGGTGCCAGTGGAGGTTCATTCCCAATTGAAATTACGACCGGAATGAACGGCTTTTTCCAAGCAGTCAATCCATTCTTGCCAATGACCTGGTCAGTGTATTCATTCCGCGAGTCCTTAACTGGTGGGTTCGGCAGTGGACAGATCACACAGTCATTCTTGATTTTATTGATTTTTATTGTAGTATCCTTAGTATTACTGTGGGTAGCTACACAAGTGTTACACAATAAAGTCACCTATGAACCAGGGCCAAGTTCTGTAGTACAAGAAAGCGGTAATGGGGACAAAGAGTAAAGCAAGTAAAAAACAAAGCAAGGCCAGAAACTCAGAATATGATACTAACAGACTCACACGCTATAGTTTTAGCATTGTAGAGTGGAAGTTGATAAAATACAATTTTTTATCATATTGAGCGGTTCTTTAGATAGGGGTAAGCGCAAAATAACTCATGAAATGAGAGTTATCTTTTGCGCTTTTTTATTTGCAGGTATAAGCAAATTGTGGGGTTGACGAATTTGAGTCTAATGTATGGTTTGGAATAAATAGCTTTGAAATTACAAAATACAGCATTTTTTACACAATACTTATGTAAAGGTCAATTTTTTTTTACTTTTTCAGTCTAAGCTAAACTAGTAGTTTAGCTTAAAGTTTATTTGAGAGGAGAATTGATATGTCATTTTTACAACAAAAGAAACTTTTTAGTATTAGTACAGTAATTTGTGTGGTTTTACTAGTGATTGCTGCATTTGGGGACCTGTGGATCAGTAACACGGTCATTAATTATCGCAGCGTTTTTGGTACTTTATTTCAAAGTGTGGGTGAGTTTCCGCAATATTTGATTTTCGTGATCAGCGGTCAAATTGCTTTGACGTTTGCTTTTAAAATACAAGGATCTGTTTTATTCAAATGTTTGTTGGGGAGTGGGGGACTGGCAGTATCAGGTTGGCAGCTAAAACAATACTTAAATGAAGTTGAAAGTTATTTTCTTTCAGTCAGCTCAAATCTTGATCATCATAAACCGATCGGACTTGCCAATAGTGATAATGCGGCTGCTGCTTTGAGCGTAGGCAAAGCTTATTGGATCTGGCTGCTTATTTTCGTCATTTTGACTGTTGCCTTTCAGTACTTGCTGGGTCATTTTCAACTGGAAACGATCCAACGTTTATTGTTAGTCGCTATTTTTGCTTCACTAACTGTCTGGTTTTCGCTTCAAGTTAATCAGGGGTTAAAAGAGATCTGGGGACGTGTTCGTCCTTATGAATTAAATAAAACACAGAGTAATTTTACTAATTGGCTAACTATTAATGGAGTCACAGGACATATGTCTTTTCCTTCGGGACACACACAAGCAGCCACATTATTGATCGTTTTTTCATGGTTCTTTAAGGGAAAAACACAAAAAGTCTGGTGGATCAGCGGCATTGTTTATGGGGCATTGATGGGACTCTCACGTGTAGTTATTGGCGCACATTTTATGTCTGACGTTGTTTTTTCATTCTTCTTAACAGCTGTGATCATTTACATTTTCCGCCAGTTATATTATCAGTATGCTGACGAAAAACAATCAAAAGAAATGAAATGAGTTTGTTAAAAATAGTTTGGTTATGTAGCCTCCTACTAATGAAGTGGGAGGTTTTTTGCGCAAAAATGGTCATTTTGCATATCTTTCAATAAGCTAACGACCACGATACATGTATTTATTTTGTTAGATATTTTTTTAGTGCAGGCATTTGTTCAACGATCGTTTCCGTTCCTTTATGGTAGAGATCGATCAACTTTGAATCATCTCTTTCAAAGTGAGAGACAGTAACAGGAGCTGCAGGACGTAACACGAAGACCTTACCTTCTTTTTCGAGCTTTTCAAGTTCATTTAAAGATTGATTGTAATGTTTGGGACGATCTATAAACGCCTGAACAAAATTAGGATATTGTTTATACCTTCTTTTGATCATGTTATTCATGGCCGCGCCGTTTTCAGGCTTGCGATAGCCGAGATCTCTAGTAACCACAACGACGATCTTGTCGTAGCCGAGTTCTTGCGCACGTTTAAAGGGGATCGAATCGGCGATCCCGCCATCCAAATAAGGTTGTCCATCGATCAAGCGAATATCTGACAGTAATGGAATACTCGAAGAAGCCTTAATAGCTTCGACTTGGTCATTGTCTGCTTGTTTGCGAAAAATTTGAGCTTCGCCGGTTTCGCAGTTAGTAGCGGTTATCTCAAATATTTGTTGGCTGTGACGATATGTATCCCAGTCAAACGGACTATATGCAAAGCAATCTGGCGAAAAAAGAAAGTCTAGGTTAAAAATTCCTCCATTATTCCACAGGTTGCTGACGCTGATATAACGTTTGTCATGCAAAAAATGAAGGTTGATATTAGATGAACGATTACGTTGTTTAGAAATGTAATTCATTGCGCAAAGCGTTCCTGCTGAAACGCCATGTACGTATTCAAATTCAACGTCATGTTCTAGAAAGTAATCAAGGATAGAACTGGTAAAAAAAGAACGTAAAGCTCCACCCTCAAGGATCAAAGCAGCTTTTTCCAAAATCTAAACCCTCCCATTTTGGATTTGAATCATGTATTGTTATTCGCATAGATAAAAAACTTTTTGTCTGACATGCACGAAAACAAAATTCGATATACAATATAGTATAGTTCTATGGTAACAAAATTTAATTATAATGTTTAGAATTTTAGTATGTGGACTGCACGATCTGTGTTGACTTTGCGAGGTACGGCTGGCTTGAGGAGGTTCATTCATGTTTGAAAGAAACAGTTTACGATTAACTCTTAAAGGAAAAAAGTTCTATTATCAGGCAGAAGAATTGCAATCCCAAGAAGTTGCGGATCGCAACCGGTACGTGATCTTGTTTCCTAGTTTGAAAAAGGTTAGGGACTTTGATAAGACAAGTCGTCATGCACATATGACTATCAGAAACTATTTTGGCTCATACCATCAGGTCGTTCGGATAAGCTTCGAATTCCACCGTTCAAGCTTGAAAAATCCCAACGATGAAAATCTGTATAGTGGTTTGTTGACAGTCCAAGAAGTTGACAGAAAGGGTTAAATGAGATGAGTTTTTCAAAGAAAATTATTGTATTTTTATTATTAACAGTCGCTGTGCTTGCAGTATTAGGCTATGTTTTGTTTTTATGTACTTATGTTATATTAAATTTTAGTTGGCAAGTCTTGTTGCTTGCCGTGGCTGGAGCGCCAGTTTTTCTATTCTTTTTTAAATTTCTTTGGCATGATATTTAGCAGACTTAGGCTTTTGTTTCTTTTTTGTGAGAGGGGCAAAGGCTATTTTTATGGAAACAGAACTTGAAAGATTTTCTTTTTTCAAAAAACAAACAAAATTTTGTAAAATTCTTGCGGCTAGATCCGAAATTTGTAATAAAGTAAAGATTGCATATGGGGTCGTCAAGGCTAGTTTTTTATCTCGTCTTGATAGAGCAAAGCGGTAATACTATTACAAAAAATTACAAATAGTTGGAGATTTTACAAAATAAAGCTTCTTTTTAAATCGAGTGTTATTTGCATGTAACCTCTATTTCTTATACTAGGCATCGTTGAATCAGAAAAGAGTTGTAAGCACATCGCTAGTAAGTCTAGGCATAAAGTTATAGGAGTGTATAAGAATAATGAAATTTAAGAAGACGTTATTAACAGTTACAGCAGCTGTCGGTATGCTCACAGCAGGATCCCTTGCAGCTAATGCTGATACAGTTACAGTTAAAGCAGGGGATACAATTTCATCGATCGCTAAAGAAAATAATGTTAGTGTTTCTTCGATTGGAGCAGCTAATGATCTTTCCAATATTAACATGATTTACATTGGTCAAGAGATCGAAGTTGGCAAAAATGGACAAGTAACTTCAACTCAACCACAACAACAGGCTGCTGTTGCACAGACACCTGCAAAACCAGCTCAATCAAAACAGGTACAGCCTAAAGCACAGGCGCCGGTACAACAAGAAGTGCAGCCGCAACAAACTTCTCAAGGTCAATTACAGCCGCAGCAAGCACAAACAAAAGCTGTTGTTCAACAAGCAGTTTCTCAGACTGCCACAACTTCAAATAACTCAGGTAGTTCTTCTGAAGCAGCTGCTAAAGCCGCAATAGCTGGTCGCGAATCTGGCGGATCATACGCCGCTTCAAATGGTCAGTATTACGGCAAGTATCAATTAAGTAAGTCTATGTTAAACGGGGACCTTTCTGAAGCTAATCAGGAAAAAACTGCTGATAATTACGTTAATAGTAGGTATGGTTCATGGTCAAATGCTTTGAAACATTCAGATCAGTATGGGTGGTACTAATATTAACTGAGTATTTCTCAAAATAAACAAATATTTTTTCATACACTAAGCAAGGATGTTTTTAAAACTTTCTTGCTTTTTTTGACTTTTTATTGAAAAAATTTTGAAAACCACCTTAATTTTTGCTATTGTATTAGATAAATTAAAATTAAATTAGACTTAGGCAGGTGTGGTCTCGTGAAGGTAGTAAAGTTTGGTGGAAGTTCTCTTGCAGACGGTGCTCAGTTAACGAAGGTCCTGAATATTATTAAAGCTGATCCAGATAGAAAAATTGTTGTTGTTTCCGCTCCTGGGAAACGATTTGCCACGGACCAAAAAATTACGGACCTTTTGATCAAACTAGCCGGACAAGTGCGCATAGGTAGTGACTATCAGCAGACACTTGCCGTGGTCAAAGAACGCTATGACGCAATCATTCAGCAACTTTCACTAGGAACGAAAGCAGTAGAGTTGATCGACAGGAATTTTGCACAATTATTGCATAGTGAGTATGCTTCCTTTTCAGAACAACTAGATGCTTTTAAGGCTAGCGGGGAAGACAATAATGCCCAGCTTGTTGCGTTGTTTTTTGAGCAAAGCGGTTTGCCCGCTAAATATGTCAGTCCAAAAGAAGCCGGCTTATATGTTACTGATGAACCTGGACACGCCCAGATCCTATCAGAAACGTATGATAACTTGGCTCGGCTTAAAGATACGTCAAAGTGTATTATTTTTCCTGGATTCTTTGGAGTTACAAAAAACGGCAAGAAAGTGACATTTGCTCGGGGCGGTTCGGACATTACCGGTGCTGTTTTAGCCAATGGAGTGCATGCAGACCTCTACGAAAACTTCACAGATGTTGATGCAATTTATGCTGCGGATCCGCGTTACGTTACGAAACCGCAACAGATCCAGCATTTGACCTATCGTGAGATGCGCGAACTTTCATACTCGGGCTTTTCAGTGTTTCATCATGAAGCGATCCGTCCTGCTATCATGGCCAATATTCCGATCGAAGTTAAAAACACTAATAATCCAACGGCCCCAGGAACATTGATCACTAAAGAAAAACCGCTCGATGCAAATGACGTTACGGGTGTCGCTGCTTCACACGGTTTTGAGTCGATCTACATTTCAAAGTATTTGATGAATGATGAAGTTGGTTTCGGTTCAACAGCTTTAGAAGTTATGGCTCAACGCGGAATCAGTGTGGAACATATGCCGACTGGGATCGATGAAATGTCATTGGTAGTTAAGGAAAAACAAATCAATGATTCACAAGAAGAGGAATTATTGGCGGAGCTTAAGGAACGGCTGCAGGCTGATGATGTGCATCGGCAAACTAATTTAACGCTGATCATGGTGGTTGGTGAAAAAATGGCAACTACGATCGGCACTGCTGCTAAAGCGATGACTGCTCTAGCCAATGAAGGTATTGGTATTAGGCTATTTAATCAAAGCTCTTCGGGGATCAGCATTATGTTTGCTTTAGAAGAAAAAGATGAAAAAAAGGCCATCCAAGCATTATATGAAACCTTTTTTAATGAAAAAACGATTAGCAGGTGGTGACTGGCAGTCTCTTGGGGTGTACAACGCAACAAAAAATTCCGGAAATTATTTCTGAATTTTATTAGGCCTGAAATTTAAAAAGCCGCCCGCATGGGGACGACTGTCGTAGAGAAGTGCAAAGGTTTAACTACCTTCATGTATACGATAACATACTACCTGGGAATTGTTGACAAATAAGCTCATAGAAAGGGTTAATTTCCAGTTAAAGCTTTTTCTTTGAATATCTGAAGAGCATGCTGTAAAGTCGAATATGTAGTGTTCATTTACATGGCCTGAGCAGTAATTTTGAAAAGAGCTGTGTTTTTTAACTCCACCTAATTTTAAAAAATAAGCAGAAACCCAGATCGAAAGGAGAATAAGTGTGAGAACAAAAGATTTTAAATATCCAGATAAAGCTGCATTTGACTTTGTGGTAGGAGAACTTGCTAAAAGAGAGATCACCATGGCGACGATCGCAGATATAGCTTTTGATTTGCAAAAGGATTTTTATCCTGGGGCGAAAAAGGAAGAATTTCTCGATGCAGCTAATGAAGTTTTGCATAAACGTGAAGTGTTAAATAATGCGATGGTGGCTTTGGAGCTTGATCGCTTGGCAACGGAAGGTCAGTTAAAACAACCACTGCAAAACATCGTTGCTAATGACTCTGGGGTTTTTGGAGTTGATGAATCGTTAGCTGTAAGTATTGCCAATATTTATGGGACGATCGGAGTCACGAATTTTGGGTATCTCGACCGGGTCAAAAACGGTGTTATCAAGAAATTGGATACGCAAAAAGATGGTCGAGTAAATACTTTTATTGATGATCTGATCGGCGCGTTGGTTGCGGCAGTCGCGGCTAAGATGGCTCATCAATATGCTTAATACAAAATAATTGGAATACCAGTGGTCTTTGAAGACGTACTGGTTTTTTTGTATCGCTGATAAAAGGCAGCGTAGAATTGAAAAACGTGATACGCCGCCGTAAAATTAATGTCACACTTAGATAAAATCACCGCAAAAAAAACAGTTCAAAAGGCGAACTGTTTCTACATCTAACTATAATTTATTTTCAGCCTGGTTCCAGTATCTGCGGAAACCAGCGTATTCTGCAGCAAACTTTGGTTCAGTTAATTTAGCAATATCGACTTTTTTCCCAGGTGTACGTGACTCGATCATTTCACCATTGCCGATGTACATGCCGACATGATGGACAAAGCCAGTTCCATGCTCATAGGCAAAGAAAATCAAGTCACCGGGTCGGATCGCATCAACTTCGATCGGTGCACCGCCTAATTGTTGGTCATCGGCATCCCGCGGGATCGTTACGCCTATTACTCGATGGAGTCCATAAGCTAAACCAGAACAGTCATAACCGTAAGAACTGATCCCTCCCCAAATGTAGCGCATACCTAAGAATTGTCGACTGATGTTGACCATCGTTTCACCGTCATTTTTACCGACCAATTCTTCAGGGATCTGAGTGGCTTTTCTGTCTACAAAGCCGATCCCTAATGGTGTTGCTACCTTGACCTTACAATTATCTGCCGTCAATTCTTCAAGTTTCGTTCCCAGTGTCAATTCAGTAAGTGGTGAATGCTGTTCATCATATAGCGGTGTTGATTTCACACAGATCGTCACGCTTGTTACTGCATTTTCCTGTTCTTCAATTGCAGATGTTAATGATGCTGTTGGTACCCAACCCGGATAGCCCTTACTATTTTGATGGGTCGGCTGGTCCACGGCAATTACTTTAGACCATTGACCGTCTTGCTCTTCCAGTATTACTTTATCATTAAAAAGCAACTGGCTATCGATCATATTATCATCACATAATTGAATCGTTTCTTGGTTTGACATTTCAGTGGACCAGTCTTTAGCATTGCCAGCCAATATTTTTTGGTCGATCGGGCGTATTTTATCTTTTGAACGCCAAAGATTTGTCACGGGAACTTTAACTCTTAATTTCTCCATTTTATGGTCCTTTCAGATAACTATCAGGTCAGTCTATTGCAAAAAATTGTTAATTAGTTTGTTTTTCCAGTGTTTCTGCTAGTTTTTGTTTAATGTAGTCTGCCGATAGTTGTAATTTTCTTTTTTCTTCATCAGTTAGGTCTAACTGAATTTTTTCCTCTATACCGTTTTTACCAATAATTGCCGGATATGACAAGTAAGTTGCATATTCTTCCTGAAAATTCGAAACAGGTAATTCGCTATGCGCGTTATTGATAATATCTCTTGCCAAATGCACAGCTGCTGCTGAGATCCCGTAGTTAGTGTATTTTTTACCTTTTAGCACTGTAAACCCGCCATCACGCGCCGCTTGATCGATATCTTCCAAGCTAAGTCCCTTTTGTGCAGCAATTTTTGTAATTGGATGTCCCAAAGCGCGGACTGTTGACCAAGCTGTAAATTGTGAATTTCCGTGTTCGCCTAAATTATAGCCGCTGACAGATCGTGGATCTATCTTTAGCTGGCTTGCCACTGCACGTTTCATACGGGCTGAATCTAGTAAAGTACCGGTCCCAATAACTTGATTTTGTGGGAGTCCAGTATACTTTTGATAAAGAGAAGTGATGACATCACACGGATTGGTGATCACGATCAATACTCCGTTAAAGCCAGAAGCTTTGATTTGAGGTGCAACTTCACGCACAGCTGAACTTGTAAACGGTAACTCAGCAAAGCGGTCATTTGTTTTACTTTCGTTGGGCAATCTGATATTTCCGACGGCTGAAATGACGACGTCAGCGTCCGCCAACTGGGAGTAATCATTGATCGTGATCCCAGTATGATGATCAATATTAGCTAAAGCATCAGTGAAATCAATTGCATCTGCAGTCACCTTTTCTTTATTTTTATCTATCAAAACTAATTGGTCAGCCAGACCTTCAAGTACGATATGGTGGGCTACTGCTGCACCGACGTTTCCAGTTCCGATAACACCAATTTTTCTTGACATAAATTTCTACCTCCAATCAAGATGAACTTGTTTGTTAAGCACAATGCTACGTTTACTCGATCGTTTGGACCCAACCTTCTGGACTCGGTCTGTCTCCATATTGAATGGCGATCAATTCGTTATAAAGCTTGGTAGTCACAGGTCCAGTCTTTTCTTCATCGTAAAAGACATGTTTTTTGTCTCCGTCTGTGATCGAACCTACTGGAGAGATCACAGCAGCTGTCCCCATTGCACCAGCTTCAACAAATTGGTCAATGTCTGCAAACTTGATCTGTGTTTCGATCGGATCGAGTCCTTGGCGTTTTGCAACTTCTAACAAGGAACGTTTCGTGATCGATGGTAAGATCGAATTTGATTTTGGTGTTACAAACTGGCCTTCTTTAGTGATGCCGAAGAAGTTAGCACCGCCAAATTCATCAATATATTTGTGTTCACGTGGATCTAAGAAGAGACAATCGGCAAAGCCTTCCTTATGTGCTTGGATCGATGCAATCAAACTGCTTGCATAGTTGCCGGAAGTTTTAGCTTGTCCGGTCCCTGCATAGGCTGCACGGTCGTATTTGCTGACCATATATGGAGCAGGGCTCAGGCCGTTCACATAAGCTCCCACTGGGGTTGCATATACATGGTATGTAAACTCTGTAGCAGGTTGAACGCCCACAACGGTCGTTGTTCCGATCATAAACGGCCGGATATAAAGAGTACCACCGCTTTCGTAAGGCGGGATAAAGTCCTCGTTGGCTTTAACGATCTGTTTGATAGAATCTACGAAGGCATCGACCGGATAGGCTTCCATTCCCAACCGTTTGGCAGAATTTGCCAAACGTTCTGCGTTTAATTCAGGACGAAAAAGATTGATCTCGCCATCTTTGCGTCGGTAAGCCTTCAGTCCTTCAAAAATTTCTTGACCATAATGGAGGACTTCAGCACCTTCCGACAGTTCGATCGTTGATTTTTCGGTCAGTTGACCTTTTTGCCACTTGCCATCTTTGAATTTAGCTTCAAAGCTGTAAGGAAGATCGTGATATTCAAACCCCAAGTTATTCCAATCCAAATTCTTTGCATTTTCTTTCATAAACGTGTGTCCTCCTTTGATATTTAACATAAAATCAACTAACAACGACAAAAAACGCCCTATAAGACCTATTGGCCTTATAGGGCGTTTCCACGGTACCACCTATTTTTCTCATCAAGTTGAGATGAGCTCAGTTACAATTATGGGTTAATAATTATAAATTCCCTAATAATGGGGGGTAACCAGTAAAAACTACTTTATCACTTTTACCGCATCAGAGGTGAGAGGTTACTGTTTAGCAATGCTTCCTTGCAGCAAACGGAAGCTCTCTGAATTACTGTAAAAGTAACGATCCTCGTCAAAGCGTTTTTCATCGTTGTTTAATTAACTTTTAATTTAACGCAGCGACAAACGATTGTCAAACTTTTTTCTGAAAAAATTGGGAAATTTGAAGTAGTCCCTGCTTAAGAATCTTATAAAAACAAAAATTTTATAAAAGGTATGCAAAATTTGTAATTCGTGGTATACTAAATCTGGTGATATTTTTCACATAAATTTCTCTCTCTTGCCTAACCGAGGTCACGGTTAGGCTATTTTATTGTCTCAAGGATTTTTAAAGGGTATTTTGAGAAAATTTAAATGAAGAATAACTGTCACGGTGTGAATTAAACATAAATTTGCTAACTAATCACAAGCGAATAAATAAATTGTTTCAAAATTATGTAAACAATTTATTGGCTCATAAAGTACATATTTTTTGACCATAAAGTCTGAAATTAATATACTTAATAGGTCGGTTTAAGTTTTTATTTTTATGTAATTGATAGGTTTAAAAAGATTTATGACGAAGAGGAAACGTCTATGAAATATGGTTACGTTCGTGTTTCACTTTGTGGGCCAAGTAAAATTGAGCAGCAAAGAGAAATACTAGCGCATGGTGTTTTAAAAGAAAATATTTTTTATGATAGGGTTGATGCGATCTCGACTCGCGGAGTTGAATTGGTCAATCTTTTAGAAAAAATGAATCCACATGATGTCTTGGTTGTTACCACTCTTGATCGAATTGCTGAGTCGCCTAAACAGTTGGCTCAGTTTTGCAGATCCCTGGTCAGGGGTGGAATTTTTATAGATGTTTTGGACCTTGGTACTATTGATGATTCAACTGCGGGTAAATTAATTTTGGAGACACTGGAAAAAGTCGTTCTTTTAGAAGAGATCGAGTACAAAGAACGTTCTATAGCAGGCAAAAAACGCGCAAAAATGCGGAATCAAAATTACCACGAAGGTCGACCGCCCGCCCTGATAACAAAGGAAAAACGTCATGCTTATATGTTACTGAAACAATACACTTACCAACAAGTTGCAAAAAAAACAGGCTTTTCAGTTTCAACGCTTAAGCGGATCAAAAATAAGATCGAAAAAAATGATTAGGTATTGAAATTTCTGTCCTACACAACTCGATAGTAAGGCAGTTGTTAAGAGCTAATATTGGGAGAGTGATTTTATACGTGCATATTATAGAAATAATTATTGTGCTGGCGCTTTTGATCCTGCTATCAAATGTGATCAGCCACTACTTACCAGCGATACCGCTGAGCTTGATTCAAATCGTATTAGGACTTCTGACCTCGCTAAGCGGTCAATTTGAAATTAATTTGAGTCAGGATTCGTTTTTGCTAATTTTTATTGCCCCATTGCTTTATACTGATGGATGACGTTTTCCTAAGGGAGAACTTTGGCGGATGCGAGTGCCGATCTTGGGAAACGCGATCTTGCTGGTCTTTTTGACGACTATTGTGGGCGGCTATTTGATTTACCAGATCGTTCCCAAAATCCCGCTGGCTGAAGCTTTTGCGTTAGCGGCAATTTTGTCGCCAACAGATCCGATCGCTGTTCAATCGATCGCCAAACGAACTAAACTACCAGACTCCGTTTTACACTTAGTCAGCGGTGAAAGCCTGATCAATGATGCGTCTGGTTTGGTGGCATTTAGATATGCCCTAGCTGCTGTATTGACGGGGACTTTTTCTTTGGCTGCAGCGTCTGGTAATTTTATCTATATTGGTGTTATTGGTATCATTTTGTGTGTTGTTTTATCGCGTTTATTAGACTCGATCCAAGACTTACTGTTAAGAAATGGCGTCGACGATGTTGTTTTCCACACGGCGATCCAGTTAGTCAGCCCCTTTTTGATTTATATCTTGATCGAAGAAGTTTTCCATGCTTCTGGTGTGATCGGGGTGGTTGCAGCCGGAGTCACTACCCAATTTGGTAAAACTCGCTCGGTCGAATATCGTCCTGAATTGCGTGTTGTTTCGAGTACGACTTGGGATGTTTTAAACTACTTATTGAATGGTTTTGTTTTTATGTTACTAGGAAATGTCTTGCCCACGGCTATGAGAAATGTGATCGAAGGTGATCGATTTAGCACACTCCAGGCTGTTAGTTTTGCTTTTCTAACTTGGATCATTATTTTAGTAATTCGTACTATTTGGTCATATGTCTATCAGACCTTTCCAAGTAAGAAAAACAAGGGAAAGAAAAAAGGTGCTGTTCGTTATGCCTTACTGACTGGTTTGTCAGGGGTCAGAGGTGCCGTTACGATGGCGGGTATCTTGTCATTACCTTTGCGAATGCCTAGTGGAGCTGTTTTTCCTGAAAGAGATCTGGTTTTATTTATCGCTTCTGGGGTCGTGATTTTTAGTTTGTTGGCAGCAGTGATCACTTTGCCTTTAGTAGCACCAAATGCCGGACCGATCGTAACTCGTGGTAGTTCGATCGATGAGGTTCAAGAAGATCAAGAAGAGGAAGAAGAATTACCGCAATATCTTACAGACAATGAAGCGTATTTGATTATTGTTCAAACGGCAATATCAAGCTTGAATGAGAAAAGAACTCCAAAAAATCAGCGTGCAGCTTATGAATTAATGCTTGATTATCAAAATTTAGAGCGGCAGATCTCCATGGAGATCAGGGATGATGACCAGGTAGAAAAAGCGCTTGGACAAGAGGCAAGATTACGGCAAGTTGCGATTGCTGGCGAACGTGCGGCAATCGAGCGGTTGTATAAGAACAAACAAGTCAGTGCTACGACTTATCAAGATGCATTGTATCGAGTGGAGCAAGAGACCAATAATACGAACCGGCTGACAGAACGGCCCAAATTAAGTATTGTTTTAGATCTTCGAAAAGCCAAACGATTCTTTCATCGTTTTTTTCGTCTGAAACGTTCAGCACAAGAGGATGTGGTCTTAGTTAAAGAAGCACGTTTGGCTGATCGTGAAGCCGCAAAAGCCGCGATCAAGGCTCTTTCACGTTATGTTTCTAGTGAAAAAGTGGATAATAGTAAGATCAACCGAAATACGATCTATCATTTAGTCATCATGTATCGTAATAGGATCGAACGTTTAAAAGGAAAGTCTAATTTTGAATTTACGGAGTATCAAAAACAACGGTCCCGTTTGCAAATAGTTGCTTTAGGTGCACAACGTGCTTCAGTTCAATCTATGCTTGAAACTGGGCGGATCACGCGGAAGAATGCCGCCAAATTACGAACCTATATTAACTATTCAGAAAATGCACTTACCTTGGACGTTGAAGGTGACTAAGACAATTTGAGCTGCTTATTCCTTAATGGGATAGGCGGCTTTTTTTGTACAGAACACGAACAATTAAAGCATTTTGGCCCTGACCACAGCGGAATATGAAAGTTACATTAGAAAAAAATTCTAAGGCTGTGGTATTTATAATTCCTATGATAAAGTGACCCTATATAAGCAAGACTATTTCATTTTGCTTGGTAGGGCTTAAGAGACACATTTTGTCTGTGAGCTAATTTAAGTGCAGAGCACAAGGAGGTTTTTTTATTGAGTTCAAATTGGTTTAAAGACGCGGTGGTTTACCAGATTTATCCTCGCAGTTTTCAGGACAGTAATAATGATGGGATCGGTGATTTAAACGGGATCAAACAACGGTTGCCTTATTTGAAAAAATTAGGTGTTGATGTTTTGTGGCTGAATCCGATTTATCAGTCTCCTGATGTGGATAATGGTTACGATATTGCTGATTATGAAAAAATCCAGCCTGATTTTGGGACGATGACTGATTTTGATCAGCTATTAGCGGCAATTCACGAAAATGGGTTGAAGCTGGTTATGGACTTGGTCGTTAACCATACTTCTGACCAACATAAATGGTTTCAAGAAAGTAAGAGGTCACAAGATGGACCATACGCGGATTATTACATTTGGCGCGATCCGGTCGACGGACATGAACCAAATAATTGGGGGGCCTCCTTTAATGGTTCAGCCTGGACATATGTGCCAGAACGTGGGCAGTATTACTTGCACCTATTTGCACCTGAACAGCCGGATCTGAATTGGGAAAATGAAGAGGTACGCCAACAAGTTTATTCTTTGATGCGTTTTTGGCTTGACAAGGGGATCGATGGATTTCGGATGGATGTTATCAACATGATCTCTAAAGTCCCAGGTTTACCTGATGGACCATTGGCCCAGGGCGCCGTTTATGGAGATAGTAGTAAATTTACAACTAATGGTCCCCGGCTCAATGAATTCTTGCAGGAAATGAATCGTGAAGTTTTGTCTCAGTATGATGTTATGACCGTCGGCGAGATGCCTGGTGTAACTCCAGAGCTTGCTCAGCAGTATACTTCACTTGCTGGGACTGAATTGAACATGGTCTTTCAATTTGAACACGTTAGTTTAGCAGTCAATCCCGATCGACGGTTGGGTAAATGGAATGATCAACCTATTAAATTAAGTGAATTGAAGAAATCACTTTCTCGGTGGCAGGAAGGCTTAGATGGCAAAGGGTGGAATAGTTTATATTGGAATAACCATGATCAGCCTCGGGCCGTTTCTCGTTTTGCAACTGATGATTCTAAATATCGCGCCAAGGCGGCTAAAATGCTTGGGACAACATTACACTTTTTGCAAGGAACCCCTTATGTTTATGAGGGTGAAGAATTAGGCATGACTAATGCACATTATACACAGTTGCAGCAGTATGAAGATATTGAGTCGTTGAATGCCTTCCACGAATATGTTGAAAAAGAAAAAATCGTTGATGAGCAAACGATGCTGGAATACTTGGCACATATGTCACGGGATAATGCCCGGACGCCAATGCAATGGGATGATACGCAAAATGCAGGTTTTTCTGCTGCAAAACCATGGTTTGCACTTAATCCTAACTACCGAGAAATTAATGCTAAAGATGAATTAGCAGAGCAAGATTCAGTCTTTTACTATTATCAAAAGCTGATCAAGTTGCGACATCAAGAAGCGGTGATCCGATATGGAAGTTATCAATTGCTTGATCCTAAAGATGAACAGGTTTTTGCGTATTTGCGTGAATTTCAAGGTACAACGCTGCTTGTTATCAACAATTTTACGACTGAAACTGTTGAACGTGATTATGATCAAGGAAAGGGCAAGTTGTTGTTAGCTAATTATCCCGCAGGAAAGTTGACCGAATTGCGCCCATATGAAAGTCGGGCATATTTGCTTTAAGTACTGCGATCGTAAAGTAATATGAGCTGAATGTTAGATATTTATGAATTTATGTTGACTTATTTCTAACTAGATGTTAATATTTTTCTAACTTATATATTGCCAACTCAAGTAGGATGATGACTGGGTGTCAGGAAGTCGGTGGTTGCTGCGAATCGATCAGGGCATGGTTACGAAATACGGCGATTTTAGTGCGGGTGTGCAAGAACCGTTATCAGCTTGTGAGAGTGAGAGTATCAGAAGATATTTTCAAAACTGGGTGGTACCGCGGTCGTAGTAACGAGTCGTCCCTGTTGCATGAAGATGTGACGGGGGCGACTTTTTTTACATATTCTTTTGTCAATGAAAACAATGACCAAGAATGATCTTTTGTCTAACGACTAGAATGCAGAAGCCGATCGTTCACCAGATCGTCAAAGTATTGTCCGATCTAGCACAAAGCACTGCTTTTTTAATGCAGCACATATCCGTAACATTCTGACTCGAATTGTCCGTACTTGAAGGCATAGCCGTTTTAGTAGTCGAACTTTGTTGTTTTATTTTGAGAAAGGGGCAAATTATATGAACAGGAATGTCGATTTAAGAACTTTTGTTATGAATATTTTGAATGGGGTAGCGACTGGGATCGTAGTTGTTTTGATACCAGGGGCTCTTTTATCGGAACTGTTTAAAGCGTTAGTCGGAGTTTTACCGCAATTAACTATTGTGTTGAATGCTTTGAATATGTCTAATTCGCTGATGGGTGTTGTTTGTGGTATTTCGATCGGCATGCGTTTTGGTTTTACCCCGATCGAAAGCTTTTCGCTAGGATTGGCGACACATTTAGCTTCCGGGTCAGTTCTCTTTAAAAATGGTACGATGATCATGAATGGGACGGGTGACATCATCAATATGATGATCACTGCAGCAATAGGTTCTTGCGTGATTTTATTGATCGGTGATAAATTAAAGTCATTTAGTTTGCTTGTGATCCCTCCTGTGTTGCTGGCAATTATTGGAGTAAGTGGTTTGCTGCTCTATCCTTATGTTTCCCAGATCACGGCTTTCATCGGAGTTGGTGTTAAACAATTGACTGCCTTGCAACCGGCTTTGATGTCGGTTTTATTGGCCGAAGTTTTTGCATTATTGATCTTGTCGCCGATCACTACAGTCGGAATCGCATTAGCGGTTTCTTTGTCTGGCTTAGGATCTGGAGCGGCTAATTTAGGGATCTGCGCAGCTGGTTTCGGTTATGCAATTATGGGCTGGAAAGTCAATTCTAGAGGAACAAGTTTGGCAATGTTCATGGGTTCTCCTAAAATGGCCTTGCCGATAGTTATGCGTAATTTCAAAACTTTCATACCTATCGCGGCCAATGCTGCAATATTGGGTCTGCTAGGATACTTTTTCAATATTAAAGGGACACCGATGAGCGCAGGATTTGGGATCAGCGGCTTAGTCGGTCCATTGAATCATATTAATTTGGCGGCTGAAGGGTGGAGTGTTACTAATGTTGTAGTTGCTTTATTGGTCTTCATCATTGCCCCGATATTCTTAGCCCTTTTATTCAAGTACGTATTCACGACTGTTATTCCGCTGGTCAATGAGGAAGACTATCAATTAGATATGTGATCAAATTAGTGTAAAGGAATTTAATTATGACAAATGAAGAAAAGATGCTTGCGGGAAAAATCTATAACTCTGGTGATCTCAATTTGCAAAAGAAACTGACCAGGGCACACCGCTTATGTAAAATATATAACGATACGTTTGATGATGAGACTCAAAGAAGACAGGAAATAGTTGATCAATTGCTGCCAGAGCATGGGGAAAATATTTTCTTACAGGGCCCGATTTTTTTCGACTATGGGTGCAATACTAAAATTGGTACTAATTTTTATGCCAATTTTAATTTAACAGTCTTAGATACTTGTCCAGTTGTTATCGGAGATAATGAATTTTTTGGTCCAAATGTTACCTTGGCAACACCACTGCACGGGTTGTTAGCTCAAGATCGTAATACTCAAGTTATCGACGGACAGAAAACGACATTCGAGTATGGGAAGCCTCTTACGATAGAAGATAATTGCTGGTTGGCTTCAAATGTTGTTGTTAATGGCGGTGTCACGATCGGGGCAGGTAGTGTGATCGGCTCTGGAAGTGTAGTTACACGTAACATTCCAGCTGGCGTTTTAGCTGTCGGAAATCCTTGTCGGGTAGTGCGTAAACTAACAGCTGCTGATCAGATTAAATTAAAAAAATAGCTTTGGTAAAAATATAGGCTCAGAATTCTCAGCATATTTGTGCATTTCAGAGGATATGTTGTGACTAAAGTGTTACTCTGGCAAAACTAGGACTGACAGGTAGTGAGAGGGGAAAAGCGATGATCAAGTTTGGTCCAGCACAAGAAAAAGATCTGTCTGTTATTATGGAAATTGAAAATTCAGGTTTTTCGAACGATGAAGCAGCAACTAAGGACAGCATGTTAGGCAGGATCAAGACAATTTCTGACACCTTCATTGTGGCTTATGATGAACAACGACAGCCGCTGGGATATGTAGTTGGTTCAGCGTCACACGAACGTTATATTTCAGATGAACTATTTGAAAAAACAGTGCCAAATTTACAAGCAGCAAAATATCAAACGATACTCAGTTTAGTGGTTGCACCTGATAAACGAGGATCAGGCCTGGCAGGACAACTGCTTGAACAGCTGGCAGTAGTTGCCCGAAAGCAGAGACGACAGTTAATAACCTTAACTTGTTTAAAAAGACTGATCCCTTTCTATGAAAAACATAGTTATCAAGTCGATGATATTTCTGATTCTCAACATGCAGGTGAGATCTGGTATAATATGACGCGGATTTTGTGAACAAAAACAGCTCTTGGAAAAAACTTTTCCAGGAGCTGTTTTTTAAGGTGCGCCCGGCATGGGCAGTAACTAGGCGGTGTAAGTCCGCTGTGAGCCGTAGTGGCCGGTATCACGAGTCGAAGACAAGGGTGTCTATCGTGAGGTAGAATCTGAAGGAAGTCCTAGACGAAACATCGAATCGATGAACAAGAAGTGGCTAAAAGGCTGGAAACGGTGGGATGAGATTGCCTAACAAATCGAAGTCCCTGACCACTCGAAACCGTCACAGTAAAGCCAACGGTTTGATGCGAAAGCTACTGTTCTTACCCGGGGAGGTCTGTCATGGTAGTTCTCTCAAGCTGGAAGTTATTTCTGGCAGGAACAGGCTCAATAGTAATGTTGAGTTGTCCATGACAGAAGTCAGCCGAGGCCATAGTAGCCAGTAATGGTGAAGGGCTGAACAACAATAATTTTGATTCATCCTGGAGGTGGAAACAATACGACAATCGCAGAAAACAGAAAATAAAGCTGACTACCTGCGGAGGGTAACCCTGGAAGGGTCAGAGCAAACAGGAGCGCGTAGCGTTGTTTCTGGTGAAAAGAGAACTCAAAATGGCTTATTACGTGAGAAGGTCTTAGACCGGAATAATTTAAATCGGGCCTTTGTCCATGTCAAGCGTAATAAAGGGGCTGGAGGAATTGACGGCATGTCCGTTGAGGAACTTGGCCCATACTTGAAAGAGAATAACGTAAAACTAATCGAGGCCTTGCGAACCGAAAGCTATGAACCCCAACCTGTCAAACGAGTTGAGATTCCTAAGCCAGATGGTTCGAAACGTCAGTTAGGAATCCCAACGGTCGTTGACCGTGTGGTTCAACAGGCGTTACAACAGCAACTGTCTCCTATTTTTGAAAAAGTATTCTCAGATAATAGTTATGGTTTTCGACCACACCGCAGTGCACAAAGTGCTGTGAAAAAGGTGGTTGCTTATTATAATCAGGGTTATCACTACGTGGTCGACCTTGATTTAAAGTCCTATTTTGACAATGTGAACCATGATTTACTAATTAAATTTGTTGAAAATTACATTAGTGAGCCATGGGTCTTGCATTTGATTCGTAAGTTCTTGACGAGTGGTGTTATGAATGGTCGATTTTTCGAGAAGTCCGCTAAAGGTACACCGCAAGGTGGCAATATTTCACCATTACTAGCAAATATTTATCTGAACGAGCTGGACAAAGAATTGACCAAAAGAGGACATAAATTTGTACGCTATGCGGATGACTGTAATATCTATGTTAAAAGTAAGCGTGCGGGTGAACGGGTTCTCAAAAGCATCACCCAGTTTTTAGAAAAGGAACTCAAAGTTGAAGTGAATGCAGAAAAGACGCAAGTCGGTTCTCCACTAAGACTGAAGTTTCTAGGTTTTTCTCTGGGTGTGGGACGCAATAGCGCCTACCCGCGTCCTCATCAAAAACCTAAACAGAGAATTAAACAGGAATTGACAAGAATCACCAAGAGAAGCCGAGGCGTCAGCCTTGATAGGATTCTGCATGAAATTAAGCAGAAAATGCAGGGCTGGATCCAATATTATTCCATTGGGAAGATGAAAACCTTTCTCCAACAACTAGACAAATGGTTGCGCTCGCGCATCCGCCAGTATATCTGGAAACAGTGGAAGAATATCGGAACCCGTTATAAAGCATTGATTAAACTAGGCTTGACACCCAAACAGGCGAAAATCTACGTCAATACTCGTAAGGGATACTGGCGCAACGCGCACAGTAAAACACTGTTGATGACCATAACTAATAAAAGACTGGCACAGCGTGGGCTAATAAATCTGTCCAAACTGTACCAGTCTATTCAAGCAAAAGCTTAAGTTGTTGAACCGCCGTATACGGTTCCGTACGTACGGTGGTGTGGGAGGTCGATAGTGTGAACTATCTCCTACCCGATTACTTTTCCATAAATTCATTCATGTCAGCAGCTGGGAGTAAGTGAATACTGTTTTCTGCTTCAGTCCATTTTTGCCATTGTCTTTTGTCAATTACCAAGACCCGTTGATGTAATGTATCATCACTTTCTAACAAATGAAAATAAACTTGTAATTCGTCTGAACCCTCTTCTTGGATAACTGGATAAATGAAGCCGGCACGAAATTGCCAAGAATTTTGTTCAACGGCCTGGATCTCAACATCTTCTTTAGTAAAGACATATTCAATAATTTCCATGTGGCACCTCCTTGAGCTTGAACTAAGACAGGCTTTTTTAATAGCTAGTTATGTCTCTTATTATACAGGATTTGGTGAAAAATACTTAGTCAAACAGTTTTTCAATGATTCAAAAATTGGTTTACTATAAAATTTTGTTATAAAATCTAAGATGAGATGTTTTTTATGATAGAGTGGCGATTTTGAAGGGAGCTGACAAAATGAAAAAATTCGAGCAGGTCACACTTGAATATACAGATAATAACGGCAAAAAAATGAAACGTAGTGCAGATCTGATCAAAGATTTTTCGATCAGTTTGAATACAAAATATTTGGTCAGTTTTGAAACGATCGAAGAGGCAAAAAAATTTGCTGCAGATGTGAAACGCAAACGAATGATGGTGACTAATGAACAAGGAATTACTAAAATATACCGTGTCAAGAATTTCGAAATGAAAGACCCTGCAGGTTTTGCTTCAAAAACTGGTTCGAGTGTTGGTATCATTCAAGGAGAACTTTATTTGAACGTAGTTTTATCGTAATGTGTGAGAAAGTTAGTTAGTTTTAAAGGAGTATTTTTAATTCGTATGGCAAATTTTGAGAAAAAATTGTTAGCCCTTGATGGTAAGGGTTATGGGGGATATAAGTCTTTAGTTGGTGCGTATAGTTTTCCATTATATAAGTTGGTGATCGATCATATTCAGGCAGACCCTTTTGCCCCACCGTCTACGATGCACTTGCTGATCGACAGAAAAAAAGCTGGGATCCCAGCAGAACTGTTGGATTCTAAGAACAAGCAAATCGCTGTTGCAGACTTTTTACAGCGAAATTTCAGCAAGCAAGCGGACAAAAACCGGTTGAACAATAGAGGGACCGGACATAGCGGCGAGTTACGGATCGATAGCTGTGGTCAAGAAATTATTGAAAGAACAGCATTCGTTATTTCTGCGCAACAAATCGAAGTTCGCTTTGAGGTTGGCTTGCCTGCTGCCGGTCGGCGTATCAAGGCGCGTGATGCTAATAAAATTTTTAAAGATCTTTTACCGCGGATCGTACAAAAATCATTATTATACGCTAATATTGACCAACAATTACTTAAGCAGCAAGTTAAATTGTTTAGAGAGCAACAGGAAATCAGGGAGCAAATGAAAAGGCGTCACTTAGTCGCTTTTGTGGCTAATGGTTCACTTTTACCAAGAGCAAGCGGTTCGTCTGATCTGCCCTTGACCACTGGGACGCCTTTTAGAAGTCCGAGTTCCTTGGAAGTCACTTTTGAATTAAAAAACGGTAAAAAGGTCAGCGGGATGGGAATTAGTCAAGGAATAACGCTGATCGTCGGCGGAGGGTATCATGGTAAATCGACCCTGCTGCAAGCCTTAGATTTTGGAGTTTATGACCATATAAAAGGTGATGGGCGCGAGTTTGTTCTGACTGATAGGACTGCAATGAAAGTGCGAGCCGAAGATGGACGCAGTGTTGCAAATGTTAATATTACTCCATTTATCAACCATATACCGGGACGAAGAGATACTTCAACGTTTTCGACTGTTAATGCCAGCGGCAGTACTTCACAGGCTGCTAACGTGATCGAGGCCTTGGAAAGCGGTACAAAAACGCTGCTGATCGATGAAGATACTTCGGCAACAAACTTTATGATCCGTGATGCTCGGATGCAACGCTTGGTAGCTAGTGATAAGGAGCCGATCACACCTTTTGTTGATAAGATCAAGGCTTTATATAATCAATTAGGTATCTCAACGATCTTAGTTACAGGCGGTTCTGGTGATTATTTCGAAATGGCCGATCACGTGATCATGATGAATGAGTACCAGCCAGGGGATGTTACAAAAAGAGCCCATGAGATCGCAGATATGGAAGGATCTGAACGTAGTGCAGCTGATGAACAGAAATTTGGAACGTTGGACGAAAGGATCCCGAAAAAGAGTAATTTCAGGATCATTAGCCGCAAGGACAGGTTTAAAGTTAGAAATAAAAAAGAGATCACCTTCGGTCATAGCAACATAGATCTGAGTGCTTTGGAACAATTGACAGATACCAGTCAAACACGTGGGATCGTGGCATTGATTCAAATTTTAAAGGCTGAATATTTTGATGATCAGACAACGTTTGCGGAAATGACCGAAAAACTGTATGCTGATATTCAACAACAGGGTTTAGACCGTGTTTTATCGTCGAAGCGTCATGCAGGTAATTTAGCTTTACCGCGTCGTCAGGAATTATGCGCAGCCGTCAATAGGTATCGTGGGTTAAGAGTAATAAAAAAAGAAACTCGGTGAGATAAATAATGGGGGATCATTATGAGTGAAAAGGACCATTTGACCCAAAACGAAATTAAGACAACTAATTTTTGGCTGCATTTGATCATTGCGGGGCTTGCTTTACTGGTACTGATCTTGGGCGGCATATTGATCAAGCAGCAGTATGATTCCAAAAATCATTTGACACAGGCAAATTTTAATTCGATCGAGCTGTCTCAGTCTGACGGTGATTCGCTGCAAGACGTGAAAGAACTCTTTAGTGAGGAACCCGCTTCTGTCACTAAGGTCCAAAAGAAGGGGATCGTAACTGAAATAGCTTTATGGAAGAATGTGGCTGATACAAGTCAAAATTCACAGGTTATTATCTATTTTGATGACGGACATGCAGTTTCCAAAACAATTAAAGGGTTAAAGAGAGATCGAACCACGAAAATTACACGTAAAGACTTTGATTCATTGGCTCCTGGTATGAAGAAAGGTGATGTGGCCCGTAAAATTGGAACTCCAAATGATTATACATTTGACGAGCGCTATTATGGTGTTAGTAATGAACAGTGGACGTATACAGGGCTTGATGCAAATAAAAAGAAGGTAGGGGTTATGACCTTGTCTTTTAAGGACGGCCGGTTAGCTGGTAAGGCTCAAAATAATTTGCAATAAGACAAGGCAAAGCGCAGGGTAGATATTTATACTGAACAGGCTTGATGGGAACTACTAGGCCTAAATTAGGTCAGAATGTTTTCTCTTTTCGTAAAACCTGACAAATAAACTTAAAAAAGCTTTTGCTTCAACGCATATAAGTGTGTGAAGTAAAAGCTTTTTATTATTAACTAAAGGTTGAAAGTTAAAGAATACTTGTGCTGCTTGTTGTATCACGGGTTTTTGTTAATAAAATAGACACAAATTACTCTGCGTCCTATAATTGAGTCGTCAAAAACTAATAAAGGAGAGTAATTTATGTCCACTTCCAGTATACAACAATCAACTCAAAATAAAACCACTTTAATGGCACGTTTTCACAAATTCTTGCAGGTGATCGATTTCGCCCAGGTATTACGTCAGTCCAATGCCTATCGTGTCCGTGGGATCAAACTGACCAAACTTGTCAGCTGGATCTTACTGACTTTGTTCCAACGTTTGACCTTGAACCGATCCGCAACTCCGACTGCTTTTTCGAAGAAAACGGTCCGCAACTTTTTAAATGACCGCCATATCAACTGGCAGCGGCTGGTCAGCTTGGCCGGACGGAACCAGATCGCGGAACTCAGTCCTTTTATCGACTTACGCCGAAAAGCGGCCTTGATCATTGATGACACTTTATTCAAACGAGCTCATTCAAAAAAGACTGAACTATTGGCGAATGTTTATGATCATGCTGCACCGCAAGGACAGCCGCGCTATGTCAAGGGTTTTCGCGGCTTGACGATCGGTTGGAGTGACGGCAATACTTTCCTGCCCCTGAATTTCGCTTTGATGTCATCAGACAAAGCTAAGAATCGGATCGGCCGTGAACCACAAACAACTGATCAGCGGACCTTAGCGGCCCAACGTTATGCTCAGGCTAAACGGCACATGAATGAAGTCGCCGTTGAATTAGTAGCTCAAGTTCTAAAAACCGGGGTCAAGGCCAGCTATGTCCTCTTTGACAGTTGGTACGCCTATCCCAAAGCTTTCAAGCAATTTCAAGAATTAGGTCTCGCTGCTGTTGGTCGGTTAAAAAACACTTCAAAAACTTATTTTAAATATCGCGGGCGCCGTTACAGTGTTCCAATGCTGTTTCAACGCTTTAAAGGTTCAAAATATCGGATCCATGATAACTATCTCTACAGTACGGTCGTTGAGACCGATAACGAGGACCACCTGCGCTTAAAAATAGTCTTTATCCAAAATCGCACGGACAAGGGACACTACATTGCTTTGGCAACTTCTAAACTTAGTCTGACACCGGAAGCGGTCATTCAATTATATGCCCGGAGATGGCAGATCGAGTGTGGTTTCAAGACTTTAAAACAATACCTGCAGTATGACCAGACCCAAACGCAAAGTTATGATGGCTTGTGCGGCCATGTGGCGCTGACATTTTTAGCTTACGATCTGTTGGCTATGATCCAGCGACAGGAGAACGATCCGAAAACCTTAGGCGGCATTTTCTATGCGGCCAATCAGTTTCTCGCGGACATCCCACTTTTACAAGCTGTAAAACAGTTGCTTTTTGCTTTAGCAGAACATTGTGAAAAAACCGCTGATTTTTTTATCACGGGATTATGCAGTCGATTTATCAATTCTTTACCCAATGATCTGCAAGAAATCTTTCACAGCAACGAACTGGTCAGTTGACTAATTAAAGACATTTATAGCTTGAGCTGACAGGCAAAGGCACTAAAAATTAACTTTCAACCTTTAGTTATTAATTAAAAAGAGGTCCACCGGAGTTTCTGCATGAAGTTTCTATAAGTGCGCTGAAAAGGCTGCATAAAAGATCTCTTATATAAAGATGATTATTTTTGGTTTAGTTCTTGTAGTGCCGCATAGAATTCAGGCATTTTTGTTTTAAGATCTATAATTTTACCATTTCCATCTAAGAAACAGTGAGAACTTTCAGCTGAACAGACAAGTTCATCAGCAACTTTCATTGTGTAATTGAGAGTTAATTTGACACGGCTAATTTTACTGATAGTAGTTGTAATTTTTATAAGGTCAGGATAACTAGTTGTTTTTTTATACTTACAATTTACATTTACTACAGGAGAAATAACCTCTGCCTCTTCCAATTTATCATAGGGCCAGCCAATTTGTTCAAGGTAGTCTGAACGTGCTTCTTCCATGAAACGGATGTAATTTGTGTGGTTAGTGATCTGCATTTGATCTGTTTCATAATACTGTACTTTGTGAAAATAAGGTTTAATACGACATCGTTCCTTTCTAGTACTCTATTATGCCATTTTACCATTAAAAACAGACTAAGATTTTTTCTCATTCAAATTTAAAGATCGACAAATATATTTTGAACAATATTACTAAAAACATTTAATCTAAATTGTAGTTGAGCTTGTAAATGGTGGAACTCCAATGTGATAGCAAAATCTAAAAATTAAAAATTAATTAGTTTTAGGTGTTGAAAAATACATCATAATTTAATATAATTTTACACAATTATAATAAAACCAGTTAAAAACAATAAATCGACATTATACGACTGTGAGGCGAGTAATTTGGACGAAGAAAATACGTTGCTTGAACTAAATAATGTTTCAACAGCGTTTAAAATTGAGGGACAATATTATAATGCAGTTTCTCATGTTGACCTCAAAGTAAAGAAAGACGAAATTTTAGCTATTGTTGGAGAATCGGGTTGCGGTAAAAGTACTTTAGCGACGACTGTGGTGGGGTTACACGATATGAAGACTACAAAAATTTCCGGCGAGGCGTTTTTTGAAGGACAGGATCTTTTAAAGATGTCCGATTCACAGTTAAATGATGTTCGCGGAGCAAAGATCGGCATGATATTCCAGGATCCATTGTCTGCCTTAAATCCTCTGAAAAAAATCGAAGATCAAATTAGTGAAGTTCTAGACTACCACACTAAAATGTCGACGGAGGAAAAACATAATAGGGCGCTCCAATTATTAGAGCAAGTTGGGATCGATGAACCTAAACGAACTGCTCGGCAGTTTCCTCATGAACTATCCGGGGGGATGCGTCAAAGAGTGATCATTGCCATAGCAATCGCTTGTAAGCCTGATCTGATCATTGCTGACGAACCGACAACTGCTTTAGATGTGACGATTCAAGCGCAGATATTAGATGTTTTACGAGATATTCAAAAAGAAAATCATGCTGGGATTATTTTGATCACTCATGATTTGGGGGTAGTGGCAGAAACGGCCGATGAAGTTGCGGTCATGTATGCTGGAGAAGTTGTTGAATGTGGTACAACTGAACAAGTTTTTGGTGACCCGCGTCATCCTTATACTAGATCTTTATTAAGGTCAATGCCACAAGGGGATATGGATGTTTTAAATGATGATCTTTATGTGATCCAAGGCAGTGTACCTTCGATCGAAAAGATGCCGCAAGCAGGCGATAAGTTTGCGCCACGGATCACATGGATCCCCGCAAGCGCTCATGAGAAAGAACCGACCATGCATGAAATTTCTGCTGGACACGAGGTGCGGTGTACATGCTATAAGGATTTTTATTTTAAAAGTTTGGAGGTCAAAGATGTATGAGCTTAATTGAAATTAGAGATTTAACAGTTCATTATCCTATCCGTTCAGGCTTTTGGAATCGCGTGACAGATGTTGTCAGGGCGGTCGATGGTATCAGCTTTGATATTGAAGCTGGTGAGACTTACGGATTAGTTGGTGAATCAGGTTCGGGTAAATCGACCACTGGTAAATCAGTTGTTGGATTAGAACAGATCACTTCCGGGTTGATCAAATATAACGGAGTGGATATTACCAAAAAAAGTGCCCGAAAAAAACACAATTATAACCAAAATGTCCAAATGATTTTTCAGGATTCTCTTTCTAGCTTGAATCCGCGGAAAAGAGTATTGGATATTATCGCAGAACCGTTACGGAATTTTCAAAAATTATCTGCCGAAGATGAAAAGATCCGTGTATTGCAATTACTGGAAACAGTTGGACTAAGTCCTGATTCACTTTATAAATACCCGCATCAATTTTCTGGTGGACAAAGGCAACGGATCGGGATCGCTCGTGCCGTTGCGACTAACCCGCAATTGATCGTAGCTGATGAACCGGTTTCGGCGCTGGATCTGTCAGTTCAAGCACAGGTTTTAAACTTTATGAAGAAAATTCAACGTGAATTTGGGATCTCTTATTTATTTATTTCCCATGATCTTGGTGTTGTGCGTCACATGTGTCAAAATATTGCGATCATGAACAAGGGACGTTTGGTAGAAGTTGGTACTCGTGAAGACATTTATGATGATCCATTACATATCTATACCAAGCGTTTGCTGGCAGCCATCCCTGAAGTCGATGTTTCTAAAAGGGATGAACGCATGGAAAATCGTTTGAAAATTGAGAAGGTTTATCAAGAAAAAGCTAAGCAATACTACGATGAAGATGGTTTGGCCTACCCTCTTGTCCAAGTTTCACCGACTCATTTTGCAGCTTTACCGCAGGATAAGTTAGCCGAATTGACAGGGCAAAAAAGGAGGGATACCTAATGTGGAAAACAATTTTGCGGCGGATCTTGATTATGATCCCCGAGATCATTTTACTAAGTATTTTAGTTTTTCTGTTAGCTAAAGCAATGCCAGGTGATCCTTTTACAGGGTCTATCAATCCCCGGTCTAGTGCCGCACAGATCCAGCATTTAAAGGAGCTTAACGGTCTGTACGACCCGTGGTATCAGCAATACTGGAACTGGATAGTCCATCTTTTCCATGGTGATTTAGGGCAAAGCTATCAGTACCATGAAGCTGTCTCTAATCTGATTGGTGAACGTGCGATCAATACCTTATGGTTATCCGCTTTTACTATGGTCCTGACTTACTTGATCGCTTTGCCGTTAGGACTTTATGCCGGCAAGCATGAAGGCAAACTGCCTGATACTGTGATCCGTGTATATACATACGTCACGTATTGTATTCCTTTTTTTGTTATTTTAGTAATCGGTTTGTGGATCTTCGGCTATGTTTTAAATTGGTTTCCAACTACAGGTTCGGTGGCGCCGACCGCTAAAGGACTTGGAATGTTGAGCTCGCGTTTCTTCCACATCCTATTGCCAGGACTGTTAGGTGCTTTATTTGGCACCGTTAATATTGTGCAGTATATGCGCTCTGAAGTGATCGATGCTAAACGTTCAGATTATGTGCGAACAGCACGTTCCAAGGGTGTTCCAGAAAAAGACATTTATCGGCACCATATTTTCCGTAATTCTTTATTGCCGATCGCGGCTTTTGGAGGGTACTCGATCACAGGCTTGCTGAATGGATCGATCTTTACTGAAACGATCTTCTCTTATCCCGGCATGGGTATGTTGTTTATTGATTCGATCAATTACCGAGATTACACGGTCATCACCGCACTTGTCCTTTTATTTGGGGTTATGAACTTGTTGGGAACACTTTTGTCAGACATTATTTTGGGGATAGTAGACCCACGGATCAGGATCGAATAAGAAAGGAGGAATAATATGGCAACAAACACTAAAACAGCAGACATTTCAGCAGAAGAATTAGCAAGGCTGACTGCTGAAGCTAAGAAAGAAGCTGCGCCGTCGTCGACTAAGATCTTATGGAACGAATTCAAAGCTGACCGACCAGCCTTGATTGCTTTGATCATTGTAGTAGGTTTCATTTTGTTTGTAATGATCGCGCCGCTATTCATTAATAGCGAAAAGATGATGACAACGAACATCATGGCGTATTTGACTCCCCCTTTGCAAGACAACTTTTTGTTAGGTGCTGATGCTAACGGGCGCTCGATTGGTTTACAGCTGATCGTTGGTTCCAGAAATTCGATCGGGATCGCAATTGGTTTGACTCTGATCTCTTCGACTTTTGGGATCGCATGGGGGCTGATTTCTGGGTATTTCGGCGGCTACATCGATTGGGGGATGCAACGTGTTTATGATTTTATGATGATGTTGCCAATGACCATGATGATCATTGTTTTAGTAACGATCATCGACAACTATAATTCGATTTCACTGACTTTTATCTTTTCAATATTTTACTGGATGGGGACTTCGAGACTGATTCGATCGCGGACTTTGGCGGAAACAAAGAAGGATTATGTTGCGGCCTCGATCACATCGGGGACTAGTTCACTAAAAATTATTTTTAAAGAGATCATGCCCAATATTTCTTCGTTGATCATTGTTGATACGACTTTATCTTTTGCAGAGAATATCGGGGTAGAAACGGGATTGTCATACTTAGGCTTTGGACTACCGCCTAAAACACCATCGCTGGGGACGCTGATAGCAAATGCCAACGATCCAAATAACATTACGCAGTATTGGTGGACATGGTTACCAGCAGCTGTCGAGATAATTATTTTATGTTTATCCATCAGTTATATAGGACAAGTGGTAAGCAGAGCAGCAAATTCTTCGCAAAGAAGAGCAGAGTGAGTTAAATAGGGTGTTTAGAAGAAAATTATTACCGACTTTATTTAAGGAGGTGGTGCATCTCATTGACAAGATCAAAATTTTATAGTTTGTGGTTGGATGTAGTTGGCGGATCTTTAAGAAAATATGAAGTGGGGGAAGTATATGAATAAGACGAAAAAGAAATGGGCCGTTTCGTCAGCAGCGATCGTGATCGCTTTGAGTTTGGCTGCCTGTGGCGGAGGTAATAAAAAATCAGCCTCATCAAATGATAGCGGCAAGGCAAAACTTTCGGCGGTTTATAAAAATCCAGATAAGGCAAACAAAAGTGCCAATGAAAAAAGCACTTTGAAAGTTGCAGAACCGAATGATTCGCCTTTTAAGGGAGTTTCAGAACCAACTTTGGCCGACAATCAAGAAGACTCAAACGTTTTTGAGCCAGGTGGCAGTGGCACTTTATTTAAAACAGACGATAATTATAAGATCGTTGATGGCGGTTTAGCTGATCAAAAACTAGACCGTAAGAAGAATACCGTAACCATTACGATCAGGAAAAATGCTAAGTGGTCTGATGGACAACCAGTCGTAGCACGTGATGTTGAGTATCCTTATGAAATTATTGGCGGACCTAAATCTACTTCTTCTCAGTATTCTTCTGATTTTGAACGGATCAAAGGGATGGCGGACTTCCATAAAGGTAAAGCGGATACCATTTCAGGCTTTACATATCCTGATGGCGAGGACGGTAAGAAAGTAGTTATTCAATATAATTCACTTTCGCCAAGTATGAAATTTTCTGGTAATTCGTTTGTTTGGTCAACAGCAGCTCCTTACCATTATTATAAGGGCATTCCGATCGACAAATTAGCTGCATCAGATCAAGTTCGTAAAAAGCCAATTTTTGTAGGTCCATATAAGTTAGACAAATTGGTTGATGGGGAATCAACTTCATGGTCTCCTAATAAATATTATTGGGGTAAAGCGCCTAAAATCAAGCACGTTACGATCAACGTGGTTTCCTCTAATAGTATCGATAAGGCTATTCAAACAAAGAAATATGACTTTACTACACCAGCTGGTGTTATGCGTGGGCAAAGCTACAAGAATTTGAAAAAGTTGAAAAACTATCAGATGGTTGGCTTGCCGGCTTTAAGTTACAATTACTTTGGCTTTAACGTTGGGGAATATGATACCGAGCTGCAAAAGAACGTAATGGATAAGAATTCCAAGATGGCTAATAAGAGTTTGCGTCAGGCAATGATGTATGCGATCGATGAAGATGCTATTAATAAGAAATTTGGTAATGGTATCAAATGGCGGGCTAAGACTTTGATCCCACCAGTATTTGATAAATATGCTGATACTTCCGCTAAAGGCTTCCCATATGATCAGAAAAAAGCTAATAAGTTGTTAGATGATGCTGGTTATAAGAAAAAAGGCAAATGGCGGACACAGCCAAACGGCAAACCGCTTGTGATCCATTTTGGCGCTATGCAAGGCAGCGCTACAAGCCACGCAACATATGAGGATTACTTGCAACGGTGGCATAAAGTTGGTTTGAACGTTAAGATGGCTGGCGGTAAAGAAATGGAAATGAATAGTTTCTACGATACTATTCAAAAGCCTAAGCAAAACAAGGTCGATATTTATTCCGCTGCTTGGAGTACTTCTTCTGAGCCAACACCGACACAGTTATATGGTGAAGATGCGCCATTTAACATGGGGCACTTTGTCAGCAAGAAAAATACTCAGTTAATGAATGATATGAACAGTGAAAAGGCTTGGAACGATTCTTACCGTAAAGATAAGTTTAAAGAATGGCAAGAATATATGAATGATCAAGCTGCTTACGTTGCTTCAGATAATAGTTATCAATGGGGACCAGTTAACAAGAGAGTTAAAGGTTATGACGTGAGTCCATCCCATACAATTGATTTCTGGAAAGATTTATCATTAACTTCTGCAAAACTTAAATAATATTAGCTAATTTTAGTAACAACCAAAGACAAATACCGCAAAGAAAGGCTCTGGTCAAAAAAAGATCGGAGCTTTTCTTATACATACTAAGGAGTGGTTTTTTGGATGAAGAGGGGATCAGAGCTATTCAGATCACAGATAAAGAATCAAATTGGCAAATTGCAAAAGACATTTCCAGCAGTTTTATTGGCACGCTGAGCGGAGATATGTTTGCTTTTGGTATGGGTTTGATGAGACCCATCTAGCCTTGAGTTTTGGGATCGATATGATGATCACTCCAATTGTGGGAATTTTTTGCTTGATCCCAGTCGGGAATATTGTTGACCGTTACCGGCATAAAACTATTTTGAACTGGAGCATTAGTATCCGCTTAGTTACTTTGGTGATTTTTGCTGCCACGAGCAGTTTTTTTAACGGTAGAGGTAAATTGTTTCCTGTTATTTTGTATTTGATAATAAATGCGATCTCAGTAAATTTTAACAATGCTGCCTATACAGCTTCTGTCCATGAACTGGTCAATAATGGTAAAATTTCTCGCTTGAGTTCATTAGTGCAGGGTGCCTCTTCGTTAGCTTTGATCTTATCTCCTGCGCTTGGAGCAGCTTTGTATTCGGCTACCAATTTCACTATTTTCATTTATGTTGAGATAACTGCAACTGGTTTAAGTTTTTTAATTTTGCAGACGATGCACTTCCACTATAAAACGTTAGATAAACAAACTTATACCTCAAGCCAATCTTTCAAATCTCAGATGGCAGGCTTTAAACAGGGTTTAGCTTATGTGCAAGGCCGGCTTTTACTAGTTGGGATCATTTTAGTAGCGGTGGTCGTCAATTTTTTGTTTACAGCTTTAAGTATTGGCTTGCCCTTTATCCTTAAAAATCAACTGGATTTGGGCAATACAATAGTTGGTTATCTCAATAGTGCTTTTTCTTTTGGAATGTTGGCGGCCAGTTTATTGATGGGCTTTTTTTCGAAAAATTATAATTTGAAGACAAAACTTTTAGTACCGCTGCTTTTATTGGGATTTGAGTTTGGTATATTAGGCTTAGGTTTGCTGGCACCGTTTACTGTTAAAGGCGTGGGTGTCATAGGGAGCTTGGTCATGTTTTGTATTGGGGTTACGATCACAATACTCAATATCACATGTAATGTTCGATTACAAACAACAGTTCCTACGAAGCTGCTCGGACGAGTTTCCAGTCTTTTGATGGTCGCTAATACAGCGGTAAATCCGCTAGGAGTCTTATTTTTTACATTTATTTTTCAAAATTCTGGCAACGGAGGTTTCGTCTTTATTATCAATGGTACAGTGATGCTGTTTTATACAATGATCATGACACCTCTAGTCATGAAAGGGATCAAGAACGAAGAAAAGTATGCAGAAAAATGATCAAGCCTCGGCTATAAGGTATTACTTGAAGCAGTCCTTAAAAGGTTTAAGCGCTTGGTTAGTGTTTTGGTATGCGTTGTGTTATAAAAGATAATATGGTTACGTTTTAGCGGTAAAATAAATAGAGTGGGAGGCGATAAACTTTGGGAATTTTTCTTAAGCTAGGCTGGTATTTTAAACGTGAGTGGAAAACATATTCAACAGGTATTGTGGGCTTATTGTTTACGGCCTTGCTTGGCATAGTGCCTCCGTGGATCATCGGTCGTTTGGTGGACCTGATCCATCGTGGAAAGTTGACGGTCAATACATTGGTTTTTTTGCTGGTGACATTAGCAGTCGTTTCGGTAGCCCAATATTTTGCACGTTATATTTGGCGAAATGCAATTTGGGGTGAGTCTGCTAAACTTGAAGCTGTCTTGCGTGAACGACTTTTTTGGCACTATATGCAAATGGATACAGAGTTTTTTCAGCACTATCGAACAGGTGACTTAATGGCCCATGCCACAAATGATCTTTCTGCGATCCAGCGTGTGGCTGGGGGAGGGATCTTGCAGTTTGCAGATTCGATCATCACTGGTGGTACGACTTTGATCGCCATGATGACCGTTGTTAACTGGCGTTTCACTTTGATCGCTATTTTGCCTTTTCCGTTTTTAGCTGTAATGGCGCGTGTATTAGGTAAGAAAATGCATAATGCTTTTAAAAAATCTCAGGCAGCATTTTCTCGACTTAATAATAAGGCACAAGAGAGTATCAGCGGCGTTAAAGTTATTAAAAGTTTTGGTCAGGAGCAAGACGATATTGATGAGTTTAATGGCCAAGTTGATGATACGATCAAGATCAATCGTCGTGTTAACAAGCTAGATGCATTGTTTGATCCAATCACTACAATGATCATGGCAGTTTCATATGTCTTAACGATCGTTTATGGTGGTCATTTGGTGATCTCTAATACGATCACACTAGGTTCTTTAGTCTCATTTGTTTCTTACCTTTCCATGCTGGTCTGGCCAATGTTTGCTATCGGGATGCTGTTCAATACCTTGGAACGCGGAAATGCTAGTTATGATCGGATCGATAACATTTTGAATAAAAAAAGCGGGATCTTAGATAAACAAGATGGAGTCGGACAGGAACCGCATGGAGATTTAGAATATGCAATAGACTCTTTTAAGTTTCCTGATGAACAACAAGAAAACTTGCATAATATACACTTTACGATCAAAAAAGGCGGTACTTTAGGGCTGGTTGGTCCAGTCGGTTCAGGTAAGAGTTCTGTTATTCGGCTATTATTGCGGCAATTTGATGATTACCAGGGCACGATTTATTTTGACGGTATAGATATTCGAGATTATCAATTAGATGCTTTGATCCCTTCGATAGGCTATGTACCACAAGAAACATATTTGTTTTCCAATACGGTCAGGGAAAATATCCGTTTTGCCCGCCCAGAAGCTTCACAAAAAGAAGTCGAAAAAGCAGCAGTTAAAAGCGATTTAGCGGATCAAATATCAACCTTTCCTAAGGGTTATGATACCCAAGTCGGCGAAGAAGGGATCTCTCTTTCTGGCGGACAAAGACAAAGGATCGCGATCGCTCGTGCTTTACTGATCGATCCCGAACTGTTGATCTTGGATGACGCATTGTCAGCTGTAGATGCTGAAACTGAAACGGAGATCTTACAGACTTTACGTAGGGAGCGGGAAGATAAGACGACGATCATCGCTTCACACCGATTAAGTTCAGTGATGAATGCAGATGAGATTTTAGTGATGGATGATGGTCAGATCATTGAAAGAGGCACGCATGCTGAATTGATGCAGCAAAATGGCTGGTATGCCGAGACATTCCGTTTGCAAGCTCTAGAAACTGAAGAAAAGGGAGGTGCCATTTAATGGATAATGAACAGCATGAATCAGTGTGGGCGCACAGTATTCCATGGAAAGAGCAGTTAACGATCATCAAACGACTGTTCCGCTTTGCTAAGCCTTTTAAATGGTACTTCTACTTTTCTATTATTTTTGCGGCATTTGTTAGTGTGATCAATATTTTGCTGCCAAAAATTATTCAGCGTTTTATGGATAAATATTTGGCATTTGGGAAAGCAAGTGAGTCGATCATTTGGCTTTTTGCCGGTTTATATTTCTTTGGCATGGTTTTTAAGGCCTTGACACAGTTTGGACAGACATACTTGTATAGTATGGGTGCCGAATATATGCTAGAGGATACACGGAAGATTTTGTTCAAAAAATTGCACACTTTAGGGATGCGCTATTTTGATCAAGTGTCCAGCGGCTCGATCTTGTCTCGCTTGACTAATGACACAATGGCTTTCCAAAATTTTTGGCAGCTATTTAGCAGTCTGATCGTCGCGGTTTTTGCGATGGTCTCGGCTTTTATTGCAATGTTTACTACTGATAGGACGATTGCTTTATGGCTTTTGGTTTTCATGCCTTTTTTGGCTGTCACTATTTGGTATTACCAAAAGTATAGTTCTCGAGTTTACCGTCAAATGCGGGAAAAATTAAGTATTCTAAATAATAAGTTGGCTGAATCGATCACAGGTGTGACAGTTATTCAGGATTTTAGGCAGGAACGTCGGGTCAACCGGGAATTTGAAGATGTTAACAGTCAATATTATCAAACACGTAAAGCAATGATCCGCGTCAATTCCTTATTGCTCAGCCCGATAGTTAACCTGTTTTATTCACTTGGAACAGCCGTGATCTTAGGGATTTTTGGTGTTCGTGGGTTACATGCATATGTGGCCGCTGGTGTTGTGTATGCTTTTGTTACTTATTTGGAAAACTTCTATAATCCCTTGTCAGAAGTAATGGAATTTTTCAGTGATTTTCAGGATGGGATCGTTGCTGGTTCCCGTGTTTTGCGGATCATGGACGATGAGACTTTAGCACCATCACAAAATGAAGGTGCTTCAGCAACTCTCCAGTTTGGAAAAATTGAATTTCGCCATGTGACTTTTTCCTATGATGGCAAACATACTATCTTAAAAGATGTTTCATTTATTGCTCATCCTGGTGAAACGATCGCGTTGGTCGGACAAACGGGCAGTGGTAAAACTTCTATTATCAATGTGTTAATGAGATTTTACGAATTTGGCACGGGGGAGATCTTGATCGATGATCGCGATATCCGCGATTATCCCTTAGAAGAATTGCGAGCTAAGATCGGCCTGGTCTTGCAAGAACCGTATATGTTTTACGGAACGGTCAAGTCTAATATTAGAATGTTCAATGAACAGATCACAGATGAGCAGGTCAAAAAAGCCGCGAAGTTTGTTAATGCCGATCAGTTTATTTTGAATCTGCCTGGTAAGTATGATGCAAAAGTCATTGAGCGTGGTGCTAGTTATTCTACGGGACAAAAACAGTTGATCGCCTTCGCCAGAACAGTTGCAACTGACCCAAAAATTTTGATTTTAGACGAAGCAACTTCTAATATTGATACCGAGACAGAAAAGATGATTCAAGAAGGATTAGATAAGATCCAGCAAGGGCGGACAACGATCGCCATTGCTCACAGACTATCTACGATTCAAAATGCTGATCAGATCTTGGTATTGAGTCAGGGTCGCATAGTAGAACGTGGTACAAATGATGAGCTGTTGAAAAGTCGCGGCATGTATTATGATATGATCAAGAAACAAAACGCGGCTCATTAAATAAATAGATTTAAAAAGGCAAACTAAGAGGAAGGTCCGCTTAGCTTGTCTTTTGTTTAGGATAAAGTTAAAGCAGTGAAAAAAGCCACAGCTTGACCTAAACAAGCTCTGGCTAGTTAAAATATTCAACTGAAACTAAGTGATCGAAACCGGGCTTTATCTAGTTCTTTAGAAAACGGTGTTCGATCTCATTTTTTATAATTTTAGCTTGGAAATGGTCACTGGACTTATGACGAGCTACCAAGTTCTCTAATTGCTTGACCTGTAATTGGTCTAGAGAAAATGAACGATCTGTCAGACCAGAATTCACAAAGTGTTCCATGCTGAATCTTTGCTCGATCACATTGTTTGATGAAAGGTAGAGACAATAGTCAGCGAAGTCATCTAGTAACCTCGGCGGTACGTCTTCTTTTTTTTCATCCATTAAACTCTCTCCTTATAGCCGTTTGATCTGCGGCAAAAACATAAACGACAAAAATTATATTTGTTTTGCTAGGAAGCAAATATTGTTATTCATGGTCAACTAAAAGAAAAGTTAATTATGAATAGTAAGTCAAATAGTGACTAATTACAAGAATAATACATTGTAACTGTTTCGTAAAGGGGTGAAATATAAGAAAAACTGTAGCTGAATGTTAGAAATACATTGAGTTTATTAAATGAAGATACATGGCAATTCGACTATCGTTTTGTCGACACCTATATCGCAGCGCTATGAGACCGATCTTCGCTCCTTTATAAGGAAGATATTGCAAATTAAAGTATAAGTATTTTTATTATCAAGATGGCAAGCTGCCGTTTTTTTGTCGTTATTCAGTTAAAATGAGAACATGAGCGGTTTTTTTATTTGTATTATCGACTGCGACAAATATATTCGGACATTTTTATTTCCAACGATTTACTTTTCGATCTGCTGCGTTCGTTGACTGATGGTGGCAAAAGTATCGACAAAAGTTTGCTCAATTTGTGACAGTTCTTTTTGGACAGGATAGGCAATAAAGTATCTTAATGTCAGATCTGCTTCTTCTAATGGATAAAGGTTGTATTTGCCATTTGTTAAATGAGAAACAACGCTTTGCGGAATGATCGTGGTCCCTAAACCCACAGCAGCCATACCCGCGATAAGTTCAATATTTTGACTCTCTAATCTAATATCTGGTTTGACCTTATTTTTTTGCAACAAGCCATCTACTTGATGACGGATAGCTGAGCCCGTTTTGCTCAAAACTAATGGTTCGGCCAAGAGCTCAGGCAAAGAAAGTGAACGCGGATCGATCAGTTTAAAACGTTCATCATAGAATTTAGAGCTACTCGGGATCAAGATAAAGTACTGCTCATGTCCCGTTGTGATCGTTTTAAGATTGGGGGAAACTGTTTCTGGGCTTTGTCCCACGTAAAAGTCGATCTCGCCATTTTGAACTTTCTTTTCGCTGATCGAAGGAAGGCCTTCGTCCAAAGTGAGTGTGACATTAGGATAGTCCTGCATAAAATTGGGTACGAATAACGGTAGGATAAATGAGCCCATTGACGGTAAAACACCGACTTTGATAGTGACTTCATTATTATTATTGTATTGAGTTAGTTTTTGGTGAAAATCAACTTTTTCTTGGTTGATTTTTTCCAAATATTGATAATATAATTTGCCCGCTTCGGTCAACTGCAAGTGTGCACTGTGACGGTTGATAAGTTCAACATTAAGCTCCCTTTCTTTTCTTTTTACTAATTGGGTGAGATAGGTTTGGGAGATATATAGTTGCTGAGCAGCTTTTGTGAAGTTGCCGTACCTGAGTAACGTGTCTAGATATTGCAGTGTTAAAGCAGGATCTTTAGCAGGCATAATGAGCACTCCTTTGTAATAACATTTTTGTTATAATTCAATAGTAAAATAAACACTTCACAAATACAACCCTGTTAGTTAAACTAAAGTTGTACTGTTAGGTAGCTGATTTAAGGTTTCTCTAAATCTTTATTTAGCAATATAGACAGCGCTAACATTTTTAGATTGTGTTAGAGGAAGATGGGTTTTGTTTTCTTTTTAGACGAATATCTGACAAAAAATAAGAAATAATTCACATTTATTTTGGCTTAAAACGAGCAATCAATGTGAAGTTTGTCGGATATTAGAAAAAAGCAGGTTTTGAATAATAAGAAATGGGGTAGATCAGATGAAGGATCATATGGACGAGATCAATTTTAAACCAGGAACATATTCAGTAACTGCAGCAGGTCATAATAGCCAGGTCCCAATGAAAGTTACTTTTTCAGAAAACAGGATCGAGAATATCGATATTGATACAAGAGGAGAAACCATAGGGATCGCTGATACAGTTTGGCAACGAATGCCAGAACAAATCATTTCTGGACAGACACTCAATGTTGACGCAGTGTCGGGAGCTTCAGATACAAGTCGCGGTGTTTTAAATGGAGTTGCAGATGCGGTTTCACTGGCAGGCGCTGATCCGGATGTTTTGAAGAAACGCCCTAAACCTGATAAAGGTGAGATCAAAGGAACTGTCGAGTATAGCGCTGATGTTGTTATCATTGGCGGTGGCGGGACTGGTTTAAGTGCCGCGGCAACTTCAGTTCAAGCTGGTAAAAAGACGATCTTAGTGGAAAAATTTCCAGCTGTTGGTGGAAATACGATTCGGACAGGCGGTCCGATGAATGCCGCTGACTCTGAATGGCAGAATACTTTCGATGCATTGCCAGGTGAAGCTGCAACGCTGAAGAACTTAATGGAAATACCAGATGAAAAGATTGACCCCGAGTATTTGGATGATTTTCATGAACTTCAAGGTCAATTAAAAGAATACTTGGATAGCGGCGAACATTTCTTATTTGATTCCAAGTTACTGCACGAAATTCAAACATATCTTGGCGGTAAGCGGACTGATTTGAATGGGACTGAGATCCATGGTGACTACACCTTAGTTAAAACATTGGTCGATAATGCTTTGAAGTCGGTTGGCTGGCTTCAAAGTATCGGTGTTCGTTTTGACCCTAATGAAGTTACTATGCCTGTTGGGGCTAAATGGCGTCGGGGACATAAACCTTTGGAGAATCAAGGCTTTGAATATATTTCAAATCTGCAAAGATATGTTAAAGAACAAGGCGGTCAGATCATTACCGACACACGGGTGCAAAAATTACTGAAAGAAAATAATCAGATAGTTGGTTTAGAAGCAACCAACGCTGATGGGCAACAAGTGATCGTGCATGCCAATGCTGTGATCTTGGCCTCAGGTGGTTTTGCTGCTAATACTAAGATGGTTCAAAAGTATAACACTTATTGGACTAAGTTTGATGACGACATTGCGACATCAAACTCCCCAGCTATCACAGGTGATGGTATTAAACTGGGGACGGATGTTGGTGCTGATTTAGTTGGCATGGGATTTTCACAAATGATGCCTGTATCTGATCCAGTAACTGGTGAACTATTTAGCGGCTTGCAAGTTCCGCCGGCAAACTTTGTGATGGTCAACAACAAAGGTGATCGTTTTGTTGATGAGTATGAAAGTCGCGATGTTTTATCGCAGGCTGCAATCGACAACGGCAGCTTATTCTACCTGATCGCTGATGAAAATATCAAGGGTACAGCTTATAATACCAGTCAAGAAAAAATCAACGAACAAGTTGAGGCTGGTACCTTATTCAAAGATGATACTTTAGAAGGTTTAGCTAAGCAGATCAAAGTTGACCCAACAGAATTAGTTACTACGATCACGAAGTATAATTCATACGTTGATGCTGGTCATGATCCGGGGTTTGGTAAGGATGTATTTGATTTGAAAGTTGAAAAAGCACCTTTCTATGCTACACCGCGTAAGCCAGCTTTGCACCATACCATGGGCGGCTTAAAAATAGATTCATCAGCTCATGTTTTGGATACAAGTGGGCAACCGATCTCTGGACTATATGCAGCTGGAGAAGTTGCTGGTGGTCTTCACGCTGGTAACCGTCTAGGCGGTAATTCGTTAGCAGATATTTTTACTTTTGGTCGGATAGCTGCTCAAACAGCCGCAAAAGAGCATCAAGAAAATAGCACTGACGCTACGACCTCACCAAGTCAAGTTTGATATTAAAGTAATTAGTTTATCACAGGCAGTCTGAATGTATTCTTTATTATTTAGGCTGTTTTTGTGTGGTTTTTTATGATCCTCTCAGGTCTTTTTAAGTATTGTATGCGCGATGCAAGGGGTATAATGAATATTAAAATAATTCATACAGGAGGCTGTTTAACATTGAAATTAACGATTTCTGAGATTTCCAGTGAAACAACACATACACCTTTAAAGCATCCATTTGTGACAGCTAAGCACACAGTTAACGATATTGCGGCGATCGGCGTAACGATTCGCTTGAGTAACGGGCTAGAAGGACACGGAGCTGCTACTGCTAATGAGGTTGTAACAGGTGATACTTTAGAGTCTGCATTGATCGTGATCAATGATGTGCTGAAGCCGCAACTATTGAATCAGGATTTTACAGCTTGGGAAGCACTATTGGCAAAACTACATGGTGCGATCAAAAATAATGGTCCAGCTAAGGCAGCCTATGAGATCGCTTTGTATGATTTAAGGGCACAACTTTTCAAAGTGCCACTTTATCAGTATTTAGGCGGTGATGACGATCAAATTGCAACAGACTTTACGATCGGGATCGGTGAACCGGAAGCGATGGTTAAAGAAGCCGTTGAAAAAGAAAAAGCAGGCTTTAAGGCACTTAAAATCAAGGTTGGCGGAACTAATATCGCTCAAGAAACCGAGCGGATCCAGCAAATAGCTAAGGCTACTAAAAGAACGACACGGTTGCGGATCGATGCTAATCAAGCCTGGAATGCTAAGAGGAGTTTAGCATTGATAGGTCAGTTGAATAATTTGGCTGACCGAATAGATTTTATTGAGCAACCGGTTGATGCGCATGACATCGAAGGACTCAAACGTGTTACCGATAATTCTCCATTACCGATCATGGCTGATGAAAGTGTTTTTTCACCAAAGGATGCCTTAAACCTATTGCAACAGCACGCTTGTGACTATATTAATATTAAATTGATGAAAACTGGTGGGCTTTCTCAGGCAGAGGAGATCAACCATTTATGCGAACTCTATGGAGTTAATTGCATGATCGGCTGCATGATCGAGTCTGTCAGCGGGATCGCCGCCGCTGCTAGTTTTGCCGCTGCTCATCAAAACGTCAAATTTGCCGATTTGGATTCTGTTTTTATGGCGGATATGTCCGCTGCTGTACAACCATATTCTTTGATAAGAGATACTTTTATTTTGAAAAACCATCCGGGCCTGGGCTTTGCTTGAAGCACGACAACTGCGAAATTAACAATTGATATACTATAAACAAAAAACTACGTTAACAAAAATCGTTAAGCGTAGTTTTTTACAGCTAGAAAATTGTTTAATTGTTAATTGTTAAGTGTTAATGGAATTGCATCCCGCCATCGACTTCGATCGTTTGACCAGTAATATAGTTTGAATCTGGTCCAGCTAAGAATGAAACGGCAGCAGCTACATCTTCCGGTTCGGAAAGACGCTTTAAAGCAATATCTTTCGCGAATGTTTGCATGCCCCAGTCATCATCTTTACCAGCATTTTTTCCAACTTGATGAGCAATGTCAAACATCATAGGTGTTTTTACGATCCCAGGAGCGTATGCGTTGACCGTAATATTTTCGCTTGCTAAGTCACGGGCTGCCACTTGAGTCAAGCCGCGTACGGCAAACTTTGTACTACTATATAATGAAAGATTAGGATTACCCACCACGCCAGCTTGTGAAGTTGCGTTGATGATCTTGCCTCCATTTTCATTTTTTCTGAATTGTTCAATGGCTGCTTGAATTCCCCAAATATCACCAGCTACATTAATATGGTAAACTTTGTCAAAGGATTCGGGAGTGATCGTTTCGATCGGAGTTGTTGGTCCAAGCCCCGCATTATTAACCAAAACATCAAGCCTGCCCAATTTTTCAACGACTTCTTTGACACCAGCAAAGAAGTTTTCACGGTCAGAGACGTCTAACTTGACGGCAATAGCAGACCCACCATTCTTTTCGATGTCGGCGGCAACTTCACTGCCTTTTTCTTTATTTAAATCAGCAATCGCAACGGCAAAGCCATCTTGACTTAAACGACGAGAAATTGCTTCCCCGATTCCTTGTGCTCCACCAGTGATCATTGCAACTTTTTTTGTCATGGTAAACCCTCCAAAGATTATTATTGAACCGCTTTCATTATAACATGTATGTTTTTTGAAATATATAGTTTGTATTTTTATTAACAATAAAAATTAAGTGTAGTTTGTTAGACATAAAAAAATCTCCCGCTAATTAAGAGTGGTTCTAATTATCGGGTCTAAACTTTTTAGTGTTGATGAGCGTTCATCAGCACTATTTTTGTACAAAAAAGGACATCATTTGTCCTCATATGCTACGATTAAAGCGATAAAACCAAATCAAAGCGAGGTATAAATGATGTCCCAAACTGATTCTATCCTAAATTTACTCAATATCCAAGACCCAAATATCAAAATTTCAGCTTGTACTGATTTTTCACAGGCCGGAGTTCACGAAAAACTGCTTTCAGCTACGCTGACTTACCCCGTCGAACGCTGTGTTAATTGTGGTTCCACGAATCTTGTTCAGAATGGGACCCGCCTGACCAAGATGAAACTGCCCAGCCTAGGTGAACAACCGCTCCGCATGAACCTGCGCAAACAGCGTTATCTGTGCCGAACTTGCCACCATACTTTTAGCGCGCAGACGCAGCTCGCTCCGCCTCGGCACTCGATCACCCGCCAAGCAGTCCACGAAATCGCGACTTTAGCTAAGAACTCACTGCCAGTCAAGACGATCAGCCAGGCCGTGGGGATCTCAGCTTCCTCGGTTCAACGGATCTTGTATAAGGATCAGCGGGCTTTAGTAACGCCCAAAGAGCTGCCGACAGCTCTCAGCTTTGACGAATTTCGTTCAACTAAGAACTGCTTTTCTTTTATCTGCATTGACGCAAAAACACATGATTTGGTCGCCTTATTGCCAGATCGTCTCTCGCAGACGATCCGCGAGTATTTCACCAATACTTATACACTTTCTGAGCGTCAAAAAGTTCAACTGGTGACCATGGATCTGAATGCACAGTATCAGACTTTCGTCCGTCGTCTTTTTCCTAACGCACTGATCGTCTTTGACCGTTTCCATATTGTTCAGTTAGCGGGTCGGGCACTTGACCATGAACGGCTGCGTGTTTTAAAAGGGATCAACGACCACCACGACCGCAACTATAAAGTTTTAAAAAGCAACTGGCGCTTATTCCACTTAGCTGAAAATCAACTTGAGACCTCCCAGGTTAAATATTATCGGGGATTAAATGAATACACGACTGCCCAAAATGTGGTCGATCTGGGACTCAAGAATTTTCCACAGTTCGCAGAAAACTATCAGACCTATCAAACGATCTTAACCTTTATTCGCAACCGCGATCGGGCTACTTTACAACAATTAGTTATGAACTACCGTCCCAATGGTACTGAAATGGATACCGTCATGAGGACCATTCAAAAGAACTACTTAGGGATCAGGAACGCTTGTCTCTATGACTACTCTAATGGGCCGTTAGAGGGGATCAATCGCAAGATCAAAGAACTTAAACGTAGCTGTTACGGATTCAGTAACTTAAGGCATTTCTTTATCCGCATCAAATTGATCCATGCCTAAGATAAAAAATTTAGGTCAACACTGTGGGAGGCAGGTGCGGGCCCATTTCGCTACGCTTCGGACCCGCACCTGCCTCCCAACCCAAACACTTTAATCTAGCTATGGCAGTAAAAAAAGAACCCTACCATAAAGATAGAGTTCTATGGACCATCAACACTATTTGACAAAGTCCCTAATTATCACGAGAGATCGTGCTTAAATGTGGAAAGTTGTTAAATTAGTTTTGCATTTTCAAGTAGTTCTCCGAGCCAAGTCCCTTTAACTTTCTTGAGACCTTGATGCTTAATAAAACCAGGAATTGGCAGTTCGCTGTCAGTTAATTTTTGTTTGTCGTTCAAATAATACATTGATTTGAGAAGCTCGCGGATATCGTAGATGGAGTTGAAAACTTCAGGTACGCCGCGTTCAACATTTAACAAAGTATACACTGACTCCATGGCTGTCCTAATGGAATATTCTGTCGTAAAAACTGTGTCACGTGTCGGAGATTCAGCAAAGTTGCCAATGAAGGCCAAATTCTTTGAACCTGTTGGAACAATATCTGGACGGTCTCCTTTAACTCGCGGCATAAAATACGAAGTGATAAATGGCATATAAACAGGGTTAGTGTTGATTGAGTCTTGTTGAGCAAGTTTACTGATTAAGTCTTCTGGAACACCCAGGTGGTAAAGCCATTCCTCCGTGATCTCTTCACCAGTGCAATCTTCAATGTTTTTCTTGATATAGTTTCCTTGTGTATTGGAGTACAAGCCATAGATCCATACGGTAGTCTCATTTTCATTTTGCGATTTAAAATGCGGTTGCCGGTGAATGCAAAAGCTCATCATCCAATTCGAATCTTTGATCGTGATGATCCCGCCGGTATTGACTTTACCATCATGAAGGTCTCGTTTTGTTAAATGTTCAATGTAGGGTTCCACTGCGGGGTTTTTGACAGTAGCAGTTGCTGAAATGTACCAAGACTTTTTTGGAAGATTCTTGTAAAAGACTTTTGGATGACCGAAATCAGCAGATTGTTCTGCTAAGTTTTCCCATAATTCCCAACTTGGACCAGGTTTTGATGTTGTTGGTGCAGGAGTATGGTGATCACCGTAAGTTGAACTTTCCGTAATAGAACCGTTTGTAACAAAGACGATATCATTATCAGTTAATTGAATTTCTTGTGGAGTATCATCGACGGTCAGTAATAATTTTTGCGCATGTTTTTCACCATTGTTAGTATTGACGATCACATTGTTAACGATTGTATTAAATTGAAAATCCACGCCATGTTTTTCAAGATATTTTACGAGCGGTAAAGTCATTGATTCATACTGATTATATTTGTTGAACTTTAAAGCGGTAAAATCAGGTAAACCATCAATGTGATGAATAAAACGCATGCAGTAACGACGCATTTCAACGACTGAATGCCATTTTTCGAAAGCAAACATGGTCGACCAATAATACCAAAAATTGCTGGTAAAGAATTCATCCGAAAAGTATTCTTCGATGGTTTTTTTGCCCAAACTATCTTCAGGTGTCATGATCAGTTTGACGATTTCTTTAGAAGTTTTACCTAAGGTATACTGCCCATCATCTGGAACTTCATTACCACGTGAATAAATCATGCGACAATTCGAGGAATTGGGGTCATCTTTATCTAACCAGTAGTATTCATCGAGGTATGAAGCACCTGGAATCTCTAATGAAGGAATCGAGCTATACATATCCCACATACATTCAAAGTGGTTTTCCATTTCACGGCCTCCGCGAGTAACAAATCCAATGTCAGGTTTCTTTGTGCCGTCTAAAGAACCGCCTGCAACTGGTAATTCTTCTAAGATGTGGATGTGCTTACCTGGCATTTGTGCGTCACGAACAAGGAAAACGCCAGCTGCTAAACCCGCTAAACCGCCGCCAACGATATAGGCAGATTTTTGGTCGACGCCTGTAGGTTTACGTGCATGTACTAGAGCTTCGTAGTTTCCATTTGAATGATACATATAAAATGCCCCTTTCTATTATCACTATTCAAAATCCATTATAGCTTTATATTGTATATTTTTCAAATAAAGCTCCTGCGAAAGTATTAATTTAAGAAAAACTAAATTTTAGGAATAAAACATCCATCTGGATCTGAGAAAAAATACAAAGGTATAAGCTAATTTAGACTAATAATGGTATAACTGAGCTTAGTGGTTTTGAATTGAGGTTAGAAATCAGAGCAGCAATTGATCAATAATAAGAGTCATGACAAGATAAAAAAATAGAACTCAGAAAATAGTTTTTGAGTTCTGTTTCCTTATTTTAGAAAAATTATTTAATGTTCGGTTAACCATGAACTTAGCAAGTTAATGTATTCATCGTGGTGTTCAACAAACGGCATATGGCGACTGTTTTGGAATAACTTCCATTGAGCATTGGACAAATGATCATACATAGTTTTAGCAATTAACGGTGTACATAAGTCATCTGTACCATTAGTGATCAAAGTCGGAATTTTGATCTCAGCTAGTCTGTCAGTATATTCGTAGTTACGCAAAGTGCCGGTCGGAGTGTATTCATTTGGACCCCAAGCGGTCATGTAAGATTGTTCCCCATTGATTTTTGCCCTTTTTAAAGGCTCAGGTGAATCTTTGGTGACTGGAGCCGCCGCATGTAAAGCCATGTAGTGGGCATTGGCAGCTAAATAAGCAGGTTCTGAATAGTTTCCCGTTTTTTCAGCGACAACTATGGCTTCCTGTTCGGCTTGAGGCAAATATTTGATTAGCCGATGTTGTTCACTAGCCCATAGTTTTGCTGAAGATAAAGTACTTGATAAAATCAGGCTTTGCACTCCTTGCGGTTTTTTTTCCAATAAATACATTAGCGCTAACATGCCGCCAAAAGATTGTCCTAATAAATGAACGTGATCAAGGTGCAAGTAACTGCGCAATTCAGTTAATTCATCAAGCCAAGTTTGTGCTTGCCAAAGTTCTGGTTGATCTGGGGCAGAAGACTGACCGCAACCTAACTGGTCATACATAACTAATCGGAAACCTTCTTGTGCCAAGTCATCAAGCATTTCAAAATAATTATGGGAAGAGCCTGGCCCGCCGTGTAGTAATATTAACGGTGCTGCATTTTTTTTTGCTTCACCAACAATGCGAAAATAAGTTTGATAGTCGTGAAATGGCATATAACCTTCAGTGATCTTCATTGTGGCTCATCACTTCCTTTAACTCTATTATATATGTGTCTCTCTAAATTAAAATGACCCAGTTTTTTAATCCAAAGCTGAGTCATTATTGATGCTTATTATTTGCTAAAGTTACGGTTAGTAAATGAGAGTATCAGCTTTCCCCGAACGGCAAATTTTCTTTCAACTGTATATTCTTGACGTCTGTCGGTATTCTCTAATTCATTTGGAGTGAAGATCAACTCACTGTCGTGTCGAACCGAACGATAGATTGAGTAAAGGACTAATAAACAAACTAGTGTCAACGGCAAACCGGCGATTACAGACATAGTTTGAATGACCTGGAAACCGCCAACAAGAACTAAACTAAAGGCGAAGAACAAAAAGATAAAAACCCAGCTCATCCGATTGAAACGACTAGGTTCTTTACCGTACAAGGGTGTACTTGTAAATGAAGAAAGTACATAAGCGGCTCCAGAAATGGTAGTCGCCAAGAAAATAAAGCAAGAAATAGCATAAAAAATCAACATGACCTTCTTGAATGGTAAGGTCGAGATCAAAGCTACGATCACGTCTGCCTGACTATGATGATTTAAAATGGAGACAAGGTCAACTGCTCCAGTTTTTTGCAGCCATAGACCATATCCACCCAAAACGGCATGAAACGTTAAACAACCAGTGACGCCATACGCCAGCATGCCAAATAGTATTTGCCGGATAGTTCTTCCGCGTGAAATACGTGAGATAAAAGTTCCCATTAACGGCATGAATGTCAGCCACCAACCCCAATAGAAAATAGTGTCTTGTTGAGTTGGACTAGGTTTAACGTTAATAGAAAGCGGTACAAATTTCTGTACAAGAACAACTAAACTTTTACTCCAATTAATTATCAGATCACGAGTTGGACCGACAATTAAGATCACAATCAAAAAAGCAATTGTTAAATAAATATTAATCATGCTTAAACGATCGATCCCACCGTTTAATCCCTTATAGACTGTTAATCCCAAGAGAATAAAGAGAACTGAAAAAATTCCTAACTGCAACCAGATACTATCGGGCATATTAGAAACAGCAGAAAAAACAGTTGAGGTCCGTGGAACTTCCATTCCGATCGAAGAACCCAAACCACCGATGATCCCGATCACAACCAGAAAATCAATGATCGTCCGACTTATTTTTTTAAGAGTACTGTTCCCTTGCAGGAAAGAAAAACCATCACTCATTTTTTGCGTGGGCTTTTTTTTTCTATAGGTTACATAACCAATCAAAATTGCTGCAGGAGCGAACATCATCCATGCCATTGGTCCCCAGTTAAATTGTGATAAAGCGCTTGAAGCTACATAAGCTGAATCTGAGTAGGGCTTTAAACCAAAGGGCGGTGTTTGAATAAACTCAAGTGGATCAGTAATACTTAGCATCATAATACTGGCATCGATCCCAGTTGCAAAAACCATAGACCCCCATTTGAAATTACTATACACAGGTTTATCATTGGGTTTACCAAGTTTGATATTACCGTAATGACTACATGCAAGCCACAATAAGAAGACAAAATTGATAATGAAAACTAAAAGGTAGAGCCAGCCAAACCTAATGTTGATCCAACTTAAGATGCGAGCCAATGGTTTTTGTAAACGGTGGCCGCCAAACATTAAGAACAGGGCAGTCAGTCCGAACAAACCAACAACGGGTAGAAAAATGTGTTTATCTATAGCTTTGTGTGATAAAATAATAAATCCTCCTTAGGAAAATAACAAAGTGGAGAAGCCCGGGGTAAAAGGCGAGCACTAACGAGCTTTCATGCTATATTGCGTACTAGGCAATATGGTGTGAAAGATAGCTAGGCACAACCTTTAGTAATTTGCTAAATAGTTTAATTATTTATTTCGCATTCGCACAGTTTTGGATACACAAATAGCGTTGCAGTATCCGTCCACTGACGACTTGCAACAACGCTATTGCAACAAATTGCCGAGCTTCATCCGTAAATGAATTTCGTTTTCATTATACATCGTTAAATGTTTTTGTTAAGGGATAATAAGAAATAAGTGATGGATTATTGCAAAAAAGCGTTTTCTTCTTGAATTTGCTTAATAAATGAACAGAGTTATTGCTTTTTCACCCTAATATTTGTTACAACATAACTGGGGAAAGAAACTCCCCAGATCATCTAAGGAGGACTTTTTATGCGCGACGTAAGTGGATTACCAAATGAAGATGTTAGAAGGAAGATCGCTGAAAGCAATGTCAGTGAATACTATGTGGCCGATATGCTTGGTTTGAGTTTTAGCGGTTTTGCAACTCTGTTAGCGCAACCGTTGAGTCCGCAAGATCGTGAAACTGTATTAGACGCTATTCGTGAAGCAAAAAAGTCAACTGTGGTCAATATTTAGGAATCAAATAAAATAGAATACTGTTTTGAGATGAGAGCTCCCTTTTGTAAATGACAAAGGGGGGCATTTTTGTTTTGGCGTCATGTAATATAGTTGGTTGGTGAGTAGTTTATCAGCTGTGAAATTTTTGAATGGTGTATCATGCTAAAATAATTATTACTTTTTTGCTATCTTCCCATGATATTCTAAGTGAAATATTGTAAAGTAGAATTAAATAATAATAGCGGTAAAGACAGGTGAATATTATGAGAGATTATATTAAAGATATCCGTGACAAGGTGGGACACATGCCTATTATTTTAAATGCCGTGGCGGGTGTAGTGGTGAATGATGAACACAATATATTATTACAGGAACGGACTGATACACACAATTGGAGTCTTCCTGGCGGGTACATGGAATATGGGGAAACTTTTTTAGAAACTTTAAATCGAGAAATGAAAGAAGATAGTGGCCTTAAAGTAGAAGTGGTCGATATGATCGGTACTTTTGAGCAAGGATTTACTACTTATCCCAATGGTGACCAAGCCCAAGTGATCAGTAGATTATATCTGGTTGAACCTGCTGGAGGATCATTATTAAAGGAACGAACAGATGAAACGTTGAGTTTAAAATATTTTTCATTTAGTGACCTGCCTCCGTTATTGAATCAACAAAATATGGATATGATCAAAGCGGCAGCAAAATATTTTCACGAAGAGTTCTAATGATACTTTAAAGCAAGTGATTCAAAGAAAGATAGGCGTATGAGATAAAAATGGTAAAAAAGGGACAACTGGCTCAATGGCAAAAGAATATGTATTCACTCTGGCTAGGAAATTTTGCGACTGGGGCAGGTTCAAGCATGAGCTTGCCTTTCTTACCCTTGTTTGTCAATACTTTAGGGAATTTTCCCAAGTGGGAATTAACTTTATATACAGGTCTTGCTTTTTCTAGTACATTCTTAAGTCAAGCGATAGTTTCGCCGTTATGGGGGAAACTAGCTGATAAGACCGGACGTAAACCAATGTTACTGCGTGCTGCGATCGGAATGACAATTACTGCAACTTTGACCGGTTTCTCGACAAATGTATGGATGCTGATTGCGTTAAGGTTGATCCAAGGTGCTTTTTCAGGATATATAAATAATGCATATGCACTGATCGCCAGTGAAGTTCCCCGGGAATACAGTGGAAAAACAATGGGAACTTTGACGACTGGTGCAGTTGGCGGACAACTGGTAGGGCCAGTTTTTGGCGGAATAATTGCTGGTGCGTTGGGCTATCGGATCCCGTTTTTTATTTTTGGAGCTTTAATGTTGATGGCTACTTTAGTGACACTCTTTGGTGTGAAAGAAAACTTTACTCCTATTAAAAAAGATAGTCAGCAGGATGGACAAAGCGCTTTTGTAGGAATCAAAAATATTCATATCGTGTGGGCGATGTTTGTTTCATCGATGTTGATTCAGGCGGCCACTAATTCAATCAATCCGATCATCAGCTTGTTTGTTAGGCAACTGATGCATGGAAACGGAAATGTTGCTTTTGCCAGTGGGATCGTGGCTGCTTTACCTGGAATTGCTACACTGCTTGCTGCACCGCGATTAGGACAGTTGAGCGACCATATTGGGGCGAAAAAAGTATTGATTGCTGGGTTGGTATTATCAGGAGCTTTATTTTTCCCAATGTACTTTGTTCAAACGGTTGTTGTATTAGGCGTTTTACGTTTCTTTGTCGGAATTGCCGACGCAGCTTTAATGCCTGTGACTCAAACGGTTATGTCATTAAATACACCGCCGAGCTCAGTTAGTCGGATCTTTAGTTATAATCAGTCATTTCAAGCTATCGGCTCAGTGATCGGTCCCATGTTAGCATCTGGAGTTGCTGGTATTTTGGACTATCGGTATGTTTTCATCATGACGACATTTTTGGTATTGATCAATCTGGGAGTAGTTACTTGGGCGTACCGTAAAGATCGTAAATAAGTTAGTACTTGAAAATCGGTATTCACAGTTTTGGTTTTTATTTATTAGGCTCCGAAGTTCAAATAATTTTGCATAGTTAATTTGAATCTTATAGTGTCAAGAATGTACTATAGGGCCTGAGTTTGATAATACTTGTTGTTTCTCACTTTTCTTTGCCCTGTTTCACGGAAGGATGGATCTGAGAATGAAAAAGAAGTTAATTTTGTTTGATGTTGATGGAACTTTAGTAGATAGCTATCCGTACTATGAAAAGATAATGTTAGCTGCTTTACCAAAATTTGGTGTAAACCCAAGCCAGGCTCAGTTGAGTCGCGCGTTTACTATGACTGCCAAACAGGAAGTTGAGTATTTTAAGATCCCAGTAGGTCGGTTGGATGAATGGTTTGCTGAATATGATGCGATCGCGCAGAAAGTTGAACTTCAACCAGAAGCATATCCTGGAGTAGACAGGATGTTCGATCACCTACTGGCTGCACCTGATGTCAAATTAGGGATCGTTACTTCACGGACCACTGCAGATGCACAAGAAAACTTGCAGTCTTTTTGGTGGTTCCAAAAAATGTCATTGATCGTTACTTCTAGTGATACTAAGCATCCTAAACCTTCTGCGGAACCTCTGCAGTTTGCCTTAAATACATTAGGATATCAAGCAGAAGATGCCTTTTATATTGGTGATGCTGATACGGATGAAAGCTCCGCTATTAAAGCAAAAGTGGCGTTTGGCGGTGCTCTTTGGGGTACAGGTACCAGAGATAATTTTAAATCGGAACCATTATTATTGGATTCACCAGAAGACGTGATAATGATCGTGTGAAAATAGTTATCAAAAAACAACGGTTTGGTGAAGAATTGAAGAAAAAACGTAACAGTTGAGTCCTAGTTGAATGAAATAACATTTAGAAATTATGTACGGCAGATTTCTAAATGTTATTTTTGTGGAACTTAGCAGAAAATAGTTGACATGCAGCTCAGCTTTATTAGAAAATGGTTGTATATAAATTAACATACGATTAAAAACGATTCGAGAATTTGAAAGGAAGATTATGAATGACAAAGGCGCAAGAATATATTGCAACCGTTAAGGAAGCAATTCAACGACGTGATCCAGAACAGACTGAATTTCAAGAGGCAGTTTTTGCTGTGTTGGATTCACTGATCCCGGTGTTGGACAAACATCCAGAATATATTAAGGCCAACTTACTGGAAAGAATGGTTGAACCGGAACGAGTGATCGAATTTCGTGTTCCTTGGCAAGATGATGCAGGAAATTATCAAGTTAACCGTGGTTATCGAGTGCAGTTTAATTCAGCCATTGGCCCGTATAAGGGGGGATTACGTTTCCATCCCAGCGTGAATTTAAGTACAGTCAAGTTTTTGGGATTTGAACAGATCTTTAAGAATAGTTTGACTGGTTTACCGATCGGAGGCGGTAAAGGCGGAAGTGACTTTGATCCTAAAGGGAAATCTGACAGCGAAGTTATGCGTTTTTGCCAAAGCTTTATGACAGAATTAGCTCGTCATATCGGTCCAGATCTGGATGTACCTGCAGGAGATATTGGTGTTGGCGGACGTGAAGTTGGCTACTTGTTTGGTGCCTATAAACGGTTACGAGGTTTTGAAAATGGAGTCTTGACCGGCAAGGGGCTGACTTTTGGCGGCAGTGCTGCACGAGTCGAGGCAACAGGTTATGGTTTGTTATATTACACTCAGTCAATGCTGGATGCACATAATGATAGTCTGAAGGGTAAGAAAATCAAAATTTCAGGTTCAGGAAACGTAGCTTTGTATGCTTTGCAAAAGGCAATTGAGTTAGGTGCTAAGGTTATCACGGTATCCGATTCCGACGGCTTTATTTACGACCCTGATGGTATTGATTATTCAGCTGTCAAGGAGATCAAAGAAATTGAACGCGGACGCATCAAGGAATACGCCCAAAAAGTTTCAACAGCACATTACATGGAAGGCTCTGTCTGGAATTATGACATTGATTACGATGTGGCTTTGCCATGTGCTACACAAAATGAGATCGATCAAAAACAAGCAGAATTAATGGTCAAAGATCATGTTAAGTATATCTGTGAGGGAGCTAATATGCCAAGCATGCCTGAAGCAATCAAGACCTACAATGAAAATAATATCTATTATGGTCCTGCAAAAGCGGCTAATGCAGGTGGTGTAGCTGTTTCAGCGTTAGAAATGAGTCAGAACAGTGAACGCTTGTCATGGAGCTTTGATCAGGTCAATAATAAACTTGAAACTATCATGCATTACATCTTTAGTAAATCAGAAACAGCCGCTAAAGAATATGGTGTAGAAGGTAATTATCAAGCTGGTGCAAACATTGCTGGTTTTGAAAAAGTCGCGACAGCGATGATGGTCCAAGGGTTGGTTTAATTAAAATTATATGTATTAAGGACAAATAAAGAACCTTAGTTACAGATCAAAGTCTGAGCTAACGGTTTTTTCTATAGTTTTTGAAGTTCGTTATCAATTATTTTCTGTAGCCTTTTTTGAGTTTCATCTGCACCGAATAAGGAAGTCCCTGGTTCTAAAATTCTGCCTTGTGCCAATGAATCAAGTATTAAAGGATCGAATCCGAGATCTGTGACAATTTTGGCAGCTGCAGCAACTGCTTTAAAATCATCCCCAGCAAGGGCAATAGCTTTGCGCTGACCATCTTTACCGTTTCCTACTTCATCTTCAAGGTCATGATACCCCATGTGATTCAAAGCCTTGACAACGGTACCTTTTGATAAGTACTGTTGCACTAGTTCTGAAGATGAATGATCTTTTGTAGTATAGATGTTATCTGTTCCGTCAACTTCCCACCAATAGTTCATGGCGTCTAAAACTACTTTTCCAGCTAACCCTGTTTTTTCAATAGTTTTATATTTGCTCAGAGGAAGGGTCAAAATAACGATGTCTGCTTGCCGGGTCACCTCTTGGGCTGAAAGAGCAGTAGCCTTTGGAACAAGAACACTGATCGTGAGTTGAATCTTAGCGGCTGGTTTTGAACTTGCAATCAGCGTTTGATAGCCGGCTTTGGTACTTAACTTGGCAAGTGTAGTACCTAGTTTTCCTGCTCCTAAAATCCCGATCACTGGTCTATTCATAGCTGTATTCCCCCGACTTTATGAGATCTTTGACTAAAGGGACAACTTTTGTACCATAAAGTTCAATTGACTTTTCTCTTTGAAAAGCATATTGTCCTCCGGCACCATAGATGAAATCAAATCGTTTCACGCCAACTTTAGTCATTTTATCAGCGATTTTGTGTGCGACATGCTCTGGTGTTCCAACATAATAGGAACCTTTCTTAATTTCAAAGTCGAAACGCTTTTTGTCCATCGGTACCCAACCGCGATCAGACCCGATCCGATCCATCGACCTGCGCAAATATTTCCACGCGATATTGTAGGCTTCATCATCTGTATCCGCAATTACGCCATGTGAATGCATACCTAAGGGATGTTGTGGTTGGTTAAACTGGGCGGCAGCTCGCTGGTAAAGATCAACGTATGGCTTAAATCTTTCAGGAGCACCACCAATGATCGCTAAAATAACTGGGAAGCCATAGTAAGCGGCTCTGATGATCGAATCAGGAGTTCCGCCCATACCAACATAAGTGTCTAACTTATGACCGCTGATCTTGGGATAGATTTTTTGCTTTTCTAAGGTTTGAGTGAACTTGCCAGACCAATCAACAGCTTCTTCATCGCGTAATTTATTAAATAAGGCCATCTTTTCTTCAAATAAGGCACCTCAATTGTCAAGTTAAGTGCAACACTAATGGCCTATTCTTATAATTGGTCTAGAAAGTTAAACCAGTTGTGGCATAACATCCGCTGGACAACTATAGCTTAAACAGCGGCGGGGACGGTGATTCAGCGTGTCTTGAACCAACTGCAGATCCACTAATGAGAGGTTTTTAAAGGAATGCCCCTTTGGGAAGAACTCTCTTAATTGACCATTCACATTCTCATTAGTGCCCCGTTCCCAGGGAGAATATGGATGGGCAAAGTAGATTTCCGTTCCTTGAACCTGATTTAAACTAGCGAATTCCGAGCCGTTGTCAAACGTGATCGTCCGAAAGTTTTCTGCACCGTAATCATCAATCGTATCTTGGAGGGCTTGCCGGCAAGTCTCTGCCCGGTAATCAGGCAATTTAACGATAATTTCCATCCGGCTAACTCGCTCGGTTAACGTCATTAAAGCTGGTTCGGACTCAACCCGTTTGGCTTTCACTAAGTCGCCTTCCCAATGGCCCAACTCCTGACGTTTCCGAACCACTGCGGGCCGGTCTTCAATGGACTGTCCAAACCGTTTTTTATTCAGGCGGGCATGTCGGTGATTCGGGCGTTTAACGCGGCGACGTAGCTTCATGGGTAAATCATAGTTGTGAAGCTCCGGGAGCTTGCCAGCCTCGATATACCGATAGACCGTAGCCGTTGATGGGCAGGGAAAGCCCGGGTAATGAGCTTTGAAATAGTGGACATACGTATCGACACTGAAAACTCGTGGCTTAGCTTTTAAAGCTTTCGGCAGGGACTTGAAGAACACGGCAGCCCGCTGCAGTAAACCTTTGGGGTGACACTTGGCCCGCTGTTCTCGATAGTAAGCCGCCCCGCGCTCGGCAAAGTAGCCCTGATATGACCGATGTTTCTGGGAATCAATCTGGGTGGTTAACCCGCGTTTTAATTCGCGAGAAATGGTGCTGGGACTCCGGTGAAGCCGGCTGGCGATCTGACGAACGCCAAATCCTAATCGAGTCAGGGACTCAATTTGACCGCGTTCAAAAGATTGGAGTTGTTGGTAATGCTTAGGCATGATATTCTTAGTTTGGGTCATGAAGACACCTATCCTTATCTGTTGATTTTGTCGTTAATAATAAGAATAGGCCTTCATGGCCTTTTAAGCTAGTCTAATTGGTCTAGTTATCAAGTGTTGCACTTCAATTTTAAATCGGGGTTCAAATAAGGCATCATAATTTTCTAAATTGTAGCCAAATAATGGAAATGATTCAGTGAATGAGCCACGGCCTAGCATAATTTGGGCTCTGCCGTCGGAAATATTATCTAGAGTTGCAAAACGTTCGTAAACACGGTCTGGATCATCTGAGCTGAGTACGGTGACCCCAGTACTGAGTTTAATATTTTTAGTGATAGTTGCGATTGCGACCAGCATCGTATCAGGGCTGGAAATAGCATATTCAGGACGATGATGCTCGCCTAAGGCAATTACATCGATCCCTATATTATCTGCTAATTTTGCTTCCTTGATTATTTGCTTCAAGGCGACTGAGTATGAAACAGGGAGATCGTTTGCTGGATTATCAGGAACATCGCCAAATGTGTCAAGTCCAAAAACTAATTTATTTGTAGCTGTCATTTTACAAACCTCCAGACGCTAAAAAAGCTTACTTTTTGTTAGTAACTATAGATATAATTTACTGATTTTTTTTTTTTATTTGTGCGTCAAGTACTTCTTTAAAAAAAGTATTGCATACAAACTATTTTTTGAAAATTAGGTTTGTTAATTGGTAGAATAATGGATATAGTGTGACTATTTTAGCTAAGAAAAATTTATTTAATAGAGCACCAAGATATAACATATATGTGTAGATATGTTTGTTTTTAATGATACTCGTTTCTTAAACGGCGTATTTTGCTCTGTTTTGTAGTCGAGCTCCGAAAGCCACAAGACTGCGCCTAGTTAACTTCCACAAACACATTATGGTGTGAAAGCCGATTAGAGCTCGCCTTGTTCCGACTTTCTCCGCTCTGTTTTGATCTTATAAGGAGGTACTTTTAATGAAGATTGTTGTTTTAGATGGATATGCGTTAAATCCAGGTGATATTGATTGGGCACCGTTACAAGAAATCGGTGAATGCGAGATTTATGATCGGACTTCGTTTACTGATAAGAAAGAAATTTTAAAACGGATCGGTGATGCACGGATCGTTTTGACAAATAAAACCCCTATAGATGAAGAAATTATTAATAGTGCACCTAACATAGGATATATTGGAGTTTTAGCTACTGGATATAATGTGATCGATATAGCTGCGGCAACCAAGGCAGGGGTCACAGTTACGAATATTCCGACTTACGGAACTGAAGCTGTGGCACAATTTACTTTTGCGCTGTTATTGGAAATCACTAGTCAAGTTGGTTTACATGACCGGTTAGTTCATAATGGAAAATGGTCAAGTAATCCTGACTTTAGTTTCTTTGCTAAACCTTTGACAGAGTTGCAAGGAAAGGTACTTGGACTAGTAGGCTTTGGCAGGATAGCCCAAAAGGTTGCTGAGATTGGACATGCATTTGGAATGACTGTGATTTTTTACAATCATCGTCCTAAAAAAGTTAAACAAGATTGGCAAAAGCAAGTCAGTTTGGATACTCTGCTGAAAAACTCCGATGTTGTCAGCTTGCATGTCCCGCAAACACCAGACACTACAGAAATGATAAATGATTCTTCCTTAAAGAAAATGAAAGATTCGGCTATACTGCTAAATACTGCCAGGGGTGGGCTGATCAACGAGAAAGATGTCGCTGATGCACTGAATAATGGGCAGATTGCTGCTGCAGCAGTTGACGTTGCACAATGTGAACCGCTTAATGCGGATAGTCCATTGTTAGATGCAGATAATTGTTATATTACTCCCCATATTGCTTGGGCACCACAAGAAACAAGAGTCCGTCTGTTAGGTATCGCGGTCGATAATTTGACCGAATTTTTGGCAGGTCGAAAGAAAAATGTTGTTGATAAGTAATAAATAAAATTAAATAATCAGGGAATTTCTGCTTAAAATAGTTTCCTGATTATTTAATTTCAAAAAAGTTTGACTTTTTTTGACTATTTTGAAAACACTTAGTCGTATTTTCTCCTTATAATCCTTTTATATCAGCACTTAGCAAACTAATTGATTTATTTTTAAAAAGTTTGACTAACTTTGACTAATGGTGTATTATATACAATGTAAAGAAGGAAAGGGGATCTAATAATATGAATAATGAATTAGCAAGCAACTTGAATCAATTGATGAACATCGGTGATGGTTTCTTTGAAAACTTTGGTGAACCATTCTTTACAATGGATTCAGCAGATAATATGAAGAGTGACATTACGGAGACTAAAGATGGTTATCAAGTAACTGTAGATATACCTGGTGTTGATAAGGAAAACATTGATCTTTCATATGACCAGGATGTGTTAAGCATTAAGGCCAAGAGAAATTCAGCTCTTGATAAGAAAGATGAAAAACAAAATGTTATTGCAAGTGAACGTTCATATGGCGAATATGTTCGAAATTATCGTTTGCCAGATGTTGCTGGTGATAAGATTTCGGCTAAGTCCGATAAGGGAGTATTGACGATCAACTTGCCAAAAGCAGAAAAGAAAGAAACTGGGCATAAAATCGAAATTGGCTAAAAACAATTAGTTGACTGGAAGAACAAGTAGTATAAAAAAGAAGCTGGTGCGCTAGGCACTGGCTTTTTTTATTGGCTTGAAAATGGATAATTTTTTAGTTATACCTTTCTGCTGAGGTAAAATATCACAATTTACAGGAGTAAACATTAAATAGTAGTAATATTAGGACATTTTCATTGTGATATCTTAACCCTTTGGTAGAATTAAGAAGAGGAGGGGTCAATTTGCTGATCAGGCCGTTAGAAAGAAAAGATCTTAAGGATGTTCATGGTGTTCGTAATGAGCAAGATACTATGGCATATTGGTTTGAAGAACCGTATGAATCCTATGACGAGTTAGAAGAGTTATATAATGAACATATTCATGATACGCACGAACGCCGTTTTGTGATCGAAGAAGCAGGGGAGTTTGCAGGTGTTGTGGAATTGGTAGATATTGACTACATACCGCGGACGTGCGAGATCCAAGTTATTGTTCTGAGTAAATTCCGTGGTAGAAAGTTAGCGCAAAAAGCGATGGAAAGTGCATTGGAACATGCTTTTTATATTCTAAATATGCATAAGGTGTTTTTGTATGTTGATACTGTAAATAAATCGGCAATTCATGTCTATAAAAAATTGGGATTCCAATTAGAAGGAACTATGAAGGAACAATTTTATGCGCGAGGAAGTTATCGGGATTGTTACTTTATGGGTATATTAAAGCATGATTTCATGAGAGACAGACAGCATAAGTAATGAATAATGTGGTAAAGCAAAGGAGTTGAGCGAATGACACATGACTTAGACAGTGAAATTATGGGATATAAGTTATTGGTGGATTTTCCTGACTTTGCGCTTTATGCCGATGAACACGATAATTTGGTTCAAAGATACAGCATGGATCTGGTTGCAAAATATGATTTAGAAGACAAGAAGTATAAGTTTTCACCTGAAATGATGGCTTATCTTAAAAATTATATTGTTCAATACAAGGAAGCTGGAGCAGAAAAGAAGCAAATTATCAAGCGTTACATTGAGCAGCAATTTTTAAAGCAGTAAGTGGTTTTGATGTTAGTTTGTGTGGTAGGTGATAAAGCATCAGTTAATGCTGGTGCTTTATTTTTCTTTGTGAAAAATAGTTGGATATTTTGAAAAGCTTTAGGTAAAAGGACTATACTGAAGTAAGAGGAGGTAATATTTTGTCGAAAAATGATTTGATCGCACAGTTTCAAGACTATGATCTCTATGTAGGCCCTAAACGTAAGATCTTGAAGAAGTATCACGAAGATCAAAAAATGGCCGATCGTACCTACGTATTGTCATTGTTGGATTTTAGTAATCTAATGGGACAGATCAGACGTTATAACGCTGACCAGGAGAAGAATAATGTTGAAGACGAGCTCAGTAAATTGCAAGATAAGATAGAAAGTCGTTTTTTGCAAGAAACGAATCAAGTGTAAGACCTGTTAATAATTATGAGAATGAGAATTTTCGCCAGAGGTATTTTATTATAATTGAACTAAAAAAGCTAGCAGTTCCTATCTTTTTCAAGATTGAAACTGCCAGCTTTTTTGATAATGCGAGAAAAGGATGAGCGAAAATAATTAGTTAGCTTACTTATTGATCATTCCTCTATATGAACATTTTTATAGTTATACATAACGCCAGCAGAGTTGACGATCAGTCCCTTGACTTTTGGCCTGATCATTTCTGGTGAATTTTGTTGATACAAAGGCGAAACACCCATATCCTTGCTCAATATTTTGGAAGCTTTGACCATATCATTCCAGCGTTTATCGGGATCTGCTGCATCAGTAGTCTTAGCTGCTTTGATCAACTCATCATACTGGGAATTGGACCATGAACCATCGTTATACTCATTGCCGGTGGTAAAGAGTTCCATAAATGAGATCGGGTCTGTGTAATCGGCAACCCAGTTGGCTGCAACTACATCAAAGTTTCCGGCACGTGAACGCGACAGGCGGGTCTTCAAAGGAACGTTTGAAACATCGACTCTGATTTTGTCAGAACCTAAGTGTTGTTCAAGCTGACTTTGGATATATGCAGTGACATCTTTACTTTGATCCGTATCAGCACCTAAAAGAGTGAAACGTAGTTTGGATTGTCCAATTTCCGCTAATCCTTCATTAAACAGGCGTTTTGCTTCACTTTCGCTGTAACGTAGATCATCGGTCTTAGCTTCTTTGGAAAAGTCGGTACCATTATTTTTAGCTAAACCGTTTGGAACGATCCCAGTTGGAATTTCTGTGCCTTCACCCATGATTTTACCGGCTAACTGTTTACGGTTGATTGCTAAAGAGAGAGCCTGACGGATCTTAGTATTTTTGAAGGCAGCCTGTTTCTGATTAAATTCAAGATAAGTCATTTGCCCACTCTTTTCAACAGTGAAACCAGGCTTTTTATTTAGTTGACGTGCCTGTTCGGTACTTAGCTGCGACATATCGCTCTTACCAGACTGGTAGAGGTTATAGGCAGTTGAAGGACTCTTATTGACTTTGAAATTAATACCGGACAATTTAACGTTTTTCTTATCCCAGTAATCATTATTTTTCTTGAACTTCCAGCTGAGATTAGAACCTGTCCAGTTTTTCATGACAAATGGACCATTGTAGACCATATATTTTGATTCTGTTCCGTAGTTTGACCCGTATTTTTTAACAGTTTTTTCGTTTTGTGGGAAGAAAACTGGGAAGCCCATTAATAATTTAAAGTATGGGACTTGTTTATCTAAAGTGACACTCAGTTTATACTTGCCATCAGCCTTGATCCCTAATGTTGTTGGGGATTTTTTGCCATTGATAATATCGTTAGAATTGGCCACGCCGTCAAATAAGTATGAATAAGAGGAGCCGGTTTTAGGATCGATTGTTCTTTTCCACGAGTAAACGAAATCTTTAGCCGTGACCTCATCGCCATTGCTCCATTTAGCTCCTTTACGGAGAGTAAATGTATAGTGTAGTTTATTCTTGCTGATTTTTGTCGAGCGGGCGATCCCGGGTTCTACTTTCGAGTTCTTTCCCAAGCGATACAGACCTTCCATTGAATTTCCTAACATATCGAAACTTTCAGAATCGGTTGCTTTGGAAGGGTCTATGGATGAAAGTTCGGTTGCTTCGCTCCAATTGAGAACTTGCTGGTCATTTTTACTGCCTGACTTCGAACTGCATGCTGCAAGTGAAAGACTGATCGCGATCAGAGTAGCTGCAATAGACACTGTTTTTTTAGCTGTCATAGCCATCTTCCTTTTCTTTAAAATAAAACCATTACTTAAATTATATTCTATGTTAGAAAAATGACAAAAATTAAGATGTAAATTAAAATAATTAAATAAATATCATTTTCAATATCAGCTATTTCAAGAGCCTGATACTATTGAAAAATAGTGTTATTGTTATAATAAATAAAACGTAAAAAATGGATACTGTCCGTCTGATAACTGGACAGTATCCATTTTTATTATTAGCAACGATTGAGAATAAATGACTTTTATTAATTATTAGGTTCGAAAACTAAGTGCTGGTTAACGAATGCATCAAAGCCTAATTCGCTTAATTCACGACCGTAACCAGAGTTCTTGACCCCGCCGAAAGGTAATTCAGGAAGTGATGTCCACCCTGAATTAATGAATGACATACCTGTTTCGATTTTTTCAGCAACGGCTTGTGCATGCTCACGATTACTTGAGAAGATCGTGTTACCAAGTCCGTAACTAGAGTCATTTGCAAGATCAATTGCTTCTTGTTCGGAATCAACTTTGTAGACAACAGCAACTGGGCCAAACATTTCTTGATTGTAAACGGGATTGTCCTTACTGATATTAGTTAAAATTGTTGGTTGGAAGAAGAATCCTTCGCCGTTGATCGGTTCATTACCATAGACTAATGTAGCGCCGCCTGCAATTGCTGAATCCACTTGCTTTTGCAGTTTCTCTTGTGCGCTCTTGGAAGAAAGTGGAGCAACTACGGTTTCTGGATCCATTGGATCACCAATTTTGGCCTTAGAAAATGCATCTTTCAAGTTTTCCACAAAGTCGTCATATTTGTCTGCCATAACGATAAAACGTTTAGAAGAGGTGCAGACCTGACCTGCGTTGTACAGACGTGCACCAGGAGAAACCTTTTTGACTTCATCAAAATCAGCATCATCTAAAACGATAAATGCATCGTTACCGCCAAGTTCTAAAGTTGATTTCTTTAAAGCAGTTCCAGCTTCCTTAGCAACTGCAGCACCGCCGCGTTCTGAGCCTGTCAAGCAGACTCCGGCGACACGCGGATCGTGAATGGCTTTACTTACTTGATCATAGCTGATAAATAAGTTGGTTAAAGCACCCTTAGGAGCTCCAGCATCTAGTGTCAGGTCTGCAAATTTTTGTGCAGAGGTCGCACAGATCGAAGCATGTTTTAAGATCATTGGGTTACCAACGATAAAATTTGGCGCAAATACACGAACTACCTGGTAAAGAGGAAAGTTCCACGGTTCTACCGCAACGATCACACCAGTTGACTGTTTTGCATAGTAGGCGCGACCGGCAGGGCTTTCTACTGGAACTGATGCCATGAATTTTTCGCCATTTTTAGCATAGTACTCTACGATGCCAATACAAAGATCAACTTCACCTTGTGCTTCAGTTAAAAGTTTGCCCATGTCGTAAGTCATGGCTTTAGCTAAATCTTCTTTTCTGTCTTTCATTAGATCGGCGATTTTTTGTAAATCTTGTGCACGCTCAGCCACAGGTGAATTACGCCAAGTTTGATAGAGTTGATGACCGGTTTCTAAGGCTTGCTCTAAGTCAGCGTCAGTTGCGTTGTCATATTTCTTGAGAACTTCACCTGTAAATGGATAAGTTGTTTTATAAGCCATAAATTCTCACTCCTTATTTTTAACGACTACAAATAAACCGTTTTCTAACCTAATATAACATGATCATATTAAGATGCAAAAAATAACTCTCAATAATTACGTTCTGTTCTATAGATCACGTAAATTGTAGAGTTATTGTTGATGTGGAAAATGCTAATTCTATTTTTGTTAAAAGTGCTTTTTTATCTGGGTCATGCAGAAAAAAGTATTTAAAGGCAGCTTACTTAGTTGTTTTCAGCGTTTTTGTTAAAGTTATTTAAGACGATCATTAAGGATCCTTGGACATGCATCAATTGCTTATTGATGTTGCTGATCATATCATCTTGTTGGCGTGTCAGCCGAACTTTAGCGCCCTTTTGCAAGTGCATCAGGTGAGAGATGATCAAATCAATAAATTGATCTGTAAAAGTTAGATCATTGACTGCAGCTGAATAGTCACCTTGCTCTATCAAAAGAATATCGTATCCTAAATCCAGCATTGAATCTAAATCTGACGTGATCTTTTCTAAGGGAGCATTTAAAGACCGTTGTTCGAATTTTAAAGTACTGCTCAGTCTCTCTAATTTAGATTGGATCCGCTCCAATTCTGTTTGCATATTTTTAATGCTTTGAACAGCCTCTCTCATATTGATCACTTCTTTTCTTTATAATTTAAATATTAATTAAACAATTAAACTGGCAAGTGAAAATGAAGTAATGCAGAAAAATTTATACTGTGTTTGAATCCGCTTACTACATTTAAATATATCATATTTAGGCATATATAGCTATTTTAAAGTTTCAAAAATAAAAGTTGAATTTTTTACTTTATTAAAAGAAGAAATTATGGGGGTGTAAAAATCATAGTTTTTTTGATCAAGTTCTTGGCGTTGAAGATATAGCTGTTTTGGTATAACCTAGAAAACGAATTTGACGATAGGAGTTGGAAAAATTGTGTCATTGATCATTGAAGCTTTACAAAGCGTGGTCGTCTTATTGATCATTATGATAGTTGGTTTTCTATTAATGCGTTTGAATTTGGTGACGGACTATTTTTCGATGGATGTTTCCAAGGTCATCACTTTGATCAGTTTACCTGCAATTATATTTTATTCAGTTTTGACGAATATTTCTCAGAACGGTTTATTGACCTTATTTCAAAAAGTATTGGTCCCAATAGCGGCAACACTATTAAATTATCTGGTAAGTTGGTTACTCACCCGTTTACCGCTTTTTGAAGAAGGAGATCGCGGGGTATTCATTAATGCTAGTGTTAACCCCAATACAACATTTATTGGCTTAGCCATTAATAATATTTTATTTGGTCAAGCAGGTTTAGCGAGTTTCTTAGTCTATTTTCTGACTAATAATGTTTCTATTTGGTCATTTGGACAATATTTTATCGAACCACGTAAACGATATGTAGATCACAAGAGTAAAATAGAAAAGTTTAATTTGTTGGCACTGCTTAAATCACCGCCGTTATTAGCTTTTTTAGTTAGTTTTGTTGTGGTTGCAGTGGGCCCTTAGTATGCCATTATTTGTGATGAATACTACTCAGCTATTAGGGGCATTAGTTACTCCTTTGGCACTGTTATATAGTGGGATGATGCTTTATAGTGCAGGCTTATTAAGGAGCTTGCAACTCAACAAAGCTAAGATTTTGGGGATAATTGGCAGATTTATTCTGGGGCCCTTATTGATGTATGTCACAATTATAGCAACAAGGCATTTATTCCCTGGTTTAGTAACGTCAATGGACAGTCAGGTTTGTCTAGTTCAATCAGCTACCCCGACGATGGCGATTTTACCGGTTTTGGCTGCGCAAAAGGGCGCAAATGCGAAGCTGGGAAATGATTTAGTTGTGTTAACAACGGTCCTGTTTATTTTTGTTTTACCGATTATTTATTTGATTGCAAAAGCAGTTTTTTAAAACAAATAATTTATCTCAAGGTTAGTTAAGATCTTCGCGGGTTATTTAACAGCATTTTGTTTGACAGTTTAGCAACATTATTGGACACTGACGCTAGATAAAAGTGATAGTTTTATTATCTAGGAGAAAAGCGGAAGCATTAGCAGTTTTTTTAAAAGTTAAGTTAGTGGAGTTATGTGTTGCGTATCTTACTTGATTGCGGATACCGATCGTTACCCCCGGCTTTTCTCCGCTGTTTATTTCAAAGGAGGAATTTTGAGTATGTCTAAACAGTTTATTGATGGTAAATTTGTCGAAAGTCACTCAAACGAGACCATTGAAGTTTTGAATCCGGCTAACAATAAGCTAATCGGTGAAGTTGCAAAGGGTAATGAACAAGATGTCAAGGATGCTGTTGCTGGTGCGGTTCAAGCACAAAAGTCTTGGGCAGCCGTCAACCGGGTCAAGCGCGCAGATATTGTGTTGCAGTTAGCTGCTCGATTAGAGCAAAATAAGGAAGAAATTGCTAGGATCTATCAACAAGAACAGGGTAAAGCCATCTAACATGTCCCTATCTTCAGCAATATTGTGGACAATCGTGCCATACAGCAGAGCGCTTGGATCATCCGATTCGTACCAGTCACTTTCGCCCAAATAATCCGGTAAGGCTCGTAGCGGATTCTGTCGAAATTTGAACGCTCGCGTTGGGCTCATATGTATTTTTTTATTAGTCATCGAACATTTCCTCGTTAAAATCTTTCTTTTGGTCAAGAGCGTATTTTATTTGGTCATCAATAGTGCCATGTACAATCAGATAATCACGCGTAATTTTACTTTCTTGGCCAATTCGGTAATTGCGGTACTTTGACTGGTCAAAGTCAATGAAACTATCTGGTAAAGACCACCAAACGGCATGCTTAAAATCGTTAAGTGTAAGACCCGCACCGCTGGATATTTGAATCAGGACAAAATCACCTTTAGGATTGTATTCGTTGCCGTTGACATGTCCCACCTTGTAGTCCTTTAGAGTCTGGTCTAATAGGTCGCGCTCAGTATTAAAGTTATAAAAGATAATCGCCTTATCTTGTGCATATTCCTCAGCCAATTCTTTTAACCATTCGACTTTGGCTTTGTTGTTTTGGTTTTGGCGTTGGTAAATTCTCCGCTCTACATGATTATTAAAAATAATTTTGTCGTCTTTTGAGTAAGACATCCGGGTTTTTCGATAATTGCTGTCAGCGTTAAAGTCAACAACACTTTCGTATATAGGTGGCAACTCTTTAATATCATCTAGTGTTACTACATCACTAGTTATTGATTTAAACCAGCTTGATAAACGGTCCGTGTTTTTCCCAACTCTCCAGATTGGATATTTGCTCCAATATGGTGCTTCAACTACTTTATACAAGTTTTTAAATTGCGTATGTGTTCGAACGTGACCAAAGTACAAGGAATACATCTCGAGGTCGTCAAATTTGCCATTAGTTGGTGTGCCGGACAGAAATATGAAGCCTCTGGCAAACTTCAGTAACTTCAATAATTGGTTGGATCGCGCAGATTTGTTTTTGAATTTATGTGCTTCGTCTACAATGACAAATTTGTGTGTAACATCACCGTTAGTCAGTTTTTTTACACCATCCGTCGTGATTACTCGTAGATTGTTTTTAAGCCCAACCAATTCGGCATCCTGTTCCCAGCTTTTTGCTTTAACTACTTGCTTTGGTGCTATCACCAAGACATCGCTGGATGGAAACCATTTTTTAACATGAGATAAGCCCATAACAGTCTTGCCAGTTCCCATTTTCATAACGTAGTAATAAGTAGGCTGAGACTTGGCTAGTTGAACTTCTTGTGCGTGATAAAGTTTAAATTCTGTCAGTATGCCACACCTCCTCAAAACGCTCCCAGGAGTCGATTATTTGCCATCGGCCTCCATTCTGTTTTATTTGATAACCAACTGCTTTTTGCTCCGGACTGACCACACCCTTACCGTCTGGCCGCTTAAACTCTAATCCTAGAAACTGGCCACTTTTTGTAATAGTTATTACATCAGGCGTACCGATTGGTGTTCCAGGAGAACCCCCTTGGGTTTTGATAACAAATTTACCTTTTGTCCTCTCCATGCTATCCTTAAGATGTATTTTGAATAATTTGTTGCCACATCCTGTAATTGCGTTGCAGGTGTGGCTGTTTTTTTGCCCTAAATCAGCGAACCAAGTAAGATTAGTGCGCTCGCCCCCATAAATAGCAGTAACGTGGCTACTATTGAGAAGACCAGGTACAGCAGACCCTCTTTTCCTGTTCCTACTTGAAAAAAATCTTTTAAGACGTTCATTCACCTCTCTCCTCCCTCTCCACTAAGTAACCTGTCCAAGTCTTTTTTTCTAAAAAGCTGAATTCCATCTATAAACACTGGCTTGATCAAACCTTTCTTTCTCCATTTCCAGAACGTTGTTGGGCCAACGCCTACATACTCGTATGCCCCGGTGACATTGAATCCTTCTTGGGGCCGAGCGATAATCTTTAGCTTTTCTTCAACGATAATCTTTAGCTTTTTTTCGATGAACTGCTTTTCCTCTTCAGTTAAAGTCATCTAATCACCTCCTTTCGCTCTTTGTTACCATTTTGGTACCTTATGGGCAAAAAATTTTGTCCATTGGTAGTTTGAAGAAGTTAGATATCGCCCACATTTCGTCAGAGTTAAATGGTCTAGTTCCATTTTCTTTCTCGCGATATGTTTTATCCACAACACCAATGATTGCAGCCATCTGTTTTTGCGAAATATGATTTTCACTTCTTAAAACTAGTAATTTACTTTGCATTGTCTCACCTCCCAACGAAAATAATCATAGAACCGTTTCGGTAACATGTAAACAAAAAAATAACTTTTTTAACAAAATAGTTCCAAAAAGGTAATTTTTGTGTTATTCTATTTTTGTGGTTATTTAGTAGGAGAAAAAAAATGAACTTAAATATTTTTGTAGGTCAAAAAATTAAACACTTACGTGAATCTCATTCGATGACTCAGGACGAATTAGCTGACAAATTAGATACAACAAGGCAAACAATTAGTCGGTACGAAACTGGCGACAGAAAAACAAACCAAGATACATTATTTCAATTAGGAAAAATTTTCAACGTATCAATAAACTATTTTTTCCCAAAAGAAAACGATACGGAAAAACATGATCAAGAAGTTAGCCTTGATGATGTATTTGACAAAAACGCACTATTTACTTATCAGGGAAAAAAGATTTCAGACGAGGATTTGGACGTAATAAAACGCATCCTAGAAAGTAGACGAGATAAGTAATGAACAATGATGCATTTGATTATCTTTTAAATTATGCTTGGGACAAAAAAATCGGCTATGAGCTAACTCGTGAACTAACTCCCGATTCTCCTTCGACTGCATATCCAGAAGAAAAACTTGTAATAATAAACATGAACTGGCCAAACGAAAAAGAATTACCATTTCAATTGGCTCACGAAATCACTCATGTTACCAATGGCGATGATACACAGTCAAAGTTGTACTATCACACTACATACAAGGGTAAATACGGCGTTGAGTATAAAGCCAATATTGGTGGAATAGAGTTGTTAGTTCCATACCACTTTGCTGAAATAGAACCTGAATCTGCTGACATAGATCAGTTTATTGACGCATATGCTATACCACAATATTTGAGAGACTACGTCATCAAAGAAACCAGAAATTTTTATAAGATTGGGGAATGAAAATGAAAGTAGGACTTAGAACGCCGAGTTTAAAGAGATCCATTAAAGCACGAACAACAGGTAAATTGAAACGACAAGTAAAGAGTGCGGTAAATCCTTTGTACGGAAAAAAAGGAATGGGATTCATTAAGAATCCCGAAAAATCAGTCAAAAATGCAATTTATCACAGGACAACCTTTGGAGTTGGAGATTTAGTGAAGACAAGTACTGGTTCTCATAAAAAAAAGACTCAAACTAAATCAGCTGGCAGCACCGATTCTTCGAGCAAGAACATTGCAATATCTATTGGCGTTGGAATTTTGATAATCGCTGCGGTAATAGCATATTGGAAGGCTGCCCTGATCATAGCGGCTGTAATTGCATTAATCGCATTTTTTGCAAAGAAAAAATAAAAAAGCCACCGCGGCAACGGGTGACTTGGGTAACTCTAATAACAAATAAAGTATACCAGAATTCTGGTAATGGAGGAATATGTAATGAAAAGGACCATTTTACTAGTTGGGACAATGCTATCCGCTGCACTACTATTGTCTGCATGTAGTAATGATAGAGGATCGTCAAAGGACAGCGCTGAAAAAGTTTTAAAAGTAGAAAGTAAGAAATCTACTAAACAATCAACCAAGAAGTCCAGTAGCGAGCCCGTCAAGATTCCTACATCGCCTGATAAAGAGTGGTTCTACAATGACAATGTCTTTTATGCAGGAATGGAGACCATGACGCTTACCAAGTCTGAAATCCGTGATGGTATTGAAGATGGTGAGAAGGTATTAGTTATTTACAACACAATCAAGAATAATTCGGACGAAGAACAAGATCCATCCAATTTTTACATGGTTATCCACGCTAAACAAAAGACAGATACGTCAAATGTTAATTTAGACCCAGGAACATTAGCTTTGGATGGAAATGGCAATAATCCACTACAAGCTCAAGAAGATAACCTAAATAACAGCTTATTACCTGGCAAAACAGTTGAAACAGTTATGATGTTTAAGCTTGTTAATGACACACCGGTTACTATTGAATTTTCTAACGAAGATTTTACTACCATTGGGACTAAAACAATTAACGTTAACTAAGCTCCACCCAAAGTCTGGTGACTAGCTACGATTCAATTCCAATGGTGAATCTAAACTAATTGCTTTTGACTAGTCTAAAACAAAAAAACACCCCACCCGCTGGCACGAGTGAGGCATTGGTGATAATTAACACAAATATATTATATCAGAATAGGTTCTGATTCTGGAGGAATAACAATGGAACAGGTCACCACATGTGGTAAACATTATTTTTTAAGGTTTGATGATGATAACTTATATTATAAAAACAAAAACGATGAAGAAAAAACGATACCATTAAATCAAACACCATCTATAAGATTTTTAAATCCCTCAATTGTCAAGTTAAGTGCAACACTAATGGCCTATTCTTATAATTGGTCTAGAAAGTTAAACCAGTTGTGGCATAACATCCGCTGGACAACTATAGCTTAAACAGCGGCGGGGACGGTGATTCAGCGTGTCTTGAACCAACTGCAGATCCACTAATGAGAGGTTTTTAAAGGAATGCCTCTTTGGGAAGAACTCTCTTAATTGACCATTCACATTCTCATTAGTGCCCCGTTCCCAGGGAGAATATGGATGGGCAAAGTAGATTTCCGTTCCTTGAACCTGATTTAAACTAGCGAATTCCGAGCCGTTGTCAAACGTGATCGTCCGAAAGTTTTCTGCACCGTAATCATCAATCGTATCTTGGAGGGCTTGCCGGCAAGTCTCTGCCCGGTAATCAGGCAATTTAACGATAATTTCCATCCGGCTAACTCGCTCGGTTAACGTCATTAAAGCTGGTTCGGACTCAACCCGTTTGGCTTTCACTAAGTCGCCTTCCCAATGGCCCAACTCCTGACGTTTCCGAACCACTGCGGGCCGGTCTTCAATGGACTGTCCAAGCCGTTTTTTATTCAGGCGGGCATGTCGGTGATTCGGGCGTTTAACGCGGCGACGTAGCTTCATGGGTAAATCATAGTTGTGAAGCTCCGGGAGCTTGCCAGCCTCGATATACCGATAGACCGTAGCCGTTGATGGGCAGGGAAAGCCCGGGTAATGAGCTTTGAAATAGTGGACATACGTATCGACACTGAAAACTCGTGGCTTAGCTTTTAAAGCTTTCGGCAGGGACTTGAAGAACACGGCAGCCCGCTGCAGTAAACCTTTGGGGTGACACTTGGCCCGCTGTTCTCGATAGTAAGCCGCCCCGCGCTCGGCAAAGTAGCCCTGATATGACCGATGTTTCTGGGAATCAATCTGGGTGGTTAACCCGCGTTTTAATTCGCGAGAAATGGTGCTGGGACTCCGGTGAAGCCGGCTGGCGATCTGACGAACGCCAAATCCTAATCGAGTCAGGGACTCAATTTGACCGCGTTCAAAAGATTGGAGTTGTTGGTAATGCTTAGGCATGATATTCTTAGTTTGGGTCATGAAGACACCTATCCTTATCTGTTGATTTTGTCGTTAATAATAAGAATAGGCCTTCATGGCCTTTTAAGCTAGTCTAATTGGTCTAGTTATCAAGTGCTGCACTTCAATTTTAAATCGGGGAGATTTTTAAATCCTAAAATATTCTCAGTTAAAGGCACAATCCACATTATACTTAATAATGACATCGTTGATCTAATTCCGTTTGAATTGCTGGACTCTGATAACTTAAATACTTTTACTTCCAAATTTAACGATGCTATATCAAAATTTGAAAAATCTTCAATCACTTCGAATAACGATAATTATAAGGTAATTAATCAAATTAAATATAGTAATTCCGGCTTGTTTATAAATACCGATCAAGACGTACTTATTAATTTAGCTACTCAACTGGTCCCATCTAGTGAAATGATCATAATTATGCTTAAGGGAGACTTTAAGGAGTTTTTAATTGTTACTGATCAGACATTATACATCATTAAATCCGGTTATATGACTGGTCACATGATAGGACAAGGTAACTTCTCCATGCCTTTAACACAGGTATCAAATACAAGTGTTGATTTTCATTTTATGTCTGGATATTTTACTGTTTCCGCACCGGGTTTACAAAACACACCTAAAAATTATTGGTCTACTGATCGCAATTTAGATCCTGCTAAAGCACCGAACACAATTTCATTAGGCGCAGCGAATAAAGACTTGTTTATTAAAGCAACTCAGATAATCAATACAAAGCTCATTCCAGAACTACGAAATCCCTTAAATAGTGCAATTAAAGAAAATAAAGTATCTGCAGCAGACGAATTAAGATCGTTTAAATCTTTACTAGATGATGGCATAATAACTCAGGATGAATTTGAAGCAAAGAAAAAACAGTTACTTGGTTTATAACATAAAAAATAGCCATATCCCCTCCCGCCAAGAAGTTGGATATGGCTAACCCAAAAGGCACTGTAATGCTTTTTGTATACTCAATTTTAGCATCTTTGGAGGTGTTACGACAATGGCAAAACGAACAAACAGCGCAATTTTTGAATATCAAAATAAAAACGGACAAACTCTATATGGATTCTATATTTATCTTGGTACAGATAAGCTAACCAAAAAAAATCAATACAAAGAGACGTGGTTTTAAATCCTATAATGAGGCAAACGCAGTATTTAATAAGATGAAAGTTGAGGGCATACAGTCTAAAGTTAACGATGAAATAACAATTGAAGAATTGTTTAAGCTTTGGTTTGAGAGCTATAAAATCAGTGTCAAAGAATCAACAGCTAATAAAACTCAGCAAGTCTTTGATCACCATATTAAACCGACCCTAGGTAAATATTATATAAATGAAATCACCACACCCATCATCCAACAGCTTGTTGATAGAAAAGCAAAAGAAATTGTTAAATTTAAAATTATCTACAATTATTTAAATCGTATGTATATCTTTGCAGTTACTATGAACCTTGCAACAGGTAATCCTGTCACAAGTGTAATATTGCCGAAAAAAAGTACTCGTCTTCATAGAGACACCGAACACAACTTCTATAATAAGCAAGAGCTGATTGAATTTCTTGCAACTGCGAAGGATATTAATCAAAGAGTATATGTTTACTTTCTCCTGTTAGCTTCGACTGGACTTCGTAGATCTGAGGCTCTTGCGTTGACCTGGAAAGATATTGATTTTACAACGAAAACTATCGATATTAATAAAACATTGACGAGTGGGTTCAATAACAAATTGATTGTAGGTAGTCCAAAAAGCACAAAAAGTAAACGTACAGTTCCCATTTCAGACAACCTATTAACCGAATTGAGAAAATATAAACTAGCCAATGCTGAATTTGATAAACTTTTTCACACATATAAGGATACGTACGTTAGTCTATCAAAACCGGCACGATGGCTAAGGCAAGTTTATGATAAGAATAAATCACTACGGCATATTACGACCCACGGATTTAGGCATACGTTTGCTTCAATTCTATTTGAGAGTAATCCAAATATTAAGCCAACTGATGTTCAAAAAATTCTTGGGCATGAGACCGTTGAGATGACTTTAAATATATATACCCATGTGACTAGCGATAGTGAAGCTCGTGTAACCAATGCAATTAATTTATTAAATTTTTAGTCTGCCAAAAGTCTGCCAAAAACTTAATCAACGTTTACAAATCACTCTTAATAAAGGCTTATCTAATAATAGAGTACGCTACCCTTATATTCTGCCGCTCTTGGAGAAGTTGAGAATTCTATCAATTATATTAAATATATGACGGGGCTGGCCCAATCTAATAAGGGTGAGGTTTTACAAAACCAAGTTGATCATGAAACTATTATGCTGATCAAAAAGCCTATCGGAGTAACGGCTGGCATCATTCCTTGGAATGCACCAATTTTTATTCTAATGCGTAAAATGATCCCTGCTTTAGTAACTGGTTGTTCAATTATTGTTAAACCTAGTGGTGAGACCCCGCTAGGAACCTTTAAAATCGCAGAATTACTGCAAAAAACAGATATTCCTGCTGGTCTAGTTCAAATTATCAGTGGCCCAGGATCCTCGATTGGAAATTTACTTGCTAAAAATCAACAAATAAATTTAATTTCTATTACGGGAAGTACAGGTGCCGGTAAGTCAGTTATGGAAGCTGCGGCAGCTAATGTAAAGAAGGTCAACTTGGAATTAGGTGGTAAAGCTCCTGCAATTGTCACTAATAAAGCTGATATTGATAAGGCTGTGAAGTATATTGTGATGGCTCGGATCAAAAACAGTGGTCAGGTCTGCACTTGCCCAGAAAGGATCTATGTACAAGGCGAAGTTTATGATGAATTTGTCAAGAAAGTCACAGATACTATGAGCAAAATCGTTACGGGGGATCCAACTTCACCTAACACTGATATGGGACCGATCATTAATAAGAAACAATTAGATTCTATTGAACAAAAAGTTCAGGATGCCGTTGCTGCCGGCGCTAAAGTTCTAACTGGCGGTCATATTATTGAAAGTGAGGGCAATTTTTATGAACCGACTGTGATCGTTAATGTCGATGATGACTCTCAAATCATGAAAGACGAAATTTTTGGGCCGGTTTTGCCAATAGCTAAGTTTGCTACCATTGATGAAGCCATCGATAGGGCTAATGACTCCCCATATGGTCTTTCTTCATATGTATACACTGATGACTTAAAAGAATCCATGGAGTTTACTAATCGTTTGAACATTGGTGAAGTTTACGTTAACTGTGAAGCTGAAGAAGCTCTCACTGGCTATCATGCTGGTTGGCGTCAATCTGGCCTAGGCGGTGCCGATGGTCAACATGGATTTGAAGAATATTTGAATACGACTGTTAGTTATCTGCGTTACGAATAAAACCAACTAGAAAACCAATTATCTAAAGAGCAAGTCGCACCTGTTTTGTTTATGCGACTTGCTCTTTTTTTGAATGATAAAAAGAAGAGTGTATTCAAATAAAAATGTATTTTACAAATAGCAAAATAATATTCATGAAGATTTATGAAAAAATGAATTTCAGATGTTGACATATTGTTAAGGTACCTGTATTATGTTCAAAGTAATTTTAAATAATAGATTGGCAAAAATTCAGAAAAATTGATTACGGATATTTTTGCCTTGTTGTTTTAGTGAGCTGACCGAGCGTGATTTTCCATTAATTTTAGCAAGATATTACTTACTAAGTAGGGACAAACTTTAATCACTTTTGGAAAATTACGTCCTGTAGCGCTCAATTTTTTATAGGAGGACTTTTCTAATGGACGAAATTACCGAACAATTTTTAATTTTTATTAGATTGTTTCGTCGATATACTAGCTATCATCATAAAAATCTCGGTAAATATGGCAATTTTTTACAAGGTCAAGGGCGTATTTTAGCTGTTTTAAAAATGAGACCTGATATTTCGCAAAAAGATTTGACTTATTTGTTAGCTATCAGGCCGCAGTCATTGGGCGAATTGTTAGTCAAACTCGAAAGAAATGAATTGATAGAACGTCACCCAGCGCAAGAGGATCGCAGGATCATGATGATCCATTTGACCGCTAAGGGGAAAAAAGTATCTGAAAAGATGGATGAAGCCCATAACATTGCTTTGTTTAATAAGCTGACTAAAGAAGAGCAAGTACAATTTAGTCAACTGTTAGGAAAATTAAGTAATGCTATGCAAGAGGAACTTCCTGAAGGTGATAAAAATGAACGCTTCTATGAGGATCCGCAAAAACATTTCGAAATGTTCAAACAGTTTCAAAAAACACATGGTGATTTACCAGTAAAATTTTTTGAGACAGAAACTAAGAATAAATGTTGTCAAAAGCATAAATGAATTTAAAAAACAGGTGCTTTTTAAATTGTGGTTAATAGCGCAGTTATTTTGAAAGGGGTAAGTATGAATGTTTAAACTCGCTAAAGGACGAATGTCGATCTGGGCAGTCGTTGGTGCAGTGCTTTTTATGATCGTCCAAGTTACTGCTAACTTGAATATCCCTAGTTTGACGTCAGATATTGTCAATAACGGAGTTGTTAATGGTGATATTGAATATATCTGGCATGTTGGGATGAAGATGATCGGTTTTTCATTATTAAGTATTGCTGCTGCAGCAAGTAATGTTTTTATCGCATCACAAGCTTCAATGAAGTTAGGGCACAGGTTACGTAATGATATCTATGGTAAGGTCATCAATATGTCCAACGATGAATATGATCAGATCGAAACATCATCAATGATCACAAGAACGACCAACGATGTGATCCAGATTCAAAACGTGTACATTATGATGTTGCGAATGATGCTGATGTCACCCGTGATGTTGATTGGGGCCAGCTTTTTAGCATATAACAAAAACCACCGTTTGACTCTGATTTTCTTGGTGGTATTACCGATCATGTTAGTTTTTGTGGGAATCTTATTATACTTAGCTGTTCCTAAATTTAAAGCGATGCAGACTAAGACTGATCGCTTGAACCGTGTTTTTCGTGAGGGGTTAACAGGGGTTCGAGTGATCCGTGCTTTCCGTCGTGATAAATTTGAGCAAGACCGTTTTGAAGATGCTAACCGAGACTTCACCCAAAATGCGATCAATGTTAACATCATCATGGCCTTTTCGTTCCCAGCTATACAGTTGATCATTAGTGGGACAAACGTGGCAATTGTTTGGTTTGGAGCTAAGCTGATCGGTGCCCAAGCCATGCCTGTTGGTAATTTGATTTCATTTATGGCATATGCAGCTCAAATTTTAGTCAGTTTTATGTTGCTCTCAATGGTCTTTATTATGATCCCACGTGCTCAGGCTTCTGCTAAACGTATTCAAGAGGTTTTTGACCTGCGTTCGACGTTGAAAGAAGATACAACGCCAGTCAAAGTTGGTAATACGCACGGAAACCATTCGTTGGAGTTTTCTCATGTTGATTATCGTTATGCTAATGCTGAAGAACCAGTTTTGACGAATGTTGATTTTAAGGCAGACAGCGGACAAACTGTCGGCATCATCGGTGGTACTGGTTCCGGTAAAACTTCTTTGGTCAACCTGATCCCACGATTTTACGATGTAGAAAAGGGAGAAATATCCCTGGATGGACAAGACTTAAAGCATTATGGTTTAGCTGATTTGCGTGACATGGTCTCTTTTGTTCCGCAAAAAGCGGTTCTCTTTAGGGGAACGTTACGTGAAAATATGAGATTTGGTAAGTCAAACGCTACTGATGAAGAAATTTGGCATGCTTTAGGTATTGCGCAAGCCACAGACTTTGTTAAAGAATCTCCAGAAGGTTTAGACCAGTATGTTGAACAAAATGGCGACAACTATTCCGGTGGTCAAAGACAACGTTTGACGATTGCGCGTGCTTTAGTCAAACAGGCTGCGGTTTACGTTTTTGATGATTCATTTTCAGCCTTAGATTTTAAGACTGATTCAGTTTTACGTCAGGCTTTAAAAAATGATGAACATATGCAGCAAAGTATTATTATCATTGTTGCAGAACGAATCGCTACAGTTGCAGATGCTGATAACATTTTGGTGTTGGATGAAGGAAAAGTTGTTGGTCAAGGAACTCATGATGAATTGAAAAATAGTAATGGGATATACCAAGAAATCATTAATTCTCAGATCAAGAAGGGAGATGAAGCCTAATGGCTCAAAAGTCACATTCTGTCGAACGTCGTCGTAAACCTAAAAATTTTTGGAAGACGACCAGTCGTTTGTTGGGCTATATGTCTAATCGGATAGTAGGCTTGATCTTTGTAATGATCTTTGCGATCGTTAGTGTGATTTTTCAAATCAGGACTCCTAAAGTTTTAGGTCGCGCAACAACTGAAATATACAAGGGCGTTATGAAAGGAACTTCTCAACAAAAAGCTGGGATAGATATTCATGGCCTGCCGATCAATTACGAAAAGATCATTCAAATTATTATCATTGTGATCTTAATGTATTTAGCAGCAGCTATTTTTGCTTTTGTGCAACAGTTGATCATGACTTACATTTCTCAAAATACTGTTTATAAAATGAGAAAAGATCTGAAAAGCAAGATGGAACGTTTACCGATCAACTATTATGATACTCATAGTAACGGTGATATTATGAGCCGTGCCGTCAATGATATGGATAACGTTGCGAATATCTTACAACAAAACTTAACGCAGGCTGTCACCAGTGTCGTGCAGTTTATCGGAACTTTGTGGATGATGTTTTCGATCAGCTGGAAATTGACTTTGATCGCTCTAGTGACGATTCCTGTTAGTTTGATCGTGGTCGGCTTTGTTGCTCCAAAATCACAGAAGTATTTTGCTGCACAACAAAAGAGCCTAGGTTTGATCAATGATCAGGTCGAAGAAAACTTTGCCGGTCAACAAGTCTTGAAGAGTTTCAACAAACAAAATGATACGATCAAGGCTTTTCAGAAAGAAAATGACAATTATTATCGCTCATCATGGAAAGCGCAGTTCGTATCAGGGGTCGTTATGCCGTTGATGATCTTCTTAAATAATATTGGTTATGTGTTTGTTGCTATTATTGGTGGGATCCAAGTTGCTAACGGAACTGTCACGTTAGGTAACATTCAAGCCTTCTTGCAATATATGAGCCAGTTCTCACAACCTATTTCTCAAATGGCTAACTTAATGAACACGATTCAGATGACAATCGCTTCTGCGGAACGGATCTTTGAAGTGATCGATGAGGAGGAAATGAAAGACACCAAGGATGCTCGTCCAGTCGAATCGACCTCTAATTTGATTGAATTGCAACATGTCAAGTTCGGTTATGATGGCAAGGATCTTTTGATGACTGATTACAATTTGGAAGTTAAACCGGGCCAAGAAGTGGCAATCGTTGGGCCGACGGGTGCCGGTAAGACAACTATCATTAACTTGTTAGAACGTTTCTATGATATTAAGGGCGGTAATATTCGTTTGAACGGGGGTGATACTAGAGATATCGATCGTGAAGAGGTTCGTTCGCATTTTGCGATGGTCCTTCAGGATACTTGGCTGTTTTCAGGCTCAATCTATGAAAACATTAGATACGGACGTGAAGACGCTACAGATGAAGAAATCATGAATGCTTCCAAAGCTGCTCATGTTGACAATTTTGTCTGCCGTTTGCCCGATGGTTATGACACAGTCTTAAATGAATCTGGGTCCAATGTTTCTCAGGGGCAACGACAACTGATCACGATCGCACGTGCCTTTTTGGCCGATCCAGAGATCTTGATCTTGGATGAAGCTACAAGTTCAGTTGATACAAGAACGGAAGTCCATATTCAACATGCAATGGAACGTTTGCTAAAGGGACGGACTAGTTTTGTGGTTGCTCATCGTTTGTCTACTATCCAAAACGCGGATAACATTATTGTGATGAATCATGGGTCTGTTGTTGAAACAGGTACCCATGACGAGTTATTGAAACTAAACGGCTTTTACGCTGACTTATATAATAGTCAGTTTACTAGTGGTTTATCATTTTAGTTAGGAGGCAATGTGCATTATGAAAAAAATTAGTGTGTTAGTACTAGCGCTTGTGTCTGTTGCATTGTTTCTGACAGGATGTGGTCAAGATCAATTGTCAGTCTCAACTCATCATTTGAAAGCTGACGGTTTGGCAGTTGTTATCAAAGGGAAGACTAACCAAGAGCGGGTCACATATCAAATAAATAATGGTACGAAAAAAACAGTTAAACCTGAAAGCTCAGCATATACCGTAATGATCCCAGTTCAGGAAAAGGCACAAACGGTGCACTTAAAAGCTGGTTCTAAAAAAGAGACTGTTAGGGTCGATAAAACCCAACCCTTAGGAAATTATTCTCAGATCAAGCAAAAATTTGATCAGGGACTTGTGCTGACTAAGTTGTCTGCCCAAGATCAAAAAGCAGTTATGTCTATGCAAAAGCAGGCACAACAATTAAAAACACAGCAAGCAGAGATCCAAAAGCAGGCTGCTGCTGATCAAAAAGACGTTGCCCCAAGTCAAGACCAGCAAGCAGGAGTTGATTTGCAGAAACAAACGCAGGCGGAAGAAAAACTAAAACAAGAAGCACAACAGTTACAGCAAAAGCAAGCCGTCTTAAAATCTAAATTGGCTCAGGCACAAGAGACGGCTAAGAAAGACCAGTTGCCAACACAAGCGAAAAATGGGATCCATGATTTGCAAAAGAAAAAGAATTTTCAGCTGCGGGCTAATGTCAAAGATGAAAAAGTTAATGCTTTAGCATTAGTTGTGCCAACAAAGACCATGAAGAATAAAACTCAGGCGCGTGATTTTATTTTGAAGTTTTCTATGTTATCTTCAGCTGTTGGTGCTGATCCAAAAGCGGTTTTAAAACAATTTAAAAAGCAAATGAATACAAACAAGTCAACGAAAACAACTGCTAAGACGATCCATTCCAATGGAGTTGACTTTAGTATAGGCATTTCAGCCGATCATTTGTATATCTACTTGTTAAAATAAAACAGAGTGGAGAGAAACGGGAGAAAGTGAGCACTATCAGGTGCAGACCTATAGTGTGATCTTGGCACTTAGACGTTTCAAATTTAGATAGAAAAAAGAGGCCCAGAAATCAAAAAACGATTTCTGGACCTCTTTTTTGTTATCAAGATAAACTTTTGAAACAACAATAAACCTGGATTATTCATAATTTTACCTTGAGGTCTGCTTTTGGTTGTTGCCGTGCTGTTGCTGACCTTTTTTCTTTTTCACCTGCTGGGTGTACAAAAAGAGCACATCCTGTGCTATTGTAAAGTCGACTAAACACTACAAAGAACAGGAGTGCTCCTAATGTCGACTTTACATCATAAACAGCTTTTATTCAATAAACAAATCAAAATTTCTAATGACGGCGGTGAGCTAGCGAACGATGCGGGGACTTTATTGCTTGCTGAGTTTCTCCATCAACTCCACTTTGACCAGTTTTTAGAGACTAACTTGCGTTTCAAAGATGGTCGCAAGTATTGTACCTTCACTATGAACGATTTATTCAAGCAGTTGTTATTTCAATTACTAGCGGGGTATTCCCAGGATCAGTCTGCTAACACCTTGGCCCAAGCGGCTGATTTCAACTTAGCTCTAAAACAAGCAGTCGCTTCCCAACCGACGCTCTCACGTTTTATCAATCACGTCTCGGCGACAGGCCTTTTCTCCGTCAAGTCTGTAATGATCTCTTTGGCGCACTTAGTCCTGGGCCAGCTGAATCAACATCAGCTGATCCTTGACCTCGACTCCACGCATGCTGATACATTTGGTAACCAAGAAAAAAGTGCTTATAACGGTCATTATCAGACTAACGGTTATCATCCATTACTAGCTTTCGATGCTTTATCGGGCTGCTTATTGAATGCCCAATTACGTCCAGGCAATCGCTATACTTCACAGGGAGCGACTAAATTCTTATTACGGGGCCTACGGGCCTATGACCAGTCTTCTTTGGATGTCCTCGTGCGGGGAGATTCTGGTTTCGCAGCGCCAGGGATCTACCGTGCCTGTGATAAAAAACAGGCTAAATTCGTGATCCGCATGAAAGCGAACCGCCAACTCCAAAGTCGGGCTGAGCGCTTGATCCAAGTGGGCGACCACGACTTCAGCGAAACTGAAGTCCAATGGCATGTCCTGCAGGATTACTGTCCCCAAAGTTGGCCACGCCCTTATCGGGTGATCATTAGATCAACTCGGCCAGCGGGAAATTTACTGTTTGACCATGAGTTTATCGTGACCAACTTGGAAGAATTGAGTGGTCCGCAAGTCTTTGCCCTCTATCAACAACGTGGTTCAATGGAAGACTTGATCAAAGAAGTTAAACGCGGTTTTCATTTTGATAAAACGGACAGTTCCAGCTTTAACGCCAATGAGTTTCGCATGTTGGTGGCTGGCACGGCTTACAATATACTCCAAGCCATGAAGAACTTGGTTTTACCACCGGAACTTAAACACGCTCAGGTCGAGACCATCCGCTTTAAATTACTTCATTTGGCAGCTAAGGTCACGCACCACGCCCATCAGATCTGGGTCCATTTATCCCAGACCAATGTGTTTGATAAATTATTCTGGCAGACACTGTTTAAGATCCAAAACATTAAAATATACCCGCTGTGAACTCACAAAATAAAATATATTTTCTAGGGAAAGGGTGAAGTCTGCCCTTTTTTAAGCAATACGACCGCAAAACTAACAAAAAAAGCTTTTTTCTGAGACCACGGTTATTTTGCGCCAAATTTTATTTAAGACAAAAAGTATGAATAATTCAGGATAAACTATACGGTTTTACGTGTTTTAAATCTTAACGTTAATAGGCAACTTACTATAACACAGGCAGCAGCAATCAGATATGTGTGCTGTGTAGCTTGTAAGGCTCCATTTTCTTTAGCAAAGTGCATCGAATGGTGTATTGCTAAAGCTGCAATTTTATTTTTTTGGATAATACTCATGATCCCAATTAAGACGGCTGTACCAAATGATCCGGCAACTTGTCGGATCGTAGTATACATTGCAGAACCATCAGGGATGATCTGTGGCGGCAAGGAGTTTAGAGCTTCCGTTTGAATTGGCATGATGACCAGTGATAATCCCAATTGTCGTACAGCTTGTGAAAGAGCTACCCAGGCGAATACTGATGACATTGAAACTCGACTTAACATGATCGTACCAACGAACAAGATCCCTGTCCCGATCATTGACATATATTTAGCACCATAACGATCATACAAGTTACCACTGATCGGTGACATGACGGCGGTGACTAGAGCACCTGGAAGAAGAGCCAAGCCGGAGATCATAGCGCTGTATCCCCGAATATTTTGCATATATAGCGGTAATAATAACATCCCACCATATTGAGCCATCATCAAAAAAATGTTAATAGTTACGGAAACATTGAAATTGTGATATTTGAAAACATTAAAATTAAGCAGCTTAACTTTAGAATGTATTTGTTGATAGACAAAGACGCTAACTATTGCAATTCCGATGATGACGTAGCCGATCACATGCATTGATGCTACGCCATAGTCGCCGGCATTACTAAATCCAAGTAATAAAGAACCCAGGCCGACACTGGAAAGGAGAACGCCGCCCCAATTTAGTGGTAATTTTTGTGCTTCCGTCAAATTTCGTAAAACTTTAGCAGCAAAAATAATATCTAGAATGATCAAAGGAGCAACTAAGAAAAATAAGTAACGCCAACTAAGATTTTGTACTAAGTAACCTGATAGAGTTGGTCCCATCGCTGGAGCAAAGTTTAAAGCCAATCCGACCCAGCCCATCGCTTTTCCTCTTTCATGCAAAGGATACATGTCCATAATAGAAACATTCATCAGAGGGGCGATGATCCCCGCTCCGGCCGCTTGGATCATGCGACCAAAAATTAAAACTGAATAAGATGGTGCAATTCCGCCAATAATAGTACCTGCCGCGAAAATGGACATCGCAGACAAATATAATTGTCGTGTTGAAAATCTTTGAATCAAAAAGGCAGTTAATGGGACCATCACACCATTTACTAACATATATCCGTTAGATAACCATTGTCCTTGGGAAGCAGTGATTGAAAATGTTTGCATGATTTTTGGCAATGCCACATTCATCAAGGTTTGGTTTAAAAAACCTAAAAAAGTACCTATCACTAAGACAGGCATCATTTTTTGTTTTTGCACTTCAATGTCTATTTTGCTACTTACCATTGTTACTGATCTCCTCTAATTTTGATTCTAATTCTTCTAGGTTTGAAATGATTTGTGTGGTTTTCTCAGTTGGAAAGTCAGTTAATGGGGCTAGGACTTTCCAATAATCGCGTTCGATGACTTCATATTTTTCTTTGCCTTTTTCAGTCAGAGCGATCACTAATTGACGCTGATTGTTCTCAGGTCTGGTTTTTGTAACTAGTCCAGCGGTTACCATTCGGTCGACGATCCCGGACGTCGTACTGTTGCCAACATGGATCTCTTTTGCCAAATCCCCTAATGAAGAACTTTCGTTGCGATGTAAGACTCCTAATACCAGGCACCACGATTCAGTGAGACCATGTTTTATGGCTTGTGCATAGAAAATTTTCCTGGTTTGTTGTCTTGTTGCGCGTAATAAGTATGTAAGATGACGCAGATCTTCATTTATTTTCATAGTTTTCCTTCTCAATTTAGTTTGTATTCAATATATTTCAGTTCGAACATTTCTAATGCGAAATAACAGCATTTAACAGAATACACCTTTTTTCATTTATTCTCAATACAAAAGCAAGATTTTCTGAAAAACCAGGTTGTAAAAGAAAATGCGCAAAAAAATCCCTGAATTATTCATACTTTTCCCTTAAGGACTACTTTTTGTTGTTGTCATGCTAGTTCGCATCTTTTTCGTTTTTCACCTGTTGGGTGTACAAAAAGAGCACATCCTGTGCTATTGTAAAGTCGATGAAAACCACAAAGAACAGGAGTGCTCCTTATGTCAACTTTACATCATGAAAAACTTTTATTCAATGACCAGATCAACATTTCTAATGACGGTGGTGAGTTAGCGAACGATGCCGGAACTTTATTAATTGCTGAATTTCTGCACCAAATTCACTTTGACCAGCTCTTAGAAGATAACTTGCATTTTAAAGATGACCGTAAATATTGTACCTTTCCCTTGAACAATTTATTTAAGCAGTTGCTGTTGCAATTGCTGGCAGGATACTGCCAAGATCAGTCGGCTAATACCTTGTCACACGCCGTTGATTTTAAGCTGGTCTTGTCTCAAGCGGTCGCTTCCCAGCCGACACTTTCACGCTTTATCAATCACATTTCAGCGTCTGGGCTCTTTTCAGTCAAATCATTGCTCGGCTCGGTAGCTCACTTTGTTCTTGGGCAGCTAAATCAACATCAGCTGATCCTTGATCTAGATTCGACACATGCCGATACGTTTGGTGACCAAGAAAAGAGTGCTTATAACGGTCACTACCAGACCAACGGTTATCATCCTTTACTAGCCTTTGATGCTTTATCGGGCTGCTTGTTGAATGCTCAATTACGCCCCGGCAATCGCTATACTTCCCAAGGTGCGACTAAATTTTTATTACGGAGCTTACGGGCCTATGACGGATCTTCCCTGGATGTCTTAGTGCGAGGAGATTCTGGTTTCGCAGCTCCAGGGATCTACCATGCGTGTGATAAAAAGCAGGCTAAGTTCGTGATTCGTTTAAAAGCGAACTACCAGCTCCAAAGTCGGGCTGAGCACCTGATCCAAGTGGGTGACCAGGACTTCACCGAAGCTGAAGTCCAATGGCATGTCCTGCGAGACTATTGTCCTCAAAGTTGGTCACGACCTTATCGTGTGATTATTAAATCAACGCGGCCGGCGGGCAACTTTCTGTTTGACCATGAGTTTATCGTGACCAACTTGGAAGAATTAAGCGGTCCACAAGTCTTTGCCCTCTATCACCAACGCGGTTCCATGGAAGACTTGATCAAAGAAGTTAAACGTGGCTTTCACTTTGATAAAACGGACAGTTCTAGTTTTGAGGCCAATGAGTTCCGGATGCTGGTAGCTGGGGTCGCTTATAATATACTGCAAGCCATGAAGAACTTAGTTTTACCAACAAAGCTTAAACACGCTCAGGTCGGGACGATCCGTTTTAAATTACTCCATGTGGCAGCTAAGGTCACGCACCATGCGCGTCAAGTCTGGGTCCATTTATCTCAGACCAATGTGTTCGCTAAATTATTTTGGCAGACACTGTTCAAGATTCAAAATCTAAAAATATATCCGCTGTGAACTCACAAAATAAAAAATGTTTTTCTTAGGGAAAGGGTGAAGTCTGTCCTTTTTTAAACAGTCCGACAACAAAACTAACAAAAAGCTGCTTTTTTTACACACTAAAGTAACTTTGCACAAAGTTTTAACTGCAACGAAAAGTATGAATAATTCAGGAAATCAATAATTTGCTAAAAATATTAACTTTATATATTTTAAGTGTTATCATGAACCTGTAGTCCAATATAGGGAGATGAATAATTATGGCAACTTGGGCATTTTGGCTTTCAATTGTAGCAATTGTTCTTTCTGTATATGCTTGTTATGCTGCAAGTAAAAAGGACTAGGACAATTTTGGAAAATAGGGCAGGAAACACGCTCTTTTAAGGACGTGATACTTGCCTTATTTTTGTGATATTTAATTTTCGATGAGCGTTATGGATTACAATTCAGGTCTTCTTAGTGTATAATTATATGTGTATTAAAAACTATGGAGGTGCTAGAATATGCGTAAGTTCTTGTTAGGAGTAAGCTTGACGGCTAACGTAGTTCTTGGTTACTTATTATTAAAAGATGAGGATACTGTTGAAGAATTAAGGGAACGTTTAGAACATGCTGGCGATGAAGTAGTCGGCAAGGTACAACAGGCTAAGGGCAACCTTACTGGAGATACTAAGGATAAAGTTGCTGGCGCTGCTAAAGAAGCTAAGGGTGCCGTTGAAGATAAAGTTCAAGATGTCAAAGAAGACGTCAAAGATGCTGCTGAATGATCTTCATTCACAATGATGAATTGCCTCGAAAGTGAAAGCTCTCGAGGCTTTTTTCTTTTGCAAAAAATGACTTGGCACTATGATAGAAAATAAAGTATGAAGATGGGGGAAGAAGTAAGCATGGTTGGGGTTTTACAGAAAATCGGCAAAGATAAAATGTTTTTGATTTCTGCTGGAGTTGCTGCATTAAGTATGTTTGTCAGTCGTCCGCGCTTAGCAGATGTTGATTGGAAGACTATTATTTCTTTGGCATCTTTGTTGGCACTCATTGCGGTGTATGAGCACATAGAAGTCCTAAGTTACGGTGCATCGCTATTAGTTAAACTAGCTGACAATAAGCGCTTTTTGGTCCAAATTATAGTTTGTACTTCTTTTTTTGCAGCAATGTTTTTGACAAATGATGCAGCTATTATTGCCTTAACACCGATCTTGATCATAGTTGCGCAAAGGATCAAACTTCCAATTGTCTTGCCTGTCGTTTTAGTGAACGTGGCTGCAAATTTGGGAAGCATGGTTACGCCGTTTGGAAACCCGCAGAATCTGTATTTATTAAATCGTTTTGCTTTAAACTTTAATGACTTTATTCGGATGGCCTTGCCTGTTTCGATTGCTAGTTTGTTGTTATTATGGTTGTTTACACTTAAAATACCGCATGAACGCATAACAAATGTTAAGTTGCCTAAATTTAAATTGGACTGGAGCAAACTTGTGCTGGCCTTGATCGCCACTTTTGTTATTTTAGCGGGTATTTTTTCTTTTTTGCCAATGCCTGTTATGTTAGCGACAGCGGTTATTATAGTTGTATTAGTTGACCCCAAAATATTTGGTAAGATCGACTATGCATTATTGTTAACTTTTCTGATTTTTTTATTGCAGTCGGTGATGTTGGGCGTGCACCAATAGTACATAATTTTATGAATATGTTGGGTTCTACTTCTTTTGGAACTTATTTGAGCGGGTTGGCTGTTAGCCAAGTGATCAGCAATGTGCCAGCAGTCATTATATTAGCACCATATACGAAATATGTTTATCCTTTGTTTCTAGGAGTTAATATTGGCGGGTTAGGAACTTTGATTGCTAGTCTTGCTAACTTATTGGCATACAAACAATACTATGAGCGCGCGGAATCGCCGAGCGGAGCTTATTTCAAGATATTTTTGCAGATCAATATCTTTTTCTTGTTAATTTTAGGTGTTGTGGGATTTCTTTTAGTTTTTTGGCAATAATGCTAATTTGGAGTTGTCAGAGTTAATTAAAGCTGTTCTTTTTGCTATAATACTAGTATTAAGTGTTCACAGTGTTTACAAAAGAAATAAGGAGCTATTATGAAAAATGATCCGCGTTGGCAAACAGCTTTATATACGACTGAAACGTATAATGAAGAAGGGTTAGAGGGACATGCATATGTTCCAGATGGTCTAAATTTACAAACTAGCAGTCCGTTAAATGACCACCCTGGAACAAATCCGGAACAATTATTGGGGATGTCATTATGTACCTGTTTAGTGGCCACAATGCAAGCAGTTGAAAAAGAACATCAATTGGAACATCATGCCAAAGCAAGAGCTAAAATTGCATATATAGGTGAAAGAGCTCATTATGAATTTTTAGTTCATGCACAGATCTGTGTGCCGCAAGTCGATTTTGACAGAGCAAAGAAGTTAGTTGCCGAAACTGAAAAAAGATGTTGCGTATCACAGTTATTGAGCGGCAGCAAGAATTATAGTGTTGAGGCTGTTGAAGACTGGGCCAAGTAAAAAATTAAAAACTTATTTTGAGACCTTATTTTTAATAAGACTTTTTTTATATCAGCGTTAACATAATGAAATTATCGCTTTTTTTTAATATTGTCCAAAATTTTAAGAATAAAAATTCTAACACAAATAAATTGTGCACTTTCTTTCTGTATAATAACAGTGTTGCAAAAAGTTTAAATTTGTAAATTTGTATAATTACATATTAAGAAGTTTTGGAGTAAGACCTTAGGGTCAGTTAGTTGAGGCCTTAGATAAACAGTGGTTCCGTACATAAATGTGATTTGGGAACATTGTCCAAATTTATAAGGCCTTTTTTAGGGGAAAGTAAGAGGAGCGTATGGTAATTTCATGCGACTCCCCTTATTTTTAGTTAAAGTTATTTATTTTTGAATGAAAAGAAACGAGCAAAGATTTTAATAAGTGCCAGTCTTGTGCTGTTGGCGGACAATTCCAGGTGATTTGTTTGGTTTTGACCCCTGAATAGAATTTGTCTGAAATAAAAAGGTCTGTTTTCTTGGTGATTTTTGAATCAATGACGATATTGGATCCTGTAAGTTTGACTAATCTTTTTTGAATAAAGCGGTTATAAATACTTCCAACTGAAAAATCGGCAACTATATGGATCTGATCGTCCAAGACACTTTCAGGAAGTTCACTAAAAATTAGTACTGTATACTGATAAAAAAGTTGTTGCAATGATTGCAATGACAAAGATGGGGAACCGACTTTTTGGCGGATACGAATGAAGTTCTTAGCTAAACTACAGATCACTGGATATGAATTCATACATCGAGCAATAGCTTCTTGCTCGAGGCAGGTATTGATAAAGAAAAAAGGAGACAGAGTTTGTGTATTTAAACTGGTCAATTTTTCAGTAAAGATAGGGAACTTGTGGCGACATTCTGGAACGGTCAGATTTGTTTCGATGTTCTTTAGCTGTTGATTTGTTACTTTATTTATTCATTTTTACGCTTGAACAGGGGTTGCTTTGTTAAAGGCGAAGCATTATAAGTCATGATATAAGCGTTAAAAAATAACGCCTCATGATAAGCTTGCTCTTCAGTTAATCCCAAATTTTTGCTCAGATAGTCTTTCGTGCGTGCAAAATAACTGTTGGATGGTCTTGTCAGTAAATCATCTTCGCTACCCAAAATCATTTGTTTATTTTTGATCCTTAAAAGCTGAATAACTAGGAAATAAGAAAGTTGCCTTTTTTCGGCATAAGTGGGTTTAAGCTGCCAATTAAGGATCAGAAAATTTAACATATCATGGACTTGTTTGCTGGATTCCTTTAAGGGAAACTGTTCATTGCCAAAAAAGAAAAATGTGATATGCTGCAATAATGCACGGTATTCGATCTCGTTATTCATTTTTTGATCGGGAAATTCTTGCTGAAGATCATAGAACATTTTTTTCTTGCTGCGGTAATAAGTTGATTGGCTGATACCGGCTTTTTTTAAAAAACTTTTACGTGAACCGCCCATTCCTAAAGCATCGTTTAAGAAGATCTTGATATTTAGCGAATTTTTGGCAAGCAACATGGTTAATAGTACGACCGTTTGAGTTGTGACATTATTTAAAGTTAACCCGCGACTTTTTTCAAAACTAAAGGAAAACTGTTCATTATTGTCACTGATCGTTGACAGTTGTTTGCAGGCGATGTTTGCTTGATAAGCACTGATGGTCAATTCTTTTTTTAATTTAAGTAATGAGATATTAGCCTGAATTATTCATACTTTTCGTTGCAGTTAAAACTTTGTGCAAAGTTACTTTAGTGTGTAAAAAAAGCAGCTTTTTGTTAGTTTTGTTGTCGGACTGTTTAAAAAAGGACAGACTTCACCCTTTCCCTAAGAAAAACATTTTTTATTTTGTGAGTTCACAGCGGATATATTTTTAGATTTTGAATCTTGAACAGTGTCTGCCAAAATAATTTATCGAACACATTGGTCTGAGATAAATGGACCCAGATTTGACGCGCATGGTGCGTGACCTTAGCTGCCACATGGAGTAATTTAAAACGGATCGTCCCGACCTGAGCGTGTTTAAGCTTTGTTGGTAAAACTAAGTTCTTCATGGCTTGCAGTATATTATAAGCGACCCCAGCTACCAGCATCCGGAACTCATTGGCCTCAAAACTAGAACTGTCCGTTTTATCAAAGTGAAAGCCACGTTTAACTTCTTTGATCAAGTCTTCCATGGAACCGCGTTGGTGATAGAGGGCAAAGACTTGTGGACCGCTTAATTCTTCCAAGTTGGTCACGATAAACTCATGGTCAAACAGAAAGTTGCCCGCCGGCCGCGTTGATTTAATAATCACACGATAAGGTCGTGACCAACTTTGAGGACAATAGTCTCGCAGGACATGCCATTGGACTTCAGCTTCGGTGAAGTCCTGGTCACCCACTTGGATCAGGTTTTCAGCCCGACTTTGGAGCTGGTAGTTCGCTTTTAAACGAATCACGAACTTAGCCTGCTTTTTATCACACGCATGGTAGATCCCTGGAGCTGCGAAACCAGAATCTCCTCGCACTAAGACATCCAGGGAAGATCCGTCATAGGCCCGTAAGCTCCGTAATAAAAATTTAGTCGCACCTTGGGAAGTATAGCGATTGCCGGGGCGTAATTGAGCATTCAACAAGCAGCCCGATAAAGCATCAAAGGCTAGTAAAGGATGATAACCGTTGGTCTGGTAGTGACCGTTATAAGCACTCTTTTCTTGGTCACCAAACGTATCGGCATGTGTCGAATCTAGATCAAGGATCAGCTGATGTTGATTTAGCTGCCCAAGAACAAAGTGAGCTACCGAGCCGAGCAATGATTTGACTGAAAAGAGCCCAGACGCTGAAATGTGATTGATAAAGCGTGAAAGTGTCGGCTGGGAAGCGACCGCTTGAGACAAGACCAGCTTAAAATCAACGGCGTGTGACAAGGTATTAGCCGACTGATCTTGGCAGTATCCTGCCAGCAATTGCAACAGCAACTGCTTAAATAAATTGTTCAAGGGAAAGGTACAATATTTACGGTCATCTTTAAAATGCAAGTTATCTTCTAAGAGCTGGTCAAAGTGAATTTGGTGCAGAAATTCAGCAATTAATAAAGTTCCGGCATCGTTCGCTAACTCACCACCGTCATTAGAAATGTTGATCTGGTCATTGAATAAAAGTTTTTCATGATGTAAAGTTGACATAAGGAGCACTCCTGTTCTTTGTGGTTTTCATCGACTTTACAATAGCACAGGATGTGCTCTTTTTGTACACCCAACAGGTGAAAAACGAAAAAGATGCGAACTAGCATGACAACAACAAAAAGTAGTCCTTAAGGGAAAAGTATGAATAATTCAGGATTAGTGATATTATTTTGAAAAAAGTATTGGACTATGTCGATAAGTAATTGCTCATTTTCGTCAAATAGACAATAAAACCCTTTTGCCACGCGATCAACCCCTTTTGATGTTTATAACAAACTAAGGTCATTATAAGATACTTAGCTATTAAAAGCATGCGATTTGCAAGGGGGGATCGGCTTAGTGATCGAAGTCGAGGTTTTGGTGATTTAATTTGGGAAAAATGATTTTATCACTTAAACCAACAAAATAACCCTGGAATAAAAACGAAAAGACAGTACCAATATTGATTGCCCAAACATTTTGGTTACCGAATGCACATAAGATGATCAGTGTGATCGGGATCAAAAAAGACGTCGTCTGAGCAATAGCAGCATTACCATGGAAAAATTTGAAACGAATGATCTGCATAAAATCGTCATTTGGATGCAAAATCAGATTAACCCGCTGATAAATTGAAATGCCGGCAGCGATACATAAAATACCACATAGATCTAAAATGATTTTGAGAGGTAACGGTAAAGAATTTAAACTAGTCTTTGAGAGTAGACTTGTCAGCATCCCAACTAAATAGCTAAAGGGAAGCATGAAAACAAAATTACCAAAAATCCGTCGAAAATCAAATTTGCGAATGATCAAAGCATTAGACAAAACAACAGCGACACCTTCCCAAAATAAAACTCCTGTTAAACTATAATTAAAGAAATGAGACAAGTTGACCGAAGAGGCAGTCCACAATGCGCTGCCTAAATTTAGCGAGACAGTTAAGGCATTACCAAAAGAATTAATGATAATCGAAACAATTAAGAAAAAAATATCTCCACTGACTGTCAGTGAGCCATTTTTATGAAACATAGTATGTAAGAACTCCTTAAAGATAAAATAGATGTTTTTAGTTCAAATAAGACTATAAGTGCCTATAGTTGATATTGTAAGACAAAATCCCTACTCAGGGAAAATCATATTTTTTGTATATTTCAAAACGTAATTTATGGATTTTCTTAAGATGAGGGGGTGTTTGTTATAATCCCTTGAAAAAAGCGGTCACAAATGCTATTTTACAGTTAAGAAGAGGTGTAGTTGTTCCAGTAAATTAGTAAATTGTGGTTCTATATTTGAGTCTTTCAAAGCTGTTTGCCGAACTATAAAGGGAAGATGATTTTATTATGATTATTTTGGAGTTTAAGGTTCCTTCACCAAAAGATATCTATAATGAAGCCAAGAAAAAACTTAATGAGCAAAAGAAGAAGAAAAAAACTAAGGAAAAAGGTCCGATCGCTGTTCCAGTTTAGAACGCTATTGCTTGTCAAAATCATTAAATTTGAATATCGGTAGTAATGGCACTATTCTAGTCATGGATGGTGCTATTATTTTTGACAAAATTAGACGATATTAGTTATATTGAAAAAGATTTTAGAAATGGTGGTGTATTTTGATGGATCAAACATGGATCGCTCAATTACCTTTAAGTGAGATCAGCCAGATACAGCCAATTGCTGGTGGAGATGTAAATTTGGCTTATCGGGTTGATACAGCAAAAGGTCCGTATTTTTTGTTAGTACAAAAGGGACGCGCAGCCGACTTTTATGCTGGAGAAATAGCGGGTTTAAAGGCGCTATCAGCTGCCGATGTCAAAGCACCGCGAGTGATAGCTAATGGGCAGATCGACGGTGATGCCTACTTATTGCTTAATTATCTCATGCAAGGACATCGCGGCAGTCAAGCTCAGTTAGGTCGCTTAGTTGCTAAAATGCATCGATACTATAGTCCTAATCAGAAATATGGTTTTTCTGAAGCTTATCAGGGAGCAAGTATGACTTTTGAAAATAAGTGGACTGACACTTGGAGTGAACTTTTTGTTGAACAAAGGATGGATCAACTAAGAGATGCTTTAGTCGACAAACATTTGTGGACTAACTCAGCTCTTAAAAAGTATGAGCAGGTTCGTTCCATTATTGTGGATTCTTTGGCCCAACATAAAAGTAAACCAAGCTTATTGCACGGTGATTTCTGGGGTGGCAACCATATGTTTTTAGAGGATGGCCAACCAGCTTTGATCGATCCCTCTGCTTTTTATGGAGACCGTGAGTTTGATATTGGTTGTAGTTTAGTGTTTGGCGCGTATGACCAAGAATTTTATTCGGCCTATCAAGAAGCTTATCCGATGGCTGCAGGGTATGAGAAACGTTTGAACTTCTATAGTTTATATTTGCTGATGATCCATTTAGAAAAATTCGGTGGAATGTATGCTTCAGCAGTGAATAATACAATGGAACGTATCATTGCTGAATCTTAGTTGGGGTGTGGACAGTAGTCCAGCTATTTTAGCAAATTTGAATGTTTTAGTTTCGACATTTTCAGGTTTGCAATGTATAATGAAGATGTACTGGAAATGAATTAACCGGTATAAATTTATTCGCGTCAAATTTGATGTTTAGTAATGCACACAGAAGTTCCCAGCCGGTTACTGGGAACTTATTTTTTTAACAGATAGTGCTTATCGGTGTTAATAATATTTCATAAAAAATGATAAATAAAATGCGAAAAGAGGGAAAACAATGGACGGGAAAGAAAGAAAAACATCCAAGAAAAGCGAAGCTGGGAAATGGTCTGCTTCTTGGTTTTTTAATTGGGTGATCAATAGTCGTTTTGCCATTGCGATGTTGGTTATTTTGTTAATATCTTTGATTATACTGGTCTTGAGTAAAATGCGGTGGATTTTTAGCCCGCTGACTATCGTTTTAAATACCATAGCATTACCAGTTATTATTGCCGGAGTTTTCTATTATATACTAAACCCCTTAGTGGATTGGGCTGAAAAAAAATATCATATCAAACGTTCTTTGATAGTGACGATAGTTTTTATTGTCTTGGCATTATTCATTGCTTGGGGGATAGGATCATTAATCCCAGTTGTTCAAAGTCAAACACAAGATTTGTTGGCCAATTGGCCAGATTACTGGTCTAAATTGGAAAATTTTGTTGTTGGTCTTTTTTCGGCAGATGGTTTAAAAGATCTGCAAAATAAATTGAGTACGGTTAATACAGACTTGGGAGAAATTTTTAAACCTAGTAAGGCAGTTAACTTTTTGCCTAAGTCGCTGAATTCGATCGGCAGTATTTTATCACGCGTTACTTCAGTAATTATTTCTATTGTGACCGCCCCACTGATTTTATTTTATTTATTAAAAGATGGTCATGACCTGCCCGATTATTTAGTGGGTTTTTTACCAAACCGTTATCGCTTGAGCGTGAAAGATATTTTTAAAAATATGAATAGCCAGTTAAGTAATTATATCCGTGGCCAATTAGGTGTGGCATTTTTCGTGGCTGTTTTGTTTTGGATCGGCTACATGATCATCGGCTTGAGATTTGCATTATTACTAGGGATAATTGCCGGACTGTTGAATCTGATCCCATATCTGGGTTCATTTTTGGCCATGGTGCCCGCCATCGCCGTAGGTTTGTTTACATCGCCATTTATGTTAGTCAAGGTATTGATCGTTTTTGTGATCGAACAAACCCTAGAGGGACGGTTAATTTCACCGTTGATTTTAGGTAATAGTATGAAGTTCCATCCTTTAACAGTTTTGTTTGTATTACTTGTTTCTGGTAAAATTTTTGGTTTGGTTGGGGTTATTTTTGGTGTTCCAGGTTATGCTGTGATCAAAGTAGTGGTTTCGACATACTTTGACTGGTTTAAGCGCAGCCATCCGGATCTTTACGTTACAGAACATACAAGCTTGCATGATATATCATCAGATGAAGAGGAGCAGTAGGCGCTATTCTTGGCGTTCTCTTCAATAAAATACTAGAATGATCAGTGAACATTAATGTCAACATTTTTTGAAAGGAAGGTCATTTAATGAAAGTTTTTGTAATCGGTGCAGGTGGAAATGTCGGCCGTTTGATAGTCGAGCATCTAACAAATGAAGGTGACCAGGTCACTGCGGGTGCACATAGGCAAGAACAAGTTAATAGTTTCCGTGAGCAAAACGTAAAAGCCGAAGTTTTTGATTTATTGAAACAGCCAGAAGAGATGGCAAAACAGCTACGCGGCTACGATGCTATTGTGTTTTCTGCTGGATCCGGCGGTAAAACTGGTGATGATATGACCATGCTGGTTGATCTTGATGGGGCTGTTAAAAGTATGCAGGCCGCAAAAATCGCGGGGGTAAAAAGGTTTATTATGATCAGTGCGATTTTTGCAGAAGACCGAATCAAGTGGGTCACTATTAAGCCTTATTATGCTGCTAAGTTTTACGCAGATGAGTGGCTACGTCATCGGACGACTTTGAATTATACAATTTTGGAACCAGGGGCATTAACGTTTGATGATGAAACTGGTAAAGTCGCCACTGATGATTTAGAAAAGGGCGGTTCGATCAGCCGGGCAGACGTCGCGGCCGCAGTTGCTGCTAGTTTGCACGATGATTCTTCTATCGGAAAAGTGATCCCATTGATAAGTGGTGAGACCCCGATCGCGACAGCAATCAAACAAGCTAAATAAAAATGGGTATTAAAAAGAGTCGTAAACTTGAAATGTAACTTCCTTGATTGGGAGTTAGACTTCAAGCACGACTCTTTTTTTAGCTTTCGTTAAATTCTTGATCAAAGTTGTTAACAGCATCTACTGAGCCGATAACTGCCAGCATATCCTTGTGATGAATAATGCTCCTAGCATCAGGATAAACATCAACATGATCTTTTTGGATGATGGCAATCACGTTTACATCAAAATTATTTCTTAATGATAACTCACCTAGTGTCCGTTCAGTGTATTCCTTATTATTAACTTCGACTTCAGCTAAAGTCACATCTTCACTGAGATCTAGATAGTCGATAATATGAGGTTGACGATGATGCATTACGATCCTTTTAGCCATATCAGATTCTGGTTGCACGATCTGATCGGCCCCGATCCGCTCTAAGATCCTGGCATGACTCCGATCTTGGGCTTTACATATCAGATCTTTCACGCCTAAATCTTTGCAGTTCAGTGCAGATAAGACACTTGCCTGAATATCGGAACCGATCGTAATAAAGACATGGTCAAAGGCTTCAATATTTAGTTTTCTTAGTGCTTCTTCATCTTGTGCATCGGCAATGACAGCCTTGTTAGCAATATTCATGTAGCGATTGACTAGTTTTTCTTTGGTATCTATCGCTAAAATTTCTTGATTTTCGGCGGCTAGCTGCTTGCACAAAGCACCGCCAAATTTTCCCAGACCAATGATCGCATAGTTTTCGTCAGCTCGTGTGACCTGGTTTTTATTTTTAAATTTATCCAATGAGAACACTCTCCTCCGGGTAGCGAATATCACTTTGACCGTTCTTGGCATTTAATACAGTATACATAACGTTGAAAATGCCGACTCTGCCGATAAACATCATCAGCATGATCACAATTTTGCCAAATAGAGTTAGATGAACAGTGAGACCTAAACTGATCCCAGTTGTGCCAAATGCTGCCAAAACTTCAAAGATAATATATTCAAGGCCCATTTTTTCAGCTAGCGGCTGAGTCATACATAAAACAAAAGTAGCAACTGAAACAATCAAAAATGCAACAACTATTAAGGTCAAAGCACGATAGATATTTTCTCTTGGAAAACGACGATTACTGAAGTTTACGTCATGGTGCCCCCGCAAGGTAGCCCATGTCTGAACTGCTAATAAACCGATCGTAGTACTTTTGACACCGCCAGCGGTTGAACCAGGAGTTCCACCAATGAACATTAAGATCATGGTCAAAAAAGTCCCCGCCATTGAGAGGTGAGTGTAATCAAAAGTTACTAGTCCAGCCGTCCGTGGCGTGATAGCCATAAAGATAATATTAATTATATTATGGAAAGTCGAGGTATTGTGTGAAATATTATTAAAACCGTTTTCTGTCAAAGCATACAAGAAGATACTGCCAATGAAAATTACGAAACCAGTCCTAAGCGATAATTTTGTGTGCAGTGAAAGGTGATGTCGTTTGTGATATGTTAAAACATCCCGCCAGACTAGAAAGCCAACCGAGCCGCACATGATCAATATACCAAGGACAGTTAAAATATAAGTGTTATCTTTAAATGTCGCAATACTGTTGCCAAATAAAGAGAAACCGGCATTACAAAAAGCAGATACCGAGTGAAAAATACTGTACCAGATCCCTTTAAATAGACCGAATTTTGGGTAAAAGTCAAAAAACAATAGTATCGCACCAACGGTTTGGATCCCTAAAGAGAGGCCAACTATCATTTTAACTAATTTAACTTGAGATAAATGTTGGAGGTTTAACGATTCTTGTGCCAACAATTGCGTTGACAAACGCAATTTTCTTCTGGCAGAAGTAAACATTAAAACCATGAAGGTCATGAAACCCAAACCACCAATTTCACTAAGCATCATAATCACGAACTGACCAAAAAAGGACCAATATGTACTAGTTTCGACTAGAGTTAAGCCGGTTACACAGGTTGCACTCGTGGATGTAAAGAGGGCAATTGTAAAGGATGATTCAATACCATGCACTGTCGCGATCGGCAATGTTAACAGTAGAGCTCCGAATAAAATGACCGCCACGAAACCAATTGTCAATGTACTAGACAACGAGAAGTGACGGTTGGCAAAAGTAAACAAGAAAAAACCTCCCTTACTAATTCGCTTTGATTATACACTTTTATCATTCATTTTGAAATAACCGAAACACGCTAGAATAAGACCTTCATAGATCATAGTATGGAACAAGTCAGCTTGCTTGGCAAATGAACTGTTCAACCGCTAAAATAGATCGAAACTGCTCGATTTTTAGCGTGTGATCACTGGTGGTTATTCCAGCAGCATTTTTAGACACATATATTGTATGTTAAACTAATAATATTGGGGGTTTGGACATGACAATAAAAAGAAGTGACAAACTATTAGAGATCGTTAATCAGAAACAAAAAATCGCAGTCAATGAATTGAGTGAAATGTTAAATGTTTCAAAGGTGACGATACGCAAGGATCTTTCGGACTTAGAGAAAAAGGGATTACTTGTCAGAAAACATGGTTATGCTATTATTAACGATCCCACTAAATTGAATTATCGAATGGCTCAAAATTATGATGTTAAACAACAAATTGCACAAGTTGCCGCAAATTTAGTGAGTGATCAGGAAACTATCATGGTAGAATCCGGCTCGACCTGTGCATTGCTGGTCCAAGAGTTAGGTAAGCAGCAAAAACATGTCACAGTGATCACAAATTCTTATTTTATTGCCGATTTTGTTTCAGATCATCCTAATATCACCATTTTTGTTTTAGGCGGTAAATATCAAGCAGAATCTGAAGTTGTGGTCGGACCGATCGCGAAGAATGTCTTAGCAAATTTTCACGTTGATAAACTTTTTATCGGTATGGACGGATTTGACCCGCAACAAGGTTTTTTTGGACGTGATATAATGCGTGCTGATATCGTAGAGGCGATGGCCCAAAATGCCAATAAGCTGATCATATTGAGTGATTCAAGCAAGTTTGGTAAAGCCAGTTTGATAAAGTTGGCCGATTTTACGCAAACTAAGATGGTCATTACTGATGACGGTATTCCAATAAGTGTCAGAAGGATCTTACAAGACAAGAAGATCGATCTCAGAGAAGTCAAGCATCTTTCTTGATCAGTACCTGTGAACGTGGAGGTAATAAAATGTGTGGCCGTTTTATGTTTCAACCGGAAACCAGCCCAGAGATCGATCGGATATATCGCTTAGCACAAAAGGCTGGTTATTCGCCTAAAATTGGGGAAATTTTTCCTAGTGATCAAACAGCTCTGATAGTAGCAGGACAAAAACAAGTCCAAGTAGTTTCAATGAAGTGGGGTTTTCCTGGATTCGATTCAAAGCGACTTTTGATCAATGCTCGTGCAGAAACTGTTCAAACTAAGTCAATGTTTGCCCAACATTTTACAGTAAATCGGTGTGTGTATCCGACTACCGGCTTTTTTGAATGGACAAAACAAAAAGATAAGATTTGGTTTAATTATCAAGAAGAGCCCCAACCATTATACATTGCTGGGTTTTACGGAATGTTTGCTGGTGAAAAAAGGAGTATTTTACTGACTACAAAGCCAAATGAGTCAATGGTCGAGGTTCATGATCGGATGCCATTGATACTGGCAAAGAATCAAATCAATCGGTGGATATATCAGCGAGAATTTGCCCAGAATTTTTTGACAGAAAAAATGCCGCTGTTGACGGCTGAAAAATGGGCGAAATAAAATTAAGATTTTAGTGTAAGCTAGACAAGTATGTCATTATTTTTCATACATATGTTAGTGTTACAAGACTATTGGTTAAATAAGGGAAGGAAAAGAGTTTTTTGAAGAAACAAGGAAAGTTATTGATCATAGGTATTATTTTGTTTGCGGGGTGTATGCGGACGCCGATCGGGATGGTGTCGCCTCTTTTAAGTAATATCCAGCAAACCTTAGGCGTGTCGGCGGGATTGTTGGGGAGTATTACTACTATCCCATTATTATGTTTTGCATTATTTTCTCCGTTTGTCCCCCAATTAGGGAAAAGGTTTGGAAATGAGTTGATCATGTTTTTTGCAGTTTTGGTTTTAGCACTCGGAAATTATTTTCGGGTATTTTCAACGACTTTCTTATTGATAGGAACGCTACTGATCGGTCTATCCATTGCAGTGCTAAATGTTTTGATGCCCGTCACGATCGCCCAAAAGTACCCGCAACGTGTTGGAGTCATGACTAGTGTTTATACTTTTTCTATGACATTATTTAGCGTCCTGGCTTCGGGGCAAAGTGTAGCCTTGGCTGACCATGTCGGCTGGCAAAAGGCGATGCAAAGTGTGTCGATTTTGGCTGTTTTGGGGATGATTTTTTGGCTGCCGGCTTTAAGAAACATTCATAAGTCAAAAACAGGTAAAAGAACAGGAAATTCTGTGTGGAAGGCACGCGGAGCTTGGTATCTCTCAGCTTTTATGGGCTTGCAATCCTTGCTGTTTTATACGACCTTGACCTGGGTCCCAACGATTTTGGTGTCACATGGTATGTCACGAGGACAAGCAAGTCAGTTGTTTGGGTTAATGCAGTTAGCTTCCTTGTCACTAGCTATTTTGTACCGATCTTGGCTTATCGTTTTAAAAGAACACGCGGCATTATTTTAAGTATGGCAGTGGGCTTTTTAGCGGGCCTCGGGTTGTTAATGATCCCTACTGCTAGTGTCAGTCTAACAATTGTCGTCGTGGTCGTTTTGGGGTTAGCGTCCAATATGGCCTTCAGTTTAGCGATGGCGCTATTTAATATCAAAACAGATACTTCAGAACAAACGGCCGAAATCTCTGGAATGGCACAAGCTGTAGGCTATATTTTGGCAGCGTTCGGCCCAGTAGGTGTAGGTTATTTGCAACAATTAACCGGTTCTTGGAATTTGCCATTGATTTTATTACTGATCGTAGTAGTTATTTTGACTTTGGCTGGATTAGCTGTTGATCGTCGCAGAACTATTTTTGACTAGGGTCCGTCTGAAAACTACTTAAGTAAGATGCAAATTGAGGCAATGTAGACCGTAGCCAGATAAACATGAGCGAGCTTATCATAACGCGTTGCAATCCTACGAAAGTTCTTCAACTGATTGAAGAAGTTCTCAATCAAATGGCGCTCACAATAAACGTGGTAATCACAGGTCCACTTGTCTTTGGTATTTTCCTTTGGCGGAATGGTATAGACGCCTGCTTTATCTTCAATATACTGGCGAAGTTTCGCGGTGCCATAGGCTTTATCCGCGATAATATTTGATTGAGAAATATCGAAGCCTTCCAGCAACTCACTGGCAACTTGGCTATCATGTACTTGACCACCTGTTAGGCGAAAACCCAAGGGATTCCCTAATCCGTCAACGAGTGCGTGAATCTTGGTCGTTCGGCCACCTCGACTTAGTCCAATAGCTTGATTTTCGACCATACATTCGGCTTTTTTTTGCCCCAGTGGCCTTTTGATGCGCTCGAACGATCGTTGAATCTAAGCTCAAGTTTTCCATGTCGGGATCGTCAATCAATTCGAGAAAAACCTGTTCGAACAAGCCTGAACTTACCCAGGCTCGGAAGCGACTATACACCGTTTTCCAAGAGCCATAGCGTTCAGGTAGATCACGCCAAGGAGCCCCGCTGCGCATGAGCCAGAGGATAGCGTTGAGGGCGGTACGGTTGTCTAGGCTTGATGGACGGCCAGTCCGGTATGGCGGGAAGTATCCTTTGATTCGGTCCCACTGAGCATCTTCCAGTTCGTATCGTTTAGGTGTTATCATCGGAATGCCTCGATTCGTTTTTCCTCAGATTATACCTGAATTTTTAGTTTTCAGACAGTCCCTAGTTGCGTGTTTTTGCGTGGGTGATTGAATTTAAAATTGATTTTTACCTGAAATAATAACTAGATAAAATCTAAAAAAGCGACGTGTATCAATTAAAGTCATTATGCATTAGGACTTTTAAGATACACGCCGCTTTTTATTTTTATTTGTTTGTAGTGAACAACTTTTTATATTCGCCATAACCAGATTCAGCTAATTTTTCAACTGGAATGAATTTCAGTGCAGCAGAATTGATGCAGTAACGTAAACCGCCAGTTTCACTTGGGCCATCTGGAAAGACGTGACCTAAATGAGAATTAGCTTTCTTGCTGCGAACTTCTGTCCGATGCATGAAATGAGAAAAATCATTCTTTTCAGAAACATTTCTTTTTTCCAGAGTTTTGGTAAATGAAGGCCAACCGCAGCCTGCATCGTATTTGTCTTGAGAAGAAAATAACGGTTCGCCGCTAACAACATCAACATAAATGCCTTCTTCATAAAAATCATCATATTTACCAGAAAAAGGCATTTCTGTTGCCGCATTTTGTGTCACATCATATTGTTCTTTAGTTAATTTTGCTTTTAAATCCTCTTTGTTTTCCATGTACCAACACTCCTTACTGTAACATATCCTGACTCAAAACCAGAAATGGTTGTGCACGATTGATTCATTAAAATTATGCTTTATTTATAAGAAAAATGCAAAAATATTGCCTACTGTCTGATTTGTGTCCTACATTAGTTGACATTTATATAGTCGTGTATTAGTGTAGTGATACACTGAATTGTTTATTACATTCTTTTAAAAGTCGAGTTTCGTGAGACAGAAAGTTCCGCCTATCCCGGTCTGACATTACAGCACAAGAACCGTGCTCTAACGCCAGACCCCGATAGTGCTCGCTTTCTTTCGTCTCACTGCACTCTGTGATTTAGTCGAGTTTCGTGAGACAGAAAGTTCCACCTATCTCAGTCTGACAATACAGCACAAGGAACGTGCTCTAACACCAGATTCCGATAGAGTGTTTGCTTTCTTTTGTCTCACTGCACTCTGTTTAAAAAAGGAGGAGTGTCTGGTGAAATTTACTGATGATGTACCTATATATCGTCAAATAGAACAGTATATTGCTGGAGAAATCATTAGCGGACGTTTTCACTCAGGCCAACAGGTCCCCTCTGTCCGTCAGTTAGCACTCCAATTTTCGGTCAATACTAATACTGTACAGAGAGCTTTAAGAGAGATGATCATCAAAAATATTCTTGAATCTCGTCGGGGACTTGGCAACTTTGTTACGTCTGATCCAACTATTATTGAAGATCTGCGGCAGAATCTGATCAACAAAAGTCTATTAGCAATGTATAAACAATTGCATGCTTTGAATATCAGCGATGTCGAGATCAAAGGGTGTTTAGATGATTTTCTGGAAAAAAGGAGAAGTGAAGATGGAAAACACGATCGAACTGAAAAATGTCTCTTATAAGCGAAATCAGCGGGTAATCCTGGCAAATATCAATTTAGAAGTAGAAAAGGGAAGAACTATCGGCTTACTTGGTGAAAACGGTGCTGGTAAAACTACTTTGATGCGTAGCATTGCTGGAGTTGCTAAGGGTGCAAGAGGCGTTATTAAAATTAAAGACGAGACTGGTATAGTTGAGCGTAAAGCACTGGTTAGTTATACAGATTCTTTGGATGGTTTTTCTAAGGGAAGCAAGATCACAGATATTGTTGACTTCTATTCCCAAGTCTATCCTGATTTTAGTACTAATGAATATCGTGAACTCAGCGATTTTTTGGATTTTGGCAGTGATCAGCAAAAACTTGGTGAGTTATCCAAAGGGATGAAAGAAAAGTTAGTTATTAGTTTAACTTTGGCTCGGCGTGCGTCTGTTTATCTATTAGATGAACCATTTGAAGGTATAGACAGTATGACACGTAAGAAAATAGTTAATAGCTTGATTCAATGGAAAGCCCCTGATGCCGTGATGATGATCAGTGATCATTATATTTCTGAGATTTCTGGTTTATTGGATGAAGTAGCGATCATCAAGGATGACCACTTGATCGCTCATGAGAAGACTGAAAAAATCAGGGAGCAAGGAGTCAGCATAGAAGATTATTATGAAGGATTATACGACGAGGAGGTAACAACTAATGACGAGTCTCAGAAGAATGAGTAGAGTTTTGCTTACCGACAAGATAAAGACTGTTGGTTGGATCATATCTTTTTACTTAATAGCTGTGGTAGTTTCATTGCTTCCTGATGTTTTTAGTGGGAATTTGTTTACCAAACAATGGAGTTCCTTATTATTACAGCATTCAATGGGGTGGTCTGGCTTAGCAACACTGCTGGCATTTATCTTTCTGACCTGGACTAGTGAGAAAGTATACACTTCGAATAGGTATCGTCTGATACCGATCAGTGACACTAAACTGTATCTAAGTAATACTTTCAGTTCGCTGATTGCTTTTATTCTAGTATCATTAGTGCAGTTGATTTTTGTTTTAATTTATTATTTGTTCAATATGAAACAGATAAGCGCGATGTTAAGTACTAGTTTCGCTGGTGTTGAATCTCGCCTATGGCTTTTTTTACTAGCACTGGTCTTAGCTTCATTGGCAGGGATCTTGTTTTGGTGGGCCATGATCAGTTTGATCCACTTATTAACAACGGCAATTTCTCGTGCGTTACCGTCAAATCATCAAACACTGTATAAAGCAATAATCTATATAGTCCTGATCTATATAGCAATTTGGATGTTTACTAAACTGCAAGGGTGGCTCTCACAGCTCTCTTATTTGCAATATATGCTTTATTCTTCAAGCGTGTATACTGGTCCGATGTGGACAGCTTTAATAATGTTTGTTTTAGCCGTCATACTTTCGATCTGCAATATTTTATTACTAAACAAGCAGGTTGAAAGTAAACAATAGAAATGAATTAAAGCCATTATCTTAAAAAAGGTGATGGCTTTTTTTGACCCTAGTTTTAATGTGTGTTTTAAAATTAGTTAATAAGCGGTCGGTTCCTAAATTGGAACGTATCATTAAATATACTGGTATTTATAATAGATAATTTTGGTTAGACCACCACGGTGAGTGGTTGAAAAATATTCGCCTTTTATCTCTATATAGATATATTTCAAAATTTAGAAGTATTTATTGCAATAAAAAGCGAACTTTATTTGCTATTTTTACAAAAATATATTGCTTTTAAAATTTAAAAAGGTATACTTGTTTTAGGAAAGAGCAATAAAACATTTTTGAGGGGTGCACATAATGAATAAAAAAGCGACCGCGCTTTTAGCTGCAACGTTGATGTTGGGAACAATTTTAGTTGGCTGTGGAAACAAAAACTCGGATTCTTCTAAAGGTACAAAACATACAGTTGCATTAGTAACTGACGGTGGTGGTATTGATGACAAGTCATTCAACCAATCTGCATGGGAAGGTATGAAAGCATGGGGAGATCAGCATGACTTTAAGAAGGGTGTTAATGGTTATAATTACGCTCAATCTAATTCAGATTCTGATTTCACGCCTAATGTGAATAAACTGGTTAAAGCTAAGTATCAAACGATTTTTGGCATTGGTTATAAGTTAGCACCCGTTATTGAAAAAACTTCTAAGCAAAATCCAGATACAAACTTTGCAATTATTGACGATGTAGTTAAGGGACGTAAGAATGTTGCTTCTGTGACATTTAAGACTGAACAGTCTTCATTCTTAGCTGGTGTAGCCGCTGCTAAGACAACAAAGACCAATAAAGTTGGTTTTGTTGGTGGTATTAAGAGTGATGTTATTACAACATTTGAAAAGGGATATATTCAAGGGGTACACGCAGTTGACCCTAAGATCAAAGTTGATGTGAAATATGTTGGCTCATTTACTAAAGCTGATGTTGGTAATTCGTTAGCAAGTGCAATGTACAATAACGGTGAAGATGTTATCTTCCACGCAGCTGGCGGTTCCGGTTCCGGAGTATTTACGGCGGCTAAAGATAAGTCTAAGAATGGTCAAAAGGTTTGGGTCATCGGTGTTGATCAAGATCAAAAGGCCGATGGTAAGTACAAAGGCGGCAATGTTACTTTAGCTTCAGCGGTCAAGGAAGTTGGAAATTCTGTTAAGAATTTGTCAAACAAAGCAATGAAGAGTAAGTTCCCTGGCGGAAAAGTTGTTACTTACCAGTTGAAAGACAAAGGTGTCGATTTGATCGATGATAATATGTCTTCCGCAACTAAAGACGCCGTTCAACAATACAAAGATAAGATCATTAATGGAGATATCAAGGTTAAAGCCGAATAATTACACTGAACTTCTCGTTTAGAAAATATTCTTCGCGCTACACTAATATTAAGACACTTTATCAACTTACGTCAGCGTAAGAGGTGGAGAATCGGGTTACCGATCCTTCACCTTTTTTCTAGATTAGCGAGTTGTATAAAAAGGTAAGGCATTCTTTGCGTTGAGGCTAACAAGAGGCTTTGTCTATCTAGCTGCAACAGCACAAGTATTATGTGTTGTTAAAAAACGATATACTTGCTTCTGACCTGCTTGCCCTTGCGCTGTGATTTAACTTGAGTTCCGTGAGACAGAAAATGCCATCTTCTAAGTTCGACATTATAGCACTAAAATCGCACGCTATAACGCTAGGCTCAGATAATGTTCGCTTTCTTTCATCTCACTGTGCTCTGTCATTAAAATAGGAGGCTGACAATGACAGAAAAAGTCGTTGAAATGAGACATATTACCAAGAAATTTGGTCAATTTAAAGCAAATGATGACATTTCATTAAGTGTTCATAAGGGAGAAATATTAGCTTTATTAGGTGAAAATGGGGCTGGAAAATCAACCTTAATGGGGATGTTGTCAGGATTATTAGAAACAACTTCAGGTGAGATACTGATCAATGGTAAAGAAGTAAAAATGAAAAACCCACGTGAGGCTAAGGATTATGGCATTGGAATGGTGCATCAACATTTTATGCTGATCCCTGCTTTTACGGTACTGGAAAATATTATTCTGGGTGATGAACCTATCAAGCGTGGCGGGCGAATTGATTATTCCGGTGCTGAAAAAAGGATCAAGGAACTTTCTGCACGTTACCAATTGGATATTGATATTCACGCTAAAGTTCTTGATATTACAGTTGGAATGCAGCAAAGAGTCGAGATTATGAAGGCTTTATATCGAGAAGCTAACATTTTTATATTTGATGAACCAACGGCGGCTCTCACACCCCAGGAAATCGACCAGTTGATGAAAATCTTCCGTGCTTTGGCGGATGAGGGAAAATCTATCATTTTTATTACCCATAAATTAAAAGAAATTAAAGAAGCAGCTGATCGTTGTGTTGTTATTAGAAATGGACGAGTTATTGATACTGTTGAAGTAAAAGACGCTACTGAAGAACATTTGGCAGAAATGATGGTTGGACGAAAGTTGCGGAACTCTGTTGAAAAAAAACAAGTCGATCAAGATAAACTTGTTTTGGATGTTAAAAAGTTGAATGTTGAAAAAAATGGTTGGCTAGGAGTTAAAAACTTAGACATTCAGGTCCACACTGGAGAAATCGTTGGAGTTGCGGGAATTGACGGCAACGGGCAAACGGAGTTGATCGAAGCAATTACTGGTATGCGAAAAATTAAATCCGGTTCAATTGAAATTAAAGGGAAGCATTATGAAAATAAGCCAGTTCGACAAATCACGGAAGCAGGCGTTGGCTATATTCCAGAAGACCGGCAAACCGTGGGGCTGATCTTGCCGCTAACTTTAGCAGAAAATCTTTCCCTAAAAAATTACTATCAGAAGCCGGCAAATAAGTCGGGAGTCTTAAATTATCAGTACATCAATGAACATGGGCGACAGTTGATCAGTGACTATGATATTCGTTCACAAAATGAACAAGTTGCTGTTGGTTCTTTATCCGGAGGAAATCAACAAAAAGTTGTTGTTGCCCGCGAGATAGCGAGCGATCCAGATTTATTGATCGCTGCTAATCCTACGCGTGGCGTTGACGTTGGTGCGATCGAGTATATTCATGAAATGATCAATAACGAGCGTAACTCTGGTAAAGCTGTATTACTGGTTAGTTTTGAATTAGACGAAATTTTGAAGTTGTCTGATCGAATCGTGGTAATGCATGCAGGAGAAATTGTTGGCGAGATCGATCCTAAGGCTACTTCTGCCCAAGAATTAGGCTTAATGATGGCTGGTAAAAAAGTTCAAGCAAATACACAGGAGGCAGTGAAGTGAAGCTAAAAGTTAAATCATCATGGGTGATACCTTTAGTAGCAATTATTTCTGGCTTTATAGTGGGCGCGATCATAATGCTGATTTTCGGCTATGATCCGATCCAAAATTATGCTAGTTTATTTGATGGCGCTTTTGGAGGTGTTTATTCAGTCGGAGAAACTTTAAGAAACATGACCCCTCTGATCTTGACTGCACTAGGTTTTTCCGTTGCTAGTAAGGCGGGGTTCTTTAATATTGGTGGTTCTGGTCAGTATTTGATGGGATGGTTTGGAGCAATTATTGTCGCTTTAAAGTTTTCTTTTCTTCCAGGATGGCTATTAATAATCGTGTCAATTTTAGCAGGTGCTTTGTTGGGCGGATTATGGTCAGCGATAGCGGGTGTTTTACGTGCTTATTTTGGAACAAGTGAAGTTATCACGACTATCATGTTAAATTATGTTTCGCTTTATTTTGTCAATTTTGCTGTTAAAGATTGGTTGGCAGGTAAGGGAGAAGACAGCTCGCCTAATATTGCAGCTAAAGCCAGCTTGCGTGGCAATTTTCTTGAAAATTTAACGGCAAATTCTACTTTGCACTGGGGCTTTTTGATCGCAATTATAATTTGTTTTGTGATTTGGTTTTATTTTAATCGTATGAAGAGCGGTTTTGAATTGCGCAGCGTGGGTATCAACGAGGAAGCTTCTAAATATGCCGGAATGAATGTTAAAAAGACGATTATCATGTCAATGTTGATTTCAGGATTGTTGGCGGGCCTTGGTGGTGCTTTGGATGGCTTGGGGAACTTTCAGAATATCTCCGTTTCAAATGCATTGCCGCAAGTCGGTTATGATGGGATGGCGGTTGCTTTATTAGTTAACTATAGTCCGATCGGAATTATTTTTTCTGCCTTGCTTTTCTCTGCTTTGCAGATCGGCGGTATGAGTATTTCCGTTTACTCTAATACACCAACAGAAATTGTTAGCATCGTTACAGCGGCGATTATTTTCTTTGTCGCTATTAAATATGTGATCGAATTATTATTGAACAAAAGAAAAAATAAGCCGCAAAAAAAAGAAGCAGTTAAAGAAGAGGGGGCTGGCAAATAATGAACTTAACCACTACATTGATGACCATCTTGTCTACGACTTTGGTCTATGCAGCACCACTGATTTTTACTGCTTTAGGAGGTACTTTTTCAGAGCGAAGCGGAATAGTTAATGTTGGGTTGGAAGGTATGATGATCGTTGGAGCCTTTAGCTCTAGTGTCTTTACGCTGAATTTTGCGCATACTTTTGGTGATGCAACTCCATGGATCTCTTTACTGGTTGGTGGTGCTTTTGGCTGTTTATTTTCAGCTTTGCATGCAGTCGCAACTGTCAGTTTTAGAGCTGATCACATTATTTCGGGAACGGTTTTAAATATGATGGCTCCAGCATTATGCGTTTTCTTGACACGGATATTTTATGATGGCAAAGGTCAAACGCCTGAAATAGATCAAGGTTTAGGGACAAAAACAATTCCATTTTTGGCAAATATCCCGTTTTTTGGTAAAGTCTTTTTTACTCAGACATCGTTAGTAGCTTGGTTCGCTATTATCGTAGCTGTGATTTGTTGGTATATTTTATATCGCACAGGCTTTGGTCTACGTTTGCGTTCTGTAGGCGAAAACCCAGCTGCCGCAGATACTTTAGGAATTAATGTTTACAAATATCGGTATATTGGGGTCTTGATCTCTGGATTTCTGGGTGGCCTCGGTGGAGCAGTTATGGCTCAATCGATCACACTTAGCTTTTCGATCAGTACCATCTCTGGCCAAGGTTTTATGGCTCTGGCAGCAATGATCTTTGGTAAATGGAATCCGCTTGGCGCGATGGGAGCAGCAGTTTTCTTCGGCTTAGCTCAAAGTTTACCGATCATTGGTGCATACATTCCAGGACTAGCAGGAGTTAACTCAGTTTGGTTCCAGATTGCTCCATATTTGATCACTATCATTGTTTTGGTCTTGTTCTTAGGAAAGTCAGTTGGTCCTGCAGCTGACGGGGAGAATTACATTAAGAGTAAATAACGCTGTATTTGTAGAAGTAGTTCGATAGTAATTTTTATTGCTATAGTCAAACAATAATAACCGAGCAGTCAAGATCAGCAACCTTGACTGCTCGTTAGCGTAAAGTATTTGTGGGTGGAAGTCTAAAAAGACAAAAAAAAGAGAAATAACTCTCTGTTACAATTGTAATTACGACAAAACAATGAAAGAGAGAGTTATTTCCCAATGAATATTTTACAACAGATGAGCGAACAAATGTGGGCGAATTTTACAAAAAATGGTGAAAAAGTTCTGTACCAAGATCTTGCCTTTGATGACTGGATCGAAAATACAATGGCCGCAGGGAGAAAACTATGCCTAAACTTGATCAGGGTCTTTTTAGAAGAAGCCGACCGGCAGTTTAAGGAGTCTGAGATCCGCAAGGATAAATTTGCGATCAAAGCGATCCGTGAAACGACTAAGTCGACTTTGTACGGTGATCTCACAGTGAAGCGGACATATTATCAAAATAAAGAAACCCGGGCGTATTTCTTTTTGTTGGATAAAGTCTTAGGCTGGCAAAAATATAGCCGGATGACGCTGGGAGTCAAAGCGCAGATCTTAGAAAATGTTGCTGGACATACTTACCAAGAAGCGCTCACGATGATCCCCCATTTGGGGATCCACTCTAAAACAGCAGTCATGAACATTGTTCACCGTGAAGGTCAACAACTGCCCAATGAGCCTTCTGTGACTGAGAAGCCCGCCCCCAAACCGATCCAAACGCTATTTATTGAAGCTGACGAAGATCATGTTGCTTATCAGGACAGTACTAATCGTTTCATGAAACTAGTTTATGTTCATGAAGGTTATGACGTAACTGATCCGCGCCATCCACTGATCAAAGCGCATTACTTTACGGGTAACTATCCGGGCAAAGACAACGAAGAATTATGGACAGAAGTTCTAGATTATATAGAGACCAACTATCGGCCAGAAAAAGTTTATTTAAGCGGTGACGGTGCTCAATGGATCAAGCACGGAGCCGACTTTATTCCGCACTGCACGTTCATTTTGGATCGGTTTCACTTACGTAAATATTGTAAAAAAGCTTCCGTAGGGATCGCTGGTCTGGACCGGACTTTATACCATTGGGCTTTAGCTGGACAAACTAATTTTATCCAGGATTACTTTAGGGTCCGTTTTAGTGACCCAACGGTAACTGTCAGCCAATGTCACAGCTTGAAACAAGCCGCTAAATATCTGACCAACAATGCCGCAGCGATTTGCGATAACCGCTTAGAGGATTATCATGGCTGTTCGGCTGAGGGCCATATCAGTCATTATCTGTCCCGGCGCTTAAGCTCACGTCCGCAAGGTTGGAGTTTAGTGGGTGCGCAAAGTGTCGCCCGAACACGGATCTTTCAGCTGAATGGCGGCAATATCACCAATTTCTTACAAGCAGAACAGCTAAAAGCGCTCAAGCAAGAAAAAATCAGCCAGTTCGACCGGCGTTTGAATGTCAGAAAAAACATTAAAAATAAGTATTATGAACAAGCACAAGCTGCGTTCAGTGGGCATTTGCGAGGACATCGGAGTTTGTGGCAACATGGTCTGCAAGTTGGCTGGTAGTTCAAAGACGCTCAATTCAAGCACAGCATTGGACTAAAAATAAATAGAGCAATTACAAAAAGCAGAGGAACAAGCCTTTTAAAAATTTACCCACACAAAGTTGACACTATCTGACTGCTCTTTTTTCTTTTAAAGCTGCAAACTTTCGGTTAGAATTAACTTGAGATATGTGTATTCGATAAAAACGGAGGAATCAGAATGGAAAATGAGAGGAAGTTTGTTAATAATAAGAAAGGGTTAGGAACTGGCTGGATCGTAACGATCATCATTGCCTTATTATTGCTGATCTTTGGTGGAGGGTACATTCATTATTCAAATAGTTTAAATAGTGCCAAGCAAGATTATGAACAACAACAAGGTGACTTGCAAAGTGCTTTGCAGCGGCGTTCAGACTTGGTGCCGAACTTGGTTAACAGTGTTAAGGGTTCGATGGGACAAGAAAAAAAGGTCTTTGGCCAGATCGCACAGGCTCGTAAAGAATATAACACTGCTGCAAAATTAGGCAATACTAAGGACCAAGCAAATGCCAGTGCACAGCTTTCAGCGACGACTGCGAATTTGATCAATGTGATCAACGAGCGTTATCCTAAACTGACATCTAATGATAATGTCAGAAGGTTAATGGATCAATTAGAAGGCTCGGAAAATCGAATCAATTTAGCACGCAGAAAATATAATGATGCTATTAAAATTTATAATAATAAAGTCGTTCGTTTTCCATCATCAATGGTAGCTAATATGAAGAACATGAAGACTAAGTCATACTTTAAGGCGGATGAGAATGCGCAAAAAGCCCCTAAAGTTGACTTTGATAATTAAAGCTGGGATCAGGTATGAAAAGAAAATGTAAATTTATCCCTCTAATTTTCCTAGTTATGGTTTGCGGAATATTCTTGGGAAATAATGGGGTGCATGCGGAAGATCCGCAAAAGCTGCGACCAGATCCACAGCACGCAGTTTTGACGGATAAAGCGGGTATTTTGAAACAAAAGACCCAAGACTTAGTCTTAAAACAAGAGGATTATTATCAATCTACCAAACCTAAACCCCAAGTTGCTTTAGTTACGATCAAGTCAAGTCAAGGTGAAGAGTTAAATGATTATATCAATGACATGTATCTGACAAAAAAGTGGGATGTGGGTGATGCTAAGCGCGATAATGGTGTCTTGATAGTCTTTGCAAAAAATAATGGTAAAAACAATGTTTTTATTTCAACGGGTGAAGGTGCTGAAACTTATTTGACTGACGGTCAAACATCGGATATTTTACATGATAATAAGACATTGCTAAAAAGCCAAGATCAAGCAGAAATAAATCGTGGCCTGCAGCAAACTTTTAAAGCAGTCGTGAAAGTTATTAACGCTCATTATAAGTTAAAAGATCAATTTGGTTCAAAAGACTATCGTGAAAAACAAGACCAAGACAATGATTCTGATGATAAGTACAGTTTTGCTGCGGTAGCAATAATAGTGATCGGCTTTTTCATTTATTTGATCACTGGTTCCGGTGGCGGTCCTGGTTCCGGCGGCAGAAGACGGGCTAGAAGACGCGGTATGTACATTGGCGGCTTTGGCGGAGGCTTCGGCGGAGGATCATCTTCCGGCGGTTTCGGCGGAGGTGGTTTTGGCGGCGGTTCCTCCGGCGGTGGCGGTTCCGGAATTTAAACTTGAATGATCGCTTCTAGAAAGTGGTACACTGATATGTAGATTAAACTAGGGGAGTGTTAGCTGGTGTCTTTAACGAACCGAACGCCTGAAAAAGAAGTGGAAGATTTATTCGATAGGATTTCTAATAAATATGATTCTATGAATAATGTGATCACATTGGGCATGCATAAACGTTGGCGGGAAGAAACAATGAAGACCTTACGTGTTCAACCAGAAGACGTTGTTTTGGATCTCTGTTGCGGGACTGGTGACTGGTCGTTAGATCTTGCTCACAAAGTTGGTCCAAAGGGGCATGTTTATGCGCTAGACTTTAGTGCAGACATGCTTGAGATCGCCAAGCAAAAGGTTAGGATCGCTGGAATGGAGGATCGTGTGACCTTGATTCAAGGTGATGCGATGAATCTGCCTTTTGATAATGACATGTTTAGTTGTGTTACGATCGGATTTGGGTTGCGTAATGTGCCTAATGCCAAGCAAGTATTACAAGAAATGCAACGTGTAGTTCGACCCGAAGGTGTAGTGGCTTGTTTAGAGACATCACAGCCTGAAAATTCAACAATTCATAAGTTTTGGAGTTTGTATTTTAAAGTAGTTCCAGTAATGGCTAAAATGGTTACAGATCATTATGATGATTACAATTATTTGCAACAAACAAGTAAAAATTTCTTAACTGCTCGCGAACTTTTACATTTGTTTAATGAAGTTGGTTTACAACCAGCATCATATAAAATGTTTTTCTTTGGTGCGGCTGCACTGCATATTGGTTTCAAGAAGTAAAGTCGTAGTGGGCACACAAAATTTGACTAGCAGATGAAATTACTTGTTCTTTTTAAAAAATCAATTATTTTTGTTATAATCAGACATGAAAGCATGGAAGTTGAATGCTGACGGATCCATCAATTCAAGGGGGTATTAAGTAATGAAGATAGTAAATGCATCGTTTACAGTTAGACCAGGATGGCAACCATATTATGAACATTTCATTTCAGAAATGGTCGATCGTTCACGCAAGGAAAATGGTAATGTGTCTTATGATCACTTTAAAAAATTAGGTGTTGGTAATGAATATGAGATAATTGAGCATTGGGCTGATGATGATGCCTTACAAGCTCATAAAGATAGTGCTAGCTATAAAGAATTCTGGCGTGGGATCAATCATTACGTTAAGACTGAACCAACAGTAACTGTTTTAGATCACTAAGACGATGGACGGGACGTTTCTAATTATGGAACGTCCCTTCTTTTTCAAAAGGCAGATTTTTAAGGCCGTGCTAAGTAAAAATATTCTTAGGTAAAGCAGTTTTATTAGGGCATAATACTACGTAATTATTGAAATGTTTTCTGGAGGAAATGGTATGGAACGAACTGATTATTATATTGTTATTACCCGCAGCGGTAAAGTAAAAAAAGCTCTTGAAGCAACACGAGCTAATTTGAAGAAAGCACAACAGTTACTGAAGGAAAGCAATGGACATCTTTCAAGTGGAAACATTGTTATGACCAAAGATGATATTGAACCCAACGGAGAGGGCTTTTTGATCTTGATCAATGGTCAGGTTAAAGACAAGGTAGTTGATTTTGATGAAGCACAAGAAAATGCCCATACTTATCAGACAGCTCTAGAAGCTCTTGATACTTCCAGCAACGTGCAAATTGTTCAGATCAGACGGGATAAATCTGAAAGGAAGCCTGTCCGTCTACCATTTGAAGGCCTAGATGAGTTGACTTTGAAGAGATTCCATATGAACCGTAAAAGACAACAAAACTGTGAGTATTGTCATCCATCTTATCCAGCACAGCCATATCAAGACTTTAATTTCTGCCCTCATTGTGGACGTTATTTACACTAATTTTAGTTACTAGCAAGGAGCATTCGGATGACAAATTGGAAACGATGGTACAAAGTAGTATTTTTATTCATTTTATTTCACATCATATATTTTGGAGGTCAATTTTTGGTTGAACTGCCAGCTGCACGAGGAGATGATTCGTGGTCGGGAATACTGCAAGTTGTGGTTGTTTTCGCTATGATATTAATTTTTTTTGGCGGTTATGGCTGGTATGTGGAACACAAAGTCAAAGTAGGACCTCGTTTTTCTGTACCTGTCCATATTGGTCACTTGATTTCTTCAGTCACGACAGGACTGCTTTTGATCGTAGTGTTGAACTTGGTATTGCAATTTATTCTGCAAGTCTTGCATATCGTACCGGAGACCGCACAAAATCAAGCTGGTATCAACCGCATGCTCGAGTTAAATTCTATGAGTAAGTTTGTGACGCTATTCTTGGCAGTCATTGTCGCCCCAGTCTGTGAAGAAACTATATATAGATTACTGTTGATCGGTCCGATCAAAACTAAACAGGTCAAACCTACCACAAGGCATCGAAAGAGACTGGCCGTTTTAAGCTGGGTATTCTTTATTTTGGCGCATATGGGTCAACAACTTTATGGCGTTATCGTCTCTCCTTCATGGAATGGAACGGTTGCTGCGATAACTGCCAGTTTAACGTATGGTGTTTTATCTTTTGTATTGGTGCGTGAATATTATCTGCACGGAAGTTTAGCGCGTTCAATGGTGATCCATATGAGTTGGAATGCATTGGCAGCCGGAGTTTTATTGCTTAATTGAAATAGTTCAAATGGTGCTTGTACCGTGTGTTAAAATGATAATTGTTGCTTTTTCATAAGTATCATTATTTTGAGATAAATATTAGTTAAGGGGTATTTTGGTGAGTCAAGGTGAGTCTAATCAAGTCCTTGACCAAAATGGTAAGCCCTATAATCGGCTTGCTTTGGTATCTACACTGCTAGTCGGGACGTTTAGTACATTTATAACTTCGACCATGTTAACAACAGCTTTCCCATCTTTGATGAGATCTTTTAATATTACTGCTAACACGGTTCAGTGGTTGACTACAGGTTTTATGCTGGTCATGGGGATCACCATGCCGATCACTGGTTTTTTTATCAAACGTTTTGATTCACGTAAATTATATTTGACTGCAGTTGCGATTTTTTTAACAGGGACAATAATTTGCTTTTTTGCGCATACTTTTGCGGTTATTTTAGTTGGACGTTTGGTTCAAGCTACAGGGGTCGGGATCACAGCTCCTGTTTATCAAACGATCATGGCTTCGATCTATCCGCCGAACAAACGCGGCTCTGCAATGGGGATGGCTGGATTAGTGATCGGGTTAGCTCCTGCGATCGGACCAACACTTTCCGGCTGGCTACTGCTTCATTATTCATGGAGAATGTTATTTCTTGCAATCATGCCGATTTCAATTGTAGTTTTAATAATGGGTTATTTTACTTTACGCAAGGTTTTGCTAACTGAAAAGGCACCAGTTGATTGGAATTCTGTTTTGATGTCGATCGTTGGTTTTGGTTCAATGCTATTTGGCTTTTCTTCAGTTGGTAGTTATAGTTGGTCTGATCCAATCGTATATGTGACTTTGATAATTGGAATAACTTTTGTGGCGTTCTTTGTTTGGCGGTCTTTGAAGATCGACAATCCTTTATTGGAATTTAAAGCTTTTAAGCATTCAGACTATACACTTTCTGTTATTTTGGTAGCCGTAGCCTTTATGTCTATGAATGGGTTCACTTTGATCTTGCCATTATATTTGCAAACGATCCGAGGAGAATCGCCTTTGGTTTCAGGATTAACACTATTGCCGGGAGCTATAGTGATCGGATTGATGAATCCTGTTACCGGCCGGATCTTTGACCAGATGGGTGTTCGTAATATGGCGATCACTGGGATGTTTTTACTAACAGCCACAACTGCAACTTTTATCCCTGTAACGGATAAAACACCGATTTCTTATTTGGTAGTGTTTTATATGGTGCGGATGTTTGGGATCTCGATGGTCACCATGCCGACAACGACAACAGGCATCAATGCTTTGCCGCTGGACTTGATTGGCTCAGGAACAGTGGTCAATAATACGATCCGCCAGGTTTTTGCCTCGATGGGGACAGCGATTTTAGTTTCAGTGATGTCAAATGTTACTTTAAGTCATACACCAGCGCACACGATCATGTCGCAGACACCGATCTTATTTAAGAAGCTGTCGTTGCAAGCGAATATTGTTGGTTTTAGGTATGCCTTTGTGATCTCTACATCTTTTGCTTTAGTCGGGTTTATACTGGCATTCTTCTTGAAATCTGATAAGGAGGCGCTTTAAATGGGGATCGCATTACTTTTTATCAGCGTTTTATTGTTTGCATATTCTATGATTTTTGTTCAAAGTGGCCTCATCAAACGTTTATGGGTCACAGGCAGTGTGATTTTGTTGGCAATAATAGCAGTGACACTGATCCTAAACGATACCGAGCATTTTGGAATGAAACAAGTGACTGAAGTACAAGAGTTTGATTTATTGGCAAACGAGAAAAATTCTCCGGCTAAAAAGTTAGTTTATAAAAAATTAGGTAATGGTCAGGAAAAAATATATTTTTATCGGACAAAAAGAAGCGGTCCCGCTAAATTAAAGAAAACTGATCCAATGACAACTAAGGTTTTTGTCAAACGAGATCCAGCAAATAAATTAACGGTCGCTAAAAATTATTGGGTATATACAAATGGCTGGTCAAAGTTTTATTTTGCCGGGGGTCAGCCAAACCATCAATTTATTGACCAGCGCTTTGCATTCCACATTGATCAGAGTTGGCAGCTGTCAGAATATAAAAAATAACAGACTAAAATTTAGTATCCATGTGTTAAAGAGACGGAAATTTTTTCGGGACTTTGTCAAATAGTGTTGATGGTCCATAGAACTCTATCTTTATGGTAGGGTTCTTTTTTTACTGCCATAGCTAGATTAAAGTGTTTGGGTTGGGAGGCAGGTGCGGGTCCGAAGCGTAGCGAAATGGGCCCGCACCTGCCTCCCACAGTGTTGACCTAAATTTTTTATCTTAGGCATGGATCAATTTGATGCGGATAAAGAAATGCCTTAAGTTACTGAATCCGTAACAGCTACGTTTAAGTTCTTTGATCTTGCGATTGATCCCCTCTAACGGCCCATTAGAGTAGTCATAGAGACAAGCGTTCCTGATCCCTAAGTAGTTCTTTTGAATGGTCCTCATGACGGTATCCATTTCAGTACCATTGGGACGGTAGTTCATAACTAATTGTTGTAAAGTAGCCCGATCGCGGTTGCGAATAAAGGTTAAGATCGTTTGATAGGTCTGATAGTTTTCTGCGAACTGTGGAAAATTCTTGAGTCCCAGATCGACCACATTTTGGGCAGTCGTGTATTCATTTAATCCCCGATAATATTTAACCTGGGAGGTCTCAAGTTGATTTTCAGCTAAGTGGAATAAGCGCCAGTTGCTTTTTAAAACTTTATAGTTGCGGTCGTGGTGGTCGTTGATCCCTTTTAAAACACGCAGCCGTTCATGGTCAAGTGCCCGACCCGCTAACTGAACAATATGGAAACGGTCAAAGACGATCAGTGCGTTAGGAAAAAGACGACGGACGAAAGTCTGATACTGTGCATTCAGATCCATGGTCACCAGTTGAACTTTTTGACGCTCAGAAAGTGTATAAGTATTGGTGAAATACTCGCGGATCGTCTGCGAGAGACGATCTGGCAATAAGGCGACCAAATCATGTGTTTTTGCGTCAATGCAGATAAAAGAAAAGCAGTTCTTAGTTGAACGAAATTCGTCAAAGCTGAGAGCTGTCGGCAGCTCTTTTGGCGTTACTAAAGCCCGCTGATCCTTATACAAGATCCGTTGAACCGAGGAAGCTGAGATCCCCACGGCCTGGCTGATCGTCTTGACTGGCAGTGAGTTCTTAGCTAAAGTCGCGATTTCGTGGACTGCTTGGCGGGTGATCGAGTGCCGAGGCGGAGCGAGCTGCGTCTGCGCGCTAAAAGTATGGTGGCAAGTTCGGCACAGATAACGCTGTTTGCGCAGGTTCATGCGGAGCGGTTGTTCACCTAGGCTGGGCAGTTTCATCTTGGTCAGGCGGGTCCCATTCTGAACAAGATTCGTGGAACCACAATTAACACAGCGTTCGACGGGGTAAGTCAGCGTAGCTGAAAGCAGTTTTTCGTGAACTCCGGCCTGTGAAAAATCAGTACAAGCTGAAATTTTGATATTTGGGTCTTGGATATTGAGTAAATTTAGGATAGAATCAGTTTGGGACATCATTTATACCTCGCTTTGATTTGGTTTTATCGCTTTAATCGTAGCATATGAGGACAAATGATGTCCTTTTTTGTACAAAAATAGTGCTGATGAACGCTCATCAACACTAAAAAGTTTAGACCCATTTTTTCGTCTCTTTTTTATTAACACAATTGCACTTAAAAAGGGAGCGAGTGGGCTAAAGTAATTCTTACAAACGAGTACACCGCTAAAAAACAGATCAAATAATAGCTGCAAATAAATTACTAAGTTCTAGTGGCTCAAAGTCGCATTGATTTTAAAATAGAGTGTACAATGTCAGTAGGAATAACCATGAAAGGAGCGTGCAGAATGGCAGGAACTTATTTTGGAATCCATAATCATACAGCTATGGGCTCCAATAATCGATTTTTAGATTCGATCAACGAAGTGGCTGAAATTATCGAAGCAGCTCATGAAAAGGGACTAGCTGGTATTTCGTTAAGCGACCATCAGTCATTGAGCAGTCATGTTCAAGCAGAAAAGTATTTAAAAGCGCATCAAGATGAACTGGGGGATTTTAAAGTAGCTTATGGCGATGAAATTTATTTAGTTGACAGAAAGACAGACGAGCAGGCTAGAGAAAATAAGGAAGCAGTTCCTTTTTACCATTTTTTGCTGACCGCTAAAAATGAGCATGGTTATCAGTTTTTAAGACAATTAACGACTCAAGCATGGATGGATAGCTTTTTTGCAAAAGGAATGCGCCGTTTGCCAACTTATTGGGATTGGCTGGAAGCTAACTTGCCAGCATACCGAGGAGATATTATTGCTTCGACAGCCTGTTTAGGTTCAGAACTTTCGCAAACGATTTTGCATGGGAGCAAAAGTCAGGCCCAAAAATTAGTAGAACGTCTGGCCAACTTGTTTGGTGCAAAAAATTTATATTTTGAAATTATGCCGGCCAAAACGCCTGAGCAAATTACCGTTGATCGAGCATTGGTCGATCTTTCTCTTCAGACGGGGATCAAATATTTGATTTCAACTGATGCACATTACATTGATTTACGTGATCAAAACAGCCATGAAACATTCTTGAAATCAGAAAATCAAGGTCGTGATGTTAAAAGTTTCTATTCGTATGCTTATTTATTTTCACTAGCAGATTTGAAAAAATACTTGCCAGAAGATGTTGTTACAACTGGTACAGCTAATTCATTAGAACTGTTAAAGCAGATCGAGTCGTATAGTTTAAAACATACCCAGGAGATCCCGACGACTCCATTACCGGATTTTCAGGTGGTGAGAGACACTGAGTTTAGCGTGGATCTTAAGAAGTACCCAGCAATCAAGTATTTCTTTACTTCTACCGCAACTGCGGACCAATACTTTTTGCGGTTGCTGGTAGATGCAATGGAGTCCAAAAAGCAACCGCTAGATCAGATCCATTTACAAAGGATCAATGACGAACTAAACGCGATCAAAGCCGTCAGTGAATACCTTGGTGCACCATTAGCGCAATACTTTTTAACTATGCGTCGTTTGTTGCAGATCGTGTGGGGTACAAGCTCCCTAGTTGGACCTGGGAGAGGCTCTGTTGGTTGTTTTTATACTGCCTATTTACTTGATATTACACAGGTCGATCCAATCAAGTATGAGCTGCCATATTGGCGGTTCTTGTCTGCTGAACGGGCTGATGACTTGCCAGATGTCGATACAGATACTGAAGGTGCCAAACGTGCGGATATTATTGAAGCTTTCAAAGAATATTTTGGTAGTGACCATGTCTTGAACTTTTGCACTTTTAATACTCAAGCGCCGGCGTCTACTGTATTAACTGCTTGCCGTGGTTTGGGTGTTGATTTGCGTGAATCGCGTAATATCGTAAATTTGCTGCCGAAAGAACGGATGGTGGCTTGGCCGATCAAGGATGCTATATATGGAAATAAAGAAAAAGGCCGTCGTAGTTCTCAGGACTTCATCATGGAAATCGAAAAGATCCCTCATTTGAAAGAAACGATGTTACAGATCGAAGGGTCAGTCCGGGGGATATCTCAACATGCGTCGGGTATTTTGATCACAAATGAACCCTATACCAAACATAATGCAATGATGAAAACTCAGTCAGGACTGGAAGTTACACAGTATGATGCCGCTGATAGCGCTTATCAAGGCGGATTAAAATACGATATTTTAACTTTGAATGCTTTAGACCGGATCCATGAGGCAATGAGGTTATTATTACGCGATCATAAAATAAAATGGCAGGGTGATTTAAAGTCGACCTATGACAAGTACTTTGCTGTGGATCGCTTGGAAATGGATGCTTCTGAAATGTATGACATGTTATTCAATGGCGATGTGATCAATGCCTTTGAATTTAGCAGTTTAACGGGTAGAAGGACATTGCTAAAAATGAACGCCAGAACATTTGATCAGCTAGTCGCAGCCAACGCACTAATGCGTTTAACTGTTGCTGAAGGTGAACAACCGATCGACCGTTACCTACGCTATCGCAAAGATTTGTCAAAATGGGACGCTGACATGAAAAATTATGGTTTGCAGCCAGCGGAGATTTCTTTGATGAAACAACATTTGCAGAAATTTTATGGTGTTTGTTATTCTCAAGAAACACTAATGGCATTAACGATGGATCCGCAGATCACAGGCTTTAATTTGTTGGAAGCCAATCATTTACGCAAGTCAATTGCTAAGAAAAATCAAGAGCTTTATCAACAAGAGAAAAAACATTTTTATGCTAAAGGGCATGAGCTAGGAACTTCAAGCTCTTTATTAAATTATGTGTGGGATACATGTGCAGAACCAGCTAAATATTACAGCTTTAACTTAGCACATGGTACCACCTACACCTTAGTATTGATGGTTGAAATGAATATTGCTTATCGTTTTGGACCCGTATACTGGAAGACAGCTTGCTTGTCTGTTAACAGTGGGATATATGGCGAAGTTTTTACAGGAGCAGATTATGCCAAAGTTAGTCATGCGATCGGTCAAATTCCGGGTACAGTAATGAATCCGGATATTAACCGTTCGGACTATGGATTCTTGCCAGATAGTGAAAACAAGAAGATCTTGTTTGGGCTGTATCCAATTGTTGGTATTGGTAAAGATGATGCTCGTACTATTATAGAACACCGGCCGTATAGCTCCTTGGAGGACTTTCTAGAGAAAACAGAACTGGCCCCGAAAAAGACTGTGACTTTAATAAAAGCTGGTTGTTTTGACAGCTTGAATGAGGATCGCCGCAAAGTTATGGAAGAATTAGTCAGAAAAATTACGCCGCAAAAAAAGAAGTTAACGACAGTTCAAGTTCCAAAGATCGCGGCAGATATTCCAGAAAAATATCAAAAAGAAGTTGAACTGGTATTATTTCGTAATAAAATTACCGGCAGAAATAAGGTCCCAATGAATGAGGAGCTGCAACAAGAGTTTTTTGACAAATATGAAAAAGATTATTCTGCTGATTCAAACGCAGGTTGGCAAATGAATGATGGTCAATTGTCGATCGATGTTAAACAATTCGATAAGTGGTATAACAAGAAAATCAAAAATTTAAAATCCTGGTTAAAGACTCCGGAGGCTACTAAGATAGAGACACGCCAAAATATGCGCAAATTTTGGAAGGAAAACTGTTTAGGAAATGATGCGTCTTGGGAAATGGAAGCTTTGTCGTTTTATGTTAAGCGCCATGAGTTAGATTATACTACGATCCCCGCGCTGTATCAGACTGTAGATTTTAACCAACTTGGTGATGAACCGACACCGATCGGCTGGGCGAGTGGTAAGGGCAGCCCTCGGCCTGAATATCAGCGCAATGTGATCGCTGGAACTGTGATAGACAAGGATCCTCGTAAAAATATGATTTTTCTTTTGACTAAGACAGGGATAGTGAATGTCAGGTTAGGCAAGTATAATTACCGGAATTATGACAAACGAACAAAAGAAAGCCAATCGTGGTTTGAGCGGGGAACTAAACTTTTAGTGGTTGGATACAGAAAAAACGGCGATTACTACGCGAGTGCAACTAAAAGTAAGTATAAGGCACCCTTAATGAAAATTCAGGGCTATGGTGAAAAAGCCTGGGTCAAAGAAAAGTAACAAATTTCTTGTTAAGTAGACATAGGTTATGAAGTTCAGTGAATATATCCTAGGAGGATGGTGTGAACATGGATATTATTAAACCGGCTAGATTAAAGCGTGGAGATGAAATAAGGATAGTAGCACCGAGCGATTCTTTGCAGAGAGTTGGCGGAATGGAAGCTAACTTACCTGCCCAGAAAAAAATAGAAAGTTGGGGCTACCATGCCAGCTTTGGAGATAATGTGCAAGAAATGGACATCCAAGGGTCATCAAGTATTACTTCACGAGTGGGAGACTTGCACCAAGCGTTTGCTGACGATAAAGTTAAAGCGATCCTTTCTGTGATCGGGGGGCAAACTTCAAATGAACTACTTCCGTATCTGGACTATGAGCTGATTGCTAAACACCCTAAAATTATCTGCGGTTTTTCTGATTTTACTGCTCTGTGTAATGCAATCACGGCCAAAACAGGACTGGTAACTTATTACGGCCCAGCATATGCAACACTTAAAATGGGCGGAAAACAGGGCGATTATCAAGATAATTATTGGCACCAGGTCCTCACGCATAGTGGTCGAATCAAATTGCAAGCTTCACAGACATGGACAAGTGATGCGTGGTATGATGATTCCGTTAAGCACGATTATCAGCCAAATGAATGGAAAACATATAATTCTGGTGTTGCTGAGGGAATAACGGTCGGTGGCAATTTGAATACATTGTATTTGTTGCAAGGAACACCTTATCAACCTGTTTTAGACGATCGAATAATACTGGCTGAATTTGCGGAAGAAGGACATTGGAGCGAATTTTCGCGAAATTTGGCATCATTACTTCAAATAGCTCGCCATCCACGCGCTTTGGTTATCGGAAGGTTCCCGAAAGAATCGGAAATGACTAAAAAACGTCTCTTCTATATTTTAGATAAGTTTCCACAACTAAAAAAGATTCCAGTTTTGTATGATGTGAATATAGGTCATGCTCAACCGATCATGACTATTCCGATCGGTGCAGAAATCAAAGTGAACACTAACAAAAAAACGATCACGATTATTTGAAGAGACTATAAAATGAGATACATTATAAAAAGCGTGTTTTTACTGCATTTTTTGCAAAGAAAACATGCTTTTTAATGATTAATTAAGGTCAAAGTTGAGCAAAATGTTGTTGGATCAACTGCTTATTATGCAAACGGTTTTTAAATTAGGTGCCAAGAAATTGCATTTTATTAAGTAAAGTTATTTCAAAAGTTTGATTAATAAAACGTTGATTTAACGGTCTTTATGTCTAAGGTTTGTTTAGCGTGCAAGCACTTCATCTAAAGCTGAAAATAATTCGTGCAACCAGCGTGTCTAATAAAGTTATTATTATTCTAAGAAGTTTATAATTTTATTAACAAAAAGTGGAATGAACAGCCGTTTGAAATAAATAGTTGTTTAAGGAGGTCTTCATAAATGTATCTTTTTAACCATAAATTAGTCACGGTTTCAACACTTTGTTTGGTACTGTTTTTGACAGCTTGCGGATCAAACAACAAGAATGATAAAGCTGATAAACAGGTCTTGAATTGGAACGAAAAAACTGAGTTGCCAACGATCGATCCGTCGTTGGCAATGGATGGTACCAGCTTTGATATGTTAAATAATAGTATGGATGGACTATATCGCTTAGGTAAGAAATCGAAGATCACGCCGGGCTTGGCAAAGTCAGCTAAGGTTTCCAGTGATGGTCTAAAGTATACTTTTCAGCTGAGAAGGAATACTAAGTGGAGTAACGGCGACACGGTGACTGCTAAAGATTTTGTTTATTCTTGGAGGAGGACCGTTGACCCGAAAACAAATTCCGGCTACGCTTATTTATTCGATGGAATAAAAAATGCGACTGATATAAGTAATGAGAAAAAAGCGGTTGATTCACTGGGGATCAAGGCCGTGGGTAAGTATAAACTTGAAGTCAGCTTAGATAAACAGATCCCTTATTTCAAACTATTGATGGGCTTCCCCATCTTTTTCCCACAAAACGAAAAAGCTGTTCAAAAATATGGCAATAAATATGGAACTGCTTCGAAATACATGGTTTATAATGGTCCCTTCAAAATGTCCGGTTGGACAGGTACTAATTTAAATTGGAAATTGATCAAAAACCCAACATATTGGGATAAGAAAGCCGTCAAACTTTCTCAAATCAATTTTAAGGTTAATAAAAGCACGACAACATCTTATAATTTGTATCAATCGCGCAAGTTAGATGAAACTGAATTGAGTGCTGAACAGGCTAAGGCATTAAACAAGAAGAAAGGCTATCAAGTTTTGCCTTCTGCAACCACATATTATTTGGGATTCAATAAAGAAAATCACAGCGGCCTTGAGAATAAAAAAATCAGACAGGCCATTTCATATGCGATCGATCGCAAGCAATTCGTTAATAAGGTCTTGGGTAATACTGGTGTGGTCTCCAAAGGGATCGTTAGTTCGAAGTTAGCTAGTTATCAAGGAAAAGACTTTGCGGATGAAGCACAAACAACAGCCGGTGTGTCTTATGATAAAGATAAGGCTCAAAGGTTGTTAAAAGAAGGCTTAAATGAGATCGGCAAAAAAGAATTGAAGTTAAACTTACTGACAGATGATACAGATGCAAATAATAAAAATGTTGAATTTCTACAAAGCCAGATCGAAGAACATCTTGACGGAAAAGTTAAAATCTCAACGACGAGCGTGCCATTTAAAACCCGACTTGCACGGTCTACAGCAGGAGATTATGATTTAGTTTTGCAATATTGGGGGGCTGATTTTGCTGACCCGATCACTTTCTTACAAATATTTTCAGGAGATAATCCTTCGAAAACAGGTGGCTGGAAAGACGTGACATTTGATAAGTTGATCAAAGATTCGATGACTGTTCATTCGATGGACCAAGGAAAACGGTGGAATGACATGCTCCAGGCTTCGAAAATATTAAGTGAACAACAAGTTATTGCTCCTCTTTATCAAGCAAAAACACCAGCCATGATCCCCCCGAAAGTTAAGGGCCTGATCATGAATACAGCTGGAGTATCTAATAACTGGAAATACACTTATATTAGTGAGTAAAGCCAGTCTGCTTTTTAAAATTCTAGTATGTTATGATAATGCTAACTAAAAAAAGCAATATACGGGGGAATCTACATGGGTTTGAATAAGGAGTTCTTGGATCAGATCAGTGGTACTAAGCCGGGGGAAAATAACCTGATCACCGATGTCCCAGGAGTAACAGTGGGACAACACACGATCATCACAGGGCGGTTAAAAACAGGAGTTACAATAGTTGTTCCCACGATGGATAATGTATTCGAGCATAAACTCGCTGCAGCTGATCAGGTGATCAATGGTTTTGGCAAAAGTACAGGATTAGTCCAAGTAGAAGAACTCGGTACGCTTGAAACACCGATCGTCTTAACTAATACTTTGTCGGTCGGCGTTGGTTATAATTACTTGGTCAAAAAAGCCTTAGCGGAAAATGAAGAGATCGGATTAGCTACTGGGACTGTGAATCCAGTGGTGATGGAATGTAATGATGGAGCAGTCAATAATATTCGCGACCTCGGGGTAACCGAAGAAGGTTTTGCCCGAGCTTTTGCTGATCGCGGCGAGCGGTTTGAAGAAGGTTGTGTTGGCGGAGGAACAGGCATGTGCTGTTATGATCTTAAAGGCGGGATCGGTTCTGCTTCACGCCAGATAGAAATTGATGGACAGACCTTTACAATGGGGGCCTTAGTGATGTCAAACTACGGTTATGTTTCTGACTTGGATATTTATGATCATCAGGTCGGACATAAAATCAGTCAATTGCCTGAATATCATAAACGAGATGAAGATGGCAGTATCATTACTATTATCGCGACAGATATTCCATTTAATTCACGTCAACTGAAGCGGATCGCCAAACGTTCCAGTGTGGGGATCACTAGAACAGGTTCTTTTATCGGCAATGATTCTGGTGAGATCACCTTGGCTTTTTCGACAGCTAACAAGATCGAGCATTCACCTAAACAGCAACTATCAATGCAAAAGGCTATCTCTGATGATCAAATGGATCGTTACTTTAGAATGACAGTTGCAGTGGTTGAAGAAGCAATCTTAAGTTCTTTGGTACATGCTAAGACAACAATTGATCGTAAGGGACAACAACGTTTAAGCTTGGCAGATGCCCTCGCTAAGGTCCAATTACAAGCGCAGGGTACAGACAGTGATGTAGCAGAGTTACAAAAAATGTTAGGCTTAATATAAAAACAAGGCGGAGAAACTCGATCAGAAGACGAGTACTAGGGGACTTTAACACCATATTGCGAACTTGGCAATGGTGGTGGTGAAGTTGGCTAGGCACAGTGTTCTGAGTTTCGGAGCCTGACTAATAAAAACAAGGCGGAGAAACTCGATCAGGAGACGAGCACTAGGGGACTTTGACACCATATTGCGAACTTGGCAATGTGGTGGTGAAGTTGGCTAGGCACAGTGTTCTGAGTTTCGGAGCCTGACTAATAAAAACAAGGCGGAGAAACTCGATCAGGAGACGAGCACTAGGGGACTTTGACACCATATTGCGAACTTGGCAATGTGGTGGTGAAGTTGGCTAGGCACAGTGTTCTGAGTTTCGGAGCCTGACTAAAAAAACAAGGCAGAGAAACTCGATCAGGAGACGAGCACTAGGGGACTTTAACGCCATATTGTGGTGATGAAGTTGGAAGCTCTTATCTGTCACAATCTAACTAAGAAACCCGCTGTTTCTTGTAAGCAGCGGGTTTGCTATGATTTTAGTTAGTTATTAACTGTGTCTTTTTTTCGAATTGATCTCGTAAGCGGGTGATTTTTTCAAAGTCGTCAGTAATGATGCCAGTGATCCCATGCTGTAACAAAAGTTTAGCTTTGTGTTCATCATTGACCGTCCAAACTCTTTGTATAATTCCGGCTGATTGGTAGTGCTTTAAGTGTAGACCGCTCAACCCCTCTTTTTTGATCGTCTTTTCTGGATGAAAGATCCGATGAGATGACAAAAAATTATAATTTTGATGGGGATCGATCTGACGGCAGTTACGCAGTGTTTGCAAATCAAAAGATGAGTAGATCATTGGGTGAACTAGGTTAGTTTCTTTTACCATTTGTAAAACTATTTCTTCTATTTGGGGATAATGTATCTTGTTTGTCTTAAATTCTAAATTAGCATAAACGTTTTGCCCGGCTAATAATGAAAGGACCTCTTTCAAAGTCGGGATCGGTTCACCGTTAGCGAGATGGAAATTACGCAATTGTTTAAGTGTGTAATCATGGACACGACCACTGCCATTGGTGGTCCTATCAAGAGTTTCGTCGTGGATCACTACGGGTATCTGATCTTTGGACAAATGAACGTCAAACTCAAGTCCGTCAATATGATGAGCTAAGGCATACTTAAATCCAGCTAAGGAATTTTCAGGGAAATCAAAGGGTGCACCACGATGTCCAAAAATTAGGGTATGATCAGTCATTTTAGCTCTCCTTTTAGAATAATTATTGTTAACTGTATTATACGTGCTGACTGTAATAGCTGAGTGATAAGTTTGTAACGAATACGTCAAACATCAGCTGCTCTATCTCGTTTAACAAGCACACATTCTAGCACACTCAAGTGGAGAATTAAAATAATCAATTTGTTTAAAGAAAGTCTCGCTTTTTAAATAATGTTATAGAGAAACAGAAAAGAGTATTCAAAATGTTGACCTGTTACTCATCGGTGTCCTTACAAATTTCTAGTAGCTGATTTTTTTAGTCGTCGTTTGTAAAATTAAGTTAGAAATAAAAAAGCCATTTGTGGTAGACTTTTGAATATCCCTAATCAAAAGAGAGGTAACCACAAATGACTTATAAACATCTTACCACACGTGAATTAACCTTTATATATAATTTTTGGAAACAAGATATTAAAGCCTATCATGCCGCTAAAGCTCTTAAACGTTCCAGCGAAACCGTTTATCGTGTTTACCGGTTTCTAGATGCTGGTAATTCAATTAGTCAATTTCAAGAAAATCATCGAGTTAATAAAACTCATTGCGGTCGAAAAGCAATTGAATTACCAGAAGATGAAACCAAATACATTAAGCAGAAACTCGCATTAGGTTGGACCCCTGATACGATTATTGGTCGAGCTGAGATACAGATCAGTTGTAGTATGAGAACCTTATACCGACTTTTTCAAAGAGGTGTTTTCAATGTGAAATTGTTGCCAATGAAAGGTAAAAGGCATCCAAATGGTTACGTTGAACGGCGTGGTAAAGCTGGCCGACTCGGCAGAAGTATTTATCAACGCTATCAGGATTATCCTCATTTTCAACATGAATTTGGTCATTTAGAAGCAGACACCGTCCAAGGCAAAGCACATCAAGGTGCAGTTATGACCTTAGTTGAGCGTCTCTCCAAAGTTGAAATCATTTTAAACATCCAACAAAAATCGGCTGAATGCGTTAATAAACATCTTAATCAATGGTTGTCCCAACAGCCAAAACACCTTTTCAAGTCAATTACTTTTGATAATGGTAAAGAATTCACTGGTTGGAAAGAAATCGCAAATAAGCATGATATTAGTACTTATTTTGCCGAAGTTGGGGCTCCTAACCAGCGTGGCTTAAACGAAAATAATAATGGACTAATTAGACGAGATGGTCTCAACAAGAGCATGGATTTTCGCAATTTACCAAATGCTTTAGTTCAACAAGTCAGTAGCCGGCGTAATCATATTCCAAGAAAATCATTAAATTATAAAACACCAATTGAGGTATTCATGGAAAACATCACAGATAAACAGCTATGTTATTTCTAACTTAATTTGACATTTCAAGAGTGAAAAATGGTAAATTTATATTATGTGATTTTGAAAAGTTTTCTTCATAAAGTTTTTAAAGACAGAGAGGAGTTCATGATGTTAGACCTCAAGCACATCAAAAAGTATTATACAGTCGGGGATACGACAACCAAGGCGTTAGATGATGTTTCTGTATCCTTTCGTGAAAAAGAATTTGTTTCGATCTTGGGTGCTAGCGGCTCTGGAAAAACAACTATGTTGAACGTGATCGGCGGTTTGGACCGATACGATTCAGGTGATTTAGTGATCAATGGTCAGTCGACAAAGACGTTCAAAGATGCTGACTGGGATGCATACCGCAATAATTCGATCGGTTTTATTTTCCAAGATTACAATATTATTACTCATTTAAGTATTATTGATAATGTTACGATGGGTATGACATTGAGCGGTGTTTCCAATGACGAAAAGCTCAAGAAAGCAAAAGAATCACTTGAACGTGTTGGGCTGAAAAAACATATGAATAAGAAACCAGCACAGTTATCAGGTGGTCAAATGCAGCGTGTGGCGATCGCACGGGCACTAGCAAATGATCCTGAAATCTTGCTGGCTGATGAACCTACTGGGGCGTTGGATACTCAGACAAGTCGTGAGATCATGGATCTCATCAAAGAACTGGCTAAAGACAGATTGGTAATTATGGTTACGCATAATCCTGAATTAGCTGAAGAATATTCAGACAGGATCATTAAGTTTAATGACGGGCAAGTCTTATCTGACTCAAATCCATATCAAAGTGGTGAAGTCAATAATGACTTCGAGCTCAAGCGGACTAAGATGAGCTTTTGGACTGCTTTAAAACTGTCTTTTACGAACATTAAAACCAAAAAAGGCCGGACATTTTTAACAATGTTTGCTTCTAGTATCGGAATTATTGGTATTGGGATCGTGTTAGCTTTATCTAACGGCTTTCAAAAGCAAATCGATAATACACAGGCGGAGACATTGTCGCAATTCCCGATCACGATCTCACGTGTTGGGTTAGATTCGCAGGCAGCGATGCAAAACTCGCAATCTACAGGTAAAAAGAATTTTGCCAAAGGACAAACTGTGACTGCTAAAAGGAGTACAGCGGAATTGGCTCAACATATCAATAAGCTTGATACTAAATATGTTGATTATGTAAAAAATATCAAGAAATCGGCAGCCAAAGATATTGCTTATAGCTATACCACAGGCTTCAACTTAGTGCGACAGGTGAATGGCAAGTATCAGCTAGTAACTTTTTCCAATATGGATGAGTCGCAGACACAACAAGGATCAACTGGCGATCCCAGTTCTTCTGTCGGAGTTGGTGGGGCAGTCTACCCCACGGATCGCAACGGAAAAATGAGCTTTTTGAAGCAAAACTACAAAACGCTCGCTGGTAAATATCCGACAAAGAAAACAGACATTGTGCTAATTGCTGATCAACATAATAATGTGAATATCAATGCCTTAAAAAACTTGGGCTTTAATGTTAAGAATAATCAGAATTTGAAGACTGCAGATTTGATCGGAACTCAGGTCAAATTAGTGGCTAATGATGATTTTTACCAAAAGCTGCCAACAGGAAACTTTGTTCCAAGTAAGGATTATAGTCAAATGGCTTCTTCAGCTAAGACGAAGACTTTGACAGTGACTGGGATCTTACGTACTAAGTCAAAAAATTCGGATGGGCTTTTAGCAAATGGAGTCGCTTATAATGACCGCCTGACCAAAGAGGTTGTTGATCAAAATAAAAAATCAGCCGTTGCAAATGCCCAACGTTCAAGTGAACAAAATGTCTTAACTGGTCAGTCTATCAAGGATGCAAACCGTCCTGGTCTGATGACTTATTTAGGCGCTGCAAGTGTTCCAAGTACTATTCAAATTTATCCTAAGAGTTTTGATCAAAAAGATCGTGTGACTGACTACTTGGATAAGTATAATCATGGCAAATCAAGTGCAGATAAGGTTGTTTATAATGACCTGGCTGGCAGTATCAGTTCGTTAACTGGTGGTTTAATGGATGCGATCACCTATGTTTTGATAGGTTTTGCAGGTATTTCACTTGTAACATCGATGATCATGATTGCAATCATCACGTATACTTCTGTTTTGGAACGGACTAAAGAAATCGGAGTTTTGAAGGCACTGGGAGCACGCAAGAAAGATATTACTCGAGTCTTTGATGCAGAAACTACAATTTTAGGCTTGGGATCAGGTGTTTTGGGAGTTGTCATTGCTTGGTTATTAACTTTCCCAGCCAATGTTTTGTTGGAGAAGGTGACTGATTTGAGTAATGTGGCCCAATTAAATCCTTGGCATGCTCTCTTGCTGATTATCATTAGTACAGTCTTGACAGTTTTAGGTGGTCATGTACCAGCCAGAATGGGTTCCAAGAAGGATGCAGCAATTGCACTGAGGTCAGAATAAGAAAACTAAATATTATTGAATCATTTGTGGTCAACTAAGCGGTATTTGACCGCACATACATAGAGCTAGAAGAATGTAGGGAGATAAGATGGCAGAAAATAGGCTTAAACATAGCATTAGTACAGCTGGATTGATCGCACTCGGTTCTGGAGGGGTGATCGGCAGCAGTTGGATCTACACGAACAGTCAATTTTTTAAACAATATGGTGCTGGCGGGGAAATCTTTGGGCTGTTAGCTGCTTCAATTCTAGCGGTTTTCGTTTCCCTTTCATTTGCCGAATTATCGACAATTTACCCTAAAGCAGGGGGCGAAGTGGTTTATGGCTATGAAGCTTTCGGTAAAAAGGGCGGTTTATTTGCAGGTTGGGCTTTATTAGGATCATATTTAAGTGCTCTAGCTTTTTATGTTACAGCATCTAGTTTTCTGCTTTCAGAAATCTTTCCTAAAATTGCGACTGGACCAGCGTATTCATTTGCTGGGGCAAAAGTTCATTACAGTGAATTGATTTTGGGCGTCTTGATTACATTATTTATTTTTGCGATCAACTATTTGGGTGCCGAATTGACAAGTAACGTCCAGATCGTTTTGCTTGCCTTATTGATTATTTTGGGCTTGGTACTAGTCGTTGTTGGCTTTTCTCAAGGTAAAGCAAGTAACTTTTCATCCTCTTTTTATAAGGGGCAAGCTAAAATGCCGGCTGTTTTTCGCTTTGTTTTACCAGCTATGACCTTTTTGACAGGCTGGGAATCGATTGGTGTCATGGCTGAGGAAGTTAAAACACCAGCACATAAAATTGGTAAGATCATTATTCTTTCTATAGGTATTGCTGCAACTTATTACATTTTAGTTTTGTTGTCGTCGGCCTGGATCTTTCCTTGGAAAGAAACTGCACAAATGCAGATGGGTTCGATCGATTCTTTTAAAGCAGCCGGCTTTCCTAAATTAGGTACTGCGGCATTCGTAATTGCTTTTCTTGGTTTGGGGACCAGCTTCTTAGCTCTTTTTTCAGCGGCTCCACGGTTGATATATTCGCTGGCTGAAAAAGAGATCTTACCAAAGTATTTTGCTAAGATCCACCCCAAGTATGGTACACCTTCAGGAGCTGTTGTCTTGACTCTTGTGCTAGTTCTCGGGCTAGGCTGGATGGGTAAAGGAGCACTTACTTATTTCCTTGATATTGGCGGATTTTTGACAGCTTTAGCTTGGGGGATCAATGCTTTTAACTTAGCCGCTGTTCGTAAGAAGTATCCGGATCTTGTGGGTGGTTTTCGTAATAAGCACCTGACTTTACCAATCATTGGCGGTGTGATCGCGATCATGATCGCCTTGGCAACGGTGATCCCTGGAACTTCGGTTTCATTGGTTTGGCCATATGAATATGTTGTTTTAGGAATATGGATCGTGATCGGCTTAGTAAGTTACTTTAGCAGTAAAAATAAATAAAAGTTAGTAGGAGTTTTACCGACAAACTGTTACCTGAATTATTCATACTTTTCGTTGCAGTTAAAACTTTGTGCAAAGTTACTTTAGTGTGTAAAAAAAGCAGCTTTTTGTTAGTTTTGTTGTCGGACTGTTTAAAAAAGGACAGACTTCACCCTTTCCCTAAGAAAAACATTTTTTATTTTGTGAGTTCACAGCGGATATATTTTTAGATTTTGAATCTTGAACAGTGTCTGCCAAAATAATTTATCGAACACATTGGTCTGAGATAAATGGACCCAGACTTGACGCGCATGGTGCGTGACCTTAGCTGCCACATGGAGTAATTTAAAACGGATCGTCCCGACCTGAGCGTGTTTAAGCTTTGTTGGTAAAACTAAGTTCTTCATGGCTTGCAGTATATTATAAGCGACCCCAGCTACCAGCATCCGGAACTCATTGGCCTCAAAACTAGAACTGTCCGTTTTATCAAAGTGAAAGCCACGTTTAACTTCTTTGATCAAGTCTTCCATGGAACCGCGTTGGTGATAGAGGGCAAAGACTTGTGGACCGCTTAATTCTTCCAAGTTGGTCACGATAAACTCATGGTCAAACAGAAAGTTGCCCGCCGGCCGCGTTGATTTAATAATCACACGATAAGGTCGTGACCAACTTTGAGGACAATAGTCTCGCAGGACATGCCATTGGACTTCAGCTTCGGTGAAGTCCTGGTCACCCACTTGGATCAGGTTTTCAGCCCGACTTTGGAGCTGGTAGTTCGCTTTTAAACGAATCACGAACTTAGCCTGCTTTTTATCACACGCGTGGTAGATCCCTGGAGCTGCGAAACCAGAATCTCCCCGCACTAAGACATCCAGGGAAGATCCGTCATAGGCCCGTAAGCTCCGTAATAAAAATTTAGTCGCACCTTGGGAAGTATAGCGATTGCCGGGGCGTAATTGAGCATTCAACAAGCAGCCCGATAAAGCATCAAAGGCTAGTAAAGGATGATAACCGTTGGTCTGGTAGTGACCGTTATAAGCACTCTTTTCTTGGTCACCAAACGTATCGGCATGTGTCGAATCTAGATCAAGGATCAGCTGATGTTGATTTAGCTGCCCAAGAACAAAGTGAGCTACCGAGCCGAGCAATGATTTGACTGAAAAGAGCCCAGACGCTGAAATGTGATTGATAAAGCGTGAAAGTGTCGGCTGGGAAGCGACCGCTTGAGACAAGACCAGCTTAAAATCAACGGCGTGTGACAAGGTATTAGCCGACTGATCTTGGCAGTATCCTGCCAGCAATTGCAACAGCAACTGCTTAAATAAATTGTTCAAGGGAAAGGTACAATATTTACGGTCATCTTTAAAATGCAAGTTATCTTCTAAGAGCTGGTCAAAGTGAATTTGGTGCAGAAATTCAGCAATTAATAAAGTTCCGGCATCGTTCGCTAACTCACCACCGTCATTAGAAATGTTGATCTGGTCATTGAATAAAAGTTTTTCATGATGTAAAGTTGACATAAGGAGCACTCCTGTTCTTTGTGGTTTTCATCGACTTTACAATAGCACAGGATGTGCTCTTTTTGTACGTAAGCAGTGTTCAACTGGACGGTTAGACAAAACCATTTAAATTTGCTTTGACAAAATAGAGATCCCTGACACGAAAGCAAACCTTGCTTCATATCAGGGATCTTTGGCGCTATTTAAGTTTAATTCCAGGGTAAATAAGGCTCTAGTTCTTTTTCAGTTGGGAAAGGTCCCAGCTGAGGAACTACAGTCAGGATTTTGGTTAAATATTTTTGCGGATCAAGGCCATTAGCTTTGGCACTTTCGATCAAGGTCAGCCAGATGGCATTCGCCTCAGCGCCTGCCACACTTGTACTGAATAAAAAGTTCTTGCGGTCGATAACCAACGATTTTACCGCCTGTTCACAAGTATTATTGGAAATATCGATCTCACCATATTGTAATAATTTATTGATGGCTTCCCTTTGTCCTAGTGCGTATGCGATAGCTTTCCCCAATAAGGACTTAGGTAGAGCAGCGCAAGTTGCCAAAGCCTGCCAAAATTTTTCGAACAAAGGCCTTAAAAACTCATTCCTTTTGTTTATTCTAGCAGAACTATTTAAACTGGCCCATTTCTTTTCTTGGTGGAAAATCTGATCCAGGATTTTTAGCGGACCTTTAGCGGCCTGACTGTATTTGGCTGCCTCAAAAAATTTACGGCGCACATGAGCTAAACAACCAACGCGGTCGGCACAATCTACTTTAGGGTAAACCTGATAACCATCACATTGTAAAACACCAGTAAAGCCACTGTATAAGGAACAAGCCGATTTTTCAGAACGATCGCGCCGATAGGCATAATAAATAGCTTGTAGTTTGTCTTTTTGGACCGTGCGTTGCACCCACATTCGTGATTCAGCCGTAGGCTTTTTCCCAGGTTCACGCAAAACCTTGACAACAGTTTCATCACCTTGTAAATAGGGACGTTGCAGCAATTTTTTATGTAGGAGATCATACAATGATCTTAGCATATCTGCCCCCTGAATGACCCAAGCAGCTAAAGTCGGCTCACAGACATTCCACCCGAAACGACGCCAATCTTTTAATTGACGATAAAGAGGTGTCCCTAAAACGTATTTTTGATAGACGATATTCTCTAACAGAGTGGGGGTAGCCAGACTATGTGGGAATAAAGGCGTCGCTTTTTCGGCGCTAAAGAAAGCTGTCTGACCGTTATTTTGCGCCAGACAAGCAGCACAAGCACAAGCGTAGGTTGCAACGTATTCCTCGACCACCCATAATTCGGCTGGTTTGTAGTGCAGTTTTTTCCCTATAAATCTCTCTCCAACAACCTTAAGTGCTTGTCCGTAAGGACAAGTAGTTTCTTTGAGCCGTTTAATGTTTTTAACTATCTCTAAATCTTCTATTTGCTTTTGCCGTTTTTCCCGCTTTTTCGGTGACTTTTGGATCTTTTCTTGAGAACTTTCTGCGCTTTGTTTGTCAGTGTGCTCTGACCAGGTAAAAACACTGTCATCATCCCAAAGTGTCATTTGATTTTCGTTAACCGAGACAGTTTTTTCTGACTTAGTCCCGAATAATTTTGCCTGAAAAGACTTTAAAAGAGTTTCCAGTTCAGCAATCCGCTGTTCATTAGCCTTGTTTTGTTTACGGAGTTCTTCATTTTCAAGTGTTAATTTAGCAATCGTTTTTTGTTGATCCATTTAACTTCACCATTTTCTGATCAGCGATGTAGCTGATGTTTTCAAAAGTTAGCATAGCACGCTTTCAGCATAATTGCATCCACAGATTTAAAACTGTGGATGAGCAAAAAAGATTTAGTTTTCCACAGGGAAAACTAAACCACATTGTTCTTTTGCTGCAGTCTTAAACCTGAATTATTCATACTTTTCCCTTAAGGACTACTTTTTGTTGTTGTCATGCTAGTTCGCATCTTTTTCGTTTTTCACCTGTTGGGTGTACAAAAAGAGCACATCCTGTGCTATTGTTAAGTCGTTGAAAACCACAAAGAACAGGAGTGCTCCTTATGTCAACTTTACATCATGAAAAACTTTTATTCAATGACCAGATCAACATTTCTAATGACGGTGGTGAGTTAGCGAACGATGCCGGAACTTTATTAATTGCTGAATTTCTGCACCAAATTCACTTTGACCAGCTCTTAGAAGATAACTTGCATTTTAAAGATGACCGTAAATATTGTACCTTTCCCTTGAACAATTTATTTAAGCAGTTGCTGTTGCAATTGCTGGCAGGATACTGCCAAGATCAGTCGGCTAATACCTTGTCACACGCCGTTGATTTTAAGCTGGTCTTGTCTCAAGCGGTCGCTTCCCAGCCGACACTTTCACGCTTTATCAATCACATTTCAGCGTCTGGGCTCTTTTCAGTCAAATCATTGCTCGGCTCGGTAGCTCACTTTGTTCTTGGGCAGCTAAATCAACATCAGCTGATCCTTGATCTAGATTCGACACATGCCGATACGTTTGGTGACCAAGAAAAGAGTGCTTATAACGGTCACTACCAGACCAACGGTTATCATCCTTTACTAGCCTTTGATGCTTTATCGGGCTGCTTGTTGAATGCTCAATTACGCCCCGGCAATCGCTATACTTCCCAAGGTGCGACTAAATTTTTATTACGGAGCTTACGGGCCTATGACGGATCTTCCCTGGATGTCTTAGTGCGAGGAGATTCTGGTTTCGCAGCTCCAGGGATCTACCATGCGTGTGATAAAAAGCAGGCTAAGTTCGTGATTCGTTTAAAAGCGAACTACCAGCTCCAAAGTCGGGCTGAAAACCTGATCCAAGTGGGTGACCAGGACTTCACCGAAGCTGAAGTCCAATGGCATGTCCTGCGAGACTATTGTCCTCAAAGTTGGTCACGACCTTATCGTGTGATTATTAAATCAACGCGGCCGGCGGGCAACTTTCTGTTTGACCATGAGTTTATCGTGACCAACTTGGAAGAATTAAGCGGTCCACAAGTCTTTGCCCTCTATCACCAACGCGGTTCCATGGAAGACTTGATCAAAGAAGTTAAACGTGGCTTTCACTTTGATAAAACGGACAGTTCTAGTTTTGAGGCCAATGAGTTCCGGATGCTGGTAGCTGGGGTCGCTTATAATATACTGCAAGCCATGAAGAACTTAGTTTTACCAACAAAGCTTAAACACGCTCAGGTCGGGACGATCCGTTTTAAATTACTCCATGTGGCAGCTAAGGTCACGCACCATGCGCGTCAAATCTGGGTCCATTTATCTCAGACCAATGTGTTCGATAAATTATTTTGGCAGACACTGTTCAAGATTCAAAATCTAAAAATATATCCGCTGTGAACTCACAAAATAAAAAATGTTTTTCTTAGGGAAAGGGTGAAGTCTGTCCTTTTTTAAACAGTCCGACAACAAAACTAACAAAAAGCTGCTTTTTTTACACACTAAAGTAACTTTGCACAAAGTTTTAACTGCAACGAAAAGTATGAATAATTCAAAAGTATGAATAATTCAGGTTAAATGTGCTGGATCAAAGTCATGAATCGTCGCATCTATGGACCAGCCTTGTAGTAAACGGACTAATTGAGCGGGTTGAAGCTGCCGCATTTCAGCTTGGTTCCTCGGCCATTGAAGACGACCGTCTTCAAAACGCTTGTAAAGCAACAAAAAGCCATCTTTCTGCCACAGGAGTCCCTTAAAACGATCTTTGCGACTACCACAGAATAAAAATAAGGTACTCTGGTATGGATCCAAGGCGAATTGTTCGGTGATCACAGTAACTAAACCGTCAATTCCTTTGCGAAGGTCAGTTTTCCCAGTTGCCAAATAGATCCGGTCGAGCTGGGACAAATCAAGCATCGTCATGCGTAAACACCGCCTTCAAAAAAGCATCTAGGATATAATTATTGATCCGATTATAAATGACGCCAGTCTTATTTTGATCTACACGCAACTGCATGGCTTTTTGCGGCTTATAATCTTTGTTTTTAAGCGCAGCCACCTTAACTTGCACAAATTCTGGTTTATCTTCCAAAAAATCACCTCTAGCTAATTGAATAAGGTAATTGTATAAGAATCAGCTTCTACTTGAAATCCGTCCAGTTGAACACTGCTTACTTTTGTACACCCAACAGGTGAAAAACGAAAAAGATGCGAACTAGCATGACAACAACAAAAAGTAGTCCTTAAGGGAAAAGTATGAATAATTCAGGTGTTAAGATGTTGGTAAAGCTTTTTTTATTAAAAATTTTTATCAATGGTAGGTTAAAAAGAGAATAGGATATAAAAATTGTTAAGTTGTTGTCCACTGACTTGTTAGTTTAAGAAGCGGTGTATATTTTAGGAAACATAATGTTAATTATTATTTTGCCAGACCGTTTTTAGAGGATACTATTAAAGAATACAAAAAACAGCGACATTCATTGAAATTTGAAATGAATGCCGCTGTTTTTGCGATCAGGTATTAGTGTTTATTTTAAAATAATTTCAGATCATTTAAGGTACTAAATGCTGGATCATACGGATTATCACGTAATTCAAAATGTTTGATGTCTTCGACCGTTTGAGTACCAGCTAATTGCATTACTAATTTTAACTCAGCTTGCAATTTTTCGAAAACTTGTTTAACACCGACGCTGCCGCCAAGAGCTAAACCATAGATAGCAGGACGCCCTAAAGCAACAACATCAGCACCTGAAGCGATTGCTTTGAAGATATGCTGGCCCCGGCGAATGCCAGAGTCAAAAATAACTGGAACACGATGATCAACTGCTTTAGCAACTTCTTGCAATGAATCGAAAGCGGCAGGGCCGCCATCTAATTGGCGACCGCCATGGTTTGAGACCCAGATCCCTGCAGCGCCAGCAGATAAAGCACGGTCAACATCTTCTTTACTTTGTGGTCCTTTAACATAAACAGGAAGCCCAGAATATTCAGCAATAAATTCGACGTCCTTAGTAGAAAGCTTTTGTTTAGCTGATTTATAAACATAATCCATTGTTTTACCAACACTGTCCGGTAAATATTCTTGCACGATAGGAAGTGTCACAGGGAAAGTGAATCCATTGCGGGCATCAGTTTCACGATTACCGCCAACCATCGCATCGGCTGTCAACACGATCGCCTTAATTCCTTGTTCTTTCACACGATCCATGATATGGCGGTTTATGCCATTATCTTTGCTGAAATAGAATTGGAACCATTCAGGTGCCCCATTCAAAGCTTGTGTTACTTCTGGCAGGTCAACTGATGAATATGAGCTGACTGTATAAATCGAACCAAAATCAGCAACTCCCTTAGCACTGGCAACTTCACCTTGCTCGTTAGCTAATTTGTGTGCGGCAACAGGTGCCATGATCATTGGTGCCGTAAGTTCTTCTCCAGCAAAAGTAGTTTTTGTTTCAGGTTCTTCAACATCCATTAATGTATGAGGTACGATCAATTTATGGTTAAAAGAACGAAAGTTTTCATGTAATGTGAATGTGTCCCCAGCACCACTGGCAATATAGCCGAATGCCCCCTTCGGTACTACTTTTTGTGCCATTTTTTCCAAATCATCAACATTAATGAAATCGACCGGTCCTTCTGCATTGCTTGTTTTGAAATCCATTATAATATCCCCCTAAAAAGTTTTTGTTGTTCAAATAGAAGACTTTGTGAATATAACTAAGAGTTTAAAAGGAGATTTTTATGCAGGTCAACATTATGTAATATCTGTTATCTTCTTTTAAATTTTACTTATAGACACTAAATAAAAAAGTTATTGAATTGAATAAATTAAAATTGATAGCTTTGAATCAACAGTTAATATTATAAGCCCAATAGGAAACCGTTTTCAACCCCTTTGGTGAAATTTATTGTACAAAATATAAATCTTTTTGGAATTACAAAAAAGCTTTGACATCAGCATAAAATTATATTACTATAACTTCATTGATCGTATGACAGCGCTTGCATTAACTTGGGAAGGATTATTTCACAAACTTTATGTTGAGCAGTTTTGAAATATTATTTTTATGGGTAGCTACCTCAAAAAAATTATTTTTTCGATCACATAGATTGTCTAAAACAGTTATAAACGAGCAATATTTTACTTAACCAAAATTTGGTGAGGCTTAGGGGGATAAACATCATGGAAGCACAAACGCAAATAAATAATAACGTAGGAAATTTTGAAAACGAGGGAGAAAAATTTATACAGACTGTTCCGGCAGTAGGAGAACAGACAGCGACAGAATCGCCTTTGTTTAAGAAAATCGATACCGCTATCAAAAACAAGGTCGCTTTGATCGACAGTAGTTATTGGCGTTATGCAGCTCGATCAGTTTTAGCTACATTATTTTTGACTTTAGGAACTTCGATTGCCTTTGGAACGGCGATCCAAGCGGAAAAATTTATGCCTGGGGCAGGAAAGTTCACTTTTGCCTTTATGTTTAGTTGGTCATTGGTCATGAGCATCTTTATGAATGCAGAACTGGGGACCTCTAATATGCTCTTTATGACAGTCGGGGTATATCGGAAAAAGATCAATATTAGCAAAGCAATTAAAATATTGATGACGTGTGTGTTGTTTAACCTGATCGGTGGGATCATTTTTGGATATTTGGTTTCTTTAACTGGGCCGTTTCAAAACTTGCCAGCAGATAATTATATGTTTACTGGTGTAGCGGCTAAACTAAGCAAGTCCACTGTTCAGATCATTGTTGAGGGAATTTTTGCAAATATCGTTGTTAATACGGCGTTCTTTATCAATTTAAGAATGAAGGATGACGCGGGTAAGGTTATGGCTATTATTTTTGTGATCTTTATCTTTGCTTTTCTAGGATACGAACACGTTATTGCTAATTTTCCGGCATTCTCTTTGGCCTTTTTTGCTTCTAAAGGTGCGATCGCAGGAATGACGACGGCAAGTGTTTTGCATAACTTGCTCTTTGCTTTTGTCGGAAATTATATTGGTGGCGCTTTAGTCATCGGAATGACATACGCATGGTTGAATCAGACTCATTCAAGTTACGTTGATTAAGAATTTAAATGTTTCAAAACCAAGCTGCGCTATTTGGAAAAAAGCGTGGCTTTTTTGATGTCATCAAGAAATGTACGATGGCGGATTTGCATTATTTTAGATATACTAAGAAGGAAGAAAAGCTTTGTTTTGATAGGAGTGAGAGTTTGAAAAAGACGTACTTAAAATCAACTTTCCGTGATATTCGTTTTTCGCTCGGAAGATTTATTGCAATTATTTTGATTATTTTTATGGGCGTTTTGCTATTTGTTGGGGTAAAAAGTGTTGGGCCAGATTTAACAGCAAGTGCACAAAACGAGATCAAGACAAATAATATGTCCGATTTGCAAATTATTTCGACCGGTGGGCTAACAAAAGATGATCAGAAGTCTGTGGAAAAAATTTCTGGCAGTCAAGTTCAACTTAGTAAAGGGTTTGATTACTTAGAAAAGAATAAGAAAAATAATTTGAAGGTCTATTCATATTCAAAAGCAGACAAACAAAATAAGCTGGCAGTAGTTAAAGGTCATTTGCCGCAACAACAGGATCAAGTTGTTGTTGATGAAGTACTTTCAAGCGATTATCCTCTTGGTTCAACGATCACATTAAATAATGATTCTTTGAAAAAAACTAAGTTTCATGTTGTTGGATTTGTGAGGTCACCATTATATATTGCGAATGAAGAACGGGGCAACACAACTGTAGGTGATGGTCAAGCTAATGGTTTTGTTTATATTCCTTTAAAATCTTTTGCGACGGATGTTTACTCACAAATGTACGTGACTTTTGATGATCTGAAAGAAAAAACATATTCTTCTAGTTCATACAAACACCAGTTAAATCGACATATTAAGAAATTAGACAAGGTTTTGGAAAAGCGCAGAGACCAGCGACAGGTTGAACTACAAAATTTTGCAACTAAGAAAAGTGGTCCTGCCAAAGAAAAAATAGCAGTTCAACAAGAAAAGCTTACTCAAGCAAAGCAGCAATTAAGTAACGGAAAGTCACAATTAGCACAACAAGAGCGGCAGCTAAACCAACAAGAAGAAATTTTGGCAGCACAAGTTGGCCAACAGCAGGCACAACAACAACTAGTTCAGCCAAGACAACAATTAGCTGCTTCAAAAAATAAATTACAACAACAAGAACAACAACTACAGCAGGGACAGCAAAAATTAACAGCGGGCAAAGAAAAACTGCAACAGCAAACAAAAATCTCTAAGCCGACCTATTTGACAGATAAACGGACAGATATGCCCGGATTCAATGATTATGCTAGTTTGTCAGATCGAATCGATGCGATCGCAAATATTTTTCCAGTATTTTTCTTCTTTATCGCTATTTTGATCACTTTTACAACGATGACGAGAATGATCACGGAAGATCGACGCCAAATCGGGACGTTACTTTCACTAGGTTATACTAAGCTGGAAACTTCTATGAAATATGTGCTGTATGCTTTACTGACAGTAATTATTGGGACCGTGTTAGGTGTCTTGGTCGGCAGTAAGGCATTGCCGCCGGTGGTTTTCAAGATGACTGGTTCAATGTATATTTTTCAGAACTTTTCTTCTAAATTCTATCCTTTTTTGATTTGGCTTGCCAGTGTAGCCGCTTTGGTCGCAACTCTGGGATCGGTGATTTTAGTCTTGTTCCGAGATCTGCGTGAGAAGCCGATGAATTTACTGGTTGAAAAAGCACCAAAAGCTGGTAAGAGGATCATAATGGAAAAAATTACTCCACTTTGGAGAAAGCTGAGCTTTACCAAAAAAATTACTTTTCGTAATCTTTTTAGATATAAGTCGCGGATGATATTGACCACTTTTGGGATTGCTGGTTGTACAGGATTGATGCTAGCAGGTTTTGGTTTAAATGATTCGATCCCAGCACCAGGAACTAAACAATTTAGTGAGATCAATCGTTATCAAGCGCTGGTTACTCTCAAATCTGCTGGTAAAGACAAAGCTTCACAAGTGTTACAAGATGATCAGCGGGTTACTGGAAAGTTACCAGTTCACATGGAACAAGTTACTTTTAGACAAAAAAATTCCAGCAACCAAGTAGCTTCTTTATATGCTGTTAAGGATCCTGAAAAGTTGCAGAATTATATTTCTTTAAATATGCCGGGTAGCAATAAAACGCAAGTTATCCCTAAAAACGGGGCAGTTGTCAGTCAACGTTTGGCACAGGCGTATAATTTAAAGAAAGGTGACAAGCTTTATTTTGAGGATGAAAAAGGGCGTGAATACACGCTCAAACTAGCTAAAGTAACTGAAAATTATGTGGGACATAATGTTTACCTAAGTGCTGCTTACTATCAGAAAGCTCTTGGAAAAAAGGCCCGATTAAATTCATTTCTTGTTCGGACTAAAAAGCAAAATTCAAAGCAGCAAGATCAGCTAGCAAAAAAACTGGCAGATACTGGTGAAGTTTTGAATACAAGCTACACTGAAACCCAACGATCTAAGCTTGAAAAATCTGTCAAGGGCATGAATTCAATCGTCATCATCTTCATTGTTTTATCTGGAACACTAGCATTTGTGGTGTTATATAATTTAACAAATATCAATATTTCAGAACGTAAGCGAGAATTGGCGACTTTTAAAGTGTTAGGATTCTTTGACAAAGAAGTTACCATGTTCATTGTAAGAGAAAACATTATTTTCACGTTATTCGGCATTTTATTTGGTTATGTGATCGGTTGGTTTTTGAATTGGTTTATTTTAGTTTATGCTTCCAGTAATATGATGGTTTTTCCGGTGGTTATTAAATGGCCGGGTTATGTGATCTCGGCAGTTATGACGATCATCTTTTCTGCGATAGTCATGTGGGTCACTCACCGTAAATTGCAGCAGATCGATATGATCAGTGCATTGAATTCAAGTGAATAAAAAAGGAGTGTAGCAAGTCGGAAGTATTTGGCTTGAGTAATTCTACGAAGGATAAGAAAGTTTAGCAAGCAGTATTATTGGAGAAGAACCCCAGATCGTTTTTTCAACGGTCTGGGGTTCTTTTAAGCACAAATTTTTTAAGTTTGAATAAATTAAAAATGTAAGACTAACATTTGCCAAGTAAGCGTCGCAAACGGAAATGTGAGACCAACTTTAGTTAAGTAAGTGTTGCAAACAGCAATGTGAGACTAACCTTGGGCAAGTGAGTGCCACAAGTAGACAGAAGTTTTCGAAATGTGACTTCAAATAAAAAATGTTACCTGGATAAAAAGATGTAGAAATTGAGTTTGTTTCTACATCGTATTTTGATCTTAGCAGTATTACTTTGTTTAATCTTAGTGTTGAGCGGTACTTATTTAACGTACTGATGGCGAAATTCTGATACAAAGCCATTTTCCAGGCCTAAACCTTCATGAAGATAGTTGTTAAAACTACCAAAGGTATTTATGATCGTGTCATTTGCACGATTTAGGTATTCTGGGGCAACATTCAATGCAATTTGTAATTGCTGTAAATGTTCAGTAGAAATTGTGTTTTTAAAATAAGCAATGATCTGTTGATTAGCTTTCTTACGCAGTGTGTTAGTTTTTAGGTAGTCTTCCATGATCTGATGATCATTTGCCCCGGCAATTTTTAAAATCAAAGCTGCAGCAAAACCCGTGCGATCTTTACCAGCAAAACAGTGGAATAAAAGCGGATCGTTATTTGTGAGCAAATCAGTTAAAAATTGTGCATAGCCGTGGCAGGCCGAATCACTTGTCACCATTTGCTCATAAGTTGTTAGCATGTTTTCATGAGCATCGCCTGTTCCTTCGACCATTTCGTCCATCGAAGCTTGGTTTGCTTTAGCAGTTTGCAAAATGTCTAAATGCGTAAAAGTCACGCTCGGTATTTTTGTATCCGGCATCTTTTGCACTTCTTCAGCACTTCTAAAATCATAGATCCTTTTGAGTGAACAAGAATTTTGTAAAAAATTAACGGTATCGTTAGAAATATCTACGACCTGACCACTGCGAAAGAAAATATTTGGAGTTAAGGTTCCATTTGCTACTGGAATACCTCCAATATCTCTAAAATTAACTGGCTGAATTTGTGACATGAATTTCTCCTCTTTCAAAATTATTTAAGCTTCATACTAATAATTATATGTGAATTTAGGCAAGTTAGTAAATACGTTTTTTTAAATGCTTTACCTAAAAAATAGAGCAAAAAAATCAAGCCGTTAGCAATTTACAGCTTGATTTGGATATTTTAATGATAGATCAACTATTTAGTGCGTAGTTTTTCGTTTGGATAAATAATGACTTTCAAAGAATCGCTTTTGGCGGTTCTTGTCCGCTCAAAAGCGTCTCTAGTATGCTCTAGGTCATAAAAGTCGGTCAACAAATTTTCGGCTTCATCCATGTGATCGTGTAAGATCTTGATTGCTAATGGATAAGTGTTGGCATAGCGGAAAACACCAAAGATTTGAGGCTCATAAGTTGTCATGAACATGATGTCTAGTGGGGCTGCATCATGTGCAGGCATTCCGACGTAGGCAATTTTTCCACCACGGCCTAAGGTCAAGAGGGCGTCACTTTCAGCGTGGTTATTTCCTGAAGCTTCGATCACGTAATCTGCACCATGATCATTGGTCAAGTTCTTAACTTTTGTTTTGATATCCTCCTTAGTTACATCGATCGTGTCAGTTGCTCCTAATTTTTTGGCAACCTCTAAACGACTCAGTTCTGCATCACTAGCAATGATTTTTCCAGCATTGAAGGCGCGTGCTGCTAAGATCGCCAATAATCCCACAGGTCCTGAACCAGAAATGAAAACAGTCGAACCTGGTTGGATGTCCATCAGCTGAGCTGCATGGATCGAAACAGAGAAGGGTTCACTTAACGAACCGACTTCGTATGTCATATCGTCCGGAATATGATACACAAAATCTGCTGGCCAAGTAATATATTGCGTTAAATCGCCGTTGACAGGTGGCGTTGCCATGAATTTCACGTTAGGACATAAGTTATAGCGTCCTGAGCGACAGTACTTGCATGTGCCGCAAGGAACACCTGGCTCTAAAGCAACACGATCGCCGGCTTTGAAGCCAGTTACGTCGTCACCGACAGCAATAATTTGACCCGAGCTTTCATGGCCTAAAATCAAAGGAGCGTTGACTACAAAGTCGCCCAATCTTCCGGAATAGTAAAAATGAACGTCAGAACCGCAGATCCCAACAGCCATTACTTTAACTAGAACATCCGTGGACTTCATTTCTTTGACAGGAGTTTCTTTGATCTGCATGTCATATACTTTGTTTAAAACGGCACTTTTGGTAGTAGTTGGTAGTTCTTCTGTTCGTGACATAAAAAAACCTCCTCGTATTGTAGAACATAAACACAGTATAAAATTCTGCGCAGGTGACAAAACAATTAAATTTATTTAACGTTTACGTAAGAATAATAACATATTATGCCTTGGATTGTTCAGTAATACACTTGTTAAAAAGCATAAATCTATGATAGATCATCTATGTAATTTCTTATCTATCAGGTAAACGCTAGGAAGGCCGAAAACTGGTTTTTGCTTTTGCTCTTGTTAAGTTGGCAAAAAGTGTTTAAATAAAGTTAAGCACTTTTTAATCAGAATGAGGTGAGAATTTGTCTAAAGCAAAATATCGTGTTTTAGACCAACTAAAAGAATTAGTTCACGATTCCCAGAAAGTCACCACGCAAATGGTAGCCGAGGCTGCTGGCCTTTCACGCGGAGTTACAAGTTCGTATTTATCTAAGCTTTATCATGAAGGATTGATCATTAAAAGCGGAACGAAACCTGTCTACTGGCAATTGGCGAGTGGGGGTGATGCTTTTTCTGCCATGATCGGTGCTGATGGAAGTTTGAAAAAAATCGTAGAAGAATGTAAGTCGGCAGTTGACTACCCCCCTTATGGCTTTCCGCTGATAATCACTGGTCCATCAGGGGTCGGGAAAAGCTATCTGGCTTCTTTGATCTTTAAGTATGCCAAAGAAAAGGGTGTTATTTCTAAAGACGCTAATTTTACGGTGCTTAATTGTGCGGATTATGCAAATAACCCGGAGTTACTTTCCTCGGTTTTATTTGGTTATAAAAAGGAGCCTTTACGGGAGCCAATGCCGATATGCTCGGATTAGTCGATCAAGCGAATGGCGGGTATCTTTTCTTAGATGAAGTACATCGCTTGCCCCGTGAAAGTCAGGAAAAATTATTTGTTTTATTGGATTCTGGTGACTTCTATCCATTGGGTGAGAATAAAGAAAGGCATCATGTTCAGGTACGTTTTATTTTTGCTACTACTGAAAATTTGGATAATAACCTATTACAAACTTTTCAACGACGTGTTCCCTTGCAAGTTGAATTAACTGCGATCTCAAAACGTCCATTATTGGAACAGTGCCAGTTGATAGAACACTTCTTTAAACGTGAAGCTTTAGAAATGCAACGCGATATCCGTGTTTCGTATAGTACGGTCAGGGAATTGTTGAATACGAAACAAATCGGGAATGTTGGTTCATTGGCTAATCAGATCAAATTGTTGTGTGCTGAAGCGTTTAGCAATAATAGCGGATTAGATCTACTAGAAATCACTTTGCCTGATAAGCATGACAATAATATAGAGGAGGGATACTGGCTGATTAAGGGTTCGGGTGCCGAAAAACTCATAACAGGCAACACTGATGGGCTCTACTCATCTTTAAGCACATTACTAAGCACATTGCAAAGCCAGGAACGACAGCAATCAAAAATTAATGAACAATCACTGACTTTGACGCGCTTCTTAAGTGATACACGCCGGACATCCGCTAGTTTGAGTTTAGATGATTACTTTACAGATTATATTCAACGAAAAATCGAACATGCATTACAAATGATCAGTGCACGTTATGGTGTCCTCCAAGAAATTTCAGGGCGCAAGATCAATAGAGCTGCCGAAATGATCAGTTTATTGCAGAAAGCAATAGAATTGCCGAATGCTAAGGATGCAGTTATTTTAAGTGAAAAACATTTCCCACGGACAATATATTTATGCCAAAAAACGATGAACCTAGCTGACATTCAGGTAAATCAAGAGTGGTTCGAATTAATTTTGCTTTACGTGATTTTTGGAAATGAAGCTAATAAGATCGAAGGTCAAAATTTGTTAGCAATCATGGTTTGTCACGGTGGCGGGATGGCTTCTAGTATTTGTTCGGTGGTCAATGATTTGTGCGGCAATTATATTTTTGAAGCATTTGACATGCCGATCGATGTTTCTAACCGCGAGATCAGTCAACAGGTCAATAACTATATTAAAAAACAAGGCAGAGGCTATGCCGGGACAATTTTACTGTTTGATATGGGATCACTAAGTAATATGTATCGGGAAGTCAAATCATTACTCGACACGGATCTGTTAGTGATCAACAATTTAACTACTGCAATTGCTTTAGATATTGGATTGCAGATCCAACAAAAAAAAGAGTTTAAAAAAATTGCGGAAAAGGCAGAAAAATATCCAAACACAATGAATGTCCAATATTATGAAGGAATTTCTCAACAGCAGAATATTATTGTTTCGTGTATGTCTGGAGTTGGTTTGTCGAAAGAAGTTAAGGAGATATTACAGGCTTGTTTACAAAGTGAAGTTGAGCTTATTACAATGGATTATCGGGACTTAAAGGCAACTTTGCAAAATCATGATCACTCTTACTTCAAAAATACCCGCTTTGTGTTAACGACTGCGGATGTGCCTGATCAAAATGTTGCTGAAGTTATTAACATCTACAACATTATGGATAAGAATGGTGATTTAAAATTACGTTCTTTACTGGAGCAAATGGGCGAAAATAAGCGAACGATCAATGATTTGATGAATGAACTGCTTCGTTTCTTTACAATTGGCGGAATAAAGGGGCGTTTACGCTTTATGAACCCAGAAATAGTTATTCCTGAGGTACAAGAGATAGTTGCTAACTTCGAAGGATATTATCACTTGGATCTAAGCGGTAAATAAAATTGAACCTTTATATGCATATTGCTCTGATGTTTGAGCGAATGTTGTTGAATAATGACCGCTCGTTTGAACAGTTGAATACTAAAGAAATGAGTGCAACTGAGGAAGAGTTTTATTCAGTTGCTCGGAATATCTTTCATTTTGCTGAGTCTAGATATAATATCAAGGTCGATGATTATGAGCTGTCACTGATGTATGAATTGTTTAAACCAATGCTGCTTAAATAAGAACTGCTTAAAGAAGTGCTTAAAAACTAAGCATTTCTTTTTTGTGCTTTAAAAAAGCTTGAAATACCTGCTTTTTTAAAAGTTGGCACGCCTTTTGCTATATGTTAAGTGTGAATCAAAATAATTGGGAGGTGCTTAACAGTGAATAAGTTTCTTGTTGCTTCACATGCAAATTTTGCTACAGGAGCGCAAAGTAAGATTGAATTGTTTGCTGGCAAAAGCAAGAACATTACTTATATAGCAGCATACAATGATGAAAATAAAACCTTGAAAAAACAACTTGATGATTTCTTTAAAGAAATCACGAGAAAAGACCGTGTTCTGGTCTTTACTGACATGTTTGGAGGCAGTGTTAACCAGCAAATCAGTTTGCGGGCTGCTAAATATAAAAATGTTTTTATCATAGCCGGTTTCAATTTACCGGTTGTTTTAGAAGCTTTATTATCAGCTGAGCCAATTACCGAAGAATTTGTAGATAAATTGATTCAAAGCGGACGAGTCAGTTTGCAAAAAGTTAAATTACAACAACCGACAAGCGCAGATGATGATTCTGATGATGTCTTTTTTGATTAAATAATGATTTAAAGATGAAAGGAAGATTTTAAAATGATACAAGCACTTAGAGTAGACGAAAGATTGATTCACGGACAAATTGCGATGGTATGGTCAAGAGCTTTGGACCTGGATGGCATCGTGGTCGCTAACGACGAAACAGCTAATGACGAAATGCAAAAGATGGCCTTGAAAATGGCTGTGCCAAGTGGATTGAAGGTTATTATCAAGTCTTTACAAGGAGCGATCGATCTTTTATCTGATCCACGGGCAGATAGAATGAAATTATTTGTCCTAGTTAGAACAGTGGGAGATGCTGTTACTTTAGCTGAAAAACTGTCTAACATCAAATATGTCAATATTGGTAATGTTGGTAAAGCGGTAGAGGGACAAAAACATACATTTACGCAATTTGTAATGTTAACTAATGAGGAAATTGAAAATTTACGTCGACTAACTGAATTATATCCCGAAACAGCCTTACAAAATTTACCAGACAATAAGAAACTATTGGCATCAGATGAGTTGAAGAAATTATAAGATTTTTATGATCTAAGTTGCGCAATTTAGCGTTTGATCTATTGAATCTTAACTATATATATGGAAAGTCAGCTGACGATAGTGTTTGTTATATTGCTTTTCAAGCTCAAATAATTATTCAGGAGGTTTAAATAATGTTATATCAAGCTTTGGTTGTTTCTTTAGTCGTTTTCTTGACTGTTGGCGGCCAGGAACTCTTAGGTTTCACACAACTTGGCCGACCAATTGTTATTGGTCCGCTGGTCGGTTTATTACTAGGTGATGTTCAGACTGGTCTTTTACTAGGGGCTTCACTTGAAACTATTTTTATGGGCGTTGTCAATATCGGTGGTGCAAAGGTTGCTGAACCTGGTTTGGCCAGTGCTTTGGCTGTTGCTTTTGCAATCAATATGCATGGTGGCTTGGGCGTTGCTTTGCCGATCGCGATCCCGTTAGGTATTATTGGTGTTGAAGTTAAAACATTGATTTATGTTTTAGTAGTTGGACCATTTGCCAGTGTCTTTGACCGTTTGGCCGCTAGTGGACAACAAAAGAAATATACTGGATTACATTTTGGCTTGTGGACTTTACAATGGTTCCTTTATTCATTGATCCCATTTTTTGCTATTTTAGTTGGTTCAAAAGCAACCCAAAATGCTATTAATATGATCCCTGATACGATCGTTAATGGTTTGTCTGTGGCCGGCAACTTGTTGCCAGCAGTCGGAATGGCTATGTTGATGAAAATCTTGTGGGAAAATAATATTTCAGTTTATTATTTCTTAGGTTTTTTGATCGTGGCATATTTCAAGGTGCCTTTGATTGCTGTCGCTGTAATGGCAATTGTCATCGGTGTTGTTTCAGCACAAAATGATTTCAGAATGCATAAGATCGAAAAGAAAAATGCGGCACGTCCTGCAGTAGTAACAAACTCGCCAGATCAGCAGAATATAACAGAAAGTGCTGATGAGCAAGAAAATGATGATTTCTTTAGTTAACGGATATTGCATTTTTGTAATTTTTAACTAAAAATTATCGATTTAAAGGGAGGAACAACTTTAATGGCTGAAAAGAAAGAATTAACAGCAAAGGAAAATAAACTTTTACGACAAATGTATTGGCGTTCATTTACACTTTATTCAGCAGTTACACCTGCAAGCAAGGAGCTTCTGATTTTGAATATACGATGTTGCCATTTATTAACGAATTTTATAGTGATGAAGAAGAAAAAAAGCAGGCAATGGTGCGACATAATTCTTACTACAACAGTAATTTGGCTTTAGTTCCGTTTATTATGGGTGTTACCGCCTCGATGGAAAAGGAAAACTCTGAGACCGAGAACTTTAATACTGATTCTATTAATGCTATTAAAACCAGTCTGATGGGACCTTTAGCCGGAATCGGTGATTCAGTATTTTGGGGTGTTTTAAAGGCAATCGCTGCTGGTGTTGCTATTGGTTTAGCTAAATCTGGCAACATTTTAGCTCCAATTGTCTTCTTACTGATTTTTAACGTACCAGTACAGATCATTCGTTGGTATAGTGGGAAAATGGGTTATACGCTGGGATCTACTTATATTTCCCAGTTATATGAAAATGGTTTGATCAACATATTGACTAAGGCCGCAAGTACGATCGGTTTAATGATGGTTGGTGCCATGACAAGCCAAATGGTCAAGCTTAAGATCAAATGGAATATGGTTGTGGCTGGTAAGAAAGTGTTGGGAACACAAAATGTTTTGGATCAGATTTTTGTTGGGTTACTGCCCTTAGTAATTACGTTAGCTTGTTTTTATTTGATCAAGAAAAAGAATGTTTCCCTGAATGCCTTGATTTTTGCAAGCATTATTATTTCAGTTTTAGCTTCCTTAGTAGGGATCGTTTAGAAAAAAATATTAAGCAAGACGGAGGAAATTATGAATTCAGAATGGTGGAAAAATGCGGTAATTTACCAAATTTATCCTAAGTCTTTTAAAGACAGCAATGGCGATGGTTTTGGTGATATTAACGGTATTATTGAAAAATTACCTTATATTAAATCATTGGGTGTTGATGCGATCTGGCTGAATCCTCTTTATGTTTCGCCGCAAGTTGATAACGGCTATGATATTGCCGATTATCGCAAAATAGATCCGCGTTTTGGATCAAATGAAGATTTATATCATTTGATCCGTGAGGCACATCAGTTAAATTTAAAGATCATTATGGACTTGGTAGTGAATGGAACTTCTGACCAACATCAGTGGTTTAAAGAAAGTTGCAAATCAAAGGATAACTATTTTAGTGATTTCTACATTTGGAAAGATGCTAAAGAAGATGGTAGCGAACCTAACAACTGGGGTTCAAACTTTTCAGGTTCAGCCTGGGAATGGAATGAACAGCGGCAACAGTATTATTTACATTATTATGCCAAGGAACAACCTGATTTGAATTGGGAAAATCCTCGAGTTCGTGAAGCAGTTTTTGACTTGATGCATTTTTGGAAAGCAAGAGGTGTCGATGGCTGGAGAATGGATATCATTACCTCAATTTCTAAAAATCAGAATTTTCCCGATAATCCGGCTAAAAATGGTGAAAAATATGTTGTAGCTAATCAAGATAATGGGCCACAGATGCATGAGTTTATTCATGACATTGATCGAGAAGTGTTAAGTCCATTTAAGATGATGAGTGTAGGCGAAGCTCCAGCATCTAAAAGTATTGATGCCAGGCAGCTGGTCGACCCGAAGCGTGAAGAACTTGATATGGTTTTTACTTTTGAACATATGCATATTGATCGTAAACCAGGTGGCATAAATGGGCGCTGGGATGTGCAACCGGCAGATATCATTGCTTTGAAGAATATTTTAAGCGATTGGCAAAACTCATTACGAGATCATGGCTGGAATGCACTTTATTTTGAAAATCATGACCGCGCGCGAACACTATCTAGATGGGGCAATGATCACGAATACCGTTATGAGAGCGCCACAGCTTTTGCAACAGTGTTACATTGTTTACAGGGGACACCTTTTGTTTATCAAGGTGAAGAGATCGGTATGACAAATCCTGATTTTAAGCTGGAAGATTACGAAGATGTGGAGTTAACGACTAATTATCATCAATTTGTTGAGGAGCAAAAGACCCTATCGGCTGCTGACTTTTTGAAAGCTGCCCATAAGATCAGCCGTGATAATGCTAGGACTCCAATGCAGTGGAATGATGCAGTGAATGCTGGTTTTTCAGAGGCTAAACCGTGGTTTAAAATCAACACACGTTATCCTGAAATCAATGTTACAAAAGATCAAGAGAGTCAAAAATCAGTTTCCAATTATTATAGGAAATTGATCGAGTTGCGGCATCAAAATTTGATTTTGCGTGATGGCACTTATGAGCTGAAATTTGCTGACGATCCGGATGTTTTCGTTTACGAGAGAGTTTTGGGTAAACAAAAATGGACGATCATCGCAAATTTAAGTGAGAAGACGTTTGACTTGTCAGATTACTATACAGCTGATACTAAAACTAAGGTTTTGCTTTCTAATTACCAAAGGCAAGGATCTGGTTTAGGAGATGCAGCATTGAAACCTTGGGAAGCACTAGTATGCGAAAAGCAGATATAGATATACAAAAGATCGATCTATTTAATAGATCTGGTCTTTTTTTGTAAGTGCGCCCGGCATGGGCAGTAACTAGGCGGTGTAAGTCCGCTGTGAGCCGTAGTGGCCGGTATCACGAGTCGAAGACAAGGGTGTCTATCGTGAGGTAGAATCTGAAGGAAGTCCTAGACGAAACATCGAATCGATGAACAAGAAGTGGCTAAAAGGCTGGAAACGGTGGGATGAGATTGCTTAACAAATCGAAGTCCCTGACCACTCGAAACCGTCACAGTAAAGCCAACGGTTTGATGCGAAAGCTACTGCTCTTACCCGGGGAGGTCTGTCATGGTAGTTCTCTCAAGCTGGAAGTTATTTCTGGCAGGAACAGGCTCAATAGTAATGTTGAGTTGTCCATGACAGAAGTCAGCCGAGGCCATAGTAGCCAGTAATGGTGAAGGGCTGAACAACAATAATTTTGATTCATCCTGGAGGTGGAAACAATACGACAATCGCAGAAAACAGAAAATAAAGCTGACTACCTGCGGAGGGTAACCCTGGAAGGGTCAGAGCAAACAGGAGCGCGTAGCGTTGTTTCTGGTGAAAAGAGAACTCAAAATGGCTTATTACGTGAGAAGGTCTTAGACCGGAATAATTTAAATCGGGCCTTTGTCCATGTCAAGCGTAATAAAGGGGCTGGAGGAATTGACGGCATGTCCGTTGAGGAACTTGGCCCATACTTGAAAGAGAATAACGTAAAACTAATCGAGGCCTTGCGAACCGAAAGCTATGAACCCCAACCTGTCAAACGAGTTGAGATTCCTAAGCCAGATGGTTCGAAACGTCAGTTAGGAATCCCAACGGTCGTTGACCGTGTGGTTCAACAGGCGTTACAACAGCAACTGTCTCCTATTTTTGAAAAAGTATTCTCAGATAATAGTTATGGTTTTCGACCACACCGCAGTGCACAAAGTGCTGTGAAAAAGGTGGTTGCTTATTATAATCAGGGTTATCACTACGTGGTCGACCTTGATTTAAAGTCCTATTTTGACAATGTGAACCATGATTTACTAATTAAATTTGTTGAAAATTACATTAGTGAGCCATGGGTCTTGCATTTGATTCGTAAGTTCTTGACGAGTGGTGTTATGAATGGTCGATTTTTCGAGAAGTCCGCTAAAGGTACACCGCAAGGTGGCAATATTTCACCATTACTAGCAAATATTTATCTGAACGAGCTGGACAAAGAATTGACCAAAAGAGGACATAAATTTGTACGCTATGCGGATGACTGTAATATCTATGTTAAAAGTAAGCGTGCGGGTGAACGGGTTCTCAAAAGCATCACCCAGTTTTTAGAAAAGGAACTCAAAGTTGAAGTGAATGCAGAAAAGACGCAAGTCGGTTCTCCACTAAGACTGAAGTTTCTAGGTTTTTCTCTGGGTGTGGGACGCAATAGCGCCTACCCGCGTCCTCATCAAAAACCTAAACAGAGAATTAAACAGGAATTGACAAGAATCACCAAGAGAAGCCGAGGCGTCAGCCTTGATAGGATTCTGCATGAAATTAAGCAGAAAATGCAGGGCTGGATCCAATATTATTCCATTGGGAAGATGAAAACCTTTCTCCAACAACTAGACAAATGGTTGCGCTCGCGCATCCGCCAGTATATCTGGAAACAGTGGAAGAATATCGGAACCCGTTATAAAGCATTGATTAAACTAGGCTTGACACCCAAACAGGCGAAAATCTACGTCAATACTCGTAAGGGATACTGGCGCAACGCGCACAGTAAAACACTGTTGATGACCATAACTAATAAAAGACTGGCACAGCGTGGGCTAATAAATCTGTCCAAACTGTACCAGTCTATTCAAGCAAAAGCTTAAGTTGTTGAACCGCCGTATACGGTTCCGTACGTACGGTGGTGTGGGAGGTCGATAGTGTGAACTATCTCCTACCCGATTTTCAGATATTTTAAAAGAACTATATTTTGATTTAGTTGGAAAACATGCTGATTTAAATGTAAGCGGTGGTAAACTAGTTAATATCAGGGAAAGTTTGTTTTTATAATGGCTTTTAGATAAAATTAGTGTATAAAATATTTGCGGATATAAAAATTTCCCGAATAATAGGGGGTGCATTGAAATGAAACCAGAGTTAACTATTACTAAAGATTTAATTACCATTGATACTAAGTCAGCATTAAATGGCGAAGATATTTTACATTTGACAAATGCTCATGCCATCGACGATCGTACTGGCCAAGATTTAACGTCCAAACTACTGGTCAATATGGCTGATGTAAAAATAGGGCAAGTCGGAATATATGATGCCAACATTTCTATTTTAGATGAGAACGGAAATTTGCAGCCATTACGTCAGATCGCCATCAAAATTGTGGCCGCCGGTAATGGTAATGAGCAGGATTATTTTTCTCAGCCAACAAGACGCCAGACACAGTCCACACAGCAACAAGCAACTCCAAAATATGCTCAGCAACAGCCAGCTCAAAATCTGCAACAGGAACAAATGGATGCAAAAAAACCGCGGAAAAAGAAAAAACACTGGGGCAAAAAGATTTTTTATGTGATCTTGGGACTTTTGGCGATTTATCTTGTTTGGACAGGGATCAGTTATCATCAGACAAGGCAGCAGGTCGATGACCAAGGCAGACAGATCGGTGAACTACAGCGAAAAAATGATTCTTTAGGTGATCAACTGGATACAGCTAATACTCAAATCAAAGAACTACGCCAAAATTATAAAACAACTAAAGACCTGAATTATTCATACTTTTCCCTTAAGGACTACTTTTTGTTGTTGTCATGCTAGTTCGCATCTTTTTCGTTTTTCACCTGTTGGGTGTACAAAAAGAGCACATCCTGTGCTATTGTTAAGTCGTTGAAAACCACAAAGAACAGGAGTGCTCCTTATGTCAACTTTACATCATGAAAAACTTTTATTCAATGACCAGATCAACATTTCTAATGACGGTGGTGAGTTAGCGAACGATGCCGGAACTTTATTAATTGCTGAATTTCTGCACCAAATTCACTTTGACCAGCTCTTAGAAGATAACTTGCATTTTAAAGATGACCGTAAATATTGTACCTTTCCCTTGAACAATTTATTTAAGCAGTTGCTGTTGCAATTGCTGGCAGGATACTGCCAAGATCAGTCGGCTAATACCTTGTCACACGCCGTTGATTTTAAGCTGGTCTTGTCTCAAGCGGTCGCTTCCCAGCCGACACTTTCACGCTTTATCAATCACATTTCAGCGTCTGGGCTCTTTTCAGTCAAATCATTGCTCGGCTCGGTAGCTCACTTTGTTCTTGGGCAGCTAAATCAACATCAGCTGATCCTTGATCTAGATTCGACACATGCCGATACGTTTGGTGACCAAGAAAAGAGTGCTTATAACGGTCACTACCAGACCAACGGTTATCATCCTTTACTAGCCTTTGATGCTTTATCGGGCTGCTTGTTGAATGCTCAATTACGCCCCGGCAATCGCTATACTTCCCAAGGTGCGACTAAATTTTTATTACGGAGCTTACGGGCCTATGACGGATCTTCCCTGGATGTCTTAGTGCGGGGAGATTCTGGTTTCGCAGCTCCAGGGATCTACCATGCGTGTGATAAAAAGCAGGCTAAGTTCGTGATTCGTTTAAAAGCGAACTACCAGCTCCAAAGTCGGGCTGAGCACCTGATCCAAGTGGGTGACCAGGACTTCACCGAAGCTGAAGTCCAATGGCATGTCCTGCGAGACTATTGTCCTCAAAGTTGGTCACGACCTTATCGTGTGATTATTAAATCAACGCGGCCGGCGGGCAACTTTCTGTTTGACCATGAGTTTATCGTGACCAACTTGGAAGAATTAAGCGGTCCACAAGTCTTTGCCCTCTATCACCAACGCGGTTCCATGGAAGACTTGATCAAAGAAGTTAAACGTGGCTTTCACTTTGATAAAACGGACAGTTCTAGTTTTGAGGCCAATGAGTTCCGGATGCTGGTAGCTGGGGTCGCTTATAATATACTGCAAGCCATGAAGAACTTAGTTTTACCAACAAAGCTTAAACACGCTCAGGTCGGGACGATCCGTTTTAAATTACTCCATGTGGCAGCTAAGGTCACGCACCATGCGCGTCAAGTCTGGGTCCATTTATCTCAGACCAATGTGTTCGATAAATTATTTTGGCAGACACTGTTCAAGATTCAAAATCTAAAAATATATCCGCTGTGAACTCACAAAAAAAATGTTTTTCTTAGGGAAAGGGTGAAGTCTGTCCTTTTTTAAACAGTCCGACAACAAAACTAACAAAAAGCTGCTTTTTTTACACACTAAAGTAACTTTGCACAAAGTTTTAACTGCAACGAAAAGTATGAATAATTCAGGAAAGATGCTGTTAAAAATTATAAAAAAGATGAGGAAGGTTATCGGCAACAATATCTCAGCCAAATGCAGCAGGTATCGCAAAGTTTGGCCTCATTAAAGCAACAGTTGGATAATCAGACACAACAAAGTGGGCTCATCTATAGTATCTTGAATGGTCGCTTGGATAATTTGCAAACGACCGTTAACCAAATGTTGAGTGTCCAGTCCGCAGACCAAGCACAGAATGTTTTGAATAATTATAAGTGGTACAAGTAAGTTGAATATTTTTAAAAAGAGACAGGAAACATTGAATCGTTACAAAAGTTATTCCCTTTATTGGCATCAAGAAGTGATTAGTTCTGATGGTGGAAAAGTAAATGGATCGCTTGATAAAATACTATGTATTTTTTTAAATGAAGTTTAACTTGAAAATTCGTTGAATTAAGCTTATATTAACAGTTAATTAAAAGTAGTTTAGCCAGAAAATCTGCGGAGAAGAGTAGCTATTGGTTAAATATTCAGAGAGTCTGCGGTCGGTGAGAGCAGATATTGACTAATATTGAAGATGAACTCCAATTATTTTTCAGCAAGTTCACGCCTGCTGAACGGTAGGAACCGTTATTTTCCCTAGCTTGAGCTTGTTTTAAGCTGTTGAGTAATTTATGCGTAAGTATAATGAAAAACTGGGTGGTAACGCGAAGTATTCGTCCCTGCACGTGAAAAGTGTGCGGGAACGGGTGCTTTTTTGTTTAGAGATTTTTGACTATGATACTTAATATTTTAATATGAGGAGTGTTTGTAATGACAGTGAAAAAACATCAGTATTTTTATACTTACGATACAGTAGGAAGTTTTTTAAGACCGAATGATTTAAAAGAAGCTTATAATCAAGTGGATAATGGAGAAATCACTCAAGATGAGTTTAAGCAGATCCAACATGGTGCAACTAAAAAACTGGTGCAGCAAGAAATTACCCATGGATTGCATGTTGTTTCCGACGGTGAATATAATCGCAAAAACTTTTTTATTGATTTCTTGGCTGGTTTGAAAGGAGTCCAAGTGGTCCCTGATGGATTCAAATTGAATTTTAGCGGGCAAGAATTGGTTGATGATGGTCTAAAATTGGCAGGTAAATTCGAATATAACGCAAATCATCCATTCTTTAGCGACTATGAGTTCTTGCAAAGTATTATCCCTGCCGGAGTTCAGGCAAAAGTAACTATTCCAGCTCCGACTCCTTTGTTATTTGAGGGCGACTTTGCGGTGATCGCCAACTATTCTGATTTTTATGCTAGTCGTGAAGAGTATTTAGCAGATATTCTTAAAGTCTATCAGCAAACCATCGCACATTTTTATGAGTTGGGATTACGGTATATCCAGCTTGATGATCCTTGGTTGTTGGGAGTGACATTACCAATTGCCGGTCTGCAAGGTGATGAAAACACGGAACGGGTCACAAAATTAGAAGATGAAATAACTAGTTTGATTCAAAAAATTATTGCAGCTGCGCCAGATGACATGATATTTGCAACACATATTTGCCGCGGCAATTTTCACTCAGCTTCTTTAGGCGGAGGCACTTATGCTTCGATCACCAATGTATTGCAGGAATTACCGTATGATGCCTTCTTTATGGAATATGATGATCTAAAGACTGATGGTGATTTTGAACCGCTGGCGCGGATCCATCGTGCTCAGCCGCAGGCGGTTTTCGTACTAGGATTAGTAACTACTAAAACTTCACAGCTAGAATCTGAGCAAAAGTTACAACATAAAATTTTACAAGCGATGGATGTGGTACCACTGCATAATTTAAGTCTATCACCACAATGTGGTTTTGCTTCAACCAAAGAAGGAAATGACTTAAATGAGCAACAGCAATGGGACAAGGTTGATTTAGTAGTTCAGACCGCTCGTGATACTTGGAAAACAGATGCTTGCCGTTTTGATTGAGTATTGATACTCAAAATTTTAAGAATTTAAAATTCAGCCGTGCGTTAGCGAGCGGTTGTTTTTGTTTTGTCTGATTTTATTAATTTTTAACGCAGCAATGTTTATTCGTGGTAAAATTAACAGTAGATATGGATAACGAAAAAGAATTTATATTTGGAGTGATCTATTTGGCTAAGTTTATTGATTATTATCATAAAATACCCGCGACATTCGCCATCGTCAGTATGTTTGAATTCGTACTGTCGTTGGCGCTGATGATTTATTTGCCGCGGGAGATACCCATACAAATGACTTTAAATGCATTGAGTTTATACGGACAATCCAAATTATTGGTTTTTGTCTTCCCGGTACTTACGCTTTTGTTGTCATGGCTAGGTAATGATGAAAAGATCGGTAAAATTCAATCACCCGTTAAAGCAATGACTTTTGGCTGGGGGTTGAGTGTGATTCAACTGATCTTGACTATCGAAGCAGCAGTTTTCTACTTCGCAGTCTTTAATGTAATATAAGTGAATATTTTGTCGTGGTGACTTCTGCGCAAGGCAGAGGTCTTTTTTTGTCACTTTGATGATAAGACTTACTAATAAACCTTTGCATTATAGTGAGTTTTTCAGCGTTGTAGTGCAGAACTTGATCAAAGATAAAATCTCGTGTTGCAAAAGCCTGCTTAAAGTCATTTTTTACTGTAAAAGCAAACAAATTTACAAAATAGTAAATTATAGGTTATAATATCAATGTGATATCAAAAAGAAATGAAGAAGGTGATGACTTTGTCGACAAAAATGACAACCATTCGGTTTCCAGAAGACGTATATGAAAAGCTAAAAAAGCAAGCAGCTGCTAAGCATATTAGCATCAATCAGATGGTTGTTGAAAGTGTTCAGCAATTTTTGGAAGAATCAGCAACGACTAACTCAACCATGGAAAGTCGGTTAATACTAAATCAAGTTGTCAAACCAGATAAAATTTTTGCTGATAGTGGTTTAGTTTTAGTCAACGGGATCTACTATCGTTATTTAACCAGTGATAATCAGGTGATTCAAGCTGATACGCCATATCTTGTGGTTGAAGCCGTCGGAAATATTTTAACGATCAAACCAATTCAGAAATGAGGTAATATTATGCCGTTAGGACTCAAAATCGTGCCCCAAAATTGTCAGGGGTTAGTAGAAATGTTTGGAAAATATAAGCACACGGTCGAATCAGGACTGCATTTTTACATTCCCTTTATCCAGGGGATCAGAACAGTCAGTTTGGCAATGCAACCTATCGAATTGCCGCATTATTCAATTATTACTAAGGATAACGCTGAAGTCTCGACTTCAGTTACTTTGAATTATCATGTTACTGATTCAATGAAGTACGAATATAATAATACAGATTCAGTCGAATCGATGGCACAGTTAGTTCGTGGCCATTTGCGCGACATAATCGGACGGATGGAACTAAATGATGCCTTAGGTTCTACCGCGCGTATCAATGCGGATCTTGCGTCTGCAATCGGGGATTTGACTAATACTTACGGGATCAATGTTGACCGGATCAATATTGACGAGCTATTGCCCTCAGCTGAGATCCAGCGTGCAATGGACAAACAATTAACAGCTGACCGGGAACGGATCGCTGCTATTGCTCAGGCACAAGGGGAAGCAGAATCGATCCGGCTAACCAATGAAGCACAAAATAATGCTTTAATGGCTACCGCTAGTGCTCAAGCCCAGGCTACCAAAACCCGAGCAGATGCCGAAAGATATCGTATTGACACCGTTCAAGCCGGTTTGAGTAGTACTGATGATCGTTATTTTAAGAATCAATCGATCGCGGCATATAGTCAGTTAGCAAAATCTCAAGCTAATATGATTGTGGTACCTAATGATGATAGTAGTAATTTCGGTCAAGCTGCAGTTTTGGCTCAAGCAATAAAAAAACGGAACGATTCGAGTTTCTCTAAGCATTTTAAGCAAAAAGAGAACAAAAAGCAGACAGAATAATTAGCTAGCAATCATAAAGATTGCAACAAGCAAGGAGGCGACCAAATGTCAGTGATCAGTGTGATTTTCATATTAGTCCTAATGTTTGTGATTTTTGGCATTGTAATTTGGCTGGTTCAAAAAGTTAGCAGGCTCTTTCAAAAGTGGAATAATGTATTTTCAAATAGTTCCTCTCAAATGCCCCCTAAAAATGATTTCCATGCTGCTAAAAAAGTTTCACGAAAATCAAATAGTAACAATTTAGCTGGCAAAATGGTGCGCCAGCAAAATCGTAAGAGTAAACGTCAGCGAACTAAGGTGCTCCCATCTGAGAGTAATGAAAGAGGTATTCAGTATAGCCCAAATGGACCGCTATTTCATACAAGGCATTATCGCACTTCTCATATCACGGATGATCTTGTGAATGATCCTCATAGCTATCGCACAAATAATAAGACTTATGGTAGTGAGAACTTTGATAATTATAATCAGAGCAAACAGAGTGGGAAAAACAAGAAGCAGACTGGTAAGAAGTCTGGTAAAAACAAGACAATGATGGATTCAATTGCGGATTCATACGCAGAAAGCATGAAATATTCTGAAGGATACCAACAAGCTGTGAAACGTAGTAAAAAATAAAAAACTCTAACTGTTTTCACTCCCACTAATTAGTGGGAAAACAGTTAGAGTTTTTCTTATTCAGAATTAGCGTCTTTAAGTGGTACTAATTTTGCCTCGCCATAATAATGCTTGGCAAATTTGTTCGTGGGTTTTAGTTTATAAGATCTGGCAGATTTTTGAATCTCAAAGTTCTTAATTGGTGCCCTATGGGAGACACCGCTTTTTTTACCCATAATAAGTTGAGTGGAACCGTTTGGTTTCTTTTTGATCTTATAACCATAAGTTTGGCAATTGTCGCCTTTGATGAATGTAACGTGTTTTCCATCAAACATTACTGTTGAAGGTGGTTGCTTTACTTGTTGCGCTGTAAATTCCCATTTTTGGCTTTCTAAATCTTTTGAAATCGAAGCACCACAACCTGCTAAATTAACGAGTAACACTAACATGACAAAAATTTTGAGATAAATCAACTCATCACATCCTTACTCTGATAAAGCTAGTTCTGTTTCTCTTCTTAAGGTCCAACGTTTGTTGATTTCTAGTAGAATAGCGGGTATGAAGACACTGATTATGACAAAGACCCAGGCAAGATCGGACAGGGCAGTAAAGCCGAAAACTCCTCTTAAACCAGGAATTGTGGCGATTGAGACTACTACTAGCATGGTTAGGCCTAAGCTAAAGTTTAATGCGGTATTATTGGCAAAAGTCTGCAAAGAAAGAGGTTGCCGTGATTTAATCACGTAAATATCGATCATTGAGCCTAAAGCTAAAACCAAGAAGAGCATTGTACGTGCGAAATGTATATCTGAATTTGAAAGTACAAATTGTCCAAGGCCGAAGATCATTAGGGTCAAGATAGTGAAGACAACAGCCCGAAAGCTGACTCTTTGTGCTAGACCATCGGCAAAAATACTAGTTTGTCTGTTGATCGGTGCTTTTTTCATGTTGTTGCCTTCGGATGGTTCACGACAAATATAGAATCCTGGGATACCATCAGCTAACACGTTGATCAATAAGAGTTGTTCGGCTAACAAAGGCGAACCCCAACCCATTGCAACTGCAAAGATCATCATAAATAATTGAGCAAAGTTAACACCGATCAAGAATTCGACAGCTTTAAGGATATTTTGGTAGATCGTTCGCCCTTCTTCGACAGCTGTAACGATCGTTTCGAAATTATCGTCTGTTAAGATCATGTCAGCAGCTTGTTTAGAAACATCCGTTCCGGTGATTCCCATTGCTATGCCAACGTCGGCTGCTTTAATTGCTGGTGCATCGTTGACTCCATCGCCTGTCATCGCAATAGTTGAACCGTTTGCCTGCCATGCTTTGACGATCCGGATCTTATCTTTCGGTGAAACACGAGCGTAAACTTTAATATTTTTAATATTTTGCTGTAATTCTTCATCGCTCAGGTCATTCAAATGAGTACCAGTCATGACCTGATCATTTTTTTCGGCGATCCCCATTTGGACTGCAATTGCTTTTGCAGTTTCAGGATGATCACCTGTGATCATCAACGTAGTTATTCCAGCATTTTTAGCTTTTTCGATGGCGGAGATCGCTGCCGGACGCGGCGGATCGATGATCCCGATCAGACCAGCTAATTTCACTGGGATTTTAGTTGCATCAAGTGGTCCAGTCGGTTTTTCATCTAAGAGAGTATAACCGACCGCTAGGACACGTAGGGCTTCTCTAGCAAATTGTTTATTAACACTTTGAACTTGCTTATTTTCATTATCACTTAATTGGACAGGAAGACGGTCGATTGCTCCTTTTACGATCAAAAGATATTTACCATAAGGAGTTTTATGCAGCGTTGCCATCAATTTTTTATTGGAATCAAATGGATCTTCGTCTATTCTCGGGTAGTCTTTTTCCAACTCGGCACGTGTTGTCTCTGCTTTTTGCAACCAGTGAATGATAGCTAACTCTGTTGAATCTCCCAATTCCACTTTTTGACCATCAACTTCTTTGACCTGTGCATCGGTAGCTAACCCCATAAATCTCATTAGCTGAAATTCTTTGGAATCTTTTGAAATGATAGTGGAAGTTTCTGCTGGGGCATTTTGTGGGACCCAGTATTTAGTGACGGTCATTTGGTTTTGAGTAAGAGTACCAGTTTTGTCAGATGCAATAACATCAATACTACCAACCGTTTCTACTGAATTTACCCGACGCATGATCGCATTTTTTTTCGACATTTTGATAACACCATAAGATAAACTGATCGTGACAATGATCGGCAGTGTTTCAGGGACAGCAGCAACTGCTAGGGAAACTCCCATGATCAAACCAGATGAAAGATCAAATCCGCGGAAGAAAAAACCGATGATAAAAATCAAGACTCCACCGATCAATGCCACAGATGTCAAACTCTTCGACAATGAATCTAATTTTTCTTGAAGGGGAGTTTTTTTCTTTTCAGTTTCGTTGAGCAAACCAGCGATGGAACCAAGTTCGGTATCCATTCCAATTGCAGTTACTACCATTAGCGCATTTCCAGAAACGACTCCAGTTCCGGAAAAAGCTTCGTTAAATCTTTGGCTGAGTTCTTTGGTCAGTTCTTGTTCAGCACTGTTTTTTTCAACTGGTTCACTTTCGCCAGTTAAAATCGACTCGTTGATCGTTAAGTTATTGGCTGTTAGCAAGCGACCATCAGCCGGGACTTGATCTCCCGCACTTAAAATTACAATATCGCCAACGACCAAATCTTTTGATTCAATTGTTTGTCGTATTCCGTTTCGAATTACGGTCGATTCGCGAACATTCATGTCTTTTAAAGCTGCCAATGCCTTCTCAGCGCTTTTTTCCTGGTAGATACTGATAGAAACATTTAAAATCAGAATACTACCGATAATCAGCGGTTGGCTCCACTTTTCAGAGCCGGTCGCCGCCAGATAGGTGGATAAGATAACAGCAAACAGCAAGACGAGTGAAGCAACATCTGATAGATGAAGAGCTACTTGCTTAAAAATATTATCTTTTTTACCCTCTTGTAATTCATTGAGTCCGTTCTGTTTTCGTTTAGTGACTTGTTCAGTAGTCAATCCTTGCTCACTTGTTTTATAATGAGCAAGGATTTGCTTATTGGTCGACTTTTCTTTCGACATAGGATCATCCTTTCAATTTAGATAGTCGTTAAAGCTGGTACCTTTCGTAAAGCTGTCAAATTAAGTTAACAAAACTTGTTTAGCAGTAATAAGATCACTAGCCATTTTCATAAAATTGAAACGAAATTAATACAGCAAAAGAAGTGTATTTAGTAAAACTAATATTAGTGAGAGGTTGGTCAAAGTAACGTGTAGTGCACTTTAAAAAAGTGGATCTAAGCTCACTGGCAATGTATCAGAGTTAGAATTATCCCAGAAATGACCGAAATTAAATATTTTTCAGTGGTGTATGCGGGCTAGAAAAATGCAATTTTAGCAGCGAGAATAAAGTAGTTAATGAGTCACTGGGTTTGAATAAACCAGCTGAAAGAATATACAAAAAAGTGCAGGTATCTCGTCTGTTGATCAGGAAAATATCTGTGCAAAATAACTCTGTTATAACAACAAAGATAGGAAACAGGAGATTTAAAAATGTAATTCTTAAAGCACACGGAGTGCAACTGCTGTCTGTTGTGAAATTAAATTGAAATTAGTTTAAGAGAGGTTAAATTCGGGTGAATTTAATTCTTTCAGTGAAAATGGTAGATCTGTGAACGTGATTGGTCATGCAGCAATGCAGTGATCAAATTAGAAATGAACTTTCAGAAATGATGTGCAAGTCGTTCAAACGCTTTGAACAGCTTAGCAGTTGAAAGAGATTCAACTTTACATAATTAACCGTACCATTGTTCAGGTAAGTCTGTCAAATTTTACGTTTAAAATTTTAACAAATTGTTAGTCAGGAAGTAGGTTGCTATATGAGCTATATTTTGCGTACGGGTTTAACCCGTGGTAGTTGACTACTAGGCGATGCTGCAAAAATATTTGACAGGGACAAAACTAGTGAACCGTTCTTAAATTTTGATAAATTTGAAACAGCATTTTTCATATGCAGTCAAACCAAATTAATTTTAGTTAACAAAAAACATTCAGTAAATTTATGACCTGAATGTTTTTGCTTTAGCGTATTATTTATTTTTTTCTAAATCACGCAACGCCTGTTGGGCACCAACGTTCATGATGTTCCATGGGCGGTCAAAACCTGGTTGGAAGAAGAAGTCTGCATAGGCGAGATCAGACAACGTTAATTTAGCTTGGATAGCTAAAGAAATAGTGTTGATATTTTGAGTCACATCTTGAGTAGAAAGGATCTGTGCACCTAAAATACGAGTGGTTTGTGGGTCGTATGTCAGCTTGAACCATACCTTGTCGTTTCCGTTTTCATCTGGAACAAAGCTAGGTCGGAATGTGTCTGTGACCAAAGTGGATTTAGTTTCCAAGTTGAATTGAGCGGCAGTTCCTTCTTTGATACCAGTAGAGGCAAACTTGTATTTGAAAACAGATAAAGCACTTGAACCGGAAACAAGTGGTGTTTTCGCTGCGTTCCCGACAGCATTTTTTCCAGCTATTCGTCCTTGACGGCGTGCGTTTGTAGCCAGAGCAATCGGAGATTTTGTCCCATTAGTTGGAGCAAACTTAACTAGTGTTGCATCCCCAACAGCGTAAATATCATCTGCACTTGTTCGTTGTTGATCATCGACTTTGATCATACCATGGTCATCCAGGTCAACTATTCCAGATAACCATTTGGTATTTGGTTTGATACCGGTAGCTACGATCACGAGATCTGCAGGATAAGTTGCTTGGTCTGTGATAACTTGAGTAACATGACCGTCTTTACCAACAAATTTCTTGATAGCTTGCCCTGGAGCGGCTTTGATATCATGTTTTTCCATTTCCTTAGTAACGATATCAGTTAATTCTTCGTCTAAATACTTGGCCAGTAGACGGGGCAGCATATCAACGACAGTTACATGCTTGCCAGCTTTGGCAAAAGTTTCGGCTGCTTCAATTCCGATATAACCCGCACCGATCACTACAACATTGTTGATTTCAGGATCAACGGTCCTTTCTTTTAACTTGATTGCCCAATCACGTCCGCGCATGGCATAGATATTCTTTAAATCGTTGCCAGCTACTGGCAGTGTAGCAGGAGTTGCACCAGGGCTAAGGATCAACTTGTCATATTGTTCTTCTCGTTTTTGACCATTCTTATGATCAACGATATAGACACTGTGTTGTTTTGCGTCAACTGCAGTAACTTCTGTTTCGGTAAAGACTGAAACGCCTTGAGCTCTCATGCCTTCGGGTGTTGCGTAACTAACATCATTCACGTTCTTGACAATACCTTCGAGATAAAGTTGCATCCCACATGAAAGAAATGATAAAAAGTCGCCTTTTTCGTACCATTGAATTTCTGCGTCTGGTCGATCGGCTAAAATTTCACGAACAGCTTCAAAACCACCATGTGATGAACCTACTACAATAACTTTCATGAATAAACTTCCTTTCTTAAAAACAGAGCGGAGCGTGACGGGAGAAGGCGAGCATTAACGGGCTTTCACACTATAAAGCGATTTTTCAGCATTGTAGTGTGGAAGTTGGTTAGGTGCAACCTTTTGCCATGCGCAGCTTAACTACAAAACAAGCTGTACCATCTTTCCTTGCAATACCTACATAAATAGTTGTTAAAACAAACTGCTGATTTTCTCACAAAGTGATCAATTTTGGAGAAAAATAAATAATTTTTAGAATTAAGCTTATATTCAAATGTTAAATAAAATAGTTGCATTAACATCAAACAGACGTCCGAATATATGAATCATCAATGCTTTCTATGGGTTAAAAGTAACACACAAAATGTTGTAATTAAAGTAAAAAAATCTAATAATTTTAATTTCACAATCTAAAAATCATTGTTGAAGGTTGCACACAATATATTCTTGAAGTGTAAAAAAATTTTTTGTGAAAAATAAAAAGGCCTGCTATTTTGCAGACCATTTATAAAAATTATAAATTACAGTAACTTTTAACCAGCAATTTGTATATTAGATTTAGCTTGATGTTCAATAACTTTTTCGTAGACAAAACACTCATCTGTTGGGCCATAAACCCCGACTAATTCACCGACATGGTTAAAACCGGTTTTGGCGATCACGTGCTGCATAGCCTGGTTGTTTTTATGCGTATCGATCCGGATGCTATCGATCGACGGATGATTGTTTGAGATCTCTTCAATCACTTTTTCGAAAAGCTGAGTAGCATAGCCATGCCCGCCATGATCTGAATGGATCGCTACTCGGTGGATCACGATGTAGCTATCGGTGTTTGTTAACCAGTTACCATGCATATCATCATAGGCATGATCAGGTGCAGGAACTAATGATAAAGCGCCAACTGTTTGATGATCATCTGATTCGGCTAAAAAAGCAAAGCCGTGTTCAATATCGTATTTTACGTGATCGCGTGAAGGGTATTCACCTTGCCACTGGTCGACACCCTTTTCAGCAAGTTGGTCGCGTCCGTCTGCTAAAATTTCGATAATTTGCTCTAAATCGTTCATCTTTGCTTGTCTTAATTTCAATTTTGTACCCTCTTTCTAAAAGAATCAGTCACAAGTCAGTTTAAGCTCAAGAGTTTTGTTTATAGATATAAACTGTTTTTCAGCTCTCGCGAGAGTGAGAACGAGTTAAAAATAATGTCTTATGACTATACTTTAAAACGCATAGAAGTATTTTACTGAAAAACAGGCAACTTGCAAACAATTTGTGTCTATTATTAGAAAAAATTAACGTAAGGTCCTGACTTTTATGTTTGGATCGTTGTGAAATAAATGAATAACCCGATTCAAATAGTTATAAAATAATTAGTTTTAGGGCGTCAGGTGGTATAAAACCAGTAAATATGTGGTAAAATAATGGTTGCGGTATCATCGCTGACATGTCAGCGTTTGTAATAAAAATTGGGGAAGAAGGTCTTTGATCATGTCAAGAAAAACTTTTTTAGTTGCACGTTGTGGCCGGTTTGACTTACGCTTAGACTTGCACACCTTGGTACTTTATCAAGATTTTCTTGCTGATGTCTTTCCTGATCGATGTTTTCAATTATCGATGCTCGAAGTTTTGAGTTTCTTAGACGTTGTTGATAAATTTAATACAGAGCAATTAAAAATCCAGCAGGGAATAGGAGATCCTTATTGGTGTCAAAAATTATTAGCATATATTGAAAAAAGTTATCTAGTCAAAGAAATCGAATTATCTCGTTGAGTTTAATTTTTTTCTTTGAGGCCTTGCTTTTTTTGTCTTTTCATTTTAAACTTTGAAATAATATCTTAAAGGTTAATTACATGAAGTAGTTCTTCTATCTGGGTGTCAGGAAGTTGGTGGTCGCTGCGAACCAATCAGGGTAGAAGGTGCGAAATACCGTAATTTAAATGATACTGGTCAATAACTAGAATCCATTATCTTCTAGTGAGTGGTGTACTGATCGTACACAAAAAGGGTGGTACCACGGTAAAAACCGTCCCTATTGCATGCAGTTTGCAATAGGGGCGGTTTTTTTGCGCCTAAAAGAAAGGAATTTTGAAGTATGTTAAGAGCAACTAACGGAGGAATAGTTCGATATTAGTTAACCAATATATTTAGACTTATTGAAAGAATAACAAAAAAGAGGTTAACTAATATGACGAGAAAAAATTTAAAATTAGGTTTGTTTGAAGCAATCATTATATTGTCGTTAGTGCTGGCAATCATGGGGTTCGGCATGATCGGTCTGCAATTGTCGCCACAAGTACCAATATTATTGGCAATGACAGTCGTTATTTTTTGGGCAAAATTAAAAGGTGCTAGTTGGAAAGAGATCAATGACGGCATTCAAGATGGGATCGACAAGGGTATCATTCCGATCGTAATGTTTATTTTGATCGGGGCAATGATCAGCACGTGGATCGCCGCTGGTACGATCCCAACATTGATGGTGTATGGTTTTCAGGCTTTAAATGCGCGTTGGTTTTTACCAACAGTATTCTTGGTTTGCGCAGTCGTTGGAGCAGCAGTTGGCAGTTGTTTTACCGTGGTCTCTACGGTCGGTATTGCCTTTTTTGGCATTGGCGTCACAATGAACTTCGATCCAGCAATTGTTGCTGGTGCAATTATTTCAGGCGGTATATTTGGTGATAAGTTGTCTCCGCTGTCTGAAACCAATAATCTGTCCGCAGCTGTTGTTGATGTGAGTTTATTTGATCATATGAAGACTATTCTCTGGTCAACATTACCAGCGGCTGTTGTGACGACTGGTATTTTGGCGTTTTTGGGTTTAGGACATGACAGAGCAGATCTGTCTAAGGTCAATGCTACGATCTTTGCTTTGCAGGGAAACTTTCATATTTCATTTTTAACATTGTTACCGATCATGTTGATCTTTATTTGTGCATTTTTCAAAATGGGAGCTATTCCGACAATGCTGTTAAATGTTTTGGTTTCAACAGGAATTATGTTCGTAAGCCACGAGGCACTTAGCATGAATAAAGTTGCTGATATCATTATTAAGGGTTATGTTGCCAAAACGTCAAATAGACAAGTCGATCTTTTGTTATCACGCGGAGGAATAGAAAGTATGATGCCGACAGTAGCATTGATCGTTTTAACATTAGCTCTTGGAGGCTTGTTAGTTCATTTTGGCTTAGTTGCAACTGTTATGGATCCACTAGGCCATAAGTTAAACGGCCCGTTTAAGCTGGTCCTGGCTGCGCTTGTTGCTTGTGTTGGTGTTAATCTTTTTGTTGGTGAGCAATTTTTATCCATTATTTTACCCGGTCGTGCTTTCAAACAGACTTTTAGAAAGGGAGGGTTGACCGCTGCTGCTTTAGGACGAGTACTTGAAGACGGAGGTACTGTGATCAATTACTTGGTCCCATGGGGTGTTGGAGGAGTGTTTATTGCTAATACACTGAGCGTTCCAACGTTATCTTACTTACCATTTGCGTTCTTTATCCTTTTGTGCCCATTGTTTACTTTGTTGAGTGCAGCAACAGGTATTGGTTTGAAAACAGAGAGCGGCGAGCAATTAATTTTAGAGAAATAACATTAAAAGGAAAATAGAAAATCAGCGAAGCTGGAACAAATTATTCTCAATGATAATTGTTTCAGCTTTTTTTATAAAATTCTGTTATCGGTAACATTGCAAGTATAGCGCGAGGCTTATTAAAACAGGCTAGAAAACGATTGTTCCGCCGTTTGGGCAATGCTATTATAAATTTGGTAAATATAGCGTTGCCATTATTGACTAATAATTATCTAGCAGGTGAATAGGTAAGGTTCATTTGCTTATATTTTAAGATAGAAATGAGAAAAGGAGCTACGGGGATGAAAAGAATTTTTGAAATCGACCCATGGAAAATCGTTACTCATTCTTTGGGTAAAGGAAATAAAAGGTTGCAGGAAAGTATTACCAGCATTGGAAATGAATACATGGGAATGCGAGGAATGTTTGAGGAAAAATATTCTGGTGATACTCACCCAGGTATATACTTGGGTGGCGTGTGGTATCCGGACAAAACTCGTGTAGGTTGGTGGAAAAATGGCTATCCAGAATATTTTGGCAAGGTGATCAATGCTGTTGATTTTGTCAGCTTGGACCTTCAAGTCAACGGAGAATCAATAGATCTTGCTAAAGATAAGTTTACAGATTTTTCTTTGGAATTAGACATGAAGCACGGCCTGTTGACAAGAAGTTTTATAGTCTACAAAGGAGATGCTAAAGTTCAGGTTGAGTCAGAACGCTTTGTTAGTGTGGCTTGTAAAGAACTGTATACTAATCGTCTGAAATTCAAGAATTTAGGCGAAAAGCCGGTTGTACTTAACGTGACTTCGATGATCAATGCAAATGTGTATAACGAAGATGCTAATTATGATGAACAATTTTGGAATGTTTTGGGGCAAAATACTGACAGAGAAAGCTTGCAGATGACTGCCCAAACGATCCCAAATGATTTTGGAACACCGCGTTTTATTGTAGCTATGAAGGCAGTTCATCAGACTTCATTGGAGTATCAAACGCAAACCAAGGAGACAAAGATGGTGTCTGCCAAGTGGCAGAAAAAATTGAATGCAAATGACCAAGCTGAGTTTGAAAAAAAGGTTATTGTAACGACTTCACGTGATTATGCTACCCGAGCGCAAATCGAACAAGCAGCTGCTGATTTGAGCAAAGAACAAGCGGCTAAATCTTTTGAAACACTACTTTCGGACCACGAAGATATTTGGGAAAAGCGTTGGGAAAAATCAGATATTATTATTAGCGGTAATGAAGAATCACAACAGGGGATCAGATTTAATTTATTCCAGCTTTTTTCAACGTACTATGGCAATGACAGCCGGTTGAATATTGGACCTAAAGGTTTTACTGGAGAAAAATATGGTGGAGCGACTTATTGGGATACAGAAGCTTTCGCTGTGCCATTTTATTTGGGAGCAGCACCTGCAAATGTGACGCGTAACTTGTTACAGTATCGCCATAATCAGCTAAGCGGCGCTTATCATAATGCGCAGGAGCAAGGTTTAAATGGTGCGCTTTTTCCGATGGTAACTTTTAACGGGATCGAGTGTCACAATGAATGGGAGATCACCTTTGAAGAGATCCATAGAAACGGAACGATTGCATATGCAATTTACAATTACACTCGTTATACTGGCGATCAAGAATACGTTCATAATGACGGCTTTGATGTATTAGTTGGTATCGCCCGTTTCTGGGCTGACCGGGTTCACTTTTCCAAACGTCAGGGAAAATACATGATCCATGGTGTCACCGGGCCAAACGAGTATGAGAATAACGTCAATAATAACTGGTATACCAATACCTTGGCAAAATGGTGTTTAGAATATACTGAAAAAATTGCTCAAGAAGTTTCAGCCAAAAAAATTCAAGAATTCAACTTAACGCATGAAGAACGGCAAAAATGGCAACAGATCAGTCAAAATATGTATTTACCATTTGATGAAAAACTTGGGATCTTTGTGCAGCATGACACATTCTTGGACAAAGACTTAACACCAGTTAAAGACTTGCCACAAGAACAATTACCCCTTAATCAACACTGGTCCTGGGATCATATTTTGCGTTCGCCATATATTAAACAAGCAGATGTTTTACAAGGAATTTATTATTTCATCGACCGTTTTAGTGAGTCAGAAAAAAGAAGGAATTTCGATTTTTATGAACCATTGACTGTTCATGAATCGAGCTTATCGGCAGCTACTCATGCCGTTTTAGCGGCTGACCTGCATAAAGAAGAAAAGGCTTTTGAAATGTATTCTCGGACTGCCCGTTTAGATTTAGATAACTATAATAATGATACTGATGATGGTTTGCATGTGACTTCAATGACCGGTTCCTGGTTGGCGATCGTACAAGGATTTGCAGGAATGCGTGTTAAAAATAATAAGCTTGCACTTGCGCCATTCGTACCCCAGCAGTGGGATGGATATTCTTTCCGACTTAATTTCAGAGGAAGATTACTCAGCGTAACTGTCGACAAAAAAGGGACAAAGCTCAGCTTGCTGACGGGCAAGCCGCTGGAAATTATACTAAATGGTAAGCCGATAGTAGTTGAGATGGAGGCAAAATGACAATGAAAGGTGTATTATTTGATCTGGACGGGATCTTGACCGATACTGCCAAGTTTCATTTTGCGGCTTTGAGAAAACTTGCTAAAGAAAAGTTGGCGGTCGATTTGCCAGCTGAATTTGAACAGGAGTTGAAAGGTGTCAGTCGAGTTGACTCATTAGTTAGGATCATGAACTATGCAGGTATTAAAGAGCAATATAGTGCTGAACAAATTGAAAAGTTGGCTAATGAAAAAAATAGGTATTATGTTGAAGCAATCAGCGCATTGACTGAGGATGACATTTTACCTGGTATCACAACTTTTTTGCAAGAACTAAAAGAACAGCATGTTTTAAGTGCAATTGCTTCAGCATCTAAAAATGCACCGCTTATTTTAGAAAAATTGGGCTTAAATTCATACTTTGCAGCAATCGCTGATCCAAGACAAATAGCTCATGGTAAGCCTGCGCCAGATATTTTTTTAGCAGCCGCTGAGGCATTAAACCTAGCGCCAGCAGAATGCATAGGAATTGAGGATGCAGTGGCTGGGGTAACTGCCATTAAGGCCGCGGGGGGCATCGCAATTGGTGTTGGTGATCCAAATGAACTTGGCCAAGCAGATTTAGTGATTCCCTCAACTGTAGAATTGGATTATGGATTGCTTAAAAATTTGTTTGATCAAAAACAAAAGAATTAAAATATTGATAAAGGTAACTGGCAGTGTATACTGGCAGTTATTTTTAATGGTGCGCCGGGCATGGTTAGTAACTAGGCGGCTTTAGGCAGATAGTTTGTTCAGTGCGAGAAAAAGTATATTGAATGAAATCATAAAAGAATCTATGATTATAGATAGAAAAAATGTTGGATAACCAATTTAAAGAGGGGTTTGTTGATGACAACTTTAAAAGATGTGGCAGATCAGGCACATGTTTCACGAATGACCGTGTCTCGTGTGATCAATCACCCTGATAAAGTGACTGAAGAGGTCAAACAACTAGTATATCAAGCAATGCAAAGCTTAGATTACCATCCTAATGCAATGGCAAGGGCATTAGTCAATAATCGAACACAGATCATTAAGCTGTTGGTTTTAGAAGAGATGACGACGGTTGAACCATATTATATGAATTTATTGACGGGGATCTCAAAAGTATTAGAAGAACACCAATATGCACTGCAGCTTGTAACGGAAAACAGTTTTGAGATCGGAACTTGTGACGGGTATATTATAACAGGAATGCGCGATGAAGATTATCAGTGGATCAAAGAATTAACTCTTCCTTTTGTATTATTTGGAGAAAATAGGTATGGTTATGATTTCGTTGATTCTGATAACAAAATGGGCGGCCAGATCGGAACACGTTACGCTATTCAAAGGGGCTATAAGCATTTGATCTATGTCGGGATCGATTTGGCTGAACCATTTGAATATTCACGTGAAGCAGGCTACATTCAAGTTATGCAAGAAAATGGATTGGAGCCGCAAATTATTCGGAGCGTGAATCATTCTACGCAGATTCAAAATTATATCAGTGAACACTGGTCTGAGTTTGAAGAAAATACTGTGTTTATTAGTGCTTCGGACCGTCTGGCACTGGGGATCGAACGGGCGATCATTGCTCAAAAAGGCAGTATTCCTGAGCAGTACGGAGTGATCGGGCACGATAGTGTTTTTTTAGACCAAGTAGCTTTTCCTAAATTAACAACTATTAAACAAGAGGTCAGCAAAATGGGAGGACTATGTGCCAAGATGTTGCTTGACAAGATCAACAATGGAAATCAGTTACAAGGAAAGTGTGTCATAGAGCCGCAATTAGTGGTTAGAGGAACGACAAAGTGAAGAGCAAAAAAATATTCGAAAAAAATGTCTTAGGTCGTGGTACCCAGGACTTTTTTCGGGTCTACACTTTTTAGTGTTGATGGTAAAATCATCAGCACTATTTTTGTACAAAAAAGGACATCATTTGTCCTCATATGCTACGATTAAAGCGACAAAACCAAATCAAAGCGAGGTATAAATGATGTCCCAAACTGATTCTATCCTAAATTTACTCAATATCCAAGACCCAAATATCAAAATTTCAGCTTGTACTGATTTTTCACAGGCCGGAGTTCACGAAAAACTGCTTTCAGCTACGCTGACTTACCCCGTCGAACGCTGTGTTAATTGTGGTTCCACGAATATCGTTCAGAATGGGACCCGCCTGACCAAGATGAGACTACCCAGCCTAGGTGAACAACCGCTCCGCATGAACTTGCGCAAACAGCGTTATCTGTGCCGGACTTGCCACCATACTTTTAGCGCGCAGACGCAGCTCGCTCCACCTCGGCACTCGATCACCCGCCAAGCAGTCCACGAAATCGCGACTTTGGCTAAGAACTCACTGCCAGTCAAAACGATCAGCCAGACCGTGGGAATCTCAGCTTCCTCGGTTCAACGGATCTTGTATAAGGATCAGCGAGCTTTAGTAACGCCCAAAGAGCTGCCGACAGCTCTCAGTTTTGACGAATTTCGTTCAACTAAGAACTGCTTTTCTTTTATCTGCATTGACGCAAAAACCCATGATTTGGTCACCTTATTGCCAGATCGTCTCTCGCAGACGATCCGCGAGTATTTCACCAATACTTATACACTTTCTGAGCGTCAAAAAGTTCAACTGGTGACCATGGATCTGAATGCGCAGTATCAGACTTTCGTCCGTCGTCTTTTTCCTAACGCCCTGATCGTCTTTGACCGTTTCCATATTGTTCAGTTAGCGGGTCGGGCACTTGACCATGAACGGCTGCGTGTTTTAAAAGGGATCAACGACCACCACGACCGCAACTATAAAGTTTTAAAAAGCAACTGGCGCTTATTCCACTTAGCTGAAAATCAACTTGAGACCTCCCAGGTTAAATATTATCGGGGATTAAATGAATACACGACTGCCCAAAATGTGGTCGATCTGGGACTCAAGAATTTTCCACAGTTCGCAGAAAACTATCAGACCTATCAAACGATCTTAACCTTTATTCGCAACCGCGATCGGGCTACTTTACAACAATTAGTTATGAACTACCGTCCCAATGGTACTGAAATGGATACCGTCATGAGGACCATTCAAAAGAACTACTTAGGGATCAGGAACGCTTGTCTCTATGACTACTCTAATGGGCCGTTAGAGGGGATCAATCGCAAGATCAAAGAACTTAAACGTAGCTGTTACGGATTCAGTAACTTAAGGCATTTCTTTATCCGCATCAAATTGATCCATGCCTAAGATAAAAAATTTAGGTCAACACTGTGGGAGGCAGGTGCGGGCCCATTTCGCTACGCTTCGGACCCGCACCTGCCTCCCAACCCAAACACTTTAATCTAGCTATGGCAGTAAAAAAAGAACCCTACCATAAAGATAGAGTTCTATGGACCATCAACACTATTTGACAAAGTCCCCTTTTTTCTTGGCTAAATAGTAAGTAAAACTTGTTATCGATAACATCAGAAATTATCTTGCTTTATCTGGAACGATTTATTAAATTTAAAATAGTTGAAGCGAGGGAGGAACAAAAATGAAAGCATTTTCGAATGGAGAACGGATTATTTATCAAATTTATCCAAAGAGTTTTATGGATTCAAATCATGATGGGATCGGGGATTTAAATGGTATCATCACACGCTTGGATTACTTAAAAGCATTAGGTGTCAATACGTTATGGTTGAATCCGATTTTTGTTTCTCCTCAAATCGATAACGGATATGATGTTTCAAATTATTTCATGGTCGATCCAATACTGGGCACAATGGAGGATTTCGATAATTTGGTAGCGGCTGTGCATAATAAAGGCATGGAATTGATTCTGGATTTTGTTTTAAACCATACATCAGATCAGCATCCGTGGTTTAAAGACGCTGCAGCTAACCCACATAGTATCTATCGTGACTATTACTTGTGGGGAAAAGGAAAAGGCAATCAGCTACCTAATAATTGGGCTTCTTTTTTTGGGGGAAGTGTCTGGGAAAAAGACCCAGCAGGGACTGATGATTATTATTTTCATCTTTTCGCTAAGGAAATGCCGGATCTTAATTGGGCTAACCAAGAAGTACGACAAGCCATGGTCGATGTTGCTAAGTTTTGGCTGCAACACGATATTGATGGTTTTAGGTTAGATGCTTTCATCCATACTGCTAAAGCAAATTTTGAACAGAATGTGTTTTCTAAAGATAGCACCGAACCGCAACTAGCGGAAGAATTTTATGCAAATTTGCCTCAAGTGCAGAATTATCTGTCGGAGTTTATTCAAGAGTTAAGGAAATTAAAGTCAGATATTTTCATCTTGGGAGAAGCGGCTAGTGCTGATATCGACTTAGTTGAGAGTTATACGGATCCGCAACGTTCAATGTGTGACAGTGTGGTAACTTTCCGTTATTTTTCTGATGACCAAGATCAACAGTTTTCAACTGCTATTCCCGAGCAAGGACAACCGCACAAATTAGACTTAGTCAAATTTAAGCAAACGATGGTCAAATGGCAAACGGTCCTACAGGGATGGAGTTATCCCACTTTGTATTGGAGCAATCATGATCTGCCGCGTATTTTGGACAAGTTGATGGTTGCTTCTGACCAACAAAATAATGCTGCCAAAATGTTAGCAGTTTTAATGTATTTACAACGGGGTATCCCATGTATCTACTATGGAGAAGAACTAGGCATGACTGCAGGGATCTTAACTGATCCAGCTGAATTTGAAGATCCCAACGCTTTAGAATTTATGAAAATTGGGACAGAGAAAGGTTTCGAACATATTGAGTTACTTAAGAGCTTGTCAGCCAGTCATAAGATGGGGGCTCGCAGTGTAATGCAATGGACTGATGGAGTGAGTGCTGGTTTTTCCGACCAGGACCCGTGGCTCAGTGCAAAAGGAAATGGTGCAAACGTCTTATTGGAGAAGCAAGATCCAAATAGTGTATTAGCCTTTTATGCCAAAGTTTTATCTCTGAAACAAAAACAGCTGTATACAGTTGGTCAGATAGTTTTTGACCTATCTAATAGGGATGTTTATGCTTATAAACGTTCTTTTGATACCCATCAGGCTTATATTTTTTGCAATCTTTCAGCTAAAGAACAAGAAGTATCTCTTCCCGCAGACTGTTCTGATTTACGGATACAATTAAAAAGCCAAGTCAAAGTAGATCATACTACTGCCAAAATAAAACTGGACCCTTATGGAACGATCGTTTTAGAAAGATAAGCAAAATTATTAAAGACAGTTTTATAGAGTTTGTTGCTTTACTTGAGCTGTATACGGCAGAAGTATGTGCCTAACGACCTTCCATATCACAATGCAAAAAACCGCATTCTAGTGTGAAAGTCTGTTAGTCCTCGCTTTCTCCCGTCACGCTCCGCTCTGTTTTGTAGTTGAGCTGCGCATGGCAGAAGGTTGCGCCTAACCAACTTCCACACTACAATGCTGAAAAACCGCATTATAGTGTGAAAGTCCGTTAGTGCTCGACTTCTGAACGTCATGCTCCGCTCTGTTTTGTAGTCGAGCTCCGGCAAGCAAAAAGTTCCGTCTATCCAACTTTAACAGCACAGTGTCAAAACGCACTATGCTGTTAAAGTCCGATATACTCGCTTTTTCTCGCTTGCCTCCACTCTGTTTTGTAGTCGAGCTGCGCATGGCAGAAGGTTGCGCCTAACCAACTTCCACACTACAATGCTGAAAAACCGCATTATAGTGTGAAAGTCCGTTAGTGCTCGACTTCTGAACGCCATGCTCCGCTCTGTTTTATTAGTCGAGCTCCGGCAAGCAAAAAGTTCCGTCTATCCAACTTTAACAGCACAGTGTCAAAATGCACTATGCTGTTAAAGTCCGATATACTCGCTTTTTCTCGCTTGCCTCCGCTCTGTTTTTTAAATTAGGAGGTAAATTATGGAAACTGCTGCTTTGTACCACCGACCTGATAGTGAAATGGCTTATTTAAAAGATCAGAAGCACTTTCAGATTCGCTTAAAGACAAAACATGATGACGTCGTAAAAGTCGAACTATTATATGGGGACCCGTATGGAACGAAAGTCAACGAAAAAGATGAGGGTACTTGGGAATATCAGGTGGCTGAAATGAAACGAGTTTATGCCACCAAACAGCATGATCATTGGATCACTGAGGTAGTTTTGCCATTAAGAAGGCTACAGTATGCCTTTCATGTTTATGGTGCAGACGGGCAAGAATATCTTTATGATGATCGCCGAATTTACAGATATAGCGATGTCGGTATTGAAAAATTATCTTGTTTTCGAATGCCGTACCTACATGAATGTGACCGGATCAAGACTCCAGAATGGGTGACAAATACTGTTTGGTATCAAATCTTCCCAGAAAGATTTGCGAATGGTGATCCTGCCAATGACCCAAAAAACACATTAGAGTGGGGCAGTAAGAAACCGACCCCAGAAAATTTCTTTGGCGGTGATCTGCAGGGTATTATTGATCATCTAGATTACTTACAAGAACTTGGTATTAACGGTTTGTATTTATGCCCAATTTTTACTGCGTATTCTAATCATAAATACGACACGATCGACTATTTTAACGTTGATCCAGCATTTGGTACTAAAGAAACCTTAAAGGAATTGATCGACCAAGCACACGAACGTGGAATGCACGTCATGTTAGATGCTGTTTTTAACCACATGGGTGATTTTTCTATGCAATGGCAAGATGTGCAAAAGTATGGCAGAGATTCGCGCTTTGCCAAGTGGTTCCATATTCACGACTTTCCAGTTTCGTATGAAGAAACAGCTAATTTTGAGTTTGCCAGAAATTTAAACTATGACGTTTTCGCCAATACGCCGCATATGCCGAAAATAAATACCGCAGATCCACAAGCACGAGAGTATCTGTTGAATGTTGCGACTTATTGGATCGAACAGTTTGATATCGATGCTTGGCGTTTGGATGTTGCCAATGAGATCGATCATGAATTTTGGAAAGATTTTTACGAAAGAACTCACGCACTCAAGAAAGATTTTTATGTATTGGGCGAAGTTTGGCATTCTGCGCAAGAATGGGTCGGGCATAAAGAATTCGATGCTGTCATGAACTATTCATATACAGAACCCATTATTGATCACTTTGTTAAAAAAGAATTGACAGTTAGCGAAATGACCGATATATTGCAAAATCAATTGATGTTATACCGTGATCAAACAAATCAAGTTATGTTTAACGCGTTGGATACTCATGATACTGCACGAATTTTGACTTTATGTCGCGATAATAAGGAGCTTGAAAAACAAGTTTTAGCCTTTATGTTTACGCAAATTGGTGCTCCATGTATCTATTATGGAACTGAAATTGGTATGGACGGGGGACCAGATCCAGACTGTCGTAAGTGTATGGTTTGGGATGAAGAACAACAAGATAAAGAGATGTTGCAATTTGTTCACTCATTAGTAGATATGCGTCATCAGTATTCTCAACTATGGTCGAAGGGTAGTTTGGAATTTGAAAAAACTGATGAGCAGTCAGATTTAATTGTATTTAAACGCGAATATCAGAATGTACAAATCATTGCAGTGTTTAATACAGGTACTCAGCCACAAAGTGTCATAGTTACAGATAACGCTCAAGTAATTTCACAGCAAAATATTACAAAAGACGGTCAAATCAACCCAGACGGTTTTTTAATAATTCGTAACAATTAAGAGATAAGCCTGTTACCGGTAACACCATAAAATCGGTTGCAAAGATATTTTCGGCGATGCATAATTAACTGTGGAAATAAAAAAATAAAAGAGGAGTGAGTGTCATGCATTTATCTACGTTAAAAAGATTTGGCTATGCTTTAGCTATTTTAGGATTGGGACTAACGTTGACAGCATGTGGTAAAAAAAATTCTGAAAACGACAAGGTAACAGTTTCTATTCTTCAAAGTAAAGTTGAGTCTAACAAAGCTTTGAAAAGTATAGCTAAAACCTATCAAAAGAAACATCCGAATGTTGAATTTAAAATTCAATCAATTGGAGGGGGAACACAGTATAACCCAGTTTTAAAAACTCGTATTTCTTCTGGTAATGCGCCAACTATTTTTAGTTTATTAGGACCTGCAGATGTAATTCAGTTTAAAAAATATGCCACTGATCTAAATGGTACAAAATTAGCTAAACTTGCTAACAAAGGTACGTTAGATACAGTTACCGATGGTGGAAAGGTATATGGATACCCATATAATGTTGAAGGCTATGGATTTGTTTATAATAAAGAAGTTTTTGAAAAAGCAGGGATAAAGCCTGAGGAATTAACCACTCCTGATAAATTTCAGGAAGCTGTAAAACAAATTGATTCTAAAAAGGATGAACTTGGACTTGATGCGGTATTTGCAACTCCTGGGAAAGAAGCTTGGGTTTTTTCCGATCACCTAGCAAACCTATATCTGGGACAAGAATTTAACGGTAATTCTCTAAAATTATATAGGTCTAAATCAATGAAGTTTACAGCAAATCAAGAAATGAAAGATATGCTAGATTTGGAAATGAAGTATTCTATTAAGCCTGTTATGCAGGTCGACTATACTAGTCAAGTTAATAAAAACTTTTCACAAAAGAAAGTAGCCATGGTACAGCAAGGAAATTGGATTTATCCAACAATTGAAGGAATAGATAAAGATTTTGCTAATAATGGTGTAGGTATGATGACAATTCCAGTGAAGGGGCAAGAAGGCAAATTAGCTGTTGGAACTTCAAATTACTGGGCTATAAATAATAAAAAATCTGATAAAGAACAAAAGGCAGCTCAAGATTTCTTAACTTGGCTTTACACATCCAAAGAAGGAAAAGATTTAGTTGTAAATAAATTACACTATGTACCTGCGTATAAAGGATATTCTGAATTTAAGATGCCTGATGCTCTTTCGCAACAAGTGTTTAATGCATCGCAAAGCGGAAAAGTAATTGGGTGGTCATTCCCAGGTTATACAGGAACTCCATGGGATGAGAATACAATGCAACCTGCATTACAGAAGTATATGTCTGGAAAAGCTAATTGGGATCAAACAGTTAAAACTGCTACTGATGGCTGGAAAAAACAGCAGGCGGAAAATTAATCAAATATAAAACAAGATAGCAATTATTTTATGATTGCTATCTTGTAGGTTATAAGGGTAATTATTGATACTTTTTAAAGGGTGAATTTCTAATGAAAAATAAAAGTACTTCTTTTTGGTTATTTCTTGCACCAACTTTGATCGCCTTACTTTTGGTAGTGTTTATACCTGCCTTAGTTGGAATGTTTTATTCCTTTACTAATTGGGATGGATTGTCATTTACCAATTTTGTTGGGTGGAATAACTATTTGTCTTTAATGTCAGATAAAGACTTTATTTCAGCATTTTGGTTTACTGTTAAATTTGTAGTTGTTACTGTTATTTTATTAAATGTCATTGGGTTGGGATTAGCACTGCTAGTTACCCAGAAATTTAAAGGAAATAATTTTTTGAGAACGGTATTTTTTATGCCAAACTTGATTGGTGGATTAATTTTAGGGTTTATCTGGCAATTCGTTTTTACTGAGGTTTTTCCTGCATTAGCAGACAATCTTGGGCTTAGTTTCCTAAACGGATGGTTAACAAACCAAGAAACTGGTTTTTGGGGGTTGGTAATTCTAACTGTTTGGCAAATGGGTGGGTATATAATGATCATTTATATAGCATACTTACAAAATATACCTGATGAAATCATAGAAGCAGCTAAAATTGATGGGGCAAGCGCTTGGCAAAGGTTTGTTAATATTACATTTCCTATGATTGCACCTGCGTTCACTGTTTGTATGTTTTTGACGCTCTCAAATGGATTCAAGCTTTATGATCAAAACCTGTCTTTGACAAATGGTGGTCCTTATAAATCAACTCAAATGTTAGCACTGAATATTGTTAATACTGCTTATACAGAAAATGATTTTGCAAGGGCTGAAGCTAAAGCCATAATTTTCTTCATTATTGTTGCAAGCGTTGCGTTGATTCAAGTTTATTATAATAAAAAGAAAGAAGTTGATTTGTAATGAAAAAAGGTAAATTATCAATTGTTATTTTGGGTATTTTACTCGCTGTTTTATGGCTTTTTCCTTTTTATTTATTACTATCGAACTCTTTTAAAACTCCAAAGGGAATCTTTACTTCGGTTTTGAATTTACCAGGTAAGTTCTTTACAATTTCTAATTATCCTGAAGCTTACGAAGCGTTACATTTTTTGAGCTCGTTCCTTCATTCGCTGATCATTACTGTAATTAGTGTTATTTTGTTAGTTTTTTGTTCAGCGATGGCTGCATATGCACTACAAAGAAATCATAGTCGTTTAAGTTCTTCAATATTACTTCTTTTTATTTCGGCTATGATTATTCCATTTCAATCTGTAATGATACCGATGACTGCTTTATTTGGAAAAGTACAGGCCCTAAATATGTGGGGGTTGATTTTTATGTACCTAGGTTTTAATGCAAGCTTGTCGATTTTTCTATTTCAGGGTAGTATTGGCAGTATTTCAGAGTCCTTAGATGAATCTGCAGCAATGGAAGGGGCAAATCGTTGGCAAGTCTTTAGGAAAATCATTTTTCCAATGCTGACTCCGATGTCAGTTACCGTAGCGGTTTTAAACATTGTGTTGATTTGGAATGATTATTTGTTGCCATCATTAGTTCTTCCAGAGGAACAGTTTACAATTCCTTTGCAAATGTTTATGTTCTTTGGGCAATTTACAAAGCAGTGGCATTTAGCAATGGCAGGTTTAACTTTGGCAATTATCCCAGTAATTATTTTCTATATGTTTAGTCAGAAATATATTATTAAAGGGATAACCGAAGGAGCAGTTAAATAAGAGGATATGATTTCAACGTATGAGTAATTCAAAAAATAAGTATGGACGCATATTGTATAAACTGGGTAACGGTTTAGCTTCGTTAGTATCGACAAATGTTGCTTGGTTAGTAATTTGTATCCCAGCATTTGTATTTGCAATAGTTTCATTTAGTTCATCGGATTTTATGTTACAACCAATGAATTTGATTCTATTGGCACTTTTATTTTCCGTTTTTGTTATACCTGCATATTCAGCAGTTTTTCAAATTTTGATAGAAAGATTGTCTACTAAAGAAGGCTGGTTGTTTAAAAAAACAGTTAAACAATATTTTGATAATCTGAAGAAGATTAAACCAAATTTCTTTTTTGGAATTTTTCTAACATTTGAAATAGTAATGATTTTGGTCAATAAAAAAAACGTTGCACTAACATCTTTTCTAATCACAATAGGTATTGTTATTTTAGGAATTTTATTTGTGTATAGTGTAAGTTGTTCGGAGAATGTTAATAAGAACTGGCAACAAATTATGGTTGAACATCCAATTAAAATGATAATTGTGGCAATATTAATAATATTAGCGCTCATGCTAAATACTAATTTGTTTTTGTCTTTTTTCTTGCTACTGTTCAGTGCATCATTACCAGGGCTCGTTGGAATTTTTATGTTTAGAGACTGTATTGTAGATAGAAATTAAAAATACTTGAATAAAATATTTCTTTCAATATTAATTTGGGAAAAGGTGACTTTTATATTATGGTTGAGCTTAACTTAGAACACATTTATAAAAAATATGATAATGCGGATGATTACTCAGTAACTGATTTTAACTTGGATATTAAAGACCGTGAGTTTATCGTCTTTGTTGGTCCTTCAGGTTGTGGAAAGTCCACAACCTTACGAATGATCGCTGGGTTGGAAGATATTACTAAAGGGGATTTAAAAATTGATGGGAGCATTGTGAATGATGAAGCACCTAAAGATCGTGATATCGCAATGGTTTTCCAAAATTATGCTTTATATCCGCATATGACAGTTTATGACAACATGGCATTTGGCTTAAAATTACGAAAATATTCTAAAGAAAAAATCGACAAGCAAGTTCATCATGCCGCAGATATTTTAGGCTTAGAGGAGTATTTGGACCGTAAGCCAGCTGCTTTATCAGGCGGGCAGCGTCAACGTGTAGCTTTAGGTCGCGCAATTGTCCGAGACGCACCGATCTTTTTAATGGATGAGCCATTATCCAACTTGGATGCTAAGTTACGGGTTGCAATGCGTGCTCAAATTGCCAAGCTTCACCAGGATTTAAAGACAACTACGATCTATGTTACTCATGATCAGACAGAAGCTATGACTATGGCTGATCGAATCGTAGTTATGAAAGATGGAAAAGTTCAGCAGATAGGCACGCCGCAAGAGGTCTATGATCAACCGATGAATGTCTTTGTTGGTGGTTTTATCGGATCACCGGCCATGAATTTTTTCAATGTGACTTTGGATGGACAATATATTTATGATGAAGGAAAGAACTTTAATCTGAAAGTCCCCGAAGGTTGCTTGAAAGTCTTAAAAGAAAAGGGCTATGATAAACAAAAACTGATTTTTGGTATTAGGCCAGAAGACATGCACACTGAACAAGCTTTTATCGAAGCTTTCCCGGAATCACAGGTCAAGGCTACTGTTTCAGTTTCAGAATTGTTGGGCGCCGAATCACAACTATATAGCAAGGTTGGAGATACAGAATTCGTTTGCAAAGTTGATGCGCGTGATTTCGTTCAACCAGGAACAGAAGTTACCATGGGCGTTGATTTGAATAAGGCGCACTTCTTTGATCTAAAATCAGAAGAGTCAGTGTATTAAAAAATTCTTGAGTAAAAATGTTCACTTGATAAGAAAAATAAGTAAAAGGTAAAAGCCAGTTATTCTGTCATAGAATGCCTGGCTTTATTTTGGGTAAACTAAAAGATGAGTGTTAGTCCTGAATTATTCATACTTTTTGTCTTAAATAAAATTTGGCGCAAAATAACCGTGGTCTCAGAAAAAAGCTTTTTTTGTTAGTTTTGCGGTCGTATTGCTTAAAAAAGGGCAGACTTCACCCTTTCCCTAGAAAATATATTTTATTTTGTGAGTTCACAGCGGGTATATTTTAATGTTTTGGATCTTAAACAGTGTCTGCCAGAATAATTTATCAAACACATTGGTCTGGGATAAATGGACCCAGATCTGATGGGCGTGGTGCGTGACCTTAGCTGCCAAATGAAGTAATTTAAAGCGGATGGTCTCGACCTGAGCGTGTTTAAGTTCCGGTGGTAAAACCAAGTTCTTCATGGCTTGGAGTATATTGTAAGCCGTGCCAGCCACCAACATGCGAAACTCATTGGCGTTAAAGCTGGAACTGTCCGTTTTATCAAAATGAAAACCGCGTTTAACTTCTTTGATCAAGTCTTCCATTGAACCACGTTGTTGATAGAGGGCAAAGACTTGCGGACCACTCAATTCTTCCAAGTTGGTCACGATAAACTCATGGTCAAACAGTAAATTTCCCGCTGGCCGAGTTGATCTAATGATCACCCGATAAGGGCGTGGCCAACTTTGGGGACAGTAATCCTGCAGGACATGCCATTGGACTTCAGTTTCGCTGAAGTCGTGGTCGCCCACTTGGATCAAGCGCTCAGCCCGACTTTGGAGTTGGCGGTTCGCTTTCATGCGGATCACGAATTTAGCCTGTTTTTTATCACAGGCACGGTAGATCCCTGGCGCTGCGAAACCAGAATCTCCCCGCACGAGGACATCCAAAGAAGACTGGTCATAGGCCCGTAGGCCCCGTAATAAGAATTTAGTCGCTCCCTGTGAAGTATAGCGATTGCCTGGACGTAATTGGGCATTCAATAAGCAGCCCGATAAAGCATCGAAAGCTAGTAATGGATGATAACCGTTAGTCTGATAATGACCGTTATAAGCACTTTTTTCTTGGTTACCAAATGTATCAGCATGCGTGGAGTCGAGGTCAAGGATCAGCTGATGTTGATTCAGCTGGCCCAGGACTAAGTGCGCCAAAGAGATCATTACAGACTTGACGGAGAAAAGGCCTGTCGCCGAGACGTGATTGATAAAACGTGAGAGCGTCGGTTGGGAAGCGACTGCTTGTTTTAGAGCTAAGTTGAAATCAGCCGCTTGGGCCAAGGTGTTAGCAGACTGATCCTGGGAATACCCCGCTAGTAATTGAAATAACAACTGCTTGAATAAATCGTTCATAGTGAAGGTACAATACTTGCGACCATCTTTGAAACGCAAGTTAGTCTCTAAAAACTGGTCAAAGTGGAGTTGATGGAGAAACTCAGCAAGCAATAAAGTCCCCGCATCGTTCGCTAGCTCACCGCCGTCATTAGAAATTTTGATTTGTTTATTGAATAAAAGCTGTTTATGATGTAAAGTCGACATTAGGAGCACTCCTGTTCTTTGTAGTGTTTAGTCGACTTTACAATAGCACAGGATGTGCTCATTTTGTACACCCAGCAGGTGAAAAAGAAAAAAGGTCAGCAACAGCACGGCAACAACCAAAAGCAGACCTCAAGGTAAAATTATGAATAATCCAGGTTAGTAAAAATGTTAAGTGAATTTTGCTAATATTAAATTCATGAACACTCTTTTCATTGTATTGAAAAATTCGTACTATTCGAAAAAAACGGGCAAATGAATTAAAATAGAAATGTAAGAAATTATTGCAAGGAAGGGGAAATTAATTATGACAAAAACTGCTGCAGTTATGCTTGCAGATGGATGTGAGGAGGTTGAGGCTTTAAGTCCGGTAGATGTTCTCCGTCGTTTGGGTGCTAAAATAGATATGGTCGGGTTAGACAAATTGAAAATAACTTCGGCTCACGGGGTTACTTTGACTTGCGATAAAATTATGGATGATAGTTTACTGGATTATGATGTAGTGATTTTTCCTGGTGGAACTACTGGTGCTAAAAATTTACGCGATAACGATCAGTTGATGGGTTTGATGCAAAAACGTGCCCAACAAAGCAAGTGGAATGCGGCCATGTGCGCTGCGCCAACAGCATTTTCACGTTATGGATTGTTGGACGGCCACAAGTATACGGTTTTTCCAGGACTTGAAGGGCAAATTCAAGACGAAGCGAAGAATGCAACACATACTACTAATATTGTTGAAATTGATAAGGATGCTAACTTGATAACAAGTCGTGGGCCAGCAACTGCATTTGCTTATAGTTATGCAATTGCTGAAAGTCTGGGATATGATACAGCTGATGTAAGAGAGGCTATGCAGTACAATTATTTGGCTGGCAATATTAAATAAGCATTTTGTGAAGAGCTAACAACTGATAGATAATTGGGGGAGTTCCAAATGAAAAAAACAATCCTAAAAGTAACAGTTGCATTTCTTGCTTTAACTTTAGCTGGTTGCGGAACTACAAAAGATAATTCAAAAAGTGATTCTTCGACTAGCGTGAAAACAGAGAAAAAGCAAGTTAAAAAAACAGCTTCAACAAGCAACTCACAAAAGAAAGCTAGTAAAACAGCTAGTTCGCAAACAAGTCAAGCTCCTGCTAGATCCAATTCACAAGGTTCGACAACTAACAATGGACAACAACAGGTACCATCAACTAATGAACCGCGGTTGGTCACTCTTAACGGTGATTTGAATCGGACTTTGGGTCATGTGTTGTTACCGCAAAAAGACGGTTTAGGGCAAGACAACTCCAGGTTGAATATTAGATTTTCTGGGGATAGTGTTAACTATGTTATTAACTATAGTGTAGGCGGTAAGACACGTCCCTTAAATGATCCAGCTTTGCAAAACGAAACACCGTACGCGACATTAACTAAAAAAACGTATAGTTCATTTGCACAGGCACAAGCTGCGGTTAATTATCATTCAAGCAGTGATGATCAAGGCTTGCCAAGGATTGATCTAGGTCATGATATTTCTGGAACGATCGATGCAGGTGCAGGTAATAGGTATCTCCACTGGAATGAGGGGAAATGGTCCCTTGTCGTTCATGCAGACGCGGTAAATGGAGAAGACCCAAAGTCAATGGCCAAACAGGTCGTTGAGTTGCTGGAGAGTTCCTATTTGCCAGCCCCAAATAGTGTAGGTGCTGGCGAGTTTGAAGTAAGTGGTAACAATAAGCTGACCTGGCAAGATGGTCAGATTGTTTATTCATTGAAAGGGCAAAGTGTACAGACGATCATTACGATGGCTGCAAGTATGAAATAAACGCAAAGGATAAAGAAAAAGCGGATCAAATTCGCTTTTTTTGTTAGGTGCGCCCGGCATGGGCAGTAACTAGGCGGTGTAAGTCCGCTGTGAGCCGTAGTGGCCGGTATCACGAGTCGAAGACAAGGGTGTCTATCGTGAGGTAGAATCTGAAGGAAGTCCTAGACGAAACATCGAATCGATGAACAAGAAGTGGCTAAAAGGCTGGAAACGGTGGGATGAGATTGCCTAACAAAGCGAAGTCCCTGACCACTCGAAACCGTCACAGTAAAGCCAACGGTTTGATGCGAAAGCTACTGCTCTTACCCGGGGAGGTCTATCATGGTAGTTCTCTCAAGCTGGAAGTTATTTCTGGCAGGAACAGGCTCAATAGTAATGTTGAGTTGTCCATGACAGAAGTCAGCCGAGGCCATAGTAGCCAGTAATGGTGAAGGGCTGAACAACAATAATTTTGATTCATCCTGGAGGTGGAAACAATGCGACAATCGCAGAAAACAGAAAATAAAGCTGACTACCTGCGGAGGGTAACCCTGGAAGGGTCAGAGCAAACAGGAGCGCGTAGCGTTGTTTCTGGTGAAAAGAGAACTCAAAATGGCTTATTACGTGAGAAGGTCTTAGACCGGAATAATTTAAATCGGGCCTTTGTCCATGTCAAGCGTAATAAAGGGGCTGGAGGAATTGACGGCATGTCCGTTGAGGAACTTGGCCCATACTTGAAAGAGAATAACGTAAAACTAATCGAGGCCTTGCGAACCGAAAGCTATGAACCCCAACCTGTCAAACGAGTTGAGATTCCTAAGCCAGATGGTTCGAAACGTCAGTTAGGAATCCCAACGGTCGTTGACCGTGTGGTTCAACAGGCGTTACAACAGCAACTGTCTCCTATTTTTGAAAGAGTATTCTCAGATAATAGTTATGGTTTTCGACCACACCGCAGTGCACAAAGTGCTGTGAAAAAGGTGGTTGCTTATTATAATCAGGGTTATCACTACGTGGTCGACCTTGATTTAAAGGCATATTTTGACAATGTGAACCATGATTTACTAATTAAATTTGTTGAAAATTACATTAGTGAGCCATGGGTCTTGCATTTGATTCGTAAGTTCTTGACGAGTGGTGTGATGAATGGTCGATTTTTCGAGAAGTCCGCTAAAGGTACACCGTAAGGTGGCAATATTTCACCATTACTAGCAAATATTTATCTGAACGAGCTGGACAAAGAATTGACCAGAAGAGGGCATAAATTTGTACGCTATGCGGATGACTGTAATATCTATGTTAAAAGTAAGCGTGCGGGTGAACGGGTTCTCAAAAGCATCACCCAGTTTTTAGAAAAGGAACTCAAAGTTGAAGTGAATGCAGAAAAGACGCAAGTCGGTTCTCCACTAAGACTGAAGTTTCTAGGTTTTTCTCTGGGTGTGGGACGCAATAGCGCCTACCCGCGTCCTCATCAAAAACCTAAACAGAGAATTAAACAGGAATTGACAAGAATCACCAAGAGAAGCCGAGGCGTCAGCCTTGATAGGATTCTGCATGAAATTAAGCAGAAAATGCAGGGCTGGATCCAATATTATTCCATTGGGAAGATGAAAATCTTTCTCCAACAACTAGACAAATGGTTGCGCTCGCGCATCCGCCAGTATATCTGGAAACAGTGGAAGAATATCGGAACCCGTTATAAAGCATTGATTAAACTAGGCTTGACACCCAAACAGGCGAAAATCTACGTCAATACTCGTAAGGGATACTGGCGCAACGCGCACAGTAAAACACTGTTGATGACCATAACTAATAAAAGACTGGCACAGCGTGGGCTAATAAATCTGTCCAAACTGTACCAGTCTATTCAAGCAAAAGCTTAAGTTGTTGAACCGCCGTATACGGTTCCGTACGTACGGTGGTGTGGGAGGTCGATAGTGTGAACTATCTCCTACCCGATTCTCATTTAGCGTAGAACAGGTGAATAATATCCAACAATAACACGAAAAAATAATCAAGTTTGAATTTTCTGAATTTAGCAAGTGTTGTTTTCTTTGGTGAAGTTTAAACTATTTGATATAATCAGTTGATATTTAGTAAAGGTGGCTTTTAAAAATAAATGTACTCAGAAAAGCGGTGCACATATATGAAAACAGCGGTCGTAACTGATTCAGCCAGTTGTTTAACAGCTAAGGAAAGTGAACAATATAAGATTAAAGTTGTTCCGATCACAGTGATTTTTGAACGACAAACTTATTTAGAAAATATAGATATCACAGCAGCTGCATTTTATGAAAAAATGAAGACGGAAACTACTCTTCCGTCAACAACGCAAATTACACCGGCTCAGATGCAGGAAACCTATGACCAACTAGCAGCAGAAGGGTATGATGCGGTGATCAGTATTCATTTGTCATCGGGCATCACTTCATTTTATCAAAATCTGGTCAACTATTTGCCAGATGTGACAAATATTAAAGTTTACCCTTTTGATTCTCGTCTTGCTGCAGCGGCAGAAGGCGGGATGGCAAAATTGGCTGCCAGATTGGCGGACGCGGGTTATTCGCCTGAAAATATTATTCATGAACTGGAGAAATTCCGTGAAACTACGCGAGCTTACTTAGCGGTCGATGATCTTTCGCATTTGGTTCGAACAGGACGCTTATCTAATGCTTCAAGGTTTGTCGGGAGTTTGTTAAGTATCAAACCGGTTTTGACATTTACTGAAGAGGGAAAAATTTTAGCTCTTCAAAAAGAACGTACTATGAAAAAAGCTTATCGTTCGATCAAAGATAAATTCGCTGATGCTCAAGCTAAAGCACAGGCCCCCTTACGCTTAACTATCATTCATGCTGGAGCTCCCTTGATGGAGGAGCGTTGGTATCATGATATGCAGCAAAGCTTCCCTGAAGTAACGATGGAACAAAGTGAATTAGGGCCAGTGATCGGCGTGCACGTTGGCAGTGGAACGATGGCACTTTTATGGTGTTATGACTGGAAACAGTGGCCGATTGATCCGAATAAAGTTGAAAAGCAAACTAGCTTGTAAAAATGCTGCTCCAAAAATTTTGTCAGTAAATTTTTGGTCTATATTTGCAAAGTAATTGTAGTAGAAGGGAGCATTTTCAAGATAGATTTGATAGAATATTAATGTACGTAACTTACGAAAAGTTATTATTAAGTTTTATAAAGGAGAAGCAAAATGGACAAAATTATTTCTTCATGTACAACGATCCTTGCTGGTAAAAAAGCAACGATCGATGGTTCTACTTTAGTGGCACGGACTGAAGACCACAGTGACGACGCTGAACCACAAAAATTTATCGTGGTTGAACCAAAAGATCAACCAAAACATTACTCTTCAAAGCTTTCGAAGTTTGAAATTGATTTGCCTGACAAACCATTGCGTTATACAGCAACACCAGACTCAGATAACTCACATGGTATTTGGGCCGGTGCAGGTATTAATAGCGAGAATGTCGCAATGTCAGCGACTGAAACTATTACAACAAACTCACGCATCCTGGCTGTTGATCCATTAGTTAAGGATGGCTTTGGAGAAGAAGATATGCCGACGCTTGTCCTTCCATACATTCATTCTGCCCGTGAAGGCGTTCAAAGAATGGGTGATCTTTTAACACAATATGGGACATATGAATACAATGGGATGGCTTTTTCAGATAAGGATGAAGTTTGGTATTTAGAAACTTACGGTGGACATCATTGGGCTGCCATTCGTATTCCAGACGATGCTTACGTGGTTGCGCCTAACCGCTTGAACATTGATAACTTTGATTTCGGTTCTCCAGACGCAATGTACTCTGAAGATTTGGAACAATTGATCAATGACAACTTCATGAATCCAGATGATGAAGGTTACAATTTCCGTCATATCTTTGGTTCAGCAACGATCAAGGATACTCGTTACAATGATCCTCGTGCATGGTATATTCAATCATACTTTACACCAAGTGTTGAACAGGATCCTCAAGACCAAGATCTGCCATTCATTTGTCATGCTGACCGTAAATTAGCGATCGAAGACCTCAAGTGGGCTATGAGCTCTCATTACCAAAATACTGTCTTTGACCGTTATGGTGAAGGCGAATTAGAAGATAAGACACTCTTCCGTCCAGTTGGTATCAACCGGAACGAAGAAAGTCATATTTTGCAGATCAGAAATAATGTACCTGAAGAAGTTGCCGCTATTCATTGGTTAGGATTTGGTCCAAATACCTTTAACTCATTTGTACCATTTTTGATCAATATTACTGATACACCAGCTTCTTTTAAAGATGCAACTGCAGAATATGATCCTAACACTGCTTATTGGTTGTCACGGACATTGGGAACATTTGGCGACACAAATTACTCATTGTATAGTGATCTTGAATCTGACTTTGAACAGACAACACAAGCACAATGTCGTGCAATCATTGACCGTGTGACAAAAGAAGCTAAGGATGCTCAAGATATTGATGACTTATCAACTAAGGCTAACCAAGAAATGGCTGATATCTACATTAAGGAAAGCAAAAAATTACTTGGTAAGATGGTCACAGTCGGGTCAGCTCGGATGAAGCTAAAGTTCTCGTTGTTGGACTAAAATAGAGAGTACCAAATCTAAAGGAAACTCGGAAATTATGATAAAAGTCGTTATTGTCGAGGTGATTTTGGGGAAGGTTTTGTAACGAGTAACTTTACTAAGTTCCAGTATGAATCAAGTCAGCTAAAACCTGAAAATTAGTAACCTGTCAGTCCTGCTTATTTTAGCGGGAAACTGACAGGTTTTTTATTTTTTTAGGCAGCTTGAGTGAACAAAAGTCTAATAGTGCTTAACTTTTACCCGCTTCACTTCACCTTGTTTTTAAAAAAAAGAAAAAATTGTTAAGTTGAAATATGAGTAGTAGGCTGCTAAGTTCCAACAGTAAAAAGACCTGGATCATTCTAACAAGCTTTTACCCCGATTTTTATGATATGCAAGTGTTATCATACAAGTAGAGAGTTAAACAAAAGAGGAGGCATGTGCTTTGACTAAATCAATTTCAGTCGAAAAATCACGGCAATTAGACCAAAAAACTATTAATGAAGTAGGCATTCCATCGCTGGTCTTGATGGAACGTGCGGCTTTGAAAATATATGAAGATATGTTGGCAAATGATGTGCTTGATTTAACTAAAGTTCTAGTCATTGCAGGCAGCGGGAATAATGGCGGGGATGCTTTAGTAGTTGCACGTCTGCTAGAAACACACGGTTTTGATACCAGTATTTTATTAGTGGGTAAGCCTAAACATCGTAGCGAGCAAATGGAAAAACAGCTTAAGATCTGTGAGTATTATAATGTAAAGCAGGTCTTCTTGGATGAAGATTTTAGCAAATACACTATGATAGTTGATGGATTATTTGGCAGTGGTCTTTCGCGTAATGTTAGTGGCGACTTTGCCACAGTCATTGATCACGCCAATGCCTCAGGGGTCAAGATCCATGCGATCGACATTCCATCGGGACTAAATGGCGATACTGGTCAAGTGATGGGGACAGCCATTAAAGCAACCAGTACTTCAACTTTGGCCTATGTCAAAGATGGTATGGTCAAACAAGGTGCACAAGATTATACTGGTCAAATTTTTATCGATGATATCGGGATCTATTTAGATGACCACTACGAAGAATAGCAAAACTATGTCTGGGACTGTCGCTTTTTCGATAGTCCTTTTTATGACTAAAAAGAAGAATAAATTAAAATACTTGGCAATTTTTGCTCTGCATTAAAAAAAGAAGTGTTATTAGTTGATTTTTTTGTATCCGTTTCATATGATATATGTAACATATGACATATAAAAAGGACGGGGAATGCATGTGCGAGTTAGTAAGCTAAACGACAATGATGCTGTTCGAGCACAACAAATATTTAAGAGTTTGAGTAATCCGGTTCGAATGAAACTCTTGTACGTTTTAGAAGATGGCAAACAGAATGTTTCGATGATCGCGGAACAGTTGGATCTGGAACAATCCGTGGTATCACATCAACTGGCAACTTTAAGGAACAACCATTTAGTTGCCAGTGAGCGGATCGGTAAGCAAGTTTTTTATGAACTGGATGATCGTCATGTTTTGAGCATTTTAGATAGTGTCATGGAACATGTCCAACATATTGAATAAAAAGGTATGTCTGAAGGCAGGTTGCACCGCAATACATCTTTCCTGTATTTTTGATGCACAGGTATAAAAATATGAGGGGTGACAGTCATGAATGAGACAAGGCTGAACAAAGCCAAATTAACTAGCAGAAAGTATCAGATCGGGATCACGCTCAATATTGTTTTTATCATAGTAGAGTTTATTTTTGGTGGGGTCGCTAATTCGATTGCTTTGGTGACCGATGCGGTACACAATATGGCGGATGTGTTATCTTTGGTAATATCTTTGATAGCCATTTATTTAATGAATAAGAAACCAACTAAGCGTCATACTTACGGTTTTTATAACACCACTATCATGTCGGCTATGATCAATTCAGTGATCTTATTTGTCAGTTTAGGTATTGTTATTTGGGAGTCAATAGTTCGTTTATCTACTCAGTCAGCGGGTTCTCAGCCTGTCGGATGGCTGGTTGCAGTAGTTGCTTTGAGTGGTGTAGTGATCAATGGTCTTACCGCAGTTTTGATGAATGGCAGTAAAGAGTTAAATGATCGGTCTAACTTTTGGCATTTTTTCGGAGATACTTTGCTGAGTGTAGCTGTTTTTGCAGCAGGTTTGATCATTAGTCTCACTGACTGGGATTGGTTAGACCCTACAATTTCAATTATTGCTGCTTTGTTTATTTTGTTTGAGTCATGGAGTGTTTTAAAAGAATCTTTTGAAATGTCTACTAATGCTGTACCGCAGCGGTTAGAAAGTGCTGATATCGAAGGGTATTTATTAGGATTTGCGCATGTAGTAGCAATCAATGATCTGCATATTTGGCCGTTATCAACGACTGAAACTGCCTTATCTGCCCATATTGAGATCGATCAGAAGGCAGATTATTTTAAAACACTCGATCAGATAACAAATGGAGTCGAAGAAAAGTTTCAAATTGGGCACGTTACAGTGCAGTTGGAAACTTGCGACAAAGAGCACTGCGAGACTAAAATTTAGTAAATTAGGAATAATTTAACTATTACTAAAATGAGCTGCATACAGGATAATGGCGAACTCATTTTATTCTTACTTTTAAAAGCGCTTCCGCTTCTATTGGAGCGTTTGTTGGTGAGGTACTACTACTGGTTGGAGTGTAGCATATAGCGCAGATAGGGGTGCTGTTCGCTCGCTAACGAAATTTACTGCTCAGAAATTTGGCAAAAATCATCTCCGGGTCAACTCAGTTCATCCTGGTTCAACATTTACAAGGATGGCACAGAAAGCTGGCATTAAAACTAAGGATAAAATAGGCAAGGCTTATGATGGGAAGGTTGCTTTACCGCCCTTTGTAGCAGATAGTGATATTGATTATGCCTATCCTTATTTAGTTTCTGATGAATCAAATCTTGTGACTGGCGAAGAATTAGTAGTTGATGGCGGCTGGACAACTAACTTTTAGAGAGCTTGAACAGTTAACTTACAAAAACTTTTAATTGAAGAAATAAAAAATTCTTAATGGGTATTTTTTATTTTGCCATTAAGAATTTTTATTTGTGCTAAAAGCTAATTTTTAGCGGTTATTTTTCTTAACTTTTTTTCAATTTTAGATCCAGTGAGCAGTTAAATATTAGTTTTTTTGAAAAAAATGATATATTTTAAGAGTTAGGTATTAGAAAAGAGGTCTTTTATAAATCGTTAATTTTGAGTTAAGAAGGTGCAGTCTACTTTTATGGGCGCTAAGAAAAGGATACTTTGGGTCGACTATGCAAAATGTATTGGTATTATTGCCGTAGTTGCGGGGCATGCCATAAATAATGTCTCAGAAAAATCTTTAGATGTGGCCTATAATGCGATTTATTGGTGGCATATGCCACTTTTTTTCATGATGGGCGGTTTTTTTTTAAAGCAAATTACTTTTGATCGTGCAGGCTGGAGTTATTTGCTGAGCCATCGGATCAAGCCTTTGATCACAGCATATTTTATCAATGGTTCAATATTGATCGTTTTAAGTCATTTCTTTCGACAGCAGTCTTGGGACTATACTTTTTTATATTTTGGTAGGTTGATTTATGGTGGGAGCACCTTAAATAATTATTTAAGTGCTTTTTGGTACATGACCACCTACGCGATCACTGTTTTTTTGACAACATTGTTGATTTCGTTTGTGAAAAATATCTGGTTGCAATTTATTATCGCCATCGGTTGCTTCTTTTTGGGGGTATCATTACAGGATGTGACATTCATGGGGAATTATTCTTTTCCATGGGATGCCCAAATTGCATTATTGGCAATCTTTTGGATGCTGTTGGGATATTATTTCTTTAAATTATTTCCGAAGGTTCACTGGAAAAATAAATTGATTTTTGGCGGGCTGGGTTTAACGCTGTTTGTTTTTCTGATATATTTATATGCTAAAGGAAAGTTAGATTTTGTATTATGGCTGAAATCCTCAAACATTCATAGTGGTTTCCAAGCTTTTATTATTCCGCCATTGCTCTGTTTGGTTGTTTTTATTATTGCGGAAGCAATCGAACGAGCAGGTGGTTTTATCCCACTGAAATTTATCGGTCAAAATACTGATATTATTATGTTTTATCATCGAGCTGCTTTTGATATAACGACTTTAGCTTCTTTTACGGATAATTGGTATTTCAGGATCATAGTTGGTTTAATAGCACCGATTCTTTTGGCTTGGACAATTCAATGGTTAAAAAATAATAGGTTCAAGCGTAAAAAAACAGCACAAGATCGATGACAGTAGTTGTTTTTGGATAGTTGCAGTTTGGCAGTTCAGTTACAAAAACATTAGGAAGGAAGAGTTATTCATTAACAAGTGGCGTCAGTGGAGTAAAATTGTAATACTTGTAGGTGTGGGGCTCTTATTTGCTGGTGGATTGATCTGGGCTGGACATACTTACCAACAGAGACAAAAAACTAGTGGTTATGAAATGTCAACGACTCCAACCATTTTTATGCATGGCTGGTCGAGCAGCATCCGTGCTGAAGAACCACTAGTTAGAACAGCTGCTGAAAATCGGATAGCGACTGAAGAAGTGGTGATCCATGTTACCAAAAATAATAAGTTGAAAGTCCAGGGTAATCTGAGACATAAGAAGAACAATCCTCTTATTTTGGTTCAGTTTGATAATAATCGTGTTGGCGAATTTCGTTACGCGCGCGGCTTGCATCGAATTGTGATGTATTTACAAGAAAAGTATGACCTTAAAGAATTTAATGTGGTCGGTCACTCGATGGGAGCTTATGCTTGGGTTTATTATGCGTTGTATTGGGGCGCGGACCCAGATTTGCCGCGACTCAATAAAATGGTGGTACTGGCAGGACCATATGACGGTATTATTAACAAAGGACATGCTAACCAGCCGACAAACGGCGAACTGGCAGGCTTATGGGATGATTCCCCGCGGGCTAACATTTTGCGAAAAAATGGCAAACCCAAAATAATTCATGATGAGTACAAGGTATTGTTAAAACAACGAAATGATTTTCCTAAAAATACGCGGGTATTGAATATTTATGGTGATTTAGAAGATGGAACTAATTCTGATGGTTTGGTTTCTGTTCCTTCAGTACGATCATTACGCTATTTAGTAGATGATCGAGCAAAATCGTACGAAGAATATAAAGTCAAAGGCAAGCAGGGGCAACATAGCCGCTTGCATATCGATAATCCGGCGGTCAGCGATAAATTGACGGATTATTTGTGGAAGAAAAAATAAAGAAGTACGCAACAAAAGCCGGTCAAAACTTAGGTACTAGTGAGCTAAAACAATATAGTATGTATTTTGCACTATGTGGCGCTAACTGGATAAGTAAAAATTTCTGGCTTGTGGAATCCGACTAACAATAAGGACATGCCTCTGGTAAAAAGAGCTGCTGCTTTCCTAAAAAATGGGGAAACAGCAGCTCTTTTTGAACTGAAGTTTTATTTTGTTTTATAAACAAGTGCCTCGTATGGCCTAAGCGTCACTTGAGCTGGTAACTCAAGTGTTTCTTCATGATGTTTATAGTTACTTAAAAATACTTTGCCTCGTTGTTTTATTAATTCTTGCGGTAATGTTACTATTGCTTGTTCTCCATAAAAATTAACTAAAACTATTAGTTTTTCAGTAGTGTCAGCTAGCCATCTTTCATAGGCAAAAACTTGCTGGTGGTCTGGTAACAGTTGCTTGAAATGACCAGCAGAAATCAGCTCTTCTGACTTGCGGAGTTTGATCAGCTGTTGGTAATAGTTAAATATCACGCCATGCTTTAGCTCATCTTTAACGTTGATCCGCCTTTGATCAGTTGGTCTGAGCCACGGTTTGGCGGTTGAAAATCCAGCATTTTTGGAATTATTCCAATGCATAGGCACGCGCGAGTTATCACGGGCCTTTTTTTGAATGTGTGCGAAAGCCTGTTTCGAGCTCAGCCCTTGTTTTTGTAAACTGCGATAGGCGTTTAAAGCCTCGATATCAACATAATCAGTAATTGAATCATAATCCGGATCGATCATCCCCAATTCTTCACCCATATAAATATAGGGTGTTCCACGCAGCAAATGGAGAGCAGTTGCCAAAGCTGTAGCTGATTTTTCACGGTATTTGTTAGGATCGCCAAAACGATTTAAAGCCCACGGCTGATCATGGTTATTCCAAAATAAGGCATTCCATCCACCGCCTTGATCCATTGCTTCTTGCCATTCACATAATGTTTGTTTGAGTTTGGTAAAATCAAATGGAATAGTGTCCCATTTATTGCCGTTTTTATAATCAACTTTCAAATGGTGAAAGGTGAAAATCATAGATAGTTCATTTTCACTGGGAGTAGAGTATTCTACCGAAGTTTTGACATTTGCGGAAGACATTTCTCCGACTGTCACACTATTTTGATCTTTTCCAAAACTATTGTGATTAAGTTCCTTTAAATATTTATGAACCACTGGGGTATCGGTATATAGTGCTTTTTCTTCAACAGGGTCAGTTGAATCCACTAATTGTTCACTTTTCCCCGTGACATTGATGACATCAAAGCGAAAACCATGAACTCCTTTTGCTCGCCAAAAGTTGACGACTTTGGCGGCTTCTTGTCGAACTGCGGGGTTGTGCCAGTCAAGGTCGGCTTGAGTCGGATCATACAGGTGAAGATAATAGAGACCAGTATTGCCAAATTTGCTCCAAGCAGGTCCGCCAAACTTAGATGTCCAATTAGTCGGCAGTTCACCATTTGTTTTTGCCGGACGCAGGTAAAAATATTCCTGGTATTTTTTGTCACCAGCTAAAGCTTTTTGAAACCAAGCGTTATCAGTCGAACAATGGTTTAAAACCATGTCCAGCATGATACCAATATTCATTGCTTTAAGTTTAGAAACTAATTCTTCGAAGTCTGCCATCGTTCCAAACTGTGGATCAATGTGATAATAATCAGCTATATCGTAACCATTGTCGTTTTGAGGTGAAACGAAAAAGGGATTGAACCAGATCATGTCGACGTTTAGTTTTGCAATATAGGGCAGTTTTTCAATAATACCGCGTAAATCGCCGATCCCGTCATTGTTACTATCGTAAAATGATTTCGGATAGATCTGATAGATCACTTTTTTACCTAAATCTGTCATAAATAGGACTCCTTCCAGTTAAAGAAAATTCAGCAGTTCTTTTTTAGATCCGCTTTCTGCGTGCGAAATCGGTGAATTTGAATTTATCAGGTCTGTGATATGATTCTGTCAGTTGGACCAAGGTGGTGTCATCTAAGTAGGTCATACTGCGAACAGCTACGACCATGTCTCGATCAGTTAAATTTAATAGTTTTTTTTGTTCTACATTTGGTTTTTCAACGGTTACTTCTTTTGTAGCGTAAGAGATCCGTAAGCCGAGCTGGCCCTCGAGATATTCATATAAGGAATTTGTGGCTTCTGCAGTCGGTACTTTCTGGATCGGCGGATCAAGCAGATAATCAATATCCAAGACTGACGGTTCTCCATTTACGATGCGCAAACGTTCCAAAAAAGTTGCTCGCTGGTCATTGTCTACTCCACGAGCTAAGAAGTATTCAGGAACGCTGGCAGGTTTATTTTGTAGAACTTTTGTTTGGGCATTCATCGCTTGCGAACTGTTTAATTCTTTAAAGCTGGTGATCCCAGAAATTGGAAAGGTGTAGCGTTGAATGTCTAGGACGATCGAGCCCTTACCTTTTATTTTTTGAATCAATCCTAAATCATTTAACTCATTTAAAGCTTTACGGATCGTTTCACGTGATGCACCATAAAGGTCTGTGAGCTGATTTTCGCTGGGTAAATATGTTCCAGGCCGATACTGACCGTATTTAATTTTAGAAATAATGTCTCTTGCAATGATCAATTGTTTACTACGATTTACTTTCAAAACCATCACTCCTGTTTTTCTACCAGTTTTAGTTCACTAATGAAAAACTTTAAGCTGCTGGGTAGAAATATTATATATGGCTCATTTTTGTATCTGTTCATTGTTTATTATAACAAATGTGTATATACAAGCAATGATTTTAATGAATACGCTTTAATTTATTTGCGGAGTTGTGCTATGACAAATAATATTATGAAACTAAATTATTTTTCTTGACACGTGTATATACAAGTTGTAAGATTGGTTTGAAAAAGAAAACGTTTTATTTAGGAGGTGGCTTTGATGTTTGGATTTAAAAAGAAAAGCTCCAAGATAGAGTTGTTGGCACCAAGTGATGGTGCAGTCATTGATTTGTCTGACACAAGTGATCCTGTCTTTTCTACTGGTGCGATGGGTATCGGCTTCGGGCTTGAACCCACCGATGGTTCTATATATGCGCCAGTTGCAGGTAAAGTTACGTTAATTGCAGAAACTAAACACGCTATCGGATTTGAGACTAATGATGGTTTGGAAGTTTTAATACATTTGGGAATTGATACAGTCGAATTAAAGGGGAGGGCCTTTCAACTTGACGTTAGCCAGGGACAAAGAGTTCAAGCTCATACTAAATTAGGAGTAATGGACCTGCAAAAAATCAAAGATGCTGGTTATAAAACTACGATTTTGACGGTCATCACTAATTCGGGTGAGCTAGACCTTGATTTTGAGCTGACGACTGGCGAAACGCAGTCAGGTCGATTAGTTGCACAAGTTACTAAAAAGTAAGGAGGAATTTAACATGGCAAAGAAAGATTATTCACAGATAGCTGATACCATCGTCAAAAATGTTGGCGGTCAAGGCAATATTAAAAGTTTGATCCATTGTATTTCTCGATTACGTTTTTATTTGAAAGATGAGCAAAAAGCTAATGACGATGTGTTAAAAAATACACCGGGTGTGATCGATGTGATCCATGCTTCCGGACAGTATCAAGTCGTGATAGGCACGGAAGTTACTCATGTGTATGATGCGGTTATGAAAATTTTGGGTCCTGATTTCGCTGATGATATTGGTGATTCAACACAAGAAACAGCTCCAACTGCAGATAATGGTCAGCAAAAGGGAAATATTGTTAGTCGGGCATTCGCTAATTTGATCGGTTTCATCACTGGTTCAATGAGTCCCGTGATCGGTGTGATCGCAGCATCAGGTATTATTAAAGGGTTATTGTCATTATTAACGATGCCGCAGTTGGGCGAATTACTTAAACCAACAAGTACAGTCTATTTGACGGTCAATGCGATGGCGGACTCGGCCTTTTATTTCTTGCCGGTGTTAGTCGGATTCGCAGCCGCAAAAAAATTAAATAGTGATCCGATCGTGGCAGCAGTGATCGGCGGTGTCTTAGCTTATCCGCAAATTGTTGACTGGGGCAAAGGATTTAAAACCATGTTTTCGATCGGTGGGTTCCACTTCCAATTTTTGAATTATACGTATTCGATTTTTCCGATGATCTTAGCTGCTTGGTTAGCTAAACTTTTAGGGGACTGGCTCAATGATCATTTACCAAGTTATTTACAGATGATCTTCACTCCTCTGATCACTATTTTGGTCGTTGCAGCTATTACTTTAGTAGTCACAGGTCCAATTATTCAGGGAATTGCCAACGGTTTAGCTGATTTGATCAACTGGTTAGTTAAAGCATCCGGCTGGGTCGGTGGCCTGGTAATTGGTGGATTTTATCAAGTACTGGTTATCTTTGGATTGCATTGGGGCGTTGTTCCTTTGGTTGCACAGCAAATTTCCGGCAGTGGACAAAGTGCGTTGAATGCCATTATTTCGACAACGATGGTTTCTCAAGGTGCTGCAGTTTTGGCTGTTGCTCTTAAGTCTAAGAAAGATGATCGTAAAACCCTAGGCATTGCTGCTGCAATTTCAGCATTTTGTGGTGTCACAGAGCCGGCTATTTATGGTATTAACCTAAGATTCCGGCGTGTCTTTATTTCTGGCTTGATGGGTTCAGCGGTCGGTGGTTTGATCACTGGCCTGATGCATGGTTCAATGTATGGTTTCACCGGTTCTTTGATCGGTTTTTCATCGTTCTTTAACACCAAAAACCCTGGTGATTTAACCAGTTTCTATGCTTTCTTGCTTTCAAGTTTAGCCGCACTGCTGGTTTCATTTTTAGTAACCTGGTTCTGGGGATACAATGACCAAATGGAAATTGGCACGAAGGTCGCAAAAAAGCAGCGCCCAGGTTCAGCACAGAAAGCTTAATTTGATTAAAAAATACATCGGTGACATGAATGTAAAAATGTCACTGATGTATTTTTTTGGTTCAAATTAACTGCTCTAAAACTCTGTAGTAAGTGATTTTTGATCCTAGTAAGCACCTGCAAGCGCGCTATATAATAAAACTGCCCCGGCCAAGATCATGGTCACACCGAGTAAAATTTGCAGCCAACTGACTGACGCAGCCGGCTCAGTTGGACGTTTCTGATTGCGGTAGCGACGCATTAAGCTAGTAGCTCCCTTGAGGACTTGCCATCCCCCGTCGATAATAAAAATCAGCGCGATCACTAATAATAATATTTTATGTGAGGCGTTGGATCCTTGTATTTTCACTAATTATTCTCCTTAGTTGTTTTTGAGTATATATTGATCAAGCCTTGTGTTCCTTGATCACCCAAGCCGTAAACGTCGACCATTACTTCATACAAGCGTTTGGCATTGGCGGTTGCGGACAAATCTAGTCCCATGCGGTCAGCTTCTTGCAAGGCGATCCGCAGGTCTTTTAAAAAATGACGGGCAAAGAATCCCGGTGTATAGTCATCTTGCAAGATACGCGGTCCATAATTGGACAAACTCCAATTTTGAGCACCGCCTGCACTTAATGCATTGAGCACTTTATGCGGGTCTAATCCAGCTGCTTTAGTATAAAGCAATGTTTCTGTCAAACCAGTCATTGTTCCTGCGATCATGATCTGATTAGCCATTTTAGCGTGCTGGCCAGAACCGGCTGGGCCAAAGAGAGTTACTTTTTTGCTTATTTTTTCAAAAAGAGGCTTAACTTGTTGATATGTCTTTTCATTTCCACCGACCATCACAGTTAAAGTAGCGTTTTTTGCGCCGACATCACCACCTGAAACGGGGGCATCCAAGACATGAATACCATTTCTTTCACCGTGTTCAGCAATTTTTTGCGCCAAAGAGGGCTTGCTGGTAGTCATATCGATCAAGATCGTTCCCTTTTTGCTGCCAGCAAATATGCCGTCATCTGCAAAATAAACTTGCTCCACATCTGTAGGGAAACCGACCATTGAAAAAACAACTTCACTGACTTCAGCAACTTTTTTAGGAGTGTCTGCCCAAGTTGCACCAGCGGCAACCAAGTCAGCTGTTTTGGACTTAGTGCGGTTAAAGACGGTTAATTCATTTCCCGCTTGCAGCAGGTTGGAAGCAATAGCGGCACCCATGACCCCAGTTCCGATAAATCCGATTTTCATTTGTATATCCTCCTTGTAAGTAAATAATATTCACAGTTACTATCATATACCGGCAACGTGAGTGCAAGCAAAACTTTTGCTGACGCAGAATTATTTCGGTCAATTTTGTGAAGTGATAAATTATTTTGTAAGATTTTTCTTTATAGACTTATGTTGTCTTTTTTTGTTATATTACTATGGTTAGACTGATAAAAGGCTTTAAAAGGGCTTGATTGTTCGGATATGACTGTAGGGAGTTCATTATTAAAATCTTAGTACTTACCTTATTATAACGAACAAAATGTATCAAAAAATTGTGTCTATTACATATATTAAGGGGGAGATCAGTTGTCAAAGACAGTCAAAAAAGCCATTTTTATTTTGATTTTTAGTGAGTTTTTGATTTGTTTAGGGATCAGTATTGTGATTCCAGTTATGCCTTTTTTGCGGAATGAATTACATTTATCAGCTTTCAGTATGGGAGTTATGAATGCTTTATTTGCCTTTGCGCAGTTTGTAGCTTCTCCCATCATTGGCCGTATTTCCGATCGAATCGGGCGGAAACCGATTTTAGTTTTAGGTTTGTTCTTATTCACGGTTTCGGAATATCTGTTTGCTGTTACTAATCAATTGGTTTTATTCGATATTTCCCGTTTGATCGGTGGGATCTCTGCAGCAATGGTTGTTCCCACTGAAATGGCGTTTGCCGCCGATATTACTACCAAAAAATATCGGGCACGGGTCATTGGTTGGTTATCTGCTGCTTTTTCAGGTGGATTGATCTTGGGACCTGGTCTAGGCGGTTTGTTGGCCAATATTGATTATAAGCTGCCATTTTGGGTCGCAGGTACTTTAGGCATTGTTAGTATGGTGGCAATGTATTTCACATTGCCAAAAAAATTGGAAGAACAGAATGCTGCCGAGCAAGAACCAGTTGATGATATTGAAGGTGTTTTACAACAAGATGACAAAATGATGCAGATCCTGGGTAGCTCAGGTATTATCTTGTTTGTTTTGATCTTTATTTCGTCGTTTGGTTTGCAAGGATTTGAAAGTATCTATAGTTTATTTGTCAATCAGGTGTACCACTTTAGTTTGAACAATATTGCCCTCGTGCTGACATTGAATGGCATTCTGTCTTTGTTCTTACAGGTAGCAATGTTTGACTGGCTGGTTTCTAAGTTAAGTGAAAAACGTTTGATTAGATATTGTTTTTTGATCTCTCTAGTTGGAACGATCTGGATCTTGTTAGCTAAAACAAAGGTTGGTGTTATCTTAGCAACATTGCTTGTTTTTGAAGCCTTTGATTTGATCCGACCGGCGATCACGACCATGCTGACAAAGATCAGTCCGCGCAACCAAGGATTTATCAATGGCCTTAATATGTCGTTGACGAGTGTTGGTAATGTGGTCGGTCCCTTGATCTCAGGTGCATTACTCGATTTGCATCCAAGTTATCCATATATGATCGTTGCCGTTTTCTTGGGCATTTCATATATCCTGACTTTCACAATCAAGTCTCCTAGAGGTGGAGATACATTGGCTCGTTAATGAAGTAAAATTTTTTGATAATTTTTAGGCGTTGGGTCAAAGCTCAACGTTTTTTTGTATCACAAGTCTTTTACTTGAGTTTACTCATTTTCAAATGTACTCTTAAATTAATTAGTGTTGAGACTGGAAAGGAGTTAGTCTGATGAAGATGGATGAAGAGGATCACGAAATGAACATGGATCATTCGCAAATGGATATGGGAAATCAAAAGATGGGTCAAAGTGATATGATGATGCATGGCGGACATATGATGCATATGGGAAATTTGAAGCAAAAGTTCTGGGTCTCACTGATTTTAACGATCCCCTTATTGTTGATGTCATCAATGATGGGTATGACCCACCCCTTGCTTGAATTTCAGGGGAGTGATTGGGTAGTTGCTATTCTTGGAACTGTGATTTTCTTTTATGGCGGAAAACCTTTCTTTTCTGGGGCTAAGGGCGAGTTAACAGACAAGAAACCAGCAATGATGACTTTGATCACAATGGGGATCTCAGTCGCTTATATCTACAGTATCTATTCTGTGATAGCCAATAATGTTTTTAACGTTACTCCAAGTGTGATGGACTTTTTCTGGGAGTTAGCCACTTTAGTCGACATTATGTTATTAGGTCATTGGATCGAAATGAACGCAGTGATGAATGCTGGTTCAGCTTTGAATGAACTGGCCGAATTGCTGCCAAGTCAAGCACATAGGATCGATGAAAAAGGGCAGGTTACTGATGTTAAGTTGCAAGACGTTACTGAGGGTGACCGACTTCTTGTTCGTGGCGGCGAAAAGATACCAGCAGATGGAAAAGTAGTAGACGGCGAGTCAGCAGTCAATGAAGCGATGGTAACTGGTGAATCCAAATTAGTGCAGAAAAAAGTTGATACGAAAGTATTTGGTGGTTCGGTCAATGGTGACGGAACTATCCAAATCGAGGTGACAGGAACAGGGGAAAACAGTTTTTTGGCACAAGTGACCAAGATGGTAGAATCGGCTCAAAATGAAAAATCAGGGCGTGAAAATTTGGCGGACAAAGTGGCTTCCTGGCTGTTTTATGTTGCCTTAACGATCGCTGTTATCAGCTTTATCGCATGGTGGCTTACGACTGATCTAGCGACGGCTTTACCACGGGCAGTGACTGTATTGATCATAGCTTGTCCGCATGCACTTGGTTTAGCTATACCACTAGTCGTTGCCAGAAGCACTTCTATAGGTGCCAAGCAAGGTTTGCTGCTCCGTGATAGGAATGCAATGGAACAGGTCACTAGCCTCAAATATGCCTTAATGGATAAAACGGGAACTTTAACGGAAGGCAATTTTAAGGTGAAGGAATATGGCAGTTTATCGGCCAAAAAAAGTGATGCAGAAGTTTTAAAAACTATGGCTAGCTTAGAAGCTGGTTCTTCACATCCTTTGGCAGTTGGGATCACGAAGAAGGCACGGGCCGAAAAAATTGGATATAAAAGTGTCAACAGTAGTCAAATCAAAGGTGTTGGGTTAAAAGGTGAGATCGATGGGACTAATTATTTGATAGTGTCACCAGGATATGTGGAGGAAAAAGGCCTGAGTGTAGATAACGAGCGGTTTGACGCACTGGCAAGCGAAGGCAACTCATTGAGTTTTTTGGTAGAAAATAATAAAGTCGTAGGTTTTGTTGCTCAAGGCGATCAAATCAAACCGGCCGCTAAAAAATTGATCGATACCTTGCTAAGCCAAGGGATAACACCGGTCATGCTGACTGGAGACAATAAGCAAGCAGCTAAAGGAGTTGCTGAAAAATTAGGGATCACTGAATTTAAGGCACAATTATTGCCTGCGGATAAAGAAAAAGCAGTGCAAAGTTATCAAAATGACGGGAAAGTTATGATGATCGGCGATGGTGTCAATGATGCGCCTAGTTTGGCACGGGCAGACATTGGAGTTGCGATCGGCAGTGGGACAGATGTTGCGATCGAATCTGCAGACTTAGTATTGGTCAAAAGTGATCCGCATGATATTATTAATTTTTTAGAGTTATCACGTAAAACGACCAGCAAGATGACCCAAAATCTCTGGTGGGGGGCTGGCTATAATATTATCGCTTTGCCACTGGCAGCTGGAGTATTAGCACCTGTCGGTTTTGTGTTAAGCCCAATGGTCGGAGCGGTTTTAATGTCATTGAGTACAGTGATAGTGGCGATCAATGCACTGACTTCGAAAATATAAGAAAAATCAGAGATAATGTATAACAGAGTGAAGCAAGCCGGGAGAGCTCGAGCACCAATGGACTCGGGCATTATGACAAGTGGTCTTACTTGTCGTGATGGCGGAGTTGATTGGGCGGAAGGTTCTGGCTTGAAAAACTCGACAAAATAACAGAGTGAAGCAAGCCGGGAGAACTCGAGCACCAATAATGTCTGAAGACATAATGTCTAAAATGGGTTAAGAATAGTGCTTCATTACAATAACCTGCAAGACTAACTAACAATAAGAGGAGCGAAATAAATGTCACAAACAATTGAAGAATTTACAGCTGACTTAGCCTCAGCAGCACCAACACCAGGTGGAGGATCAACTGCAGCTTTAGTAGGCGCTTTAAGCAGTGCTTTAGGAGAAATGGTCGGACACATTCGTCAGGACAAGCTTGATGAACCGCGTTTGACTGAGTTGATCGCTGAAATGACTGTGAGTCGGACTAAAATGATCTCCTTGATTCAGGAAGATGAGAGTGCGTTTGAAACTTTTACCGCAGCTTTAAAGCTCCCTAAAGAAACTGAAGAGCAAAAAGATAAGCGTGCTGCAGAAATGTTACACGGCTTGATCGTTGCTGCTCAACCACCATTACAGATCGCCCAAACAGCGACTAAGATCTTGCATCAGTTAGACGAAATGAAAGAGTATTCTTCCAAGTCTTTGTTAAGTGATATTGGCAGTGGAACGGCATTAGCCGAGGCAGCACTTAAAGCCTCTGTTTTAAATGTCTACGAAAATACCAGGATGATGAAAGATAAAGACCAGGCTGCTAGCTTGAATAAAATAACTGATGAGACTTTAGCAGATGGTTTAAAAATCAGTGAAAGCTTATATCCGGCTATGCAAAAAGCAGCTCGGGGTGAAAATGTGTGAGCAAATTATTGAAGGGTAAGCCTGTGGCAGATGATATTTTGCAACGGACTAAAAACTTAGTTGCTTCTTTGTCAGCGGTGCCCCAAGTCGCACTGGTCAGAGTTGGGGTAGATCCTGCAGCCAAGGGCTACCAGAGAAGTGCGGCTAATGTGTTGCAACAAGCAGGACTAAAAACCGTTCCGGTCGTGTTTGATAGTCAGATCACTTTTAGTGAATTTGAAAGTCAAGTGACACAGTTGAATGAGGATCAACAAATTGATGCAATTCTGTTACTGGAACCTTTACCCGAAAGTCTCCCGCTTGATGCTGTCCAAGATCTGCTTGATCCGTGCAAGGATATTGATGGAGTTACCCGTGCTAATTTAGGATCGACCTTATCGCCACGGTCTGGAGATCTAGTTCCATTAACGGCAGCTGCGGTGTTGGAACTTTTAAACTTTTACGAGTTTAATTTACGAGGAGTAGAAGTGGTTTTGATCGGTGATAGTTTAACTGTGGGACGTCCTTTAGCAAACTTGCTGCTCGCACAAAACGCCACGTTAACAGTGTGCGATAAATATACTAAGCAGCTTTTTGAACACACTGTTCAAGCACAGCTAGTGATCACTGCAGTTGGACAGCCTAATTTGCTCACGGCTGACATGGTCAACAAAGATGCAGTGGTAGTTGATGTCGGAACTAATTACGATGAAGCTGGCAAACTTGTGGGAGATGTTGATTTTGCTCAAGTCTCCCAGAAGGTCCAGGCGATTACACCTGTTCCTGGGGGAGTTGGGGCAATTACTACGGCACTCTTGGCGTACAGAGCTGCTCGAATCGCATCTCAAGGAAAATAAAAAGCTCTTGCAAAGTAAGTGTTTTGAAGTGCACTTTACTTTGCAAGAGCTTATTTGCTTATTATAAAAATTTTATTTAGTCAGCACGATCTTGCCAATGGTATGCCCGCTTTCAATCATGGCGTGTGCTTTCTTTAAATTATCTGCATTGATACCCTGCAATGTTTGATTCAATGTACTACGCAGTATGCCGCTGTCAAACAATTGGGCTGCCTGAGTTAGGATCTCATGTTGACTGCTTAAATCTGCTGTGTGGTAAAAAGCTTTGGTAAACATCCATTCCCACGCGAAAGTAACACGCTTACGTTTGAGAGCTGTCAGATTTAATGGTTTTTGGTTACTGGTTATGGAAGACATTTTGCCATTCGGCCCGATCAATTCGACCATTTCGTCCCAATGATTGTCTAAGTTATTTAATTCAAGAATGTAATTGACGTTATCGTGGCCCAAGGCATGGACTTCATCTATCAAGTTTTTATGATGGTCGACTATTTCGTCTGCCCCATGCTGCAAGGCCCATTCCTTCGTCCTTGGACGAGAAGCACTTGCAATCACGTGAAGGCCTGCATAATGAGCTAACTGAGTGGCAATTGAACCAACGCCGCCGGCACCGTTGATTATCAAAATCGTTTTATCATTATTAGTCTCATTATCATCAGGGTCAATGCCTAGCTGTTCGAATAATGCTTCCCAAGCAGTCAATGTTGTTAATGGCATAGCTGCAGTATGGGCATCATCTAACTTTTTGGGAGCGAGTGCGACGATCCGTTCATCGACAAGTTCATAATCACTGTAACTTCCGGGACGACTGAAGGAACCTGCATAATACACCCTGTCGCCTTTTTGGAATAAGGTAACATCTGAGCCCGTTTCAACAACAGTTCCTACAGCATCGAACCCGAGGATCCGTGGCCTTTCACTTTTATCGTGGCCGTTTTTACGCGTAGCGATATCGACCGGGTTCACAGAAATTGCAGAGACCTTGACTAAAAGATCATGCTCTTTAGCAGTTAAACGATCTAAGGTAAGGTCAATAAGGCTTTGAGCGTTATCAAGCGGTAAATGTTCATAAAAACCAACAGCATTCATTTTTTCGGTCATAATAACATCTCCTTTTAAAAACAAGGCAGAGTGCAACAAAGAAAGCAAGCATTATCGGGTCCTGGTCAACTAGCGTTAGTTTGGTGCTGAATGATCGGACTTAAGAATAAGACGTTACCTTTTGTTGCACGGAGTCTGACTACGAAACATAATGGGCTAAGCAGATAGTACTCAAGCAATGGTGGACTTGGGTATCATATCTTTGTTCTTACTAGTATGATACTAAAAATAATTATACAAAAAGTTTAAGTTTACCTAATCCGATGTAATAAAATTTTACTGCATGTAATTTTGGGTCGATTCCAATATAAATTTGCCAAAGTAATGTCCACGAGCGCCATGTGGCCCTACATCCGTAATACTAGGGCCCAGAAGAAGGCCATGTGGACACAAGTCGCAAAGCAACGAAAATAACGGCCAGATAAAACTACGTAGGATCAATCATTCTAGGATCGGAATTAAGAATCAATTACCCAACACAGAAAATTATTGCAACTCCTTGACTTGGCCGCTAGTCAATCTTTCTCGTAATTTGAATCGTTGCAGTTTTCCACTGGCGTTGTGAGGTAATTGTTTGACCAAGTAAAAGTTTTTCGGGACTTTATAATGGGCCAAATGTTGACGGCCATAATCTATCAAGTCTTGGGCTAACAGGGTTTGTTCATTTGGTATCACAAAAGCTATGGGTTTTTGTTCCCATTTGTCATCAGCCACACCCAAGACAGCAATATCTTCAAGGAAAGGGCATTTCGCATAAGCAGATTCTACTTCATCAGGAAAAATGTTTTCTCCTCCTGAAATTATCATATCATCACTGCGCCCGTGCACATATAAAAATCCATCTTTGTCAAAATGACCAATGTCCCCCGTTTTGAACCAGCCATCGGTTGTGATCTTGGCGGCGTATTTTTCTTGTTTTCCCAGATAACCTGGACTTAGAGCGGGGGTTTTGAGCTGAATTTCTTGTGTATTTTGATCCAAGCGTAATTGTGTCAGGAAAAGAGGTTTCCCTGAAGAACCAATATGTTTTGCTGCATCAGCAAAAGAAAGTGCTACGATCTGCGAACATGTTTCAGTCATTCCATATGACTGGATAACTGGTAATTGCAGTTGTTCACATTGTTTTAAAGTTGCTTGATCTATTGGACCACCGCCGAGTAACATTCCGCGAAATCTTTTTTGGTATTGGGCGCCAGTTTCTTGTTTGATAGTCAATAGTTTCTTTAACATAAAAGGAACTACTGAAATCATTGTTACTGGTTCATTGACAAGAATTTGCTGGATCTTTGCTGCATCAAAATGGCTGACTAAACGAACGGTCATCCCGTAGATCAAACCACGCATCATGATCGAAAAACCGCTGATATGAAAGATCGGTACTGTACATAGCCATTCATCAGCTGGCGTTACGCCTAGATTTAAGGCAGATGCCGTTGCTGAACTAAAATGATTGCCAAATGTTTGAATAACGCCCTTTGGTCTCCCAGTAGTACCTGAAGTGTACATGATACTTGCCGCATCTTTAGCAGCAAAGACCTGTTGGGGGGCAAAGCTTTTCTCAGAAGCTGAATCAAGCTCGCTAAAAGAAATAGTGCGGCAGCTTAACTGTGAAGCATCAAGCTGATCTTCATATAAACAGACATCAACTTGACTATCATTTAGTTGGTAATTTAACTCAGGCGCTGACAAACGACGATTCAGCCAGACAATCGTATGTCCTGCGTTTAAAATCCCCATCGCAGTTAAGTACCCAGCCAATGAATTATTAGTCAGAATAGCGATTTTTTTGTTGTTCAAAGCATCTAAACCTGCTAGTTTTCGTCCAAGCTTGTCAGTGTATTCAGCAAGTTGTGCAAAAGTTATAGTTTTTTCTTTATCTACGACAGCAGCCCTAGTCGGGGTTAAGGCTGCCTGCTTTTTTATCCAATTATCCATTATTGTACCTGACATCGTTTATGGGAACTTAGGATATTTATCAAAATCAGGCTTACGTTTTTCATTGAACGCATCGCGCCCCTCTTTGCCTTCATCTGTCTGATAAAATAACATTGTAGCGTCTCCGCCAAGCTGTTGTATTCCAGCCAAACCATCGGTATCAGCGTTCATTGCAGCCTTGATAAAGCGCAAAGCTGTTGGTGATTTTTCAAGGATCTCATTACACCAGTCAAGTGTTACAGATTCAACGTCAGCCAATGGAACGACTTTATTGATCCAGTTCATTTGGTAAGCTTCTTCTGCTGAGTAGAAGTGATTTAAGAACCACACTTCTTTAGCACGTTTATGTCCGATGACACGGGCAAGATAACCGGAACCGTATCCGGCATCGAAACTGCCAACTTTAGGTCCTGTTTGACCAAACTTCGCATTGTCGGCTGCGATAGTTAGGTCACAAACTAGCTGCAAGATGTTACCACCGCCGACAGACCAACCCTTGACCATCGCAATCACGGGTTTAGGGATGATCCGGATCAAGTGTTGCAGATCCAAGACGTTCAAACGAGCGACTTTGTCTTTACCAACATAGCCTCCGTTACCACGAACCCCCTGGTCACCACCAGATGAAAAGGCGAGGTCGCCAGCTCCAGTTAGAATTATTACGCCAATTGTGCTATCATCACGGCAGATAGTAAACGCATCGATCATTTCTTCTACAGTTGTTGGGGTAAAGGCGTTGCGCCTTTCTGGGCGGTTCATTGTGATTTTTGCAATTTTGTCAGACCTTTCAAAGATTATTTCTTCGTAGTCTTTGACCTTTTCCCAGTTTACAGATGTCATTTAATTCAATCCTTTCGAAAGTTGGTAATATTTATGTCAGACTTAGTAAAAACTCTTGGAATTAAAGTTGTTTCTCTCTCATCCAACGAATCTATTATATCACTTGAAATTTCTGATGAAATTAAACAGCCTTACGGAATCGTGCACGGCGGGATCAATGCAGTTTTGGCAGAAACAGCTGCTAGTATGGCTGGAGCGAAAAATGTTCCAGAAGGCTCGACGGTGGTCGGTGTGAATCTGACAACACATCATTTGCAAGCTGAAAAACAAGGAACTTTGCTTGCTAAAGCAACGCCTTTGCATGTCGGTTCTAAACTCCAAACGTGGCAAGTTGAAGTTCATAATAACGATGTTTTGACCAGCGTTAGTCAAGTTACACTTAGTCGCATCGATCTAAATAGAATAAGAAATTAAAAAGAAATATGTCTCTTCGACTTTAATTTCAAAAAATTAGTACAAAATAACAATACCCTAAGAGGATAAATTTAGAGAAAAATTGTAAGTATGCCACTTTGATCAAAAAACGAAAAGTCCCATGTACTCTAAGAATTAGGTTCGCTTGCTTGAGTGCATGGGGCTTTTCGTTTTTAGCTATTATCATGGCTTTTATGCCACTTTTTAATATATTCCAACCGTTGCTTGAAACGAGCTTCTTTTCCTTGATTGGTGGGTTCATAGTATTCGTGTCCCTTGATCTCAGGCGGGGCAGTTTCCATTGAAGTCAGTTTGTCTTTGCTTTTGTGGGCATATTGGTAATTTTCACCATAACCTAAGTCATCCATTAGTTTAGTTGGTGCATTTCTGATCTGTAAGGGTACCAGCAGATTTCCGTAAGAACGGACATCTTTTTTGGAAGTCAGACGGGCTTTGTATGCGGCGTTTGATTTAGGTGCTAACGCTAGGTAGATCACAGCTTCAGTTAAATGAACATCACATTCCGGCAAGCCAATAAACTGACAAGCTTGAAAAACATTGACTGCGACATTTAAAGCATTGGTATCTGCCAAACCGATATCTTCGCTGGCGAAACGAACCAATCGTCGCGCGATATATAGTGGATCTTCACCACCATCGATCACACGTGATAACCAGTAGACCGCCGCATTCACGTCGCTGTTACGCATTGATTTGTGCAAAGCCGAAATAATATTATAATGTTCCTCGCCTTTTTTATCATAACGTAAAGACTTTTTTCCTAGGAGTTGATGCAAAGTTTGTTGATCGACTGTAACATCTTTACCCTCTCGTTTGCCATTTAATATTGCCATTTCAAGGGTATTAAGGGCGTTTCGGCCGTCACCATTGGCAAAAGCAGCGATTTCTTGCAGTGTTTCCTGTGAAATGTGGATGGCCAATTCAGGAAAGCCCTGAGAGGAATTCAAAGCATGTTTTAGCAGATCGACTAATTCGTCAGGCTTTAATTCTTGTAAGACAAAAACTTTACAACGAGAGAGGAGGGCGGAGTTCAACTCAAACGATGGATTTTCAGTCGTAGCTCCAATCAAAATGATACTGCCTTTTTCGACATAAGGTAAGAATGCGTCTTGTTGAGCTTTATTAAAGCGATGGATCTCGTCAACGAAAACAATCGTTCTTTCCCCCATTTCTCGTGCTTCTTCAGCATCTTTCATGATCGACTTGATATCTTTGATACTGGTAGTGACCGCACTGAAGGTTAAAAAATGGGCTTTAGTCTGAGCGGCAATTATCCGTGCTAAAGTGGTTTTGCCTACCCCTGGAGGTCCCCAAAAGATCATCGAGGTCAGCTGATCATTATCGATCAATTCGCGGAGAACTTTGCCGGGAGCTAAAAGGTGAGTTTGACCAAAAAATTCAGCTAATTTTTGTGGCCTGACCCGGTAAGCCAAGGGAGCATTGTTGTTTTCATTTTGGTCAAAAATAGAAGTTTGTTTCAAATGATTACCTCCTTCCTCGTAGTGTAAGTTACTAAACAAACATATTATGTAACTTTATTGTGATAAAAGCAAACGTATGTTTCAAAAAATCAAACGATAATAAAAGGCCTGAAACAAATTTACATACATTTGTTTCAGACCCCTAGGTTACTGACTGTGTTACGTCAAAATATAAACTCATCTAATTACCTAAATATCCTTTGAAGTCAACTTAAATTTTCTCATGTTTTGGGTTAAAAGCACTAAAGCTCAGACCCGCGTTTTCACTCATACATATCATCTTGGAGGTTCACCTGTTTCTCCTAAGATATTCACACATCAGGAGCACTGAACTTTATATTCTGTAAGGAAAGATCGTGTTTCCGCAACCCTAGTTGAGCAACTAATTTCTGCAATTTTTTCACTGATCTGCAATTGCTCCCTTACCTCGACTTCGGTCAACACCGGTTGTAAAGATCTCATGACCTGCCTTGCACGGGCTAGCGGACATAAAACGATTCATGTTGACTTCATCACTTCCAATCGACTAAATTATTTGTGGTTGAAACACATCTCATGTTGGTTCAATCACCCTCTAAAGAAGAAATATTCTGTGTTTGGAACTTTCTCATGTTGGTTCCGACACCCTCTATCATATCCTCTATTTTGGTTGGACCTAGCGGATTTAATACTTTTAAAACTTTCAATTGCTTTGTTGCTATATTCAGTTGTCTGACTCACTAACTGAGCCTTGATCTTTCCTTACACCTATTTTATATCACATTGCCAAGCTTAATGCAACCGTTTTCTATCAAGGAAATTCACACATATAAAAGTCTACTATTTTTAAGGTAAACTCTATGATATCAACCTTTTAGAAGGACAAAGATTTAAAGCTTTACACAAAAAACCTCGTATTCTTTTGCTGGAATACGAGGTAAACGATTATTTGATTACTGCACTTCGATTTTATGAGTTTTACTCTGACCTTCTGTTGTCTTAGGCAAGGTGATAGTCAAAACGCCTTCTTCATATTTGGCACCGATCTTTTCGTGATCGACATCAGGAAAATGATATTGACGAGTAAAACGACCAGAGCTGCGTTCGCTGGCGATCATATTGCCATCTTTGTCACTGCGGTCAGTGAACGATTGACGCTTGGCGGAAACGGTCAATGTGTTATCTTTGAAGTCGATCGAGATATCTTTTTTGTCAACACCAGGAACATCGATCGCAACGGTATAATCTGTCTCAGTTTCTTGCACGTCACTACGCAGTTCCTTAAAGGAATCACTCAAGTTCATAAGTGGACGTCCAAAATTCTTGAAAAATTCATCTCCGGAATTTAACAAATCGTTGAAGTGATTAGAAATATCGTTAGCCATAACACCAAAACTTCCTTTCTATGATTGGTAATTTACTACCATACTTAAACAGTCAACAAGGAAAAGATCCGCATGGATGAATCTCCCTTACTGTTAATTCTATACGTTTTTAGAGTAGATGCAAAGAAAAAACACTAAAAGGTCAAAAAAAGTCAAAGTCTTAATAAATCTCGCCAACACACGTCTGAATGTTTTTCAAAGACATGGGAGAAAGGAGGCTTGAATTGCGAACGGTCAGGTTTATTTTTTATGTTTAAAACGGATCCACAAGGAATTTAAGATCATCAAGACGATCACAATAAATGAAATAATATAGCCAGCAACTCCCAGTCTGTAAATTGCAGGATGTTCGGAGCTACCCTGGACTAACAAGGAAGAGCCTAGTATCAATGCTGCTAAAATAATTGCGCTTACAAGTCTATCAACGATCCTGCTAAAATTAACGAAGAGAGTTTCTTGCCCCCTTAAAGCAATGTTGATTTTGGTTTGACCGGTTGTAAATAAATTGATCAATTGTTCGATTTTTAATGGGATCTTGGATAAAGCACGCACTGATTGAGCAACATCTAAGGCACTATCTTCCAACTGTTTTTTCCAGCTAAAGTGTTCGATCAGATATTCTTTGGCAAACGGACGCGCAACATCCATCATTTCCATTTCAGGGTCAAGTTCAGCAATGATCCCCTCAAGTGAAGCAAAGGATTTGACCAAAAGAGTGATTTCCGATTTGGCTTGTAAGTTATTATTCCGACAAAGGCTAATGACCTCAAAAAGTAAACTGGGTAAGTCGATTTGCCCCAGGCCCATTTGCATGTAAGGCTGTAAAAAGATACCTAACTCTTCGAAAAATTTTTCCTGATCAACTTTGCCGGTCCGGTTACAAATTGAAAGTATCGCTTGACCGATCGTTCTTGTGTCTTTAGTATTTAAGGCCAAGATAATTTGAATGATCCCGTCAACAATATTGGGTGTCAGGCGTCCCATCATTCCAAAATCAAGGTAGGTCACCCGGTAATCGGGCAGATCATCTTGCGCAGTCAAAGTAGTCTTTTTTCCCCGGACCTTCCGCTGAAATTGAATAATATGATTTTGTTCTTTGATGTCCTCATGGTCAAAACGTTTGAATAAGATGTTACCAGGATGAGGATCAGCATGAAAAAAGTTATCTTCAAAAACTTGCTTGACAAAGTTTTTGACGAGTGCTTCGGCGACTTTTTTACGTTCATTCTTTTGCTGTTTGGCTATGCGTTCATCTTTACTATAGGGTTCTTGGATGTAGTATTTAATGCTTCTGCCAGGCATATAGCTAGTAACTAAAATTTTTTGTGCTGAAAGATCGGCATATGTTCGGGGAACAGTAATGATCCCATCATTATTATTTAGCTCGTAGAACTCTTGCCCATTTTTGATCTCGATTTCTGTGTTGATTTCAGTAAAAAGAGCATTTCTGATCTCGTTTAAAATATCTTCCGGGTCGATCACACCAATCTCGGGGCCAATTTTCAAAATGTCAACCGCTTTTTTAAAGAGAGACATGTCAGTTTCAACCAGTTCTTGCACTTTGGGGTGCTGGATTTTAACAACTACGGAGGTCCCGTCTTTTAAAAGAGCGCGGTGGGTTTGTCCAATTGAAGCTGAAGCAAATGGTTCTTTATCAAATTTGGCAAAAACTTCGGAGATCTCTTTGCCGGTCTGTTTCTTGAAGGACTGTTGTACTGTACGATAAGGGTCTATTTGAACATTATCTTGTAAGTAGCTGAATTCCCTGATATAAGCAGGTGATACCAAGTCAGGACGCGTTGACAAAATTTGTCCGATCTTAATAAAGGTCGGTCCAAGCTCCTCAAAGCCTAAACGGATCTCACGCGGATTCTTTTGCCTAATAAAGTTCCGGATCATGTCATGTTCTCTAATGACATGAACGATTTCAAGCAGCCGTTCACGTTTTGTCTGCCGGCCGTTTTCATTGGACTTATTTTGAATGTCTGTGGTCATAAGAACGCATCCCTTCAAAAAATTTCTTTAATATTATTTTAGCATTTTTTACTAAGAAGACATACAAATCATACTATAAAAGATAAGATATGAACGAGACGATCTTTTTTGTTTAAAATAGTTAAAAATTATAAACTATTAACCTTTAACACGTTTTATTTTAAAAATAATATGTGAACTATTAATTCAAAAGAATCCCGTAGTAACGGTTTTCATTAATTGAAATTGATTTTAGATAAACAGTTGCATTTTATTTAAAATGTTGTATAATTTGATAAAAATTATAAATTGGTTAGAGAAAGAGGAGAATGCGTATGAGTTTTCGCAAAGTGTTTTCTACGGGAATAGTTGCCGTTGTTGCAGGTCTAGCTTTAACGGCCTGCGGTTCTAAGTCGAGTTCGTCTGCTGGAAATGGTAAGCTTGCTAACAAGCAGGTCCTAAATTGGGATGAACCTTCGGAACTTCCTACAATGGACCCTTCTAAGGCTACGGATACGATCAGTTTTGATATGATGAATAACAGTATGGAAGGTCTTTATCGAGTTGGTAAGAAGTCAAAGGTTGAACCGGGAATCGCCAAATCAACCAAAGTTTCGAAAGACGGGCTTACATACACATTCACATTGCGTAAAGATGATAAGTGGTCAAACGGTGATCCAGTAGTTGCTAAAGATTTTGTTTATTCTTGGCGGCGGACTTTGGATCCAAAGACTGGTTCGGAATATGCTTATTTATTTGATGGAATTAAAAACGCTAATGAAGTCATGGATGGCAAAAAACCTGGCAGTGCTCTTGGGATCAAAGCACAAGGCGATCATAAATTAGTTGTTTCTTTGGATAAAGAAATTCCTTACTTCAAGTTATTGATGGGCTTCCCGTCATTTTTCCCGCAAAATAAGTCAGCGGTTGAAAAGTATGGTTCCAAGTATGGGACAGCATCTAAGTATATGGTTTACAACGGTCCGTTCAAGATGACTGCTTGGACTGGTTCTAATTTAAGCTGGTCTTTAGCTAAGAACAGCAACTATTGGGACAAAAAGTCAGTCAAGTTGGATAAAATCAACTTTAAAGTTAACAAAGACACTTCAACTTCCTATAATCTTTACCAATCTAAGAAACTGGACGAAACATTTTTAAGTACTGAACAGGCCAAACAATTATCAAGCAAGCCCGACTATCAAGTTTTGAAACAGGCTAGAACAAGTTACCTTGAATTTAACCAAACCCAAAAGGTTTTCCAAAACAAGAAGATCAGACAAGCTATCTCATATGCCATCGACCGTAAACAATTGGCAAACAAAGTTTTAGGCTCTGGCACTAAAGTTTCGCAAGGGATCGTTTCTTCTGGCCTGCAATCATATAATGGGAAAGACTTTGCTGATGCGGCTCAGACAAAAGAAGGCGTAACTTATAATAAGAAAAAAGCTAAACAACTTTTAAAAGAAGGTTTAAAAGAAACTGGGCAAGACAAGTTAAGTTTTACGTTGTTGGGTGACGATACAGATGTTGTCAAGAAAGTAACCGCCTTTATCCAAAGCCAGCTGGGCGAGAATTTAGGCATTGATGTCAAAGTTCAAAATGTGCCGTTTAAGACACGTTTGGATCGCTCTAAGACGCAACAATTTGATGTTGTTGTTAGTTCATGGGGGGCAGACTTCTCTGATGCGATCAGCTTTGTTGATTTGTTTACATCGGATAACTCATATAATGATGGTAAATGGAAAAATGCTGAGTATGATCGTTTAGTTAAGGCATCTAAAACAACTGATGTTGCTAACCAGCAGAAACGTTGGGATGACTTGGTTAAGGCATCTAAGATCTTGAGTACTGACCAAGGTGTAGCTCCACTGTATCAATTGAACCAGCCAACTATGGTCAGAGAAAATGTTAAAGGCTTGATTCAAAATACAGCCGGTGTTACTAATAATTGGAAAGACACGTATATCGCAAAATAGCGAATTAACAGCGTAGATTTAAGTAATAAATAAAGGAAGATTTGGAAACCAAGAATGGTTTTCGAATCCTCCTTTTTTATTCGTCAGAGATCAGTCATAAAAATATAGTCGGCACAGTGTGTTTCACTACAACTAGATCTAGCAAAAAATCACCCTTATAATAGAACGCTTGAATGTTGCATTAGCGCGATTTGGAGCTGGAAAATTGCGCATGCTTTACCTATTGTCGTGGTGATTTTAAGATGACTTTGTTTAAGCACTTTTGTTTTTATTAGTGTTCACGGTAGAAGCTCACAAGATTTACTTCTTTAGTGTCTATAAAACCTTGTTTTTGATAAAAGGAAAATGTCTGAGTTTCATTTTCCGTCAGTAATAATTTTTGCCGAATGTTTTTATGTTTGTTTAAAACCTGCTACATGAGTTTTGTTCCGATCCCTTGCTGCTGGAAACCTGGAGCTACTAATAAATCCTGGATATATAATATCGTCTGACCATCTCCTACTGTGCGGATCAAACCTATAAGTCGCTGGTTTTGCCAAGCGGTTATTACGTCTAAAGAATTGATGATTGCTTGGTTTAAGATGGCAGGTTGAGCAGTATAAGCACTCCAACCAACAGAATTATACAAATTAATTAGCTGTTCGAGCGGGAGCTGGTTACTTTTTTTAATTTAATTTCTATCATATTTTTCCTCCTTAATATTGTATTAAAGAGAAATACGCAATTTTTCCATATTATACCTCTCGTTGTTAAGACAATTTTATACTATTATCATTTAGCATCCATCTTGTAAATAGGAAAAAAGATTTAAAAGATTGGTTTTGAAAGTAATTTCCATTCGCTCATTGACGTGTCATTAGGATCAAATTTTTTGTTGTTTTGAATATACTGTTTGGCTTTCAAAACAAGGGGAGAAGAATTATTTAACGTCAATTGATCCAGCGGGACAAATAAGGGTCTGTACTTAATTTATCTTCTAGTTGAAACTTTGTATTTGCCACTTTTGAGTGTATTAACTTGATTATTGGCAGAAAATCTATAAACGGCACGAATACCAAATACATTGGTCAGCGGGTGAGAAAGCCACGCTTTTAATTCATTTAAAGAATAGATGTACATGGGGCCAAAAGATTGGAAAATCATTTGTTTTCTGATCAAGTATTTCAATTCCGTTTTCGGTTTTGTCTGCAAAAACGGTTGTAGCAAAAGCATGGCTAAGTTTGTTGTGCTTAACAACTGAAAAATGATCATCTGGTTTTAACAAATTTTTAATTTGGTCGGCAATTCTTGTGGGTCAAATACGTATTCTAAAACATTATGAATGAAAATGTAGTTAAACTTTTGGTTTCCTACCATACTAAACTAAAAAAATTTTCAAAGCTGCCGGTTATCTGCGAGTAAGGAAGAATTTTTGTAATAAGTCAGTTTTCTTCCATTAAGAGGCTGAATCTTACGATGATTATTTGGATAACCATCATGAAAGGCAGCTTTTGATGCAGCAGAAATAAAATGAGGCTGTGTCAAAACTATCCAAGTGACATCCGCCATTAAAGGAGGAGTAGTTAGCGAGCCCACATATGTAACATGTGATAGGTCATCCGGCAGTACTTGCTCTAATTCACTAACGGAAACTTGTTCTTGGTAGATTTTTGATAAGGGTAATTTCTCAACTGAATTTTTATCGACTTGGCACAAAATCGCCAGAACTAAGTTAGCATTATTTTCGTCTTGGTATACGAGATGGATCTCCCCATCAAACTGCTGACCATTTAAAGTATGCTCGCTTCCATCATGAAAGTGTAGTCGTTGGAGTTGATATTTATGCTTGCCAACTAGCAATTCTCCGGTAGCTAAAAATTGATCTCCATTCGGCTGTCTTTTTTTAATGATTTGGTCGCTAGCGTTAAAGGTAAACGTTAAGGCTTGCTGCTGCAAAGTTTTGCTTTCTGCGACAGGCAATTCAATGTTGATCGGTGATTCGAAGTTTGAGTATGATTTCCACGAATCTTGTAATGCATAGTCTAAATATTCCATATTATTCCTCTTTTGTGTAATTGTTAGATGAAGTGTTATTGCTTTATTTAGTAGTTTACCAAAAATCAGCGTTTTCCGCATGATTAGCGCAGCCTAAATAATTCTATTTAAGTAGAAAGTTCTTTTCTGTGTTAGTGTGTTATAATTGATACAGTAATTTTTGGCACTATGTATGATCAAGAAATGAGGAAGAATATGACACGCCGTGAAAAAATTTTAGCTTATTTGAAGAGCCAAGACGAAGCTGCCTCGGAAGGGATGACAACTCTCGCTATTTCTGAAGCTTTGGGCTTGGTACGTTCTAATGTTAGCAAGGAATTAAATACATTAGTACGCGAGGATATTTTAAAAAAATCAAACGGACGCCCAGTTCGTTATTTTTTGGTCGTAGAGGATGATACCACTAAGAAACAGGTTAATAAGAATAAGATAAGTGCTGATAAAAGTGATAAAAAAAAGCGGCAGATAGCTGAGGAAGCAAGATCTCAGGATAACTCTGCTTCTTCCGAAACTGACTTTTTTGAAACTATGATCGGACGTAAGGACAGTTTGAAAAATCAGGTTGAACAGGCAAAAGCCGCGATCTTATACCCGCCACATGGATTAAACGTGCTGATCACAGGACCGACCGGTTCTGGAAAAACTTATTTTGCTAACGCAATGTACCAGTTTGCCCGGGAAAAAGATGTGTTATCCCATGAGGATATGACGGTTTTTAATTGCGCAGATTATGCTCATAATCCACAGCTATTGATGTCGCAGCTGTTTGGATATACTAAAGGTGCATTTACCGGTGCAAATGAAGAAAAAGATGGACTGATCCAACAGTCAGACGGCGGCATGCTATTTTTGGATGAAGTTCATCGCCTACCACCTGAGGGACAAGAAATGATCTTTTATTTCATGGATCATGGGACATATAGTAAGCTGGGCGAATCGGGTAAAACTCATCATGCTGACGTCCGTTTGGTTTGTGCCACGACTGAAGATCCAGAAAGTTCCTTATTGCAAACATTTGTCAGACGGATCCCGATCATGATTCAAATGCCAGCCTTCAAGGAACGGACAATGCGAGAAAGAGTAGCGATGCTCAAACGACTCTTAACGATCGAGGCCAACCGGATCCAGCGCAATATTAGATTAAATGAAGATGTTGTTCAGGCACTGATCGGCAGTGTTACTTATGGCAATGTTGGACAACTTAAATCAAACATTCAGCTGGTTTGTGCACAAGGATTTTTAGGAAGCATAAATAATGAGTCTGAAATTAAACTTGATTTTGACAGTATGCCGACAAATATCAAAGATGGCCTGCCGCGTTTGGCATCTAATCGGGAAGAACAAAGTCGGTTGACGAAGCTTTTAGAGCCAACGATGATCGTCCATCCGGATAATTCAACGAGAGCACCAGCAGACAGGGATAATTACGAACTACCTTATAATCTCTATGAAGTGATCGGTGAAAAAGCCCAAGTTTTGCAAGATGAAGGGCTGGACCATGCCGCAATCAATAATTTTATTATGACTGACATCAACGTGCATTTGAAGTCGTTTTATAAAAATGCTAAGTTTGACCGGACTGAAAAAAGTTTTAACGAGATCATCGATCAAGACATTATTGATGTTACCAATGAAATTGGCCGCTTTTTAAAAGAGGAACGATATGACGTCGGCGAGAATTATCTTTATGGAATGAGCTTGCATATCAGTTCATTTATCAAACGAGTACAGTCCGGTAAGCCTCTAAGGAGAGTTGCCAATAACATTATTTCAATGGTCAACGATTATCCGCGCGAATTTGATCTTGCTAAAAAAATCAAGAAAATGCTTGAAGAGCATTACAACATGCCCGTACCAGATTCCGAACTGTATTACTTGGCGATACTTCTAGCTTCATTAAAAGCTGAGCCTGAGATCGGCAAAGTCGGGATCGTAGTCGCAGCGCACGGAGATAGTACTGCATCATCGATGGTACATGTTGTTAAGCAGTTATTGTCGGCGGATAACTTGGAATCATTTGATATGGCATTAGAGATGGATCCGCAGACCGCATTAAAGGGTATTGCACATAAAGTAAAACGAGTTGATCGTGGTAATGGTGTTTTGCTAATGGTCGACATGGGGTCACTTGGGACCTTCAATGGTAAAATCGAAAAAATGACGGGAGCGGCAGTTAAGACGATCGATATGGTAACGACGGCAATGGTCTTAGAAGCAGCCCGTAAATCTTCTCTAATAGATAGTGATCTGGAACTGATCTATAATGAGTTGAATGATTTTAACGGTTATTCACGACCTATGATAGAGTCTGAACAAAATGTCGGTAATTTAGATAGCTTAGAAGTTAGTGATTCCAGACAGCGAGCGATCGTTGCCTTATGTGCTACTGGACAGGGAACGGCTGAAAAAATCAAGGAGATCTTGGACGGTATTTTAGTTGACCATTTGATCGACGATATTGTTGTGATCCCGATCTCTGTTGTGGGAATGAGTCAAACTTTGGAAGATTTAAAACGAAATTATAATATTATTGCTACAACAGGTGTGACACGCCCGAAGATCCCGGTCCCATTTATTTCTTTGGAGGATCTTTTACAAGGTGGCGGAGAAAAGTTTATTAGCCTGATACAGGAAATGGAAGATACGCCAGAAAAAGGAGAGGATGTTCAGGTCGACCTGGAAAGCTCTGAAGACCTAACAGAACAGAAAGCTCAACAATATTTGGGGCAATACTTTACTTTCATTAATCCGCAAAAACTAATTGGGGTTTTATGGAATTACTGTGATTACATTGCAGAAAGAGTAGATTTTGAATTTACTAACTCATTGCGGATCAGTGTCGTTATGCATCTTGCTGGAGCAATTGAGCGTTGTTTGACTAATTCGCCGATGACAGCTTCCAATGCAGAGATCAGAAGTGTGCAAGAAAGTACTCTTTATCAGATTATTGTTCGAGCGAACAAGGTGATCGAAACGACCCTGAACTTAAAATTATCAGAAGAAGAAATATATTATATTGTGAAATTGTTTGATACAGAAATAGCTGGATAGCATACACTAGCTATCTGATACACTATTTTGTGTATCAGATAGCTTTTTTAAGAAATTATAAACATTGTTAAATAAGGATATAGGTGTGATACACAAAAATTGGCACAAAAATTGCTATATATTTAATGGGATGTTCAAAATAAAATTTTCCCTAGGGTCGTTCTACTGCTGAATGAATTTGTTATCATAATTTTTTCTTTTATTAAGCAATTACGAACCTTGAGCAGAAAACGAAGTTTAGAATTCCCGTAGTACTTTTTAACTTGATTTATTATTAGTTTTTACGATCGAAGGCGGTCAACATGGAAATCCGGTTAATGCGTATCGACAGTCGTTTGCTGCATGGACAGGTCGCTACTAACTGGGCCAAGGTATTAAAAGTCGATCGGATCTTAGTCGTCTCAGACCAAGTTGCCCGGGACAACATCCGTAAAACCTTGATCAGGCAGGCTAGTCCACCTGGTATTAAGGTTCATGTGATCCCGTTGATGAAGATGCTGCGAATCTATTTTGACCCGCGTTTTAATAGTTTCAAAGCATTGATCTTGGTCGAAAACCCGCGGGATGCACAAATCTTAGTTCAAAATGGGATCCACGTTGATCTAGTTAACATTGGCGCTTTGAGCTTTAATAGTTCACGCAAAATGGTGACAGATACGATCTCAGTTGATCAGACAGATGTTGATGCATTTACTTGGCTCCATGATCAAGGGATCAAACTTGATATCCGTAAGGTTTCTGGAGATACTTCAAAGGATCTGTGGAAAGTTTTAACAGAAAAGGGTTTGGTTGAGCAGCCGTCAAGGAAAGTTGACTGATAATAAGTTGAGTTAAGGATTTTTTATAATTACTCCGGTTTTTTCCGGAAAATTTTATTGTGGGAGGTACACAAAATGGTAGGTATTATCCTCGCGAGCCATGGTAGTTTCGCGGAAGGCATTTTCCAATCTGCTGAAATGATTTTTGGCAAACAAGAAAATGTCCAAACGGTTACCTTGCAGCCAAGTGAAGGTCCGGATGATGTTCATGCCAGAATGGAAAAGGCTATTGCCACATTTGACGATCCTGAACAAGTTTTGTTTTTGATCGATCTGTGGGGCGGTACACCATTTAACCAGGCAAGCAATATCTTCGAGGAACACAAAGATACTTGGGGTATTGTAGCTGGTATGAACTTGCCGATGGTTATTGAGGCATATGCATCTCGTTTGTCAATGGATTCAGCACAAGAAATTGCTGCTCATATTATTGAAACGGCAAAAGATGGTGTTAAGGTCAAACCAGAATCGTTACAACCGAAGGAAGCAAAAGCTCCGGTAGCTGACGATGGTCAGCCTAAGGGTGGTGCGATCCCTGAAGGTACAGTGATCGGTGATGGTAAGATCAAATATGTCTTAGCTCGGGTTGATTCACGACTACTTCATGGACAGGTTGCTACGTCATGGACGAAATCGACCGCTCCAAATCGTATCATCGTTGTTTCAGACAATGTTGCACAAGACAATCTGCGTAAGAGCATGATCGTTCAGGCAGCTCCTCCTGGAGTTAAAGCTAATGTTGTTCCAGTTGCTAAGATGGAAGAAGTTGCCAAGGATCCTCGTTTTGGTAACACCAAGGCGTTGATCTTGTTTGAAAATCCAGAAGATGCTTTACAAGCTATCAAGGGCGGCATGGACCTTTCAGAACTTAATATTGGTTCAATGTCGCACTCCACTGGCAAAGTAGCAGTTAATAATGTTTTGTCGATGGGACCGGAAGATGTCAAGACTTTTGATGAATTGAAGAAGATGGGCATTAAGTTTGACTTGCGTAAAGTTCCTGGTGATAAAAAAGGAAACTTTGACGAATTAGTTGAAAAAGCCCGGACAGAATTAGGCTTGTAAGCCTTGTAAAATTGAAAAGGAGGGTATTTCATGTCTGGTATTTCTATGGTATTAGTAGTGATCGTGGCGTTCTTCGCCGGCATGGAAGGTATCTTGGACGAGTGGCAATTCCATCAACCGTTGGTTGCATGTACGTTGATCGGATTGGTAACTGGTCATTTGACTGAAGGTATTATGTTGGGCGGTTCGTTACAAATGATCGCCTTAGGCTGGGCAAACGTTGGGGCCGCTGTTGCTCCTGACGCTGCTTTGGCTGCTGTTGCATCATCTATTATTTTGGTTCAAGGTGGACAAGGCGTTAAGGGGATTGGTCCAGCCGTAGCTATCGCTATTCCATTGGCTGTTGCTGGTTTATTTTTAACAATGATTGTTCGTACTATTACAGTTGCAATTGTTCATTTGATGGATAAAGCTGCTAAAGAAGGTAGCTCAAAGATGATCGATTTTTGGCAATATGTATCTATTTGCTTGCAAGGTTTACGTATTGCGATTCCAGCGGCTTTGCTGTTAGTTATTCCAGCATCATCAGTTCGTGGCATGCTCGAAGCAATGCCAGCTTGGTTGAATGATGGTATGTCGATCGGTGGTGGAATGGTTGTTGCCGTTGGTTACGCAATGGTTATCAATATGATGGCTTCTCGTGAAGTTTGGCCATTCTTCATCATTGGTTTCGTAGTTGCTGCACTTTCTGATTTGACATTGATCGCTATCGGTGCTCTAGGTATTTCGCTTGCTTTGATGTACTTGGCTCTTGATAAGGGTGGCTCAAGCAACGGCAACAACAATGGGGGAAACAGCAACACTGGCGATCCATTGGGCGATATTCTCGATGATTATTAAAATTAAAGGAGGGAAATACAATGGCTGAACCAGTAGTAACTGAAAAGAAAATTACTTTATCAAAACATGATCGTTTTAAAGTTGCATGGCGGACACAGTTCTTGCAAGGTTCTTGGAACTACGAACGTATGCAAAATGGTGGCTGGTGTTATTCAATGATCCCAGCGCTTAATAAATTGTATCAAAAGAAAGAGGACCGTGTTGCTGCTTATCAACGTCATTTGGAATTCTTTAATACTCACCCATACGTAACCTCACCAATTATCGGTGTAACGCTATCTTTGGAAGAAGAACGTGCTAACGGTGCTCCAATCGATGATGCCGCTATTCAAGGTGTTAAGGTTGGTATGATGGGACCCTTAGCGGGTGTTGGTGATCCTGTATTTTGGTTCACTGTTCGTCCAATGATCGGTGCTTTGGGTGCTTCTCTTGCCTTGGGTGGCAGTATTATAGGACCAATTTTGTTCTTCGTGGCGTGGAACATTATTCGTTTTGCAACAATTTGGTATACTCAGGAATTTGGTTATAAAGCAGGTAACGCTATTACAGACGATTTGTCCGGTGGCTTATTACAAATGATCACTCGTGGAGCTTCCATGATGGGTATGTTTGTTATCGGTGCTTTGATCGAACGGTGGGTCAACATTAAATTCACACCTGTTGTTTCTCAGATCCAACAACAAAAGGGTGCTTATATTGAATGGGACAAATTACCTAGCGGACATGCTGGTATTAAGGAAGCTTTGTCACAACAAGCTGCAGGTCGTACATTAGATAAAGTTAAGGTTACGACCTTGCAAGACAACTTGGATTCATTGATCCCTGGCCTTGTTCCTTTGCTGCTTACATTCTTATGTATGTGGTTACTAAAGAAGAATGTTTCTCCAATCGTTATCATTCTTGGTATTTTTGTGATTGGTGTCGTTGGTCACGTTATCGGACTTCTTTAATTTTATAGGAAAGTACCAATTTAACGATCTCATTGCAATTGCACAATGGGGTCGTTTTTGCTATAACAGAGAAAACGATAGTAAGTGCAAGTATTTTTGGAGGAATTGAGCTATGTTTGGCAAAAAAAAGAAGAGGAAAAACGACCGGGTCAAATCGATGAACACGCAGATAGACTTGGTCATTCGCGGCACATCTCATATTGGCATGAACAGTTTTGGACAGATCATGGTCGGCAATAAAGCATTTGAATTTTACGATGAGAGAGACCCCAATAATTTTGTTCAGATCCCATGGGATGAAGTTGAACTTGTTGTGGCTTCAGTTTATTTTAAAGGGAAATGGATTCCGCGTTATGGATTTCAAACTAAGAAAAATGGGCTTTTGAATTTTTCTTCTAAGAACCCTAAGAAAGTGCTGCGAGCTGTTCGTGTATATATTGCACCAGAACATATCGTTCGTTCGCTAACGTTCTTCCAGGTGCTTAAACGGGGAATTAAGGCCATATTTGCAAAAAAAAATAAACTCTAATATCTGCTGGTCAGATTGTAACTAGGTTGCTTATTATAGTAGCCTAGTTTTTTATAACTAAAAATTAAATATTTAATAAGTGCTTTTTCTTTTAAATACCAGAAATGTGGCATGAAAAATTATATTTTACTTTAGCGAAAACGGTTTTATTGAAAAATATATAAAAAGTTGTTGACGGCGTGCTTTTTTGGCGGTATATTATTATACGTTGTTGCTGAGTACGAAATGCTTCGACAATTTAATTTTAAAAAGTTGTTGACATCATTCGTTATAGTTGATATACTATGAACGTTGTCGCTTGAATGGTTGAATAAAAATTTAACCAAACAGCTTCATAAAATAAATAAAAGTATTCTTGACAGATAATTAAGAATTTGATATTATAAAGAAGTCGTCAGGTGATGGCATCAACAAGTAGATCTTTGAAAACTGAACAAAGTTTCGACAAATCAAATGTGTGAGGTCGCTTATCTTAACGATAAGTGCAAACAACATTTGCGAAGTCAATTCGCTAGTAAAATTTATGAGTCACAAACTTTAAAATGAGAGTTTGATCCTGGCTCAGGACGAACGCTGGCGGCGTGCCTAATACATGCAAGTCGAACGCAATCTTTGACTAATGAGTGCTTGCACTCAGCGGTCAAAGTGCGAGTGGCGAACGGGTGAGTAACACGTGGGCAATCTGCCCAAAAGTGGGGGATAACACTTGGAAACAGGTGCTAATACCGCATCAACCGGCTGACCGCATGGTCGGCCGGGCAAAGACGGCGTCAGCTGTCGCTTTTGGATGAGCCCGCGGCGTATTAACTAGTTGGTAAGGTAACGGCTTACCAAGGTGATGATACGTAGCCGAACTGAGAGGTTGATCGGCCACATTGGGACTGAGACACGGCCCAAACTCCTACGGGAGGCAGCAGTAGGGAATCTTCCACAATGGACGCAAGTCTGATGGAGCAACGCCGCGTGTATGAAGAAGGTCTTCGGATCGTAAAATACTGTTGTCAGAGAAGAACACGTGATAGAGTAACTGCTATGACGCTGACGGTATCTGACCAGCAAGTCACGGCTAACTACGTGCCAGCAGCCGCGGTAATACGTAGGTGGCAAGCGTTGTCCGGATTTATTGGGCGTAAAGGGAACGCAGGCGGTCTTTTAAGTCTGATGTGAAAGCCTTCGGCTTAACCGGAGAAGTGCATTGGAAACTGGAAGACTTGAGTGCAGAAGAGGAGAGTGGAACTCCATGTGTAGCGGTGAAATGCGTAGATATATGGAAGAACACCAGTGGCGAAAGCGGCTCTCTGGTCTGTAACTGACGCTGAGGTTCGAAAGCGTGGGGAGCGAACAGGATTAGATACCCTGGTAGTCCACGCTGTAAACGATGAATGCTAGGTGTTGGAGGGTTTCCGCCCTTCGGTGCCGCAGCTAACGCACTAAGCATTCCGCCTGGGGAGTACGATCGCAAGATTGAAACTCAAAGGAATTGACGGGGGCCCGCACAAGCGGTGGAGCATGTGGTTTAATTCGAAGCAACGCGAAGAACCTTACCAGGTCTTGACATCTTTTGACCATCTGAGAGATCAGAAATTCCCTTCGGGGACAAAATGACAGGTGGTGCATGGCTGTCGTCAGCTCGTGTCGTGAGATGTTGGGTTAAGTCCCGCAACGAGCGCAACCCTTATTGTCAGTTGCCAGCATTCAGTTGGGCACTCTGGCGAGACTGCCGGTGACAAACCGGAGGAAGGTGGGGATGACGTCAAGTCATCATGCCCCTTATGACCTGGGCTACACACGTGCTACAATGGACGATACAACGAGTCGCGAGACCGCGAGGTTTAGCTAATCTCTGAAAGTCGTTCTCAGTTCGGATCGTAGGCTGCAACTCGCCTACGTGAAGTCGGAATCGCTAGTAATCGCGGATCAGCATGCCGCGGTGAATACGTTCCCGGGCCTTGTACACACCGCCCGTCACACCATGAGAGTTTGTAACACCCAAAGCCGGTGCGGTAACCATTTTGGAGCCAGCCGTCTAAGGTGGGACAGATGATTGGGGTGAAGTCGTAACAAGGTAGCCGTAGGAGAACCTGCGGCTGGATCACCTCCTTTCTAAGGAAAATTACGGAAACTCACACGATTTGTTACATGAAACTTTGTTTGGTTTTGAGAGGTCTACTCTCAGATCCGTTCTTTGAAAACTGAATAACATTTATTTCTTGATCAATAATTTTATTAAACCGAGAACACCGCGTTTGAAAGAGTTTCAAACAAGAATTCAATTATTAAGTATTAAACGCAAACTCATGACCCATTTATCTTTGATAAATGAGAGGTTAAGTTAGGAAGGGCGCATGGTGGATGCCTTGGCACTAGGAGTCGATGAAGGACGTGACTAACTGCGATATGCTTCGGGAAGCTGTAAGTAAGCAATGACCCGGAGATCTCCGAATGGGGCAACCCAATGACTGTAACGAGTTATTATCGCCGGCTGAATACATAGGCCGGTGGAAGACAGACGCAGGGAACTGAAACATCTAAGTACCTGCAGGAAAATAAAGAAATTTCGATTCCCTCAGTAGCGGCGAGCGAACGGGGAACAGCCCAAACCAAGAAGCTTGCTTCTTGGGGTTGTAGGACTGGACATTTGAGTTACCAAGAAAAACTGTAGTCAAACGGCCTGGGAAGGCCGGCTAGAAAGGGTGACAGCCCCGTAGACGAAACAGTTTTTCCTCAGTCCAGGATCCTGAGTACGGCGGAGCACGTGAAACTCCGTCGGAATCCGGGAGGACCATCTCCCAAGGCTAAATACTACCTAGTGACCGATAGTGGACCAGTACCGTGAGGGAAAGGTGAAAAGCACCCCGGGAGGGGAGTGAAACAGTTCCTGAAACCATGTGCCTACAAGTAGTCAGAGCCCGTTAAGGGGTGATGGCGTGCCTTTTGTAGAATGAACCGGCGAGTTACGTTAACGTGCCAGGTTAAGGTGGAAAGACCGGAGCCGCAGCGAAAGCGAGTCTGAACAGGGCGCACGAGTACGTTGACGTAGACCCGAAACCAAGTGACCTACCCATGTCCAGGTTGAAAGTGCGGTAAAACGCACCGGAGGACCGAACCCGTGTATGTTGAAAAATGCTGGGATGAGGTGTGGGTAGCGGTGAAATTCCAAACGAACTTGGAGATAGCTGGTTCTCTCCGAAATAGCTTTAGGGCTAGCCTCGGAAGTTAAGGATCGTGGAGGTAGAGCACTGTTTGGACTAGGGGCCCGTCTTGGGTTACTGAATTCAGATAAACTCCGAATGCCACTGATCTTGTTCCGGGAGTCAGACTGCGAGTGATAAGATCCGTAGTCGAAAGGGAAACAGCCCAGACCACCAATTAAGGTCCCTAAATATGTGTTAAGTGGAAAAGGATGTGGGATCGCACAGACAACTAGGATGTTGGCTCAGAAGCAGCCACCATTCAAAGAGTGCGTAATAGCTCACTAGTCGAGTGATCCTGCGCCGAAAATGTAACGGGGCTAAACACATTACCGAAATTGTGGATCCGACCGTCAGGTCGGGTGGTAGGAGAGCGTTCTAAGGGCGAAGAAGCCGGACCGTCAGGACCGGTGGAGCGCTTAGAAGTGAGAATGCCGGTATGAGTAGCGCAAGGTCAGTGAGAATCTGACCCACCGTATGACTAAGGTTTCCTGGGGAAGGCTCGTCCTCCCAGGGTTAGTCGGGACCTAAGCCGAGGCCGCAAGGCGTAGGCGATGGACAACAGGTGGAGATTCCTGTACTGATCAGATCTGTTTGAGCAATGGAGGGACGCAGGAGGCTAACGGAGCGTGCAGCTGGAATTGCACGTCCAAGCAGCGAGTCGCAAAACGAGTGAAAGGCTTGTTTTGGTGGTAGATGAGCTGTGATGGGGAGCGAAATTTAAGTAGCGAAGGAAGTCATGTCACACTGCCGAGAAAAGCTTCTAGTGAGGATCTGATCACCCGTACCGCAAACCGACACAGGTAGTCGAGGAGAGTATCCTCAGGTGAGCGAGTGAACTCTCGTTAAGGAACTCGGCAAAATGACCCCGTAACTTCGGGAGAAGGGGTGCTGGTCGACAGACCAGCCGCAGTGAATAGGCCCAGGCGACTGTTTATCAAAAACACAGGTTTCTGCAAAATCGTAAGATGACGTATAGGGGCTGACGCCTGCCCGGTGCTGGAAGGTTAAGAGGATGAGTTAGCGCAAGCGAAGCTCAGAATCGAAGCCCCAGTAAACGGCGGCCGTAACTATAACGGTCCTAAGGTAGCGAAATTCCTTGTCGGGTAAGTTCCGACCCGCACGAAAGGCGTAACGATCTGGGCACTGTCTCAACGAGAGACTCGGTGAAATTATAATACCCGTGAAGATGCGGGTTACCCGCGACAGGACGGAAAGACCCCATGGAGCTTTACTGTAGCTTGATATTGGGTGTTCGTGCAACTTGTACAGGATAGGTAGGAGCCGTAGAAAACGGGACGCTAGTCTCGTTGGAGGCAGTGGTGGGATACTACCCTCGTTGTATGAACACTCTAACCCGCGCCGGTTGATCCCGGCGGGAGACAGTGTCTGGTAGGCAGTTTGACTGGGGCGGTCGCCTCCCAAAAGGTAACGGAGGCGCCCAAAGGTTCCCTCAGAATGGTTGGAAATCATTCGCAGAGTGTAAAGGCAGAAGGGAGCTTGACTGTGAGACTTACAAGTCGAGCAGGGACGAAAGTCGGGCTTAGTGATCCGGTGGTTCCGTATGGAAGGGCCATCGCTCAACGGATAAAAGCTACCCTGGGGATAACAGGCTTATCTCCCCCAAGAGTCCACATCGACGGGGAGGTTTGGCACCTCGATGTCGGCTCATCGCATCCTGGGGCTGTAGTCGGTCCCAAGGGTTGGGCTGTTCGCCCATTAAAGCGGTACGCGAGCTGGGTTCAGAACGTCGTGAGACAGTTCGGTCCCTATCCGTCGCGGGCGTAGGAAATTTGCGAGGATCTGTCCTTAGTACGAGAGGACCGGGATGGACACACCGCTGGTGTACCAGTTGTCTTGCCCAAGGCAGCGCTGGGTAGCTAAGTGTGGCTGAGATAAACGCTGAAAGCATCTAAGTGCGAAACTCACCTCAAGATCAGATTTCCCATTCCTAAATGGAAGTAAGACCCCTGAGAGATGATCAGGTAGATAGGATGGAAGTGGAAGTGCCGTGAGGCATGGAGCGGACCATTACTAATCGGTCGAGGACTTAACCAACGAGTCGCGTGTGTGGGCTCGGTGAGATAAAAGCAGCGAGAAATGAATGTTAGTCAGTTTTGAGGGAACGGATCTCTCAAAGAAAAAACAGAAGTGCGGTGGCGATAGCACGAAGGCTACACCTGTTCCCATGCCGAACACAGCAGTTAAGCTTCGTCACGCCAAGAGTAGTTGGGGGATCGCCCCCTGTGAGGGTAGGTAGCTGCCGCGCATATTTTGAGTCATCCTTTTGATAAGGGTGGCTTTTTTTATTTCTAAATTACTAAAAATACAATTTGATGGTGTAATGTTAGTCATCTTGTTTAAATTAAGTTAGAATAAAACATATAATAGTTAAAAAGGTAATGGAGGATCGATTCATGCAAACAAGAGCAGAACTTAAGCAAGAAGCAAAGAATCTTTTGAAGGGACATTGGGGTAAGGCAATAGGCTTGAATATTTTGCAGATATTGCCGCTTTTACTCGGCTTGTTTGTGGTGGTGGGGATCGTTGCAGCAATTTTTGTGACCATTTCACAAAGCCCAAATGGCAGCTTTGTTAATGATTTTGCGCGGGAAACTGGCAGTAATGGAGACAGGAACGATTTCTTTTCCAATATCTTTTCTTCTTTGATCCAGACGCTTTTAACGGTCGGAGTAAACTATACCTTATTAGACTGGTTACGCACTAAAAAGTCGGATTTCAGTGTTGTACGCGGAATTTTTAGTGTCTTTACTAAGAGAGATTTTTTGGCAGTCGTGGTTTTGTGGATCGTCCAAACATTGTTTGAATTCTTCTGGTATCTAGTCTTCATTATTCCTGGAATCGTTAAGACGTATGCATATTCACAGACTTACTATATTTATAAAGATATTGCGGATAACGGCGGTGGTGATGACTTAAATTATTTGGATTATGTGACAAAGAGTCGGCAGCTGATGAGGGGACATAAGTTTGAATACTTTGTTTTGCAGCTCAGTTTTCTTGGTTGGGATATTTTGGCTATATTAACACTTGGAATCGGAGAGATTTGGTTGATCCCATATAAAAACACAACATATATGGCTTATTATCGTTCCCTAGCAGGTGACCAATTCAGGAAAGAACCAAGCACAGAGACAAACACTGATGCTTATTTTGAAGCATGATAGCTGAACTAATTAGAAAACTCAACTAGTGGGTGGTGAATGCTTGTCCGACTAGTTGAGTTTTTTGGAGTAAATTTCTTTTAGCAAGGATTTTAAAATTTATGTAGAAAATGGAAATTAACTTGCTAAAAAACTGTAAAATGCCTAATGTAGTAACTAAAAGAATAAAAAATTAAGGATGATCAAAATGGAGAAAGCTGCAATTTTTCATGATGCACAAGGCGCAATGGTTTTTGAAACAGGAGTGAATGCTATTACACTTCGTTTTAGAAGCAAGCACGAGGATGTGGCAAAAGCAGAATTATTATATGGTGATATGTATGATGGTCCTGGCTCAAAAGATGAGTGGCACCCGACAGTTGCAAAAATGAAACTTATTTTAAGGAGTAGTTCAATTGACTTTTGGGGTGTCACTGTACAATTACCTAAGACGCGCAGGTTAAAATATGCTTTTCATTTGATTGCAAGCAGTGGGGAAGAGTATCTGTATGATTCACATAAAATAGAACTTTATACGGCCGATAGTTTAACACACACAGCTCCTTTTATAGTTCCATATTCATATCCCAATGAAGCTTTTAAACAGCCGGCTTGGATTCAGAATACTTTATGGTATCACATCTTAATAGACAGGTTTGCTAACGGGGACCCACATTCTGACCCGGAAGATGTAGTGGAGTGGAGAACAAAAGAACCTTCAAGCACAAATTTCTTTGGCGGTGATTTGCAAGGGATCAAAGATCATTTGGATCATTTTAGTGCTCTAGGTGTCAATGGATTGATCTTAAGCCCGATTTTCGCAGCATTTTCTAACCATAAATATGATGTGGTGGATCCTTATAACGTTGATCCATACTTCGGTAGGAAAGAAGATTTTAAGGGATTAATTGAAGAAACACATCAACGTGGGATGCATGTTATATTAGAAATGGTGCTGGACCATTTGATGGATTTCTCATTGCAATGGCAAGATGTTAAACAAAAGGGTGAAAATTCAGATTTTTTCAAGTGGTTTATCATAGATTCTCTGCCTATAGAGTATACACCGACAGATGACCCTAATTTTTCAACTGATATTTCCTATCGGGTCAAGGGTAATGATCCGCATCAGCCTAAATTAAATTTACATAATGCGGAAGTGCGCCACTATTTGTTCGATTTGATCAAATATTGGATCACCACCTTTGATATTGACGGTTTTAAAATTATGGATCCTCAGGAAATGGATCAGAGTTTTTTAAATGCATTAATGCAGTTTGTTCAAAAAATTAAGCCGGGGTTCTGTTTAATGAGTGAAACTAACAGTCAAACTCCCGCTTTGATCAATAACTCGATTTTAAATGCAGCCGTGGATCAAGATATGGTCCATATCTTAAAGGATTACTTTATTCAGAAAAAAATAAATGTTGCTGAAATGATCACGGCATTAAATGATGACATGATGAAATATAAAGCGGCTAGCCAAAAATCTTTGCTGCTCCAATTAGATGGGCCTTACTCAGCACGTTTAATATCATTATGTGAGGAGGATGGACAGCTTGCCCGGCTGCTGCTAGCTTTTATTTATTTACTTCCAATGTCGCCAAGCCTGTATTACGGCACGGAATTTGGGTTAAAGGGCAGAAAGGTACCGGCTAATCGTGAGTGCATGCCATGGAAAGCAAGTGAACAAGATCAGACGATGTACCGTTTTATTAAGCTATTAGGTGAGTTTCGCAGCGAAAACAATCTGATTTTAAATGAGGGCAGTTTTAACTGGGTACAGTTCAGCAACAAAAATGATTATTTGAGCTTTACTCGATCATCAAATGGCAAACGGATCTTTGCTTTGTTTAATGTTGGCTATGGGAGTATCAAATTTGTTTTCCCACCTAAGTCAAGGTTGATCCTTAGTCAGAATTTATTGGAAGAACAGAATCGAATCGGACACAATGGTTTTGTGATCGTTGAAGCGTAGAAAAAAGAGTAAAAAGAACCCCCATAGTTGGACAAAGAATTCCAACTATGGGGGTTTTAGTATGACTAAGTTTAGTTTAGAAGTTAAGCTGAAAGCAGTTCAGATGTATTTGTCTGGAATTGGTTCAACGACCGTTGCTTGTCAGTTGGGTATTAAGAAATGTGATTCTGTCCTGATGTGGGTCGCTCGTTATCGAAAATATGGTGTTCAAGGTCTAGAAATTCGTTTACCAAAATATGATTATACTGGTGATTTCAAGCTAAAAGTCTTAAACTGGAAAGAACAACACAAGGCCTCGTACTCACAAACAGCACTCCAATTTGATATTAGTAAACCGGGCAAATCGCCAACTGGCAAAGAAAGCTCAATCAATATGGTGCCGAAGTCTTGTTTATCAGAAGAGGACGGGCAAAACACCTGACTACTAACCATAAGCGCCAAGCTAGTAAGCAACTATCAGAGTTAGAACGCTTAAAGGCTGAGAATCGGGCTTTGAAAGTGGAGAACGAATACTAAAAAAACTCGCGGCCTTAGTTCAACGTCGCGGACAGTTAAAGAAGAATATCAAATCATCCAAAAACTAAGGCAGGAATTCGGATTTAGCTTAACGGAGATTTTGCCATACATCACCATTAATCGGAGCACATTTTATTATCAAGCCCAGCGCCGCGAAGCCGAAGATAATCAAGAACTACTCCAAATCATTAAGGACATCAAGCAACAGAACCCTGGCTACGGCTATCGGCCCGTAACCGGAGCTACACCGTCGTGGAATTAAAGTTAACTACAAAAGAGTTAGCTGTCTAATGCGAGAGAACAGACTGTCATCACAAATGTATACTCGTCAGACTCGGAAATACGATTCGTCTATTGGTCCCCAGGGTAAGAAGGCCAAAAATCGTCTTCATCGATGCTTTCAAACTGATCGTCCATATTAAAAAATGGCAACTGATGTTAGTGAGTATTGTTATGGCAATATGAGTCAGGATGAACGAATTTATTTTGCGCCAATTAAGGCCCCGTGTTCAGGTGAAATTGTTAGTTACAATATTGGAGAGCACCCGAGTACTGACTTCGTGATGTAGCCGTTAATCAAGCTAATTACTAAGCGGCCGGTACTTAACTACCGCATGACAGCTCATAGTGACCAAGGAATCCAATATCAAACGAATACGTGGCGCCAAACGCTAAAGAAACACCATATCTTTCAAAGCATGTCACGCCGGGCAACCTGTTTAGACAACGCACCAATGGAGAGTTTCTTTCACACCATGAAAGTTGAATTGTATTATGAGCAGCATTATCAAACCAAGCAGGAATTGATTAAAGCCATGAAGGAGTGGATAGAATATTACAATCAAGATCGGATTAAGCACATACTAAAAGGCAAGACTCCGATTGAATACCGAAATCTTGCCTTAGAAAAAGTTGCCTAAATTAAAGTGTCCAACTTACAGGGTTCACTTCAACGGAAAATTTTCCACTTCTTTTTTTAAGCCGCTAATCTATTCATTAAGGATGAATATAAGTGTACTGATTAGCATTAGAAATTGTCTGATAGTTTGGACCACTTGGATCAGGGAAACCCATACCGCCCTGAGAAATGTTGATCGTGTTGCCACTGACACTTTCTACGTAAGCGACATGTCCGGCAGAGCCGTCAGCTGTCCATTGACCGCCAACCGATTGTCCTGGATGAAAGACAACTAAAGAGCCGGCTGCTGGAGTATTATCAACTGCGAAGCCTTGTGAACGTGCAGATGAATCCCAGTTACCGCCATTGCCCCAATAGTTGCCAGCCCAGCTTGCACGATTCTTGGCGAACCAAGTACATTGACCCCATGAATAGGTGTTGCCGGCAGAATTGGCAGCTTGACCGTGTTGTTGATTACTTGGAACAACAGGTGTAACGGCATTACCGCTGTTGCTTTGCGGCTCGGCTTTTTGTGGAGCCGGGGTGCTAGGCTGTGTTTTAGCAGTTGCCTGGACACTAGTCTTGACTGGTGCTGCAGTTGGTGTAGATTGAACAGCCGAAGGATCTTTAGTTGGATCATTGATCGTCAAAGATTGTCCAACTTGCAAAGTTGATGATGTCAAAGCATTAGCTTTTCGAATGGAATCCGTGGAAACCCCGAATTTTTGAGCAACTGTATATAAAGAGTCACCGCTTTGTACTTTATAAGTTGTATGGTTATCTGAAATCTGCGGTGTTACTTCTTTTGTTTGAGCCGGAACTTGCTGTTGAGGCTCAGCCTGTGTTTTACTCTGTTGTTGCTCTGCTTTTTCTTCAGGCTGTGTGGCCTGTGGTTGCCGCTGTTGTTCAGGCTGTTGTACACTTTCTACACTTTCAGATTGTTTTTCTGCTTGCTGTGCAGGTTTTTGAGCCTGTTGTAGTTGCATACTTGGGGTACTGCCTTTTGCTGGTGTTACTGGAGTAGCTTTTTGTATTTCAGCAGAAACCTTCTGAGTTTTGGCTTGCTTAGGAGCAGGAGCTGCAGTCTTTACAGTGCCATCTATTTTAAGTGTTTGTCCTGGTGCGATCACACTGGAGCCTAGGTCATTTAATGAACGTACGTGATCAACAGAAGTGCCATACCTCTGTGCAATTGACCAAAGCGAGTCACCAGCTTTTACTTCATATGTAGAAGTTGCTGTTGGTGTCTTTTCCTGTGAAGTTGCTTTAGTAGTTGTTGCTTTAGCAGCTTGGTCAGGAATTTGGATAGTATGGCTAGTAAAAATCAAATGTGAGCTTGAATCAACGTGATTCAACTCTTCGATCGATTTGATTGAAACTCCGTATTTCTGTGAAAGGCCCCAAACAGTATCATTTTGAGCTACCTTATGTGTAGTATTGGCTGATATAGTATTACCGCCAGCTAGAAATAAACCTGCAAGTCCTACAGTACCAAGTAGCAATTTTTGTGATTTTTGTTCCAAGTATCGTCACTCCCTATCTTTTTTGTCTAATTTGTTCTTACAACTGAATGATTATATTTTAACGCATTAACGTATGAGCGCAAGAAAACAGTTTATAATTTTTAATTTATATATTGCTTCCGACACACACCTAAATTATACCTTATTTTTTATAAAATAAAAAGCCATCCAATCCGGATGACTTTTTCATTCAAGAATAATTCGTATTATCCGCTATAATAAACTTTATGGATGAATGTAGGCTGTAGCAGAACCTGCAGAAAGCGTTTGTTCGTTAGGTCCGGTTGGGTTAGAGAATCCTTCCCCGCCTTGTGAAATCGTAACAGAGCTACCGTTAACACTTTCAACATAAGCAACATGACCATATCCAGGTGCAGCAATCCAACCACCAACATTAGCTCCACCAGCGTAAACGGCAATAGAGCCTGCAGATGGAGTGTTATCTACACGAAAGCCGGCTTGTCTTGCGGAGTTAGCCCACTCTTGACCGTTACCCCAGTTATTACCAGCCCAGCTAGCTACACTCTTAACATACCATGTGCATTGTCCCATTGCATATGTGTTACCTGCACTATTAACAGACTTTCTAGCTTGAGACTGGGAAGCTGGTGTTTGTGTTGAGGTATTTTGAGCCTGTGCTTTTGGCGCTTGATAGGAACGACTAGAAGCACTGGCAGAGCCATTACTATTATTATTTTGAGCAGAAACAGGTTGTGCTGAATTAGATTGAGTCTGTGACTGTTGACCATCATTATTGTTTTGAGCAGAAACCTGTGTAGCCGAAGTAGCGTTAGGATCCTTAGTAGGGTTATTGATGACCAATGATTGACCAATTGTCACAGCAGCACTTTTCAGTGCATTTGCCTGACGGATAGAATCAACGGAAACACCATACTTGTTAGCAATTGTATATAGTGATTCACCTGAAACAACTGAATGATTAACATGGTTAGCTGAAATTTGTGGTTGCTCTTGTTGTTGAGCAGGTTGTACCTTAGGTTGTTGAGTTTTTACCTGTACTTTAGGTTGAACAGCTGGCTGAGCAGCAACAGTACCAACGACCTTCAAAGTTTGCCCCGGCTGAAGAACTGAAGAGTTCAAATTATTCAGAGACATTAATTTAGCAACAGTTGTCTTGTGAGCTTGGGCAATTGTCCAAAGTGAGTCGCCGGCTTTTACAGAATATGTAGAAGTATTGGCTGTTTGCTTTGGTGTAGTTGCTTTGACTGGTGTTGTTTTAGCATCCTTGTCAGGAATTTGAACATTTTGTCCAGGATAGATCAAGTGTGAATTTGAACTAATGTGGTTTAATTGTTCAATAGACTGAATGGAAACACCATATTTTTGTGAAAGTCCCCATACTGTATCATGATTAGCTACTTTATGAGTTGTGTCAGCTGAAACACCAGCATTACCAGCTAAGAATAAGCTAGCTGCACCAATTGTGCCGACCAACAATGATTTTGTTGAATTATTCAAATATCTTCACTCCTACTTAATTTATCATTTAGTGTTTGTTTGTTTTCTATAACTGAATGACTACATTATAACGCCTAATTATTGCAGTCCAATTCAAATGAGTTTACAAAATGGTATAGTCCTGCAACAAAATTGTGCGAAGGTTGATGTGTTGGTGGTTTATAGATTAATTTAAATTTGTGGTTTTCAGTACAACTTTGGAATTTTAGGTATAAATAGTATGCTTTTAGTATCTTGAAAGTAATTTTTTGTTCTTTTGTTACAAAAAGATTACGCATTTTTAAAGAGGTTAAATTATTGAAAAGGACATATAAGTACTTGCTGATATTCATAATTATTTACGCACCAAAATTTTATTAATATTAACATTACAAAACAATTTCAGAAGTTTACATTTTCATTACTGTATTTTTGACTAGAAATTTTAGAGAAATTATTTATAGAAACTATGAAAACAATAATTATTATCGATAAAATAAAACTTTGTGTTACAGATTTCTAAAGCTAAAATGGTATAATAAAATTCTTGGCAGGGGCTCCAATAGTCGATATTGGACAAAGAAGCGGTCAGTAATTAATTACTGGCTGTTTCTTTTTGTTTATTAAAGAAAACTTTTCTATAATATGTTTAGACACCGACTGATCAAAGGAAGGGCATCATGAAATGAATAAAATTGAAAAAATAACTAATGAAATTGAAACTGATCCACAAAACAGAGAATACAGTAAACGAGGGGTCAGGCCCTTGTTTCTCGCAGATCCACGAGCTAAGATCCTCGTTGTCGGGCAAGCCCCAGGAAGAGTCGCCGAAAGAACGCGGTTGACTTGGAATGACCGCAGTGGAGATCTTTTACGTGAATGGATGGGTGTTTCTCGTGAGGAATTTTATGATTCAGGGTTGATCGGTATTATCCCAATGGATTTTTATTTTCCAGGAACCGGAAAGAGCGGAGATCTCCCTCCGCGGCCAGGATTTGCAGAAAAGTGGCATGATCCACTCAGAGAAACCATGCCTGAAGTTGAGCTGACCTTGTTGGTCGGTAGTTATGCTTGTCGGTATTACCTTGATTTAAAGAAAAGTGCGCGTTTGGCAGACGTAATTCATAACTACAAGGACTATCTTCCAGAGTATTTGCCGTTAGTGCATCCGTCACCGCGTAATCGGCGCTGGCTAAAAAATAACCCATGGTTTCAAATTGAGGTAATACCGTATTTGCAAGAACGTGTTGCTAAGCTAATGGGACACTAATTTAAAAGAGCGGCTAGAGTTTCTTGGTAGACTCGATAAGTCTGCTGATCAAAACAAACAAATGTAATGTACAGGGAAGAGTTACTTTTAATGAGCGTCTGCAACGCAATTTGAGCAGCTTTTTTTAGTGGGAAACCATAGACGCCTGTACTGATAGATGGAAAAGCAATACTGTGACAATGGTGTTTTTCAGCCTCTAACACACAATTTTGATAGCAATTTTGCAGCAGCTGCTCTTCATTATTGTTTCCGCCGCGCCAAATTGGGCCGGGGTATGAATAATGTATTTAGCTGGTAAATTGAAACCGGCAGTTGTTTTAGCTTCGCCAGTCAAACAGCCACCCAATCTCTGACAAGCCTTGTCAAGTTTTGCTCCTGCTGCCCGATGGATCGCACCATCTACACCACCGCCGCCGCGTAAACTGGTATTAGCCGCGTTAACGATCGCATCCACCTTTTGAACTGTAATATCTCCTTGAAAAATTGTGATCTTAGTCATAATGTTCACTCCCGTTCAAATTTATTATTAGTATAAGGCAAAAAGAAAACGCTATGTAGTCCTAAAGTTTAGGAACACACAGCGTTTTTTATTATCTGTCATCTTTGATCAGTTACAGAGAGATTCAACCGAGCAACACTTCTGAGGATCATTAGACCTAAAATCACTTCGATCGGAAACATGATCAGATTCTTAGGTCCCCGGACGGCGAGCAGCGCTGCCCACGGAGCGTGGTACAAAACATGGATCCAAAGAGTGTTGAAGAAAATATTAGTAACTAACATTTGCACAACTTCATATGCAGCTAAACGTTGCCAAGTTATCTTCTGATCGTGTAAAAACATTCCTGCGATCACGCCGGAGATAAAGGCCGTTAAGGTAAAGCCGATGAAAAATTGTGAACTCGTTGCCAGCAGGGTGTTTGCAATTAGGTCGTATAATATCTTAGCAACTCCGCCAAGCCACGGACCTAAGAAATACCCTAACAACATGGTACCAATGAAACCAAAACTGATTTTGACTAATGATTCTGAACCAACAGACAGTTTTCCTAAAATTACGTTTAGCGCGATCAAAAAAGCAGCTAATGATAATGTCCGTGCGGTCAGTTTTGGACTTTTCCAAGATAGCATCGTCATAATAAACATCTCCCTAAGTTATATTAGGCCGCATAATAAAATAAATTCTTTTATTGCGATCCTTATTAAGGGGGAGACAAGCACCGAGAATATTAAATTTTGGTGAATGCGGAAAAATAGCGCGAACCTATGACGGAGGTCCTTCTGTCGACGTTCACATTCCGTTCCATCGACCCTTGACGTTATAATTCCTACCCCTAACCAGTTAAATATAGCACAGGCTATTATAAAATACTAGTAAATGTACTTACAAAAAGTAAGTGCTTGATATGGAATTATGCTTGCTTAAAAAGGTTGTTGATTTAAAACTCTTTTGAATTCTATGAGCAAAGTTAATTGTGTGCAGTCCGGATTTTTTGCTTTAAAATTGCACCGCCATAAAGTAAAGACTCGATCACTGTAATGAAAAAACTGACCGGCCAGTTTGTGACGAAGCTAAGATACAACCCCAACCAAACTCCTAATAAAACAAAACCAAAGGTCAAAGCAATCATTTTGTTAAGTGAATGAACAAAATATTTTGCGGCCTGTGCTGGGATGGTCAGCAAGACAAAAATTAACAATGAACCTACGATCTGGGCTGTGATACTGATCGTTAATGCCAATAAGATCAAGAAAATGATCGAGATCGATTGGTTATAACGCTGATTAAATTCTGCCCCTTGAGCGTCAAATGAATTATAAGCAAGCGGGCGGAATAACAAGGCTACCACGATCAGTAAGACGATACTTAAAACGACTAAAGTGATCAAGTTAGATCTATCGATCCCAACAATGCTGCCAAACAAGATGCTAGTAGCGTAATTTGACTGTTTTTGCGAAAGCGATAAAAATAAGATACCTAAACCTAAAAAGAGTCCTGAAAAAACACTGATCGAAGCTTCACGGCGGCCCACCTTTTCACCAGATAAACCAATAAATAAACCACTGGCACAAGTGAACAGTAACATTCCAAATAGTGGTGGGATACCAGCAAATACGCCAAAAGAAGCTCCAGAAAAACCGATCTCAGATAAGGTGTGGGTAAAAAAAGAGGTTTGCCGTGCAACGACAAAAACTCCCATAAAAGCACAGATCAACGCGATAAAAACGCCGGCAATAAACGCGTAGCGCATAAAATTATATTCCAGCATTAATTAGCAGCCTCCTTTTGACTTAAATTAGCAGTGTGGTTTTGCAGCTTCAGTTCATAGTCGCCATATTTTTCTATCAGTTCAGGATCATGTGTGATGAAGAGAACAGTTAAATTCTTATCACGCATGATAGACTTTAACATGTGCAATAAGAAGTTCTTAGATTCAGTATCTAAGCTGGCAGTGGCCTCATCTAAGATTAGTAATTCGGGATCAGAACACAAGGCTTGTGCTAAATAAGCGCGTTGTTTTTCACCGCCGGAAGCATGACCTAGCGGCTGATCAGCTATTTTAGTCAATTTAGTTTCGGCTAAGATATGTTCAACCTTGGCCTTCTTTTTTTTTGAATTCCACGGCAACAATCTCTTTTTAAGGCCAAAAGATACAAAATCGCGGATATTTAACGGATAGTCATCGTCAATATTACGTAATTGCGGTACATATTGGATCTTGTTGCGAGAAATCGTTGCTTGCACATGCTGATTTTGATGACGTCTGAGATCTTCTAGGATGTGCTTGATCAGCGTGGTTTTTCCAACCCCGTTTTCGCCGGTAATACAGGTTAATTTATTTTTAGGAAATGAGAAGTTCAGGTCAGAGAAAAGAAGCCTATCAGGGATCCTGAGGTCTAGATGTGAAACAGTTATAATATTTTCCATGAGATCATTACTTTCCTTAAGGTTATTATTGAGCAAGCAGCGTACAAGCAGGTGTACGGAACTTGCTTCGAACAGTTTGCTGATTTCAGAAAACTGCTAAAATATGTTGCTCTAATTGTAATCACTTCGAACAATCGTACAGGTTATAAACGCTGATGTCAAGCATGTTTGCTGGCATAAGTGAAACGATTACTATTTACAATAACTCACAGGATATCATATAATCAAGGAAAATAGCCTGAAATTACTATTTAAAGATGAAAAATAAAAATTTTAAAGGAGCATTGCATGGTTGGAAAATTCATTTATACTTAATATTAGTGGATATTTCCATGATAATTAAATGGTGGTTCGTAAACATCCCACCGAAAAAAACTAGGAGGTTTTTCGTGATGGAAAAATCAAATCAAGCTGTTTCTGAAATGACTAAAACAGCTTTGATAGCAGCTCTTTATGTTGTACTTACAGTAGCATTGATCCCTTTGGCATATGGTCCGATCCAACTTCGCTTGTCGGAAATGTTAAATAATCTGACAGTTTTCAACAAGCGTTACATTTGGGCAGTGACATTAGGCTGTTTAATTGCAAACCTGTGGTCTTCGATGGGAGTAGTCGATGTCGTATTTGGCACTTTAGGGACCTTGGTTATGACTTCTATTAGCTGGTTTTTGAGCCGGTATACGACTTCAGTACCGCTAAAATTGACGATCAGTGTGGTAATTTGCACGCTAATGTCGTGGAGTGTGGCGTTAGAATTGCACATTATGAGTCAGGCACCATTTTGGTGGACATTTTTAACGGTCGGGATCGGCGAATTTATTGCGACAGCTTTAGGAGCGGTTGTGATATATTGGATCTCAAGGCACTATGGCTTAACTAAGTAGAAAGTAAAAATTATTTTATGAAATATGAGGAGAGTTCAGCATGACATTTGAAAAAGTTTTGCCTGAGTTAAAAGCAGGTAAAAAAGCTGTTCGTCAAGGATGGGACGGCAGCGAAGAGTATATCTTTGTTGTTAGCGACGACACCAGAAATGGTGAAACGATCAACCCTTATTTTTTGATCAGGACTAAAGAAGAACCAGCGTTATCACAATTTATGCCAAATTCGTGTGACATTTTGGCAGATGACTGGAAACTGGTCGAATAATGGCAGAAAATTGTTCATTCAGAGGAAAGGTAGTCATCATAACTGGTGTTGCTTCTGGTATTGGCTTGGCCGAGGCTAAACTTTTTCTAGCTGAAGGCGCACGCGTATGGGGTGTCGATATTCAGGAAGCTGAGCAGGTCAAATTGCTCGAGACAAAATACGAGGCACTTTTTTCTTTCGTACAGTGTGATGTGCGGGAAAAAACAGCATTAGCCACGTTGACTGAGCTAGTGATCAAAGATTCAAAACGAATCGACATTGTGTTAAACACCGCCGGGATCTTGGATGCATACCAGCCTTCTTTAGAAACAAGTGAAGAAGAATGGGATAACGTAATGGCAACGGATCTGAAGAGTATGTTTTTGCTTACTAACAATTGTTTGCCTTATATGTTAGAGCAAAAACATGGTGTTTTCGTCAACATGGCTTCGATCGCTGGTTTGGTAGCCGGAGGCGGAGGAGCAGCATATACAGCCGCTAAACATGCTATCATCGGTTATACTAAACAACTCGATTATGATTATGCTGCTCAAGGTATCCGCGCTAATTGCATTGCCCCAGGTGCTATCAACACCCCAATGAATCAGGCTGATTTTGCGGGCGATGGTCAAATGGCGAAAGAAGTCGCGGCGCAAACTCCGGCTTTAAGATGGGCACAACCAGAAGAAGTTGCTTCATTAGCTTTGTTTTTAGCCTCTGATAGTTCCGATTATATTCATGGGGCTGTCGTACCGATCGATGGCGGATGGATAGAAAAATAAGAAAAAGCTCAACAGATATTTTTTACGAAAAGTGTGAAAAATATCTGTTGAGCTTTTATTTATAGATGTGGTTTGAAAAATTTTGTTCAGTAAAAGCAGCATTATTATTTTTCTGCTTGCCATTCATCCTTGAATTCAGACAGAAAATCAAGCATGAATTGTTGCCGATCCTCGGCGATCTGTCGTGCACTGGGAGTGTTTAATTTGTCCTTGATCTTTAGTAACTTTTCATAGAAATGGTTAATGATCGTTTCGTTTTGCAAATTGCGGTATTCTTCTTTAGTCATAGATTCGCGCGGTTTAATGCGAGGGTCATAGATTTTTTCAGAATGATGACCACCAAAATAAATTGCTCGGGTAATACCGATCGCACCGATCGCATCCAGCCAATCAGAATCTTGGACGATTTGTCCCTCCAATGGCAACAGGACAGCTTTGCCATCAAGAGTATGAGCGAAGGACATGTTTTGGATAATGAATAAGATTTTTTTTGACTGCTGGGGTGAAACCTCGATTTCAGTCAAAAAAGCCTGTAAATCATCCAAAGCAGCTTGTGGATCGGCGACTAATTTATCATCGATCACATCATGTAAGTAAGCTGAAGCTAAAGTGACAAGGAGATCGGCATTTTCTTTGGCACTTAGCTTTCGTGCCATGGCTACGACCCTTCTAATATGGTCGAATCCGTGCCCAGTTCGGTCTTGGGTCATATGCGCGTGCGAATATTCTGCTATTTTGTTTAATTGTTGTTCGCTGTTCATGGATAAACCGCTCCTCATATATAAATTTTGATACAAATTTGAACAAGTATAGCACATGCTTTAAATACTTGAAAGTTTTCTAGGTGTTTATTTTCCTTTTTGAATTGTTTTAGCAATAAAATTTGCATAAAGGTCAAGCACGTATGGAGTAAAGAAGGCATCAGAGCCATGCGGACAATCTTTGATTTTATAAAAAACAACGTCTGCAGCTTGATCGTTTAAAAGTCCGAAAAAAGCCCGGCTTTCTTGAAAACTCACTAGTTTATCACTCTCGCCATGAAACAATAAAAACGGCGGCAGTCGACGTTTACCTAACAAATCAGTTAACTGCGGCTGACCTGCTAAGGTAAATTTTCCTGAAATAGTGATGCAGCTGCGAAAATGGACGGGTAAGGTGTGGATATCTTCTCGATTGATCGTTTGTTTTCCTACACCTAAAATAGCACCAGCCGCGGCATAAGCCCCCAACCCTTCTCCCATAGCGATGATCCGGTGTGGATCTAACTGGTATTGCCACGCATGCAGCATTAAAAATCGAGCTGCTGAATTAAAATTTTTCAGGGGGTCTTTTTCCAGCACATTTAAAATAGCAACTGCGTACCCTTTATGTGTGAATTGCAGTAAAGCACTCAATCTGTTCGTGTAACTGTCTGGGGCAAATAAAATAACGGGATAGTGCGGCTGCTTTTGCCCGCTTAAATTAGCTGGCACGCATAATGTTAATTTAGCGTCGTTATGATAAACAAGATCTTGCCAAATGTGGGGTAAATGTTGCTCGAGAGGTTCTTTCAATTCATGGATCTGATCTGTTTCTTGCACGTGTTAAGACCACCTTTATTAAGTAGTTAGAAATTTGTTTTTCTTTTCCTATATATGTTACTCTATTCTTCGCGTGAAAGGTTGTATTTCGAACACAAATAATTTAAACTGTAATAAGTGCGTGAAACATTATTTAGCTTATTTTGTTTCACAAGAAGAAACGAAGAGGACGCATATGAAACCTGAAGAATTTTATAAGGCACTACAAAAACAGAATATCGAACTAACGCCACAACAGCAAGAGCAATTTGCTACATATTTTAATTTGTTGGTGGATTGGAATCAAAAGGTCAACTTGACTGCGATCACAGACGAAGAAGATGTGTATTTGAAACATTTTTATGATTCTTTGATCCCAGCTTTTTATTTGTCAGAATTACGCGAGCAGCCTATAGCACTATGTGATGTTGGTGCTGGTGCCGGTTTTCCATCCTTGCCGTTAAAGATCTTGTTTCCTTCATTAAAAATTACGATCGTTGATTCACTGAATAAACGGATCAAATTTTTAGAGGAATTAGTCAAGAAGTTAGGCTTAAACGATGTTACTCTGGAGCATGCCAGGGCTGAAGATTTTGGCGCCCGTAAAAGTCAGGCCAGAGAAAGCTTTGATATCGTCACGGCCCGTGCGGTGGCTAACTTGCCAGTCTTATCAGAATTATGCTTGCCTTTGACCAAGGTCGGCGGGAAGTTCGTAGCTTTAAAGGCTCAAAAAGCAAGTGAAGAAATAAAGCGGGCCCAATATGCGTTTCAGATGTTAGGCGGTCGTTTGCAAGAAGACATTGCAACGAAATTACCTGAGGTTGATGAACAAAGGCATATTGTTGTGATCACTAAAGAAAAGGCAACACCAAAGAAATACCCACGTAAGGCGGGGACACCAGGAAAAGAACCCTTGGTAAAATGAGGACTCTAAATTAAGCAGATTGAAAAACGCTAGTCGTTTTAGCAGCCGTAATAGAAGCAAATTTTTTTGATTATACTATCGAGGAGGCCAGTCATGGCATTTTCATTTTTTGGGAAAAATAAGCATGAAGAAGAGCCGCACAAGGGCGACGAAGTTGTTCAAGTTCCTTTGACGGCTATTATTTCTAACAGATTCCAGCCTCGCCAAATTTTTACTAAAGAAAGTATCGGTGAGTTGGCTGACACGATCCGCGAACACGGGCTGTTGCAACCAATTATTTTGCGGGAATATGAACCGCACAAGTATGAGATCATTGCGGGTGAACGTCGATTTAAAGCAATTGAAACTTTGAATTGGGAAAAAATTCCGGCAATTGTGCGTAAAATGTCTGATAACGAAGCGGCCTCGATGGCTGTGATCGAAAACTTACAACGCGAAAGTTTGACGGCGATCGAAGAAGCTCAAGCCTATCAGCAATTGATGAAACTAAACGGCTTGACGCAAGGACAGCTTGGCCAAGCAATCGGTAAAAGCCAGTCTTTTGTGGCTAATAAACTGAGGCTGCTTAAACTATCTTCGCAAGTCCAAGAAGCCATTTTACAACGTAAATTAACGGAAAGGCATGGGCGGGCGCTGGTCAGTCTTGATCAACACCAACAAAACCAACTTTTAGAGCAGATCGAAAATAAAGAATTGTCGGTCAAAGAAACTGAACAGCTGGTCCAAAAAAACTCTAAGTCAAAACCGCAAGCTAAAAAGAAACCGAAAGTTCGTACTAAAGGAACCTCCAGGAGTACTAAAGTAGCAGTCAATACCATTAAGAAATCTGTGAAGATGGTCCAAGATGCAGGAATTAAACTAAAAACAAGTGAAGAGGATGTTGCTGGCTTTCATAGGATGATCATTGACATCCCTCTCGATGATACAAAGCAAAAAGATAAGAACAAGTAATTAGGAGGTAATCATTTCGATGGGAGTAGTTATTGCGTTAGCGAACCAAAAGGGTGGCGTCGGCAAAACAACGACCGCGATCAATTTGGGGGCTGGTTTAGCCAAAAAAGGTAAAAAAGTTCTCTTGATCGATTTAGATGCTCAAGGCAACGCAACAAGCGGTCTGGGTGTCAGAAAATCTGAAATCAAAGAGGACATTTACGATGTTTTAGTCAATGAAACACCAGTCGAAGATGTCATTATCAAGACAGAAGCAGAAAATTTAGATCTGGTCCCTGCAACGATTCAATTGTCAGGAGCGGAAATTGAATTAACTTCTCAAATGGCGCGTGAAAAACGCTTGTCAGATGCAATTTTGCCGATCGTTGATGATTATGATTATGCGTTGATTGATTGCCCGCCTTCATTAGGACTTTTGACGATCAATGCTTTTACGACTTGTGACAGTATTTTGATACCAGTTCAAAGCGAATATTATGCTTTGGAAGGATTAAGTCAGTTGATGAATACCGTTCATTTGGTTCAAAAACACTTTAATCCGGACTTATATATAGAAGGCGTCTTGCTGACTATGTATGATTCTCGGACAAACCTAGGGAATCAAGTTGTTGAAGAAGTGCAGAAGTTTTTCAAAGACAAGGTGTATAAGACGATCATTCCACGAAGTGTACGCTTATCTGAAGCTCCGAGTCATGGAATGTCTATTATCGAATATGACCCCAATTCTAAAGGAGCATGGAAATACATGTCATTGACCAAGGAGGTTTTAGCTGCTCATGGTGAATAAAAAGAAGAATTCGAAAGGATTAGGGCGTGGGATCGAGGCTTTGTTTGAAGACTTTTCAGAGGAGGCTTCGGAAAATGAAACTGTCAGTGAAATTTTATTAGATGAGATCCGGCCGAACCCGTATCAGCCGCGGAAAAATTTTGATGAGAAAGGTTTGTCAGAATTGGCAGACTCGATCAAAAAGAGCGGTGTTTTTCAGCCAATCATAGTTCGAAAGTCAACGGTCAAAGGTTATGAGATCATCGCCGGTGAGCGCCGTTTCCGCGCATCTAAGCTGGCCGAGAAAAGGACGATCCCAGCAATTATCCGGGAAGTTGATGAAGAACGCATGATGGAGATCGCGGTTCTGGAAAATTTACAAAGAGAAGACTTGAACCCGATCGAAGAAGCTGAGGCATATAACACTTTGATGGAAAAATTGAACCTGACTCAAACTCAGGTTTCAGATCGTTTAGGCAAGTCTCGTCCATATATAGCAAATTACTTACGTTTGCTAAGTTTGCCGGCAGAAGTCAAAACAATGATCCGTCAACAAAAGCTGTCGATGGGACAAGCACGGACTTTAGTGTCTCTTAAAGATAAGAAAAGAATCTTGGGGTTGGCCAAGAAGGCAATCGCTCAGAAAATGACAGTGCGTCAATTAGAAACAGCAGTGGCCGCTTTGAATGGTGATTTGAGAAAACAAGTTAGAACCAAGCAAAAGAAGGCTTCACCATTTATCAAAGAAAGTGAAGAACGGCTAGGCGAAAAATTTGGGACAAAGGTTGCTATCAAAAATAATGACAAATCCGGCAAAGGAAAAATCGAGATCAATTATTTGTCAAATGATGATTTAAACAGAATCTTAGATGTTTTGGATATTCGTTTGGATTAAGCAGGTGAGAAGATGTACGAATTACATGATTTTGTAGAAATGAAAAAGCCGCATCCTTGCGGCACTAACCGTTGGGAAATCATCAGAATGGGCATGGACATTAAAATCAAGTGTACTGGCTGCGGCCGGTTAGTAATGTTATCCCGAAAAGAATTTGAACGGCGGATGAAAAAGGTATTAGATAAGTAAAAAGCATTAAAAATTGAAGTAAGGAAGAGTGAAATTAGACTATGGCATTAACAGCAGGGATCGTAGGTTTGCCCAACGTTGGTAAATCAACATTATTTAACGCAATTACAAAAGCGGGCGCTGAAATGGCCAACTACCCATTCGCTACGATCGACCCCAACGTGGGAATGGTAGAAGTACCAGATAGTCGGCTGCAGCGGATCGATGAGATCGAACCAGCTAAAAAAATTATCCATACGACCTTTGAATTTACTGATATCGCAGGAATCGTCAAGGGTGCCAGTAAGGGTGAAGGTTTGGGAAATAAATTCTTAGAAAACATTCGTCAAGTTGATGCGATTGTCCATGTTGTCAGAGCTTTTGATGATGACAATGTTACCCATGTTTCCAATAAAATCGCACCATTAGACGATATTGACACGATCAACTTAGAATTAGTCCTTGCCGACTTAGAGGCTGTCAACAAACGTTACGCTAAGGTAGAAAAAGTTGCGCGAACAACTAAGGATAAAGAAGCAGTTGCAGAATTTAAAGTATTAGAAAAAATTAAGCCCGTCTTAGAAGCTGGTAAATCAGTTCGGACGTTGGAATTTAACGAGGATGAGCAAAAAATCGTTAAAGGTTTATTCTTACTGACTGCTAAACCAGTTTTGTATGTTGCTAATATTGCTGAAGAAGACATGGCCGATCCTGAAGCCAGCAAGTACTTCAAAGAAGTCCAAGATTTTGCTGCGAGTGAGGGGTCAGAAGCTTTGGCTGTCTGCGCACAAACTGAAGAAGAGATTGCTGAACTAGATGATGATGACCGCCAAGACTTTTTAGAAGCGGAAGGCGTGGAAGAATCTGGCTTGGACCGTTTGATCAAGGCTTCATATAAATTGTTGGGCTTAGCAACTTTCTTTACTGCTGGCGGTAAAGAAACAAGAGCCTGGACGTTTAAAAAAGGCATGAAAGCCCCACAAGTTGCTGGTGTTATCCATTCTGATTTTGAACGAGGATTCATTCGGGCAGAAACGGTCTCATTTGATGACTTGGATAAATATGGAAGCATGCAAGCGGTCAAGGAGGCAGGCAGGCTTCGCCTAGAAGGCAAGGAATACGAAGTTCAAGATGGAGACATTATTGAATTTAGATTCAATGTCTAAAACAGAGCGGCGGAAATCGGGAGACAATGAGCATTATCGTGTACGGACAGTATATCGTGTTTTTCAGCGATGTACTGTTGGTACTGGATAAGCGGAGTTGACTGATTTACAGAGCTCGACCAAGAGTGTAATGCACTGCTTTAAAGCATCCAGCAAGATGTAGGTTACTCGATTAAAAGACGAAATCTAGGCTGGAGAATGATTTTGGTGGTTGGAAATTTATTCCAGCCTATAATAGATATAGTCTTTAAATTAATACTCGACTAGGAGAATGGGAGGACTTTCCTTGAAAGAAGAAACAGTTAGGGAAAAAAATGAAAAGGCTGCAAAAAAACAGGCTCAACACCAAGAGCATGTTGAAGTTACAGTTCGTGACGGAGAATTTGCCGGCTTAACAAAACGAAACGAAGATTTCATGTTTCATTTAAATAAAAATCTGGATGAATATAATTATGATCTGGAGAAAAAAGAAGAAGTCTTAAATGACACATACCGCGAGTTATTAGACAAGCAAAAAAGCGGGGTCACAGCTGCTAAGTTGTATGGGCCCGTGACAGAGTATGCTGAAAAGATCATTAAAGGCAATAATCAGAAAAAAGAAGCACGGAGTACCAGCAACATCTTTTGGCTGATGGCATTAGATAATGGCTTGATCATGTTCATTATGTTTTGTTTAATGTATGCCTTGGTTGGATTCTTTGATCACAGTAAGAATGCAGTTAATGGCGGATGGATCACCTTGCTGGGGACTTCAGTTATTGCTGGTGTTGGTTTGGCATTCTTCTATGTGATGATGGATCCTAATAAATCCAAAGAATCGAAACACAAAGTTACTCGGGGGATCATTGTGACACTAGAGTTGATCGCGATCTGGATGGTTGCATTTGGCTTGATTGCTTTGATACCTGTTAAATACAATCAGACATTGGATCCAGTTGTCTATATCATTTTAGGTGTTGTAGCGTTTGGTGTTAGATATTTATTGAACCAAAAGTTGCATTTTCCAAAAATGGGTCGGACTACTCAAAACAAATAACAAGAAAAAAACGGGTCAGTTTGCCACAAAACGTGGTTGCTGATCTGTTTTTGTTTTTAGAAGGTTCGGCAGCCTTTAAAAAACTTTGCTGGCTGCTATCTTTTGAATGATTCTTTGTAAAATGATGTACCAATTACCTAGATAGTCCTGTATATTTGCGAATTGCTTCAGCGACTCCACCATTATCATTTGAGCTGACAATGTGTGTGGCGGCTGCCTTGACTTTAGGAAAAGAATTTGCAACAGCGATCCCAATGCCAGCGTCTTTGATCATTGGCAGGTCATTTTCGCCATCGCCGATCGCCATTGTTTGTTCTATCGGTATGTGAGCAAAGTTCGCAACAGTTTCGATCGCCCTCATTTTTGAAACGCTGTGGTCAACGATCTCTAAATATTTTGGCTTTGAACGGAGATAGCTTAGATACAAGTCAGATCGGCGATCTAATAGTGTTTCTAAGTTATCGATCTGGTCGGGTTCTCCCATGCATAAAATTTTATGTATGGGGTGGTTCACGTTACGCAATCGTGAATCAAAAGATGTAATAGTTGCTGAAGCACCCGTGATCTCTTCTTCTTGTTTGACCCAACAGTCATGTTGTTGGACCAGCCATTTTTTTCCTGCAAAAACATTAACGCTAACTGTCAGGTTTTGTTGGGATACGATTTTCAAGATTGTGGGTAAAATAGCAGTAGGAATTGATTTTTCAAACAAGATAGCAGTTTCTACTGAATTCTGAGATTTTTGCAAGATCAATGCACCATTTAAGCAGATCTGCAACGAAGAACAACCAATTTGCTGTGCTAATGCCTGCATTCCCATTGGTGGACGTGCGGAGGTTAAGACGAAGATCCCACCAGCGACAACATAATCTTGGATGGCTGAACTAACTTGTGGTAAGAGTTTATTTTTACTTGTGATCAATGTATTATCGACGTCACAAAAGACAATTTTTATTTTTGGCACAAATTTTTCCTCCCTGATTACTATACTTTTATTTTACAATTTTGGAGAATATTTTACCAAAAAAATGATATCGTTTGCAGTTAGAGAATGCATTATCCTAATAAATTATGGTAGAATTTAAATAAATGCATAGTTATGAAGGGGTGTTTAAAATGCCATTACTGGTAGTGAGCGTAAGTGTTGTATTATTGGTAGTTTTGATTATTAAGTTTAAATTGGAAACCTTTAGTGCTTTGCTTTTGATCTCACTGCTGGTCGGTGTTGCTTTAGGCATTCCACTTGCTAATGTTCCGCAAGTTATTATTTCTGGGATGGCTGAACAGTTGGGTGATTTGGCTTTGATCATTGCCTGTGGTTCAATGATTGGTAAATTACTGGCTGATGCAGGGGGAAGTTACGTGATCGCTAATAGACTGATTGGTCGTTTCGGCAAGGCTAAAATGCAGTTAGCGGTCGTTTTAGCCTCGGCTATCATCGGTTTTGCTCTTTTTTTTGAAGTAGGTTTAGTCGTTTTGATCCCAATTATTTTTGAGATCGCCCGTGAATTGAAGATTCCCTTGGCTAAATTAGCTCTGCCAATGGGAGCAACATTAAACACGATGCATGGCTTATTACCACCACACCCAGCTCCTACGGCTTTAGCAGAAATCGTAGGCGTGAATGTTGGCAATGTGATTTTAGTCGGTATTGTAGTGGCAATTCCGACCATATTGATTTCTGGGCCCTTATGGAATACTGTTCTCCAACATTTTTTCCCAGGAATGTATCGTTATCAGATCAGATTAAATGGTTTTGACGCTGACGAAAAATCACCCTGCCAACAGACTTTGCCACATTTTTCGATCAGTCTATTAACTACAATGATGCCAGTCATACTTATCGGATTCTTGACTGTTTTTCGTCAATTTACTCATCTATCTTGGAGAGCTACTTCATTGGTTAATTTTTTGGCCGATCCTGATGTTGCGATGCTCATGTCGTTGTTATTTGCAATATATACGATGGGTAAAAAGCAACAACGGACAATGAGTCAAATTACGCATTCTTTAAATAAAGGAATCAAACAGGTAGCGCTTGTTGTTTTTTTGACTGGTGCTGGAGGGGCATTTAAGGCTGTTTTGGAACAAGGAGGTGTTGCAACCTATATTTCCAGTCTCTTTGAAGGAATCAATTTTTCACCGATCGTTGCTGGGTGGTTGATAGCGGCTTTAATGCATGTTTGCTTGGGGTCTTCCACGGTTGCGGCGATGACTTCTGCCAGCTTGATGGGTCCGTTAATCGTTCAAACTAGTGCTGATCCGGTATTAGTTGTTTTGGCGATCGGTGTGGGCAGTATTTTCGGTGATAATGTGACCGATGCTGGTTTTTGGATGGTCAAAGAATACTTTAATTTTTCCGTGGAGGAAACTTTTCTTTCATGGACGACCACGACCGTCATGATCGCTGTGGCTGGACTAGGAACGATTTTGTTATTAGATATGCTGTGATATAAGCTATGAATCAAATTTTTTTAATTAAAATTGACCTTGTTCTATGATGGACTTAGTCGTTACTAATAGCAGTTTGAGTTTTGTATAGTAATTAAAAGAGAAGGATGATTTTTTTGAGTAAGTTGGAAAGTACGCTCCCTATGACAATTGAGGTTAGAGATGCATATGTGCATAATTTAAAACATATCGACGTTGACATTCCTTTGCATCAAGTAGTGGCGATCTCTGGTTTGTCTGGATCGGGCAAGTCTTCATTGGCTCTCGGCGTTTTATACGCTGAGGGTTCACGGAGATATCTAAGCTCTTTGTCCACTTATACCAGACGTAGAGTAACACAGGCCAGTCCAGCGCAGGTCTCTGCCGTTAGGTATTTACCAGCGGCCATTGCGTTACGGCAACGGCCAAGTTTGCCTGGCAGTCGTTCGACTGTGGGGACAATGACAGAAATTTTAAATATGGTGCGTCTGATGTTTTCTCGGTTGGCTTCACATCGTTGTCCTAATGGACATCAAATTTCACCAACCATCGAAGTTGCGCGTAAAATGGCGGTTGCCGGTACTGAAATGGGGAAGATCACATGTCCGACCTGTGGGGTCGCATTCACCGTACCAGCTGCCGAAGATTTTTCCTTCAATTCGACAGGGGCTTGCCCAACATGTGGTGGCAGTGGGCAAGTTCGTCAAGTTGATTCGCAAGCTTTGATAGCAGATCCAACTAAATCGCTTAAAGACGGGGCTGTGGCTTCGTGGCATTTGCCAGGGCGAAACTTTATGCCTTATGTGATCGAGCAAATGGGAGTTCGAATCGACGTACCATATCAAGATCTGACCGAACATGAAAAAAAATTAGTGTTACATGGTAAAAAGAAACAGTATCAGATCTCGATTCCTTCTTCTACGGGGCGTGTGTTTAACATGGACCATGCTTTGTATGAGAATGCTTATCAGGCCGTGGAGGATACTGCTAAAAATTCAAGTAATGAGCGGACTTTGGCACGTTTAAATCGATTTTACAGTTTTGCCGAATGCCCGACCTGTCATGGAACACGGGTAGCACCGCATTTGCTTACGAGCTTACTTGATGGTAAAAATATTGCTGAAGTTAGTGAACTGACGTTAGAGGAGCTGGCTGATTTTAGTGGACAACTAAGTGACCACTTGCCGGAAAACATGCGTACGATGGCAAAGCAAATTATCAAGGAATTGACTCAGTCACTGACGCCCTTATTAGAGTTAGGTTTGAATTATTTGTCTTTAAATCGTCCGAGTGCCTCCTTATCGACTGGTGAATTACAACGGATCCAGTTAGTCAAAACTTTGCACAGTCAGACAACTGGTGTTTTATACGTGTTAGATGAACCATCGATCGGCTTACATCCAGCTAACGTGGCGGGGTTGATCGATATAATGCACAGATTAGTCCAGCTGGGAAATTCGGTGGTAGTTGTTGAACATGATCCGACTATTATTGCGTCTAGTGATTATATCATCGAAACGGGTCCAGGTGCAGGTAAAGTTGGGGGAGAGATCGTTGCTGCAGGTAGTCCACTAGAAATCATAAAAACCAAAGGCTCTTTGATCGCACCATATTTATCACATCAAAAGAAACTGACCCAACGGAGATTACCTGCTGCTAAAAAAATTTTTGAGCAAGGCAATGTCAGTTTACATGTGACTGATAAGTTTAATTTACACGATGTTACTGCAACTTTTCCACTCAAACGCTTGTCGGTCGTTTCGGGATTTTCCGGTGCAGGTAAAACGAGTTTGATTTTGGATTCATTGATCCCAGCAATCGAAGCTCAGCAAAAGGGTCATGCGTTGCATCAACATGTTGACCGGCTAGATAATGTTGGACTTAAAACAGTTAAAACAATTGATTCAACACCTGTTGGTAAAAATGTTCGTTCAACAGTAGCAACTTATTCAGGAATATTTGACCAGATCAGGTTGCTATTTGCATCCACTTTGGCAGCAAAAAAGAAAAAATATACGGCAAGTCGATTCTCCTATAACGTTAAAATGGGAGCTTGTCCAACTTGTAAAGGAACAGGTGTCATCAATTTAGATATTCAGTACCTGCCAGATATGGAGGAAACGTGTCCGACATGTGATGGTCAAAGATATAATGAGGACACATTAAAGATCAAATGGCATGGATATTCGATTGCTGATATTCTGTCCTTGAGTATTGAAGACGCACTTACAGTATTTAAAGATAAAACCGCGATCTATCATACACTGCAGTTATTAAATGAGATCGGTTTAGGTTATTTGATTTTAGGAGAGGGAACACCTGCACTTTCAGGTGGTGAAGCGCAACGGTTAAAGTTGGCATCACAAATGGGACATGAACAAACGGGGGCCCTGTTTGTTTTCGATGAACCAACAGTCGGGTTACATCCACAAGACATTGAAGTTTTGCTGGAAGTTTTTGAGCGTTTATTGAAGCAGGGGGCCACGATTATCGTGATCGAACATAATTTACAGATGATAGGGAATGCCGATTACTGTCTTGATCTCGGACCTAAAGGTGGCCAACAAGGTGGTCAAGTTTTAGTTTCTGGAACGTTAGAACGGTTGTGTACAAGTTCCAAGTCGATCACTGGCAAGTATTTGCGGGAAGAAATAAAAAAGGAGCAATAAACAAGAGCAGAGGGCAAAAAATAAGGAGCTAAAAATGGCAGGAATGAGCGAAAAATTAGCATTGGAATTAACTGAACGGCTGCAAGAAGAAAAAATTCAGGTAGCAGTCGTGATCCAAGATGAATCAGGGAAGACTTTTACTTTGAAAGAACAAAAAATTTTTCCCGGAGCGAGTTTGCTCAAAGTAGGCATCGCTGATTATGTGAAGAGTATCTGGCAGCAAAAAGCTGATATTTTAAAAAAAACATTAACCGTGCGGCCTGAACAGCGAGTTGCTGGAGCAGGTGTCATGCACTATCTGTCACAAACAAAGTGGAGTTTACGTGATATTGTAGCATTGATGCTAGGCACTTCAGATAATACGGCTGCTAACATTTTATTGGATCACTTTGGCAGAAAAAAAGTTAGTGACTGGTTAACGGATAACTTTCCTGGCTTACAGTTACAGCGTAATTTTATTGCCCCAGTGGTAGCTGGAAAGGATAATTTTTTAACGGCAGCAGCGCTTTTGCCTGCTTGGCAAGAGTTATTTGGCGAGAATAACGAATTTACGTTTTTTTGCCAAAATGCTTTACATGAGCAGACGGAACGCGGCAAGTTGATTTATTATGCTGACGATTTGAAATTTAGTGGGGATACCTTTAACAAGACAGGAGACTTAGTCAATGTTGAACATGACTGTGCTCGGTTGAAATTGAACCAAAAATGGTTCGATTGTATTGTTTTGACAAGATTTACTGGGTTAAAGCAACATCAAAGAGCTTTGAAATTACAACAGGATATTGGGCGAATGTTAATGCAGAATTTGCTACAAAAATAGATCGATCTCGATGGTATTACTTACCGATTTTTTTAAAAATTATTATATAATGGAAGTAAGGAATAGTTGTTAATCACTTTGTGTATCTACAAAAGAGAGCGGTGTTCAAGTGAAGGGAAAAATGTGGCTCGCCATTATTATTGCTGTTTTAATATTACTTAGCATTATTTATGAATATATGACTCATAGTTTTTCGTGGGGGATCATTTTGCTCCAAGTTCTTTTTTTGGTCTATGCTTTACTCCAATTTAATAAACGTTGAAATGACATGTAGCAACTGAAGACTAAATTATGAAATTAGTTTGATGAACAGAAAATAAAAATGCCTTTGTTCATTGTGAACGGAGCATTTTATTAAAAAGCTGGAGCAATCAGGGTTAACTATTCTAGATCTGAGAATTGGCTCGCTAAATTGAATATCAAACCAGAGAAGTGATCATGAAAACGGCAAGTTTTTGAGGTCACTTTAGAACAAAACAAGCACTTTTTTGATACTGCGGCATTTTATGGAAATGGTACTTCGATTGCTCGAAAAGGTCATTAAGTAAAGTGGTCAAAGTGCCATAATTGCCGATAAAATTGTGCACGGGCCAACATGATACCTCTGGGCAACAAACGGAAAGCAGATCCTAAAGATCCTAAGACGTTAATGAAGGCCTTAGATGGCAGCCCGGAACGTTCAGGAGCCGAACAGAAGTTTTTTTATCAGACACATGCTTCACCAAAATATAAAATAAGTAATGATTATATGAATGTTATGGCTGATGCATGAGAAGAGGGAAAAATAAAAGCAGTTGGAGTAGCAAATTTTTCTAAGGATCAAATCAGTGAAGAACATGAAACTTTAGTCCAAAGGAGTGTCTTTCTGGCGACCGCGATGGATGATGATACAATTTGGCGCGGCATTGATCAGAAGAAAACGGAGTTTGTGCTATTTTAAAAAAATTAAATGTTGTAATTATTCCGTGCGGACTTTTAACAAAAATGTACTAACAAGAAAATAGCGTGAAAAAAAGAATCTCATTAGTTAATCAAGTTATATTTTATTTTGGGCATTTAAACGTTACTAAAGATAATACGCAGATTCATACTCTTACTAAGTGCCTATTAAGGGGCTCGTGTGAACAGAATAAAGCAAAAGTGAACCTCTTTTTGAATAATAGTTCCAATTACAAAAAATTAAACAAGCTAAAGATAATTTGGGAGCAATTGGTTAGCAGCATAACCTATGAAGAGTAAGACGAATTAGTGTATGTTGAAAGGTAAACTCATGTATAAGGAGTTGACTTGCACTTAAGGTCGGAAAATTATGAAATTTTCAAAGAATAATGATTGCTATTTTTCTAAAAGGAGGGCTATTGATGTCGGAACTTTACTTAATGCGACATAGTCAAACGTTGTTCAACAAATTACATCGGATCCAAGGTGCGAGCGATTCTCCTTTGACTAAACAAGGTATTGAGGATGCTAAAAAAGTAGGTGCCTATTTCAAACAACAAGGGTTAAAGTTTGATCATGCCTACTCGTCTACTCAGGAACGTGCTTGTGATACTCTTGAATTTATAACTGCTCAACCTTATACGAGGCTCAAGGGGTTAAAAGAATGGAATTTTGGAGTATTTGAAGGCCAAAGCGAACAACTTAATCCTAAAGATGATTCAAAACGGCATTCTTATGGCGACTTTTTTCTGCAATTTGGTGGAGAATCAGATCTGCAGGTTCAAAAAAGGATGAATGATACGTTAACAGCTATCATGAGCAAGCCTGACCATGAACGTGTAATAGCTGTCAGTCATGGTGGAGCATGCTTTATGTTTTTGCAGAAATGGCTTTCTTACACAGAAATTCGGCAACGTGTCACTGATTTTCATAACTGTTGTATTTTAAAATTTACCTTTACAGATGATAATTTTTCTTTTGTTAAAGCTATTAATGTTAAAAAGTTTTAATAAAAGTATGTGTAGACTGGTTATTGTGAGGGGTATCTTGAAGTTAGCAAGAGTTTAATAGGAGATGGATCTTTAATGAGAGTGCTTAATTTATATTTAGTACGTCATGGGCAAACTTACTATAATATTTTTAATAAGTTGCAAGGGTGGAGCAACTCACCATTGACACAAAGGGGGATCGATGGAGCCAAGGACATCGGGCAACGGTTGGCAGAGGTGCCGTTTGCTGGAGCATTTTGTTCGGATACGGGCCGTGCAATCGCTACTGCGAAAATTGTCTTAGCCGAAAATCAGGTTTCGAACATTAAAGACCCCAAACCTGTTTCTTATTTCCGGGAAGAATTTTACGGGTATTACGAAGGCACGGATATGAATCAAGCTTGGTATTTGGCAGCAGGACCGCACGGACTGAAAAACTTTCCGCAAATTGTCGAAAAATATTCGTTTGACACGGCAAAAGATTTCTTAAAAGAGGCCGATCCATTTGGTTTAGCCGAAAATCATGAAGAGTATTGGAATCGTATTGACCAAGGCTTTGCTCTGATCAGTTCGGATGAGAGCCTTCATGATGGGGATAATGTCTTAGTCATTTCGCATGGTAATACATTGTTGAGTTTAATGGACAGATATGCTGCCGGACGATATGATCTGAGCGAACGTCCTGCAAATGGCAGTTTGACAAAGTTAAGACTTGTTGACGGGCAGATCGAAGTTGTTAGCTATAATGAATAAATAAAACGGGTGTCGCAACTATATTTTGAAATATAATTGCGGCATCTGTTTTATTTTTATGGTCTTTTCACAAGTAGCTGGCTAAAAGTTGTGGAAAGTTTTAGCCAATTTGATAAAATCGGCTAGAAGTATGGGAAAGTTTTAGCCAATTTGATAAAATCGGCTAGAAGTATGGGAAAGTCTTAGCCAATTTGATAAAATCGGCTAGAAGTATGGGAAAGTCTTAGCCAATTTGATAAAATCGGTTAGAAGTATGGGAAAGTTTTAGCCAATTAGTCAAAATCGGCTAGAAGTATGTGGAAGTTTTAGCCAATTAGTCAAAATCGGCTAGAAATATGGGAAAGTCTTAGCCAATTTGACAAAACTGGCTAAAAGTATCGCAGAAATATAGCTGGTTTAAAGTTCTTCAGTTGGTTATTCTGATATTAAAAACTGCACCATAACGTGAGCTTTTATTTCACGTTATGGTGCAGCGTTCTTTTTAAGATTTAATTTTAATTTAGTTATTCTGATTTGGTGTCAGCTGGCGAAAACCCGGCAATGAAATCATGACTAAGAAGCTGATAATGTATAGAGCGGATAAGAAGCTCATGGTAACAGCTAAGTTAAAGTGATCCATCAAAAGCCCGATGGCAACTGATGAGAAACCGCCAATTGCGCGCCCGACATTCATGATCAGATTATTCGCGGTGGAACGGATCTCTGTGGGATACAAACGACTGATCACAGCACCGTAACCGCCGAACATTCCGTTTGAAAAGAAGCCAATGATCGCACCGATGAGCAGCATTGATGCGTTTGTTTTGGCAAAGAGGATGGCAAACATCACGGATGCCGACCCCAATAAGAAAATTGCAAACGAAACACGGGGGCCTAATTTGTCCATCAACTGTCCAAAGACTATCATGCCCAAACTCATGCCCAAAATCGTAGAAACCATCCATAATGATGAACCCGATACAGATAAACCCTGTTGTTTTTGCACGATGACTGGCAGCCAGTTCATTAAGCCGAAATAACCTGCGATCTGTACGATGGTCATGATCATTAAACCTAAAGTTTGAACGGCTTTGTGGGGCGTATCAAATAATTGCTTGAAAGATGGTTTATTATGTGTAGCTTTTTCCTGCTTTTGCGCTGCGATGAAATCAGGTGTTTCAGTGACATGGCGGCGAATAAAGTAAGTCAAGACTACCGGGATGATCCCTAATAAGAATAAAGCGTTCCAGCCAAAACGCGGAATGATCAAGGCAGCCATAACTGCAGCAAAAATTGCTCCGACTTGACCACCGATTGCAGCTATCGAAGACATTCGTCCGATTTGGTCAGAACGGAAATTTTCTGCCAGTAAGGCGATTCCGACGCCATATTCACCACCGGCGCCGATCCCGGCTAAAAAGCGCATCAAGTAGATCATTGGCAGCGAATTGGCAAAAAACATTGCTCCTGTTGCCAAGGCAAAAATAAAAACCGTGTAAGAAAATGTTCTCACACGACCATACCGGTCACCGATAATGCCAAATAAGGCCCCACCGACCAACATTCCAATGTTAGTTAATGACCCGATCAAACCAGCTTGGCCGCTTGAGATCTTAAGCTCTGCAATAATAGAAGCCAGCGAAAATGACAAAAACATAATATCCATGTTTTCAAGGGTAAAACCCGCTGCGGTTGAAGCAGTGACCCATTTTTGCTGCTTAGTAAAGCTGCCCTTTGCTGTTGTTTCGACAGTACGATGCACTTGTTCCATATTCAATTCCTCCAAATGGCGCTCTCTGACGCCGGTTATTTGCTCTTAAACATTCTGGCATAGATAATCAGAAAAAACAAGTGGAAAAATTAATAAAGTTTAATAATTACGGTGTCAAGATAGCTGTCTTGTTGTAGAATGGGGGTGTTACTTGAAAATTGGAGGAAATAAACATGAAGTCAATCCGCCACATGGAAAATGTGCAGCGGCTCGTAGTGAAAATTGGGACTAGTTCCTTGATCCACCCTAATGGTAAGATCAATTTACAAGCGATCGACCAGTTGAGTTATACACTAACGGGCTTGGTCAATGAAGGTAAACAAGTGATTTTAGTTTCGTCCGGCGCAATCGGCGTTGGCATGGGACAATTGGGCCTCACTAAGCGACCCAGAGAAATTCAGGCACAACAGGCACTGGCTTCGATCGGTCAGAGTGAATTAATGACTGTCTATCAACAGCGTTTTGCAGTTTACGGGCAGAAAATCAGCCAAATTTTATTGACTCACGATGTTTTAGACTTTCCTGAAAGTCGCGAACATGTTCATCACACGATGGAGCAATTGCTGGAGTGGGGCGTGATCCCTGTCGTCAATGAAAACGATACGGTTGCGGTCGACGAATTAGATCACCGTACCAGGTTTGGCGATAATGATCAGCTCTCCGCAATCGTTGCGACACGATCGAACGCTGATCTATTAGTGATGCTTTCGGATATTGACGGTTTTTATACTAAGAACCCGCACAAGTTTGCCGATGCGAAATTGATCGATGTTTTGCATGAGATCACCGAAGATTCAGTCCGTCGAGCCGGCGGAGCAGGGACTGAACTAGGAACTGGCGGCATGGTAACTAAACTCAAAGCGGCTCAAAGTATATTAGCTAATAATAAAATGATGGTCTTGGCAAATGGTGCTAACCCGTCGATCATTTTTAAGATCATGAATAATGAACCGATCGGGACACTCTTTGTTAGCGCGCAAAAAGATGAAGATAAAGAGGTAATTTAAATGACAGAATTACTGGCAGAGATGGGTGCTAAAGCACGACAAGCTTCGCTTACTTTGGCGCAGTTGACGACCACTCAAAAAAATGAAGTACTAGAGCAGATCGCTCTTGCATTAGAAAAAAACACGACAGAGATCATTAAAGCTAATCAATATGACGTTGAACATGCTACCGGTTTGGCATCTAAATTCGTTGATCGTTTGACTTTAGATCAAGGTCGGATCTTAGCGATGGCTGAAGGAGTGCGCCAAGTTGCGAGCTTGCCGGACCCAATTGGCAATATCGAACGCGGCTGGACCACTAAAGCAGGCTTACAGATCAGTCAGCGTCGTGTTCCGCTGGGAGTGATCGGGATGATTTTTGAAGCACGGCCTAATGTGACGGTCGATTCCGCAGCTTTGTGTTTTAAATCAGGGAATGCAGTGATTTTGCGTGGAGGTAAAGAGGCACTGCAGACTAATATCAAATTAGCTCAGGTTATTCGCAATGTTTTACAAGAACAAGGATTACCACTCGACGCAGTTCAAATCATTCAAGAAACTTCTCATGATTTAGCGCAGAAATTTATGCAGTTAACGGATTACCTGGATGTTTTGATCCCACGAGGCTCGGCCGGTTTGATTCAAACGGTGGTCAAGAATGCTTCGGTCCCGGTGATCGAAACAGGCGCCGGAAACTGTCATATTTATGTGGATGAAACAGCTGATCTGCAAATGGCCTGCGACATTGTGGTTAATGCTAAGACCCAGCGCCCCTCTGTTTGCAATGCGGCTGAAAAATTAGTCGTTTCAAGTCAGATCGCTTCTCAATTTTTGCCGCTTGTTGCGCGTGCTTTGCATAAATATAATGTTGAACTGCGCGGTGATAAGCGAGCTTGTGAGATTCTTGGCGCTCAGGCAGTTCCAGCAACAAAAGCAGATTGGGATATTGAATATAACGATTATGTTATGGCGATCAAAGTTGTTGATTCCTTGGACGAAGCGATCGCGCATATCAATCAGCATAACACGAAACATTCCGAAGCGATCATTACCAAAGACTATCAGCATAGTCGTGATTTTACCGACCGGATCGATGCTGCTTGTGTTTACGTTAATGCTTCAACGAGATTTACTGATGGGTTTGAGTTTGGATTTGGTGCGGAGATCGGCATTTCAACGCAAAAACTTCATGCTCGCGGTCCGATGGGCTTAAATGAACTGACAACGACTAAATACGTGATCTTAGGCGATGGCCAGATCAGAAAGTAAATAACGAGAGTAAAAAAATGGCAGTTACTATAATTACTTAGTGTGAGCAACACAGGTAATTATAGTAACTGCCATCTTTATATTTATTCGTCTAATTTTTTGACGGTTTTGTTATATTCACGCACGATATCAAAATCACTGTCTTTAGCAGAAGTGTAGCCTTCATGACCGTAGACATCTGCAACGATCGCGTGGCCTTTTTTAGTTTGTGCGACTTTTTTAAAGGCCTGTGAGATTCTTTTCTGCCATTTGGCATTCATATCACCGCGCACCGTGATGGTGTCATTAGGGATCTTAGCGCTGGTATAGATTGGTACTACTTCGTTCATGATGTTAGGTACGTCACTTTTTACTAGATTACGTGCTCCTTGCCACACAAATGCTGCATCGGTATTTTTATTGTAGACGGAAAGGACCCCTTGATCATGACCTTTGATCTGAGCAGTGGTAATGTTGTTTTTGTTAATATCGATCCCGTTTTTATACATTCCGACGGCTGGAAAGATCCAGCCAGAAGTAGAAGTGGTATCCTGAACAGCAATTTTCTTATCTTTCAGATCAGCTAATTTTTTGATGCCGCTATCTTTGCGTACCAAAATTTGTGAACGATAAAAGTCCACTAGTTTTTTGCTGTTATGATCGTCGGCACCTGTGACATCATATCGTTGGGCTAAAAGTAAGACTTTAGACTGATAATGCTGGTGTGCCAAGACATAGGCATCAGGCGGTAAGAAACCAACGTCGACTTTTTTTGAGCCCATCGCTTCTACGATCGTATTATAGTCTGTTGAAACGCTGACTTTGACCGGGATGTGCAGTTCTTTTTCCAAAAGCTTTTCTAATGGCTTAGCTTTGGCTTCGATCGTCGTGGCATTTTGTGAAGGCACAAATTGAACTGTCAGTTCTTTGGGTGCGTATGTTGTGGTTTTCTTGGCAGCTGTGGTACCGCAACCGCCTAAAATTATAAGTACAAAAAGTGCGATAATTGACAGGATAAATTTTTTACTTGATTTCATCATGATCTCCTAGATCCAAAAGGATCAATTTATTTAATAAAAGTATAGTTTACTTTTAAAACTATAAACCGATTTCACAAAAAGTCAAGCAAATTTTGCAAAATAAAAACTGACCAACAAAGTTTTCGCTGGTCAGTTCGTGACTATTTGTTTTAAAAACTACTGAACAATTGCTCGATCTGGTCAAATTCACTCTGGCTTAAGTTAACGTCCACAGCGGCAACATTGCTTTTGACTTGGTCAGCGTTTCGGGCACCGGGGATCACAACACTGATGTCTGGATCTTTCAAATACCAAGCGATGATCGTTTGTGCGACCGTTGCCCCATGTCCATTAGCAATATTACGCACTTCATCTAAAGCGGAAGTGATCGTTTGATATTGCTTTTGAGAAAATTGTTTAAATTTGTTGCTATCTTCAGGACCATATTTGCCAGTTAACAAGCCGGCAGCCAGTGGGAAGTAGGGCACAAATGAAATTTGATTTTCTTTGAGATAAGGAAATTCTGTTTGTTGTGCTCCACGATGGACCAAACTGTAATTATCCTCGGCAATATCGACAAGCCCATCGGCATTAGCTTCCTTGAGCTGGTCAGGGGAGAAATTAGAAACACCGATCGCACGGATCTTGCCGGCTGTTTTAAGTTCACTTAAAGCGCCGACAGGCTCAGCCTTTGGAGTATCTTTATCCGGAAAGTGAATATAGAAGATGTCGAGATAGTCGGTTTTCAAACGTTTTAAAGCATCATCGACCGATTTTTTCAAAAACGCAGGTGTGTTGTTGAATTCACCATTTTTGCTTGGATCATGGGCAGCTTTTGTAGCGAGCACTATCTTGGAACGATCATAGTCTTGGATGACGTCCCCGATGATCTCTTCAGAACGACCATTTCCATAAGCAAAGGCAGTGTCCAGCAAAGAAATACCGGAATTCAGTGCTTCTTTGACCAGTGCATAGCCATTTTCGTCTTGTAGATCGCCGAATAGGTTATGCCCGCCGACCTTGTTAGTCCCTAACCCCAGAGCATTAGAAACAGTGACGTCACTTTTGCCAATTGTAACTTCTTGAGTCATTAAAGGATCCCCCTTATTTTGAAAAGCAAGTTTGTTCTTGCGTTATTAGCTTAAGTATAAAAGAATTAAGCAGTAAATTAAATTATTTTGTTTTACAAACTAAGGCCGATAATTTAAGAAAACGTTTATGCATTGCAAGAAAAAGTGGCTGACTGATTAAGTTATTCTCCAATCAAAAGAGAAGCAGCCGGTCAAAGTTCTTATGCAAATTCAGCGTGGTTCAAGCGATGAACATGCACTCCATCTCAGTTGAAGTTATCACGGCAACTGAAAGCGTGGTGCCAAGACAATGATTTTTTCCAATTGGCTGAGCCGGAACACTAATTTGTTACATAAAGCGATTCACAATTCAAAACGAAAACGTTCAGCTAAATTGAGCGGATCATCCTTTAGTTTGCCGTACTCGTCGATCAAAGCATGAAACTCTTGCGCTTCAATGGGCGAAAAATCTGACTGCAGTTCAACTTTTAGTTTCAGCTGCTCATAAGTAAAATTCTGGCCGGTCAATTTGCGGAATAATTTTCTGGCATAAGCATCCGCAACGAAAGCTGAACGATCAAACAAATAGAGCAGCAAGACGTCAGCTGTTTCAGCACCGATCCCAGGAATTTTTAGCAATTCATGGCGAAGGGCAGGTGTTTGTAAACGGCTAAGTTCTTGAAAATGATCTTGATACATGGTTAAAATATTTTTCAAATACTTTACTTTGGCATGGTAAAAGCCACTTGGCCTGATCAAGTGTTCCAGTTGTTCACTTGGCAAACGACGGATCACGGAAGCGTCAAAAGCAGTGACTTGACGTAAGTTTTCCAGTGAACGGGCAGCAGAGTTCCAGTTGGTATTTTGGACTAGTATCATGCCGCATAACATTTCGGTAACGCTATCTGCTGGCCACCAGTTTTGTGGTCCCAGGTAATCAGCCAGAGTTAAATAAAGTTGGTGTAAATTTTTTTTCAAAATTGGCCCCTTTCTTGAAATTAAAAATAAAATTGTGAATTTATCTCAACACTTTGAACAATAACATAGAAATTCACGCTCTTTTTTATTATAATATGTTGTGAAAGAAAAATTTAATGAAAATAAGCATTCAAGAAAAATCTGTTAATTGCAAAGCCGTAGACGATTAGTATATGGTTTTTGTAGATTTTCAGCCTGACAAAATAGTTGTGGAGGATCAATTAATAATGCAAGAAAATGCGGGGATTAAATTATTTGCGCTTAATGGGAATCCAGAGTTGGCAAAAAAAATTGCTGATCAGATGGGCGTTACTTTATGTCAAGCTTCTGTCAAACATTTTAGTGACGGTGAAATACAGGTCAATATTGATGACAGTGTTCGTGGCGATGATGTTTTTGTGATCCAATCGATTTCAGAACCAGTCAACGAAAACTTTATGGAACTAATGGTCATGATGGATGCTTTACGTCGTGCCAGTGCTGGTTCTATTAATGCAGTCATCCCTTATTATGGCTATGCCCGTGCTGATCGTAAGGCCCGCTCTCGTGAACCGATCACGGCTAAGCTAATCGCTAATTTCATTCAACTTGCAGGTGCTGATCGGGTCATCACGATGGACTTGCATGCCGGTCAGTTGCAAGGTTTCTTCAATTGTCCAGTGGATCATTTACTGGCGATCTATGCGCAAGCTCAATACTTTAAAGATTCTGGGATCGCCGATGACGTCGTTGTAGTTGCGCCTGACCACAATGGTGTGAAGGCTGCCCGTAATTTGGCTGAATTATTGAAAGCTCCGATCGCGATCGTGGATAAGCGCGATGATACACGGATCGATCCTAAAAATGCGACGGTCATTGGTGATGTTGCAGATCACCAATGTATCGTGATCGATGATCTGATCGATACCGGTGGCAAGGCTTTGGACGCTGGGCTTGCCTTAAAGGCTGCCGGTGCTGGTGATATCTATGCTTGTGCCACTCATCCGATTTTATCCGGCAACGCTTCTGAAGAGTTAAAAGAATCTGAATATAAGGAAATAGTTGTCACAGATACGATCCAGATCCCAGAGCAAAAGCAATTTGACAAGTTAAAAGTTTTGTCGGTTGCACCAATTTTCGCAAAAGCATTAACTTTGATCTATAATAATCAGTCGGTTGATACATTGTTTAGTAAAAAAGATAATATTTAAGTTTTGTAAGCCATATTAACCCTGAACAGCAGTGGGCGGTATGGCTTTTTTAGTGCATTTCTAGCAAAAAAATGAAGTTCAGCTAAGAAAATTAAAAATAAATTAGAAAAATAGTTGCAAGTATTTTGGATTTGATGCTAGAATTTAAACATGTGAAAAATAAAATGAAACGAGGGATTTTTTTGACAAAAGATCTGACTAAAAAAGATTTACGACAATTTAAAACAGACTTAGATGAGGTCCCCGTCAGCAAGGCATTGGCTCGAGCTGTACAACAAAATGGTGTGCTCAAGTCAAGTGCGGACCATACTTTTTTAAAAAATTTAAACCGAACATTTTCAGTTGAAGTTGAGACGGATTCTGTTACCAATCAAAAACAAAGCGGGCGTTGCTGGCTGTTTGCCACTCTCAATACTTTACGCCATGATTTTGCCAAGAAATATAAGGTGAAAGATTTTCAATTTTCACAAAATTATAACTCTTTTTATGATCGGTTAGAAAAGGCCAACAAAATGTTGGAAACTGCAATCGAACTGATTGATCGGCCGGATGATGACCGCGAGTATCTAGCAATGCTACAGTGGGGTGATACTGATGGTGGTCAGTGGGCTAACGGAGCTGCTTTGATCAACAAGTATGGCTTAGTACCTCAAAGTGTCATGCCTGAAACTTACAATAGTGAAAAAACAAAAGAAATTTCAGATGTCTTAAATTATAAGTTGAAAAATGATGTTGTTGATCTACGAGCTCATTACCAAGCAGGTGCGACAGAAGATGAGCTGCGTGCGGAAAAGAAAAAACAACTTGCTGAGGTTTACCGGATGTTGGTTTATGCCTTCGGTCAACCGCCAGTCAGCTTTGATTTTGAATATCGTGATGATAACAAGAAATACCATCTCGACCGTGATCTGACGCCACAAGAGTTTTTCCAAAAGTATGTGGCAGTTGATTTTGACCAATATGTTGTTTTAGCTGATGCGCCTGATCATGAAAGAAATCAGAATTTTGTCATCCCGAGTCAAAACTATATCTTTGACGGCAAGCAAGTAGAGTTGGCAAACGTGGGCTTGAAGTCGGTAAAAGATGCTGCGATTGCTTCTTTGAAAGACGGCAAGACGGTCTGGTTCGGCTGTGATGTGGGTCATTATTCTGACCGGCAGCTCGGGATCTTAGCAACGGAGTATTTCCAAAAAGCTGAGTTGTTTAACATTGATCTGACGATCAATAAGGCGCAACGTTTGGCAACGCGTGAGGGTGAATGTTCCCATGCTATGACACTGACAGGGGTCGACTTGGTTGACGGACAGCCTACCAAATGGAAAGTAGAAAACAGCTGGGGCGATAAAGTCGGCGAAAAGGGTTACTTCATCATGTCAGATGAATGGTTCGACCAGTATGTCTATGAGGTCGTTGTCGAGCGGAAGTACCTGACTGCAGATGATCTGAAAGTTGTCGATTCACCTTCAAAGGCACTTAAACCATGGGATTCGTTAAGTTAAAAATGTTTGGGTCTAAACTTTTTAGTGTTGATGAGCGTTCATCAGCACTATTTTTGTACAAAAAAGGACATCATTTGTCCTCATATGCTACGATTAAAGCGACAAAACCAAATCAAAGCGAGGTATAAATGATGTCCCAAACTGATTCTATCCTAAATTTACTCAATATCCAAGACCCAAATATCAAAATTTCAGCTTGTACTGATTTTTCACAGGCCGGAGTTCACGAAAAACTGCTTTCAGCTACGCTGACTTACCCCGTCGAACGCTGTGTTAATTGTGGTTCCACGAATATCGTTCAGAATGGGACCCGCCTGACCAAGATGAGACTACCCAGCCTAGGTGAACAACCGCTCCGCATGAACTTGCGCAAACAGCGTTATCTGTGCCGGACTTGCCACCATACTTTTAGCGCGCAGACGCAGCTCGCTCCACCTCGGCACTCGATCACCCGCCAAGCAGTCCACGAAATCGCGACTTTGGCTAAGAACTCACTGCCAGTCAAAACGATCAGCCAGACCGTGGGAATCTCAGCTTCCTCGGTTCAACGGATCTTGTATAAGGATCAGCGAGCTTTAGTAACGCCCAAAGAGCTGCCGACAGCTCTCAGTTTTGACGAATTTCGTTCAACTAAGAACTGCTTTTCTTTTATCTGCATTGACGCAAAAACCCATGATTTGGTCACCTTATTGCCAGATCGTCTCTCGCAGACGATCCGCGAGTATTTCACCAATACTTATACACTTTCTGAGCGTCAAAAAGTTCAACTGGTGACCATGGATCTGAATGCGCAGTATCAGACTTTCGTCCGTCGTCTTTTTCCTAACGCCCTGATCGTCTTTGACCGTTTCCATATTGTTCAGTTAGCGGGTCGGGCACTTGACCATGAACGGCTGCGTGTTTTAAAAGGGATCAACGACCACCACGACCGCAACTATAAAGTTTTAAAAAGCAACTGGCGCTTATTCCACTTAGCTGAAAATCAACTTGAGACCTCCCAGGTTAAATATTATCGGGGATTAAATGAATACACGACTGCCCAAAATGTGGTCGATCTGGGACTCAAGAATTTTCCACAGTTCGCAGAAAACTATCAGACCTATCAAACGATCTTAACCTTTATTCGCAACCGCGATCGGGCTACTTTACAACAATTAGTTATGAACTACCGTCCCAATGGTACTGAAATGGATACCGTCATGAGGACCATTCAAAAGAACTACTTAGGGATCAGGAACGCTTGTCTCTATGACTACTCTAATGGGCCGTTAGAGGGGATCAATCGCAAGATCAAAGAACTTAAACGTAGCTGTTACGGATTCAGTAACTTAAGGCATTTCTTTATCCGCATCAAATTGATCCATGCCTAAGATAAAAAATTTAGGTCAACACTGTGGGAGGCAGGTGCGGGCCCATTTCGCTACGCTTCGGACCCGCACCTGCCTCCCAACCCAAACACTTTAATCTAGCTATGGCAGTAAAAAAAGAACCCTACCATAAAGATAGAGTTCTATGGACCATCAACACTATTTGACAAAGTCCCAAATGTTTTTTGATTTGACTAGGAATAGAGCATAATGAAAAAGAAATTGTGATGAAACCAGTCGCATACAGAAATAACACGAAATTCGAAAAAATTTTGTGTTATTTTTTATCTACTTAAAAAAAACAATTTGTTCCAGTTTCATTTAAATCCTGAATTATTCATACTTTTCCCTTAAGGACTACTTTTTGTTGTTGTCATGTTAGTTCGCATCTTTTTCGTTTTTCACCTGTTGGGTGTACAAAAAGAGCACATCCTGTGCTATTGTTAAGTCGTTGAAAACCACAAAGAACAGGAGTGCTCCTTATGTCAACTTTACATCATGAAAAACTTTTATTCAATGACCAGATCAACATTTCTAATGACGGTGGTGAGTTAGCGAACGATGCCGGAACTTTATTAATTGCTGAATTTCTGCACCAAATTCACTTTGACCAGCTCTTAGAAGATAACTTGCATTTTAAAGATGACCGTAAATATTGTACCTTTCCCTTGAACAATTTATTTAAGCAGTTGCTGTTGCAATTGCTGGCAGGATACTGCCAAGATCAGTCGGCTAATACCTTGTCACACGCCGTTGATTTTAAGCTGGTCTTGTCTCAAGCGGTCGCTTCCCAGCCGACACTTTCACGCTTTATCAATCACATTTCAGCGTCTGGGCTCTTTTCAGTCAAATCATTGCTCGGCTCGGTAGCTCACTTTGTTCTTGGGCAGCTAAATCAACATCAGCTGATCCTTGATCTAGATTCGACACATGCCGATACGTTTGGTGACCAAGAAAAGAGTGCTTATAACGGTCACTACCAGACCAACGGTTATCATCCTTTACTAGCCTTTGATGCTTTATCGGGCTGCTTGTTGAATGCTCAATTACGCCCCGGCAATCGCTATACTTCCCAAGGTGCGACTAAATTTTTATTACGGAGCTTACGGGCCTATGACGGATCTTCCCTGGATGTCTTAGTGCGGGGAGATTCTGGTTTCGCAGCTCCAGGGATCTACCATGCGTGTGATAAAAAGCAGGCTAAGTTCGTGATTCGTTTAAAAGCGAACTACCAGCTCCAAAGTCGGGCTGAAAACCTGATCCAAGTGGGTGACCAGGACTTCACCGAAGCTGAAGTCCAATGGCATGTCCTGCGAGACTATTGTCCTCAAAGTTGGTCACGACCTTATCGTGTGATTATTAAATCAACGCGGCCGGCGGGCAACTTTCTGTTTGACCATGAGTTTATCGTGACCAACTTGGAAGAATTAAGCGGTCCACAAGTCTTTGCCCTCTATCACCAACGCGGTTCCATGGAAGACTTGATCAAAGAAGTTAAACGTGGCTTTCACTTTGATAAAACGGACAGTTCTAGTTTTGAGGCCAATGAGTTCCGGATGCTGGTAGCTGGGGTCGCTTATAATATACTGCAAGCCATGAAGAACTTAGTTTTACCAACAAAGCTTAAACACGCTCAGGTCGGGACGATCCGTTTTAAATTACTCCATGTGGCAGCTAAGGTCACGCACCATGCGCGTCAAGTCTGGGTCCATTTATCTCAGACCAATGTGTTCGATAAATTATTTTGGCAGACACTGTTCAAGATTCAAAATCTAAAAATATATCCGCTGTGAACTCACAAAAAAAAAATGTTTTTCTTAGGGAAAGGGTGAAGTCTGTCCTTTTTTAAACAGTCCGACAACAAAACTAACAAAAAGCTGCTTTTTTTACACACTAAAGTAACTTTGCACAAAGTTTTAACTGCAACGAAAAGTATGAATAATTCAGGTAAATTAATATTATTTAGTTCTTGCGTGCTGCAGTTAAAGCCAGGACTAGCCCAAAATAGGCTAAGTTTTGATAGTTAACATTACCGCCATCAGGTAAATCAGGGAACGATGTGAGCGGTAAGAATGTATGAAAATTTTCTGACACACTTGGATTTTTGCATACATTAAATCATAAAATAATGTAAATATTCGTGTATTGCTATTGATTTGAAATTTATACATGGTATACTTCGAAGTGTTTTATATTTGAATAACACAGCATAGGAGGGGCTAATTTGCCAACAAAAGTTACCAAAGAATTCACTGCTAATTTACCAAAAGCCGAACTACATTTACATATTGAGGGGACGCTTGAGCCAGAGCTGAAATTGAAACTTGCTAAAAGAAATCATGTCGATATTGGACAGACAACAATTAAGGAAGTACAAAAGACGTACGAATATGATGACTTAGCTTCTTTTTTGGCGGTTTATTATCCGGCGATGGAAGTTTTGCAAAAAGAAGAGGACTTTTATGAATTAGCTTTTGAATATTTACAACGGGCAGCCGCAAATAATGTCCGGCATGTTGAAATTTTCTTTGATCCGCAAGCACATACTAGCAGGGGAGTGGCATTTGAAACAGTGATCAATGGACTTTATCGGGCTGTTGTTGATGCACGTGCCCTTAATGTGGATGCCGCGTTGATAATGTGTTTTTTACGTGATTTTTCGAAAGAATCGGCGCGAAAGACTTTGTTGGAGGCTTTGCCATATAAAGATAAATTTATCGGGATCGGCTTGGATTCTGATGAACACAATAATCCTCCTCTGAAATTTGCCTGCCAGTTTGAAGATGCGGCTGCAGAAGGTTTACATTTGACGGCTCACTGTGACATTGATCAGAAAGATTCTATTGAGCATATTCGTCAAGCATTGGAAATCATGGGAGTTGAGCGCCTAGATCATGGAACTAATATCGTTGAAGATATTGATTTAGTTCAATTTGCGGCTAAAAATAAGATCGGTTTGACTTCTTGTCCACTTTCAAATGGCTATGTTTCGCCAGAAATGAAGGGTAAAGAGGTTCTTGAATTGTTGAGACAAGATGTAAAAGTTTCGATCCACTCAGATGACCCTGCTTATTTTGGCGGCTACATTGGAGATAACTACTATGCAATCGCTGAACGTTATAACTTAACTAAAGATCAAGTCGTAAAGTTGGCCCGCAACTCATTTGAAACTTCGTGGATCAGTGAAGAGAAAAAAGCTTTGTATATACAAGAACTCGAAGATTATGCAGCTGTTAATTAGAAAATATTAACTTATTTCGTACACTAAAATAAGTCCAGTAAGTGACAAATTAAGTCGCTTACTGGACTATTTTTCAACTTTTAATGCAGTTTGTAAAAACCGAGGCTGATGATTGCGATCACGGCGGCTATTACTCCAGCAATTGTAGTTAAATTATTAGTGCTTTGGGGAGTATTCTTTTTTGGCGCAGCCGGTTGCTTAAGTTGCGCTGTTTGTTGTTCGAGAGACCTTGCATTTTTCTTGGTTGGCGGCAGAAGTTGGGGTTGCAATGAGTTTGGGACTAACTGCTGTCTTTGCTGGCTTTTTTCTGACAATTGTAGGTTCTGATCTTTGGTTTGCTGTGCAACTTCTTTAGGAGTTGGCATTTTTTTGTCAGCAGCAGGTTTAACAACTGGTAAGGTCGTTTCTGCAACTGCACTTGGGAGCTCTTCTTTCGTGTAGCTGATCTGCTGGTCACTGATCCACGTGCCGTCAGTTGTCAAACTGAGCTGCCATTTAGCTAAGTTGCACTTATAACCCTTTAGCTCAAGTGCTGGGACAGTGATCGATGGGCCCCCTAGAATCGCAGTGACCTGCGGCAGAGTGATTTCTCGCGTTTTTCCATCGACTAAAACAGTTAGCTTGGCATCTTCAGTCACCGTTGGTCGTGTGTAAGTGACCGCGGAAGTAACCAGTTCCCATTCTCCTGTTTCAGTCAGCTGCAATTCTAGTCCGCTGCCTGAAACGTTAGACTGGTAACCGTCAAGCTCTGGGGCAGCAATAGCGATAGTGGGGCCTCCAGGAATCCCGGTAACTTGTGGGATCGTAAGCTCAAACGTTTGTCCATCTTTAGTGACAGAAATGTGTGCATCTTTAGTCACGACGGCAGGATCAGAGATCGTTTTGCGATATTCCACTTGCCCTTGTTGAATGATAGAGCCATCTGTATTAACTTTGAGTGCTACTTGCTGTTTTTGTTGTTGGTCGACATAAGTTGTGTAACCAGTCATTTGCGGCACGTCGATCGTGATCTGTCCCGGCTGGATGTTGGCGGGGATGGAACCCCCTGATACGATTTTTTGACTAGGGCGTCCATCGATAAAAATAGTGAGAGACACATTTTGAGGTGCAGTTTGTGAACTAAGTGTCGTTTCGACTTCCTGCGCCTTAGTTTGGCTGGTTTGGGCAAATACCAGTTCACTGCCTAATAAACTGAGACTAATAACCGTTATGTAATATGTATACCTTGAAAATTTCATATTTTCCCCTTATTTAAACGTAAACCCCTTAATATAGGGCTGACCTTCAGCTCTAATCTTTAATTATAGATGACATTATTCTCTTGAGCAATAACTCTTTGTTACGCTATTAAGTTTGTTTTTCAAACTCTTAAACTCTTATTCGTGCAAATAATTAAAAATGCTAAAAAATAGCCCAGCCACGATGTGAATCTCACATTTGGCTGAGCTATTTGATGAGCTTATACTTGAGCTGCGACAAACAAGAAGTTCCGCTTGACTGCGCTCTGTTTTTGTAGTCGAGTTCCGTGAAATAGAAAGTTGCGCTTATCCAAGTCTGGCATTACAACGCTAAGTCCGCGTTATAATACCAGACTCCGATATGCTCGCTTTCTCTCGGTTTCACTCTGCTCTGTTTTTTGTACTTGAGCTGCGACAAGCCAAAACTTTCCGCCCAATCAACTCCGCATTATGACAAATGCCTTTCTTGTCATGATGCCCGAGTCCCTTGGTGCTCAAGTTTTCCCGGCTTGTTCCACTCTGTTTTTATAGTCGAGTTCCGAAACCCAGAAGGTTGTGCCTAGCTAACTTCCACACTATATTGCCAAGTTCGCAATATAGCATGAAAGCCTGCTAGTGCTCACCTTCTTCCCGGGTTTCTTCACTCTGTTTTATAGATTCTTATATACTGTTTTTCTCTGGACTAATTTAACCACTTCTACGATCACTATCATTAAGAACACCGCTCCAAAAATAATTCCCCACTGTGTCAGGTTCAGTGTTGTGACATGGAAAATATTGTTGAAACCAGGAATGAAGATCGTGGCTGCTAAGAGCACTCCAGAACCAAGGATCGCCCAGTTGAAGAAACGATTCTCAAATGTTTTTGTCGTAAAGATCGAGCGGTGGATCGACTTACAGTTAAATGCATGACCTAACTGCAGCATACCTAACGTGATAAATGACATCGTCAGCGCATCGGCGTGCACCATATCTGAGCTTTGATGGACTGGATCCAAAATTGCCAGCAAGTAAACTCCCAGTGTTAGAAAACTTTCTAAGATCCCCTGATAGATGATGCTTGAACCAACGCCGTTTGATAGAAAAGTCGATTTCTCGCCCCGTGGTTTGTGTTCCATCGCATCGGGTTCTCCTTCTTCGACTCCCAGTGCGATTGCTGGGAAAGTATCAGTTACCAGGTTGATCCACAATATCTGGACCGGCAAGAAAATGTCCCAGTTGGCAAATGTCATGATAGATAACGTTAAAACTTCACCTAAGTTAGCTGACAGTAGATACTGAACTGCTTTTTGAATATTGGCGAAGACTTTCCTACCTTCTTCGACCGCTGTGATGATCGTAGCGAAATTATCGTCTGCTAAGACAATATCGGCGGCTCCCTTGGAGACCTCTGTCCCAGTGATCCCCATGCCGACACCGATATCCGCAGTTTTTAATGCAGGGGCGTCATTAACCCCGTCACCTGTCATTGCCACGATCTTACCATGACTTTGCCAAGCCTTCACGATCCGCACTTTGTGTTCGGGTGAGACTCGAGCGTAAACGGAATATTTGTCAACATTTTGTCGTAATTCTTCATCTGACAATTCGTCCAATTCGCTGCCGGTGATCACGCCTTGGTCGTCGCCTTTTTCAATGATCCCCAGGCGCGCTGCAATTGCTTGGGCTGTTTCCTTATGATCACCCGTGATCATCAATGGGCGTATCCCAGCTGCCTTAGCTTCTTTGACAGCATCCTCAACTTCTGGTCGTTCAGGGTCGATCATTCCAGTCAAGCCTACAAAAATCAGGTCGTTTTCGTAAGCCTCTGATGTTGCTTGCTGTGCGACTTTTTCAACCGGTTTGTAGGCATAAGCCAAGACACGCAAGGCACGGTGTGCTAAACGACTATTGGTGTCTTCGATCTTCTGGCGGTCTGCGGGTGTAATGTCTCTGACTTGACCGTCAACAGCAATCTTTGTTGTTCGCTTCAATAAGACATCAACCGCACCCTTAGTTAAACAGTAGATCTTTCCATCCTTGTTTTTTACGATGGCACTCATCAGTTTGCGGTCTGAGTCAAATGGCACGGAATCGAGCCGTTTATATTGTTGTTCGATCTCAGCTGGATCATCTTTTTTATCAATGAAATACTGAATTAAAGCCGTTTCTGTTGGATCGCCCAACAACCCGTCTTTAGTCCGCTTGCTATCATTGGCTAGCAACATGATCGAGGCCATGCGTGACGATAACGGTAACGCATAGTCGCTGACTTTCATTAGTTTCTGATCAGTGAAGATCTGTTCGACCGTCATTTTATTTTGCGTTAAAGTCCCAGTTTTATCGGAGGCAATGATCTCGGTTGTGCCTAGAGTTTCCACGGCTGGCAGTTTACGGACCAGCGCATTTCTTTTAGACATCGTCTGTGTTCCTAATGCCAACGTGATCGTCACGATTGCCGGTAAGCCTTCTGGAATGGCAGCTACAGCTAATGAGATCGCGGTCAGCAGCATATCAAATGGAGTTTCACGTCCAGTCGCTGTACCAAAGATAAAAATCACGGCTGCGATGACCAAGATCAAAATACTTAAGATCTTGCTGAGGTGATTGATATTTTTTTGCAAGGGGGTCGTTGTTTGTTCGACTCCGGAGATCATGCCGGCGATCTGTCCGACCTGAGTCTCCATTCCGATCCCCGTCACGACGGCCTCTGCAGTTCCATAAGTCACATTGGTATTCATGAAAGCCATGTTGTCTTGGTCACCGATCCCGGCTTTTTCATCTGTCAAGATTTCGCTGTTCTTTTCAGTCGGAACTGATTCACCAGTCAATGCAGACTCTTCGATCTTTAAATTGTGTGCTTCTATGATCCTGGCATCGGCCGGCACTACATCCCCAGCCTCTAGCAAAATAATGTCGCCTAGTGTGACGTTATTGCTTTGGATCTGTTGGATCTGACCAGCACGTCGGATCCTGGTATAAGGTGTCGTCATTTCTTGCAACGCATCGATCGCGTTTTCTGCTTTGGATTCCTGAAAGACACCGAAAGCAGCATTCAATACAACTACCAAGAAGATGATCAAGGCATCAGAAGCTTCACCGATCAGTAAAGAGATGAACGTCGCGATCAGCAAGATAATGATCATCAGGTCTTTAAATTGATTGATGAATTTTTGTAGAATTGTTGTCCTTTTTTCACCAGCCAGCTCATTTTTACCGTATTTTTGAAGTCTGTCTTCTGCCTGCCTTTCTGTTAAACCATCCTGTGTTACATCCAGTTTCTTTAAAACATCTTGGGTGGGATCTTGATAGTAGTTTGCATTCAATCGCTGGACCTCCTTATAAATTTTTACTTGAATGTTATTTAAAACGGGAAACTACCGTCCTTAAGATTATCCTACCATACGATTTGAATAAAATGAAAATGATATCTTTGGAAAAATGCTAAAGTTTTAATTAATTTATTTTTAGCCCCAAAATATTGCTAGTTTAACTGTAATTGCAAACGGACGAGTAATTGGTAACACAGGTGAAATTAATTTCATCATTAAATTAAGTGAAGTATCACGCAAAAACGAAAATCATTAGCTACACAAACGTTGGTCCCAAAATTCAACCTGATTTCATGATATTTTCAGAAAAACTTGAAATTGTTGCCGATTTTCGGTAAAATACTTCAGTGCATGATTATCTGAAGGGAGGAATATGAAATGTCACATAACGATCATATTGGGACAGCTAATGACCGTCGTAAGGTCAATAACGTCAACGTTAAGAACCGTCGCAAACAACATCTTGCAGTTCTTGACTTCTTGAAGAAACAAGAAGAAGCTGAAAAAGCTGCTAAATAATTTCAGCACTGCTTGGCCTAATGCCTGGTGGAGCTGACCTTATGCGAGATCACAGCACGGTGTTTCCGGCTCGAGCGGAATATCCGCGTTCTTAATTAAGGGGTTAGTTTCAATTAATTGAACAAATTGATAGCTCCACATGGGCCCATTATTTGAGCACATGTGGATTTATTTTTGCTTTTAATTAGCGGTAAATAAGCTTGATGTTTTGCAGTTTGCACTGATTTAGTGCATACTCGCTAGAGATAGTTGCGGTAAATGTTTGAAACCTGACTGACCAAGAAAGATATTTCTTACACAGATAATCATTGGAAAAGTTTTACAAAAGACAAAACAGATAATTGAAGCCGCAGAAGATAGGAGAATTAAGTAATGAGTGTTTTAGAAGTTGAACATCTATCAATGGCTTTTGCAGACAAACAGTTATATGAGGATGCATCATTTCGTTTAAATAAGGAAGATCACATGGGTGTCATTGGTCAAAATGGAGCAGGAAAGTCCACCTTGATCAGGTTGTTAACTGGGACTGAATTACCGGATGAAGGAACTGTTAAATGGCAAAATAAAACGACAGTCGGCTATTTGGATCAGTATGTAAAGGCCGGAGCTGGGCAAACGATCGAGGAGTTCTTGCATACTGCTTTTGCTTACTTATTTAGATTAGCTGATAAACAAGCAAAATGTTATGCCCAATATGCACAAGATCCTAAAGATGAATTGTTGGAAGAAGCCGGTAAGATCCAAGAAAAATTGGAAGCTGCTGATTTTTATGGAGTTGACACGAAAATCGCTCAGGTCATGACTGGTTTAGGGATCGACGCGATCGGAGTCGACAAGCAGGTCAGTGAGTGCTCGGGTGGACAGCGTTCAAAAATAATTTTGGCCAAACTTTTGTTAGAGGAGCCCGACGTTTTGCTGCTGGATGAGCCTACCAATTATTTGGATACGGAACACATTGAATGGCTGACGGATTATTTGAATTCATTTGCAGGCTGCTACATGGTTATTTCCCATGACTTTGATTTTTTGGAAAAGATTACCAACTGTATCATTGATGTTGCTTTTGGTAAGATCATCAAATATACTGGGAGTTTCCAATCAGCCGTCAAGCAAAAAGAAGTAAAAAAAGAAGTACAGCGTAAAGCTTATGAAAAGCAGCGCCAGCAGATCGAAAAAGACGAAGCCTATATTCGAAGAAATAAAGCGGGGACACGCTCGACTATGGCCAAGTCACGGCAGAAACGTTTGGATAAAATGGAGCGGATCACGCCGCCAAGCGACAACTTGCAGGCACATTTTAACTTTCCGTATGTTAACTTAATGTCTTCAGAAGTTTTGACAGTTAAAGATTTGTCAGTCGGCTATCAAAGTCCCCTGTTGGAGCCAGTGACTTTTTCTATGTCGCACGGAGAAAAGGTAGTGCTAAAGGGATTCAACGGGGCCGGAAAGTCAACCTTGATCAAATCGATTTTAGGGAAGATCGCGGTGTTTGGCGGTTCGGTCAAATTTGTAGACGCAGTTAAGATCGCTTATTTTGACCAAGACTTGGTTTGGGATGATCCTAGTCAGTCGCCGTTAAAGATGATTCAAAATCAATTTCCAAAATTAGAACCGAAAACGATTCGTCAAAGATTAGCTCGGGCTGGCTTGAATGCATCAAACGCTATGAAGCCGATGAAACTTTTGAGCGGGGGCGAGCAGACCAAGGTCAAGCTGTGTACATTGGAGCTGATCCCCAGCAACTTTATCATCATGGACGAACCGACTAATCACTTGGATGACGAAACGAAGCATGCCTTGCGCGAGTCCTTGCAGGTATTTGACGGCAATGTCTTGTTAGTGACTCATGAGTTCGATTTTTATGCTGGCTGGATCGATAAGGCCTTTGATGTTGCGGCAGCTCGGATCCAGAAATAAAATAATATTGCAGGTCAGGTGTCTTGTTACCAAGACAGTTGGCTTTTTTGTCATAAATTTTGTGCGAGGCCAGTGGAAGTTAGCTCCGATCGCGGTCAAGTCGCGGTCAAGCGGCTGCAGTCAGCTGAAGTTTTATCTGATTGCGGTTGATTTTTTAGAGGTCAAACGAAGTTCTCACCGCTTCAACCGCAGCGGTCAGCTATTTTGTTAACTTGAATCGCAAAATATTTGACTAGATCATTGAATGTGCTTATGCTCTCCTAGCGAGAAGTACTAGTGGGTATTATAACGAACTGCTAGTATTTCAATGAATTCGATCAGTGAGGAATTTTCGTGGTTCACAAACGAAATAAACATACTTATCACTTAGTCCTGGCTGTCTTGCTCGGCGGTGTTTTTTTAGTGGGACAAAGCAGGGACAAAGTACATGCCAAGCCGGTCCCATCAGCTAATATCAATGACTTGCCGATCTCTGATAAGCAATAGCGAAAGGATTCTGCCAATGACTTGGCTCAGATGATCCGCGACGGCAAAGTCACCAGTCCGGAATTGGTCAAGCATGCCGCGGCGTTGATCAAAAAGAAAAATTCAGATTTAAACGCCGTTATTTCTTTGCGTGAGGACAAAGCCCTCAAAGAAGCAAGGATAATGTCTGACACCGGGCAGCCGTTTTATGGGGTGCCACTCTTGATCAAAGGCTTGGGTCAGCAACTTAAAGACGAGTCTAATACTCGTGGGTTACTGCCATTAAGGGGACAAACTGCAACACAAACCTCTGATTATGTCAAACTTTTGCGCTCGCTTGGTTTCGTGATCATTGGTCAAACAAATTATCCTGAATTGGGACTGACTAATGTCACTAAATCAAAGCTTTATGGTGCTGCCCATAATCCGTGGGATCCTAAATATAATACTGGTGGGTCGTCTGGCGGCGGGGTCGCAAGTTTGGCAAAAAGCATTGTGCCTTTAACAACAGGAAATGATGACGGCGGTTCGTTACGGATTCCTGCTTCATGGTCGGGGGTAATTGGCTTGAAACCTACTCAAAGGGGCGATCGTGGGCGATGACACTGTACCGTCAACGGTCAATTTTGCTAATGCGAAAAATGTGGCGGACTTACAAAAATATTTTGACGGGATGATCAACCAAGACAACAGAGAAAAACTCATTAAGGATCCACCAAAAAATCTTAAGAAATATCCGATCGCATACTCGACTAAGTCGCCAGTGGGCACCAATGTCAGCAAAGACGTGGTCAAAGCGGTCAAGCAAACTGTCAAGTTTTTGCGCTCTCAAGGTTATACTGTGGTGAAAAAAGACGCGCCGGTCGAAGGTAAAAAGTTAATGATGACCTATTACACCGAGTCAACGCCGACTGGGACAAACGCCAATAAAATGATCAGACAAAAGACGGGCCAGAACATGAAATACAAGGATGTTTCACCGATGACCTGGGCTTTGTATCGGGTTGACAAGAAACAACCACAGTCGCTAGAAAAGCAGGTTGCCAAGGAAAATAAGTTGGTTGACAAGCAAATGACAGCTTTTCATAAGAAGTATCCCTTATATCTGACTCCAACCACGACTAAAACGGCAGCCAAGAATAGTGATCCAGCTTACTTGCCAAAATACACCAAGAAGTTACACAAGATCTCAAAATTAAGTCATAAAAAACAGATCCACTTGATCTATGATGCTTGGCTGCATTGTTTAGCAAAGACGCCGTTCACCCCACTGGCAAATGTTTCTGGTGAACCTGCATTAAGTTTGCTGGCCTATGTTTCCAAGTAAGGACTGCCGCTCGGAGTTCAGTTCGAAGCGGCCAAGGGTCAAGACCAAATGCTTTTGTTGCAAGGACAACTGAAATTTCTGGATGATTATCAAGCACAGTAAAACAAAGGGTGGTCCTTTACAGCTTGTGAGAGGACGCTATTTTCGTGAGTTGAAAATGGGTGAATTATGAGAATTAGTCGGGGCCAGCAAATTTATGTGCATAAAATGCTAAAATAGAAACGGAATAATAATTTGAGTAAAGGAATGGTTTAAATGAATGAGAGCGCATGTACTACGATCTTGGTCGGCAAGAAAGCAAGCATTGACGGTTCGACGATGATTGCTCGTAACGATGACACATTTTTGCCACTAACACCGCAACGTTTTGTCATGCAACAGGCGGTTTCTGGCCGGCATGAGACCCTAGAATCAAATATCAACGGTTTTAAGGCACCACTGCCAGAATCAGGTTACAAAACGACATTTACTCCCAACGTTGAAGTCGACAGGTGGGGCGTCTTCAACGAAACTTCGATCAACGAAAGAAACGTCGCAATGTCGTCAACAGAATCAGTTTACGGCAATGAACGCGCGCTAGCTTATGATCCCTGGGTAAAGAATGGTTTGGCAGAAGATTCCTTGCAAACTATGGTTGCACCGTTCATTGATTCAGCGCGCCATGGGGTGAAGTACTTAGGCAACTTGATCAAAAAGTACGGTTCTCCCGAAGGAAACGGGATCTTGTTATCTGACGCAAATGAAGTATGGTACATGGAAATCGTTACTGGTCATCACTGGGCTGCAACTCGTATTCCAGATGACGCGTATGCTATCGCAGCTAATCAAGTTGCTCAAGATCATATTGATTTTAATGATCCAGACAATTATATGTGGTCAGACGGTTTGCAGGAGTTTGTTGCAGAACATCATTTGAACCCATCCAAGGACGATTTTAACTTTCGGCGGATCTTCGGGACAGATAATGAAAAAGACCGCCACTACAACACACCGCGTGTTTGGTATGGACAACGCTGTTTTAATCCGGAGATCGAGCAAGATCCGCAAAGTAGCAACCTGCCGTTTATTTGCCACGCTGACCGATTATTATCAGTGGAGGATCTGGAAGACGTTTTAAGTTCTCATTACAATGAAACACCTTATGATCCGTTGGGACATGGTTCTGAAGCAGACAAAAAGAAGTTCCGCCCGATCTCATTAAACCGGACTCAAAATTCCCATGTTTTGCAGATCAGAAATGACGTACCAGCCCAACAAGCTGCCTTAATGTGGATCTGTTTTGGTGTACCAACATTCACACCGTATGTGCCATTTTACAGCAATGCCAATGATACTGACCCATCATGGAGTGAGACGTCTTGTGATTACAATATCAAAGATGCTTATTGGATGTATCGGACATTGTCAATGTTGACGGAAACACATTATTCTAACTTCTTGCAAGAAAATCGTGATTACTTGACAGATGCTAAAGAAGAACAGCACCGTTTGATCGCAGAAACAGACAAGAATGCAGCTGAGTTGAGTGGACAAGAATTGGTAGCTTACTTGACTACTAGAAACCACGAAATGGTTGCAGAAATGCGTGACCGCACAATGAAAGAAATTGGTAATTTTGTCAAACAAGGACTGCAATTGTCCAAGCTGACATTTGATATGGATGCTAATTTGTAATAGTGTTAAGACCTGGTCGAAATGATCAGGTCTTTTTTTAAACAAGGTCAAGTGAAGCGGGAACTTCCGAGCATTATCGGCTAGAAGTTGGGAGAAGTCTTAGCCAATTTGAGAAAATCGGCTAAAAGTCAGACAAAGAATTAGCCAATATGAAAAAATCGGCTAGAAGTCGAGCAAAGTCTTAGCCAATTTGGAAAAATCGGCTAAAAGTCAGGCGAAGAATTAGCCAATATGAAAAAATCGGCTAGAAGTCGAGCAAAGTCTTAGCCAATTTGGAAAAATCGGCTAAAAGTCGAGCAAAGTCTTAGCCAATTTAGCAAAATCGGCTAAAAGTCGAGCAAAGTCTTAGCCAATATGAAAAAATCGGCTAGAAGTCGAGCAAAGTCTTAGCCAATTTGAGAAAATCGGCTAAAAGTCAGACAAAGAATTAGCCAATATGGCAAAATCGGCTAAAAGTCAGGCGAAGAATTAGCCGATTTGGAAATTAAGCTACATTAACAGTCAGCTGAAAAATAGTGATAAAATAAATAAGACAAAACAATTCGCTAACCACACATAAAGACTGGAGTAAATTGAATGAGCAATAACAAAAAAGAAGTCCACGAAAACTTAGCAAACTGGGATGACCGTGCTGACATCCATGCAAACGGCGGCTATGGCGATCTCAACATGTTTGCGGCTGATCCGCATGCGCTCACGGCAACTGTCAAGCGTGACTTGGCAGTCTTGCAGCCTTTTTTGCCGAGTGGTTCAGTAGCTGGTGAACGTTTGTTACATCTGCAATGTCATATTGGAAATGATACTCTCAGCTGGTGGCGGCTTGGAGCTCAGTCTGTTCATGGACTGGACTTTTCTCCCAAATCGTTGGACTATGCAAGAAAATTAGCTGCCAAAGCCCGGGCGGATATTAATTATGTTAAAGGTGATGCCCGTTATGCTGCGGCAGCGTTGCCTGACAAATTAGGGCAGTTCGATGTCATTGTGACTAGCGCAGGAACTATCACCTGGCTGCCGGATCTGAAAGATTGGGCGCAGTCGATTGCTGACTTGTTAGCACCTAATGGAGTTTTTATGATCCGCGACAATCACCCATTGTTATTTGCCTTGGATAATGAAGGCTTTGAGATCAAGCAAGATTACTTCAGTGGGACTCAGTCATTTTATGAAGACGATGGCTCATATGTTGTCAGCACTAAAGCGAATAACAATGCTAAGGTCAAACATACGCGTAATTACAACTGGGCTCATGACTTTCATGAGATCGTGTCTGTTTTACGAGCCGCTGGATTAACGATCGAAGAGTTGGGGGAGCACCAAGTTACTGATTGGCAGGCTTTGCCAATGTTAACCTATGATGAGAGTAAAGACGAGTGGAAAATACCAGCTGGCTATCCGCAAATACCGTTGACCTTTTCAGTGGTCGCACGTAAAAGTTAACGAACTTTGCTTTTTTTCAAATTGCCAGTATAATGTTTGCTAGAAATTCTTAGGGGATGTGGAATAAAATAATGCAGATCGCAGTAAATAAATTTGTAGAAGAAATAACTAATGAAAATTATGAGATCAAACAAGTCGAAGCCACGAAAAGTGAATTCGCTAAAAAAAAGACTAAGCTAGTTGATCAAATGATCACTAATTTCGTGCAGGTCACAAATGATGACAAATTGGTGCAAAGCCGGTTGTTGTTAAAAACTAAGGGAGAACCGATCATTATTAGTCTGGAAAGTGGTGTGATCAATTTACCATTTGAAAATGTCAAGCAGGTCGATAACTTTTTCGACCAGCAAGAAGATGAAGTGCCAGCTGTCGTTAATTTGATTGTTAAAGCTCCAGCCATAAATGCATCCGGCTTGCGGATCGACCAGATCTGTTCGGTCACTGAACTGGGACAAGCACCTGAAGAGTTCGGCGAAAAAATTACGGCTAGAGTGCAGGAATTATTGGATACGATCGAGGAAAACTCAGCTAGTAAAAAATAAATGATCGAGGGAAAGTCATATGGAAAATATTTTGGTCGTGATCCAAAACGTAAGGAATCAGGTCAGCAAAAAAGAACGTGTTTTATGCGACTACATCTTGGTCTCACCAACTGAAGTCATGCAATTACCCGTCCAAAGCCTGGCACAACGCTGTCAAATCAGTGCAGCGACAGTTGTTCGTTTTTGCCGCCGTTTGGACCTTGATGGTTATTCTGATCTGAAGTTGCATTTGTCAGCAGCAGTTCAGGAGACTCAGGGTCAAGAGTATGGTGAGATCAAACCTGGGGAAAGTGCGAGCGAAATCAGCGGTAAACTACAGCTGCATTTTGAAAATGCGTTGAAAGTCACGACTAAAAAACTCGATGATCAAGTGATCGAAACAGTTGTTACTGCACTCCATGAAGCACATCAAGTCCAGCTTTTTGGGCTGGTGTCATCTTCACTTGTTGTGCAAGATATGTACCAAAAACTAAGCCGCTTGGGCCTTAGTGCCGTCGTCAATAATGACATTCATTTGGCAGCAACGACTTTAGCGTCTGGCAGTACTGAAGATCTCTTGCTTGTAGTTTCGACCAGCGGCAATACCAAGGAAGTCGTGACTTTGCTGAAATTTGCCAAAGAAAAGAGTATTACGACCGTTTTAGTGACAGCAAATACTAACTCTACCGGAGCCAGGTTGGCGGATCACCTGCTCGAATCGCAAAATTTGGGTGAGTCAGTGATCCGACCCGGAGCTTCGACCTCGCTAGTCACTGAATTTTTCGTGGCTGACGTTTTGTTGTTTCGCTACGTTGCGCGGTATTATGCCGAAGTCTTAAATAGTTTGAAAGACTCGCGTGAGTTGATCAAACGTTTGAATAATGATTGAATGGGGCGTCCTAACGGGACAGCCTCTTTTTTTAACATAAAATAAATTATTTTGATTGCTATTTAAGAAATTTTATTTCATAATTATAACAATTAAAATTATTAAAACCGAATAATGTTTGAATAATGCGCTTACAAATGCTAAAATTCGGTTAGTAAGAAAGCTTTTAAATTGGAAAGGAGTATGCAGATGAAAGTTGATCTGAGTAATTTGACGACTGAACGACGTAATGACGCTACGATGAATTTAGATGAATTATCTGTAGAAACAGCTGCCCAATTGATGAATCAAGAAGATCAAAAGGTCGCTCCCAGTGTTGAAAAAGCATTGCCGCAGATCGCACAAGCAGTTAAACAGATCATTCAAGCGTTTAACCACGGCGGTCGCCTGATTTATATGGGGGCGGGTACTAGCGGACGTTTGGGTGTTTTAGATGCTGCCGAATGTGTTCCGACCTTTGGTGTTTCAAAGGAAATGGTAGTCGGCTTGATCGCTGGCGGTGCACAGGCGATGACAGTTGCAGTCGAAGGGGCTGAAGATTCCTTGACCTTGGGGCCGCAAGACTTGCAGGAATTAAACTTGACAGAAAATGATGCAGTTGTTGGGATCACGGCAAGTGGTCGGACACCATATGTGATCAGCGGTTTGAAGTACGCGGCAAGTGTCGGGGCCGCTACGATCTCACTGGCATGTAATCCGAATGCCGCGATCTCTAAGTACGCGAAAACTACGATCGAAGTTGATTGCGGACCAGAATTTTTGACAGGGTCGACCCGTTTGAAGTCAGGGACAGCGCAAAAGCTGATCTTGAATATGTTGTCTACTTTGTCGATGATCGGGATCGGTAAAGTTTACAATAATTTGATGGTCGATGTTAAAGCAACTAATGAAAAGCTGGTTGAGCGTGCCAAGCAGATCGTCATGCAGGCCACTGGTGTCAGCTATGCAGAGGCCGAGCATTATTTGGACGAAGCAAACCTGAGTGTCAAAACGGCGATCGTGATGGCAAAAACGGGTACGAATAAAGAGCAAGCAGAACAAAGACTAGCTGCTGCAGATGGTTTTGTTAAAAAAAGTATTGAAGGCGAATAAAAAGGGGGCTGTTTTATTATGGCAGATGAATTTAATGCTAAAGAAGTCGCGGAAAAAATTTACAAGTATTCCGGCGGCGTGGACAACGTAGAATCATTTGAAAATTGTATGACCCGGATCCGGATCGAGGTCTTTGACCATGACAAGATCGATGAAGCTAAACTAAAGGAACTCCCGGGGGTATTGGGTGTTGTTAATGATGAGCAGTTACAGGTCGTTGTTGGACCTGGTAAAGTTAACAAAGTCGATGCTGCGATGGAAGCTTATTCTGGTAATAAATCGGGTGAAAAAGTTGAAAGCAACAAAGCTCGTGCTGCGCAACGTGCTGAAGAAGTAAAAGCTGAAACGAAGGAAAAACAGAAGAAATCACCGTTTAAGTCATTATTGAAAGATATTGCTAATATCTTCGTTCCGATGATCCCAGCCTTTGTTGGTTCTGGTTTGATTGCTGGTATTGCAGCCATTATTTCTAACTTGATCACCTCTAAAACGCTGACGGGTGAAGGTTGGACTCAAGTTGCACTAGTTCTTAATATTATTAAAAACGGTATGTTTACATACTTGCCAATTTATACCGGGATCAATGCTGCACGAGTCTGGGGTGCCACACCAACACTTGGCGGGGTTACCGGTGCAGTTGTCTTACTGACAGGGATGGACCCTGATGCACCGATCAAAAACCTTTTTAACGGTAGTGCTCTAGCCGCTAACCAAGGCGGTATTATTGGTGTTATTTTGGCAGTTTGGCTGTTATCTGTGATTGAAAAGAAGATGCACCAGTGGATCCCTGATTCGATCGATATTATTATCACGCCGATGGCCGGCTTGCTGCTGATAGGATTGGCAGAGATCTTTGTCATTATGCCATTAGCCGGTTTTGTTTCTGACGGGTTAGTTGGCGGGATCAACTGGGTCTTAAATGTCGGGGGAGCTTTTTCCGGTTTCGTTTTGGGAGCTTTGTTCTTGCCGATGGTTATGTTAGGCTTGCATCAAATCTTAACGCCGATCCATGTGCAAATGATCAGCCAGACTGGTAATACTCCGCTTTTGCCGATCTTAGCGATGGCTGGTGGCGGACAAGTTGGAGCTGCTATTGCTTTGTGGATCCGTTTACGTCACGATCAAAAATTAGTTGACATGATCAAGGGCTCATTGCCAGTTGGGATCTTGGGTATTGGTGAGCCGTTGATCTATGCGGTAACTTTGCCATTAGGGCGGCCATTTATTACCGCATGTATCGGTGGCGGGATCGGTGGTGCTGTGATCGGCGCTATCGGTAAGATCGGTGCCATCGCGATCGGACCATCTGGTTTGCCGTTGATTCCATTGATCGATCATGGTCGCTGGTGGGGCTATGTTTTAGGTTTGATCGCAGCTTATATTGGCGGTTTTATTGTCACTTACTTCTTTGGAATACCGAAGGATAAGTTAGCAGTTGAAAAGGCTGAAGCTGCTGCAGAACGTGCAGGTGTCGCAGTTGAAGAACTACAAGCAGATAAAGTTGCAGATGAAGAAGTTCAGCCACAGGCAGATCCTAAAATCAAAAATGAAAGTTTACAGTCAGCAGTGAGTGGTGAGTTGAAAGATATTACTGCTTCGGCAGATGACGTCTTTTCAAAGAAAACGATGGGTGATGGTTATATCGTAAAACCAACGAGTGGGGAAATTTATGCACCGATCAACGGGACGATCAGTTCAGTTTTCCCTACTAAACACGCGCTAGGGATCACCACAGCGGGCGGTTTGGAAATTTTGATTCACTTAGGGATCGATACTGTTGACCTAAAAGGAACTCCGTTTGACGTAAAAGTTTCTGCAGGTCAACAGGTAACTGCTGGTGAACTGTTGGCAAATGTTGACTGGCAGGCGGTTACAGACGCAGGCAAATCAACGGAAACGATCATCGCAGTCACTAACATGGATCAGGTTGCGGACTTTAGTTTGGATAAGACAGGACAAATCGCAGCCAAAGACCAAGTTGCTGAGATCAAATTAAAGTAAATAGTTTAACAGAACTGAGTTGCCAAGCATATTTTTGGCGACTCGGTTTTTGGCTTAAGTAAGAAGTTTGCCATCAATAACTAATACAATTATAAAAAAACAGTTGACAAAGCTCATTTTAACGCTTAATATCAAAGACATTAAGAATATGAAAAAACGTTGAAGAGAAGAGTAATTTTCCTTAGTACATTTAAAGAGACCTTCGGTGGCTGCAAAGAAGGATGGAAAGAGAAAATGAAGATGAGCTCTAAGTTGATCGTTAGTGCAAGCTGACGGTCCGCCGATTGCGATACCATCACGGTCTTGTTTGAGACTAAGCGGCTATTATGATATCTAAAAGTAATAGCAATTAAGGTGGTACCACGGGTTTTCGTCCTTTGTATGACAAAGGGTGGGACCCGTTTTTTTATACCCAGGATGAGGCGAACCTCCAGAGGTTAAATAATATTGACAGAGCAGATTTTTAATGACATAGAGCAGAAAGCAGGATAGGTCAATGATAGAGTTAAAAGACATTTCGAAAACCTTCCAAACAAAGGAGGGGGAAGTCAAGGCTGTTAAGAATGTGAATTTGACAGTCAGCAGTGGTGAAGTTTACGGAATAGTCGGTTTTTCCGGTGCCGGTAAAAGTACCTTGGTCCGAATGTTAAACGGACTAGAAATGCCGACTTCTGGCGAAGTTTTGATCGATGGTACTAGGATCGATACCCTGAGTGGTGAAAAATTGCGTGATCAACGTAAAAAGATCGGTATGATCTTTCAGCATTTCAACTTGCTCTGGTCACGGACAGTTTTGGAAAACATCATGTTTCCGATGGAATTAAGCGGCATCTCTAAAGCTGAGCGTGTTAAGAAAGCACAAAATTTGGCAGACCTAGTTGGCTTGGGGGATCGGGTCCATTCATATCCAGCACAGCTTTCTGGTGGACAAAAACAGCGGGTCGGTATTGCTAGAGCTCTAGCCAATGATCCAGATATCTTGATCTCTGACGAAGCGACAAGTGCCTTGGACCCGCAAACGACCGATGAAGTGTTAGACTTACTGGAACATATCAACCAGCAAATGAACTTGACGATCATCATTATCACACACGAGATGCATGTTATTCGCCGTTTGGCAGATTCAGTTGCGGTAATGGAGGATGGTAAATTGATCGAAAAAGGGCCAGTCTCAACAGTCTTTACCGATCCACAAGAAGAATTGACTAAACGTTTTGTTAATTCGGAAGTGGATAAAAGTCAAACTCCTGATATCAAGCAAATTACAGCTGATTTGATCAAAAAATATCCGCAAGGCAAGATCGTTTCACTCAAATTTCATGGTGATCAAGTCAAACTGCCGATCGTAACTGAAATGATCCGCGAATTTCCTAATGTAACGATGAGTATCTTAGAAGGTTCTATTCATCAAATCGGTGACAAGCAGAGTGCGATCGGTACGTTGTTTGTTCAACTACTAGGAGAACCTAAAGATATTGAAGGAGCATTGGACTTCCTGAACAAAATGCGTGTAGAAACGAAGGTGATCAATAATGGGTGAGCAAGGACTTAGTTCATATTTCCAATTTAATAACGTCAACTGGCCCAATGTGTGGAATGCGGCCTGGGAAACTTTATGGATGACGGTTTTATCGGTAGTGATCGTGGCGTTCTTGGGGATCTTGTTGGGGTTGTTGCTATATCAAACGGATGGTAGTAAGAATATCGCCGTTAAGATCTTAAATTGGATCGTCGGATTCTTTGTCAACGTCTTTCGTTCGATACCTTTTATCATTTTGATCGTCTTGTTATTGCCAGTCACTCAGGTGATCGTTGGGGCGATTACAGGTGCCAAAGCCGCGATCCCATCGCTGGTCGTCTCGGCCGCACCGTTTTATGCCCGGTTAGTACAAATTGCCTTTAATGATGTTGATAGTGGGGTGATCGAGGCAGCATATTCAATGGGTGCCAGCAGCTGGCAAGTTGTCTGGAAAGTCTTGATCCCGGAAAGTTTGCCGGCTTTAGTTTCAGGTATCACTGTTACAGCAATTTCATTGATCGGTTATACGGCGATGGCTGGTGCGATCGGTGCAGGTGGTTTAGGACAGTTGGCTTATACAGATGGTTTCCAATCGTACAATAATGCTATTACGTTGGCAGCAACGGTCGTAATCGTGATAATCGTGTTTGCGTTCCAGTATTTGGGAGATCTTGTTACCAAAAAAGTCGATAAACGCTAGTAATTAATGTTGATCAATAGAAACAAAACAAAAAATAGGAGTTGAAGAATATGAAAAAGAAACGTTTGGTAAGTTTATTGTCTATTGCAGCAGCCAGTGTGCTTTTGCTGGTCGGTTGTGGGTCAAAGGACAGTTCAAGTCAAAAGACAACGACGATCACTGTTGGTGCTTCGGCTAATCCGCATGCTAAAATTTTGGAACATGTTAAGCCGCAACTGAAAAAGGAAGGCATTAATTTGAAGGTCAAGGTCTTTGATGATTACGTAATGCCTAATAAAGCTCTGGCTTCAAAAGAATTAGATGCTAACTACTTCCAACATAAACCATTTTTAAATAATTGGAACAAAAAAAATAAGGGCAGTTTAGTTAATGCTGGCGGTGTTCATTTGGAACCGATCGGTGTTTATTCTAAGAAATACAAGAACTTAAAAGATCTGCCTCAAAATTCAACAGTTCTGGTCTCCAGCAACGTAGCTGATTATGGCCGTGTTTTACAAATATTTAAAGATGCTGGTTTGATCACAATCAAAAAAGGTGTCAACCTTGAAACAGCGACATTTGATGACATTGCAACTAATAAGAAAAACTTGAAGTTCAAGCATACTTATGAGGCAAAATTGATGCCTAAATTGTATGAATCAAATGAAGCTGCCGCAACTGTGATCAATGCGAACTATGCCGTGCAAGCTGGTTTGAATCCGCCAAAAGATAGTATCGCACTGGAAAAGAAGTCCTCTCCTTACGTCAATGTGGTCGCAGTCCGCAAAGGCGATACGAAGAAACCTGCGATCAAGAAGTTAATGAAGGCTTTGCAATCAAATTCAACACAGAACTGGATCAAGAAACAATATAAAGGTGGCGTACTTCCGGCTAAGTAAAAGCTGGGGGATGTCTCTTAAAGAAAGTCGTTGCTAAGAGCAGCGGCTTTTTGTATTTTAATTAAAAAGGAAGTCATCTGGCCCTAAGTATGACAAATCAACGACTAGAGAGGAAAGCTAACTTCCAGGCGCAAACTTTTGGTAAAGTGACATCACTAGTTGAATTGAAACTTATGGTTGAGTTTATCAAACGTTTGAAAGAAAGACTGGGAAAGACAGTTGAACAGTGGGCTGGAAAAGCAATGAGCTAAAATTTTAAGATGTATCGTAGCCGCCCTGTTTTTCTATAAAGAGAAGTCAATAATGATCATTGGTACAATACTTAATTTTGCACAGCTGTTGCAGTGAAGTTTGTACATAATTTTGGCAAAAGGTGCTATGATATATTTAGAATAAATATAAGTATAATTTAGAAATGAGGAATGACTTAATGTCAAGTGGTCAAACGATCACAAATTTGTTCATCATATTGATCGTATTCTTTTTTGCGGCGTTTTTCGTTGCGTCTGAATTTGCCATTGTTACCTTACGTAAGAGTGCGGTAGAAAGTGCTCTTGAAAGTGGGAAGGGCAACCAGCGCAGGTTAAAATTATCCTTACAGATGATAAATAACATGAATGAATATCTATCAACTACACAGGTCGGAGTTTCATTGACAGGGATCATCTTAGGTTGGATCGGTGCCGATTCGTTGACTAAGATCTTTTTGGACCTGTTTGGTGTTTTACCTTTTAGTCACACGACCGCTGTGTCGATCAGTGCAATTTTAGGTGTTGTATTGTTGACTTATTTGGAAGTGGTCTTGACTGAGATCGTGCCGAAAAATATCAGTATTGATATGCCCATGAAAATGATGATGTTTATCGTCACACCTTTGCATTATTTTCATATTATCTTTTACCCGTTCGTGTGGTTGCTGAATGTTTCTGCCACCGGGATCGTCCGCTTGATCGGATTAAAACCTGCAGGTGAAGATGAAGATGTTTTATCGCAAAACGAGATCTTGAACATCTCTAAAAACGCCGTGACTGGCGGGTCGATCGATCGTAATGATTATTTATATATGGAGCGTGCTTTTGAATTTAATGATAAGGTCGCTAAAGACATCATGGTCGATCGGACTAGCTTGGAAGTCATCGATGTGACTCAAACAGTCGATGATGTTACTGAGCTTTATTTGGAACAAAAGTTTAGTCGTTATCCGGTCGTTGCTAATAATGATAAGGATAAGATCTTGGGCTATGTTTACATCTATGACATCGTTCGTCAAGCTCAAGTCGATGGAACTGTGCGTGTTGCAAAACTAATGCGGACTATTAGTACTGCTCCGGAAGTTACGCCGATTCAAAACTTATTGAAGCAAATGATTCAAAAGCACGTCCCCATGGTCGTCATTTTGGACGAGTACGGCGGTACCAGCGGGATCGTAACTGACCGCGATATTTATGAAGAGTTGTTTGGGACAGTCAAAGATGAGGCCGATGATGTTTCACCAGATGATATTATTGACAACGGTGATGGGACCTATAGTGTTTCTGGCAAAACTACTCTCTATGATTTTGAACGCTATTTTCATTTTAAGGACAAGTATTTCCAGGAATCTGAGTCTGTGACAGTTGCTGGTTACTTGCTGGAAAATTATAAGATCAAGCTGGGCAGTGAGATCGAGATCGGACAGTTGAATATCAAAGTAACAGAATTTAACCGGAACTACATCGAATGGATGACGGTTGAAAAATTGCCGGAAGAAGAATCAACGTCAGATGATGATGAGAAATCAGAAACAAACAATTCGACTGCAGACTAGTCATGTGGTTAAATAGTAGGTGAAAGTAAGGACGGGAAAACTAAACTCCCGTCCTTTTTTAAAGCTAGAGGGTTTGTTATAAGAGAACTTGAAGGGGTGACTTGATTTTGGAAAAAGATCGGATGTTAAAACTCAGGTTTGGTGTTGATTTTCGCGAAATGGGCGGATATCCTACCAAGAACGGCCAGGTGACTCAATGGCGCAAACTTTTGCGTAGTGGGAACCTCGGTGAACTAGCACCTGAAGATGTGGATTATTTGAAAGATTATGGTCTCAAATACGTGGTCGATTTGCGTTCGGAATCAGAATCTGCTTATTTCCCAGACAAAATGCCTGAAGGAGCACATTATTATAATTTATCAGTTTATCCATTTGCCTCATCTTTATTTAAAAATTTGGGTGTCGTTGGGTCAATGAAGTTGAAGACTGGCAACTTGTCGTTTGTTGACGAGTCCTACGCGCAAATGTTAGCGGATCCCCATGCGCAACATGTTTATCGCAATCTTTTCCAACTGTTATTGCAAAATGATCAGCCTGATGAAAGTTTGGTTTTTCATTGTGCAGCGGGCAAGGATCGGACTGGAGTCGGCGGCTTTTTGATTTTAAATGCTCTCCAGGTCAAAGATGAAGCGATCATGAATGATTATTTGATGACTAATCTTTATTATTCTAATGCATCGACTGAGATGATCAACGGTATTTTAACTGATGATGATCAGGACAGTTTGGCTAATGAGTTGAATTCTAACTTGGCTGTTGCCAGCGAGAACTTTGAAACTTTGTACCATACTGCCAATGCGATCTCAGGTTCTGTCCAAAATTATCTGCAAGATAAGATGAAACTATCGGATCAAGATTTAGAAAAGCTGGGTAAGTTGTATCTGAAATAGTGAGAAGGGGTCAGATGAATTCAACGATCAACACACAAATTTATTATTCACCGTTAGGAAAATTACTGCTGGCCAGCAACGGACAAAGCCTAATTGGCTGTTGGTTTGAAGACCAAAAATATTACGCTGCGGGTCTTTGCCAGACGCAGATGCGCGACCAGCAAGATCATGTTTTGAAACAGGCAGCGCTTTGGCTTGATCAGTATTTTGCCGGGCAAAATCCAGGAGCTGGTTTCGTTCACTTGGATCCGCAAGTAACTGAGTTTAGGCGGTCAGTTCTAACTGCTTTGCAACAGGTCTTATATGGGAAAGTGATCAGCTATCAAGATTTAGCTGCCCAGGTGAAAACGCCGGCTGTTTCTAGCAAGTATGCCCGTTCAGTCGCCGGAGCAGTGGCGCATAATCCGCTGAGCATCTTTATTCCCTGTCATCGCGTGGTCGGCAGTGATGGTTCACTGACTGGCTATGCAGGCGGAATAGAACGAAAGAAAGCTTTATTGAAATTGGAACAGAGAAAACGATGATATTAAAAAAGGGGCTTCCTACATGGCAAATGTAAGAAGTCCCTTTGTGTTTTATAACAAGAATAAATTAACTCCGATCACAAGTGCACCTAGAATGATCCGGTACCAACCAAAAGCTTTGAAATCGTTGTTTTTGATGTAGTTCATCAAGAAGCGGATCGACATGTAGGCAACGACAAATGATACAACCATGCCAACTAACAAGATCACACCTTGTTCGCCGCCAAGAGAGCCTCCTTTGGCAAAGAACTTAACGATTTTTAGCAGCGAGGCCCCAAACATCGTTGGGATCGCTAAGAAAAATGAAAATTCAGTCCCGACATAACGTGAAGCTCCAATTAAGATAGCCCCTAAGATCGTCGCACCGGAGCGTGAAGTTCCGGGGATCAAAGATAAAACTTGAAACATTCCGATAAACAATGCAATGCTGTAAGGCAAGCTGTCAAGATCAGAATATCTTGCATGCAGGTCAGACTTTTTCTTTTCGTTGCGATTTTCGACGATAATGAACAAAATCCCGTATATGATCAGTGTTGCTGAGACAACGGCCCAGTTCATCAAGTGCTCGTCCATCCAGTCGTTAAGAGGTAAGCCGATGATCGCAGATGGAAGCACAGCGACGATGACTTTTAACCACAGGTTCCAGGTACTTTTCTTTTCCCGCCCCGTTTTTTTAGGAGAGAGGGGATTTAATTTATGGAAGTACAAGACGACCACAGCCATGATGGCCCCTAACTGGATCACAACGTTAAACATGTCGGTGAATTGTTTAGGCTGTTGCATTTTGATGAATTCATCGACCAAAACAAGGTGTCCAGTTGAACTGATCGGAAGAAATTCAGTGATCCCTTCAACGATGCCTAAGATTATTGATTTTATAATATCCAAAAGAAATTGATCCTTTCTCGCGTTAAATATGTACGCTATTTGTTTAGTAACAAAAACTATCATAGCTATTTTTTTCATTGTGTTCAAGTTTTCATGCTAAATTTATGAAAATTTCAGTTTTTGGTCAGCTATTTTGTTTTTTTCACCTGGTAATAGAGCTTTTTGTCAGATTTAGTCGTGAAACCGACCTGAAACATTGCGTTGATGAATCTTGCAGCATGTACTATGTTACAAAAAAAGCTCAGCTCTCAATTAAGAGAACTGAGCCAAACACTTTGATGTGTTAAATTTTAGTCAAAGTCAACACTGTGTGGGAAACGTGCAACAGGTGCTGTACCCTTGAGTTCTTCTTCGATACGGAGAAGTTGGTTGTACTTTTCAACACGTTCTGAACGTGCCATAGCACCAGTCTTGATTTCACCAGATTCTGTGGCAACAGCGAAGTCAGCGATGAATGTATCGCCAGTTTCACCTGAACGGTGTGACATCATAACTGTCCAGCCGTTCTTTTTAGCCATGCGAATTGTTTCTAGTGTTTCTGAAACTGTACCGATTTGGTTAAGCTTGATCAAGACAGCGTTACCGCAGCCTTTCTTGATAGCTTCACGAACGATAGCAGGGTTAGTAACAACTAAGTCATCGTCAACGATTTGAACTTTGTCGCCAACAGCTGCAGTGAACTTAGCGTAGTTCTCCCAGTCGTCTTCGCCAAATGGATCTTCGATCGAAATGATCGGGTACTTTTCAACTAAGCCTTCGTAGTACTTGATCATTTCGTCAGGAGTCTTTTCTGTTCCTTCGAATTTGTAGTTACCAGTGTCATGGTCGTAGAATTCTGATGAAGCAGGATCTAAAGCAATAGCAATTTCTTCGCCTGGTTCGTAGCCAGCTTGTTTGATAGCTGCAACGAGCATTTCAATTGCTTCTTCAGTTGAGTCCAAACGTGGAGCAAATCCACCTTCGTCACCCAAGCCTGTTTCGTAGCCTTTTTCAGCTAAAACGCTCTTCAATGTGTGGTAGACGTTAGCGATTTTTTCGATACCGTCACGGAATGATTCTTTCTTAACTGGAGAAATCATGAATTCCTGTGTGTCGATACCTGAATCGGCATGCTTACCACCATTGATAACGTTATGGAATGATTGAGGTAATTCTGCATGTGTACCGCCAAGGTAACGATACAAAGGAATACCTTCATAGTTAGCTGCTGCACGACAGTTAGCCATTGAAACACCCAAAATAGCGTTGGCACCTAAGCGACCCTTGTTATCAGTACCATCAAGGTCGATCATGATTTGGTCAACTGCTGCTTGGTTGAATGGGTCAACACCATGCAAAGCATCATTGATTTCAGTATTTACGTTGTTAACAGCCTTCAAAACACCTTTACCTTGAAGACGGTCACCACCATCACGTAATTCAACAGCTTCTCTTTCACCAGTAGAAGCACCAGATGGAACAGCAGCGCGACCCATTGTGCCGTCTGACAAGATCACATCGGCTTCAACAGTCGGGTTGCCACGGGAATCAAAGATTTCGCGTGCTTTAACCTTTTCAATATAAACAGACATTTAATAAGCTCCTCTCTTTCATGTGAAACTGCCTCAGACAATTTCACTAGTCCAGAAAAAATATTTTTTGATGAACTCACTGACATTCATCCACCTTCATTATTTTATCGTTTTTAGTGTGGAAAAACAAGCAAAATATGTGAATATACACGCAAACTAGCTAATGGTTTCATAAGTTTTCAGAAAAAGCGTTTTCTTATTTTCTAAAATTTCAAGTTTATGACAAATTTGTGTTACTCGGATGCTGACTTGCCGTAGATGAGCTTAATTATTGACCGCTTACAGTTTTCTTTATACCATATTTTAAAACGTTACCTTGAAAATAATTGGCAAAAGAGTCGTTTCACTGGTAGTTAATTCATATTAGTTGAGTTCTCTCGGCTTTGTTTTAGTAGTCGGGCTACGTGAATCAAAAGTCTGCGCCTATCCAACTTCAACAACAAGTCGTAAAAAACACGACTTATTGTTGAAGTCCGATAATGCTCAACTTTTAAGCGATTCACTCCGCCCTGTTTTTTTAGTCGGGCTACGTGACCCAGAAAGCTCCGCCTAATTAACTTAGACATCACGACAAGAAAAGCACTTGCCATAATGCCTAAGTCCATTAGTGCTCACTTTCTCCCGGCTCACTTCACCCTGTTTTAGTAGTCGGGCTCCGAAATTCAGACAACTCCGCTTATCCAACTCGGAACTTACAGTGCACAGAACGCACTATAAGTTCCGAGCCCGATAATGCTCGTTGTCTCCCGAATTTCTCCGCTCTGTTTTTTTAGTCGAGCTTTGCAGCTCAGAAGATTGTGCCTAGCTAACTTCATCACCACATTGCGAAAAGCGCAATATGGCGCTAAAGTCCGCTAGTGCTCATCTTCTAAGCGAGCTGCTCCGCTCTGTTTTAGTAGTCGAGCTCCGGCAAGCTAGAACTTTCCGCCTAATTAGCTTAAACATCACGACAAGCACAAACCACTTGTCATGATGTTCAAGCCCATTAGTGCTCGAGTTCTCCCAGCTTGTCTCCGCTCTGTTTTAATAATACGAGGAGGTATTTTTATGACAAAACCATCCGCAAAATCGGAACTGATCGAGGTCAGCTCGAACCCGCTGACTTTTCATTTGCATAATTCTCAGGTTAGTTATGTCTTGGGCGTTGAGGATGAAAATATCTTAGCGCACCATTATTATGGCAAGGCAGTTGACCATTATTCCAATTTGCGTCGCTATCCTCGGTTGATGCGGCATTTTGCACCAAGCCCTGAAGATATAGAAACAAGAGATTTTTCTTTGAGTACATTACCGCAAGAATTTCCAGGGGCTGGAGGTGCTGATTACCGTGAACCGGGGATCGTTGTCCAGTTTCCAAATGGTTCCCGAACTGTCAATTTTACCTATGATTCTTATACGATCTCGGATGGGAAGCCTCAACTAGCCGGGCTACCGGCAACGTTTGCCCAAGAAGATGAAGCACAGACACTAACTGTCAAATTAGTCGAAAGTGATGCTCAGTTGGAACTCTATTTGTCCTACACGATTTTCCGTGATCTGCCGGTTATCACGCGCAGTGCTCGTGTTAAAAATCTGGGTCAGCAACCGGTCCAAGTTCAACGCCTGGTTTCATTTAGTTTGGACTCGCCTGACAATGAGTTAAACTTGCTGCAACTAAATGGTCGTTATGCCCAAGAAAGAAATGTGACGATCGAACCGCTGAACACGGGTATCAAGATCCTAGACTCCAAGCGGGGGGCTTCAGGTCATACACAAAATCCATTTTGCGCACTGATCGACCCTCATGCCACGGAATTTTCCGGTGAAGTTTTTGGCTTTTGTCTGGTCTATAGCGGTAGTCATAAATCAATCATTCAAATGGATGGTTATAACCAGGTCAGGATTCAAATGGGGATCAACGATCAAAACTTTGAATGGTGGCTGGAACCGCAAAAATCATTTCAATCACCAGAAGCTGTTTTAGTGCATAGCGAGCAGGGCTTAAATTCGATGTCGCAAAGCTTTCATGAGTTATTCTTGAATCATTTGATGAAAAGCAAGTATTCACACCAAACACGTCCGATCTTGCTGAACAACTGGGAAGCCACCTACTTTAACTTTGATGAAAAAAAGCTGCAAGATATTATCGCGTCTTCTCATGATCTTGGGATCGAAATGTTCGTGCTAGATGACGGCTGGTTTGGTGAACGAGATGCTCCTAACAGTTCGCTGGGGGATTGGGTCGTTGACCGAAAAAAATTGCCGAACGGTCTCAAGCCGCTGAGTGACTATTGTCATAATTTGGACATGAAATTTGGTCTGTGGTTCGAGCCGGAAATGATCTCTGTCAAATCTAAACTATATCAAAGTCATCCTGATTGGGTCTTAGAGGTCCCAGGGCAGCGACGTTCGATCGACCGCAGTCAGTTCGTGCTTAACTTAGGCAGGGCAGAGGTCCGTGATTATTTACTCGAGCGGATGTCTTATATCATTGAACATGCCGATCTCGACTATATCAAATGGGATATGAACCGTAACATGACAGAAGTTTATGACGCTAAGCTTTCAGCTTCGGAGCAAGGAGAGGTCTCTCACCGCTATATCTTAGGATTGTATGATCTTTTAGAACGTTTGACGGACAATTATCCTGATATTTTGTTTGAAAGCTGTTCGGGAGGCGGCGGTCGCTATGATGCCGGAATGTTGTATTACATGCCGCAAACATGGACTTCTGATAACACGGATGCAATAGCACGATTGAAGATCCAATATGGGACAAGTTTAGTTTATCCGGTCGTTTCGATGGGAGCCCATGTTTCAGCAGTTCCCAATGAACAGACAGGGCGGATGACCCCGTTGAGAACTAGAGGGCTGGTTGCTTCGAGTGGTAATTTGGGATATGAATTAAATCCACTGAACTTGTTGGAAAACGAAAGACAAGAAGTTAAGTTACAAGTCAAGTGGTATAAGGCTCACCGTCGTTTGATCCAGTTCGGCAAGCTCTATCGTTTGCAAAATCCGTTTGAAACAACGAGGACAGCTTGGATGTTTGTCTCAGATGATAAAAAAGAAGCTGTTGCGATGTACTTTAATATCTTTTCAGAGGCTTCATCGCCATTGCACATGCTGAATTTTGTCGGTTTAAACCCCAGCCAAAAGTATAGCGTCAATGGTGAATATACGGCTTACGGCAGTGAGTTGATGCAAATCGGGATCTACCCACTGACGCAAAACGATGGTGATTTTGACAGTGCTGTTTTTGAATTAAAAGCAGTTGAATAGGATAGTCAGTTATTTTAATGAAAGGCCAGTATTTACAAATGTTGGTTTTAAAAGGTGCAGGCAAGCAGCGCTAAAAAAGCGTATGACTTTGCCTGTACCTTTTTATGCGCCAACTAGTTAGCAATGTTGTTAGTGTTGCTTATTTCTCTTTACATGAGCCGCGTGAAATTTTCGGTCAGCCAGTTGATAAGACTTAGCGTAAACAAGAAATTTAGTGCTTTATAATACTATTATAGCTATAATTATTATATAAATAGCTTTTATGAGGAAATAATAAATGGCTAGTAAAAGTTCGTTTGAAAAACGAAAAACGAATAATAAAGTAATCGCTATCGTGGTGATGATCATCATTTTATGTGCAGGCGGTATCGGGGTTGCCGGGGCATATCATGAACATGAAGTTACGAAACAGCACGTTAAAGCAAAAACACCCAATAATCATCAAGATGAGATCAAAAAAGTAAATCAGCTAAAAAAAGAGATGGCTGCAGAAAAAGATGAGCAGAAAAAATTGGCTGATTTAAAACAGCTGTAACAAGAGTATCAGAAATACCAAAAAAAGAGTTCTCCATATCTTAAGTTGACCAATGCTTATCAGGACGCTATTCATTCCGGTAAAGTTTATTTTCTAAATAAAACCAATGAAGTTATCAAGGCGAACACGATCACTGATATCCAGTCAGCTACTGATATTGATGGATTACAAGACAAGAGTGCAGCGTTAAAAGAGCAGCTTAAGTTTGTACGAGATAATAAGGAAATAGTCTATAGTCAGGCTAACGTCAAAGATTATACCAAGCAGATCAATGATTTGGTCAAGAAGTACAATGAGAGAGTTAGGATATTACAGACTGAGACTGAAAGCACAGATGATCAGTACAACGAAGCACCAGACCAAGCAGCTAGTTCGTCCCAGGAGAGCCAAAGTGATGGCGACAGTTCCAGCACAGCAGCTTCTAGTCAGAGTCAGAGCAACGGGAATGGTGGCCACAGCTCATACCAGGGCAGCAACTATAACTGGGGCAGTCAGTCATACAGCCAACCATCGCAGAATTATAGTCCAAGAAGTAATGGTGGAAATTCAGCAAATGCTGATCGAGAAAAGAATTCAAATGGAAGCACAAACGACAGGACAACTGATGGTAATGGGGAAAGCAGTTATGATCCTTCTACAGCAAATGGAACAACGATTATTAAAGATGTCAATGGAAATGGAACAACTTCAGGTAATTAATAATATTTATGAAACTGGGTCAAAACTAGAAACACTTGGAAAAATAAGTTGTCGAATATAATAAAAGTTGTGCCAGTCTTTTATAGTCTGATGTACTCCACAGCTCGTGGATTTAAGAGGACTGTTTTTAGAGAGATGATTGTGAATTACTCTATCTTTTTATAGCATTAAGAGTGAATTTGTGACACGAAATAAATAAGCAACAATACAAGAGCCCGCCCAAAACAAATAGGTCGGGCTTTTATTTATTTATATGGGTAGAGTGAGCTTTTATTGATCTAGGCAATTATTTTTGTATCCCTTTGACTGTGCTAAGAATAAGAAACGGAAAAATTGTTGGAAATAGATTTTGACACGAAAAATATCTAATGGAATAAATGGTCAATTAAAGATATTTGAGCATGCTTAGCCAATAAGTTGACAAATTTTAATGCTTAGAACAATATAGAAATGAAAGTTTGAAGAGCAAGACAGTTCTCAAAAATCAGTGGAAGTATCGTAATGATCTGTCAAATTCAATCGAACAAGAACGTTATTTATCTGATCGAAAAAAATATTTTGTCAATTTTTTTCAATAAAAAGAGCATTTATTTGTGAGTGCTGGTCCTGGTACACAGAGATTTCGGGTTTATTGAAAGGAAAGTATTATACCTCATTATTAATACATTAATTTAGGAGGTGGAACTGTGGCTCAAAAAAATACCAACGATATTATCGAAGTTTGTGGTAAGATCGCAAAAATTTTACTTGAGAATGGGGCAGAAACCACACGAGTTGAAAGCACAGTTGAATATATTGGCAGGGCTGCGGGAATCCAACTTAAATGTCACGCCACGATGACTGCAATTTTTGTGAATGTCAAAAACGCTGCTGGTTCTCTTACACATTTGGAAAAACCACGAGTTAGTTCTTTTAATTTACAAAAAGTTGATGAGATCAATACCTTATCACGAGAATTTTCTAGTCATAAGATCGAGTTCGACCAACTTCAAAGCAGAGTAGAAGCAATTGATCATCAAGTAATTGATTTTTCCTGGCCGCAAAAGATCCTTAGTGCTGGTTTAGTTTCTGTCGCTCCGATGCTTTTATTCAAGGCATCTTGGAAAGATCTGCTATTTGCTTTTTTTATAGGCATTTTAGGTTATTTAGCGTCTCAATTGGCTGGTCGACATTCTGCTACTCCTTTTTTGGGGGCTATTACCGGTGGTTTGGTGATCAGTTTGATAGCTACAAGTCTTAAACAAGCAGGAATCGCTGACAGTTCAAGTAATATTGTTATTAGTGCTTTAATGCCCCTAGTCCCTGGTGTTCCACTAACTAATTCTTTGCGGGAGATCATTGAGCGAGATATTATTTCTGGTCTTGTTCGGGGGATGGATGCTTTGATGATAGCCGGGTCGATCGGTATTGGGGCGATCGTAGGGACCTTTTTAGCAAATTTGTTGATTGGAGTTTTGTAAATGGAACTTGTTTTAGGATTTATTTTTAGCTTCTTGTCAACATTGGGTTTCGGTGTAATTACTAACGTGCCTCGTCGTGTTCTGATACCTGCGGGCATTACAGGAGCATTTGGCTGGACCGTTTACTTATTGACCGAACCGCTAACTACTAGTATTATCTTGCCAAATCTTTTGGCTGCTTTAATTATCGGCTTATTGGGCAACATCAATGCTGTTTTTATTAAGGTTCCAGTGAATTTAATTTACATCCCATGCCTAGTTTCACTTGTGCCTGGGGTAGTTATTTATGCCAGCCTTAAAGATTTTACTTTGGGATATTATAATGCTGCTGGACACAACTTGATCAAGACTTTAACCGTTGCATTGGCTTTGGACCTTGGTTTTGCTATTGCAGAGTCACTTTTTAAAAAGTGTCGTCATATTATTAGTAAGAATAGAATAAAAAGGAAGGGAAATCTTTAAAATGAATTTACACGATAAATTGATGGAAAAATTGTGGGATGCACAACCGGAAATGATAAAGATACGTCGCCGTTTGCATGCACATCCGGAAGTATCATTTCATGAAAAAGAAACAGCTAAATATATTAAGGATTTTTATCATGATTTAGATTGTAAAATTACTGGTTTTGGAGATGGGTATGGCTTTGCGGTAGATATTGAAAGTGGTCACCTAGGTAAAGGGCTTGCTTTACGAGCCGATTTTGATGCTTTAGCAATTCAAGAAGAAAATGACCTTGAGTTTAAATCCCAAAATAAGGGAGTCATGCATGCATGTGGACATGATGGACACACGGCTTATATGATGGTTTTAGCGAAGATATTAATTGAATTAAAAGATCACTTAAAGGGCAGCATTCGTATTATTCATTAACCAGCTGAAGAAGTTTCTCCTGGTGGTGCTAAAAGTATGTTCGCTGACGGTGTTTTAAGGGGCATAGATAATGTTTTAGGGTTACATGTGATGAGCAGTATGCCCAATTGTTCGATTGGCTATCATTTGAATGAAACCCAAACGGGACGTAGTAATTTTACTATCACTTTCAATGGCAAAGGTGGTCATGCTTCAATGCCGCAACTTTCTAATGATGCAATAGTAGCTGGGGCATATTTTGTCACAGCTGTACAGACAGTTGTTTCTCGTCGTATCGATCCTTTTGACACAGCTAGTGTGACTATTGGTTCTTTTAATGGAGCCGGCTCATACAACGCCATTAAACAAAGTGTCACACTTAAGGGTGATGTGCGTGTAATGAAGGAAGATACGCGTCAAATAGTGCGTGAACAAATCGAAAAAATTGCTCATGGTGTTGAAGCCATGTTCGGTGTTAAAGCAGTCATTGATTATGAGGATAACTATCCAGTTTTGTATAACGACCCACAATTAACTAAAGAAACGGTCAAAAGTATTCAAGATGCAAACTTGCCTGAAATCAAACAGGTCTTTGATTGTGGACCTCAAGATCCTTCGGAAGATTTTGCCTATTTTGCCCAAGACACCCCAAGTTGCTTCTTTTATGTCGGTTGTCAAACTGCAGATGGTCACGACCATCCCCACCACAGCCCGGATTTCTTAATGAGTGAAGATTGCTTATTGGTTGCTGGTGAGGCGGTCGGGACAGCCGCTTTATCTTATCTTGGAGTGTAACGCGCGATAACTTAAAAAGGACAACAAGATGTTGATGTCTGATGTTTAAACCAGCGCTAGAAGACGCCGTTTGTATAAGATGATAGCTGATGTAAAGCATGTTATACTTTAATCGTAAAGAAAAGGGGAGTTATGTACTAGCATAGTTCTTCTCACAAGCCGCTTCGTTGGTAGCATAATTACAAACTACTATTGAATAGTCGCCCTATAACCATGCCGAAGTTATAGTGGGGCGGTTTTTTTATTTGTCCTTTTTGTTGGACAAAACAGCCACTGCACTTAAAACTTGTTAAACAATTATAGAATAGGTTGGTAAAAAGATTGAGAACGATAACAAGTGGGGACGACTTACCGCAGAATTTGTCAATCTAGTTTGCTATAATAAGTTAAACAACAGAGCGAAGTGAATCGCTTAAAAGTTGAGCACTATCGGACTTTAACAATAAGCCGTGCTTTTTGCGACTTGTTGTCAAAGTTGGATAGGCGCAGACTTTTGATTCACGTAGCTCGACTAGAAAAACAGAGTGGAGAAATTCGGGAGACAGCGAGCATTATCGGGCTCGGAACTTATAGTGTGTTCTGTGCACTGTGAGATCCGAGTTGGATAAGCGAAGTTGTCTGAATTTGGGAGCTCGACTACTAACAAGGCGGAGGCAAGAGGATGGGTTTTAATAAAAAGGAATTTTTTAAGCAGATCAAAGATGTTGAATTATCGCAAGAGCAAAAGGACAATTACTGGCAAATGCTGGATGCAGACTTTTTGGCGACTTTTCGCGATGTTATGAAATACTCGCCGGTCCTCACGGACAAATCTCCTTACAAACGAACCTATAAGGAGCGTCCGTTTACGGATGACAAATATAATGCGTGGTTTGTTAAGACTAAAATCGAACATGCTGCCAGCGGTCCCTTGCTAGGGAAAAAAGTGGCTGTGAAAGATAACATTACGATCGCAGATGTACCAATGCAGATCGGCACTAAGCTGCTGAATGGTTATCGCCCCCATACAGATGCGACTGTGATCAGTCGTTTGCTGGCGGCTGGTGCAGAAATCACCGGCAAGGCAGTCAGTGAAAACTTGTTTGTAGCCGGCAGCAGTTTTTCAGCCGACACCGGCTTAGTACAAAATCCCCGTTTGCCTGGATATTCTGCTGGCGGATCGTCAAGTGGTTCGGCAGCTTTAGTTGCTAGTAGAGAAGTTGATCTTGCCTTGGGGTGTGACCAGACTGGCTCGATCCGGATCCCAGCTTCATGGTGTGGCATCTATGGGTTTAAACCCTCACGCGGCGTGATCCCGTATACAGGGATCGGCTCAGTCGATCAACTGCTCGATTATGTAGGCCCAATGGCACAAACGATGGACAATATTATTTTAGCGATGGATGCTCTAGCTGGGCCAGATGGCTTAGACAGCCGCCAAAATGAAATGCAGCAGACATTTGATTTTGCCAACAATCTAAAGACTGATCTGCGCGGCAAAAAAATAGGGCTCGTTAAAGAATGTTTCGGTTTAAAACGTTCTGAAAAAATTGTGGATGAGACAGTACGGTCCAATATTTTGGCTTTTGAAAAAATGGGTGTGAGTGTTGAAGAAATATCGCTTCCAGAATTTGATCAGGCGCGGACAGTCGTTGACACGATGAACACTCTGGCAACATATCGGCAGTTGATCAAGAATGGCGGTTCAAGCATTGGCAGTGGAAACTACTATCCAATCGATTTGAGTGAAGCATTAACACAGCAGTTAAAAGCAGAAAATTATCAAAAATTGCCGCCAATTGTCCAAGTTATTTTGTATAGCGGAATGCTGGCTGATCATTCAGCCACTGATTATTACGGTAGAGCACAGAATATGTTAGTCGGCCTCAAACAGAAATTTGCCCAGGTCATGGAAAAATTTGATATTCTTGCAATGCCGGCGACACCTTTTACCGCTACTAAATTACCAGCGTTGGATGATTCATTAGAGGAACTGGTAACAGGTTCGATGGGGATGGATACAAACTTAGGTGTTTTCAATGCTCTTGGCTACCCCGCAATTTCGGTACCATGTAAATTTACATCTCATGAAAAACCGATCGGGATGCAGCTGGTTGGCGGCTTTGGCGCTGATCAAACTGTGATCGATTTTGCTAAAGCATACGAAGATTTTTCATAGACAAAGAAAACGAGCTGGGGCATAACTAGCTGTGCGATACTAAAAGGGCCGTCTATTTAACCCATTTAATGAGTTAAATAGACGGCCCTTAAACGTGTTTCAAAAGAGTGAAGCCTTAATGTAACAACGATTGCGCTATTCTGGTCCTTCGCTTTGCTACGACCCAAAATAGCGCAATCGCCGTTACAAATCGGCTTCAAAGCATCTTTTGTCTCACTCTCTTAGCTTAAGCTTGCTTTTCTTTTTTAACTGAAGATCCCCGTGTGGCTGACAATTCTGGGAACCACAATTTGATCTCATTTTCAGCATTTTGCGGGTTGTCCGAGCTGTGAATGACATTACGTAAGATCCCATCTTCAAACATCCGGCCAAAATCACCGCGGATCGTTCCAGGTGCTGCTTGGTTGGGACTAGTATCTCCTGCAATGGTATGTAATCCCTTGATCACACGCGAGCCGCTGGCAATGATCGCTACGATCGGTCCCTCTAACATGTAGTTTTCGATCTCGGTGAAGTAGGGCTTGTCTACCTTGTCGACATAGTGCTTTTTCAATAATTCCGGTGTAGCCATCGTAACTTTTAAACCATCGATCGAGTACCCCTTGTTTTCGATCCGTGTAATGATCTGGCCAATATGGCGCGCTTTAACACCATCTGGTTTGATCAAGATCAATGTACGTTCTGTTGTCATGTCTTGTGACCCCCATAAAAGTATTTTTTTATTCTTAGTTTTTCTAATTATGTCTAATGATAAGCAATTTTTTTAAAAAAAGAAAGAGAAATGATGGGTAGAAACGCGTGGTGCTAGTTCGTAATAATTCTATTTTCTGTAAAATCAAAAAAGCCTAAATTATAAATAAAGACGGTCAATTCGATTTTTAACCAAAAGCCTACCACTGACCGCGTGAGGTTTTTTTCGATCCCATAATCTTCAACTAGGATCGAGAAACGGGATTCGATCGTGCGCCGGAGATCTTTCAAAGCCGGAACATTGTGCTGTTTGGCTCCTTTCATGTTTGAACGGTAAGGTGTCCAGAGCTCATAACCTAGCTCGCCAAAATCTTCTTGTAAGGGCTGTCCCACATAACCGACATCCGCTAAAACAAAGGGACACGGACAGCCTGCGATCAAAGTTGACGCCGCTTGGGTGTCATGTTTAGAGGCCTCGGTGACAGTGTAATTTAAGATATAACCGCTGAGCGAGGTCTCAAAATGAGTCTTAAACCCGTAAAAATACATGTCTTTGGTCGCATTGTAGCCTAGGTCAGCTATGCCGCGGAAAACCTTGGCCCGCTTATTTCTAACTTTTTGGCATAAAGGGTTAGGCAAACTATCAATGATCGCAAACTGTCCTGTTTGCGCATAGTCGCGAGTCAACCCCTGCCGCATGGCCATGACCACTGGGAGAAGACGTTGTGCTCGTCGGTTAAAACGGGAGCGCTCAATGTTCAATTGATGTGGGATGAAGGTCTGTGCCCAGGCAAAGAATTTACGCTGGGAGTGCATCTGTGTAATGACCTGTAAACACAGTAAGGCTAAGATCTGCACATCAGAAACACGAGAATTAGTGGTGTTACGGCGTTGCGAAATATAGCGCGGGCAGTATTTTTGATAAAGCTCAGCACAAAGAACTTTAAGTTGAGCTAAATTGACTTGTAAATTATGTCGTTTTTGTTTAAACTTTAAGTGGTCCAACAAGATCAGGTCTCCTTTGTTTAAGTCACTTAAGAGTCTAACCTTGTTGGGCTTTTTTTGTAAAATTTTGTACTAAATAGTTGAATGTTACGAACTAGCACCACGCGTTGGGTAGAAATTCAAGCTGGCTAATTGCAGCAGACAGATTTTTTGTCAAATCAGTGCTAGTGAAATTTGCGTTACTAAAGTTTCATCTTTCCCAATGCAACACTAAATCTGCTATGATTAAGAGAGATCAAAGTAGAATTTAACATCTGTTAGAGGAGGTCGATCATGAAACCTGAACAAAATATCGTGGCCGCCGTTTTGATTGCTGGTGATCGAATCTTGACCGGACAACGTCAGGCCCACCGTGTCGGTGGCGGTTATTATGAATTTCCGGGCGGGAAGATCGAGCCGGGTGAAACACCACGCCAAGCTTTAAAACGTGAGATCAAAGAAGAATTAGGCGACATTGTCGTCTTAGGTCCGCAGATCCCTGTACCTGCTGACTACGAATATAATTATGCCAAGATACATATCCAGTTTTTCTGTGGTTATTTGCAGACGCATAATCTAAAACATGAAGCCCATACTAAGTTGCAGTGGGGTAGTCCTAAAGAACTGGCCGCTTTACAGTGGCTGCCAGCTAGTCGACCTGTCTTAACATGGCTAACACAACAAGATTTAAGGAAGATCAAATTTGATGAATGATAATTATGAATTACAACAAGCCGTGATGCACGGTTTGTTCGACCAGCAAAAATATTCCGGTAATGACATGCTGGCACCTAAATTACTAGTCAATAGTAAAGAAGAAACGATCTGGGAGCATTTACTCGATGAATTTGGTGTTTGCCAGTCCTTTAGCATTGCCGTGGCCTTTATTACTAAAGATATGTTGACGCCTTTTAAAGCTGTTATGAGTGAATTGGCTGCCAGAAACGTTACGGGATACTTGCTGACCTCCGATTATCTGGGCTTCAATGATCCTGCCATGTTTGCGGAATTGTTGAAGATCCCTAACCTAACAGTCAAGATCACGAGTGTCGCCGGTTTTCATACTAAGGGCTACTTATTTGACAATGGTGCTGAAAAAACGATGATCGTCGGCAGTGCTAATTTGACGCGGTCAGCAATGTTGGCTAATTATGAATGGAACCTTCGACTCAGATCGACAGCTCAAGGTGCTTTGTTCAAACAACTTGAACAGCAGTATACTGCGCAGTGGCACAAAGCTTTTCTGCTGACTGATGCATGGGTCAAAGACTACGCTTTGCACTATGTCACACCGCAGTTGACTTCAAAAACTGCCAGTCCTGTAACCAAAAAAATAACTCCCAATGGTATGCAACGTCAGGCCTTGGCTAACTTGGCTAAGTTACGGCAAAATAACGCCCGCCGTGCTTTGCTGATCTCCGCCACAGGAACGGGCAAAACCTATCTTGGAGCCTTTGATGTCCAAGCTTTTGCGCCTAAACGCTTTTTATTTGTTGTTCACAGAGAGCAGATCTTGGAAGCTGCTCGTGATTCATTTCGCACTGTTATTGGCGGCTCTGCCCGTGATTTCGGCATTTTGTCAGGCAAACGTCACCAAACGACTGCCAAGTATCTGTTTGCAACTATTCAAACGATCAGCAAGCCTGAAGTGATGGAACAATTTGACCCGCAGGAGTTCGACTATTTGCTGATCGATGAAGCGCATCGCAGTGGCGCACAAAGCTATCAGCGGCTCTTGAATTATTTTCAGCCGCAATTCACTTTGGGGATGACTGCCACCCCCGAGCGGACAGATGACTTTGATGTCTTTGAACTTTATGACCATAACATTGCCTATGAGATCCGTTTGCAGCAGGCTCTAGCTGAGAATATGCTGTGCCCATTTCATTATGTCGGCGTTACTGATTATGAAGTGAACGGAGAGCTGTTGGATGAAACAGCGAATTTGAGCCGTTTAGTGTCGGATGAAAGGGTCGACTATATCTTGCGCCAGTTGGATTATTATGGAGATACTACACAAGTGCCGCATGGCTTGATTTTTTGCAGCCGGCAAGACGAAGCCAAAGAACTGGCGGTCTTATTGACCCAACGAAATCATCCAAGCCTGGCACTGACCAACGAACAAAGTGTTAGTCAGCGTGATGCCGCCGTCAAGAAACTGGAAGAAGGCCAAGTCGAGTATTTAGTCACAGTCAATATCTTCAATGAAGGGATCGACATCCCATGTGTAAATCAGGTCGTTTTATTGCGCAACACTCAATCAAACATTGTGTTTATCCAACAATTAGGGCGGGGATTGCGCAAATACCCAGGTAAAGAATACGTGACCGTGATCGACTTTATCGGTAACTATAAGAACAATTATTTGATTCCATTAGCCTTGCACGATGACCACAGTAAAAGCAAAGACACTGCTAAAAGAGAGTTAGCCTTCAAACCGATTTTGGGTTTATCCACGATCAGTTTTAGCCGCATTGCAAAACAGCGGATCTTTGCGGCTTTGGATGCGGTAAAGTTGGATAGTTTGCATGAGTTAAAGCAGGAATTTGCGGCTCTCAAGCAAAGGCTGGGGCGTGCACCCTTGCTATGTGATTATTTAGAACAAAACTCACTTGATCCCAGAGTTTTCTTGGAAAATCCACGGCTCAATAACTATGGGAGCTTCTTGGCTAAAATGCAGGAGCAGGTTTGTTTGACTAAGTATCAAGATCAAATATTGACGTTTCTCTGCAAGGAATTAGCACAGGGCAAACGTCCGCATGAATTATTATTGTTGCGTTTGTTACTGCAGCAAGAAACTGTCTCGGAACAAGAATTAATAGCTGAGTTTGACAAGTATGGCTGCTATCATAACGAACAGTTGCTAAATTCACTGGATGTCATTTTAGGCTTAGATTTTTTTGCCATTAAATCCGGTAAGAAGATCAAGGCGGATGAATACGGCGGCCGTCCTCTAGTAGTCCATGATGGCTTTAACTACCAGCTAAGTCCAGATTTTAAAGCGGCAGTTAGTCAAGGCCAAGATTTTGGTTGTCTAATGGACGATGTTTTAAGTTGCGGGCTGCGCTTAAATCAAGAGTATGATAACAAGCGGCAATTTACACTTTATCAGCGTTATACCCGTAAAGATGTCTGCCGTTTATTGAACTGGTCGAAGGACCTGAGTGCGCCGATGTATGGTTATTGGGTCGGTGAGAACGAGTGTCCGATCTTTATAACCTATCGTAAGAATGAAAAGGTCGTGGAGAGCAGAAATTACCAAAATACACTGGCTAATAATTCGGCGATCAGATGGTACACCCGCAGTCCCCGTACATTGGAATCCGCGGAGGTCAAACGTTTGCTCGCAGTTGATGACAACCAAGCACGCCAGATCAAGCTGCTGGTATTTGCCAAGCGCAGCGATGCTGAAGGTAAGGGCTACACCTATTTAGGACCAGCCGACATCTTACCTGGAAGCGTGGCGGAAGAAACTATGCCGACTGCTAAAGCTAAACCTAAACGTGTCGTCGGCATGGATCTGAAATTTAAGCAGCCTCTGCCTTACAAACAACTAAAGTATTTGACGGGGCAAGAGGATAATGAATAACAGAACATTTGAGGCAATATTTTAACTAAAGTAATTGAAATGCGAAATCTTTTTGTAAAAAAACTGAAATAGTTAACTTTTTTATTAGGAAAATCTAAGAAAGCTTGCAAACGCAAGCCTTTTTTTGTACATTAGATAGCAATATATTCATACAGGGTAAATTAGGGGGATAAGATCAAGATCTATATTTGCCAAGTTTAGCCTAAATAATAAGTAGAGCACTAGTTTTGTTCACTAAAGGAAAAGGAGCGTTTTTTGATGTCTAACTGGGAGACAAAATTTGCCAAACAAGGTTTGACCTTTGATGATGTATTGTTGATTCCGGCAGAAAGTCATGTTTTGCCGAATGAAGTTGATTTGGGTGTTCAGCTGGCCCCAAACTTAAAATTGAATGTGCCGATTATTAGTGCAGGGATGGACACGGTCACTGAATCACAAATGGCGATCGCGATGGCCAGACAAGGCGGAATGGGTGTCATTCATAAGAATATGACGATCGAAGCCCAAGCAGATGCAGTCCGCAAGGTCAAGCGTTCTGAGAGTGGCGTGATCATTGACCCATTTTATCTCACACCGCAAGACACAGTCGCACAGGCGGAAGAATTGATGAATCGTTATCGCATTAGTGGTGTGCCAATCGTGGAAACAATGGAAAATAAGTTGTTCTGTGGGATCATCACTAACCGTGATATTCGTTTTGTCAGTGATCCTAAGGTGGCGATCAATGAAGTCATGACCAAAGACGACCTTGTTACTGCAACTGAAGGTACATCATTAGATGAAGCTGAAAAAACTTTGCAATCCAACAAGATCGAAAAATTGCCGATCGTGGATGATCAGGGACGTTTGTCAGGGTTGATCACGATCAAGGACATCGAAAAAGTTGTTGAGTATCCAAATTCGGCTAAAGATGAACATGGTCGTTTGTTAGTAGCTGCCGCTGTTGGTGTCACAAGTGATACATTTGAAAGGGCAGCAGCATTGCTTGATGCGGGTGCGGATGCGTTAGTGATCGATACAGCTCACGGTCATTCAGCCGGAGTTTTGCGCAAGATCTCAGAAATTCGTGAAAAGTTCCCGCAAGCAACGTTGATCGCAGGTAACGTAGCGACAGGAGAAGCAACTAAGGCTCTCTACGATGCAGGTGTTGACGTAGTCAAGGTGGGGATCGGTCCTGGATCGATCTGCACGACACGTGTTGTTGCGGGTGTAGGTGTCCCTCAGATCACTGCGATCTATGACGCTGCACAAGTTGCCCGCCAATATGGCAAGAAGATCATCGCTGATGGCGGGATCAAGTATTCAGGTGATATTGTTAAAGCCTTGGCAGCCGGTGGTAATGCTGTCATGTTAGGTTCAATGTTAGCCGGAACTGATGAAGCTCCTGGCGAAACAGTGATCTATCAAGGCCGCCGTTTCAAAACATACCGTGGCATGGGCAGCATGAATGCGATGGATTCGACTCATGGCTCAGCTGATCGTTACTTCCAAAGCGGAGTCAATGAAGCTAACAAACTTGTGCCGGAAGGTATCGAAGGACAAGTTGCCTATAAGGGTAAAGTCGGTGATGTTGTTTATCAGATGTTGGGCGGACTTCGTTCAGGAATGGGTTACTGTGGCGCTCCCGACCTCGAATATTTGGCAGAAAATGCTCAATTCGTGCAGATCACCAGCGCAGGTTTGATCGAATCACATCCTCATGATGTACAGATCACCAAAGAAGCACCAAACTACTCCAGAAACTAAAAATTGTTAAATTTGGAATAAAACTAAAAATGAGATGCAGAGAGTTGATTTCTGCATCTCATTTTTTTAGGCTGCTTATGGCTAAGACCAGTATTTATAAAAAGCTACATTACTTGAGCTTTGATTTGAGCAATATACTTTGGCTTTGCGGTATTCCAAATTAAAACGGCTAAAAGTCGCCGGAAGTTTTCACCAATTTGAAGAAATCGGCTAGAAGTTAGGAGAAGAATTAGCCAATTTGGAGAAATCAGCTAAAAGTTAGGGAAAGTATTAGCCAATTTAGAGAAATCGGCAAAAGTTAGGGAAAGTATTAGCCAATTTAGAGAAATCGGCTAAAAGTTAGGAGAAGAATTAGCCAATTTAGAGAAATCGGCAAAAGTTAGGGAAAGTATTAGCCAATTTGGAGAAATCAGCTAGAAGTTAAGGGAAGAATTAGCCAATTAGAGAAAAACGGCTAGAAGTCGCCGGAAGAATTAGCCAATTTGGAGAAATCGGCTAGAAGTTAGGAGAAGAATTAGCCAATTTGGAAAAATCGGCTAGAAGTTAGGAGAAGAATTAGCCAATTTGGAGAAATCAGCTAGAAGTTAGGGGAAGAATTAGCCAATTAGAGAAAAACGGCTAAAAGTCATGGGAAGAATTAGCCAATTAGAGAAATCGGCTAAAAGTCAGAGGAAGAACTAGCCAATTAAGAGAAATCGGCTAGAAGTCGCCGGAAGAATTAGCCAATCTGGCAAAATCGGCTAAAAGTTCACTCCAATTCAAACCGTATCAGCTAAAATCTGCTTTTCCTGAATAATTACAAACAAAAATCCCAGCCAGTTTTTGATACACTGACTGAGATTCAAATTTTAAAAGTTATTTGCTTTGGTCTTTTGCTGAACTATCTTCGGTTACTCTTGTTTCTAAGTCTTTGGGATCAACATCTGACAAGGCAGCTTTTTCTGGGGCTAAAGCGTCTCGAATGTCAGTCAATAATTGAACTTGAGGATCAACTTCTTCTTCCTCTTCTTTCTTCGGCATGATCTTGTTGACAGACTTAACGATCAAGAAGACGATGAAGGCGATAATTATGAAGCTGATGATCGAATTGATGAATGTCCCAAATTTAAATGTAGCATCGCCAACTTTTAAGACCCAGTCGGAAAAGTCGATCCCACCAATAAATATCCCGATCAAAGGGTTGATCAAGTTTTCCACTAATGAATTTACAATTGCTGTAAACGCACTTCCAATGATGACACCGACAGCCAAGTCCAGCACATTTCCTTGTGCAATAAATTCCTTAAATTCTTTTAACATGTATTAAGCACCTCTTTCAAAATATGTACAGTGAACATTATAAGCACTATCATTATTTTGCGAAAATAATATGCTTATCTTTTTTCACAATCATTTAGTCCCCGATTTAAAATTGAAGTGCAACACTTGATAACTAGACCAATTAGACTAGCTTAAAAGGCCATGAAGGCCTATTCTTATTATTAACGACAAAATCAACAGATAAGGATAGGTGTCTTCATGACCCAAACTAAGAATATCATGCCTAAGCATTACCAACAACTCCAATCTTTTGAACGCGGTCAAATTGAGTCCCTGACTCGATTAGGATTTGGCGTTCGTCAGATCGCCAGCCGGCTTCACCGGAGTCCCAGCACCATTTCTCGCGAATTAAAACGCGGGTTAACCACCCAGATTGATTCCCAGAAACATCGGTCATATCAGAGCTACTTTGCCGAGCGCGGGGCGGCTTACTATCGAGAACAGCGGGCCAAGTGTCACCCCAAAGGTTTACTGCAGCGGGCTGCCGTGTTCTTCAAGTCCCTGCCGAAAGCTTTAAAAGCTAAGCCACGAGTTTTCAGTGTCGATACGTATGTCCACTATTTCAAAGCTCATTACCCGGGCTTTCCCTGCCCATCAACGGCTACGGTCTATCGGTACATCGAGGCTGGCAAGCTCCCGGAGCTTCACAACTATGATTTACCCATGAAGCTACGTCGCCGCGTTAAACGCCCGAATCACCGACATGCCCGCCTGAATAAAAAACGGCTTGGACAGTCCATTGAAGACCGGCCCGCAGTGGTTCGGAAACGTCAGGAGTTGGGCCATTGGGAAGGCGACTTAGTGAAAGCCAAACGGGTTGAGTCCGAACCAGCTTTAATGACGTTAACCGAGCGAGTTAGCCGGATGGAAATTATCGTTAAATTGCCTGATTACCGGGCAGAGACTTGCCGGCAAGCCCTCCAAGATACGATTGATGATTACGGTGCAGAAAACTTTCGGACTATCACGTTTGACAACGGCTCGGAATTCGCTAGTTTAAATCAGGTTCAAGGAACGGAAATCTACTTTGCCCATCCATATTCTCCCTGGGAACGGGGCACTAATGAGAATGTGAATGGTCAATTAAGAGAGTTCTTCCCAAAGGGGCATTCCTTTAAAAACCTCTCATTAGTGGATCTGCAGTTGGTTCAAGACACGCTGAATCACCGTCCCCGCCGCTGTTTAAGCTATAGTTGTCCAGCGGATGTTATGCCACAACTGGTTTAACTTTCTAGACCAATTATAAGAATAGGCCATTAGTGTTGCACTTAACTTGACAATTGAGGACAATCATTTAGTCAATAATTTCGAGATAAAATAGCTCAGATGTTTCTAATAAGGAGTAATTTCATCTATAATAAAGGTGACAAAATAATATTCTTACTATAGAAAGGAAGTTATTTTATGGATATTATGCAAACGATTTATCAGCGCCAGGCTGTCAGAGATTTTTCTGACGAACAAGTACCTACAAAAGACCTGCAAGATATTATGGATGCAGGACAGGCAGGGCCGGTCGGCATGGGCGAGTACGAGAAATTTCATTTTACGTTGTTGACAAATTCCGGTACTATCAAGCAAGTTGAAGCAGACAGTGTCAGCAATCCATATTATGGTGCACCTGCAGTTATTATTATTTCGGCGCAAAAACAAGACAGTTCAGTTGGTTCAATGGAATGTGTCTCCGCCGGCGCAATGGTTGAAAACATGGCTCTAGCGGCGACCGGCAAAAACTTGGCAAGTTGCGTGATCATGGGTGCTCTAATACCTTTGAGCAAAGATGATGATCTGTTAAGCAAGTTGCAGATCCCAGCTGGTTTTGCTCCTGTAATCTCTTTAGCTGTCGGCTATCCTGCTGAGTCGATCTCTAAACCGACTAAAGGACGTCATGAAGTAACCCAGACTATAATTTGATAAGCATAATTTACTGCTTTTTGCCAAACGTTTGTTGGTAGAGTAACTGTCCGTAAGTGGTCAGTTACTCTTTTTTTAGCTTTATTGCAGTTTAAAACAACTGGTATGATAGGCAAATGCGTCCCTTTTTTACAGCAGTTTGAAAAATTACAGTCAAGTTACATAAAATCTGTAATTAGCTCCATAAAATAGTAAAATAAGTTTTTTTCGCAAAAAAATAAAAAAAGTTTCTGAATTTCAAAAATATTTTCAAAAAGGCAGGCTATTTTTTTTAGATTTTGTCACATAGTTTACCAACCGCCAATGTACTAGCGTTAAGCATCTTCTGTTTATTTTGTGGACAATATTTTTTGAAAATATATTACAAAATATTACAAATGTAACATAACATTACGAAAACAGTGGCTTTGTGTCAACAAATAGAAATTGCTGTGTAACATTAACTTCATATACTAGTCACCGTCGGTTCGAGAGATGAACTGAAATTTAGTAAGCAGGTTCGTCAGGCGCAAGGCTTGAGCTTGCTGGGGCTCTAAAGAGTTTAGAGCTGTTAGCCAAAATATACAGGAGTGAAACTTTTTTATGAATTTGAAGCAAACATTACTTACAGTCACCGCAGCAGCCGGATTATTTGGAATGACAACTATTGCAGCCAACGCTGATACAGTTACAGTCAAAGCAGGAGATACAGTTTCAGGAATTGCAGCAGCTAACCATACAACTATTGCTGCAATCGAAAAAGCAAATGAACTTGCTGATGTTAACTTTATCCTTCCTGGTCAAAAACTTGACATCGATGGTGAAGGTAAGGTTAAAGTTGTTGAACAACCACAACAAGTGCAGGCACCTGTTCAAGCACAAACAGCTGTTCAACCAAAAGCACCCGTGCAAAAACAAGCACCTGTTAAGACACAGGCACCTATTCAATCTTCTACACCAGCCGCTTCAAGCAGCTTGAATGGTTCAGAAGCTGCTGCTAAAGCAGCAATTGCTAATCGTGAATCTGGTGGCTCATACACAGCAACAAATGGTCAGTTCTATGGTAAATACCAATTAGACAAATCTATGTTAAATGGTGATTACTCAGCAGCTAACCAGGAAAAGGCTGCTGACCAATATGCTATTGCAAGATATGGTTCATGGCAAGACGCTTTGAAGCATTCAAACCAATTTGGTTGGTACTAAGAGCAAAACTTAGTTAAAAATAAAGATAAAAGTGAAGCCAGTCAGAGATGTAATTCGTCTCTGGCTGGCTTTTTTTGAGCAATAATAAAACCGGCCCGCAGGCATTTTCAACTTGCAAGTCGGTTATTTTCTTTATTAAGAAGGTTGAATTTCAAAACGCCCCTGAATACCGCTGGGATCAATAAAGGTGATCTGACCGTTGTCAGCTTGCTCAAATTCAATGCTTAAGCTAGTGAGGTGCTCAGCTATGCGGTCAAGTTCCGCAGAATCTGGCACATAGAAGCTGTAATATTTTAAGCCGGTTTCATTTTGGGTTAAGGGAGCGGCATTGCGGCTCATCCAAACATTTGCTCCGATATGATGGTGGTAGCCGCCAGTCGCTAAAAACTTGGCGGCCTCACCGAAGTTAAACTTGAGTGAAAGGCCTAAGATCTTGGTATAAAAATCTTGTGTCTGGTTGACATCAGAGACACTTAAATGAATATGACCAACCATAGTATTGTCTGGAAATCCAGTCCATTTTTGATCAGCAGCTTTCAAAACGCCTTCTACATCCATTTCTAAAGTATCACTAGGGATCTCGCCGTCTTCTTTGATGATCCATTCTGAACGCGGCTTATCATGATAGACTTCGATCCCATTACCTTCTGGGTCGGTCAGATACAAGGCTTCACTATAAATATGATCTGCAGCGCCGCTTAATGGAGCATTAGTTGACACATAGCGGATCAAGGCATTACCGAGGTCTTTTCTGGTCGGTAACAAAAAGGCCGTATGATAAAGACCTGTTCTTTGCTGGGCAGCACGTTGACCGTTGATCTGGAATAAGTAGAGAAGTGGGATGCGGTCGACGCCTAAAACAGCTTGCTGTGTTTCTTGTTGCAGTAGTTTTAGACCAATGATCTGAGTATAAAAGGCAATCATCTTTTGCAAATTGTTTACTTTTAAGGCAACATTGCCAGGATGAGTTTTTTCATCTAATTGAAATTCGGGAATTATCGCGTTTGTCATAATGAGGCTCCTTTCTGTTTTGTCAAATGTCCGTCGGATCAGTTAAGGTTTCGCATGACAAGAGATCTCCGTCTATCCAGCTCAGACATTAACACGCAAAAGAAACGCTGGAACTTCTGAGTCTGAGCTGCTTGTTTGATGGGTGCATGCCGTACTGTGCGATTTTAGTGAACGCTATTTTCTTTTTGAACGTCGGCCAAAGTTTGGGGTGTGATCCCGTGTCCCACTTGATATTCGTGGTAGTGGACGTTTGCAAAATGTGCGGCCATAATTTCATGAACGTGACGACCGATCTCAGGAGAAAATAGCGGGTCTATTGATCCTTGAGAGATAAAGATCTGTGGGCTGGACAAATTAGTACCCAGGGTCGCTTGCGCTGTTTGTTCAACAAATAAAGGCAGACGTCCGCTAAACAATTCTACTTGCTGAAATAGTTTAGGATAATTAACCACTAGACCGCTCCCAATGATAGCTCCTTGACTGAAACCAAGGTAATGTAGAGGATGAGCGGTCAATTTTTTCTGAGTCAAAAGTTGCTGGATAAAACTATAAACATTTTCGATCGCGGTGCCGATAATTGTCTCTTCTTTTTTAGAACCGCGCTCAAAATTGACGTCGAAAAATTGATAGCCATCTTGGAAGACTTGATCGCCTTGCAGTGAAAGCTGAATCTGGTCTGATGCGAGCTGGTCTAGCACAGGCTGCAAGTCATTGTAGTTAGTGCCCATTCCATGGAGTGCGATAGCGATCGGGGTATGTTTGTCCCAATTTTGGGGATAATTTAAACGATAAAGATATTGCATCATTACACCTTCTTAAATAAGTCAAGTTAAGTTAAATAATATTATTTTTGAAATCTTTAAAGGAAGGCTGTGCTTCCTGTGTTGCCGAGACAAATATATCACACTTACAAAAAGTAAGCAAATTATTTTTACAATTTGTCTGTCAAATCCGGCAACCCTTTCCAATTTCAGGTAAAAACTGGTAAAATTGAAGGGAATAGATATGCAAGGGCTTTTAAAATTTAATTAGCCTGACTGTTACAGAACTGACGTAGGAGGGGATCGTTTCATGGCAGTATTAGTATTGGGTGGAGCGGGTTATATTGGCTCACACACCGTTGATCGTTTGATACAAAAAGGTGAAGATGTTGTGGTTGTTGATAGTTTGATCACAGGACATCGTGATGCAGTTAATAAGAAAGCTAAGTTTTATCAAGGTGATTTGTCTGACCAAGGCTTTATGCGGACAGTTTTTGCAAAAAATCCTGAAATCAAGGCAGTTATCCATTTTGCTGCATTCTCGTTAGTGGCAGAATCAATGAAGGACCCGTTGAAGTATTTTGATAACAATACGGCTGGTATGATCAAATTACTTGAGGTCATGAATGAGGTTGGCGTTAAGAAAATCGTCTTCTCATCGACTGCTGCCACATATGGCATTCCTAAATCAATGCCGATCAAAGAAAGTGACCCGCAAAAACCGATCAACCCATATGGCGAAAGCAAGTTGATGATGGAAAAGATCATGCGCTGGTCTGATGAAGCGTATGGTATCAAGTTTGTTGCTTTGCGTTACTTTAACGTTGCTGGGGCTAAGGAAGATGGCTCGATCGGTGAAGATCACCATCCAGAAACACACTTGCTTCCGATCGTTTTACAAGTTGCGATGGGCAAACGTGACAAGCTGATGATCTTTGGTGATGATTACAATACCCCAGATGGGACTAATGTTCGTGACTATGTTCACCCGACTGATTTAGCAGACGCACATATTTTGGCTGTCAAGTACTTGCTTGCAGGTAATGATTCCAACGCCTTTAACCTCGGTTCTTCAACAGGATTTTCTAACAAGCAGATCTTGCAAGCTGCTCGTGAGGTTACGGGTAAGGAAATCCCTGCTGAAAAAGCGCCTCGTCGCGGTGGAGATCCAGATACATTAATTGCTGCTTCTGATAAGGCACGCGAAGTGTTGGGTTGGAAGCCGCAATTTGATGATATCCATAAAATTATTGAAACAGCTTGGAAATGGCATTCAACTCATCCGCAAGGCTATGCAGATAAGGATTAAAAAACAAGGTAAAGTGAACCGCTTAAGTCGCAACCATTAGCGGATAGATGTGTTAAAGCGCGCATTTTGGCGATGTAATGTATATGTTTGGCTAAGCGGAAAGTCTTAGTTCACGAAGTCCAATCAAAAAGTGCAACCTCTAAAAAGCAGCATTGAAAGGTGCTGCTTTTTGTGTACAGTAATTTTCTTGCTAAAAAAAGAGGCTTAGCTTATGATAAAGGCAAATAACTAACGAGGTGAGCGACTATGAAACAAAAAGTACAGAACCATTTGAATCATGCTGCTTTTTTATCAGGAGTGGCGGCTTCAGGCTTCTTACAGACTGGACTCAAAGCAGCTTCGGCAACAAGAAAACATTTGCGCCCTAACAAACACGAACAGCAAGAAAAGGTTGTTTTGGGTCGGGTCAAATATCGCCCTAACGTTAAAGAGCCGGTTGACGTTTTAAATGGGATTAAAAACGATTTAGACGATATTAAAGATGCACTGGTCGATATCGCTGAAAAAAGATAAGCTGATCATGTGGCGTGAAAGAGTACGTTCATATTTATAACAGCTATCGTTTGGATAACTATAGTCGGTATGCTAGAATAACAACGACTAACAAATCATTGTTTCGAGGGCAGCGTGGGAGACTACGCTGCTTTTTTTGCTTGAATTTACACTTTAAGTGCAACACTAAAGCAAAAACGTCGCGTTCCCAATTTAGAAACACGACGTTTTTCATTCAGTTATAAGTTGTCAGGCAATTAAAAAGCGAGTGTTCAACAATTTAGCTTAATCAATTTTTTTGAAAAGAGGTTCTGCTTTTTGAGCATCAAGCGGCAAGAAAGCATTGCCAATAACTGAGTCATCAATTTTCAGCTCATAGTTGTCCTTGAGACCAGCAACAAGTGGAGAAAGATTGTTGATCTGTTCTGATTCGAATCTGCTGAAAGAGAAATTACGCAGATTCTTCATGTTATTTTCTAAAGCTACAGAAAAAACTACTCGTAAATAATGACCTGCCTCATTGGAAATTGTCCATTCCTTGTCCTTTTCTTTACGTGCTTCAGTTTTTTCTACAACAGTATTATTCATGCTAATTCCTCCAATTCAATTATCTGTTCTTCTTGATGTAATATACCATACTCTATTAAAATCTAAAAAGCAAGCTTTTTAAGTTATGAAATAGTTAAATAATCATTAATACTTAAAGCAAAATGCCTTTAAAATAGGAATTAGCGTGTTTGTAAGTGTTAATCAGTAGTTAAAAGCACTTGAAATGATTATTTTTAAATAACTATACCACTTTTGGAAAAACAAATTAAAACCATTTACTTTTATGTAACCGCTTTTAAAGACCGCAAAAATGCGGTACACTTAAAGTGGATGTTAGGAGAAAAACATGGTCAGAAAGAAGAGGGAATCTAATGGACATATTTCGCAGCGTCGTAGAAAATTATGAAGGACATGTTGTCACAAAGATCAGATTGGTCAATGATAATGGGACAGAAATTTCCTGTTTCACTATGGGTGCAACGTGGAATGAGTTTTTAGTACCATCTCAGGATGGGGACAAGCAAAATATTTTACTGAGTTTTGATACAGCAAGACAGTACTATGACAATTCTCTTTGTTGTTGTCAATCGATCGGACGAGTTGCAGGGCGGATCAAGGGCGGTCAATTTGAATTAGATGGCAAAAAGCAGCAAGTGCCAACTAATGAAAATGGCAATACTTTGCATGGTGGAGAGCATGGTTACCGCTCCTTGAATTGGGGGTATACAACTTCGCGTGGACCTAACAGTGTGAGTGTGATCTTCCAGAAGCATATTAAAGAGTCGCGCGATGGATTTCCCGGTAATTACTTAGCAACAGTCGTTTATACTTTGGATAATAGTGATCGTGTCACTATTTCATATAGTGCATTGAATGGTGAGCAGGATACGCTCTTTAATCCAACGTGCCATGCCTATTTCAACTTGAGTGACAAACGTGATCTTTCCACGCATTCTTTGATGATCAACAGTAAAGAGTACTTGCAGACCGATGACGAAACGATCCCAACGGGCCGGGTCTTACAGGTCGACAATACACCATATGATTTCCGTAAATTCAGAAACTTAAAACAGGCTGCAGATGAAACCGGCGGTTTTGATGATGCATTTGTCGTTAATGGGCCAGGCATGGCGACAGAACCTGTTGCTGTGCTGCGTGATAATGATAGTGGTCGTCAAGTTACGATCAATAGTGAAGGAACTGGTCTAGTTATGTACACCATGCCAGAAATAGATGATGGGATCAAACTATCACGGGATAATGGCTTGGATGCTTTGCCTGGTGAAGGTGTGGCCTTAGAAGCACAGCAATTACCGGATGCTATCAATAATGAAAACTTTGGCGACATTGTGTTAAAGAGAAACGAAAAGAAAACTTATCATATTTCCTTTGAATTTAAGCAACAATAAGTTTTGTGAGATATAGAAATAAAATATTAGTTCAGGTCTTATCCCAGTTTTATGAAAACTGCTGGGATAAGGCTTTTTTGATCTGTTGGCTTTGCAGTTTGTTTTAAGGTCAATAGTTGACAAATAAGGGCGTACATCAAGTAGATTAGCAGAAGCAAATTCTGGCGACAGCTAATTTTTAAAGCCAGTATTTGTCATCTGTCTGCGAAAACTAAGGTTGCTTGAAAAATGTCTGGAAATGGGCGGTTAAAATGTTAAAATCAAACTAGCAGTTTGATTAATAATGAGGGATGGAATTTAAGATGGAAACTTTTTTGTTTGATTTTGATAATACTTTGGCAAATTCTGGCGAAGCTTCGATCGTTTCAGTCCAGAAGGTTTTTGCGGACGCCGCTAAGCCTGTGCCAACTAGAGATATGATTTTTTCTGAGATGGGATTGCCGATCGAGACCTCTTTTCCGATGTGGGCAAATCTTGATGAACATGATATTCAGCTGCAAAAAATGTACGCTGATTTTCGCGACTACTATTCAGCGAGCGAAGATCAAAATACCAAGTTATTTCCTGGCATTAAGGAAGTATTGGCGGACCTAAAAGACGCAGGGCACAGCCTATATGTCGTTTCTAGTAAAGGTTCAGCTTCACTAGAGCGGAACTTGGATAAATTAGCGATCAGTCAGTACTTTACGGATCTGATCGGTTCTGATCTGGTGGATAATTATAAACCAGCTCCAGATGGGATCTTGAAGCTAGTCGACAAATATCAGCTGGATAAGCAACAGGCCGTTATGATCGGTGATGCGGTTTTTGATCTGCAAATGGGAAAAAGAGCCGGGGTCAATACAGCTGCTGCTGGTTGGGGTGCCTATGATATTCATGCCATTAAAGCTGAACGGCCGACTTATTTGTTGGATCAGCCGCAACAATTGTTAGATATTTAAGGAGTACAGTATAAAGTTTACGCACACAAACTGTTTTAAGAGGGCGTGTGTTTTTTAATTTGAGGTGCATTTCATTACTTTGTGTGCCTGATGGAGTAGAATTAACAATATATTTTAATATGATCTTACATATGTGCATATTTGAAGGGAGAAGATAATGACTATTTGGGAAAAATTTATAAATAACGTCCGCCTAAGGCGAGCAGTAGTGCTAACATTGATCGTGGGGGCCTTATTTGCGCTTCGAGGCTTAATGAACACGATATTATTGACTTTTATTTTCACTTTTTTAGTAGTACGCCTGATCAACTTTATTCAAAAAAAGGTCAAAATCCCGAGTCTGCTGATAGTTATTGTGGTCTACGCACTAATATTATTTGGAGTTTATTTTGTTGTGATCAAGTATGCGCCAAAAATCTTTAACCAATTTGAAGGAATGGTAAAATCAGTGATCACTTTTTACCAGAACCCGCCCAAGGGAGCAAATGATGTAGTGTCTTACATCAGTGATTACATCAGCAAGTCTGATATTACGGCCCAGGTGAAAAACGGCGCGGCTATCTTATTCCAATCGATCACTACTTTGGGGTCCTTTGGGGTCTCAGTTTTCATGGCACTATTGTTAAGTTTCTTCTTCACGATCGAAAAAGACAGGATGTTTTCTTTTTCACGCAACTTTTTAACAGGTCCTTATTCATGGTTCTTTAAGGATATCCGTTATTTTGCTAATATCTTTGTTAATACCTTTGGGGTAGTTTTAGAGGCGCAATTTTTTATTGCTATCGCAAACACGGTCTTGACTTTGATCGGTTTAAGCTTAATGAAAATACCACAGCTTGATAGCTTGGTGGTCATGATCTTTATCCTAAGTATGATCCCGGTAGCTGGTGTGATCATTTCTGCAATTCCAATGTCTTTGATCGCATACACTGATGGCGGAGTTAAGGCTGTGGTGTATGTCTTGCTTATGATATTGCTGATCCATGCTTTGGAATCCTATGTTTTAAATCCAAAATTAATGTCTAGCAAGACTAACCTACCGATTTTCTATACCTTTGTGGTCCTATTTGTTTCGGAACATATTTTTGGCACTTGGGGACTGATCGTTGGGATCCCGATCTTTATCTTTTTATTAGAAGTATTGGGAGTTCATTCTGTTGGAAACGAGAAGAAAACTAAAAAGAAACGTGTAAAAAAGGAGAGACGAGTTAGTGAATAAAGAAGAGTTTTTGGCAAAATACGCGGTTGATCGTAAAGATACAGCGTCGGTTAAGTGGGATGGCATGCAAGAGGAATTCGGCAGCAGCGATCTTTATCCATTATGGGTCGCCGACACTGAGTTCAAGATCCCGCAAAGTTCTGTCACCGCGCTTCAAAAGCGGGTCGCACATGGTGCTTTTGGTTATTCGCTGACACCGGAAGGCTATTATGATGCATACTTTACTTGGCAAAAAGAGCGTTATGGGATCGAACTGCATAAAGAATGGCTGCGGTTTGGAACTGGAGTGGTCCAATCACTAAGTACTTTACTGCAATTTTTGACAATACCAGGTGATGCAGTTATGATCATGGAGCCTGTTTACCATCCGTTCCGCCATGTTATTGAGGACAATGATCGGAAAGTTGTTGCCAATGAACTAGTAGATTTTGGTGAAGAGTATAAAATGGACCTCGAAAAAATCGAGGAACAGATGGTGGCAAATGACGTCAAAGTTTTGATGTTATGCAACCCGCATAATCCTGTGGCGCGGGTGTGGACTGAAGAAGAGCTTGCCAATTTGTTAGAATTATGTCGCAAAGAACAAGTGCTAGTGATCAGTGACGAGATCCACCATGATCTGTTGCCGTCAGATAAGAAGTTTGTTTCGGCTTTGTCGATCAAGGATGGTTTCTATCGCGACAATATGATCATGGTCGATTCGCCATCAAAGACTTTTAATATGGCAGGATTGTTGATCAGTCATGTTGTTATCCCTAATCCGCAACTGCGTGATCGCTATGATCAACAACAAGAGATATTGCATGCTCCAGCAAGCAATATTTTAGGAATGGTTGCTGGACAAGCAGCTTACAGCGATGGTGTCGACTGGTTAGCAGGACTATTGGCGGTAGTCAAGGATAACTATGACTATTTGAAGGCTCATTTGCAGGCAGCTTTCCCCAAAATCAAGATCACTGATCAAGAAGGTACTTATTTAGCCTGGGTTGATCTGTCAGCGGTCGTTGCACCTGAAGAACTTAAACATGTAGTTCAAGACCAAGCAAAATTAGCGGTGGACTTTGGCAGCATGTTTGGTCAAGGGGGCGCAGGACACATTAGGATCAATTTGGCTACGACACCTGAAAACCTGCAGGCAGCTGTTTCATCCTTAGTGAAAACACTTCAAGAAAAGCAAGCTTAAATTTTCACAAAATACTGTTAATTTTGCAAAATTGAGTGTAAAATAAGCTTGTATAATAAAAATAAAAGAAAGAGGTCTGTACTAAATATGCCAAAATTAGTATTCATCCGTCACGGACAAAGTGAATGGAACTTAAAGAACCTTTTTACGGGCTGGGTTGACGTTGACCTGAGCGAAAAAGGTGTACAAGAAGCTACAGAAGCAGGTAAAAAACTTAAAGAAGCTGGGATCGAATTTGACCAAGCTTATACATCAGTTTTGACACGTGCTATCAAGACTTTGCACATTGCTTTGGAAGAAAGCGGCCAATTATGGATCCCTGAAACCAAGACATGGCGTTTGAACGAACGTCACTATGGTGCATTGCAGGGCCAAAACAAAAAAGAAGCTGCTGAAAAATTTGGTGAAGAACAAGTTCATACATGGCGTCGTTCATACGATGTTTTACCACCACTTTTGAAGGCTGATGACGAAGGTTCTGCTGTTAAGGAACGTCGTTATGCTAACTTGGATCCACATGTTGTTCCAGGCGGTGAAAACTTGAAGGTTACTTTGGAACGTGTCATGCCATTCTGGGAAGACCATATTGCTCCAGATCTTTTGGACGGTAAAAACGTGATTATCGCAGCCCATGGTAATTCATTGCGTGCTTTGACTAAGTATCTTGAAGGTATCTCAGATGATGATATCGTCAGCTTAGAAATGGCTACAGGCCAACCAGTTGTTTACGACTTGGATGACAAGCTAAACGTGGTTAACAAAGAAAAACTTTAATTAATTGTAGTTACGGTAGATTTTGAGAACTTTCGCTACAGGAACGTTATATCGCAAGTTTTAGCGATGTAGCGTTTTTTTGGGTCTAAACTTTTTAGTGTTGATGAGCGTTCATCAGCACTATTTTTGTACAAAAAAGGACATCATTTGTCCTCATATGCTACGATTAAAGCGATAAAACCAAATCAAAGCGAGGTATAAATGATGTCCCAAACTGATTCTATCCTAAATTTACTCAATATCCAAGACCCAAATATCAAAATTTCAGCTTGTACTGATTTTTCACAGGCCGGAGTTCACGAAAAACTGCTTTCAGCTACGCTGACTTACCCCGTCGAACGCTGTGTTAATTGTGGTTCCACGAATCTTGTTCAGAATGGGACCCGCCTGACCAAGATGAAACTGCCCAGCCTAGGTGAACAACCGCTCCGCATGAACCTGCGCAAACAGCGTTATCTGTGCCGAACTTGCCACCATACTTTTAGCGCGCAGACGCAGCTCGCTCCGCCTCGGCACTCGATCACCCGCCAAGCAGTCCACGAAATCGCGACTTTAGCTAAGAACTCACTGCCAGTCAAGACGATCAGCCAGGCCGTGGGGATCTCAGCTTCCTCGGTTCAACGGATCTTGTATAAGGATCAGCGGGCTTTAGTAACGCCAAAAGAGCTGCCGACAGCTCTCAGCTTTGACGAATTTCGTTCAACTAAGAACTGCTTTTCTTTTATCTGCATTGACGCAAAAACACATGATTTGGTCGCCTTATTGCCAGATCGTCTCTCGCAGACGATCCGCGAGTATTTCACCAATACTTATACACTTTCTGAGCGTCAAAAAGTTCAACTGGTGACCATGGATCTGAATGCACAGTATCAGACTTTCGTCCGTCGTCTTTTTCCTAACGCACTGATCGTCTTTGACCGTTTCCATATTGTTCAGTTAGCGGGTCGGGCACTTGACCATGAACGGCTGCGTGTTTTAAAAGGGATCAACGACCACCACGACCGCAACTATAAAGTTTTAAAAAGCAACTGGCGCTTATTCCACTTAGCTGAAAATCAACTTGAGACCTCCCAGGTTAAATATTATCGGGGATTAAATGAATACACGACTGCCCAAAATGTGGTCGATCTGGGACTCAAGAATTTTCCACAGTTCGCAGAAAACTATCAGACCTATCAAACGATCTTAACCTTTATTCGCAACCGCGATCGGGCTACTTTACAACAATTAGTTATGAACTACCGTCCCAATGGTACTGAAATGGATACCGTCATGAGGACCATTCAAAAGAACTACTTAGGGATCAGGAACGCTTGTCTCTATGACTACTCTAATGGGCCGTTAGAGGGGATCAATCGCAAGATCAAAGAACTTAAACGTAGCTGTTACGGATTCAGTAACTTAAGGCATTTCTTTATCCGCATCAAATTGATCCATGCCTAAGATAAAAAATTTAGGTCAACACTGTGGGAGGCAGGTGCGGGCCCATTTCGCTACGCTTCGGACCCGCACCTGCCTCCCAACCCAAACACTTTAATCTAGCTATGGCAGTAAAAAAAGAACCCTACCATAAAGATAGAGTTCTATGGACCATCAACACTATTTGACAAAGTCCCCAAATTATTTATTATTTTCCCGTAAAAAAAACGGCTCTTTGTCAAATCCTGTTGATGAATAGCTTTTACAGAGTTGAAAGTCATGCGACTTTCAACTCTGTTTTTTTCATTGGTTTTGTTCTCATTTGCCGTAACTTAATACGTGAAATCATATGATGGTAATTACGGAATCCAAATGCTGTGCGTTGAATTTGTTTAATCATTCGATTCATGCCTTCGACTGGGCCATTCGTATAGTCCGATTCACTGGCGTTGAGTACAACCACTAAGTTCTTTTTGAACGTTTGAAACACTGCTTTCATGTAGGGACTTATATTTTGATTTGTATATAGATCTTCCACAAGCTTGTCTTTGTCTTGATTCTTAAGGTTTTCCATGATGCTTTGCATCGACTCGTACGATGCTTTAAGTTCTTCGTTAATTGTCAGTCCTTGTTCTACACGTTCTAGTTGTGTGAGTTGTTTTCGCAGGTGTCGGTCATAAAAGACATGTTCCTCATCTAGATTTCCGGCATACTTCAAATAAAGCCGCCAGGCGAACTTTAACGTGCGATATTCATAGGATCTTTTATTGTACTTTTTCATGGTTTGCACCCGAGTTTGATTAAAAGCTCGAGTCATCATTGCAACGATGTGAAAGCGGTCGATCACAATTTTTGCCTGCGGAAACATTGCCTTGGCAATGTCTTGATAGTAACTATTTAGATCTACGGTAACTGTTTTGACACGTGCTCGAACACTTGCTGGAAATTGTTTAAAATAATCAGTAATACTTTGCTTGAATCGGTCTGGCAGAATTTGTTGAATTTCGTGCTCACCAGCGCCATTAATACAGATGAAATGGAGCCGACCACCAATTCCTCTAAATTCATCCATGGCGAGATGAACCGGTAGATAGTTAAGATTTCTGCGAAATAAGTCATCATAGTTGTCTAAGTAACGACAGACAGTGCTAGCTGATATGCCGGCATCGATCGCAATGCTAGCTTGAGTGCGGTCGTCTTGTAGACTCATAAACACTTTCTGACGCGTGGCTCGGGAGATACAACAGTACTTGTCTACCACATCAGAAGTAGCCATAAACGACGCTTTACAATTACGACAAATGACGCGTTCTTTATGGAGTTCTAAATAAACTGGTTCACTCGCATTCGCTGCCAGATAGGTCACGCGTGATACGTAGTGTCCATTATGAATTAGCTCGCAAAAGCCACAGTTAGCGCAATGTTTCTGGTCGAACTTAACCGTGGCTATATATACTTTTGCGCGCTTAGCTTTAATCACTTGATAGTTATATTTGTAAAAAACCACATTTGGGTCTTTAATACTGAGCGCAAATTTTATATTATTATCTACAGGGTCCATAAGTTTTCACGTCCTTTAAAAATGATACTGTAGTGGGTGGATTTTTTAGGTGCGAGGCTTATGGGCCTTTTTTATTTTGCACTAAAAAATCCTGCTAATAGATTACCATGTTAAGTAAGCTATCAACAGGAAAAAGTATAGAACCACTATTCTTTGAACGGCAATATGTGGTCACTAATATGACTGAAGCCGGGGTCAAATTATTGTACTTAGCCTATCAAAAGCGTGGGGCCATGGAAAACCTGATCAAAGAAAGTAAAGCAGGCTTTTTTATGGATAAGACGAATAGCCACAGCTTTACTGCCAATGCTGCGCGGGCAACCATCAGCGGCATTGCCTATAACTTGATTGCCTTGATGAAGTTAATGGCCTTACCAAAAGAGCAGCGCAACACGACCATTAGTACACTACGCTTTCAAATCTTTCACGTTGCTGGAAAACTAGCCCGTCACGCCGGAAAAATAATCATTCATCTGGCGCAAAGCAACGTCTTTAGCCAGCAGATCGAAGCCTTATTAGCTAACATTCACACGTTAAGCCCCCTAGTGACCAACTAAGAAAATAGCGCAGTTACTTTTAAAATTATTGTGTTTGACCAAGGGATTAGTGGCTACTTTTTTGACGCGATCAAGTATGAAAACTAATCAAACTAACTAAATTAAGTCAAACTTGGCTAGTCATGACTAGCCCAAGTCGTGAATATAGAGAAATTACGTAAAACTGATAATTTGGCCAATCAATTTGATGCATATGCATAATTCAGGTAGTATTCAGAAAATCAACTCTGCTTACGAAATTGGTGGTGCCAAAACCGGTAAAAAAACCGTCAGCAAGCTATTAAATATTCCAATTAATTATTATTTAACCTTGAATAAGGGTGGCTTAGCTAAAATTGTCGATGCCGTTGGCGGCGTTACGGTCACGAGTAATCTGACCTTCACCTTTAATAACATTACGATCAAGAAAGGAACCCACCACCTGAACGGTAAGTAAGCCCTCTCCTTTGCCCGGATGCGTTACGACGATCCTAAGGGTGACTACGGGCGGCAATTGCGGCAACAACAAGTGATCAAGGCTGTCACCAAGAAACTATTGTCATTAAACGGAGTCGCTAATTATCAAAAGATCCTCAGTGTTGTTCAAAACAACCTACAAACAGATCTTAGTTTTTCTGATATGAAGGGCTTGGCGGCTAATTATCGTTCAGCAGCGACTAACATGTTCTCTGATCAACTACAAGGTCAAGATGCCTATATCAACGGTAGTTCCTACCAGATTGCTTCAACTAAAGAAATCAATCGCATCTCGAAAAAATTACGTAAACAATTAAACTTAAGTGCTGAAACTGTCAGCAATAAAGAAACCGAGCTAAATAAGGCAAATCCATACTTTGACGGTGTTACAAATACGACATACACGATTTATGGTTCCGATAGTACCGTCGATTATGACACTGGCACCTATAGTGATGGCAGTACCTACAGCAGTAGCGATACTACCAACACTTACGATAATACAACTGGCACTGAAACCAACACAGGTCCGGGTATTCCCAACGGCCAATTTTAACCGAAAAACACGCATAACGGCGTGTTTTTTGTTTATCACACTGTACAAGCGCTTTCTAAACTGCTACGTTAGAGTTAAATCATTATTCGAGGTGATCTAAGTGCAACTAATTAACTATGGCATCATGGGCGCCGCACAAATCGCGCCTCGTTTTATCGCAGGCTTACGTGAAGCTGGGGCTGCACAAGTTTTAGCAATCGGCACACGCAATCTATCTCGTACACAAAAATTTGCCCATGCCAATCAAATTCCGCGGGCGTATGGCAGTTATGCCGAATTAGTCGCTGATCCTGATTTGGATGTAATCTACATTCCCCTTTATAATGGCGGTCACTATGCTGGTGCAAAATTAGCCATTAACCATGGTAAAAGCGTATTGCTGGAAAAGCCGTTCACGCTGACCCTTGATCAAGCCCAAAATTTATTTACTCTAGCTCAACAGCATCAAGTGACATTAATGGCCGCTCAAAAGGCAGTTTTTCTAGCACTGACTCAAAAAATCAAGCAACTGTTGCAGCAAGGTGCGATCGGTGAAGTTAGTTGGATCGATGCCCAAAGTTATCATCCTGGTGGTACTAAAATTGCTTGGTTCCAAGATATTACCGCCGGTGGTGGTGCTTTTCATGGTAGCGCCGTCTACCCGCTAGACTATATTCAATACTTATTAGCGCAACGCTTTACTAGTTATCACGGCCTCTGTCAGCGACAGGCACCAGCAGCTGATCAACAAAGTGATGTGATCCTGCAGACTGAAAAGAATATTTTAGTCCACCTATTCATCACCGCCAAAACACCACTACCTAGCAGAATGATCATTTATGGCAGTCATGGTAAAATCGTGATTCCTGACTACTGGAAGGCCAGCAACGCCACTTTATATGATAATACTGGCCACGCCACTTCGTTACAGGTCACTCAAAATAGCGAATTTGTTTTTGAGATTCAGCACTTTAATCAACTCTGGTCCCAACATCAACTGACTAGCCCAGTTATGACGCCGACACTCACCTGCCACACCGTAGCAATTATCGAAGATTTATACCGCCAATGGACCACAAGTATTTGGTTTGAAAAACGCTTTCACAACTGTTATAGTATTAGTGTAACCAATAGTTATGAAGAGGGGTTCATTATGACAACTTACAATTATGACTTTCCAAGATCAAAAGCACAACTCAATCAACTGATTGCCGATATCAGCCAATTAAAGGTCAACGTTCAACAAACACACTGGTATATGCGCGGTGAAAACTTCTTCCGTCTCCATCCGCTGATGGACGAATATGGCGATCAACTAAGCGAACAGCTCGATCAAATTGCAGAACGCTTGATTGCTTTAAACGGCAGCCCACTGGCAACAACTCACGAATTCATTGAAAATACTGGCCTACCAGATGACAAAGTCGCTTTTGATCAATTAACGATGACTGAATTCATGCAACGGCTAGTTGATCAATTCAAGTACCTACGTGACCAATACCAAAAAGGAATCGAAGTTACTGACGAAGAAAAAGACTTCCCAACTCAAGATATGCTTAATGGCTTCAAGGATGAAACCGATAAGAATATTTGGATGATCAGTGCTTATCTAGGCAAAGCACCATTCGCTGACTAATATAAAAGACCATATGGCTATAAACGAGTAGCAATATGGTCTTTTTCTTATGCTGAAAAAATAGCAACCAATAACACGACAATAACTCCCTGAATTATTCACCATAAGTTCTCCAAGCACAGTGTCACCCCGTTATCATGGGCGGTACTGTGTTTTTTATTTTTCACCTTTTTAGTGCAGAAAAAGAACCTCCGATTTGGTATAGTTGATTCACCACAAGTCAGCTATCCACCAAAAGAAAGAGGTCCTTCTCATGGCAACTTTACCGGAAAAACGAGTTAATTTCAATCCTAAATTACATATTTCGCACACTGGTGGTGAACTTTCCACTGATGCTGGGCTAGTGTTGGTCAAAGAATTAATGGCGCAACTCAATTTCACGACCTTAGCGTATCAATTAGTCCATTTTGATGACCAGCGCCATTACGCTCGTTACAGCAACGTTAGTCTACTAGAGCAGGTCGTGCTGCAGTTGATCGCCGGCTACCCTGCCGATCTAGCTGCCACTAGTTTGCGTGATGACCCCACATTTAAATTACTATTGGCACAACCGCAATTGGCCTCACAACCGTCGTTATCCCGTTTTTGGCAACGCTGTGACGAGCAGACCATCACCAAAATACTCGTGGCCGTAATAGAGTCCAACGACTTGATCAAAAGTTCCGGTAGCTAGATAGTAGGCACTCTTAGCTTGGTTCCGCGGTTCTTTTTGACCAGACAATGCCCGTGAATAAGTCGTGGCTAATACCCGCATTTCATCACTGAGGTAACCACTGTACCGTTGAACGAGTTTAGCTTTCATCCAGTTCTTCATCAGATCGAAGTTATCAGGATTAACTACTTCATTAAAGTGATCGAAGAAGGCGGGTTCTGGCAAGATGACGAGGTCGGGATTAACATCGATGACGGAGTAGGTGATGGCGGCTAAGTCTAAATAACGACTAGTGTTAACAAAATCGTTGAATTTGCGAGGATTATACATCTTACTGTAATCGGCCGACTCTTCAGCGGATTTGATCCACGGAACGATCAAACGATCGAATTGCAGCGTGTCATCAACGATTTTTTGTGCTTCGTCCTTTTCGTAACCAGTTTTTTGCAACAGTTTGGTCATCATTTTAGCGTAAATTGGTAGCAACTTAGGGCCGGCCTGGTTGCCTTCGTCGTAGTATGTCTTGTCGGGCAAGATAGTCCCAGGTACTTGGGCAAATAAGGCGTTGACCTTGGTATTTTTCATATCAGCGTCGACATCCAAGCTGAATGGTAATGGGGGCCGTCGTAGATCCAATCGGGCATCCGTTGTTGTAAGTCAGCAAAGTCGCTTAAACTATCAATTTGCTTGAGACACGGCAGAATTGGTTCCGCACCATTGGCATTGCGTTGGTCGAAATCTTTAGCTAAGCGGTAAAACTTAATGAATTCGGTTAGCTGAGGATCGTCGGGGTAACTGTTCCCGCCGCCATTGCATCAAAGTCATGCATTAACGTTTTTTCAATGGCATCAACTAAGTCCATAAAGACCCCGGTTGAAGAATGGTCATCCGGAATGACGGCGGTTTTGAGCCACTCGCCGTTGACGGCATCGTAGAGATCTTGTTTTACTGCTGCTTGATTAATGGTTGCCATTAAATCCACTCCCTAATAAATTTTCTAATACTAAGTTAATTATACCTTAGATTATTCTCAGTGGTATCATCTGGTACCGACTCAGTAAAAAATGATACTAATCATCTTAATAGTCCTGAATCAGTAGCTGATGGGTTGTGAATGTTAATGTAAAGGTCAAGATTACTTCTGAATTATCGGCATGCAGGAGCTGTTAGTGCCTGTAAATCACCTTATGAGGCAGCGTGATGGTTGACGTAAAAGCCCCCGGATGACTAACAGTGATTTCGCTAGTCATCCGGGGGATTAAGGATAATTTAATTAGTAGCCATTATTCAGTTAATAATAGCTGGTCGGCATTGTTAATTTCGATGACCTTGCCAGGCTTTTGCGTAATTAGGCCTTGACGCTCGAATAAGGCGAGCTTACGGCTGATGCTTTCAGGGGTGGTGCCGAGGAACGTCGCCAGGTCCTTTTTCTTTAATGGTAGTTTAAACGTGTCGGTTTTGAGCGCTGCCGCTGTTTCAGTGATATAGTTCGCTAAACGGGCTTCGACGGATTCAGTGGCCGTGCTGGTTGTTTGACGTTCCAGTTGACTGAGACGTTTGCCAAAGACGTTTAAGACGTTGATGCTGATACTGGGATATTTTTGCATCAAGTCTTGAAAGTCTGAACGGCGAATACTGCAAACATCCGTCGGTACTAAGGCTTCACCGAATGAGGTCCGCCGTTGATTTTCAAATAAGGCAGCTTCGCCATCGATATCACCAGTTTGTAATAGGTATAGTAACTGCTCGCGACCATTGGCAGCTAGCTGATAGACTTTAACCTGCCCATTGGCAACAATCATCAGTGAATCCAGTGGATCGTCAGCACCAAATAAAGTGCTGCCGGCTGGATAGTGGTGGTGACGAACGATCGATTCGATGGTGTCTAATTGTTCACTACCGAGTTCGCTAAAAATTGGGACTAACTGCACACATTCATGTTCTGCCATAAGGCCCACCTCCTGAATAAATTCACCCTAACTATAACAGATTTTGCTTGGTAGATAGGGTTTGACGTTTTAAATTTCCTACTGTTTTAATAACTATATTGTAGCGTAAAACTTTTTTGAATTTCTTGACGGCCGTCAAGTTCTGATCAATCAAATCCGGTTATGATAGAACTATCAAATGAACGACACGGAGGTAATTGATTATGGAAATTATTATGCAATTAGGAACGTTGACTTGCCCATCATGCATGACCAAGATCGAAAAGGCCGTTGCTAACCATGACGGCGTTGAGAATGTTAAGGTGCTATTCAATGCCAGCAAGGTAAAGGCTAACTTTGATCCTGAAGTGACGAATGCCGATGATTTGGCACAAGTTGTTACCGGACTTGGTTACGAAGTTGAAAACGTCAAGGTTAAGTAGGAGGAATAAACGATGAGCGAACTAACGATCGACGAACAATACGCAGCGGAATTAAAACAGAGTGACATTGATCACCATGTTCCAACAGCGGGCGCAATGACGAATCACATTTTATCTAACTTAATGGTTGCTTACGTTAAGTTGACCCAAGTGAAGTGGTACGTTAAAGGACCACAATCATTGGCATTGCGGACAGCATATCAACGTTTGTTAGATCAGAATGTCCGTCAGTTTGCTGAATTAGGCGAATTACTCCTAGATGAAAACCAGAAGCCATCTTCCACAACGGCTGAATTAACCAAGTATTCCATGTTGGAAGAAAATGGGGCTTTCAAGTATCAATCTGCTGATGAACTCGTGGCCGCAACAATCAAGGATTTTGATACGGAAAACCTATTCGTTGACCGGGCTATCAAGCTTGCTGAAAAAGAAACCCGGCCGGCACTGGCGGCTTGGTTAGTTGCTTATCGTGGCAGTAACAATCGCAATATTCGGGAATTACAAGCTTATCTTGGTAACGATGCTCGAACTGGTTTGGAGGAAGAAGATGAGGATGACAACGATTAGGTCGTTGTCGCTGAAGAATTAAACGCTCTGGATAGCGATTGTGTGGGCAAACTATCCAGGGCGTTTTTGCTATTACAACGGGCCTGCGCTATACTAACGACAATTAAATTATATGGGAGGGCCCCGAGATGGCGATTAGCGATATTGTGATGTGGACATTTGTCTTTATTATTGCGACTGGGTTCTTAACGGTGGTTTCAACGGCGGTACTGTTGAAGCGAGCAAAACGAGCGCCCAAGGATGCCGAGCAGTCCCACAGTGATGACGACGATGACTGGAAAAAGGGCGATTGGAAAGATTGACTCGATAAGTTGCCTGACGGATACGGTGCTTAACTGAGTCAACTGGCACTAAAAAGACGGTATAACCAACTGAGATTGGCGACACCGTCTTTTTTGGCGTTATTTGGTTTTTAGCAGTAGATCCAAGGAGTGTTCAAGATTCTGAATATCAGCCGTGGTCATCGCATCTACACAATTATTAATATTACGGGCGATGACGAGTTTCATGGCCTTGTCGATACTTGATTTCACTGCTGAAAGTTGAACTAAGACATCTTCGCAAGGACGATTTTCGTCCATCATACGTAAAACGCCGTCCAGTTGACCAGCCGAGCGCTTCAGCCGGGTCTTGATCTGCTTGTTAGTGACATATTCTTCAGTAGTTGCCATGATTCATGATGCCCCCTTCGTAATTAGGCAAGTGCTTTTTTGAGTTCGGCTTCAAAATCAGGCTTAGGACGTGCTCCGACCATGTGACTGACGACTTGGCCATCTTTCTTAATCAGGAAGGTTGGAATTCCTTGAACTTGGAATTGACTGGCCGTAGCTTGGTCATGGTCAATGTTCAATGAAACGAAGTTGACCTGGTCCTTGTAAGCGGGGTCTTCAGAAAGGGACTTAAGAATTGGGTCCATCATGCGACATGGTGGGCACCAGTCCGCGCGAAAATCAATAACGGCGATACCAGTATCTGTTTCTTTGGCAAAATCTTGATCATGTATTTCTTTAATCATTTTAGATGACTCCTTTAGTAAGTATTTGTCACTAAATAATATACCCCCATAGGTATATACGAGCAAGTGTTCTGCTTCTGGCCGTGGAGGGATTTAAAAAGGACTGATGTATTGGGTGATTAGATAATAACGATTCGTTGTGGAAGCTAGCGGCTCCTGAGAATCCACTAGTTGTGATCGCGAGCATTAACGTTGAAGATCTCATGTTGACGCGAGCGTGTTATACTTGCGCTTCATAATTATACAACCCAGGGTATTTGGTAGAATTATGTTGAATTATTAGAAACCGCTTATTTAAGCAAAATAAAACGTTTACATAAATAGTTTTATCTGGTATCTTCAAATTATCATAGATGCTCGGTACCATACGAGGAGGATTTACAGATGACAGGTTCATGGGAAGCACGCTACGCCGCTGAATTTTTTGGCACGCTGATCCTAGTACTACTAGGTAATGGTGCTGTCGCTAACGCATTCCTGAAGAACACGACTGGCAACGATGATCCAGGACTCGCCAATGGAGGATGGCTCCTGGTTGCATCGGGATATGGACTGGGGGTCATGCTCCCAGCCATGATGTTTGGCTCGATTTCTGGTAACCATTTAAACCCCGCGATTACGATTGGGCAAGCCGTGATTGGAATCTTTCCCTGGGCGCACGTTGCGCCTTACTTAATCTGGATCTGGCAATTTCTAGGAGCAATCGCAGGCCAATGCTTGATTTTGGCACTGTACTGGCCCCATTATCGGCAAACGACTGATAATGAGGCGGTCTTAGGGACGTTTGCAACTAGTGATCATGCGAACAGTCAGTTAAACGGTTTTGTTACGGAAATGGTAGGAACCGCAGTCCTGATTTTTGGTGCCATGGGATTATATCGCGGAATGTTTTTTCATCAAAATATCGATATCGCCAATATTGGCGTTGGACTTTTGATTGCTGCCATGGTTATTTCGTTAGGCAGTCCAACCGGTCCGGCCCTAAATCCGGCCCGTGACTTGGGACCACGGCTAGTACACGCGTTATTACCAGTACCGAACAAGGGTAGTTCTCACTGGGAATATAGTTGGGTTCCCGTGGTTGCCCCAATTGTTGGTGCCGTTATTGGAATTTGGATTTATAAGATCTTTTTTGGTTTGTAATCGCAATTAATTAACCGAGCGTATTTATGAAATTATTATTGGTCTATCATTTTTGAGGGTCTAAACTTTTTAGTGTTGATGAGCGTTCATCAGCACTATTTTTGTACAAAAAAGGACATCATTTGTCCTCATATGCTACGATTAAAGCGATAAAACCAAATCAAAGCGAGGTATAAATGATGTCCCAAACTGATTCTATCCTAAATTTACTCAATATCCAAGACCCAAATATCAAAATTTCAGCTTGTACTGATTTTTCACAGGCCGGAGTTCACGAAAAACTGCTTTCAGCTACGCTGACTTACCCCGTCGAACGCTGTGTTAATTGTGGTTCCACGAATCTTGTTCAGAATGGGACCCGCCTGACCAAGATGAAACTGCCCAGCCTAGGTGAACAACCGCTCCGCATGAACCTGCGCAAACAGCGTTATCTGTGCCGAACTTGCCACCATACTTTTAGCGCGCAGACGCAGCTCGCTCCGCCTCGGCACTCGATCACCCGCCAAGCAGTCCACGAAATCGCGACTTTAGCTAAGAACTCACTGCCAGTCAAGACGATCAGCCAGGCCGTGGGGATCTCAGCTTCCTCGGTTCAACGGATCTTGTATAAGGATCAGCGGGCTTTAGTAACGCCAAAAGAGCTGCCGACAGCTCTCAGCTTTGACGAATTTCGTTCAACTAAGAACTGCTTTTCTTTTATCTGCATTGACGCAAAAACACATGATTTGGTCGCCTTATTGCCAGATCGTCTCTCGCAGACGATCCGCGAGTATTTCACCAATACTTATACACTTTCTGAGCGTCAAAAAGTTCAACTGGTGACCATGGATCTGAATGCACAGTATCAGACTTTCGTCCGTCGTCTTTTTCCTAACGCACTGATCGTCTTTGACCGTTTCCATATTGTTCAGTTAGCGGGTCGGGCACTTGACCATGAACGGCTGCGTGTTTTAAAAGGGATCAACGACCACCACGACCGCAACTATAAAGTTTTAAAAAGCAACTGGCGCTTATTCCACTTAGCTGAAAATCAACTTGAGACCTCCCAGGTTAAATATTATCGGGGATTAAATGAATACACGACTGCCCAAAATGTGGTCGATCTGGGACTCAAGAATTTTCCACAGTTCGCAGAAAACTATCAGACCTATCAAACGATCTTAACCTTTATTCGCAACCGCGATCGGGCTACTTTACGACAATTAGTTATGAACTACCGTCCCAATGGTACTGAAATGGATACCGTCATGAGGACCATTCAAAAGAACTACTTAGGGATCAGGAACGCTTGTCTCTATGACTACTCTAATGGGCCGTTAGAGGGGATCAATCGCAAGATCAAAGAACTTAAACGTAGCTGTTACGGATTCAGTAACTTAAGGCATTTCTTTATCCGCATCAAATTGATCCATGCCTAAGATAAAAAATTTAGGTCAACACTGTGGGAGGCAGGTGCGGGCCCATTTCGCTACGCTTCGGACCCGCACCTGCCTCCCAACCCAAACACTTTAATCTAGCTATGGCAGTAAAAAAAGAACCCTACCATAAAGATAGAGTTCTATGGACCATCAACACTATTTGACAAAGTCCCATTTTTGATTGCATTATGCTAAAACGGTCCGCCGACTAGCTGGGGAAGACTAGTCGGCGGACCGTTATTGGTTGCTAGGCCTGTAACCAAGTTGGGGAGACTTGATTAAGCTGTGGCTGCTTGAATGGTTTTAGTTGTTTGTTGTTTGTCGAACTTGGTTTGGAAATTGATTAACCGCATAGCGTTGAAGATAACGACTAAGATACTAGCTTCATGGACAAACATCCCACTGGCCATGTAGATATAACCGAAGATTAGCCCAATCAGTAGGAAGGCCACGGTGGCAATGGCGATGAAGATGTTTTCACGAGTGTTCGAGACAGTTTTCTTGGCGAGACCGTGGGCGTGTACTAATGCGGGGAAGCTTGATTGCATCAAGACGACATCGGATGTATCGATGGCAACGTCAGTCCCACTACCCATTGCGATTCCGATATCGGCGTTAGCGATTGAAGGACTGTCGTTGATGCCATCCCCAATAAAGGCGACCGTGTTACCGGCTGCTTTTAGTTTCTTAACGTATTCGACTTTTCCTTCTGGCAAGAGGTTGGCGTGAACTTCATCTAGGTTCAATTCGTTGGCAACGGCTTGAGCGGTGAGTTCATTGTCTCCAGTTAACATAACGAGTTTCTTGATTCCTTGGGCTTTTAATGCGGCGAGGGAGTCCTTCACGCCTGGACGAATCGTATCGGCAATCCCGAAGATGAGTTGAACTTGTCCGTCGACTGCCATGATAACGGTTGATTGACCACCAGCTTGTAAATCATTGAGATCTTTGAGTTGAGTAGGATTTAGTTTGATATTATGAGCCGTCAACATTTTTTGATTACCAATGACAACTTCTTGCTTACCGACTTGTGCACAGATTCCTTGCCCCTTAACGGTTCCAGTGTCATCTAGGACGGGAGCGACCCCCACTGACTGCTGGTCGGCATAACTGACGATTGCTTGGCCTAACGGATGGTCGGAAACGCCCTCAATAGCGGCAGCGAGAGCTAGTTGATTATCCGCACTGTTTGTGTAAGTGTGCATGGTTGTAACGGCAGTGTTACCTTCCGTTAAAGTACCGGTCTTATCGAAGACCAGGGTATCGACTTTGGCAAAAGTATCGACGACTTCACCACCCTTGATCAGGATACCACGCTTGGCACCATTCCCGATTCCGGCAACGTTTGACACTGGGGCGCCGATAACTAAGGCACCTGGGCAACCGAGAACCAGTACCGTGATTGCTAAGCGGAAGTCACGGGAGAAGGCGAAGACTAAGACTGCTAAAACGAGGACAGCAGGCGTATAATATTGAGCAAAGCGGTCGATGAACTTTTCAGCTTTGGACTTGGTATCTTGAGCTTCTTCGACCAATTCAATAATTTTGGCAAAAGTCGTGTCGTCGCCAACCTGAGTCGCTTTGATCTTCAGATAGCCATTTTCAACCATTGTTCCGGAGTAAACCGAGTCCTTGAGTTGCTTGTTGATTTGGCGTGCTTCACCCGTAATTGAGGCTTCGTTAAGGTAGCCGTTACCTTCAACAACAATCCCGTCAACGGGAACCTGACTCCCAGTTTTAACTAGGACAACGTCACCTTCGTCCACATCATCAACGTCGACTTCTTCGGTGCCATCATCAGTAACTAAGGTTGCGGTAGTTGGTGACATGTCAGTCAAGCCTTTGATTGCGGTCCGCGTCTTCTGCAAGGTCTTGCTTTCGAGATAGGAGCCAAACAAGAAGAGGAAAGTAACGATTGCGGATTCGTTGAATTCACCAATAATGAATGCCCCAATCACTGCGATACTAACTAACAGTTCAATACTGAAAACTTTGTTCCGAAGTGCGCTCCAAGCACGAACCGCAATCGGAATGACGGCAATAATTGAAGCAACTGCTAAAATGACTTGGTAACCGAGCGTAAATTGTAAGAGATATTTACTGAGCATCCCAAGGACAATCAGAATCCCCGTAACTAATGTAATTTGATTCGTATGTTTAGTGAGAAATAATTGGAATTTCATAATTTGCAACTCCTTATTTGATTTGATGACCCTAGTATAGTGAGTTCAGCTTGATGGCAACTTGATAGGTGTCAAGTTTTGCAAAATAACATTATTAATTTCGGATGGGCTGATTATTGCTGACAGTGATTATGATTAAAACGTGCTATTTTTTAAATCCAAAAGCAGCCAGCTTAGGCCCGCTGGAAAAAGTCCGAGTTAGCGTAAAATTGCTTAGTTGGCGCGTCCTACACCGACTTCCAGGCATTTCTGCCAATTGCTGGAACGCGGTGGACACAGATTTAAGCCGAAGACCACGTCTTAAATACTGGTCTTCCACTAACCAAGCCAAGGACGCTTGCTAAGTGGAATTTCACCGCTGAGGATTGGCCGAAACGCCTTCCAGTCGGGACAGTGTTCGAATGGCGGACGAAGATGTACCTAACTTTTGATGGCTTTGTCGTTGCTTTTCATAACCGGTAATTTTGTCAATCGACTGTCAGACTGAAATTGAGATTGAGATAACTCACTGATTCTGAATCAGCGTAGTAAGATTTAATCTCCCGACAAAGTGCTAATGCACCTAACACTTTGTTTAAAGTTCCAGTATCAAAATAGTTAACGATAAATTGCGCTAAGTTCGGTGGTTGTTTATCAGCCATTCGAGCGGCTTACCGAAACGTGCTCGGTGCCACTGAAGCCTGCGTTAGCTCAAATCGACGTCGGCTTACGTTCCAGCAATTGGCACCCAGCCCAGGAAGTCGGCATAGGACGCACATCGGCTGACGAACAGTAAGCCAACTAAATAACACGTTTTAACCATGTTTCATGACAAGTTAACGGAAGAATAAATAGGATTATCGGCAACTGCAGATATATTCTGATAATATAGCACATTATTTGATACAACAGAAACTACCTATTGGTTCTCCTGTTATTGTTTACGGAGGGCAAACTTTCTCTATGTTGGCATGTTTTCTAGGGTGGTCAAGGCTGGCCACCCGTATATTCCAGTTGATGACCAATCTTCTCCTCAAAGGCTGGTAGATATCAGTCAACGATCTGGAGCTGAGTTTTGTTTAGCTCTCGCAAACCTCCCAGTTGATTTAGAGGATATTAACTTGGTAAAAGATGAAAAAATTAAAAAAATTTTTGCTGCTGCACATCAAAATGCAGATAAAAGAATATTTACACAAGAAACTGATATCTTTTACCCGAATTATTTTCCTGAATTATTCATACTTTTCGTTGCAGTTAAAACTTTGTGCAAAGTTACTTTAGTGTGTAAAAAAAGCAGCTTTTTGTTAGTTTTGTTGTCGGACTGTTTAAAAAAGGACAGACTTCACCCTTTCCCTAAGAAAAACATTTTTTATTTTGTGAGTTCACAGCGGATATATTTTTAGATTTTGAATCTTGAACAGTGTCTGCCAAAATAATTTATCGAACACATTGGTCTGAGATAAATGGACCCAGACTTGACGCGCATGGTGCGTGACCTTAGCTGCCACATGGAGTAATTTAAAACGGATCGTCCCGACCTGAGCGTGTTTAAGCTTTGTTGGTAAAACTAAGTTCTTCATGGCTTGCAGTATATTATAAGCGACCCCAGCTACCAGCATCCGGAACTCATTGGCCTCAAAACTAGAACTGTCCGTTTTATCAAAGTGAAAGCCACGTTTAACTTCTTTGATCAAGTCTTCCATGGAACCGCGTTGGTGATAGAGGGCAAAGACTTGTGGACCGCTTAATTCTTCCAAGTTGGTCACGATAAACTCATGGTCAAACAGAAAGTTGCCCGCCGGCCGCGTTGATTTAATAATCACACGATAAGGTCGTGACCAACTTTGAGGACAATAGTCTCGCAGGACATGCCATTGGACTTCAGCTTCGGTGAAGTCCTGGTCACCCACTTGGATCAGGTTTTCAGCCCGACTTTGGAGCTGGTAGTTCGCTTTTAAACGAATCACGAACTTAGCCTGCTTTTTATCACACGCATGGTAGATCCCTGGAGCTGCGAAACCAGAATCTCCTCGCACTAAGACATCCAGGGAAGATCCGTCATAGGCCCGTAAGCTCCGTAATAAAAATTTAGTCGCACCTTGGGAAGTATAGCGATTGCCGGGGCGTAATTGAGCATTCAACAAGCAGCCCGATAAAGCATCAAAGGCTAGTAAAGGATGATAACCGTTGGTCTGGTAGTGACCGTTATAAGCACTCTTTTCTTGGTCACCAAACGTATCGGCATGTGTCGAATCTAGATCAAGGATCAGCTGATGTTGATTTAGCTGCCCAAGAACAAAGTGAGCTACCGAGCCGAGCAATGATTTGACTGAAAAGAGCCCAGACGCTGAAATGTGATTGATAAAGCGTGAAAGTGTCGGCTGGGAAGCGACCGCTTGAGACAAGACCAGCTTAAAATCAACGGCGTGTGACAAGGTATTAGCCGACTGATCTTGGCAGTATCCTGCCAGCAATTGCAACAGCAACTGCTTAAATAAATTGTTCAAGGGAAAGGTACAATATTTACGGTCATCTTTAAAATGCAAGTTATCTTCTAAGAGCTGGTCAAAGTGAATTTGGTGCAGAAATTCAGCAATTAATAAAGTTCCGGCATCGTTCGCTAACTCACCACCGTCATTAGAAATGTTGATCTGGTTATTGAATAAAAGTTTTTCATGATGTAAAGTTGACATAAGGAGCACTCCTGTTCTTTGTGGTTTTCATCGACTTTACAATAGCACAGGATGTGCTCTTTTTGTACACCCAACAGGTGAAAAACGAAAAAGATGCGAACTAGCATGACAACAACAAAAAGTAGTCCTTAAGGGAAAAGTATGAATAATTCAGGATTTTATTCATTAATTAAGTAAAAAGAATAAATGAAAAAAATCTTTGCTAATTCTAAAGCTTACTTTCGATAGACAATTAGAAAAGAAAGCTTGACATTAAAACTCCGGCAAATGTTTCCACTGCAAAAAACAAGGGTATTTTAACTTTATTTTTCTTACCCTGACGTTTGCTGCGAAGTAAAGAAGTTAATTCATCTTTTCCTTTTTTGGTTAATTGCAACTGCGAAACTTAATAATTTCCAGTACGTTGACTAAAGTTGAGGGTGTAATTAATCATTTTTTGTTTGAAAATCGGTTGTTTGAGCAATTGATTTTCTTCTATCTCAGCTGGATCGATCTGTCCGGTTGAGATTTTTTTAAGAAGTACCATTTTCTCCTGATTAAATTTCATTTGATCACCTAAAGAACCTTCCTAGAAAGGTTAAGTTTTTGCTGACTTTTCAAAAATCATTGTGAATCAGCATTTTTAAATTTTGCAAGATCATTCGACATAGCTCTGTTACGAAACAGCCGGTAAAAACTGCTTTTAAAATTAGCACAAGGCGTAGATATGTTCTGAAGATAGTTTTGCCTTGAGTCAGAAAAATTTCCTTTTCGTTAAAAAGTAATAACACTTGCGCCGAGTGATCAAAACAAATCTTCGAGGTAGTCATTGGCGTTTTTTAGTTTGTTGTTTACCTGGTAAATTGATTTCAATTCTTTTTTGTATTCATCAGTAGTTTTGTTGACGGAGTTCAAATATTCTTTAACGCGTTCATTGATGATCTTTTCTTTGCTTTTTCTGTAAGTTCGATATATACTTTGCGTTTGTCTTCGGGTGAATAATTGCGGGTGATCCACTCATTTTTTCCCATTCTTTTAAAAAGAGGGGATGTTGTCCCATAACCGAGTTGTAAATGTGACGTGATCTCACTCATTTTAACGGGCTTTTGTTCTTGCCATAAAATCAATAAAGTAACATACTGTGTGAAGGTTAATTTGAATTCTTTTAAAATTTTTGAGAAGAATTTGGCCAAACTTCTTTCTGTAAAATAAATAGCAAAACAAAACTCACTTTCGACTGATGATAATTCATAATCCTTTTTTCCATTCAAAAATCTCCCAAATCTTGAATATTTTTTAAGTAAAGGTAGAACGTTTACAAAAACTGCTAATAAATTTAAATTGTCTTGTCTATTAGTACTTTATTTTTTCATTCCTTCCTTAATATCTGCTAGCAATTATTGTAATAAAGAAGTTTCTCCTCCACGTTCAGGCATCCTTGACCAGAGCTATTTGTCGGTATGGAGGTATAAACGTCATGAATCTTAACATAAAAAATTATATATATAAAATTGTGCAAAATAATAGGTATAGACCAACATGTATACATTAAGACAGATATTGTCCAGCTTTTTAGAAGCATAATGTTCTATGAACTATACCAATGTAATAAAAGTATGATCAATATTTTAATAATTTAAATCAGCAGATAAACAGTAAACAAATAATCAAACAAGAATTGAAAAGAATCACGAAGAGAAACAGAGGTATCAACTTTGATAGGATCCTGCACGAAATTAAGCAGAAAATACAGGGCGGGATCCAATATTATTCCATTGGGAAGATGAAAAAATTTCTCGAGCAAAACGAATGGTTGCTCTCGCGCATTCGCCAGTATACCTGGAAACAGTGGAAGAATATCAGGACTCATTATAAAGCATTGATTAAATTAGGCATGACACCCAAGCAAACTGGGACATATGTTAATTTTCGTAAAGAATATTGGCGTAATGTACATAGTAAAACACTGTGTATGACTGTAACCATAAAAGACTGACACAACGTGGATCGCTAAACATGTCCAAGTTGTATCAGTTAATTCAATTAAGTTGTTGAACCGTCATATACGGTGGTGTGGGAGATCGATAGTGCGAACTATCTCCTACCCGATTCTTATTTTATAATGGGCAAGATCAGGTTTAATAAAAACGCTAACATTAATGTGGCTTTAAGTACACCATATTCAAATGTTTGAACTATAATCTAGGATGAGAGATTGGATTGAATTTCATTATCAGTAAATGCGACAAACGATCTTAATTTCACCATTTATCAGTTTTTGAATTTGAATGGAGGCGTGCTAAGATGCGGAAGGTTAAAAGCACTGAAATTGAAAATGTAGCTAAATTATCGCAGGATAAAGTATACCAAGAACTGGGGACCAATAGTGCTGGTCTGAATGAAAGCGAAGTTGCTCAAAGGCAGAAACAATATGGGAAAAATGTTTTGGCAAAAAAGAAGGACACTCCCTTAATACTGATTTTTTTGCAAAACTTTACCAGTTTAATGGCACTCTTATTGTGGGTTGCTGGTGGGATCTCCTTTATCGCGCAACTTACAGAATTAGGAATCGCCATTTGGGCGGTCAATGTGATCAATGGACTTTTTAGTTTTTGGCAGGAATATCAGGCTGGCAAAGCAACTGCAGCTTTAAATGACATGCTGGCCGAATCGAGTCAGGTTATTCGCAATAAAACTACCCAAAGGGTACCCGCTGCCCAATTAGTACCAGGCGATATTGTTGAACTGGCTGAAGGAGACAGCGTGCCGGCTGACATTCGGTTGTTAGCCGCTCATGATTTGCGTTTGAATCAATCAACATTGACTGGCGAAGTCGATCTGGTCAGCAAAAATGCACAGCCAGACACCCAAAAGGACAGCTCGCATGCAGCAATTACCAACTTTGTTTATTCCGGGACTTCAGTGATGAAGGGTAACGCGACTGGGGTGGTCGTCAAGATAGGCATGCAAACTGATTTTGGACGGATCGCGTCTTTGACGCAAAACGTTAAAGATGAATTAAGTCCGTTGCAAAAAGAATTGAATACGCTGACCAAACAGATTTCTTTATTGGCGATATTTGTCGGGTTACTTTTCTTTGTCGCAGCAGTCTTTTTCGTCAAATATCCACTGGTCAAATCATTTATTTTTGCGCTGGGGATGATCGTAGCTTTTATTCCAGAAGGACTTTTGCCGACTGTGACGTTATCTTTAGCAGGAGCAGTATCTAGGATGGCACGAAAAAATGCCTTAGTTAAAAAGTTATCCAGTGTTGAAACTCTAGGTTCAGCATCAGTAATTTGTTCAGATAAGACAGGAACTTTAACACAAAATCAAATGACAGTTGTTCACCTGTGGACTCTTTTAAATTCATATCATGTGAGTGGGCAAGGATATGCTCCTCATGGAGGGATCTATGATGGGCCAAAGAAAATAACTGCTACGAAAGATCAAGAATTAAAAGAACTCTTAGCTGGTGGTTTGTTAGCTGATAACGCTCAGATCCAACCGCCAGACAAAAAACATCACGACTACGTTTGTATCGGCGATCCAACTGAAGGATGTTTAGAAGTTGTTGCCAAAAGGGAGGGCTTGATCCACAAGAAGAACGCAAGTCAGAACCGCGCCAAAGGGAATTTGCGTTTGATTCTCAACGTAAAATGATGACGGTCGTGATTGCTAAAAATAATGAGCATTTTTTCGACAGCTTTACGAAGGGTGCCCCAGACAGCGTCTTGCAAAAATGTACGACTTATTTCAACAATGGAGTAACAGAGTTATTGACCAAACAAAAAATCAATGAGATCCAAGAAGCCAATGACGGTTATGCTAAGCAGGGGCTGCGTGTTTTAGCTGTGGCGGGCAAAGTTTTAGATCCGCAAGCAGTCAAAGATCCTGAAAGCCTCGATCAGCAAGAAGTTGAAAGCAAATTGACTTTTCTAGGCTTAACTGCGATGTATGATCTGCCACGTAAACAAGCGTTGACTGCTGCCAAAGAATGTCGCCGTGCTCACATCAAGGTGATTATGATTACTGGTGATAATGGTTTGACTGCTCAGACGATCGCACGAAAAATTGGGATCGTTGATAGTAATAATCCAGTCAAAGTAGTCACGGGTCAGGAACTCGACCAGATGGATGACGATAGTTTACGGCAAGATTTAAAACAAGAAATTGTTTTTGCACGAATGGCTCCAGAACAAAAATATCGGGTCGTTTCCTTGTTACAAGAAGAAGGACACATTGTTGCGGTGACAGGCGATGGTGTCAATGACGCTCCTGCTTTGAAAAAAGCAGACATCAGAGTCGCTATGGGTAAGACGGGGACTGAAGTTGCTAAAGAAGCGGCCGACATGGTTTTGAGTGATGATAACTTTGCCTCGATCGTAGCTGCGGTTAAAGAAGGACGCGGAGTTTACAGCAATATTCGGAAGTTTTTATTGTATATCTTAAATTCCAACTTGCCGGAAGCAATCCCTTCAGCACTTTTCCTGTTCAGCGGCGGCAAAATTCCTCTTGCATTAACGGTTATGGAAATTTTAGCGATCGACCTAGGAACCGACATGGTCCCAGCGCTTGGCTTAGGCCGGCAGGCAGCAGAAAAAGAAGTCATGGACCGGCCACCGCGTGCGCCACAGGAGCACTTGATCAATAAGAAGGTTTTGTTAAAGGCGTTCATATGGTATGGCGCATCGGCTTCATTGCTGGCAATTTGCGGTTATTTCTTGAATAATGCGTTAAACGGGCATTATTATCCGGCACTCGCTTCATCTGGTTTTGACTATCGGCAAGCAACAACGGTCACCTTAGGAGCCGTGATCTTCTGCCAAATGGCGACTGTATTGAACTGTCGCTTTGAAACTGAGACTTTATTTACTCACAAGAACTTCTTTTCTAATTCCTTAGTTTATACGGGTATCGTTTTGGAAGGAATATTGTTGCTGTGTATGTGTTACGTTCCGTTTTTACAAGACATTTTCGATACAGCGCCGTTGAATCTAGCTTCATGGCTCTTCCTATTTTGTTTACCAGTGCCCTTAGTATTGCTGGATGAAGGCAGAAAATATTTACTGCGTAAGAATCAAGTCACAAGCTAAATTTTGCCAGGTGTATGTTTACCCAGTTGAGGGAAGCAACATACATCTGGCAACTTTTGACCTATAACGGATAAATGAATGCTTGTTTTCGACGGCATATTGGTAAGTTCTTAGTTAGGAAGAAATTAGTTATGCTATACTTTTAATAAAAATAAGTATGGTTATTTTTAAGAAGGATCCTAGTCTATGAAAAATATATTTAATGCAGTAAAAAACTCTATTTCACGACGGATGGGTTTGATCAAGGGCGTCTTCATCTTTTCCGTACTGTTATTTGTGATCCATGAAGTTGGCAGGATCGCAAAAGACGTGAGTGTGTCTAAAATCAGTCAGGGACTATCATCGCAAAGTTCGTGGCAGGTGTTATTAATGCTGCTCTTGGGCTTTGCGGCTGTGACCCCTATGTTAAACTACGATTTCATGGTCACAAAGTTTTTGCCCGATAAATATCCAGTTTTGTATGTTTTAAAAACAAGTTGGATCACGAATACCTTTACGAATATTGGTGGTTTTGGCGGCGTTTTGGGTGCCAGCTTGCGTGCACTTTTTTATAACGTCGTTTGTAAAATTAAGTTAGAAATAAAAAAGCCATTTGTGGTAGACTTTTGAATATCCCTAATCAAAAGAGAGGTAACCACAAATGACTTATAAACATCTTACCACACGTGAATTAACCTTTATATATAATTTTTGGAAACAAGATATTAAAGCCTATCATGCCGCTAAAGCTCTTAAACGTTCCAGCGAAACCGTTTATCGTGTTTACCGGTTTCTAGATGCTGGTAATTCAATTAGTCAATTTCAAGAAAATTATCGAGTTAATAAAACTCATTGCGGTCGAAAAGCAATTGAATTACCAGAAGATGAAACCAAATACATTAAGCAGAAACTCGCATTAGGTTGGACCCCTGATACGATTATTGGTCGAGCTGAGATACAGATCAGTTGTAGTATGAGAACCTTATACCGACTTTTTCAAAGAGGTGTTTTCAATGTGAAATTGTTGCCAATGAAAGGTAAAAGGCATCCAAATGGTTACGTTGAACGGCGTGGTAAAGCTGGCCGACTCGGCAGAAGTATTTATCAACGCTATCAGGATTATCCTCATTTTCAACATGAATTTGGTCATTTAGAAGCAGACACCGTCCAAGGCAAAGCACATCAAGGTGCAGTTATGACCTTAGTTGAGCGTCTCTCCAAAGTTGAAATCATTTTAAACATCCAACAAAAATCGGCTGAATGCGTTAATAAACATCTTAATCAATGGTTGTCCCAACAGCCAAAACACCTTTTCAAGTCAATTACTTTTGATAATGGTAAAGAATTCACTGGTTGGAAAGAAATCGCAAATAAGCATGATATTAGTACTTATTTTGCCGAAGTTGGGGCTCCTAACCAGCGTGGCTTAAACGAAAATAATAATGGACTAATTAGACGAGATGGTCTCAACAAGAGCATGGATTTTCGCAATTTACCAAATGCTTTAGTTCAACAAGTCAGTATCCGGCGTAATCATATTCCAAGAAAATCATTAAATTATAAAACACCAATTGAGGTATTCATGGAAAACATCACAGATAAACAGCTATGTTATTTCTAACTTAATTTGACATTTCAAGTAACAAAAAAGATTCGCAAAAAAAGATTGTTGGTGCTATTGCTAAAGTAGCCCTGTTTCTGGTCTCTGGGCTTTCGCTTTTTTGTATTATTTCCTTAATGATCGTTTTTAGTTTGAAAGACCGGACTGTTACTCATTATTTGATTTGGCTGTTCGGTGGCAGTTTATATTTTCCGTTTGTTTTATTATTAACACGTTTTAATGACAAGGGGATCTTGAAAGGGCTGACTTTGGCTAATGCGTCCCGGTTGATCACCGGCTCGTTTTTTGAGTGGTTTGGCTGTGTTAGTTTCTTTATTTTTATCGGGACTATGCTTCACGCCAGCCCGCAGAACTTTTGGAGCATTATACCTTTATTTGTGATTGCCTCTGTAATCGGCGAAGTTTCGCTAGTTCCTGGCGGATTAGGATCTTTTGATGTCTTTATGATCATGGAATTGGCTTTGGTTGGTGTAGATAAAAATATTGCAGTCGTGTGGGTTTTATTGTACCGTTTGTTTTACTATATTTTTCCATTTGCTTTGGGTGTTTTCTTCTTTATCCATGATATGGGCAAACGGTTCAATGCATATTTGCAGGGACTGCCTAAAAATATTTTGCAGAGGCTGGCACAGTTTTTGCTAACCGGCTTTTTATTCTTCTCAGGGGTCTTGATGCTGATCAATTCCACTACGCCTAATTTTGCGATGACTAATAAGTATTTCCTAGATGTTTATCCATATACTTTTTACTTTTTAAATCAGCTGATCAGTATCGTGATGGCTTTTATTTTGATTGGGGTTGGTATTGGAACGGCCGCCCGTGTGAAAAAGGCATTTAGTTTAACGATCATTGCTTTAACGATTGCAATCTTAAATACACTACGCTGGTTGTTTTTTTATGGTGAGTTTTCTTGGAAGATGTTTGTTTTCTTGGCGCTGATCATGCTGGTGGCATGGTTTTCTCGCGGTGCGTATTATCGTGAGAGGATGGCGCCGTCTTGGGGTGCAATCTCATGGACTCTGTTTACTTATTTAGGCACGTTTATTGTATATACGGTCGTTGGCGTGTTGAATCAAAAGATGTTGCACCTGCACCATAAGTTTATTGTACCCAACGCCTTATTTTTCCCATCACAAAAAATTTGGCTGATGGGCTTTGTTGGTTTGATTCTAGCAGCTTTAGTCTTGATCGGTTTATTACATTACTTTTTTTACACGACAAATCCGCGCTTAAATATTTCAGTTGATAGTGAGCGGGTCAGGCGGGTCATTGATGAATATGGCGGTAATGAAATTTCTCACCTGGCATATTTATTTGATAAGCAAATGTATTGCTACCAAGTTGACGGTAAAGACCAAGTGATCTTTCTGTATAAAAAAACTGCTGACAAACTAGTGATCTTAGGCGAACCCTTTGGTAATATGGATCACTTGGATGATGCACTGACCAAGTTTATGAATGATGCGGATCTGGATGATTACTCCCTGGTTTTTTATGAAACTGCCGAATCTTTGATCATCAAATTGCATGAAAGAGGTTTTGATTTCTTTAAAAATGGTGAGGAAGGCTATGTTGATTTAAAAAACTTTACGCTGGCTGGTAAAAAATTACGGTCAGAGCGGGCCTTAGTCAATAAATTTAAGCGGCAAGGATATCAATTTGAACTATGCCAGCCGCCGTTTGACAAACAGTTCATGGCTGAATTGAAAAATATTTCGGATGAATGGTTGGGGCATGAAATTGAAAAGGGCTTTTCACTAGGATTTTTTGATGAGTTTTATTTACAACAAGCCTCAGTAGCAATTGTGCGTGATCACAGCAATAAGCCGGTTGCATTTGCCTCGCTCATGCCCCAAGGAAATTGTAAAATAACTTCGATCGATTTGATGCGTTCTAGTGATCAAGCACCTTCTGGGATCATGGATTATTTGTTCATTTCTTTATTTGCAGAAATGAGTAAGCAGGGTTACGAGCAATTTAACTTGGGGATGGCACCTCTAGCCGGAGTCGGCAGCTCGCGATTTAGCTTTATTGAAGAGCGGATATCACATTTGATTTACGAATATGGTTATAAACTCTATGGTTTTCAGGGCTTGCGGAACTATAAGGAAAAGTATGTTTCAGCTTGGAAACCCAAGTACATTGCTTATCGCAAAAAAAGATCAATGATCTTCACGATTATGCAGGTCGTTAATTTGATCAACTTGCCGGCAAAGAAAAACAAGTAGTGAGTGCTAATTTTAATGGCAACTGTTAACAGTAAGCGACTTGTTTTGGAGAAATCGTTGATGCAAATGTTTAATGTGCTGCAAACTAAGGCCGACTTTGAGTTACAAACGAGAATGTGACGCAAACTAGGGCCGACTTTGGGTTACAACCGGGAATGTGACGCAAACTCGAGCGGACTTTGAGTTACAATTGGAAATGTGAAGCAAACTCGAGCTCGTAAATCCAATTGTGTGAGTATTTAGTGTAAAGTAACTGCTGGATTTTTCCAACGATAATAAAAAAGCTAATCATTTAGACTAGCTTTCTCGAAAGTCATTTTAAATTGTGATCGGAGTTAGCGGTGGCAGCCGGTAGCTCCTTTTCATTTTATACCATAGCAAGTTTGCCTGAAAAGCAGACAGTGTAACATCTGCAGATATTAACGGTCCTGTGTGATCGCAATTGTGTCTGCAGCTTTTTGTGCTGCCCATTGTTGGTCAAATTTATCCAATAACTCGCGAGCTTGTGTGGTGTTTTTGGTATCCATCAAAGCGATCCGTAAGTCGGAAGCATAATTAAAGTGACGGACATAGATTTTGAAGAAACGGCGCAATTTCTTGAAGTTCAGTGGGCCGTAATCTGCGTTGAACTTATCATATAGATCCAGCTGCATCCGCAATAGACTCAAGGTTTCTTCCAGCGTATGCTCTTTTGGTGTTTCCTCAAAGGCAAAAGGATTTTCAAAGATCCCGCGGCCTATCATGACACCGTCGACACCAGGATGTTGCCGGACTAACTCTAATCCGGCAGTCCGGTCTTTGACATCGCCATTGATCTGTAACAAGGTATGTGGTGCTAGCTCATCGCGCAATTGTACTAAACGGTCGATGTATTCGTAGTGGGCTGGAACTTTGGACATTTCTTTACGGGAACGGACATGGATCGTTAATAAAGGAATATCTTGTTTTAACAAGAATGGGATCCATGTTTCAAATGTGTCGAGTTCGTTAAAGCCTAGACGGGTTTTGACCGAGATCGGCAAGCCGCTTGTTTTAGCACTGGCGATCACTGTAGCCGCATCATCGAAGTGGCGGATCATATCACAACCGCCGCCATTTTTAATGATAGTACCTGAAGGACACCCCATATTGATGTCGATAGCCTGGTAGCCATGTTCTTTTAAATCTTGACTGGCAGTTTCAAAATCGATCCCGCGATTGCCCCAGATCTGTGCCACGGGCATTTTTTCGCCTTTTGCGACATGCAGTCGTGCTTGTGCCGTGAATTTTGCTTTTGGATGTGTAATGCTGCGTGCATTTGTAAATTCAGTAAAATACACGTCTGGTCCACCGGCATGGGCAACGACGCGCCGAAAAACAGAGTCCGTAACAGCTTCCATTGGGGCCATTGAAAAGAAGGGGATTTTATCTAAGCCGGGAACTGCGGGATGTTTTTGCGCCTCATCGACTACGTTTTGCCAGTAGGCAGATTTTACTTGGACCATTATTGATTTCCTTTCTGGTACTTTTTATATCTATTGGTATCGTACAACATAAATTCTAGACCTTATCTATATTAGCGGTATTTAGCTTATTTTTCAAGATGCTTACACTATAAAAAACAAGCCGGAGAGGACCGGGCAAAAGTTGAGCACGATCGGGCTTCTCCAACAAGTCGTGTTTTTCGACTTATTTGAGAAGTTGGATAAGCACAACAGTCTGTCTCATGTAACTTTAACAAGCAATAAGACATACACTATATTCAGCAAAAGTGATTGCTTTTTGAAAAACTTAATAAATATTCAAAAATAGTGTATATCATTAAAATAAAATGTGATAGAATTTAATGTAAATTTGACTTAACTAAAATAGGGCGGGTGATGAAATTGAAAGGAAATCTGGGAACATTGGCCACTGAGTTGAAGGTCGGTAAGCTTAATGGAGTCGTTTTAGGTGAAGAAGATGCCAAAGCGTATCAAATAAAGTATCCAGATGTTTATACAATTTCTAAGATCAAATTAAAGATTTCCGTCGAAAATAGTTCTATCAGCGTAGGTTTAAATAAGGACGATAAAGACTTGAAAAAGCGGATCGACAAAGTGATCAATAAATTGAAAAAATCAGGTGAATTAGACAAAATGTTGGATCAAGCTCAAAAAGAGCAATTAAAAGATAGTCAGTGAGGTCATTAAGATGAATAAAAATTCAAAAATAGAAATATTACAGAAGATGATTCAGATCCCATCGGTCAACGAGCATGAAACAGATGTTGCTGACTATATAATTTCTTTGTTTGCACCTTATCCGGAAGTTGAATTTGAAAAAGTTGAGTATGCTCCGGGTCGTGATAACCTGGTTGTGACCTTTGGAGATCCTACCGGACCGACCTTTGGCTTGTCCGGGCACATGGATGTTGTTGCAGCGGGTAATGAAGCTGACTGGCAGTTTGCACCTTTTTCGGGAACAATACAAGATGGAAAGGTGTTTGGCCGCGGGGCTTCGGATATGAAGAGTGGATTGGCGGCAATCGTTAGCGCAATGATTGAGTTGCTTGAAACGGGAACTAAATTGAACGGACAGATCCGTTTGTTAGCTACTGTGGGTGAAGAGACCGGTGAGTATGGAGCGGCTCAGTTAACAAGGGCTGGGTATGCTGATGATCTGGTCGGACTGATCATCGCTGAACCTAGTACCGATATGAAAGAAATGGTTTATACTGCACGCGGCGTGATAGATTATGAGGTGACCTCGACCGGTAAGGGTGCGCATAGTGCTCGTCCTTGGCTAGGGATCAATGCAATCGATAATTTATGGGATTTCTATCATTTGGCTAAAAAACGTTTGAGTAAGTTTTCTCATGGTGATCCGATTTTGGGTCATGTGACTCACGAGATAACTAAGATCAGCGGGGGTGAACAGGTCAATAGTATTCCAGCACAAGCAAAATACATGGGGAACATAAGAACGATCCCAGAGTACCCTAACAAAATGTTTTACGCTGAACTTGAGTCGGTTTTAGCTGAACTAAATTCCAAAGAAGGTTATGAGCTTTCATTAAGATACAGTTTTCCGGAAGAATCGATCATTGGCTCAGCGGATACACCATTGGCAAAGACGGCCGCTAAGATTTATCAGGATGTTTTTCATGAAATGCTGAAACTAACAGGAAGTTTAGGTGCAAATGACGGAGCTGAATTCTTGCAGGCCAAGGGTGATTTTAACAGTTTAGTCTGTGGGCCAGGTTCAGATACTTCGCATCAAGCTAATGAGTATGTCGATGTTGCTATTTATTTGAAAGCCATCGAATTCTACAAACAACTAGCATTGAAGTTTGTGGGCTAAGAATATTATTAAAGGCACGGTAATGAGTGTTGCAAGAGTGACCAGTGAATCGTTCAAGCCTAAACTGTTTAGCAGGAAAATTTTAAAAAAGCAGTTCTTTTGCTGACTAAAATGGTAAGATTTTAGTATTAACATAAAGGAGGGGGGATGTTACTTGTACGGGACGATTTTTAACGCTGCGATGATCATTGTCGGCAGCATCATTGGGAGTCTGCTTAAAAGCCGCCTTAAACCAAAGTATCATACGGTGTTGATGCAAGCAATCGGCTTGGCTGCGATCGTTGTTGGTATTCATACCGTGATCAAACCATTAGACAATAGCCATTTGCCAGTTTTATTTATTATTAGTTTGGCCGTGGGTGGAACTTTAGGGACAGCTTGGAATATTCAAGAAAATTTTGACCGAGTTGTGCAACGCTTTACTAACAGTGATTTAAGCGCAGGATTGGCAACAGCAGTTCTATTGTATTGTTTTGGGTCATTGTCGATCTTAGGTCCGATCAACGCTGCTTTGCATCACGATTATACTTTCCTGCTGACAAACGGTACACTTGATCTGATCACTTCGATCGTATTGGGCGCCACTTATGGCATCGGGATCGCTTGGGGTGCGGCTGTGCTGTTTTGCTGGCAGGGCGGTCTGTATATTTTGGTGCTCCTTTTAAGGACAGCATTAAGCGCGTCTTTGCTTAATGAATTAATGATCGTGGGTGGTGTGTTGATCTTTGCCTCTGGTTTAGGAGTTTTGGAAATTAAGAAGATCAATACTTTGAACTTCTTGCCAGCTTTGCTGATACCGCCAGTGGTTTTAGGAATACTCCATTTTTTCTGATTTAGAAATTATAGTTATACAAGGAGGCTTTGTTGTGAAAGTGCTCGGGATTTTGGGCTCACACCGACGTGATGGAGTTACGGCAAAATTAGTAGATGCAGTCTTACAGGGAGTAGATCCTGCCAATAAGACCGAGATCATATATTTGGAAGATTATGATTTTAAGCCCGATACATATGAAAGAAAAGATCCGGTTTTGGATGAATTAGAAGGTAAATTACTTGAAAGTGATGTCTGGATCATCGCCGCGCCGACTTATTGGCGTAGTTTAACAGGCAAGATGAAAGACTTTTTTGACTGTCTGCGTCAAAGGTTAGTTCGCTTTGACAAACAAGGTGAAACTCACCCAGATCGTTTTAAGAATAAACACTACCTCAGTATTACCGACTGTTACACTGGGACCTTTGAAAATTGGGTAACGGGTGTCACTGACCAGAGTTTACGGACGATCGATCAGGTCATGTCTGCTGCGGGTGTGATCAAAGTCAACGAGATAGTTATGACCAACACATGGGGCATTCAGGAATTACCTGCGGCCAAAAAGTCCGAATGTTTAAAACGAGGACAACAACTAAGTTCAGTTCAGAAAAGGGATGACAGTACAGTGAAAAGATATATCCAACTTTTCTTTATGGTTGCGATCATGGCGCTCGCAGCGATGGGGATCCAGGTGGGATTGGGATTATTCCCTAAAACACATTTTTGGTTGAGTTACAGTTCATTTGTAGTGATTTTCTTTGCTTTGCTGGCAAGTATTTTGCACTTTGCTACTTATGTTAAACATCGGCGTAAATAGATATGTGAACTCCAAAGTGCCCCATAATTGTTAGACACAAAAACTAACAATTATGGGGCACTTCGTTGGCCTGCTCTCTTTTTGTGGTCAGAGAACAGAAAGTTTGCTAAGCTGATAGTAAAGAAAGTACATAAGTTACAGAATAAATTTATTTTTTGCTAGGAGGGGTTTTGATGAACAAGAAAATATGGAGCGTGTTGGTTATAGCGGGATTATTGCTGACTGGTTGTTCGATGCAGGCTGATGATTCTGCAAGTACCGGCAATAATAAGGCAACGGAAAGAACCGCACAAAAAACAAGTTCTTCAAAGGCAAACAAAAGTGAAGCAAGTGCTAGTTCAAAAAAAGATTCAACTGCCAGTTCATCCACAGATAAAGAATCTGCGAAACCGCAGCAAAAGCGCTATTGGGACGATAGTAAAGCGTTGAAGCTGCAGCAATTTATGACTCATTTTAGTGAAGAAATGGAGCAACAGTATAAAGAGTATACGCCGGATAATAGTGTCGATCAGTATGGGTTAAAGTTGCCTAGCGAGGTTTTAGGTCAAAACGCAAAGGAACATATTGCAGTTGATGATGTACCAGTTGATGTGGAGTGGTCAGCAGATGGTCAAGCTGGGTCAGGAGTATATGGGTTAGTTGCGGTTTATGCTGATTCAGAAACACAACAATACATGCAAAAACATGTCTACTTCTTTACAATTATCGATGGCACGCCAAAAGTCTTGATCACTATGCAAAATCAGGGAATGGATGATCATCGTTTACACTTTAACGAAACTGCAAATCAGGAATTAAAACAGAAGTTTGCGCAAATTGTGAATGAATAAAACTTATTGTTCAAATTAACTGACACTTTGATTAAATGCAACTGACCAGGGTGTTTTTCTTTAACTTAAATCTTGATTTAGCACAAAGAACAGAATTTACTGATACTTTACTGGTCAATTTTAGGTGATCAACCGTGTTTACTGTCAATAATATTTTTTGGAGTGAGAAAAACAAATGGAAAAATCACAGCACTTACCAGAAAGAATAAAAAAAGTGTGGAAGATCAGTGCGCTATTATCGCTAGTCGTTGGATCCGTTATGTGCGCCGTTATCTACTGGGTGGTGGATCATTTTGACTGGCCAGGATGGATCAACTATATAGCTTGGATGCTTGTCTTGCTTGACTTTGTGGTCGAATTGCTGATAATTCCCTACCGTTATCGTTTCTGGCTGTACCAAATCACAACGACAGACGTTGAGATCGAGTCTGGCTTTTTCTTACATAAGCAAACTGCGATCCCGATTGCGCGCATTCAAAATGTCACTTTGCAAGCAGGACCATTATTTCAACTTTTCCATTTGCAAAGTGTGAAAATAGAAACTGCTGCGGCTGCGCATGAAATTGCGGGAGTGCTGCCAGAAAGCGCGGTACAGTTAAAGCAACGTCTGATGGAATTGACACAAGAGGAGGATGTTAATGCAAGCTAAGCGACTTCATCCGGCAGCTTTACTATATTTTTGGTATCAATCGCTCAAAAGCGGCTTGCTGTATTTTTTCATCTTGCTGGCCTTTAATTTTAATGAGAGGTTTACCGGCTATTTTTGGTTGGCTTTGTTTGCTGTATTGCTGCCCACAGTTGTCGGCGGAATTTTAAAATATCTGCGATATAGTTATGAGCTCGCTGCACAAGAAATTATCTTGCACTCTGGGGTCATTTTTCCCAAACATTTACACATCTCGTATGCTAAGATCCAAACTTTGCAGACTAAGCAGTGGTTTTATTTACGTCCGTTTGGTCTATTATCTTTACAGATCGAGACATCGAGTCAAGCAGCTGATGAACCGGAAGCAGTTTTACCCGTGATCTCGCGCGCGGTGGTTACACAGATCCAGGCCAAACGTGATGCCGTTTTGAAAAATGATCGGCAAACTGAGATTTTCTTTCCAGACAGAGACAGTGAAACTGAGCATATTCCGGCAAGTTCTGAGTTTTCTTATCAGATCAAGGGTCATGATCTCAATTTATATGCTTTGACTTCGTTGGGATTCCTGCCTTTGATGTTAGGCTTTTTAGCGATATATAATCGCTTATCTGATGTGATACCACAAAAGTATATTAATGCTGCTGTGAAAACTTTAGAAAATAGAAGTGGTGTGGTCCTAAGTTTGTTAGCGATCGTCGTTATTTTGTTGGCGCTGGGTTTTTCTTACTTGGTAGTGATCAACCGCTATTTCCATTTTGAAGTCCATCCAGAGGAAAAACAATTAGTCACGAGTAAAGGCTTGTTACAGCAAAATATCGTGACTGCCAGTCAAGAAAAGATTCAAGCGGTGGTCATCTCGCAATCGTTTTTGCGCCAAGCGTTAAAGCTAGCGACAGTCCAATTAGTGCTGGCCTCGCAAGCCGCAGATGAGGAACAAGATGATCAATTAGTTTTGCTGCCAGTGCTTAGCCAAGGGCTGGCGTTAAAAAATGCAAGTCGTTTGGTCAAATGGTTGCCGCAAAAAATACCGCGCTTGCCTGTGGGTAGGCGTTTTGAAAGGTGGAAGATCATCCGTAATATACTGTTGCCAACAATTTTACTGGTAGTGATCATCGGACTTTTCTTTCAACCATATGGCTGGTTGTCGGTTGTTTTGTTGCCTGTTGCTTTTTGGATCGGATACTACGCTAGTGTTAATAATAGGTTGGCGTTAACTAACGCAGATGTTTTGCTGGCCCAAAACGGTCATTTATTAACGCGAAAACTGTATTTGATCCCGCGTGGCCGGATTCAAGCAATGAGTATGCAACAGACGGTGTTGATGGCAAGGGTCGAGCTGAGTCATCTTAAAATAATTTTACGTTCAGGTAATGAAAAGCAAGTGGTGCAAGTCCGCTATTTGCCTAAGAAGAAAGCTGAAGAAATTTATCGGTGGTATCGTCACAAATAAAACCATTGCTTGTTTTAGGATAAACTGGCAATGGTTTTATTTTGTCATTTTGTAAAAACTTTCTGGGATCTGATCTTCAACTGTTTTAAACTCCCAGTCGAATGGTAGACAATAAGTGATCTGATAAGCGTAAAGATACATTTGGTCTGCGATAATGTTGCTATATAGGGGGTCGCCGACGATCGCCATGTTTTGACTGGCAAGGTGGACTCTGATCTGATGGGTGCGCCCGGTTTCTAATGTCAACTTCACTAGCGCAAATTTGTCATTATGCTGTAAAACTTCATAATGAGTTCGTGCAGCCAGTCCGGTGGCGGTCACTTTTCGCTTACGTTTGTCAGCGAGATCAGGTCCAATTGGCGCATCGATCACTCCTTTTAGCGGCATGTCTCGATCAAATGATGTCACGGCGACGTAATTGCGCTGCATCGTTTTTTGAGCTAGCTGGCGTTCCAAAATCGGGATCACCAACGGATCTTTGCCTATCATGATCAGTCCGCTAGTCAGCATATCCAGCCGGTGTAGCATCAGTGGAGGCGTGTCAAGGTAAGTCACGAGTTGGTTATAAAGCGTTCCGTTTTCGTCTGGGCGATTCGGATGAGTCTTGATGCCGGCTGGTTTATTAACAATGAGCAGGTCTGAATTTTCAAAAACGACTTTAAAATTGACGTCAGACGCTGGCAAATAGTGTTGCATGTTGATGTTGGTGTTTAAAGTTAGATCGATCTGATCACCATTTTGTACCAGATTATTATAGGGAAGGTAACGACCATTAACTAGAATGGAGCGGTCGATCCGTAATTCATGCTGCCATTTCTTGGGAACTAACCATTGCTGCAAAGTTTGACGAACGGTTAGTGGATGGGGCATGTGGTTGATTTGAAAATGTCGTTCTAAAATCACGAGGGCGATACTCCTGTCCGTTTTTAATAATATTTATTATAAGCTATCTTGTCGGCGAGAAAAAGAGGGATGTCCCTCAGCAGATTTTGCAAGAATCGGCTAAAAGATTTGGAAAGTATTAGCCAATTCGGACAAATCGGCTAGAAGTCGGCGAAAGTATTAGCCAATTCGGACAAATCGGCTAGAAGTCGGCGAAAGTATTAGCCAATCGAGACAAATCGGCTAAAAGTCGGTGGAAGTATTAGCCAATTGGGGCAAATCGGCTAGAAGTCGGTAGAAGAATTAGCCAATTAAGGTTAAATCGGCTAAAAGTCGGTGAAAGTTCTATCCAATTGAGATAAATAGGCTAAAAGTCAGTAGAAGAATTAGCCAATTCGAAAAGTAAGTCATTGTTGTGTTGTTTTGGTCAAAAGGTTGTTACTATAGGGGTGAAAAGGGGTGCGGCCATGAATTTGGAAAATATCATAGTTTTTGCAATATTTGCGCTGCTGATCACCACATTTTTGAAACGTGATGATCCAGACAAGAGGTCGTAACTAATGAAGAACAAATTGGCAAAGTTTCATCTCATAGCATTGCCTACAATTTTGGCGGGCATTGTGGGGCATTTTAGTAGTCTCACCAAATTTCAAAGAGCTTACCAAATTGAGCTGCCGGCTGACTGGGGTTTCTGGCTAAGATTTTCTACCCTAAGCGTGCTTAAAAAGCAGCTACGCTTTTTGCAAAAACATGATCATTGGGATCAGGCTGCATTAAAAATATATCTTAAACAAATCCAGCCTGCGTTTGTCAAACAGGTGTCTGTTTTCCAGAGACTAGCTGAAAGTTTTGAACAAACACAGCAGGTGGGTTCTGAAGTTTACACACAAATGTATGTCGGCAGCCAGTTGAAGGCTAAAAAGAAATTACGTCTGGTCTTGCGTCAGCTGGGAGCAGTGGTTGACGATCATGGATTCTTGCAACTTTTAGGTACTCATGAGTTTGCAAGAAATCTTGTGCCGCATGCCGTTTTTTATACAGCTTTTCGCGCAGATGTCTGGCAGGCATATCCCGGCAAGGCTGGCCTAAACAGAGATGCTTTAGGTCAGCGCCTGCACTTATTTCGCAGTTGGATCGATCTGCAAAATATTAGATATATTCGGCAAAATTATACTGGCTCTACTGATTTTGCCAAACTTCAAAAATACGCCACCACCGCCAAAATCCCCTTAGATCTGACCACGAGCGCGGCGTTTCACAATCGGTCTGCTCAGGTTTTTCGTTATCCGCAAAATATGAAAGTGCAGATCTCTGCGGCAAATACAGCCGCTTCTTCCAACTTCAATAACGCCCGTATGGCTGAATTTATTATTGACTTAGATACAAGAAATTTTGTTAGTGAATGGGATGCTTATTGTTTTGAAAGTGATGGGCGTGTGGATTCAGATCCACAGCATTATTCAAAAAAACAGTTGTATCAAATTGCCAACACGGAATCCTTCAATTATGGGATCCCCAAGGGACAGCAGCATGATTTGCCAGCTAAGGATCATACCCATTATTATCTGGATGTCAAACATCCTTTTGACCCACAAGTTAGGCAGTTGGCCACGCAGGCTTTTCGTAGCCCGCAAGTGGTAACAATAGGAGGCCCGTATGCTGACCTTATCAAACGTTTGCCAGATTTAGTCTCATGGCAAAAGATTCCAGTTAGTCAAAGAAATGCGGTGTACCAAGAATACTTGCGTTTTTGTGCCAAAACTGGAAGTGTGCCAGGGTATGGTGGGTTCCTTGAACAGCGCTGATTTAGACAAATAGCACAAATTATGGTACAATCTAAAGATGTTAAGGTAGCTTTTGCTGCTAGAAGTACAGTTGAAATTAAAATATTTAATTGATCGTTAGGCACTATACGCGATGTATGGTGCTTTTAATATATAGGAGGATTGCATCAATGGCTAGAGTTGTTCAGCAAATCAAGTTAGTAGTCAACGGGAAACCATCGTATTGTGTCTACATGGGAACAAAGGAAGAAAATGATGCTGATATCACTGGTGGTAAGGGTCATTTGGTAGTGATCTGTTCCGGCGGTGAATTTGAACCGAACATGTTAGCACATCGCGACGGCAGTGAGTTTAAACTGACCGCAGAAAACAAAATTTCTAAAATTAAAGTCCGTGAAGCTTATCGGGTCGATGAAGTTCCATATACTGCAATCATTCCAGACATTGTGGATCCTGATGAAGAAGAACAAGAAGAATAACTAACAACGTCTTTCCTAATTAATAGGGGAGGCGTTTTTTAAGCTGAATATTTGGGACTGAGTCATAAAATAGTTAAAATAGAGGTTGTAGTTGAGTTTCGTGCGGCAAAAGATTCCGCCTATCCCCCACTCAGGCAATACAGCGCAAAAAAGCACGCTGTCTTGTCTGAGCCCGATATGCTCGTCTCATAAACGCCGCGCTGCACTCTGTTATTTAGTCAAGTTTCGCGCGACAAGAGATTCCGCCTATCCCACTCAGGCAATACAGCGCAAAAGCACGCTGTCCTGTCTGAGCCCGATATGCTCGTCTCATAAACGCCGCGTTGCACTTTGTTATTGATGGGAGGAATTTATATGGCAAATATAGCTAAATCAAGTATCAAGCACATTGGTCGTCAGGTGGCAGCCGAATCTGGCGGACATTCGATTATTTTAGATGAACCGGTCTCATCCAAAGGAACGGACGCAGGTGCTAATCCGGTTCAATACCTTTTAATGGCGTTAAACGGCTGCCTTTCGATCACCGCAGAATCTTTAGCTGCCAGTCGTGGTGTTGATCTGAAAAAGTTTGACGTGACAACCACGGGTCAGACCCAACGCTTCCCGGATAAATCATCCAAGGTTGCCAAGATCAAGGTTGTTTTTGATATGGAATCAGATCTTGGCTCCGGTGATCAGCATCAATTTATTGATGAAGTTCTCAAACGTTGTACCGTTCATAATTCACTTGATAAGGATATCGAGTATCAATTTGAATATTAAAAAAACGGCCGCTTTGAGCCGTTTTTTGTCCGTCAAATTATTTATTTCAGCATGTTCAGCTCGTGACCGGCAACACTGTGAACTTGTTCGATGACGATCATCGCATCAGGATCGATCTGTTCGATCAAGGGAAATAGCTGAGCCACTTGTTTTTTAGTACAAATGATGTAGATCATTGCTCGTTTTTCTCCACTATAGTAGCCATGAGTATGGACCATAGTGATACCTTGCTTCAGTTGGTCAGAAAGGGCGGCCGACATTTGCTCAACATTTGGGGTGATGATCTTAAGTGAATATTTAGCACCAAACATATTGTTGAATATATTTAGAACTACTGCAGAAATGTAAAGCTCGATCACTGTGAGAAACATGCGCTCGGTCCCAATGATCAAACCGGAAGGCAGTGCCACGACTAGGTCACATAAAAGCATAGCAGTTCCCGTTTGAATCCCAAAATACTTGTTCAAGATCGAAGCGATGATCGTACTGCCGGCAATCGTGCCATTCGCACGGTAGATCAAACCTAAAGCAATGCCCATAAAAACGCCGGCAATAATGGCGGGGATCAGCGTTTGCTGGGTATGATAGTGCAAGATCGATGGCATTTTGAGAAAAAAGGAGATCCAAATAACACACCAGATAGAATAGAAAATTGTTTTTTTATCTAGCAACTTGAAACCGATCAGCAAAATGATCGTATTGAGTACGATATTGGTGATCGCTGGCTGAATATGTAATGCATAATAGCCGATTGCCGTCAGGCCAGTCACGCCGCCTTCACCGATCTGGTGTGGGAGCAGCAAGTCATTGACCGCAACTGAATAGACGAAAGAGCCTAAGATGATAGTCAGGCAATTGCGGAATATAGTAGAAGATGGTTTTTTCAAATCAGTTCCCCCTTACAAATAAAATCTATGTTTCAGCATGGCATAATCAGTGAGCAAAATCAAACACAGCTGATGGGAAAAAGTTGAATTTGCCAAAAATTTGAATAGAATTTGTTAAATATTACTGAAAAATTGCTGCTATTTTCGTCTGTAGTGGGCAAACGGCGGTCTTTTTAATTGGAACGTACCAATTTCTTAAAAGGTTGACTTTTAACTGAAATGCTTTATCATAGTAAATGAAGATCGGGTCACCGGTCAGTGATAAATAGCAATCAAGGGTTTAGCAACTTATATAAGGAGTGTGCTTAAATTATGCCTGTAAATTATGATTCAAAAGAATATTTAGAACTTTTAGATAAATATTGGCGCGCAGCTAACTACATTTCTGTAGGTCAGCTTTTCTTGCGTGACAATCCTTTGTTGAAGCGCGATTTGACAGCATCTGATGTTAAAGTTAAGCCGATCGGCCACTGGGGGACAATTGTTTCTCAGAACTTTATCTATGCTCAATTGAACCGTGTCATCAACAAATATGACTTGAACATGTTTTATATTGAAGGTTCCGGTCATGGCGGCCAAGTTATGGTTTCTAACTCATACTTGGACGGCAGCTATTCTGACATTTATCCTGAGATCTCGCAGGATGAAGAAGGTATGAAGAAATTGTTCAAACAATTCTCATTCCCAGGAGGAGTTGCTTCCCATGCCGCACCTGAAACACCAGGTTCCATCCATGAAGGTGGGGAATTAGGTTACTCATTATCACACGGTACAGGTGCGATCTTAGATAACCCTGATGTGATCGCCGCTGTCGAAATCGGCGATGGTGAATCAGAAACTGGCCCATTGGCAGCTTCATGGTTCTCTGATAAATTTATCAACCCAGTCAAAGACGGTGCTGTATTGCCGATCATTAACATGAATGGTTTCAAGATCTCCAACCCAACTGTCCTTTCACGGATGAGTGATGAAGATTTAATAAGCTACTTCAAGGGAATGGGTTGGAAGCCGTACTTTGTTGAAGCAGATGCTGACACAGATCATATGCAGGTTTCAGAAGAATTTTCTAAGACTTTGGATACAGTGATCGAAGAGATCAAGGATATTCAAAAGAAAGCTCGTTCAGCAGCCAAAGCAGCTGATGGGGAAGCTGATCTGCCTCACTGGCCAATGATCATCTTCCGTTCACCTAAGGGCTGGACTGGTCCTAAGTTCAATCTTGACGGTGACCCGATCGAAGGCTCGTTCCGTGCCCATCAGGTTCCGATCCCTGTTGATGCAGAGCATATGGAACACAAAGACATGTTGATAGACTGGTTGAAGTCATATAAGCCAGAAGAATTATTTGACGAAAATGGTACTTTGAAAGATGAGATCCGTACTATCGCTCCTAAAGGTGACCAACGGATGTCAGTTAACCCGATCACTAACGGCGGTCTTGATCCTAAGCCGTTGAAATTCCCAGATGTACGTGACTTTGCCGTTAAATTTGACAAACGTGGGGTTGAACAACATCAAGATATGATCGAATGGGCAAAATGGTTGAACAAGGTTTCTGAATTGAACCCAACGAACTTCCGTGGTTTTGGGCCTGACGAAAGTGAATCCAACCGTTTGTACGCTATCCTTGATGGACAAAAACGTCAATGGATGGAAGATATCAAACCAGGCAATGATCATAACTTAGCCAACTCTGGTCGTATCATCGATTCACAATTGTCAGAACACCAAGCTGAAGGTTGGCTTGAAGGTTACGTTTTGACAGGACGTCACGGTTTCTTTGCAACTTATGAATCATTTGGTCGTGTCGTTGATTCAATGTTGACTCAGCACTTCAAGTGGTTGCGTAAAGCTAAAGAACAATCATGGAGAAAGCAATATCCTTCACTGAACATTGTTGACACTTCGACTGTCTTCCAGCAAGATCACAATGGTTATACTCATCAAGATCCAGGTTTGTTGACACATTTGGCTGAAAAGAAACCTGAATTTATCCGTGAATATATCCCAGCTGACGCTAACGAATTGTTGGCTGTTGGTGACAAGGCATTCCGCGACTATGAAAAAATTAACGTGATCGTTTCATCCAAGCATCCACGTCGTCAGTGGTACAGCATCGATGAAGCTAAGAAGATCGTTGACAAGGGCTTAGGCTATATTGATTGGGCTTCGACTGATCAAGGCGCAGAACCTGACGTAGTCTTTGCCGCTGCCGGCAGTGAACCTAACTTGGAAGCTTTGGCTGCAATTTCATTGTTGAACAAAGAATTCCCTGAAATGAAGATTCGCTTCATCAATGTGGTTGACATCTTGAAGTTACGTTCACCTAAGAACGATCCTCGTGGTTTAACGGATGAAGAATTCGACAAATACTTCACGAAGGATAAACCAGTGATCTTTGCATTCCACGGCTACGAAGACTTGATCAAAGACATCTTCTTTGACCGGCATAACCGTAACGTTCACATTCATGGTTACCGTGAAAATGGTGATATCACAACACCATTTGATATGCGTGTCTTGAATGAATTGGACCGTTACCATTTGGCTAAGGATGCAGTTCAAGCAATTCCTGCCTATGCTCAAAAAGGTGCTTACTTCGCAAACCGGATGGATGACATGGTTGCAAAACACAATCAATTCATTCGTGATGAAGGTACTGATTTGCCAGAAGTAGAAAATTGGAACTGGGAACCATTAAAAAAATAATAATGACCTCTAAATAGGGTTGAAAGCATCTTGTCAAATGGCAGGATGCTTTCTTTTTCAAAAATTTGGTAAACAAACTTTAACTTAGCGGGAAAATATGCTAATTTAATGGATAAATTTGAAAAAGGAGAGTCTTATTTATGGCGCAATTTCGACAAATCAGCATAAAAATCGCTGATGATGACGCTCACGCAGTATTTGTTGAGGGGCAGGCTGGCAAGGGGCACATTGTAATGATCTCTGCCAAAGGAAAACCGACGACAAGCATGCTTAAACACAGCGATGCTCGCTACTTTGATCTGGCTGATGAAAATACGATCGAAAAAATTAAGGTTCAAGATGCGTACCGGATCAATAATATTAAGTATGCAGATATTGAAAACGATGTTGTCGAACAAGGCTAAGGTAAAAACAGTCATTGCCGAAATTACGGTAGTGGCTATTTTTTTTACATTTTTTGGCAAAAATTTGCTCCGAATTTGTGTTTTTTGCGTATTTATAAAGGGGAGGCATGTCAAATGAGAAAGCAAACGTTTGAACATCAATATTTGCAAGTCCTCGCAGAAAGAACACAATTGAACGCAAACGAAAAAAATAACTTACAGCGTTTGGTTCAGGGGTATCTGGGCGAGTGCAACTTAGATAAAATTGTTGACACTTTTTTCAATCAGTCGGAATTAGTGCTGAATAATTTGAATTTAGCGTATAACAAAGAAGTCATTCAGGTCGATAAGTTGATAGTCATCGGTAATATTGCCTATTTGATAGATGTCAAGAATTACCGAGGAAGTTATACTTATCAAAATAATAGTTGGTATCGTGGTGAGAGGATTTTAATAAACAATATCTTTCGGCAAATCGATCGCGCCTCTGATATTTTGCAGAAGATTTTTAGCGCAAAAAGACTTCACATGGAGATCCGGCGTGTGTTGATCTTCATGGATCTTGCAGTTAAAGTCGAGATCAAACAACCAATAGTACAAACAGTGTTAAGAGTCGAAGAGGTTGCCGCTTGGTTAATGAAGTTAAAAGAAGAAGTGCAACTGTATCCCAAGCTTAGTCCTGATCTTTGGCGTGATGCAATAACAGATTCTTTGCTTCCGCCATATTGCCCGCTCAATGACTTCAGTAGTCAAGTTGGGCGCACTTTGCAGCTAGGAATTTGTTGCCCGAAGTGTAAGAAATTTACCTGGACTTCCCATCGCTATTATTTGTATTGTGATCACTGCGGCTTTTGTCAAAGCAAAGAGTTAGCTTATGTCAAAACGATTTGTGACTACGGAGTACTGTTTTCTAACAGTAATTTAGAGCGCAAAGAATTGAAGAAATTTTTGGGGGAAGTCGGAAATGAATATTATCTTCGTTATCAGTTAAAAAAGCATTTTGAATTAGTTGGTCCTAACGGCAGTCAAAAAGGATATCGTAATTTAGGCTCAAAATTTGAGTATTGGTTTGAAAATGAGCAAGAATATTTTAAAGCACTGCAAAAAAGATGTAACTGGAAGACAAATGATAAAAAGTAAATTCTTTTAATGCTCAAATAAAACAGAACTTAGTGGAAGTATTAGCTAATTCAGGGTAAATCGGCTAAAAGTCAGTGGAAGTACTAGCCAATTAAGTTCCAATCGGCTAAAAGTCAGCGAAAGTTCTAGCCAATTGAGACAAATCGGCTAGAAGTCGGTGGAAGAATTAGCCAATTAGAACGAAATTAGTTGAAAATAGAATTATCCCCCAGATGTCAGCTTTAAAAGCTTGCCACCTGAGGGATGTTTTATTTATTCAAAAATGTTTGCCGCTAGGACTTGCTTGACCCGCTCTATTTGGAATTGGGTTAATCCGTATTTGGCGAAAATAAATTTATTAATCTCTTTTCTTAAATCTTGACCTGCTAATTGCCGTGTTACTAATTTTTCCAAACTTTTGCGTTCTTTATCCGAAAGTATCGCAATTGGCAGTTCTTCCAAATTTCCCCGCAACACTTTGGGACTTGCAAATAGTATTTGGTTTAGATATTGAAATAGCTGGGAATTCAAAAATGCCATGACCGTTTTGGTGCTATGCGTTGAGACTTTGGGTACTAAAATATTGGCGCTGTTCAAAGTTAAACGCTTCTGGTTATCATAAGCGAAGACGAGATGATTGTTGATAAATTTGTAAATCAGTTTTTCTGGCGAACGATAAATTGATTCGGCCGCTGTTTGTTGAAATTTTGCTGGCTGAAATTCTAAGTAGCTTTGCGGTTGGCGAAGCACAAACGGCTGAACTTCTTTACCAGTGATCAGTGGTTCTGTGCCTTGCGTTTTTTCATGTAACACAAATTCGTGGTTGTTGCCGGTCACTATGCCTAGCCCCCAGATACTGTTTGAAAGATCAGCGTGAGCAGTATGCCAAACGTTTTGCAAGATTTTTCTATCACACGACCTTACTGGCAACAAGTTCTGGTGTGGCAGCGACTTAAATGCTTCTTGTGCTAGTTCGATTTGCTGGGGTCCATTAATAAACGTGACGGTATTATTGGCAGGTTCGCCTTTTCTCAACACCAATAACACGACATCCGACACAACTCCCTGAAATAGCTTGGGTAAGTAGGTAATAGATTTAAGCAAGCCTTTTGTTAAGATCAGCTGTCTGATCGGTTGATGCCTAGTTATATTTAAAATAGAGACCGGCAACACGAAGGCTAACGAGCCGTTCATGTTCAAGGTTTGCAAACTTTTTTCAATGAAATAGGCAAATGAATCAGCCTTTTTAAATTTACTAAAAGCAGCTTCAGTCACTTTTTTCGCACCCCACGGCGGATTGCCTATGATATTGGTGTACTTTTGGACCACAGGTGTTTTTAAATAATCACCCACTTTGATGTCCGGGTATGAATCGTCGTTTGCCGGTGCTTGCAGCAAAATGTTGGCCGTTGCCAGTAGGACTGCAATGGGATCGATATCTCTGCCGTGCAAATTAGCAACTGGGATTGCAAATTTTTTAATTAGTTCGATCAAAAAAATTCCCGTTCCCACTGCCGGATCAAAGAAGTCTTGGTCAGAAGAAAACGACATTTGGCCTAGCAACTTATCAGCTACATCAGCCGGAGTATAGTACAGACCGTTTTTGTTTCGTGCACCTTCTGCTTGCAACGTCTGGTAGAGTGCTCCCAGAAAGTCAGGTTCTTGTAAATCAACTTTGAATAACTTTGAGTCCGGCAATTGTGCTAGATTGGGTACCAGCGCGAGTGCTTCTTGGCAAAAACGTGTTTTGTTTGCTGGGCAAATGTTGGCAGAAAAAGTGACTTCATGGACTGCCAACTGGCAAATGAATCTTGTAGGGGCAAGCTTGTTTTCGGCTATGTAGTCAGCAATATCTAGGATCTGTTTTTTATTATCTTTATTAATTATGTATTTGTCTGGGAAAATTTTGCGCAGCGAATCTGTTTTATTAGCACGATGCAGCAATTTTTTGTTGTTACTGCCCAAGCGTTGCCAATTTGCTAAAGTTGCATTGCTGACGGTTCGTTTCATGACTGATCTCCTCAACTTAAAATTATATTTATTCTACCACGAAAGTAGTTGGTTTTTGAAAATAGGGGAGTGAACTATGTTTCGCATACAAAATTATTTTTCTATGAGAGATGGCTAAAAAAATAATCGTATATAAGAATAAAATCTTCATTTAACCCACAAGCGACAATATTTTTGCTATGTTAAACAGGTAACGATCTTTCCCTTACTTTATTTCATGACTAGGGAGTCGTTATCCAACAGTACGTTAATTTGTTATTAAAAAAGAGGCTTTTTTATGTCAGAGAAAAATAAAAGACGACGATTTTCGATGCCGTCTGCGTTTTCGATCTTATTCTTACTGATCGTTGCAATTGAGATCTTAACCTGGATCATTCCGGCTGGAAAATACAATATTGACCAAGCCGGAAATGTTATTAGCCATAGTTATCATTCTGTAGCTAACAAGCCGCAAGGATTATGGGACGTGTTAATGGCTCCCGTGATCGGAATGGTCGGTAATGCGAAGACTACTGGCGCGATATCGATCTCATTGTTCATCCTTGTTATTGGCGGATTCCTAGGTGTTGTCAATCAAACTGGTGCTTTAAATGACGGGATCAAGGTTTTGGTTCATAAATATTCCAAACAAAAGAAAATGTTGATCCCATTGTTAACAGTGCTGTTTGCATTGGGAGGGTCTACTTTTGGAATGTCAGAAGAAACGATGGCATTTTACCCCTTGTTGATCCCAATTATGCAAGCAATGGGTCTGGATTCGTTGGTCGCTGTGGCGATCCCGCTGGTCGGGACGCAGGTCGGAAATTTAGCTTCGACCGTTAATCCGTTTGCGACAGGTGTTGCTTCACAAACGCTCCACATTTCCATGGGTGATGGTTTGATCTCCCGTTTAGTTTTACTAGCGCTTACGTTAGTTTTTTCTATTTGGTACATTTATCATTATGCTGCTAAGATCGAAAATGATCCGACGAAATCGTTACTATATGCAAATAAAGATGCTAGCGAGCTTCAATCCTATGAGGAAGAAATTGAAGATATACCAAAGTTGAGCAAGGGACAAAAACATGTCCTTTGGCTCTTTGGACTAACATTTGTCATTATGATCATTGGCTTGGTGCCGTGGCAGACTATTAACCCGAACTGGACATTTTTTGAGACATTTTTAAAATGGTTGAGAAATGTACCATTTTTAGGTGCCTTAATTGGCAAAGATACCGTGGCGTTTGGCAGCTGGTATTTCAACGAGATCACGATGTTGTTTTTAGGGATGTCGATCTTGATCAAGTTTGTTTACCACATACCTGAACAAAAATTTGTTGATTATTTCATGGATGGAGTCAAAGATTTTGCCAGCGTTGCGATAGTTGTTGCATTAGCTCGTGGAATTCAGGTAGTCATGGATGCCGGCATGATCACAGATACAGTTTTACATTGGGGCGAGTTAGCCTTGCAAGGTTCGAACAAAATCATGTACACTTTAGCAACTTATGTTTTCTATTTACCAATGACTTTCTTGATCCCGTCGACCTCCGGTTTAGCAGCAGCTACGATGGGGATCATCGGGCCAATGGGGCATTTTGCCGGAGTTGATTCCAATATCGTTGTCAGCATTTATCAGGCCGCTTCTGGTTTGATCAACATGCTGACACCAACGTCAGCGGTCGTTGTTGGTGCGATGCAGATCGCACATATCAATATTTCGACTTGGTGGAAATGGGCTTGGAAGATGGCGCTGGGGTTACTGCTGATCTCTTGTACTTATTTGGTGATTTTGGCCGTATTGTAAGGAGATAATTAAATGGATAAACAAAGACAGATCAAACTTTTGCAAGACTTGATCAAAATTGAAACGATCGATGATCATGAAAAACAAGTCGTTGATTATTTGGAGAAGTTATTTGTTTCTTATGGCGAGCGTGTTCGTTTTACTCGTGTTCCTTATCAAGAAGATAGGCAAAGCGTTGTAATTTCGATCGGCCCGCAAAATGGTTCATTTACGTTAGGCTTTTCTGGGCATATGGATGTGGTCAATTTAGGCGACCGCTCAGCATGGAAAGACGATCCATTTTCTGGCAAATTGTACGACAATGACAGTAAAATGTATGGTCGTGGAACGACTGACATGAAGAGCGGTCTTGCTGGAATGATCGGAACTTTTTTAACTTTGCTTGATGAAAATGTTGTCTTAAAAGGTGAATTGCGGCTATTGGCGACGGTCGGTGAAGAAACCGGCATGTGGGGTTCAAAAAAATTAACTGAACAAGGTTATGTCAATGACTTGGATGTTTTGGTGATCGGTGAGGATACGACGAATCTGAATGTAGTCTATGCCAGCAACGGTGACATCGATTATACGATCACCTCCTATGGTAAAGTTGAAATCAGTTCGCAGGCCGGTGCTGGGATCAATTCTTTAGACAACATGCTGGACTTTATCCAACTAGCCAATGAAAAGCTGCGCCATTTGCCAAAGATCCATGAAACATTGGGACCTGTGGTGCATAACGTTACGATGATCTCGGGCGGAGACCAGGTCAACAGTATTCCCGGCAAAATCACGGCTCGTGGAAATATTCGGATCAATCCCTTGTATAGTGTCGCTGAGATCCAACGAATATTGGAGAACGTGGTGGCGCAAGTTAACCAAATGCCGCAGCATAAATTTGAGCTGCAATATGACTATTTAGGCGAGGCAGTCGATGGTGACCTACAAGGTGAGTATGTTACCACGGCTAAAACGATGCTGACTGATATTTTAGGTCACTCGGTCAAAATCGTCGGAGAACCAGGCGCAACGGATGCCTCTAATTTTGTCAAAAGTCCGACTGCACCAACGATGATCGTGGTAGGACCAGGAAATGATTCTGTTCATCAGATCGATGAGTATGTGGACGTTGACGAATATTTGGCAGCAGCAGAGTTCTATGAAAGATTCGCGAAGAAGTACTTAAGTTAAGTGCTAAGAAAGAGTGACCTCGATCAATAGGGGGTGCTCTTTTTTGTCAATAAATTGGCTAAAAGTTAGCGAAAGTTCTAGCCAATTAAAATAAATCGGCTAAAAGTTAGCGAAAGTATTAGCCAATTAAAGCAAATCGGCTAAAAGTCAGCGAAAGTTCTAGCCAATTAAAGCAAATTGGCTAAAAGTCAACGAGAGTTCTAGCCAATTAAAGTAAATCGGCTAAAAATCAGCGAAAGTTCTAGCCAATTAAAGCAAATTGGCTAAAGGTCAGCGAGAGTTCTCTCCAACTAGCAACCAAACAAAAATTTGCAACATATCTTGGCAGTTCGTTGATTTCGACAGAAAGTTTAACATAATGCCTTGTTAAGGTGAACTTTACGATATTAGAACCCCCGTTTGTGCTAATAAGTCCAAAAGAAAAAACACTTTTCCCAGAAATAAAAAAGTAATAAGAATGGCTGAAAAGAAGTTGTTCACAATTAAAGTTCATGTTGATGGCTTTTAGACTGACATTTTTGTTATAATCTCAGTTAGAGCATAGTAAAGTACATGAAAGGATGAGTTTAAATGGTTTGGATCATTATTATTGTGATCGTAGCAATTATTGCGATCTACTTATGGTCAAGTTATAATAAATTACAACGAGCTACTAACAGTATCAATACTGCAGAAAAGCAGATCGATATTCAATTGAAATATCGGGCTGATCTGATCCCCAATGTTGTGGAAACAGTTAAAGGCTATGCCACGCATGAACAAGAAACATTTACTAAGTTGACGGAGATGCGTAGTAAAGTCGCTGATTCCAGCTTGGATGTTAATGAGCGCTCAAAGGCCGATCAGCAGATGTCGCATACTTTGGGTAATTTGTTTGCTGTAGCTGAAAATTATCCTGACCTTAAGGCAAGTACCAACTTCTTGAACTTGCAAGAACAGCTGACAACGATTGAAAATAAAGTCGCTGCAGCTCGACAGATGTATAACAAACACATTTTGTTTTATAACAATGCTGTGACTACTTTCCCATCTAATTTAGTGGCTAAGATGTTCAATTTTAGCACAAAGCCAAACTTGGAAGTTATTACTGATGAGGCCCAGCGGGAAGCTCCACAAGTTAAATTTTAAGGCGGCGACTGAGTTATGACCATTGAGGAACAAATTGCGAAAAATAAACGCAATTCAACTTTCGTCATGATCGGTTTTAGTTCTTTGGTGACTGTGATCGGCCTTTTTATCGGCTATCTCGCAGGGTGGATGACCTCCGATGATGCTGGGGGAATCTGGACGATCACCTTGATCGTTGCGGGAGCTTTTTTGGTTGCGGCACTAGGTTATTCCTTATATATTTACTACAATACGACCAGTGTCTTTATGGGTTCAGTCAATGGCAGAAAGTTGGAACCGGAAAACGCCTCGTTAGCAGAAAAACAGCTGCTTAATGTGATCGATGAATTACAGATCACAGCTGAGATCCCGTTGCCTGAGGTTTATTTGGTCGAGGACCAAGAAGCAAATGCGTTTGCGACAGGACGCGATCCAGAGCACGCAGCCATTGGTGTTAACACTGGCTTGCTAGAAATGATGAATCGTGAAGAACTAAAAAGTGTCTTGGCCCATGAAATGTCGCATATCAAGAATTATGACATTCGTTCAGGTTCGATCACTGTTGCTTTGACAAGCTTTATTGCTGGAGCAGGATATTTTTTGGTTGAACTTGGTGAAGACACTTTGTGGTTTGGTGATAGCGGCCGCAGCAATCGCAAAAAAGATGATGACAAAAGTAGTGCAATGATCGGTTTAGTAATGCTGATCGGCGGGTGGCTGATTCAATTGATCGGTGTCCCGATCGCCACACTGATGCAATTGGCCTTATCTCGGCAACGTGAGAGTCTGGCCGATATTTCCGGGGTAGATATGACCCAGGATCCGCAAGGATTGATCGATGCTTTAACCAAATTAAAGGGAGATCAAGTGCCAAGTGAGTATGCTACCAGCAAGGCGGCTACTTTATGTTTCCGAACTCCTTTGTCTAAAAAAGATCTGCAAGAAATGAAGGACAATGATTTGGAAGAGCCAAAGAAGCGTAAGTTTAATTTGACAAATTTACTCGATACCCATCCGCCGTTGGATGACCGGATCGAGCAGCTAAAAAAACTGATTGAATGAGCATTAAGCGCAGCGTTTTAAACCAACTAGATCTATTGGTTTAAACGCTGTTTTTTTATTAAGTTGGATCTAAAAAAACAGCAGGAATTTTTGCAGTTAATGGCTGTTTCACTGCAAAAGTTTCTGCTGCTTAGATTATATTAAAGGAAAAGCTGAATTTAAGTGAAATCAACGACCATCCGTCCGACGATCTCATTGTTCTTCATTTCATCGATAATGTCATTGACTTCTGACAGTTTACGCGTATGCACGATCGGCTTTACTTTTCGCTCGGCTCCGAATTGGAAAGCCTCTGCCAAGTCTTGGCGAGTCCCGACTAACGAGCCGGCAACATTGATCCCGTCTAAAACGGTTTTAGAAATGTTAAGTTGCATATCACCTTGAGGCAAGGCAATCGCTACTAATGTCCCGCCAGCGCGCAGAGCATTCACGGCATCTGTGAAGGAGTCTTTGCTAACAGCTGTGATGACGGCACTATTCACACCACCGACTTTATCTTGTAAAAGCTGTGAAGCATCTTCTTTTTGAGAGTTGATCGTCAAATCAACGCCTAATTCTTTAACAGCAGCTAATTTTTCATCGTTGATATCGACAGCTGCGACATGAGCCCCAAAAACGTTGTGGGCGTATTGATTCGACCCATTGCCCCGGTTTTAGGTTGCCAGTTTTAAGTCCTTTATAAACTGTTACGCCCGCACAGGTCAAAGAAGTAGCTTCGATCGGATCAAGGTCATCATGTACTTTCACTGCATAATCGTCAGGGACAATACATTCTTCTGCCATGGCACCATCAACGTTAAAACCAGAGTTCAAAACATTCCGACATAGAGTTTCTCGGCCAGTTGTGCAATATTCGCAGTGGCCACAGCCAGAATAGAACCAGGCGATCGAAACACGGTCTCCCACTTTCAGGTTAGTTACATCTCCAGCTGTCTTGATGACTTTCCCGACTCCCTCATGTCCGATGATCCGTCCAGGAACCTTACCAAAATCTCCAGCGGCAACATGCAGGTCTGTGTGACATAGACCACAATACTCCATTTTTACAAGAGCTTCACCTTCATGTAAAGAACGTAAAGTGACGTCTTTAAATCACAGTTATCACGAACAACGGCTGCTTTCATTGTATATCCTTCTTTCTTTAAAAACGGTTTTAACACTTTAGATGATAGATAAAAAGCAGTTGATAGTCAAGTCAAAAAAGTAACAAATATTATCTAATTTGCCATAATGTTGTGTTTTTATCTTTATAATAGGCATTTTTAATTAAATAAATTTATCACAATATTTGCTTTAAATTAAAATAGCTGGTCAAAATCTAGATGAATAAGATGAGACATTTTTATGGGGAATAAATTGGAATGTTGTTTTAAGATGATTGTTTTGCAACAGTATCATGAAAACACGGTTGATTTATTTGGTAAACATTTGAAGGTATAAAGCGTATTTGTTGCTCTAAAAATTTGAATTTCAGAGATATTTGACTGATGTTTTTGTCCGTTTTATAAAATTGAGTGAGAGTATAAAATAGTTTGTGTAAATGAATAAAAGTCCTGTTGAAAAGGGAATCCCTTCCCCGTATGATTAAATCATCCAAATCAAACCAAAACGGAGGGATTCCCCATGGATCAGTTTACAAAAATCTAACCAAAACTCTATTGTCAAATGGCGATGTTAAAGAACTTTTTCGTCAACAACTCGAAACGGCTATTAATCACATCTTGCAAGCTGAACTGACTGCCTTACTTGGTTATGATCCTTATGACCGCAGTGGCTTTAATACTGGCAATTCTCGTAATGGCCAGTATTATCGTTTAATTGACTCTGAATATGGTAAGTTGAAAATTGCTGTGCCGCGTGACCGTAAAGGCCATTTTCATAACCACCTGCTTCCAGCTTATTCTCGTCGTCAGGACGCTTTAGAAACAACAATCATTCAGCTTTATTCCAAGGGCGTTACGACCCGTGAAATTGCAGATTTGATTGAAAAAATGTATGGCTCTTATTATTCACCTAGTACTGTTTCTAATATCACTGCTCAGGTAACAAAACAGATTGAAGCTTTTCATCAACGAACTATTAAGGCAAACTATGTTTGTCTTTTCTTAGATGCAACTTACTTACCTTTGCGCCGCGATTCAGTTCAAAGAGAAGCGGTCTATATTGCTTTAGGTATTACATCTGTCGGCATCAAAGAAGTTCTTGATTATCGAATCGCTCCAAGTGAAAATACAGGAGTTTGGTCAGAAATGGCAGAAGATCTTAAAAAACGTGGATTAGAACAAGTCCAGTTGATCATTGCAGATGGAATGGTTGGTCTGCAGCCAGCATTATTGCACGCTTTCCCGAAAGCTAAATTTCAAAGATGCCTAGTACATGTTATGCGCAATATTGGTTCGCATGTGCGTTTAAAAGATCGTGAGGCGATCTTAAATGACTTTAAAGAGTTGCATTCAGCGACCGATGTAACTGCAGCACACAAGATCTTAAATGATTTTTATGGTGCATGGGGGAAATCGTATTCCAATCTGATCCAGCAACTTAAATCCATTGAAAATGAACTATTAGCTTTCCTGAGTTTTCCCCCGGCCATTCGACCAACAATTTATTCAACCAATATCTTAGAATCACTGAACAAAAGAATCAAACGCAAGACCAAACCAAAGGAACAATTTCCAAACGAAAAATCTTTAGACAATTTCATTGGAGTTCAAGTCATAAGCTATAACGAAAAGTACTTCAATCGTAGCCATCGCGGATTTGGTCAAGTCAAAGACACGTTAGAATCACTTTTCGATTAATACTTTATTTTGCCAGGAGAAGGGATTTTCATTTACACAAACTTCTTGACACTCCCAAAATGTTGTATTTAGTGTTTAATTTGTAAACGTTCAATTATATCTATGATATATTGAATTTGGTAATTTGTATATTTGATTGTTGAAATTCTTGAAAGTATCTGGAATTGTTTTCCATATAGAAATCCTGAATTATTCATACTTTTCGTTGCAGTTAAAACTTTGTGCAAAGTTACTTTAGTGTGTAAAAAAAGCAGCTTTTTGTTAGTTTTGTTGTCGGACTGTTTAAAAAAGGACAGACTTCACCCTTTCCCTAAGAAAAACATTTTTTATTTTGTGAGTTCACAGCGGATATATTTTTAGATTTTGAATCTTGAACAGTGTCTGCCAAAATAATTTATCGAACACATTGGTCTGAGATAAATGGACCCAGATTTGACGCGCATGGTGCGTGACCTTAGCTGCCACATGGAGTAATTTAAAACGGATCGTCCCGACCTGAGCGTGTTTAAGCTTTGTTGGTAAAACTAAGTTCTTCATGGCTTGCAGTATATTATAAGCGACCCCAGCTACCAGCATCCGGAACTCATTGGCCTCAAAACTAGAACTGTCCGTTTTATCAAAGTGAAAGCCACGTTTAACTTCTTTGATCAAGTCTTCCATGGAACCGCGTTGGTGATAGAGGGCAAAGACTTGTGGACCGCTTAATTCTTCCAAGTTGGTCACGATAAACTCATGGTCAAACAGAAAGTTGCCCGCCGGCCGCGTTGATTTAATAATCACACGATAAGGTCGTGACCAACTTTGAGGACAATAGTCTCGCAGGACATGCCATTGGACTTCAGCTTCGGTGAAGTCCTGGTCACCCACTTGGATCAGGTTTTCAGCCCGACTTTGGAGCTGGTAGTTCGCTTTTAAACGAATCACGAACTTAGCCTGCTTTTTATCACACGCATGGTAGATCCCTGGAGCTGCGAAACCAGAATCTCCTCGCACTAAGACATCCAGGGAAGATCCGTCATAGGCCCGTAAGCTCCGTAATAAAAATTTAGTCGCACCTTGGGAAGTATAGCGATTGCCGGGGCGTAATTGAGCATTCAACAAGCAGCCCGATAAAGCATCAAAGGCTAGTAAAGGATGATAACCGTTGGTCTGGTAGTGACCGTTATAAGCACTCTTTTCTTGGTCACCAAACGTATCGGCATGTGTCGAATCTAGATCAAGGATCAGCTGATGTTGATTTAGCTGCCCAAGAACAAAGTGAGCTACCGAGCCGAGCAATGATTTGACTGAAAAGAGCCCAGACGCTGAAATGTGATTGATAAAGCGTGAAAGTGTCGGCTGGGAAGCGACCGCTTGAGACAAGACCAGCTTAAAATCAACGGCGTGTGACAAGGTATTAGCCGACTGATCTTGGCAGTATCCTGCCAGCAATTGCAACAGCAACTGCTTAAATAAATTGTTCAAGGGAAAGGTACAATATTTACGGTCATCTTTAAAATGCAAGTTATCTTCTAAGAGCTGGTCAAAGTGAATTTGGTGCAGAAATTCAGCAATTAATAAAGTTCCGGCATCGTTCGCTAACTCACCACCGTCATTAGAAATGTTGATCTGGTCATTGAATAAAAGTTTTTCATGATGTAAAGTTGACATAAGGAGCACTCCTGTTCTTTGTGGTTTTCAACGACTTAACAATAGCACAGGATGTGCTCTTTTTGTACACCCAACAGGTGAAAAACGAAAAAGATGCGAACTAGCATGACAACAACAAAAAGTAGTCCTTAAGGGAAAAGTATGAATAATTCAGGGAAATGGTTATTTATAAAAGATACAATTTATTTCGGTTAAAATGGGAAAATTATGGAGGGAATATTATGTTTGGTTTTTCCGTGTACTTAAGTGCACCAATTACAGCTTGTACAAAAAATAGAGTAGCTCGTTTGGCTAAATCTGGTTTCGAGGGTGTTTTTACTTCTTTGAACCTGCCAGAGGATGATCCATCGGTTTTATTGCAACGTTTGACAGACTTAGGCTCTGAGTGTCGTGGTTTGCGGTTAGAGCTAACTGTGGATATTTCAACAGTAGCTTTAGAACGTTTAGGTATCAGTTTAGACAAAGTAAACGAATTAACTCACATTGGCGTAACACAGCTGCGCATTGATGATGGTATCCTAATGCTGTCAGTGGCCAAATTATCTCAGCAAATGGGGATCGCTTTAAATGCTAGTACGATCAGTAAACAAGATATTGAATTATTGAAAGACAGTCAGGCTAACTTTAATAATTTGGAAGCTTGTCATAATTATTATCCGCGTAAAAATACAGGCTTAGAAGAAAAGTGGTTTAACCAGCAGAATGCCTGGTTGAAGAAAAACGGCTTTACGGTTATAGCCTTTGCACCTGGCGATAGTGATTTGCGTGGGCCTGTTTTTGCAACTTTACCGACCCTAGAAAGTGGACGCTATCAGCATCCTCTTGCAGCAGCTTTAAACTTGCTGAACAATAACGTAAACAAGGTCTATATTGGAGATGCAGACTTGCAAGTTGAAACAGCAGCCCAGTTTGATTCCTATTTTAGATTCAATACTTTATTGTTGCATGCCACTACTGAAATCGATCTTCCAGAATATTTGACTGCTGGTGACCTTGTTTTTCATCAACGGCCTGATGTTGCTAGAGACGCAGTTCGTTTGCGAGAAGGGCGCAGTTTAAAAGAGAAAACTATCAAACCAGCAAATATTAAGGAACGTGTTCGAGGAGCCATTACTTTAGATAATAAGCTCGCGCGACGGTATGAAGGTGAGTTGCAGTTGATCAAACGTAATTTGCCTGCTGATCCCACGGTTAATGTGTTAGGGTATATTTCTCAAAATGATTTGGATCTGTTAGAGGCTTGTGGAGCAAACCAAGCTATTCAGTTAGTTTTTTAAATAAATTTGCTATCTAACGTTTTGCTTTGTAATATTATTATAGGATATTTACAATTGAGCTTCGAAACCCAGAAGGTTGTGCTTAGCCAACTTTTCCACCACATTGCCTAAAACGCAATATGGCGAAAAAGCCGGCTAGTGCTCACCTTCTACCCAGGTTTCTACGCTCTGTTTTTGTAGTCAGGTTGCGAAATGCAGAAACTTGCGCTTAGCTGACTTCAACAACAAGTCGCTAAAAGCACGCCTTATTGTTGAAGTCCGTTAATGCTCGATTTCTATTCGCATTTCTCCACCTTGTTTTGTTGGGAGGGAACATTCGTGAAAAAAGAGGAAATGGAACAGACATATCAAGCGGCCGTTGAGATGATCAAAGACCATCGGGCTGATGATGCGCGTCCTTTATTGACACGGATCTACCACCAAAAAGATGATTATAAGTCAGTCAGCTACTATTTGGGCAAAGCCTGTTATCGTCTGAAACAATATGAAGATGCGGACCGTTATCTGCATCTTTTTTTAGACTTGAAAAAGAAAACCAATCACAGTCAGGCTTATCGCTTGTTGGCACGGACCGCTATTGGACAAAAGAAGCCAGATGAGGCTAAAGAATATATGGAAGCTGCTCAACAAGCAGGCATGCCAGCCCAGAAACTTGCTGGCGTTAAAAAAGCTGTGACTAAGCTGGAAGAACAATTAGCTGCGGCTGAGAAGAAGCGGCAAGAATTGCGTGAACGCGGTTATGCGCAAATGCAGTTCCGTTTTATCAAACTTGCCAAAAATGGTACTCCTATTGCTGAAACTGATAGTGATAAGTATCGGCATTCATACTTTTTTATTAACGGTATGACAGTTAAAAAGCTGCATGGATTTAAAGATGGAGAGTGGCATGAACTAGATGTGACTGTTCCTAAAACAGCTGATTTTCCCGGTTATTATGTAGTTTCATTGACTGATCTGCGGACTTATTACAAAGACATCATCCCCAATTTAACAGAATTGCGTTATCGTTCTGCCTTGAATGATTGGATGGAAGATGACCCGTTTTTTGAGCAGCGTTGGGAAAAGTCGCGCGTTTTTTCACTTTTGTTGTTGCCGCTTTTTGACAAGGAAGAGATCGAACGGCTGTTAATAGAATATAATTTGCTGGACGCAAAGGCGCAAGAACACCTGCAAAGTTGCGATGACTTGATCATGCTGAAAACACAGGGGGAAACTCTGCCTTTGTCACAAAAACGTTTGATCCACAATCTAGATTTGTTACGAGATTTTGGTTACATTTGCCCCGACAATTGTCACAACACGCTCCATTTACGTGAGAAGTGTGAAGGCGAACGGTACTTAGTAGAAATGTTGACTGAAGACCACTGTCACCGGCATCATTTAAAAGCGACCTTTGGCAAGTTCAAACCGACTGTGGAGCAGAAAAAATTTATTTCTTGGTTGAAGAAGTCAGACCGGCGGGTCGATGCGTTATTAGGCGTTGGTGGGAGTGGTAAAACCTATACCCTGGGTAAAATCTTTAATACCAGCAAAGTTTTGGCACTGGCACCGACACATAAAGCGCGGATCAATTTGATCTTAAATGGTTTTACTAAGGCGCAGACCATCCAGAAATTAGGCTTTGATATCGATAATGGCATGGACGATAGCGAGATCTACAAAGAATACGGTGATTTTGACACGGTTATTATTGATGAGATCTCGATGGTCACTCAAGACATTTTGGTCAAGCTCATGAAAACTTTAGGACACGGCGTTCGTTATTTATTCTTGGGCGATGATCGTCAACTGCCACCGGTGACAAATGATACGGAAGCTTTGGCAGTTTCAGGAAATGTGATGGAATTGTTGAAGAGTCAGGGTCATTCATTTTATTTTAGCGATAACATTCGCTGCAAGGACGTTAGAACGAGGGCATTTATTGCTCAATGTCGGGCTAAAAAATGGGATGGGCATAGTGATGCTCCGCGTTATTTTCATGAGTCTTTAAAAGAAATGTTGCGTTATAAAAAAGAACATATCGATATTTCAGAGTGTATGATCTTGGCTTTTCGTAATTATAATGTTGCCCAGATCAACCAGGCTTTCTTTAAGGTTTTAGCACAAGATAAACAAAATGTGATCCCATTTGAAATTGAAAATAATAAAGGACGGGGCGGTTTTTTTGTCGGCGCTCAAGTTGTCTTTTATGAAAACGGCTGGGCCGGTAAAAATTACACTAATAGTGAATTTGGCGTGGTGACCGCTGTTTCTTTACCAAATAACCACAGTAAAGGACAGATCAAAGTGCGAACAGATCTGAATGAATACGAGTTGCCGTTGTGGAAAGCTAAAAAAGATCTCCTGTTGGCTTATGCGATCACGATCCATAAAGCTCAAGGGAGCGGGGCAGATAAAGTCTATGTCGTTGAAACAGGCAATTACGGTTTAGCCTATACCGCCGTTTCTCGTTCGAAGGGCAAGTTGAGTTTTGTCAACATGTCTGAGCAACAGTTGTTGGAGAGCTTGGACAAGCCGGCTACGGTAAAAAACAATGTGTATCAGTATTGAAAAAGACGCCCCAGTACGAGCAGTTCAACTGTTATGTTGATCTTAACAATTTTCTCAGCTCTACTGTCTGGAAATTTATAAATAGTACAAAAAATGAACGAGTTTGTAATTGAGAAAATGAAATTACAAGCTCGTATTTTTTGTACCAAAGTAAAAGTGACTTTTAAAAAGTAGCTTTCTAAAAAAATCAATGAACTGTCATATTTGTAACGCAAAGTATGTGGAAGTAAGCTTTACATTTACGTTTGTAACACAAAGTAGATCGAAGTAAGTCTCACATTTACGTTTGTAACGCAAAGTAGGGCGAAGTAGGTCTTACATTCTCGTTTGTGACGCAAAGTATGTGGAAGTAAGTCTCACATTTACGTTTGTGATACAAAGTAGGCCGAAGTTTGCGTTATATTCGACTCAATCGAAGTTCGTTTCGACTGGAAGTAGATCAAAGTTGTGCATTGTAAGGTTACTTAGTTGAGTTAGCGTTTTTATAGCTGATACTAAGCAAAGCAGGCAAATTTTTCAGTAAGAACTATTGCAATCTTTCTAAAAAATAAATATACCCCGATTTAAAATTGAAGTGCAACACTTGATAACTAGACCAATTAGACTAGCTTAAAAGGCCATGAAGGCCTATTCTTATTATTAACGACAAAATCAACAGATAAGGATAGGTGTCTTCATGACCCAAACTAAGAATATCATGCCTAAGCATTACCAACAACTCCAATCTTTTGAACGCGGTCAAATTGAGTCCCTGACTCGATTAGGATTTGGCGTTCGTCAGATCGCCAGCCGGCTTCACCGGAGTCCCAGCACCATTTCTCGCGAATTAAAACGCGGGTTAACCACCCAGATTGATTCCCAGAAACATCGGTCATATCAGAGCTACTTTGCCGAGCGCGGGGCGGCTTACTATCGAGAACAGCGGGCCAAGTGTCACCCCAAAGGTTTACTGCAGCGGGCTGCCGTGTTCTTCAAGTCCCTGCCGAAAGCTTTAAAAGCTAAGCCACGAGTTTTCAGTGTCGATACGTATGTCCACTATTTCAAAGCTCATTACCCGGGCTTTCCCTGCCCATCAACGGCTACGGTCTATCGGTACATCGAGGCTGGCAAGCTCCCGGAGCTTCACAACTATGATTTACCCATGAAGCTACGTCGCCGCGTTAAACGCCCGAATCACCGACATGCCCGCCTGAATAAAAAACGGCTTGGACAGTCCATTGAAGACCGGCCCGCAGTGGTTCGGAAACGTCAGGAGTTGGGCCATTGGGAAGGCGACTTAGTGAAAGCCAAACGGGTTGAGTCCGAACCAGCTTTAATGACGTTAACCGAGCGAGTTAGCCGGATGGAAATTATCGTTAAATTGCCTGATTACCGGGCAGAGACTTGCCGGCAAGCCCTCCAAGATACGATTGATGATTACGGTGCAGAAAACTTTCGGACTATCACGTTTGACAACGGCTCGGAATTCGCTAGTTTAAATCAGGTTCAAGGAACGGAAATCTACTTTGCCCATCCATATTCTCCCTGGGAACGGGGCACTAATGAGAATGTGAATGGTCAATTAAGAGAGTTCTTCCCAAAGGGGCATTCCTTTAAAAACCTCTCATTAGTGGATCTGCAGTTGGTTCAAGACACGCTGAATCACCGTCCCCGCCGCTGTTTAAGCTATAGTTGTCCAGCGGATGTTATGCCACAACTGGTTTAACTTTCTAGACCAATTATAAGAATAGGCCATTAGTGTTGCACTTAACTTGACAATTGAGGAAAAATAAATATACCAAAAATTTCTCTGAAAAAATCAGGGAACTTTTTTCAGATATTATTTTGCTTAGTAAGAAATGAGTATGATCTTACATCCATAATCAATATAAGGAAGTTTGAGCCAACTAAAAATTATCAAAATAGAATTACACACAACGTATTGGTTATTTATCATATTTGTTTAACTTGCAATTAGTTCTATGCATAATATAGGTCAAACAGCAGATCAATAAAATCAACGAATAGGCTCTAATTAATTTGCAGGTCAAACTAGATCCTATTTTTATAATTTTCTATCTAGAAAGGATCAACGTTATTTTTAGCGGGAAAGAGTAAAAGTAAAAATTGCTTCATTTTAGCAGTTACTTCTTCTTTAGTGGTTGTTTTCTTGTTTTTCATCCACCAAAGTGCGATTTGCCTATACATCCCCAGTAAGATTTGACACGTGAAATCTGGATCTTGGGGCAACTGAGGATTTTGCTCCAGAAAATAAGTAAGCTTTTTTTCGAGTTGCATTTCAAGATAGTCGTCGATGATCTCGAAGGGAAATTCATCCAGAGAATCTATCTTAAAGTGAAGTAAAACTTGTTGATATTTCTCGAGCAGCTCAATGACTTTTTTAAAACAGGTTAGAAGATAGTCTAGTGGCTGCTTAGTGTCGGCTGTGCTGTCAATGTCTTGTAAAGTCTCTTTTTGGATAGTGTGGATAACAAACTTAATAAAATCGTATTTATCGTTGAAGTGTTTGTAAAAAGTTGGCCGTCTAACTTGTGCTCTTTTGCAAAGCTCATTGACCGTGAATTTATCCACTGTTTTTTTTGAACTATGTCAAAAAAAGCTTGGATCAGTGAAGTATAAGTTTTTTGAACACGTAAGTCGAGTGATTCATCCATCGAAATTAACTCCTTTATGTAATTTTATTGCACAAAATTTTCTTTTCTGATAGTTAAGTTGCGTTTTTGCAAAAAGTGTTTGTTGCATTTTTAACTAGAGTTATTATAATCTGTAAATGAACAAATGTAAATAAACTATCATTTGTAAATTTAATTTGGCAAAGAGAGAAAAAGATGGCAGTTATTGAGATCAATCATTTAACCAAAGACTATGGACATCATCGCGGCATATTCGATGTATCTTTTTCAGTCAACAAGGGTGAAGTTTTTGGCTTCTTAGGGCCGAACGGTGCGGGAAAAACAACGACTATCCGACATATTATGGGCTTTTCCAAACCGCAATAAGGCCAGATCTCGGTTGATGGCAAGGATAGCTGGTCCAGTGCAGCAGCTATCAAGCGTACTGTGGGATATCTGCCGGGTGAATTAGCTTTTCCAGCCGGAATGACTGGTACACAGTTTATTGACTTTATGGCTAAAGAACGGCAAATTACCGATATGAGCAAGACAAACTACTTGTTAGATAAATTCGAATTAGATCCATCTGGCCCGATCAAACGAATGAGTTTAGGGACCAAGCGTAAACTAGCGGTCGTGACTGCCTTTATGCATGACCCGGAGATCTTGATTTTAGATGAACCGACCAGCGGGATGGACCCTTTAATGCAGGAACGTTTTATTGAATTTGTATTGGCTGAAAAGAAGGCCGGCAAAACGAGCTTATTATCCAGTCATATTTTTAGTGAGGTCGATGCTACTTGTGACCGGATCGCTATCATTAAAGATGGGGAAGTTGTTTCGACTATTGTAGCGGATGATCTAAAACAGAATAAGAACAAGGCTTTTAAAATCGAATTTTCTGACCACGAAACTTATGAGCGTTTTGTGAAAAATACGGTCTTGGATGTTTCGGTCAAACGCCCTGCGCAAGATCAAGTGAAATTGCATATTCAAGACGAGAACATTCATGAATTTTTCACGGAATTGAGTCAATACCATTTGAACTTTATTTCTGAGGTCAAGTTTACTCTTGAAGATTACTTCATGAACTTCTACGATCGCAATCGCAGTGTAGAAGAGGGGAAGGAGAAATTAGTTCATGGCATGTATTGAGATCAACAATTTAACGAAAGATTATGGACAGGACCGTGGAATCTTTGACATTTCTCTTTCAGTCGATCAAGGTGAAGTTTTCGGCTTTGCAGGGATCAATGGCGCCGGTAAAACAACGACGATCCGTAATTTAATGGGCTTTATCAAGCCTGATAGCGGCCATGCCACGATCAACGGCCTTGACTGTACTAAAAAGAGTGCTCAAGTTAAACAAAAAGTTGCCTATATCCCAGGTGAGATCAACTTTCCGGGTAATGACAGCGGTGAAGTATTCTTGAAACGACAGATGGAAATGATCGGGCGAGGTAACTGGGAGCACTGTAAGAAGATCTGCGATAAGTTACAGTTGGATGCGACTGCCAACATTAAAAGTATGAGTAAGGGTATGAAACAGAAAACAGCGATCGCGGCTGCATTTTCGGCTGAATCTGATATTTTGATCATGGATGAACCGACAACTGGTCTTGACCCTTTGATGCGAGACAACTTTATTGAATTACTGGCAGAACAAAAGAAAATGGGTAAGACGATTTTTATGTCTAGTCATATTTTCAAAGAAATGGAAGAAACTTGTGATCGAGTAGCACTGATCAAAAATGGTAAGATCGTTGACATCGTTTCGATGGATGATATTCGTTATAACAAAAATAAGCGGTTTAAATTAGAGTTTAAGAATGATGTTAGTTTTAAACGTTTCTCTGAATTGTCTTATCACTGTATTAACATTCAACCAGATGACTTGCAGGTAACTGTTGAGATCAATGATAAGGATATTAACGAGCTCATGAATGATCTTTTGCAGTATGACGTTTTGTTTTTTAAAGAAATCAAGCAAACGTTTGAAGATTATTTCAATCAAACATTCAAGGAGGAAGCATAGATGTTCAGTAAACCGATTTTTAAACAAAGTGTCCGTTCAAATGGGGCATTGTGGCTCGTGATCACACTAGTCGCCAGCGCTTTGTTCAGCAACTTTATCATTCGTTTCGATCCGGCTGATTTTGGTGCTTTGTCGTCTGCAGCTGAAGGGACAGCATTTGGTAGTGTTCTTTCTGGATTTGGCACTATTTTGGGAACACTGGAAACTTTTTATAAAATGATCGCTATCATGCTGGGATTAGTTTATATTATTTTTTCAGCTAATAATTTGGTAGTTAATGAGGTCGATAGCGGTTCGATGGCTTATACGTTGTCGACACCTATTAGACGCAGTACCGTGATCTTTACCAAAATGGCATATATGATCGGCTCGATCGTTTTGATGTTTGGTATTTTGACTGGTGTCGGACTTGGAGTTTCTGAATTAGCCCATCATAATGTTTCAGGTTCGCCAATGACCGAAGACGTTGAAGCGGCGGCCGATGCGATGGATCGCAAACCCAGCTATGTACGCAAACATTTGTACATGATCAAAGATGATAAGTATGCAATGCAAGCTGGCGCTGAAGCTCGTAAAATGGATAAAACCGCTTATGGTGAATACTTGGATCAGGCGATCTTACGTGATAGTTATAAGGCTGCTGCCACTAAGTTAACTGATAACCGTCAAGATAAATATTCGGATTCTGATAAGGATAAAGACGAGATCGAGATCACTGAGCAGGAATTAGCTAAAAAACCGCAATTGATGATGAAGGATAATGATGCGTTAGAAGCTGGAGCTAAGGTCACTGGTCAAAGTGTCAATGGTTATCGTAATTCAGTCAATGATCAGATCAAAAATAGTAAAAATAACCAACAAAAAGAGGCACTCAGCAAGCTTGCGGCTGATCCAACCGTGATTTTGTCGACGGCTACAACTGCTGGTGCTAAGGCTATTCATACTTCTGAAAGCAATATTAAAGGTAATATGAGTTTGCTAAAAGACGATAAGGCGATCAAGGCTGCTTCTAAAGCAACTAAGGTTCCTGAAGGCCAGTTAAAAGCCTTGATTGACAGTTCCGAAGTTAACGCTGCCTTGAAGTCAGACAAATCTTTGGAATTTGACATTAGTACCTTTGTTTGGTTGAACGTTGGGGCTTGCTTATTGATTTTAGGAATGGGCAGTATTTCATTTTTTGCAAGTACGCTTTTCAACCGTTCTAACCAGGCGATGGTCTTGGGCGCTGGTTTACCATTTGCATTCTTCTTGATCAGTATGGTCATTCAACAAAGCGATAGTTTAGAGAACTTGAAATACTTCTCGTTGACTACTCTTTACAAAACAGACGAGATCTTAAGCAACGGAGATTTTGGGATCCCACTGCTGATTTTAGGCGGGATCGCTGCAGTCTTGTATGGAATGTCTGCGGTGATCTTCTACAAGAAGGATCTCCCATTGTAATTCATAAAAAATTTAGAATCCTAATAAAAAAGTAGTGCAGAGAATGTTTGAAAACTCAGCACTACTTTTTTCTATTGTGGATTATTTTGGTCTAATAATTCGAGGGCTCTTTCAATAGTTTCTGCCTGTGAGAGATCTAAACGACGCGAAAGATTCAGTAATAATTTGCGGGTTTCTTGCGATGTGTTCACATGGATCGATTGTTCACGTTCTTTTTCTTTTGCCATAAAGTGTGCCTCCTAAAATTTAAAAACAGAGCAGAACATACTCAGGAAAGGTGAGTACCAATAAACTTTCACGTTATAATTTTTTTGAACATTGTAGTGAGAAAGTGGATAGATTCGGCTTTCCGTTACGTGTAGCTTGCGTAAGAAAAAAGAGAGAATTTTTCTTAGGCACTTATAAGGTAACCTAAAATATTTATGCTTAATTACTATTCCTTAGTTGGTGTTTTACACCATTTTAGTCATGAACTCAAGGGTCCTCCATTTTTTTTAAGTACTAATTGTGCTACCATTCAGTTTGAAAACTATTTTAGATAACTAATAGATCATAATAACTTGGCAGTTTCACTTAAGGAAGGAAGTATAGTATATGATCAACATTGCGTCAACAACTGATAGTGACTTTGCCGATAATTTACTAACGTTTTATGTTTCGATCTTGGAACATAATCTGGATGAACCGTTTCATTTCTATATTATCGATGATAAGTTAAGTAAGGCAGATCGTAAATATTTGAGCCAGCTCAAGGATATTTATGGAAACTGCAAAGAGATTACATTTTTAGAGGGAGATTTTAACTACTACAAGCAAGCTAATACCGATTCACCTGACTCTGCGATCAAAGAGAATACTTATTATCGCTTGGAACTTCCGGAGTTAGTCGATTGTGATCGTATCTTGTATTTGGACAGTGACATGATTTGTAAAGGAAGTATTGTAGATCTTTGGAATGAGGCTCTTGATGGAAATGTGATCGGTGCTGTAGAAGATCAAGGTTACGTTGACAGGTTAGAGGAGATGAATGTTCCTCATACAAAGAATGTTTATTTTAATGGCGGGTTGTTATTATTTGATACCAAAAAGTGGCGGCAAGAAAACATTACTGCAAAGGTCCGCCAATATATTGCCGACCATCCAGATAATTTGATATACCAAGACCAGGACGCATTAAACGCTGTCTTGGTTGGAAAGTGGAAAATTTTACATCCGAAATATAATGTTCAGTCTAAATTGGCTCGCCATGATTTTGTCAATCCAGATCCTGAAGCAGAAAAACTGGCTGTTGAGGCTCGACGAGATCCATTATTGATTCATTTTTCCGGTTGGAGCAAGCCCTGGGTTCATGTTGGCAAATGGGTCCATCCGTGGCGGGACGAATTTTACCGCTATAAGTTGATCTCTACACAACGTCTGCGTGAACACGCAGAAACTTTGCAAAATGAAAATAAATAATTCACGCAAAAGTCTGTCACTTTAAACTAGGAAAAATATTTTAAAGTGACAGATTTTCTGTGTGAAAATGCTGTCATTTGAAAATAAATAGGGTATCATTGGGATGAAAGCAGAACTTTGCTAAAGAGGAGGCAGTTTTTAATGAAATATAAGTTAGCTGATTTTAGCCAAATGATCGATCACACTAATTTATATGCAGATGTTTCTTTTGGTGATATGGTCAAGTTATGTAACGAGGCTCAACAATATCATTTTAAGATGGTCGCGATCAATCAGACACAGACCGCGTCTTGTGCTAAATTATTGAAGGGCAGCGAGGTCCATACTGGGGCGGCGATCAGTTTTCCATTAGGACAGACAACTTTACGTGCTAAAACGTTTGAAGTGCATGATGCAATCGAAAAGGGAGCCGATGAGATCGACTATGTCGTTAATCTGACAGCCGTTAAAAATGGCGATTTTGATTATGTAAAAAATGAAATGCAAACGATCGTCCAGTTATGTCATGACCAGGGTGTTTTGTGTAAGGTGATTTTTGAAAATTGTTATCTGACTAAAGATGAGATCAAGAAATTAGCTTTGATCGCTAAAGATGTCAAACCAGACTTTATCAAGACTTCCACTGGTTTTGGCTCAGGCGGTGCAAAAATCGTAGATGTCAAACTGATGAAGGAAACGGTCGGCGATGGCGTTAAAGTTAAAGCCGCTGGCGGCATTCGAAATACTGATGACTTTTTGGCCATGATCGAAGCGGGTGCTGATCGAATCGGTACGAGCTCTGGAGTCAAAATTATTAATGCTTTAAGCAAACGTTTTGCACAAGACCACATTAATTCTCTTGAATTAAGAGCCGATGGAAAAGAAACACCTAAAGTTGATGTCGGGACTCCTGATAATCATGAGACGGAAAGCGAGTACGATCTGTGGTCAGATCTTTACGAATGAAACTTTAATAAATGTTTGAATCGCACTGTGGGCTTGACTTGCAGTGCTATTTTTATTACTAACTAAAGGTTGAAAGTTAAAGAATACTTGTGCTGCTTGTTGTATCACGGGTTTTTGTTAATAAAATAGACACAATTTACTCTGCGTCCTATAATTGAGTCGTCAAAAACTAATAAAGGAGAGTAATTTATGTCCACTTCCAGTATACAACAATCAACTCAAAATAAAACCACTTTAATGGCACGTTTTCACAAATTCTTGCAGGTGATCGATTTCGCCCAGGTATTACGTCAGTCCAATGCCTATCGTGTCCGTGGGATCAAACTGACCAAACTTGTCAGCTGGATCTTACTGACTTTGTTCCAACGTTTGACCTTGAACCGATCCGCAACTCCGACTGCTTTTTCGAAGAAAACGGTCCGCAACTTTTTAAATGACCGCCATATCAACTGGCAGCGGCTGGTCAGCTTGGCCGGACGGAACCAGATCGCGGAACTCAGTCCTTTTATCGACTTACGCCGAAAAGCGGCCTTGATCATTGATGACACTTTATTCAAACGAGCTCATTCAAAAAAGACTGAACTATTGGCGAATGTTTATGATCATGCTGCACCGCAAGGACAGCCGCGCTATGTCAAGGGTTTTCGCGGCTTGACGATCGGTTGGAGTGACGGCAATACTTTCCTGCCCCTGAATTTCGCTTTGATGTCATCAGACAAAGCTAAGAATCGGATCGGCCGTGAACCACAAACAACTGATCAGCGGACCTTAGCGGCCCAACGTTATGCTCAGGCTAAACGGCACATGAATGAAGTCGCCGTTGAATTAGTAGCTCAAGTTCTAAAAACCGGGGTCAAGGCCAGCTATGTCCTCTTTGACAGTTGGTACGCCTATCCCAAAGCTTTCAAGCAATTTCAAGAATTAGGTCTCGCTGCTGTTGGTCGGTTAAAAAACACTTCAAAAACTTATTTTAAATATCGCGGGCGCCGTTACAGTGTTCCAATGCTGTTTCAACGCTTTAAAGGTTCAAAATATCGGATCCATGATAACTATCTCTACAGTACGGTCGTTGAGACCGATAACGAGGACCACCTGCGCTTAAAAATAGTCTTTATCCAAAATCGCACGGACAAGGGACACTACATTGCTTTGGCAACTTCTAAACTTAGTCTGACACCGGAAGCGGTCATTCAATTATATGCCCGGAGATGGCAGATCGAGTGTGGTTTCAAGACTTTAAAACAATACCTGCAGTATGACCAGACCCAAACGCAAAGTTATGATGGCTTGTGCGGCCATGTGGCGCTGACATTTTTAGCTTACGATCTGTTGGCTATGATCCAGCGACAGGAGAACGATCCGAAAACCTTAGGCGGCATTTTCTATGCGGCCAATCAGTTTCTCGCGGACATCCCACTTTTACAAGCTGTAAAACAGTTGCTTTTTGCTTTAGCAGAACATTGTGAAAAAACCGCTGATTTTTTTATCACGGGATTATGCAGTCGATTTATCAATTCTTTACCCAATGATCTGCAAGAAATCTTTCACAGCAACGAACTGGTCAGTTGACTAATTAAAGACATTTATAGCTTGAGCTGACAGGCAAAGGCACTAAAAATTAACTTTCAACCTTTAGTTACTAATAAATACATTTTAGACAACTATTTCCTTGATTGATTTTGTTTGAAATCGTTTGCTTTTGATTATAGTCTGAAAGTTGTAAGGTTCATAAAGAAAGGGGAGTTATGGTAATGAAAAAAGGTAGTTGGGTCAAGGCAGCTGTTGCTAGTGCAGCGCTTTGCTTAGGTGTGATCGGAGCTGGTCAGGTCTCTGGGTGTAACAGTGTTTCGGCCGATGATGTTGAGAATGGTCAGGTCAATAAGTTTGATAATTACAAGGGACATCAGGTTTACGAGTATACGATCCAAAACAAGAATGGACTCAAGGTCTCAGTTTTGAGTCAGGGCGGTACTTTGCACGGGATCTACGTTCCTAAAGGGCCAAAAGATAAGCGCAATACGTGTGGTGCTAGTTTGTAACATTTAGAAATTTAACAAAAAAGTCCAACCCAGTTAGACTCATAAGTGACAAAACTTAAAAGGAGTAATAACTGTGTTGAACCACCTCAAGTTTAAGCAAAATCGTCACGAATTACAAGTTAGTTTCCATTACTTTTACCAGTTATGTTCATTGCTTTATCAGCGTTATTGTCCGCGTAGCGTCATTGAGCGGCGCAACGTTGAACATACTAAAATTACTGATATTAAACTTTTAGCTTTACTGTGCTTACAAGTCACACTGGGAATTCAATCGCAACGCCGCTTCTATTATCTGATGGCAGCGTTTATGCCGCGGCAAATGGTGGTATCACGTTCACGTTTCAACCGCCGCGCGCAACAATTACTGGCAGTAGTCAATGCCATTCGCTCAGGTATCACTAAGGATTATGCTCATTCGGGCGACCTAGCGATTATCGACAGTTTACCCAACCCACTATGTGCCAAAGTTCGTAATTTCAGAGTTAGAATTTTTGCTGGGAAGGCCAACATTGGCTATAATGCCACCAAGAAAATGCCATTTTATGGGTTTAAAACCCACATGGTCGTCACGGCTAATGGCTATATTCTGAATTATGTGATCACGGCAGCCTCAGTTCATGATGCTAAGGTAGCGCCTGGGCTAATTAGCGGTTGTCCTTGTCCCAATATTTTGGCCGATGTTGGTTATGTTGGGAAAAAACTCAAGACCAGTTTTAGAGCCCTAGGCTATAACTTATGGACGCCTTATCGTTCTAATATGAAAGGTGCTAAACAGCATAATAAACGTCAACTCAAGGCGTTACGGCGGACAATAGAGTCACGCTTTTCAATTTTAGCCCAGCAATTTGGGATTGAAACCAATCTCACCCGTAGTCTATTTGGTTTTCAATTAAAGATTGAATTGACGATATTGGTATACAATTTAGGCTTTTTTGATTTTATGACGAACTAGCACCACGCGTGCAAAAATATTAACTTTACGCGTGGTGCTAGTTCGTAACATTCAACTATTTAGTACAAAATTTTACAAAAAAAGCCCAACAAGGTTAGACTCTTAAGTGACTTAAACAAAGGAGACCTGATCTTATTGGACCACTTAAAGTTTAAACAAAAACGACATAATTTACAAGTCAATTTAGCTCAACTTAAAGTTCTTTGTGCTGAGCTTTATCAAAAATACTGCCCGCGCTATATTTCGCAACGCCGTAACACCACTAATTCTCGTGTTTCTGATGTGCAGATCTTAGCCTTACTGTGTTTACAGGTCATTACACAGATGCACTCCCAGCGTAAATTCTTTGCCTGGGCACAGACCTTCATCCCACATCAATTGAACATTGAGCGCTCCCGTTTTAACCGACGAGCACAACGTCTTCTCCCAGTGGTCATGGCCATGCGGCAGGGGTTGACTCGCGACTATGCGCAAACAGGACAGTTTGCGATCATTGATAGTTTGCCTAACCCTTTATGCCAAAAAGTTAGAAATAAGCGGGCCAAGGTTTTCCGCGGCATAGCTGACCTAGGCTACAATGCGACCAAAGACATGTATTTTTACGGGTTTAAGACTCATTTTGAGACCTCGCTCAGCGGTTATATCTTAAATTACACTGTCACCGAGGCCTCTAAACATGACACCCAAGCGGCGTCAACTTTGATCGCAGGCTGTCCGTGTCCCTTTGTTTTAGCGGATGTCGGTTATGTGGGACAGCCCTTACAAGAAGATTTTGGCGAGCTAGGTTATGAGCTCTGGACACCTTACCGTTCAAACATGAAAGGAGCCAAACAGCACAATGTTCCGGCTTTGAAAGATCTCCGGCGCACGATCGAATCCCGTTTCTCGATCCTAGTTGAAGATTATGGGATCGAAAAAAACCTCACGCGGTCAGTGGTAGGCTTTTGGTTAAAAATCGAATTGACCGTCTTTATTTATAATTTAGGCTTTTTTGATTTTACAGAAAATAGAATTATTACGAACTAGCACCACGCGTAAGCGCAATATTATTATGTCTTTTAAACACACTAAGCAATATTACGATAAGAACGGCAAATCATTATATGTCGGGCAACAGTTTGGGCCGATTGGCAATCGGATCCGTAATGGTAAATTCAAGATCGATGGTAAGACATATTCAGTTCCAACCAATGAAAAAGGGAATACCTTACATGGTGGTCCTAATGGATATAACTCAGTTCGTTGGAAGGGCGAGGCAGGCGCATATAAAGGCAACCCGGCAATTACTTTACATCACACATTTAAGTCCAAATATACAGGTTTCCCAGGCAACGTTAAAGCTACTACCAGGTATGTGGTCACAGACGATAATAAAGTCCAAGTTTTAATGAGTGCACAAACTGATAAGGATACTATTTTCGATCCAACGATCCATGCTTACTTTAATTTAGGTCAGGAAAAAACTATCAATAACTAGGTCTTAACGCTCAACGCACCGCAACGTTTGGATCTGAACAAAGAAAAGATCCCAACTGGTAAATTTATCAATAACATTGGCAAGTATGACTTCTCCAAGCAACAACCGTTAAAGGATCACTTAGATAAAATGAAGAAGACTAAAGAAGGCGGCTTTGATACTATGTTTAGTGTTGAACCTGACGAGAATGGTCAAATCGCCAAGTTATCGGATCCAAAGACGAACCGTTCGGTCACTTTCCAGTCAGAACGCAATGGTTTAGTTGTCTTTAGCGGTCAATCATTTAATAAGAAAATCTCATTTGAATCAGGCAAGGGACATAAGTACGGTGCTATTGCCCTTGAACCGCAAATGCTGCCAGATACAGCTAACCACCCAAGTTTTGGCGATGTTTCGTTGAAAGCTGGTAAAACAACGACTAAGACGATCACTTACCAAATTGATTATTAAAAAATGAAATGTGGAGGTCATATCGAGCTCCACATTTTATTTTTGTCTATAACTCGATTATTTACAGTGATAACTGGATAGCAGTAGGAAAAGGACGGTTTTGATTTTGCGATTTTAAACGAGTGGATGAACGAATGGCACGCATTTGCAACCAAATTGGCTAAAGGCCAGTCAAAGTATTAGCCAATCACAGTCTCGCTATACAGAAATGTTCTATATTAATTTTGTGCGGGTAAGTGAGTGGATAAATAGCACATATTTTCATTAACGATCGGTTATCATTCTATGCATGACTTGGTCAATTTTTTGCAGCAAATAGTTTATAGCATGAGTTGGAGCAAAGAAAAGATTATTTTACATTCAGAACACTTGTTCGTATAATGGGTGTGAGGTGAAAAGTATGGTATATAAAAAGCAGTTAAAATATAATCCAGATGATTTTAATGAAGCAGAACTACAGCATTTCTTTGACTATGAGTATCAGGACAGAGGAATGTTGAAGTGGCAAGGATTCTTTTTGTCAGACCATACTAGTGCTTTGAACAAGGAGAAAGAAGAACGGCGACCAATACGTTGTTCTAAACAAAGCGAAGTTGAAATTTCCAGACACTTGATGCAGGCATGGCAAAGTAAGCAAAAAGTCATATTGCAGCTGAAAGAAGTTGATGGTGATCAGGTCCCACGGGAGTTAAGTGGTGTTATTGCTGGGTATCGTGACAATGAGATAGTGGTTCAAAAGACAGATTCAAAAAGAAATGTCATGGTATTATTGGATTCGGTGCGTAATATCCGGAACGAAAATTGAGGTAGATCAATTTCTTTAAAGAAATAAAACTTGTTGTTATTGGTTGGCAAATTGCAAACTAATATTACAATGTTATTGTTTTATTGATGGTGGTTGCAGTATGCAAGAGAACGCTACTAAGAATGAGCTTACATATTAAATTGGTGTATGTAAATAAATATACCAATTTCAAAAGCAGTTTCTATTTCTTTTAGTATATTGTTTAGCAAGAGCTTGTTTTATGAGAAAAGAGGAATTTCTATGTCAGGAAATAATAGCTCTGAACCAAACTTTGTTGAGAAACATTTACTGCCTTTAGCAGTTAAATTAAGCCGTTTTCGGCCATTGATCGCTATTCGTGACGGGATAGCGATCGCCATGCCACTGATTATTATTGGTTCGGTTTTTATGATAGTAGGAAGTTTTCCAATTAAATCGTGGACCGCCTGGTTAGCCGCTATATCGCTAAAGGGAGTGACCCTGGCAGATATTTTTACCAAAATAACTAATGGGTCTTTTGGTATCATGGGTCTTATAGGCTGTTTTGGGATCGCTTCAAGTTATGCGGAGCAATTTAAAACGGATGGAAAGTCTGCGGGTGTGATTGCGATCGCCTCGTACTTTATCGTGACCCCTAGCATTATGAGTGGAGATAAAGTTCCATTGGAAGGTATGCCTTATGGATACTTAGGCAGCAGTGGATTGTTTATCGCTATCATCATTGGCTTGATAACAGGTGAAATTTTCCAGTGGTTCATTAACCGTGACATACGTATTAAAATGCCTGATACTGTTCCGCCTGCCGTTTCAGATAGTTTTAGTGCGTTGATCCCTGGTGCGGTCATTATTGGATCATTCGGTATAGTATATGCTTTGTTTGCGTGGACTGGTTGGGGTAACGTACACGATATTATGATGAAATTATTGTCTAAACCACTTGGCTTATTAGGTGATACATTGATTGGCACAATTATCGCTGTTGCTTTGAACAGTCTCTTTTGGTTTGTTGGGATCCATGGTGCAAATGTAGTTAATAATATAATTCAACCAATTTGGCTAATGAACACAGGCGCTAATAAGTAGTTAGCAGCAGTTGGTAATCTTGACTTAGCTCATCATGGTCATATTATTACTCAGCCTTTTATGGATAATTTTGTTTTCATGGGTGGTGGGGGTGCCACTTTAGGACTGGTCTTATCGATGGGAATCTTAGTAATAATGCATCGTTCCAGCAAACAAATTAAAACTTTGACTCCGCTGACGCTGACACCAGGATTGTTCAATATCAATGAACCAGCGATGTTGGGTTTACCAGTTGTGTTAAACATGAATATTGTGATCCCATTTGTACTCGTACCGATCCTCAACGCGATCACGACCTATGCTGCCATGAGTCTTGAATGGGTGCCCTTATGTACAGGAGCCATTATTCCTTGGACAATGCCGCCGGTTATTTCTGGATTTCTAGCAACAATCAGCTTGAATGGTTCCATCTTGCAGATCATCAACATTATTTTAGATGTTTTAGTATACTTTCCATTTGTCTTGACGCTGAATAGGCAGTATGTTCTAGAAGAGCAGGGACAATTGAACGAAGAAAATGAGTAGTAGAAAGGAAGAAAATAATGGTCAAAAGATTGCTTAGTGCAAATTCCAGTGAAGTCCTAGCAATGACTGGCTCAGAACTTAAACAAAGTATTAAGGCCAGCGAAGGGCGCGTGATCGTTAGCGAGAACGTGGTAGTCCATGAGGCCTTTGATGGTTTAACTACTTCTGAATTGGCAGCGGCATTTGGTGCCGATTTGATCTTGTTGAATGCTTTCGACGTTTTTGATCCAATCGTTTTGGGGCTTTATCCTGGAGAAAATACTTTGGAGCAGGCAAAAGTGCGACATGATGGGCAGGTTATTCATCGTTTGCGGAATTTGGTTGGCAGACCGCTGGGCGTCAATTTAGAACCGGTCGATCCGCAAGCAGCAATGGCTGAGGAACGATTAGAGATTTCAGTAGGTCGGCAAGCTAGTGCAGCAACCTTGAGAGAAGCTGAAAAATTAGGCTTTAATTTTATTGTTTTGACTGGTAATCCTGGTACTGGGGTCACAAACAAGCAAATTGCGGCAAATATTCAAATTGCCAAAAACAATTTTAATAGTTTGGTGATTGCTGGAAAGATGCACGGAGCAGGCGTTGAAGAAGCAGTAGTTAGTGTTGGCTCAGTTCAAGATTTCCTTCAAGCTGGTGCCGATGTGATCTTAGTACCGGCAGTTGGAACGGTGCCGGGCTTTAACGACAAGCAACTGACACAGATCGTTGAACTTGCTCACCAAGCAGGAGCGTTGGTAATGAGTACGATCGGTACTAGTCAGGAGGGTTCTGGTCCAAGTTACATCGAAAATATTGCTATTAGAAATAAAATTTGTGGAGTGGACATGCAACACATTGGTGATGCTGCGTGGGGCATTCAATCCCCATTTGAAAATATCTATCCTTTAAGTAAGGCGCTCCGAGGCGAACGGCATACGATTCAAAGAATGGCACGTTCTATCAATAGATAGTTTTGTTGAACAAATTTCAAATAAATGGCAGGTCAAAAGTGGCCTGTTATTTTTTACTCTTAAAAAATCAATATTAGCTTTTTTTGCGTATCTATTTATAAGGACTAAAAAAGTCTAAAAAATATTGATAAATGGGGTAAAAGCTATGAGAAAATTCGTGACAATAACAACCGTGTTTTTATTAAGCAGTAGTTTGTTAGCGGCATGCGGCTCGGAACAAAAGGAAAGTTCGTCAAACAGCAGTCCCAAAACACAGCAAGTTTCAGGTCACAAAACAACCGCTCAGGAAAAGGGGACTGATAAAAAAGCCCAAAGCAAACACAAAAAAAGTTCTGCAAATAGCAAACAACTTGAAATCAACTATGACGATTATCAGTTGAAGGATCAAAAAGATTACACAGCTGATTTTACGGATGAGAGTTGGGTCGATACTAAAGTCGTTATCGACAAGGTCGAGATCGATCAAGTTGCCGCACAAGAATATGATTCTGCTAACGATGGCACGTTTGATGTTAATGGTTTTGTGCGCTTGCACATGTCAGTGACGCCAACTCGCGACATCAACTTCTACCCGACACAGGGGACAGCAATCTATAATGATGGTCAACAACAAGAAGCAACAGGTAATGAAAGTTGGGATGGAGAGATCGCCAAAGATGCAACAAAAGACGGTTGGATCTCTTTTCCAGTCAAAGAGTTAAATAATGTGACAGACCTGACCAGTATTAGATTAAAATTCACTGCTGATTATGATACTGATAATTATGAAGATGATGCTGCCTATCAAGATTATGACTTGACGTTAGATTTAAAATAACAAAAAGGTAAAATTGTTTTCCCTAAAGAGCAATGATTTATGTCGGAAAAATTTGCACAAGGAGTAACTATCCTTTTCTTTCTTGAACTTTGGAACTTTTGGAATACCGGGATTGGAAAATTATGTGCTACAAAAAAATGGGCTGCAGAAATCAAAAATTGATTTCCACAACCCGTTTTCTATAGCAAGGTCAGTTTTTGTCCTGACCTCGCCTTCATTTAAAATAAATTCTGTTATTCTTTAAATTCTTTCATTGAATCTTCGTAAATATGAATGGCATCTTTTTCTGTTACAGGTACGTAGGCGTTGGTTGCAAGTTTTCCGCTGGCAACCGCTGATCGAGCCATTTCAGCAAATTTACTATTATCTGTGATACCTACATCTGGTAAAGTCATTTCTGAGTTGAGCGATTTGAGCCAGTCATGTGTCCGGCGGATCGAGTTCTCAGCTAATTCCATATCGTCATAGCCGTATTGATCCCATACTGCTCTGGCAAAACGAGCAAATAACGGTTTGGTATTGGCATTTAAAGCAAATTGCATCCAACGCGGCGTTAAAATAGCTAAGCCGATCCCGTGCGTGATGTCATAATGAGCTGATAATTCATGTTCAAGCGGATGAACTGTCCAGCTATTGACCGTTCCAGTGCCAACGATCCCATTCAAGGCCATCGTGGCAGCCCACATCAGATTGGCACGAGCATCATAGTTTTCTGGTTCCTTGACCGCAATCGGTGCCCAGTAGATCACCGTCCGCATTAAGCCTTCGATCATACTTTTAGAAACATCGTTACTGGCGTTATTGTCAAAGTATTGTTCACATAAATGACTGAAAATGTCACTAGCACCAGCAGCCGTTTGTCGGGCAGGAACCGTGTAAGTCAAAGTCGGGTCTAAGAATGAAACTGCAGGTGAATTTGGACCGCCAGTACCTTTCTTTTGCGGGATCTCCGGGTTAGAAATGACAGAACCAAAGTTCATTTCTGATCCCGTTGCTGACAGAGTTAAAATATCAACTAATGGTAATTGGTTAATTTCAAAACGTTTGGCTGGGTCAATGACTAGCTCCCAAGGATCACCGTCATAGTATGCTGCAGAACCGATCACCTTAGCTGCATCGATCACTGAACCGCCGCCAACAGCCAAAATAACATCGATCTGGTTGTCCTTAGCGAGTTTTTGACCTTGGCGGATCGAGTCTATCTTAGGATTAGGTTCGATCCCAGCCAACTCTGTAATGTTAAGGTCTTTGATCAAATCTAAAACACGTTCGTACAGTCCACTATTCTTGATCGAATGTCCACCATACACTAAAAGAACATTTTTACCATAATGACTGAGCACATCATGCAACTCAGCATCGATATGGTCATTGCCGAAACGAATATCGGTGGTATTTTTAAAAGTAAAATCTAACACGTAAATTTCCTCCCTTAATTGATTGAGATGCTATTTAACGCTTACTAAAATACATTACAATTATAGGCAAGCTTGTATCTTTATTTCAAGACTTTTGCTATATTGCCGGTAAATTTAATTATTTGTCGTTGTTTCATACGTTCAGTTATTGTAATATCAAGATGAATAAAGAAATTAAGGGGAAGGTTAAATGAAGGCTTTTATTTTTGATATGGATGGAGTACTGGTCGATAGTGAAAGATATTTTTATCGGCTAAAACTGGAGTTTTTGAAAAAAATGGGGGAAAAGCCCGCAGTTTCCAGCATTACTGATATTGTCGGACTTTCTGCTGATAATGGGTGGAAAAAACTGGTGCCTGTTGATAGTAAACGTGCCCAGTTACGCCCGTTATTTGAAAAGTATCGTGATCAGCATATGATCGACTATCCTAAGTACTTGAATGCCGAAGTACCGGAATTTCTGTCTGATATTAAAAATGATGGTCAAACGATTGCCTTGGCTTCTGCCGGCTATATCTCGGGAATTGAAAGGATGATCAGAGAATGTAATTTTGGTCAGTATTTTAGCTCAGTTTTAAGCGGAGAACATGTTACGAATAACAAGCCAGCGCCGGATATTTATTTATCAAGCGTGCAAAAATTAGGTTTAAAGCCGACAGAATGTGTGGCAGTTGAGGATAGTCCAGTTGGGATCCAAGCGGCAAAAGGCGCAGGTTTAGAAACATGGGCTATTAAGTATCCTTACTACCAGTTAGACCAGCATCAGGCTGACCATGTTTTTGCAGGGTTTGGTCAAATGCGAAAATATTACCAAGAACAGTACGCCAAAAGTAAAATATGATAAGAATTAACTGCTACTGTGCTGGACTTTAAACAATTTTGTTCGTCTTTCCCGTAAAGTTGTCTTGACTTATCAGTAGATTCAGTTAGAATATCTTTATTAGAAGAAAAGTGTTGAACGAATGAGTAGGTCGTGTGGGAGTTCAGAAAGACGGCGTTTGCTGCGAGCCGTTCTCCTAGCTGCTGAAGATGGTTCGGGAGTTTCTCATAGTCGAGCACAAGTAAGACTATGGTGGTCGGTCCATTATCCCGCCAGTTTATACTGGGTGAGAAAACAGGCGCGAGTCTGTTTTGAAGCAGAGTGGTAACACGGTCGCACGTCTCTGTGAGCTGCATAAGGGGATTCAATTTGTCAAGTAGGCAGGTTGGATCCTTTTCATTTCTTACGGAATTAGCATACGTTAAAGTACTTGTTAAACATTTTTCTACTATAAATGTATCAGCCCTTAACAGTTTTCCGACAGTCAAAACGCTAACTAGGCTATTTATTAACTGCGAGTCAGTATTGACTGCTAGGATGGACTTGGATCGTTTCTATTTTACAGAAAGAAGGAATTGTACATGGCAGGTAAAAAAGGAGCTAAAGGACTTTCAGTGCAAGCAGTGGTTGCAACAGGGATCGGGATCGCGATCGTTTTTGTCTTAAAACGTTTCTTCCTATCCCGACAGGTGTTCCTAATACTACGATCGATTTAGGGGAGGCTTTTTTGGCTTTCCTAGGCGCAATTTTTGGGCCGGCAGTTGGTGGATTGACTGCATTTTTTGCACATCTTTTTACTGACTTGACTTGGGGAGATCCTTGGTGGTCATGGATCATTGCCGATGCCTTATTTGGAATTGTGATCGGCTATTCGCGCAATTTCTTAAAGGTCAAACAAGAACCGTTGACGACCGCTAAATTGGTCAAATTTAACGTGCTACAGGTGGCAGCTAACATCGTGTGCTGGGGAGTGATCGCTCCTTTAGGCGACATTTGGATCTATTCGCAGCCAGCTGGGAAGGTATTTTTGCAAGGGATCGTTGCTACTTTGACCAACTCGATTGCTATTGGCGTAGTAGCTACATTATTACTGATCGCATACGGCAAAACACAAACACAGAACAAAAAATTAACGAAGTAATAACTTATGGCGATAACACCGATGATTTCATTAGAAAATGTTACTTTTCAATATCAAAATCAGACAGAACCGACATTAAAAAATATTAACTTGGCGCTTCAAGCCGGCGAAAAGGCCCTTATCACTGGACCTTCGGGGTCGGGAAAATCAACCTTGGGTAACTTGTTAAACGGTGTGCTCCCAGAAGAATTTCCAGGTGAGCTGTCGGGAAAGATCATGATCGATGGTAAAAATCTGGCTGAACTTGATCTGACAGCTCTGTCATTTGAAGTTGGTACTGTTTTACAAGATCCTGATGCACAATTTGTTGCCCTCACTGTCCCAGAAGATGTTGCTTTTGCGCTTGAAAATGACGCACGTCCTGCTGCAGAACTGCACCAGCGTGTCGCGCAGTGGGCCGAGATCTTACAGATGCCTGAGCTGTTAAAGCAAAAACCACAGGAATTATCTGGTGGGCAAAAACAACGTGTTGCCTTAGCGGGTGTTTTGATCGATGATGAACCGATTTTATTATTAGACGAACCTTTAGCTAACTTGGATCCTGCTGCAGGAAAAGTCTCGATGGAATTGTTGGATCGTTTAGAAAAAGAGCGCGGTTTGACTGTGATCGTGATCGATCATCGAATCGAAGAAGCGCTCCAAGTATCCTTTGATCGTATTGTAGTTTTAAAAGATGGTCAGATCATTGCAAATGACCAGCCGACTGCTATTTTGCAAAGTGATGTGCTGCTAGCGAACGGCTTAAGAGAGTCGCTTTATGTGACAGCCCTCAAAGATGCTGGTGTGGACGTTAGTGCACTTGTTTCTTTGGATGATTTGGTAGTAGTTGAACTTGACCAAACTGCACAAAAAAAATTAGTTGCTTGGCAGTAACAGTTACCAAAAAAGCCAGTCAAAGTTCAACCTAAACCACTTTTAACGGGGGCGGGGATAACTTTTGGGTACCCAGATAAAAAGCTGATTTTTGAAAATTTTGACTTTTCGATCAACGAGGGAGAAATGGTTGCTTTGGTAGGACAAAATGGGACTGGTAAAACGATATTGATCAATTTGATCAATGGTTTTTTAACCCCCAGTCTGGGCAGTTAAAACTAGGTGGCCGGCTATTAGATCTCTTGTCTGTCAAAGAACGGGCCGAAAAAATCGGTTATGTTCTGCAAGATCCGAATCAGATGATCTCCAAAACGATGGTTTTTGAGGAAGTAGCCTTAGGATTACAGTTACGGGGGATCTCAGAAGATGAGCAAGTCCAATGTGTCGAAAAAATATTGCACGTTACCGGCTTGTATCCTTTTCGTAACTGGCCAATTTCTGCTTTAAGCTTTGGTCAAAAAAAGAGGGTCTCAATTGCATCTGTACTGGTACTTGAGCCACAGATCTTGATCTTAGATGAACCAACTGCGGGACAAGACTTGGCGCATTATGCGAAAATGATGGATTTCTTACGAGACATGAACCGTTCATTAGCAGTCACGGTTTTAATGGTCACTCATGACATGAATTTGATGATGAGCTATGCTGACAGAACGCTGGTCTTGGATGAGGGACAATTATTGGCCAACGCAGCTCCGGCAGAAGTTCTGACAGATCCTGCATTGATCTCACGGGCTCACTTGTCGAAACTAAGTTTACAAGAATTGGCAAAGAAGGCTGGTATCAATGATGCCATCACTTTTGCCGAAAAATTTAGCGCGTATGAAAGGGGAAGATATGATGCAAGCAGATCCTGAGATCAAAGAAGACTCACAAGCAAAACTCCTCTGGATCAAGCGTTTGTCGGGGACGACCAAGATTGTGATTTTGTTGGGACTTTCAGCAATCGGGATGGTCAGTTATGATACAGGCTATTTGATTTTGCTGACGATTTTTGCTTTGTTTTTCTTTTACGCAGCGCAGTTAAAATGGCGTAAGATCAGGAGCTTAGTGTATGCCATCATTGGCTTTACCTTGCTTAACTTGGTTTTGGTTTATCTTTTTAGTCCGCGCTATGGTACAGAAATTTATGGTACCAGCCATGTGCTGTTGGGGCGCGGTTTTTTTGCTCTAACACTGGAGGAACTTTTCTACTTATTTAATATGACTTTAAAATATATTTTTATCGTGCCGTTGATCTTAGCTTTTTTATTCACTACCGATCCCTCTGAATTGGCCGCAGGTATGAATCGACTTAAGATCCCATATAAGATCTGTTATGCTGTCGAGTTGTCTTTACGTTATATTCCAGACTTTACCCGGGAATTTAAGCAGATCAGCTTGGCTCAGCAAGCACGTGGACTTGAAATTTCTCAGAAGGCAAACGTTTGGCACAGGATCAAGGGCAGTACTCAGATCTTGATCCCACTTGTTTTCTCATCTCTTGACCGGATCGAAGTAACGACACGGGCAATGCGTTTGCGGCGTTTTGGTACGCAGAAAAAACGTTCTTGGTATATGTCTCGTCCACTGACTAAACTTGATCATGCCTTGATCATTACGACGATCATTTTGATCATTATAGGTATTTTGTTGTTTCAAGTGAATGGTGGCAGGTTTTACAACCCATTCACCTCATGAGCATTCAGTAACTTTCATTCGCAAAAACTCCTTTCATAGAAGATATGTCATAATAACGAGCATATCTTGCTAGTAGAGGAGTTTTTTTAGTAAAAATTACCTGTGATCGTAAGAATTTAAATTGATTTCCGGTCTAAGTTGAGTCTTATTTCTTAGCAAAAAAGGTGTAGTCAAGAAGCTTTTAGGCGAAATTTTACGAAAAAATGGCTTTTTTGATTTTTTTCTGTAATAATTGCTTGACATGTATTGAAATTTTGTCATAAACGAAATAAAGTGTTTAAGCTTGATATTAAAAGGCTTTGATCTATGGACGCGACAAATGCTGAAAGAAATATTACTAAATATTGCAAAAAAATGGAAGTTTTTCAAAATGACGTAGATTAGTAATTTTTTTGGTATTTTATTGTTACATTGGTTAGCTATACTAGGTGATGTTGATTGTTACAGAACTCGATGAGTCTTCTAGAAACTTGTCGCCAAATAAAACGTAATTATAGGAGTGTACAACAGATCATGAATAGAAATATCAAAAATACTTTACTTTCAGTTACAGCTGCTGCAGGTTTGTTTGTTGCAGGATCAGTTGCTGCTAACGCCGATACAGTTACCGTAAAAGCAGGTGACACAGTTTCAGATATTGCTGCTAAGAATCACACAACAATTGCAGCAATCGAAAAAGCTAATAAATTAGCTGATGTTAACTTTATTCTTCCTGGACAAAAGCTTGACATTAATGGTGACGGTAATGTTAAAGTTATCGAACAGCCGCAACAAGCGCAGGCACCTGTTCAACAAACCCAACAGACTGTTCCAGCTCAAGTGTCTGCTCCAAAACAACAGGATCAGGTTCAGCCAAAAGCGCAAACAACAGCCCCTGTCCAAGGGACTGCGGCACAGCCACAACAACAAAAAACAGTAGCCCAAAGCAATAATAATTCTGGCTCATTATTATCCGGTTCCGAAGCAGCTGCACGTCAATTTATTATACTTAAAGAATCCGGCGGCAACTACAGTGCAAAAAACGGTATCTATATCGGTGCATACCAACTTTCTGCAGATAAATTGGGCGGTGACTATTCAAAAGCTAACCAAGATCGCGTAGCTAACGAATACGTTCAAGCTCGCTACGGTTCATGGGTCAATGCTCAGAAGTACTGGAACCAACATCATTCATACTAAAAAAGATAAGTAAACATAACATGACTTCCTTTTGGGGGTCATGTTTTTTTTATTACTTGCAAAAAAAGTGCAGCACAATTTCTTTGTTGAATAGTTTAAATGTTTTAAAGCTTAATTTTATGAATTTTCCATTGTATAATTGACATAGAGTATTTTAGCTCAAAAGTATAGATTTTTTCTGGGGGTGTCAGCGCTGGCTAATGCACAGTTGAAACAACAAATTATCGAAGCTAGTCAGGAAATTGGCATTGATAAGATCGGCTTCACAACGGCGAATAATTTTGAACATTTGCGTTCCAGTTTAGTCGCACAAAAAGCTGCGGGGCATACTTCGGGGTTTGAACATCAAAATCTAGATGAGCGGTTAGAGCCGGGCCTGATTTTCAATAAGCCGCGTTCGATCATTGCGATCGCTTTAGCTTACCCGACAAAAATGAAAAAAAGGCCACCACGGACTAAGTATAAAAGAGGACATTTTGCCCGAGCTTCTTGGGGGGATGATTATCATGCAGTCTTACGTAAAAAGATGGCTGCACTGATTGAAAAGATCAAAGAACTGTCCCAAAACGCAGTTGATTTTAAACCAATGGTCGATACCGGAGAGTTGATCGATGTTGCGGTGGCTCAGCGGGCTGGGTTGGGGTTTATCGGCAAGAATGGTTTGCTAATCACTGAAGAATTCGGGTCGTTTGTTTATTTGGGCGAGATCATTACGGATCTTGAATTTGAGCCTGACCGCCCGCTAAAGTCACAGTGCGGTGACTGTACACGCTGTATCGATTACTGTCCGCCAAATGCCTTGTTGGGTGATGGTCGATTAAACGCACAGAAGTGTTTATCTTATCAGACACAAACTAAGGGAATGATGCCGGAAAATTACCGGCCAATGATCCATAATGTGATCTATGGTTGTGACATCTGTCAATTAGTATGTCCCTTTAATCGTGGAAAGGATCAACATTTTCATTCAGACATGGAACCAGATCCAGAAAAAGTCTCACCTGAATTGGTGCCTTTACTGACGATATCAAACCGTGATTTCAAAGAAACCTTTGGACAGATGGCTGGTTCATGGCGGGGGAAGAAACCTTTGCAGCGCAATGCTTTGATTGCCTTAGCAAATCTGGGAGACCGGAGTGCTTTGCCACAGATATTAGCGGTCATCGATAATGATCCGCGACCAGTGATCCGTGCGACGGGAGCTTATGCAGTCGGACGTTTGGTCAGGGAATATAATCCTGAGATCATAGACTTTTTGGAAGATAAATATACCCAGGAAATGTCTGAAGGTGCGACGGAAGAGTATTTACTTGAATATCGTACTGCAATTCAGAAAATTTCAGATTTAAAATAAAAACAAGGGGTTGGGACCTGTGAAAAAGAAATTGGTTTTTTTAGCGATGATTTTTACTGCAATATTTTTAGTTAGTTGTGCAAACACGACACAAAAAAATAACTCTGATAATGTGATCAGAGTTTCTTATCAGATCAAGAAAGAAAATAAATCGTTAAGTAAAAAGACAGTTACTGTGAAAAAAGGTGCAAGTGTCTTGACGGGTTTGAAAAAGGCTTGGCCAGTCAAGACCGAAAATAAAATGGTCACAAAAATCGATGGACATGCACAAAATCCCGATTTGGATCAATACTGGCTTTATGATATAAATGGCAAGGAATCTAAAAAGGGTGTTGACCAGCAAAAGTTAAATGATCAAGATAAAGTAGTATTTATACTTAAAGATATTTCAAAATAAGTTTAATTAGAAACGACCGCCACGGCTGCACAAGTGGAGGTCGTTTCTTTCGGTTCATTTTAATTGAAGTATTGCTAGATATCGCTTTTAATAAAGGTAAGTTTGACAGTAAAGAAGGGATGTGCATGAGTGTGATCACGATCGAAGGACCGATTGCCGCAGGTAAAACTAGTTTAACTGAATTACTGAGCGACCGTTTGCAAAGTCAGCCTTTTTATGAACCGGTCTCGGATAACCCAGTGTTACCACTGTTTTATGAGGGCAACAAGGCCGTTGCGGCGGGCAAATGGCAAACCAATCCCTACGCATTTTTATTGCAAATATTCTTTTTAAATCGGCGTTTTAAAATGATCAAACAAGCTTTTAAGGATGACAAAAACGTTCTTGATCGCTCGATTTATACTGATGAGCTTTTTTGTAAAATGAACTATGAGCGGGGCAATATGACGAAGATCGAATGGGAGACCTATCGTGATCTTCTAGCTAATATGCTGGAAGAATTACCCAATGCAGCGCATAAGAAGGCTCCCGACTTAATGGTTATGATAAATATCTCTTATCCCAATCTGATCAAACGGATCAAGCTTAGAGGCAGAGAATATGAGCTCCCAGAACAAGATACGAGCTTAGAGGATTATTATCATGATTTGCTAAAGCGTTACGAGGCTTTTGTTGATACGTATGCTGAGTCGCCGATGCTGATACTTGATGGTGATCGTTATGATTTCGTGAATTCAACAGCAGATAGAAAAGAAATTTTGCGTCAGATCTATACCAAAATGTATCATTTGAACCGCTTGAATAAGGATGAATGGCAATACTTGGTAAAAGAAGAAACATACTAGAGAAGTTTTTTCGTTTGAAATCAAGCTTACTTTTTGTTAGAATTATTAAGAATAAAATAATTAGGAGCAACATTTTTACTACGTAGATACACCACAGAAAAAGGAGGAGTTATCAATGGCAGTTAACGTAAAAAAAGCAATTGGTGCGGGGATCGCGGCTGGTCTGATCTCAGGGTTAGTTAAAATGGGATGGGAAAATGTTTTCCCTCCACGAACTGAAGAACGCGATGCTCAAAATCCACCGTACAAGACAATGAAGTTTTTAGGGATCCCTGACAAGCTGATCCACAAGAATTATACTTATTCAGGTCATCAGATCGAATGGCCAGGTTTTATCATTCATTATGGTTTCTCCGTTTCTTGGGCAGTTTTGTATGAACTTATGCGTCACAAATACCCAGCAATCACCAAAGATCATGGCACATGGTATGGAATTGGTGTTTGGGCAGCTTTCCATCTGGGCGTAATGCCGGCCTTAAATGTGGTCCCATCAGCTAAAGACCAACCCAAAGATGAACATTTGTCAGAATTAGTTGGTCATATGGTCTGGATGTGGACAAATGATCTCGTAGGCAGCAAGGTCTACGATGAGTTGAAAGACAAAGATTAATTTATTTAAAGAAACAATCGTTGGAAGATCCGGGTCGTCGACTAACCCGGGTCTTTTTCGATAAAACCAAAGGCGGCTCTGAACTTAAGGGACAAAAGCCAGCTGCTTTATTTAAAGGAAGGTGTCGCAATATGAACAATAAGAACTATGAGACTGGTTGGGTCGAGCGCATTAGTTACGGTTTAAGTGACGCGGCCGACAACTTGATTTTCCAAATGATGAGTTCTTATTTACTGTTTTTCTATACTGACGTTTACGGCTTACGTGCCCGTGATGTTGGGATCTTATTTGCAATTGCTCGTTTTATGGATGTTATTGAAAGTGTTATTTTGGGGTTGATGATCGATCGGACGCATTCTAAATATGGAAAGAGTCGGCCGTTTTTTCTTTGGTATGCGGTACCATATGTTGCCGTGGCGATCTTGACTTTTGTGACACCTGATTTTTCAGGTAGTGGAAAATTAGTGTGGGCTTACGTTACATACCTGGGCTTAGGTTTCCTATATACTGCGGTCAACTTGCCGGTAACTTCGATTTTACCAACGATGACTAAAAATGACCGTGAAATTACAATTTTAGGCGTCATCCGTCAGTTCTTCGGTAGTTTGGTACAAGTTGTTGTTGCTACATTTACTATCCCCTTGGTTAAATTGATCGGTCAAGGCAACCAACAGAAGGGTTTTTTAGGAACGGTGATCATTTTTGGGATCATTTCGCTAGTCCTGATCTTAAATACCTTTGTTCAAGTACGTGAACGTCATACGAATGAAGATATGATCCATCAGCCCTTAAGCAAGGTCTGGGACATGTTGCGACATAATAAACCTTGGATCATTTTGTCGATCGTTGTCTTTTTGTACTGGTTGTCAACGGCAATCAAGAATCAAACAACTATTTATTATTTCAAATATGTCTATAACAATGATAACTTAGTTTCGTGGGCCAATAGTTTTATGTTAGCCTCGATCATTGGGGTGTTATTGATCTTACGTTTTACTCAAGTTAGAAGTAAAAAATCTACGATGTCTCACGGGATCTTGATCGAACTTTTAGGCCAGGCCATTATTGGTGTTGGTGCTTATACTAAAATTTTAGCGATCACATTTGCGGGGATCTTTGTAAATTCGATCGGTAACGGGATCGTAATTGGGCTAGTCTCGATCATGATCGCCGATACGATTTCTTACGGAACTACGATGGGGATCCAAGCTGAAGGTTTATTGGCATCGACTAGTGACTGGGGTGTTAACTTAGGCTTAGGGATTGGCGGTTTAATAACTGCGATGATGTTTGATGCGTCAGGATATGTGGCCAATCAAGTACAAAATGCCGCTACGATCCGGATGATCGATTTGAATTTCGTTTGGATCCCGCTGGTGATTTATGTGGTGATGTATTTGATATTAAGAAAATATGATGAAAGTGTTATGCAAGTGCAAGCACAGGAGTAAAACAGAAAAGTCTGGGAGATCAAAGAGTTTCCAGGCTTTTTGTTTAAAATTTTTTCTGGATGTTTCAATTGGAACAGTTAACTGAACAGAAGTATTAAAAAGCAGTGCCTAGCTGATGAGTTTCAACTAGAAGTAAAAGTGGGGAAACAACTTCCAGCAGACATAGATGTGAGAAGTCCAGATGCTGAGCTATCCATATGTGCGAAAGGCATGGTTTAGATAAACACTCTGCTTTTTATTTTTTCGAATATCGGTAATAATTAAGATATGTCAGTATTAAATACTTTAAAGGATGTAAAGGAGCGGTGATATGTGTACTAGTATTTTGCAAGTTGCTCAAAGTGGTGTCCATATGTTTTCCAGGACGATGGACTGGCATGAACTAGAATCAGGGCCAGTTTTTGCCCCGCGTGACTATGAATGGATCGAAGATTTTGATGGGCGGACGGTGAAAAACAAATATGCGATCATCGGTGTCGGTCGAAATAAGGAAAACGCTATTGATATGAGCGATGGTGTGAATGAGTGGGGGTTGAGTGTGCAAAAACTAACCTTTAGACACGGCACTTACTTGTATGATGATCCCCAAAATAACGCAAAACAGTTGGCACCATATGAAGTCCCGTTTTATATGATGGGGCGGTATAAATCAGTCGCAGATATTATCGATCATTTGGACGAGATCAGACTAATGAGCGGCAAAAATTCGGCCGTCCAATATGGATATCCGGAACTACACTATGCTGCAACTGATCCCACTGGCAGGATCGTGATCATTGAACCAACTGTTCAACCGATGAACGTGATCGAAAATCCGATCGGAGTGGTGACAAATGCCTTTAACTTTGCTCATCAAATTGAACAGTTGAAAGATTATATTGCTTTAAAATCAGATCTGCAAAAAGATGGTCCATCAGTGGTTGAGCCGCATATTAGTACTGGCAGTTTTGCGGGTAAAAAAATACCTTCATCGGCCTATACGCCAACGGGCAGATTTATTCGTGCAGCTTATTACAAAGAAAGAACAAACCAACCTGCAAACGAACAAGAAGCAGTGATCAGCAGCTGGCATTTATTAAACAGTGTGACTGTTCCTAAAATGAAAAAGTATCAACAAACTTATTCAGTTTATCGCTCAGCAACTTGCCTTGAAACTCGGAGTTATTATTTTGAACCATATAACCGCTTGGGAATTACAAAATATCGGTTGACTGATGAAATGTTAAATTGGAAACAGCCTCATTTTTATAATATTGATGACAAATTAAATTTGACTGAGGCTATAAAGTGAACAGGGCAGAAGTAAGCGGAAAGTCTTGGTTCACGGAACCCGACTAAAAAACAAGGTAAAGTGAATCGTTTAAGACTCGAGCATTATCGGACATATGCATTAAATCGCGTTTTTTTGCGATGTAATACATATGTTGGATCGATTTGCAAAACTCGAAAATAAAAAAGCAGTAAATCAATTAAAAACTTCAGGTTTCGTTGCGACATTTCTGTAATGAGGATAAAAGCAGGCACTTTGGGAAAAGATGATCTCCTAAAAGTGCCTGTTTTAATTGGATCATTAGCGTAACAGATAGCCGCCATCGACAGGGATCATGACTCCGTTCAAATAATCTGCTGCGTGGCTCGCGAGAAAAACGACTGTTCCCATTAATTGTTCAGGTTGAGCCCACTGACCAGCGGGAATATGATCGATGATCTCTTTGTTTCGGACGGGATCTTCCTGCAATTTTTTCGTCATTGGGGTGTCCACGTATCCTGGTGCTATTCCGTTAACTTGAATATTTTCAGGAGCTAAAGCATCTGCATATGCTTTGGTCAGACCTAAGACAGCATGCTTACTGGATGTATAAGGAAAAATCCTTTTACCAGCCCGATATGATTGCATGGAACCGATGTTGATGATCTTTCCGCTCTGCTGCTTTAACATTACTTTTGCGGTTTCATGTGAAAGATAGTAAAGAGCATTAAGGTTGATATTGAGTACCGCTTGCCAATCCTCGTCTTTATAATCGACCAGGTCATTACGCAGTTGCAGTCCAGCGTTGTTAACTAGAATGTCGATCTTGCCGAATTCCTCTAAGCAAGCTTTTACAATATTTTTTGCTGCATTTTGAGCAGTGAGATCTTGCTGGAAAAAAGCTATTTTACCATTGCTTTCTTCGACTTTGACGTGGAGTTCATCCCAGCCCATGGTTGTCTTTGAAACGACAAAGACTGAGGCGTGGGCTGCGCTGAGTGCCAAACTGTAATATTTGCCGAGCCCGCTTGCTCCTCCGGTCACAAGTGCAACTTTTTTCTCGAGTGAAAATTGATTTAAAGAAAATTCTTTCATAATATATCAACCTTTCCAATGAGTTATATTCTTAGCATAACACTAAAAGTTCATTTCAAAAAAATATTAGCTAAAATGCTAACTATGAAATGCATTATCTTTGCGTCTGTTTGCAAATATGTTGTATGGTGATTTTAAGAAAATATTTGTTAGAAGGGGAGTCAGGTTTAATGCCAGAAAATGGTTATCAATATGATGTATTATATATCGGGGCTGGACATGGGGCCTTTGATGGTGCCGCTCCTTTGGCGGCTAAGGGCTACAAAGTAGGAGTGATCGAAGTTGATAAGATCGGCGGTACTTGTCCTAATCGCGGTTGTAATGCCAAGATCACTTTGGATGCGCCAGTCGAATTACTTCGTTTCCAAGAACGGATGCAAAAAGTTGTGAGTGGTGATCTGACCTTCAACTGGACTGAAAATGTGAAACATGAGCACGAAGTTATTGATGGGTTGCCTGACTTTATCAGTGGCTTACTGACAGACTCGGGTGTTGATATTATCAACGGTCACGGTAAATTAGTTGATGCGCATACTGTTGATGTTGATGGTACAGAAAAAACGGCGGACAAAATCGTTGTCGCTACGGGACAGCGCCCGCATCGTTTGGATATCCCAGGCACAGAATTAGCTAATGATAGTACTGATTTCATGGCGCTGACAGAACTGCCGCAAAATATTACGATCATCGGCAGCGGTTATATCAGCATGGAATTTGCAACGATCGCAAATGCTGCTGGGTCAGATGTTACTGTTTTGATGCATAAAGACAAGGCTTTACGTTCATTCAATCAATCGTACGTTGAACATGTTATTGAAGACCTGCAAAAACGTGGCGTAAAATTTGTTAAAAATGCTAATGTGACTGAGTTTGCTAAAAACGGCCTTCAATACACAGTTAGCTACGGTGCTGGTCAGACATTGGAAACAGACTGGATCTTAGATGCTTCAGGGCGGATCCCGAATGTTGAAGAGTTGGGGTTAGAAAAAGTTGGCGTTAAGTATAACGAACATGGTATTGAAGTCAATGATCACTTGCAAACCAGTGTTGATAATATCTATGCTTCCGGTGACGTTGTTGACAAGAAACAACCTAAGTTAACGCCAACAGCTATTTATGAAACGACTTACTTGATGAAACTCTTCAGTAAAGAAACCAATGATCCGCTTGTTTATCCTGCGATCCCTTCTGTAGTCTTTACTTCACCGCGGATTGCTCAGGTCGGTGTTATTCCAGATGCTGTTGCGGATGATAATAGTTATTCAGTTCAGGAAAATGATTTGTTAGCGGGTTGGTATCGGTTGGTAACTAATGAATCTTATGCCAAAAATACCATTGTTTATGATGCCAAACATAAGATCGTAGGTGCTTCAGAAGTTAGTGAAAGGGCTGATAATGCTGTCAATTCAATTTTGCCTGCAATTGAATTTGGCTGGGGAGAAGAGGAGCTTAGTCGGTTAGTTTATCTCTTCCCATCACTTGAATCTGATACTAAAGATTTATTATAAGAGGTAGACAAATAATCGAACGGAAGCCTTAGTATTTGATCAAATACTAAGGTTTTTTGTAGGTGCGCCCGGCATGGGCAGTAACTAGGCGGTGTAAGTCCGCTGTGAGCCGTAGTGGCCGGTATCACGAGTCGAAGACAAGGGTGTCTATCGTGAGGTAGAATCTGAAGGAAGTCCTAGACGAAACATCGAATCGATGAACAAGAAGTGGCTAAAAGGCTGGAAACGGTGGGATGAGGTTGCCTAACAAATCGAAGTCCCTGACCACTCGAAACCGTCACAGTAAAGCCAACGGTTTGATGCGAAAGCTACTGCTCTTGCCCGGGGAGGTCTGTCATGGTAGTTCTCTCAAGCTGGAAGTTATTTCTGGCAGGAACAGGCTCAATAGTAATGTTGAGTTGTCCATGACAGAAGTCAGCCGAGGCCATAGTAGCCAGTAATGGTGAAGGGCTGAACAACAATAATTTTGATTCATCCTGGAGGTGGAAACAATGCGACAATCGCAGAAAACAGAAAATAAAGCTGACTACCTGCGGAGGGTAACCCTGGAAGGGTCAGAGCAAACAGGAGCGCGTAGCGTTGTTTCTGGTGAAAAGAGAACTCAAAATGGCTTATTACGTGAGAAGGTCTTAGACCGGAATAATTTAAATCGGGCCTTTGTCCATGTCAAGCGTAATAAAGGGGCTGGAGGAATTGACGGCATGTCCGTTGAGGAACTTGGCCCATACTTGAAAGAGAATAACGTAAAACTAATCGAGGCCTTGCGAACCGAAAGCTATGAACTCCAACCTGTCAAACGAGTTGAGATTCCTAAGCCAGATGGTTCGAAACGTCAGTTAGGAATCCCAACGGTCGTTGACCGTGTGGTTCAACAGGCGTTACAACAGCAACTGTCTCCTATTTTTGAAAAAGTATTCTCAGATAATAGTTATGGTTTTCGCCCACACCGCAGTGCACAAAGTGCTGTGAAAAAGGTGGTTGCTTATTATAATCAGGGTTATCACTACGTGGTCGACCTTGATTTAAAGTCATATTTTGACAATGTGAACCATGATTTACTAGGGTCCGTCTGAAAACTACTTAAGTAAGATGCAAATTGAGGCAATGTAGACCGTAGCCAGATAAACATGAGCGAGCTTATCATAACGCGTTGCAATCCTACGAAAGTTCTTCAACTGATTGAAGAAGTTCTCAATCAAATGGCGCTCACAATAAACGTGGTAATCACAGGTCCACTTGTCTTTGGTATTTTCCTTTGGCGGAATGGTATAGACGCCTGCTTTATCTTCAATATACTGGCGAAGTTTCGCGGTGCCATAGGCTTTATCCGCGATAATATTTGATTGAGAAATATCGAAGCCTTCCAGCAACTCACTGGCAACTTGGCTATCATGTACTTGACCACCTGTTAGGCGAAAACCCAAGGGATTCCCTAATCCGTCAACGAGTGCGTGAATCTTGGTCGTTCGGCCACCTCGACTTAGTCCAATAGCTTGATTTTCGACCATACATTCGGCGTTTTTTTTGCCCCAGTGGCCTTTTGATGCGCTCGAACGATCGTTGAATCTAAGCTCAAGTTTTCCATGTCGGGATCGTCAATCAATTCGAGAAAAACCTGTTCGAACAAGCCTGAACTTACCCAGGCTCGGAAGCGACTATACACCGTTTTCCAAGAGCCATAGCGTTCAGGTAGATCACGCCAAGGAGCCCCGCTGCGCATGAGCCAGAGGATAGCGTTGAGGGCGGTACGGTTGTCTAGGCTTGATGGACGGCCAGTCCGGTATGGCGGGAAGTATCCTTTGATTCGGTCCCACTGAGCATCTTCCAGTTCGTATCGTTTAGGTGTTGTCATCGGAATTCCTCGATTCGTTTTTCCTCAGATTATACCTGAATTTTTAGTTTTCAGACAGTCCCTAATTAAATTTGTTGAAAATTACATTAGTGAGCCATGGGTCTTGCATTTGATTCGTAAGTTCTTGACGAGTGGTGTTATGAATGGTCGATTTTTCGAGAAGTCCGCTAAAGGTACACCGCAAGGTGGCAATATTTCACCATTACTAGCAAATATTTATCTGAACGAGCTGGACAAAGAATTGACCAGAAGAGGACATAAATTTGTACGCTATGCGGATGACTGTAATATCTATGTTAAAAGTAAGCGTGCGGGTGAACGGGTTCTCAAAAGCATCACCCAGTTTTTAGAAAAGGAACTCAAAGTTGAAGTGAATGCAGAAAAGACGCAAGTCGGTTCTCCACTAAGACTGAAGTTTCTAGGTTTTTCTCTGGGTGTGGGACGCAATAGCGCCTACCCGCGTCCTCATCAAAAACCTAAACAGAGAATTAAACAGGAATTGACAAGAATCACCAAGAGAAGCCGAGGCGTCAGCCTTGATAGGATTCTGCATGAAATTAAGCAGAAAATGCAGGGCTGGATCCAATATTATTCCATTGGGAAGATGAAAATCTTTCTCCAACAACTAGACAAATGGTTGCGCTCGCGCATCCGCCAGTATATCTGGAAACAGTGGAAGAATATCGGAACCCGTTATAAAGCATTGATTAAACTAGGCTTGACACCCAAACAGGCGAAAATCTACGTCAATACTCGTAAGGGATACTGGCGCAACGCGCACAGTAAAACACTGTTGATGACCATAACTAATAAAAGACTGGCACAGCGTGGGCTAATAAATCTGTCCAAACTGTACCAGTCTATTCAAGCAAAAGCTTAAGTTGTTGAACCGCCGTATACGGTTCCGTACGTACGGTGGTGTGGGAGGTCGATAGTGTGAACTATCTCCTACCCGATTAGAAGCTTTAAATATTTAGGTGTGTAAGCGCTTTTAATAAATACCGATATTTGGTATAAATAGTGAGAATGGCAAAAAATTTATGGCCTGTATAGTAAGCATGCAAAGAAGCAAAGGAATAGCTGAATTTTAAATCTTACGTGTGGTGCTAGTGCGTAACAAGCAAATATTTAGCGAAAAATTTTACAAAAAAGCTCCATAATAATTAGACTTTTAAGTGATCAAACAAAAAAGAGTATAACCATATTGGACTACTTAAAATTTAAACAAAGGCGACATGATTACAAGTCGATTTAGAACAACTAAGGGAAATTTGTGGGGACCTTTGCCATCAATATTGTCCTTCTCTTATTTACAGTCGGCGCAATGTTGAACACACACAAGTTTCTGACATTCAGATTTTAGCTTTACTTTGCCTACAAATTACGACCAACATGCAATCACAACGTAATTTTTTTTCATGGACTAAGCTGTTTATCCCGAATCAGGTTACCTTTGACCGCACCCGCTTTAATCGACTGGCACAGCAACTTTTTCCCGTTATTATGGCGCTGTGTCATGGTTTAAAACAAGAGTATGCACAGACTGGGCAAATTGAAATCATGGATAGTTTGGCTAATGCCTTGTGTCAAAAAGGTTAGAAATAACCGTGTCAACCACTGGCGATATTTTAAACTACGATCTAACACTGGCTTTGGTTCATGATACTCAAGCCGCGTCAACTTTAATTGCCCCTTGTCCTTGCCTTTTGTTTTAGGTGATGTAGGCGATGCTGGTCAAAGTCTAAAAAAAGAATTTACTCAGTTAGGGTATGGTCTCTGGGCTCTATATCATTCCAACATAACAGTCGCACTTTAAAGAAATTGCATCGCACCATTGAAGCACGTTTTTCAATTTTGGTAGACAATTATGGCATTAAACGCAACTTAACTCGCTCGTTGATAGGTTTTTGGCTAAAAATTGAATTAACCGTTTTTGTTTACAATTTAGGTTTTTTAATTTTTGGTGAAGATGAAATTATTACGAACTAGTACCATGCGTTTTAAATCTTATACAATATTAAATTACTTAGGTAATTGGTTTTTTGATCCTTTCGGTGTATAGTAGTATTGATTGAGTTTATAAAATTTTGTTAAGGAGGGGTTGTGAATGGATATTCTGAGTTTGGCACGTTTCCAATTTGGTATGACAACGATTTTTCATTTTTTCTTCGTACCTTTTTCAATTGGTACAGGGCTTGTAGTTGCTATTATGGAAACAATGTGGGTTCGTACTAAAGATAAGATGTACTTACGCATGACTAAGTTTTGGGGTAATATCTTCTTGCTTAGTTTTGCAGTTGGTGTTGTCACAGGTATCATTCAAGAATTCCAGTTCGGAATGAACTGGTCCGATTATTCTCGTTTTATGGGCGATATTTTCGGCGCACCACTTGCTATTGAAGCTTTGTTAGCTTTCTTTATGGAATCGACTTTTTTGGGTTTGTGGATCTTCACCTGGAAGATGGTCAAACCCTGGCTGCACGTAACATTCATGTGGTTAGTAACTATTGCTTCAATGTTGTCAGCTTTCTGGATCATTACTGCTAATGCCTTTATGCAGCACCCAACTGGGTATGCGATCAAGGGTGGACGTGCTGTGATGACTAGTTTTCCTAAGTTGATTGCTAATTCTCAGGCATGGTATGAATTTGGTCATGTTATTGCTGGTGCGATCGCCATGGGCGGCTTTTTAATTGCCGGAATGTCTGCCTTTAAACTTTTGAATGACAAGTTAAAGGAAAAGGAATTTTTCAAACGTTCTTTAAAGTTAGGTTTAGTGATCGGTCTTATTGGTTCGATCGCAGTTTTTGCTGCTGGTGACCAACAAATGAAGGCTTTGATCGAGGACCAACCGATGAAGTTTGCCGCTACTGAGGGTGAAAAGGAGAATACTCCTGATCCTGCACCTTGGAAACTAGTGGACTTTATGGATACTAAGACCCATAAAGATAAATTTAGTATTAAAATCCCGTATATGTTAAGTATTTTGTCGTATCATAAACCGTCCGGTTCAATTCAAGGAATGGACGAAGCTAATAAAGAATTACAAGCTAAGTATGGGGATGAAAATAATTATTATCCACCGGTCAATACTTTGTTCTGGTCTTTCCATATTATGGCACTTTTTGGTATGGCAATGCTTGGTGTGGCTGTTTTGGGTCTGTTCTTTGCACGTAAAAAGAGTCAACTTTTATTTAGACAAAAGTGGATGCTTTGGATCGTTGGATTATTTACCTTTGTTCCATTTATGACTAATACTTCTGGTTGGCTCGTCACAGAATTTGGCCGCTATCCGTGGACTGTTTACGGTTTATTTACTATCAAAGACAGTGTTTCGCCTAACGTTTCAGTGGGTTCTTTATTGACATCAAATATTATTTATTTCTTGTTGTTCTCGACCTTGGGAGCTATTATGGTTGCTTTGGTCGTAAAAGAATTAAAGAAAGGACCAGAGGATGAAGATAGTGAATTGATCAATGCTCCTTTGAGTTCTGATAAAGAAGTCGATCCATTTAACAAGGAGGCGTTTGAATAATGACAACTTTGCAATTAGTGTGGTTTATTATTATCGGCGTCTTGTTTGCCGGTTTCTTCTTCTTGGAAGGTTTTGACTATGGTGTTGGGATGTCGGTTTTAACACTCGCTAAAGATGAAGATGAACGCGACCAAGTTATTGCTTCCATCGGACCTGTCTGGGATGGTAATGAAGTTTGGCTGATCACTGCTGGAGGCGCGATGTTTGCTTCATTTCCGTATTGGTATTCAGCTTTATTCTCAGGTTATTATCTCGTTTTGTTCATCATTTTGTTTGGGTTGATTATTCGTGGCGTTTCCTTTGAATTCCGTAGTCGGACTGACCCAAGTAAAAAAGGTATTTGGGATTGGACACTTGGTTTAGGCAGTTTCCTAGTGCCATTCATGTTTGGTATCATGTTTATCAGCATGGTTCAAGGGATGCCAATGGATTCTCGCGGCAATGTTTGGGCAGAATTTACCAACTATGTTAATCTTTTCTCTGTTGTCGGCGGAGTTGCATTGACTTTGTTGTCCTATCTGCATGGTTTGAATTATATCGGTCTTAAAACGGAATGGCCCTTACGTGATCGTGTCAAGAAATATGCCGAAGTCTTATATCCAATTTTGTATATTGGTTTGGTTGCTTTTGCAGTTTTAATGTACTTCAAGACTGACTTCTTCCAAGTTCATTTTGTAGGAACGCTAAGCTTATTGGCAGTGATCGTGTTATTGTCAGTCATTGCGCATATAGCAGTTATCAAGAATAATGAAGGACTGGCCTTTGCAACGAGCGGTTTGACTTTAGTCGCTTTGGTCGCTTTATTGTTCCAAGGATTATTCCCACGTTTGATGATCAGTTCAAATAATTCAAAATTTGATCTGTTGATCACTAATTCTTCGTCATCTCCTTATACTTTAAAGGTAATGACGATCGTAGTTTGCACATTTTTGCCAATTGTTTTGCTTTATATCGGTTGGACGTACTACATCTTCAGAAAACGTGTTACTGGTAAGAAAAGCAAAACTAAAAGTACCGGATATTAGTGAACAGTTAAGTTTATAAAGAGACGGTGAAAAAATAAATAATGTTAGACAAAAAGATAATGGAACTCCCAGGTGCTAAGGGAATAATATCCTTACTGATGCTGTTGACATTGATCCAGTCTGTTGCGATCATCGGTCAGACGATCATGATTTCACGTGCGATCGTGGGATTATGGAATGGACATCCATTGTCTGCACAAATAGCGTGGCTCGTATGGTTCGTAGTGCTGTACGCGCTGCGTCATTTGTGTATATACATAAAACAGCAGCGCTTGGATAAGTTTGCCAGTCAGCAGTCGCAAGAGATCAGAAATCAGTTACTAGATAAGATTTTTCGTGTTGGCCCTGAGATCACCCAAAAAGAAGGAACAGGTAATGTAACAACGATGGCCCTCGAAGGTATCGACCAGGTCGAGGATTACCTGAGCTTGAGTTTGTCTAAAATCATTAATATGATGATCATTCCATTTGTAGTAGTGATTGGGATCGCAATTTATGATTGGAAAGCAGCGGCATTTTTATTGGTAATTTTACCTGTTGATATCATTTTTATGATCGTTTTAGGTTATGCTGCGCAAGATAAGGCCAACAAACAATATGCTTCTTATCAGATCTTGTCAAATCATTTTGTTGATTCGCTGCGCGGGATCGATACTCTAAAATTCTTTGGTTTAAGTAAAAAATATGGGCAAAGCATTTTTAATACGAGTGAAAAGTATCGGAAAGCCACGATCGATACTCTGAAAATCGCGATCCTTTCAACTTTTGCGCTTGATTTCTTTACAACACTTTCTATTGCGGTCGTAGCGGTTTTTTTGGGATTGCATTTGATTTCCGGGCAGATCTTGCTATATCCTGCTTTAGTGATCTTAACTTTAAGCCCAGAGTATTTCTTGCCGATCCGTGATTTTTCCAATGATTATCATGCGACTTTGAATGGCAAAAATGCCTTTAGCGCTATCAGTAAAATTTTAGATTTTGATGAAAATGTTCCGGATGCTAAAACGTTGTCGCAATGGAATGAACATAGTCGTTTGGTGGTCGACAAAATGTCTTATTCATATGACCAGACCAGTCAAAGCAATCAATTTTCTTTTGAGATCACCGGATATCAAAACATTGGTGTAATCGGATTGAGCGGTTCTGGTAAATCGACCTTGATCAATCTTTTGAGTGGTTTTATTCAACCAGAATATGCTCAAATCGACTTGAATGGTGTTCAGATCGATTCATTCAAACAGCCTGACTGGCAAAAGCAAGTCATTTATATTCCGCAAGATCCGTACATTTTTCATGCTAGTTTGCACGATAACATCGTATTTTACCATCAAGAGGCTACCGCTAAGCAGGTCAACGAGGCCATTAAGGTTGTTGGACTAGAAAAATTAGTTTCTGAGTTGCCGAATGGTTTGAAGACAGTGATAGGTGAGGGAGCCAGAAGCTTGAGTGGAGGGCAGGCACAAAGAATTGCCTTGGCACGTGCTTTTCTAGACCAAAGTCGGAAAATAATTCTGTTTGATGAACCAACGGCTCACCTAGATATTGAAACTGAAGTTGAACTAAAAGAAAGAATGCTGCCTTTGATGAAAAATCATTTGGTAATTTTTGCAACGCACAGATTACACTGGATGAATGAGATGGATCAAATCTTGGTCCTTGACCATGGACAGATCGTTGAATCTGGCAGTTTGGCAGAATTGAAGCAGAAAAATGGTGCACTAGTTCATTTAAGACAAGCAATGGGGAGGATCTAAATGAAAATTTTTACGTTATTAAAAAATGATACTTGGATCAAGCCTTTCTTGTCCAAATATGTTAAGTCCATGATTTTAGCTTTGTTTTTAGGTTTCATGACATTCTTTTGCGGCGGAGCTTTGATGTTTAACTCAGGTTATTTGATCAGTAAATCTGCTTCTTTACCAGAGAATATATTGCTCGTCTATGTTCCAATTGTTTTGACGCGTGCTTTTGGGATCGGTCGCCCAGTTTTTCGCTATTTAGAAAGATTGACTAGCCATAATTGGGTTTTAAAATTAACTAGTGAATTACGTCTTAAATTGTACAATGTTTTGGAAAAAGACGCGGTTTTCTTTAAGGACAAACACCAAACAGGCGATATTTTAGGTGTCTTTTCTGATGACATCGATCATATTCAAAATCTATACTTACGCACGGTCTTTCCAACGATCGTTGGCTGGTTATTGTACATTGTGATCGTGATCGCTATGGGCTTTTTTTCCTGGTTTTTTGCTTTGATAATGCTCTTGTTATTGGGGGTCTTGACGATTTTGATGCCTTTGCTTTCAATGATCATTAACGGGGCCAAACAAGAAAAGCAAAAAGCAATTAAAAATACCCTGTATGGTGGTCTCACGGACAATGTTTTGGGTGTTTCAGACTGGATATTTAGTCAGCGTGGACAAGACTATGTTAAACAACATGATGATGAGGAGGGCAAGCTACGTGCGGTCAACCATCGGTTGTCTAATAATGAAAATTTACGCAACTTTTTAGTTCAGATTGTTGTGGCAGTCATTACGATTGCTGTTTTGTGTTGGACGGCTTTTCAGTTTCCAGGTGATCATGGCGGCGCGGCTAATTGGATCGCGGCTTTTGTTTTAGTGATCTTTCCTTTAGAAGATGCCTTCACCCAGATGCCAGGTGCGGCTCAGGAAACAAGTATCTATGACGATTCGTTAGCTCGGCTAAATAATTTATCAGCAGCAAAAGAAGAAGTTTTAGAAAATGAGCAGACAGAAACAGCGCAGCAAAAACTTGCTTCCAAAATTACAGAGCCGTTAAAAATTGAAGTTAGAAACTTGCGCTTTCATTATAGTGATGGTGAAAATAAAGATGTCCTAAAAGATATTGAGCTGTCGATTCCTCAGGGTGAAAAAATAGCGATCTTAGGACGGAGCGGTTCTGGTAAGACAACCTTGATCCATTTATTACGGGGCGACTTAAAACCGGTCAGCGGGCAAATCTTATTGAATGATATTCCAGTTTATGATTTGGGTGATGAGATCAGCCGCTTTGTTGGTGTGATCCACCAGGATCCATATCTGTTTCGGACTACAGTTCGTAATAATTTAAAAATTGGTAACGAGAATGCCACTGATGAAGAAGTGTGGGATGTTTTAGAACGGGTCGGGTTAACTGAAATGGTAATGCGTTTGCCACAACGACTTGATACACAAGTTGACGAAGCCGGGCATCGTTTTTCAGGTGGAGAGCGACACCGGATGGCTTTAGCGCGTATCTTGTTGCAAAAGGTACCAATTGTTATTTTAGACGAGCCTACCGTTAGCTTAGACCCTGTTACTGAACAAGAACTGATCGAAACATTTGTCAAAGAATTGACTGGTAAAACAATGATTTGGGTCACTCATCATTTACAAGGCCTGTCGTTGATGGACCAAGTGATTTTCATCGAAGATGGTGAATTAAAGCTCAATGGGAGCCCAGCTCAATTGGCAGATGAAAATTCATATTATCAGAAATTACTGCGGATCGATCGAGGAAATTTCTAAAAAAAGAGGGAATGGCTGCGCTGGCCATTCCCTAATTCTTGGTCGTGATTACGAAGCACGATTTAATAGTTTGATTGCAACAGTCTTGATTTGACGAGCTACTTTTTGATTGCTTAAAGAATCAATTTCTGCCAAAGCCAAGTCAGTATAACGTTTGGCTAGAGCTTGAGCATCTTTTACACCATCATATTTTGCGACTAATTTTGCAACTTCTTGGATCTCGGCTGGACTAATATCCTGCTTTTTATCCAGCAAGGGTTTAAATTCAGCTGGTGCTTTAGTAAATGCAAACAACAAAGGTGAAGAATAAACACCTTCAGCCACATCTTCTAAAACAGGTTTTTTTAAACTTTTGGTATTGCCGGTGTAGTCTAAAATATCGTCATAGATTTGAAAAGCGATCCCGATGTTTAAACCAATCTCACCGGCTAGAGTCTCAGTTTCCGGATCAGGTTGGGTGAAATGGATCCCTTCCATGCACGCCAATTTGAATAAAGCAGCCGTTTTACCCTTGATGTTTTCCAAATAATCAGCGATCGATTGAGTCTGCGAATACCTGAGATGCATTTGACTAAGTTCACCAACTAATAAGTTGTACATTGCTTTAGAATTGTAGCTCATGTATTTTGAACCGTTCATCGCTTCAGTCAACAAGCTGAAAAAGACGGTAAATAGCAGATCGCCTGCGTAGACAGCAACATCCTTACCATACTTTGATTGAATGGTGATCTTACCGCGTCTTAAAGGCGAATCATCAATGATATCGTCATGGATCAGGGTAGCCTTGTGCAGGATTTCAACTGAGGCTGCGATTTTGATCATCTTCTCGTCGCTATGTATTTTTTGTTCACCAAGTTGGCTAAATAGTAAAAATAGACCTGGGCGTAGTTGTTTGCCTTGGTCTTCTGCTAAAGATTTGAGTAGCTCTTCGACATTGGGATTATTTGTATGAAGCCTGTCGTCGATCATTTTTTCGACGTGCTTAAGTTGTTTGTAAATTTGAGGAAATTTATTCCATAATGTAAACATGTTCGTAGTCCTTCCTGCCCCTAATTAGTAAACGAGTATATACACTATATTAAACCATATTTTTGGAAGATGTGAAAAACATTTAATTGATATTTTGTATGTTTTGCTAGGGTCCGTCTGAAAACTACTTAAGTAAGATGCAAATTGAGGCAATGTAGACCGTAGCCAGATAAACATGAGCGAGCTTATCATAACGCGTTGCAATCCTACGAAAGTTCTTCAACTGATTGAAGAAGTTCTCAATCAAATGGCGCTCACAATAAACGTGGTAATCACAGGTCCACTTGTCTTTGGTATTTTCCTTTGGCGGAATGGTATAGACGCCTGCTTTATCTTCAATATACTGGCGAAGTTTCGCGGTGCCATAGGCTTTATCCGCGATAATATTTGATTGAGAAATATCGAAGCCTTCCAGCAACTCACTGGCAACTTGGCTATCATGTACTTGACCACCTGTTAGGCGAAAACCCAAGGGATTCCCTAATCCGTCAACGAGTGCGTGAATCTTGGTCGTTCGGCCACCTCGACTTAGTCCAATAGCTTGATTTTCGACCATACATTCGGCGTTTTTTTTGCCCCAGTGGCCTTTTGATGCGCTCGAACGATCGTTGAATCTAAGCTCAAGTTTTCCATGTCGGGATCGTCAATCAATTCGAGAAAAACCTGTTCGAACAAGCCTGAACTTACCCAGGCTCGGAAGCGACTATACACCGTTTTCCAAGAGCCATAGCGTTCAGGTAGATCACGCCAAGGAGCCCCGCTGCGCATGAGCCAGAGGATAGCGTTGAGGGCGGTACGGTTGTCTAGGCTTGATGGACGGCCAGTCCGGTATGGCGGGAAGTATCCTTTGATTCGGTCCCACTGAGCATCTTCCAGTTCGTATCGTTTAGGTGTTGTCATCGGAATTCCTCGATTCGTTTTTCCTCAGATTATACCTGAATTTTTAGTTTTCAGACAGTCCCTAGTAGAATATAAGTGGGATAGGTTGTTGACAACTTTTTTTACAAATTTGACGCCATAAACTTTTATCTTTAGATGAAAATTGTTTGTTCTACGCTAAATAAGAAGCGAGTTTACTTGTTTATTTTTTTTAGTACAGTCGATCACAGTAAGTTATCAGAGAAAAACTTCAGCATAGAAAGCCGTTTGTTAGTGCGTGCCCTTTATCCGAGTTTCTACGCTCTGTTATTGAAAGGAGGTGTTATTTTGCCTATTTCTGTTTTTTTGGAATTAGTTGAGATCAAAGCTAAAACTGCTAGTGTTTTACCTTTTATTTTAGGTGCATGTTATAGTTGGTACAATTTTCATTCTATCCATCCAGGATTGTTACTTGCTTTTTTTGTGTCAATGTTCCTGTTCAATATGGCAGTCGACATTTTGGATAACTATAATGACTACCATCATGCAGTTGACGAAAAAAATTATAAGCAAAATACTAACATTATTGGCCGAGAACACTTATCATTAAGGTTAGTATTTGGACTTATGATATCGATGATATTTGTTTCGGCAGCAATCGGCATTACCATAGCCTATGTTACCGGCTGGCCAGTATTAGTGATGGGTGTTCTTTGTTATTTGGTTGGGATCTTTTATTCATCTGGTCCAAGACCGTTATCCAGCTTACCATTAGGAGAACTATTTTCAGGTCCGACAATGGGATTCATGATCACTTTGTTGTGTGTATATATTAATACATACCAAGATTTTACATGGAATTGGCTTACTATTCTGGGCGTTATTCTGATTTCTTTGCCTGATACGCTATGGATCTCCAATCTCATGTTAGCTAATAATACATGTGATTTAGATGAAGATGAAAAAAATCAGCGTTATACTTTGTCTCATTACTTGGGAAAGAAGAATTCAGTCAGATTATTTGTTATAATGAACGTTATAGCAGTCCTCGTATTAGTATTGTCAGTGTTTGTCGGTATTGCTCCTTGGACAGTTTTATTGTCTTTGCTGGCATTACCTGTGATCATAAAAAATGTGCAGCTCTTTAGGGCAAAGCAAGTCAAAAAAGAGACTTTCCCCTGTGCCATTAAAATTCTTGCGGTGGGTTCGGTTGCACAAGCATTATCTTATCTAGTTTATATTATTTTTACACTATAAGGAGAGATTCAAATGAAAGAAATTGTTATTTTAGGTGGCGGGTACGCAGGCTTGCGCGCTTTGAAATTTTTGCAAGGAAGCAAAGGTGGCTTTCATATTACTTTGGTAGATCGTAACGACTACCACTATGAAGCAACTGATTTACATGAAGTTGCTGCAGGTACACAACCTGCTGAAAAAATCCTTTATCCAATCGAAGATGTTGTTGATCCAGATGTAACAACATTTGTTCAGGCTTCTGTTGAAAAGATCGATCGTGATAAACAAGAAGTTAGCTTAGATAACGGGGAAACACTTTCATATGATTATGTGATCGTTGCTTTAGGTTTCCGTTCAGAATCATTTGGTATTTCCGGAGTTGATGAAAACTCATTGCCAATGGTGGACGTTAAAACTGCGATCGCGGTCCATGACCATATCGTTTCACAAATGGAAGATTATAAAGAAACACACAACCCGGATGATTTGAAGATCGTTGTTTGTGGTGCCGGATTTACTGGTATCGAATTGTTGGGTGCTTTAAACGAAAACCGCGCATCATTTGCTGAGATTGCTGGTGTAGCTCCAGAACGGATCGAAATTTATGTAGTTGAAGCTGTTACTCGTTTGTTACCTATGATGCCTGAAGAATTGGCTGATTATGGTGTTGCTAAGCTTGAAAGTTGGGGTATTAAGTTCTTGACTGGTAAACCGATCAAAGCTATCAAACCTCAAACTGTTGTTTATCAAACAAATGCCGAAACAGGGGATACTGATGAATTAACTGCTAACACGATCATCTGGACAACAGGTGTTTCAGGCAGCAAGGTCATCGATGAATCTGGCTTCTCAGCAAGACGTGGTCGCATGATGGTCGACAGTGACCTTCGTGATCCAGAATACCGTAATGTATATTTGGTTGGTGACTGTTCAGCAGTGATGGATCCGGAATCAAACCGTCCATATCCAACAACAGCTCAGATCTCGTTAGTGATGGGTGAATTGGCTGCTAAGAATATCTTGGCGCAATTATCAGGCCGTGAAACTGGTGACTTTACTTATGATTCTCTTGGTACAGTTGCATCGATCGGTAATACGAGTGCCTTTGGTATCTTAGGAAATGGCAAGTCAGTTAAGGGCTATCTTGCATCTGCTTTAAAGAAGATCATCATGGACAAATCTTTGATGGAAACTGGCGGTTCAAAAGAACTCTTTGCTAAGGGTCGTTTTGATTTGTATCACTAGAATAAATTATTGCTAATAAGGGTGTTGTCTTGAAGTTTGGAGACAACACCCTTATTTGTTGATTCAAAATAGGGGAGAAATTGATAGATCTGTACTATACTTTTAGTTAAAATATCATAAAGGAGAGGGAGATAAAATGAAAGTATTGAGTTTACAGAAACTCAGTTCAGACGATGAAGAGTTACTCAAAAAAGCTGGGACAGTTGAATATTTATATGTGCCGGCTTCAGAAATAACTGAAGATACCTTGGATGGTGTAGATGTTATTTTGGGTTATGATAATAAAATAACTGATCTTTTAACCTCCAACGACTCTGTAAAGTGGGTCCAGGCATGGTCTGCCGGCGTTGATGAGTTACCGCAACAGCTTTTTAAAGAAAAGCACATCTCTTTGACTAACGCTTCCGGGGCAATGGTACCGGGTTTAGCAGAGCAGATCCTGGGTGAAATGATTACTTGGGATCGACATTTGCAACATGCTTTTGTTAGCCAGCAAAAACATACTTGGAATGAGTTGCAAATCTCACGTTACCAAGAATTAGCGGATAAGACATTGCTTTTGTTAGGAGTCGGGCATATTGGTCAACAAGTTGCTAAGTTAGCGGCGGCTTTTGGCATGCGTATTATTGGTGTCCGTCATAGCTCTAAACCAGCGATCAACATCGATCAGATTTATTCGATGGATCAGATGATGGATATTGCCGCTCAAGCTGATTTCGTCTTAAATACCTTACCCGTGACCGCTCAAACCAAGGACGTGATCGATGCAAAATTTTTTGCTCAAATGAAAAAGTCAGCGGTTTATATTAACTACGGTCGCGGGAAGACTAACAATGAAGATGATTTAATCGAAGCCTTACAAAATGAGCAAATTGCCGGTGCCATAATGGATGTGTTCAAGGAAGAGCCGCTGCCGTCATCCTCAACATTTTGGCAATTAGGGAATGTCTTGCTGACTCCTCATACTGGTGGTGACACAGCCTTGTACGATCATCGAGTGGTAGAGATTGCGGCACGCAATATTCGGCAAATGGCTGCTGACGAAATTGTGCCAGTGGAAAATGTCGTTGATCTGGGCCAAGGTTATTGATTGTTTAGTCCAGTTTAATTGTTTGATAAAGGGTTAAAAGAGAGGGTAGAATGATAATTCGAAAAGGTCATTTATAATTTTAGCCGAGTTTATCTTAACGATGTTTTCTGACAAATTTATGAGGAGGAATAAAGGTATGAAAATAATTTGGCACGGTCATTCGTTCATTGAAGTAAAAACCGCAGGTAAGCAAATTTTGATCGATCCATTTATCGATGGAAATCCCTTTACCAAGACAAAAGCTGCAGATTTTTCTCCAGACTATATTCTATTGACTCATGCGCATGGCGACCATGTTGGCAGTACCGAAGAAATTGCCAAACGGTGCGGTGCAAGTATTGTGGCGATGACTGATCTTGCTGGTTATTTTGCAGAAAAAGGCTTTAAAACCTACGGTCCTAATATTGGGGGTACGGAAAAGCTGGATTTTGGTGACGTTAAGATCATTCCTGCCTGGCATACGACAGCAACTCCCGTGAACGGGGTGAATTTGCCTTTAGGTGTGGCAACTGGTTTGGCCCTAAAGATCGAGGGCAAGTTGATTTACATTGCTGGCGATACGGGGCTCTTTTCTGATATGCAGTTAGTTGGTCGTAAACAACCTGTTGATGTGGCTTTCTTGCCGATCGGTGATCATTTTACGATGGGTGGCGACGATGCAGCCTATGCTGCTAAATTATTGCAGGCGAAGACAGTTGTTCCGGTTCACTACAACACATTTCCAACGATCAAAGCCGATCCGCAGGACTTTTTACAACTCTTGGATAAAGGCCAAGGTTATATTCCAGAAGTTGATCAGCCTTGGAGTTTGTAAAATAGTCCATAATTGTTGAAAAAAGAGACATCTAATTATTTATCTGGACGTAATTCTCATTAACTTATGTCCAGACGTTTTTTATCGGAAAATAGTAGTAGTGCGCTTTGTTATTTTAGTCGAGCTCCGCGAGCCAAGCGACTCCGCTTATCCAACTTAGCCATTACAGCGCAAAAGAACGTGCTATAACGCCTAAGTCCGATATGCTCGTCTCTTGAACGTCTCGCTGCGCTCTGTCATTTTAGTCGAGCTCCGAAACTCAGAAGGTTGTGCATAGCCAACTTTTATCCCACAATGCAAAAAACGCATTCTGACATAAAAGTCTGCTAGTGCGCGCCTTCTATCCGAGTTCCTGCGTTCTGTCATTAATCATACAAGGAAGTTATGTAATGGAAACTGAATCACATGAAAAACGGCCCCTATGGAAACAAAATTTATATGTTTTATGGTTTGGTGTGTTCATGACAGGTGTCGGAATGAGCGAAATCATGCCATTCTTGTCACTTTTTATTAACGAATTAGGCCATTTTTCAAAAAATCAACTTTCGGTCTATAGCGGCCTAGTCTACGCGGTGACTTTTTTGATCATGGCGATCGTTTCTCCACTCTGGGGCAAGCTCGCTGATCAGAAGGGACGTAAATTGATGCTGATCCGGGCTTCGTTTGGAATGGGAATCGTCTTTTTTTTGATGGGCTTTGTAACTAATGTTTGGGAACTCTTTGCTTTACGTGCGTTACAGGGTGCATTTGGCGGTTATGTTTCAAATTCAAATGCTTTAGTAGCAGCACAAACGCCCAGAGAGCATTCTGGGCATTCCTTAAGCATTTTAGTAACGGGTATTACTGCAGGTAACCTTTTGGGACCATTACTGGGCGGCTTTTTAGCTGATGTATTCTCGTATCGAATTTCTTTTCATATCACAGGTGTGATTATGCTGATAGTGTGCTTGCTGACGTATTTGTTGGTACATGAAAAACCTAGTGTCCAGACCCAGCCAAGCGGCAAACAAAAAGAATCACTGACTTTTAAAGATATTAGAAGTAATAAAGTCATCTTATTACTGATCACAACTACCATGGTGGTTCAAGTAGTAACAATGTCGATCAACCCGATCTTAAGTTTGTTTGTCAAGGAATTAACAACTCCAGGGCAGTCAGTCACAATGATGGCTGGTTTAGTTGCGGCGATGCCAGGGATCTCTACAGTACTTGCGGCACCATTTTTTGGCCGCTTGGGCGATAAGATCGGTACGCACAAATTACTAATATTTGGCTTTGTGTTTGCGATGATCGTGTTTGCTCTCACTTCATTTGTCAAAAATGTGTACATTTTGATGTTCTTCCGGTTGTTGACAGGTGTTTCAGATGCCGCAATTCTACCATCTGTCCAGACTTTACTGACGAAAAATACGGCACCAGAGAATACCAGTATTGTATTTTCATATAACCAGAGCTTCCAGTCTCTGGGTAATATGTTTGGTCCGCTGCTAGGTTCAGCGATCGCTACAATTTTTGATTACCGCCAGATCTTTTTATTCTGCAGTCTAATAATGGTGATCAATTTTGTTTCGTTTACTAGAAGCAAGCTGGCTAAAGCATACTGATCCCTTAATTGTTTTATACTACAGGGCAGGTGTAGTGACTTTTAAGAAATTATCACTTTTAAATTTAATGAACAATTGTGGAGTTGAAGATTTTCGTATTATTTAAATTTGGATTACAATAGAGAAGGTTCAAAGGTTAAAAAGGTCTTTAAAACCAAATTTTAATAGACCTTCATTCTCATTTGTATCGAAAATGAAGGGAGGCCAATATGTCAGAAAAATTTACTGAAAAAGATCTGCTTTATCTGCAAAATGATACGATGCGTGAATATGCTGCTCAGTTTGAACAGCATTATGCTGCTGGATTAGCTAAGGTTTTGCAAATTTCTGAGATCCATGCGGTTTTAGCACAAGATTTTGAAGATCAACTGTTAGAAGAATTAAAGGAATCACACGGACAGCGCGGGGTGATGCTGCAGACTAGCGGTAACATTGCCCCATACTCTTTGATCATTTATCTAGGAGATGATCCGTTAGTTGCTTTTTCAAAAGGAAACTATGCTTTTGCAGAAGAATCTGGTTTAGAAAGTATTGTCACTAGACTGGTCGATCGTGATACAAAAAGAGATGCACAAGAAAAAGGCGTTTTAGAAGAAAACTTATTGATGGGTCTGGCAACAACATTTTTGTTAGCTAGTGTATATATGACAGAAGATCCAGTCATCGGGAAATATTTGGAAAAACCTGAGCCGCCTAAGGTGGAAGAAAATGTCTTAGAGTATTCAGCTAACGGACGTAATATTGTTAACATCCCGACACGTCATTTTTTGACTGACGAGGAACAGAAAAGTTTACAAGTTATATTAAAATTGCGTCCAGAGATCGATGAAACTACGATCGATGTTCAATCAGAGCGAGCGCGCTATAGTGTGTTTGACTTCTGATAAATAACAAATTTGCCTTCTTAGTGTTTTACAAGAACCTGAGAAGGCTTTTTTGTTATTCTTTTATTTTAGAAAAATAATAAATATCTTTGTTTTAGGTTTTTTTAATGGGATTTATATTGAAATTTTTGCTGCCCCACTTTACAATTGTAACTGTAAATAAAATCAATTGAGTTAAAGTTTGTGGGAAGTCGTATTTGTTTGCTGCTTTTTACAAACGCTCTAAAATTCCTAGGGGGTTTCAAAGATGACAGTTGATGCTAGTCAAGCACAAGATGTCTGGAAAGATATTGGTGAACATGTTCAATTTACGGTTTTGAAATTAAAGCGGCAAGATCAGGCTAGTGATCGTGAAGCTATTCAAGAGTTTGCAGACCGCTATCAGGCGATCTTACGTTCTTTAAAGATCAGAGATGCAGATCCAAAGACAGGAAGATCTTCATTAAAAGCTAGTTTTGGATTCAGCAGTGATGCCTTCGAATATTTGTTTCCAGATGCACCTAAGCCTAAAGAACTCGAAAACTTTACCGGTTTAAAAGGACCGAAGTATAGTATGCCAGGGACAGGCGGAGACCTTTTTTTCCATTTGCGTGCAAGTAACGAGGCGGTTGTTTATGAAGCTCAAACGCAGTTCATGCGTTTCTTGAAAGACATTGCAGAAGTCCAAGACGAGACAAAGGGATTCCGCTACTTTGAAGGACGGGCTATTATTGGCTTTGTTGATGGCACAGAAGCCCCGCAGATCGAAGATGCAGCAGGTTACGCCTTGATCGGTGATGAAGACGAAAATTACATTAATGGCTCATATGCCTTTGCCCAGAAATGGCTGCATGATATGGATTTTTGGAATAAGATGAAGACGGAACAACAAGAGCGGGCCGTCGGACGTGAAAAGTTCACCGATCTTGAACTGGAAGATGAGGACAAAATGCCGAATGCTCATAATGTTAGCTCAAATATCGAGATCGATGGTGAGGAACAAAAAATCGTCCGGATGAATGTGCCGTTTTCAGATCCGGCTTCTGGTAAAACTGGAACATACTTTATCGGCTATGCAAGACACTGGGAAGTTACTAAAAAGATGTGCCAGCAAATGGTTGACACATCAGATTTTCTGCTCACGTTTTCCACACTCTTAAGTGGTCAATTATTCTTTATTCCTTCTAGACCGACACTGGATGCGATTGCCGATGGTGAACTTTAATTGCTTGCAAGCATTAAACTTGCATACTTACAAAATATTAGTAAAATTAAGGTGTAAGTTATGAAGACGAGGGAGAGATGGAAATGTATTTAACAGTAGAACCACAAGCACAAGAAAAATTACAAAGATATCTCGATGAAGGTAAGGATCTGTTGTTGGACTTTGACGATGGTGTCGGTTCTTTATCAAATGTCGGGACATGTACTTTAGCTTCCGTTTTTAGAGTCATTGCCGTTGATAAAGATGCAGAACAAAAGGATTACAACAAGTCCTTGGACTCTAACATCGGGGCCTTTAGATATAAGGGATATAGTGAAATGTACATGGATCCTCAGATGAAATTAGTTGTGAACCCAACAAATAAAATGTTAAGTCTTCGTGGTAGCAATAGTGGCGAACTGACTGGCATGGTCAATGTTGAAGATCTTTCCGCAAAAGTTTGAGTTTATTAGAAATAGCAGCAGGTATTCTTTTTTTTAGAATATCTGCTGCTTTTTTTTGCAAAAATCAGACAAAAAGTACCTAGTCGGAGCGTAATGCTTTATCTGGAAAAACACTGAGGTGACTTGCTTTTGATTTTAAGATGAATAATATTCATTTTAAACTGAATAAGTTGAATTTTACTAAACTATACTTTGATAGTATCCTAAGAGTAACTTATAAATCAAAGAAATCATACGAGGAGGAGTAAATATGCTGCCAAAAATATCACAACGGATCTCCCAGGATCCTTCAGCAATGGACGAGTTATTAGCACTGAGTAACAATGAACAGGTGATCTCGTTTGCCGCGGGTTATCCGGCCAAAGAACTGTTCCCAAAAGAACAGCTGGAGAAAGCATTTGTACATAGATCTCACAACAGTGATTTGAATCTATATCAATATGCATCCGTTGATGGCTATGCTCCTTTGCGTAAAAAGATAGCTGAGCTAGTTTCTCGGACTGGTGTTTCAGATATTGATGAAAACAATTTGTTTTTGACTCAAGGTGCGCAACAAGGCATCAGTCTTTTGGCAGATCTGTTCCTAGACATTGGTGATGGCGTTGTGGTCGAGGGTCCAAGTTATATCGGAGCTTTACAGGCATTTGAAAGTCGTAAGCCGACTTTTTATGAAATGCAAATGCAAAGTGATGGGCCAGACCTTGACCAACTGGAAAAAATTGTGAGCAGCCATCCAGTTAAGTTAGTTTATACGATACCTACGTTCCAAAATCCAACAGGCGAGTGCATGTCTGTGGCGAAAAGGAAACGGATCGTTAAATTAGCCCAAAAATATAACTTTTTGATCATTGAAGATGATCCATACCGTGACTTGCGTTATCGAGGGCAAGACCTGCCAACTATCAAATCATTTGATCAGACTGGTAATGTTGTGTTATTAGGGAGTTTTTCTAAAATATTGTCGCCGGCTTTACGTGTTGGCTGGATGGTCGCAGAGCCGCAATTTCTCCAACTCGTCAACGGTTTGCGTTCAGCTACTGATTTTCAGCCGTCAAATGTCGTATTGCAAATGATCGATCAGTATCTGGAAGAAAATGATCTGGAAGAACATATTAACCAGATCCGTGAAGTTTATGGTCAGCGAAATGAAGTAATGCAAAGTGCATTGGCCCAATATTTGCCACAAGATTGCAGTTTTTCCAAACCGGATGGCGGATTTTTCATTTGGGTCACATTACCTCAAAATATGTCAGCTAAAAGTTTGTTGACAGACAACAGTCCGGTAACTTTTATTGAAAGTTCACAGTTGTATGAAACTAGCCATCAAGCTAATCAGATGCGTTTAAACTTTACGGGCGTTTCGGAGCAACAAATTAAAACGGGTTGTAAGTTATTGGCTAAACAAATTAAAAATATCAGACTAGCTTTGACAGCTTAAAGCAAGTCGTTATGTGAGGGGAATGAAATGCTCCTCTCTTTTTTTGTCTTTTTTTCGGAGTATGTCAGCCATTTAGTGAATCCTAGTACAAAACATCAAAAAGTATAAATATAAACTGGTTATAAGTTTATTGTTATAGGTGCGCCCGGCATGGGCAGTAACTAGGCGGTGTAAGTCCGCTGTGAGCCGTAGTGGCCGGTATCACGAGTCGAAGACAAGGGTGTCTATCGTGAGGTAGAATCTGAAGGAAGTCCTAGACGAAACATCGAATCGATGAACAAGAAGTGGCTAAAAGGCTGGAAACGGTGGGATGAGGTTGCTCAACAAACCGAAGTCCTTGACCACTCGAAACCATCACAGTAAAGCCAACGGTTTGATGTGAAAGCTACTGTTCTTACCCGGGGAGATCTGTTATGGCGGTTCCCTCAAGCTGGGAGTTAATTCTAGCAGGAACAGGCTCAACAGTAATGTGGGGTTGTCCGTGACAGAAGTCAGCCGAGACCATAGTAGCCAGTAATGGTGAAGGGCTGAACAACAATAATTTTGATTCATCCTGGAGGTGGAAACAATGCGACAATCGCAGAAAACAGAAAATAAAGCTGACTACCTGCGGAGGGTAACCCTGGAAGGGTCAGAGCAAACAGGAGCGCGTAGCGTTGTTTCTGGTGAAAAGAGAACTCAAAATGGCTTATTACGTGAGAAGGTCTTAGACCGGAATAATTTAAATCGGGCCTTTGTCCATGTCAAGCGTAATAAAGGGGCTGGAGGAATTGACGGCATGTCCGTTGAGGAACTTGGCCCATACTTGAAAGAGAATAACGTAAAACTAATCGAGGCCTTGCGAACCGAAAGCTATGAACCCCAACCTGTCAAACGAGTTGAGATTCCTAAGCCAGATGGTTCGAAACGTCAGTTAGGAATCCCAACGGTCGTTGACCGTGTGGTTCAACAGGCGTTACAACAGCAACTGTCTCCTATTTTTGAAAAAGTATTCTCAGATAATAGTTATGGTTTTCGCCCACACCGCAGTGCACAAAGTGCTGTGAAAAAGGTGGTTGCTTATTATAATCAGGGTTATCACTACGTGGTCGACCTTGATTTAAAGTCATATTTTGACAATGTGAACCATGATTTACTAATTAAATTTGTTGAAAATTACATTAGTGAGCCATGGGTCTTGCATTTGATTCGTAAGTTCTTGACGAGTGGTGTTATGAATGGTCGATTTTTCGAGAAGTCCGCTAAAGGTACACCGCAAGGTGGCAATATTTCACCATTACTAGCAAATATTTATCTGAACGAGCTGGACAAAGAATTGACCAGAAGAGGACATAAATTTGTACGCTATGCGGATGACTGTAATATCTATGTTAAAAGTAAGCGTGCGGGTGAACGGGTTCTCAAAAGCATCACCCAGTTTTTAGAAAAGGAACTCAAAGTTGAAGTGAATGCAGAAAAGACGCAAGTCGGTTCTCCACTAAGACTGAAGTTTCTAGGTTTTTCTCTGGGTGTGGGACGCAATAGCGCCTACCCGCGTCCTCATCAAAAACCTAAACAGAGAATTAAACAGGAATTGACAAGAATCACCAAGAGAAGCCGAGGCGTCAGCCTTGATAGGATTCTGCATGAAATTAAGCAGAAAATGCAGGGCTGGATCCAATATTATTCCATTGGGAAGATGAAAACCTTTCTCCAACAACTAGACAAATGGTTGCGCTCGCGCATCCGCCAGTATATCTGGAAACAGTGGAAGAATATCGGAACCCGTTATAAAGCATTGATTAAACTAGGCTTGACACCCAAACAGGCGAAAATCTACGTCAATACTCGTAAGGGATACTGGCGCAACGCGCACAGTAAAACACTGTTGATGACCATAACTAATAAAAGACTGGCACAGCGTGGGCTAATAAATCTGTCCAAACTGTACCAGTCTATTCAAGCAAAAGCTTAAGTTGTTGAACCGCCGTATACGGTTCCGTACGTACGGTGGTGTGGGAGGTCGATAGTGTGAACTATCTCCTACCCGATTATTTTAGCAACTAGAATTGAAAAATAGGCATGAATACGGTTACTATAAATTATGATAAAATTCATATTATTTAAAAAAATGCGGAATTTATGCTATTCTTTTAGTGAGTACATGAACTTAATCGGGCTTTGTGCGGCAGGAGCTTGCGCTTGGCTAACTTTCACAGAACATTGCAAAAAAGCGCAATATAGTGCGGAAGTTGCTAGTGCTTGCTTCCTTAAAGCCACACAATGCCCTGTTTTTAAAGATAGGAGGAGAAGTAATGGAAGAACCTATTTTATCCTTCAAGGATGTTAAAAAGGTTTACCGTGGTGGAAGTGTGGGGGTTGAAGGTGTCAACCTGTCGATCGACAAGGGTGAATTTGTTTGTTTGATCGGAACTTCTGGTTCTGGGAAGACTACACTGATGCGAATGATCAATCGGATGCACGACGCTACTTCGGGAGAAATATTATTTAACGGGAAAGATATCAAGAAAATTGACCCGGTAACTTTACGTCGGCAAATCGGTTATGTGATCCAAAACATTGGGTTAATGCCGCACATGTCGATTTACGATAATATCACGCTTGTTCCTCGTCTCTTGAAATGGCCGGAAGAAAAGAAAAGACAACAGGCTCAAAGATTGTGTAAGGAAGTAGAACTTCCTGAGGAATTTTTAGAGCGTTATCCGTCACAACTTTCAGGTGGACAACAGCAACGTGTCGGGGTCATTCGGGCATTGGCGGCTGATCAAGATCTGATTTTGATGGATGAACCGTTTGGTGCTTTGGATCCGATCACTCGTGAGTCATTACAAGACCTGGTCAGTGACCTGCAGAAACATTTGAAAAAGACGATCGTTTTTGTGACCCATGATATTGATGAAGCACTTAGGCTAGCCACAAAAGTTGTTATTCTAGATGGCGGCCACATCGTTCAGAGTGCGTCCCCTGAAGAGATCTTGCAGCATCCGGCAAATGATTTCGTCAAAAACCTCTTGGGTGAAGAACGTTTAAGTCAGGCACGGGCTGAGTTATCCACAGTTGACCAGATCATGCTAAAAGATCCGGTCAAAATCACGTTGGAACGTTCAGTTTCAGATGCAGTTAAACTAATGCGTCAACGACGGGTAGATACTTTGATCGTTGTCGACAAGGATAATTATTTTAAAGGTTATGTTGATATCGACACTATCACTACTCATTATAAGAGTGCTACCAGTGTTTCAGACTTGATGAGTACCGACATGCCGACACTTCAAAATGATACCTTAGTCAGAAAAACTGTGCGCAAAATGTTGAACCGTGATTTCAAATATTTGCCAGTGGTCGATAAAGACAAAAAACTGCTGGGTATCGTCACGCGGACGACCATGGTCGACGTGGTCTACGATACGATCTGGGGCGAATCCGCAAATGAACAACTTGTTGATGATACTGATGGAGGCCAGGAAAATAGTGATCGCGATAATGGCGTTTCGGCTGTCAAAGGAGAGTGATTACAATGATGTCCTTTTTAAACCAATATGGCGGTCAACTAGTTACTAAAACTTGGGAACAGCTTTATATTTCCGCAATTGCGCTGTTACTAGGTGTCCTTGTTGCTGTTCCGATCGGGATCTTGTTAACACGTTTTCCTAAAACAGCCAAAATTATTGTAGGGATCGCTAGTATGCTGCAAACAGTCCCTTCACTTGCCTTACTGGCATTGATGATCCCGATTTTTGGGATCGGGAAGGTTCCTGCGATCGTGGCCTTATTCATCTATTCCTTGTTGCCAATCTTACGTAATACCTATATTGGCATGAATGATGTTGACCCGACCTTAAAAGACAGTGCCAAAGGAATGGGTATGACCACCTTACAGTCGATCTGGCAAGTCGAATTACCAATGGCCATGCAGGTTATCATGGCAGGGATTCGTTTATCGGCAGTTTACGTTATTGCATGGGCTACGTTGGCTTCATACATTGGTGCCGGTGGATTGGGAGACTTTATTTTTAATGGTTTGAATCTTTATCAACCGGATCTTATCATTGGCGGGACGATCCCAGTTACAATATTGGCATTAGTTGTCGACTTCCTGCTAGGCAAATTGGAGTATCGTTTGACTCCGATCTCACAGCGATAGGAGGGTCACTTATGTTAAGAAATTCCACACATAGATTTAAAAAATCACTTATTCTTACACTTTGTGCACTGTTAGTCTTGGTCAGCGGTTGTTCTTTTCCTGGGCTAAGCGGTACCGGAGCTTCTGACAAGACAGTCAGGATCGCTTCAGTTACTTCGACGGAATCACAGATCATCGCAAATATTATCTCGGAACTGATCACGCATGAAACTGATTATAAGACGTCCTTAGTCAATAATTTAGGGTCATCTTCTGTTTCACAGGCAGCCTTGCAAAGAAATGATGCCGATGTGATGGCCACTAGCTACACCGGGACAGATCTCACCGGGACATTACAATTGCCCCCCGAGAAAAATCCAAAAAAGGCCACGCATATCGTTAATACACAGTTAAAGAAACGGTATGGACAAATTCGTTATCCTTCAATGGGCTTTGCTGACACTTATGCGTTCATGGTTACGCAAGAAACTGCTAAGAAATATCACTTGACTAATGTTTCTGACATGCAGGCTCATGCTAAAGACATGAAAGCAGGTGTCGACAGTTCATGGATGAACCGGAAGGGCGATGGGTATAAAGAATTTTCTCAGGCTTATGGTTTTGACTTCCAAAGAGTTTATCCAATGCAATTGGGCTTAGTCTATAGCGCCGTTGAGCAGGGTAAGATGAATGCCGTCTTAGGGTATTCAACGGATGGACGGATCAAAAGTTATAACTTAAAGGTCCTCAATGATGATAAACATTTCTTCCCGCCTTATGATTGCTCACTTGTAGTAAACGGCAAGTTTTTAAAGGCACATCCAGATCTGCGTAAGTTGCTGCACCGTTTGGATGGAAAAATAAACTTAAAACAAATGCAAACTTTGAACTACCAAGTAGATAATAATCTATTAGAACCATCCGTTGCAGCCCGCCAATTTCTTGAAAAGAATAACTACTTTAGAGGAGCTGATCAATAATGAGTAACATGGGGTTATGGCAACAATTTTGGTACTATATGGTCCATAATGGCTCATATGTACTCGAACAATTTACTCGACATTTTTTGATCGCCATATACGGTGTTTTATTTGCTGCAATAGTCGGCATACCACTGGGAATATTTATTGCACGGCATCATAAACTTAGTTCATTCACGATTGGAGCGGCTAACGTTATTCAAACGATCCCTTCGCTGGCTATGTTATCGATCTTGATGCTTGCATTGGGTCTGGGTGTTAATACCGTTATCGTGACCGTATTCTTGTATTCCTTGTTACCGATCGTTAAAAACACCTATACAGGGATGATCAGTGTCAGCAGTGATGTGATCGATACTGCCCAAGGAATGGGTATGACGAAAATGCAGCAGCTGTTTTTGGTCGAGTTGCCCTTGGCTGTATCCGTGATCATGGCTGGTTTGAGAAATGCTTTGGTCGTTGCGATCGGAAATGTTGCGATTGGGGCCTTCGTTGGTGCTGGCGGTTTGGGTGATATTATTATTCGCGGGACTAACGCAACCAATGGTGGTGCGATCATTTTGGCTGGTGCTTTGCCAACGGCTTTGATGGCGATTATTTCTGACCTGGCTTTGGGATGGGTCGAAAGAAAACTCCAACCGCATGGAGCCAAATAGTTATGATATAATGGTGGCGAAGTTCGATATATACTAAGAAATTAAATGGGGTTTAAGTCATGAATTTATTGTTTGCAGTGAATGATGGATTTGTTGATCAAATGCTGACAGTTGTTTATTCCATCTTGCAAAATTCGCGGGTCACACACATTAAAATGTTTGTGATCCAAGAAAAAGAGCTGGAACAAACTTCAAAAATTTACCAATTTTGCCACGAAAATCAGGTTGACTATTGTCCCATAATCGTGACTGGTAATGAATTTGCGAATGCAAAGATCACGGATCGTTATCCACATACGATCTACTACCGTCTTTTGGCTCACAAATATTTGCCAGAAGACGTTGATAAGGTTTTATATCTGGATGCAGATCTATTATGTATCAATGATATTAAGCCACTGTACGATACTGATATTAATGGGTATCTTTATGCTGCATGCAGCCATAGTCGTTTAACAAACGTGACTGATGTTGTTAATAAAGTTCGCTTGAAAAACGAAAATGCTGATGCCTATTATAATTCTGGTGTATTATTGATGAATTTAAGTGAGATCAGGCAAAATGTTGATCCAAATGATATCTTTGATTTTATAGAAAACAATAAATTTAATTTACTGTTGCCAGATCAGGACATTTTAAATGGCTTGTATGGGCATCAGATCAAAGACCTGCCGGATGAGATCTGGAATTTTGACGCCCGTAAAAACCGGACCTATGAAGTATTAAGCATGGGTGAGTGGGATTTGAACTGGGTCATGGAACATACGGCGATCTTACACTTTTGTGGACGTGAGAAACCCTGGAAATCTGGGTATTTTGGCAGATACTCGGCTTTATATAAACATTACTCGCATCGAGCACTAGAACCTTGGGTCAAAGAAAACACGCAGCATTTTTCAACCGTGACTGATCCGGAAGTTTCAGTCGAAAATGGACAGTCATAATGGAAACAGGAGCTAAAGCTGAAAAATATTTGGCAAAGTTAGCTAAATACCAGCAGGAATATGAGAAGCTGCCTGCCGTGAATAAAAGATTACGGGCTGTGAAAGAAACGGTCACGGCTTTTCAGAAAAGGCAACTGCCACGAGAGCCCTTACCAAAATTGGAATTATCGCCAAACCTGGTCTTTGAAGTGTTAGGTCATCACCAAGACATTTTAGAGGTGGAAAGTTTTCTGAATGACCTCAGACAATGTGTGATCGAAAGTTTTGGTATCTGGCATATTTTCTCGGCTGCATGGGTTGCTGATCTGCAAGAATATTTAAATGGACGTTCAACTTTACAAGTCATGGCTGGTAATGGCATCTTGGCGAGTCAATTAGCAAACATTAACGCAACTGATAACTTAGATTGGCAAGAACAAGATATCACTCGACCCGCTCCGTGGACAAAAATCGAACGTTTGGATGCGTTAAGAGCAGTGCAGAAATACTACCAGACTGTCGATGTGATCATTATGGAATGGTCCCCTGATGGTTTAGAGATCGACGATGAGATCCTTCAATTTTTGCGTAATTCCAGCTGGCCGGGTGAACTTTTAGTGATCGGTGAAAAGAATGGCGCAACTAATTCAGCGCAATTTTGGCGGGATGCTGATTTGATCTTAGTTGAAAAGTTAAATGTTAACCATCAACCGTTTGATTTTATAGACGACCAGGTATTCAGTGTGAAATGAGTTTGAACCGACTAAAATTATTCGTTAAATGAAAAAAGTCCTGCTTCTAGGACTTTTTTTCTTGTCCTCCTTTTTTGGTAAAATGTAAACTTATCATTCGTTTAATTCGGTTAAGGGCGTTCTAAATAATTTGCAAATAGGCTTTTTGATTGAATTTAACGAATTCTTTAGGTACGATTGAGATAGAATTTGGTACAATTATCTATAAATAATAACTCAAAATAAAAATTCGATATAATGAAATAAAATCAGTGGTTTTTCTAGGGCATCTAATAAAAAAAGGTTTGAAAACCGGTGGGATGCTGAAAGTAACTATGCGGGAGTGTCAAGAAGTTTGTGTAAAAAGGAATTGCCCTTTCTTCATAAAATTAAATCTTTTCAGTCGAAAAGTGATTCTAATGTATCCTTAACTTGTCCGAATCCACGATGAATTCGATTAAAGTTCTTTTCGTTGTAACTAATTACTTGCACTCCAATGAAATTGTCTAATGATTTTTCATTGGGAAACTGTTCTTTTGCTTTAGTCTTGCGTTTAATCTTTTTATTTAGCGATTCTATAATATTTGTTGAATAAATGGTTGGGCGTATTGCGGCTGGAAAAGCCAAAAAAGCTAATAATTCCTTTTCAATTGACCTAATGTGACTAATCAGATTTGTGTATTGCTTTTCCCAAGTACTATAAAAATCGGCAAGCATTTTATGAGCTTCAGTTTTATTAGTTACCGAATGAAGCTGTTTGAAATCATTTAAAATGACCTCACGGTCTTTTAAACGGACATGTGTACTAATATTACGCATAACATGAACTAAACATCTTTGAAATTTTGCTTTAGGAAAAGCATGTAACAGCGCTGGTTGAAGTCCGACCATTCCGTCCGCAATAATTAATTGAACCTGTTTAAGCCCTCGCTGCTTAAGATCTGCTGCCATTTCCGACCAGACTTCAGCATTTTCACTGGGTGCAATGCGATAATCAAGAACTTCCTTAATTCCAGTGGGTGTAATTCCTAAGGCAATATAAACCGCTTCTCTTTGAACTGTGTCACGACGCAAAGGTAAATAAGTTGCATCTAAGAATAAGCAAACATAGTTTGCTTTAATGGTTCGTTGATGAAAAGCTTCAATCTGCTCAGTTACTTGAGCAGTAATGTTAGAAACAGTTGTAGCTGAATAATAAGAACCATACATTTTCTCAATCAAATCAGCGATTTCACGAGTGGTAACACCTTTAGAGTAAAGTTGAATAATTGTAGTTTCTAAAGCATCTTGACGACGAGAATAAGCTGGAAGTAAATGATTATGAAACTTGCCTTGTCGGTCACGCGGCACAGCAATTTTCAACTTACCATATTCGGAATCAATTAACCGAAAGTATTGACCATTCCGATAATTGTTAGCCTTAAAACCATTACGTTCATAAGGATCATAACCGAGTAACGAAGTTAACTCAGCTTGTAAGATTTGATTAATAGCTTTTTCAAGTTGTTGGCGAAAAAGTTCTTTAACATCGCCATTTGATAATAGAGTTTTGGTTAAATCTTTGGTAAACTGTTCCATGGGGAATCCCTCCGTTTTGGTTTGGTTTGACGATTTAATCATACGGGGAAGGGATTCCCTTTTCAATAGGATTTTATTTATTTACACAAACTATTTTATACTCTCAACTATGCTTTCTTAAATAGGCAGCCCATAGAGAAAAAAGTTATTATTAGATAGGTGTTCTTAAGTGGAAAGGCCAGCTGTTAACAAGGAGAAATAAAGATGAAAATTTTAGTTGTAGATGATGATAAAGATATTGTTGAATTGTTAAGTATTTATATCCAAAACGAGGGCTATGAAGTTGAAAAAGCCTTTAATGGTAAGGAAGCTTTGACTAAGTTGAATACGAATACGGACATCGGCTTGATGATCTTAGATATTATGATGCCGCAAGTTGACGGTTTAGAAGTCGTTAAAGAAGTTCGGCGCGATTCGCAGATCCCGATCTTAATGTTGTCTGCTAAGACCGATGATATTGATAAGATCCACGGCTTGATCCAAGGTGCAGATGATTACGTCACTAAACCGTTCAATCCGTTAGAAGTCATGGCTCGGGTCAAGTCTTTATTACGGCGTTCCCAACATCAGGTACAAAATGAGGAACCTGATCAGTTAGAAGTTGGGCCATTGATCATTAAAAAAGACTCCCATGAGGTAACGACTGTTGACAGAACAGAGGTCCAACTAACAGCCTTAGAATTTGGGATCTTGTATTTGCTGGCCAGTCATCCAAATCGTGTTTTTTCAGCGGATGAGATCTTCGAACGTGTCTGGAAACAAGAATCAGTCGTTTCTGCTAAAACAGTCATGGTCCATGTTAGTCATTTGCGTGACAAGATTGAAGAAGCTACTGGCGGTGAAAAAGTCGTTCAAACTGTTTGGGGTGTTGGTTATAAAGTTGAAACACGCTAAATCATGCAGGGAGAGTGAATGTATTTGAAATTTCAGTTAACTGGTAGGGAAAAAAGCGAGCTTTTTGGCGAAGCAATCGTGACTATTATTGTGATGCTTTTGTTGAACATGTCTATCTTTTTGATTATTGATCAGTTGATCGATACGAATCCTGGCATTGAAAATGGTATTTTTCAAATCAAAATGTCACTTTCTTTTGGACCTCAGCATATTCAGTTTTGGAGTTGGGGATGGGCTTTCAACTTACTTATGCTGATCGGGGATGCCTTTGTTTTATACTGGCGTTTGATCCGTAGATATCGGCAGATGCAATTACGGCATGTCATAGTTGAATTACACTATATTGCGTCCGGACATTTTGATCATCGGATCCCTTTTACTTTGTCTGGCCAGATGCAGCGTGTTGTTGAAAGTGTTAATGCTTTGGTTGACAGTACGATCACTTCTCTGGAAGAGGAACGCGCGATCGAAAGTTCTAAAGACGAGTTGATCACGAATGTCAGTCATGATATTCGAACACCGTTGACATCGATCATCGGCTATCTAGGATTGATCGAGGACCAGCAATATCAAAGCAAAGAAGACCTGTTGAAGTACACACATACTGCCTTTTTAAAATCCAAACAGATGAAGTCATTAGTAGATGATTTGTTTGAATATACAAAGGTTCAACAAACTGATGCTAAACTTGAAACTGTGCAGATCGATCTGAATGCGATGCTTGAACAATTAGGCGCAAGTTTTGAACTGGAAGCTTCTAAAAAAGGAATGAAGATCACGGTCAATGTTGGTGCTGCACCGCTAATGTTTGATGCGGATCCTGAAAAGCTGGCGCGAGTTTTTAATAATCTTGTGTCTAACGCTTTGAAGTACGGTCATGGTGGTAAAAACATCTATTTGTCGGCAAAAAAAGTTTCGAATCGTGAGGTCGAAGTAGTTGTAGCTAACGATGGCGAACCGATCCCGCAAAGTGATTTAAGACAGATTTTTGAACGTTTCTATCGTGTGGAAGGCTCGCGCTCTAAAGAGACTGGCGGAACTGGCTTAGGGTTGGCGATCGCATTAGGGATCGTGGAACTTCACCATGGTTACATCTATGCTTCTTCAGATGAGCAGATCACTAAGTTTATTATGCATTTTCCGATCAAGCATAGTGATACTTTGAAAGCGCCAGAAAATGTAGTGCAAGCATAAAGAAAGATAATTACTGCTTTTCTTTTTCGCCTGGATCCATGTGGTTGTTTTTCACAAAAGATGCAAATCAGCAGATCATTTTACTTGTCTGCTGGTTTGTTTATTGTGAAGCTATGTTTAATTATGAAAAAATAGCGTTACAACGCGAACCAATAACATGTTTTTCACAGTGAGTTTTCATTGGTTATTGCAATCTATGAAAGTTTGTGTCAAAGTTAATAAGTATGTAAAAATAATAATGTTAGCGAGAGGGACCATTTGAAATTATGAAAACTTTTAGTCAATTAAAAAAAGCTGTCGCAGGTGTTGCGACAGGACTTGCACTTTTTGGTGCCGGAGTATATGTGACATCTTCAGCCACACAGGTTTCTGCAAATACAACGAATAATTTAAAAACAGGCGATGTTAATTTAAACGTGAAGTCTGCGATTGCGATCGATGCCAAAACGGGTCAGGTTTTGTATGCTAAGAATGCCAATGAAAAAAGAGAAACTGCTTCAATGAGTAAATTGATGACACTTTATTTGGTATTAGACGCAATTGATAATAAAAAGTTGAGTTGGGATCAAAAAATCTCTCCTTCAGCAGGCGCTGTTAAAGTCAGCCAGAATACAAATTATTCTAATGTTCCTTTGAAAGCTGATCATGAGTATACTGTTCGCGATCTCTATCGAGCAACAGTGATATACTCAGCTAATGGTGCCGCAATGGCTTTAGCTGATCAGATCGGCGGTACACAACAGAAATTTATTGATATGATGCGTGCCGAAGCTAAAAAGATGGGCATCAAAGACGCAGAGTTTTATACAGCAAATGGTTTAAATAACGGCGACGTTGAACAAGATAAGTATAAGGGTGCACCGGATTCAGCAACTAACAAAATGTCAGCCAATGATGTGGCGCTGCTATCACAAAAATTAATACAGGATCATCCGGAAGTCTTAAAGACGACAAGTATCAAAGAAGCCAAATTCGACAATGGCGACACTAAGACTGATATGCCAAACTGGAATTGGATGCTCAAGGGATTAACTAAATCTTATTCTGCTTTGCCGGTCGATGGACTCAAAACAGGAACTTCTGATACTGCCGGTGCCAACTTTGCAGCGACGGTTCATAAAGATGGACACCGCGTTATTACAGTTGTAATGGGTGCTCGTCATCAAAATGATCAAGACACAGCTCGCTTTGAAGAAACACAAAAATTGATGTCATATGTCTATAATAATTATACTTACACTAACGTGAAGTCTGGTTTGAACTTTAAAAAGGATTCACAATTACCTGTTTATCATGGTAAAGATCTGACTATTCCAACTAAAACCAGCAAGTGTACTCATATCTGGTTAGAAAAAGGGGTAGATGTTGATTCTGTTACCGGTAAAGTTTCAGGTAACAAAAAGCTATATAAAAAGAACGGTTTAGAAGCACCGATCAAAAAAGGTCAAAAAGTTGGTAGTTATAAATTAACGGTCAAAGGACAAGAAACACCATTTGTCAATGGTAGTAACGGCTTTAAAACACAGGCTGTTGCTAGCCAAGCAGACAAAAAGGCGAATATTTTCGTGATCGGATGGCGTGCTGTTAAGGGCTTATTCTAAATGAAAAGGACTATATCTTTGGTTTTAAAGATATGGTCTTTTTATTAATTTGAAATTATGAGTTTATGAGCAAATAGTAAAAATCTGACCGATATGGTAGTAAAATGGACTTTTTCATTGAAAAAAGTTGTAAATAGTGATTGTTCCTATGTTATAATTTACGATGAATCTTTATATTTGATATTTGGAATTTTTGGAGGCATACCTGTGAAAAAATCCGATACACGTCGTAAGGAAGTTTTCCAGATCGCGTTACCGTTGTGCATGAGTTACATACCGATCGGTTTGGCATGCGGTGTTTTGTTACATGCGGCTGGTTTCAACTTTTTAATGACAGCTTTGGTTTCCTTACTGGTCTTTTCTGGTGGGGCTCAATTTATGATCGCTTCCATGTTGACGATCCATGCTCCGATGCAAACTATCTTACTGATGTTGTTGTTTTTGGAGATGAGATATGCGTTGTTGGGGTCGAGTCTATCCCAATATGTTCGTGGAACGAGCAAAAAATTCTTGCTGATATTTGCAGCATCAATGAACGATGAAAACTATGCGGTGAATTATTTAAAGTTTGCGACTGATAAGACTTGGTCGCCGCAAAATGCTTTATTAGTCGAGCATCTCTCATTACTATTTTGGACAGTGTCTAATTTGATCGGCAGCTTGGCCGGAGGATTTATTTCCGTTAACTTGACGATCGTTGATTACGCACTGACAGCCTTGTTTATTTATATGATCGTAATGCAGGTCAAGAATCGGTTGACCATTGTGATCAGTATCGTTTCAGGTGTGCTGGCCGTTTTATCTATGATGTGGTTAAAGAGCACGATGGGACTGGTTGTGGCAACTTTACTTGCTTCCTTGATCGGTTTTGCATTAGAGGATCGGTTAGTGAAGAAAGGCAAAAATAGAGGCTTTTTATTGAAAAAAGTAAAGCCTAATGCTGGACGCAAGGAAATCAGTAAATCGGGAGAATAGATTATGAGCGTAACTACTAATTTGAATCATTTTATCTTGATCATGCTATCGATGTTGGTTGCTTTTGTACCGCGTTATTTTCCAATGAGGATCTTTTCCAGCAGGCAGATACCGAATTGGTTTAACGAGTGGATGAAGTATGTGCCTATTTCTTTATTTACGGCATTGGTAGTTAAAGATGTGTTTATGAACACTGAAACATATAGTTTTATTGGCTTTGACAGTGTTGCAAAAATCATTGCATCTGTGATCGTTATGGCTGTGGCTTATTATTCACGGTCAATGGGATTATCAGTTGTAGTTGGTTTGATCGCGGTGGCAGTTTTATCATTAGTTGTACCCATTTAATTTGAATAAGTGAAAGACTATCTGAAAGAGATGGTCTATTTTTTTATTCTTTTAAAAGTATTTTTAAGTTGGTATACTGATGGTTAGAAGTAAACGTTTGCTTAAATTTTGTTCTATAGGTAAGGAGGAAGTTTGAAATACTTTACTGAAAAAATTTTGACTTCATTATCAAAAAAAGCAACTCTGACTGGCTATATTTTAGATAATAGTCCTGAAATTGATTTAGAGAGGACCAGACCCGCCGTGCTGATCTGCCCGGGCGGCGGTTACCGTTTTACATCTGATAAAGAAGCGGAACCGATCGCTGTCGAAATGAATTCATTAGGCTGTCAGGTATTTGTTTTGCGCTATTCTTGTGCGCCAGCACATTATCCAACGGCTTTATTTGAATTAGCAACAGCAGTTAAATTTATTCGGGATAAAGCAGCTGATTTTTATGTAGATCCGCAAAAAATCATTGTCCTCGGTTTTTCAGCGGGTGGACATTTAGCAGCTAATTTGGCTACAAAATGGGATCAGCCATTGTTGACCTCTGCTGGGTTCATTGCAGAAGAAATTAAGCCTAATGCATTGGCGCTTGCTTATCCGGTGATCACGACCGGAGCCTTTGCCCACGAAGATTCGTTTAAAGCTTTATTAGGTGATGAAGCTTCTGCAGAAGATCTGCTTGATGTTTCATTAGAAAAACAAGTTTCAGACCAAACACCGCCTGCTTTTATTTGGACTGTGTATGATGATGCGGTAGTTCCTGTTGAAAATACCTTGTCTTATGTAAAATCCTTGAAGAGAGTAGGGGTCAATTGTGAAGTGCATATTTTTGCACATGGAACACATGGTATGAGTTTAGCTAACGAGGAAACGGCACCCAAAGACAGTGAACAAAGGTCACAGGCCGTGGCAGTCTGGCCTAAACTATTTGAAAATTGGCTAAAGGAAATATTCAAATAATAGAGTGGAGCAAGCAAAAAGAGCGCTTGTCCATTAGTGGACTTTTTACATCTTGTAGATCAACTAATATAGTAGTAAGGCATAAGTAGTTGTAAATTTTTACTATTTGAAATGTCTTAAATAGGTGTAACATAAAACATCAATGTTTATTTAATTTAATGTGACAAAAAAATACCAAGAAAGTTTATTGGGGCTGTATCATCCCCATGTTAAGAAAACTTTCCTGGTATTTTTTTATCTTTAAGTAGATAGTTTCTTGTGTTTTCTAAAAAGTTCACTGGTTGCAGTGAATAATTGCCAACTGGCTGTTGCTAACAAGAGGCTGCCGATAGTATCGCTGAAAAAATGGACGTGTAAGAATATCCGCGTAAAGGCAACCAATAAGATCAGCAACCATCCGATAATAGCGATTGTGATTTGACTTTTTCGAGAAAAATCGAATCGTTTTGTTAGAGCCGTGATCGAATAGACAAGTATGATCGTTGCGAACGTGTGACCACTAGGAAAACTGAAACCGCCGATCGAAACCAGACGATGCAAGGGACGTGGACGTTCGATCAAGGACTTAACAACGTGATTCAACAAATTAAATGCGCTAAATAAAATCAGAAAATTAAGCCCCGTTCGAAATTGTTGTTTGTGTCCTAGATACGCTGCAATGGCCAAAGCATAAACTGTCATCATAATGGGACTGGCTAAATTTGAAATACTGCTAATGATCCTTGTATTTGTCGGATCGATCAATGGATGCAATAAATTGATTGCTCCTTGATCAACGGCAGTGATGAAAGATGCATGATGTTTTATCAAGATAGTCCATAAAATGAACAGAAAAAGTGAAGCACTGCCTAGTATTGATCTGGAGTAAGGGTGTGCATATTTTGACATAAATAGTTCCTTTCTGAATATTCAGGATATATTATAACTTATGTTAGTAAAGTGAGATAAAATACTGTACAAATTATGATAATCTTTAATTTGCAAAGGGTGTATATTTTAATTCTTACTTCAGCCTATGCTATGATAAAGCCAGGTAAATTTAACAAAAGGAAGTGGTAAAATGGCTCAGCAAAAAGAAGAACTGCGACGGGGAGGAGGCCAACATTTTGTTCAAAATAAACCGCCTTCATATGGTCTTAGTCAGCTGATCACATTCTTCTTGTCGGTGACATTGATGTGTAGCTTACTGGGGATAATAGCCAAGAATTCTTTTCTAGACAAGAGCTTTACCACAAAAGAATTGGTGACCACTGAGAATGTCTCTGCTTTGCACAAGGGATTGTCTGCTTCTGTAAACTCGTTTATTACTTCGGATGCAGGATTTCGATTAGATGGCGATTTTGTTACAAAAAAGCAGGTCAAAGAAGACCTGAACGAAGCGATCAATAACGTGTATGCAGGGCAAAATGAATTATTGGCGCCATCTAAAATAGTTGGTCAGATAACAGATAATTTTATGACCCAGGCACGTAAGCAGGGAGTTTCGACACAGTCTGAAGATTTTTTGAGTTATAAAAGTAACTTTGTTGCCCAAGTTGAAACGGCAATAAATAATCAAATCAATAATTCTTTGTTACAAAAAGGCAGCAGTTTTTTGCAAAAAGCACAACATATTTTTCAAAATATGTATTTATGGGGGATAATTTTAAGTCTCATTTTGGCGGTGTTACTACTTATTCAAACAAGGTCCTTTTTCAGGTTTTCACATTATATGGGGATCGCATTCCTTTTAGTGGGTTTGCTAGTGTGGTTGTTGGTGGAGTTAACTAAAGTCAGCGGCATGGTCGATAATTTTGCTGCTTCAGTTGGAATGTATCGGTCATTTATAGTTGATTATGGGACGGCCGTGATCTCAACTTTCGACCATTATGCCAGACTATATGGATATATTGGCATATTCTTGTTAGGTGTTGCTTTAGTGGGGAGACTTATTCGGAAAAATAATTTTTGATTTGAGATGAAGTAGTTGAAATTATCAAAATTCTGCTATAATAAAGGGTAATGCTTTCAAATCGGTTCGTTCAATAAGCGATTTAGCAATAACATTTGAAGCGAAAGGGACTAGTTCATGAGATTTACATGGCAAAAAGATGATCAAGGCGAAGAAACTGTTAAGACATTCTTGTCGCGACATGGGGTAAGTCATCGCATGTTTAGGACGATCAAACATGATCAGGGAAAAGTATTGGTAGATCATCGAAGTCAAAGATTAGGTCATTTGTTGATAAATCCATGTGCTGTAACTTTAATATTAGCCCCAGAAAAATCTGATCCTGGGGTCCCACCTAGTGATGGTCAGTTGAATGTGTTGTATGAAGATACAAATTGGCTGGTGATCGATAAACAGGCTGGCTTAAATAGTGTGCCTGGGCCAAATGATCGTAGTGATACTTTGGTCAATCGAGTCAAGGGATATTTGCTTAGTCAAAATGCCAAGGACCTAGTACCTCACGTTTTAACTCGTTTGGATAGGTTTACAAGTGGGTTAACTTTAGTTGCTAAACACCGCTTTGCACAGGGATTGATCAATAAGCAAATGGAAGATCATAGTGTTGTTAAGAAATATGTGGCACTGGTTGAAGGGCACGTTGAAAAACAGCATGATCTGATAGACCTTCCTTTGCGTCAGTCTGCTGGCAGCTTTGCCCAAGAGGTTAATGAGGCAGGAAAGTCAGCCAGAACTGAATACTGGGTCTTAGAAAATTTTGGCTCTCTTGCAACACTTGTGGAAGTTCAGCTTCATACCGGACGAACCCACCAGATCCGTGCCCATTTTAGTTATCTGGGTCATCCATTAGTGGGTGATGAACTTTATGGTGGACAGTGTGATGAATTTGGAATGAGAAGGCAAGCTTTACACGCGGCAAAGTTAGTCTTTGTTGATCCGTTTACTAATAAAAAATTAAAATATGAAAGCCGCTTGCCCCAAGATCTCGCTGCCACGCTCAAATATTTGCGCAATGAAAAAAGTCAGTGAATCTTTTGGCCAGGTGGAATCGGTAAATTAATACATGAGGTGAATAATTTGACCCCTAAAAAAGAGGATTATTTAAAAATTATATTTGAACTTGGTGGCAAACAGCGTAAGGTCAGCAACAAACAGATTTCGCTAAGCCTAAACGTGGCAGCTGGTTCGGTCACAGAAATGGTTACTAAATTAGTCAGTGAAGGATTAGTGATCCATACACCATACGCAGGGATCTCACTAACTGCTGATGGGATCGAGGTTGCTGAAAATTTGATTCGGCGTCACCGTTTATGGGAAACGTTTTTAGTTGATAAATTAAATTACAAGCTGCAAGATGTTCATGATGATGCAGAAGTCTTGGAACATGCGACTAGTGATAACTTAGTAAAGCATTTAGATGACTTTTTGGGACACCCCAAGAACTGTCCGCATGGGGGAATGATCCCAAGTATCGATGGCGATTATGCCGAAGAAAGTTATGATTTGTTAGCTGATGCAGAAATAGGCTCAACAAAAGTTGTCGACCGTTTCGTTGATAATCATGAGTTATTGACGTATCTTGGTGAAATCAAACTAAACATCGGTGATAAGTTTACTGTTGTGGAGCATGTTCCCTTTGAAGGCCCAATCAAGGTCAAACTTGTTGATACAGGAAAAGAAGTCAGCATCAGTTACAATGCGGCTCATTATATTTTTGTAAATTAGTTGAAATTAGCTGTATCAATTATTATTAGTCTGTGTTATAATTCTTTATGTAGTTTGAATAGGTTTTTTTGGTAAGGATGTTTCACGATTTCCTCCATAAAGCGCCGACTAGAATTACAATATACGTGCCGAAAGGCGCAACAAGGAGGATCCATTATAATGGAACAAGGAACAGTAAAATGGTTTAATGCAGACAAGGGTTATGGCTTTATCACACGCGAAGACGGCAGCGATGTATTCGTACATTTCTCAGCTGTCCAAGGCGACGGCTTCAAGACTTTGGACGAAGGTCAACATGTAACCTTTGATGTTGAAGACAGCGACCGTGGCCCACAAGCAGCTAACGTTGTTAAAGACTAATTAAAAATTAAAATTAAAGCGGCTCTTTGTCAAATCCTGTTGATGAATAGCTTTTACAGAGTTGAAAGTCATGCGACTTTCAACTCTGTTTTTTTCATTGGTTTTGTTCTCATTTGCCGTAACTTAATACGTGAAATCATATGATGGTAATTACGGAATCCAAATGCTGTGCGTTGAATTTGTTTAATCATTCGATTCATGCCTTCGACTGGGCCATTCGTATAGTCCGATTCACTGGCGTTGAGTACAACCACTAAGTTCTTTTTGAACGTTTGAAACACTGCTTTCATGTAGGGACTTATATTTTGATTTGTATATAGATCTTCCACAAGCTTGTCTTTGTCTTGATTCTTAAGGTTTTCCATGATGCTTTGCATCGACTCGTACGATGCTTTAAGTTCTTCGTTAATTGTCAGTCCTTGTTCTACACGTTCTAGTTGTGTGAGTTGTTTTCGCAGGTGTCGGTCATAAAAGACATGTTCCTCATCTAGATTTCCGGCATACTTCAAATAAAGCCGCCAGGCGAACTTTAACGTGCGATATTCATAGGATCTTTTATTGTACTTTTTCATGGTTTGCACCCGAGTTTGATTAAAAGCTCGAGTCATCATTGCAACGATGTGAAAGCGGTCGATCACAATTTTTGCCTGCGGAAACATTGCCTTGGCAATGTCTTGATAGTAACTATTTAGATCTACGGTAACTGTTTTGACACGTGCTCGAACACTTGCTGGAAATTGTTTAAAATAATCAGTAATACTTTGCTTGAATCGGTCTGGCAGAATTTGTTGAATTTCGTGCTCACCAGCGCCATTAATACAGATGAAATGGAGCCGACCACCAATTCCTCTAAATTCATCCATGGCGAGATGAACCGGTAGATAGTTAAGATTTCTGCGAAATAAGTCATCATAGTTGTCTAAGTAACGACAGACAGTGCTAGCTGATATGCCGGCATCGATCGCAATGCTAGCTTGAGTGCGGTCGTCTTGTAGACTCATAAACACTTTCTGACGCGTGGCTCGGGAGATACAACAGTACTTGTCTACCACATCAGAAGTAGCCATAAACGACGCTTTACAATTACGACAAATGACGCGTTCTTTATGGAGTTCTAAATAAACTGGTTCACTCGCATTCGCTGCCAGATAGGTCACGCGTGATACGTAGTGTCCATTATGAATTAGCTCGCAAAAGCCACAGTTAGCGCAATGTTTCTGGTCGAACTTAACCGTGGCTATATATACTTTTGCGCGCTTAGCTTTAATCACTTGATAGTTATATTTGTAAAAAACCACATTTGGGTCTTTAATACTGAGCGCAAATTTTATATTATTATCTACAGGGTCCATAAGTTTTCACGTCCTTTAAAAATGATACTGTAGTGGGTGGATTTTTTAGGTGCGAGGCTTATGGGCCTTTTTTATTTTGCACTAAAAAATCCTGCTAATAGATTACCATGTTAAGTAAGCTATCAACAGGAAAAAGTATAGAACCATTAAAGCAAGCCTTTGTGAGCTTGCTTTTTTTGTGTCTGCAAAAAGAAGGGCTTCGTTTTTTTGTAAAGTTACAGTCCCAGCAATTTTTTAATTTGAGGGGAATGTGGCTTTGCTTGTTAACGAAGCTCCTTATTTGTTTATTATTTTAATTGACATTTATTTCGTCACTGGAACTTAAAGTGCTCCCTGTTTGGTCTGGAGACAAATCAAGCGCTTTTCTGAGCAGATCGGTAATACGCTGCTTTTCACTTTCATCTGGAACTTCAAATGATTGACCAGAGATCATGCTTGATTGGCCTTGTAAGTGAGTTGAATTCATATGATGAGTTGCCTTACGGTATTTTGCGGCTAACAGTAACATATCATTAAAACTCAGGTCAGTTGTCATTTGTTTAGAAACAGTGTTCAAAAATTTTTCATTTAAAAGATTCTCAACTTGAGTGGCTTCCATCGCGACAGACATTAAGACTTGACGCTGACGTTCCTGTCGTCCATAGTCGCCTTGTGGATCAGAATAACGCATTCTGACATATGCTAGTGCTTTTTTTCCATTCATATGTGTTTTTTGACCTTTTGTAAATGAGTAACCGGCATAAGAAAATGTTAAAGTAGGAGAAACATCTACTCCGCCGACTGCATTGATCAAGTTTTCGAGTCCGCCCATGTTGATCGTAGCGTAATAATCGATCGGCACGTTTAAGTATTTTTGCACTGTTCGGACAGCCGATGCAGAACCGTCATAAGCATAAGCTGCGTTTAGTTTGGCAGGATAATCACTTTCGTGCCCATAAACTGCTACTTTGGTGTCGCGCGGGAGACTGACCAAAGTCATTGCTTCACTCTTAGGATTTAAAACTGCTAAGACTAAAGTATCAGTTCGCCCCTTATATGTCCTCCCTAAAGCCCCAGTGTCAGTTCCCATCAACAAAAACGAGATAGGTCGACCTTGTTTGAGAGCGGCTTGTGTGTCTCGGGCTTTTTGGACGCCGGTTTCTTTGTGGATCGTATTGATCGTGGAGTGAGCCGTTCGATATTTCTGATAAATGTAGTGACCACCAGCTAACAAAACGACCACAAAAAATAATAGGAACCAAAAAAAACAGCCCTTTAAACGGTGATGAGGCGTCTGATGTCTTCTTTGCAAGGGTTCATCAGTTTGCATTTCTTCATCTCTAAATGAAGAGTCGGCTTGAGTATATTGCGATCTGCGTTGTGGCATAAAAAATCCTCCTGAAAATTACAAAGCCAAAGAAAAAACACTGTTCACCCACACTGAAAATGGCCTTTGATCACAGTTAATTTCTCAAAGTTCAGGACCTTGTATGTATTTAAGACAGTTAGCTACAGGAAAAATGTTGCTAACTTGAATAGCCCTGAATTATTCATACTTTTCGTTGCAGTTAAAACTTTGTGCAAAGTTACTTTAGTGTGTAAAAAAAGCAGCTTTTTGTTAGTTTTGTTGTCGGACTGTTTAAAAAAGGACAGACTTCACCCTTTCCCTAAGAAAAACATTTTTTATTTTGTGAGTTCACAGCGGATATATTTTTAGATTTTGAATCTTGAACAGTGTCTGCCAAAATAATTTATCGAACACATTGGTCTGAGATAAATGGACCCAGACTTGACGCGCATGGTGCGTGACCTTAGCTGCCACATGGAGTAATTTAAAACGGATCGTCCCGACCTGAGCGTGTTTAAGCTTTGTTGGTAAAACTAAGTTCTTCATGGCTTGCAGTATATTATAAGCGACCCCAGCTACCAGCATCCGGAACTCATTGGCCTCAAAACTAGAACTGTCCGTTTTATCAAAGTGAAAGCCACGTTTAACTTCTTTGATCAAGTCTTCCATGGAACCGCGTTGGTGATAGAGGGCAAAGACTTGTGGACCGCTTAATTCTTCCAAGTTGGTCACGATAAACTCATGGTCAAACAGAAAGTTGCCCGCCGGCCGCGTTGATTTAATAATCACACGATAAGGTCGTGACCAACTTTGAGGACAATAGTCTCGCAGGACATGCCATTGGACTTCAGCTTCGGTGAAGTCCTGGTCACCCACTTGGATCAGGTTTTCAGCCCGACTTTGGAGCTGGTAGTTCGCTTTTAAACGAATCACGAACTTAGCCTGCTTTTTATCACACGCATGGTAGATCCCTGGAGCTGCGAAACCAGAATCTCCTCGCACTAAGACATCCAGGGAAGATCCGTCATAGGCCCGTAAGCTCCGTAATAAAAATTTAGTCGCACCTTGGGAAGTAGATTGCCGGGGCGTAATTGAGCATTCAACAAGCAGCCCGATAAAGCATCAAAGGCTAGTAAAGGATGATAACCGTTGGTCTGGTAGTGACCGTTATAAGCACTCTTTTCTTGGTCACCAAACGTATCGGCATGTGTCGAATCTAGATCAAGGATCAGCTGATGTTGATTTAGCTGCCCAAGAACAAAGTGAGCTACCGAGCCGAGCAATGATTTGACTGAAAAGAGCCCAGACGCTGAAATGTGATTGATAAAGCGTGAAAGTGTCGGCTGGGAAGCGACCGCTTGAGACAAGACCAGCTTAAAATCAACGGCGTGTGACAAGGTATTAGCCGACTGATCTTGGCAGTATCCTGCCAGCAATTGCAACAGCAACTGCTTAAATAAATTGTTCAAGGGAAAGGTACAATATTTACGGTCATCTTTAAAATGCAAGTTATCTTCTAAGAGCTGGTCAAAGTGAATTTGGTGCAGAAATTCAGCAATTAATAAAGTTCCGGCATCGTTCGCTAACTCACCACCGTCATTAGAAATGTTGATCTGGTTATTGAATAAAAGTTTTTCATGATGTAAAGTTGACATAAGGAGCACTCCTGTTCTTTGTGGTTTTCATCGACTTTACAATAGCACAGGATGTGCTCTTTTTGTACACCCAACAGGTGAAAAACGAAAAAGATGCGAACTAGCATGACAACAACAAAAAGTAGTCCTTAAGGGAAAAGTATGAATAATTCAGGATAGCATAAATTCTTAAATGTTAACATACAAGGTATTATACTGCATATTTGGTAAAATTTAAAAATGGTTTTACTTTGACAGAATAATTATTAAGTATTTACGGCTAGACTACATATTTTAGCAACTAAGCTCTTTACTAAACATGATATAATGTGAAAGTATTGCATGATTTAAATGATTTGTTTACCTCTGATCTTGTAATGAATAAGCACATGGTTATTGCTAGATAAATTTTTTGATCGGAACACGCTGTAGAAAGGATGTCAAAATTAGCAATGTTTTATTGCCAAAAGTGTGGAAAAAAGAATGAATTAAATGAATTAAAAGAAGAGCGTTGTTCGTTTTGTGGAACTAAGCAAGAAGTCGGCTCAAGTGAAGTTGAGATGAAAAAGTGCAAGCGGTGTGACAAAGAAATCCCGGTCTCTTCCAACTATTGCTACTATTGCGGCCAAGATCAGGCAGAAATTTTATTAAAAAATTTGGACGAACCTGCTGAAAAGAAAGAAAAAATCGCAGAAAAAAAAGAAAAACAGGAGGTCCCGACGATCGACATCAGCGATCCCAAAAAATTAAAAGAGTTTATCAAGATGGCTGAAAAAGAAGGCATAGAGGTTCATGTCTTGGGCAAAAATGAATCATTACGGCCAGGTATTGTTCCTTCAACGAGACTGTTTCTAAAAGATTGGATCAATGTTAACAAAAGGATGGGACGTGCTGATTTTTGGTATGGGCTGTTAGGAACGTTTTTATTGTCGATCCCAGCTGGGATCATGATCAGCTTGCTTGCTTCCTTGTTCGCTTCTATGGGGTCAGGTTCAGTAGAAAATATTTATCTACTTGGTGTTGCAGCTTGGATAGCGTTTTTCTACGTTGCGCTATTAACGGCAGAAGTTAGACGTCTGCATGATATTGAATTGCCTGGTTACCTTGCACTTTTGCTCTTTATTCCAGGTGGTGATCTAATAGCATTTATTATCGCAGCGATGCCACAACGACGTACTAAATCAACATATACATTTGAAGATCCTAGGAAAAAGAATAAAAATAAGCATGACAAATAAAATGCCAGTCAACATTTTAACTAGTTTTGTGAACAAAGCCAACTTTCTTGGAAACAAAAGGAGCTAAGTATGATGGAAACTCGAAGATTGATACTGCGCCAATTTCAAAAAAAAGATTGGCAAGATGTATTGGAGTATGGTTCGCAAGAACAGGTGGCAAAACGAGCTAATTTTACTCCTTTGCGCACAAAAAGGGATGCCTTTTCTTTTGAAAGAGTTCTTTTCCGCGATGGGGTTTTAGCACTGGAAGAAAAAAGCTCAGCTAAAGTGATCGGTAATATTGGCGCTTTTGAAATCATCAAAGCCGATGGGCTAGTTGAAAAAAATGGCCGGGAAGTTGGATATGCTTTAAATCAAGATTTTTGGGGACAGGGCTTCATGACTGAAGCTTTAGCTGCGTTGTGCAAGTTGGAAAGAAGTAAAAAAACTAGTTTCTTACAGGCACGAGTATATGCAGATAATTTAGCATCTCAGAAAGTCTTGCAAAAAAATGGTTTTAAATTTCAGGGGGATAGAGAGGTTTTTGATGTTTTTCAATCGAACAAAAAAATCTTGGAGTTGTTTTATGTTAAGATGTTAGTTCAAAAGGAAGAAAGGTTTTGAGATAATGCAATTGACGAAAGGTTTTGAGCAAGCCGCATGTATCGTTGCTTTACTGGCCACACAAAAAAGGGACATTCCAGTTTCTTCGGGCGTCATTAATGAAACTTTAGGCGGATCTGCTACTTACTTGCATAAAATTATGCGCAAACTTGTGGTGGGTGGTTTGATCACATCTGTTTCTGGAAACAGCGGTGGTTTTTCATTAGCGAAAGAACCGGAAGATATTACGTTATTGGAGGTTTATCATGCGACTGAAGGACAGGTCGACACTTTCCCTGATCTTGGTTTTTTTGTGCGAGCCTTTAAGGACTTTCCTTCAATAGCTACTCAGGCTGATAGTGCGATCACGGATGTTTTCCATAAAGCTGATCGGCGGTGGTCTGATTATATTGAAAATGTGACTGTCCAAGATATTTTATGGCAGACCTTTAAGGTCGATCAGATACCTTTGGTTGATTGGAATAATTTGACTGAAGAAGATATCAATAAATTGAATTAAATTTTGCAGGATCGAACCTAAATATTTTAAGCAATAAAAGGAGTATGAAAATGACAGACAAGAAAGATAAAAACAAGAAGTATTATGGTGCTGATGCAGTGGTTGATAGTTTGATCAACCATGATGTTAAGTATGTTTTTGGAATACCTGGTGCGAAAATTGACCGTATCTTTGAAAAGCTTGATCATCCGACTGATAAAAATGCACCGCAATTTGTTTTGACACGACACGAACAAAATGCTGCTTTTATGGCGGCAGGGATTGGACGGATCACTGGACATCCTGGTGTTGTGATCACTACTTCAGGACCAGGGGCGTCTAATTTAGCTACGGGTTTGGCAACAGCGACTACAGAAGGTGACCCGGTCTTAGCTTTGTCTGGACAGGTGCAAAGAACTGACCTTTTGCGTCAGACTCATCAAAGTATGGATAATACTTCTGTATTTACGGGTATTACTAAGTATGATGCTGAAGTTCAAGACCCGGATAATATTTCGGAAGTTATCGCTAATGCTTATCAAGAAGCAGAAGCATCTAAACAGGGGGCAAGCTTTGTTTCGATCCCACAAGATGTGACGGATAGTGAAGTGAAGACTGATGTTTTGGCACCGATCCCTTCACCGATCTTAGGACCTGCCAGCCCGATCGAATCAACATTGTTAGCTGCGCGGATCAAAAAAGCTAAATTACCGGTCCTGTTGGTGGGGATGCGCGCTTCAGACCCACGTACCACCGATGCGATCCGCAACTTAGTGCGTGATACTCATTTGCCAGTCGTAGAAACTTTCCAGGGCGCTGGGATCATTTCACGTGAACTAGAAGACGACTTTTTTGGCCGAGTAGGTCTATTCCGCAACCAGCCAGGGGATAAACTTCTTAAAGAAAGTGATCTTGTGATAGCGATCGGATATGACCCAGTCGAGTATGAACCGCGTAACTGGAATACCAATCCTGATAGAAGTATCGTTGTGATAGATTCGATGCGTGCACAATTGGATAAAAACTTCCAACCGCAACGGGAGTTGGTCGGCGACATTTCACAGACTTTGGAGTTTTTATTACCATACATGAAAGGCTTTAATTTACCTGAACAGTCTCTGCCTTTCTTGGCAAAATTACGTGACCAATTGAAGTTAAGAGATGAGCCGCCAGCATTAGAGGACGGGCAAGTACGCTCCCATCCGCTCTCTGTGATCCATGCTTTACAAGCGCGGGTCTCGGATGAAATGACGGTCACTGTTGATGTCGGGAGTTTCTATATCTGGATGGCAAGACATTTCCGCAGTTACAATCCGCGTCATTTACTCTTCAGTAATGGGATGCAGACTTTAGGAGTCGCATTGCCATGGGCTATCTCAGCAGCTTTAGTTCGTCCCGAAACTAAGATCGTTTCAGTTTCTGGCGATGGTGGTTTCTTGTTTTCCGCCCAAGATCTTGAAACAGCGGTTCGGTTGCATTTAAATATTGTGCATATCATCTGGAACGATGGTAATTATGACATGGTAAAATTCCAAGAAGAAATGAAGTATGGCACTTCTGCCGCTGTCAAATTCGGGCCGGTAAACTTTGTCAAATATGCTGAAAGTTTTGGTGCGGCTGGATTAAGGGTCAATAAAGCGGCTGATTTAAGCAAAGTACTAGATCAGGCCTTTAAGACAGACGGTCCAGTTGTGGTTGACATTCCAGTCGACTATAGTTTTAACCAAGAACTTGGTAAGCAGTTATTGGACGATCAATTACGTTAGTCTGGAGAAAACATTTAACAGGTTATAAACAGTTTTAAGAGGGGGATTTATTTTGGTAAAAAATTATTCCAAATTATATCAACATGGCACATTAGCCACATTGGTTCCAGGTTTGTTTGAAGGGACTTTTCCTATCGGCAAGCTCTTAAAAAATGGAGATACGGGTATTGGGACAGCCACAGGGTTAGGCGGAGAGATGGTCGTTTTGGAAGGGACGCCATATTTGGTCAAAAGTGATGGTAAAATCGCTATTTTGCCTGACGAAACCATGGTCCCATTTGCGACTGTGCATTTTGACGATAAAAATGCAGAAAAAATCAAAGTCAATGACCTTAACGAGGCTGACTTAGGCGAAAAAATATTTCATAAAAATGCATTAGAAAATGTCTTTTTCGCTGTGAAGATCACGGGCAACTTTTCCCATGTTAAAACACGAGCCGTAGCTGCACAAAAACGACCTTATCCAACTTTGGCAGAAGTTGCAGATAAGCAGGCGATTTTTGAGGAGGATAATAGTCAAGGGACCGTGATCGGGTATTTTTCACCTGAACTTTTCCAAGGCATGGCTTCGGCCGGCTTTCACTTGCATTATTTGAATGATAACAAAACGATGGGTGGACATTTGCTTGACTTCACAGTCAGTGAAGGATCATTGGCTATTCAGCCTTTTGCTAGTGTGGAACAACATTTCCCTCTTGAAGATCAAGAATTTATGCAACATAATTTTGAATTGAGTAAAATGGATTCTGAAATCAGACATTCTGAATCTTAAGTTGATTTCATGGTGTTTAGCAGCCAATAATGTAGTTCAAAAATGCAAAATCAGTATAATACCTAAAATATTTTATTTGTTATTTAAACATTTTTAGTCTTATAATATGCAATATCGAAAAGAGGTCGCGGGTTTCAATAGTAAGATGACTTAGTTGGGAAAAAGACGGAGGTCATGTGAAAGGGGAGCCTGCCGAAGGTACCAGTGATTTTCCGCGCTGGTAGCTGGGGCCCTGCATAAGATGCTGGGAACTGTCGTGGAGGAATACTTCCACGGGGCGCTATCGAGATGTTATTTGCCGTTTTTACGGGATGATTATTGATAGGATATCGGGTGGCGCGGTTTTCGATTATGAAAACCGCGCCTTTTTGTTATTTTATTATTTTCTTGGTCGCCTCTTCGAATGAAAAATTTTATTTGGAGGGAACTATTTTGATGGAACAGGATGTTTCAAAGGGTCATGATGGTCAGCAGACAACTGAACCAAAAGAAGGAGCTAATGGAATTAAAAGGTCATTGAAAACAAGACATGTTTCGATGATTGCTTTAGGTGGTAGTATTGGGACTGGTTTATTTGTTGCCAGTGGTTCGGCGATCTCAACGGCCGGCCCCGGCGGTGCTTTGCTTGCATATGCCGGTATCGGTCTGATGGTGTATTTTTTGATGACATCTTTAGGTGAAATGGCAACCTATTTACCAGTGACTGGTTCTTTTGCGACATATGCAAGGCGGTTCGTAGATCCTGCAATGGGATTTGCGATGGGCTGGAATTATTGGTTTAACTGGGCGATCACACTCGCTGTTGATATTTCGACAGTGGGATTGGTTTTTAAGTTTTGGTTTCCGCATGTTCCAAGTTGGACTTTTAGTCTGGTTGTTTTAGTACTTATTTTCATTATCAATGCTTTATCAGTTAATTCTTTTGGAGAGGCTGAGTATTGGATGGCCTTGATCAAAGTAGTCACGGTCATAGTTTTCTTGGTGATCGGGTTTTTAACGATTTTTGGGATCATGGATGGTCATGCTGCTTACTTGGATAACTTTGTTTACAAGAAGGCTCCTTTTGTCGGCGGGATACCGTCAATACTTTCAGTCTTTGTTGTGGCTGGTTTCTCTTTCCAAGGAACGGAATTGATCGGTATTACTGCCGGTGAATCTGAGAATCCGGGAGAAAGTATTCCTAAGGCAGTTAAGCAGGTCTTTTGGCGGATCATCTTGTTTTATATCCTGTCAATTTTTGTTATTGCGGCTTTAATCCCGTATACAAGTCCTAATTTATTAGGTTCTGATGCAGCCGATGTTACGATCAGTCCATTTACGTTAGTTTTTCGTCGTGCTGGACTGGCTGCTGCAGCAGGGGTCATGAATGCCGTTATCTTAACGTCTGTGTTATCTGCTGCAAATTCAGGGATGTATGCTTCAACCAGAATGTTGTTTTCTTTAGGGGTTTCAGGTAATGCACCGAAGATCTTTAAGCGGGTCAATACACGCGGCATACCAATGCCTGCTTTGATAGGAACGGCCGCTGTTGGGCTGATCACATTTTCGACAAGTATTTTTGGAGATCATATTTATAATTTTCTTGTTAGTGCTAGTGGACTAAGCGGTTTTATTGCTTGGGTCGGGATAGCATTATCACATTACCGTTTTAGAAGAGCATTTAAGGCCCAGGGACATGATCTGTCTGAGTTGCAATATCATGCAAAATGGTTCCCGCTTGGGCCAATTTTGGCGCTGGTCTTATGTATACTGGTGATCATTGGGCAAGACCTGCATTCTTTTGCCGATTTTGACTGGCAAGCAATTTTATTTTCATATATGTCAGTACCCTTGTTTTTAGTTTTATATATTTACTATAAAGTCAAGCATAAGACTAAACTGATCCCGTTAGAGGAAGTTGATTTGACACCGCATGATATGAATGCCGAAAAAAAAGCTAAGAAAGCTTGAACTTTTTCAAACTTTCGCTTATATTTAAGTTAATCAAATAAATAAACGTCAAGGTACATCTTAAGTAGGTATTAAAGAGACACAGTGGTTGGTGGAAACTGTGAAGCTGAAATTCCAATGTATTTTTCGATGGGCAGGTAATGCTGCACGGGAGACCGTTATTTTGTAGAGTGCGAATTTAATATTCGAACTTGGGTGGTACCGCGAAAAGCAAGTCTTTCGTCCCAATTAGTGGGATGGAAGGCTTGCTTTTTTTAACGTCAAAAAAATCTTGGTGAATGGTTATTTATCAAGAACGATCAGGTAAATCAAGGAGGAATTGTAATGTTAGATGTTAAAATGATCAGGCAGGATCCAGATGAATTCAAGCGCCGTTTGGGGACACGTGGAGTTGCTCCTGAAGAGATCGATGCTTTATTAGCGGAAGATAAGAAGCGTAGAGAATTATTGAGCCAAGCTGAACAGTTAAAGAGTCAACGTAATGATGTTTCGGGCCAGATAGCTTTGGCCAAACGTAATAAAGAAGATGCTTCGGATGCAATCGCGAAAATGCGCCAAGTGGGACAAAAAATCAAGGAATTAGATGAACAAGCAAATCATGCTGTTGAAGTGGTCAATGATATGGCAGCTCGTTTGCCTAACTTGCCTAACGAAACTATTCCTGTTGGTCCTGATGAGAGTGCCAACGTTGAATTACGTAAGGTGGGGACACCGCGTAAATTTGCTTTCGAACCAAAGGCCCATTGGGATCTTGGTGAAGAACTAGATATTTTAGATTTTGAACGAGGTGCCAAAGTTTCAGGAGCACGTTTTGTTTACTATAAAGGTTTAGGTGCAAAATTAGAACGTGCTTTGTATAATTTTATGCTGGATGAGCATGAAAAAGAAGGATATACGGAAATGATCACTCCATACATCGTTAATGATGAATCAATGTTTGGAACTGGTCAATTTCCTAAGTTTAAAGAAGATGTTTATCAGATACAGGGACAAAATATGACGATGATCCCTACTGCCGAAGTACCTTTGACTAACTATTATCGTGGTGAAGTGATTCCTGCTGAAAAGTTGCCTGTTTATGTGACAGCTTTAAGTCCATCATTCCGTTCAGAGGCAGGCAGTGCTGGGCGTGATACTCGTGGATTGATCCGGATGCATCAATTTAATAAGGTTGAAATGGTCAAGTATACCAAACCAGAAGATTCATATGATGAATTGGAGAAAATGACAGCTAATGCCGGCAGTATTATGGAAAAACTTGGTTTACCATACCATGTGATCACTTTGTCCACTGGAGATATGGGCTTTAGTGCTGCGATGACACATGATCTAGAGGTTTGGATGCCTGCTCAAAACACTTATCGTGAAATTTCGAGTTGTTCTAATACTGAAGATTTTCAAGCAAGGCGAGCACATATTCAGTATCGTGATGAAAATGGCAAATTAAGATTTGTGCATACTTTAAACGGTTCTGGACTTGCAGTAGGTCGGACAGTAGCTGCTGTTTTAGAAAACTATCAAAATGAAGATGGCTCAGTTACGATCCCAGAAGTTCTTCGCCCATATATGCATGGCGTTGAAAAAATCACTAAATAATTTTTATGGCTGCTTAATGAATAGGAAAGTTATTTCTGTTTATTAAACAGCTTTTTTAGATAAAAATTATGTCTTAAAGCTGAAAGCTGAGTAAGAAATAATTTTTATAATCGTTAATACGAACGATGCAACTATTCACAGTGTATTTTAAAGTAAAATATAACATTTTAGTTGGTTGGATAGGTTAAAATTCGTGATTTAAATGTTGATCAAAATAATTTAAAAAAAGTGTTGACGGCAGGCGAACTGGTTGGTATGATTATATTTGTTGTTTGAAAGACAGGTGCTGTTTTTTACCGGTACTTTCAATAAAACAAAAATTTATCTTGACATTGTTTAGATAAATCGGTATACTTTAAAAGTTGTCTTTGTTTTTGAAAGAAAACTTCATTTAAAAAAAGTTGTTGACATTTGGAAACAATCAATGGTATACTTAGAAAGCTAATTGTAATTGTTAGTAGATCTTTGAAAACTGAACAAAGTTTCGACAAATCAAATGTGTGAGGTCGCTTATCTTAACGATAAGTGCAAACAACATTTGCGAAGTCAATTCGCTAGTAAAATTTATGAGTCACAAACTTTAAAATGAGAGTTTGATCCTGGCTCAGGACGAACGCTGGCGGCGTGCCTAATACATGCAAGTCGAACGCAATCTTTGACTAATGAGTGCTTGCACTCAGCGGTCAAAGTGCGAGTGGCGAACGGGTGAGTAACACGTGGGCAATCTGCCCAAAAGTGGGGGATAACACTTGGAAACAGGTGCTAATACCGCATCAACCGGCTGACCGCATGGTCGGCCGGGCAAAGACGGCGTCAGCTGTCGCTTTTGGATGAGCCCGCGGCGTATTAACTAGTTGGTAAGGTAACGGCTTACCAAGGTGATGATACGTAGCCGAACTGAGAGGTTGATCGGCCACATTGGGACTGAGACACGGCCCAAACTCCTACGGGAGGCAGCAGTAGGGAATCTTCCACAATGGACGCAAGTCTGATGGAGCAACGCCGCGTGTATGAAGAAGGTCTTCGGATCGTAAAATACTGTTGTCAGAGAAGAACACGTGATAGAGTAACTGCTATGACGCTGACGGTATCTGACCAGCAAGTCACGGCTAACTACGTGCCAGCAGCCGCGGTAATACGTAGGTGGCAAGCGTTGTCCGGATTTATTGGGCGTAAAGGGAACGCAGGCGGTCTTTTAAGTCTGATGTGAAAGCCTTCGGCTTAACCGGAGAAGTGCATTGGAAACTGGAAGACTTGAGTGCAGAAGAGGAGAGTGGAACTCCATGTGTAGCGGTGAAATGCGTAGATATATGGAAGAACACCAGTGGCGAAAGCGGCTCTCTGGTCTGTAACTGACGCTGAGGTTCGAAAGCGTGGGGAGCGAACAGGATTAGATACCCTGGTAGTCCACGCTGTAAACGATGAATGCTAGGTGTTGGAGGGTTTCCGCCCTTCGGTGCCGCAGCTAACGCACTAAGCATTCCGCCTGGGGAGTACGATCGCAAGATTGAAACTCAAAGGAATTGACGGGGGCCCGCACAAGCGGTGGAGCATGTGGTTTAATTCGAAGCAACGCGAAGAACCTTACCAGGTCTTGACATCTTTTGACCATCTGAGAGATCAGAAATTCCCTTCGGGGACAAAATGACAGGTGGTGCATGGCTGTCGTCAGCTCGTGTCGTGAGATGTTGGGTTAAGTCCCGCAACGAGCGCAACCCTTATTGTCAGTTGCCAGCATTCAGTTGGGCACTCTGGCGAGACTGCCGGTGACAAACCGGAGGAAGGTGGGGATGACGTCAAGTCATCATGCCCCTTATGACCTGGGCTACACACGTGCTACAATGGACGATACAACGAGTCGCGAGACCGCGAGGTTTAGCTAATCTCTGAAAGTCGTTCTCAGTTCGGATCGTAGGCTGCAACTCGCCTACGTGAAGTCGGAATCGCTAGTAATCGCGGATCAGCATGCCGCGGTGAATACGTTCCCGGGCCTTGTACACACCGCCCGTCACACCATGAGAGTTTGTAACACCCAAAGCCGGTGCGGTAACCATTTTGGAGCCAGCCGTCTAAGGTGGGACAGATGATTGGGGTGAAGTCGTAACAAGGTAGCCGTAGGAGAACCTGCGGCTGGATCACCTCCTTTCTAAGGAAAATTACGGAAACTCACACGATTTGTTACATGAAACTTTGTTTGGTTTTGAGAGGTCTACTCTCAGATCCGTTCTTTGAAAACTGAATAACATTTATTTCTTGATCAATAATTTTATTAAACCGAGAACACCGCGTTTGAAAGAGTTTCAAACAAGAATTCAATTATTAAGTATTAAACGCAAACTCATGACCCATTTATCTTTGATAAATGAGAGGTTAAGTTAGGAAGGGCGCATGGTGGATGCCTTGGCACTAGGAGTCGATGAAGGACGTGACTAACTGCGATATGCTTCGGGAAGCTGTAAGTAAGCAATGACCCGGAGATCTCCGAATGGGGCAACCCAATGACTGTAACGAGTTATTATCGCCGGCTGAATACATAGGCCGGTGGAAGACAGACGCAGGGAACTGAAACATCTAAGTACCTGCAGGAAAATAAAGAAATTTCGATTCCCTCAGTAGCGGCGAGCGAACGGGGAACAGCCCAAACCAAGAAGCTTGCTTCTTGGGGTTGTAGGACTGGACATTTGAGTTACCAAGAAAAACTGTAGTCAAACGGCCTGGGAAGGCCGGCTAGAAAGGGTGACAGCCCCGTAGACGAAACAGTTTTTCCTCAGTCCAGGATCCTGAGTACGGCGGAGCACGTGAAACTCCGTCGGAATCCGGGAGGACCATCTCCCAAGGCTAAATACTACCTAGTGACCGATAGTGGACCAGTACCGTGAGGGAAAGGTGAAAAGCACCCCGGGAGGGGAGTGAAACAGTTCCTGAAACCATGTGCCTACAAGTAGTCAGAGCCCGTTAAGGGGTGATGGCGTGCCTTTTGTAGAATGAACCGGCGAGTTACGTTAACGTGCCAGGTTAAGGTGGAAAGACCGGAGCCGCAGCGAAAGCGAGTCTGAACAGGGCGCACGAGTACGTTGACGTAGACCCGAAACCAAGTGACCTACCCATGTCCAGGTTGAAAGTGCGGTAAAACGCACCGGAGGACCGAACCCGTGTATGTTGAAAAATGCTGGGATGAGGTGTGGGTAGCGGTGAAATTCCAAACGAACTTGGAGATAGCTGGTTCTCTCCGAAATAGCTTTAGGGCTAGCCTCGGAAGTTAAGGATCGTGGAGGTAGAGCACTGTTTGGACTAGGGGCCCGTCTTGGGTTACTGAATTCAGATAAACTCCGAATGCCACTGATCTTGTTCCGGGAGTCAGACTGCGAGTGATAAGATCCGTAGTCGAAAGGGAAACAGCCCAGACCACCAATTAAGGTCCCTAAATATGTGTTAAGTGGAAAAGGATGTGGGATCGCACAGACAACTAGGATGTTGGCTCAGAAGCAGCCACCATTCAAAGAGTGCGTAATAGCTCACTAGTCGAGTGATCCTGCGCCGAAAATGTAACGGGGCTAAACACATTACCGAAATTGTGGATCCGACCGTCAGGTCGGGTGGTAGGAGAGCGTTCTAAGGGCGAAGAAGCCGGACCGTCAGGACCGGTGGAGCGCTTAGAAGTGAGAATGCCGGTATGAGTAGCGCAAGGTCAGTGAGAATCTGACCCACCGTATGACTAAGGTTTCCTGGGGAAGGCTCGTCCTCCCAGGGTTAGTCGGGACCTAAGCCGAGGCCGCAAGGCGTAGGCGATGGACAACAGGTGGAGATTCCTGTACTGATCAGATCTGTTTGAGCAATGGAGGGACGCAGGAGGCTAACGGAGCGTGCAGCTGGAATTGCACGTCCAAGCAGCGAGTCGCAAAACGAGTGAAAGGCTTGTTTTGGTGGTAGATGAGCTGTGATGGGGAGCGAAATTTAAGTAGCGAAGGAAGTCATGTCACACTGCCGAGAAAAGCTTCTAGTGAGGATCTGATCACCCGTACCGCAAACCGACACAGGTAGTCGAGGAGAGTATCCTCAGGTGAGCGAGTGAACTCTCGTTAAGGAACTCGGCAAAATGACCCCGTAACTTCGGGAGAAGGGGTGCTGGTCGACAGACCAGCCGCAGTGAATAGGCCCAGGCGACTGTTTATCAAAAACACAGGTTTCTGCAAAATCGTAAGATGACGTATAGGGGCTGACGCCTGCCCGGTGCTGGAAGGTTAAGAGGATGAGTTAGCGCAAGCGAAGCTCAGAATCGAAGCCCCAGTAAACGGCGGCCGTAACTATAACGGTCCTAAGGTAGCGAAATTCCTTGTCGGGTAAGTTCCGACCCGCACGAAAGGCGTAACGATCTGGGCACTGTCTCAACGAGAGACTCGGTGAAATTATAATACCCGTGAAGATGCGGGTTACCCGCGACAGGACGGAAAGACCCCATGGAGCTTTACTGTAGCTTGATATTGGGTGTTCGTGCAACTTGTACAGGATAGGTAGGAGCCGTAGAAAACGGGACGCTAGTCTCGTTGGAGGCAGTGGTGGGATACTACCCTCGTTGTATGAACACTCTAACCCGCGCCGGTTGATCCCGGCGGGAGACAGTGTCTGGTAGGCAGTTTGACTGGGGCGGTCGCCTCCCAAAAGGTAACGGAGGCGCCCAAAGGTTCCCTCAGAATGGTTGGAAATCATTCGCAGAGTGTAAAGGCAGAAGGGAGCTTGACTGTGAGACTTACAAGTCGAGCAGGGACGAAAGTCGGGCTTAGTGATCCGGTGGTTCCGTATGGAAGGGCCATCGCTCAACGGATAAAAGCTACCCTGGGGATAACAGGCTTATCTCCCCCAAGAGTCCACATCGACGGGGAGGTTTGGCACCTCGATGTCGGCTCATCGCATCCTGGGGCTGTAGTCGGTCCCAAGGGTTGGGCTGTTCGCCCATTAAAGCGGTACGCGAGCTGGGTTCAGAACGTCGTGAGACAGTTCGGTCCCTATCCGTCGCGGGCGTAGGAAATTTGCGAGGATCTGTCCTTAGTACGAGAGGACCGGGATGGACACACCGCTGGTGTACCAGTTGTCTTGCCCAAGGCAGCGCTGGGTAGCTAAGTGTGGATGAGATAAACGCTGAAAGCATCTAAGTGCGAAACTCGCCTCAAGATCAGATTTCCCATTCCTTTATGGAAGTAAGACCCCTGAGAGATGATCAGGTAGATAGGATGGAAGTGGAAGTGCCGTGAGGCATGGAGCGGACCATTACTAATCGGTCGAGGACTTAACCAACGAGTCGCGTGAGTGGGCTCGGTCAGATAAAAGCAGCAAGAAATGAATGTTAGTCAGTTTTGAGGGAATGGATCTCTCAAAGAAAAAAACAGAAGTGCGGTGGCGATAGCACGAAGGCTACACCTGTTCCCATGCCGAACACAGCAGTTAAGCTTCGTCACGCCAAGAGTAGTTGGGGGATCGCCCCCTGTGAGGGTAGGTAGCTGTCGCGCTAATTTTTCAGATACTGAGTTTTCTCAGTATCTTTTTTGCGGAAGTAGTTCAGTGGTAGAACATCACCTTGCCATGGTGGGGGTCGCGGGTTCGAATCCCGTCTTCCGCTTCGCTAGAGTTTCAGTGAAGTTACCTAATAATGATTTATGCACCCATAGCGCAATTGGATAGAGTGTCTGACTACGAATCAGAAGGTTGTAGGTTCGACTCCTACTGGTGCATTTTTGTTAGTAAAGAATATACAAATAAGAAGTTCCAAGTTTATTGTGGCACGTTTGAAGCGTGCTTAATTAAGCTTGGAACTTCTTTTGTTGAGTGTTGTTATAAATTTCTAACTATATATTAGTTTCTTTGTTTTCTTTTTACAGCGACTGGTTGCGCTATAGAGTGTTTTATGGGAAATATTTAGTTTATTTGCAATAGTCTCTTTCGAGTAGGGGTTTGGATTACAATACATTTGCATGACTTGATTTTCTAAACTTGAAAGAACTTTTGGCAACCTAGCTATATCTGCTTCAAGCAAAACTTGTCTGTCTGGTGTTAAATTTGTACGATCCGGTCCAAGGTAACCACTACCTTTTTCGGTTATTAAGGATTCAAACGAATTAGCCAAAAGGTCAAAGTGACGCTTTTTTGCGGCTTGATTACGCAATAGTGTACGAAAATAATTAGACAAGTTTGCTTTAAAAAAAGAGCCGAAAGGTACGTTTCGATCCAGCTCGAAATTTTGAACACTCTGATAACAGATCACCATTGCCTCAACTTTCAAGTCATCAAAATCATAATAACGAAACTTGAAGGCGCTGATCGTTGAGATGACTAACGGATGGTATTTTTGAAAAAGTATCAGTAATGATAAACTTTCAGGGTCCGCTAAAATGTCTGTAATAAGTTCAAGATCATTGGCAACATAATTCTTGTTTTTGGTCATACTAATACCTCTTATCCTTATGAATTTGTGATTCAGTATTAAGTTTGACACAAAATGCAAAATTCTAAAATAAAGCGCTTTATTTTGCACAGAAAAATTTACGAATTTTATCAAAAAAACGAAAAAAAAGAGAAACTGTTAAGAACAGTTTCCCACAACTTCAATAAGCCACTTGCCGGATTTGAACCGGCGACCCCCACCTTACCATGGTGATGCTCTACCTGCTGAGCTAAAGTGGCATGCAATTATCAGTACTTAAATAGTATATTATATACATTTAATAATTGCAATACTTAAAGGAAAAATGATAGTGTCAACTTTGTGTGGGTAAATTTTTAAAGGGCTTGTTCCTCTGCTTTTTGTAATTGCTCTATTTATTTTTAGTCCAATGCTGTGCTTGAATTGAGCGTCTTTGAACTACCAGCCAACTTGCAGACCATGTTGCCACAAACTCCGATGTCCTCGCAAATGCCCACTGAACGCAGCTTGTGCTTGTTCATAATACTTATTTTTAATGTTTTTTCTGACATTCAAACGCCGGTCGAACTGGCTGATTTTTTCTTGCTTGAGCGCTTTTAGCTGTTCTGCTTGTAAGAAATTGGTGATATTGCCGCCATTCAGCTGAAAGATCCGTGTTCGGGCGACACTTTGCGCACCCACTAAACTCCAACCTTGCGGGCGTGAACTCAAGCGCCGGGACAGATAATGACTGATATGGCCCTCAGCCGAACAGCCATGATAATCCTCTAAGCGGTTATCGCAAATCGCTGCGGCATTGTTGGTCAGATATTTAGCGGCTTGTTTCAAGCTGTGACATTGGCTGACAGTTACCGTTGGGTCACTAAAACGGACCCTAAAGTAATCCTGGATAAAATTAGTTTGTCCAGCTAAAGCCCAATGGTATAAAGTCCGGTCCAGACCAGCGATCCCTACGGAAGCTTTTTTACAATATTTACGTAAGTGAAACCGATCCAAAATGAACGTGCAGTGCGGAATAAAGTCGGCTCCGTGCTTGATCCATTGAGCACCGTCACCGCTTAAATAAACTTTTTCTGGCCGATAGTTGGTCTCTATATAATCTAGAACTTCTGTCCATAATTCTTCGTTGTCTTTGCCCGGATAGTTACCCGTAAAGTAATGCGCTTTGATCAGTGGATGGCGCGGATCAGTTACGTCATAACCTTCATGAACATAAACTAGTTTCATGAAACGATTAGTACTGTCCTGATAAGCAACATGATCTTCGTCAGCTTCAATAAATAGCGTTTGGATCGGTTTGGGGGCGGGCTTCTCAGTCACAGAAGGCTCATTGGGCAGTTGTTGACCTTCACGGTGAACAATGTTCATGACTGCTGTTTTAGAGTGGATCCCCAAATGGGGGATCATCGTGAGCGCTTCTTGGTAAGTATGTCCAGCAACATTTTCTAAGATCTGCGCTTTGACTCCCAGCGTCATCCGGCTATATTTTTGCCAGCCTAAGACTTTATCCAACAAAAAGAAATACGCCCGGGTTTCTTTATTTTGATAATATGTCCGCTTCACTGTGAGATCACCGTACAAAGTCGACTTAGTCGTTTCACGGATCGCTTTGATCGCAAATTTATCCTTGCGGATCTCAGACTCCTTAAACTGCCGGTCGGCTTCTTCTAAAAAGACCCTGATCAAGTTTAGGCATAGTTTTCTCCCTGCGGCCATTGTATTTTCGATCCAGTCATCAAAGGCAAGATCTTGGTACAGAACTTTTTCACCATTTTTTGTAAAATTCGCCCACATTTGTTCGCTCATCTGTTGTAAAATATTCATTGGGAAATAACTCTCTCTTTCATTGTTTTGTCGTAATTACAATTGTAACAGAGAGTTATTTCTCTTTTTTTGTCTTTTTAGACTTCCACCCACAAATACTTTACGCTAACAGGAAAAATCGAATTTTGCGTCAAAAAGGTGATCATTACTTGATCGTTAGGGTTTGTTCAACACCGTATAGATCTGGATCCAGCTGTGTGATCAGTGGGGACGGTTGGCCAATACTGATCATAACTAATTCATGCATGGCACGTGAACAAATAGTGTATAAAATGCCACGTTCGCTTGTATCTGGATATTCGTCAGCAGAAACATTATTTACGATCACACTATCAAATTCAAGTCCCTTAGCTAAATAAATAGGTAAGATCGCGATGCCTGCGGGCAAGGTTCTGTCCGATTCCTCTAGTAAGGTCACAGGTAGCTTTCTGTGTAATTTTTCATAGAGCTGCTTGCTTTCGTTCATATTTTTAGTGATCAAAGCAACTGAAGAGTATTCTTTTGCGGATTTTTCCAAATGTTGATATAAAGCATTAAAAGATGCTTCTTTATCTGGTACTTGGCAAATTAGCGGTCGCTTCCCCGGCCTCTTAAAAGCCTGGATGGAATTACCTTCTGGTAACATTGCTTTCATGAAGTCGGTGATCTGTTTGGTGGAACGATAACTTTTGTTCAGTAACTTAAGGTTGCTATGTCGAGCTTGCAGTGTTTCAGACAGCTCAGACAGCAATTCTTTGGGGCGTTTAGACTCTGAATATAAGGCCTGCTCACTATCACCGAGCAAGGTTAATTTTGCAGCACCGAAGACATGTTTTAAATAGATCATTTGTGCCAGACTATAATCTTGCATCTCATCAATAAAGAGATGAGCGATGCTATGGTTTTGTCCGCTATCAGTCAGTAGATCTCTCAAAAATAGCAAAGGAGCACAGTCATCTAAAGTGATACGATGATACTCTAAATTTTGTGAATATTCTTCAAACGACTGTGGCAGTTTTTGTTTTAAAAAGCTGCCGTATTGTTCATAATCATCGAAGAAAAAATCATTAAATAATGCATCATAGATGACGGCGTATTGCTTTTCTGCAATTTTCATCCCAAGATAGGCCTGTTCTTCATCAGAAGAAATAAAACTTTCTTTATTCTGTTCTCCCAGTAATTCATGATATTGTTCACCGCTCAGGTTTTCGAGCATATCTTGAATTTCTTGATTGGTAGCTTTTTGGGCTACTAAAGAGTCTAATTTTTTGGATAATTTCTTTTTCAAAGCGTTAAAACGGTGAGCTAAGGTCATATTGCCCGGAAAACTGGTATATATTTTCCGAATTTCATCTTTAGAAAAAATTGTTTCGCCGTTTAAAGTGACATCAGTAAAGCAGATCTCAGCGGCCGGCAAATGAGCAGCATACTTTTTAACAGTCTGCATAAACTGAGGTGATTTTTTGTATGAACTTAATTTTTTTTGCTGCCGTGATAAATTGTCTGAGCTTTCATAATGTTCAAACAGTGATTCTACGTTTAAGCCTTGTAAACGACGAGAGAAAAACTCGTGTAAAGTTACCTGGCGCATGTTTTTTTCGCCTAGGCTCGGCAAAACGTCAGAAATATAACGACTGAATAACAAGTTAGGCGAAAAAAGAACGATCTGATCTGCATTTAACGTGTCTCGACTGTGATATAGCAAAAAGGCAATTCTTTGTAGAATGGCAGAAGTTTTTCCACTGCCAGCGACACCTTGGACTAATAGGAGGTCACTTTTGGTGTTCCTAATAATGTCATTTTGTTCTTTTTGAATAGTAGCAACGATGTTTTTCATATATTCGTCACTGTGTTCATCGAGTACACTTTGCAAGATCTCATCACCAACGGTCTCGTTAGTATCAAACATATTTTTGATGACACCATCGTTGATCTTAAATTGTCTTTTCTTTAGAAGATCTGTCTGTTGCAGCCCGGCAGGAGTTTCATACTCAACTGTACCCAAGGTACCATTGTAATAAACGGAAGAGATCGGTGCACGCCAGTCATAAATCAGAAAGTTTTGCTGGTCATCATTTAGCGATGCTGTGCCAATATACAACGTTTCCCTGTCATCGCCAGGGTCTTGGATATCAATCCGACCAAAATAGGGTGTTTTTTCTAGCTCCCCCAGTGTATTTAACTGTTCTTTTAAGATCTGCTCGGTTTGAATGTTTTTAGCAACTAATTGTTTTTGTTGCTGGATCTCGGCATTTGTTTCCATCCGATCATCAACTTCGGTTGTGTTGACTTTGGCATTTTGTACGTAATTTTTTTCAACCGATGATGTTTCGTCATGGGCTTTTTTATATTCTTTTTCAGTCTGTTTCAGCTGAGATTGTATTTCTGTGATAACTTGATCTACACGCTTTTGTTCTAATTTTCTTTCGTTTTCCATGAATGCAGATCCTTTCTCTAAAAGATAAGCTTATTCCGCGACAAATATCAGCTTGCAAAGTTAACAAGCTGTTTAGATACGTGTCTTAGATCGTGCGGAATATTTGAATAAACTCTAATTAAGATACCACAAAATCTGCGAATTGTCAGAATTTTAGTTTTTTGGTCGTTAGGTCTTTACAAGCTTGACCAGTTTGATAAAATTAAGTTAATTAGTTGAACAGGAAAAGTAGAGACTGGCTGACAGAGATACATTGCAAGCTGAAAGATGTAAACAGAACTCGAAATGGACCTGGGATAAGACATGATAAATAAAATGAGTGGCGGGATTTCCGCAATTTAGGTGGCACCGCGAGCAATCGTCCTATTGTTTTTCAACAATAGGATTTTTTTGTACAGCGGTGCAAAAAAATTTTAGTTATCGTGTTATCTGATATAAATCAAGAGTAAAAGAATGCAAAGGAGAAAATCGTTATGAGTAAACACGTAATTTTAACTGGTGATCGTCCAACTGGCAAGCTTCACATTGGACATTATATCGGCTCTTTGATTCAAAGGGTCGCTATGCAAGAAACGGGTGATTATGACTCTTATATTATGATTGCCGACCAACAGGCTTTAACAGATAACGTTCGTGATCCTGAAAAAATTAAGAAGTCCTTGATCGAAGTGGCACTTGATTATTTGGCAGTGGGGATCGATCCTCAAAAATCGACTATTTTTGTTCAATCTGCCATTCCGGCTTTAGCAGAACTAAACCTGTATTATTTAAACTTAGTGACAGTTTCACGCCTTGAACGTAACCCTACCGTGAAAGCTGAGATTCAGCAAAAGAATTTTGAGCGTTCTATCCCGGCTGGTTTTTTCACTTATCCAGTCAGCCAAACTGCTGATATTACAGCTTTTAAGGCAGATACTGTGCCAGTTGGCGATGACCAGGAACCAATGATCGAACAGGCCAGAGAGATCGTGCGCAGTTTTAATAGTATTTATGGACAAGAAGTACTTGTCGAACCTCAAGGTATTTTTCCGCCCAAAGGGTCTGGACGTTTGCCTGGTTTAGATGGCAATGCTAAAATGAGCAAATCATTAAATAATGCCATTTATTTGTCAGATGATGCGGATACTTTAAAGAAAAAGGTCATGTCAATGTACACTGACCCTGACCATATTCATGTGGAAGATCCCGGCAAAGTCGAAGGGAACACAGTCTTTACTTATTTAGATGTCTTTGCAAAAGACAAGCAGCACGTAGCTGATCTTAAAGACCAGTACCGTGCCGGAGGACTGGGTGATGTTAAGCTCAAACGTTATCTAAATGATGTTTTGGAAGACACTTTGGCTCCAATCAGGAACAGGCGTGCAGAGTATGCTCAAGATATTTTGGCTGTCTATGATATTTTAAAAAAGGGCAGTGAAAAGGCCAATGAAGTTGCTGCACAGACTTTAAAAGAGGTCAGAGCTGCGATCGGCGTTAATTATTTTGAATAATACAATTTAAAGAAATAACCGAATAAATTGTGTAGTTTGAGACAAGGGGTGACAAGTATGGGGGAAGTTGCACTACTTGATTTAGGTTCTAATTCTACTAGGATGGGGATCTATCAAATCAACCAAGATAATTCTTTTCAAGAGATCAAACGTTTCAAAGAAATGACCCGTTTGGCAGAAGGTATGGGCGAATTTAGCACTAAATCAGTTTTAAAACAAGATGCGATCGATAGAACTATCGAGGCTTTAAAGAGATTTAAGTCAGAGTATGAACAAGTCTCAGATCTTACTATGGTTCGCGGTGTTGCTACGGCAGCTGTGCGTAATGCCTCAAATGGGGCAGGATTTTTAGACCGCGTAAAAGAAGAAATCGGGGTTGAAATTGAGGTCTTGTCAGGTGATTCAGAGGCATATTATGACTATGTGGGCGTGATGCATGCCTTTGATCTGAAAAACTGCCTGATCTGTGATATGGGAGGCGGTAGTTTTGAGCTTGCTGTGGTCAAAAATCGGCAGGCAGTTAATTATATCAGTATCCCATATGGAGCCGTGACTTTAAGTGAGAAGTATCATGCTGGTGAAAAGATAAGTGCGGCTGATTTCTTTGCTTTACAACGTTTTGTTCTCTATAAATTTCGACAATTACCCTGGCTTTCTGAAGGTAATGGCTTTCCACTTGTTTTATTGGGTGGGGCCAATCGAACCGTTGCCCGTCAAGGACGAGACCAAGCTGCTCAAAAAAATAAAGTAAATTTACACGGAGAGAAAATGTCATCCTTTAGTTTTGTCGAGATTTTCCAAAAGTGGCTGGGGCAGGATAAAAAAGAACGGGAAGACTCTTTGGGTGTTGAAAAAGAGCGGGCAGATATTATCATTGCTGGACTGACTCCGGTTGTCATGCTGATTCAACAATTTGAAGTTCCTGAAGTTATTTTTTCTGAAAGTGGGGTCCGTGAAGGAATTATAGCCGAATTAACTAAGTAAATAAAAAGGCTTGAGATTTTTATCCTCAAGTCTTTTTGGCTCTTTGTCAAATCCTGTTGATGAATAGCTTTTACAGAGTTGAAAGTCATGCGACTTTCAACTCTGTTTTTTTCATTGGTTTTGTTCTCATTTGCCGTAACTTAATACGTGAAATCATATGATGGTAATTACGGAATCCAAATGCTGTGCGTTGAATTTGTTTAATCATTCGATTCATGCCTTCGACTGGGCCATTCGTATAGTCCGATTCACTGGCGTTGAGTACAACCACTAAGTTCTTTTTGAACGTTTGAAACACTGCTTTCATGTAGGGACTTATATTTTGATTTGTATATAGATCTTCCACAAGCTTGTCTTTGTCTTGATTCTTAAGGTTTTCCATGATGCTTTGCATCGACTCGTACGATGCTTTAAGTTCTTCGTTAATTGTCAGTCCTTGTTCTACACGTTCTAGTTGTGTGAGTTGTTTTCGCAGGTGTCGGTCATAAAAGACATGTTCCTCATCTAGATTTCCGGCATACTTCAAATAAAGCCGCCAGGCGAACTTTAACGTGCGATATTCATAGGATCTTTTATTGTACTTTTTCATGGTTTGCACCCGAGTTTGATTAAAAGCTCGAGTCATCATTGCAACGATGTGAAAGCGGTCGATCACAATTTTTGCCTGCGGAAACATTGCCTTGGCAATGTCTTGATAGTAACTATTTAGATCTACGGTAACTGTTTTGACACGTGCTCGAACACTTGCTGGAAATTGTTTAAAATAATCAGTAATACTTTGCTTGAATCGGTCTGGCAGAATTTGTTGAATTTCGTGCTCACCAGCGCCATTAATACAGATGAAATGGAGCCGACCACCAATTCCTCTAAATTCATCCATGGCGAGATGAACCGGTAGATAGTTAAGATTTCTGCGAAATAAGTCATCATAGTTGTCTAAGTAACGACAGACAGTGCTAGCTGATATGCCGGCATCGATCGCAATGCTAGCTTGAGTGCGGTCGTCTTGTAGACTCATAAACACTTTCTGACGCGTGGCTCGGGAGATACAACAGTACTTGTCTACCACATCAGAAGTAGCCATAAACGACGCTTTACAATTACGACAAATGACGCGTTCTTTATGGAGTTCTAAATAAACTGGTTCACTCGCATTCGCTGCCAGATAGGTCACGCGTGATACGTAGTGTCCATTATGAATTAGCTCGCAAAAGCCACAGTTAGCGCAATGTTTCTGGTCGAACTTAACCGTGGCTATATATACTTTTGCGCGCTTAGCTTTAATCACTTGATAGTTATATTTGTAAAAAACCACATTTGGGTCTTTAATACTGAGCGCAAATTTTATATTATTATCTACAGGGTCCATAAGTTTTCACGTCCTTTAAAAATGATACTGTAGTGGGTGGATTTTTTAGGTGCGAGGCTTATGGGCCTTTTTTATTTTGCACTAAAAAATCCTGCTAATAGATTACCATGTTAAGTAAGCTATCAACAGGAAAAAGTATAGAACCGTCTTTTTTTACTGTTGTGTAATGTCTTTCCCAAAATATTTTAGTGAAATTTTGTTTAAGCGGCCATCTTTGGACATCTTTTTCAAATCTTTGTTGATTTTTTTTGCAAGTTTTTTTGAATGATATGTTGCAACGCTCACTTCTTGTGCAGTGATCTGTGAATCTTTGATCCGTTTTAAAACTTGCTGAGTTTGTTGCTGGTCTGTGTGGTCTTTAGCTTGTGTATATTCCGGGTGTTTTTGCAAATAAGATGTATATTCAGGACCAGTTAAGATCGCAGCTTTGATTTTTTTATTTTGTAAAGCGGTCACCATTGCAGAGATAGACGAGTAGCGTTTCCTTTTAAACTGCAATTCTTTTAACAAGGAGCTTTGTGTACCATTTTTTAACATACCAACCTTGTGGTCTGCTAGTTTTTGTACTGACTTTTTAGTGCCATCGGCCCGTCTAAAAAGGATATTTTCTACATAAAAAATCGGTGTGCTTAATTTGTAATTAGCGGTTTGGGGCGAAAAGCTTCCCAGTGCAATGTCAATCTTACCGTTACGTAATTGCTTGAGCTGTTGCTTTTTATTTTTGCAAGGAACAATTTTAGCTTTTTGATCCAAGTCTTTTGCGAGTTGAGCAGCTACCGCGACATTTGCTCCGTGAGCTTGATTGTTAGAGTATGCTGAACTAAGTGGTGCGTCATCCTTTAGCACGCCCACTTTAAGGACGTTAACAGCTGAAATAGATGGCGTAAAAAAGAGCAGTATAAAAAATGAGAGTACAAATATCAGTATAAAATGTTTACGAGCGGTGTATTTCAAGAAAGAACCTCCTTTAAAAACAGAGCGAAGCATGACGTTTAGAAGGTGAGCACTAACGGACTTGCGCCCAATAATACGTTTTTCAGCATTAGGGGGTGCAAGTTGGTTAGGCACAACCTTCTGTCATGAGCAGCTCGACTAAAAAAAAAAAAAACAGAGCGGTAAAAAGTCGAGAGAACTTGAGCACCAATGGTTTCGGGCAAGATGACAAGCGTCTTTCTTGTCGTGATGTTCGAATTGATTGGGCGGAGAGTTCTGGCTTTTGGAGCTGGACTACTAAAAATAAAGCTTGCTCCTGTTTCTGAAAAAAATAGAATTGTTGCCTGCTAGCCGAGCAAACATAGAATATAACTAACTATTTAATAGTTGAATAAACTAAAAGCTTGCAGTGTATATCACTTCTTATTATATAATAGGAACTGAATAATTTGTGAAAAAATCGGTTCTTAAATAAAATTTGGAGAAAGTGGGAGTTCACAAAATGAAGGGATTTGAAAAATACTATCGCAAGAGCTGGCCTGAAAGATTAAGTGTTTTAGAGCACGAAAATAAACTTACAAAAACGGAGATTCAACAATTAGAGAAAAGTGCTTTGGCTCCGGAGCTTGGCGAAACTCAAATAGAGAATTTTATTACCCAATTCAGCTTACCAGAAGGTTTGGGGTTAAATTTTGTGATCAATGGCAAGGAATACTTGGTCCCGATGGTAACTGAAGAGCCATCTGTGATAGCAGGCGCTAGTCACGGAGCAGCTATTGTTAAAAAAGCTGGCGGTTTTACTGCTGAAAGTGAACAACGAGCTATGCGCGGACAAGTTATCATTGAAAATGTTAGCAATGTAGCAGAATTAAAAAAGGAAATAGAAGATTTTGCACCTGCACTATTACAAACGGCGATAGAGGCTCATCCATCTATTGTCAAACGAGGTGGAGGTCCCTTACAGCTGGTTGTTAGGGTCTTAGATCATGATCTCTTGTCGGTTGACATGATCATCGATACTAAGGAAGCTATGGGGGCTAATATGATCAATACTATGTTGGAAGCTGTAGCCGCTAAATTACGTTCTGATTTGCAGGTGGATGTCCTAATGGCAATTTTGTCTAATTTTACGACTGAATGTTTAGTAACTGCTTCATGTGAAATACCAGTTGAATCTTTGGCAAAGGAAAATCTTTCAGGCAAAGAAATAGCCCAAAAAATCGTTCAAGCCAGCAGAGTCGCTCAATTAGATCCTTACCGGGCGACAACCCATAATAAAGGGATCATGAACGGGATCGACGCTGCTGTGATCGCCAGTGGAAATGATTGGCGTGCTATAGAAGCTGCGATCCAGTCCTACGCTGCCAAAGATGGATATTATCGCGGCCTAAGTACTTGGCAGATCAAGGGTGAACAGTTGGTGGGACAATTACGTATTCCTGTTCCGGTGGGTTCAGTTGGGGGTTCGATCGGACTAGTCCCACTTGTACAGCTCAATTCCACTTTAAGGCAAGAGCAGGATGCACGTGAGTTGGAAAATATTATTGCTAGTGTTGGGCTGGCACAAAATTTAGCCGCATTGTACGCCCTAGTTACTGATGGTATTCAAAAGGGTCATATGAATCTGCAAATGAAATCTCTAGCTGCCTCCGTCGGGGCAAGCGGAGCAGAGGTCAGCCAAGTTATCAAACGTTTGAAGAAACTACCACAACAAGATGCAGCGGCTGCCAAAAAGATTTTATACGAAATTAGAAATGAGGGTTTTTAAAAATGAGTGAATCAATGTTGAATCAGACTACATTAAAGCTGCAAAAGCAGGTCGAAGAAGCTGTTAAGAAAACTGTGAACGTTACTTTTAAGGAAGAAAAAAAGGGCTGGCTGGCGAGTGATCAGGCGCAAATGTACTTACATGATGGGCAAATGCAATTAGATGTGTATGATATTACAGCGCCTAATTACACGGTTTCTCATGAATTGCTTCATATCATGACGATGGTGCAAGATGTCCCACAGATCAATTTTAATATGACTACTGGCCAGACTGAACATGATTCAAAAATTATGACAGTTGGTATGGAACTGTATGATAGTGTGCTTCATTTGCAGATTTATCCACGTCAACGTGAATTAGGTTTGCTTGACGATGGGATAGTTGAGTTGTTTTATAAAGGGATCTTGGCGCAATTAAAACCAGAACAAGAAGATGAAGTTGATAGTTGGATGGTTTTACGGACTGTTAAGTTGGTCGATGCATTAGTTTTATTTGCAGGTGAACAGCCAAAAGCCGAAAAGAAACTGCAAGAACTATATCCCCAAAGTTTCGAAGCAGCTCAAAGATTATATGCAAGCTTAACGGAAAAAAAGACAGCAGGCCCCCAGAAAATAAGGGCAGCAATCGTCAAGTTATGGCGTGGATTTGATGCACAACTAGAAAGTTGGGGCCTTGCTCCCTTAGGACTAAATGATTTCATTAGTCTGGAACCGGTCTTGAGTGAGCGGCAAACTAGGTTGGAAGTCTCTCAATTATTTGAAGTGTACCATTCATCATTACAAGATAATCTCCACTTTAAGCCGGCGTATATTGTGCGGTACAAGTCTGACCGGCAAAATTCTTTTGTGCTTCCAGAACCAAAGAGCGATAAAGAAAAAATATTCCGTGGTTTTTATGCGGCAAAAATTGGTGACATCTTGCAACAAATGAACGTTAACTATTTGTTACGCTAAAATTTGGAAAGGAAGTCTAGAAATGACTGAACTCAATGACTTATTGAATCAAGCAAAACATGTTGTATTTATGACTGGGGCAGGCGTTTCAACGGCGTCAGGTATCCCGGATTATCGGTCTAAAAATGGTCTTTATGCCGGACAAGAGGCACCAGAATATTTGTTGAGTGCACAGTGTTTACAACGGGAACCACAAAAGCACTATGATTTTGTAACCAAAAGTATGATCTATCCGGATGCTGTACCAAATGTGATCCACGAAAAAATGGCTGAGTTTGCCCAAAAAAAGGGTGCTATGATCATCACGCAAAATATTGATGGTTTGCATAGTAAGGCCGGTACGCCTGCAGAAAAGCTGGTGGAATTTCATGGTAACCTGACGAATGTGTACTGTCAAAAATGTGGACAAACAGCCACATTGGCGGAATATCAACAAGACATGCATCATAAAGGCTGCGGCGGTATTTTGCGGACAGGGATAGTTTTATACGGCGAGCCGATCAATGAAGATAACTTGCGACGTTCATTAGCCGCCATTGAATCTGCTGATCTTTTGGTCGTAGTGGGAACTTCATTTGTAGTTTATCCTTTTGCAGGTCTGATCTCTTATCGTTCTTTGCATGCTAAATTAGTGGCGGTTAATAAGCAGCGAATTAGTATTCCAGAAAATGGAGTCATGATACAAAATGATGCTACGAAAGAGTTTTCCTCTGTAAATGTTGAATAACTACAAAAAACATGGGAAAAATCTCATGTTTTTGTTTTTTCCAAGTTAATTTGGCTAGAGATAGTGAGAACATCAAGGTTAATATGCTATAATAAAAAGAATTGAAATTAAAATTTATTAAATAAAAAACAAACTTGAACTTGATAAAGGGGACGAAAGTTATATGGCTGATAAACCAACATTCTATATTACAACACCGATTTATTATCCATCAGGTAAATTGCATATCGGTAATGCCTATACAACAATTGCTTGTGATGTGTTGGCACGGTACAAAAGATTACAAAATTTTGATGTCTTTTTCTTAACGGGAACAGATGAACATGGACAAAAAATTGAGGAAAAAGCTGAAGAACTAGGGATGGCACCACAGGAATACGTGGATCAAATGGTTGCTGGCATCAAAAAATTGTGGAAAACCTTGGAAATTTCTAATGATAAGTTTATCCGTACGACCGATGACTATCATGAAAAAGCTATCCAAAAGATTTTTCAGAAATTACTTGACCAAGGTGATATTTATTTAGGCAAGTATAAGGGATGGTACTCTGTTTCTGATGAAGAATTCTTCACGGAATCACAGTTAGCTGAAGTTTATCATGATGATCAAGGAAACATGATCGGCGGTAAGGCACCTTCCGGACATGAAGTAACCTTGGTAGAAGAAGAAAGTTATTTCTTTAAGATGAGCAAGTATGCTGACCGCTTAGTCAAATATTACGATGAACATCCTGATTTCATTATTCCGCAAACTAGAAAAAATGAAATGCTGAATAACTTCATTAAACCTGGCTTGGAAGACTTAGCTATCACAAGGACTAGTTTTAACTGGGGCGTTAAAGTACCAAATGACCCTAAGCATGTTGTCTATGTATGGATCGATGCTTTGTGCAACTATATCACTGCCTTAGGTTATGGTTCCGATGACTTGACACTATTCAATAAATATTGGCCAGCCGATGTGCACATGGTGGGTAAAGAAATCGTTCGTTTCCATACGATTTATTGGCCGATCATTTTAATGGCTTTAGATTTGCCATTGCCAAAGCATATTGTCGGTCATGGATGGCTTTTAATGAAAGGTGGCAAAATGTCCAAGTCCAAGAGCAATGTTGTTTATCCGGAAATGCTGGTTGAACGTTATGGACTTGATGCTTTGCGCTATTACTTGATGCGTGCAGTGCCTTTTGGAAATGATGGGGTCTTTACTCCCGAAGATTTTGTTAATAAAGTTAACTATGATCTAGCCAATGATCTGGGAAATTTGTTGAATCGCACAGTTGCAATGATCAATAAATATCGTGGAGGTCAAATTCCAACATTAGTTAGCGGTGTGACTGAATTTGATAAGGATCTGGAAGAAAGCGCACGAACTGCTGTCAAAGAGTATGAAGAAGAAATGGATAACATGCACTTCTCCAATGCTTTAAGTGCTTTATGGAAGTTTGTTTCGCGCAGCAATAAATATATCGATCAAACCGAGCCGTGGGCGTTAGCAAAAGATGATACTAAAAAAGACGAGTTGGATAGTGTTTTGGCTCATTTGGCAGCTTCTTTAAGAGTAATTGCTATTTTATTACAGCCTGTTTTGACTCATGCTCCTAAAGAGATCTTTACGCAACTTGGTTTTGAAACAGCGGATATGCAGATCGATAATGTTTCTTTCTTTGATCTACCTGAAAATAGTCAGGTAATCAAAAAAGGAACACCGCTTTTCCCTCGTTTAGATACTGATGAAGAAGTTGAATACATCAAATCTAAGATGACCAAAAACGAGAAGGTTAAGGGGCGTAAAGCAATGGCAGAAAAAATTAATGCTGCTAAGGAAAATACCTTAACTTTAAATAAAAAAGAGATTCGTTTTGATAAATTTGATAAGGTAGAGCTACGTGTTGCTTTGATCAAAGAAGTCAGCCGAGTTGAAGGTGCAGATAAACTTTTGAAGTTTAGTTTAGATGCTGGTGATCAAGGCGAACGGCAGATTTTATCAGGTATAGCTCAAAGGTATCCAGAACCTGAAAAATTAGTAGGTCAGAAGGTAGTCGCTGTTGTTAACCTCCAGCCACGTAAAATGAGGGGTGAGGTCAGCCAAGGAATGCTGCTTTCAGCTGAATTTGGTGATCAGGTGCAATTGATCACTGTTCCGGACAATATTCCAGCAGGATCAAGTATCAGCTAATATAGAAAAGATAGAGGTTCGGGGAGAAAAACTTCTCGAACCTTTTTTAAAAACAGAGCGGAGGCAAGCGGGAAGAAGCGAGTATATCGGACCCCAACAAGATAGTGCGGTTTAGGCACTGTGTTGTTGAAGTTGGATAGACGGAACTTCTTGCTTGCCAGAGCTCGACTATAAAAACAGAGCGGAGAAACCCGGGTAGAAGGTGAGCACTAGCAGGCTTTCATGCTATATTGCGTACTTGGTAATATGGTGTGAAAGTTAGCTAGGCACAACCTTCTGGGTTTTGGAGCTCGACTACAAAAACAGAGCGGAGGCAAGCGGGAAGAAGCGAGTATATCGGGTTTTAAGCATATTGTGTTTCTGGCACTGTGAGACCCAGACAGGATAAGCGGGGTTTAGCAAGAACTATTTATGTCTTAAAAATAGGAGAGGAAGTATCTGATGCAAATTTTTGATTCACATACACATATTAACTCTGCTGAATTTGAAAACGACAGGGAAGACGTGATCGAGCGTGCAAAAGCTCTGGGTGTTGAGGCGATGCTGGTTATTGGTTATGATGAGCCAAGCACTATTGAATTAGGAAAATTATTAGAAAACTACCAGCATATTTATGGCGCAGTCGGTTGTCATCCTGAAGATAGCAAAAAATATTGTCTGACTTTAGAGAAGAAAATGACAGATTTTTTAAAGAAGGATAAAGTAGTTGCAGTCGGTGAAATAGGGCTCGACTATCATTGCGGCGTTGACCATGATTTGCAAAAAGAAGTCTTTAAAAAGCAAATTGCATTAGCACAAACGCTTGAAATGCCCATCAGTGTGCATAATCGTGACGCCTTTACTGATTGCTATGAGATTTTAAAAGAAGCTGATGTCGGCCATTATGGCGGAATTATGCATAGTTTTAATGGAGACTGGCAGTGGGCACAGAAATTTTTAGACTTAGGAATGGAACTTTCATATAGCGGTGTGGTAACATTTAATAATGCAAAAGAAGTTCAAGAGGCTGCTATTAAAACTCCGCTCGACCACATATTAGTTGAAACAGACGCACCATACCTGACGCCGGTGCCATATCGTGGTCAGCAAAACGAGCCTGCCATGACACGTTACACTTTAGAATTTATTGCGGAGGCTCGAAGAGTACCTGCTTTTGAACTTGCAGAAGCTGCTTATCAAAATACGAAAAGAGTTTTACACCTTAAATGAGTAAAAAAATGAAGATTCAAGAAGTGATCGTAGTTGAAGGAAAAGATGATACTAAACGGATCAACATGGCCGTTAATGCCGATACGATCGAAACCAGGGGTTCAGCTATCAGCGATGAAGTCTTGCAACAAATTGATGAATTAAATGAGATCAGAGGAGTGATCGTTTTTACTGATCCCGATTTTTCTGGAGAAAAAATCAGAAAGACGATCCAAGCTGCTGTACCAGGAGTAAAGCATGCCTTTTTGAAGAAAAAAGATGCTGTGCCTCATGGACAAGGAAGTCTAGGAGTGGAACATGCAACCCCTGAAACGATCAGAGATGCTTTAGCACATTTGTATACAGAAGTTCCTGAAGCGCAGCCGCAGATCACACAAGCGGATCTGTTAGCCGCTAAGCTGATTTCTGGACCCAATGCTAGAAAAAGAAGAGAAGTTTTATGCGAATTTTTACGGATCGGCTATGTAAATGGCAAACAACTATATAAAAGATTAAATTTATTTCAAGTCACGCCAGAAGAATTTAAGAAAGCTTTACAATACGTTAACGAGATGGAGGAAAATAATGAGTGATAATGAAAGACCGGAAATTGGTTCTGGTACACGCACTAAAGTAATTATGGAAACCTATGGTCTGACCTTCAAAAAAAGCTTAGGACAAAATTTTTTGACTGACTTGAATGTGTTAAAAAAAATAGTAACTGCGGCTGATGTTACTGCAGATGATGATGTGATCGAGATCGGACCTGGAATTGGGGCTTTGACTGAGCAGCTCGCAAAAAATGCCCATCAAGTATTGGCTTTAGAGATCGACGAAAGATTGATTCCTGTTTTAGGAGAAACTTTAGCAGACTATGCCAACATTACAGTTTTACATGGTGATATTTTACAAACACAATTATCAGCCCTGATCCAAGAACATTTTGATGGGCAGCATGCGGTAAAAATCGTTGCCAATCTGCCCTATTACATTACGACTCCGATCGTATTACATCTCCTTGATGAAGAGGCAGATTTTGAGTCGATCACGGTTATGATGCAAAAGGAAGTTGCACAACGTTTGACAGCTAGCCCCGGAAATAAGGACTATGGGTCTTTAACGATCGGAGTTGCTTATTCAACTGACAGTGAGATCTCTTTTACTGTACCTAAGACAGTGTTCGTGCCAAGCCCTAAAGTTGATTCTGCTATTGTATCAATGAAAAAAAGGCGGCAGGAGAAATATCATCCACAAAATGAAGTTAATTTTAAAAGATTAGTTCGTGGGAGTTTTATGCATAAGCGCAAAAGTTTATGGAATAATTTATTAGGCTTATATGGTAAGGATGAAAATATTAAAAACAAATTAACTTCTGCTTTAAACAGTTCGCAAATCGAGCCAGGAATCAGAGCAGAAAGGCTTAGTGTCGCGGATTTTGTCAAGCTGAGCGATAGTTTAGAAGAACAAAAGTTAGTACCAAAAAGTAAATAAAAAATTTATTATTTTTGTTGATGTAAAATTATTGGTGTGGTATAATTGCGGTTTTTGTAAAAAAGTGGTATCATTGCTCTTTAGAAGGAGTGGATCAAATGCCTGTTACGATAGCTACGATCAAAACCAAATTAGATGACCGCATCGGTAATAATTTAACTGTAACAACTCAGGTTGGCCGCAAAAAAGTTACTACAAGACATGGAATTTTACGTGAGACATTTCCTGCTGTTTTCGTTGTTGACCTTGACCAAAATGAGAATGCGGTCAAACGCGTCTCTTTTAGTTACACAGATGTTTTAACTAAAAACATTGAATTAAATTTTGATAATGACTAAAAATGCGCCTTGATGTGATAACATCAAAGGGCTTTTTTTTAATAAAATGATCTTACTCTGTTTTCTTCAAAAAACAGGGTAAGATCATTTTATTGTATGAACATTGGAGCCCTTCAAAGTGATAGGCTTCACCAGATAGACTTCTTCACAGAACCCCCGCAAACTATTGTAAACACGGGCAGCACGAGAATAGTTTTGGCAAACTCCGTAAACAGTTGGTCCAGTTCCGCTCATTAAAGCTGCAGAGGTCCCGAATTGAAGCATTTTATGCTTGATCCTCGTTATTTCCGGATAACGAGCAGCGGAGATCGGTTCTAGAACATTTTGCATATTACTAGTGATCAGCTTGAAATCTTGGTCTTTGATCCCTGATACGAGTTGAGCGACATTTAAATGCTCTAGGTTATCATAGTTTATCTGCTTCAAGATAAAGGGAGTAGAGACGCTTGCAGGAGGTTTAGCAATAACGAACCACATTGTTGGTAATTCTCTAAGAGGGGTGACTATTTCGCCTTGCCCCGTCACGAGTGCAGTTTGACTATAGACACAAAAAGGAACATCAGAATCGATCGACAGTCCGAACTGTGCTAATTCTTTGGAAGACAATCCCAATTTCCATAATTTATTCAGCGCTCGTAAAACTGCAGCTGCATCCGCTGAACCGCCCCCCATTCCAGCAGCAACCGGAATATTTTTTTTGATTGAAATTTTAAGGCCTGTTTCAATGCCAAAATGACTTTTGATTTTTTTTGCGGCTTGATAGGTTAAGTTGCGTTGGTCGCAAGGTAAAAAGCCGCTGTCGGTTTTGACAGTGATCCGGTCGTCATCAGACATGGTTTCAATATGAACATAATCTGCCAGGTCGATCGCTGTCATTACCATCTCCCATTCAAAACAACCATTAGGATGTTGAAATGGGGTATCTAGACACAAATTTAATTTGGCCGGGGCCTTTTCTGTGATCTCCAAGGTCTCACCTTATTCCTAAACGTTTGTTAAACTTAATTATATCTATAATAATACAATTTTAAAAGCCTAACGGACGAACTAAAACAGTTTAACGGATAATTAGTGGGAAAATTTAATTAAGTAAGCAATACAAACGTCAAGTGACTAGCTATTTTAATAAAAAGATTGACGAAACTCGTAAAAAGTGATAAGTTAAATCTTGCTGCTTCGTAATACGCGAACGTTAATTTGTTCTGTAATAGACTGAAAAAATTCAAGCTTTTAAGAGCTTATTTTTCATAAATACGAACATTAATGCTTAAATACATAAAAAAACTACTATATTTGCTAAAGTTAGCGTATAATAACGAAGTGAAATTCAATTTAAAGAACAATTTGCTAGTGGAGGTTGAAATTTGAAAACAAGAAGAAGCGATCGTTTGATCGACATGACTAATTACTTAATGGAAAGGCCGCACACACTAATTTCATTAACTTTTTTCGCGGATAGATATGAATCAGCTAAATCTTCGATTTCTGAAGATCTGGCTATCATTAAGCGGACTTTTAAAAATAGAGGGATCGGCATCTTAGAAACAATTCCTGGTGCCGCTGGTGGTGCACGTTTTATTCCGTCGATCGTCGAAGATGAAGCACGTGATTTTATTAATGAAATGGTAACTGAAATGTCTTCAGAAAGTCGCTTATTACCAGGGGGATATGTTTACTTGTCTGACCTTTTAGGCCGGCCAGATGTGTTACGGCGTGTAGGTCGCGTGATCGCGCGGGAATATATCGATAAACAGATCGATGCCGTTATGACAGTTGCAACTAAGGGAGTTCCGATCGCGCAAAGCGTTTCTGAATACCTCAATGTCCCATTTGTGATAGTTCGTCGTGATTCTAAAATTACCGAAGGTGCGACAGTTTCCGTTAATTTTGTTTCTGGATCAAGTGAAAGAATCGAAAAAATGGAGTTATCCAAGCGGAGTTTGAAGCAAGGTTCGCACGTTTTAGTTGTTGATGATTTTATGAAGGGCGGCGGAACTGTTAACGGAATGAAGTCAATGATCGAAGAATTTGATTCTGAATTGGTTGGCATCACAGTTTTTGCTGAAGGATCATTTACAGGTCAAAGATTGGTGGATAATTACACTTCATTATTGAAAGTTGACCAAGTTAACTCAGAAGATAAGACGATACATGTTGATGCTGGAAATTATCTAGAGAAAGTTTTTGATAAATAAATTTTAATTTCTTAATGGAATGGCAATATTGTTGTTCCAGTTTTTTTGTAATTAAAAACAAAATATAAACTAGTGGGCAACATACTTTTAGCCTTCTAAAAGAAATAATTAAACTAGCCCAAACTTAAACTGTGTATTAAATATTAGTAGATATTAACTTGGATATAATTTAATGAACTATAAAATGAGCCTTTATGAAGTAAATGGCTCTCATTTAATATGATTAAAGTTGATTATTATTAATTATGGAATGCTTTACTTGACAATTAAGCAATATTTAAAGAGAATAAGCATATATATAAAAGTTGTTTGGAGTACTGAGAATATCTTAATAGGGTAAAAAAGATAAGATATTTGATTTATAAACCTTATGTTTTGCAATTTATGCAAAAATTGTTTAAACTTTTTAAGTATAGGAGTCATACTATTTGACAAATAGCTATAAACTATCTAGTTTATAAAGTAGTGCTAGCTAGAAATTTTAATTCAGCATTAAGCTGTAATTATTATTTTAGAAAATGTACCTATTAAGAGGGGAAATCATTATGATAGATGGCCAAAAAATTAAAGATACACGAAAAAAGTTAGGTATCTCTCAGCAAGATCTGGCAAAGGGGATCACAACTCAAGGGACGATCAGTTTGCTTGAAAGAAATTCTACCTCTCCTAGAGGGGATATTTTAGCTAAGATCATTGCACGTTTAGGTTTGAAACTTGAGGATGTTGTGGTTGATAATGAAGTTTTAACCGCCCAACGTTTTTTAGATGAAGCCGATAAATTTAGTATGAACAATGAGTATGATCGAGCATTAGAAACTCTCGATAAAATTGATAAGTTAAGCGACAACGAGCAAGAGGCTCATTATCTTTTCTTAAAGACTAATGCTAAGATGTGGAAGACCCGTGATTTTGAAGATGCGCTATTTGGTTTTAATCGGATCTTGCAGATGCGGAATAAGCAAGTTGATATTTTCACCGTCTTAGCTACTTGTGAACTGGGCGTGGTTTATTTGGAAAGAAAAGAAAATGACAAGGCCAGTTTTTATTTTGAACAGGTCCCTGGCTTGTTAGAAAACATCAATCTTGACGATTATGTTTTTTGGGCACTCTTTATCTGGAAGAATCTGACCTTGTATTATTACCGGATGATGGACTTTGATAAATGTGCTGAGATCTTGGCTCAAGCCGAAGAATTTTCGAACAGGCACTTTACCCCAGTCTTTATTGATTCGCTTTATTATACAAATGCCTTAGTTCTTCATGATAAGAATGGAGAGTGGACCAAGGATGGTATTAAATATTTATTAAAGTCATGGGTATTTGCAACATTCACTGATAATAAGGAAAACATCAAGAAATCTAGTGAGATCCTGACTGAGATCGGTTATTTACCAAAATAACCAGGTCTGCGATTTTGATCGACATACTATTAAAAGGCTTCTATCAAGTTAACTCAACTGATAGAAGCTTTTTTTCGAGAGAAAATATTTCATAGATAAAAATTCACTAAAAATCATCATTAAAGTTAAAGCTTGTTTTGCTTAGAATAGGATGGCTAGTTGCATACTGGTAAAAACTGGGTTATTATTCAAAAGAAGGGTCTGCTCTTAAAGCTATTTGTTCGCAATAAAAGTGTATAATAGTGTAATTTTCAGGGATGTTGTGACCCAATTATGGATGAGCTAATTAATTTTAAATAAATTAATTACTCGCTCCGTTAATTTCAAAATAGAGGAGTAATAATTAATGTCTTCAAAATATGCTGTGATTCTGGCTGCTGGTCAAGGTACCCGAATGAAATCAAAATTGTACAAGATTTTGCATCCAGTGTGTGGTAAACCCATGGTCGACCACGTGTTAACACAAATTGAGAAAAATGATATGGACCAAATCGTGACTGTTATCGGACATGGTGCTGAAATGGTCAAAAAAACTTTAAAAGAGCGAACAAATTATGTTGTTCAATCTGAACAGCTTGGGACAGGGCACGCAGTCATGCAAGCTGAAAGGTTACTAGGTGATAAAGATGGGATCACACTGATCGCATGCGGTGATACACCATTATTTACTGCGGAAACTTTCTCCGAATTATTTCAGTATCATCAATCCAAAGGTGCTGTAGCTACAGTACTTACTGCACACACTGCTGCTCCGTTTGGTTATGGCAGGATCATTCGTAATGATTTAGGCATTGTTGAGAAAATCGTTGAGCAAAAAGATGCAACTAAAGAAGAAGCTGCAGTCCAGGAAATAAATACTGGGGTTTATTGTTTTAATAACCGAGAATTATTTAAAGCTTTGCATAAGATCAACAACGATAATGCTCAAGGTGAGTACTATTTGACAGATTTAATGGAGGTCTTCCAAAAGGAAGGCAAGGTCGTTGCTGCATATCAAATGAAAGATTTTGAAGAATCAATGGGTGTTAATGATCGTGTTGCTTTAGCCAATGCTGCCAAAGTCATGCGCAAAAGGATCAATAAAGAACATATGCAAAACGGCGTAACGATCGTTGATCCGGATAATACTTATATTGATACTGATGTTAAGATCGGTTCAGATACAATTATTGAACCAGGTGTCAGTTTAAAAGGTCAGACAACAATTGGTTCCGATTGTGTGATCGGCGCTCATTCTGAAATCGTTGATTCAGTTATTGGTGATTCTGTAAAGGTCACTTCTTCTACGATCGAAAATTCAGTAATGCATGATAACTCAGATATTGGACCGTACAGTCACCTTCGCCCTCAAGCTGATATTGGTGAGGGTGTCCACATTGGTAACTTTGTTGAAGTAAAAAAAGCAACGATTGGTGAAAATACTAAAGTTGGGCATTTAACTTATGTTGGCGATGCGACACTTGGCGAGGAGATCAATGTTGGTTGCGGCACAGTTTTTGTTAACTACGATGGAATAAATAAGCATCACACCAATGTTGGCGACTATTCATTTATTGGCAGCGGCAGTAACGTGGTCGCACCAGTAGAAATTGGGGATCATGCGTATATCGCTGCTGGTTCAACAGTGACACAGGATGTTAAGCCTCATGATATGGCTATTGCGCGTGGCAGACAAGTAAATAAAGACGGCTATTATGATAAATATCCAGTAGCACAGGCAGCTAAGGAAACTGAAGCAGCCAAGAAAAAATAATTAACAGTTTGGTTAGCAAGACTTGCTTTTAAGGCAGTAAATGCTTTAAGATTAATGTGAGAGTTAATAAGAATATTAAGGACTGATGGAGGCTGTTATGTCTGAACAATATAACGATTCAAAGTTAAAAATTTTTGCTTTGAATTCAAATAAACCGTTAGCACAGAAAATTGCCAATGCTGTTGGTGTACCATTGGGGAGAACATCTGTCGATCGTTTTAGCGATGGTGAGATCCGAATCAACATTGAAGAAAGTATTCGTGGGTGCGATATTTTTATCGTTCAATCAACTTCTGCTCCAGTAAATGATAATTTAATGGAATTGTTGATCATGATCGATGCTTTACGTCGTGCCAGTGCTCATACGATCAACGCCGTGATCCCGTATTATGGTTATGCTCGTCAAGACCGCAAAGCACGTTCCCGTGAACCGATCACAGCAAAATTAGTTGCTGATATGTTAGAGAAAGCTGGTTGTGACCGTGTGATCGCATTAGATCTCCATGCGGCTCAGATCCAGGGGTTCTTTGACATTCCCGTTGATCACTTGATGGGTGCTCCGTTGTTGGCTGATTATTTTATGACAAAGGGCATTGATAAGGATGCAGTTGTTGTTTCACCTGACCATGGTGGGGTTACACGAGCCCGTAAATTGGCTGAATTTTTAAAGGCACCGATCGCAATTATTGATAAGAGACGGCCTAAGGCGAATGTGGCTGAAATTATGAATATTATCGGATCAGTTGAAGGTAAGAAATGTATCCTGATCGATGATATGATCGATACAGCCGGTACGATCACGTTAGCTGCACAGGCTTTGATGGACGCGGGAGCTACTGAAGTTTATGCTTCAGCAACGCATCCAGTCTTATCTGGTCCTGCGATCGAAAGGATCGAAAAATCTCCAATCAAAGAATTGATCGTGACAGATTCGATCAATTTGCCGAAAGAAAAACAAATTGACAAACTTATCCAGATTTCTGTTGGACCGTTGATCGGTGACGCAATTAAGCGGATCCATGAAAATAAACCTGTTAGTCCACTATTTAAGAATCGTTTTCATTCGGATAATTAAGTTCAGACTCTTAGAAAAACAAAAGCAAAGCAGACATTATATCTGCTTTGCTTTTTTACATTTGATTTTAGATGAATAAAGCTGATTTTGAATTTATTTAGTCGTCGACTCTCTTGATGATCGAATATTCAGAGTTTTCATCGAGCTTTGTATTTTGCGCAGCTTGTTCATCGAAAATCAAGTAGGGTTGACCATCTTTTTCTCGGACAACAACAACAGGTTTCTTTGATTTGTCGTGATAAATTTTTGCAGCTACGTAAGCCTTATCGAAATCATAATCGCTGGAAACTGATTGCCCAGGATTGAAAAAAGCATTCTCACTCATCTTGTCCACCTCGCAATTTTTGTTCTTATACCTAAACCTATTTTATCATGGGAAAAGGGCAATAAAAAGAAATTAGCGCAACAGCTTTTAATCTTGTGTACTTCTAATTTTTGTGATCTCACCGGAAGAAAAGATCCTCCCATCATTTAAAACCAGTTCACCCGTGTCGGTGATATTTTGTGCGGTACCAGTTGTCGTTTGACTGCCCTGAGTGATCGTGACTCGCTTACCTAGTGTTGTACAATACTTTCGATAATCTTGAATGAAAGAAGAACTGTTAAAATTAGGGTACAAGTTAAAGAATTCATCCAAAAAAGCAGCAATAAAGACATTTCTGGAAACATTTTTTGCAAGAACGGCAGAACGTAGAGAGGTCGCACGTTGTTGCAATTCAGGTGTAAAAGTGTCAGGATCGGTCAGATAATTGATACCAATACCGATCACAACTTGTTTGAGGTTTCCAGTTTCAATGTCGGTGATCCCTTCAGTTAAGATCCCACTGACTTTTTTATTTTTCCAGAGAACATCGTTGACCCATTTTATCCCAGGCTTCATGTCCAACTTTTTCTCGATCGCCCGACATAGTGCAGTTGCCGTGGCGGTTGTCAGTAGACCGGCATTGAAATGCTTTTGCTGATTTTGTAATAAGATACTTAAATAGATCCCGGTTTGTTTAGGTGAAGCAAATGAACGGCCATATCTGCCATAGCCTTTAGTCTGCTGATCGCTTATGACTATCTGTGGTTCATTTGTTTGTAGCAAGGTCCCTAATTCTTTAGCTCGCAGATTAGTTGATCCTAAACTATCGTGGAGTTCGAATTTTAGTGGGACTTTGTTAGTTAGGTTGCGTCTAATAAAAGCTTCGGACAACATGGGAGGATCTAATAAAAGGTAACCGACATGCGGCTTGCTTTCGATCTCATAGCCATTTTCTTGTAAACTTTTGATTGCCTTCCAAATTGCTGTCCGTGAGATATGCAGATTATCCGCGATTTGCTGGCCAGAAAGAGGAAGCGTGTTGTTTTCTAGTAATCTTAAGACATTATCAGTGGTTTTCATCGTAAATATCATCCTTTATTTTATTCAAATAGAATTATATCGTAAACTAAAAATTTAATCCAGGTTGACCTTTTAGTGGTTAAAAAGAAACTTAAATCGTTCCTGCTTATCTTTATGTTATGGAATGATAGTGCTAAGCTGGAAGAATTGAAGGGAATTGATCAAATGTCTGGCAAAAATATGAAAAGTTTAGTGACAGTTCTGATATTGCTCATGGTAGGCGCCTTTGTCTACATATTTACAATACATGATGCCTTCATGTATGACCGTGATATTGGACAAATAACTCGAATCAGCAATGGCACTACCAAGCGAACTGAGGACGAGTTTAAAAATATCGATCATCAACATTCACAAAAAATCGTCATGGTCATCAAAAACGGCAAGTATCAAGGTAAAAAAGTTTACGCTGCTAATTCGTGGACAGATTCAGGTGCGTTCGACCAGAAGTTTCATACGGGACAGCAGGTTTTTGTTGACTTGCAAAAAAAGAATGGTCGTCTTACAGCACAAATTTCAGATTATAAACGCGACACCTATTTAATAATGCTAAGCTGGCTCGTGGTTTCCTTATTAATTTTGACCATGAGATTTAAAGGATTGAAAACCTTGTTGAGCGTGGCTTTAAATTTTGTCGTGTTTCTAATTTTTGTTAACTTGGATGTCACACTGAATTTGACCAACTTTTTTTGGTTGTTTGTTGTGAGTGCTTTTATATTTACTGCCTTATCGTTGGTAATAGTTATCGGTTGGAACAAGCAATGTGCGGTAACTTTTGGGGCTATCGTGGCCGGAACTGCGGCAGGCTTGCTAATTGGTATTTTAGTATTAAATTATACGGGCGACGATTTACACTACGAAGCCTTGGACTTCGCGACTCAGTCACCTAAACAACTGTTCTTATCGGCGACTGTGATCGGTTTGTTAGGAGCAGTGATGGATGCAGCGACAGATATTGTTTCTACAGTCTTTGAAATTCGTCGTGCCCATCCACACATTAAACAGCAGCAATTGTTTTCTTCAGGCTTGGAAGTCGGTCGTTCGATTTTAGGACCATTGATCAACGTATTACTGCTGATCTTTTTTGCGGAGACATTTGCGATGGGAGTGTTATTTTTCAGAACAGGTAATAGTATCGGCTATACCTTTGAATGGACGATGTCATTGGGGATCGTACAGTCTTTGATCAGTGGGATCGGTATAGCGTTGGTAGTCCCCGCCGCAAGCGGCTTAGCATCATTAACCTTTAAAAGGGGGCATAAAGTTGGAAACGATTAGTATTTTAACTGTGATCCTCGCGGTATTGATGGTTTTGATCGGTGGTAAGCAAGGCTTTTCAGCCTTTTTCTCTGTTTTGTTAAACTTCGGTTTATTATTTTTGACGATCATCTTGATCTCATCTGGATTTCCTCCCTTGTGGACATCGCTTTTTAGCGGGGTCTGTATTTTGGCTATCACGATTTATATGGGGACTTCTGATGAAAAGTCAGCTAACGTTGTTTTTTTAGCAACACTGTGTGTGATGATCGTGATGCTGCTTTTGATCATCCCCTTAGATCATGTGGTGCAAGTCAAGGGCTTTGCTAACGAACAATCTGAAGAGATCGAGGCTTTTAATTTAATGGTAGGTGTTGATTTTGAAAAAATTGCAATATCAACGACTGTTTTGAGTACTCTTGGAGCTATTGCTGAGGCAGCAATTGCAATTGCCAGCGGCTTAAATGAGGTTATTGAGCAAGATCCACAGATCGAGCGGGGAAAATTGTATGAAAGTGGGCAGAATATCGGCTTTCAGATCATGGGAATGACCTTTAACACATTATTTTTTGGAATGTTTGGTGGTGACCTTGCACTATTTATTTTGCTTAACAAGTTGCACAATAGTTTTGGCTATTATCTAAATTCCAAAATCTTTGTGAGTGAATGCATGTTAGTTTTATATTCAGTCATCTCTGTAATTTTAGTGATTTTTTTCACCACTTGGTTGATGGGTAGGAAAAGGTCAGTGGATCGAGGAAAATAAGGATCCCCTAAGCCCTTTTGTTTAAAGTAAGAACAACTTATCATTTTGGAAGTGAAAAAAGATCGAATCATGGTATAATTTTTTAATAGAAGTTAATTATGGAGCAGTCAAGCTCATTTGAACAACTTTAATTTTTGAAAAAATGTGGTGTAATGAATTAAATGGCAAATTTTAAAAGCAAGATCATGATCAAGTTAGATCTGTCTACAATTTGTGTTACAGCAGTCCTTGCGTTAATTGGCTATTTAGCCAAACAAAATATCCTTGTTTCTGATATTTACTTTATGGCTGGTCTAGTGTTGTTATGTCTGGCAATTACGGATATCTTACTACATGCCAGTCTTATCTCTGGTTGGTTTCAACATCAACATAAGGGTGAGACTGATGAAGAATACCAAGCCCGAAAAATTGATGTCCATAAAATAGCTGATAAAAAAAATAAACCGATCCATTTTGATAGGTTCTCGGTCAACAGCCTTTTGCTCTCACTTTGGTTGATTGTTTGCGCTGTCTTGATCACAGGGTAGAGAAATATGTTAAATAAAAAAGACGGCAGTTTTAGTAAGAAAATTTACTAAAACTGCTGCCTTTTTATTCAGGCGCAACTACTTGATCATTGTGGATATAACGGTCAAAAGCTTCGTAAACTGGTAAAAAAAGATCATTTTGTTTATTTGCCGCTAACATTTCTCGAGGAAAAAAGAGACGTTCGTCACCAGAAACTTTGCCGGTGATCGAGTTGACAAGTGGACTGATAGCCGATAGTTCTACCAAACTTTGGTCATTTTGTATTAATTCGATTTGAGTCCGTGGATTTTGCGAATGAGGATCATAGGCATCATATGGCAGGTCATAACTATCATTAGTGTCCATGTAGTATTCAGCAGAGTAACCAGCTTGTGTGACTAACTTTTCTAAGGTAGGGATGTACTTTCTAGTTTCTGGTGATATACGGACAGATTTCAGTGGGTGCCGGTCTAAGAAACGGTGTGCCAGATCACTTAGTATTTCATCGCCTGAGTCGCGCCAGACTGCAAAACAAGTATTCAAGACCCCATCGTCGAGGTGTAAATAGTCATTTAAACTGTATTCTCCGGTCAAAAACGGAACTAGCAGGTCTGTGGCGCCATTTAACTGAAGCTTATTAACAGTGTAGAGGTACTTTGCACGCTTTAACAAATGGCTTAAAATAACCTCCATTGAGCGTGAAACAGGGTGGAAGTACACTTGCTGATACATTTGAAAACGACTGACAATGTAATCTTCAACAGCGTGCATTCCTGAAATGTCAAAAGTGATCCCTTCTTTATAAGGGCGCATCACTCGCAAGATCCTAGTCAAATCGAAATTACCATATTTTGTTCCTGTAAAGTAAGAATCACGTAGTAAATAATCCATCCTGTCAGCATCGATCTGACTCGAGATCATTTGAACAACTTGAGGATCAGGATAGGTTTTTTGAATTACACTGGCTACTTTTTCAGGGAAATTTGGCCCGACCTTTTTTAAGACTTGATTCACTTCAGTTTGCGGAGAAGTGATAATGTCGGTAGTCATTTGTTCGTGATCGGTTGAAAAAATATGTTCAAAAGTATGCGAGTATGGCCCATGACCCAAGTCATGCAATAAAGCTGCACAAAGTGCTACGATCCGTTCATTATCGTCCCAAAACCCATCATCTTTTTTTTGGCTGGGATAGTTTCTCTCGAACAGGTCACAGATCTGGCGCGTGATCTCATAGACACCAACAGAGTGTGAAAAACGTGAATGTTCTGCACCATGGAAGGTATAACTCGTAGTGCCGAGCTGTTTGATCCGACGGAGCCGTTGAAATTCCCTAGTATTGATCAAATCAAGGATAACTTGCTGTTGAATATAAATATGATTATGGATCGGGTCACGCAAGACTTTTTCCATAGGTAATTTTTGAACATTATACTGAGTAATAAGTAGAACCCTCCTTTAAAAACAACAGAATTGTCAGCACTAGATATAAACAATAACTTATTGTTTTTGCTCCTCACCATTTTACTTGAATAATATGTGTGAATTAACTAAAATATCTTAGCCGGATAATTCAATGTAATAGTGTGTCAGACATTATGAATATTGGATAATTCGTTAAGTGATTTTGAACTAATTATAACATAATTAGTACGAAAGACTTTTGTGTCTGCGATTAAAAATATATAATACTAATGTAAAACATTTTAATAATAGAAAAGGAAAAGTGGGGTTTTGCATGTTTCTTGTAGAAGAAATTTGCAACTAAGATCCTGAAACATCCAAATAAATGCAGAAAGGACAGATAAAAACGGCAACAGAAAAATCTAATGTCATGATTCATTTGGAAACGCAAAGTGTACAAGAAGGAGAAGTTAATAATTTAGTTCAAGATGTACCTGGGCAGTTTTTCAATATGGGAAAAACGATTTATTTACGTTATCAAGAAAAGCTAAAAGGCCAAGATCCTGCGATGGTTACTTTTAAGATCAATGCTGTTGGCGAAATTCAACTGACGCGACAGCAGGGGCAAAATAGGTCGCAGATGTTTTTTGTGGTAAATAAAAAGCTGGAAGCACGTTATCAGACACCTTATGGTGTCGTACCACTGATCACTGTTACTCCTAAAATGAATGTGACCTTATCTGAATATCCAGTTAGTGGAAAAGTTTCGATCGATTATGATTTGATCTCAAATGGAAAGGGGCTGGGAGAGTATAAAATACGATTGCATTTTACAGCCTAATATTGTATGATAGAAAGTAAACTGTGGAAAGGACGTGTACCGGTTTGGAGCTAGAAAGATTCAAAGGTGCGAATAAAACAGAATTATCAATGATCGAAGTTGCGCGGGCCATTTTAAACCAAAAGGGTGATGTAATGGGCTTTGCAGATTTGACAAATGAAATTCAACAATTTCTTGGTAAAAGCGATGAAGAGATCCGTGATCGTTTACCACAATTTTATACGGATTTAAACATTGATGGCAGCTTCATTTCATTAGGGAATAATCTGTGGGGCTTGCGTTCCTGGTATCCATATGAATCTATCGATGAAGCACTTGTTCATTCTGATGATGAAGATGAAGAACGTCCAAAGCGTAAAAGTCGCAAAAAGGTCAACGCCTTTCTCGATGATCAAAGTGATGACGATGATGTGATCGATTATGACGATGATGATCCTGAAGATCAGTACTTTGATGATAATGAAGATACTGAAGACGATGAAGAATCTGCTGAATTAAAAAAATATGGTAAAGATTTAAGTGATATTGGCGAATCAACTGATGATGAGGATGATGATGAGCTTCCCGATGGAATTGAAGGGCAGCTTTCCGAACTTGATGATGATGACGAAGATGACGACAACGAAGAGTAATTTTGCAAAATGAATTTATAGTTATCTAAGATTTAGACTTGACGTAGCGTAAATTATTCTGTATTATACTGTCTGGGCGCTTCAGTTAGATGCTGGAGTCAAATGAACGGTAAAAGTAAGCTCTCTATTCATAATAATGGATAGGGAGCTTATTTCTTTTTTTAATCTTCCCCATAAAAATTTAATCCAGAGGAGAGGCATTTGTAATGACCAAATATATTTTTGTAACTGGTGGAGTTGTATCATCTTTAGGAAAAGGGATCGTTGCTGCTTCGTTAGGGCGCTTGTTAAAAAATCGTGGTCTAAAACTGACCATTCAAAAGTTTGATCCTTATATTAACGTTGATCCAGGTACAATGAGCCCATATCAACACGGCGAAGTTTTTGTAACAGATGACGGTACAGAAACTGATTTAGACCTTGGACACTACGAACGCTTTATCGACATTCGACTGAACAAGTATTCCAACGTGACTACCGGTAAGATTTATTCAGAAGTTATTAAAAAAGAGCGTCGTGGTGACTATTTAGGGGGAACTGTCCAAGTGATACCCCATATTACTAATATGATCAAAGAAAAGATCATGCGAGCCGGTACGTCATCAGACGCCGATGTAGTGATTACAGAAGTTGGCGGAACAGTTGGCGATATTGAATCATTACCTTTCCTGGAAGCATTACGACAAATGCGCGCTGATGTTGGACCGGAAAACGTTTTGTATATCCATACAACATTGATCCCATATTTAAGGGCCGCTGGCGAAATGAAAACTAAACCAACGCAGCACAGTGTTAAGGAATTGCGTGGCTTAGGGATTCAACCAAACATTTTGGTTTTACGGACAGAAAAACCGATTTCACAAGAAATTCGTAACAAAATATCTAACTTTTGTGATGTTGAGCCGGAAGCTGTGATCGAATCTCTAGATGTTCCAACTCTCTATCAGATCCCGATGAATTTAAAGGCGCAGCATATGGATGACATTGTTTGTCAAAAATTACATTTAGACACGCCTGAGGCTGATATGTCTAAATGGCAGGATCTTTTGAACACAGTCAATAATTTATCTGGACAAGTGAAAATTGCTTTGATCGGTAAATATACTTCATTACCTGATGCATATATATCTGTCAACGAGGCCTTAAAACACGCCGGCTATCAGATCAAGAAAAAGGTTAAAATCGAGTACGTTGATGCTGAGGAACTGGATAGTTCTAATGTAGCTGAAAAATTAGCTGCTTATGATGGAATTATCGTACCGGGCGGATTTGGCGATCGTGGACTTGAAGGAATGATACAGGCAATTAGGTATGCACGTGAAAATGATGTTCCATTCTTGGGAATTTGTTTAGGGATGCAGTTGGCATGTATTGAGTTTGCCCGTGATGTTGCGGGGTTAGAGGATAGCAACTCAACAGAGGTTGATCCGCATTGTAAAAACAACATTATCGATTTAATGGCTGACCAAGAAAATATCCAAGAAATGGGCGGGACTCAGCGTTTGGGACTTTATCCATGTAAGTTGCGTAAGAATACCAAAGCTTCTGCTGCCTATAAGGGACAAGAAGTGATTCAAGAACGTCATCGCCATCGGTATGAATTTAACAACGCTTATCGTGAGATATTAGCGGAAAAAGGGTTGACTTTTGCCGGAACGTCTCCTGATAACCATTTGGTTGAAGTGGTAGAACTAACTGATCATAAATTCTTCGTGGCTTCCCAATACCATCCAGAATTTTTGTCACGACCACAAAGCCCTGAAGGTTTGTTTGCTGACTTTGTCAAGGCGAGTGCCGAATAGTTAATAATAAAATTTAGTGAATTTTGATAATATCCGTAGGCTTTTAGAGCCTACGGATATTTTTTTGAGTGCGCCCGGCATGGGCAGTAACTAGGCGGTGTAAGTCCGCTGTGAGCCGTAGTGGCCGGTATCACGAGTCGAAGACAAGGGTGTCTATCGTGAGGTAGAATCTGAAGGAAGTCCTAGACGAAACATCGAATCGATGAACAAGAAGTGGCTAAAAGGCTGGAAACGGTGGGATGAGATTGCTTAACAAATCGAAGTCCCTGACCACTCGAAACCGTCACAGTAAAGCCAACGGTTTGATGCGAAAGCTACTGCTCTTACCCGGGGAGGTCTGTCATGGTAGTTCTCTCAAGCTGGAAGTTATTTCTGGCAGGAACAGGCTCAATAGTAATGTTGAGTTGTCCATGACAGAAGTCAGCCGAGGCCATAGTAGCCAGTAATGGTGAAGGGCTGAACAACAATAATTTTGATTCATCCTGGAGGTGGAAACAATACGACAATCGCAGAAAACAGAAAATAAAGCTGACTACCTGCGGAGGGTAACCCTGGAAGGGTCAGAGCAAACAGGAGCGCGTAGCGTTGTTTCTGGTGAAAAGAGAACTCAAAATGGCTTATTACGTGAGAAGGTCTTAGACCGGAATAATTTAAATCGGGCCTTTGTCCATGTCAAGCGTAATAAAGGGGCTGGAGGAATTGACGGCATGTCCGTTGAGGAACTTGGCCCATACTTGAAAGAGAATAACGTAAAACTAATCGAGGCCTTGCGAACCGAAAGCTATGAACCCCAACCTGTCAAACGAGTTGAGATTCCTAAGCCAGATGGTTCGAAACGTCAGTTAGGAATCCCAACGGTCGTTGACCGTGTGGTTCAACAGGCGTTACAACAGCAACTGTCTCCTATTTTTGAAAAAGTATTCTCAGATAATAGTTATGGTTTTCGACCACACCGCAGTGCACAAAGTGCTGTGAAAAAGGTGGTTGCTTATTATAATCAGGGTTATCACTACGTGGTCGACCTTGATTTAAAGTCCTATTTTGACAATGTGAACCATGATTTACTAATTAAATTTGTTGAAAATTACATTAGTGAGCCATGGGTCTTGCATTTGATTCGTAAGTTCTTGACGAGTGGTGTTATGAATGGTCGATTTTTCGAGAAGTCCGCTAAAGGTACACCGCAAGGTGGCAATATTTCACCATTACTAGCAAATATTTATCTGAACGAGCTGGACAAAGAATTGACCAAAAGAGGACATAAATTTGTACGCTATGCGGATGACTGTAATATCTATGTTAAAAGTAAGCGTGCGGGTGAACGGGTTCTCAAAAGCATCACCCAGTTTTTAGAAAAGGAACTCAAAGTTGAAGTGAATGCAGAAAAGACGCAAGTTGGTTCTCCACTAAGACTGAAGTTTCTAGGTTTTTCTCTGGGTGTGGGACGCAATAGCGCCTACCCGCGTCCTCATCAAAAACCTAAACAGAGAATTAAACAGGAATTGACAAGAATCACCAAGAGAAGCCGAGGCGTCAGCCTTGATAGGATTCTGCATGAAATTAAGCAGAAAATGCAGGGCTGGATCCAATATTATTCCATTGGGAAGATGAAAAACTTTCTCCAACAACTAGACAAATGGTTGCGCTCGCGCATCCGCCAGTATATCTGGAAACAGTGGAAGAATATCGGAACCCGTTATAAAGCATTGATTAAACTAGGCTTGACACCCAAACAGGCGAAAATCTACGTCAATACTCGTAAGGGATACTGGCGCAACGCGCACAGTAAAACACTGTTGATGACCATAACTAATAAAAGACTGGCACAGCGTGGGCTAATAAATCTGTCCAAACTGTACCAGTCTATTCAAGCAAAAGCTTAAGTTGTTGAACCGCCGTATACGGTTCCGTACGTACGGTGGTGTGGGAGGTCGATAGTGTGAACTATCTCCTACCCGATTGTTCAATAGGAGTTAGCGTAAAGTATTTGTGGGTGGAAGTCTAAAAAGACAAAAAAAGAGAAATAACTCTCTGTTACAATTGTAATTACGACAAAACAATGAAAGAGAGAGTTATTTCCCAATGAATATTTTACAACAGATGAGCGAACAAATGTGGGCGAATTTTACAAAAAATGGTGAAAAAGTTCTGTACCAAGATCTTGCCTTTGATGACTGGATCGAAAATACAATGGCCGCAGGGAGAAAACTATGCCTAAACTTGATCAGGGTCTTTTTAGAAGAAGCCGACCGGCAGTTTAAGGAGTCTGAGATCCGCAAGGATAAATTTGCGATCAAAGCGATCCGTGAAACGACTAAGTCGACTTTGTACGGTGATCTCACAGTGAAGCGGACATATTATCAAAATAAAGAAACCCGGGCGTATTTCTTTTTGTTGGATAAAGTCTTAGGCTGGCAAAAATATAGCCGGATGACGCTGGGAGTCAAAGCGCAGATCTTAGAAAATGTTGCTGGACATACTTACCAAGAAGCGCTCACGATGATCCCCCATTTGGGGATCCACTCTAAAACAGCAGTCATGAACATTGTTCACCGTGAAGGTCAACAACTGCCCAATGAGCCTTCTGTGACTGAGAAGCCCGCCCCCAAACCGATCCAAACGCTATTTATTGAAGCTGACGAAGATCATGTTGCTTATCAGGACAGTACTAATCGTTTCATGAAACTAGTTTATGTTCATGAAGGTTATGACGTAACTGATCCGCGCCATCCACTGATCAAAGCGCATTACTTTACGGGTAACTATCCGGGCAAAGACAACGAAGAATTATGGACAGAAGTTCTAGATTATATAGAGACCAACTATCGGCCAGAAAAAGTTTATTTAAGCGGTGACGGTGCTCAATGGATCAAGCACGGAGCCGACTTTATTCCGCACTGCACGTTCATTTTGGATCGGTTTCACTTACGTAAATATTGTAAAAAAGCTTCCGTAGGGATCGCTGGTCTGGACCGGACTTTATACCATTGGGCTTTAGCTGGACAAACTAATTTTATCCAGGATTACTTTAGGGTCCGTTTTAGTGACCCAACGGTAACTGTCAGCCAATGTCACAGCTTGAAACAAGCCGCTAAATATCTGACCAACAATGCCGCAGCGATTTGCGATAACCGCTTAGAGGATTATCATGGCTGTTCGGCTGAGGGCCATATCAGTCATTATCTGTCCCGGCGCTTAAGCTCACGTCCGCAAGGTTGGAGTTTAGTGGGTGCGCAAAGTGTCGCCCGAACACGGATCTTTCAGCTGAATGGCGGCAATATCACCAATTTCTTACAAGCAGAACAGCTAAAAGCGCTCAAGCAAGAAAAAATCAGCCAGTTCGACCGGCGTTTGAATGTCAGAAAAAACATTAAAAATAAGTATTATGAACAAGCACAAGCTGCGTTCAGTGGGCATTTGCGAGGACATCGGAGTTTGTGGCAACATGGTCTGCAAGTTGGCTGGTAGTTCAAAGACGCTCAATTCAAGCACAGCATTGGACTAAAAATAAATAGAGCAATTACAAAAAGCAGAGGAACAGGCCCTTTAAAAATTTACCCACACAAAGTTGACACTATCCTCAATAGGAGTAATATTTGAGCAAATTAAACTATTTATGATATGCTCGGAGTGATAAAGGTCTAACTGATCAGGAAGGATGATTGAAATGCAAAAATCTGAAGGATTCGATAACATCGCTTTGAAAATTATTGATTATCAGGAAAAGCATCATATGACTGATGCTGAGTTTGCTTTAGCAAGTCATTTTACTGTTGAAAAGATCCACGGTTTTAAATCTATGACAGGAGCTGCGCCTACCCAGGAAGAAGAAACTGCTCTAGAAAGATTTATGCGGACAAATTCAGTTCGTGCCTAAGTGTAAGAAATATTTTTTTACAAAATTTAAGAGAACTTGTCAAAATCAATTGAAACAATTATTAGTATCTTGTATTATGAAATAAGGCGCATTTTTGTGTCTCTGTACGCTGAAACCATTTGGTGAATAAGCGTGCTTTTTGATGATATTAGACTAATAATTGTTTTTATTTTGGTGAGGACTTATAAAATGAAAAAAATGATCGTAAAAGGCGGACAGAAAATGGTCGGAGAGGTCACGATCGGCGGTGCTAAGAATAGTACTGTTGCATTGATACCGGCAGCGATTTTAGCTGATACTCCAGTAACATTTGATTCTGTTCCAGATATTTTAGATGTTCATAATTTAATGGTGATTTTAAAATCGATGAATGTTGATTCACATTTTGGCCATGGGATCTTGAAAATTGACCCGACAAGGATCGAACCGAATCCTTTGCCTGGTGACGCTATTAGAAGTTTGCGTGCTTCATATTATTTCATGGGTGCTTTATTGGGTAAATTTGGTCATGCTGAAGTTGGCTTTCCTGGGGGAGACAACATTGGCCCCAGACCGATCGACCAGCATATTAAAGGCTTTGAAGCTTTGGGCGCACAGGTAAAAAAGAAAAAAAATTCAGTTGAGATCACAACAAAACCCGAAGGCTTGCACGGAGCAAGGATTTTCTTTGACTTGGTTTCAGTTGGAGCAACTATCAATGTTTTGTTGGCCGCTGTCAAAGCAAAAGGGACAACTATCATGGAAAATGTTGCTCGCGAACCGGAGATCATTGATTTGGCAACTTTCTTAAATAATATGGGTGCCCATATTCGTGGTGCAGGTACAAATGAGATTCGTGTCGAAGGCGTGGATCATTTGCGAGCACGCAACACGCATACCATAATTCCCGATCGTATCGAAGCTGGTACTTATATCGCATTTGCTGCGGCAAATGGTCAAGGGGTCTTAGTTAAAAATGTAATTACGGAGCATTTAGATCCATTTCTTGCAAAATTGCAGGAAATGGGTGTTACTTTAGAGATCGATGAAGACAGTGTCTATATTCCTGGAAATGACCAATTGGCACCAATTTCAATTAAAACTTCGCCGTTTCCCGGTTTTGCCACAGATCTGCAGCAACCGATAACACCATTGCTTATGAAAGCACGGGGCAAATCAACGATCGTTGACACTCTTTATCCGAAGCGGATCAAACATATCCCTGAAATGAACCGTATGGGTGGTAATATCAAGAGTGAAGAAGGTGTCATAACTGTCGGGCCATCAGAAAAACTAGTTGGTACTACAGTGGAAGCTGATGAGATCCGAGCCGGTGTATCTTTGGTGGGACTGGCAATGATGTCTGAGGGGACGACGACTATATTAAAAGCAGATAATATTTTACGGGGTTATGACAGAATAGTAGATAAATTCCGCGGCTTGCATGTTGAATTAAAAGTTGTGACAACGCCAGACTCAGTAGAAACAATAGAATGAAGGAGCGCAAAAAATGCCAGAAAATTTAACTTTGGCTGATTTAGAGGGTAAGACCTTAAAAGAAATTTACAATTTTGCTCGTCAATTGAAGATCCCTTACTATAGTCAGATGAATAAAAAAGAGTTATCTGTAGCTATAATACGAGCCCAGGCTAAAGAAGAGGGCTTTTATTATATGAATGGGGTCCTTGATGTTGTTTCACATGAGGAAGGATATGGATTTTTACGTCCAATTAATTATGGGCATTCACAAGAAGATATTTATGTATCTGCTTCACAGATCAGACGTTTTGGTTTACGAAGCGGAGATCTTGTTGCGGGCAAAGTACGTGCACCTAAAACAAATGAGCGTTATTACGGCATGATGCATGTTGATTCTGTTAACGGCAAGGATCCTGAGGGAGCTAAAACAAGGCCTCATTTTCCAGCGCTGACGCCATTGTTCCCTAATAAACAAATGCACTTGGAAACTAGCGGCGCTCAGCTAGCAACACGTGTGATCGATGCTTTTGCCCCGATCGGTTTTGGTCAAAGAGGGTTAATAGTTGCACCGCCCAAAACTGGGAAAACAAATCTACTGGCTCAAATAGCACGGGGCATTTCAAAAAACTATCCGAAAACAAAGTTGATCATGTTGTTGATAGACGAACGTCCTGAAGAAGTGACTGAGATGGAGCGTACGATCGATGGTGAAGTCGTGTATTCGACTTTTGATCAGAAACCTGAAAATCATGTTCGAGTGGCTGAGTTAGTTTTACAAAGAGCTGAACGGTTGGTTGAAGAAAAAGAAGATGTTGTGATCTTACTTGATTCCTTAACACGACTAACACGTTCATATAACTTGGTTGAGCCGCCGAGTGGAAGAACACTTTCAGGCGGGATCGATCCAGCGGCTTTATTTAAGCCTAAAAGATTTTTTGGTGCTGCGAGAAATATTGAAGAAGGCGGAAGTTTGACTATTTTAGCCACTGCTTTAGTTGATACTGGCAGTCGCATGGATGATTTTATTTTTGAAGAATTCAAAGGAACAGGGAACCAAGAGCTTCAGTTGGATCGGGGATTGGCTCAGCGCCGTATTTTTCCGGCTGTTGATATTAAACGATCAAGTACAAGAAAAGAAGAGCTGTTATTGCCTGCTGAAGTTTTGAACAATATTTGGAAACTACGCAAGGTATTGAGTGGTGAACCTGAAAATGATACGCCACAAGTTTTAAGTATGCTTCGAAAAACTAAAGATAATCAAGAATTCTATGATCAAGCTGCTAAATGGGAACTAACACAGAGAAAAAAGAATAATCGTCGCTAAGCGAGGCTTAAAATAACTAAACTTTAGTTTTGATAATAAACGATTGCGTGACACGTTCTTTCATGTTACTATGTTAGTTGTTGTAATAATATGTACAATATAAATATCAACTCTGTCTCAGCAAATGACTCAGGGCAAAGGAGAGTATTGATAATGAGAAAAGGAATTCATCCAGATTATCATCAAGTTGTTTTCATGGACTCAGCAACAGGCTATAAGTTTGTTTCTGGTTCAACAAAAAACTCTGATGAAACAGTTGAATTTGAAGGTGAAACATACCCATTGATCCGTGTTGAAATTTCTAGTGATTCACATCCTTTCTACACAGGACGTCAAAAGTTCAACCAAGTCGATGGTCGTATCGATCGTTTCAACAAGAAATATGGTTTCACACAAGAATAATATTTTATTCAAGTTTTCACTTGGTTCATGATGAGTCAAGTGTTTTTTTGTGCCTTAAATCTTGACTATATAATTAAAATATTTCCGTGATGCTAATGGCATATTGCTTTAGTTTAATCGAAAATCAGGCTATGATTGATTGGTAATAGTTAAATAATGGGTGGTGTGAGAGAATATGGTAAAAAAACAAGACAGCTTTTCTGTTAGTACGGTTTTTCTTGGAGTGTATGAAATTTTGATGGTGATCGCGCTGATATTTAGTTTTAAAGACTTGTTGACTTCCAGCGCGAAGGGTGACTACTTTTTAACAGTTGTTGAGATCATAGCCGGGATCTTGATTGGTTATCTACCAGTCTGGATCGCTAAAAGACTTAATATCGAATTGCCCCAGCAATTATTTATACTTTATGTAGTTTTTCTTTTCGGTTCAATTTATTTGGGAACGTTGCGTCACTTTTATAGACTACCTTTGTGGGACAAAATGTTGCATTTGGTCAGCTCCAGCTTGGAAGTTTGCTTAGGCTTAGCTATATTTGGTTTTTTGTTGACCCCTGAAGTTCAAGCTAAGGTTTCGCGGACTTTTGTAACTTTGTATGCTTTTTGCTTTTCAGCCTTTTGCGGGGTCCTATGGGAATTTTATGAATTTACGTGTGACAGTTTTGGTATGAATTTGCAGAGATATATGGCGCACGGACAGCCCAAAGTTGGGCGCGCGGCACTTATGGACACAATGACTGATTTGATTGCTGACGTCATCGGAGCACTGATTTTTTGCTTGTATTTATATTTCAAGTTCAAGAAAGATCCCGGTTCTTTAAAAAATTTCTTTTTCCACAAGAGCACAAGTGAACAGGAATAAATTGTATTTAAAAACTCATTGGGAGCTTGCTGATAGCTGGATGATCTACGTTATCAGAAGTCCCAATGAGTTTTTTATTTATGCTTCCAAAAATTAGCTAAAGTTGTTTTTAATTCTGTGCTGCTGTATACAGCATGATAATTTTGCCAATGCGGTGGATAAAAACTCGTGTAGCGACGCTGATTGAATCTAGCGTCGATCAGCATGACGACCCCATGGTCTTGCTCGTCGCGGATAACACGACCGGCTGCTTGGAAAACGTTATTGATACCCGGCAATTGATAAGCATATTGAAAGCCGTCTTTACCTTGATGTGAATAGTATTCTTTAAGAGTATCTAATTCTGGATCATTAGGAGGAAGCCCCACGCTAATAATCGCCACTCCACTTAACCGGTCTCCTTTCAGATCGATCCCTTCACTAAAAATACCTCCTAGTACTGCAAAACCGAGAATGGGCTCAACAAGATCGCTTTGGAAGTTTTCTAAAAACTGCTCGCGTTTTTTAGCGTCCATTTCATTTTTTTGAACGGCGACTTTTTGTTCAGGATATTCTTGACAAAAGGCTGTTACGATCGTCGTTAAATAAGAATATGAAGGCAAAAAGACGAGATAATTACCTTTCTTGGCCGAAGTCATCATTTTTAGTGCTTGCAAAATGTTGGCTTGATTTTCAGCTCGTTTTTTGTAAGTTGTTTGAATATATTCAGGAACAAGAATAGCCAAATTGGCGGGAGAAAAGGGCGAGGGAAGCCGATAAGCTAAACTACTGTCCTTTCCACCGAGTATTTCTTGATAATAACCGAGCGGCGATAATGTAGCAGAGAAAAGAATGCTGCCGCCGCCTAACTGCAGTTGCTGATCAATAAGTTCGCTGGGGTCTATACAGAATATTTTAAGGCGCAGTTCATCTTGATCTTGTTCGTATGTTAGTTTAGTTCTAAATTCTGGTCCGTAAAATTCACTGATTTTTAAATAGCTATGGCATTGGAAAAAGTAATCAAGGACCTCTTGTCGTGATTCATCCTCAGGATGCTCTTGCAACCAATCATTTATGAAGTCTGTGAAATGCTGCAATTTATTTTTAAAGCCTTCAAATTCTTCCTCAACTATCAACGAATCTTGACGATAATTACGCATAGGTTCTTTCAATATTTGAAATTGTTCACGCAACTGTTTCATTTTATCAAGCAGCCGAGAAGCTTTTTTTGTCTGGGGTGAATAAGTTTCTATTAGTTTATCCAATTGAGTGGATGAAATTTCTTTGGTGTACATGAGACGTGCTCTTTGGACTAAATTATGCGCTTCATCTATTAAAAAAATATTTCCAGGATCTTTTTCTGGAAAGAAGCGCTGCAAATAAACCAGCGGATCAAATAAATAGTTGTAATCACAAATGATGGTATCACAAAATAAACTGACATCTAAGGAAAACTCGAAAGGATCAACGGTGTGTTTAGCAGCGTATTTTTCGATCACCTCTCTGGTAAGCAGTGTTTCATTGGTTAAAATGTCTTTCATGGCGGGTTTGATACGATCATAGTACCCTAAAAAATAGGGGTTTTCAGTATCTGCAATATCTTGTTCTTCTGCAAAAGTGATCTTATCTTTAGCCGTCAGGGTGATCGAGTGCATGTACAAACCATTATCTCCCAGTAAGGCACATGTTTCTTCAGCCACACGCCGAGTACTTTGTTTAGCGGTAAAATAAAAGATCCGCTCAGCCCGCTTCTCGCCTAATGCTTTAATTGTTGGAAATAAGGTTGAAATGGTTTTGCCAGTACCTGTTGGTGCCTCCACAAAAAGCCGCTTATGCGAATAAATTGTTTTGTAAACAGCAGCAGAAAGTTCATGTTGATTTTGCCGGTACTGCGGAAACGGGAAGGATAATTTTTGACAAGAAATATTTCTCTTTGATCGTAATTCTGCTTTAAATTCGATCCACCAAGTAAATTCCTTCAATAAGTTCTCAAAAAACTCTGTTGCCTCGTCTTTAGTGTAATCAATAGTTTTAATAGTTAATTTTTCGGTAGTTGTCTGAAAATAATAGAGTGACAACTTCAACTGTTCTAGGTCATTTTGTTCCATCAAAAGATAGGCGTAAACTTTGGCTTGCCCAAAATAAAGGGTCAGGGTGTTTTGACTTAGGTCTTCAAATTTCAGAGCAGAAGTTTTGATCTCACGAACTTCATCATATTTATCGTCTTTCAGGTGTAGTGCATCGGCACGACCATGAAGCAGCCATTTTTCTTGAGCTGCTTCAAATTCAGTTTTAAGGTAGACTTCTTTTTTAGTTGTTTTTTCCCACTCTTTTTGTAATTTGCGGTGGATCCGCGCACCTTCCAAAGCAGTATTTTGTGAACCCGTGGAAGCCGGATCTAGATCTCCGCCGCGTAACACAAATTCAACCATTTGTCTGATTCCGACTGACTTTCGGTTCATAGTAGTCAACCTTTCAATTTAGTATTCTTTTACCATAATAGATTATCATTTTTTGGCAATTTTTGCAGATTTCTAGGGACTATAAACACGAACATTTACTTTTGTATTAATGCTTATTTACATTTATTTGCGAGTGATGTATAGTATAAATTGTTTGTTAAGACATTAAGTTTATTAATGTTCGTGTTTACGCAAAAAAGAACGAAGCTTTCACATTTTTAAAAGTCTTCGCTCAATGACTCTGCTTTTCATTCAGTTAAGGGATGAGGCTATTTACATTGAGAAGATAACTTTGCGAATTTTTGCTATATATTTAAAAAGACGAGGAGTTTCAAAATGAAAAATTCTATTACTTCATTTTTTGGTATCGATAAACTAAATTCAACCATCAAAAGAGAAGTACTTGCTGGCTTTACCACATTTATTTCTATGGCATACATATTATTTGTTAATCCATCTATTTTAGGTGATGCCGGCATGGATAAAGGAGCGGTCTTTACCGCTACGGCTTTAGCTAGTGCTTTAGGATGTGTGCTAATGGGCGTTTTAGCAAAGTATCCGATCGCGACTGCTCCAAGTTTAGGGATCAATGCTTTTTTTGCTTATTCGGTTTGTATCGGTATGAAGGTTCCGTGGCAAACATCTCTGGCAGGAGTGTTTATTGCTGCTTTGCTATTCATCTTGATCACAGTTTTTAAATTACGTGAAAAAATTATCGATTCGATCCCTGCTGATTTAAAGTATGCGATCTCATCAGGTATTGGACTTTTTATTGCTTTTATTGGTTTGCAAGGCGGCGGGATCGTTGGTGCTGACAAGTCAACCTTAGTTACCTTAGGTTCTCTTTCAGGAACTACCTGGGTCACGATTTTTGGTTTGTTGGTAACCGTGATTTTGATGGTATTGAATGTACCAGGAGCTATCTTTGTTGGAATGCTCCTTTCTTCGATTTTTGGGATCGCAACAGGTTTCATCCCAATGCCACATTCATTTGTTGCTGGTATCCCCAGCATGTCGCCCACCTTTTTAGTGGCCATCAAACATGTTGGTGACATTAATTCCTTACAATTAGTAGTTGTTGTTTTGACATTCTTGTTGGTGACATTCTTTGATACTGCCGGTACTTTAGTTGGGTTAGCACAACAGGGCGGTTTTATGAAAAATAATAAAATGCCTCGTGTTGGTAAGGCGCTGATCTCCGATTCAACAGCCATGTTAGCTGGCTCATTATTTGGGACCTCACCGGTTGGAGCATATGTCGAATCCTCTGCAGGTATTGCAGTTGGCGGCCGTTCTGGTTTGACTGCCGTTGTAACAGGTTTGTTATTTATTGTTGGCATGTTTTTTTCTCCATTACTTGGAGTAGTTACTTCTCAAGTGACAGCACCGGCTTTGATTATTGTTGGGGTTTTGATGGCTCAAAACATGGCTAAAATTGACTGGCAACACCTTGAGATCGCTATTCCTGCATTTTTGATAATTGCCGGAATGCCTATGACTTATAGTATTGCAGATGGCTTGGCATTAGGTTTCATTGCTTATCCGATCACAATGATCGCTGCTAAGCGGGGAAAGGAAGTTCCTGCTTTGATGTACGCGATGTTCTTTGTATTCTTAGTGTTCTTGTGGATCTTGAATGTCGAGTAGTTTCGCGTGAAAAATAATTGAATAATAAATTTAGGAAATGCGGCTGCGGCTGGCATTTCTTTTTTTGCAATAAACGTTTCATTTTTTTGCTCAAGGCTGATTTAAGATTCGTCACTATTTTTTTTCTTTTATCTAGTGTAAAATTAGAGTTGCTTTGGAGAATATTACATAATATGGGGAAGATCATAATGGCAAAGAAGAAGATAATACTGTCGATAATGGTAAGTGTAGATGGATACGTGTGTGCGATCAACGGCAGTATTTCATTATTACAGCAATATTATCAAGAATTCATTCCGGCAGGGACCGAGTTAATCTACCCGTCAGACTGTGGTGCAGTTTTATTAGGGCGAAAAACATATGAACAATATCCAAAAGAAGTTGAGTCCTTATTAAAACGGGGGCAAAAACTAATAGTAGCTTCTCGCCAAAACATGGAAGCACTCTCCGGTGTAATTCGAATCAAAGGGGATTTACCATTGGCCTTAAAAAAGGTGCAAGCTCAGCTAAAATGTAATATTTGGATCGCTGGCGGACCATCGATCATTAATCAATTGACAAGTGTAAATAGCGTTGATGAGATCCGTTTAACAACGGTCCCAGTACAATTAGGAGGAGGCAAGCCTCTCTTTGATACAGATTTAAAAGCACCCAACGTTTCCTTGACTGAGGTCCAGCAATATGGGGGGTTGACACATTCAGTATGGCAGAAGAAATAGCTGAAACTGCTAATGCACAAAAAGATTTACTCAAATATCGTAAATCATTAGGACATAAAGCGATGAACCTATATCAAATTGAAATGAATAATTTGAAACAGGACTCGATGTTGATTATAAACCGGCAAGATGAATCTGGCTCTTTGGGTACTAAACCTCCAGAAATAAAAGTTCGTGCTGAAAATATATTATATCGGATCGCACGTTTTACCGATCAACGCTCATTAGGTGTGATGAATTTTGCTGATCCGGTTGAGCCAGGAGGCCGGTTTCAAGATGGCCTTAATGCTCAAGAGCAGACTCTTTGCCGCAATTCATTTTTATATCCTGAATTGTTGAAATTTAAACAAACGTATTATGCAGAAAATAAAAGGAATGATAATGGATTTTATTATAGCCGCGCATTGATATATTCTCATCACGTCAAGGTTTTACGCGACGAACGAGAAGAAGGACTGGCTAACAATTATAAGTATCCTGATGTTGTTTCGATCTCTGCGCCCAATGTGGCTGCCATGAAAAAGGCAGGTTTACCCGTCAGCAAACAGCATGTTGAGATCGATCTTTTTGATAAGATCTTGCGGACATTACGTGCTTTCAAAAATGAAAGAGTGCATAATCTGATCTTAGGGGCTTTTGGATGCGGGACTTTTCAAAATGATCCAAAACTTACGGCTGAGTTATTTCGTGATGTATTAGCGCGAAGCGAATTTTTGGGGGTTTTTGACGAAGTCTATTTTGATATCTATCAAGATCCAGCGACTCTCAAAGTTTTTCAAGATGTTTTGACAACTAAAAATAACTAAAAAAAGGCCGGCTTTGAAGTCGGCCTTTTTTGTGCACTTAGGCACAAAAGAATATAGAAATTTTTAAGTCTAATTAATGAAGTTTTTTAGCATCTTCATCTAATTTAGCGAAGCCGGAGCCCTTGGACTCATTCGGACGTTTTGCGCGATCTTCCATCGCCTTACGGGCCATAGCTTTGCGTTCTTCTTTGCTTAACTTTTTAGCCACGTTTCTTCGCCTCTTTTCAATTTCTATAAGTTGAAGTTTTTTACTTCACCTTCATTATAGTTTTTTTTCGGTCAGTTTCAAATTTTTTAAACCTAGTTGTGAAAGTTTTCGTTTAATGCAAAAGCATTTAAAGAAAAACTATTTTTTAAGGGTATTTTTAAATTTACGCATTAGTAAGTTGGGTCGTTATGGTCAGGCAAGTGTGAAGTTTTTGTTAGAATAGAGCAAAGTAAATCTGGTAAGATATTAACATAAGCTAACTTTGTTTTTATTTTTAAAAGACAAGAGGTGATTTGATGCTGATATTTAAACAAACAATTGATCTTGACAGCTCAGTTTATCATGATGCGCTAAAACTCAGACAAGAGGTTTTCGTTAAGGAACAAAATGTTGCCGAAGCTGATGAGATCGATGGTGAAAGTGGACCACTGTATTTTGTCGGTTATTCAAACAATGAGCCGCTCGTAACTGCCCGAGTTTTTGAGGAAACTCCAAAAACGTGGCATATTCAGCGAGTTGCAGTGAAAAAAAGTGTTCGTAAACGAGGACTGGGCAGTCGGATCATAATTGAAATTGAAGACAATGCCAGAAAAAAGGGGATCGGACTGTTAACTTTAGGTGCACAGGATCAGGCACAAACCTTTTATCTTAAATTAGGCTTTAAGGTTCAAGGAGCGGTTTTCCTTGAGGCAGGGATCAAGCATCACAGAATGGATAAAATGATCGATTAGTATAATTTAACTTGAAAAGAATAAAGAAAACGAGTAAAGTGTATGTATGCGATGAGTCGAGATATAGCCGGACAATTTAATTGTTGCGCTGCGGCGCCTAGCGGTTTGATCGAAACGGGGCACGTTTTACTGCAGGAAGCAGTGTGTCTGGGCTAAAACATTGTGGAGTGTTTTAGTTCTGTTTATTATTCAATAAGCACCGTATTCAGACCTGGGTGAAAGTTATCTTTTACTCAGGTTTTTTTTACAAGATAATGATCAGACGCCCATAAATCAGTGGTTGCAGGCCTCACTTGACCAACATTGTTTCATTACTTGTAAAAATTGTGATACAATTGCGATTGGTAAAGTGTCGTGGTGACTGAAGATCACGATGATTTGAAGGGAAGAAAAAATATTATGAAAATGCAATTAGCTGAAATTGCACAAGCACTGGATATTGAACCACAAAATGGTTGGGATGATATTACGGTAACAAGTGTCAGCTTTGATTCTCGTAAAATTTCTGCAGGGGCTTTGTTTGTGCCATTGATAGATGAAAAAGATGGTCATCAATATGTTGAGTCTGCCAAAGACAATGGGGCAGTTGCTACCTTATGGCAAGAAGATCATCCAAACACGCCGACTGAACTGCCGTTTTTGCAGGTTGAAGATTCATTAAAAGCCTTGCAAAAATTAGGTTCTTATTACTTACAAAAAATCAATCCACGTGTCGTAGCCATCACTGGCAGCAACGGGAAAACAACGACCAAAGATATGGTCGCTGGGATTTTAAGTACTCAATTTCATGTCAAGAAAACGCCGGAAAACTTTAATAATGAAATTGGTGTGCCAATGACTTGCTTGACGATGGAACCAAATACCGAAGTTCTTGTGGTTGAACTTGGGATGGATCATTTTGGTCAGCTGGATTGTTTGAGTCGTTTAGTTTCTCCTGATGTTGCCGTGATCACAATGATCGGTGAGGCACATATTGAATTTTTTGGTACCAGAGCTAAAATCGCCGATGCTAAAATGGAGATCCTCAATGGCTTAAAAGAGGACGGCTATTTTATTTATAATGGCGATGAGCCGTTGTTATTAGAACGTGCTAAAGATAAAACGATGCCGCAACTGACATTTGGCAATAATGAGAGCAATGATATCGTGGCAACTGACATTGAAGGTCATGAGAACTCAACTTCTTTTAAAGTTGCTGCTTATCCTGAGACACCGTTTAATATCCCGATGATCGGAACATACAATGTTAACAACGCCTTAGCTGCGATCAGTGTCGGTAAAATTTTTCAGATCTCAGCTGACAATATGAGTCAAGCACTGAAAAATTTCGAGATCACAAAAAATCGTGCTGAGTGGGTCACTGGTAAAAAAGGCGAAAAAATTTTGAGTGATGTTTATAATTCAAACCCAACAGCTGCTAGAAAAGTGCTCGAGGCCTTTAGTCAGGTCACAACTTCTGGCAAAAGGATCGTGGTTTTAGGTGACATGCTTGAATTAGGCGATCAGGGTGCTGCTATGCACGCCGGGCTAGCACAAGCCATTGATCCGCAAAAAATTGCCAGTGTTTATTTGTGTGGAGATTTAATGGGTAGCTTGGCAGACGCCTTGCGGACTAAATTTTCTAACGATCAGGTCCATCATTACAAAGTTGATGAAAAAGAACGATTGTTTAACGATCTGGACGCAGAGTTGTCTCCAAATGACTTGGTCATGCTGAAGGGCAGTCATGGGATAGCTTTAGAAAAAGTTTTGGCAATGTTGATTAGAGATTGATTTTTGTATTCAAAAGTGCTAGTATTTTAGGGTTATGTGTTTTAGAGAGAAAAACTTTGCAAGACAGAAGAAGGACAATTCCAACTGGCTGTATTGTGGAGTAGATTTGTTTTTTCAGACAAATCATGAACAACTGTATAAGTGCAGTTTAGGAGGAAATGTTATTTGAAATTTAGTGAATTAGGTTTGGATGCTGATATATTAAAAGCAATCAAACGCAGCGGTTTTGAGGAAGCTACACCGATTCAGGAGGAAACCATTCCGCTGGTTTTAAAAAGAAAAGACGTTATTGGACAAGCTCAAACAGGGACAGGTAAAACTGCGGCCTTTGGTTTGCCGATCATTCAAAATATTGATACATCAAAACGTCAGATTCAAGCAGTAATTATTTCGCCAACTCGTGAATTAGCTATCCAAACTCAAGAAGAATTATTCCGTTTGAGTAAGGATAAGCATGGTAAAGTGCAGGTCGTCTATGGTGGTGCTGATATCAGACGACAGATCCAGAACTTAAAGAATGCTCCACAGATCTTGGTCGGAACACCCGGACGTTTATTGGATCATATTCGGCGCAAGACGGTTGATTTAAGTCATGTTCGATCCTTAGTTTTGGATGAGGCTGATGAAATGTTAGACATGGGATTTTTAGAAGATATTGAATCTATTATTTCTTCAGTTCCTAAGGAAAGACAAACCTTGTTGTTCTCTGCCACAATTCCTAAGCAGATCTTAAAGATCGGCGAGAAGTTTATGACAGATCCAAGTGTTGTCAAGATCAAGTCTAAGGAATTAACAACTGACTTAGTTGATCAATACTATGTTAAAGCACGTGAATTTGAAAAGTTTGATACGATGACAAGGATCATCGATGTCCAGGCACCTGAATTAACGATTATTTTTGGCCGGACTAAGCGACGGGTCGATGAGTTGTCCAAAGGACTTGAGGCACGCGGTTATAATGCTGCAGGGATTCATGGTGACCTCACACAGCAACGACGGATGACTATTATGAATAAGTTCAAGGCTGGTAAATTGGACATTTTAGTAGCTACTGATGTGGCTGCTCGAGGCTTGGATATTTCCGGAGTTACACATGTCTATAATTATGATATCCCACAAGATCCTGAAAGCTATGTTCACCGGATCGGCCGGACAGGTCGTGCAGGGCATCATGGTGTTTCTGTAACATTCGTGACCCCAAATGAAATGGATTATTTGCGTGTTATTGAGCATTTAACTAAAAAACGGATGCTGCCGTTGAAACCACCAACAGAAAAAGAAGCATTTATTGGCCAGGTTTCTTCAGCATTTGATGATGTTCAAGAGTTGATCGATGATCCTGATTCTGTTAAGTATGAAGATCAGGCCGAACAGCTTTTAGAAAAATATGATGCTAAACAGATCGCAGCGGCTTTATTGAATGATCTTACTAAAGACGATGCACAAAATGTGCCCGTTAAGATCACTCCAGAACGTCCTTTACCACATAAGAAGGGCCGTCGTTCGTCTGGCGGTTATCATCGTGGCGGTCGCGGCGGCGGTAAATATAATGGCCGTCAGCAGCATGGTCGCAAGGGTGGTAGCAACAGTAATCGATACAGCCACAAGGATCGCGCACGGAAAAGATATGATCGTGATCAATCTTCTAAGCGCAAATATACGATCAGAAAGAAATAATGAATAATAAGAAGAAAGCAAGCAATTTTGTAAGTTTTAAAAATTGGTTCTTTATCAAGTGGTACTGATGAAATGAATTATTAAAAATAATGGGTCTACACTTTTTAGTGTTGATGGTAAAATCATCAGCACTATTTTTGTACAAAAAAGGACATCATTTGTCCTCATATGCTATGATTAAAGCGATAAAACCAAATCAAAGCGAGGTATAAATGATGTCCCAAACTGATTCTATCCTAAATTTACTCAATATCCAAGACCCAAATATCAAAATTTCAGCTTGTACTGATTTTTCACAGGCCGGAGTTCACGAAAAACTGCTTTCAGCTACGCTGACTTACCCCGTCGAACGCTGTGTTAATTGTGGTTCCACGAATCTTGTTCAGAATGGGACCCGCCTGACCAAGATGAAACTACCCAGCCTAGGTGAACAACCGCTCCGCATGAACTTGCGCAAACAGCGTTATCTGTGCCGAACTTGCCACCATACTTTTAGCGCGCAGACGCAGCTCGCTCCACCTCGGCACTCGATCACCCGCCAAGCAGTCCACGAAATCGCGACTTTGGCTAAGAACTCACTGCCAGTCAAAACGATCAGCCAGACCGTGGGAATCTCAGCTTCCTCGGTTCAACGGATCTTGTATAAGGATCAGCGAGCTTTAGTAACGCCCAAAGAGCTGCCGACAGCTCTCAGTTTTGACGAATTTCGTTCAACTAAGAACTGCTTTTCTTTTATCTGCATTGACGCAAAAACCCATGATTTGGTCACCTTATTGCCAGATCGTCTCTCGCAGACGATCCGCGAGTATTTCACCAATACTTATACACTTTCTGAGCGTCAAAAAGTTCAACTGGTGACCATGGATCTGAATGCACAGTATCAGACTTTCGTCCGTCGTCTTTTTCCTAACGCACTGATCGTCTTTGACCGTTTCCATATTGTTCAGTTAGCGGGTCGGGCACTTGACCATGAACGGCTGCGTGTTTTAAAAGGGATCAACGACCACCACGACCGCAACTATAAAGTTTTAAAAAGCAACTGGCGCTTATTCCACTTAGCTGAAAATCAACTTGAGACCTCCCAGGTTAAATATTATCGGGGATTAAATGAATACACGACTGCCCAAAATGTGGTCGATCTGGGACTCAAGAATTTTCCACAGTTCGCAGAAAACTATCAGACCTATCAAACGATCTTAACCTTTATTCGCAACCGCGATCGGGCTACTTTACAACAATTAGTTATGAACTACCGTCCCAATGGTACTGAAATGGATACCGTCATGAGGACCATTCAAAAGAACTACTTAGGGATCAGGAACGCTTGTCTCTATGACTACTCTAATGGGCCGTTAGAGGGGATCAATCGCAAGATCAAAGAACTTAAACGTAGCTGTTACGGATTCAGTAACTTAAGGCATTTCTTTATCCGCATCAAATTGATCCATGCCTAAGATAAAAAATTTAGGTCAACACTGTGGGAGGCAGGTGCGGGCCCATTTCGCTACGCTTCGGACCCGCACCTGCCTCCCAACCCAAACACTTTAATCTAGCTATGGCAGTAAAAAAAGAACCCTACCATAAAGATAGAATTCTATGGGCCATCAACACTATTTGACAAAGTCCCATAATAATAAGCAATTGGTCTACTTGGTCAAGCTGCTTGTTCCTGAATGGAATGAGCAGCTTTTTTAAGGTGCGCCCGGCATGGGCAGTAACTAGGCGGTGTAAGTCCGCTGTGAGCCGTAGTGGCCGGTATCACGAGTCGAAGACAAGGGTGTCTATCGTGAGGTAGAATCTGAAGGAAGTCCTAGACGAAACATCGAATCGATGAACAAGAAGTGGCTAAAAGGCTGGAAACGGTGGGATGAGATTGCCTAACAAATCGAAGTCCCTGACCACTCGAAACCGTCACAGTAAAGCCAACGGTTTGATGCGAAAGCTACTGCTCTTACCCGGGGAGGTCTGTCATGGTAGTTCTCTCAAGCTGGAAGTTATTTCTGGCAGGAACAGGCTCAATAGTAATGTTGAGTTGTCCATGACAGAAGTCAGCCGAGGCCATAGTAGCCAGTAATGGTGAAGGGCTGAACAACAATAATTTTGATTCATCCTGGAGGTGGAAACAATACGACAATCGCAGAAAACAGAAAATAAAGCTGACTACCTGCGGAGGGTAACCCTGGAAGGGTCAGAGCAAACAGGAGCGCGTAGCGTTGTTTCTGGTGAAAAGAGAACTCAAAATGGCTTATTACGTGAGAAGGTCTTAGACCGGAATAATTTAAATCGGGCCTTTGTCCATGTCAAGCGTAATAAAGGGGCTGGAGGAATTGACGGCATGTCCGTTGAGGAACTTGGCCCATACTTGAAAGAGAATAACGTAAAACTAATCGAGGCCTTGCGAACCGAAAGCTATGAACCCCAACCTGTCAAACGAGTTGAGATTCCTAAGCCAGATGGTTCGAAACGTCAGTTAGGAATCCCAACGGTCGTTGACCGTGTGGTTCAACAGGCGTTACAACAGCAACTGTCTCCTATTTTTGAAAAAGTATTCTCAGATAATAGTTATGGTTTTCGACCACACCGCAGTGCACAAAGTGCTGTGAAAAAGGTGGTTGCTTATTATAATCAGGGTTATCACTACGTGGTCGACCTTGATTTAAAGTCATATTTTGACAATGTGAACCATGATTTACTAGGGACTGTCTGAAAACTAAAAATTCAGGTATAATCTGAGGAAAAACGAATCGAGGCATTCCGATGATAACACCTAAACGATACGAACTGGAAGATGCTCAGTGGGACCGAATCAAAGGATACTTCCCGCCATACCGGACTGGCCGTCCATCAAGCCTAGACAACCGTACCGCCCTCAACGCTATCCTCTGGCTCATGCGCAGCGGGGCTCCTTGGCGTGATCTACCTGAACGCTATGGCTCTTGGAAAACGGTGTATAGTCGCTTCCGAGCCTGGGTAAGTTCAGGCTTGTTCGAACAGGTTTTTCTCGAATTGATTGACGATCCCGACATGGAAAACTTGAGCTTAGATTCAACGATCGTTCGAGCGCATCAAAAGGCCACTGGGGCAAAAAAAAACGCCGAATGTATGGTCGAAAATCAAGCTATTGGACTAAGTCGAGGTGGCCGAACGACCAAGATTCACGCACTCGTTGACGGATTAGGGAATCCCTTGGGTTTTCGCCTAACAGGTGGTCAAGTACATGATAGCCAAGTTGCCAGTGAGTTGCTGGAAGGCTTCGATATTTCTCAATCAAATATTATCGCGGATAAAGCCTATGGCACCGCGAAACTTCGCCAGTATATTGAAGATAAAGCAGGCGTCTATACCATTCCGCCAAAGGAAAATACCAAAGACAAGTGGACCTGTGATTACCACGTTTATTGTGAGCGCCATTTGATTGAGAACTTCTTCAATCAGTTGAAGAACTTTCGTAGGATTGCAACGCGTTATGATAAGCTCGCTCATGTTTATCTGGCTACGGTCTACATTGCCTCAATTTGCATCTTACTTAAGTAGTTTTCAGACGGACCCTAGACAAATGGTTGCGCTCGCGCATCCGCCAGTATATCTGGAAACAGTGGAAGAATATCGGAACCCGTTATAAAGCATTGATTAAACTAGGCTTGACACCTAAACAGGCGAAAATCTACGTCAATACTCGTAAGGGATACTGGCGCAACGCGCACAGTAAAACACTGTTGATGACCATAACTAATAAAAGACTGGCACAGCGTGGGCTAATAAATCTGTCCAAACTGTACCAGTCTATTCAAGCAAAAGCTTAAGTTGTTGAACCGCCGTATACGGTTCCGTACGTACGGTGGTGTGGGAGGTCGATAGTGTGAACTATCTCCTACCCGATTGTGACTATGAAAATTCAAACTGACATAACTATTCTTTAATTCGATGAGAAGACGTAAACGGAAGTTTTCAAAGTTCCGGAAACCGTAAGCAGTCTTTTTAATGGCTTTGATCTTGTTGTTTGTTCCTTCCACGGGTCCATTAGAAAAGGTCGTCTGAAAGCTGTTCTTGATTTCTTGTAGATGTTTACGCAAGGTACGATTAGTTTTTTTGATGGGCTCAGGCATGCCTGCAGCTGAACGTGTTAGACTTTCTAAGAGCCTTGGATCTCGCTGATGGACAGCTTGTAAAAGTGTTTGATAATAAACGTAAGCTTGTCGCAAAGCGGAGGACATGTTTAATAAACGCTCCACAATATCCTGTTCACATAACTGCATATTACGAAAGTTTCTGCTTTTACGATAGGTTTTAAAATCAAGTTTGGTCGAGTCTTTAGTTAACGATTTCCAATAATGTTTCAAAGCACGTGCGTTGTGCGAACCCTGTCCCGCCTGTTTCATGGTTTGTGTCCGAACTAAGTTTAAGGCCCGATAAGCTTGGGTTACGACATGGAAGCGGTCGGCAATGATCAGCGCTTGCGGAAAGATCTCATGGATCAAGGATCGATAAGGCGAGTACAGATCAACTGTGACCGTTTGGACTGCCCAGCGAGCTTGACGGTCATATTGTAAAAAGTAACTTCGTAAGTATGTATTATGCCGAGAACGCACGATATCTAACGTGCGGCGTGTCGCAATGTCCATGACAATGATACTCATGCCGCTACTAGAAAAGTTGCCCGCTTTAAAGTCGTCAAAAGCGATATTTTGCGGTAAGAAATGATGATTGGGCCTTAAGTAAGTTGAGAGCTCTTGCGCAAAGCGCATCACTGTCATTCCAGAGATCCCAAAATCAGCGGCAATATCTTTTTGTGAGATATTCTGGTCTAATTTAGAAATAGCCTGATATTTAACGGCTTGTGAGATTTGGTCGTTAGCCTTGACGTCCTTGATCTCCGCAAGTTTTGTAATAGTTTTAGGGCAGGCAGCTGAAGCCGGGCAGAGATATTTTTGTTTGCGGATCGAAAAAACATTTGTGATCCCACCCGAAGGCAAACCGAGCATCTCAACGGTTTTAAAACCGTTGTAGCGCATTTTTTGACCACAAACTGGGCAAGCACAAGGATAAGATTGCCGCAAATGGATCTTGCGGACTTTTTTATGTTGGTAAAATCCTGCAGCTATCACTTTATTCTTATATTTTGGATCAAATTCCAGGTGTGAGTCTTTAATTCCCAATAGATCCAGTGTACAATTCTTCATGTAGGACATTCCTTTCAGTGTAGGGATTGTTTCTTTGAGATGAAGTGTGTCTTCATCTCTATTTTTTTATCATAAAACAAAATTGGTACTGAGAGAAGATTTTTCTATCAGTACCAAATATTATAGAACCTAAAAATTGCTTGCTTTCTTTATGTTATTAATTAAATGTATATTATTTCTGATTGTTACTAAACATCACCGCGATTATTTGATAGAATAGAGAAAAGCTTTGTTTTAGATGGAGGTCGAGTGGTGATAGTTGGATTGGGTGTTGATATAACTGATCTTTCGAGGATCAAACGGGCTCAAGAAAGAAGCAGTCATTTTGCGAGACGAGTTTTGACTCCCAATGAATTACAGTTTTATGGAACTCTCTCACAAAGAAGACAACTTGAGTTTTTAGGTGGGCGTTACTCTGCTAAGGAAGCTTACAGTAAAGCCTATGGAACAGGGATCGGTTCCCATCTATCTTTTCAAGATATTGAAATTTTAAATGAAGATTCTGGTCAGCCGCAAATAGTCATTCAGCCTTTAGGCGAAGACGTCAATTGCTTAGTGTCCATTTCACATACAGCAAAATTGGTATTGACTGAAGTGGTACTGGAAAGATAAGGAGCGTTTGGTGGAATTATGGTCGTAGGCAGACATCGGGAAACTAAGGCAGTGATTGATTTAGGTGCTATCTATCATAATGTGGCGGAAGAAAAAGCACGTTTAAAAGAGGGACAAGATCTCTTTGCTGTAGTAAAAGCAAATGCATATGGGCACGGGTTGATCCAAGTTGCAAGAGCAGCAAAACAAGCAGGAGCTAACGGTTTTTGTGTTGCCGTCATCGACGAAGGGCTGGCGTTACGACAAGCTGGTTTTACTGAGCCTATCCTGATATTGGGAGTCAATAGTCCAATAGAAGCTGTGATAATGGCACAAAATGATCTGTCTGTGGCCGTTGGTGATGAATCGTTTCTGAGAGAAGCGGCGCCAGTTTTAAAGCAAGCAGGTTTACGTTTAAAAGTGCATTTAGCGTTGGACACAGGCATGGGGCGGATCGGCTTTCGTTTTGCTGATGAAGTGAAAAGTGTCGTGGCTCTTTTAGGACAGCTTACTAAACAATTTGTTTTTGAGGGGATTTTTACGCATTTTGCAAGTGCGGACTCAAAAGAAACCTCTTACTTTAACAAACAGGTCGCACTCTTAAATGAAATGCTGCAAGTTGTTTCACCTAAGCCGCGTTATGTCCATTTTGCTAATACCGCAACAGCTATGTGGCATTCAGAGCTAACGGGCAATGTTATTCGTTATGGAATCGGGATGTATGGATTAAACCCATCTGGTTCTCAATTAACGGAGCCGGGTACTTTGCGTCCTGCGATGGAGTTGGTTAGTCAGTTAGTCGCAGTCAAACATGTCTCGGCGGGTGCTGCTATCAGCTATGGTGAAACTTATGTGGCAAAACACGATGAATGGATCGGAACGATCCCAATCGGTTATGCGGACGGCTGGTCTCGGAAATTACAAGGCTTTTCTGTATTGGTTGCTGGAAATTATTGTGAGATAGTCGGTAAAGTTTGTATGGATCAAATCATGGTCAGGCTGCCACAAAATTTTAAACTTGGTACCAAGGTAACTTTGATTGGGACAAACAATGGTCATACGATCACTGCACAAGATGTCGCTAATTATGCACATACGATCCATTATGAGATAGTCAGTGCTTTGACTGAAAGAATTGAGCGTGTTTATGTGTGGAATAATTAGGAATAATTGATCAAGATAGTTTAAATTTTAGTGTTTTAGTGGTAAGATTTAAGGCACTTAAATAAAGGATCGTGGTGGGGAGTAATGCAAGATAATAACAATGAAATTTCAGACGGGGCACTCAGCGAACAAGAGCTCAGGATGATGTGCGATTATTTTTCAATTGAACCGCAAACCTTGCTAAATGATCAAGCAGTGTTTGAGTATGCTTTAAAAAAACGTAGTGATTTATATGATCTAGTAGCGGGTTATAGTGAAATGGCGGAGTTGAACGCAGAAATCTGCCATGAATTCTTATCTTGCGAAATTGATCTTTCTGATTTTTGATATTAATAATAAAGTAGTATGGGAAGAGGGGGCAGTGCATGTCCGAAAAAGAAATTAAACGTGGCGATATTTATTACGCCGACTTGTCACCGGTCGTTGGCTCGGAACAAGGCGGTATGAGGCCCGTTTTGATCATTCAAAATAATATTGGCAATAAATTTAGTCCGACTGTTGTGATCGCTGCGATAACTTCAAAGATCGCTAAACCAAAAATGCCGACGCATGTTGGGTTGAAAAAATCCAAAGCAGGTTTAGAAAGAGATTCCGTTGTTTTGCTGGAACAAGTCAGAACGATCGATAAACAGCGTTTACGTGAAAAAATTATGCATCTTGACCCACATAATATGGAATTAGTTGATCAGGCTTTAAAAGTCAGCGTTGGCTTATCTGTTGTACATAAAAAAAAGCTCCGTTAAAATTGTGAACGCAGAATTACATATTTTTACTGATGCTCTCCATTTGGAATACAGGTGGGTATTTTAAGTGTTTATGTTACCCAGATGGACTAAAGTAATAAAAGGAGGAGCAGGTCATGTTTCGTACTCAGATTAATTCTAATGCCCCGATCGTGAAGGGGTCCGGTAAAATGATGGTGGAGCTCCCATTTATTCCCCATGCCGGTGATAATTTGATGCTTGGAGACAGTCAAGCATTGTGGCAAGTCGTCAAGGTCACTTATATAATTCATGATGAATTTCATCCTAAGCGAGACTTTGTTGATTTAGTGGTAGAGGTCGTTTTGTCTGAAGACTAAAAATAGGTTCTTATTTTAGTGTTGATGAATCTCATCAGCACTATTTTTATACAAAAAAAGACATTATTTGTCCTCATATGCTACGATCAAAGCGAGGTATAAATGATGTCCCAAGAAGATCGTACTCTAAATCTCTTAAATAACCAAGTCTTACATAGTAGAGTAGAATTTTTGATCATTATGTTTCTGTTATTGCACTTTGCACACTAAAGAACCATCTTAACCTCTATTTATTGGGGGAAAGTGCTCAGAAGACCCGCATCATTAAAAAGTAAAATGCCTTTTTGGGCATCAAAAGCAGCCCCCTGATAACATTTTCAGGAGGCTGAGTGTTTATTTGGTAAATATAAATTAGCACTCGTAGTTGTTGTTAGTGACAATCACAAAAAGTATTAGGACTGGAGATCTTCGATTTCCGGCACCTTAAAATTCTTACGCTCAAGATTGGCAACGATCTTATCTAGTTTGTCGTGAGAAACATCGGCTGGGAGAGTAAACATCGTCCGGTGCACCAGTTCGCCAGCTTGAACGTCCAAAGTGATACAGCTTGAAATTGAAGTGTATTTAGTGATGATTTTTGCCATTTCCACTAAGTCGCCCCGTTCATCACTGGAAACAACAGTAAGAACGTAACTGCCAATGTTAACATTCCATGATTGTGAGAGCATTTCTAGAAGTCTGTTATGTGTGAGAATACCATAAAAATTATTTTTTTCATCAAGCACAGTGATATAAGGCAGGTCACGGATAGTAAAGAAGACACTGAAGAAAGCAGAGTCAAGTGAAATAAATTTTGATGCATTCTTTAGCAAGTGCGTGACAGGTAAAGCCATGTCACCGCCACGAGATTTGTGACGATAAATATGCATTTTGTAAATATTACCCCGGAAAATTTTTCCACTTTTGTCCAAGATGGGAACACAACGATAGCCAGAGTCTTCTAGGACGTCTAAAGCTTGTTGCAAGGTAAAATCTTCTTGAACTGTAGTTAATTCGTTTTTTGGTTTGATCAAAGTTTTGAGTAGCATATGATTTCCTCGCTTTTATGAAAAATGATTTATTATAATTTAATGATAACACATTGTTAAACTAAAACACTATAAAAACAAGTTCTTTAAATTTATGAAGTACAAATCAAAAACTAGTTTTTAATGACTTGCTAATTTATCGATGCAGGTGTTAGAGAGGACGAAAATTTGCGTAAAAAAACAATGATCCAAAGGATCTGGATCACTGTTGTTTAATTATTGTTTATTTTTCTTGGCTTTTCTTTAAGTTATCTAAACCATCTGACAAGATTTGTTTCAATGTTTTGGCAGAAGAAGCCATTTGTTCATGTTCTTTTTTACTGAGTGGAACTTCAACAATATGAGTAACACCACTTGCATTAACAACGGCTGGTGTACCGATATAGATATCGTCTAAGCCGTATTGACCATCCATGTAGACAGAAACAGGCAAAACTGTATCTTCATCACGTAAGATCGCACGAGAGATACGTGCCAAAGCGGCTGCGACACCGTAGAAGGTAGCACCTTTCTTTTGAATGATCGTATAAGCTTTGTTACGAACATCGTCTTCCATCTTGTCTAATTCGTCTTGCGAAATATTATGTTCGTTGGCCCAATTTAAGAATGGGACACCACCAATAGTTGCAGAAGAATAAGCAGCAAATTCGGAATCACCATGTTCACCCATGATATAAGCATGCATTGAACGAGGATCCTTGATGCCTGTTAAGTCAGACATTGCAACACGAAGGCGTGCAGTATCCAAAGAAGTACCTGAACCTAAAACTCGTTCCTTTGGGAAACCAGAGAATTTCCAAGTAGCATAAGTTAAGATGTCAACAGGGTTGGCAGCAACTAAAAAGATACCTGAGAAACCTGAATCAACAACTGGCTTAACAATACTTGAAAGAATTTTAAGGTTCTTGTTTACCAAGTCAAGACGTGTTTCACCTGGTTTTTGTGGAGCACCAGCGGTAATAACAACCAGGTCAGCATCTGAGCAATCTGAATATTCGGCAGAATAAATCTTTTTAGGATATGTGTAGCCAGTGGCATCAACTAAGTCTAACGCATCACCTTCGGTACGTTCTTTGATGACATCAACGATCCCGATTTCTTCAGCAATGCCTTGAATGGCCATGGCATATGCATAACTAGAACCGACAGCTCCATCTCCTACTAAAATAACTTTTTGATGATTTTGTGTAATTGACACAATAGATCGTCCTTTCTCAATTAAGTGACATTTTTAACACATTCATAGTATAACATGTTTTCTGAAAGTGTGATAAATAATTTCAAAAAAATAGAGTCTTTTTTTCAATAGTATATGAAAGAATATGATATAATAGGCTCTTGAGAATATCATAGCAGCTGGGGATAGGTGGCAGCCTCGGCCGTTTTTTGTCGCACAATATTGCTGTAAACGTTTTTAAAGTATATTCTTTTAAAGTTATGTTGTGCACAAGATAATATATGAAAATAAGGGATGTAAAAAAATGAAAATGATCGTTGGATTAGGTAATATTGGTAAGAAGTATGAAAATACACGGCATAATGTAGGCTTTTCAGTTGTTGAAGAACTAGCGAACCGTTATAATGTTGATTTCAATAAAGAAAAATGCGAAGCTTTGATCGCGACAGCTTTTATTAGTAACGAAAAGGTTTTGTTGGTAAAACCAACTACTTTTATGAATGACTCTGGTCGAGCAGTTGGCCCTTTGCTGGACTATTTTAAGATCGAGGTTGAAGATTTGATAATTATTCATGATGATATGGATCTGCAACTCGGACGGATACGTTTACGCCAAAAGGGTTCAGCTGGCGGACATAATGGGATAAAAAGCGTGATCGCTCATGTGCATACCCAAGCGTTTAAACGGATCAAGGTCGGAATCGACCATCCCCAGCAAATGTCTGTCGTTAATTGGGTTTTATCACGTTTCTCGGTGACTGAGCAAGCTTTAATGAAAGATGCTGTTACGCAAGCTTGTGATGCGGTCGAGTACTGGTTAGCCGGGAATACGTTTATGAATACTATGAATCGCTTTAATTAGGAGGAACTTAGATAATGAAGATCATGGATCTTTTTGGACAGATCCCCGAATATCACAAATGGCAAGAAAAATTAACTAGTGGTCATCATTTATTGACGGGACTTAATGGTTCGGCAAAAACAGTAATGTTGGCTGAACTTTTTCTGGAAAAAAGGAAAACACAAGTGGTCGTTACGGATGATCTATATCATGCACAACAGGTTGCTGATGATCTAGGCAGTTTGTTAGGTGATGACTCTGTCTTTTTGTTCCCGGTGGATGAAATGATGGCCGAAGAGATCTCAACGAGTTCACCAGATTTTAAAAGCCAAAGAGTGTTAGCTTTAAACGCTTTGATCGACCCCCAACCGGCAATCATTGTGACCTCGACTGCTGGATTAACTCGTTTTTTACCTACGCCGGAAGTGTGGAAGCAAAGCCAATTTGAACTTAAAGTCGGCAATGACATTGATTTGGAAGAAATTGCCCGTCTTTTAACAACGATGGGTTATGCACGGCAAAAGATGGTTGAACGGCCTGGAGATTTTGCGATAAGAGGCTCGATCTTAGATATTTATAGTTTGAATGAAGAATATCCATTGCGTTGCGATTTATTTGATACAGAAATAGATTCTTTGCGGCTGTTTGATTCAACTGATCAAAGAAGTATCAAGAATATTGAGCACGCTACAGTTTTGCCCGCGACTGATTTTATTGCTTTTAAGGATACACTTCAAAAAGCTGGCAAAAAAATTGAAAAAAACTATCGTAAGCATTTAAAAGAGCTCAAAGATCCTGAAGATAAAAAACAGTTAGCAGATAACTTTGAGCAGGTTGTAAGCGACCTCCAAAAAGCTAATTTAAGCGATACTTATCATGTTTTCGCTGCTGGTATCTTGACAGAAAAAACCGGTTTGCTAGATTATTTAAGGCCAGAGGGTTTGGTCATATTTGATGACTATTCTCGGCTGTTGGACAAAGAAAATGATTTGGAAAAACAAAATGCTGAATGGCTAACGGATAGGTTAAAACATCAAAGTGTTTTGCCAAACACTCAGCTGGCAGTGGATGTTAGAACTAGAGAACAAAATGACAAGCATCCACAGATATTTCTCTCCCTTTTTCAAAAAGGGATGGGTAATCTTCGTTTTAATCAATTGCTGGATATTAAAGCACGTGCTGTTCAGCAATTTTTTGGACAAATGCCGATGTTGAAGACTGAAACAGATCGGTGGAAGAAACAAGAGCAAACGGTTGTTATTTTTATTCCAGATAACGAAAGGATCGCCAAAATTTCACAGACTTTAGATGATTTTGAGATCCCAAGCATTATTACTAAAGCTGACAGTTTGCAAGAAAACACGGTCCAGGTCGTGTCTGGTTCGTTACGAGCCGGTTTTGAACTGCCCCAAGCCAATTTGGTTGTTCTGACTGAAAATGAATTATTTGCTAAGGCGACTAAAAAGCAGCCTAAGCGCCAAACCATGAAAAACACGGAACGTTTAAAGAGCTATACTGATTTGAAAAAGGGCGACTATGTTGTTCATGTAAATCACGGTATTGGACGTTTTATGGGCATGAAAACTATGGAGGTCGATGGTAAACACCAAGATTACTTGACTATCGACTATCAAAATGATGCACAGTTATTCATTCCAGTCACTCAGCTTGATCGAGTGCAAAAATATGTTTCTTCAGAGGCAAAAACGCCGCATATCAATAAATTAGGCGGTAGTGAATGGACTAAAACTAAGAAGCGTGTAGCTGGCAAGATAGAGGATATTGCGGATGACTTAGTGGATCTTTACGCTAAAAGAGAGGCTGAAAAGGGCTTTGCTTTTTCAAAAGATACTAGCTATCAAAGAGAATTTGAAGATGCGTTTCCTTACACGGAAACTCCTGATCAGCTGCGGAGTGCTGACGAGATCAAACGAGACATGGAAAAAGAGAAACCAATGGACCGACTATTGATCGGTGACGTTGGTTATGGAAAAACTGAAGTTGCAATGCGGGCAGCCTTTAAGGCGATCCAAGATGGAAAGCAGGTTGCTTTTCTTGCGCCAACCACTGTTTTAGCACAGCAACATTATGAGACATTAGGTGAACGTTTTACAGGTTTCCCTGTAGAAATCGGTCTACTATCACGGTTTGTAACAAAAAAACAATCTGATCTGACCATAAAAGATGCAAGAGAAGGGATGTGTGATATCCTCGTGGGGACACATCGCTTGTTATCGAAAGATGTGAAGTTCGCCGATCTTGGCTTACTGATCGTGGATGAGGAACAGCGTTTTGGGGTCAAACACAAAGAAAAACTGAAACAGTTAAAAACAAATGTTGATGTTTTGACTTTGACTGCGACACCGATCCCACGGACACTTAACATGTCAATGCTTGGTGTTAGAGACCTTTCAGTGATCGAAACAGCACCGATGAACCGCTATCCGATTCAAACCTACGTGATGGAACAAAATTATGGTGTAGTAGTTGATGCAATCAGACGAGAAATGTCACGTGGCGGTCAAGTCTTTTATTTGCATAATCGAGTCATGGATATCGAAAAAGTAGCCGATGAACTACAGGCTTTGGTTCCTGATGCTAGAATTGCATATATTCATGGGCAAATGAGCGAAAATCAGATGGAGCGTATCCTCTACAATTTTATTAACGGAGAATATGATGTTTTGGTTACTACGACCATCATTGAAACAGGTGTAGATATTCCTAATGCTAATACTTTGTTTGTTGAGAATGCCGATCGGATGGGCTTAGCCCAATTGTATCAGTTGCGTGGACGAGTCGGGCGCTCCAGTCGGGTTGCTTATTCTTACTTTATGTATCAACAAGACAAGATATTAAACGAAGTTAGTGAAAAAAGACTCGAAGCGATCAAAGATTTTACGGAATTGGGTTCTGGTTTCAAGATCGCTATGCGAGATCTGTCGATCAGAGGCGCGGGAAATATTTTAGGCAAGCAGCAGCATGGCTTTATCGATTCGGTGGGTTATGATCTGTATACGCAAATGTTAAGCGAATCAGTTGCTAGAAAACGTGGTAAGAAAGTCCAAGAAAAAACTGACACTGAGATCAATTTGGATGTGGAAGCGTATCTGCCAGGAACATATATAGAAGATCCTCGGCAGAAGATCGAAATTTACAAACGTGTACGGCAACTGCAATCTAAAGATGAGTATCTTGAAGTTCAAGATGACCTGATCGACCGTTTTGGCGAGTATCCTGTAGAAGTCGCAATATTATTAGATATTGGTTTGTTGAAAATGTATGCTGATCAAGCGATGGTCGACTCCATTAAGCAGAACGGTAAAAAAATTGTCATTGAGTTAAACGCCGCAGCTACGCAAAAATTTGCTGCTAAACAGTTGTTGAAGGCTGTTGCTGAAACAAAATTCAGTGCAACCTTGGAGCCCGGTGAAAAGCAGATGAAGATCGCTTTAGTAATTCAACCTAAGATGAATATGAGTGATGTGGTTGTTCAATTACAGAAACTAACTCAAAGCTTAGCGGAAGAATTGAATGTTCCCGCTCAGAAAGCAGTTGAAAAATAGTGAAAAATGAGCAGATGAAAAAAACGATGAATGGGGCACTGATCTTGACGATCTCAGCACTGATCGCTAAATTTTTGAGTGCTGTTTATCGGATCCCATTTCAAAATATCGTCGGCAATACTGGTTTCTATGTTTATCAGCAAATATATCCGATTTATGGGATCGGCATGACTTTTGCTTTAAATGGCTTCCCAATGTTTATTTCCAAATTAGTGGCACAAGAAGATGATGAAGAAAAAAGAATGCGGGTCGTTTCAACGGCGTTTTTGATTTTATTGTCGTTGGCTGTGCTGCTCTTTTTCGGTTTACAAGTAGGGGCCAAACAAATTGCCCGGTCAATGGGGGATCCGCAGTTGGCTCCGCTTATTTCCAGCGTTTCATGGATGTTTTTGCTGATGCCGTTCTTGGCGATCGCGCGCGGATATTACCAAGGTATATTCAATATGATCCCGACGGCTGTTTCACAGGTCAGTGAACAATTTGTACGGGTTGCATTGATAATTGGAGTAGCATTACTGTCACTGCAGATGAAATGGTCTGTTTATCAGACAGGTTCTTTTGCGATGTTAGGTTCTGTGGCGGGCGGTGCTATTGCAGTTTTGACTTTTACAAGCTTTTGGAAATATTTTTTTCAAAAGCATGATTTCACTGCTGGTCGCATAAACTATCGAGCTGTTGCCCGTCTTATTTTTAAGGATGGTCTGATAATTTGTTTGTTTTCGTCATTGATGGTGCTGTTACAGTTAGTAGATTCGTTTACAGTTATGAATTCCTTAAGAGATTTTGGTTTGCAAGATTCGCTGGCTAAATATACTAAGGGGATTTATGATCGCGGACAACCGTTAGTTCAATTAGGAATGACGATCGCGATCAGTTTTTCCTCGACGCTCTTGCCGTCCTTAACTACTGCTTTAGCAAGTAAAAAGGTTCAAGAATACCAACGGATCGCGAAAACAATGCTGCATGTGGGCGTTGCTTTATCCGTGGCAGCTGCCGCGGGAATGATGATCTTGATGCCGCAGATCAACACCTTATTATTTGGCGACTCCAAGTTAAGTTTTACGTTAGAGATTTATGTTTTAAGTGTGCCGTTGATCTCTGTGATCAGTATTTACAATTCTATTTTGCAAAGCGAAGATAACTTTTGGGGCACGTTTGTGGCTGTTATAGCGGCACTGTTTATCAAAGTCATCTTAAACAGTTGGTTTGTCAGACATTATGGCATAAGCGGCGCTTCGCTTTGTACGCTTTTAAGCTTAGGTGCTGCTTTGCTGGTATTAGTTTTGATTTTACCCCAGTCAGTTCGACAACAGCCCAGATCCTTGGCACAATTTGCAATGCGGTTAACAGGCTGCACGTTGCTGATGATCGCAGGTATTTGGCTACTAAGCTTTACGTGCTCAATGTTTTTTGAAACCACGCGTCTTAGTTTGCTGGTCATTGTTCCAGCAGATGTTTTATTAGGAGTATTTTTATTTGTCGCAGGAGCGATAAAAAGTCAGTTGTTTACTAAAGAAGAGTGGGCAACGCTTCCAGGTGGTAGTAAAATAGTAGCAAAGCTTAAAGTACGTTAATGTAGTATTATTGTTTCTAATAAATGAGGTGAGAATATGAGATTGGATAAGTTTTTAAAAGTTGCCCGCATTATTAAAAGACGTCCGGTTGCTAAGCAGATCTCTGATCAAAAGAGGATCTCGATCAATGGTAAGACAGCTAAGTCGTCAAGTGAGGTAGCAGTTGGTGATACTTTGGTGATTAATTTCGGCAATAAAACTTTAACCGTTAAGGTCAGGGATTTAAAAGATACAACAAAAAAGAATGAAGCAGAAGAATTATATGAAATAATTTCAGAAGATTATAAAGAGGATTATCGGATGTAATGTTTGCTTTTTTTAAATTCTGCATATTATAATAGGCTATTTCAAACTCACTTTGCACGAGTGAGTTTGAAATAGTTTTTTAATTTAATAGCACTTAATAGAATTTTATTACGGTTCTTGATATAATCAGACTAACGTGGAAACTTACTATCAGTAAATTTAGGGGGCGCTTTTAATGGCGCAGAAAAAATCGAATGTTAAGGTCCTAAATAACGAATACTATCGTCAGCAAACCTCTTCCAATGATAAAAAACAGCAAGAATACTTAGTTGAGAAAAAGCACCGTCGGCACATGCATATTTTGGTGGCGTTTGCCTTGATAGTAACACTTATTTGTTCTGTGCAGATCGTGAAAAATTATACCCAAGCACGTCAGATTAACACACAGACAAGGACCGCACAAAAAGAATTAACTGGCCAAAAATCTCAAAATGCAGATCTCAAATTGCAGGTCAAACAGCTTAAAGATCCTGAATATCTGCAGAAATATATTAGAGAACGTTATTTTTATTCTAAGAAACATGAAACGATCTACAATTTACCTGAAGACCGGTCTAAAAGTGTGACGAACGATAATTGACGCTCTGAGCATCGGTTGTTCAACCATGATTTAGTAAAGGTCGGAACTTTCATGCTGTTGAATGGTATCTTTTTATTTTTTTTACAATTCAGCTGAACGTCGTGGTATACTTGTTGTAGACATTTTCTTAGGAGGAACAAAAATTTTATATGTCAATTGAAGTAGGTTCAAAAGTAACTGGTAAAGTTTCAGGTATTACAAACTTTGGCGCCTTTGTTGATCTAGGTGAGCATAAAAATGGTTTGGTTCATATTAGTGAGATCTCAGATGGGTTCGTCAAAGATATTCACGATGTTCTTTCAGTTGGCGATGAGGTGACAGTCAAGGTCTTGTCTATTTCTGACGATGGCAAGATCGCACTTTCGATTAGAAAGGCATCCGCCTCATCTCAGAACCATGGCCATCAGTCTCATCAAAATGAACATAATTCTAAGCCCCATACACACAATAATGGCGGCAAGAATTTCAATGATCGGCCAAGTCATAACAATAATAAAAAGAGGAGTTTTAGTTCTCATAAAAATGACTCACATAAAAAGGATGATTTTGATTCTTTACTAGCTGGGTTTATGAAACAAAGCGATGAACGACTAACTTCATTGAAACGCAATACTGAAGGAAAACGAGGCGGGCGCGGCGGTCGACGCAGCTAAGTTCGTTTTTATATAGTAATTTTAGGAGGTACAACATTGGATGAACTATGTTGTGCCTCCTAATTCATTAATTAGCGAATCAATTTAAAGCAAATTATCTTATGCGAGAGTGACAAAAATGGATTTAAACTTAAAATTTAAACAAATTTGGGAACAGCTAAACATCGGACAACAGGCAGTTTTAGTAGGCGTGTCTGGTGGAGTCGATTCTATGGTCTTATTAGATTTGCTAGGGCAACTGCCTTATTCGATCAGGCCGGTGATCCACGTGGCAACAGTCGATCATTGTCTGCGTCCGGAAAGCGTGCAAGAAACAGAATATGTGCGGCAATATTGTTTAGATCATGACCTGAATTTTCATACAATTCAATGGCCTAAACACACACATCCATCTGCAGGGATCGAAGAAGCTGGTCGTCATTTTCGCTATCGCTTTTTTGCGGATATCATGACAAGCTTCGGGATCAAACATTTGCTGACGGCGCATCATGCAGACGACCAAGCAGAAACGTTCTTGATGAAACTCATCCGTGGTGGTGATCTGAGTCAATTAAAAGGGATTCAATTCCAGAGATCTTTTATGAGTGATCGTTATTTATCAAGACCATTATTATTCTTTGCAAAAAAAAGTTTGTATGCATATGCTAATCAACGGCAGTTGACTTTTTTCGAAGATCAAACAAATAGTTCAGATGAATTCTTGCGAAATAGAATTCGACATGAGGTCGTCCCATTGCTTAAACAGGAATCTCCGCACTTTCTTGAACATTTGAATTCTTATCAACAGCAATTGAATGAATTATTCTCAGTGTCCAAACGTAGTCTTAGCAAGTTGATCACTGATATTTCGACTCCTGAGGGCTATCGAACAGAAACATGGCTTATGTGGCCTGTTGCTGAAAAGAAAGCCACGTTGCGCTTGATTTGTGAACAACAAGTAGGTGAGATCAATGAGGGGCAGGTAAACGAAATGATCGAACTGCTGGAAAATGAACGACGTCCTCAAGGGAAAATAGACGTGAAAGGCCAAAAAGTCTTTTATAAAAATTATCATTTATTTGGAGTCAAAACTGTTGCTCAGCCAGACGAAATTGGCACTTTCAAACAAAGACTGACTTTAGGACAATGGGTAGACTTGAGTCCAAATGAAAAAATAGGCCTTTTTCCCGCGGGGACGTTGACGGCGGAAAATGACGATGTTTTAGAAATAACTGCTGAATTTTTGCCTTTAGATGTGCGCCATCGACTTTTTGGCGACAAGTTGTGCACATCGATCGGCAAGCAAAAAGTAAAAAAGATTTTGATCGATAGAAAAGTGCCGGCTGACCAAAGAGCAAAGGTGTGGGTAGTTGGTAATGAAAATAATGAGGTTTTGTGGATAGTAGGGCACAAGAAATCAAATTTGTCACGACAAGATGTAAATGATAAAATTCATTACATAGTGATTTATAGGAAAATAAGCGGGGAAAAGAGGTAGCTTCATGAATGACGATATCGAAAAGATTCTTTATAGCAAAGAAGATATCCAGCAAGTTGCAAAAAAGTTAGGACAACAGATCACAAAAGATTACGTTGATAAAAATCCACTCGTTGTGTGTATTTTAAAGGGTGCGATTTTGTTCATGTCTGATATTGTACGTGAGATCGATACATACTGTGAATTAGACTTTATGTCAGTTTCTAGTTATGGTAACGCTCAGGTTTCTTCAGGCTCTGTCAAGATCATCAAAGATCTTGACGTTTCTGTTGAGGGACGCAATGTTTTGATAATTGAGGACATTATCGATACTGGGCGGACCTTACAGACTCTGGTCGATTTGTTTGAACACCGAAAAGCCAATTCCGTTAAGATCTGCACTTTGCTTGATAAAAAAGAACGGCGGGTCGAAGGGGTCACTTCGGATTACGTTGGTTTTGAAGTTCCAAATGAATTTGTGGTCGGCTATGGTTTGGACTATTTAGGACATTACAGAAACTTGCCTTATGTCGGTGTTTTAAAACCAAAAATTTATTCTGATAATTGAACGTCAATAATAGTCAAATAAGGTCAAATGTGTTATCATAACTTCAACGGCCGTCTTTTGACGCGTTGAAAAGGCTTAAGGAGGAAAAATATGAACAACAAGAAAAATGGACTACTAAAAAATAGTCTGTTTTATATTGTGATTTTCCTTGGAATAATGGGTGTGATGTACTACTTCTTCGGTAGTAAATCGAATACAAGTACAGAGCAGATCCAGTCTAGTCAGTTCGTAACTCAACTTCAGAAGGATAATGTCAAAGATTTTACGATGCAGCCATCTGGCAGCACTTATAAAATCACTGGTACTTATAAAAAACCTCATCAGGCTAAAAATAAGTCCAATAGTTTTAATGGTCTTGGCAGTGTTCAATCCCCTCAAGTTAAGTCATTTACGACTAATATTTTGACTAACGATTCCTCGGTTGATCAAATACAGAAATATGCGCAGAAAAATAAAGTCAAAAATGGAGCCAAAGAAGAAGAGTCGAGTAGTATTTGGATCCAGTTACTGGTTTACTTGTTGCCGGTAGTCTTTATGATTTTCTTCTTCTATATGATGATCGGTCAGGCTGGTCAAGGCGGCGGCAATGGCAAAGTAATGAACTTTGGTAAATCCAAGGCTAAGCCAGTCGAGAAAAAGAACAATAAGGTTCGCTTCTCCGATGTTGCTGGTGAAGAGGAAGAAAAACAGGAGTTAGTTGAAGTTGTTGAATTCTTGCGTGATCCACGTAAGTTCTTATCACTGGGTGCCCGGATCCCTTCAGGTGTTTTGCTAGAGGGACCTCCTGGTACTGGTAAAACTTTGCTGGCTAAGGCTGTTGCTGGTGAAGCTGGGGTTCCTTTCTTCTCGATCTCAGGTTCTGACTTCGTTGAAATGTTCGTTGGTGTTGGTGCAAGTCGTGTACGTGATCTTTTTGAAAATGCCAAAAAGAACGCTCCTTCTATCATCTTTATCGATGAAATCGACGCTGTTGGACGTCAACGTGGCAGCGGTATGGGCGGCGGTCACGATGAACGTGAGCAAACTTTGAACCAATTGCTGGTTGAAATGGATGGTTTCCAAGGCGACGAGGGCGTTATTGTTATGGCCGCTACTAACCGTTCTGATGTTTTGGATCCGGCTTTGCTTCGTCCAGGTCGTTTTGATCGAAAAATCTTAGTTGGCCGTCCTGACGTCAAGGGACGTGAAGCAATTTTGAAAGTTCACGCTAAGAACAAACCTTTGGCTAAAGATGTCGACTTGAAGATGATTGCTAAACAAACTCCTGGTTTCGTAGGGGCTGACTTGGAAAACCTACTGAATGAAGCTGCTTTGTTAGCTGCACGGCGTAATAAAAAGGCCGTTGACGCTAGTGACTTAGACGAAGCAGAAGATCGTGTGATCGCTGGGCCGGCTAAACGTGATCGAGTTGTTAACAAGAAGGAACGTCAGACTGTTGCCTACCATGAAGCTGGGCATACGATCATTGGTTTGGTCTTAAATGACGCTCGTGTGGTCCATAAGGTCACTATCGTTCCTCGTGGACGTGCCGGCGGTTACGCTATCATGTTGCCTAAGGAAGATCAGGGCTTGTTATCGAAAAAAGATGCTGAAGATCAAATTGCTGGTTTGATGGGTGGCCGTGCTGCCGAAGAAATTATCTTCCATGTTCAGTCATCTGGTGCGTCAAATGACTTCCAGCAAGCTACTCAGTTGGCTCGCGCGATGGTCGCTCAGTATGGTATGAGTGACAAACTTGGTCCTGTTCAGTATGAAGGACAAAGTGGTATGACTCCTGGTCAATATGCTGGACAACCGAATTATTCCGGTCAAACAGCCAATGTGATCGATGATGAAGTTATTCGCATCTCAAATGAACAGATGGAAAGAGCTAAGAAGATCATTGAGGAACACAGAGAGCAGCATAAGACAATTGCTGAAGCTTTGTTACAATACGAAACATTGGATGAAAAGCAGATCCTGAGTTTGTATAATACAGGAAAGATGCCATCCGATGAAAGCAATGAGTTCCCTAGTGAAAAGGAAGCTGCTACTTTCGAAGAGTCTAAGAAAGCTCTTGAACGTAAAGAAGCAGAAAAGAAGGCTGAACATCGTCAAAATGATGATCAAACTTCATCTTCTGATCAAACTGAGACTTTCTATCCTCATGAAGATGATCATCATGAAAATGATAGTTAAATTGAATTTGTAAGTTTAGAATAGTGGACGGTTTTTGTGAATAGCAAAACTGTTCGCTATTTCTTTTTATTTGTAAAACTTAATATGCTACAATTTGTAAGTATATTTTTTCAAGGGAATTTAAATAGGCAGTAGTCTCATTTGTTTCGTTAGAGTAATACTGCTTTTTGTTGATTTATATATAAAAAGGAGAATTTTCATGAGTGATTATTTAGTAAAAAGTTTAGCTTATGATGGACAGTTGCGGGCGTATGCATTAGATGCTACAAATACAGTGGCGTATGCACAACGTGTTCATGATACTTGGAGTGCTGCTTCTGCGGCATTGGGCCGAAGTATGATCGGAACAGCTCTTTTATCTTCTGCTTCTTTGTCTGGGGATGACAAGCTGACTGTTAAGATCCAAGGAAATGGTCCTGTTGGCGGGATCGTGGTGGACGGTAATGCAAATGGGACAGTGAAAGGTTATTTGCAGCATCCTCATGTTCATTTACCTTTAAATGACAAACATAAAATTGATGTTAAAGGGGCAGTTGGCACACAGGGGATGATGTCAGTTACTAAGGACATGGGCTTAAAAGAGCCTTTTACCGGGCAAGTGCCGCTTGTTTCGGGGGAACTGGGTGAAGACTTTACTTATTATCTGGCTAAATCCGAACAGATCCCATCTGCCGTTGGGTTGTCAGTTTTTGTTCAAAATGATAATTCGATAGAAACAGCTGGCGGTTTTATGATTCAAGTAATGCCAGGTGCTAGTGATGAAGTGTTGGATCATTTGGAGCAAAGATTAAACGAGATCCCGATGGTTTCAAAAATGATGCAGGCAGGGAAAACACCTGAGGAAATGCTATATGAGATTTTAGGTAAAGAAAATGTGCAAGTTTTGGACACGATGCCTGTTAAGTTTGAATGTGATTGCAGCAAGGAACGTTTTGCCGAAATACTTGCGTCAGTACCTAGTTCTCAAATTAATGAAATGATCGAACAAGATCACGGTGCTGAAGCAGTTTGTCAGTTTTGTGGAACAAAATATCAATTTTCAGAAGAAGAGTTGTTAGAAATAGAGAAAAAGGCACAGGCATAATTATTTTAGTCGCTAAATTTGAGAAGATATGGCAAATTATTAAAATAAGAAGTAGCCACCGCGCAAAAGGATCAATAAGTTAGTTTATATTTAAAAGGTTGGTGTGCTATACTATTTTTGTATGTAAAAGTGGAAAGAGAGGGTAATCGATGGCTAATCAACAGTCAATGAATGACCAATTAAGAGTTCGACGTCAAAAAGTAGATGAGTTACGTGATGAAGGTATTGCGCCTTTTGGACATAGATTTGATAGAGATTCATATAATGAGGATCTTCATCAAAAATACGAAGGGCTTACTAAAGAGGAATTAAATGACCAGGGAGTCACAGCGACGATTGCTGGCAGGATGGTTGCTAAACGTGGAAAAGGCAAGGTTGGTTTTGCTGATTTACAAGACCGGACAGGTAAGATGCAGCTGTATGTCCGTAAAGATATTTTAGGTGAAGATAATTACCATGTTTTTAAACGTTCTGATTTGGGCGACTTTTTAGGTGTTACAGGAGAAGTTATTAAGACAGATATGGGGGAGCTGACATTACGTGTTAGTAAGTTAACATTTTTGTCTAAGGCTTTACGTCCACTACCTGATAAGTATCATGGCTTACAAAATGTTGAACAGATTTATCGTCAGCGATACTTGGATCTGATTACTAATCGAGAAAGTTATGATCGTTTTGTACACCGCAGTCAAATCGTTGCTGCTGTTAGAAATTATTTGGATACAGAAGGTTTCTTAGAAGTTGAAACACCTGTTTTGCATAACCAAGCTGGCGGCGCTTCTGCTAGACCTTTTAAAACTCATCATAATGCGCTAGACATTGAGCTTTACTTACGTATCGCTTTGGAATTACATTTGAAGCGTTTGATCGTGGGCGGTATGGAACGTGTCTATGAAATTGGCCGCGTGTTTAGGAATGAAGGTATTGATACTAAGCATAATCCAGAATTTACAATGCTTGAGTCTTATGCTGCGTATTTTGATTTTACGGATGTTATGAATGAAACTGAAGGGATCTTTAAGGCTGCATGCCGAGTTGTTTCTGACGATAACAAAATAACATATCAAGGCAATGAGGTTGATTTTAACAAACCTTTCCGTCGTGTGCATATGGTAGACATGATCAAAGAGGTTACTGGTATCGATTTTTGGCAGGAAATGTCATTAGAAGATGCACGTAAATTAGCCGATGAAAATAATGTTCATTATGAAGCATACTGGCAGGTCGGTCATATCATTAATCAATTCTTTGAAGATTTCTGTGAAGATAATATCGTTGATCCAACCTTTGTTTATGGTCATCCGGTCGAAATCTCGCCTCTTGCTAAGAAGAATGCAGATGATCCTAGATTTACTGATCGGTTTGAATTATTCATCTTAGGTAATGAGTATGCTAATGCTTTTACTGAATTGAATGATCCAATTGATCAACGTCAACGTTTTGAAGCCCAAGCTAAAGAACGGACAGAAGGTAACGATGAAGCTGAGGGGATCGATGAAGATTATCTTGAAGCCATGGAGTATGGTATGCCTCCTACTGGTGGATTAGGTATTGGTATGGATCGTTTGGTTATGCTTCTGACCGATGCGGACTCTATTCGTGATGTTCTTTTGTTCCCAACTTTGAGACCTGAAGAAAACAAATAAATTCATATTTTAAAAAATATCGTTGATCGTTCTCATGATCAGCGGTATTTTTTTGGAAAAATAGAACCTTGATTTATGTTTTTATTCAGATCGTTTAAAATAAAAGCCAATTTTTTTATGTTTGTGATTCCACTTACTTTTATTTGGTGAGAAGTAGTTACACTGATTGAATCAGACTCTAACACGAATTATTGACCGTGATATTTAACTTAAGTTTGGTTTTTTGATCAGTGAATGATTTAGTCTGTTAAAAGACGTCTTGACGAAGGCAAAGAGAAACGGTATATTTATATATGCTGATTGATTAGTTATTAAGTTTTTGATTTTTCTTCACGCCCAGTAAATATTCAATTAAATTTTTTTGAAATTATTGTTGACATTTTTGCTCAGCGTGGTAAACTAATAAAGTTATCATTTCGGCAACACAGCAAGTAATAATCAAGTAGATCTTTGAAAACTGAACAAAGTTTCGACAAATCAAATGTGTGAGGTCGCTTATCTTAACGATAAGTGCAAACAACATTTGCGAAGTCAATTCGCTAGTAAAATTTATGAGTCACAAACTTTAAAATGAGAGTTTGATCCTGGCTCAGGACGAACGCTGGCGGCGTGCCTAATACATGCAAGTCGAACGCAATCTTTGACTAATGAGTGCTTGCACTCAGCGGTCAAAGTGCGAGTGGCGAACGGGTGAGTAACACGTGGGCAATCTGCCCAAAAGTGGGGGATAACACTTGGAAACAGGTGCTAATACCGCATCAACCGGCTGACCGCATGGTCGGCCGGGCAAAGACGGCGTCAGCTGTCGCTTTTGGATGAGCCCGCGGCGTATTAACTAGTTGGTAAGGTAACGGCTTACCAAGGTGATGATACGTAGCCGAACTGAGAGGTTGATCGGCCACATTGGGACTGAGACACGGCCCAAACTCCTACGGGAGGCAGCAGTAGGGAATCTTCCACAATGGACGCAAGTCTGATGGAGCAACGCCGCGTGTATGAAGAAGGTCTTCGGATCGTAAAATACTGTTGTCAGAGAAGAACACGTGATAGAGTAACTGCTATGACGCTGACGGTATCTGACCAGCAAGTCACGGCTAACTACGTGCCAGCAGCCGCGGTAATACGTAGGTGGCAAGCGTTGTCCGGATTTATTGGGCGTAAAGGGAACGCAGGCGGTCTTTTAAGTCTGATGTGAAAGCCTTCGGCTTAACCGGAGAAGTGCATTGGAAACTGGAAGACTTGAGTGCAGAAGAGGAGAGTGGAACTCCATGTGTAGCGGTGAAATGCGTAGATATATGGAAGAACACCAGTGGCGAAAGCGGCTCTCTGGTCTGTAACTGACGCTGAGGTTCGAAAGCGTGGGGAGCGAACAGGATTAGATACCCTGGTAGTCCACGCTGTAAACGATGAATGCTAGGTGTTGGAGGGTTTCCGCCCTTCGGTGCCGCAGCTAACGCACTAAGCATTCCGCCTGGGGAGTACGATCGCAAGATTGAAACTCAAAGGAATTGACGGGGGCCCGCACAAGCGGTGGAGCATGTGGTTTAATTCGAAGCAACGCGAAGAACCTTACCAGGTCTTGACATCTTTTGACCATCTGAGAGATCAGAATTCCCTTCGGGGACAAAATGACAGGTGGTGCATGGCTGTCGTCAGCTCGTGTCGTGAGATGTTGGGTTAAGTCCCGCAACGAGCGCAACCCTTATTGTCAGTTGCCAGCATTCAGTTGGGCACTCTGGCGAGACTGCCGGTGACAAACCGGAGGAAGGTGGGGATGACGTCAAGTCATCATGCCCCTTATGACCTGGGCTACACACGTGCTACAATGGACGATACAACGAGTCGCGAGACCGCGAGGTTTAGCTAATCTCTGAAAGTCGTTCTCAGTTCGGATCGTAGGCTGCAACTCGCCTACGTGAAGTCGGAATCGCTAGTAATCGCGGATCAGCATGCCGCGGTGAATACGTTCCCGGGCCTTGTACACACCGCCCGTCACACCATGAGAGTTTGTAACACCCAAAGCCGGTGCGGTAACCATTTTGGAGCCAGCCGTCTAAGGTGGGACAGATGATTGGGGTGAAGTCGTAACAAGGTAGCCGTAGGAGAACCTGCGGCTGGATCACCTCCTTTCTAAGGAAAATTACGGAAACTCACACGATTTGTTACATGAAACTTTGTTTGGTTTTGAGAGGTCTACTCTCAAAATGGGGGTTTAGCTCAGCTGGGAGAGCACCTGCTTTGCAAGCAGGAGGTCAGCGGTTCGATCCCGCTAACCTCCATTGATGACGTTAGTCATCATGGATCCGTTCTTTGAAAACTGAATAACATTTATTTCTTGATCAATAATTTTATTAAACCGAGAACACCGCGTTTGAAAGAGTTTCAAACAAGAATTCAATTATTAAGTATTAAACGCAAACTCATGACCCATTTATCTTTGATAAATGAGAGGTTAAGTTAGGAAGGGCGCATGGTGGATGCCTTGGCACTAGGAGTCGATGAAGGACGTGACTAACTGCGATATGCTTCGGGAAGCTGTAAGTAAGCAATGACCCGGAGATCTCCGAATGGGGCAACCCAATGACTGTAACGAGTTATTATCGCCGGCTGAATACATAGGCCGGTGGAAGACAGACGCAGGGAACTGAAACATCTAAGTACCTGCAGGAAAATAAAGAAATTTCGATTCCCTCAGTAGCGGCGAGCGAACGGGGAACAGCCCAAACCAAGAAGCTTGCTTCTTGGGGTTGTAGGACTGGACATTTGAGTTACCAAGAAAAACTGTAGCAAACGGCCTGGGAAGGCCGGCTAGAAAGGGTGACAGCCCCGTAGACGAAACAGTTTTTCCTCAGTCCAGGATCCTGAGTACGGCGGAGCACGTGAAACTCCGTCGGAATCCGGGAGGACCATCTCCCAAGGCTAAATACTACCTAGTGACCGATAGTGGACCAGTACCGTGAGGGAAAGGTGAAAAGCACCCCGGGAGGGGAGTGAAACAGTTCCTGAAACCATGTGCCTACAAGTAGTCAGAGCCCGTTAAGGGGTGATGGCGTGCCTTTTGTAGAATGAACCGGCGAGTTACGTTAACGTGCCAGGTTAAGGTGGAAAGACCGGAGCCGCAGCGAAAGCGAGTCTGAACAGGGCGCACGAGTACGTTGACGTAGACCCGAAACCAAGTGACCTACCCATGTCCAGGTTGAAAGTGCGGTAAAACGCACCGGAGGACCGAACCCGTGTATGTTGAAAAATGCTGGGATGAGGTGTGGGTAGCGGTGAAATTCCAAACGAACTTGGAGATAGCTGGTTCTCTCCGAAATAGCTTTAGGGCTAGCCTCGGAAGTTAAGGATCGTGGAGGTAGAGCACTGTTTGGACTAGGGGCCCGTCTTGGGTTACTGAATTCAGATAAACTCCGAATGCCACTGATCTTGTTCCGGGAGTCAGACTGCGAGTGATAAGATCCGTAGTCGAAAGGGAAACAGCCCAGACCACCAATTAAGGTCCCTAAATATGTGTTAAGTGGAAAAGGATGTGGGATCGCACAGACAACTAGGATGTTGGCTCAGAAGCAGCCACCATTCAAAGAGTGCGTAATAGCTCACTAGTCGAGTGATCCTGCGCCGAAAATGTAACGGGGCTAAACACATTACCGAAATTGTGGATCCGACCGTCAGGTCGGGTGGTAGGAGAGCGTTCTAAGGGCGAAGAAGCCGGACCGTCAGGACCGGTGGAGCGCTTAGAAGTGAGAATGCCGGTATGAGTAGCGCAAGGTCAGTGAGAATCTGACCCACCGTATGACTAAGGTTTCCTGGGGAAGGCTCGTCCTCCCAGGGTTAGTCGGGACCTAAGCCGAGGCCGCAAGGCGTAGGCGATGGACAACAGGTGGAGATTCCTGTACTGATCAGATCTGTTTGAGCAATGGAGGGACGCAGGAGGCTAACGGAGCGTGCAGCTGGAATTGCACGTCCAAGCAGCGAGTCGCAAAACGAGTGAAAGGCTTGTTTTGGTGGTAGATGAGCTGTGATGGGGAGCGAAATTTAAGTAGCGAAGGAAGTCATGTCACACTGCCGAGAAAAGCTTCTAGCGAGGATCTGATCACCCGTACCGCAAACCGACACAGGTAGTCGAGGAGAGTATCCTCAGGTGAGCGAGTGAACTCTCGTTAAGGAACTCGGCAAAATGACCCCGTAACTTCGGGAGAAGGGGTGCTGGTCGACAGACCAGCCGCAGTGAATAGGCCCAGGCGACTGTTTATCAAAAACACAGGTTTCTGCAAAATCGTAAGATGACGTATAGGGGCTGACGCCTGCCCGGTGCTGGAAGGTTAAGAGGATGAGTTAGCGCAAGCGAAGCTCAGAATCGAAGCCCCAGTAAACGGCGGCCGTAACTATAACGGTCCTAAGGTAGCGAAATTCCTTGTCGGGTAAGTTCCGACCCGCACGAAAGGCGTAACGATCTGGGCACTGTCTCAACGAGAGACTCGGTGAAATTATAATACCCGTGAAGATGCGGGTTACCCGCGACAGGACGGAAAGACCCCATGGAGCTTTACTGTAGCTTGATATTGGGTGTTCGTGCAACTTGTACAGGATAGGTAGGAGCCGTAGAAAACGGGACGCTAGTCTCGTTGGAGGCAGTGGTGGGATACTACCCTCGTTGTATGAACACTCTAACCCGCGCCGGTTGATCCCGGCGGGAGACAGTGTCTGGTAGGCAGTTTGACTGGGGCGGTCGCCTCCCAAAAGGTAACGGAGGCGCCCAAAGGTTCCCTCAGAATGGTTGGAAATCATTCGCAGAGTGTAAAGGCAGAAGGGAGCTTGACTGTGAGACTTACAAGTCGAGCAGGGACGAAAGTCGGGCTTAGTGATCCGGTGGTTCCGTATGGAAGGGCCATCGCTCAACGGATAAAAGCTACCCTGGGGATAACAGGCTTATCTCCCCCAAGAGTCCACATCGACGGGGAGGTTTGGCACCTCGATGTCGGCTCATCGCATCCTGGGGCTGTAGTCGGTCCCAAGGGTTGGGCTGTTCGCCCATTAAAGCGGTACGCGAGCTGGGTTCAGAACGTCGTGAGACAGTTCGGTCCCTATCCGTCGCGGGCGTAGGAAATTTGCGAGGATCTGTCCTTAGTACGAGAGGACCGGGATGGACACACCGCTGGTGTACCAGTTGTCTTGCCCAAGGCAGCGCTGGGTAGCTAAGTGTGGCTGAGATAAACGCTGAAAGCATCTAAGTGCGAAACTCGCCTCAAGATCAGATTTCCCATTCCTTTATGGAAGTAAGACCCCTGAGAGATGATCAGGTAGATAGGATGGAAGTGGAAGTGCCGTGAGGCATGGAGCGGACCATTACTAATCGGTCGAGGACTTAACCAACGAGTCGCGTGTGTGGGCTCGGTCAGATAAAAGCAGCAAGAAATGAATGTTAGTCAGTTTTGAGGGAATGGATCTCTCAAAGAAAAAAACACAAGTGCGGTGGCGATAGCACGAAGGCTACACCTGTTCCCATGCCGAACACAGCAGTTAAGCTTCGTCACGCCAAGAGTAGTTGGGGGATCGCCCCCTGTGAGGGTAGGTAGCTGCCGCGCTTTGTTTTTGTTATTCCGGCATAGCTCAGTTGGTAGAGCATCTGACTGTTAATCAGGGTGTCGACGGTTCGAGTCCGCCTGCCGGAGTTTTATTAATGGTGTACAACACTGTTTTGACCCGTTGGTCAAGTGGTTAAGACACCGCCCTTTCACGGCGATAACATGGGTTCAAATCCCGTACGGGTCACTTAGCTGGATTTTATTTTGCCGGCTTAGCTCAGTTGGTAGAGCATCGGTATCGTAAACCGAGGGTCACAGGTTCGACTCCTGCAGCCGGCATAATTTAACGAAGATAAACATTGATATGTTAACATTAAAAAACAATTACCCACAATTCTTATTTTGAGGATCGTGGGTAATTGTTTGTATCTTGATCCCATCTCAAAGTAAGCTATTCAAGATAGGTATCAGATTTAGCTTTATACCCTCAATGAGGTTTGGATGTTGTTTTGCCATACTGTGTCCAAACATTTGCTAGTTGCAGCAAATGTACCTGTACTGCATTCTTTTAAAATCTCTCTAAGCGTTTTAATATGATAGTTTGGTTTAGAATTTTAATTTGGTACCAGGCGAAAGCATGCTTTAGTGAAATAATTATGCAGAGAGTGTCAGAATGCCCCAGTGATCACTGAATCAATATCTGTTCAAATAAGATTTTCTGAATTGCTTTTTATTTTTAGAAAAAAGATATTATATGGGACCAAATCAAGTTTTGGCTATCGGAAAATATGAGGTGGAAATCTGAGTTTTGCAGGGAAAATATCTTTTATCTTGAAGAGATCTTTGGATTAGAGCTGACAGTATTTGCCATTTTTTAATTTTTCTAATGAATGTGGCTCTATTATGAATGTAATAGAGTTTATTTTAGAGATTTCTATCATGACCATTTTAGTTTTCCGAGTCATTTGCATTCGAACACAAACAAGTGAAAATTAAGAATGATTACTTTATTTTGTTATTTTAGTTAACATGGATCATCTTTTTGCTTGTTTCTTATATGTCATCCTTTGTTGTATGCAAATGCTTACGAATGCCGTACAACATAGCCGCTCATAGCCATTAATGTTATTTACTGTGCAAGAAAATTTTCTAAGATCACAATTATGTGATCTTAGAATCAAGATTTACTATGATGAAGGTAAGAAAAGGGAGTCTGTTGTCAGGGTTCTAATGAAAAAGTAAACTTACGCAGTAAAAAATAAGTAAAATAGTTTAAAAACTTTCTTAGATATACTAATGAACACTAGAAAGTCGCAATAAGAACAACGAGCTCAATTAAAAAAATATTATTCGAATAAAGAAAAAATGGCTAAATGTTGATAATTATTATAAAAAAATAAAAATAAAGTTAACTAAAAATGATAAACTGCCACCGGATTTATTAATAATCAGTGAGTGTCATTGACGCATAAATCTTTGAATTTTATAATAGTTATCGTTATTTAATTTATTTAAATGAATAAAAAGCCCTTTCAGGGTAAAAATATGGAGGAATCATATCTAATGAGTGGTAGTAAAGAACCATCATTTCTTGGGCACCCACGTGGGTTATCTACGCTGTTCTTTACTGAAATGTGGGAAAGATTCAGTTACTATGGTATGCGTGCCATTTTGCTGTATTATATGTATTTTGCTGTTAGTAAGGGAGGGCTTGGTTTTGACAAGCCTACTGCAGCATCGATCATGTCGATCTATGGTTCACTAGTTTATCTTTCTAGTGTTCTTGGCGGGTTTATTAGTGATCGTTTATGGGGACCACGTCGGACTGTCTTTATTGGTGGCATCTTGATCATGTTTGGTCATATTGTTTTGTCAACTCCATTTGGCAGTGCTGCGTTATATATTTCAATTGCCTTGATAGTTATTGGGACTGGTTTATTAAAGCCAAATGTTTCCGAAATGGTCGGCGGTTTGTATTCTGAAGAGGACACGCGTCGTGACTCTGGTTTTAGTATTTTTGTTTTCGGAATTAATATGGGTGCCTTTATTGCTCCTTATATTGTTGGTTGGATGGGTCAAAGCGTTAACTTCCATCTTGGATTTTCTCTTGCTGCGATCGGAATGTTCTTTGGTTTAGTTCAATATACTATTGATGGTAAGAAATATCTTCCTAAAGATAGTCTGTATGCTTCTGATCCAATTCAGCCTGAAGAAACAAAAGCTTTGATTAAGAAGGTATCAATCGGTGTTGTCGCAATTATTTTGATTTTTGTGATCATGGCCTTATTCAAGATGTTCAATGTTAATAACGTTATCAACATTTTAAGTATCTGTGCCGTTTTAATACCTGTTGTTTACTTCATCAATATGTTGACTAGCGGTAAGGTCAATAAAGTTGAACGTTCTCGTGTCTGGGCTTATGTGCCATTATTCATTGCTTCGATTTTATTCTGGTCAATTGAAGAACAAGGTTCGGTTGTTCTTGCTTTGTTTGCTGAAGATCAGACAAGATTATCGATTGCTGGTTTTAATTTCCCCGCTAGTTGGTTCCAGAGTGCTAATCCTTTGTTTATTATGTTATACACACCGTTCTTTTCAATGTTGTGGAATAAACTTGGTAAGAAACAGCCTTCATCAGGTAAGAAATTTTCTTATGGTCTATTTTTCTCTGGTGCATCATTTTTATGGATGATGATCCCGTTGTTTATCCATGGTACTGATACAAGAGTCAGTCCATGGTGGTTGATCGCTAGTTGGGCACTTGTTATTATCGGTGAAATGTTGATCTCACCAATTGGTCTATCTGTTACGACTAAACTTGCCCCTAAGGCCTTTCAGTCACAAATGATGAGTATGTGGTTCTTAGGTGACGCAGCCGCACAGGCCATCAATGCTCAAATCGTTCGTTTCTTTACGCCGTCTAATGAGATGATGTATTTCGGTTTGATCGGTGGCATTACTGTTATTTTTGGCTTCGTCCTATTATTCTTTGTTCCTAAAATCGAAAAATTCATGGCTGGTGTTAAGTAGCCAAAAGGCTTTATATTATCATTGATCGATGATGGTGACATAAAGCTTTTTTAAGTGGATTTATAATTTTTTATATTTTATTTAAAATAAATGTTGCATTTTAGGTCCAAAGAGGTTATCATAATTAAGTCGGATGTTTGAGACATATCTTTTGGAAGGGTAGCGAAGTCTGGCTAAACGCGGCGGACTGTAAATCCGCTCCTTCGGGTTCGGTGGTTCGAATCCACTCCCTTCCACCATTATTGGGGTATAGCCAAGCGGTAAGGCATCGGGTTTTGATCCCGTGATTCGCTGGTTCGAATCCAGCTATCCCAATTATATGATCGAACAGTCTTATCTCCCAAATCTTTGAATTCATTGATTTGGGAGATTTTTTGTGTTTTAAAGTTTCATTCTTTTGTTATAATTTAAATAAGAGTCGAAACATCTTGCATATTTATGTCAGCAACCAAAGGTTAGGAGAGCAAATTTATGAAAATAGGTTTTATCGGTGTTGGAAGTATGGCTAAAGCAATTATTGAAGGTATTTTAGCAGCGGAAAATGTGCCTGCCAGTGATATTTTGATTCACAGCGCTCATCCTGCAAATTATGAGCAGTATGCACAAAAGTGGGGATTAACAGCTTGTGCTAATAACAATGAAGTTGCTCAGCAAGCTGATCTTTTATTTTTAGCAGTCAAACCTTTAATGGCTGGGGAAGTACTATCGGATATTAAAAAGACGATCATAACCGCTCATCCAGTCGTAGTATCGATGTTAAGCGGTGTTAGCCTCGCAGAGTTAGAACAATTTATTGGGACTAAAAATGTCGAGATCTTACGGATCATGCTAAATGTTAATGTAGCGATAAATCAGGGAATCACTGCATTGGTCGGCAATGGTTCTTTAAGTTCTGCTCATCTTCAACAAGCTCAGTCGTTGTTAAGCGATTTGGGGCAAACTATTTCTTTAGATGAACAGTATTTTAGTACTTTTGTTGCTTTAGCAGGTAGTTCTCCAGCCTTTGTTTATTATTATATTGATTCGATGGCTAATGCAGGAGTTAAGTATGGTTTAACCAAAAATGCTGCAGTCAAAATTGCGGCGCAAGCAGTAATGGGCAGTGCCGCCAATGTTTTGCAGAGTGAAAAGGCCCCACGGAACCTGATGGATGATGTCTGCTCTCCGGGTGGAACGACAATTGCTGGTTTGTTAGCCATGGAAGAAGCCGGTTTTACCAGAGCAGTTATTGAAGGAATTGATGCGACGATCGCTAAAGACAAAGAATGATCAGACCTTAAATGGAACTGGTTGGACAAGGAGACTTGCTTTTTTGGTATATACCGATTATGATAGAAGTATTGAATCCAAATGAGGTGTAAAGATGAGTAAAGTACTTAAACACGCAGTAATTTATACAGGTGAAGAAAAAATAAATGATGGTTATCTTCGTTTTTCCAATAAAATTGAAGATGTTGGTCCAATGGCTGAATTTAGTCCAAAAGCCGGTGATAGTGAGATCGTTGATCTTGAAGGTCAGATCGTAGTTCCCGGCTTTATTGATGTTCATAGTCATGGTGGTTATAGTTTTGATGCGATGGATGGTGATGCTGCTCAACTTGATGAAATGGTCACAGACATGGTATATGAGGGTATCACAGGCTATTTTGCCACGACTATGACTCAGTCAAATGAAAACATCGACAAAGCAATGGTCGCTGTTAATGACGCCATGAAGGTCAATCCAGTTATTTTAGGGGCTCATCTGGAAGGACCATTCGTTGCCATGGATTTCAAGGGGGCACAACCACCTGAATATATTAAAGATCCTGATGCAAAATTATTAGCACATTGGAATGAACTAGCCGGGGGTCATATCAAGATGATCACGTATGCACCTGAACATCAAGGGACAGCAGAATTTGAAGATTATTGTTTGGCCCATAATATTGTTCCTTCTGCCGGTCATAGTAACGCTACAAGAGCACAAATGAAGAAATCAAAAGCAAGCCATGTTACTCATTTATACAATGCCCAACGCGAATTTAAACATCGTGAGCCTGGTGTTACAGGGCATGCTTTGCTAGAAGATAATATTTATTGTGAGATGATTGCTGATGGTTTTCATGTTGTTCCAGATATGATCAAATTAGCGTATGAACTAAAGGGGCCAGATAAGTTAGAACTCGTTACTGATTCAATGAGAGCTAAAGGAATGCCTGAGGGTATCTCTGAACTTGGCGGTCAAAAAGTGATCGTTAAAGACAAACAGGCTCGCCTGGAAGCTGGTAATTTGGCTGGGTCAGTTTTGCAATATCAAGATGCCTTTGTTAATATTATGAAGTTTACCGTCTGCGGTATTGAAGAAGCAGTTAAGATGTCTTCTGTTAACCAAGCTAAAGAATTTGGTTTGACTTCTAAGGGCGGTTTGCAAGTTGGTAAGGATGCTGATTTGAATGTCTTTGATGCAGACTTACATTTGCAGGAAACATATAGTTTTGGACGCCTTTTTAAAAAATAATCACTGTTATTAAAAGATAAAATTATAGAGGGAGTAGGGTTGCCAAGTGGGTTCGCCAATATATATCCAGATTCATAACAAAATTAAACAGACTATCCAATCTGGCAAATGGAAAATAGGGGATCGTATCCCTGCTGAACGTGAGCTGGCTGTACAGTTTGGTGTTAGCCGTATGACTTTGCGTCAGGCTGTTCAGACACTGGTCGATGAAGGGATTTTAGAGCGTCATGTTGGCTCTGGAACATTTGTCGCGCGCCAGAAGGTCCAGGAAAGAATGTCTTCTGGGGTCACTAGTTTTACAGAAATCATTGAATCCCAAGGGAAAAAAGCTTCTAGTAAAACTATTTCTTATTTGGTGACCACTCCTTCGATCTCTGAAAGTGAGAGATTAGAACTTGCTGATGGAGAGAAAGTTTTACGAATGGAGCGGATCAGGTATGCGGATGATTTGCCGATCTGTTTTGAAGTGGCAACTTTACCTTATGCTCTCGTTAAAGATTACGCCAGGTCGCAAATCTCTACTTCCCTGTATCGGACGCTAGAAGAGCACGGTTTAACGATCGGGCACGCCGAGCAAACTGTTTCTGCAACTCTTGCTCCTGAACGTATTGCTGATTATCTGGAAGTCAAAAGAGGTGCAGCTATTTTGCGTTTACGCCAGACAACTAGTTTAAACGATGGACGGCCGTTTGAGTATGTGCGGACCCAGTATGTTGGTGAGCGTTTCGAGTTTTATTTGGCAAAATAAGCATTTAAAAATTGAAAGTCAAGTACGAAGGATCAGTTAAGTTGTTAGCCAACCTAGCTGATTTTTTACATGGAAATTTTTGGATACCCTCGGATCTTATTCTTGTTTGAAGTGAACGGTATCTAAAAAAACAGCTCGTTTCTGTCAACAAGCTGTTTTCTAGCAGAAATAATATTAAAATTTAAAATCATAGTCGCTGTCTTTCATAGTTTCGACATTCCCTAGCAAATATCCATTACCGACTTGGGAGAAAAAGTCATGGTTAGACGTCGAAGTAGAAATACCGTTCATAACGACCGGATTAACATCTTCAGCAGTGTCTGGGAAAAGGGGATCCATTCCCAGATTCATCAAGGCTTTATTAGCGTTGTAACGTAAGAACGTTAAAACGTCTTCTGCCCAGCCCACTTTGTCATATAAAAGATGAGTATATTTTTCTTCATTTTCATATAGATCATAGAGAAGATCATACATCCAGCCGGTCATAGCTTCTTGCTTTTTGTCTGTTAATTCATTAAAGCCAAGTTGAAATTTATAACCGATGTAAGTTCCGTGTACTGATTCGTCTCGTAGGATCAATTTGATGATCTCAGCAACATTGGGTAGTTTATTATGCCCCAACCAATACAGTGGGGTATAAAAGCCCGAATAGAATAAGAAAGTTTCCAAAAAGACAGAAGCGACCCTTTTTTGGAGAGGGGTCCCATTATGGTAAATATCATTGATCTTTTGTGCTTTATATTGCAAAAATTCGTTTTGATTTGTCCATTCAAAAATATCGTCGATCTCTTTAGGCGTGTTTAAGGTCGAAAAGATAGAAGAATAGCTTTTAGCATGGACTGATTCCATAAATTCAATATTATTTAAAACAGCTTCTTCTTGTTGAGTTCTAATATCTTTTTTTAAAGAAGACATGCCATCTTGTGATTGTAAGGTATCTAGTAAAGTTAAACCACCAAAAACTTTGTCAACAACATCTTTATCGTTTTCTGAGAGTGAACGCCAATCACCCAAGTCGTTGGAAAGGGGGATCCGCGTGTCTAACCAAAATTGTTCAGTTAATTTTTCCCAGGTTGCTTTGTCAATCTGATCTTCCAACACATTCCAATTAATTGCTGTGTAATTATTATTATCCATTGCATTTACTCCTTAAAATAAAGAGCACTCAACTTAAAAATAAAAATATTTTTATTTGAGTCACTCTTTTCTTCTCAAGTTACTCACTTTGCGAAAGACAAATTAAATTGAGCAACTTTCACATTCATTTGCACCAATGACGCCGTTATCGTCCGTAAACGTGCGAATGTAGTAGATAGATTTAATTCCTTTTGCATGAGCATAATTTCTTAAGATTGAAAGGTCTCGTGTTGTCAATTTGTCTGATTCAGGATCTTTCCACTCATACATTCCTTTTGGTAAAGTAGAACGTACGAATAAAGTCATACTTAATCCCTGATCAACATGAGTTTGGGCTGCTGCATAGGTATCGATCACTTTGCGCATGTCCATGTCATAGGCCGAAGCGTAGTAATTGATCGTATCGTTTGAAAGATAAGGAGCTGGGTAATAGATCTTACCGATCTTTCTTTCTTGTCGTTCTTCGATTCGATTAATGATCGGCTGCAGTGAGGCAGTTGTATCATTAATATAAGAGATCGAGCCGGTTGGAGCCACTGCCATCCGGTTTTGGTGGTAGAGACCATCCCTTTGAACAGCTTCTTTGAGATCTTTCCAATCTGCAGGACCTGGAACAAAATTGTCCTTAAATAATTCCTGAATTTTTTTAGTTGTTGGACCAAAGTTTTTTTCTAAATATTGATCAAAATACGAACCGTTTGCGTATTTACTTTTAGAGAAACCAGCAAAGGTTTCTTGTCGTTCTTTTGCGATCTCGTTAGAAGCTTTTAGTGTCCAATAATTTAACAACATGAAATAAACATTGGTGAAGTCGATTGCTTCTTTTGACCCGTATTCGATATGGTTTTTAGCCAGATAACCATGCAAGCCCATGGCGCCTAAACCAATAGTGTGCGCTTGATCGTTGCCGTGTTGGATCGAAGGGACAACGTCGATCGAAGAATTATCTGTAACAAATGTTAATGCGCGAGTCATTGCTTTGACGGAACGACCAAAGTTAGGTGAGTCCATTAAGTTTGCGATATTCGTGGATCCTAAATTGCAGCTAATGTCGGTTCCCAACTGTTCATATTCTTGTCGGTTATTCACAACTGAAGGCTTTTGGACCTGCATGATTTCCGAACAAAGATTGCTCATAATGATTTTGCCATCAATCGGGTTGGCCTTGTTTGCAGTGTCCACGTTGATGATATATGGGTAGCCAGATTCTTGTTGTAACTTAGAAATTTCTTCTTCCAGTTCCCGAGCCTTGATTTTTTTCTTTGGGATATTCGGATCAGCAACTAGATTGTCATATTCTTTCGTAATATCTACATAAGAAAAAGGTGTGTGGTACACACGTTCAACACCCCAAGGATCAAAAAGGTACATGTCTTCATTATTTTTAGCTAGCTCATAAAATTTATCAGGAACGATGATGCCTAGTGATAGTGTCTTGACCCTGATTTTTTCATCCGCGTTTTCCTTTTTAGCCGAGAGAAATGAAATAATATCAGGATGAAAAACATTCAGGTAAACAACACCTGCGCCTTGACGCTGCCCGAGTTGGTTGGAATAAGAAAAACTATCTTCAAGCAACTTCATAACAGGTACAACACCTGAGGCGGCTCCCTCAATACCCTTGATTGGGGCGCCAGCGCCACGCAAGTTGCTCAAAGTGATTCCAACACCGCCGCCGATCCGTGACAATTGCAAAGCAGAGTTGATACCGCGCCCGATAGAATTCATATCATCGGTCAACTGGAGCAAGAAACAAGATACTAGTTCTCCTCGCCGTTTGCGTCCCGCGTTTAGGAAACTGGGGGTCGCTGGTTGGTAGCGTTGGTGAATCATTTCGTCTGCCAAGTCTAATGCAAGTTCTTCATCTCCATCGGCAAAGTACAATGCGTTAACTGCAACGCGATCTATGTAACTTTCCAGATATGCGTCGTTATCGTTAGTTCTTAAAGCATACTGAGCATAGAACTTATAGGCTGCCATGAATGTTTTAAAGTGAAAATGTGCGTTTTCAAGTTGTTGATAAAGTTTTTCTATAAACGACATCTTGTATTTAGAAACAAACTCTTCTTCCAAATAATCATTAGCGATCAAATACTTGAATTTTTCTTGCAACGAAGTGAATTTGACCATGTTGGGTTCAACGTTTTCTTTTAAAAATGCAGCTAACGCATCTTTATCTTTATTTAATTGAATCTTATCATTCAAAGGGATGTTGACCTGATTGTTGAGGTCATAATAACTAACATTATTGCTATCTAGTAATTTAAGACTCAATTTTCTTCACCGCTTTCTCGAAATTTGTAACATCTTTTGTAGTACCGTTAAATTCAAAAGTATATAGCAGGGGAACGTTGAATTCTTTTGAGATATCTTTAGCTGTGAAAACAAACAATTGTGCGAAATTACGATTGCCAGTTCCAGCAACCCCCTGTAATTGTTCCTGATTGCTCCCATAATATAAAAAGTCGGTGACCGGCTCAGTAATGTCTTTTTCGTACGTTGGTACGATCAGGACAAAGGGTTCACCAACTTCGATTTCGGGATCGATCGGATCGATCTCATATGTGTCCTTTAATGAAAGCTTTTTGACAAATCTTTTTGTTTGTCCAGTTACGCTAAAATAAACTATTTTCATTGTGCAATCAGCTTTTTCAAGAGATCTGGACGAAAGCCGTTGATGATCGGTTGATTGCCATCTTCTAAAACAGGTACACTGCGAAAGCCTTTGTTTTTTAAATAGTCGATATATTCGGGAGTTTCAGTGATGTTTTTTTCTCCAAAACTGATATTATGTTCCGTTAAAAATTTCTTTGTCATTTTGCATTGAATGCAGTTGTTTTTAGTATAAAGTTCTAAGCTCATTTCGAGGACCTCCTAGATTAATTTACTTGACTAAGTATACAACAATATTTGCCGATTTCAAATAAAAAACACCAGATATAGTGTAAAGTTTTGCAAAACTTGTCGATATATGGTGTTGTGGCAGGAAAAAATTTTTAAAAAAAACTGCTCTAAATAATTTTGAGAAGGCCAAATAAAGTATTTGATAGTCTATTGATCTTCATTTAAGATAGGGAGTGGATATAAAAAAACAGACAAATTTAATGGATCCTAATTAAGAAAAAGAGGAAAAATTTTGGCAGATCATTATTACACAAAAGACCCAAGCGCGAAGCACGCTGAGAAATCTTGGACATTTTCCCTATATGGACATGATTTTAATTTTAATACAGATAGTGGTGTTTTTTCTAAGAACACAGTTGATTTTGGTTCACGGACATTGTTAGATGCACTTGAAGAAGCAGAATTTCCTGCAGGTAAGATAATAGATGTTGGTTGTGGTTATGGTCCAATTGGTTTAGCTATTGCTTATCATTATCCGAAACGACAAGTGGATATGGTGGATGTCAACGAAAGGGCGCTTGACTTAGCGAGAAAAAATGCCGCTGAAAATCAAATCAAAAATGTTAACATTTATAGTTCGGATGTCTATATGGATGTAGTAGAAACACAGTATGCTGCGGTTATTACAAATCCGCCGATACGCGCAGGCAAAAAAATCGTACACTCTATCCTTGCTGGAGCAAAAGATCACTTGATGACCGGGGGATCTTTGATTGCGGTCATTCAAAAGAAACAGGGCGCTCCGTCTGCACAAGTTAAGATGGAAGAAGTCTTCGGCAATTGTGAAGTGCTTTTAAAAAGAAAAGGATACTTTATTTTAAAAAGTGTGAAAAATTAAGATGGAAGAATACTCACAACAGCAATTGGATCTCTTTATGAATGAGGCCCTGATAGAGGCCGAAAAAGCTGCACGTCTGGGGGAAGTCCCGATCGGTTGTGTGATCGTAGCTGGTGGAAAAATTATTGGTCGAGGGCATAATTTGCGTGAATGCAGTCATGATTCAACCGCGCATGCAGAAATTTTCGCTATCAAACAAGCTGATCAAGCAATGGGAGATTGGCGTTTACAAGATGCGACTTTATTTGTCACGCTTGAACCGTGTCCAATGTGTGCTGGAGCAATAGTTAATGCTAGGATCAAGGCTGTCTATTATGGTTGTGCAGATCTTAAGGCGGGTTGTGCCGGCACATTAATGAACTTGTTAACTGAACCGCGTTTTAATCATCAAGTCAAGGTAGAAAAGGGGTTATGTCAAGTTAAATGTAGTCAATTATTGAATGAATTTTTTACGAAAATTAGAGAAAAACAAGAAAAAGACTAGCATTTTGGGGTAATTTCATGTATTATAGTAGGTGCCGCAAGGCCTTGGGGCAATGTTGTCCTTACGAAGCGTGTCAGGTCCGGAAGGAAGCAGCACTAAGTTCGGTTCGGCATGTGCCTTAAGTTTTTATGATATTGAACCCCGGTCTTCTTTTGAGATCGGGGATTTTTTTTATAAAAGTTAATGAAGTAACTTAAAGTCGTCATATATTCTTTTAACTAAATTGATTATTTAAGCAGTGTGACGACGTAAATGTGTAGTCCATCAGTGTTGTGAGAAGAGGTTTCTTTAGATCGATAGGTTCTTTTTTTGTAACACAGTAATTATTAAGGAGGAGACGGAAATGAGTTACCAAGCTTTGTATCGTGCTTGGCGTCCGCAAAAGTTTGATGATCTTGTTGGACAAGAATTAGTTACTAAAACTCTTAAAAATGCTTTAATGACTAAGCAAACGTCTCATGCATATTTATTTACCGGGCCACGGGGAACAGGCAAGACCTCTGCTGCCAAGATTTTTTCAAAAGCGATCAATTGCCATTTTCAAAAAGATGGTGAGCCTTGTAATGAATGTGATACTTGTACATCGATCACTGCTGGCAGACAAAATGATGTGATCGAGATCGATGCTGCTTCAAATAACGGGGTAGAAGAGATTCGTGATATTCGTGACAAGGTCAAGTACGCCCCGACCGAATGTGATTATAAAATATATATTATTGATGAAGTGCATATGCTTTCAACAGGTGCGTTTAACGCATTGTTAAAAACGTTGGAAGAACCGCCGGAAAATGTTGTTTTTATTTTAGCAACAACAGAACCTCATAAAATTCCGGCCACGATCATTTCAAGAACACAGCGTTTTGATTTTCGGCGGATCCAACCAGACACGATCTTGCAACGGATGCAATATATCGTATCTCAAAAACAGCTCAAATGTGAACCGGCTGCATTAAAATTAATTGCTAAAGCTGCAGAAGGCGGGATGCGGGATGCGTTAAGCATTCTAGATCAAGTTATTTCCTTTGGAAATGATGAGGTCACATTGGATAATGCGTTGATGGTTACAGGTAGTGTTCAAAATGATGAATTACTGCAATATTTGGAGCAAGTCACGCAAAAGGATACGGCAAAAGCACTAGAGATCTTACATCAAATTTTAAATGATGGTAAAGATGCCGCGCGTTTTATTGAAGATTTGATCAGCTTTTGTCGTGATCTGCTATTGTATCAGCAGATGCCGGAAAAGGTTGAAAATGACGAGCTCAATGTTGTTAATGATGATTTTCGAAATTTTTCGCAGAAAATCAAGCCAGAAGAAATTTATCAAATGATCGACCTTTTAAATGAACAGCAAGAAAATATGCGGTTCACCTCCCACGCTTCGATTTATTTGGAAGTTTTGACAGTCAAATTAGCGACTAGACAAACAACGATTTCTCCCAAGACACCACAAGCAGCTGGGGAAAAGTTGGATCCTAAAGACACCATTAAAGTAGAAAATTTGACTCGCCAAGTTAAGCAATTACAACAACAAGTCGAGCAATTACTGCAAAATCAGTCAAATGGTCAATCAGTGACTGCGACAAATTCAAGTCGGCCCAAGACGACCAGTTACAATAAAACACAAGTACGAAAAACTACTGCGCCTGCCAAAGTTGATCTTCAGCAAGTATATGGTGTACTAAGTGACGCAACCAGAACAAGTCTCAATGAGTTACGTGAAATCTGGGACGATCTATTAAACATGCTGACCGTTGCGCAAAGAGCAGTGATGCATGTGAGTTCACCAGTTGCTGCCAGTCCAGATGGAGTAATCGTTACTTTTCAGTTTGATTTTTTGTGTCAACGTGCGCAAACGGATCAGCCGTTAAAAGATACATTAGAAAATGGTCTTGACCGTCTGATCGGTCATGTTCCGCGTTTGATCTTTATGCCGCAAGAACAGTGGCCGCAAATCAGACAAGAATATTTGAATGGTCAAAAAGCACAGAAACATCTAACGGCAGGTGAAGATGGACAACGAACTGAACAAGAAACTTCAGGTGACCCAAAGCAGCCAGCGCCAAAAGATCCAGTGGTAGATACTGCGCTTAAATTATTCGGGAACGAAGTAGTAGATATTAAAAATGATTAAAATAAAAGGAGAAATTTATTATGATGCCAGGAAATATGCAGGGTATGATGAAAAAAGTTCAGAAGATGCAAAAACAGATGCAAAAGGATCAAGAAGAGCTTAATCAGACTGAGTTTGCAGGTAAAGCTTCAAACGACGAGGTAGTCGTTAAATTCACAGGAGATAAAAAAATGCAGGATATTGCGATCAAAGCAGAAGCAATTGATCCTGATGATCCTGATATGTTACAAGATTTAATTATTATGGCTGTTAACGATGCAGTGGATCAAATCGATAAGAAAACGCAATCGACATTAGGTAAATACTCACAGGGAATGCCTAGGATGTAATTAAAAGCAAGAGGAGTTTTTGGCATGCAATATCCAGAACCAATCGCAAAATTGATCGATAGTTATATGAAATTACCTGGAATAGGTAATAAAACAGCGATCCGCTTAGCTTTTTATACTATAGATATGGACGAAAAAGATGTTGCTAATTTTGCATCGTCATTGTTGGCAGCTAAAAGAGACCTGCATTATTGCAGTATTTGTGGAAATATTACTGAAACTGATCCGTGCATTATCTGTGCAGACAAGGCGCGTGATCAATCACAGTTGATCGTAGTAGAACAACCCAAAGATGTCATGTCGCTGGAAAAGATGCGTGAATATCATGGACTTTATCATGTTTTGCATGGTGTTTTATCTCCTATTGAAGGCAAAGGACCGGAAGATATCAACATTAAAAGTTTGGTCAAGCGACTGCAAAAAAATGATAGTATCAAAGAAGTGATCATTGCTACTAATGCGACACCAGAAGGGGAAGCAACAGCGATGTATCTGTCTCGCTTGATCAAACCAGCTGGCATCATGGTTACTCGATTAGCATCTGGTTTAGCAGTAGGCAGTGATATTGAATATGCAGATGAAATGACGCTGTTCAAAGCAATCGAAGGGCGCCAAGAAATATAAATCAAGGTGGCTTAAAAATGTTTGGTAAAAAGAAAAATAATTTGAAAAAGCAATTTGACGAAGCCTTATTAGAAGATATTGACCGTGCGTTTTCTGAATGGACTAATGATAAAAAGAATCAAGAAACTGTTTTTGAAGCCGATGAAGAAATGGCGGCAAAAACCAAAGTGTCCAAAGCACAATACGAGCTTTTATATCGTGAAGCACGTCGACGAAAAGTTAAAGGTCATGTGCAGTCGTCTGTGATCAGCCGCTAATTTTTGGTAATTGTTTGAGATGGCGTAAACATGGACAGTGAACTATTTTTTAAGTACAATATAATTAATTAAATATAATTGAGGTTTTGTAAGTGGCTGGAAAGTTTGTAACATTTGAAGGAACGGATGGCTCAGGTAAAACTAGTGTCATCAAGGGATTGCTCGCTCGTTTGGATCAAATTGGCCTGCATGATAAATATCTTGTTACCAGAGAACCTGGCGGAAGTCGGATATCGGAGGCGATACGCGAAGTCATTTTAGATAAAAAAAATACTGAAATGGATCAAAAAACTGAAGCCTTACTTTATGCGGCTTCTAGACGTCAGCATTTAGTTGAAAAGATACTTCCAGCTTTAGCAGCTGACAAAAACGTCTTGTGCGATCGTTTTGTTGATAGTTCGTTAGCGTATCAGGGAGCTGGACGTGGTGTTGGGGTAAAAGAAGTTGCCGCGATCAATCAGTTTGCGACAGCTGGCTTAAGCCCAGACCTCACATTTTATTTTGATTTAGATCCTGTGATCGGGTTAAACCGTATCAAAAAAAATCGACAAGATGAAGTTAATCGTCTGGATGAAGAACAACTTAGCTTTTACCAGCAGGTACGGGCACAATATCTGGAATTAGCACGTCAGGACCCAGTCAGAATCAAAACTATTGATGCTTCTCAGTCTGAGCTGCAGGTAGAAGCAGAGGTTTTTTCTCAATTGAAAAAATATTTATAGTAAATGTAAGCGAAGTATTTTGGCAGAGAAATTTTGGGGGTAGAGACCATGAAATTGATTATTGCGATCATTCAAGATAAAGACAGTAACCGACTAAGTAATGCTTTTATAGAAAAAGATATTCGAGCAACTAAACTTTCTTCGACCGGTGGCTTTCTTCGGTCAGGAAATTCAACATTTTTAGTGGGTGTTGAAGATGAAAAAGTAGAAGATGTTTTGGATCTGATCAAAACAACTTCGAAAACTCGGAAACAGTTTATGGCACCGCCTGTTAATCTAGATTCTCCGATGGAAGCTGCTGGAGCATATCCGGTCGAAGTTCAAGTTGGCGGAGCAACTGTGTTTGTTTTGCCGATCGATGCTTTCCATCAATTCTAAGTGTGAAAGACAATGAATATTGTAGAAGCGCAGCCACAACTCACGGCTCACTTTGGTGATCTTGTCAGGCAGAACCGATTGGCGCATGCATACTTGTTGGCAGGACCGGCTGGCTCTGGGAAAAAAGAGTTAGCATTGTGGATCGCTAAGTTATTATTTTGTGAACACTTAAGTGCTGACGGTCCATGTGATCATTGCTCTGAATGTACTAGGATCAGTGAACATGAACATCCTGATGTTGTCGAAGTTTCACCGACTGGTCTGTCTATTAAGATCGATCAGATCCGCTATTTAAAGTCTGAGTTTGCCAAAAGCGGAGTTGAAGGTGCACAGAAAGTCTTTATAATTGAAGACGCTGAGAAAATGTCAACTAGTGCTGCTAATGGCTTGCTAAAATTTTTAGAAGAACCAAGTGGAACAGTGACTGCATTTTTACTTACCAGTGAGCAAAATAAAATATTGCCGACGATCATCTCACGTTGTCAGTTGCTAGAGTTGAACGCGCCTGCTCTTTCTTATCTGGTGGAAAAATTGAAAGCCAAGGGGATTTCACAGGATCAGGCAATTTTGCTGTCTAACTTAACCAAAGATGCTGATCAAGCCGAAAAAATCGGCACCGATGAAGATTTCCAGAAGTTACTCACTAAATTATGGGACTGGTATAGTGCCGTTTTGCGAAATGATCTTATATCTTTTGTTAAAGTGCAGGCAGACTTAGTACCCTTAGTTGATAGCCGGGAAAAGCAAGATGAGTTGTTATTTTTGATAGCTCTTTTAGCTCGAGATCTGATGCTTTTTGCAAATGATCCAAGCCAGAAATTTGTGTTTACAATGTTTGAAAAAGATTTCAGTTCAAAAATGGCCAATATTTCTGCAGTCGCAGCAACAGATGCTTGTGAAGCTGTATTAAAAAAATGGCGTTTATTGTCTAGCAACGTTTCGATCCAGAATATTTTAGAGTCGTTAACGTTGGAGTTATGTGATTGTTATCATCGATAAGCGAAGGTGAATTGTTTTGGAGAAACGTGAATTGTATGACAATTTTGATCAATTAGGCAAAAAAGCCGATGAATTGCGTTTGTTAATAGGTAATACACAAGATTCATTGACATCTTTGGTTGAAAAAAATGCCGAACTCGAAATCGAAAACCAGCATCTACGTGAACGGTTGCGAGAACTTGAAGATAAAGCAACATCCAAAAATGGAACGGCAGGGTTATCAAAGTCACGGCAAAATTTAGAAAAACTCTATGAAGAAGGTTTCCATGTTTGCAATGTGGATAATATGTATGGTTCAAGGCGGATCAATGATGAACCTTGTGTATTTTGTCAAGATGTTATTTACGGGGAGAGAAGCTAATGGGTATTCAGATCACCAGCAATTTTCAGGGTGAAAATACTAACGGAACTTTATTTTTAGTACCAACACCAATTGGAAATTTAGGCGACATGAGTCCGCGAGCAGTCAAGACTTTGCAAGAGGTTGATTTGATTGCGGCTGAGGATACTCGTAATACTCAAAAATTGCTGAATCATTTTGAAATCAATACTAAGCAGATCAGTTTTCATGAGTATAATACAAAAGAGCGTTTGCCGCAGTTAGTTGCAAAGCTGCAGCAAGGTTTGGATATTGCGCAGGTCAGTGATGCCGGAATGCCGTCTATCAGTGACCCAGGTGCGGAGTTAGTTCAAGCATGTGTAGGGAGGGGAATTAGGGTCGTTCCTATTCCCGGACCAAATGCTGCGTTGACTGCTTTGATTGCATCTGGCCTATGTCCACAGCCTTTTTTGTTTTATGGTTTTTTATCACGCAAGAATACTGAACGTAAAGAGCAGTTACAAGGGTTGACCCAGCAAACGATTTCTTTGATTTTTTATGAGGCACCGCACCGTTTATTAAAAACGCTTAAAAGTTTGGGTGAAGCTTTTGGCACAACACGACAGATCGTTTTATGTCGTGAACTGACTAAACGCTACGAAGAGTTTTTACGTGGAACGATCGCTGATGCAATAGAGTGGACCAATGACTCTGAAATTAAAGGTGAATTTGTTTTGATCGTTGAAGGAAATCAAGCACCGCTTCCAGAAGAACCCAAGGCGGTCTTGCCCTTAGAAGAACAGGTCGATTTATTGATCAAAAGTGAAAATTTAAAAACGAACGATGCAATCAAAAGAATTGCCAAACAAAATAAATTGAAAAAACAGGTCGTTTATAACGAGTACCATCATTTGAAATAGGGCAACGACTTAGTTTGTTTAAGTAATGAACGCAGCTTTGATGTAAAGTCATCAGGCTTCGTTTTTATTTATTCAGTGAGATTTGAGATAAAACAGAGGTTAGTGAAAAATGAGTGCAAAAAAATTTAGTGAAGATCATCGTGTTGTTTATTATGAAACAGATGTAACTGGTTCATTGGGTATTGGCCGCTTAGTAGACCTAATGATGCTGTCATCGGAAGATCAAAGTGATAAATTAGGAATCACTAATGAAAAGGTTGGTGAACGTGGCTTAGGTTGGGTCGTAACTCAACATATTATCAATATCAAACGTTTGCCTAAGGTCGATGAAATTATTACCCTTTCAACTCAGGCGAAGAGTTATAACCGTTTTTTTTGTTATCGTGATTTTGCAGTCTATGATCAAGCGGAAAACGAATTAGTCACTATGCATAGTGTTTTTGTTTTAATGGATCGCTCTAAGAGAAAGATGGTTCGTTTACCTGAAGACATAATTACTCCATACGAATCGGAATACACAAAAAAAATCGAGCGTCTGCCTATGCCGCTAACGGTTGAAAACGCTAGTGGTCAAAAGAATTATAGGGTTCGCTTTATGGACATTGATGCTAATCATCATGTTAATAATGTACACTATTTTGACTGGATGCTAGATGCTTTGCCAGCTGAATTTTTACTGTCACACAGGCTGATCAAAATGAATATTGCATACCGGCGAGAAGTCTATTATGGTGACCAAGTGAATAGTGCAGTTGAAATAGATGAGGACAATTTGCTAACAAGACACACGATCATGACAGGAGAACAGCAAAATTGCTTGGCTGAATGTGAGTGGGCAGAAATTAAATAAAAGTTCAGTGCTAGTAATTTTTTTGCTGGCGCTTTTTTGTTTTAGAAGACGTCGTTTGTAAAATTAAGTTAGAAATAAAAAAGCCATTTGTGGTAGACTTTTGAATATCCCTAATCAAAAGAGAGGTAACCACAAATGACTTATAAACATCTTACCACACGTGAATTAACCTTTATATATAATTTTTGGAAGCAAGATATTAAAGCCTATCATGCCGCTAAAGCTCTTAAACGTTCCAGCGAAACCGTTTATCGTGTTTACCGGTTTCTAGATGCTGGTAATTCAATTAGTCAATTTCAAGAAAATCATCGAGTTAATAAAACTCATTGCGGTCGAAAAGCAATTGAATTACCAGAAGATGAAACCAAATACATTAAGCAGAAACTCGCATTAGGTTGGACCCCTGATACGATTATTGGTCGAGCTGAGATACAGATCAGTTGTAGTATGAGAACCTTATACCGACTTTTTCAAAGAGGTGTTTTCAATGTGAAATTGTTGCCAATGAAAGGTAAAAGGCATCCAAATGGTTACGTTGAACGGCGTGGTAAAGCTGGCCGACTCGGCAGAAGTATTTATCAACGCTATCAGGATTATCCTCATTTTCAACATGAATTTGGTCATTTAGAAGCAGACACCGTCCAAGGCAAAGCACATCAAGGTGCAGTTATGACCTTAGTTGAGCGTCTCTCCAAAGTTGAAATCATTTTAAACATCCAACAAAAATCGGCTGAATGCGTTAATAAACATCTTAATCAATGGTTGTCCCAACAGCCAAAACACCTTTTCAAGTCAATTACTTTTGATAATGGTAAAGAATTCACTGGTTGGAAAGAAATCGCAAATAAGCATGATATTAGTACTTATTTTGCCGAAGTTGGGGCTCCTAACCAGCGTGGCTTAAACGAAAATAATAATGGACTAATTAGACGAGATGGTCTCAACAAGAGCATGGATTTTCGCAATTTACTAAATGCTTTAGTTCAACAAGTCAGTAGCCGGCGTAATCATATTCCAAGAAAATCATTAAATTATAAAACACCAATTGAGGTATTCATGGAAAACATCACAGATAAACAGCTATGTTATTTCTAACTTAATTTGACATTTCAAGAGATAAAAAACACATCGGTCTGTAATTGGATCGATGTGTTGTGAATTATTTAAGTTTTAATTGCAAAAATCAAGAAACTGCGTCATTGACAAATGAAGCCAGTTCTTTTGCGGACATTTGTGCACTTAATCCAACTAATAACTTGATTCGTGCCTTTTGTCCGTTTAATCCATGGCAAAAAATTGCCCCCATTTTTTCAAGGCGAATGCCACCGCCTTCGTAATCATAGACACTTTCGGCCGTACCATTAAAACAGCGAGAGACTATTACAACTGGAATATGTTGGTCAAGGAGTTTTTGCAGGCCGGGTAAAGTTGCGGGGGGTAGATTGCCGGCACCTAGTGCTTCTATTACAAGACCATTTGTTTTTTGCAAGGCTAACGTTTCGAATAGCTCTGGTCCCATTCCAGCAAAAGCTTTTAACAAGTAAACATTATCAACGACATGATCAAGCGGGACATAGGTTTGGCGGATCAATTTAGAAAAAAAGGTCACCCGTTCTTTTGAAACCGAACCAACTGGACCAAAAGATGGTGTGCGGAAAGTAGCCACATTTGTTGTGTGAGTTTTAGTTACATAGCGTGCTGTATGGATCTCATCATTCATGACAACTAAAACTCCCTTGTCATGAGCTTCATCACTTGCTGCAGTCTGAATTGCGGTCTGAAAATTATGTAATCCATCAGACCCGATCTCATTAGCAGATCTCATTGCACCGGTCACAACAACTGGAATTTCTGCTGGTAGTGTTAGGTCTAGAAAAAAAGCTGTCTCTTCTAGTGTGTCGGTTCCATGAGTGATAACAACGCCATCGATCCCTTCACTTTCAGCCTGCATGATTTCATTTCTTAAGGCTAACATTTCTGTTGGTCGCATGTGAGGCGAGGGAAGATTGAATGGATTCCTGATATCTAGCCTGATTTTTCCAGTAAAGGGATTATTGAAACTGTTGAGCGGGTTTTGCTTCCCAGGGATTATTGCGCCATCCTTGCCCTCAGACATCGCAATGGTCCCGCCAGTATGTAATACTAAAATTGTTTTCATATTTTTCACTCCGGATGCTTGTATTTAGTCACTTGAATTTAACTACTTAACAATTATAATGATGTTTGGTATTGTATTACAATATTTGGGAGTGTCAAGAAGTTTGTGTAAAAAGGAATTGCCCTTTCTCCATAAAATTAAATCTTTTCAGTCGAAAAGTGATTCTAATGTATCCTTAACTTGTCCGAATCCACGATGAATTCGATTAAAGTTCTTTTCGTTGTAACTAATTACTTGCACTCCAATGAAATTGTCTAATGATTTTTCATTGGGAAACTGTTCTTTTGCTTTAGTCTTGCGTTTAATCTTTTTATTTAGCGATTCTATAATATTTGTTGAATAAATGGTTGGGCGTATTGCGGCTGGAAAAGCCAAAAAAGCTAATAATTCCTTTTCAATTGACCTAATGTGACTAATCAGATTTGTGTATTGCTTTTCCCAAGTACTATAAAAATCGGCAAGCATTTTATGAGCTTCAGTTTTATTAGTTACCGAATGAAGCTGTTTGAAATCATTTAAAATGACCTCACGGTCTTTTAAACGGACATGTGTACTAATATTACGCATAACATGAACTAAACATCTTTGAAATTTTGCTTTAGGAAAAGCATGTAACAGCGCTGGTTGAAGTCCGACCATTCCGTCCGCAATAATTAATTGAACCTGTTTAAGCCCTCGCTGCTTAAGATCTGCTGCCATTTCCGACCAGACTTCAGCATTTTCACTGGGTGCAATGCGATAATCAAGAACTTCCTTAATTCCAGTGGGTGTAATTCCTAAGGCAATATAAACCGCTTCTCTTTGAACTGTGTCACGACGCAAAGGTAAATAAGTTGCATCTAAGAATAAGCAAACATAGTTTGCTTTAATGGTTCGTTGATGAAAAGCTTCAATCTGCTCAGTTACTTGAGCAGTAATGTTAGAAACAGTTGTAGCTGAATAATAAGAACCATACATTTTCTCAATCAAATCAGCGATTTCACGAGTGGTAACACCTTTAGAGTAAAGTTGAATAATTGTAGTTTCTAAAGCATCTTGACGACGAGAATAAGCTGGAAGTAAATGATTATGAAACTTGCCTTGTCGGTCACGCGGCACAGCAATTTTCAACTTACCATATTCGGAATCAATTAACCGAAAGTATTGACCATTCCGATAATTGTTAGCCTTAAAACCATTACGTTCATAAGGATCATAACCGAGTAACGAAGTTAACTCAGCTTGTAAGATTTGATTAATAGCTTTTTCAAGTTGTTGGCGAAAAAGTTCTTTAACATCGCCATTTGATAATAGAGTTTTGGTTAAATCTTTGGTAAACTGTTCCATGGGGAATCCCTCCGTTTTGGTTTGGTTTGACGATTTAATCATACGGGGAAGGGATTCCCTTTTCAATAGGATTTTATTTATTTACACAAACTATTTTATACTCTCCAATATTTCAGCATCGATTTTCATGAAAATATAAGTCATTTTTTCTTTTTGTGAAAAGTGTGTTGGGGTTTATGTTAAACTAAGTTAAGTAGAATACAGCGTAAAAAGAGGAATGAACAAAATAATGAAAATTCTTGCAATTGACACTTCCAATCGTCCGTTAAGTGTGGCACTTTTAGAAGATCAAACTTTACTAGCAGAAAACACTACCACTGTCAGCAAAAATCACAGTGTTACTCTGATGCCGGCAATCGAGGAGATTTTTAAACAGAGTCAGTTAAAGCCAGAAGAAATCGACCGTGTTGTGGTTGCTCAAGGACCAGGTTCTTATACGGGTTTACGGATCGGCGTAACTACTGCTAAGACTTTAGCATATAGTTTAAATAAAGAGTTAGTTGGTGTTTCAAGCCTTGCCGTCTTAGCTAAGGGAGTCCAGGCTGATGCTAAGACATTGCTTGTGCCGGTGTTTGATGCACGGAGGGATAATGTTTTTGCTGGAGGCTATATGTGGGATGATGGCCAATTAAAAAATGTTTTGCCAGATCAACACATCTCTTTTTCAAAGTTATGTAAACAGATAATGGGAAAAGAAGTCTGCTTTATAGGAGCTGACGTAGCAAAATTTGCCGATCAATTGAAAGAATTGATGGCTGGTCAAGACTACCGGATCGCTCCAGCGGAATCAGCAGTCCCTCGTGCCTTTAATTTAGGAACGTTAGGCCTTTTAAAAGAAGCGGAGAATGTAAATGATTTTGTACCTCGCTATTTGCGAATAACACAAGCTGAATCGCAATGGTTAAAAAGAAATCCGCAAGAAGGGAAAAAGCATGGCCCATACGTTAAAAAATATTAAAGAACGATTAGCTAATAAGATAAAAGTGATTTTTCAAGACAAGTCACTTGATTTTGACAATAAAGATATTGTGATCAATGGAGTTGATTATTTTTTGTGCCGAAATGTGATCTCGACTATTCCTGAAATGGTAGCAGTCGAGCAACGGTCACAATCAGAAGAAGATATCTGGAACTATAATACCTTTCAGCTCTGCATGCGGGATCAAAAGAAAGCTTTGTATTTTGGCTTACGTCAAGATGACCAATTGATCGGTTTTATTGGATGTCGGGTCAATGCATCGATGACTCGGATGCGCATTATGAGATTGTCTGTTTTACCGTATCCCGATAGAGAAAAAGTCGCTGTTACTTTGGTTAATACTTTGTTTGACAAGGCGGCAGAAACTGGGGTTCGTTCCGTTTTTGTACAAGTGCGGACCGGCCAAGAAAGATTGGGTGAATTTTATCGTAATATCGGTTTTAAAAAGGCTGAAACAGCGAAGAATAGTGAGCTCAACAATGAAGTTATCAAGTATCAATTTTTAGTTAGCGAGAAATAAGGAAAAGATAAAAAATGAATGAAAAAAAAGATACAATAATTTTAGCGTTTGAATCGAGTTGTGATGAAACAAGCGTCGCACTTGTAAGAAACGGGGCACAGGTTTTAGCTCAATCGACTGCTACTCAGATTCAGAGTCACCAACGCTTTGGAGGCGTTGTTCCTGAAGTTGCCAGCAGGCACCATATTGAGCAGATCATTGGCTGTTTGGATGATGTATTTCAACAAACTGGACTTGGTTATACAGACCTCGCCGCGGTTGCAGTTACTTACGGTCCTGGATTGGTAGGTGCTCTTTTGGTTGGAGTTTCAGCAGTAAAAGCTGTGGCGTTTGCACACAATTTGCCCTTGGTACCCGTAAACCATATGGCAGGCCACATTTATGCTGCGCGTTATACAGCTCCGATCGAATTTCCTGCAATGGCTTTGTTGGTTTCTGGAGGGCATACGGAACTGGTTTATATGCCTCAGGAAAATGATTATCAAATTATTGGTGAAACGCGCGATGATGCGTGTGGTGAAGCTTTCGACAAGATCGGACGAGTGCTTGGGATCAATTACCCGGCTGGTAAAGAAATCGACGAATTGGCTCATCAGGGGAAAGATACATTTAACTTTCCACGAGCAATGGAAAAAGAAGATAACTATGATTTTAGTTTTAGTGGTCTTAAAAGCGCATTTATTAATACGGTTCATCATGCAGATCAAATTGGCACAAAGCTTTCACATGACGATTTGGCGGCTAGTTTTGAACAGAGTGTAGTTGATGTTTTGGCAGAAAAAACAGTGCGGGCACTGCACAACTTTCCAGTCAAACAGCTGATCTTAGCGGGTGGAGTCGCAGCTAACAGTGGTTTACGTACACGTCTAGAAAAAGAATGTGCTCAAATTCAAGGAGTGGACTTGTTAGAGGCCCCTCTTAAATACTGTGGTGATAATGCAGCCATGATCGGTGCGGCTGGTTATGTTGGCTTCAAGCATGGAAATAGAGCTGGCATGACACTAAACGCTGAGCCGGGTCTTGAATTTCCGTGGCTCTCAGTTTAAATTACAGCTTACTCAGTGAAAAAGTGTAAATAAAAACAGCGGATAACTATTCGAATTACGAGTAGATGTCTGCTGTTTTTTTGATTTATGAAGAGGAATCGCAAATTATGCCATAAACTCTTCTAATTCAACCGAGCTTTGTTCCCATTGTTCTTCAGTTGCGTTGAGCTCTTGACTCACTGACGTAAGTTTTTGCTGTAATTTTTGCATTTTAGTCAGGTCATTGAAGATATCCGGTTGAGACATTTTGTTTTCTATCCTAGTTTTTTCTTGGTCTAAGTTATCAACTTTTTCTTCTAATTGTGCAACTTCACGTTTTAATTTGCGTTGCTGTTTTTCCTTGGCTTTACTTTGCGTGTAGCTACTCTTAGCAGATGAAGTATTTGGGGAAGCTGGTTGTTTTTCGTCCTCAGCTTCCTGAGCTTTTTGTTCTGCAATTAACCGTTGCTCCTCTTTTTTCTCAATATAGTAATCATAGTCACCCAAATATAAGGTACTGCCTGATGGAGAGATTTCAATGATCTCATCAGCAGTTTGGTTGATAAAGTAACGGTCATGAGAAACAAAGAGAACTGTTCCAGTAAAGTCTTGGAGCGCTTTTTCTAGGACTTCTTTACTGTTGATATCCAAGTGGTTAGTCGGTTCATCTAAAATCAAGAGGTTATCATGTTGCATCGCCAATTTAGTTAAAAGTAGCCGCGCCTTCTCACCACCAGACAAGTTATGCACGATTTTTTTTACATCGTCGCCCTTGAATAAAAAGCTGCCTAAAAGGGAACGAATATCTTTTTCTGGTGTAGTAGGATGCTCATCCCAAATTTCGTTGAGAACAGTTTTTTGGGGATGGAGTCCTTGTTGCTCTTGATCATAATATCCGTATTGAACGTTAGCACCGAATTTGGCTGATCCAGAGATAAAAGGGATCTGCCCGATAACACTTTCCAATAAAGTCGACTTACCGATCCCATTTTGACCGACAACAGCTAAAACTTTGTTTTTACGCAATTCAAAATTAACTGGCCCAGAGATAGTTTGTTCATCATGGCCGATATATCCATCTGAAACTGTTAGGACAACTGAGCCGCTTTTGGAGGATGGTGTGAAAGAAAAATGCGGTCCTTTTTCGTCACCTTCCGGTCGCTGAATACGGTCCATTTTATCTAATTGCTTTTGCCGACTTTGAGCTCGTTTACTTGTCGTTGCTCGGACTAAGTTTTTGTTGACAAAATCTTGTAATTTATCAATCTCTACTTGCTGTTTTTCATATTCTTTCCAAGCTTGTTTTTGATCTTCTTTTTTCTGCTTCACAAATGAAGTGTAATTTCCTGGGTATGTCTTGGCACGCTTGTGACTAATGTCGCAGACTTCCGTGACGATTTTGTCAAGAAAATAGCGATCATGGGAAACAAGTAACAAAGCTCCTGGATAACTTTGGAAGTAACTTTCCAACCATTGCAAGGTCTCAATATCCAAATGGTTAGTCGGTTCGTCTAAAATCAGCAGATCTCTTTTTTCAAGGAGCAATCTGGCAAGCGCGAGGCGTGTCTTTTGACCACCTGATAATGAAGAGATCTTTTTATTAAAATCTTCTTCCTGAAAATTAAAGCCATGAAGCACGGAACGAATCTCTGCTTGATAACCGTAACCGTTTTGTGCAGAAAAATCATGCATCAATTGGTCATATTGTTTTAGCAGTGAGTGATATGAAGTTGATTCGTGATCCTGACTTGAGGCGATTTTATTTTCAAGCTCATGGATCTGCTGTTCCATTTTAATCAAGCCTGCGAAGACTTTTAACATTTCATTATAAATATTGTCTTCAGATTCTAAACCGGTATCTTGAGCTAAATAACCGATCGTTAGTCCCTTACGACTAACAATTTGTCCTTCGTCAGGTTCATTTTCACCGATGATCATTTTGATCAAGGTAGATTTACCAGCTCCATTTGGTCCGACAAGAGCGATCCGTGAATTGTCTTGGATATTCAAATTTACATTTTGAAAAAGTGGATCTCCAGCAAAAATACGAGCTGCCTGTTGGACTTGTAATAAAAGCATAAAAATTTCACCTACCTAATTTTTTAGTCTACTAAACTATTTTAGCATATCCTGCAATACATCGCCTTAAATTTAAATTTTTTCAATTAAGTTGTGAACTAATGAACTTTTTATTTTATTGTGAATTTTAATATGGTAAAATGATTTGAGTGAGCATTTGTGAAAGGGGCTTAAAAATGGTGAATGCAAAAATACCTAGAGCAACGGCTAAAAGGTTGCCGATTTACTATCGCTATTTAGGTATCTTATTTAATTCAGGTAAGAAAAGAATTTCTTCAACTGAATTAGCGGAAGCAGTTAAAGTTGATTCTGCAACGATTAGACGTGATTTTTCTTATTTTGGTGCATTGGGTAAACGGGGATACGGGTATGACGTTAAAAGTCTGCTGGATTTCTTTAAAAAGACATTGAATCAAGATAAGCTGACTAACGTTGGTTTGATCGGGGTAGGTAATTTAGGACATGCATTGTTGAATTATAACTTCCATGGCAGTAACAATGTACGGATCAGTGCCGCTTTTGATATTGATGAGAGGATCACTGGAACTATTCAGAGTGGTGTACCGATTTATCCTATGAGTCAAATGAAGGAGCAATTAGTTGAACAGCAAATTGAAGTTGTGATATTGACTGTTCCATCTCCAGTTGCACAGCGCGTTACTGACGAACTTGTGTCTGCCGGTGTTAAGGGTATCCTGAACTTTACACCTTTGCGTGTGACTGTTCAAGACGGAGTTCGCATTCAAAACGTTGATTTGACTAACGAATTACAAACTTTGATCTATTTTTTAAATCATGTTGATCAACAGGATGGATAAGTGAGACTATTTATGGTTGAACTAATTGATAAAAAATCGTAGGAATTTACCGATCTTGGTAAACTCCTACGATTTTTTAGTTAAGTAACTAAAGGTTGAAAGTTAATTTTTAGTGCCTTTGCCTGTCAGCTCAAGCTATAAATGTCTTTAATTAGTCAACTGACCAGTTCGTTGCTGTGAAAGATTTCTTGCAGATCATTGGGTAAAGAATTGATAAATCGACTGCATAATCCCGTGATAAAAAAATCAGCGGTTTTTTCACAATGTTCTGCTAAAGCAAAAAGCAACTGTTTTACAGCTTGTAAAAGTGGGATGTCCGCGAGAAACTGATTGGCCGCATAGAAAATGCCGCCTAAGGTTTTCGGATCGTTCTCCTGTCGCTGGATCATAGCCAACAGATCGTAAGCTAAAAATGTCAGCGCCACATGGCCGCACAAGCCATCATAACTTTGCGTTTGGGTCTGGTCATACTGCAGGTATTGTTTTAAAGTCTTGAAACCACACTCGATCTGCCATCTCCGGGCATATAATTGAATGACCGCTTCCGGTGTCAGACTAAGTTTAGAAGTTGCCAAAGCAATGTAGTGTCCCTTGTCCGTGCGATTTTGGATAAAGACTATTTTTAAGCGCAGGTGGTCCTCGTTATCGGTCTCAACGACCGTACTGTAGAGATAGTTATCATGGATCCGATATTTTGAACCTTTAAAGCGTTGAAACAGCATTGGAACACTGTAACGGCGCCCGCGATATTTAAAATAAGTTTTTGAAGTGTTTTTTAACCGACCAACAGCAGCGAGACCTAATTCTTGAAATTGCTTGAAAGCTTTGGGATAGGCGTACCAACTGTCAAAGAGGACATAGCTGGCCTTGACCCCGGTTTTTAGAACTTGAGCTACTAATTCAACGGCGACTTCATTCATGTGCCGTTTAGCCTGAGCATAACGTTGGGCCGCTAAGGTCCGCTGATCAGTTGTTTGTGGTTCACGGCCGATCCGATTCTTAGCTTTGTCTGATGACATCAAAGCGAAATTCAGGGGCAGGAAAGTATTGCCGTCACTCCAACCGATCGTCAAGCCGCGAAAACCCTTGACATAGCGCGGCTGTCCTTGCGGTGCAGCATGATCATAAACATTCGCCAATAGTTCAGTCTTTTTTGAATGAGCTCGTTTGAATAAAGTGTCATCAATGATCAAGGCCGCTTTTCGGCGTAAGTCGATAAAAGGACTGAGTTCCGCGATCTGGTTCCGTCCGGCCAAGCTGACCAGCCGCTGCCAGTTGATATGGCGGTCATTTAAAAAGTTGCGGACCGTTTTCTTCGAAAAAGCAGTCGGAGTTGCGGATCGGTTCAAGGTCAAACGTTGGAACAAAGTCAGTAAGATCCAGCTGACAAGTTTGGTCAGTTTGATCCCACGGACACGATAGGCATTGGACTGACGTAATACCTGGGCGAAATCGATCACCTGCAAGAATTTGTGAAAACGTGCCATTAAAGTGGTTTTATTTTGAGTTGATTGTTGTATACTGGAAGTGGACATAAATTACTCTCCTTTATTAGTTTTTGACGACTCAATTATAGGACGCAGAGTAAATTGTGTCTATTTTATTAACAAAAACCCGTGATACAACAAGCAGCACAAGTATTCTTTAACTTTCAACCTTTAGTTAAGTAACTAAAGGTTGAAAGTTAATTTTTAGTGCCTTTGCCTGTCAGCTCAAGCTATAAATGTCTTTAATTAGTCAACTGACCAGTTCGTTGCTGTGAAAGATTTCTTGCAGATCATTGGGTAAAGAATTGATAAATCGACTGCATAATCCCGTGATAAAAAAATCAGCGGTTTTTTCACAATGTTCTGCTAAAGCAAAAAGCAACTGTTTTACAGCTTGTAAAAGTGGGATGTCCGCGAGAAACTGATTGGCCGCATAGAAAATGCCGCCTAAGGTTTTCGGATCGTTCTCCTGTCGCTGGATCATAGCCAACAGATCGTAAGCTAAAAATGTCAGCGCCACATGGCCGCACAAGCCATCATAACTTTGCGTTTGGGTCTGGTCATACTGCAGGTATTGTTTTAAAGTCTTGAAACCACACTCGATCTGCCATCTCCGGGCATATAATTGAATGACCGCTTCCGGTGTCAGACTAAGTTTAGAAGTTGCCAAAGCAATGTAGTGTCCCTTGTCCGTGCGATTTTGGATAAAGACTATTTTTAAGCGCAGGTGGTCCTCGTTATCGGTCTCAACGACCGTACTGTAGAGATAGTTATCATGGATCCGATATTTTGAACCTTTAAAGCGTTGAAACAGCATTGGAACACTGTAACGGCGCCCGCGATATTTAAAATAAGTTTTTGAAGTGTTTTTTAACCGACCAACAGCAGCGAGACCTAATTCTTGAAATTGCTTGAAAGCTTTGGGATAGGCGTACCAACTGTCAAAGAGGACATAGCTGGCCTTGACCCCGGTTTTTAGAACTTGAGCTACTAATTCAACGGCGACTTCATTCATGTGCCGTTTAGCCTGAGCATAACGTTGGGCCGCTAAGGTCCGCTGATCAGTTGTTTGTGGTTCACGGCCGATCCGATTCTTAGCTTTGTCTGATGACATCAAAGCGAAATTCAGGGGCAGGAAAGTATTGCCGTCACTCCAACCGATCGTCAAGCCGCGAAAACCCTTGACATAGCGCGGCTGTCCTTGCGGTGCAGCATGATCATAAACATTCGCCAATAGTTCAGTCTTTTTTGAATGAGCTCGTTTGAATAAAGTGTCATCAATGATCAAGGCCGCTTTTCGGCGTAAGTCGATAAAAGGACTGAGTTCCGCGATCTGGTTCCGTCCGGCCAAGCTGACCAGCCGCTGCCAGTTGATATGGCGGTCATTTAAAAAGTTGCGGACCGTTTTCTTCGAAAAAGCAGTCGGAGTTGCGGATCGGTTCAAGGTCAAACGTTGGAACAAAGTCAGTAAGATCCAGCTGACAAGTTTGGTCAGTTTGATCCCACGGACACGATAGGCATTGGACTGACGTAATACCTGGGCGAAATCGATCACCTGCAAGAATTTGTGAAAACGTGCCATTAAAGTGGTTTTATTTTGAGTTGATTGTTGTATACTGGAAGTGGACATAAATTACTCTCCTTTATTAGTTTTTGACGACTCAATTATAGGACGCAGAGTAAATTGTGTCTATTTTATTAACAAAAACCCGTGATACAACAAGCAGCACAAGTATTCTTTAACTTTCAACCTTTAGTTAAGTAACAAGACTAGCAAGTTCATCAAAATATGAGTCGCCATAGAGCCTTGGATCTTACCAGTTCTTTCATAGACTAAACAAAATATTAAACCGATGGCTGTATACGTTAAAAAGTGACCGTCTCCATGTCCTAGTGCGAAAAGAAGGCTGGAAAAAAGAGCTGTCTGCCACGGTTTGAACCAATAACTAAAATTGCCGAATAATACTTTACGGTAAATTAATTCTTCGATAATTGGTTCGGTGAACACAATAACTAGCAGATAATACGGGTATTTACCGGCAACCGCCATTAATTGACTGGTGTTTTCAGAAATAACAGGTTGTTGCAAAAACGCAGTTTCAAACCACAGCAAAACTCGCTGTACGGTCAAAACGATGATCACACCGCCAAGCATCCATAAAAGTGACTGCCAAATAACTGCTTTCTTTTCTTCTAATTTGTTTTTGTATTTAAAGTGGAGTGTCAGCCAAATCAAACTAATTGCTCCCAAAAGATTTAGAATAGTCTGAACTGGATACAAAAGATCATTATTGTGGATAAATTGAAAAGCTATTTGCTGAAGCAGGATCAAAATAAAATACCCCAGCAATAGACTTAATGAATTGGATTTTAGTTTCAATTATAGGTCTCCTTTTTGATGCTTCAGTCATTATAGCATAATCTTTTTGGCAAATTAGCACTCGAAGCAAGAGAGTGACAAAAAGTACTTGCATTTTAAAAATAAAGTGTTTATTATAATAACTGTAATTTAATTAGCACTTGGATGTGCTGAGTGCTAAAAATATATTGGAGGGATCTAGAGTGCTGAAACCATTAGGAGACAGAGTTATTCTTGAAGTTCAAGAAGAAGAAGAACAAACAGTTGGTGGGATCGTTTTAGCAAGCAATGCTAAAGAGAAGCCGCAAACTGGTAAAGTCGTTGCTGTGGGCGCTGGTCGTGTTCTTGACAACGGCGAAAAGAGTGTACCAGAAGTAAAGGCTGGGGACTCAGTGATCTATGATAAATATGCAGGAACTGAAGTAACATATGAAGGCAGCAAGTATTTAGTAGTCCGTGCCAACGATATTGTTGCTGTGATCGACTAGACTTTTAGTTAACGCGTAGAACTCTAATTTTTTGATGAGGTGAAATTAATGGCTAAAGAAATTAAATTTTCAGAAGACGCACGAGCAAAAATGCTTGCTGGTGTAGATAAATTAGCAAATACAGTAAAATCAACTATTGGACCAAAAGGCCGGAATGTAGTTTTGGAACAAACATACGGTTCTCCAACTATCACTAATGATGGTGTTACGATCGCTAAAGACATCGAATTAGAGGATCATTTCGAAAACATGGGAGCTAAACTTGTTTCGGAAGTTGCATCCAAGACAAATGATATTGCTGGTGACGGGACTACAACAGCTACCGTCTTGGCTCAAGCAATCGTTACAGAAGGTATGAAGAATGTGACAGCTGGTGCCAACCCTGTTGGGATCAGAACCGGTATCGATAAAGCTACTAAGACTGCTGTTGAAGCTTTGCATGAAATGTCTCATGATGTTTCTTCCAAGAGTGACATCAGCCAAATCGCCGCCGTTTCATCTGCAAGTGAAGAAACCGGTAATTTGATTGCTGAAGCTATGGAAAAAGTTGGTAATGACGGTGTTATTACTATTGAAGAATCAAAGGGTATCGAAACTTCCTTAGATGTTGTTGAAGGTATGCAATTTGATCGCGGCTATCTTTCACAATATATGGTAACTGACGAAGATAAGATGGAAGCTAATTTGGACAATCCATACATTTTGATCACTGACAAGAAGATCTCAAATATTCAAGACATCTTGCCATTGTTACAAAATATCGTACAACAAGGCCGTCCATTGTTGATCATTGCTGATGACATCGAAGGCGAAGCATTGCCGACATTGGTTTTGAACAAGATCCGCGGAACATTTAACGTAGTTGCTGTTAAGGCTCCTGGTTTTGGTGACCGACGTAAAGAAATGTTGCAAGATATTGCTGTTTTAACTGGTGGTACAGTTATTACTGAAGATTTAGGCTTACAGCTTAAAGATACTACTATCGACCAATTAGGTACTGCAGGCAAAGTCACTGTAGATAAGGAAAATACAACTATTGTTGAAGGCTCTGGCGATAAAGATCAGATCGCAGAACGTGTTGCACAAATCAAAAAACAGATCGGTGAAACAACATCTGACTTTGATCGTGAAAAATTACAAGAACGTTTGGCTAAGTTGTCTGGCGGTGTTGCTGTAGTTAAAGTCGGTGCCGCAACAGAAACTGAATTGAAAGAACGTAAATACCGGATCGAAGATGCTTTGAACTCAACGCGTGCCGCTGTTGAAGAAGGCTTTGTACCTGGTGGTGGTACTGCTTTGGTCAACGTTATTGATAAAGTTGCCGCTTTAAAGGAATCCGGCGATGTTCAGACTGGTATCAACATTGTCAAGCGCGCCTTGGAAGAACCAGTTCGTCAAATCGCATTTAACGCTGGTTTAGAAGGTTCTGTCATTGTAGAAAAATTGAAGAGTAAAAAGCCTGGTATCGGATTCAATGCTGCTACAGGCGAATGGCAAGACATGATCAAAGCCGGGATCGTTGACCCAACTAAGGTCACTCGTTATGCTTTGCAAAATGCCGCTTCCGTTGCTGCTTTACTTTTAACTACTGAAGCAGTTGTTGCTGATAAGCCAGAAGCAAAAGATGATTCTGCTGCCGCACCACAACCAGGTGCCGGTATGGGCGGAATGATGTAAATCATTAAAAATTATTTTAAAGCTGAGGAATTTTTTCCTTGGCTTTTTTTAATGAAAAAATTCCTCAGATCCTTTCATGAAGCGGTTTTTGATATTTTATTAAATTGAGCAAATTTTTTTTAAAAATTTGCTTGCAAGTTATATGGAGAATGGAGTAATATTAAATTTGCTAAAATGACCATTTGAAAATAAAAGTTAGTGGATGATGGTGATATTCCGTAACGATTTGTTGTAGAATTAGGGCGTTTAGATCAGTAATAAAATTTCTTAACGTTTAAAGGAGTAAAAATTATGTGGCGTTACTTAAAACGGCTGTTGATCGGTAAACCTTTAAAAACAGCCGATGAAGGTGTCCAATCATTGACCAAATTTAAAGCACTGGCTTTGCTTTCTTCTGATGCGTTGTCTTCAGTGGCATACGGGACTGAACAGATAACGACAACTTTAATTGTTCTATCTGCAGCTGCAGTTTGGTATTCAGTGCCTGCGGCTGCGATCGTTTTAATTTTATTATTCGCTATTACGATGTCTTATAGACAGATCATTCATGCATATCCATCAGGTGGTGGAGCATATGTGGTTGCAACGAAAAACTGGGGTTCAAGTGCCGGTCTAGTTGCTGGGGGCTCTTTGTTAGTCGATTATATGTTGACGGTTGCCGTTTCAGTGACCTCAGGAACAGAAGCAATAACTTCTGCGCTTCCTGTTTTACGACCGCATGCAATATTGATTTCAGTGTTGATCGTTCTTTTTATTATGACGCTGAATTTAAGAGGAATGCGTGAGTCTGCCTCTTTCCTCACTGTGCCGGTTTATTTGTTTGTGGTGATGATCGCTGTAATGATCATTTGGGGGGGTGTCAATATTGCTACAGGCAACATTGACTATCATGCTACTGCTAGTCTAGGTGCACCTGTCAAAGGAATGACGCTTGTTTTGTTCTTACGCGCGTTTTCAGCAGGTTCTTCCTCATTGACTGGTGTTGAAGCTATCAGTAATGCAGTTCCTAATTTTAACCGTCCAAAAAGAAAAAATGCTGCCAACACTTTGGCGATCATGGCATTGATCTTAGCTGTCTTTTTTGCAAGTATTACTTTCTTAAGTTATTATTTGGGGATCTTGCCGAACAGCCACGAAACAGTTTTGTCACAAATCGCGGAGACTATTTTTGGGCATGGAGTGATGTATTATCTATTACAATTAGCAACCGCAATGATTTTAGCAGTTGCTGCTAATACTGGGTTTTCTGCTTTTCCGATTTTGGCTTATAACTTAGCGAAGGACAAATATATGCCGCGTATGTTCATGGATAAAGGTGACCGCTTAGGCTATTCCAATGGGATAGTTGCTTTAGCAGTTGGGGCGATCGTATTGATCTTTATCTTCCATGGTCAAACTAACTTATTGATACCATTATATGCTGTGGGTGTTTTTGTGCCGTTTACTTTATCGCAATCGGGAATGATTATCCATTGGTTCCGAGAACGTGGTAAAAATTGGATTTTAAACACTATTTTTAATTTTCTAGGAGCAATAATTTCATTGGCTTTAGTCATCTTTTTGTTCTGGCTGCATTTTTCAAATGTTTGGCCTTATCTGATCATCATGCCTGTTTTGCTGTTTACGTTCTACCGAATAAAAAAACATTATCAGCAGGTAGCAGAACAGCTCCGTGTTAATTCACAGGTTCAGCAGCTGCATGATTATAGCGGATCGACTGTGATCGTCTTAGTCAGTTCAGTGACTCACGTTACGACTGGTGCAATCAATTATGCTCGTTCTATTGGGGATAACGTGATCGCAATGCATGTTTCCTTTGATACAGATCCGAAGAAGGAACATAAGACAGCTAAGGAATTCAAACAAGCTTTTCCAGAGGTCAGGTTTGTCGATCTTCATTCTTCATATCGTTCTGTTGTTAGCCCAGTTATTCGTTTTTGTGATGTGATCGCGAAAAATTCTGGTGAACGCAATGATTCTGTGACGGTTCTGGTTCCGCAATTTGTACCGCGTAAACCATGGCAAAATTTCTTGCATAATCAAACCGCATTGAGATTGAGAAACTCATTGAACACTAGAGAGAATATTATTGTCGCTACCTACAATTACCATTTGAAAAAATAGAAAAAAAGCTATGCAACTAGCTGGCACGTTTAACGTGTTCACTAGCTGCATAGCTTTTTTTAGTAACGAGCATTTTTATTACCAAGGTCGTAAGGTAGTTCATGGTAAACTTGCGGTCCTTTATCAATAGTGGCTTGCGCGTTCAAAAAGTCATTGATCAGTGCAGCTTTTTCTTCATATTCTGGGGTGTTCAAAACAATTTTAAGCGCAACCTTATCTGTATATTGGGTGTCTATCGTAGCAATTTTTTGTTCTTCTAAGAAGTGTTCCAGCTTACCTTGCAATGGGTATGCGATGGTTACGAGCGCCTCGGTCTGTGGCTGTCGTTTGATCACACCAATGTGCTCAACTGCTTTTGATGTGGCATTACTATAGGCACGAATCAAGCCGCCTGCACCTAATTTGATGCCGCCAAAATATCTGGTCACTACCGCAGTTACGTTCCTTATTTCTAATTGTTCTAAGACATTTAAGATCGGAGCTCCAGCGGTGCCTGAGGGTTCACCATTGTCGTTTTGTTTCATCACTTCATTTTTCATACCTAAAACATAGGCATAACAATTGTGTGTGGCAGAAGAATGTTCCTTTTTGATTTGGGCAATAAATTCTTCAGCTTCTTCTTTGCTTTCAGTTCGTGCAATATTGCAAATAAATTGTGATTTTTTTATGTCAATTTCGTAATTTCCTGCCTGTTTGATAGTTAAATATGATTCCATTAAAGATTTCCTCCCTAAAAATAAAATATTTTGCGTATATACGTATGAGGTGAAATAGATGGAACTTAATGAATTATACGGTCGATTATTGTTAGATACGGAGGTCCCAGCTGATCTGAAAAAAGAGCTGATCAAGAATTCACGTCCTGCACTGATTCAACATGAAAACTATATCGAATGTCAACGGTGCTTGTCAAAAACCCTAAAGAATAAGGCGCGCTTGCCAAATGGTGCATATTATTGTCCGAAATGTATTTTACTTGGAAGAGTTGCTTCTAACAATAAATTATACCATCTTCCAGAAAAAAACTTATTTTCTAGTTTAGAGTGCAGCCCGTTAGTCTGGCAGGGAAAACTCTCATTGTTTCAACAACAATGTTCTGATCAGCTGAGAAAAGCAGTAGATCGAAGTGGTGAATATTTGATGTGGGCTGTGACTGGAGCAGGCAAAACTGAAATGCTATTCCCAACACTAGAAAAAGTTTTACTTCAAAGAAAGCGAGCCTGTTTAGCTTCTCCTAGAGTTGATGTGTGTAATGAGCTTTATCCGCGAATTTGTACGGCATTTACAGCAATAGATCCTGTACTTTTACATGGACATAGTAAAAAATCTTATCATTACAGTCAATTAACGATCTGTACAACACATCAACTTTTACGCTTTTTAGGTGCTTTTGATCTTTTAATAATTGATGAAGTTGATGCTTTTCCTTTTACAAATAATGAGATGTTAAAGCAGGCAGCGAGAAGAGCACTCAAGCCCAATGGAACTCTAATTTTTTTAACAGCGACTCCTACACAAGAACTGCTTGGGAAAATTGAGCGGCATCAGTTAGCGGCTAGTTATTTACCGTTGCGCTTTCATCGGCATTTACTGCCAGTTCCGCAGGTCTGGTTTTGTGGTAGGTGGCAGGATAAAATGTATTGTCAAAAATTACCGGTAAAATTGAAAAGTGAGTTGAATAGATGGATCGATGAAGGTTTTCCATTCTTGGTTTTTGTTTCGCGGTTAGAGTCACTGGCTCCGGTTTTAAGAGCACTTGAAGCTAACTTGCCTGCCAAAGCTAAGGGGGACTCGGTTTTTTCTGCTGACCCTAAACGTATTAACAAGGTGCAAGAAATGCGTGATCATAAACTAAATTATCTGGTGACTACGACCATTTTGGAAAGAGGGGTGACTTTTCCCTCGTTGAATGTCATGGTCTTAGGTGCTGATGAGAAGACTTTTTCGACAACAGCATTAGTGCAAATTGCTGGACGTGCGGGTCGCAGTCAGAAACGACCTAATGGTGATGTGATTTTTGTGTGCACTGACCAGGTCAAAAATGTACGCAAAGCAGTTAAGCAGATCAGAGAATTAAACAAAAAGGGGAAGCACTTGCTGAATGGATAAATGTTTGATTTGCGGCAGAGAAATAAAAGTGGCCTTGGATCTCAAGTGGCTTTTTTCTTTACAGCCGTTCAAAGAACCAGTAATTTGCCATAATTGCGAAAAAAACTTTAAAGCGATCAGCGACAAACAAACTTGTCCTGGTTGTGGAAGACTTCAAGATGATCAACTTCCCTGTAAAGATTGCCAAAGATGGTCAAAAATGGGTGAGGCCGCTCTGTTGGGCAATCGGGCATTATACGTTTATAATGAGGCAATGAAGTCATACATGCAGCGGTATAAATTTAATGGCGATTATCAGTGGCGGTTAATTTTTCAAGATAACTTCAGCCAATTTGTGACGAAAAGTTACTGCAAAAATGTGCTCTATGTTTTGATCCCGGTTGATCAGATAACTTATAAAACAAGGGGATTTAACCAAGTTGCCGGTTTATTGCAGAATGTTAAAGTTTCCAACCTGCTTGCATTTAAAACTACTAAAGCCCATATCAAACAATCTACTAAGACACGTCAAGCGCGGATGGAAACTGCTCAACCGTTTAAATATTGCGGCAAAAAAAGATTGACTGGGCAAAAAGTGATCTTGATAGACGATATTTATACTACTGGAAGAACACTTTATCATGCAAAACATGTCTTACAACAAAATGGGGCAAGTCAGGTCAGATCACTGACTTTGGCCCGTTGATCTGACGTTCAAGATATTCAGAAATTAAGAAAAATAAATAAAACCTGAATTATTCATACTTTTCGTTGCAGTTAAAACTTTGTGCAAAGTTACTTTAGTGTGTAAAAAAAGCAGCTTTTTGTTAGTTTTGTTGTCGGACTGTTTAAAAAAGGACAGACTTCACCCTTTCCCTAAGAAAAACATTTTTTATTTTGTGAGTTCACAGCGGATATATTTTTAGATTTTGAATCTTGAACAGTGTCTGCCAAAATAATTTATCGAACACATTGGTCTGAGATAAATGGACCCAGACTTGACGCGCATGGTGCGTGACCTTAGCTGCCACATGGAGTAATTTAAAACGGATCGTCCCGACCTGAGCGTGTTTAAGCTTTGTTGGTAAAACTAAGTTCTTCATGGCTTGCAGTATATTATAAGCGACCCCAGCTACCAGCATCCGGAACTCATTGGCCTCAAAACTAGAACTGTCCGTTTTATCAAAGTGAAAGCCACGTTTAACTTCTTTGATCAAGTCTTCCATGGAACCGCGTTGGTGATAGAGGGCAAAGACTTGTGGACCGCTTAATTCTTCCAAGTTGGTCACGATAAACTCATGGTCAAACAGAAAGTTGCCCGCCGGCCGCGTTGATTTAATAATCACACGATAAGGTCGTGACCAACTTTGAGGACAATAGTCTCGCAGGACATGCCATTGGACTTCAGCTTCGGTGAAGTCCTGGTCACCCACTTGGATCAGGTTTTCAGCCCGACTTTGGAGCTGGTAGTTCGCTTTTAAACGAATCACGAACTTAGCCTGCTTTTTATCACACGCATGGTAGATCCCTGGAGCTGCGAAACCAGAATCTCCTCGCACTAAGACATCCAGGGAAGATCCGTCATAGGCCCGTAAGCTCCGTAATAAAAATTTAGTCGCACCTTGGGAAGTATAGCGATTGCCGGGGCGTAATTGAGCATTCAACAAGCAGCCCGATAAAGCATCAAAGGCTAGTAAAGGATGATAACCGTTGGTCTGGTAGTGACCGTTATAAGCACTCTTTTCTTGGTCACCAAACGTATCGGCATGTGTCGAATCTAGATCAAGGATCAGCTGATGTTGATTTAGCTGCCCAAGAACAAAGTGAGCTACCGAGCCGAGCAATGATTTGACTGAAAAGAGCCCAGACGCTGAAATGTGATTGATAAAGCGTGAAAGTGTCGGCTGGGAAGCGACCGCTTGAGACAAGACCAGCTTAAAATCAACGGCGTGTGACAAGGTATTAGCCGACTGATCTTGGCAGTATCCTGCCAGCAATTGCAACAGCAACTGCTTAAATAAATTGTTCAAGGGAAAGGTACAATATTTACGGTCATCTTTAAAATGCAAGTTATCTTCTAAGAGCTGGTCAAAGTGAATTTGGTGCAGAAATTCAGCAATTAATAAAGTTCCGGCATCGTTCGCTAACTCACCACCGTCATTAGAAATGTTGATCTGGTTATTGAATAAAAGTTTTTCATGATGTAAAGTTGACATAAGGAGCACTCCTGTTCTTTGTGGTTTTCATCGACTTTACAATAGCACAGGATGTGCTCTTTTTGTACACCCAACAGGTGAAAAACGAAAAAGATGCGAACTAGCATGACAACAACAAAAAGTAGTCCTTAAGGGAAAAGTATGAATAATTCAGGATAAAAAGTTGAATTAGTTGATTGGCGCTAAAATTTCACATATGCTGTAATAACATAATTGGAAATGGGGCAATGCAGAACATCTTATTTGTTTCTTTAGTAAAAAGAATAGAAAAATTTGTTTATTTAACCGCTTTCTATTATAATTGAATTGTAGATGAGATATTTAATTTATTAAATATCCACCCCCCAGGACAATAAGTTCTGGTTGTGAAAGGAGAGGTTAACCATGTTAAAAGTTAACGTACGTGGTGAGAATATTGAGGTAACAGCTGCTTTGAGGGGTTATGTCGAAAAGAAATTGGCAAAACTTGAAAAGTATTTTGAAGATACCTCCAATTCAACTGCTCATGTCAATTTGAAAGTTTATTCAGATAAAAACGCTAAGGTCGAAGTAACTATTCCGTTACCTTACCTGGTTTTACGGGCAGAAGAAACATCGCCTGACATGTACGCAAGTATTGATTTGGTGACCGATAAACTTGAGCGTCAAATCAGAAAACATAAGACTAAGATCAACCGGAAATCCCGTGAAAAAGGATATAAGGGATTGGAATTCGCATCTCCGGTTTCAGAGAAAGATGAATCAAAAGACGATGACGATATTCAAATCGTTCGGACTAAAAACATCGCTTTGAAACCAATGGATAGTGAAGAGGCTGTTTTGCAGATGGAAATGTTAGGACACAACTTCTTTATCTATGAAGATGCCGAATCTCAGGGAGTTAATATAGTGTACCGGCGTCGCGACGGACGGTATGGCTTGATCGAAGCTGGACAATAACAGATTTTTTTAAATCTCATTAAAGTAGGAGCAAAACGTTTGTTTTGCTCCTACTTTTGGGTTTAAACTAATTCGCAGTGACTAAAGAGAACTGTCTGCGAGTGTTAAGATTAGTTCAAGCTTTGGGTCAGCTTTTTGTTTTAATTTGTAATTAAGAATGCTAAAATATAAATTAGTGTACTATATCTTGCAGATAAAAAAGTTAAAAATTAAAGTATTTTGTTAAAGAAGGGAATTATTTCATGGCAAATGTCCTGAAAAAATGGGTTGAAAGCGATAAGCGAGAATTAAAGAGGCTTGATAAGATCGCCAATAAGGTCGAAGCATTTGCGTCTGATATGGAGGCCATGTCTGACGAAGAGCTACAGGCTAAAACTCCTGAATTTAAAACTAGGATCCAAGAAGGCGCCACTTTAGATGATATTTTACCCGAAGCATTCGCCGTTGCTCGTGAAGGAGCACGACGTGTCTTAGGCCTATATCCGTTTTATGTGCAAATTATTGGGGGGATCGTTCTCCATGAAGGTAATATTGCGGAAATGAAAACTGGTGAAGGTAAAACTTTGACGGCAACTATGCCGGTTTACTTGAATGCTTTGGGCCAAGAAGGCGTTCACGTAGTTACTGTTAACGAATATTTGGCTTCCCGTGATGCAACTGAAATGGGTGAGTTGTACAAGTGGCTCGGTTTAACAGTCGGCTTAAATGTTAATGGGATCTCAGCAGAGGAAAAACGTGAAGCATATAACTCTGATATTACGTATTCTACCAATAGTGAATTGGGTTTTGATTACTTGCGGGATAACATGGTCGTTTATAAGGAGGACATGGTTCAACGTCCGTTGAATTTTGTTATCGTTGATGAGGTCGATTCGATCTTGATCGATGAGGCGCGGACTCCTCTGATCATTTCTGGTCAGTCCCAAGGGTCTACGAAGCTATATATCAGGACCGATCGTTTCGCTAAGACATTAACTAAGGATGAAGATTTTAAAGTTGATTTAGAGTCCAAAACTGTTTCGTTAACTGAACAGGGGATTCAAAAGGGTGAAAAATATTTTGGTTTGACTAACCTTTTTGATCCAGACAATACTGCATTGAACCATCATTTGGATAATGCTTTGCGTGCCAATTATATTATGATCAACGACAAGGACTACGTTGTCCGTGATGGTGAGGTTTTGATCGTTGATCAGTTTACTGGCCGGATCATGGATGGACGTCGTTATTCTGACGGCTTGCATCAGGCGATCGAAGCTAAAGAGAGAGTTAAGATCGAAGAAGAAACCAAGACTATGGCTAATATCACTTATCAGAACTTCTTTAGGATGTACAAGAAATTAGCCGGTATGACTGGTACAGCTAAAACGGAACAAGAAGAGTTTCGTGAGATCTATAATATGGAAGTTATTGGGATCCCAACAAATAAACCGGTTATTCGTGATGACCGTCCTGATTTATTGTATCCAACTTTAGTCAGCAAGTTTAATGCAGTCGTCGAAGATATTAAAACTCGTCATGAATCTGGACAACCGATCTTGGTCGGAACGGTGGCAGTTGAAACGTCTGAATATCTCTCGAACTTATTGGATAAAGCTGGTGTTCCACATGCAGTCTTAAATGCTAAAAACAATGCTAAAGAAGCTGACATTATTACAAATGCTGGCCAACGTGGAGCCGTAACTATCGCTACTAACATGGCCGGTCGTGGTACGGATATTAAATTAGGACCCGGTGTCACTGATGTTGGCGGTTTAGCTGTGATCGGGACAGAGCGACACGAGTCTCGGCGGATCGACAATCAGTTACGTGGCCGTTCAGGACGTCAAGGAGATCCTGGTGTAACGCAATTTTATCTTTCGCTTGAAGATGATTTGATGTTACGTTTCGGTTCAGATCGAATCAAAGATTTATTGCATCGTATGAAAGTTGAAGATGATGAAGCGATCATTCAATCGAAAATGATCTCTAAGCAGGTCGAATCTGCTCAAAAACGAGTTGAAGGTAATAACTATGATACTCGTAAACAGGTTTTACAATATGATGATGTGATGCGTGCACAACGTGAAGTTATCTATGCGCAGCGTCAGCAAGTGATCATGGAAGAAAATTCTTTGAAGTCAGTCATTATGCCGATGATCAAGCGGACCGTTGAGCATAATGTGCAGATCCATACTCAAGGTGAGAAAAAAGATTGGGATCTACAGGCCATCTTAGATTTTGCGATTGCTGTAATGGTCAATGAAGACAGCATTTCCGTGAATGATCTAGCCGGTAAGAAACCAGACGAGATCGTGGATTATTTGATGTCTAGAGCTGAAGCTAATTATCGGTTGAAAGAAAAACAACTATATGATCCTAGTCAGATCTTGGAATTCGAAAAAGTTGTTATCTTACGAGTGGTTGATTCTCGTTGGACTGACCACATTGATGAAATGGATCAGCTGCGGCAGTCGATTGGTTTGCGAGGCTATGGACAGTTGAATCCATTGGTCGAATACCAGTCAGATGGTTATCGCATGTTTGAAGAAATGGTCGGTAATATCGAGTATGATGTGACTCGTTTGTTCTTGAAAGCAGAGATCCGTCAAAATATTAAACGTTAATAAGTCTGAAACGGGCGAGGCTACTAATATTTGCAGGCCTGCGCCTGTTTTTTGCTGAATTGAATAGTTGCATATGTTAGAAATATTTTATGAAGTTAAAAGTGTAACTATTTCCTGGGAGGAAATCAAAATGGAAATGAGCGATTATAATCGTGAAATTGAGCATTTGAAACAACAATTGGCAGACTTTAGGGGGTCTCTTTGACCTCGAAGGTCTGAAAGAATCAATTGCAGAAAATGAATTAAAAATGGCTGAACCTTCATTTTGGGATAATAGTCAAAAAGCACAAACTGTGATTGATGAAAACAATACTTTAAAAACTAAGTATGATAATTTTAATTCGTTACAGGAAAATGTGGACGACCTTGAAGTGTTATTAGAACTTGCAGAAGCAGATCCAAGTGACAATGAGATCACCGAAGACCTGGCTAGTAAATATGCAGCGATCCAAAAGCAAATGGAGCAATATCAATTGACTTTGCTTTTGAATGGCCAGTACGACAAGAATAATGCGATTTTGGAGATTCATCCCGGTGCTGGCGGAACTGAATCGCAAGACTGGGGTTCAATGTTGTTACGGATGTATGACCGTTGGGCAGAACAACATGATTTTAAAGTCGAAACTGTAGACTATCAAGAAGGAGACGAAGCGGGGATCAAAAGCGTGACGTTGTTGATTTCCGGTACAAACGCTTATGGTTATTTACGCAGTGAAAAAGGTGTCCACCGTTTAGTGCGGATCTCTCCTTTTGACTCTGCTGGACGTCGTCATACTTCATTTGCTTCAGTCAATGTGATGCCGGAATTGTCAGATGATGTTGAAATAGAATTACGCCCGGAAGATATTAAAATGGAGGTTTTCCGTTCTTCTGGTGCTGGTGGTCAGCATATCAACAAGACCTCTTCTGCAGTTCGTTTGATCCATATTCCAACAGGAATAGTAACTTCAAGCCAGGCACAGCGTTCACAGTTTCAAAATAAGGCTACTGCTGAAAAAATGATGAAGGCTAAATTGTATCAGATGGAAATGGAGAAAAAGGAGCAAGAAAAAGCTGATATTCAAGGAGAACAGATGGATATCGGCTGGGGTTCTCAGATCCGCTCGTATGTCTTCCATCCCTATTCAATGGTCAAAGACCATCGGACTAACTATGAAACAGGTAATATTTCTGCGGTAATGGATGGTGAGCTTGATGGTTTTATCAATGCCTACCTTCAATGGAAATTACAGCAGGATAATCCACAATAAACTCTATAACAGGTCAAGCTGGCCTGTTATTTTTTTCGCAATCTTTTTGTAACAATAATGTTCTGTTAATCGAATGTTAAGTAATGTTATACTAATTTAGTATGAAAAATATTTTGGAGGAGAAGTTCTCTTGATCGAATTTAAAAATGTAGTGAAAGACTATGGCAATGAAGTCCTGGGTGCTGATCATTTAACTGTGAAGATCAACCAGGGCGAGTTTGTCTATGTTGTAGGACCAAGTGGAGCAGGAAAATCCACTTTTATCAAGCTAATGTATCATGAAGTAGGTGCAACATCAGGTGAGATCCGTGTCAACAATTATAATGTGAGTTCTATCACAAATAAAGAGATTCCCTTTTTGCGTCGCGAACTAGGGATCGTGTTCCAAGACTTTAAATTGTTGCCTCGATTAACTATTTTTGAAAATGTTGCGTATGCCTTGCAAGTTATCGAAAAAAAACCAGAGGATGTTGAAAAACGTGTCAATGAGATCTTGGCAGAAGTGGGATTAACGGAAAAAGCCCAAAGTTTTCCTAATGAGATCTCTGGTGGTGAGCAGCAGCGTGTGGCGATCGCACGGGCAATCGCAAACAGACCTGGTATCTTAATTGCCGACGAACCAACTGGTAACTTAGATCCAGATACATCTGAAGAAATTATGAGGATCTTGGAAAAGATCAACTCCGATGGGACAACTGTCGTGATGGCGACACATAATAGTAATATGGTCAATGAACATAAGCATCGAGTTTTAGAAATCTCTGCTGGAAAGATTATTCGTGATCAAGAAGGGGGAGGTTACGAGAATGAGTAAGTTAACTTTTAAGCGTCATATTACTGAAAGTTTGCGCAATTTAAAAAGAAATGGTTGGATGACAACAGCTGCGATCGCTGCTGTTACTGTGACCTTGCTGCTAGTCGGAGTTTTACTTTCAGTATTACTTAATGTGAATAAAATTGCTAACGATGTTCAAAACGATGTTGAAGTCAGGGTCTTTATTGACCGCAAAACATCTAGTCAAGAACAACAAGGTCTTAAAAAGAAGTTAGCTAAGATCGATGGTGTGGATAGCATTAGTTATTCTAGCCGAAAAAAAGAATTAAACAACGTGGTTGGTGCTTATGGGAAAGAATTCCGCTTGTTTTCAGGGGATGACAATCCGTTGTATGACGTTTATATTGTAAAAACTAACGAACCAAAAGATACGATCAACGTCGCTAAAACTGCTGAAAAATATCAACATGTTTATCAAGCCCAATATGGTGGTGCATCGGCTAAAAAGCTATTTAATATAGTTTCAGGTATCAGGCGTTGGGGTGTCATCATCAGTATCTTACTGTTGTTTGTTGCAGTCTTCTTAATTTCTAACACTATCAGGCTGACTATCTTATCACGGCAAAATGAGATCTCGATCATGCTCCTTGTTGGAGCAACTAACAGCTATATCAGATGGCCGTTTATTTTAGAGGGAGCTTGGACAGGGCTTTTTGGCTCTATTATCCCGATTTTAATAGTTGATTTCAGTTACGGTTGGATGTATAAGGTGATTTCAGGATCATTGCGTAGTACAAATATGGCTTTGCTAACACCACATACTTTCTTGGTAGAGATCGATTTACTATTGGCTGTGATCGGTATTGGGATCGGTGCACTTGGTGCTGGATTATCAATGGGACGTTTTTTGAAGCTAAAAAATTAATATCTATTTTAAAGAACTTGGCTTGTTTAAAAGCAATGAGTCAAGTTCTTTTTTGGTAGAAAGAAGTTCTGAGGCAATTTAGTGCATACTTTTTTGTTTTAATTAGGTTAAATTGATATACTTAAAGGATAGTACATAGTGTATTTGAGTTTAATAGTCAGTCTAGGACTAACATCTAAATTTTGAAGCAAAGGATCAAAAAATCTTCAAAGCACCTAATATACTTTTTTGAAGATGGGGAGGCCTGATCGTGGAATTTTGGAAGATCATTTTGACGTATTTAATACAGCCTTTAGTTTGGGTAGGGATAATAATGGCAGTCATTGTTTATCGGCAACGATTGGCCAAAGAGCGGCGTTTCTTTAGAATAGCGATCGATCGTGATTTTTATGAAGGACGCCATTTTTTGAAAACCGCTATTTTTGGTTTAGTGGTCGGAAGTATTATTTCTTTACTAGCTGGTTTGATGTTGACATTTGGCACGATCGTATTCATAGAAGCAGTGGCAATTTTGGCAGTGTTATTGTTACCACTGGGCGATTTAAGTTTAGCTGCACTGTGGCTTGCGGTTTTACTGACCAATCTTTTGAATTTAACAAATTTAACCAGTTTTTCTTTAGGTACCTTCGCACTCTCATTTTCTGGAAGTATGTTGTCTGCTAGTGGTTTATTGCTGTTGGGCATATATTTTATTATTAGAGCATTTTTATTACATTACAATAAAAGTACATGGTTTACACCCAAAGTTAAAAGTGGTAAAAGAGGCAGAAGAGTTGCTTTTTATAACTGGAAAGAATTTAGCGTTATTCCCTTAATAGTTCTTGTACCGACAAATGTCTTTGAGAGCCAGTGGAGTTTTTGGCCGGTATTATCATTTAACGGGCATTCATTTGGGCTTTTTATTTTGCCGTTGTTGGTTGCGGCTTCTTTGAAAGTCTTTAAAGAAGAGCCTCAAGTTATTTTAGATAATTTCTATAAACAATCTATTACATTAGGGATCTGTAGTATCATTGTGGCGGTTATAAGTGCGTTTTATCCGATAGCTTCACTGCTGGGGTTGCTTTTTATCGGGGGCCTGGCTCTTTACTATTATTTTCAGCGCCAACGTTTGGACGCAAAAGGCAAACGCTGGTATGTTGAAACTAACGATGGTGTTAGGGTGATTGCTGTGATACCTGATACTCCAGCTGCGAAGATGGGGGTCCAAAAGGGAGACATAATCTTAGATTGTAATGATGAAGAGGTAAAAAATGAGTCGGAATTATATGCAGCACTGCAAAAAAATTCTGCTTATTGTCATTTGCGGATCAGAACATTTGAAGGCGACTTAAAAATTACAGAAAGCGCGATATACGAAGATGGCCCACATGAAATTGGGTTAATATTGTTTCAATGAAAGGGAGAGCTTAATTGAAAAAGATATTAGTTGTTGATGATGACCAAGCCATTTTAACCTTACTAGAATATAATTTGAAAAAAGAAGGATTTGAAGTGCAAACTGCAACAGATGGGCAACAAGCGTTTAACCTTGCTCTTTCTTCTACTTTTGATCTGATTTTATTAGATATTATGTTGCCTAAACTTGATGGGATCGAAGTTACTAAGAAACTACGACAAGAAAAGGTTGCCACTCCGATCATTATGCTGACTGCGCGCGATGAAGAAACAGATAAGATCATCGGCCTTGAGCTTGGTGCGGATGACTATATTACTAAACCTTTTTCACCTAGAGAAGTGATTGCACGGATCAAAGCGATCGGTCGACGGGTCGAACCTGCACAGAACGAAAAAAATGATGAACAAAGTGAACTATATCAATTTACAGATTTCTCGATCGACCTGTCCAATTACACTGTCAGTGTTGCAGGCAAACAGATCTCTTTGACGCCCAAGGAGTTTGAGTTGTTGGCATATTTTGTGAAGCGACCAGATCGTGTGTTAAGTCGGGAAAAACTATTAAACGGAGTTTGGGGTTACGATTATGTTGGACAAACAAGAATGGTTGACATGCACGTTAGCCATTTACGTGAAAAAATAGAACATGATCCTAGTCATCCGACTAACATTCAAACTGTTCGGGGGTTTGGTTACAAATTTGAAGGGAAACTAAATGAGGATCAGACAAGTTTTTAATCGTTTAATAGCAGGTGGATCAGCTGTACTGTTAACTTGGAGTCTTTATGCAAAATTTGCAGGAAAGACTTTAAGAAAAGCAGCGGATGATTTACATTTGGCCTGGATAATTTTCGCTGTTTTGCTGGTCATTTTGTTGATTCTGATAGTTGAATATTTGGAAAGACGGCGTGAAAATAACTTACTCAAACTTTTTACTAAGAAATTAGAGGAAGTTACTCAAGAACAAAAGACTGGTCACGTTCTGGTGGATAAACAAAGTGAACTTTACGACTTAGGTCAGGCCGTTAACCACGTTCAAAGCATGACACAAAGTCTTTTTAAAGATTATAATCGGCAAAAGAGGGGTTATTTAGGCCTGTTAGAATATGTACCGATCGGTGTGATGGTCATTGATCAGGATCGTGAAATTTACCTTAGTAATCATTATTTGGATGATATTATGGAACACGAGCTTGATATGGTCCACGAACTATATTACTCGGCTTTGGCGGAATTTGATATTGTAAAAACCGTAGAAGAAACGTTTCGGACTAAACAAGATCAACGAGCCGAGATCAAGGTCAATTTGGCTGAACAAACGAAGATTTTAAATGTTAATGTAGTTTTCATACCGGTCAGTGGCCATCACTTTTTTGTGATGTTAATGATCGATGATGTTACTGAACAAAAGCAGATCGAACGTATGCAAAATGATTTTGTCAGCAATGTTAGCCATGAACTAAAAACCCCAGTTACCTCGATCGCTGGTTTTAGTGAAACTTTGAAAAACGGTGCGCTTGAAGATCCTGGCGCAGCTAATAAATTTGTAGACATAATTTATAATCAAAGTTTAAGACTAAAGGATCTGATCAATGATATTTTGTCACTTTCACGGATCGGGACAAATATGGAAGTGGACTTTAAAGAGATTCAGTTTTCACAACTTGTTTCTGAATGTGCTCTAGCTTATGATTCTTTGCTCGATGAACGACAAGTTGTTGTTTTGAATAAGGTGCCGGCAAAAATGAAAGTGCAGGCTGATCCCGGCAAACTCAAATATATATTGAGTAATTTGGTGCAAAATGCAGTCAGATATAACAAAGTTGGTGGAAAAATAACTGTCACGGCAAAAACTCTTGAAAATAAATGGCAGTTTCAAGTTTCGGATACAGGGATCGGTATGACCAGTGAACAACAAGGACGTATTTTTGAGAGATTTTATCGTGCTGATACTTCTCGCAGTAAAGAGGTGGATGGTACTGGTCTAGGCTTGGCGATCGTCAAAGAGTATGTTGAGGTTTTGTCTGGACAAATCAAAGTTGATAGCCAGTTGAATATTGGGACAACATTCACAGTTATTTTGCCGCTAATTAGCGAAAATAACTAATTATTTCTTAAATCTAAACGTAGTAGAAACACAAATATTGCAGTCAAAATCATAAGCATGTAAAATTTATGTTAGAGTACCCGTAAAAGCTGAATTTAGATAAATAGCTATTTTGTAAGTACTGTAAAAATGACATTAATAATTTTTGGAGGAATGATTTTTTGAAGAAAAAAATACGCCGTTCATCGTCTGATCGCTTTTTGGCAGGTGTTTGTGGAGGAATTGCCGAATATTTTGATATTCAATCAAAATACGTACGGATCGGGTATTTGATCTTTACTTTGATTTGTTCTTTGATCCCCCGACTGGCAATTTTACCTGTTGGGATCTACTTGATATTATATTTGGCAATACCGCAAGAAACTGCGGGAGGGACATGGTCCTCATTTTTCCACAATGTTGATCCTGGTGCAAAGATGAGGAATAACTCGCATTCCACTCAGTCGCAAACTGGGCGAAAAGTATTACATGATGCACATGAAAGGAAGAGCAATTGAATTTCATTAAACGTGTTTTAGTTAATGCTTTGATATTTGTTGCTGCAGCAGGATTGCTTCCAAATCAGTTTCATGTCGCTAATTTATGGATCGCAGTGCTGGCAGCGGTAGTTTTAAGCTTGTTAAATGCTTTTGTGAAACCCATTCTTGTGATTTTGTCACTTCCGATCACTATGTTGACTTTGGGTTTTTTCTATCTTTTTATCAATGCTTTTATCTTGGAAATGACGTCTTATTTTGTGGGGAGTACAGTTTTTAGCTTTTCAAGCTTTGGTAGTGCCTTTCTGGTTTCGCTGATCGTTAGTTTAGTAAACTTGATCGTGACTGATCGCTTTTCACTATAAAAACTGTATAATGGTTGTAGAAAAGAATTAGTCTATTTTCAATAAGGGGAAGCAATGGTCTTTCCCTTATTTTTACATAAGATAATAGATGTCTGTGGGAGGTTTCAATTTGAATAAAGTCAGTGTACAAGAATTAGTCGAGGAATGTGACCTGGTAGTTTATAGTGGGGGAGTTAATTTGGATTCGCGCTATATTGTGACTAGTGATATCTCACGACCAGGATTAGAAATGACAGGATACTTTGATTATTATCCAGCCGAACGGATCCAGCTGTTAGGAATGACTGAGATCTCTTATTCACATAAAATGAAGAAAGACGAACGAGCTCGGATCATGGACAAGATGTGCGGTAAAAATACCCCGTGTTTCTTGGTGTCTCGTTTTTTGCCTGTGCCGCTTGAACTGGAAGAAGCCAGTAAAAGACACAGTATTCCGATTTTAAGATCCAAGTTATCTACTACTCGTTTATCTTCACGTTTGACTGATTTTTTGCAGGCGAAGTTATCAGAACGTCGTTCAGTACACGGTGTTTTGATGGATATTTATGGCTTGGGAGTTTTGATCACAGGAGATTCTGGGGTAGGGAAGTCTGAAACTGCTCTGGAACTTATCAAGCGTGGACATCGCCTGATTGCGGACGATCGTGTGGAGATCTACCAGCAAGATGAGCGTACTTTGGTCGGTGAAGCCCCTGAAATTCTCAATCATTTGCTTGAGATCCGCGGAGTTGGTATTATTGATGTCATGAATCTTTTTGGTGCCGGCTCAGTACGACAAAACTCTAATATCTCGGTGATCGTTAATTTGGAAAACTGGTCCGCTGATAAGCAATATGACCGCTTGGGTAGTGGTGAACAGCAATATGAACTATTCGGTGTATCCCTGCCTAAGATCAATATTCCGGTTAAAGTTGGTCGGAATATGGCCATTATAATTGAATCGGCCGCTATGAACTTCCGGGCAAAATCAATGGGGTATGATGCAACACAGAAGTTTGAGGATAATCTAAATCGGTTGATCAAAAAAAATTCGCTCAATAATTAAGTTAATGTCCAATTGAAATTAAAATATTTATGGCAAGACTAAATTATTGAGCTTCAGAGTAGTTTGGTCTTAATCTAATGTAAGGAGATAATTAATGTATGGATCTTGTGTTGGGTGCCTTGAATCCGATTGCGCTAAAATTTGGACCTTTTGAGATCCGTTGGTACGGTGTGATCATTGCTTGTGGAGTTATTTTGGCTGCGGCACTTTCTGTTAAAGAAGGTCAGAAACGCGGTTTGAAAGATGACTATTTTTATGATTTTCTTTTGTGGGCTTTACCGTTTTCCTTGATCGGTGCGCGACTTTATTACGTAATCTTTGAGTGGCCATATTATCTGGCTAACCCAGGCGAAATTTATCGGATCTGGGATGGCGGGATCGCGATTTATGGTAGTTTGATCGCAGCTGTGTTAGTCCTGCTAGTTTATTGCCGCCATCAGCAGATCTCAAGTTGGCTTTTTTTGGATGTGATTGCTCCCAATGTGATTTTAGCGCAAGGAATTGGCCGCTGGGGTAACTTTATGAATCAGGAAGCTCACGGAAGAGCTACAAGTTTGAATTTTTTACAAAATTTGCATTTACCTCATTTTATTATTGATCAGATGAACATTAATGGTATTTATTACCAGCCGACATTTTTGTACGAATCGGTTTGGGATGTTTTAGGATTTGTTATCTTAATACTATTAAGACGAAAAAACCACTTGTTCAAACAAGGAGAAGTCTTTTTCGGTTATGTGATCTGGTACTCATTTGGCCGTTTTTTTGTAGAAGGAATGCGGACAGATAGTTTGATGCTCGGCCCGTTGCGTGTTTCTCAGTGGTTATCGCTTGCACTGTTTATTGGTTCAATTTTATGGTTATTACACCGTAGATATTGGCAGCCTTATGCTCCATGGTATCTTGATGGACAACAGTCTTTTGCAAAACAAGACCAAGAAAAATAAAAGTGAGTGTTTTACTAGACAGCTTACAAAAAGTAAGCTAATATGGATACATGGTAAAAGAGAAGGAAGGAATGGCTAATGGCAAAAAGTTATGATGTGATAGTTATCGGTGCTGGACCAGGTGGAATGACAGCTGCTTTGTACGCTTCTCGGGCTAATTTATCTGTTTTGATGTTAGACCGTGGCATTTATGGCGGTCAAATGAACAATACGGCAGAGGTCGAGAATTACCCTGGTTTTAAGTCAATTCTAGGACCAGATCTGGCTGAAAAAATGTACCAAAGTTCTACCCAGTTTGACGCGGAATATGCCTATGGAAGTGTTGAAAGTGTTTCTGTTGCAGCCGACGGTTTAAAGACTATCACCACAGATAGTGATGTCTATGAAACACAGGCATTGATCATTGCTACGGGTTCAGAATATCGAAAACTGGGAGTTCCGGGTGAAGATGATTATAGTGGTCGCGGTGTTTCATACTGTGCAGTTTGTGATGGTGCGTTCTTTAAGAACAAACCAGTTGCTGTGATTGGCGGGGGAGATTCTGCTGTTGAAGAAGGCGGGGATCTTTCTCAAATGACGTCGGCGGTCAATATTATTCATCGCAGAGATCAATTGCGTGCCCAAAAGATTTTACAGGATCGCGCATTTGCTAACGATAAAATCGGTTTTACTTGGGATACAATTGTCACAGAAATTTTAGGTGATGGACAAAAGGTCACTGGAGTTCAGACACACAACAAAAAAACCGGCGAGGATAGTGTTAAAGATGTCGATGGGGTCTTTATTTATGTTGGTAATCAGCCAATGACCCAACCTTTCTTAGACTTAGGTATTACTGACGATAAAGGATGGATCAAGACTGATGAAAAAATGAAGACGAGTGTGCCGGGAATTTTTGCAGTTGGTGATGTTCGGCAGAAGGATCTTCGTCAGATCACTACTTCGGTTGGCGATGGTGGTATCGCTGGACAAGAAGCCTTTAATTATCTCCAATCATTGCAAGATAAGGTTCCTGCTAAATAATATGAGCAAAAGAAATTCCTGAGAGCTTGGATAAAGTTAGTTCTTAGTGTGAAAATGAGCTAGAGAAGTTAATCAGCGCTTTCTCCAGCTTATTTTTAGGACGGCTGTGCCTCATTTGATGATGGGGTGCGGTCGTTTTTTATTAGGATCATTGTGTTATCCTAGTAGATTTGGCAAATGTGACACAAAGTCGGGTGAAGTAAGTGTTACAAGCGGGAATGTGACGCAAACTCAGGCGAAGTAAGTGTTACAAGTGGAAATGTGACGCAAACTCAGGCGAAGTAAGTGTTACAAGTGGGAATGTGACGCAAAGTCGAGCGGAGTAAGTCACACAAGAGAAAATGTGACGCAAACTCAGGCGAAGTAAGTGTTACAAGTGGGAATGTGACACAAACTCAGGCGAAGTAAGTGTTACAAGCGGAAATGTGACGCAAAGTCGAGCAAAGTAAGTCACACAAGCGGAAATGAGACGCAAAGTCGGGTGAAGTAAGTGTTACAAGTGGAAATGAGACGCAAAGTCGGGCAAAGTAAGTCACACAAGTGGAAATGTGACGCAAAGTCGAGCAAACTAATAATGACAACAAGATGTTTAAATTTCCAGATAACAATACAGCCCGCAAGAGGAGCAGAAATATATATTTTTGAAATCAAAGATCCGCTTTGTGTCCAACTTCTAGGTTTTATTTTTTGGTAAACCTTGAAAAATTTGCTTCAAAATTCATGCAGTGTGTTACAGTTAAGATTGAAAAACAGCTTTTAAATACAAGATTTAAGTTAGCAAAACTCATATAATTGGCGGACTTAAGGAGAAAACGGAGAGTATAAAATAGTTTGTGTAAATGAATAAAAGTCCTGTTGAAAAGGGAATCCCTTCCCCGTATGATTAAATCATCCAAATCAAACCAAAACGGAGGGATTCCCCATGGATCAGTTTACCAAAAATCTAACCAAAACTCTATTGTCAAATGGCGATGTTAAAGAACTTTTTCGTCAACAACTCGAAACGGCTATTAATCACATCTTGCAAGCTGAACTGACTGCCTTACTTGGTTATGATCCTTATGACCGCAGTGGCTTTAATACTGGCAATTCTCGTAATGGCCAGTATTATCGTTTAATTGACTCTGAATATGGTAAGTTGAAAATTGCTGTGCCGCGTGACCGTAAAGGCCATTTTCATAACCACCTGCTTCCAGCTTATTCTCGTCGTCAGGACGCTTTAGAAACAACAATCATTCAGCTTTATTCCAAGGGCGTTACGACCCGTGAAATTGCAGATTTGATTGAAAAAATGTATGGCTCTTATTATTCACCTAGTACTGTTTCTAATATCACTGCTCAGGTAACAAAACAGATTGAAGCTTTTCATCAACGAACTATTAAGGCAAACTATGTTTGTCTTTTCTTAGATGCAACTTACTTACCTTTGCGCCGCGATTCAGTTCAAAGAGAAGCGGTCTATATTGCTTTAGGTATTACATCTGTCGGCATCAAAGAAGTTCTTGATTATCGAATCGCTCCAAGTGAAAATACAGGAGTTTGGTCAGAAATGGCAGAAGATCTTAAAAAACGTGGATTAGAACAAGTCCAGTTGATCATTGCAGATGGAATGGTTGGTCTGCAGCCAGCATTATTGCACGCTTTCCCGAAAGCTAAATTTCAAAGATGCCTAGTACATGTTATGCGCAATATTGGTTCGCATGTGCGTTTAAAAGATCGTGAGGCGATCTTAAATGACTTTAAAGAGTTGCATTCAGCGACCGATGTAACTGCAGCACACAAGATCTTAAATGATTTTTATGGTGCATGGGGGAAATCGTATTCCAATCTGATCCAGCAACTTAAATCCATTGAAAATGAACTATTAGCTTTCCTGAGTTTTCCCCCGGCCATTCGACCAACAATTTATTCAACCAATATCTTAGAATCACTGAACAAAAGAATCAAACGCAAGACCAAACCAAAGGAACAATTTCCAAACGAAAAATCTTTAGACAATTTCATTGGAGTTCAAGTCATAAGCTATAACGAAAAGTACTTCAATCGTAGCCATCGCGGATTTGGTCAAGTCAAAGACACGTTAGAATCACTTTTCGATTAATACTTTATTTTGCCAGGAGAAGGGATTTTCATTTACACAAACTTCTTGACACTCCCAGAAAACGCCTTAGTTTTGAGTGGTAATAAGTGACGTGAATAGTTATACTTATACTTGAAAGACATAATTTTTACAAGGAGTGGAAAGCATGAGCTGGGAAGACACTTATAAAGTCTGGAAAAATAATAATGATTTAGAATCAAGTTTAAAAAAAGAATTAGATGGTTTGGCTGGAGATAAGGATGCGTTGGAAGACGCTTTTTATGCCCCGCTTGAATTTGGGACTGCCGGGATGCGTGGCGTTTTGGGCGCAGGAATCAACCGCATGAACATCTACACAGTACGCCAGGCAACTGAAGGATTAGCATCTTTTATGGACACATTAAACGATGACGTTAAGAAACGCGGAGTTGCTATTAGTTATGATTCTAGACATCATTCACAAGAATTTGCATATGAATCGGCTAAGGTTTTGGGTGCACATGGTATCAAATCTTTTGTGTTTGAAAGCTTACGTCCAACACCAGAACTATCCTTTACGGTCCGGCACTTACACACTTATGCCGGGATCATGATCACTGCTAGCCACAACCCCAAAGAATATAATGGCTATAAGATATATGGAGAAGATGGCGCACAAATGCCTCCTAAAGAGTCTGACTTGATCACCAAGTATATTCGTCAGGCTGATGATCTTTTTGCGATCAAGGTTGCTGATAAAGACAAATTGATTTCTGATAAGATGTTAGAAGTGATCGGTGACCAAGTTGACCAGGCATACTTGGCTGAAATCAAAAACGTTACTATCAATAATGAATTAGTCGAAAAAGAGGGCCAAACCATGAAATTGATTTTTAGCCCCTTACATGGCACAGGGGCAATGCTCGGCGAAAAAGCTTTGCGCCAAGCAGGTTTCAAAAATTTCACGATGGTTCCGGAACAGGCTATTGCTGATGGTGATTTCCCAACAGTGAAAAAGCCCAACCCAGAAGATGCTGCAGCTTTTGACCTTTCGATCAAGTTAGGTCAAGAACAAAATGCTGATCTTTTGATCGCTGTTGACCCAGATGCAGACCGTTTAGGTGCAGCTGTTCGTCAGCCGGATGGTGAATATCAATTATTGACTGGTAACCAGATTGCCGCATTAATGTTGAATTACATTTTGATCGCACATGAAAAAGATGGTAGTTTGTCAGAAAATGCTGCTGTTGTTAAATCGATCGTTTCTAGCGAATTTGCAACAAAAATTGCTGAAAAACATCATGCACGAATGATCAATGTGCTGACAGGCTTTAAATTTATCGCTGAACAGATCAAGGATTTTCAGGCAAATAATAGTCAGAACTTCATGTTTGGCTTTGAAGAAAGTTATGGCTACTTGATCAAACCCTTCGTGCGCGACAAAGATGCTATTCAATCTTTGGTAATGTTAGCGGAAGTTGCTGCTTTCTATCGTGAACAAGGTAAAAATCTTTATGACGGCTTGCAAGATTTATTTAAAGAGTACGGGTATTTCGCTGAAAAGACTATCTCACGGACATTTGATGGGATAGAAGGTGCTGCTCAAATCGAAAGCTTGATGGCTAAGTTTCGTGATGAAGCACCAACTTCGTTTGCAGGTTATTCAGTTACCGCGATGGAAGATTTTGCTAAGTCTGAAAAGAAATTTGCGGATGGAACGATCGAAACGATCGAACTTCCTGAAGCTAATGTTCTGAAGTACCTATTAGAAGATGGAACTTGGATCGCTATTCGTCCTTCAGGTACTGAACCAAAGATCAAGTTTTATATTGGTACACAAGCAGATACAAATGAAAAAGCTCAACAAAAACGGGCTGATTTTGAAAAAGCAATTGATCAATTTGTTAATGAATGATCAGTAAATTTAATAGCTTGGCGATTTAGGATAGATTGACTTGAGAGGAAAACAACAGCAAGTCATTAGTTTGTTATTTTGATGAGCCAAACTTTAGGGGTGGAGTTGTTGCTTCATCTCTATTTTTATACATGAAGAGCAAATCATGGCGTATAGAAGGAGAAGGCCACGGATCTTCACGGTATAAGACGCTTTTAACTTTGCAACGTGGAAGTTGAGCAAGCGCCGCCTTCTGCTATTTGCAAGTCTACTATAAAACAAGTAAAGTCAATCAAAAATATAGCGAAAACATGTTCGGTATGCTACAATATACATTGCTGGCTTTGGCCTGAAACGGAGAATGATCGGGGGGATCTATGGTGATCGAAAGACAAGATGATCATGAATTTGAACTTGTTTCAAAGTATCAACCGACTGGTGACCAACCTCAAGCAATCGATGAATTGACCACTGGAATCAAGAATGGCGAAAAAGCACAGATTTTATTGGGCGCGACAGGGACAGGTAAAACTTTTACTATTTCAAATGTAATTAAGAATGTTAATAAGCCAACACTGGTATTAGCGCACAATAAAACATTAGCGGGGCAATTATATGGTGAGTTTAAAGAGTTCTTTCCTAATAATGCTGTCGAATATTTTGTAAGTTATTATGACTATTACCAACCGGAAGCTTATGTGCCCTCAAGTGATACGTATATTGAGAAAGACTCAAGTATCAATGACGAGATCGATAAGTTGCGGCATTCAGCCACAAGTTCTTTGTTAGAAAGAAACGATGTGATCGTTGTTGCCTCAGTTTCTTCTATCTTCGGATTAGGTGATCCGTCGGAATATAAAGCTCACACGATTTCGTTACGTGTTGGTCAAGAGATAGAACGTGACCGTTTGTTGGGTCAACTAGTGGATATTCAATTTGAGCGCAACGACATCGATTTTCAACGTGGTCGTTTTCGTGTTCGTGGTGATGTTGTGGAAATTTTCCCAGCTTCTCACGATGAGCGTGCTTTAAGAGTCGAGTTCTTTGGTGACGAAATCGATCGAATTCGTGAGGTCGATCCATTAACTGGTGAGATATTGGGTGATCGTGATCACGTAGCCATCTTTCCGGCTACCCACTTTATGACTAACGAGGAACGAATGGAAGAAGCCGTTAGTGGTATTGAAGAGGAATTAAAAGATAGGACCGCCGAGATGAAGGCTGACAATAAATTGTTGGAAGCTCAACGTTTGGAACAACGGACTACTTATGACGTTGAAATGTTGAAAGAAATGGGTTATTGTTCAGGAATCGAGAATTATTCACGCCATATGGATGGACGCAAACCTGGAGAGCCGCCATTTACACTGCTTGATTTCTTTCCAAAAGATTTTTTGATCGTTGTTGATGAATCTCACGTTACTATGCCACAGGTGCGTGGTATGTATAATGGTGACCGTTCTCGGAAACAAATGCTGGTCGATTATGGCTTTCGATTACCAAGTGCGCTTGATAATCGACCGCTAAAACTAGCTGAATTCGAAAAACATGTCAACCAAATCGTTTACATGTCTGCGACTCCAGGTCCATATGAACATGAACAGACTGATGATGTGGTCGAACAGATCATTCGGCCAACTGGTTTGTTGGATCCAGAAGTTGAGGTGCGAAAAACTGAAGGGCAAATGGAAGATCTGGTCGCGGAGATCAATAAACGGGTTGAAAGAAAAGAACGTGTCTTTGTAACTACCTTGACTAAAAAAATGGCTGAAGATTTATCTGATTACTTTAAGGAATTAGGGATCAAGGTCAAATATCTTCATTCGGATATCAAGACTTTAGAAAGAACTGAGATCATTCGTGACTTGCGTTTGGGTAAGTTTGATGTTTTAGTAGGAATTAATTTGCTGCGTGAAGGGATCGATGTTCCTGAGGTTTCTTTGATAGCTATTTTAGATGCAGATAAAGAAGGGTTCTTACGTAATGAAAGATCTTTGATCCAAACTATCGGACGGGCTGCTAGAAATGAGCATGGACATGTTATTTTGTATGCAGATAATGTGACTGATTCAATGCAAAGAGCGATGGATGAAACTCAGAGACGTCGTGAGATCCAACAAAAATATAATAAAGATCATGGTGTTATTCCTCAGACCATTAAAAAAGATATTCGGGCTTCGATCTCTGGAGTATTGCCTGTTAATGATAAGAAGAAGGAATCTGAGGGAGTTGATTTCTCAAACATGAAGAAGTCAGACCAAAAAGAAATGATCGAGAGCTTAGAAAATCAAATGAGGCAAGCGTCAAAACAGCTTAACTTTGAAGACGCAGCAACTTTACGTGATACTATTTTGGAATTAAAAGCACAGATCAGTTAGATAGTTTGCTTATTTGCTGTTAATAGATAAATGTTTGAAAGAGGGAGAGAGATTGGCACAGGATAAAATTGTGATCCATGGCGCACGGGCGCATAATTTAGAAAACATTGATGTTGCTATTCCCAAAAATAAATTGGTCGTTATGACTGGGCTGTCTGGTTCAGGTAAGAGTTCACTGGCCTTTGATACCTTATACGCTGAAGGACAACGCCGTTACGTGGAAAGTCTGTCAGCATATGCTAGGCAATTTTTAGGACAAATGGACAAACCAGATGTTGATTCGATCGACGGTTTATCTCCGGCAATATCGATCGACCAAAAGACAACTTCTAAAAATCCTCGGTCAACTGTGGGAACTGTGACTGAGATCAATGATTATTTGCGTCTTTTATGGGGACGTGTTGGGACACCGATTTGTCCAAATGATGGTCATAAGATCACCAGCCAATCACCTGAACAAATGGTGGATCGGGTATTATCTCTACCAGAAAGAACTAAGCTGCAGGTCTTGGCACCTGTCGTTCGTGAAAAAAAGGGGCAACATAAAAAGGTCTTCGAAAAGATCAAGCGTGAGGGTTTTGTCAGACTGATCGTTGATGGAGAATCCCATGATGTTGAAGAAACATTGGAGCTGGATAAGAACATTAAGCATTCTATCTCAGTCGTTGTGGATCGAATCGTTGTCAAACCAACTGTCAGGTCCCGGCTTTTTGATTCATTTGAATCGGCGTTGCGCTTGTCTGGGGGTTATGCATACGCTGATGTGATCGATGGTGAGACCATTCAATTTTCAGAGAATTTTGCGTGTCCTTATTGTGGGTTTACGATCGGTGAATTAGAACCACGCTTGTTTTCTTTTAATGCTCCATTTGGTGCTTGCCCTGATTGTGACGGATTAGGCGTTAAACTTGAAGTGGATGTTGATTTGGTAGTGCCAGATAAAGACAAAACTTTAAGGGAGGGCGCTTTAGCACCTTGGAATCCGATCAGCTCCCAATATTACCCGACTTTGCTGGCTGAAGCTTGCGAAACATTTGGGATCGATTTGGATACTCCATTCAAAAAGTTGCCAAAAAAGCAACAAAAGACTGTCTTGTATGGAGCGGGTAGCAAAACTTTCCATTTTACCTTTGAAAATGACTTTGGCGGTAAGCGTGACTTAGACATGCAATTTGAGGGTGTAGTCAACAATGTTTCACGTCGTTATCGTGAAACGAACAGTGATTTTACCCGTGATGTTATGAGAAAATATATGACAAGTTTAACTTGTCAGACTTGTCATGGCTATCGTTTAAACCGCAAAGCTCTGTCAGTCAAGATCGGTGGCAAGCATATTGGTGAGGTTTCTGATTATGCGATTGGCGATTCACTGGGCTTTTTTGCTGGATTAACCTTCTCAAAGCAAGATCAGCAGATCGCGCAGCCGATCCTGAAAGAAATTAAAGATCGGCTGTCATTTTTGCAAAACGTTGGTTTGGATTATTTGACTTTGAGTCGGTCGGCCAGGACTTTGTCTGGTGGTGAAGCGCAACGGATCCGCTTGGCAACTCAGATCGGTTCTAACCTTTCAGGGGTTATGTATATCTTAGATGAGCCTTCGATCGGTCTGCATCAACGAGATAATGACCGTTTGATCGCTTCACTGAAAAAAATGCGTGATCTGGGTAATACTTTAATAGTAGTTGAGCACGATGAGGATACGATGCGTGCTGCGGATTATATTGTGGATATTGGCCCTGGTGCTGGTGTTAACGGCGGACAAGTTATGGCTAGCGGGACACCTAAACAGGTCGAAAGATCTGCTAAATCAATTACGGGACAATATCTGGCTGGCAAACGTTATATCTCGGTTCCTAAAAAACGCCGGCAAGGTAATGGCAAAGTTGTTACGGTTACTGGTGCCAGTGAAAATAATTTAAAAGACATCACAGTTGACTTTCCCTTGGGTAAGTTTATAACTGTGACTGGTGTTTCAGGTTCTGGTAAATCAACTTTGGTCAACATGATTTTAAAACGTGCTTTAGCACAAAAGTTAACACGTAATTCTGAAAAACCAGGGAAATACAAGAAGATCTCTGGCTTTGATTCGTTGGAAAAAGTTATCGATATTGATCAGTCACCGATCGGACGGACACCACGGAGTAATCCGGCCACTTATACCGGTGTATTTGACGATGTGAGAGCTTTGTTTGCTCAAACAAACGAGGCAAAAATGCGCGGTTATAGTAAGGGCAGGTTTAGTTTTAACGTTAAAGGCGGACGTTGTGAAGCTTGCAAAGGTGACGGGATCATTAAAATTGCGATGAACTTCTTACCAGATGTCTATGTGCCATGTGAAGTTTGCCATGGTACACGTTTTAATTCGGAAACTTTGGAAATCGAGTATAAGGGTAAAAATATTTCTGAGATCTTAGATATGACTGTGGAAGAGGCCTTGGCTTTCTTTGAACCTATTCCTAAGATCAAACGTAAGCTGCAAACTATTATGGATGTTGGATTAGGCTATGTGAAACTGGGCCAGCCGGCCACTACCTTATCTGGCGGCGAGGCTCAGCGAATGAAACTTGCATCTGAATTACACCGTAAATCAAACGGCAAAACATTTTATATTTTAGATGAACCTACAACTGGTCTGCACACAGAAGACGTTAAAAATTTGTTGACCGTTTTACAAAGATTGGTTGATAAAGGAAACACCGTTTTAGTGATCGAACATAATTTAGACGTGATCAAAACTTCTGATCATCTTATCGATCTGGGACCTGAAGGCGGAGAAGGCGGAGGTCAAATCGTTGTGACCGGTACGCCAGAAGAGGTTGCTGATTGTAAAGAAAGTTATACCGGTCAGTATTTAAAAGGCGTTTTAGAAAAGAGCAAGCATGAATAGCTAATTGATACTTTTGCAGGTAGATAACTTGCATTTTACAGTGAAACTGCTAAAGTTGATTTATATTTATTTGAAGATTGGAGAGATCATTTTGGCAAAAGTTGAAAGTTTTACATTGGACCATACAGCTGTTAAAGCTCCCTATGTTCGTTTGATCACTACTGAAGAAGGCGCCAAAGGTGATAAGATCGCTAATTACGATCTGCGCTTGGTTCAACCTAATGAAAATGCTATTCCTACTGCAGGATTGCATACTATCGAGCACATGTTAGCAGGCTACTTGCGTGACTATATGGATGGTGTGATCGATTGTTCTCCATTTGGCTGCCGGACAGGATTTCATTTGATTACTTGGGGTGAACATGACACCGTTGAAGTGGCAACAGCTTTGAAGAAGTCCTTGGAAGATATTTCTCAAGCATCATGGGATGATGTTCAAGGAACTGATATTAAGAGCTGTGGGAACTATCGTGACCATTCCTTGTTCTCAGCTCAAGAGTGGGCTAAAAAAATCTTATCTGAAGGCATTTCTTCAGATCCATATGAACGTAAAGTTGTTGAATAACAAGTAAAATTTGACTCAAGGGATCTCCTGAGTCTTTTTTTATTTCTGATTTTGCAGCGAAGGTTTTCTAATGAACGCAAAAAATATATAATTGAGAAGAACGTTCAAGCTGTGAAAAAGTTCGTTTTCGGAGCTTGAGTAACTGAGCTCATCATGAACAAAATATACCATGAATATAATTGTTGCCAGAGGTGTAAAAATGGAGGAAAAATATCAGAGTATTTTTGATATAGTGGGGCCGGTCATGGTCGGACCGTCAAGTTCGCATACAGCAGGAGCGGCTAAACTTGGCAAGAAAGCAGGGCAGCTTTTAAAGAATAGACCACAAAAAATAAGAATTGATTACTATGAATCTTTTGCCAAAACACATGTCGGCCACGGAACTGATCTTGCAATAGTGGGAGGGATCCTTGGAATGGATGCAGATAATCCGGCACTTGCGAACTCCCTAGAAATAATCAAAGCACAAGCCATCTCTTTGCAGATCAATGAATTAAGTGAACCAAGTCCGATCGGCCACCCGAACACGGCTGCAATTACATTGAGTGACGGCAAAAACAAGATTTTTCTTTGTGGTTGTTCTATTGGGGGAGGAAAAATCGAGGTCAAGCAGATCGAACTTGATGGATATAACATTGAATTGCCTGGTTCACTTCCAGTCATCTTGTTTAAGTGTTCTCCTCGATCACTAGTCAAGATCTTAGAAAAGTTATCTGATATGGGATCGATCGTCACTGCACAAAACTTTTGTCATTTTGCGGAATGGGAAAATTTATATGCCCTTAATTTAAAAGAAATGCCAGTTAATGATCTCGAAAGAAAAATTCAAAAATATTGTGACAATTTAATTTGTTTATGAGTAAGGAGAAAAAAATGTATCAAAGTATTGCTGAAATAGTGCAAACTGCTCAACAACGCGGTGTAACCATCGCAAAGCTGATGCTCGAACAAGAAAGTACATATTCTGGTAAAACGGCCGAAGAGATCATAAAGCAAATGAGCGAACAGTTGACAGCAATGAGCTTGGCAGCAAGTAAAGGCTTGACTGGAAACGGTGTTGCGTCAAAAACGGGTTTGACTGGACACCAGGCGGCAAAATTGGCCAAGTATCATCAACGAGGGAAAACTCTTTCTGGCGACATAGTCTTGACGGCGATGGAAAATGCGATCGCCACAAATGAGGTCAATGCCGCTATGGGAGTTGTTTGTGCTGCTCCAACAGCGGGATCTTCTGGAACTTTGCCGGGTGTTTTGTTTGCATTAGAAAAAAAGTTGAATTTAAGTCGGAGGAATGAAATCGACTTTTTATTGTGTGCTAGCGGTTTTGGCTTGATCGTGGCTAATCATGCCACGATCGCTGGCGCGACAGGCGGCTGTCAGGCTGAAGTCGGCAGTGCTTCTGCAATGGCTGCCGCTGCTGCAGTTGAAGTTAGTGGTGGGACACCGCAACAGTCTGCGGAGGCTTTTGCATTTTCGTTAAGTAATTTGTTGGGTTTGGTTTGTGATCCGGTTGCAGGTTTGGTTGAAGTACCATGTGTGGATCGAAATGTTGTTGGTGCAGTCAATGCTTTGGCTGCCGCTGATATGGCTTTAGCAGGATTGACTAACACGATCCCAGCTGATGAAGTTATCATGGCAATGAAAGATGTTGGTGAAAGAATGCCGCGAGAACTTCGTGAAACTGGGCTAGGAGGATTGGCTGCAACCCCGACGGGAAATCAAATCAAATTCAATATTTTCGGTATAGAGGCTTAATTTTATCATGCAATTTGTGTTGCCGGGCGAAATACAAAGAAATAATAGTTTAAGAAGTGATTATATTTAATGACACGCCCGGATTGTTGTGGTATTCTAGGAAAGAATGTTTGAAATTGGAGGATCGATAATGAGTGAACAATTTGAACTAGTAATTTTAACAGGGATGAGTGGTGCTGGTAAGACAGTTGCAATGCAAAGTTTTGAAGATTTAGGTTATTTTTGCATTGACAATATGCCACCGACATTGATTCCAAAGTTTTATGAGTTGCTGCAAGATACTGGTAAAATTCAAAAAGTTGCTTTGGGGATCGATTTACGTTCGCGTTCATTTTATGATCAGATCATTGAGATATTGCATAATATTGAGGATCAAAGAGCTGTCAATGTAAAAATTGTTTTTCTTGATGCATCTAATGAAGAACTGGTTTCTCGGTATAAAGAAACCAGACGAGCACATCCTTTAGCTCGTGAAGGTCGGTTGTTAGATGGGATTGCTAAGGAAAGGGAACTACTGGCTGAAATCAAAACGCAGGCGCAGCTGGTGATTGATACAACTAAATTGTCTCCGCGACAGTTGCGTGAAGAAATATTCCATACGTTTGAAAGCGGCAAGGAAACTCCTTTTCATATTGAAGTTTTGTCATTCGGCTTTAAATATGGTTTGCCGATCGATGCCGATATCGTTATGGATGTTCGCTTCCTGCCTAATCCTTATTATGTACCAGAACTAAAGGGTAAAACGGGCTTGGATAAACCTGTTGAGGATTATGTCATGAATTCAATCGGTGCCCAAAGTTTTTACGAACAATTTGCGCACTTACTTGAATCGATCCTTCCAGGTTATGTTAAAGAAGGCAAATCAAGTGTAGTTATCGCGATAGGCTGTACAGGCGGTCAACATCGGTCAGTGGCACTGACTAACTTGATCGGCAAACGGTTAAAGAAAAAATATCCGGTGCGGATCTCACACCGCGACATGAACAAGCGGAAGGAGACTGTTAACCGGTCATGAGTAATTGTAATAGAAATGGTCAGCGCCCTAAAATAGTAGTGATCGGGGGAGGAACTGGCTTGCCGGTCGTATTACATGGACTGCGTAAGAAAAATGCTGATATTACTGCGGTGGTAACTGTGGCTGATGATGGCGGGTCATCTGGCGTGATCAGGGATTATATCAATGTTGTCCCACCTGGAGATATTAGAAATGTTCTAGTAGCTTTGTCTGATATCCCTCAGATTTATAAAGATATTTTTCAATATCGTTTTGATACCAAAGATCAGTTTTTTTCGGGGCATGCGATCGGAAATTTGATTATTGCGGCATTATCAGAGATGAATGGTGATGACATATTTTCCGCCGTGCAAAAGCTGTCACAGATGATGCGTATCGACGGCAAGGTCTATCCGGCAGCCAGCGTTCCCTTGGCTTTGAATGCTGAGTTCAGCGATGGCACTTGTTTGTCTGGAGAAGCCGAGATCACTGCTGCTGAGAAAAATATAAAAAAAGTCTGGGTCACGAGCAATGACGGCTCTAAACCTGAAGCTCGCCCTGAAGTGATCAAAGCCATTATGGAGGCAGATCAGATCGTATTAGGTCCAGGTAGTTTATTCACGAGTATCTTACCCAATTTAATGATCGAAAATGTTGGTCGTGCTGTTTGTGAAACTCAAGCGGAAGTTGTCTATATCTGCAATATTATGACGCAAAAGGGTGAAACTGAGAAGTTTACGGATGCTGATCATGTCCGCGTTTTAAATAATCATTTGGGTGATAACTTCGTGGATACTGTACTGGTAAATACTGAAGAAGTCCCGCAAGATTATATGGATTATCAAAAATATAATGAGATCTTAGACCAGGTCAAATATGACTTTGCCGGCTTGCGCGAGCAAAATTGTCGTGTGATCTCAGATAATTTTTTGAAACTCAGAGATCATGGCGTTTTTCATAATGGAAAAAAAGTCGTTGAAGAGCTGATACGACTGACAGGTCGTCCAAATTCCTGGGTCGTTGATAGATATAACTAAGGTAAATCTGTTAGTCAGTTTATTCACTTTAATGAAGGGAGGTCGGAGTATTGTCTTATGCTAGTGATGTAAAAAAAGAGTTGACTACTTTAGAGGTCAATCATCTTAAAAATGGTAAGGCTGAATTGACGGCATTGATCCGTATGAACGGTGCGTTAAGTTTGATCGATCATCAATTTGTGTTGAGTATTCAAACCGAAAATCCTGCAACTGCACGGAGGATCTATTGGTTGTTAGAAAAATTTTATGGTATCAAGAGTGAATTGATCGTTAGACGTAAAATGAAGTTAAAGAAAAATAATTTATACATTGTTCGTCTGCGCTCCGGCAGCAGCGAGGTTTTACATGACTTGAATATAATTGATGGCTTGCAGATCAAACAAACTGTGAACAATGATTTCTTGACTACGGATGGCCCTGTCCGTTCTTATTTACGCGGTGCCTTTTTAGCAACAGGTTCCGTGAATAATCCCGAAACGAGTCGTTACCACTTGGAAATTTATTCACTCTATGAGGAACATAATGATTCTATTTGCGAAATGATGAATCACTATCATTTGAATGCACGCAAAACTGAACGGCGTAGCGGCTATATCACTTATTTAAAAGAGGGAGAAAAGATTGCTGACTTTTTGTCTTTGATCGGGGCAACAAGTTCAATGCTAAAGTTTGAGGATATTCGCATTATGCGTGATATGCGTAATTCGGTCAACCGGATCGTGAATTGCGAAAATGCTAATATGAACAAAGTTGCTGACGCAGCCACTAAGCAGATCGAAAATATTAAGCTGATCGATGATGTTGTTGGTTTAAACAAGTTGCCGGTTAAATTGCAACAAGTTGCTATTTCTCGGGTTGCCCATCCGGAAGTTAGTTTGAAAGAATTGGGTGACCTAGTGGAAGGCGGTCCGATTTCTAAATCAGGTGTAAATCACCGTCTACGTAAAATAAATGAATATGCTAATAAAATCAAGACCGGAACATTTGCTGATTAAAATGCTTGATCAAAAAGGTATTTTTTCAAATAATGTTCGGTAGTCCATGAGAACTCTATCTTTTAGGTAGGGCTCTTTTTTATGTTTTAAGCCAAAAAAAGAACCATAGCTCACAATGTAGAGTTACAGTTCTTTGTTATTAGAAATTAAAGCTTATTCGGCTTTCTTCTTGTTCTTCATAATACCATCGATCAAACCATATTTAACGGCTTCTTCAGCGGTCATAAAGTTATCACGTTCGGTATCGCGGTTGATCGTTTCGATGTCTTGGCCTGTGCGTTCGGCTAAGATCTTGTTGATCAAGTTACGTGTCTTCGAGATATGCTCAGCAGCGATCTGAATTTCAGTTGATTGACCCTGAGCACCGCCTAATGGCTGATGGATCAATATTTCAGAGTTTGGTAGAGCAAAACGCTTGCCATCAGCACCTGCCGTAGACAAGATAGATGCCATTGAAGCAGCTATGCCCAAGACGATAGTCTGAACATCGGAATTTACGAAATTCATCGTGTCATAAATGGCCAATCCAGCTGAAACAGAGCCACCAGGTGAGTTGATGTACATATAGATGTCTTTTTCAGAGTCCTGTGCATCTAAGAAAAGCAACTGCGCGATCACGGCATTTGCCATGTCATCTGTGACTTCACCAGAAACCATAATGATCCTATCCTTTAAGAGACGAGAATAGATATCATAAGCACGTTCTCCTTGTGGAGACTGTTCAATAACTGTGGGTACTAAATTCATAGTAATAAATACCTCCTGCTCGTTAATTGATTGCATGAAATTCTTTTTTCATGACTTTGATTTATAGTTTACCCTATAGGTCAAAAAAGGTCAAACTTGAAGCATTATTTTTTGTTTAGTGCAGGATTTTAATTTCTTATCGCTTTCGTTAGTGGATATTAATTGGATATATAATGTATAATGATGGATGAAGAAAGGACGATAAGTTGACTATTGGCTTGGCAAAAGTCAAATGTAAGCAAAGAAAAAAGCCTTTGAAATCAAAGGCTTTAAACCGTATGCTACATTAGGTCAAGTATCCATGCGCCAGCAGGGAGTCGAACCCTGATTACAAGAACCGGAATCTTGTGTGCGATCCATTACACTACCGGCGCGTACTTATATATAGTAACTTAAATGTTATTAAATTACAAGATAAATTTATTGAAAACCACTTATTGAATTTTAAAAGGGGAAGTCAGCATGACACTGCAACAAGGACTTGGTCAACAACAAAATCAAATTCAAAAACTGGCAATGACTCAAAGAATGCAGCAGTCAATCAGGATGCTAAAGTTTAGCTCGGATGAGCTCCAGAATTTTTTGAAACAACAGGAACTGGAAAACCCATTTATGGTGATCAATCCGCGAAATTCAAATGCTAGTTCAAATGTCGTCAGCGTTTCTAAGGCGGCCAACAATGAAACGGATTGGACTGAATTCGCAACTTCTAAACAAAGCCGCTCGCTTTTTGACTATCTGCTAGATCAAGTGCATTTGACCATGAGAAAAACTCCTCTGCGGGGGTGGGTCATTTTTTTAGTAAATCATTTAGATTCAAATGGATATTTAGACTTGGATCTAGAGACTTTGGTAAAAAGTGAATTGATCGATAAGGTGATGCTGATCGATGCATTGACGCTTTTGCAAAATTTAGATCCGCCGGGTGTAGGGGCCAGAAACTTACAAGAATGTTTGATCTTGCAAACTAGAAACGACGATTTTGCTCCAAAACATACCGAAGAAATTTTGCAAAATGATTTTTCAGATTTTATTGATCGTCATTGGAAAGCACTGACACAAAAATATGAGATCACTTTGACTCAAGTACAAGATATTTTAGATTATGTCCAAACACTTTCTCCTACTCCCGGTTCAGAGTATAGCCAAGATGAGATCGGGTATATCCAACCAGATCTCGTTTTAAAAGAAGCTGCTGATGACAAGTTAGATGTTAAGGCTACTAAACAGACCTTGCCGAAAGTCGTTTTTAGGGAAAATTATTTTAATGAGATGCTAAAGACTAACGATCCGCAAGTTAAAAAATACGCTGAAGATAAGAAAAAAGAATTTGCAGAGATCTATCGCGATATTGAGCAAAGAGGCTCGACTCTTTTGCGGGGAGGTCGTGAGATAATTAAACGGCAAAAAAATTTTTTACTAGACCCTAAGCAAGCGTTGGTACCTTTGTTGTTACGGGATGTGGCGAATTCTTTACAGTTGCATGAATCGACGATCAGTCGGACTGTAAATGGTAAGTATCTGCAAACGAAACATGGTGTATATGAATTAAAGTATTTCTTCACACAAGCTGTAAATTATAGTACAGAAGGGGCAGTTTTGACTGCAAGTGATGTCAAAGCACGGATAAAGGCCGCAATAATGGCCGAAAATAAGCTTAAACCACTATCGGATCAAAAAATTAGTCAACTTTTGGCAAAAGAGGGACTAGAATTGTCCCGCAGAACAGTTGCAAAATATCGTGAACAGTTAAATATTCCCAGCTCTTCTAAAAGAAAAAAATATTAGTGAAAAATAAAAGTTCACAAATTTCATAGTTGTCTTCACCTTTTCACAATAATAATTCGTATTTTCACAAATATCGTTGATATGGTTGCTGCAATTGAGTATAAAAGCAATAATTTCATGAAAATGAACGAGAAGAGTTTGAAAAAATTGCTTCACAAAACTTGCAATACCTTTATATTGTTGTTATAATTCACTTGTAAATAAGGAAACAGTTTGCTGGATTTTCAGTTTAATTGTGATTCTTATTTAAATAGATTGTTGGACATTATCAGTCCCAGGGGAGAGACGACCGATGAACCGTGAACTCGAGTGGATTCAAACTGTCGTTCCCGATATGATCGATGTCTTAAGTCGCCGGTTTTTGATCTTAAAAAAAATTAAGACAGATCGGCCAGTAGGACGAAGGACTTTAGCTGCTCAACTCAAGTTAAGTGAGCGAGCCCTTCGTACCGAAACTGATTTTTTGAAAGAGCAGGGCCTGATCGATTCAAGCAAATCAGGGATGACTCTTACCGAAAATGGTGCACTGGTCGTTCGTAGTCTGGGTGAATTTATGGATCAGATGCTGACACTACAAGCAACTGAGAAAGAGTTAACTGCCTTATTTGGCGGTATTCGTTGTTTGGTGGTCTTTGGCGATAGTGATGAGGATGAAGCAGTGACGTGTTCGATGGGGCAGACTGTTAATGAGATTTTGCAGGCTTTGTTACCACAAGGGCACAATATAATCGCTGTGATGGGCGGCACAACAATGGCCGCCGTTGCACAGTCGCTGGACTCAGAACTAACAACCGGGCGCGATTTGATGTTCGTTCCTGCTCGTGGCGGGATCGGAGAAAGAGTGGATGTTCAGGCTAACAATATTTCTGCTCAGATGGCCGAAAGAACCAAGGGCCAACATAGAGCACTTTATGTTCCTGAACATGTTAGCGAGAAAACTTATGAGCCGTTATTGCGCGAACCTGCCGTTCGAGAAGTGATCGAGATGATCAGGCAGAGTAATGCGGTGATCCATAGCATCGGTGAGGCGATTCCGATGGCAAAGAGACGTTCGATGTCGCAAACTGCCATTGATTCACTTAAACAGAAAGGTGCTGTCGGTGAAGCATTTGGTTATTTCTTCAATGAAAAAGGAGAAGTGGTCCAAAAGCTTTCCCGAATTGGATTGCAACTAGAGGATCTCGCTTCGATGAAATGTGTTGTTGCCGTGGCCGGCGGATCATCTAAAGGTCATGCGATCGCAGCATATATGAAACTTGCTCCCAGTCAGACATATTTGATTACTGACCAAGGAGCTGCTAACATGATTTTAAAAGGGTAGTGTTTAGCCGCATTACTTTTTAAAATAAATTTTTTATTTCCTAAAGGAGGAAAATTTTAGTATGACTACTAAAGTAGGTATTAATGGCTTTGGCCGTATCGGCCGTTTGGCATTCCGTCGTATTGCTGCAACATCAAAGGACTTGGAAGTTGTTGCAATTAATGATTTAACTTCACCTGCAATGCTCGCTCATTTGTTGAAGTACGATACAGCTCATGGTCAATTTGACGCTGAAGTTTCCGCAACAGACAACGCACTTGTTGTTAATGGCAAGACTATCCCTGTATATGCTGAAGCAGATGCACACAACATTCCTTGGGTTAAGAATGACGGCGTAGAATTAGTACTTGAATCAACAGGTTTCTATACTTCTACAGAAAAAGCAACTGCTCATTTGGATGCAGGCGCAAAACGTGTTCTTGTTTCTGCACCAGCTGGCGACATGAAGACAATCGTTTATGGCGTTAATGATGACACAATGTCAGCAGACGACAAGATCGTTTCAGCTGCTTCATGTACAACAAACTGCTTGGCACCTCTTGCAAAGGCTGTTAACGATGCATTTGGTATCAAAGCAGGTACAATGACAACTGTTCATGCTTACACAGCTACACAGTTATTACAAGATGGTCCTGACAAGAAGGGCAACGTTCGTAACGCTCGTGCTGCTGCTCAAAACACAATTCCTCATTCAACTGGTGCTGCTAAGGCTCTTGGCTTGGTTGTTCCTGAATTGAACGGTAAATTGGATGGACATGCACAACGTGTTCCAGTTATCACAGGTTCATTGACAGAATTAGTAACAACTTTGGACAAAGTTGTAACAGCTGACGAAGTTAACGAAGCAGTTAAGAAAGTTACTGATGGTAACGAATCATTTGGTTACAATGCTGACGGCATCGTTTCTTCAGATATCATCGGTACAACATTTGGTTCAGTCTTTGACCCAACACAAACACAAGTTGTTGGTGATGGTGAAGGCCAAGTTGTTAAGACAGTTGCTTGGTATGACAACGAATCTGGCTTTACAGCTCAAATGATCCGTACACTTGAAAAATTTGCTAGCATGCTTTAATATTCGATTTTAAATTGAATATTACGCCTGTGTGGCGCTAATTAAGGCGGGGGAGGCAAAACTCCTTCCGCTTTTTCTTTGAAATAAGCACGGGAACTAGGGCTAGCTTTTTAAGTATCAGTGCGACTCTTGTTTCCGAGAAAAATCAATGGAGGGTTTTCAATGGCTAAATTAACAGTTTCAGATCTGAAAGATCTTAAAGGAAAAAAAGTCTTGATCCGTGTTGACTTTAATGTCCCTTTGAAAGACAGCAAAATCGGTGATGATAACCGAATGGTAGCTGCACTTCCAACCATTAAATATGTTACTGAAAATGGCGGAAAGGCTATCTTGTTCTCACACCTTGGCCGTGTTAAGAAGGAAGAAGACAAGAAAGAATTAACTCTTCGTCCAGTTGCACAGCATTTGGCTGAATTACTCGACAAACCAGTTACTTTCGTTCCTGTAACACGTGGACCTCAATTAGAAGAAGCAATCGACAAATTATCTGATGGCGATGTTTTGTTAGTTGAAAATACTCGTTTCGAAGATTTAGACGGCAAAAAAGAATCAGGTAACGATCCTGAACTTGGTAAATACTGGGCATCACTTGGTGACGTTTATGTCAACGATGCTTTCGGTACTGCTCACCGTTCACATGCTTCTAACGTTGGTATTGCAAGTAACATGGACCAAGTCGCTGCTGGTTTCTTGTTAGAAAAAGAAATCAAGTTCTTGGGTAATGCTGTGGATGATCCTAAACATCCATTTGTTGCTATCCTGGGTGGTGCTAAAGTTTCAGATAAGATCGGTGTCATCGATCATTTGTTATCAAAAGCTGACAAAGTTGTTATCGGTGGTGGGATGACTTATACATTCTATGCTGCTAAAGGTATCAAGATCGGTAATTCTCTTGTTGAAGAAGATAAGATCGATCTTGCTAAGCAAATTATTGAAAAAGCTGGCGACAAGTTAGTATTACCAGTTGATAATGTTGTTGCACCTGAATTTAAGAATGACGCTCCTAGTGAAGTTGTAGAAGGAGACATTCCTGATGGTGAAATGGCTTTAGATATCGGTCCTAAGTCAATCGAATTGTTCAAGGATACTTTGAAAGATGCTAAGACAGTTGTTTGGAATGGCCCAATGGGTGTATTCGAAATGAGCAACTTTGCTAAAGGTACTCTTGAAGTAGGTAAATTCTTAGGTACTTTAACTGACGCATCTACTATCGTTGGTGGTGGCGATTCGACTGCTGCTGTTAAGGAACTTGGTGTAGGCGACAAGCTTACTCATATTTCTACTGGTGGCGGTGCATCACTTGAATATCTTGAAGGTAAAGAATTACCTGGTATTGCTGCAGTTTCCAACAAATAATCTAGGAAAATAAAAAATTTATTATAATTGCGAGTATTGGTTTTGCCCGCAATTATTTTTTTGAAGGAGAGGTATATTTTATGCGTACACCAATTATCGCAGGTAACTGGAAATTAAACATGAATCCAGAACAAACTGCTGAATTCGTTAAAGCTGTTAAGGATCAACTGCCTACTGACGGCAGCGTTGAAGCTGTGATCGGCGCACCGGCTGTTGACTTGCCTGCATTGCTTGAAAATGCTAAGGGTTCAAGTCTTAAAGTGGCTGCTGAAAACAGTTATTTTGAAGACGAAGGTGCCTTTACTGGTGAAACTTCACCAAAAGTTTTGGCTGAAATGGGCGTTGACTATGTGATCATCGGCCACTCAGAGCGTCGTGAATATTTCCATGAAACAGATGAAGACATCAACAAAAAAGCTCATGCGATCTTCAGAAATGGTCTCACACCTATCATTTGCTGTGGTGAGACTCTTGAAACTCGTGAAGCTGGTAAATATCAAGAATGGGTCGAAGGACAAGTTACAGCTGCTTTGAAAGATTTGACAGCTGACCAAGTTTCTTCTCTTGTTATTGCTTATGAACCAATCTGGGCTATTGGTACTGGCAAAACAGCTAGTTCCGACCAAGCTGAAGAAGTTTGCGCGATCGTTCGGCAAACAGTTGCTAAATTGTATGATCAAACAGTTGCTGATAAAGTTCGCATTCAGTACGGTGGCTCAGTTAAACCTGCTAACGTTAAAGAATTAATGTCTAAAGAAGATATCGATGGCGGTTTAGTCGGTGGTGCTTCATTAGTTCCTGAATCATACTTGCAATTAGTTAACTTCAACAAATAAGCAGTAGATCCTGAAAAAGCTCGTATTTAAGGTTCTTTATCAAGTGGTACTGATGAAATGAATTATTAAAAATAATAAGCAATTGGTCTACTTGGTCAAGCTGCTTGTTCCTGAATGGAATGAGCAGCTTTTTTAGGGACTTTGTCAAATAGTGTTGATGGTCCATAGAACTCTATCTTTATGGTAGGGTTCTTTTTTTACGTGCGCCCGGCATGGGCAGTAACTAGGCGGTGTAAGTCCGCTGTGAGCCGTAGTGGCCGGTATCACGAGTCGAAGACAAGGGTGTCTATCGTGAGGTAGAATCTGAAGGAAGTCCTAGACGAAACATCGAATCGATGAACAAGAAGTGGCTAAAAGGCTGGAAACGGTGGGATGAGATTGCTTAACAAATCGAAGTCCCTGACCACTCGAAACCGTCACAGTAAAGCCAACGGTTTGATGCGAAAGCTACTGCTCTTACCCGGGGAGGTCTGTCATGGTAGTTCTCTCAAGCTGGAAGTTATTTCTGGCAGGAACAGGCTCAATAGTAATGTTGAGTTGTCCATGACAGAAGTCAGCCGAGGCCATAGTAGCCAGTAATGGTGAAGGGCTGAACAACAATAATTTTGATTCATCCTGGAGGTGGAAACAATACGACAATCGCAGAAAACAGAAAATAAAGCTGACTACCTGCGGAGGGTAACCCTGGAAGGGTCAGAGCAAACAGGAGCGCGTAGCGTTGTTTCTGGTGAAAAGAGAACTCAAAATGGCTTATTACGTGAGAAGGTCTTAGACCGGAATAATTTAAATCGGGCCTTTGTCCATGTCAAGCGTAATAAAGGGGCTGGAGGAATTGACGACATGTCCGTTGAGGAACTTGGCCCATACTTGAAAGAGAATAACGTAAAACTAATCGAGGCCTTGCGAACCGAAAGCTATGAACCCCAACCTGTCAAACGAGTTGAGATTCCTAAGCCAGATGGTTCGAAACGTCAGTTAGGAATCCCAACGGTCGTTGACCGTGTGGTTCAACAGGCGTTACAACAGCAACTGTCTCCTATTTTTGAAAAAGTATTCTCAGATAATAGTTATGGTTTTCGACCACACCGCAGTGCACAAAGTGCTGTGAAAAAGGTGGTTGCTTATTATAATCAGGGTTATCACTACGTGGTCGACCTTGATTTAAAGTCCTATTTTGACAATGTGAACCATGATTTACTAATTAAATTTGTTGAAAATTACATTAGTGAGCCATGGGTCTTGCATTTGATTCGTAAGTTCTTGACGAGTGGTGTTATGAATGGTCGATTTTTCGAGAAGTCCGCTAAAGGTACACCGCAAGGTGGCAATATTTCACCATTACTAGCAAATATTTATCTGAACGAGCTGGACAAAGAATTGACCAAAAGAGGACATAAATTTGTACGCTATGCGGATGACTGTAATATCTATGTTAAAAGTAAGCGTGCGGGTGAACGGGTTCTCAAAAGCATCACCCAGTTTTTAGAAAAGGAACTCAAAGTTGAAGTGAATGCAGAAAAGACGCAAGTCGGTTCTCCACTAAGACTGAAGTTTCTAGGTTTTTCGCTGGGTGTGGGACGCAATAGCGCCTACCCGCGTCCTCATCAAAAACCTAAACAGAGAATTAAACAGGAATTGACAAGAATCACCAAGAGAAGCCGAGGCGTCAGCCTTGATAGGATTCTGCATGAAATTAAGCAGAAAATGCAGGGCTGGATCCAATATTATTCCATTGGGAAGATGAAAACCTTTCTCCAACAACTAGACAAATGGTTGCGCTCGCGCATCCGCCAGTATATCTGGAAACAGTGGAAGAATATCGGAACCCGTTATAAAGCATTGATTAAACTAGGCTTGACACCCAAACAGGCGAAAATCTACGTCAATACTCGTAAGGGATACTGGCGCAACGCGCACAGTAAAACACTGTTGATGACCATAACTAATAAAAGACTGGCACAGCGTGGGCTAATAAATCTGTCCAAACTGTACCAGTCTATTCAAGCAAAAGCTTAAGTTGTTGAACCGCCGTATACGGTTCCGTACGTACGGTGGTGTGGGAGGTCGATAGTGTGAACTATCTCCTACCCGATTGTGACTATGAAAATTCAAACTGACATAACTATTCTTTAATTCGATGAGAAGACGTAAACGGAAGTTTTCAAAGTTCCGGAAACCGTAAGCAGTCTTTTTAATGGCTTTGATCTTGTTGTTTGTTCCTTCCACGGGTCCATTAGAAAAGGTCGTCTGAAAGCTGTTCTTGATTTCTTGTAGATGTTTACGCAAGGTACGATTAGTTTTTTTGATGGGCTCAGGCATGCCTGCAGCTGAACGTGTTAGACTTTCTAAGAGCCTTGGATCTCGCTGATGGACAGCTTGTAAAAGTGTTTGATAATAAACGTAAGCTTGTCGCAAAGCGGAGGACATGTTTAATAAACGCTCCACAATATCCTGTTCACATAACTGCATATTACGAAAGTTTCTGCTTTTACGATAGGTTTTAAAATCAAGTTTGGTCGAGTCTTTAGTTAACGATTTCCAATAATGTTTCAAAGCACGTGCGTTGTGCGAACCCTGTCCCGCCTGTTTCATGGTTTGTGTCCGAACTAAGTTTAAGGCCCGATAAGCTTGGGTTACGACATGGAAGCGGTCGGCAATGATCAGCGCTTGCGGAAAGATCTCATGGATCAAGGATCGATAAGGCGAGTACAGATCAACTGTGACCGTTTGGACTGCCCAGCGAGCTTGACGGTCATATTGTAAAAAGTAACTTCGTAAGTATGTATTATGCCGAGAACGCACGATATCTAACGTGCGGCGTGTCGCAATGTCCATGACAATGATACTCATGCCGCTACTAGAAAAGTTGCCCGCTTTAAAGTCGTCAAAAGCGATATTTTGCGGTAAGAAATGATGATTGGGCCTTAAGTAAGTTGAGAGCTCTTGCGCAAAGCGCATCACTGTCATTCCAGAGATCCCAAAATCAGCGGCAATATCTTTTTGTGAGATATTCTGGTCTAATTTAGAAATAGCCTGATATTTAACGGCTTGTGAGATTTGGTCGTTAGCCTTGACGTCCTTGATCTCCGCAAGTTTTGTAATAGTTTTAGGGCAGGCAGCTGAAGCCGGGCAGAGATATTTTTGTTTGCGGATCGAAAAAACATTTGTGATCCCACCCGAAGGCAAACCGAGCATCTCAACGGTTTTAAAACCGTTGTAGCGCATTTTTTGACCACAAACTGGGCAAGCACAAGGATAAGATTGCCGCAAATGGATCTTGCGGACTTTTTTATGTTGGTAAAATCCTGCAGCTATCACTTTATTCTTATATTTTGGATCAAATTCCAGGTGTGAGTCTTTAATTCCCAATAGATCCAGTGTACAATTCTTCATGTAGGACATTCCTTTCAGTGTAGGGATTGTTTCTTTGAGATGAAGTGTGTCTTCATCTCTATTTTTTTATCATAAAACAAAATTGGTACTGAGAGAAGATTTTTCTATCAGTACCAAATATTATAGAACCGTATTTAAACACAGACCAGATCGATTTGGCCCGACTGTTTAGGTACGGGTTTTTTGTATACATCCTAATAAAGTTTTTGCTATAATGACAGTTGAATATAGCCATATTAGTGATACTCTGGTTGTTTTATCGGCTGTTTTGTGCTAAATTAGAATGGATGTAGGTTACACCTAGATAGGTAAGGAGGAAACTTGTTTGTACAATACATTATTGACCCTATTGCTGATCGACTCAGTCTTGATCATCATCGCTGTTTTGATGCAACCAGCAAAGAATGATAATGCTGCTTCGGCATTGTCCGGCGGAGCAACAGACCTATTTAGTAAACAAAAGCCACGTGGTTTTGAAGCTTTTATGCAGAGAGTTACAGTTGTTTTAGGAGTGTTATTTTTCGCTTTGGCGCTGGCTTTGGTATATATTTCTTCACACTAACTTTGAAGTAAACCTCCTGCACAGTATGAAACAGGAGGGTTTTTTGTTTGGTAAAAGTCAAAATTGTTATGATACGGGGATTTAGATGAATAAAGAAAAGATTATTGAAAAATTAACCGAGCTTTTTCAAGCAGAACCAACTAAAAAATTTGCAGTTGGTGAACTGGTTCAAAAACTCGGTATGGAAGGTGCAGGACAGTTTAAGTTTGTTGTTCAGGCACTGACTCAAATGGAACATGATAAGAAAGTAGATTTAGATGATGAAGGCAATTTTTCATTAGCACAAAGTGCTGACTCTGAAAACTTAATGGGAATATTTCATGCAAATGATCGCGGCTACGGTTTTGTAACTGTTGACCCTGAAGAGCCCGATTTTTTCATCAACCCAACGGCAACCCTCTCTGCTTTAAATGGGGATGAAGTCAAAATTGAAAAGATCGGTGATGGAGACCCAACGATCAATAAACGTCCAGAAGGAAAAATCGTTGAGATCTTAAACCATTCCTTGTCTCAGGTGGTTGGTGAATTTCAATCTGCTGAAGATGAAAATTTGCCCGCTGGTATTATTGGGACAGTTCACTTAAAAGACAAGAAGTTGTCTAATTTCAAGTTTTTACTAGAAGATAAAGGACTTCACCCGGTGGCCGGTGAAGTTATTTTGGCAGATATTTCTGCTTATCCAAGTGCGGCATTGCCCGGGATATTGAAGGGTGTAGCCGTCAAAATTTTGGGAAATGTGAATGATCCTGGAATGGATATTTTACAGATCGTTTACGAGCATGAAATTCCACATGAATTTCCCGAAGATGTTATGGATGAAGCAGAGGCTATTCCAGACCATGTTACAGATGAAGAAAAAGCTGGTCGCGAAGATTTAACTGATCAAAATTTAGTTACGATCGATAGTATTGAATCAAAAGACTTGGATGATGCAGTTAATGTTTGGAAGATGGACAATGGCAATTTTCACTTAGGTGTGCACATTGCTGATGTTTCACATTATGTTACTCCGGGCACGGCTTTAAATCGTGAAGCCTTTGAGCGTGGGACATCTGTTTATTTAACAGACCGTGTGATCCCAATGCTGCCGCCCAAACTTTCAAATGGCATCTGTTCTTTAAATCCACACGTCGAAAGATGTGCGATGACTTGTGAGATGGAGATCGACCCTGATGGTCATGTAGTTGATCACAGGATCTTTCCAAGTATTATTAAGTCAACTGAACGGATGACTTATATTGCCATCAATAAAATCGTTGAGTCACATGACCAAAAAACGATGGATCGTTATGCTGATTTAGTACCGATGTTTCAAGACATGGCGGAATTGCATAAAATCTTGTTGAAAATGCGTAAACGTCGTGGCGCGATCGAATTCGACGATACAGAAGCAAAGATTATTGTTGATGAGCAGGGGCACCCAACGGATATTCAGCTCAGAGAACGTGGAACCAGTGAAAGAATGGTCGAGTCATTTATGTTGGCTGCCAACGAAACAGTTGCTGCACATTTTCATAAGTTAAAGGTACCATTCGTTTATCGGATCCATGAAAGTCCTAAACCCGAAAAAATCGATACATTCTTTGAAATGCTTGGAGGTTTGGGAGTCGAAGTTACTGGTAAAAAAACAGAGATCAAACCCAAGATGTTACAAAACATTTTGAAAAAAGTTGCTGGTAAACCTGAGGAAGCCATGGTTTCGACTATGCTGCTGCGATCCATGCAACAGGCTAAATATTCACCAGAACCTTTAGGCCATTTTGGGATCGCTGCTGCTGATTATACTCATTTTACTTCTCCAATCCGCCGGTATCCTGATTTAATGGTCCATCGTTTGATTCATTTTTACTTGGAAAATGGGATCGGTGATGAAGCACAGGAAAAATATGCGGATCAATTAGATGAGATCACCACACATAGTTCTGATGCTGAAAGACGGGGAATTTCTGCCGAACGTGATACTGACGCTATGAAAAAGGCAGAATTTATGTCAGATCATGTTGGTGAGGAATTTGATGCTGTGGTCAGTTCTGTGACTAAGTTTGGGATGTTCATCGCTTTGCCGAATACTGTTGAAGGCTTGATCCATATCAGTCAGATCCAAGATGATTATTATGAGTATTTAGAAAAACAAATGGCATTGGTTGGCCGTCGGACTAAGCAGACCTATCGTATCGGTCAACCTGTCAGAGTTAAGTTGATCAATGTTAATGTCGAACAAAAAGAAGTCGACTTTACTTTAGCAGATCCAGGTCATGCGCCGAAGACTGATTTGCTTGATGGGGTCGAATTACCTGACCGTCGTCCTAAACGACATAATGACCAACAAAGACGCAATGGTAACTTTCATAACAAAGGAAAGTATAAGCACCAAGGTGGGAATCGTCACAGTAATAATGGTTCGCGTCCTAATAAAGCGTCTGGACAACATTCCCACCAGTCACACCAAAATTTCAAAGGAAACAAGCAGCATCGTAAGAATAGATGATCACTGATGTGTAATTGTACTTATTTCCAATTTCTTGACATTTATGTTTAAGAAAACTATTCTTTTTAAGACATTTGTACAATACGGAGATGATTTGAATGGCAAAACAGAAACAACATTCACGTCCCTTGGCTCAAAATCGTAAAGCCAGTCATGATTATTATATTTTGGATACCGTTGAGGCTGGTGTGTCTTTAACTGGAACTGAAATTAAATCGGTTCGTGCTGCACGGATCAATCTAAAAGATGGATTTGCCCAAATCAGGAATGGCGAAGCATGGTTGCAAAACGTGCATATTTCACCTTATGATCAGGGTAATCAATTTAATCATGATCCGTTGCGTAACCGTAAACTTTTGTTGCATAAAAAAGAAATCATGCGTTTGGAACAAGAAACTTCCAAAAAGGGCGTGACTCTGGTTCCTCTTAAAGTCTATATCAAGCATGGTTTTGCGAAGGTCTTGATCGGTATTGCCCAAGGTAAGCATGATTATGATAAACGTGAATCTATTAAGCGTCGCGATCAAGAGCGCGAGATCCAACGAACGCTTAAAAATTATTAAATGAATATATTAGTTTGAAAACAAGGTTCTATAATATTTGGTACTGATAGAAAAATCTTCTCTCAGTACCAATTTTGTTTTATGATAAAAAAATAGAGATGAAGACACACTTCATCTCAAAGAAACAATCCCTACACTGAAAGGAATGTCCTACATGAAGAATTGTACACTGGATCTATTGGGAATTAAAGACTCACACCTGGAATTTGATCCAAAATATAAGAATAAAGTGATAGCTGCAGGATTTTACCAACATAAAAAAGTCCGCAAGATCCATTTGCGGCAATCTTATCCTTGTGCTTGCCCAGTTTGTGGTCAAAAAATGCGCTACAACGGTTTTAAAACCGTTGAGATGCTCGGTTTGCCTTCGGGTGGGATCACAAATGTTTTTTCGATCCGCAAACAAAAATATCTCTGCCCGGCTTCAGCTGCCTGCCCTAAAACTATTACAAAACTTGCGGAGATCAAGGACGTCAAGGCTAACGACCAAATCTCACAAGCCGTTAAATATCAGGCTATTTCTAAATTAGACCAGAATATCTCACAAAAAGATATTGCCGCTGATTTTGGGATCTCTGGAATGACAGTGATGCGCTTTGCGCAAGAGCTCTCAACTTACTTAAGGCCCAATCATCATTTCTTACCGCAAAATATCGCTTTTGACGACTTTAAAGCGGGCAACTTTTCTAGTAGCGGCATGAGTATCATTGTCATGGACATTGCGACACGCCGCACGTTAGATATCGTGCGTTCTCGGCATAATACATACTTACGAAGTTACTTTTTACAATATGACCGTCAAGCTCGCTGGGCAGTCCAAACGGTCACAGTTGATCTGTACTCGCCTTATCGATCCTTGATCCATGAGATCTTTCCGCAAGCGCTGATCATTGCCGACCGCTTCCATGTCGTAACCCAAGCTTATCGGGCCTTAAACTTAGTTCGGACACAAACCATGAAACAGGCGGGACAGGGTTCGCACAACGCACGTGCTTTGAAACATTATTGGAAATCGTTAACTAAAGACTCGACCAAACTTGATTTTAAAACCTATCGTAAAAGCAGAAACTTTCGTAATATGCAGTTATGTGAACAGGATATTGTGGAGCGTTTATTAAACATGTCCTCCGCTTTGCGACAAGCTTACGTTTATTATCAAACACTTTTACAAGCTGTCCATCAGCGAGATCCAAGGCTCTTAGAAAGTCTAACACGTTCAGCTGCAGGCATGCCTGAGCCCATCAAAAAAACTAATCGTACCTTGCGTAAACATCTACAAGAAATCAAGAACAGCTTTCAGACGACCTTTTCTAATGGACCCGTGGAAGGAACAAACAACAAGATCAAAGCCATTAAAAAGACTGCTTACGGTTTCCGGAACTTTGAAAACTTCCGTTTACGTCTTCTCATCGAATTAAAGAATAGTTATGTCAGTTTGAATTTTCATAGTCACAATCGGGTAGGAGATAGTTCACACTATCGACCTCCCACACCACCGTACGTACGGAACCGTATACGGCGGTTCAACAATTTAAGCTTTACTTTGTATTGACTGATACAACTGAGACATGTTTAATAGTCCCCGTTGTGTCAGTCTTTTATTGGTTATGGTCATCAACAGTGTTTTACTGTGAGCGTTACGCCAGTATCCTTTCCGCGTATTTGCGTAGGTTTTGGCTTGTTTGTGGCTCATCCCTAATTTGACCAGCGCTTTGAATCGGGTTCCAATATTCTTCCACTGCTTCCAGATGTACTGACGGATGCGCGAACGCAACCAAGCATCTAGATTCCTTAAGAATGAAGACATTTTTCCAATGGAATAATACTGAACCCAGCCCTGCATTTTCTGTTTGATTTCTTTGAGAATTTTGTCTAGGCTAACGCCTCGATTCCTCCTAGTAATTCGTTTCAGTTCCTGCTTAACTCTTTGTTTTGACTTCTGATGTGGGCGCAAATAGGCTCCCTTGCGTCCCGCACCCAGCGAAAAACCTAGAAACTTCAGTCTTAGTGGAGAACCGACTTGCGTCTTTTCTGCATTCACTTCAACTTTGAGTTTCTTTTCTAAAAACTGGGTGATGCTTTTGAGAACCCGTTCACCAGCACGCTTACTTTTAACATAGATATTACAGTCATCCGCATAGCGTACAAATTTATGTTCTCTTCTGGTCAATTCTTTGTCCAGCTCGTTCAGATAAATATTTGCCAGTAATGGTGAAATATTGCCACCTTGCGGTGTACCTTTAACGGACTCTTCGAAAAGTTGACCATTCATCACACCACTCGTCAAGAACTTACGAATCAAATGCAAGACCCATGGCTCACTAATGTAATTTTCAACAAATTTAATTAGTAAATCATGGTTCACATTGTCAAAATAGGACTTTAAATCAAGGTCGACCACGTAGTGATAACCCTGATTATAATAAGCAACCACCTTTTTCACAGCACTTTGTGCACTGCGGTGTGGGCGAAAACCATAACTATTATCTGAGAATACTTTTTCAAAAATAGGAGACAGTTGCTGTTGTAACGCCTGTTGAACCACACGGTCAACGACCGTTGGGATTCCTAACTGACGTTTCGAACCATCTGGCTTAGGAATCTCAACTCGTTTGACAGGTTGGGGTTCATAGCTTTCGGTTCGCAAGGCCTCGATTAGTTTTACGTTATTCTCTTTCAAGTATGGGCCAAGTTCCTCAACGGACATGCCGTCAATTCCTCCAGCCCCTTTATTACGCTTGACATGGACAAAGGCCCGATTTAAATTATTCCGGTCTAAGACCTTCTCACGTAATAAGCCATTTTGAGTTCTCTTTTCACCAGAAACAACGCTACGCGCTCCTGTTTGCTCTGACCCTTCCAGGGTTACCCTCCGCAGGTAGTCAGCTTTATTTTCTGTTTTCTGCGATTGTCGCATTGTTTCCACCTCCAGGATGAATCAAAATTATTGTTGTTCAGCCCTTCACCATTACTGGCTACTATGGCCTCGGCTGACTTCTGTCATGGACAACTCAACATTACTATTGAGCCTGTTCCTGCCAGAAATAACTTCCAGCTTGAGAGAACTACCATGACAGACCTCCCCGGGTAAGAGCAGTAGCTTTCGCATCAAACCGTTGGCTTTACTGTGACGGTTTCGAGTGGTCAGGGACTTCGATTTGTTAAGCAATCTCATCCCACCGTTTCCAGCCTTTTAGCCACTTCTTGTTCATCGATTCGATGTTTCGTCTAGGACTTCCTTCAGATTCTACCTCACGATAGACACCCTTGTCTTCGACTCGTGATACCGGCCACTACGGCTCACAGCGGACTTACACCGCCTAGTTACTGCCCATGCCGGGCGCACGTAAAAAAAGAACCCTACCATAAAGATAGAGTTCTATGGACCATCAACACTATTTGACAAAGTCCCTAAAAAAGCTGCTCATTCCATTCAGGAACAAGCAGCTTGACCAAGTAGACCAATTGCTTATTATTTTTAATAATTCATTTCATCAGTACCACTTGATAAAGAACCGAAAACAAAAACATCATTCGCTTTAAGACTGCTACTGCAGTTTCAAAAGCGAATGATGTTTTTTAGTCGAAGCTAGGACGGGTATGCGTTTGTAAGTTGAATAAATGATGCTTGTTTTTAACGTTTTTTGTATTAGAGGCCCAGTAATCTAAGATCGCTGCGACACACAAGCATAGTGCTTCATCTTTTTCATAGCGGAATTCAAACTTGATGGTATCCTGACCATTCTTTTGGACGGTTCCAGTTTTCATGACCCATTCGTGACCTGCAAAGATTTTATAGCGGAAATTAGTTAAGTTACCAATTAAAAACCAGTTGAGTCCTTTTACAAAAAGCATTTCGGTGCTAACGCCATAATAACGGCGAAGTGAACCAACTTTTTTATGATGTGAATATAAGTCAAATTTTGGAAATAATCCAAGACTGCTTTGCTTGATCTCGGCTAACAGCGTACCTGATACATTATAAACTGATAAAACATCATGTACGAGCCCCCAGCGGCCGGTGATAAAGTACACGATATTGTCATCTTCATCCTTGATCGTGGTCACGCCCTTTTTAGTAAAACCAATACGTTGAGCGTATAATGCTTGCATTTCTGGTTCACTTCCTATCCGGTAAAACTTCTGTGATAGTTAACTTTTATAGTCCTAGTTGTGTAAGCTGTTCTTCGATAGCTTTTCCAGCCCCGTTATCGGTATTTTTGCTAGTTAAGTGATTAGCCGCCATTTTGATCTCTTTAGTCGCGTTTTCCATAGCGTAACTGATCCCAGCGATTTTTATCATTGAGAGATCATTATTATTGTCACCCATTGACATGACGTTATCCATCGGGATGTTCAAGCGGTCTGCGTATGATTGGAGTGCTAAACCTTTCTGGGCCTTAATATGATTGACCTCAATATTTCCAGAACCTGAAGAGGTAATGACCAATGAGTCATATTTAGAGATCTCCTGACGAACTTTTTCTAGTCCAGCTTGTCCGTGGGGACTAAAAGCAACTATTTTGAAAATTTGAATATGCGGGTCATTTACTAATTCATAATAATCATCGACATAGTTAATGTCCATTAACTCCATTCTAGCAGAAGCCAGACTGACAGCTAATTTAAATGGTGTGGTTGCATCAATACTGGATAAAAGTTCGGCGAAGTTTTCGATCCGAGCGGCTTTATCATCAGAGCAAACTCCTTGAGATGTGATGACTTCGAAATATAAACCTGCTTTTTTGAGTAAAATGATGATTTTTTGAGCAAGTTGGTCTGGAATTGGGGCAGAACTTAGTGTTTTGCCATTTTCGTCTATCACTAATGCGCCATTCATAGTGATCAAAGGACAGGAAACTCCGGCCTGGTCAAGTAATGGTTTAACTTCTTTAAAGGCACGTCCTGTTGAAACAATAAAGTGGATCCCTTTTTCCTGAGCATGCTTGATCGCAGCCACATTGTAGTCAGAGATAACCATATGATCATTTAGCATTGTTCCATCCATATCAGAAGCAATTAATTGTAGCATATCCGTGTAACCTCACTTTTCTTTTCTCCATTATATTCTAGCATGAATCGCAGTATTAGTCAGAAAGTTTTAGTTCAATAGGCCCGCTAAACTATGAACGACACTAATAAAAGAAAGTATATTGTAACCAACTAAAACTTTTTTATTCTCCCTTAATTAAAGCGCTTTAATATGGTAAAATAAAGGAGAGGTGTTTTTATGAAAACGTTGATCAACAATGATTGGCAAGAAATTTTAGGTCCAGAGTTTGAAAAGGCATATTACCAAGAGTTACATAATTTTTTAAAGGAAGAATATCGGAATTATACGATTCATCCGGATATGTTTCATATTTTTCAGGCATTTGAATGGACATCTTTTTCTGACGTGAAGGTTGTGATCTTAGGACAAGATCCATACCACGGATACCGCCAGGCACACGGCTGTAGTTTCTCTGTTTTGCCAGGGGTAGCGATCCCGCCATCACTAAGGAACATTTATCAAGAATTACAAAGTGACCTTGGAGTCAAACCTGTTAATCACGGTTATTTGGAAAAATGGGCTAAACAAGGGGTCTTGCTGCTGAACTCTGTTTTAACTGTTCGCGATGGTCAAGCTTATTCTCATCGTGGTAAGGGTTGGGAAAGATTGACTGATGTCGCGATCGAAAAATTGTCGGCTCGTCAAAAGCCAGTGATTTTTATATTATGGGGTAAAGCTGCACAGGATAAAATCAAGCTGATCGACCAGAGTCGCAATGTGATCATTAAATCACCGCATCCAAGTCCATTGTCTGCACATCGCGGATTTTTCGGCTCAAGACCGTTTTCTAAAACTAATGCGGCTCTTGAGGCAATGGGTGAAACACCAATTGATTGGCAGTTACCAGAAACAGTGGAAAACGTTCCATCATAGGTGCGACTTTTTCATAATCAATAATACTGGGCTTTTCAGTGAATTTAAGTGCATAAAAGTGAGCAGTAAACCTGCTTTTCTTTTGAGTATTTGTTAGTAACAGAAAATGCTTAAATAATAGGGAGGAGATTTATCATGGATCTATTTACAACTTTAAAGGGGAAGATCAAGGGAAAAGATAAGGCAATCGTATTTCCTGAAGGTGAAGACGCACGTGTCTTAGGTGCAGCATTACGTTTGGCGCAAGAAGGTATCTTACGGCCGATCGTTTTAGGAAACGAAAGTAAAATTAAAGAATTGGCGCATGAATTAGGTAAAGATGTTTTGGCTAATGTGACCTTGATCGACCCAGAGAAGTATCCACAACGCAATTTTGATGAAATGGTTGCTAAGTTTGTTGAGCGCAGGAAGGGTAAAAATACTGAAGAACAAGCTCGCGAATGGTTGAAAGATGTTAACTATTTTGGTACGATGTTGGTCTACATGAATAAAGCTGACGGGCTTGTTTCTGGCGCAGCGCATGCGACTGGCGACACTGTTCGTCCTGCCTTACAGATCATTAAAACCAAACCAGGTTTGAAACGGACTAGTGGTGCTTTTATCATGACACGTGACGATGGTGCAGAGACATATGTTTTCGCTGATTGCGCGATCAATATTGATCCTACAGCTGAAGACTTAGCCGAGATCGCTGTAACTAGTGCAGATACTGCACGTTTGTTTGACATTGACCCTAAAGTTGCAATGTTAAGCTTTTCAACTAAGGGTTCTGCTAAGGGTGAGCAAGTGGATAAGATGGCCCATGCTACCGAGTTAGCACATAAGAAGGCACCATCCTTACCACTTGATGGCGAGTTACAATTTGATGCTTCTTTTGTACCAACTGTTGCCAAACAAAAAGCTCCAGGTTCTAACGTAGCTGGTCATGCAAATGTATTTGTATTCCCTGAACTTCAATCTGGTAATATCGGTTATAAGATCGCCCAACGTTTTGGCGGCTTTGAAGCGATCGGGCCTATTTTGCAAGGTTTGAATGAGCCTGTTTCAGACTTGTCCCGAGGATGTAACGAGCAGGATGTATATAATGTTGCTATTATGACTGCCGCTCAAGCCGTGATGGAATAATTATACGACATAGGAAGATGAATAAAATGGACTTTATTGCTCATAATGCAGATGAAACACAACAAATTGCTTTGAAAGTTGCACAACAGTTGCACGCCGGAGATGTGATTTTATTGCAAGGAGAGCTTGGTGCGGGGAAGACGACTTTCACTAAGGGAATAGCTCGAGGTTTGGGCATCAAACGCAATGTTAAAAGTCCAACCTTTACGTTGATCAGAGAGTATACTGAAGGCCGCTTACCACTTTATCACATGGATGTGTATCGTCTGGAAGATACTGGAGCTGCCGATCTTGGCTTGGAAGAATATTTTGATGGTGACGGTGTATCGATCGTTGAATGGCCGCAATTTGCAGCGGAAGACTTACCAGCGGAATATCTGACGATCTCATTTGCAAAAAATGATTTCCATGATAATGAGCGGACCCTGACATTTGAAGCGCATGGTTCTAGGTATGTTGAATTATTGAATAGCTTGAAAAAAGCTGAGTAATACAATAAAAACAGCAATTCGAATTAAAAGTGTGCTCAACACTGCAATTCGAATTGCTGTTTTTGTATATTATAATTAGTAAGCTCTAATCAACGGTTTTAAAACCTCTGTTCCGTACTGTTGTGCTTCGGAAATTAAAATTTGTGCACAAGCCCGGCTGTCCGCCAAAGCATTATGATGGTGTTTTAATAAAATTGATAAAAAATCACACACAGTGTTTAGTTGGTAATTTGGCAGATCATTTAATAGTTGCCGGCTTGTTTTTAAAGTATCTAAAACCATGAAATTAGGAACGGGCAACTTATAAAAACCCAATGTTTTCCGTAACACGCTAACATCGAAAGATGCATTATGAGCGACTATTAATTTCTGTGGTCCAAAAAAAGATGAAATATGTGGCCAAAGTTGCGGAAAAGTCGGTGAATTCGCGACATCTTGCGGTGTGATCCCGTGTATCCGGATATTGTTAGGTGAAAATTTGGTTGCCGGTTTTATCAAGGAATACATTTCATCGATCACTTGGTCATTACGCACTACCGTGAGTGCAAGTGAACAAGCACTATGGCGTTTAGGGCTTGCTGTTTCAAAATCGAGTGCTATAAAATCCATTTAAAAACTCCTCGTATTAAACTGAAATAGTGTAGAAAAATATTATGGCCTATCACTTGAAAGATAGTTTTTGTCTCAAGCAGCAGGTTTTATTGAAAAAGAAAAACTTTTACATCGCACCCATTATAGCAGAAAAATGTTAAAATGGACGATAGTATAATTCAGTAAGTGAGGAAAAATAAATGTCTGTAACAAATAAAATAATAGAAAAGGAACTGCAAGACGTCCAAATTTTAAAGCAAGAACCGCTATCACATTATACAAATACCTGTACTGGTGGGCCGGCCGACTTTTTAGCTTTTCCGAAAAAACTTTCAGAATTGCAACTTTTGTGTCATTGGGCAAACAAACAAAATATTCCGCTGACGATTTTGGGTAATGCAAGCAACTTGATCGTTAAAGATGGTGGGATTCGCGGTTTGGTGGTTATTTTGACAAGTATGGCTGATATCACTGTTGATGGTGATCAAGTTATCGCACAGGCGGGTGCTCCAATGATCAAAACAACTCAAGTCGCCTGCAAAGCAGGTTTGAGCGGTATTGAATTTGCCGCTGGGATCCCTGGAAGTGTTGGCGGAGCGATCTTTATGAATGCTGGTGCTTATGGTGGCGAGATCAAAGATGCAGTCAAGGATGTAGTAGTCGTTGATTATGAAGGAAATGAAAAAAAATATTCTAACGAAGAACTGGCTTTTGGATACCGGCATAGTCGAATTCAAGAAGAAAAGTCGATCGTAGTGCAAGCGACCTTCGCTTTAGAGCCGAAAGCAAAGGAGCAAATCAAGGAGCAAATGGACCAGTTGAATTTTTTACGTGCATCTAAACAACCACTAGAGTACCCCTCTTGTGGCAGTGTTTTTAAACGACCACAAGGATATTATACGGGCAAACTGATCCATGATGCAGATTTACAAGGATACAGTATTGGTGGAGCTCAAATTTCAACTAAGCACGCAGGTTTTATTGTAAATAAGGGCACAGCGACCGCAACTGACTATTTAAACGTTATTCAGCATGTACAAGCTGTGATCAAGGACAAATTTGGCGTAGATCTAGAGACCGAAGTCAGGATCTTAGGCGAAGAACGATAGCAGCATTTTTTAATAATTGCACAAAAAAGGGGGACTTTTCTGGTTGAAAGCCCTCCTTTTTGTGCAATTAGGCAACATCATTGTTAACCTTTTTTTGCGGCAGTTCTTCAATTTTTGAATTTGCTTTTAAATAGCATCGTAAAGTGATCCAGTCTACCATTTGGATGATCGTCATAAATATCACAAAGATCATCATTCGAGGGTTCCACATTTTAACCAAGTCATTAATGACCCAGTTGGGGCTCAAAAAAAGGTAGGCTGTGTGTAAACGTAAGAAACGGCCAATATAGATGCCAACGGAAGATGCTGTAATGAAAATAACAACTAAGATGTTGCGCATCCACGTGTGGTTCAACTTTATTTTCAGCATGATTTGGTCGGCAACATATTCTAAACTCCAAGTTCCTAAAATCGTACAAGATAATGAACTGACTAATAAATTGGTAAAAGTTAACCACATGTGCAGATTAAATGTCATCAGTCCAGTCGTATGATTGTACGGGTCGATACTAGATAGATGAAAGAGGTCAGTCAATAAATAAGGAGCATTAGGGTAGAAAAGCAACCATAAAATGATCAGTAAAACAAAGAAGATCGTTGGTTGTTTGTGATCGATATGCATTGCTGCTTCGATCGGCAGATAACCCAAAAAAGTGTTTAAAAGTAGAAAACTAAAATATCCGCCTTGGCGAAAAACAGTTAAATAGATGTATATCATATAGGCTAAAAAAGAAAGCCTGATCAACCATTTAATTTTTCGTGACATAATATGCACCTTATTTCTGAAGTTATTTATTAAGAATATTCTAACAGTTATTGTTCGAAAAAATCGCAAATTAAGAAGATATTTAGATGATTTTAAAAAGTTACAGCTAAAGTAAGTAAAAAACATGCAGCTCGTAGCTCGAACAGCTACATTTCTTGACTGTTTAGTCCGGAAATCGGCAGTGGGAGGTTATTGCCTTTTTTAAACAGCCGAAGAATTTATGATACTAATATAAAAAATTTGATAAATTTGGTTTTATTCGATACTGTCGGGTGGCTGTGCTATAATAAAAAGGTAAATTTTTTTCAAAGGAGGGAATTCTGAGTGTCCTTTGACTGGAGTAATTTAATTACATGGCGTAACTTGACGGATCTGCTAGATATATTAGTGGTCTGGTTTGTTTTTTACAAGTTATTGATGTTGATTCGTGGTACTAAGGCTGTTCAGTTGTTTAAGGGTGTTGTGATCATTATTTTGATCAAAGTTTTAAGTGCTTGGCTAGGACTGCATACAGTTTCTTGGATCATGGATCAAATTATTAATTGGGGAGTTATTGGAGCTATCGTTGTTTTTCAACCAGAGATCCGTCGTGGACTGGAACATCTGGGTCGTGGTTCGCTTTTCGGGGCGAGTCGGAGGCAAAATGAGGATGAAAAGAAATTAGTGGCTGCTTTAGACAAGGCTATTCAGTATATGTCTAAAAGAAGGATCGGTGCGTTGATCTCGATTCAAATGAATACTGGTTTAGAGGATTATATTGAAACCGGGATCGATTTGGATGCTGAAGTCACTGGTGAGTTACTGATCAATATCTTTATTCCAAATACGCCTTTACATGATGGTGCTGTTATTATTAGAAATAATAAAATTGCTGTTGCTGCGGCTTATTTGCCGTTATCAGAAAGTAATTTGATCCCTAAAGAGCTAGGTACCAGACATCGTGCTGCAGTTGGGATCAGTGAAGTAACCGATGCGTTAACGATCGTTGTTTCGGAAGAAACAGGTGGAGTGACGATCACCAAAAACAGTGAATTGATCCGTGATTTATCACAAGAAGATTATTTGAAATTCTTGAAGAATGAGCTGATCCCTAAAGAAGATGAGAGAAAGAGTAACCCCATTGCTCAGTTCTTTGATGGTTTGTTCAAGGGGGGAGCTAAACATTGAAAATATCTCAAATTTTTAGATCTAAGATCATGTATAGTTTGATTGCCCTATTATTGACTGTATTTTTGTTTGTATATGTTAATTCAGAACATTTGTCAGGCAATGAGGATCAGTCGCAAATCAGTACTTCATTGATGAAAAATACTAGAGCAACTATCAAAAAAGAACCTAATTTAAGTTATAATAATGACAAATATTACGTTTCAGGTGTCCCACAAAACGTCAAGGTTTCTTTGATCGGGCCAAGCGGATTGGTGAAGGCTGCTGAAAATACTGGGAACTTTCAGGTGGTTGCTGATTTGAACGGCTTGAAACCGGGGACGCATACGATCAATTTAAAAACCTCAGGTTTAAGTTCCGAGATCAGTGCGCGTACTGACCCTGAAAAAATCAAAGTAAAAATCAGTAAAAAAGGGCAGGCCTCTTTTCCTGTTCAAGTTCGTTATGATTCTAACAAAATTGCCAAAGAGTATGCCGCGGGAGTTGCGAATTCAAATCGACAATCTGTTAAAGTGACTGGGGCACGGACTGATATTAAGAAAATCGAAAGTGTCGTGGCGGATGTTAACTTAAGTGATAATGTCAAAAAATCAGTTTCACGAAATGTATTGTTACGTGCAATTGATGAAAATGGCAAACAGCTGGATGTTACTATCTCTCCTGAAACAGCACGAGTTAATGTTCCGATTTATTTAGCTTCTTCCCATAAGAAAGTCCCGCTTCGATTAGTTTCTGGAGGACAGGGCGTTGATGGGAAAAAATATGATTTTTCGACCGATACCAAGTATGTGACTTTGACCGGTACGAAAGATGCTTTAAAAAAAATTGATGAACTCAAAGTCCCAGTGTCTTTGGCAGGGGTAGATGCAGATGAAGATCGGACAATATCATTGGTTTCAGATCGTTCCGGTATAACGGCAGTTTCACCGGAAACGATTCAAGTGCATATTGATGTCAAAAGTGATGCCAAGTCTTCAAGCAGTTCTGGATCTTCGTCAACGAGTGAAACCACCAGCAGCAGCGATTCTAGATATGAACCAAGTAACAGTTCCAGTAGTGATGCAGTGAGTTCTGATAAAGGTTCTAGTGAAGGTTCAGGCGAGAGTGGGTCATCTTCTTCTTCGAGTTCTACAAGTAGTCCTGAGTAAAAGCCAGATCCTGCTGCTTGATTTTAAAAAAAAGTTATTATAATGAAGTGTGAGGAGCAATTAAGAATGAAATATTTTGGTACAGATGGTGTTAGAGGTATAGCAAACGAGACTTTAAGTCCTGAATTGGCATTTAAACTTGGAAGATGCGGCGGATATATTTTAACTAAGCATAAAAAAGATCCGAATAAACCAGCTCGTGTTTTAGTAGCACGGGACACCCGAATTTCTGGTGAAATGTTACAGGAAGCTTTGATTGCTGGGCTGCTTTCTGTGGGGATCGAGGTTTTTCCTTTAGGTGTAATTACTACGCCAGGAGTAGCATATTTGGTTAGGTTGCAAGATGCAGATGCTGGGGTAATGATTTCTGCTTCTCACAATCCTGTGGCAGACAATGGGATCAAGTTTTTTGGCGGAGATGGTTACAAGCTTTCCGATGCTAAAGAAGAAGAGATCGAAGAATTGTTAGTTAAAGATACTGATGAGCTCCCTCGTCCATCTGCTGAAGGATTGGGTATGATCAGCGAATACCACGAAGGTGCATTAAAGTATATCCAATTTTTGGAGCAGACGATCCCAGATGATTTGGAAGGGATGCACGTTGCTATCGATGGTGCCAATGGTGCAACCAGTGCGATCGTTTCTAATTTATTTGCTGATTTGGGTGCTGATTTTGAAACAATGGCAACTAATCCAGATGGTTTGAATATTAATGATAATGTTGGTTCAACTCACCCGGAAGCTTTGAGTAAGTTTGTAGTTGAACAGGGTGCTGAAGTCGGTGTGGCATTTGATGGCGATGGAGATCGCTGTATTGCAGTAGACGAGAACGGTGAGATCGTTGACGGCGACAAGATCATGTATATCTGTGGTAAATATATGGATCAACGTGGTCGCTTGAAAAAAGATACGATTGTTACGACTGTGATGAGCAATCTTGGCTTGTATAAGGCCATGGAGAAAAACGGTTTAGTTTCAGTTAAAACAAAAGTTGGTGACCGTTATGTTGTGGAAGAGATGCTTAAGAATGGCTATAATGTCGGCGGGGAACAGTCAGGGCATGTTGTTTTCTTAGATTTTAACACTACTGGCGATGGTATGTTGATCTCCTTACAATTGTTAAACGTCATGAAACAAACTGGTAAAAAATTGTCTGAATTAGCCGCTGAGGTACAAACTTATCCGCAGGAGTTAGTCAATGTTCGTGTTCAAGATAAAAAAGAAGCTTTAAACAATCAAAATATCAAGGATAAAATCGCAGAAGTTGAAGGTAATATGGCTGGCGAAGGTCGTGTGCTCGTTCGTCCTAGTGGTACAGAAGACCTACTTCGTGTGATGGCAGAAGCGGCGACACCAGAACTGGTTCATGATTATGTTATGGAAATCGTTAATGTTGTGAAAGAAGAAGTGGGCGTAGACAAATAGTTTTGTTGTTTACCCAGCAAATAAAAGGGCTCCGAAACATGTAATTCATGTTCAGAGTCCTTTTTTAAATTACAAGACTTTGCTTTCAGGTTCATGTTTTGGGACAAAAACATGAAATAAATAATTTATTTAACGGTAAATCAAATTAAAAGTATAGTTTAGAATACGAAAGCTGAGATAGAAAATACAGGTCAAAAGCATATGATAAAAAAGTATGCCAATTAGGATCACTAGGAGTGCCCAGATATGAAAAATAGCAAATAGGGTACTGATCCCCGCCGACAATGAGGAAAAATGTATCAGCTTAAGTATAAAGTGGCCAAGAATGAAGACAAGCGCAACTTTCTGGCTAGTAACTAGCTGTTTTTTGTTGATCATATGATTCCTCCTTGTTTATGTAAATAAAACTTGCTGCATTCATTATATTATGAGAACCCCCGATTTAAAATTGAAGTGCAACACTTGATAACTAGACCAATTAGACTAGCTTAAAAGGCCATGAAGGCCTATTCTTATTATTAACGACAAAATCAACAGATAAGGATAGGTGTCTTCATGACCCAAACTAAGAATATCATGCCTAAGCATTACCAACAACTCCAATCTTTTGAACGCGGTCAAATTGAGTCCCTGACTCGATTAGGATTTGGCGTTCGTCAGATCGCCAGCCGGCTTCACCGGAGTCCCAGCACCATTTCTCGCGAATTAAAACGCGGGTTAACCACCCAGATTGATTCCCAGAAACATCGGTCATATCAGAGCTACTTTGCCGAGCGCGGGGCGGCTTACTATCGAGAACAGCGGGCCAAGTGTCACCCCAAAGGTTTACTGCAGCGGGCTGCCGTGTTCTTCAAGTCCCTGCCGAAAGCTTTAAAAGCTAAGCCACGAGTTTTCAGTGTCGATACGTATGTCCACTATTTCAAAGCTCATTACCCGGGCTTTCCCTGCCCATCAACGGCTACGGTCTATCGGTACATCGAGGCTGGCAAGCTCCCGGAGCTTCACAACTATGATTTACCCATGAAGCTACGTCGCCGCGTTAAACGCCCGAATCACCGACATGCCCGCCTGAATAAAAAACGGCTTGGACAGTCCATTGAAGACCGGCCCGCAGTGGTTCGGAAACGTCAGGAGTTGGGCCATTGGGAAGGCGACTTAGTGAAAGCCAAACGGGTTGAGTCCGAACCAGCTTTAATGACGTTAACCGAGCGAGTTAGCCGGATGGAAATTATCGTTAAATTGCCTGATTACCGGGCAGAGACTTGCCGGCAAGCCCTCCAAGATACGATTGATGATTACGGTGCAGAAAACTTTCGGACTATCACGTTTGACAACGGCTCGGAATTCGCTAGTTTAAATCAGGTTCAAGGAACGGAAATCTACTTTGCCCATCCATATTCTCCCTGGGAACGGGGCACTAATGAGAATGTGAATGGTCAATTAAGAGAGTTCTTCCCAAAGGGGCATTCCTTTAAAAACCTCTCATTAGTGGATCTGCAGTTGGTTCAAGACACGCTGAATCACCGTCCCCGCCGCTGTTTAAGCTATAGTTGTCCAGCGGATGTTATGCCACAACTGGTTTAACTTTCTAGACCAATTATAAGAATAGGCCATTAGTGTTGCACTTAACTTGACAATTGAGGATATTATGAGAACACTGAAAAATTCAAAAGAAAAGCTACACCTGAATTATTCATACTTTTCGTTGCAGTTAAAACTTTGTGCAAAGTTACTTTAGTGTGTAAAAAAAGCAGCTTTTTGTTAGTTTTGTTGTCGGACTGTTTAAAAAAGGACAGACTTCACCCTTTCCCTAAGAAAAACATTTTTTTTGTGAGTTCACAGCGGATATATTTTTAGATTTTGAATCTTGAACAGTGTCTGCCAAAATAATTTATCGAACACATTGGTCTGAGATAAATGGACCCAGACTTGACGCGCATGGTGCGTGACCTTAGCTGCCACATGGAGTAATTTAAAACGGATCGTCCCGACCTGAGCGTGTTTAAGCTTTGTTGGTAAAACTAAGTTCTTCATGGCTTGCAGTATATTATAAGCGACCCCAGCTACCAGCATCCGGAACTCATTGGCCTCAAAACTAGAACTGTCCGTTTTATCAAAGTGAAAGCCACGTTTAACTTCTTTGATCAAGTCTTCCATGGAACCGCGTTGGTGATAGAGGGCAAAGACTTGTGGACCGCTTAATTCTTCCAAGTTGGTCACGATAAACTCATGGTCAAACAGAAAGTTGCCCGCCGGCCGCGTTGATTTAATAATCACACGATAAGGTCGTGACCAACTTTGAGGACAATAGTCTCGCAGGACATGCCATTGGACTTCAGCTTCGGTGAAGTCCTGGTCACCCACTTGGATCAGGTTTTCAGCCCGACTTTGGAGCTGGTAGTTCGCTTTTAAACGAATCACGAACTTAGCCTGCTTTTTATCACACGCATGGTAGATCCCTGGAGCTGCGAAACCAGAATCTCCCCGCACTAAGACATCCAGGGAAGATCCGTCATAGGCCCGTAAGCTCCGTAATAAAAATTTAGTCGCACCTTGGGAAGTATAGCGATTGCCGGGGCGTAATTGAGCATTCAACAAGCAGCCCGATAAAGCATCAAAGGCTAGTAAAGGATGATAACCGTTGGTCTGGTAGTGACCGTTATAAGCACTCTTTTCTTGGTCACCAAACGTATCGGCATGTGTCGAATCTAGATCAAGGATCAGCTGATGTTGATTTAGCTGCCCAAGAACAAAGTGAGCTACCGAGCCGAGCAATGATTTGACTGAAAAGAGCCCAGACGCTGAAATGTGATTGATAAAGCGTGAAAGTGTCGGCTGGGAAGCGACCGCTTGAGACAAGACCAGCTTAAAATCAACGGCGTGTGACAAGGTATTAGCCGACTGATCTTGGCAGTATCCTGCCAGCAATTGCAACAGCAACTGCTTAAATAAATTGTTCAAGGGAAAGGTACAATATTTACGGTCATCTTTAAAATGCAAGTTATCTTCTAAGAGCTGGTCAAAGTGAATTTGGTGCAGAAATTCAGCAATTAATAAAGTTCCGGCATCGTTCGCTAACTCACCACCGTCATTAGAAATGTTGATCTGGTCATTGAATAAAAGTTTTTCATGATGTAAAGTTGACATAAGGAGCACTCCTGTTCTTTGTGGTTTTCAACGACTTAACAATAGCACAGGATGTGCTCTTTTTGTACACCCAACAGGTGAAAAACGAAAAAGATGCGAACTAGCATGACAACAACAAAAAGTAGTCCTTAAGGGAAAAGTATGAATAATTCAGGCTACAGACTTTTTGTTAAAAATATTTAAATCTTGCAACATTTCATGTAATATAAAAATATTTTTTTATTTTCATTGACACCGTTTTCATTTTAGACTATACTTTATTGGTAAGGTATTTAGTAATTTACCTTCTAATCAATTCTCTTTCTCTCTTATGCCGCCACCGACAGCTCATCTGTCGGTGGTTTTTTTGACAGTTTAGAGTGGGCTTGTATATAATTTAAAAAGAGAAAGGATGTCTGTATATTGAGTAATGAAGTTTTAACGTTAATTGAAGAAATCACAAGAAATGATGGATCTAGTTATTATGAGATTTCTAATATGGTTCAAAATGGACGGGCTGAATTAGCAGCAACGAGAAACTTTATTAAAAGTGTGAGGATAGTCCAATTAAATATCCCGCGTTCTTCCAGCGTTATTAAATATGAAAAGTATATCAATGATAATTTTACAATGCCGACAGAACAAATGGATCACTTTGAAGAATGGACAAGAACTCCAGAAATAGAAGAAGTCGTTCAGTCTATCCTGCATGAAAATCATATCGCTTAAAAACAGGACCAGCAGCAAACAACAGTTTTAAATGCCAAAAGTTATGGGATAACAAGACTTTTTAGCTCATGATATGCCCCCCCTTACAGTAGATACGGAAATAAAATCCGGAGCCAACTGTAGGGGGAGTTTTAATATCCAGCAAAACAAGTCAGGTAGCTTGTTCAACATCTGGGTAAATTTGGTTCTGGGCCAATTAACTATTAATAGATGTACTTAAAGATTTTTGTTTTAAAAGCCAAATCTTTACACGTTCTTTACATAAAGTGGAAGTGGTCTTTACATAATCTAGATAAAATAATTATGAAAGGAAGGAACAGCTATGAAAAAATATAATTTACTTTGGGCTTTTGTAGCCATGTTCTTCGTTCTAACAGGTTGTAGTTCTAGTAAAGCAAGTCATTCTTCTACGATCCAGGTTGTTGGTTCTAGCGCAATGCAGCCGATCGTTGAAATGGGTGCACATGAATACCGGAAAGAAAACCTTGAACAAAAGATCACCGTGCAAGGCGGCGGTTCTGGAACAGGACTAAGTCAGGTGCAAAGTGGAGCTGTTGATATTGGAAACTCTGATATCTTTGCTTCACAGCAGAAAGGGATAGATGAAAAGAAACTGAAAGATCACAAATTAGCTGTGATCGGTGTTGCTCCAATAGTTAATAAAGATGTAGGCGTGACGAATGTGACGATGACACAGCTGCAAAAAATTTTTACGGGAAAATATACTAACTGGCAGCAACTAGGCGGCATTAACCAAGATATTGTGGTGATCGATCGTGCTAGTGGGAGTGGAACTCGTGCAATTTTTGATGAAGGAGTGCTCAAGAATAGCAAGAGGATGAAAGCACAAGAGCAAGATTCTAATGGTTCTGTTCAGCATATGGTTGCTGATACGCCGGGGGCAATTAGTTATGTTTCGTTTCCCTATTTGAAAGATACTTTTGTTGCCTTGAAAATAAACGGCGTAACACCCTCTCCTAAAAATGTCACCACGAATAAATGGACTCTTTGGGGTTATGAACATATGTATACAAAAAAAGACCTGTCAAAACAAACCAATGCTTTTATTAAATACTTGGTTACTTCTGACAAGATTCAAGAGAAATTACTTTCGCGATTAGATTATATTTCGATCAGAGATATGGAAGTCAAAAAAGATCAAAACGGGCTTGTTACGCCCAAGTAAAAGGGGAGTTAAATATGGATCCAATCAAGTAAAAGGGGAGTTAAATATGGATCCAATCAAGGAGAAGATTCAAAGCAAATCGAAAGAAACTAGGCAGGAACTGACCGGGAAAGTCTTAAGTTACTCTGCAATGTTGCTGATCCTATTAGTCGTTTTATCGATTTTCGTTTTTGTTGCCTCCAAAGGGGTCGCAACTTTTACACAAAATCATGCTAGTTTAAAGGACTTTTTCTTCACGACTGATTGGTCACCGACCGCAAAGGGAAAAGATGGGCGGCCTTTAGTTGGAGCCTTGCCTATGATCGCAGGTTCTTTTGGGGTAACTTTTTTAGCAGTTTTATTTGCGACCCCATTTGCAGTTGGAACTGCTTTATACATGACAGAAATTGCTAGCAAAAGAGGACGCAACTTTTTACAAAGTGTTACAGAATTGCTGGTTGGAATTCCATCAGTTGTGTATGGCTTTATTGGTTTGAATGTTGTTGTCCCATTTGTTAGATCTCACTTTGGCGGTTCAGGTTACGGGATCTTATCCGGTGCATTTGTTTTGTTTGTCATGGTATTACCGACTGTGACTTCTTTAACTGTTGATAGTTTGCGTGCAGTACCTGGATATTATAAATCAGCTTCTCTGGCACTTGGTGCTACCGAATGGCAAACTATCTATAAAGTTATCTTGCGTGCTGCTTTGCCGGGTATCTTAACTGCAATTATCTTTGGTATGGCACGTGCATTTGGTGAAGCACTGGCTGTTCAAATGGTGATCGGTAATGCAACCTTGATGCCTAAAGGCCTGTTATCTGCTTCTTCAACACTAACAAGTGTCTTGACGATGGGGATCGGTAATACAGTTATGGGTACCGTTGGTAATAATGCTTTATGGTCATTGGCTCTGGTATTACTGTTGATGTCATTAGTCTTTAACTTGCTAGTTAAATGGATCGGTAGAAAGGGGCGCTTTTAATGAATCCTAAAACAATAAATAAGTTCGCCTTGAACACTATTAAAGTCATTGCCGGACTGGTAGTTATCATTTTAGCGTTTCTGATCGGTCGCATCTTGATTCAAGGGGTTCCGCATATTTCGTGGCACTTTTTAACATCTCCGTCACAAGAATTTGTTTCAGGCGGGGGGATCTCGTACCAGCTCTTTAATTCATTTTACTTGCTGGTCTTGACACTGTTGATTTCTTTTCCGATCTCATTAGGAGCAGGGATCTTTTTATCCGAATACGCCCCTAAAAATTGGCTGACTGAGATATTGCGGATGTCAATTGAAATATTGAGTTCCCTGCCATCAGTTGTTGTCGGATTATTTGGTTTCTTATTATTCGTGGTCCAGTTTAAATTAGGTTTCTCGATCATAGCTGGGGCGATTGCTTTAACTTTCTTTAACTTACCATTACTGACAAGCAACGTTGAGCAAGCACTTAATAGTGTTTCTGACTTGCAAAGAGAAGCAGGGATGGCATTGGGACTTTCCAAGTGGAGAACGGTTATTAAAGTAATTATTCCCGAAGCCTTGCCAGGTATCGTGACTGGTATCGTTTTAGGTGCCGGACGGGTATTTGGTGAAGCCGCTGCTTTGATTTATACAGCTGGGCAAAGTGCATCTACGATCGATTTTACAAACTGGAATCCGTTTAACGCAGCCAGTCCGTTGAATTGGTCGCGTCCCGCGGAAACATTGGCTGTTCATATTTGGAAAATCAACTCCGAAGGAATTATGCCAGATGCTGCAGCCGTTTCAGCTGGGACCTCTGCCGTACTGATCATTGTTGTTTTGATTTTTAATTTGTCGGCACGGTATCTTGGAAATAAGCTGTATCGGAAATTTACAGCTGCAGGTAAATAAAAAAACTTGCTATTTAAACAAGAAGTTAAACATCTTAGTGTTTGGTTGCTGCAAACGCAGCCGCTAAAAAGCAAATTGAGAAAGCGGAGGGTCGCAAATGGATGTTGGGAAATATGATTTAAATGATACTGCAATCATGCAGTTTGACCCAAAAGAAAAAGAAATGGCTTTGACTACTAAAAATTTACAGGTATACTATGGCGATAACCATGCCTTTTATGACGGTTCGCTACAGTTTGAAAGATATAAGATCACTGCTTTGATCGGCGCGTCAGGATCTGGAAAATCAACCTTTTTGCGTTCATTAAATCGGATGAATGATGGAATCGCCAAGGTCGATGGTAATATTTGGTATAGAAGTTTGGATATCAATTCTTCTGCGATCAATGTCTATGAAATGAGAAAACATATTGGGATGGTTTTTCAAAGGCCCAACCCCTTTTCTAAATCGATCAGAGAGAATATTACGTTTGCGGTCAAAGAAAATGGTATTAAAGACAAGAAAAAGTTAGATGAAATAGTTGAAAGCAGTTTGAAACGAGCTGCACTATGGGAAGAAGTCAAAGATCAGTTGGGTTCTAGCGCGTTGGCTTTATCCGGGGGACAACAACAGCGTCTGTGTATTGCACGTGCGATCGCTATGCAACCAGATATTTTGCTGATGGATGAGCCTGCCAGTGCACTTGACCCAATTTCTACATTAAAGGTTGAGGAAACAATGATGGAATTAAAAAAACATTATACGATCATTATTGTTACCCATAATATGCAGCAAGCATCAAGAGTCAGCGACTATACTGCTTTCTTTCATCTTGGTCATGTTATCGAGTATGATAAGACAAAGAATATTTTTACTTTTCCGCAGAAAAAGGCAACCGATGATTATGTATCCGGTAATTTTGGTTAATAATACAAGGGGGTAATGTGGTGAATAATTATATTTCCACGCGCAATGTTCACTTATATTACGGTGAAAATGAAGCACTAAAAGGGATCGATTTAAACTTTCCTGATAACGGGATCCATGCTTTGATCGGTCCTTCGGGCTGTGGTAAGTCCACTTATTTACGGTGTTTAAATCGAATGAATGATTTGATCCCAAATGTTAAAATTACTGGTAATATAGAGATTGGCGGTTCAAACATTTATAGTCCAAAAACTGATACAGTTGAATTAAGACGACAAGTCGGCATGGTTTTCCAACAACCTAATCCATTTCCTTTTTCGATTTATGATAATGTTTCTTATGGATTGAAACTAAGCGGGAAAAAAGACAAGGAATTGATCGATGAACGTGTCGAAACGAGTTTAAAACAAGCAGCAGTTTGGGATGAAGTGAAAGATGACCTGGGTAAAAGTGCTTTATCTCTATCTGGTGGGCAACAACAGCGGGTCTGTATTGCTAGAGTTTTAGCAGTGCAGCCCTCGGTTATTTTGTTAGACGAACCCACTAGTGCTCTTGATCCGGTTTCCAGTAATTTGATCGAAGAGATGTTGTTGACCTTAAGAGAAGACTATACTTGCATTATCGTGACGCATAATTTACAGCAAGCCTCACGTATCTCGGATACAACTTCTTTTTTCTTGACAGGTGATTTAATTGAAACTGGTCGGACGAAGGATATTTTTGTTGAACCAAAAAAGCAGCAAACAGATGATTATCTGAGCGGTAGGTTCGGATAGGAGGAGTGAAATAAATGAGTAGACTACTTGACCAACAGATTCAAAAACTTAAACTCAATTTTATTACAATGGGATTGAATGTATCTACGGCCTTGAGTGATGCAGTAGACGCATGGCGTAATAACGATCTGACTTTAGCACAAACCGTGATCGATGGTGATGAAAAGATCAATGAGCAAGAGACGCACTTAGAGGGCAAGTCAGCACAAATAATTGCTTTACAACAGCCGGTCGCTGGTGACTTACGCAAAATCGTTGCTATCTTAAAAGCTAGTTCAGACCTAGAACGTTTGGCTGATCACGCTATTCATATTGCTAAAAAAGCAAGAAGAGAACAAAAGGCGCCAAGCGATTCAGAACTGACTGACTTATTGTTAAAAATGGCTGAAAATGATAAACAAATGTTAACAGATATTTTACAGGCTTATTCTGACCTGGATGACGATGCTGCAGTCAAAATTTCTGAAAAAGATCATCAAACTGATGAATATTTAAAACAAGTTAACCAAATCATTATTCAGAGAATCAAAGAACAGCCTGATTTTGCTTTAGAGGCTATGGATTATATGAAGTTAGGCAATCACTTTGAAAGAATTGGTGATTACGTAACAAATATTGCAGAATGGATCGTATACACTGAACGTGGACGGATCACCGAACTAGGAAATAGCGATTATTAGGCGTGATGTCTTAGTGATCATGGATATTTTCGTTCAGTTTCCATAAAGTTATGTAAATAACGTGAAAAAAACCACAAAATGAGTTCGCTTTTTACTAAAAATGTGTTAAAATTATTTTGTGCTCAAGAAGAGTAATTTTAAACGTAAACTTTATAGGAGGCTATTTTATGTCATTCGTTAATGGTAATAAAATCTTTGCAGACGCTCGTAAAGGACATTATGCTGTAGGTGCTTTCAACACTAACAACCTTGAATGGACGCGTGCTATTTTGAAGGGTGCTCAGGAGAAGAATGTGCCAGTTTTGATCCAATCATCAATGGGCGCTGCTAAGTACATGGGCGATTACGAATTGGTTAGAAATTTAGTTGAACAAGAAATGCGTGTTATGGGTATCACAGTTCCTGTTATCATGCATTTGGACCATGGTAACTACGAAGCAGCCAAAGAAGCTATTGCTGCTGGTTATACTTCAGTTATGTTTGATGGTCATGATCTGCCATTTGATGAAAACTACGCTAAGACTAAGGAAATCGTTGAATTAGCACACTCAAAGAACATTTCTGTTGAAGCAGAAGTTGGTTCAATTGGTGGCGAAGAAGATGGAATTATCGGCGAAGGCGAATTAGCTGACGTTGAAGAAGCAAAGAAGATCGCTGACTTAGGCGTTGATTACCTTGCATGTGGTATCGGTAATATTCATGGTCAATATCCAGCAAACTGGAAAGGCTTGAATTTCGGTCGTTTGCAAGAATTAGCTGACGTTATCAAGACACCACTTGTTTTGCATGGTGGTTCAGGTATCCCTCAAGAACAAGTTGTTAAAGCTATCAAGATGGGTATTGCTAAACTTAACATCAATACTGAATGTCAATTAGCATTTGCTGCTGCAACACGTAAATATATTGAAGCAGGTAAAGATCAAGAAGGAAAGGGCTTTGACCCACGTAAACTTCTTGCACCTGGTACAGAAGCAATCACAGATACAGTTAAAGAAATCATTGACTGGATGGGTACACCAGCAATCAAATAATTTAATTAAAAAACGGGGCTGGGACAAAACTAGTCTTGATAAAGAGAAAACAGGCTGGAGAAATCGATTTTTGATTTCTTCAGCCTGTTTTTTCATTTTTATGTAGCACAGAGTCTCTAACCCTGCTATTCTATAAGTGTCCAATCCCAAGACAGAAAGGATAGATACTCCGTGTATAAAAATTATAACATGAATCAGGAATCTTTAGAGGTCCAAATCCCATATACTTATACTATTCGTCCAGATCATATTGTGAGGATCATCAGTAATTTCATTGACAGTCTGCCATCAGACATGTTACTAAAAAACACTCCTCAAACTGGTCGCAAAGCTTTTCACCCGGCAATGCTGCTTAAAATGACGCTTTTTGCCTATTCCCAAGGACAAACCTCAGGGCGAAAAATTCCACAAATGAATGAAGAGAACTTGCCGATGAAATGGCTAACTCAAGACACCTCAATTAGTTATCGGACTATCAATCGTTTTCGCGTTGCTTCTTCGACGCAAGACTTGATTAAGCAAATGTATCTCTCTTTTTACGCTCAATTGAAAGAACAAGATTTAGTTTCAGATGAAGCAATTTTTGTTGATGGCACTAAAATTAATGCTGATGCCAATAAATATTCTTTTGTTTGGCGTAAAGCGACTGAAAAAAACGAGGCCAAGTTGGATCAAAAAACGAGCGACTTATATGATGAAATGATTCAAGCAGGTGTTGATACTTCAATCAAAGCGGAAGAAGGACTTTCGACCCAACAACTGCAGCAGTTAGCGGCTGATTTGGACGAGGAAGTCGCCCAAGAAAAAACGCCACAGCCTGGCGGTTCTCTTAGTAAGCGCCGGCGGCGCAAACTTAAAAAGTATCGCCACAAGATCACCACAGACTTCTTACCGAGAAAGCAAAAATATACTATTTATGATGCAACTTTTCAAGGTAGAAACAGCTTTTCCCAAACAGATCCTGATGCCACTTTTATGCGGATGAAAGAAGATCCCATGATGAACGGTCAACTGAAACCCGGGTATAATCTGCAAATCGCCACCAATAATCAGTATGTCTTGAACTATCAAGTTTTCCCTAACCCGACGGATACCAGGACTTTGATCCCGTTTTTAAAAGCAACAGCTGTTTTAAACGACTTCTCATATGTCGTAGCTGATGCTGGATACGGCAGTGAAAGCAACTACAGTACGATCATAGATGATTTAGAAAAAACGCCTTTAATTCCTTATGGGATGATGCTTAAAGAACAAAAGCGGAAATTTAAAAATGATCCGACCAAGTCGGCAAATTGGGCTTATAATGCGTCAGATGATTTTTATGTTGATCATCAAGGTGTCTCTTTCAGCTTTAAAAATTATAGTATCCGACATGACAAATATGGCTTCGAACGTAAATTCAAAATCTATGAAGCTGATAAAAACCAGCCAACGGCTGAACTGGATCAGCTAGCTAAAACTCCTACGCGACGACAACGAAAGATCTACTATAATCCGACTTGGGAATACTTTAAAAATTACACTAAAGAAAAACTTTCAGATCCTGAACTGAAAGACAGTTATGAACAGCGAAAAATAGATGTTGAATCAGTTTTCGGAAATCTAAAAGGTAATTTTGCATTCCATCGAGTTCATGTTCGCGGGCAAGCAGCAGTTTCAAACGAACTTGGATTGATGTTAATGGCACTGAACTTGACCAAAATGGCCAAGTTTAAGCAGCTAAATTATTTCTTTAAAACAGAGAAAAAATCAGCACAAAGAAATAACACGAAATTTTCCAAAATCAGAAAATTCCGTGTTATTTTTATTAAACTGGAAACGTTTTGTCCCAGTCCCGTTTTTTGTATCTAAATATCAGTGTCTAAAGGTTGAAAGTTAAAGAATACTTGTGCTGCTTGTTGTATCACGGGTTTTTGTTAATAAAATAGACACAATTTACTCTGCGTCCTATAATTGAGTCGTCAAAAACTAATAAAGGAGAGTAATTTATGTCCACTTCCAGTATACAACAATCAACTCAAAATAAAACCACTTTAATGGCACGTTTTCACAAATTCTTGCAGGTGATCGATTTCGCCCAGGTATTACGTCAGTCCAATGCCTATCGTGTCCGTGGGATCAAACTGACCAAACTTGTCAGCTGGATCTTACTGACTTTGTTCCAACGTTTGACCTTGAACCGATCCGCAACTCCGACTGCTTTTTCGAAGAAAACGGTCCGCAACTTTTTAAATGACCGCCATATCAACTGGCAGCGGCTGGTCAGCTTGGCCGGACGGAACCAGATCGCGGAACTCAGTCCTTTTATCGACTTACGCCGAAAAGCGGCCTTGATCATTGATGACACTTTATTCAAACGAGCTCATTCAAAAAAGACTGAACTATTGGCGAATGTTTATGATCATGCTGCACCGCAAGGACAGCCGCGCTATGTCAAGGGTTTTCGCGGCTTGACGATCGGTTGGAGTGACGGCAATACTTTCCTGCCCCTGAATTTCGCTTTGATGTCATCAGACAAAGCTAAGAATCGGATCGGCCGTGAACCACAAACAACTGATCAGCGGACCTTAGCGGCCCAACGTTATGCTCAGGCTAAACGGCACATGAATGAAGTCGCCGTTGAATTAGTAGCTCAAGTTCTAAAAACCGGGGTCAAGGCCAGCTATGTCCTCTTTGACAGTTGGTACGCCTATCCCAAAGCTTTCAAGCAATTTCAAGAATTAGGTCTCGCTGCTGTTGGTCGGTTAAAAAACACTTCAAAAACTTATTTTAAATATCGCGGGCGCCGTTACAGTGTTCCAATGCTGTTTCAACGCTTTAAAGGTTCAAAATATCGGATCCATGATAACTATCTCTACAGTACGGTCGTTGAGACCGATAACGAGGACCACCTGCGCTTAAAAATAGTCTTTATCCAAAATCGCACGGACAAGGGACACTACATTGCTTTGGCAACTTCTAAACTTAGTCTGACACCGGAAGCGGTCATTCAATTATATGCCCGGAGATGGCAGATCGAGTGTGGTTTCAAGACTTTAAAACAATACCTGCAGTATGACCAGACCCAAACGCAAAGTTATGATGGCTTGTGCGGCCATGTGGCGCTGACATTTTTAGCTTACGATCTGTTGGCTATGATCCAGCGACAGGAGAACGATCCGAAAACCTTAGGCGGCATTTTCTATGCGGCCAATCAGTTTCTCGCGGACATCCCACTTTTACAAGCTGTAAAACAGTTGCTTTTTGCTTTAGCAGAACATTGTGAAAAAACCGCTGATTTTTTTATCACGGGATTATGCAGTCGATTTATCAATTCTTTACCCAATGATCTGCAAGAAATCTTTCACAGCAACGAACTGGTCAGTTGACTAATTAAAGACATTTATAGCTTGAGCTGACAGGCAAAGGCACTAAAAATTAACTTTCAACCTTTAGTCAGTGTTTCTTTTGTTCTTTAGCGCGTGGTGGTGCTTGTAAGGCTATTTCTTTTTGACCAAGCATTTGGTAAATAGAAGCTCGTATTGTGTATTCCTCGATCTTATTGATCACTGGCTCTGTATTAGCTACCTTTGTAACATCAGGGATATTTTCACCGTTAATCAAACGCAGATCATAGTTAAAAAGTGCTGCGAAGTTATTATATGCTGATTGAGCACTTTCTTCTGCAAATATTTGCTGAATAACTTGCTTAACACTTTCCAATGAATAGACAGCTTTAAAAAGGGAAACCATGAGTAATTCGGCGATATGCTGTCGTTGGTATTTCTTTTTAACTGGTCGAGTAATCAATCCCTTTTTAACATAGCTGTTTACCATGGAAGCTGTAATTTGATTGGTAGACAATTCAATTAAATAGCGATTCCCCAAGCTAACTAATTGATCCATATATAAGTCGATATCAGGAAAATCTTCCCAGGAAGGCAACTCTAAGTTTTTTATTGTTTTCAATTTAAACACATCCAATTTTTATTTTAAGGATCTAGTCTAAGTCCTTCTTATTTTAACATAGATTATCTAGAATTAAAGTCTAGTTAATATTGAAAATGAATACATATATGCTATACTATTAAATAGTGAAAGGACTGAGTCATGTGGATAAAAAAAGTCAGGTCATAAATGAAGTTTGGAGTGCAATTACACATGGAGTAGGTATTTTACTAAGTGTGATAGCTTTAATTGCGTTGATTATGAAGGGAGTGTCAAAAGAAAACGGATTAGCTCTATTTGCTTATTTGACATATGGAATTTCTTTATTAAGCCTCTACTTATTTTCAACCTTATTTCATTGCCTTTATTTCACAAAAGCAAGTCGAGTTTTCCAAATATTTGATCACTGCGGGATCTATCTGCTGATTGCTGGAACGTACACACCATACTGCTTGTTAGTAATTGAAGGTAAATTTGGACTGTTTATCTTATCTTTGATTTGGTTTTCAGCATTGTTTGGAACTTTATACCATATTTTAGCTAAAAATCGTCAGCAAAATATTGAGACTTTGATCTATATTTTAATGGGATGGACCTGTATTTTGGGAATCAAACAGCTTTTTCTCGGGCTGGGAAGTGTTGGTATGAGTCTGCTATTTTGCGGTGGTTTAGCCTTTACGTTGGGTGCTTTGCTGTATAGTATAAAAACGTTAAAGTATACTCATGTATTTTGGCATCTGGCAGTAATGCTGGGCACTTTTTTAATGTTTTTATCGATTTATTTTTACATTTAAATAATTGACTTATTTATATAGCAACGATGTAAACGTTTGCTTAAAATCTTCGTTCATGCTATTCTATACACGTAGTTATGTGTATCCCGTGAAAGGAGAGTGAAAGTAATGCCAACTGTTCAACTAACAGCATCACAAAGTAGAGCAATCGAAAATTTCGTGGATGATTTCGAAGTAATTAACGCACTTGCAGACCGAAATCGACAGAAAATCATTGTTTTACTGTGTAATCATTTATCTGAAGGTTTAACTGTAACTGAAATGACCGAAGAAATGTCAATTACACAGCCCGCGGTTTCTCATCATTTGAAAATATTACGTGAAGCTGGGTTAGTAGCGTTCCGTAAAAATGGTTTACAAAGCCTATATTACTTAACCCTTTCTGAACCGTTAATTCATTTAGAAGATGTGATTCATGATTTGCGGGTCGAAGTGGGGGAGAATTAAGTGACTATGAATAATTAAGACCGTTCATTTTTTGTTTTTTACATTAAATGAATGGTTTTTTTCTTTCCTTTAGTTTTTAGATAGTTTAAAATTAATGGAGCAATTTAATTGGTAGAGGGGATGAATGTCATTTCAGCTAAGTATTATGCGGTAAAAAAAGGAAGAAAAACCGGTATTTTTAATTCTTGGGCTGAGTGTGAACAACAAGTCAAGGGTTTTGCGGGCGCTAAGTACGAAAGTTTTAAAACACCGGCAGAAGCAAAGGATTGGATGAATGACCAAAAAAGCACTCGTGCCAGTTTAACCAAAAATGCCGTTTCAAAAAGTAATCAAGTTTTTGTAAAAGCAGCTACTATTACATTATGGACCGATGGCGGATCTAGAAATCATGGAAATAAAAAAGGACAGCATGTTAAAGAAAGTGATCCAGCTGCATGGGCTTTTTGCGTGATAAAAGACGGCAAAAAATATACTGCCAGTGAGGGTGAATATGGTAGTACCAATAATCGAATGGAAGTTATGGCTTTGGTGAAGGCATTAAAGTTTTTGGGACGACAAGGCTGGCAAAATGAAGTGATCATTGCTACACTTGATTCGAAATATGTGCTGGATGCGATCACGAAAAAGTGGATCGATGGTTGGCAAAGAAGAGGTTGGAAAACAGGGAGTAATACGGAGGTTGCCAATAAAGAATTGTGGCAGGAAATAAAAAAATTACTGCCCTATTTTACCCATTTGGCTTTTCAGTGGACTAAAGGGCATGCCAAGAATGCTGGAAATATCTTGGTGGATCAGCTTTTAAATGATACGATGGACAAAATGTAAGGAGGAAAGGCTTGGTGAAAACATTAGTTTTAGTGGCACATCCCAAAGAACAAGACTCTTTGACACAAGCCTTTTTAAAACAGGCTTTAACTTTTGGCAATCAAGACATTAAAAGACGCGTTCTATCTGATACCCAGGTCGATGGCTTTTTAGCTCAAGACGAAATGCAAGATGTTTTACAAGCTGAGCGGATAATTTTTCAATTTCCACTATACTGGTATAGTGCTCCTGCAAATTTGCACCAATGGTTAGCGGATAGTTTAATCACGCCCTATAAAGAAAAAATGAGTGCCAAAGAATTAGGCTTAGTTGTATCGACAGGGCGGCCTGAAAGTGAGTTTGCGTTGGGAAAAAAGCAGGGTTATTCGTTGAGTGAGCTTTTGCGTCCTTTTGCGGCGATAGCGGATAATTTAGGAATGCGTATGCTGCCTTATTTTGTAATTCCGCAGTTTGAATATCAAACGGACAAACAACATCAGCAATTACTGATCGATTATCTTCAGTATCTTGAGCTGCCTCGTGATCATTCTTTTTCACAGCGTGAGGAGTGGTTTATTAACAGATTAGCGCAACTGACAAAAAACAAGGATGAATCTCACTATCAGCAAACATTAAGCATGATCAGCCAGCAGATAGCTGAACGTGGTGAAAGATTAACAGAATTAAAAGATGAAGTTGCTATGATCAAAAATATTGAGGAGGGGGATCTATGACCGAAGAAAGTCAGTGGTTGCTTGACCGGTGTGATGAGTTGGTCACTAATTCTGAAAAATATGAAGAACGTGCCTTTTTTCAACAATTAAAAATATTGATTACAGAACAAGATCGTCGTTTGACTCAAGCAAAAGGAGAGCTGGATGGAAGGATTTGGAATCCTGGCAAGTGGTAGGATTGCTTGTGGGGTAAGTGTTTGATTTTACGCCTGCTGGTTATTATGCTATAATAACAATGTATTTGGGGATGTTTTGGATTCGACAGGTATAGGTCGAGCTTAGATTGCGTTTGGTAGGTTGCGACTACCATAAAACGCTCAGTTAAAATATAACTGCAAAAAATAACAATAACTCTTACGCTTTAGCTGCCTAGTCAGCTTTAACGTAGATCCGGCCGGTATCGCCTATGTACTGATCTCCGGGTCTTATAATAAGTAGGCTACGTCTTATGTTTCCACCTGCAATGTAAGAAAGAGATCATCAGGCTGGCCGTTAGTGCTTTGCCCTGACATGCGGCGTGACTAACAGCGAGATTTAAGTAGCATGGATATGAACGTAGATATCTAAGCGGCGATATGCTTGGACGCGGGTTCGATCCCCGCCATCTCCATTTCTAAGGAGTTTCGATTTTTCCGGAACTCTTTTTTTGTACGAGAAAAACATGGTATTTAAAAGGAGACCACTAACCGACTTTCACATTATAATGTGTTTTCGGTATTGTAGTGTGAAAGCTGGTCAAGAAAACTTGCTGGGATGAGAAGTTTAACTAGGAAAATTGGTCTAAATGTTGATATTTTTCTAATTTGTACAAGCTAAATTGACGTTAGACTCAAAAATAGTATAGACTGTTAAGGTATATATAGAGACTTTGAAGGGATTTCGATCTGATTTGAATTTAAAAAAAATTCGTGAGTTTATCAATACTCGGATAGGGTTTTTGAGTCTGCTTGTTGTTTTATTTTGGATAAAAACTATCTTGGTCTATTTGATCGACTTTCATCTGGGGGTCAAGGGGATCTACCAATATTTTGTAATGTTGATCAATCCTTTTGCGACCACGCTTTTATTATTTAGTATAGGTTTATATGTAAAACGGACTTTGCCTTCATATATCACAATGTTTTTGATATACGTTGCAAATACCGCTTTACTGCTATTTAGTGTGATCTATTATCGTGAATTTACTGATTTCATGACGATTAATGTCATTTTCGGTTATTCGGCAGTTTCGCAAGGTTTAAGCGGCAGTTCCTTTGCCTTGTTAAAGCCAGAGGATGTTATTATTCTTGGCGATGTTGTTTTAGTGTTGCTGGGTTTACTGACCAAGCTCATCAAATTGGACAAGCGACCGATCAAAAAGAAATCTGCAGCGGCAATTAGTTCTTTTGCGATTTTTGCACTGATGTTTAACATAGTTTTAGGTGAGATCGACCGGCCACAGTTGTTAACTCGGACATTTGATCGCAATTATCTCGTTAAATATTTAGGAATCGACACTTTTACGGTGTACGACGGTTTGAAGACTGCTAAAAATAATCAGGCACGTAGTCGTGCTGATGGTGCTGATCTCAATAATATCTTGCAGTATACTTCAAACCACTATGCTAAACCCGATCCAAAATTATTTGGTGCAGGCAAGGGTAAAAATATTATTGTTATCCACTTAGAAAGTTTTCAACAATTTTTGATCAATTATAAACTGGATGGTAAAGAAGTTACGCCATTTTTGAATAGCTTATATAATAGCAAGGATATGTACAGTTTTGAAAATTTCTTTAATCAAGTTGGACAAGGAAAAACTTCGGATGCAGAAAATATGTTGGAAACAGGAACATTTGGATTACCGCAGGGTTCACTTTTTTCTGCTTTAGGTACTGATAATACTTTTGAAGGGGCTCCTGCGATCTTAAACCAGGAAGGCGGCTATTCATCCGCTGTTTTCCATGGAAATAATGGCTCATTTTGGAATCGTAATAGTGTTTATCCAAATTTAGGCTATCAAAATTTCTTTGATGCCAGCTATTTTAACCAAGATTCCAACAACTTAAGTGAATATGGCCTGAAAGATAAGTTGTTGTTCCATGATTCGGTTAAGTACTTGGAGCGGCTGCAACAGCCGTTTTATGCTAAATTCATTACGGTTTCCAACCACTTTCCATATAACCTGGATAAAGAAAATACTGATTTTCCAACGGCCGATACCTCTGACAACTCGATCAATAATTATTTTGTTACTGCTCATTATTTAGATCAGGCGGTCGAAGAATTTTTTGATTATCTAAAGAGTTCTGGTTTATATGATAATTCTGTGATCATGTTATATGGAGATCATTACGGTATTTCCGATACAAGAAATGTTAAATTAGCTAAGCTATTGGGCAAATCATCATCCACTTGGAGTGATTATGATAATACTCAGTTGCAACGGGTACCGTTTATGCTTCACATTCCCGGAGAACATGACGGCGGTGTTCAAAAACAGTATGGCGGCGAGATCGATGTTTTGCCGACCCTCTTGCATTTGGCGGGAATAGATTCAAGCAAGTATATTCAGTTTGGAACAGATTTATTTTCACCAGAACATGACCAGACGGTTGCTTTTAGAAATGACAACTTTGTGACACCAAACTATACAGTGATCGGAAATACTATCTATCAAAACGGCACAGGAGATGTGGTAACTCATCCATCAGCGGATGTGAAAAAAGAGTTGCAAGAAAAATCAAGACAGGTAACTCACGAATTAAGTTTGTCTGACTCTTTGAACAATAAAAACCTATTGCGTTTTTACGTGCCAAATGGTTTTACACCGGTAAATCCAAAGGAATATGATTATCAAAATGATTTTTATAAGTTGATCCAAACCGAAAAAAAATTGCAGCAACGATCAACTAGTTTATGGTCGAGGAATCAGGACCATTCGACGATCGATGATTATGATTCGGATGCTCCAGAGTTAAAAAAGACAGATGATAATTCAGCGAATGTTTCAAGTGCTAAGAAAAAAATTACGACCAATAAGAATAAAGATGTCAAAAATGCTAAAGATTCAAGCAGTGTGAAATCCTCTGCCAGTGAAGTCAATGCTTCTGAATAATAGCTTTAGTGAAATTTAAGTAATTTCAATGGAAAATCTTAATTTGTCGTTTTTTATACTTTAAATTATGTGAAAGTGTTGTATAATAAATAGGTAAACAATATCAAAAGTGAGGGGATTTCATAATGGCTCATATTTCATTTGACAGTTCTAATTTAGACAAGTTTGTTCATGAAAACGAATTGGGAGAAATGCAAGCCCTAGTTTCTGCTGCTGACCAGGAATTACGTGATGGTACAGGTGCAGGTAACGACTTTAGAGGTTTCTTAAACCTTCCTAGGGATTTTGACAAGGATGAATTTGAACGCATCAAAAAAGCTGCATCAAAGATCCAATCAGATTCTGAAGTTTTAGTTGTGATCGGTATTGGTGGCTCTTATTTAGGTGCACGTGCCGCAATTGAATTTTTGCATGATTCATTCTTTAATATGCTGCCTGCTGAAAAAAGAAATGCACCGCAGGTCTTTTTTGCAGGTAATTCGATTTCAGGTTCTTATTTGAAGCAATTAGTAGACTTTATTGGTGACCGTGATTTTTCTGTGAACGTGATCTCTAAGTCAGGTACAACAACTGAACCTTCGATCGCATTCCGTGTCTTCAAAGAAAAATTGATCAAGAAGTATGGTGTCAAAGGAGCTAACGAACGGATCTTTGCAACAACTGATCGTGCCCGTGGTGCTTTGAAGACAGAAGCAGATGCTGCTGGCTATGAGTCATTTGTTATCCCAGATGATGTTGGTGGTCGATTCTCTGTTTTGAGCCCAGTAGGTTTATTGCCAATTGCTGTTTCTGGTGCAAACATCGATAAGTTGATGCAAGGTGCAGCGGATGCTCGTGAAGCATATGTAGATGCAGACTTGAATAAAAATGAAGCTTATCAGTATGCGGCTTTACGTAATATTTTGTATCGCAAAGGTTATACGACTGAGATTCTTGAAAATTATGAGCCATCATTGCAATATTTCTCAGAATGGTGGAAACAGTTAATGGGTGAATCAGAAGGGAAGAACGAAAAGGGGATTTATCCTTCATCAGCTAACTTCTCGACAGATCTTCATTCATTAGGTCAGTATATTCAAGAAGGTCGTCGTAATTTGATGGAAACAGTTATCAGGGTTAGCTCTCCACAGGCTGATACGAAGATCCCGGCAGATGAAGAAAATCTTGATGGATTAGAATATCTAAGTGGCAAGACAATGAATTACGTGAATGGCAAGGCCATGCAAGGTGTTGTTTTAGCCCATACAGACGGTAATGTGCCTAATATGATCGTTAATATTCCTGACCAAACAGAATATACTCTCGGTTATTTGATTTACTTCTTCGAGGCTGCGGTTGCAATTTCCGGTTACTTGAACGGCATCAATCCATTCAACCAACCAGGTGTTGAAGCATATAAGAAGAATATGTTTGCTTTACTGGGACGTCCTGGTTATGAAGACCTTACAAAAGAATTAAATGCTCGTTTGAAATAATAATTGAATTTTGAGCTTCGGTTTTAGCTGTGTTAAAATCGAAGTTTTTTTGGGACTTTGTCAAATAGTGTTGATAGTCCTTAGAACTCTATCTTTATGGTAGGGTTCTTTTTATACTGCCATAGCTAGATTAAAGTGTTTGGGTTGGGAGGCAGGTGCGGGTCCGAAGCGTAGCGAAATGGGCCCGCACCTGCCTCCCACAGTGTTGACCTAAATTTTTTATCTTAGGCATGGATCAATTTGATGCGGATAAAGAAATGCCTTAAGTTACTGAATCCGTAACAGCTACGTTTAAGTTCTTTGATCTTGCGATTGATCCCCTCTAACGGCCCATTAGAGTAGTCATAGAGACAAGCGTTCCTGATCCCTAAGTAGTTCTTTTGAATGGTCCTCATGACGGTATCCATTTCAGTACCATTGGGACGGTAGTTCATAACTAATTGTTGTAAAGTAGCCCGATCGCGGTTGCGAATAAAGGTTAAGATCGTTTGATAGGTCTGATAGTTTTCTGCGAACTGTGGAAAATTCTTGAGTCCCAGATCGACCACATTTTGGGCAGTCGTGTATTCATTTAATCCCCGATAATATTTAACCTGGGAGGTCTCAAGTTGATTTTCAGCTAAGTGGAATAAGCGCCAGTTGCTTTTTAAAACTTTATAGTTGCGGTCGTGGTGGTCGTTGATCCCTTTTAAAACACGCAGCCGTTCATGGTCAAGTGCCCGACCCGCTAACTGAACAATATGGAAACGGTCAAAGACGATCAGGGCGTTAGGAAAAAGACGACGGACGAAAGTCTGATACTGCGCATTCAGATCCATGGTCACCAGTTGAACTTTTTGACGCTCAGAAAGTGTATAAGTATTGGTGAAATACTCGCGGATCGTCTGCGAGAGACGATCTGGCAATAAGGTGACCAAATCATGGGTTTTTGCGTCAATGCAGATAAAAGAAAAGCAGTTCTTAGTTGAACGAAATTCGTCAAAACTGAGAGCTGTCGGCAGCTCTTTGGGCGTTACTAAAGCTCGCTGATCCTTATACAAGATCCGTTGAACCGAGGAAGCTGAGATTCCCACGGTCTGGCTGATCGTTTTGACTGGCAGTGAGTTCTTAGCCAAAGTCGCGATTTCGTGGACTGCTTGGCGGGTGATCGAGTGCCGAGGTGGAGCGAGCTGCGTCTGCGCGCTAAAAGTATGGTGGCAAGTTCGGCACAGATAACGCTGTTTACGCAAGTTCATGCGGAGCGGTTGTTCACCTAGGCTGGGTAGTCTCATCTTGGTCAGGCGGGTCCCATTCTGAACGAGATTCGTGGAACCACAATTAACACAGCGTTCGACGGGGTAAGTCAGCGTAGCTGAAAGCAGTTTTTCGTGAACTCCGGCCTGTGAAAAATCAGTACAAGCTGAAATTTTGATATTTGGGTCTTGGATATTGAGTAAATTTAGGATAGAATCAGTTTGGGACATCATTTATACCTCGCTTTGATTTGGTTTTGTCGCTTTAATCGTAGCATATGAGGACAAATGATGTCCTTTTTTGTACAAAAATAGTGCTGATGAACGTTCATCAACACCAAAAAGTTTAGACCCGTTTTTTTACTGCTTATTTTTGAAGTTTTACTCAAGTTATGGGATATTTGTTGTAATTTCCTCTGAATTTAATAAAATATACTTAGCGATCGTAATTCAAGGAGGTAGTTTGAATGATAGCGAAAGCTGTTGAACAGCTAATGGAGCAGCGTAAAGAAAAATTTATGATTCCTGCTGAATTGGTTGCTAATGTACTAGAGAATAATAATTTGGAACATGCATTTCTTGTTTTAACAAAAGTTCGTTACGCTAAGATCCCGGTTTTGGATAGCAAACAGCATTTTAAGGGGTTACTGTCTCTTTCTATGATCACTGAGACGATGCTAGGGTTAAACGGAATTGACCCTAGTAATTTAACTAAACATACAGTTGCTGATGTCATGGAAAAAGATGTGCATACTATTCAAAAGCCTTTTAAGCTAGAGGATATTTTACACATCTTGGTTGATGAAAACTTTGTGGTTGTTGTTGACGAGCAAGAAATTTTTACTGGTATCATTACTCGGCGTGAGTTGCTTAAAAGTGTTAATCACATGGCACATGAAATTGGTAATAATTACGAGATCAAACCATTGATCGAAAAAGCAGATAGTATCCGCTCGAATTGACAAAGTGCGGTTGTTTGAACCGCTTTTAAGATTTGTCAGACCTGTAAGTATGATGTACCTTAATTTGACTAAAAACTACGTATTTATTGAAAAAAGTAAGTTGATAACAAGCAAATTCTAAGCAGTTGTTTATTATATTTTTTACTGACGTATGTAATTTTAATTGGAGGAAGTTAAATGGCAGAGTTAGACGCACAAAAAATTATCGCAACAATCGCTAATTCAGAAAAAAAGACCCCAGTCAAAGCGTATATCAAGGGTGATTTGAAAGACCTGGAGTTTCCTAGTATGATCGATGCGTATGTTGGCGATCAAGCGGGGGTCATTTTTGGAGATTGGGCCGATATCCAAAAATTTTTAAACTCAACACCAGCAATTACTAAAACACAGATAGAGACTAGTGGAAGGAATACTGGGGTCCCTCTAGCAGATGAAAAAAAATATAATGCTCGTATCGAACCGGGTGCCATCATTCGTGATCAAGTGGAGATTGGAGACCAGGCGGTGATCATGATGGGGGCTGTTATTAATATTGGCGCTGAGATCGGAGCGGGAACTATGATCGACATGGGTGCCATTCTAGGAGGGCGTGCATTAGTAGGTAATAATTGTCATATTGGTGCTGGAACGGTGCTTGCTGGTGTTGTCGAACCAGCCTCAGCTAAACCTGTGACGATCGAAGATGATGTGCTGATCGGTGCCAATGCAGTTATTTTGGAAGGAGTAACTGTTGGTAAAGGCGCTGTTGTAGGAGCTGGATCAGTTGTTACAAAGGATGTGGCAGCAAACAGTGTTGTTGCAGGAGTACCAGCTAAGAAAATCAAGAATGTTACTGATGTCCAAGATTCTAAGGTCGATTTGGTTGACGATTTGAGGAAGCTTTAAGGACAAGCAAATATTAAGCCGGATTTCAAAGTCGAAAATTCGGTTTTTTTTGTAATTTTTGATAGAATAGTAACAATCTTTTTTAGGTGGAAGGACCGGTTAGAATGAATAATGAAAAATTGCTCAAAATGTATCGAGATTTACATCAAATTCCAGAAATCGGGATGCAAGAATTTGAAACTCAACAAAAATTATTAGCATTTATTCGTGAAATGCCGCAAGAATTTTTGGAAATAAAAACATGGAAAACAGGGATATTAGTCCATGTGCTAGGAAAAGATAGCAGCCATACTTTGGGCTATCGGACTGATATTGATGGATTACCGGTCACAGAAAAAACAGGCTTGCCTTTTGCCTCGAAACATCCAGGGAAAATGCATGCTTGTGGGCATGACATACATATGACGGTGGCACTTGGGATCCTGAGCAAATTTGCACAAAAGCAGCCTCCTGTTTCACTCACCTTTGTTTTTCAACCTGCAGAAGAAAATGCCAGCGGAGGCATGCAAATGTTTAAAAGTGGAGCATTTGGGGATTGGCTGCCTGAGGAAATTTATGCTATTCATGATGATCCTAGCTTACCCGTTGGTGCCATTGGCTGCCGCCAAGGAACGTTGTTTGCAGGTACTTGTGAGATCCATATCAAGTTCACTGGTCAAAGCGGTCATGCGGCGTTTCCTCAGAAAGCTAACGACATGGTAGTATGTGGAGCAAATTTCGTGTCCCAAGTTCAGACGATCGTGAGCCGCAGGATCGATCCTATTAAAGCAGGAGTCGTGACACTTGGACATATGACTGCCGGTACGACAGGAAACGTTATTGCAGGTGAATGTCAAATTGATGGAACGATTAGAGCCTTAACACAAGACATCAATTTAGAAATTCAAAATCAAGTCGAAAAGATGGCCAAGGGAGTTGCTTATTCCTTTAATTGTAAAGCCGATATCGATTTGCATCAAGGTGGATATTTTCCAGTAGAAAATAACGAACAAACAACAACTGATCTGATCAAATATTTTCAAGACAGTTCATTGCAGTATATAGAAACTGGTCCAGCGATGACCGGAGAGGATTTTGGTTTCCTATTATCGCAGATTCCTGGGACAATGTGTTGGTTAGGAGTAGATTCACCTTATTCCTTACATTCTGATCGGATGGCGCCAAATACCGCTGCAATTAAAGCAGGAGTAACGGGATTCAGTGGATTTTTAAAACATCGAGCACTTAAATTAGCAAAATAGCAGCAGTCGTCTTTTTGACGTAAAAAAATTTTTTCAGGAAAATAAAAATTGTGCCATAAGTGACCTTTTTTCTCACTTTATGACACAATTTTTGTATTAGCATAAGGTAACTTTTAGATCTTTTTTGATGCTATCATTCATTCTAAATTGATCGGTGCTGCAGGGATCTCAAAGCCTGCCTCGCTGAGAGCAGCTAAATAAGCTGCGAGAAATTCACGTTGGATCGAGCCTTGTGCTCCGTTTTTAGTATAAATAGTTACTCTGACAACTAACGTTCCGTTTCCGGGGTCAACGGTCCCTAAAATTTGTGGTGGGATCGTGATCTCGCTGTATTGCGGCGTTAGTCTGTCATTGACCTGTGAAATGATCCGCTCCATCTGGTTGATGTCTTTATTAGGGTCAACACGGATGTCTATTAAAGCACGCATGTCATTACGGGAAAAATTGCTGACGATCGTAATACTTCGATTAGGCACGAAGTGAAGTGTACCGTCGTAGCCTAAGATCTGTGTTGTTCTTAAGCCGATCGCATGGATCGTACCTTGCACAGCTCCCAATTTAACATACTCTCCGACAGAAAACTGTTCTTCCAACAAGATGAAAAAACCAGTGACAATGTCCGTCACGAAACCCTGAGCACCTAAGCCAAGCGCAACACTTAAGATTCCGGCACCAGTGATCAATGTACCAACTGGGATACCTAAAATCGAAAATACAGCATAGAGGTAAAAGAACAAAATCGCATAGTGGAAAATGTTTTGAGACAATGTAAAAATAGTTGCTTTGCGATTTTCTGACAAATGCTGATTATTAGATTTTTTACGTGATTCAAAGCCACGACGAATCAATCTTTTTCCCACAAAATTAACGATAAAGAAAAGCAGGGAGACTAAGACTAGTGATCCTAAAGTTTGCAGAAGGGAAGTAATAGCTTTATCCCAATCAAAATTTTCAATGTAACGTTGAAAAACGTTGAATTTAAAAAAGTTTTTACCCTTAGCGGCTAGAAACCAATTGCTTTGAGCAAAATACAAATGTGTCACTTCCTTTTTTGACTTATACATTCATGATAACAAAAAAAGCTTGCTAGTTTGAAATAATTTAAAGTTAAAATTATTTTTTAATGAAAAAATGTGCTGCCTTTTCCCGAAAATAGAATGAAAAAGGCTCAAGAAATCAGGTTTTTCAGTAGAGATCGTTCAGGATAAAAGAGTTCACTTGAAGTTTTATTCTTGTAATGATATTCTTTAAACAATAAGAATCATTTAAGGTAATAGTCTGTTATTGATTGAGCTGTTGATAGATCATACTTTATTTAGGACAAAGAATAATATGGCTATTGTTTTATGACTTATTTTATTTAGGAGGAAATGATCATGGAAATAACTTTTGGACAAATTGCAGGGCTAATAGCTGCGATAGCTTTTTTGATTTTGGTGATTTATCTTTGTCGTGTTTTGATCCGTTTAGTACAAACTTTAAATGAGGTCAATGACACGGTCAATACCTTGACCAAGGATGCCGATTCGATGTTGGACCAAGTCAATGATTTATTAGATAAGGCCAATGATCTGGTTGAAGATGTTAATGGGAAAGTCAAGACCATCGATCCTTTATTTACCGCTGTTGCTGATTTGAGTGAGAGTGTTTCTGATTTAAACACAGCTGGTAAGGGCGCAGCTAGAAAGGTCGCTAATTCTACGCGTACGATGAGCAATGTTTCGAAATTCTCTTCTATTGCTGCTGTTGGTTCAAAGTTATTCGGAAAACTTAAAAACAGAAAGGGCAAGAAGACTTCTAAGGAGGAAATCTAATTATGAAAAAATCATTTCTAATTGGATTTGGTGTGGGGGTGTCTGTCTTAGCCGGTGCTTATGTGTATTGGCATAGACTGACAGCTTCTCAGCAAGATCAACTAGCCGTTAAGCTAGACGATACATTTGCAAGTGGTCGTGATAAGGCTGCTGATATTGAAGGAAAAGCTGTTGATTTTGCGGGTTCTAATGTTCAGGCAGCTTTATCATCTTTAAAAGACTCAACAAGTAAGCTTAAGGGACATTTAGACTCAGCTCGTCAAAATATGGCAGATGAAACCGACGTGATGCAAGACGATATTGTGATCGACCATCGTTCCGCATTCAGTAAGGCAAAGCAAACAGCTGAACAGGAAGATCTTCATCCTACAGAAAAATTATATCCACATAAAAATTAGTTTTTGAATAGTTCAACATAGTTAGGCTCTCGCACTAGATTGCGAGAGCTTTTTTATTAGTGCAAAAAAATGGAATTGATCGTTAAAATCAATTCCATTTTTGAAATATTATTTAAGTGGTAATACTTGTAATTCTTTAGATGTATGCGTGAAAGGTTTTGCGCCATTTTCTGTGATATGGACACAATCCTCGATCCGGACCCCGACATCTCCGGGAATGTAAATGCCTGGTTCAATAGAGAAACACATTCCAGGTTGTAATTCGAGATCATTACCAGCCATGATCGAAGGAAATTCGTGCTCACTTTGACCGATACCATGACCTAAACGGTGGTTGAAGTACTCTCCATAGCCAGCTTTATCAATAATGTCACGAGCAATTTTATCGAGCTGCGCTGCAGTGATCCCAGGTTTTGCAGCTGCCTGAGCTGTTAATTGTGCTTCTAAACAGACTTTATAAACATCTTGGGCGTGTTGGCTAACCTCACCAAAAGCCACTGTTCTGGTGGCATCAGAAATATAGCCATTATAAACGACACCTAAGTCGAAAAGGCAAAGCTCATTAGGTTTAACATTTACTTTGCGGGGAGCACCATGTGCTTCGGCAGCATTTGCACCACTTTGGATCAACGTGTCAAAACTCATGTGCATGATGCCTTGAAGCTTAAGTTGATATTCGATCTCAGCGACAATGTCTTGCTCAGTTTTACCCTTAGCGAGGGCGTTAAAGCCAATTTCAAAGGCTTTGTCAGCCCATTTACCAGCAATTTCTAAGTCTTTTAATTCTTCAGGCGTTTTGAAGAGTTTTAGCTGTTCAATAAAAGGCGTTAAGTTGCCGTTAAATTCAGCTTGTGGAAACTGTTTTTGGACCGCAGTAAATTTTTCCACCGTTAAATTGTTCTTTTCAATTGCCCATTTTTTGGGAGAGCCTTCTAAGTCAACGATATGGTCATGAATCTTGGCAAAAGCATCTTCGTGGTCGAGGTAACCGAACACAGGGTATTTCCACCCAGTTTCTTTAACTGCTTCGACTTCCAATGCTGGTGCAAAGATAAATGGATCCTTGTCAGGAAAGATGAAAAGTGCCAGAATACGTTCGATCGGATCGCTCGAAAATCCTGTGAAATATTGGATGTTCATAAAATCGCTAACGTAGGCAACATCGTAATCATTGTCGGCTAACCATTTTTGAACGGAACTAATATGAGACATAAAATCGCTCCTTTATTAAAATTAACAGTGTCATTATAACACAAAGAGGTTTTAACTCTTTGAAAAAAGCTGATGAAAACTCATTGAAAATAATTGTCACTTTTTTCTTGAAACGCTTGCATTTTTGCTGAAAGTCTGTTAGATTAGATAATGTTGATTGAAAGTAAAATGAAAATTAAAACATTAAAGAGTAAGAAAGGGACAAAAATATGGATTCAAGAGAAGAAAAAGCAGTTACTATTTCTACAGTTGCTAAAGAAGCCGGTGTTTCCATGGCAACTGTTTCTCGTGTAGTGAATGGTAATCCAAATGTTAAACCAGCTACGCGAAAAAAGGTTTTAGAAGTGATCGATCGTTTGGATTATCGTCCCAATGCGGTTGCTCAAGGTTTGGCAAGTAAAAAAACTACTACTGTTGGTGTAATTATCCCGGCTGTAACTAACGTTTATTTTTCATCTTTAGCACGTGGTATCGATGATGTTGCTTCGATGTATAAATATAATATCATCTTGGCTAATTCAGATGGTAACCACCAAAAGGAAATTCAAGTTCTGAATACTTTATTAGCTAAGCAAGTTGATGGGATCATTTTCATGGGACATAACTTAACTGATGAACTGCGTGCTCAATTCAAACGTGCTAAAACACCAATCGTTTTAGCAGGTTCGGTTGACCAAAAAGACGAAGTTGAAAGTGTTCATATCAATTATGTTGAAGCGGTTGAAAGTGCCATTTCTAACTTGATCAATCATGGCAATAAGCGGATCGCTTTTGTTTCAGGTCCATTATCAGACCCGATCAATGGTGAATATCGGTTGAAAGGTTACAAGAACGTTTTAGCTAAAAATGGGATAGAGTATGATCCTAGCTTAGTTTTTGAAACAGACTATCGTTACCGTTCCGGTGAAGTTTTATGGCCAGCGTTGGCTTCGGCACGTGCGACAGCAGCTTTTGTTGCCGATGATGAATTGGCTGCTGGTGTTTTGAATGGCGCTCGCGATGCTGGTGCCAAGATCCCAGACGAATTTGAGGTCATTACCAGCAACAATTCCAAGTTAACAGAGATCGTTCGTCCGCAACTTTCTTCCATTACTCAGCCGCTTTACGATATTGGCGCTGTTTCAATGCGCTTTTTGACTAAAATGATGAATAAAGAAGAGTCGACACAAAAGACTATCGATTTGCCATATGGCTTTATTAAGCGTGGATCAAGTAAATAATCTGTAAGGCGTTGGGCTTATTTGAGGGGATGGCTATTCTCCGTGAGACCTAAACGCCTTTATATTTGCAAAAAAGTTTGCGTTACCACCTATGATTTGGTAACATTTATTATGGCTATTGCCGCATAGAAATAAATTTTCGGAAAGAGGTATATGAAATGTCAGGACATTCAAAATGGCATAACATCCAAGGTCGTAAAAACGCCCAGGATGCAAAGCGTGGGAAAATTTTCCAAAAAATATCACGAGAACTTTATATGGCTGCAAAGAGTGGCGGTCCTGACCCAGACTCGAACCCACAATTGCGCCTAATGATGGATAAAGCTCGTTCTGCTAACATGCCAAAAGATAACATTAAACGTGCGATCGATAAGGCTAGTGGTGCCAATGGTGCTGATTACGAAGAAATCACGTATGAAGGTTATGGACCTGCAGGCGTTGCATTTTTAGTTCACACGTTAACTGATAATCGTAATCGGACTGCTTCAGCTGTACGAGCAGATTTCAGTCATAATGGCGGGGGTTTGGGAGAATCTGGTTCGGTCAGCTTTATGTTCGACCGCAAGGGTTATATCGCCATTGTTCGTGAAGGCCTTGATGCAGATGAAGATCAAATGTTTGAAGATGTGATCGATGCAGGTGCTGATGACTTGCAAACAGACGATGATGTTTTTGAGATCTACACCGATCCAAAAGCATTTCCAGAAGTTCGCGATGCACTGCAAAAGAAATACGAATTAGCTAGTGCTGAGTTAACAATGGTACCAAAGACAACGGTTGAAGTTCCAGATGATAAGTTGGAAAAAGTTCAACGTTTGATCGATCATTTAGAAGATGAAGACGATGTTTCTGAAGTCTACACATCTGCTGAATTTTAATTATAATAATTGATCTGAGTTAGATGTTTTAGCCAGATTTTAAGTCTCGGACCGTCTCATACGTTGAGAAGGTCCGGGGCTTTTTTTTGCGCTTTTTTCATAGCTTTTGCAGAGCGACTGTCTTGATTTTACATAAATTAAATTTAATAAACGCAGATCATTGTTTTTTGCGTATATGTTTATAGCAAAGGAGGTTCAAGATGAATGAAGAAATTGTGGAACTTTTCGAAGAAGCAATCAGACGACATGTGAGTGACATCTATATTTTACCTAAAGTAAAAGGATATGAAATCAGTTTTAGTACTGCGGCAAAATTTGAGTTTTACAAAAAAATTTCGGCAAATCAAGCAATTCATTTAATAAATTTTTTTAAATTTAAGGCTGATATGAGTTTAAGCGAACGGCGCAGGCCACAACTTGGGGCGTGGACCTATGAACAAAAAGGACATAAAATATTTTGTCGTTTTTCTAGTGTGGGCACTTTCTTAGATCAAGAATCACTGGTAATTAGATTTATTTATCCTAATGATTTTAGAAATGAAAACTATTTTCAACAACAACAATTTTCCCAGATCTTAACTGCTTGCAAAAGGAGGGGACTAATTTTATTTTCAGGTCCAATGGGGTCCGGAAAAACAACTGCTATGTACACTTTTGCACGCAAGTTACAAGCTCAATTAGTTATGACCATTGAAGATCCCGTGGAAATATATGAACCAAATTTTTTACAATTACAGGTAAATAATAAGGCACAAATGACATATGAAAGGCTACTGACCGCGGCGTTACGGTTACATCCTGATGTTTTTGTGATCGGAGAGATCCGCAATGAACAAACTGCAGCAATTGCGATCAAAGCTGCTCTAAGCGGACATTTGGTTTTGAGCACAGTTCACGCACAAAATGTTTATGGCGTGTTTTTACGGTTAATAAATTTAGGAGTTTCTAAATATGACTTGGAACAAACTGTTCAACTGGTTTCATACCAGCGTTTGATCGAGACTACTGCCGGCTCAGCTAAGGTGTTATTTGATCTTTTAACTTTGAATCAAACCTCATGGGATGAAATCAGACAAAACAAGCGGGGTGTTATGACAGATGAGTGGAAGAAGAATCTTACGAAATGTGTTCAAGAAGGAGAAATCACGGTCGCTGCAAAAGAAAAATATTTATTTGGGTAAAAAAGTCACTTTAAAAGAGCAGGCCGCATTCTTCACTTCTTTGGCAGATATGCTTCAAGCAGGTTTTTCTCTAAAAAAAAGCTTGCTTAATGTTAAGCTGCTTGACCCCAAACTGCAAAATAAGGTAGAGAAGATAATCACACAGTTAAGTTTGGGTGCCACATTCAGTCAGACTGTTGAGCCGTGGGTCTCAAAACAAACATATTTTCAAATTAAAATGGCCGAGCAGCATGGAAACCTGGAGCAGGCGATCAAAGAATTAGGGAAGTTTTTATTTCGTCTTAATGAACAGCTTCAAAAATTAAAGGGATTGTTATTGTACCCACTAATGCTGCTTGTTTTATTGGCCGGATTATGTACCTCGATCAAGATCTGGCTAGTACCAAAATTGACTGCTTTTTCTAATGTAGTCGATCCAGGTCAGTCTGTACCTTTTTTTAAGGATCCGGTTCATTTAGTTAAAGGTGCCATAACTATATGCCTGTTAGCGGTCATTATGTATTTAAGCAAGGTAATTCATTGGTGGGTTAAGCAAAAAAGCTTAACTCGGCATGTCTGGTATGCCCAACTCCCTATTTTAGGTCAACTTTATCGTTTATATTGTGCATATATCATCACTTTTGATCTTTCGCTGCTTTTTCAGTGTGGGCTTGATATTCAGCAGATCTGTCTGTATTTGCGAGATTTTAAAAAGAACTCCATTTATTATCAATTAGGGTATGAGTTAGATGCTGCTTTAAATCAGGGAAGTGAGGTTGAAGATTTTATTTTGAGTTATTCCTTTATTCCACATGAACTATTGTTTTTTCTAAATAATGGCGATACTAAAGAGGAAATGAGTAAAGAGTTAGCAATTTTTTCTCAAAATTCTTACCGTAATTTGCTCAGAGGTTCTGAACGATTGCTGACTTGGGTCCAACCGTTATTGTTTTTGGTGATTGCTGCAATTATTATTGGTACTTATTTAGCAATCTTACTGCCGTTATATTCAAGTATTGGAGGGATCTACTAATGAAAAAGAAAAAAGTGCAGGCATTTACCCTTGTAGAAATGGCAATTGTCCTATTCATTATCAGCTTATTGATCTTAATAGTTATTCCAAATGTTAGTAAACAAAGAGGACGGGCAATCAAAATTAATGACCGTGCTTTGCAAACTGAGCTAAATTCCCAAGTTGAATTATACAAAGAAGATCATAATGTTGGTGATTCGACTTCGATAACACTTGATGATCTGAAAAAAAGCGGTTATCTCAGCGATGCCCAGATCAAACAGATCCAAAAGGATGGTTTGCAAATAGGAAAGACTGATGAATAAAAGCTGTTATGGCAAAAAAACGGGTTTTTCATTATTAGAAATGAGTATCGTTTTGTTTCTGATAGCTTTGATTTGTATATTACAATTTGTACCTAGTTCAGAAACGACTAATAAAATGGCAGAAGACGAATTTTGGTTAAATTTTAGGCAGAATTGGACAAGTTTAGTCGTTCGGAGTCATCGCCAAAAGACAGCTGGATTAGCTCTTTTTCTCAACCACTCCGTTCAATTTACAAGCGGGACTGATACGGCCGATAAAAAACAAATCGCTCTGCCAAAAACAATGCACGTTCAAGGCGGAAAAAGAGAGGAAAAGATTTATGCAAATGGAGGAACACAACCTCAAACAATTAAGATCAACTCGGATTTAGGCGGGGCAAGTTATAACATAATTTTCGAATTAGGATTTGGGGGACAGTATCGTGTACAAAAAGTTAAAAACTAGGCCGGCATTTATCTTGGCAGACTCATTGGTCACCCTATGGATCGTGTCGTTGTTCATTTTGATGTATTGTTCCATTGACACGCGTGCTAGTAGACAAGAGAACAGTTTAGTCCGAAAAGTTGAATTATCCAGCCAATTGCTCAGCAAAAGCAATGAACTGTCAGCTAATTCTGATATCACAAATAAAAGAAGTATTGAGGTCAAAAATGGGACACAAACAATGTCAGTGCAAATCAAGAAATAAAGTGGCTGCTTTTACGTTGGTCGAAACGATAATTTCGTTAAGTGTTAGTTTGTTGGCAATCTTTTTGCTAACAGGTTTTCTGTCAAATAGGCGCAAAGAGGGTTCAGTCAGCCAGCGGACTGATCACTTTCAGTTGGTCGCAGCTATTGCCTGCTTGCAATCTGATCAGTTAAATTTGGAGTATCGCAAGTCTGAAGGCGGACAAATTTTATTTTATAGCCCAGAAAAGCAGATGGACTATTCCTTAAAGGTCAGTGGCGACCGCTTGGTCATGTTTGGGAAAAGGGAAGGTTATATGCCGTTATTGTTTAATTTAGATAGTGGCAAACTCTCTTTTTGTGCACCATATTTAAAGATGGATCTCATTTTAAATGGGGTCAAGTATCATGAAAAGATTGCTTTTCGTTCTGCTGAAAGTGAAGAATAAAATGAATAAAAAAATATCTGGAGATCTTTTCTTTTCAGCGTTGATATTTTTAATGCTTGCTGGCACAATGATCGTCGGACAAATTGCGTATTACCATACTAGTGCAACAACATATATCGAAATTATCCAGCAAAATGAAGCTCAGACAATGAAAAATATGGCTGTTGCTAATAATTTAACTGACCAGCAAAAACTTGTTTTTAACTTAGGTCATGCTCAAAGAGACAAAGAAAAATGTATTATTTGGTTAAATAATCAGCAAAAATTTGTCTTTTCGGTCAAGAGTTGGCAAGACGATCAGAAACATTAACAGCATTTGTTGCATTATAATGTTCACAAGAGGCGGCCAAGACTTGAAAATCCTTGAGTCGGTCTGTACACTAAAGTATTAGAAGATAATTGAGGTGAACGAGTTGACAATAGAAGATATCAAGAAGACATTTGATTTGCTTGAACAAGCGATCGATTTGGTACAAAAAAAAGAAGATCTTTCATACTTGGATGCTTTCATTCAAGTGGCCGATGACATACTTGGAGGCGGAGAAGTTTATAATAAAGATCAAGAATTAGATGAAGAAGTTGTTGCCAGATTAACAGAGGTCTATCAGCAACTTGATTTTGAGCATTTTACCCAAGAAGAAGTGCGACAAGTCATCCAGCTTGTGTTGTTAAGATCCTATCGTGAAGAAAAAATCCAGGCGAACCATCAGATGACACCTGATTCTATTGGGGTTTTACTTGAATATTTAGTAGAAAAGGTGAGTCGACCCAACCAAGGTCTTGAAATACTTGACCTAGCTGTGGGTACAGGAAATTTACTCGAAGTTGTCATGAATCGTCTGCAAGCTAATGGCTGGCAAAATATACACGGCGTTGGCGTTGACAATGATGACACATTGTTAGCTATTGCAAGTATCGCGGCGCAACTTGAAAAGCAAAATATTGATTTGATCCATCAGGATGCGATCGCAGACCTGTCTTTGCAGCCAGCTAATGTTGTGCTAAGTGATTTACCGGTCGGCTATTATCCATTGGATGAAAGGGTACAAAGATTTGCAACCCATGCCAAGAGTGGTCACTCATACGTGCATCATATTTTGATCGAGCGCTCATTAGAGTCTTTGCAGCCGGGAGGAATCGGTATTTTTGTGATCCCCCGAGGATTGTTTGAAACTAAAGAAGCGCAGACTTTGTTAAGATATATTCAACAGGTGGGTTATTTGCAAGTATTATTAAACCTTCCGACAGAGTTGTTTGCATCAGAAAACTCACAAAAATCATTATTATTGATACAAAAGAAGGGCAACGATGCTCATCAAGCAGAGCAGGTATTATTGGGTGATTTTCCTTCATTCAAAGACAAGAAAGAATTCAGTAGTTTCTTGAACCAGATCGATCAGTGGATCTCTAAAGAAAAACTGAGACTTCCTGAATAATAATATTTAAGTTAAAACAGCTGATAGACTGAGATAATCCTCGTGTTTAGCAGCTGTTTTTTATTTGATCTATTCGCAAGTGAGAGCAGAATCTTTTTTTGTGGCAAGATTCAGTGTAAAATTGACAACGAGGAAGCAGCAAGGAGCGAGAAAATGATTTTTTTTACAGCGGACACGCATTTTTTTGATGAACATTTGAAACATGATCTAAATTTTGCTGATCGTGATTTTTTGACTGTGACTGAAATGAACCAAACGATCATTGACAATTGGGACAATGTTGTTGGCCCTGAAGATACAGTCTATCATTTGGGCGATATAGCACGAATAACATCTAATCGGTCGGGATACAAAAAAGTACTTGATGTCTTATCTAAGCTCAATGGACAGATCGTTTTTATTAAGGGCAACCATGATCCGCGTGCACTGATCAAATATTTAAGTCGTAATCAATTGCAAACACCGGCGGGCAAAACTAAATTTCTTTTTCATGATGTTGGCTTGATACTCAAGTTTGATCATTATCAATTTTTTCTAACGCATTATCCGTTAATGCTTGGAATCTCAGTTAACAGCATTAATTTACATGGACATATTCATCACTACTCTGTGAATTTTGCATCTAACATCAATGTTGGTGTCGATACGCCGGAGGTTGACTACTTGTCGGGAAATAAGCGACCATTCGGACAGCCCTTTTCGCAAAAAGAAGTGGTTGAATTGGTAAAAAACAAAAAGATAGACTTTCAGAAAAGGAAATAGGTTTAAAGACGATGAATGAAAAAATTACGATCTTACACACAAACGATTTTCATTCTCATTTTGAAAATTGGCCAAAAGTGAGAAGATATCTTCAAAGTACAAAAAAAGACTTGGAAAGTCAGGGGCAAACAGTGATCACGGTCGATCTTGGTGACGCGATGGATCGAGTCCATCCTTTGACAGAAGCAACTGATGGCAAGTTCAACATTGACTTATTGAATACTGTTGGTTATGATGCGTTGACGATCGGCAATAATGAGGGGATCGGCAACTCGCATGAACAACTAGAGGAGCTGTATACGAAAAGCAAGGCTCCAGTTATTTTGGACAACTTGATCGATCTGCGCACTAAAAAAAGGCCTTCTTGGGTCAAAGTGTCAAAAATAATCAAGACTAAAAATAATACTAAAGTTGGTTTGTTGGCCTGTACTGCTCCATTTGGACCGACCTATGAGATGAATGATTGGCAGGCTTTAGATGTCGATCGGGTCTTACCCGAAATGGTAAAAATGTTACGGCCGCGAGTTGATATTTTGGTCTTGATGTCTCATTTAGGAATCGATATGGATCGTTATATTTCTGAAAAATATTCAGAGTTTGATGTGATTTTAGGCAGTCATACGCACCATTTATTGGAAAATGGTGAAGTCGACGGTAATACTTTAGTGTGTGCTGCCGGTAAATGGGGGCAGTATATTGGGCAGGTTTCGCTCTCTTTTTCAACGGATGAGCATCAGATCAGCAGTAAAACGGTGTCAACAATTGCGACTGCTGATCTTCCTGAAGCCATGGGGGATGAAACTGAGATCGCAAATTATACTAAAAAAGGTCAACATAGCTTAAACTCGCATAAAGTCGCGGTTTTGCCACAGGGTTATATTGGCTCACGGGTCCGCGATTCTGCCTTGATGCAAGAGGGCTTACAAGCTCTTGAAGAGGTGACGGGAACTTCAACAGCTATCTTAAACGCCGGCTTGTTCTTAGGAGATCTAAAACAAGGGGTGTTGACTAGAAACGATCTTCATCAATTATTGCCCCATCCGATGAGAATGGTCCGGGCTAAGTTGTCAGGGTATAATATTTGGCGTTTGGTTCGTGAAATGGAAAAAAATCGCAATCACCTTCGCCGTTCTGTCGTTAAGGGCAATGGTTTTCGCGGAACAGTTTTCGGGGAACTGGTTTATGATGGAATCGAATATGACGCCGTTGAAAAGCAGGTCTTATGGCACGGACATGCACTCGATCTAGAAAAAACATACACATTGGGAACAGTAGATAATTTTATTTATGGGCCGTTTTTCCCCACGCTTGAAATTGCAGGAAATATTTCATATATTGGAGATCGTTTTTTGCGTGACGCTTTAGGAGAGCATTTTGCGCGGAAATATCCAGTATAGTATAATTGATTTTGTTTTAAATCATGGAGGAAACTTTAGTGAATAGTGAAAAGAAAGAACGAAGGGAAGCTCAGCTGGCGAAAAAAGCTGAAGCTATCAAGGCATATGCTAGCAAAGTAGTGATGACTGATAAGACTCATTTGACGATCGATGGTCGACCGTACGAGTTATTGGTTAATTTTCACGAAGGATTTGACCTTGAAAAATTAGAAGAACGTTTTAGCGACATCTTGACTAAGTATGATTATATAGTTGGTGATATGGGTTTTGATCAGTTAAGGCTGCATGGTTTCTATAAGAATGGAAGTAAAAAGGGTCTTCCTTCACAAAATATCACGCGTTTGCAAGATTATTTATTTGAATATTGTAATTTTGGTTGCCCGTACTTTGTATTGCGTAATTTAGAAGTGCAAAAACAACAGCCGAGTTCTGCATTAGACAAGGAACTTTATGGTAACGAACGGCCAAATAAAGGGCACAAAACAACGACTGTCAGTAAAAATCGCAAGCATCGTCAAAGAAAAAGGAAGCCCAAAAACACTCCTTACACCACAGAGAAGACCTATGCAGTTCATTCAAGGAAGAAAAAACAGCCTACACGAACTAAAAGAGAAAACAAACATGCAAATAAAAGGCATTTTGTTATTCGACAAAAATAAATAGTGGTGTTAATTTAATGCAGAAAGAGAGAAATTTGATGAAAAATTACCAAGGATATATGATCGATCTAGATGGAACAATGTACCGTGGAAAAGAAAAAATACCAGCTGCCAAAAGGTTTATTGAGAGATTACAGGCAGCAAATATCCCATTTTTATTTGTAACTAATAATAGTACTCAGGAACCTGAAAAAGTAGTACAAAACTTAGCTGATAATTTCGATATTCATGTTTCTTTGGAAAATGTATTTACATCTGCTTTAGCAACAGCCGACTATCTGGCAGACCTTGATATTAACAAGCGGTCAGTTTATGCCATTGGTGAGATCGGCTTAAAAAAAGCATTGTTAGCACGGGGGTTCGTATTTGATGAAGAAGCTCCGAATTATGTTGTTGTAGGGTTGGACTATGATGCTACTTATCACAAGTTTGAGTTAGCTACTTTAGCTATTAAAAAAGGCGCACGTTTCATTGGAACTAATGCAGATACTAATTTACCAAACGAAAGAGGTTTAGTCCCTGGTGCTGGTTCCTTGATTGCCTTGGTAGAAAGAGCTACACAGCAAAAAGCCACATATATCGGGAAACCTGAAACAATTATTATGGAGAAGGCTTTAGCTCAAATGGGCTTGCAAAAAGATCAAGTGATCATGGTCGGTGACAATTACATGACTGATATTACAGCAGGGATCAATTTTGAAATGGACACCTTGCTAGTATATACAGGTGTTTCTACTAAAGAGCAGGTTCAGCAAAAGCCACTCAAGCCGACTTATGAAATTGATTCGCTCGATGATTGGAAGATAATTAATGATAAGTAGACCAAAGGGCCAGTTATTTTTAAATGGCGTTTTATTTTTAACGATATTTGCATTATGTATTGCGCTGGTTATTAACTTTCAGCCCTTATACTATTTCTTTGTGGATCAGCAGCATCTGGCACAGACGGTTAGCTTGACAAGAAAGGGACTGATCACTGATTACCAGCACTTGTTAAATTACTTGAATTTTCCGTGGGTGCATAAGCTGGATATGACCCTACCCAGTTCGGCAAATGGACTGCAACATTTTGCTGATGTTAAACGGTTATTTCTGGTAGATTATTTTGTAATGATCGTTGGTGTTCCGCTCAGTGTGTATCACCTGCACCGTTTGAAAAAACAGCAAATGCTTTGGACTTTGATCGCCCCTGCACAGATCACTTTGACAGGAATGATTTTTTTGCTGGTGCTGATGAGTATTTCTTTTCAGCAGTTTTTTGTGATCTTTCATAAGATCTTGTTTAGAAATAATGACTGGGTCTTTGATCCCTTGAAAGATCCGATCATCGATGCTTTACCGGATGAGTTTTTCTTGGCTTGTTTCGTGCTCTTTTTTATCTTGTTTATTGCTGCTATGCTAGCAGTCATTTTTATTGGTAAAAAGAGCTTAAAAACGCACAAATGAAAAGATCTTAATGCTGTTTTTTCAAAACAACTTTAAGATCTTTTTTTATTCTTCGAATTATTTATTACTCGTCTGGTTCTGAATTAGAACTTTCGGAACTTCCTTTGATGATTCCTACGATTGCGGGGATCAATGAGATGATAATGATGCCAATGATTATCATTGAAAAGTGTTCTTTAACAAAGGGCATGTTTCCAAAAAAGTAACCAGCACCACAACAAAGGGCGACCCAAGCTATTGCTCCAATGACATTGTGTTTAATGAAATTATTATACTTGAGGCCAGATCCAGCCGCAATGAAAGGAGCAAATGTTCGGATGATCGGCATGAAGCGTGCCAGGGTGATCGACATTGCCCCGTGTTTTTCAAAAAACTTTTCCGTTCGCTCCAAATATTCTGGTTTGACTACTTTTTGAAACCGGCTGGCCGATTTTAACTTATTTCCAAGAAAGTGACCGATCATAAAATTGGTACTGTCACCGAGAATAGGTGCTGCTAGAAATAAGGACAAAAAGATCCAGATGTTTAACCCGTAATCTGGGTTGGCTGCCAGGGCAGCAGCGGCAAATAGTAAGGAATCTCCGGGTAGAAAAGGTAAAACTACTGCACCAGTCTCTACAAAAATGATAATGAATAAAATTAGATAGGTCCAGCCGCCAAAGTTATTGACAATATTAACTAAGTGGCTGTCGATGTGTAAAACGAAATCGATTAAATTTGCCAAATATTTCTTCTCCTTATGCTATTGATCATTATATTATACTTTTTTAAAATAAACTTCTCAAAGCTTTTCATTGACCTTAAACAAATTTTAGTGCTTGTATTTTAGCATCAACTCGGTACTATGGGCGGGTTGACGCCGATCAGGATAAACATAAAGCAAGGCATTGTTGACAGCTGTTGGTGCTTCTCCCATACCAGAAGCAATCAAAGCGGGGCGTCCTTCCTTATATGCGATGTCGCCGATCGCATAGATACCAGGCAGCGAGGTTTCTTGTTTTTCACTAACTTTTATTGCATGCCGTTCCATGTCTAAGCCCCAAGATTCTATGATGGTGTTACTAGAAGAGAATCCGTAGTTAACGATCAAATCATCGAAAAGCACGTTTTTTCTTTCTTTGTCGCGTGCCTTTTGTAAAATAACTTTCAATTGTCCTGAGGCTGCTTCTTTGAGGTCTTTAATAGTGTAAGGCGTCAAGAAGTTAACGTTTGGCATTTGCTGCAAAGCATGGACACTGCTTTCCAATGCTCTGAACTTGTCACGGCGATGGATCACGGTTACAGATCGCGCTTGGGGTGCTAATTCTAATGCCCAGTCAATTGCTGAATCGCCGCCGCCGGCTAAAGCGATATTTCTGTTTTTGAAAATAGTAGGATCTGAGATAAAGTAGTGCAGTTGCTGACCTTCAAAAAAAGGCGCGTTGTCTACCCTTAATTTACGGGGTTCAAAAGAACCAATACCAGCGGCTATGATGATTGCTTTACTATAGGTGGTACGTTTAGTAGTTTTGATCATAAAACCTTGCTCTGTCTTCGTAAATGATTCGACCGTTTCTTTTAAGAAAATATCTGGTTCAAAGGCATTAGTTTGTTCAGTTAAGTTTGTGATCAGATCTTTACCAGATGTTTGGTAGTAAGCCGGAATGTCATATAAAGTTTTTGCCGGAAATAAAGCAGATACTTGGCCGCCTAAACTATCTAAGCTTTCAATTATCTGGGTCTTGGCCATGTGCATGCGTGAGTAGGTGGCTGCGAACATGCCAACTGGTCCGCCACCGATGATAGTTAAGTCGTAATATTCATTATTATCACTCATTATGAGTAAAAAGCTCCCTTCGATGATCAGGAAAAGGATGGTAGTGATCTTGTTGTCTTGAACTTGCAAGAAAAACAGAGTCTTTTTATACCATTACTGTCCCCGATTTAAAAACAATATTCAATTTATAGACTAGCATTAATAAGTCTTAAAATAAATTGGCAAATGAAGCTGTTTTTTTGTATTATGATATAGTATAAAAAACTTAAGGAGCTTATTATGAATTATCCACAATCAGATTTACAAAACGCTAAGGGACCAAAAGTAAAAATTAATACTACACTGGGTGAGATAGAGATCCAGTTGTTTCCCGAACAGGCACCTAAAACTGTTAAAAACTTTGTTAGTTTAGCACAGGACCATTATTATGATGGAACTATTTTTCATCGCGTGATCCCTGAATTTATGGTACAAGGCGGGGATCCGACCGGTACAGGTATGGGGGGAGAAAGTATTTACGGAGCTCCTTTTGAAGATGAATTTTCAATGGATCTCTTTAATATTCGCGGAGCACTGTCTATGGCAAATGCTGGTCCGAATACTAATGGCAGTCAATTCTTTATTGTTCAAAGTACGCAGGTTCCTGCAGATTTAATTGAGCAAATGAAAGCTGCTAACTATCCGCAGGAAGTTATTGACATGTACCAAAATGGTGGTACGCCATGGTTAGATCATCGGCATACAGTATTTGGACAAGTGATCAAAGGACTTGATGTTGTTGATCAAATGGCGGCAGCTCCCACAGGTGCCCAAGATAAGCCTGTCGATGATATTAAGATCGAAAGTATAGTTGTAGAATAAATAATTATTATCGTTTTAATAGAATGGAGGATACTATGTCAGAATATCGCATTGGACAAGTCATCACTGGGCGTGTGACGGGTATCCAGCCATATGGTGCTTTCGTAGCTTTAGATGAACATACCCAAGGATTGATTCATATTTCAGAATGCCATCATGGCTTTGTTGATGATGTTTCTAAATTTTTATCTGTAGGTCAAGAGGTTTCAGTCATGATTATTGATATTGACCTGTATACAGAAAAGATCTCTCTATCCATCCGTTGTTTAGAGAAGCCGTTTGATTTTTCACAGCCACGTAAACGTGCTAGATTTCAACATAAGGTTTATTGGATAGATCGTGGCGTTTCAACTGGTTTTAAGCCGATCCGCGAGCGCCTTGATGGGTGGGTAAAACAGGCTTTAGTCGATATTGACGCTGGAAAATGAAAAAAAGTACTTGACCATTGATACTATTTGCTGGTATTATATTTCTTGTCGCTTTAACTGTATAAAAGAATTTGAATAAAACAATTTTAAGTTTCTTTTGACATTTAAGCATTTTGATGATATTCTATTAAGGTTGGTGTTGTTGCTTTTTAGTTTTAAAAAAACTTCATCAATTATAAGAAAGTTCTTTACAAGTAATTCAGTTATTGATATAATAAATAACGTTGTGATTGAGCTTTTAATAGTTTGCTTCGTAGCAAGTAGATCTTTGAAAACTGAACAAAGTTTCGACAAATCAAATGTGTGAGGTCGCTTATCTTAACGATAAGTGCAAACAACATTTGCGAAGTCAATTCGCTAGTAAAATTTATGAGTCACAAACTTTAAAATGAGAGTTTGATCCTGGCTCAGGACGAACGCTGGCGGCGTGCCTAATACATGCAAGTCGAACGCAATCTTTGACTAATGAGTGCTTGCACTCAGCGGTCAAAGTGCGAGTGGCGAACGGGTGAGTAACACGTGGGCAATCTGCCCAAAAGTGGGGGATAACACTTGGAAACAGGTGCTAATACCGCATCAACCGGCTGACCGCATGGTCGGCCGGGCAAAGACGGCGTCAGCTGTCGCTTTTGGATGAGCCCGCGGCGTATTAACTAGTTGGTAAGGTAACGGCTTACCAAGGTGATGATACGTAGCCGAACTGAGAGGTTGATCGGCCACATTGGGACTGAGACACGGCCCAAACTCCTACGGGAGGCAGCAGTAGGGAATCTTCCACAATGGACGCAAGTCTGATGGAGCAACGCCGCGTGTATGAAGAAGGTCTTCGGATCGTAAAATACTGTTGTCAGAGAAGAACACGTGATAAAGTAACTGTTATCGCGCTGACGGTATCTGACCAGCAAGTCACGGCTAACTACGTGCCAGCAGCCGCGGTAATACGTAGGTGGCAAGCGTTGTCCGGATTTATTGGGCGTAAAGGGAACGCAGGCGGTCTTTTAAGTCTGATGTGAAAGCCTTCGGCTTAACCGGAGAAGTGCATTGGAAACTGGAAGACTTGAGTGCAGAAGAGGAGAGTGGAACTCCATGTGTAGCGGTGAAATGCGTAGATATATGGAAGAACACCAGTGGCGAAAGCGGCTCTCTGGTCTGTAACTGACGCTGAGGTTCGAAAGCGTGGGGAGCGAACAGGATTAGATACCCTGGTAGTCCACGCTGTAAACGATGAATGCTAGGTGTTGGAGGGTTTCCGCCCTTCGGTGCCGCAGCTAACGCACTAAGCATTCCGCCTGGGGAGTACGATCGCAAGATTGAAACTCAAAGGAATTGACGGGGGCCCGCACAAGCGGTGGAGCATGTGGTTTAATTCGAAGCAACGCGAAGAACCTTACCAGGTCTTGACATCTTTTGACCATCTGAGAGATCAGAATTCCCTTCGGGGACAAAATGACAGGTGGTGCATGGCTGTCGTCAGCTCGTGTCGTGAGATGTTGGGTTAAGTCCCGCAACGAGCGCAACCCTTATTGTCAGTTGCCAGCATTCAGTTGGGCACTCTGGCGAGACTGCCGGTGACAAACCGGAGGAAGGTGGGGATGACGTCAAGTCATCATGCCCCTTATGACCTGGGCTACACACGTGCTACAATGGACGATACAACGAGTCGCGAGACCGCGAGGTTTAGCTAATCTCTGAAAGTCGTTCTCAGTTCGGATCGTAGGCTGCAACTCGCCTACGTGAAGTCGGAATCGCTAGTAATCGCGGATCAGCATGCCGCGGTGAATACGTTCCCGGGCCTTGTACACACCGCCCGTCACACCATGAGAGTTTGTAACACCCAAAGCCGGTGCGGTAACCATTTTGGAGCCAGCCGTCTAAGGTGGGACAGATGATTGGGGTGAAGTCGTAACAAGGTAGCCGTAGGAGAACCTGCGGCTGGATCACCTCCTTTCTAAGGAAAATTACGGAAACTCACACGATTTGTTACATGAAACTTTGTTTGGTTTTGAGAGGTCTACTCTCAAAATGGGGGTTTAGCTCAGCTGGGAGAGCACCTGCTTTGCAAGCAGGAGGTCAGCGGTTCGATCCCGCTAACCTCCATTGATGACGTTAGTCATCATGGATCCGTTCTTTGAAAACTGAATAACATTTATTTCTTGATCAATAATTTTATTAAACCGAGAACACCGCGTTTGAAAGAGTTTCAAACAAGAATTCAATTATTAAGTATTAAACGCAAACTCATGACCCATTTATCTTTGATAAATGAGAGGTTAAGTTAGGAAGGGCGCATGGTGGATGCCTTGGCACTAGGAGTCGATGAAGGACGTGACTAACTGCGATATGCTTCGGGAAGCTGTAAGTAAGCAATGACCCGGAGATCTCCGAATGGGGCAACCCAATGACTGTAACGAGTTATTATCGCCGGCTGAATACATAGGCCGGTGGAAGACAGACGCAGGGAACTGAAACATCTAAGTACCTGCAGGAAAATAAAGAAATTTCGATTCCCTCAGTAGCGGCGAGCGAACGGGGAACAGCCCAAACCAAGAAGCTTGCTTCTTGGGGTTGTAGGACTGGACATTTGAGTTACCAAGAAAAACTGTAGTCAAACGGCCTGGGAAGGCCGGCTAGAAAGGGTGACAGCCCCGTAGGCGAAACAGTTTTTCCTCAGTCCAGGATCCTGAGTACGGCGGAGCACGTGAAACTCCGTCGGAATCCGGGAGGACCATCTCCCAAGGCTAAATACTACCTAGTGACCGATAGTGGACCAGTACCGTGAGGGAAAGGTGAAAAGCACCCCGGGAGGGGAGTGAAACAGTTCCTGAAACCATGTGCCTACAAGTAGTCAGAGCCCGTTAAGGGGTGATGGCGTGCCTTTTGTAGAATGAACCGGCGAGTTACGTTAACGTGCCAGGTTAAGGTGGAAAGACCGGAGCCGCAGCGAAAGCGAGTCTGAACAGGGCGCACGAGTACGTTGACGTAGACCCGAAACCAAGTGACCTACCCATGTCCAGGTTGAAAGTGCGGTAAAACGCACCGGAGGACCGAACCCGTGTATGTTGAAAAATGCTGGGATGAGGTGTGGGTAGCGGTGAAATTCCAAACGAACTTGGAGATAGCTGGTTCTCTCCGAAATAGCTTTAGGGCTAGCCTCGGAAGTTAAGGATCGTGGAGGTAGAGCACTGTTTGGACTAGGGGCCCGTCTTGGGTTACTGAATTCAGATAAACTCCGAATGCCACTGATCTTGTTCCGGGAGTCAGACTGCGAGTGATAAGATCCGTAGTCGAAAGGGAAACAGCCCAGACCACCAATTAAGGTCCCTAAATATGTGTTAAGTGGAAAAGGATGTGGGATCGCACAGACAACTAGGATGTTGGCTCAGAAGCAGCCACCATTCAAAGAGTGCGTAATAGCTCACTAGTCGAGTGATCCTGCGCCGAAAATGTAACGGGGCTAAACACATTACCGAAATTGTGGATCCGACCGTCAGGTCGGGTGGTAGGAGAGCGTTCTAAGGGCGAAGAAGCCGGACCGTCAGGACCGGTGGAGCGCTTAGAAGTGAGAATGCCGGTATGAGTAGCGCAAGGTCAGTGAGAATCTGACCCACCGTATGACTAAGGTTTCCTGGGGAAGGCTCGTCCTCCCAGGGTTAGTCGGGACCTAAGCCGAGGCCGCAAGGCGTAGGCGATGGACAACAGGTGGAGATTCCTGTACTGATCAGATCTGTTTGAGCAATGGAGGGACGCAGGAGGCTAACGGAGCGTGCAGCTGGAATTGCACGTCCAAGCAGCGAGTCGCAAAACGAGTGAAAGGCTTGTTTTGGTGGTAGATGAGCTGTGATGGGGAGCGAAATTTAAGTAGCGAAGGAAGTCATGTCACACTGCCGAGAAAAGCTTCTAGCGAGGATCTGATCACCCGTACCGCAAACCGACACAGGTAGTCGAGGAGAGTATCCTCAGGTGAGCGAGTGAACTCTCGTTAAGGAACTCGGCAAAATGACCCCGTAACTTCGGGAGAAGGGGTGCTGGTCGACAGACCAGCCGCAGTGAATAGGCCCAGGCGACTGTTTATCAAAAACACAGGTTTCTGCAAAATCGTAAGATGACGTATAGGGGCTGACGCCTGCCCGGTGCTGGAAGGTTAAGAGGATGAGTTAGCGCAAGCGAAGCTCAGAATCGAAGCCCCAGTAAACGGCGGCCGTAACTATAACGGTCCTAAGGTAGCGAAATTCCTTGTCGGGTAAGTTCCGACCCGCACGAAAGGCGTAACGATCTGGGCACTGTCTCAACGAGAGACTCGGTGAAATTATAATACCCGTGAAGATGCGGGTTACCCGCGACAGGACGGAAAGACCCCATGGAGCTTTACTGTAGCTTGATATTGGGTGTTCGTGCAACTTGTACAGGATAGGTAGGAGCCGTAGAAAACGGGACGCTAGTCTCGTTGGAGGCAGTGGTGGGATACTACCCTCGTTGTATGAACACTCTAACCCGCGCCGGTTGATCCCGGCGGGAGACAGTGTCTGGTAGGCAGTTTGACTGGGGCGGTCGCCTCCCAAAAGGTAACGGAGGCGCCCAAAGGTTCCCTCAGAATGGTTGGAAATCATTCGCAGAGTGTAAAGGCAGAAGGGAGCTTGACTGTGAGACTTACAAGTCGAGCAGGGACGAAAGTCGGGCTTAGTGATCCGGTGGTTCCGTATGGAAGGGCCATCGCTCAACGGATAAAAGCTACCCTGGGGATAACAGGCTTATCTCCCCCAAGAGTCCACATCGACGGGGAGGTTTGGCACCTCGATGTCGGCTCATCGCATCCTGGGGCTGTAGTCGGTCCCAAGGGTTGGGCTGTTCGCCCATTAAAGCGGTACGCGAGCTGGGTTCAGAACGTCGTGAGACAGTTCGGTCCCTATCCGTCGCGGGCGTAGGAAATTTGCGAGGATCTGTCCTTAGTACGAGAGGACCGGGATGGACACACCGCTGGTGTACCAGTTGTCTTGCCCAAGGCAGCGCTGGGTAGCTAAGTGTGGATGAGATAAACGCTGAAAGCATCTAAGTGCGAAACTCGCCTCAAGATCAGATTTCCCATTCCTTTATGGAAGTAAGACCCCTGAGAGATGATCAGGTAGATAGGATGGAAGTGGAAGTGCCGTGAGGCATGGAGCGGACCATTACTAATCGGTCGAGGACTTAACCAACGAGTCGCGTGTGTGGGCTCGGTCAGATAAAAGCAGCAAGAAATGAATGTTAGTCAGTTTTGAGGGAATGGATCTCTCAAAGAAAAAAACACAAGTGCGGTGGCGATAGCACGAAGGCTACACCTGTTCCCATGCCGAACACAGCAGTTAAGCTTCGTCACGCCAAGAGTAGTTGGGGGATCGCCCCCTGTGAGGGTAGGTAGCTGTCGCGCTTTGTTTTTGGAGGATTAGCTCAGTTGGGAGAGCGTCTGCCTTACAAGCAGAGGGTCACAGGTTCGAGCCCTGTATCCTCCATTTTTCTTGAGTTGTTAGCTCAGTTGGTAGAGCATCTGACTTTTAATCAGAGGGTCGACAGTTCGAGCCTGTCACGACTCATTTTTATCCATGATAACCTTGACAAGCGGTTATCGGTTTGGTAAACTAATAAAGTTGTGTTTATCAGTTTGCCGACTTAGCTCAGTTGGTAGAGCATCTGATTTGTAATCAGAGGGTCGGGCGTTCGAATCGTCTAGTCGGCATATGCGGAAGTAGTTCAGTGGTAGAACATCACCTTGCCATGGTGGGGGTCGCGGGTTCGAATCCCGTCTTCCGCTTGTCAAAATACTGCCGGGGTGGCGGAACAGGCAGACGCACAGGACTTAAAATCCTGCGGTGAGTGATCACCGTACCGGTTCGATTCCGGTCCTCGGCATTTTAATTTTTTTATTTTTTATGCACCCATAGCGCAATTGGATAGAGTGTCTGACTACGAATCAGAAGGTTGTAGGTTCGACTCCTACTGGGTGCATTTAATCGGGAAGTAGCTCAGCTTGGTAGAGCACCTGGTTTGGGACCAGGGGGTCGCAGGTTCGAATCCTGTCTTCCCGATTCATATGTTTTTTATCGCGGTGTAGCTCAGCTGGCTAGAGCGTCCGGTTCATACCCGGGAGGTCGAGGGTTCGATCCCCCCTGCCGCGATTTTCATACCAGAGCTTGGACCTTTAGCTCAGTTGGTTAGAGCAGACGGCTCATAACCGTCCTGTCGTAGGTTCGAGTCCTACAAGGTCCATAGTTTCAATGGATTTTTATCGTATGGAACTTATTATGGAGGATTACCCAAGTCTGGCTGAAGGGAACGGTCTTGAAAACCGTCAGGTGGGTAAAACCACGCAAGAGTTCGAATCTCTTATCCTCCTTTTTTATATTATCGCGGGATGGAGCAGTCTGGTAGCTCGTCGGGCTCATAACCCGAAGGTCGCAAGTTCAAATCTTGCTCCCGCAATTCGGTCCTATGGTGTAGGGGTTTATCACGCCTGCCTGTCACGCAGGAGATCGCCGGTTCAAATCCGGCTAGGACCGCTTGAGTTTGAGCATTTGCTCAGGTTTAGCATTGATGGCTCGGTAGCTCAGTCGGTAGAGCAACGGATTGAAGCTCCGTGTGTCGGCGGTTCGATTCCGTCCCGCGCCATTTTCATAAAATGCGGGTGTAGTTTAGTGGTAAAACCACAGCCTTCCAAGCTGTTGTCGCGAGTTCGATTCTCGTCACCCGCTTACGACTTAGTTGTCGTTGTTATGGGCCTATAGCTCAGCTGGTTTAGAGCGCACGCCTGATAAGCGTGAGGTCGATGGTTCGAGTCCATTTAGGCCCATTGGAGAAGTACTCAAGTGGCTGAAGAGGCGCCCCTGCTAAGGGTGTAGGTCGGTAAAACGGCGCGAGAGTTCGAATCTCTCCTTCTCCGTTTCTTTATGACCCGTTGGTCAAGTGGTTAAGACACCGCCCTTTCACGGCGGTAACATGGGTTCAAATCCCGTACGGGTCACTTTTTTATATTTTATATTATCGCGGGATGGAGCAGTCTGGTAGCTCGTCGGGCTCATAACCCGAAGGTCGCAAGTTCAAATCTTGCTCCCGCAATTTTTTGGTCCTATGGTGTAGGGGTTTATCACGCCTGCCTGTCACGCAGGAGATCGCCGGTTCAAATCCGGCTAGGACCGTTGTGACGATATAAATTTGCCGTTCCTTTTGGAGCGGTTTTTTTGGGTCTACACTTTTTAGTGTTGATGGTAAAATCATCAGCACTATTTTTGTACAAAAAAGGACATCATTTGTCCTCATATGCTATGATTAAAGCGATAAAACCAAATCAAAGCGAGGTATAAATGATGTCCCAAACTGATTCTATCCTAAATTTACTCAATATCCAAGACCCAAATATCAAAATTTCAGCTTGTACTGATTTTTCACAGGCCGGAGTTCACGAAAAACTGCTTTCAGCTACGCTGACTTACCCCGTCGAACGCTGTGTTAATTGTGGTTCCACGAATCTTGTTCAGAATGGGACCCGCCTGACCAAGATGAGACTACCCAGCCTAGGTGAACAACCGCTCCGCATGAACTTGCGCAAACAGCGTTATCTGTGCCGGACTTGCCACCATACTTTTAGCGCGCAGACGCAGCTCGCTCCACCTCGGCACTCGATCACCCGCCAAGCAGTCCACGAAATCGCGACTTTGGCTAAGAACTCACTGCCAGTCAAAACGATCAGCCAGACCGTGGGAATCTCAGCTTCCTCGGTTCAACGGATCTTGTATAAGGATCAGCGAGCTTTAGTAACGCCCAAAGAGCTGCCGACAGCTCTCAGTTTTGACGAATTTCGTTCAACTAAGAACTGCTTTTCTTTTATCTGCATTGACGCAAAAACCCATGATTTGGTCACCTTATTGCCAGATCGTCTCTCGCAGACGATCCGCGAGTATTTCACCAATACTTATACACTTTCTGAGCGTCAAAAAGTTCAACTGGTGACCATGGATCTGAATGCGCAGTATCAGACTTTCGTCCGTCGTCTTTTTCCTAACGCCCTGATCGTCTTTGACCGTTTCCATATTGTTCAGTTAGCGGGTCGGGCACTTGACCATGAACGGCTGCGTGTTTTAAAAGGGATCAACGACCACCACGACCGCAACTATAAAGTTTTAAAAAGCAACTGGCGCTTATTCCACTTAGCTGAAAATCAACTTGAGACCTCCCAGGTTAAATATTATCGGGGATTAAATGAATACACGACTGCCCAAAATGTGGTCGATCTGGGACTCAAGAATTTTCCACAGTTCGCAGAAAACTATCAGACCTATCAAACGATCTTAACCTTTATTCGCAACCGCGATCGGGCTACTTTACAACAATTAGTTATGAACTACCGTCCCAATGGTACTGAAATGGATACCGTCATGAGGACCATTCAAAAGAACTACTTAGGGATCAGGAACGCTTGTCTCTATGACTACTCTAATGGGCCGTTAGAGGGGATCAATCGCAAGATCAAAGAACTTAAACGTAGCTGTTACGGATTCAGTAACTTAAGGCATTTCTTTATCCGCATCAAATTGATCCATGCCTAAGATAAAAAATTTAGGTCAACACTGTGGGAGGCAGGTGCGGGCCCATTTCGCTACGCTTCGGACCCGCACCTGCCTCCCAACCCAAACACTTTAATCTAGCTATGGCAGTAAAAAAAGAACCCTACCATAAAGATAGAATTCTATGGGCCATCAACACTATTTGACAAAGTCCCGTTTTTTTGTGTCCAATAGTGCTGATCATTTTCTATAAAGTGTACGTTAGAATTTTTTATGTTAAAATACTATCGTTACAACTCATTCCCGAGAGGATTCATGTTTGATGAAGATGCCTTGTAACCAATTATTAAAAGATAGTGGGGGAATCAAAATTGTCAGAAAGACATTTATTTACTTCAGAATCAGTTTCTGAAGGACATCCAGATAAAATCGCTGATCAAATCAGCGACGGTATTTTAGACGCAATGTTAGAGCAAGATCCAAATGCGCGTGTTGCGGTGGAAACAACAGTTACAACCGGCTTAGTTGTAGTTGTGGGAGAGGTTTCTACTTCAGCTTACGTCGACATCCAAAAAGTTGCCCGTCAAACGATCAGAGACATTGGTTATGTAGACAATGAATTTGGTTTTGACGGTGATAACTGTGCTGTGATGACCGCCATTGACGAGCAATCACCAGATATTGCTTTAGGTGTCGATTCATCGCTTGAAAGCAAGGAAGATAATTCGGATGCACTCGACACGATCGGTGCTGGGGACCAAGGTATGATGTTCGGCTATTCTAACAGTGAAACACCTGAGTTAATGCCATTGCCTATCATTTTGAGCCATAAGTTAATGCGTAAGATCGCTACTGTGCGTAAATCCGGCGAACTAACTTATCTCGGCCCAGACGCCAAGGCCCAGGTAACTGTAGAATATGACGACAATGATCAACCGTTTAGAGTTGATACAGTTGTTGTTTCAACGCAGCATAAACCAGATGTTACTTTAGCTCAAATCCGTCAAGATGTGTTGGAACACGTGATCAAGGCAGTGATCCCAGCCAAGTTATTGGATGACAAGACTAAATATTTTGTCAACCCGACCGGCCGTTTCGTTATCGGTGGACCGCAAGGCGATGCCGGCTTAACAGGTAGAAAGATCATCGTAGATACATACGGTGGCTATGCTCATCACGGTGGTGGTGCATTTTCAGGTAAAGATGCTACGAAAGTTGATCGTTCTGCAAGTTATGCTGCACGTTACATTGCTAAAAATATTGTTGCTGCCGGGTTGGCGACCGAGATCGAAGTACAGTTGGCATATGCGATCGGTGTAGCTCAACCAGTGTCAGTCTCTGTTAATGCATTTGGCACGGCGAAAGTTAAGAATCAAGAATTAGTTGATGCGATCCGTGAAGTGTTTGACCTGCGTCCAGAAGGGATCATTCGAATGTTGGATCTTCGTCGTCCGATTTATAAGCAAACAGCTGCCTATGGTCATTTTGGACGGACTGATATTGAATTACCATGGGAACACACTGACAAAGTTGCAGAATTACAAGCAAAATTAGCTAAATAAGAGTTTTACAGTAAAACGTTAAACAGCCTGTTATCGGGCTGTTTTTTTTGAAACAATTTTAGTGCATTTTTAAGTACTTCAATGATATAATTAAAACTAACATAATTATTTTGTATAGGGGTTTTAATGCGTCTTACGCACTTTTTTAAAACACAAAGTTATATGGTTGCAAAATCTCGTTTTAGGGGGTTAAAGATTTGAAAAAGAGAAAAGAAAGAATTGAGCAGGAAAAAGCTCTTCAATTTACGGAAAATTTTAAATCAGTCAAGAAGGCTACTACATATATCGGGACAACTGTCATAATGGGGACAGCTGGTATTGGTTTGAGCCGCACTAAGGCACTGGCTGATTCAACTGTGCAAGTTGCAAACGGTCAAGCTAATAACAACAATAATGATTCAGCAGAAGCAGTGAACAACAATAATTCCGGGCAACCGGCTACTAACACCCAGGCGGCCAGTTCGTCTATTGCTAATAACAATACAAGTCAAACACAATCACAACAATCACAGTCTGTTGCCAGTCAAGCCAGCGCTGCTCAGCCGCAAAGCAACAGCAGCCAGCAGCAAGATCAGACTGTTGCTTCACAGGACACGGCTGCGGCTTCAGAAAACAGCAATAGCCTTTTACGCAGTTCTGTAACTGTCTACAGCAGCCCGCAAATGTTTATTGATAAAATCGCGCCGTCAGCAATGCAAGTTGCGCGTCAGCGTGGTTTATACGCCTCGATGATGATCGCGCAAGCTGCTTTAGAAAGCGGCTGGGGCAGCAGTACGCTGTCAACCAGTGCTTATAATCTATTTGGTGTTAAGTGGAATGGTTATGGTGCTTTTGTTCAAATGAATACAAATGAATATTATAGCGGGTCTAATCATACAGTTTCGGCTAAATTCCAGAAATATAATAGTTACACTGAAAGTTTGAATAATTATGCTAACTTGATTGTGGGGCATTTTCCTAATTCGACTGTTGGTAAGACCGCAAGTGTTGAGCAAGCTGCAGATAATTTAGCTCACGGTGTCTACGGCACATACGCCACTTCGCCGACTTACGCTGCTACTTTGAAGAATATCATCAATAATTATAATTTGAAAAAATATGATAGCCAGACCGGTTCGACTGGTAATACTTCAACGACGTTGCCTAACGCCAATTCGGGTCAAAATAATCAGCCAAGCAACACAAGCACGACTCCAACAGCTAACGGGCAATACTCCGTTAAATCAGGGGATACATTATACCATATTGCAACGACTCATGGGATGACGGTCGCTAGTTTAAAATCACTGAATAATTTGACGAGCAACAATATCTATGTCGGCCAAAAATTGAAACTGACTGGTTCAACTGCAAGCAATAATGGTTCTGCAAATTCACAGCCTTCAAAACCAACGAATTCGCAGCCTAATCAGCCAACTCAGTCAAAACCGGCAGATTCGAATTCGCAAACCTACAAGGTTCAAAAGAAGGATAGTTTGTGGTCGATCGCTCAGAAGTATCAAACGACGGTCGCTAATTTACGGGCTTGGAACAATCTTAAATCGGATATAATTTATGTTGACCAGACACTTAAGGTAAGTGCTTCTGGGGCGAATAAACAACCAGGTAAACAAACCAGTGGAACTTCACAAAAGCCAGCCGCTGACAATTCCAAGCAGCAACAGCAAGCAGACTATACCGTAAAGGCACATGACTCGTTGTGGTCGATCGCGCATTCGCATGGTTTGAGCGTGGCGCAGCTCAAATCCATCAATAAGTTAAGTTCTGATTTGATCTATGTCGGTCAAAAGCTGACTTTGAAATCACAGTCTAAACCAGGAACTTCGCAGACATCACAGCCTAATAAAGACCAAAAGCAGTCCGGTCAAAGCAACACAGCAGGTGCTTATACCGTTAAGTCGGGGGATTCTTTATGGGCAATCGCGCAAAAACATAATATGACGGTTTCTGCTTTAAAATCGTTAAACAAATTAACGAGTGATTTGATCAGTGTCGGTCAAAAACTGCAGGTCAAGGGCAGTCAAGTTCATACTGGGCAAAATAATAACCAGAGTTCTAAGACGACCACTGCCAACAAACAAACTAATGGAACTTATGTGGTCAAGAAAAATGATAGTTTGTGGTCGATCGCGAATGCACATAATACCACGATCGCAAAACTGCGTCAGTTGAATCATTTGACAGGCAGCGTCATTTATATTGGCCAAACCTTGAAAGTCCAGGGGCGCGCCTCGATCAATAAAACTACTTCAAAACCGGCTTCAGCTGCGCAAAAAAGTTCGTATGTTGTTCAGGCTCATGATTCTTTATGGAGGATTGCTACTAGAAATAAAATGACGGTCAACCAGCTGAAGTCATTGAACCACCTGGTTTCCGATACTATCTATGTCGGTCAGACTTTAAAATTAAAATAATTCAAATTGATTCAGCTATTGCATTCAAAAATGCGATTTGCTATAGTAATAGTTAATATTAACGTTGAGAAGGATCAGTAGGACTGAGCAGTGATACAGAGAGTATGCGGGCGGTGTGAGCATAACACTTATCAGTTTGAACTCACCTTTGAGTTTCTTGTTGAACAGAGTAAACAAGAACGGTATTTCCCGTTATGAAATTGAGTGTCGGCATTTTGCCGAAATTTAGGTGGTACCGCGAGTAATTCGTCCTATACATTTCCTCTTTTGGGGGAGTATGTATAGGATTTTTTTATTTTGACAAATAGGAAAGGAAGTCTTTGATCAATGGCTTACGATCATAAACAAATTGAAAAAAAATGGCAGAAATATTGGAAAGAACACCAGACCTTCAAAACAACTGAAGATCCTGCTAAGAAAAATTATTATGCACTGGATATGTTTCCTTATCCATCTGGACAAGGCTTGCACGTTGGACATCCAGAAGGTTATACGGCAACGGATATCATTGCACGCATGAAACGGATGCAAGGTTACAATGTTTTGCATCCAATGGGTTGGGATGCCTTTGGGTTGCCTGCAGAACAGTATGCTTTGAATACTGGTCATTCCCCACGTGAATTTACTCGAACTAATGTGGATAATTTCCGCCGTCAGATCAAGTCGCTTGGTCTTTCATATGATTGGAACCGTGAGATCAATACCACAGACCCTAGTTATTACAAATGGACGCAATGGATCTTTGAACAATTGTATAAAAAAGGTTTGGCCTATGAAGCTGAAGTTCCCGTTAACTGGAGTCCAGATCTCGGGACAGTCGTCGCTAATGAAGAAGTGATCGATGGCAAGACGGAACGCGGCGGTTTTCCTGTTATTCATAAACCAATGCGCCAGTGGGTCTTAAAGATCACGGCCTATGCCGACCGTTTGATCGATGATCTTGATGACTTGGATTGGCCTGAAGCAATTAAGGAACAACAGCGTAATTGGATCGGTCGTTCAGTTGGTGCGTCAATTCGCTTTAAAGTGGCAGATCATGATGATGAGATCGAAGTTTTCACCACTCGCCCAGATACGATTTTTGGTGCCAGCTGTATGATTTTGGCACCAGAGCATGAGCTGGTCAAAAAGTTAACGACCCCTGAACAAAAAGAAGCAGTTGAAAAATATGTGGCCGAAGTTTCACATAAATCCGACTTGGAACGGACTGATCTGGCTAAGAACAAGACGGGTGTCTTTACTGGGAGTTATGTGATCAATCCGGCGAACGGCGAGAAAGTCCAAATTTGGATCGCCGATTATGTTTTGGCTTCATACGGAACTGGTGCGATCATGGTCGTTCCGGCTCATGATGAACGTGACTATGAGTTTGCGCAGAAGTTTGACCTGCCGATCACACCAGTCATCGAAGGAGGCAACGTTACACAGGAAGCTTATGTGGGCGATGGCAAACACATTAATTCCGGTTTCTTGAATGGCCTCGGCAAGCAAGAAGCGATCGACAAGATGATCGCTTGGCTCACTGAAAAGAAAATCGGTGAAAAGAAAGTCAACTATCGTTTGCGTGATTGGTTGTTTTCACGGCAAAGATATTGGGGTGAACCGATTCCTGTGATCCACTGGGAAGACGGCGAAACGACCTTAGTGCCGGAAGATCAATTGCCGCTCTTGTTGCCAAAGGCGAAAGACATTAAGCCGTCAGGTACTGGTGAAAGCCCACTGGCTAACCTGGATGATTGGGTCAATGTTGTCGATGAAAACGGACGTAAAGGCAAGCGTGAAACTAATACTATGCCACAATGGGCAGGAAGTTCATGGTACTTCTTACGTTACGTTGACCCTACTAACAAGGATGCTTTGGCAGACTATGAAAAATTAAAGCAATGGATGCCGGTCGATTTGTATGTCGGCGGTGCTGAACATGCTGTCTTGCATTTGCTTTATGCTCGTTTCTGGCACAAGTTCTTGTATGACTTGGGAGTCGTGCCAACTAAGGAACCATTCCAGAAGTTGGTCAACCAAGGAATGATCTTGGGTAATAACCACGAAAAGATGTCCAAGTCTAAGGGGAACGTGGTTAATCCAGATGACATCGTAGAACAATATGGTGCCGATACTTTGCGCTTATATGAAATGTTCATGGGGCCTCTTGATGCTTCGATCGCTTGGAGTGAAGACGGTTTGAATGGGGCACATAAGTTTATCAAACGTGTGTGGAACCTGCTGATCGATGACGAAGGCGAGTTGCGTGACCGTGTAACAACGATCAACGATCATAAGTTAGATAAAGTTTATAATCAAACGGTCAAGAAAGTCACAGAAGACTTCGCAGAATTGCATTTCAATACGGCGATCTCAAGTTTTATGGTCTTTGTTAATGATTGTTACAAGCAGGATTCTTTGCCTTTGGAATACATGGAAGGCTTTGTCAAGATGTTGGCTCCATTGACACCGCATATCGCTGAAGAACTATGGTCCAGATTAGGTCATGTCGGCACGATCACCTATGCTCAGTGGCCAAGCTACGATGAAACTCAGTTAGTTGATAACTCAGTCCAGATCGTCGTTCAGGTCAACGGTAAAGTTCGGCAGCATTTGGATATCGAGCGTGATACTTCCAGAGATAAGATGCAAGAAATTGCCTTAGCTGATGAAAAGGTCAAAGAAGAATTGGCTGATAAGGAGATCAAGAAAGTGATCGCTGTGCCTAACAAGTTAGTCAATATTGTAGTTGGCAAGTAATTATGTGAACAAAGTAAGATGATTGAATGGAAGTACTCTTTGGGTACTTCTATTTTTTTAGGCGATTTTCTTTATTATTTCATAATGTTTTTCAAGAAACATTGCTAATCAACGGCAACTTCTATAGAATAGTTGTGAATGTAAATTTAATGTTATTGATGAAGAACGGTGGCATTGTCGTGTGCAGGTGATGTCAAATTAACTGGAAAGAAAGCAGGTTTATTTTGATGAGTGAACGTGAGGTCCAGTCAAGTGAAGAACAGCTCAAGCCAGCTGGATCTGAACCTACTGCTAAAGAAAAGATGTTGAAAGGGTCCGCTTGGATGACAGCGGGCAGTATTTTTTCACGAATTTTAGGAGCAATTTATATTATTCCGTGGTACGGCTGGTTTGGTAGTGACAAGTTACAGGCTAATGCCTTGTACACTAAAGGATATACTGTTTACAGCTTGTTTATCATGATCGCTACGGCGGGAATCCCTTCGGCGGTAGCAAAGCAAGTTTCGCATTACAATTCATTAAATGAATACCAAGTTGGACGACGATTATTTAAAAAAACGATGCTGTTGATGTTGGGATTAGGGATCTTTTCAGCAGGGTTGTTGTGGTTTATTTCACCGTGGATCTCGCAAGGCGATCCACGCATGGTGCCAATTTATCGTTCGTTATCATTGGCCTTGATTTTGATCCCAGTTATGAGCTTGGCCCGAGGCTTCTTTCAAGGTTATCAGGATATGGCTCCTTCGGCGATCTCACAACTAGTTGAGCAAGTCGTACGGATCGTTTATATGTTAGTCGCTACATACTTGATCATGAAAGTCTTTAACGGTCATTATGAACTAGGTGTTGTTCATTCAACACTCGGAGCCTTTTTCGGGGCGATCGGCGGAATCATCTTGTTAGTCTTTTATTATTTAAAAAAGCGGACTTGGTTTGATAATTTAGCAGACAGTAGTGCTAATGTGCTTTCGGTTTCAGATGGTGAACTGATCAAAGAAGTTATCTATCAGTCGATCCCATTTATTTTTGTCAGCATTTCGATGACCTTATATAACTTGTTTGATCAGTATACTTTCCAACCGATCATGCAAAAGGTCACTAATTTTACCTTGGATAGTATCAACGCACAGTACGCGCTGTTTGCAGGGAATGCCAACAAATTAGTGATGATCATCGTTTCACTGGCGATCGCGATGGCTTCCACGGCGATCCCGCTTTTGTCGGAGTTTGTCACGAAGGGTGATCAAGAAGGTACACGAGACCAGATCACTGATACATTGGAATTATTTTTCTTTATCATGCTGCCTGCCTCCTTAGGAATGGCAGCCGTGGCACGTCCACTGTATGTTTTGTTTTATTCATATGAGCATTTGGGTATTTATATCATGAGCGTTTCGGCGTATACTGCCTTAGCACTGGGCTTATTTTCACTGATGGCCTCAGTCTTGCAGGGGGTCTATCGTAATAAGATCGCGATCAAATATACAGTCGTTGGTTTGGTGATCAAGCTGATCTTGCAAGTCCCATTGACAGTTTGGCTGCATGGTTATGGTCCTGTCATAGCTACAGGGATCGGTACAGCCTGTTCTGGGATCTTGATGGTCCGCTATGTTTATTACGAATTCGGCTTAGATCTCGATCGTTTGTTAAAGAGATTCAACCAAGTGACAGTCTTTTCTTTGATCATGTTTGCGGTTGTTTTAGCGATCGTCTTTGGTTTGGGCCTTGTCTTGAATAAATACAGCCGGTTCATGGCGGTCTTGGTATTACTCTTGGCAGTTGGCGGCGGGGCTTATGTTTATGCCTGGCTAACATTAAAAACCAGAGTGGCCGACAAGATTCTTGGATCTAGGGCTGGATCACTTAGAAGATTGCTGCACGTTAAATAAGATATAGATAATGAAGCGAGTTCTCTTTTAAACGGAGCTCGTTTTTTTGATACAATGAAGTAAATTCTTTAATGTTTTTAGAAGTTAGCCATGAGTTAAATTTATGAGGAGGAGCCAAATGGAACTTTATACATATCAGGACTTCGAGAAAAAGAAAAGTGGTTTAAAGTTTGAAGAGGCAGACCAAATTTATAGTGAATTAGTTGGTTTGATTGAAATTGCTGGCCCAAAGGTAGAAAATTATTGGTCAGATTTTTTGCAGTCTTCGGTGATTTATGCAGCAATGCGTGGAAAATGGCTGTTATTGTCAAATGAACAACGAGCTGAAATGGATGATCAACGAACAAGCCAGCATGATAACGTCATTCATACGCTAAACATAGTCAAACGTTATTTGGATGAGCATGACTTAGAAAGTAGCTGGTATGAAGAATTGACGTTTAACCCTGTGCAAGCGCGTAAAAGGATCGGTGACTTCGCTTGTTATGTGTCATATGTTTATGGAGTCAATGCTAGATGAGAATATATGCATTCAGTTAAGTATTTAAATGAACGATAACAATTGTTGTTCTTGATTGAAGAGGCATCTCTGGCAAGATAATACCAGAAGATGCTTTTTTAGCTGATATCAAAATGCTAAAATAAAAATAGATGTATATTTTTATTTACATGAGAAATAATAGCTTGATACATGGAGGAAATACATAATGATTACTACTTCAGAAGAAATTAAACGTCGTCTATGGGACGGTGCTAATGATCTACGTGGTTCGATGGATGCTAGTCGCTATAAAGATTACATGTTAGGTCTGATGTTTTACAAATTCTTGAGTGATCAGACATTGGCAACATTTCGGTCGACAGCAGGAGTTTCCAAAAGTGCAAATAATGTTCAGGAATACGAAGAGGCCTATCAACAACTAGGAGATACTTTGTCTGGTATGATTCAAAAAGTTTTAGGTTATTATGTTTTACCAGAACATTTATATCAAACATGGGTCAAAGATATTAGAAATGGTGACTTTGAATTACAAAAGGTCATGGATAGCTTGAACTCTTTTGAGCGTAATATCGAGATCAAAGGCGATGCCGATGATTTTAAGGGGCTCTTTTCAACTTCCATCATTGATTTGACAGATTCAGCGTTAGGAAATGATTTAAATAAACGTAGTAAAAACATCAAAGACTTGATTTTGCTTTTTGCAGATCTGGATATGGTTGATTTGCAAAATGGAGATGTTTTGGGCGATGCTTACGAGTATTTGATCGGTCAATTTGCTTCTAGTGCTGGTAAAAAGGCAGGAGAATTTTATACTCCTCGTCAAGTCAGTGAAGTTTTAGCACAGATCGTGGTTAAATCGTCAAACATTTCGTCAGTTTATGATCCCACAGTTGGTTCAGGTTCATTACTCTTAACAGTGGGTAAGCATTTAAATAAGAGTGCGCAACGTGACTTGCATTATTATGGCCAAGAATTCATTACGGAAACATATAATTTAACGCGGATGAACCTTCTGTTGCATGGTGTTCGACCAGAAAATATGGATATTAAAAATGGGAATACATTAGCTGAGGATTGGCCTGAAGATCCAGAAAGGCCAGAGGAAGGTGTGCAATTTGATGCAGTCGTAATGAATCCACCTTACTCTGATTCTAAGTGGAATAAGCATGAAGATAAGCCGCTTAAAGTTAGTGATCCGCGTTTTGCTGATTTTGGGGTTTTACCTCCAGATTCTAAAGGCGATTTTGCTTATTTGATGCATGGTTTATACCATTTAGGACAAAAAGGGACAATGGCGATCGTGTTGCCTCATGGTGTCTTATTCCGTGGCGGAACAGAGGGTCAGATCCGTAAGCGTTTGTTAGAGAAAAATTATGTTGACGCGGTTATTGGACTGCCTAGCAATATGTTTACAAATACCGGTATCCCAGTTTGTGTTATGATTTTAAAGAAAAATCGAGAGTTGTCTGATCCAGTATTGTTGGTCGACTCATCGGAACATTTTGTGAAGATCGGTAAACAAAATGTTTTACGAGAAAAAGATATTGCACAAATCGTTGATACTTATGTTGATAAAATTGAAGTCGCTGGTTACAGTCATTTAGCAGACCGAAAAGAAATTATTGAAAATGAATATAACTTAAATATCCCGCGTTATGTAGAAGCTATGGATAGTGAAATTCCTCAAGATGTTGACGGTCACTTGTTAGGTGGAATACCAATGAAAAATATTGCTGACTTGAAAGTTTTGAACTCAATCGTTAAAGATGTATTAGATAATGCTTTAACTCCATTACGTGAAGGCTATGTTGAATTGAATGAGTCAGTAGATGATTTGACAAAAGAAGTTTTAGCTGATGAGAGGGTTAAAAACAAGTCTGCTGAAGTTGAGGGTAAAGTTACCGAATATCTACAGAAATTTTGGGGAAAATTAATTAGTGTCGACAGTGAAACAGAGCTAGAAGACCTACGTGACGAAATGTTGGCAGAGATTAAACAAATATTGTCAAAGTTTGATTACCTAGATGCTTATGCTGGTTATCAAATTATTGCCGAAATTTGGAAAAATACCTTGTTCAATGATACAGAACTAATTGCCGGGATGGGCTTTTATACTGCTGGACGCACACGTGAGCCCAATATGGTCACTAAAGGTACGGGGCAAAAGAAACATGAAGAGCAAGACGGTTGGATCGGTGCAATCGTGCCAAATGATTTGATCGCTAAGAATTTATATTCTGAACTAGTTCAAAAAATCGCTGATAGTAAAGAGCAGTTAACCGCAACAGAAAGTGAACTTAGCGAGTTAGTTGAGGCGGCTAAAGTTGAAGATAGTGACGAAAATAGTATTCTATATGATTCCATAAAGAAAAACAAAGATGATGAACCACAAGATTTTTTCGACAATAAAAAAATCAAAGCTGAACTTAAAGAAGCAAAAAAAGGGTCAGACGAATATCAATTGTTGCACAAAGTTTCGACCTTAATGAATCAGAAATCAAAGCTAAATACAGAAATAAAAAATCAAGAAAAAGAGCTTCAAGGTGCTGTTTATGAACGAATCGAAAACTTGACTAATGAAGAAGTAAATAGTCTGGTTTATGAAAAGTGGTTCGGTGGTATTGAAACTAAAATAGTTAATCTAGTTCAAGCTCCTTTGAAAAATGAATTACAAACTTTAGAAACGTTAAATACTCGTTATTCAACTACCTTATCTGACCTTGAAAAGGAAACTGAGCAAGTTGAAAGTGAATTTGAAAGTCTTTTAAGTGAATTGGTGGTGAAATAATGGCCGATAAGCAGAAAAATGTGCCTTATAGACGTTTTAAGGAGTTCGAAAATGCAGACGCTTGGGAACAGCGAAAGTTTGATGAATGTTTTAATTTTCCTGTGTCTACAAATTCATTATCTAGAGCATTGTTAAATTATGATGAAGGCGATATTAAAAGCGTTCACTATGGAGATATATTGATTAAATATCCAGCCATTCTAAATATTAAAAATGATAAAATTCCATATATCACAGGTGGTAAATTAGAAAAATATAAATCTAGTTTGCTCGAGAACGGCGATTTGATTTTTGCTGATGCAGCTGAAGATGAAACTGTTGGAAAAGCTGTTGAAGTCAATGGTTTAACTGAAAAAAATCTCGTAGCAGGATTACATACAATAGTTGCAAGATCAAAAGATAAAAAAGCTGAATTTTTTCTAGGATATTATATCAATTCAAATACCTATCATAGACAACTTTTGAGACTGATTCAGGGTTCAAAAGTATCATCAATTAGTAAAGGAAACTTACAAAAAACATTAGTATCTTTTCCAAAAGATTTTGAAGAACAACAAAAAATCGGTTCATTCTTCAAAAAGATAGATGAGACTATCGCTCTTCATCAGCGTAAGTATGATAAGTTAAAAAAATTAAAATCTGCTTATTTAACGGAAATGTTTCCTGCGGAAGGAGAGCGTAAGCCGAAACGAAGATTTTCTGGATTTACTGATGATTGGGAAGAGCGTAAGTTGGGTGAAGTTGGCAAGGCTAAGTCTGGAATTGGATTTCCAGATGCTCAACAAGGAGGTAAGCAAGGGACTCCATTTTATAAAGTATCAGACATGAACAACCCAGGTAATGAGGTTGTTATGATGAATGCCAACAATTACGCAAGTGACTCTCAACTTAAAGAAAATAAGTGGAATCCCATTAACCCCCAAAATAGTGGTGTTGTATTTGCAAAAGTAGGGGCAGCCATATTCCTCGATAGAAAGCGAATTGTCGATACTTCTTTTTTAATTGATAATAACATGATGAGTTATTTGTTTGACTCTTCTTGGAATCGTTATTTCGGTAAGACATTATTCGAAAAGTTAAGATTATCTAGATTTGCTCAAGTCGGAGCATTACCAAGTTTCAATGGTTCCGATGTTGAAGATATCAAGGTGATGATACCCGAGGAATCTGAACAGAAAGTGATTGGCGATATGTTTGAGAAGTTAGATGACACTATCGCTCTTCATCAGCAACAGTTAGAAAAGCTGCAAAATTTGAAACAAGCATACTTGAATGAGATGTTCGTTTAAATTTAGCGTAAGTATATTCGAAAATTTAAAAAAGGGGGACAGTGAAGTGAGTGAAGTTGTTAAAGATGCTTCTGAAAGGACATTTCAACAAAACTTTGTTGAGGCCTTAGCTGAATATAAGTGGGATGCCATGGAAGAATTAAATGGTAATACACATGAAGTTACAGTCGCTGATTTAATAAAAAATTGGCGAGTGCAATTGAACCGTATCAATGCTGATCAGTTGGAAGGTGTGCCGCTAACAGACGAAGAATTCGATCAAGTATTAGCTAAAGTTAGTCAGATCAGTAATAGCTACGAAGCTGCTAAACTTCTGTCGATCGAAGAATCTACTGGAAAAATTGATGGAATATATCGGGACGACAATTTAAATGTTACTCGAAGGCAAATTACACTAACAATTTTTAAAAAGGCAGAAGTACGTGGGGGCGACTCTTCTTATCAAATTGCGCGTGAAGTTAGAACGCCTAATAATAATCGCTTTGACATTGTTTTGTTGATCAATGGTTTGCCATTGATCAACATTGAACAGAAACGAACCGATAAAAATTTAGATGAGGCCTTTGGTCAGTTTAAACGATACTATCGAGATGGCGAATATAGCAATAATTTTATGGCTTTTTCGCAAATGATGGTGGTCACTTCCGAAATTGAAACACGTTATTTTGCGACTCCAAAATCGGTTGATGATTTTAATCCCAGCTTTGTTTTTCACTGGGCGGATGAAAATAATCGACCAATTAATAATTGGAAAACAATTACTAAAACATTATTAAAAATTCCAATGGCACACCAAATGGTTGGCGATTATTTGGTGATCGATGAAGCTAATGATCAAGAAAATCAAAAGCATATGCTAATGCGACCTTATCAAGTGTATGCTTTACAAGCAATTGAGGCAGCTGCATTCGGACGAGATGATAAAGGTGTCGGGCCTCACGGGGGCTTCATCTGGCATACTACTGGCTCAGGTAAAACCATCACTAGTTTTAAAACTGCTTTATTTCTCTCAACTCGTGGAGGTTTTGATAAAGTAGTTTTCTTGGTTGATAGACGGGAACTTGATAGTAATACTTCTGATAGTTTTAAAGCATATTCTGCTTATGAATCAGTTGATGTTGATGATACTAATTCAACATATCAACTTAAAAAACAGTTACGGTCACTAAAGACTGGAATTGTTGTTACGACGACCTTTAAATTGAATTCATTAGTAAAAGAGCTTAATGAAAATCATGATCAGAGTTTAGCTGAAAAAAAGATGGTCTTTATTATTGACGAAGCTCATCGCACAACTATGGGACAAATGATGGGTGACATCAAGTATTATTTCAGAAAATATGGTTTATTCTATGGTTTCACAGGCACGCCATTGTTTGAAGAAAATAATGTGAAGGGTAAAGTTAATAAAAAAAGCGAAGTTATTAATACGACAACAAAGCTCTTTGGCCCTGAATTACATCGCTATACGATCGAAGAGGCCATCAAAGATGGCAATGTTTTAGGTTTTCATGTGGATTATATTAATACTGGTGAATTTACAAGCTATGAAGATTTACGTGAACAAATAATTGAGCGACAGAAAATAGAACATCCAGACTTATCTGATCGCGAATTAGAACGTTCAGTTCAGATTTTATCTGATTTACAGGTTGAACAACAAGCGGCTGAGGATGGTGTTTTGGTCTATCAAGATGAGACGCATATTCCACGGGTAGTTACAGAAATGCTAGATAACTGGGAAAATCAGTCGCAGTTAAAACAGTTCAACGGTATCTTAACAGTTGCTTATAAAAGTAGAGTTATTGCTTATTATCGAGAGTTTAAAAAACAGTTGGAAAGTCGGAATAAGCAAATCAACGTCGCAATGACTTTTAGTTTTGGAAACGAAAATGATCCCGATAATGTTGCTCCTGAAATAATCAATGAAATGTTTGCGGATTACGAGGCATTTACAGGATTACATTTTGAAGCTGGTAATCAAAAACAGGGTGGAGATGCCTATTTTGAAGATTTAACAGAACGTGCAAAACGTGGGGGTAGTGGCAGAAATTCGAAAAATATTGATTTAGTTATTGTAGCTGATCAGTTATTGACAGGATATGATTCAAAAAGGCTGAACACTTTGTATGTTGATCGTTCATTGGAACTTCAAGAATTGATTCAAGCTTATTCTAGGACGAACCGTGTTTTTGGAGCAGTTAAAGAGTTTGGGACCATTATTAATTTTCAATACCCTAAGATTACTGAAAATACAGTGGATACTGCTTTAAAACTATATGGCAGTGGAGGAACAAGTAATAAAGCGATTGTTGATGTTTATAAAAATGCAGTTAAAAAGCTTGAACTCTCCGTAAAACAAATGAAACCAATCTTACCAGATCCAACAGATTGGCAAAAATTAAAAGATGATGAAGCCGGAAAAGCAAATTTCCAAGCAAATTTCAAGGCTACTGCTGACAAAGTTAATACTGTTGAGCAATATTATGAGTTTAAATGGGATGATGATGCATTTGGTATCACAGAACATGAGTGGTTACAGTATGTGGGTGCATATAAGAACATTTTTACGGGTGTTGGTCCAGATGATGACCCACCAATTGAAATTAAACAACTTACTGGAAGAACTAAGTTATCTGGTACTCAAGTTATTGATGCAGCTCACATCTTAAATTTAATTGGTGATAGAGTTGAAACGAAAAACGGTATACAAACTGTCGATAATGAAACATTGAGGATCATTTCAGAACAAATTCGAGAATTGAGTAATATGGGGCAAGATGATCAAGCTCAATTATTAAGAGAGTTTGTTGACGAAGAACTTGTTCCAGGGCATTTGTCAGGTGATATTAATTTTGATGATGCTTATGATGAATGGAAAAAGAGCTTAGAAGAAAAACAAGTTGATGAATTTGCACAGGAAAGAGGAATCGATTCAGAATTACTAAATCGTTCTGTTTCTGCCTTTTCCATTTCTGAACCGGATGTTGTACCTTATATCGATGAAATTACTAGCCGAGTTGATTTTAACAAAGCAACTGATAAGTCTGCTGGAAATATGTTAATGCATAATATAAAGTTAACCAAAGATCTTCCTAAGTGGATGGTGCAAATTAGACAAAAATATGATTGATTTGGAAAAGAAGGCTGAGATACAATATCTCGGTCTTTTTAATATAGAATCCTTTAATAAATGTTGTTTGAATGTGGTGTGCTTGATAAAATCGGGTTAACAGCTTGTCCTCCTTCATGAGCGTCAGCCACTTTAATAGGAGGATAATACCATGGCAGATCCAACAGAAAAAAATGAGCTTTTTCATGTTTATTATGAACGATGGATTACTGTGTATAAAGAAGGGGCTATTCGTAAGGTTACGATGGCCAAATACTTAATGACTCAACAGTGGTTAGTTAAGTTAGTTCCAGAACTTAAGATCTGTGATCTAACACGTATTACTTATCAGAAATTGCTGAATAAATATGCTGAAAATCACGAACGACAAACAACAATGGACTTTCACCATCAATTAAAGGGCGCAATATTGGATGCTGTTGATGAGGGGTTAATAGAACGTGATCCAACACGTAAAGCAATTATAAAGGGTAAGACCCCTAGGCCAAAGAAACCAAAGTATTTAAATCAATATGAATTGCATACTGTATTGGTAAATTTAAAACTGGGGAATGAACTTGATTGGAATTGGTTTATATTGCTAGTCGCAAAAACGGGAATGCGTTTTTCAGAAGCCTTGGCGTTAACACCTGGAGATTTTGAGTTTTCTCACCAAGTGGTTGTTGTCAATAAAACTTGGGATTATAAAGGAAAGGGCGGCTTTTTACCAACAAAAAATAGGTCATCAGCAAGAAAAGTTGAGCTTGATTGGCAAACTGTTATTCAATTTTCACAGTTGATCAAGGAATTACCAGAAAACGAACCAATTTTTGTGCACAAAGGAGCTAAAGTGTACAACTCAACTGTAAATGGTGTTTTAGAAAGAACATGTAAAAGGGCGAAGGTGCCAGTCATCACGATTCATGGATTGAGACATACACATGCATCATTGTTATTGTTTGCAGGGGTTTCAATTGCGAGTGTTGCTAGAAGGTTAGGGCATGCAAGTATGACAACTACGCAGAAGACATATCTTCATATTATTCAGGAATTAGAGAATCAGGACGTTGATTTAGTAATGCGGTCACTTTCAGGATTAAGTTAATTATTTGGCGAAAAAGGCTGACGCTGATGAAGAGCGATAAGGTTATCAAGTCTTTTTAAAAGACTCCCTATTTTCTTTTGTTCTTCAATTTTAGGAATCATAACATTAACATTGTTAATCGTACTCTTTGACAGACTGGGTACTCCCGTTGATTCATCATATTTCTTCCATTGAATACTCTGAAAAATCGCAAATAAAAAGTTTAGATCTTGCTCATCTTTAGGAATTGAATAAAAAAGTGTGTCAACTGTCCAAAATGGAGCTTGTAATACATAAGGTTTATCAATTGTACCTTTTCGTCCAATTCCAATTGCATCCTGATTATAGGATAGTGCCTCGTTAACACTCAGCATATAACCACCTGTACCGTAAACGGAAATATGCCCCTTTTTTAAGTGCTTGTAATCTTTACCGGAGTTAACATCCACAACATTCTCTAACTTTCGCTGTTCCCAAGCGTTATTTTTTTGGAATTAGAGATTGCTTTCAAAGTGCTATACTTAGTTTATATATAAATTATAGGGGGATATGAAAGTGAGCGGATATGCAAAAAAGGAGTAGAGAAAGCAATATTAGATGCTTTGCAACTTTTAGGCGGATCAGCCTCAAAAAATAAACTGAAACAATCAATTGCTAATAATCCAGATAGCGGATTTACTTACGATGAAGTTTTTGAGCCTGTAGTGTCAAAGTCAGGTAATAAGTACGTTCCATTTGATTTTTTGTTTAATTTTGGAATAAATAATATTGCTATAACAGGATATATTGAAAGTCCTAAAAGGGGTCAGGATATTGTTTTAACTGAAAAAGGCAGAGCTAAAAGGCATTCTAAATTTCCAACTATAAAAGAACAAGAAATGATTGATTCATATTGGAAGAAAAGGAGCAAACATACTAAGAAAGAAGCTAATACTGCAACGCCAAAAACTCCAGAAAAGATAGTTGATGACGAAGAAAATCAAGATTTGGAAAGTGATAATTGGAAAGCAGAACTACTGAGTCAGCTTAAATTATTTACTCCGCAAAAGTTTGAAAGCTTTTCACGTTTATTGATTTCACATATGGGTGTTGTGGTAGACGACACTCGAGGAAAAATTATGTCACGCGACCATGGCATTGACGGTTTTGGTTATTTTGAATCTGATGAATTTAGAACTTCAAGGGCAGCTATTCAATCTAAAAAGTACACAGATTCGGCTGTTTCTGAACCGGAAATAGATAAATTCAAAGGTGTGATGGATAGTTTTAATGCAGAATACGGCATTTTTATAACTACTACTCATTTTACGGAAAGTGCTAAAAGAAAGGCAGTTCAAGGAAGTAAGTCGGTTACTTTAATTGATGGTCGTAGAATTACTGATCTTGTTGAAAAGTACAAACTTCATATTACGCCAATTTCTAGCTTCACACTTAATGATTACTATTTTGAACAAAAATAAATATTTAACTGTTTTTTATTTTCAATTTTTTGTAACTGAGAGCGGGGAGTGTCAAGAAGTTTGTGTAAAAAGGGATTGCCCTTTCTCCATAAAATTAAATCTTTTCAGTCGAAAAGTGATTCTAATGTATCCTTAACTTGTCCGAATCCACGATGAATTCGATTAAAGTTCTTTTCGTTGTAACTAATTACTTGCACTCCAATGAAATTGTCTAATGATTTTTCATTGGGAAACTGTTCTTTTGCTTTAGTCTTGCGTTTAATCTTTTTATTTAGCGATTCTATAATATTTGTTGAATAAATGGTTGGGCGTATTGCGGCTGGAAAAGCCAAAAAAGCTAATAATTCCTTTTCAATTGACCTAATGTGACTAATCAGATTTGTGTATTGCTTTTCCCAAGTACTATAAAAATCGGCAAGCATTTTATGAGCTTCAGTTTTATTAGTTACCGAATGAAGCTGTTTGAAATCATTTAAAATGACCTCACGGTCTTTTAAACGGACATGTGTACTAATATTACGCATAACATGAACTAAACATCTTTGAAATTTTGCTTTAGGAAAAGCATGTAACAGCGCTGGTTGAAGTCCGACCATTCCGTCCGCAATAATTAATTGAACCTGTTTAAGCCCTCGCTGCTTAAGATCTGCTGCCATTTCCGACCAGACTTCAGCATTTTCACTGGGTGCAATGCGATAATCAAGAACTTCCTTAATTCCAGTGGGTGTAATTCCTAAGGCAATATAAACCGCTTCTCTTTGAACTGTGTCACGACGCAAAGGTAAATAAGTTGCATCTAAGAATAAGCAAACATAGTTTGCTTTAATGGTTCGTTGATGAAAAGCTTCAATCTGCTCAGTTACTTGAGCAGTAATGTTAGAAACAGTTGTAGCTGAATAATAAGAACCATACATTTTCTCAATCAAATCAGCGATTTCACGAGTGGTAACACCTTTAGAGTAAAGTTGAATAATTGTAGTTTCTAAAGCATCTTGACGACGAGAATAAGCTGGAAGTAAATGATTATGAAACTTGCCTTGTCGGTCACGCGGCACAGCAATTTTCAACTTACCATATTCGGAATCAATTAACCGAAAGTATTGACCATTCCGATAATTGTTAGCCTTAAAACCATTACGTTCATAAGGATCATAACCGAGTAACGAAGTTAACTCAGCTTGTAAGATTTGATTAATAGCTTTTTCAAGTTGTTGGCGAAAAAGTTCTTTAACATCGCCATTTGATAATAGAGTTTTGGTTAAATCTTTGGTAAACTGTTCCATGGGGAATCCCTCCGTTTTGGTTTGGTTTGACGATTTAATCATACGGGGAAGGGATTCCCTTTTCAATAGGATTTTATTTATTTACACAAACTATTTTATACTCTCTGAGAGCGTAAAATATCTTGTGTAAATGCATAAAAGATTTCTGAATTGTATAGAAATAGGGGATGCCTTCCCTTATGATATTTAGTAACCACAGAAAACATCACAGGAGGCATTCCCCTTGAATGAACTTACCACAGAAATTATCGCTGCACTAGCCCAAAAGCAAGATTTGGACGAAGTTTTTCGTCACCACCTCGAAATTGCGATTAACCAGCTGCTTCAAACCGAATTGGCAGAGTTTTTGGGTTACGAACGCTACTCATACGCTGGGATTAACACTGGTAATAACCGCAACGGCAGTTATGAGCGCTCGTTTGATACGAAGTACGGCCAACTTAACTTAACCATTCCTCGAGATCGCAATGGCCGGTTTGAAAATCATACCTTGCCAGCCTACGGTCGGCACAGTGATAATTTAGAAACAACGGTCATTCAGTTGTATACCAAGGGAATTACCACTGCTGAAATTGCCGAACTCATTGAGAAAATGTACGGTGCTCACTACTCCAAAGCCACGGTTTCCAACATGACTAAAGCCGTCAATGAACAGGTTCAAGCTTTCCAGCAACGTCGACTGGCTTCACAATATGCGGCCATCTTCTTAGATGCCACTTACTTGCCGTTAAAGCGGGATACCGTTCAAAAAGAAGCCGTTCATATTGCGATTGGCATTCGTCCAGATGGTACGAAAGAAGTGCTGAACTACCAAGTGGCGCCAACGGAATCGACTGGAATCTGGACTGAACTGCTGGGAACCTTGATCAAGCAGGGCGTTAAAGATGTGCTGTTGTTTGTGGCCGATGGGTTAGTTGGTTTGGATGAAGGCTTGAATCGGCATTTCCCTAAAGCCAAACGACAACGTTGCCTGGTTCATGTTGGGCGGAATCTGATGAACAAAGTTCGCGTAAAAGACCGCAAGGCCGTGATCAGTGACTTTAAACAAGTTCATCGGGCCGCCAACCGTGAAGCAGCCGAACTGAAACTGAATGAGTTCGCCAACAACTGGCATCAGACCTATCCCAAATTAATCAAAGATCTGCTTAAAATGCCGAATTTACTCACTTTCATGGACTTTCCACCAGCTATCCGGCAATCACTATACTCCACTAACCTGATTGAGAACTTTAATAAGCATCTCAAGCGCACCACCCACCACAAAGAACAATTTCCAACGGAAGATTCACTGGATTGCTTCCTGGTTTCTCAAGTTTAATGTTTATAACGAGAAGTCTCTGAAGCGGATCCACCGAGGGCTCAAAGGACTCCAGGACACCTTGGAAGCATCATTTATTTAAGTTAGATACATATTATATGTACGAAGGCATTTCATTTACACAAGATTCTTGACGCTCCCGGTTGGGAGAGTGTAAAATATTTTGTGTAAATAGAAAAAAGGAAGTCCCTTCTGTAGAATAGAGTTACCACAACACATTCACAGAAAAGAGGACTTCCATATGAACGATTTTACTACAGAAATTCTAAAGACTCTAGCGAACAAAGGCGATTTGAATGAATTATTCCGTGTCCATTTGGAAAAAGCTGTCAATACGCTTCTCAAAACGGAGTTAACGGCTTTCCTCGATTACGAAAAGTACGATCGCATTGGTTTTAACACGGGTAATTCTCGTAACGGCTCCTATGACCGTACGGTCAAGACCGAGTACGGGGAACTTCATCTCCAGATCCCGCGCGACCGCAACGGCGAGTTCAAGCAACAGACTGTTCCTGCTTATAGACGGACGAATGATACGTTAGAGGAGACCGTCATTCACCTCTTCCGAAAAGGTATTACCATGTCGGAAATCGCAGACTTGATTGAGAAAATGTATGGGCATCACTACACGCCCCAAACCATGTCCAATATGACTAAATCATTTACGGAAGAAGTCACTTCATTTAAGGAACGTGAGCTTCATGACCGTTATGCCGCTATTTATATGGACGCAACCTATATCCCTTTAAAGCGGAAAACCGTCGCCAAGGAAGCCATTCATATCGCAGTTGGCATTCGCCCGGACGGTTCAAAGGAAGTGTTGAGCTATGCGATTGCACCAATTGAATCTATCACGATTTGGGAAGAGATTTTAATAGACCTCCAGGAACGTGGCGTGAAAAACGTCCTCCTTTTCATCGCGGATGGCTTAAAGGGGATGGCAGGGGCCGTGCAGCGGTTCTACCCCAAAGTCCGTTTTCAACATTGCTGTGTGCACGTTTCCCGTAATATCAGTCACAAAGTGCGTGTCGATGATCGTAAGGAAGTCTGTGATGATTTTAAAATGGTGTATCAAGCGTCATCTAAAAAGGCGGCATTGGAAGCACGTGGTGCTTTTGCGGAAAAATGGAAAACCAGCTATCCAAAAATGGTGGAATCGATCCTTTCGAACGATTACCTGCTCACTTTCTATGATTTCCCATTAGCCATACGCAAGACTATTTACTCTACGAACTTGATTGAATCCTTTAATAAGCAAATCAAGAAATACAGCCACCGCAAGGAACAGTTCCAAAATGAAGAGTCGATGGAACGTTTCTTAGTCTCGTCTTTTGATACTCACAACCAAAAATTCCTAGGTCGCAGTCATAAAGGTTTCCAACAGGCCGAAGGCGAGCTCGAACAAATGCTGAGTCAACCGATGGAGAATTAGAAATAATCTACAGTAGGGAAGAACCATTTACACAAAATTATTGACGCTCCCAAATAGGGTAGAGGGAAGTGTTCATTTCTTTCGTTCCAGTTAGAAGAGTTTTTTCATCAAAAGAATGTGAATTTAGAATCCATAAGCTAGTAATAGACACTGGGAAAAGTTAATTTAATAGACTTTTTATTTTAGACTGATAAATAAGGGGGAAAATTAACAAGGAACTATTAAAATAGCCCCTGCAAAAAAGAGGGGCTTTTATTACCTGATTATACACAAGAAAATTAGCGGACTTGTTTTTTCATAAATTCTTGTAATTGTCCAATAATATCTGTTGGCAAAACAACGTATGAATTTTCTGCTAATTCGTCAGCGATGGCACTATGAGTGTAAAGGGCAGCAGCCAATGCTTTTTGCGGATCCTGGTTGGCAAATTGGCCCATAAATCCAGCAATGATTCCGGTCAGAGTGTCTCCCATGCCGCCGGTGGACATGTAAGGCCCTCCAATTGGCAGATGGACAGTTTCTGCACCAGGTGCATAAATTTCTGTATGATGCTTTTTTAAAACAACTGTTGCATTAAGTCTTTCTTGAATCTGACGGTTATTTTCTTCTGTTTGCTCAGCAATTTTAATACCTGAAAGTCTTTGCCACTCCATTTCATGGGGTGTGAAAATAATATGAGCATTAGGTAATGCCTCTTGCAAACTATTTTCCTGTGAAAGCAAAGTGATTGCTGAACCATCAATAATCAGGTATTGTTCTGGTTCAACATTTGCAAAAACATTCTTGACGATCGAAAGTGATGTCTTATCTGTTCCTAACCCTGGACCGACTACGATCGCATTTGCTCCAAGGAGAACAGAATTGACCGTTTTTTCGTCTGTGAAATCAACAAACATGGCTTCCGGTACCAGGGAATGCAAGGCAGTCAAGTTTTCTGGGGCTGTAGCACAAGTCACTAAGCCCGCTCCGGCATGGACGGCTGCTGAAGTTGACATCAAAATAGCACCGCCATACTGCTGAGTGCCGCCCACTGTGACAACACGGCCGTAGTTGCCCTTGTGACTGTTAGCTGGGCGTTTTTTTATGACTGTCAGTATTTCTTTAGTTAAGTTCTTCAAAATATTACCTCCAATTGTTAACTTAACAAAAATTTTTTCACTGCTGTGATGGTTTCTTGTTGGATCTGTTGTCGGTCTACACCAGGTGCGTCTTGATACCAGAATGCGTCAGCAGCTGCATAGTTTTTTTTGACGGGCAAGAAAATAAAGTGGCCGACATTTGCTGGTAGTTCACGATAGATGGCTTGGGGCAAAAATTTATGATAGATCCGACCATTTTGTGCGATCGGTGCGATTTGATCTCCGCCAGGTGCAATGATCAATGCTGGAATATCAACATTCTTTGTTTGTTGGGTAGAATCAATGCCCGTACCTAAAGCAGGGGAGAGCGCGACAACTTTTTTAAAGTGCTCGTCTTTTAAATCAGTGGGAACTTCTGCTGGATCTGCTTCAACAACTTTTTTGGTCAGTTTGCCAAATGCAGGCATCTGAGTCACGACGTCTGCGGGTAAAGTTTCATTTTCTTGTTTTTTGATCAGATTTTGATCAACGTTCACTCCGGCAATTGCCATTACCGAGTAAGCGCCTAGTGAGAAACCAATGCCACAGATTTTGTTTTGGTTGATCACGGGACCATAGTGCTGCAAAAGTTGCGATAATAAATAAGATAGGTCGCGAGGTCGTTCCCAGTAACGTTTGAATTGTTCAGGCAGTGGATCATTAAACGTATTGCCGTAATGATCCGGTGAAGCTACGATAAATCCTTGTTCAGCCAGTGGAATTGCCAACCAGGCCAAACTGATCCGGTTGCTGCCAGAACCATGAGACAGCAAGATCAGTGGATGTTTTTCTCCTGTGTAGGTGCCAGCATAAGCTAGGTTTAGGTTTTCTGGACACCAGATCGTTGTTTTTAACGGACGATCATCTCGTGAATGGTCAATATACGTTATGGTTTGTGCAGTAACTTTAGACATATTTTTCCCTCGGCTTTCTGTTAGAACTTCAGTTTTAGTATAGCAAAAATAACGATTTCAAACACGTTCAAACGGCTATGAGAAAAGAAAGAAAGTTTGAAAAAATACAGCAACAGGTTCGACTCCTGCCAGTGGCATAGTATAGAAGCACATTCACGAAGATAGTGCTAGTAATGGCTAGACAGCGTTTATTATAATTGCTTGGGCAAATTAAAGATTTCATTAGCTTTTTGTTGTTTCATGACTAGAAACTTGATAAAAACTCTTTTATTTTGGGACAAATTAGTGTATGATAGTTAGGTACTGATTTACAGGTATTTGCCACTGTGGCGGAATTGGCAGACGCGCAGCGTTCAGGTCGCTGTTTGGGTTATCCAAGTACAGGTTCGACTCCTGCCAGTGGCACTTTGATAGTTAGTTAGGCTTATCGTTCATATGTGGGCGGTGGGTCTTTTTTTGTTAATGAGGATATGGATCAAAAATAAACGAAAAAGAATAGCAGTCTCTTTTAGGTTGGAAGTCTGCTAATATCAATTTGGGCAAAAATTCATTTGTTCGAATAAATAAAGGAGTCAGGTTATTTACTTTAAAAGGAATAATTGTTATCCTGAATTATTCATACTTTTCCCTTAAGGACTACTTTTTGTTGTTGTCATGCTAGTTCGCATCTTTTTCGTTTTTCACCTGTTGGGTGTACAAAAAGAGCACATCCTGTGCTATTGTAAAGTCGATGAAAACCACAAAGAACAGGAGTGCTCCTTATGTCAACTTTACATCATGAAAAACTTTTATTCAATGACCAGATCAACATTTCTAATGACGGTGGTGAGTTAGCGAACGATGCCGGAACTTTATTAATTGCTGAATTTCTGCACCAAATTCACTTTGACCAGCTCTTAGAAGATAACTTGCATTTTAAAGATGACCGTAAATATTGTACCTTTCCCTTGAACAATTTATTTAAGCAGTTGCTGTTGCAATTGCTGGCAGGATACTGCCAAGATCAGTCGGCTAATACCTTGTCACACGCCGTTGATTTTAAGCTGGTCTTGTCTCAAGCGGTCGCTTCCCAGCCGACACTTTCACGCTTTATCAATCACATTTCAGCGTCTGGGCTCTTTTCAGTCAAATCATTGCTCGGCTCGGTAGCTCACTTTGTTCTTGGGCAGCTAAATCAACATCAGCTGATCCTTGATCTAGATTCGACACATGCCGATACGTTTGGTGACCAAGAAAAGAGTGCTTATAACGGTCACTACCAGACCAACGGTTATCATCCTTTACTAGCCTTTGATGCTTTATCGGGCTGCTTGTTGAATGCTCAATTACGCCCCGGCAATCGCTATACTTCCCAAGGTGCGACTAAATTTTTATTACGGAGCTTACGGGCCTATGACGGATCTTCCCTGGATGTCTTAGTGCGAGGAGATTCTGGTTTCGCAGCTCCAGGGATCTACCATGCGTGTGATAAAAAGCAGGCTAAGTTCGTGATTCGTTTAAAAGCGAACTACCAGCTCCAAAGTCGGGCTGAAAACCTGATCCAAGTGGGTGACCAGGACTTCACCGAAGCTGAAGTCCAATGGCATGTCCTGCGAGACTATTGTCCTCAAAGTTGGTCACGACCTTATCGTGTGATTATTAAATCAACGCGGCCGGCGGGCAACTTTCTGTTTGACCATGAGTTTATCGTGACCAACTTGGAAGAATTAAGCGGTCCACAAGTCTTTGCCCTCTATCACCAACGCGGTTCCATGGAAGACTTGATCAAAGAAGTTAAACGTGGCTTTCACTTTGATAAAACGGACAGTTCTAGTTTTGAGGCCAATGAGTTCCGGATGCTGGTAGCTGGGGTCGCTTATAATATACTGCAAGCCATGAAGAACTTAGTTTTACCAACAAAGCTTAAACACGCTCAGGTCGGGACGATCCGTTTTAAATTACTCCATGTGGCAGCTAAGGTCACGCACCATGCGCGTCAAATCTGGGTCCATTTATCTCAGACCAATGTGTTCGATAAATTATTTTGGCAGACACTGTTCAAGATTCAAAATCTAAAAATATATCCGCTGTGAACTCACAAAATAAAAAATGTTTTTCTTAGGGAAAGGGTGAAGTCTGTCCTTTTTTAAACAGTCCGACAACAAAACTAACAAAAAGCTGCTTTTTTTACACACTAAAGTAACTTTGCACAAAGTTTTAACTGCAACGAAAAGTATGAATAATTCAGGGTTATACTTATTCCGTAATTATTATGTATTTTTTCTGATATATAATTTTTTAGCGAGTTTTTTTAAGGATTTCTTGTTATTGAGACTATAAATTCTCAGAAATTGACCGATATTAATAGGTGAACGAGAATTGAGTGGAAGAATGAGCATGGATAATTTTTGGTACGATCATTAAATTTGATTAATTTAAATAAAAACGTTACGATTTTATGAAAACGTAATCATTTTGAGAGAGAAAGGAAATAATTGGTATGGCAGAAATAAATGCAATGTATTTAGTGGAACGCGCGAAGATTTACCGCGATGAGGCTCAACGTGGAATAGAATTGGAGTCACAAGGAGACCCGCAAAGAGCTTTATTGGTATGGAAGAGTTTAAAGCGAGCTTGTGAGGCGGAATTAGAAAGTTACGATGGTCAAGATGATAATTATGCTCACTTTTTACATACCATGGCAGATTATCTAAAAAATAATAGTGAAGTGATGTCTGGTTTAGAAATGATCCGCGTTAGCAGTCGTGACTATCTTAAGATCGACAGTAGTAAATAATAAGACATTTCATCAGTTTTATGTTATACTTTCGTTAGTAAGTTAAGTATCAATTAGATAATTTTCGTATGAAAAAAGGGAGTGGCAACTGTGGCAGAACAAGAGTATAAAACCATCCTTGTACCTGTTGATGGTTCCGAAGCAGCTGAAAAAGCTTTAAAGAAAGCGGTAGAAGTTGCCAAAAGAAACCACGCACACTTAGACATTTTGAATGTGATCGATCTTAAGCAATTTTCTGTTAGTTTTGCCGGCATGTTGAATGCTAGCGGCGATGTTGTCTATAAGACTTTTGAAGATGTAGACAAGTACTTGTCCGAGTTACAAAAGAGAGTTAAAGACCAGGGCTTTGATGATGTTGATGTCCATGCCCGTTTTGGTTCTCCTCGGACAGTTATTGCAAAAGATTTCCCAGAAGATCACCAGACCGATTTGATCATTATGGGACCAACAGGTTTGAATGCGGTCGAACGCGTCTTTGTTGGTGCTGTTACTGACTATGTGATCCGTGCTGCTAGTTGTGATGTGATCATTGCACGGTGATCACCGAGTTAGATGTGAGAAAATGGCCAGGTAATGCTGGACGTGAAAGGAGACAAATCTACAATTGAATTTCGGGGCAGCAATAGTGTATATTGCGTTGTTTGTTCTCACGATCTATAACGTGCGACGTAATTACCACTTGATGAAGTTACGTTCCAAAGCAAAAATTCGTGAACCAGAAAGATTGTCACAAGATGAGCAGGGCAAATTGAAAGGGTATACCGCAGATAAGCGAAAATGGTCTATTTTAAGTCAATTGTTCTTTTTCATCTCAGTGTTTATTGCTTTTAAGGGAACGTTGGCTCAACTGGCTTTTTTCATGGATCTCTACACGGTTTCCATTATTTCAGTTAATAATATAGATATTGATATTATTAAACTGCTAGGTGAACCTGCAAGTTAAAAAATTTAGTAATCGGGTAGGAGATAGTTCACACTATCGACCTCCCACACCACCGTACGTACGGAACCGTATACGGCGGTTCAACAACTTAAGCTTTTGCTTGAATAGACTGGTACAGTTTGGACAGATTTATTAGCCCACGCTGTGCCAGTCTTTTATTAGTTATGGTCATCAACAGTGTTTTACTGTGCGCGTTGCGCCAGTATCCCTTACGAGTATTGACGTAGATTTTCGCCTGTTTGGGTGTCAAGCCTAGTTTAATCAATGCTTTATAACGGGTTCCGATATTCTTCCACTGTTTCCAGATATACTGGCGGATGCGCGAGCGCAACCATTTGTCTAGTTGTTGGAGAAAGGTTTTCATCTTCCCAATGGAATAATATTGGATCCAGCCCTGCATTTTCTGCTTAATTTCATGCAGAATCCTATCAAGGCTGACGCCTCGGCTTCTCTTGGTGATTCTTGTCAATTCCTGTTTAATTCTCTGTTTAGGTTTTTGATGAGGACGCGGGTAGGCGCTATTGCGTCCCACACCCAGAGAAAAACCTAGAAACTTCAGTCTTAGTGGAGAACCGACTTGCGTCTTTTCTGCATTCACTTCAACTTTGAGTTTCTTTTCTAAAAACTGGGTGATGCTTTTGAGAACCCGTTCACCCGCACGCTTACTTTTAACATAGATATTACAGTCATCCGCATAGCGTACAAATTTATGTCCTCTTCTGGTCAATTCTTTGTCCAGCTCGTTCAGATAAATATTTGCTAGTAATGGTGAAATATTGCCACCTTGCGGTGTACCTTTAGCGGACTTCTCGAAAAATCGACCATTCATCACACCACTCGTCAAGAACTTACGAATCAAATGCAAGACCCATGGCTCACTAATGTAATTTTCAACAAATTTAATTAGTAAATCATGGTTCACATTGTCAAAATATGACTTTAAATCAAGGTCGACCACGTAGTGATAACCCTGATTATAATAAGCAACCACCTTTTTCACAGCACTTTGTGCACTGCGGTGTGGTCGAAAACCATAACTATTATCTGAGAATACTTTTTCAAAAATAGGAGACAGTTGCTGTTGTAACGCCTGTTGAACCACACGGTCAACGACCGTTGGGATTCCTAACTGACGTTTCGAACCATCTGGCTTAGGAATCTCAACTCGTTTGACAGGTTGGGGTTCATAGCTTTCGGTTCGCAAGGCCTCGATTAGTTTTACGTTATTCTCTTTCAAGTATGGGCCAAGTTCCTCAACGGACATGCCGTCAATTCCTCCAGCCCCTTTATTACGCTTGACATGGACAAAGGCCCGATTTAAATTATTCCGGTCTAAGACCTTCTCACGTAATAAGCCATTTTGAGTTCTCTTTTCACCAGAAACAACGCTACGCGCTCCTGTTTGCTCTGACCCTTCCAGGGTTACCCTCCGCAGGTAGTCAGCTTTATTTTCTGTTTTCTGCGATTGTCGTATTGTTTCCACCTCCAGGATGAATCAAAATTATTGTTGTTCAGCCCTTCACCATTACTGGCTACTATGGCCTCGGCTGACTTCTGTCATGGACAACTCAACATTACTATTGAGCCTGTTCCTGCCAGAAATAACTTCCAGCTTGAGAGAACTACCATGACAGACCTCCCCGGGTAAGAGCAGTAGCTTTCGCATCAAACCGTTGGCTTTACTGTGACGGTTTCGAGTGGTCAGGGACTTCGATTTGTTAGGCAATCTCATCCCACCGTTTCCAGCCTTTTAGCCACTTCTTGTTCATCGATTCGATGTTTCGTCTAGGACTTCCTTCAGATTCTACCTCACGATAGACACCCTTGTCTTCGACTCGTGATACCGGCCACTACGGCTCACAGCGGACTTACACCGCCTAGTTACTGCCCATGCCGGGCGCACCTAAAAAAGGTTTTCTCTGCAAGGAGAAAACCTTTTTTGTTTTGCGTTTAGATCAGTTGGAGTAACGTACCGCGTCGGGTCAGTCATTAATAGTTAGCTCAGGCCAACGAGTTTGCCATGCTTTATTGGTCAGTCGCTGTTGATAGCGTTGATGGCCTGCTTGTCCAACTGCATAATTGGGGGTCGGACTGACTTGTAACTCAAAAAGATCAGCTAAACCATAGGGCGCAATTACATGATAACCGTTGAGTCGGCTTTTTTGGATACCGACACTTGTAGCAGTCTCTGGGAAATCGGCGATGGTTTTTTCGATCGAATCATAAAAGCGCCTGTGACTCAGATGCCGTGCTGGCAGGCAAATGTTTTTGATGTTCCACAAATAAAGTGAATGATTTTGAGCTAAGATTTCTTTAGTCATCAAGAAGTTCTCGTAAGATTGATTGCTGTTTTTGTAATAAACATCGATATCACCCAGTTTAAGTGATGACTGGTGACCAGTTTGTTTGTTCCAGATCAGGTTGCGGATCGTACCGCCGCAAATAGTCGCTTCAGGCAGGTGCATCTTTTCGAGGATCTTGAATATTTCATTGATCTCTGGATCATGGGAAATAATATCTAAAAATTTTTTCTTGTACAAATTAAGTTCCTCCTGCTAGAAATTTTTCCAGTTACCATTGTATTGCGTTTTTTCGGTCCACGCTATCTCTTTTTGAGATAATTTCCTCTTGTGAAATTTTGAAAGCGTTGTATAATTTTAAAGTAAGCGCTTTATAGGAGAAATTTAGAGGAGATAATTTGTCATGGAAATATTAGCCGTTAATTCAGGAAGTTCAAGTTTTAAGTTTAAATTGTTTATCATGCCGGAAGAAAAAGTAATCGCTTCTGGGCAAATTGAGCGCATTGGTCAAACGGGCTCGATCGTGACTATTAAGCATCATGGCGGTGAAAAATATGAACGCAAAGATAATATTAAAAATCATAAAGAAGCCGTACAAGAATTGATGGACCTGTTATTAGAATTACGTATCATTAAAGATTATTCAGAAATTGATGGTGTTGGTCATCGTGTCGTCGCTGGAGGAGAATATTTTGATCATTCTGTTATCGTTGATGATAACGTGATCGCTAAGATCCACGAAATTGCAGAAATGGCACCTTTACATAATCCGGCTAACCTTGTGGGAATTGAGGCTTTCAAGAAAATCTTGCCTCAGGCTACATCTGTTGTTGTTTTCGACACTGCTTTTCATCAAACGATCCCAGAAGAAAACTTTATCTACAGTGTTCCTTACGAATGGTATGAAAAATATGGTGTTAGAAGATATGGTGCTCACGGCACCAGTCACCGCTATGTGGCTGGCGAAGCAGCTAAATTATTAGGACGGCCATTAGAAGACCTTAAACTGGTCAGTTGTCATATTGGGGCAGGTGCGTCGATATGTGCAATCAAAAACGGTAAATCGTTTGATACTTCGATGGGTTTTACCCCGCTGACCGGTGTGACCATGGCAACCCGTTCTGGTGATGTTGATGTGGCTATGATCTCTTACATGATGGAAAAGTTGAATATAGATTCTATGACCGAAATGATCTATATGCTGAATAAGGAATCGGGTTTATTGGGTATTTCCGGTGTATCGCAGGATAGTCGGGATATTTTGCAAGTGGCCCATGCTAATCATCGTGCACAGCTCTCACTAGACATCTTGGTCAAAGATGTGGTGAAATACATTGGACAGTATACCTTTGAAATGGGGGGCTTAGACGGCATTATCTTTACAGCCGGTGTTGGTGAAAATTCGGATGAGATCAGAGCTTCTATTTTAGAAAGACTTGGCTTTTTAGGGATCACTATCGATCAAGAGGAAAATCAGAAACGAGGAGTCACTAATATTATTTCCGGTCCTGATTCCAAGATCACTGTTATGCGGATCAAAACTGATGAAGAAGTTATGATCGCTCGTGATGTCATGGATCTCAGTCAAAAATAAGCAGATTTTTGTCAGTGCAGAAGCCTTGATTTGCCGGGCTTTGTAAGCCTATTATTATTTCTTAAAAAATGTAATATTTTTGTAAAATAAAAGTGTTAACAACCGCCTCAAAAAGTGGTAAATTATTCTGGATCGTTAAATTATAATTTATTTTTAGGAGGCTTTGTCATGGGCAACAAGCTTGATATTTTGCGCGACTATCAAGTTGCAGAGGCAGAAGCTATGGAATTAGACAATGTTTGTCATCAGATCGATGATTCTAAGCTAGCTTCTGAATTTCTGAAGGTTTATGATGAAAAACGCAAAAGCGTACAAAATGAATGCCGTAATTTGCAAACTATTTTAGAAGCAATCGAAGCGGCTGAAGATTGATCAAACAAACCAGAAAAAAAGAAATTAACAAAAAACTATGAGAGCTTTATGATCCAATTAGGACATAAAGCTCTCATAGTTTTTATTAAGAACGCTTTTGTTTGAGTTTAGAGTACCTTGCCGGGGAAAGCTTATTTAAAGCAACTAGCTTTTCTTCGATCAGATCTAAGACCAGATTGCGGTCGGCAGGGTTTTCAACGAAATCATACTTGTCACCGTCGATCAGCAAGAAAGGAGAAATATCATACGAGTTTGCCCAGTCGCTGTAATAATCTAACAGATTGTGGTAGTAACTGACTAAGCTTGGATCAGTTTCCACTTGCTCAAACTCACGACCGCGTTTCTTGATCCGTTTGATCATGGTGTCATAAGAGACATTGATCATGACCATCAGATCTTCAGTAGGGTCGTCGGAAACGTATTGCAGTTCGGAAAGCATATTAGCCAGTAACTCTTTGTAGATCGAATATTCGATCTCAGTGGCATTGCCCATCGCTGTATTCATTTTCATAAACATTGCATCTTCATAGATCGAACGGTCTAAGATGTTATTGCTGCCTTTTTTTGCTTCTTTGATCATTTTAAAACGGCGATTTAAGAAGAAGGTTTGTAATAAATAAGCATAAGGATTAGAAACATTTTTTTCGCCGGCTGCTCGACGTTTGGCGGCAATCTCATTACCTTGGTAGAATAAAGGTAAGACCGGATTGTCTTCCACCGGTTCGTAAAATGGTCGCGTTCCAAGTTCTTGTGCTAATATTTCGGTCAGGCTGGACTTTCCAGACCCGATAATTCCGGCTAAAGTGATCAAGCTGGGACAACTCCTTTTATAAAAAGTTCGGAGGAACAAATACCAGTTGATCTGTTGATGATGAGAAGTAATTAGTAGAAACTGCTTCTCATTTGTTCTCCCGTTCATATGATAATTCATACGCATACCTATTTTACATGGACCAAAAGGTGTTTTCAATCTTAAGCTGGAATTAGATAGTGTCAACTTTGTGTGGGTAAATTTTTAAAAGGCTTGTTCCTCTGCTTTTTGTAATTGCTCTATTTATTTTTAGTCCAATGCTGTGCTTGAATTGAGCGTCTTTGAACTACCAGCCAACTTGCAGACCATGTTGCCACAAACTCCGATGTCCTCGCAAATGCCCACTGAACGCAGCTTGTGCTTGTTCATAATACTTATTTTTAATGTTTTTTCTGACATTCAAACGCCGGTCGAACTGGCTGATTTTTTCTTGCTTGAGCGCTTTTAGCTGTTCTGCTTGTAAGAAATTGGTGATATTGCCGCCATTCAGCTGAAAGATCCGTGTTCGGGCGACACTTTGCGCACCCACTAAACTCCAACCTTGCGGACGTGAGCTTAAGCGCCGGGACAGATAATGACTGATATGGCCCTCAGCCGAACAGCCATGATAATCCTCTAAGCGGTTATCGCAAATCGCTGCGGCATTGTTGGTCAGATATTTAGCGGCTTGTTTCAAGCTGTGACATTGGCTGACAGTTACCGTTGGGTCACTAAAACGGACCCTAAAGTAATCCTGGATAAAATTAGTTTGTCCAGCTAAAGCCCAATGGTATAAAGTCCGGTCCAGACCAGCGATCCCTACGGAAGCTTTTTTACAATATTTACGTAAGTGAAACCGATCCAAAATGAACGTGCAGTGCGGAATAAAGTCGGCTCCGTGCTTGATCCATTGAGCACCGTCACCGCTTAAATAAACTTTTTCTGGCCGATAGTTGGTCTCTATATAATCTAGAACTTCTGTCCATAATTCTTCGTTGTCTTTGCCCGGATAGTTACCCGTAAAGTAATGCGCTTTGATCAGTGGATGGCGCGGATCAGTTACGTCATAACCTTCATGAACATAAACTAGTTTCATGAAACGATTAGTACTGTCCTGATAAGCAACATGATCTTCGTCAGCTTCAATAAATAGCGTTTGGATCGGTTTGGGGGCGGGCTTCTCAGTCACAGAAGGCTCATTGGGCAGTTGTTGACCTTCACGGTGAACAATGTTCATGACTGCTGTTTTAGAGTGGATCCCCAAATGGGGGATCATCGTGAGCGCTTCTTGGTAAGTATGTCCAGCAACATTTTCTAAGATCTGCGCTTTGACTCCCAGCGTCATCCGGCTATATTTTTGCCAGCCTAAGACTTTATCCAACAAAAAGAAATACGCCCGGGTTTCTTTATTTTGATAATATGTCCGCTTCACTGTGAGATCACCGTACAAAGTCGACTTAGTCGTTTCACGGATCGCTTTGATCGCAAATTTATCCTTGCGGATCTCAGACTCCTTAAACTGCCGGTCGGCTTCTTCTAAAAAGACCCTGATCAAGTTTAGGCATAGTTTTCTCCCTGCGGCCATTGTATTTTCGATCCAGTCATCAAAGGCAAGATCTTGGTACAGAACTTTTTCACCATTTTTTGTAAAATTCGCCCACATTTGTTCGCTCATCTGTTGTAAAATATTCATTGGGAAATAACTCTCTCTTTCATTGTTTTGTCGTAATTACAATTGTAACAGAGAGTTATTTCTCTTTTTTTGTCTTTTTAGACTTCCACCCACAAATACTTTACGCTAACCTGGAATTAAATGCAGCTGCCGATCAAAGATGATTAAAAAGTTTAGAAAATTTGAATTAAAACTGGTACGATCCATGATTCAACTGTATAATTGACCCTGTAAAGCTTAACAAAACAAAGAAACTTTCATAAAAAGAGGAGAAAAAACGAATGATTTCAAGATATACCCGTCCGGAAATGGCTGCTATTTGGAATGACCAAACTAAATATGATTGTTGGTTAGCTGTTGAGATCGCAGCTGATGAAGGTTGGTCTAAGTTAGGCATGATACCTGAAGAAGATGTTAAAAAGATCCAGCAAAATGCTAAATTCGATGTTGATCGGATCGCAGAGATCGAAGCGGAAACTCACCACGATGTGATCGCATTTACTCGTTGTGTTTCTGAATCATTAGGTGCTGAAAAAAAGTGGGTTCATTATGGTTTGACTAGTACTGATGTTGTCGATACTGCTTATGGTTATCAGTTAAAACAGGTCAACGATATTTTACGGCAGGACCTGCAGAATTTCAAAGAGATCATCGCAAAAAAAGCAAAGGAATATCAATATACTGTGATGATGGGACGAACTCACGGTGTGCACGCTGAGCCAACTACTTTTGGCTTGAAACTGGCACGGTGGTACTCTGAGATCAAGCGAGATATCGAGCGTTTCGAGCATGCTGCAGCTGGTGTGGAAGCTGGAAAAATCAGTGGGGCGGTTGGTAGTTTCGCTAACATTGATCCCTATATCGAAAAGTATGTCTGTGAAAAGTTGGGGATCCGTCCGCAAGAAATTTCCAGCCAAGTCTTGCCCCGCGATCTGCACGCAGAATATGTCTCAGTTATGGGACTGATCGCAACAAGTTTAGAAGAATTTGCAACAGAGATCCGCGGTTTACAAAAAACCGAAACACGTGAAGTTGAAGAACATTTCAGTAAGGGACAAAAGGGTTCTTCTGCTATGCCGCATAAACGTAATCCGATAGGTTCGGAAAATATTTGTGGATTAGCGCGGGTCGTCCGCGGCCATGTGATCACAGCCTATGAAGATGTTTCTTTATGGCATGAACGTGATATCTCGCATTCATCAGCTGAGCGGATCATTTTGCCAGATACAACGATCCTGTTAGATTATATGTTGAACCGGTTTGGTAAAATCATCAAAGATCTGACGGTTTTCCCAGAAAATATGAAGAAGAATATGGATAAGACTTTCGGCTTGATCTATAGTGGTCGTGTTTTGTTGAAGTTGATCGATGCAGGCATGAGTCGCGAGGAAGCATACGACTTGATACAGCCGAAAACTGCCCGCTCTTGGGATGAACAGATACCGTTTAGAAAATTACTGGAAGAGGATCCGCAAATTACTAATAGATTAGACCAAGCAACTTTAGATGATGCTTTTGACTATCGTTGGCATTTAAGACGAGTTGATGAGATTTTTGAACGGGTAGGTTTAAAATAGTTTCCTAAAGTACACCTTGTGGAGTAACTGGTCAGACAAAATTCTATTTGTCGGAGTTATCGTTTGACTGGCCCACTGAATGGGTGTACTTTAATTTTTAATGTTGAAAGGAGCAGTTTTAAATGACAGAGTTCGCTTACCAAGCGTTTAGTGAAGTCGCCCGGCAAAAGACGTTTGTTTCCGCTGCCAAAACGTTGAATGTTACGCCCTCTGCGATCAGTCACTCGATCGCTGGTTTTGAGAATGAACTGGACTTTCCTTTGTTTATTCGCAATCGGACTGGAGTCACTTTGACCCCAGACGGTGAGAGAATCTTACCGATCGTGCAGGAAATTTTAAATACCGAAACAAAGTTGCATGAAGAAGCTGATCGTATCAAGGGACTTAGTTCCGGTAAAATCAGGCTAGGAGCTTTTAGTAGTGTTTGTATTAATTGGCTGCCGGATATCATTCGAAAGTTTAAGCAAGATTATCCTCAAATTGATATAAGTATTGAACAGGGCAATTTTAACAGAGTCACCGAATTGGTACGTTTGGGGCGGCTCGACATTGGTTTTTCTGCTTTACCGATCAATGAAAATCTAAATGTTGTTCCCTTACACGAGGATATGATCTACTGTATTGCTCCCAGTGACTTTATCCCGCAAAATGGGCATAGTATCACTAAAGAAGATGTTAAAAATGAACGTTTTATACTGCAGCAGATCGATTATGATCGTGAAACGAAGCGGGCTTTAGATGCGTATAATGTGTCTGTTAATTCGATCCAATACAGTATTGATGATGCCTCAATTATTGCGATGGTAGAAAGTGGGCTTGGTTTGGGGATCTTGCCGGAGTTGGCGCTACAAAATCTTTCTGGGCACGTCAAGGTTTATCCTTTTTCGCAACCGTTTAAACGAGTAATTGCCGTTGTGACTCAAAATGAGGCCAAGCAAACGCCATCGACACATGCTTTTTTGAAGTTGGTTCAACAATGGGTCCAGGAAAATTATACTAAATAAGATAAATATGATTTTATTTGAATTTCAATTCAGGGATAAGTATCATATCCTTGTTTGCTGTTGTTATTAGTTGAGTTGCCCAAGCCAGAACTCTGCGCCTAATCAACTCAAGCATTACGACCAGAAAAACCCTGGTCATAATGCCTGAGTCCCTTAGTGCTCAAGTTCTCCCGGCTTGGTACACTCTGTTTTTTAGTCGAGCTGTCCAAGCCAGAACTCTGTTATATTTGGGGGGATTTTACTGTGAAAGAATTAACCAAAGGCAGTCCAATTAAATTGATTTTAACTTTTGCCGTACCACTTTTGATAGGCAATCTTTTTCAGCAGCTGTATAGCCTGTCTGATACGATCATTGTAGGGCAAACTTTAGGGGTAAACGCATTGGCGGCCGTTGGTTCGACGGGGAGTATTCAGTTTTTGATCATTGGTTTTGCTCAAGGGATGACTGCTGGTCTGTCGATCATGACTGCGCAGTTTTTTGGTGCGCATGATTATCGTAAAGTACGTGAAAGCTTTGCGACAAGTATCGTGATCAGTTTGGTAGTAACTGCTGTGTTAACTTTTTTAAGTGTCTATTTTATTCATGATATTTTGATGTTGATGAACACACCAGCAGAAATTGAGCATAACGCACAGACTTTTAGTACGATCATTTTCGGTGGGATCGGGATTCAAATGGCATACAACCTGCTTGCCAATATTATTCGCAGTTTGGGTGATAGTCGGACTCCGCTCTATTTTTTGATTATCGCTGCCGTGTTAAATGTTTTGCTGGAGTTACTCTTCATTGTTGTCTTTCACTGGGGCGTTGCCGGGGCTGGATTCGCCACTTTAGCTGCTCAGTTATTCTCGGTACTTTTATGTGTGTTGTATATCATTAAGAAGATCCCGTTGCTGCAGATCCATTGGGTCGATTTTAAGAAAGTTGATCGTAAAATGATCACTAGCCATTTGAACGTGGGCTTACCGATGGCATTTCAGTCCTCGATCATTGCCATTGGTTCGATCATGATCCAGTCAGCACTGAATGCCTTAGGGACTACTGCTGTGGCGGCTACTACGGCTTCCAGTAAGATCGACCAGATTGCTACTTTGCCGATGAGTTCCTTTGGTGTTGCAATGGCAACCTATACCGCACAAAACTATGGTGCGGCGGAATATGGCCGGATCTTAAAGGGAGTCAAATCGGCCGTTTTGATGTCAGTTGGTTTTAGCGTTGCTGCCGGCTTACTGATGATCATCTTTGGGCAAAACATGGTCACGGTTTTTGTTGGTAATGCGGACCAGGGCGTTTTGTCTTTATCCCAGATCTACTTTAACGTTAATGCGTCATTTTACCCGCTTTTAGCGATCTTATTTATCTTCCGCAATACTCTTCAAGGTTTAGGCAAAAGTGTTGTACCGACGTTGGCTGGCTTGGCTGAGCTGGCCATGCGGATCGGTGCTGCCTTATTCTTGGCAACACGTTTCGGTTACGCGGGCGCTTGTTTCGCTAGTCCATTAGCTTGGATCGGGTCGTGTTTAGTTTTGATCACTTCTTATGTGCAATCAGTGAAGATGTTAAGAAGACGGCAAAAAGAAAAAGATGAAGCTGCTGAAATAGTAGCAGATAATTAAAACTACTTGCTTTTTTGCCAAAGTTTTGTTACTATGCTTTTCGTGTTTACAGGAACTGGTGAGGTTTGCTGAGCAGCAAACTTTTCGCTTTGTTGGACTAAAAGCGCAGTTCTGCAGTGGATAGAGTTGGTAAGGGGTGAAACAATGGAAACTACATTAAAAATTGGGGATCAGGTTAGTTGTAAAAAGTTTGGTTCGTTGAAACATGATTTTGTCGGTACCGTTGAAAAGATTTATGATAATTCTGCGATGGTTTCGATCGATAAATATGATGAAAGTGATAATATCACGGTTACAGATTTTCATAATCGTGCGATCGTTCGTCTAAGCAGTATGAAGAAAGTTTCTGCATAAAGATAGTGACAAGCCTGAGAAGCTGTGCTATACTAGTTTTTGTTGTTGCGGGTATAGTTTAGTGGTAAAATTCCAGCTTCCCAAGCTGATGTCGCGAGTTCGATTCTCGTTACCCGCTTGACGATGACATCTTCAGCAATGAAGATGTTTTTTAGTTTATTATTCAAATACAGATAAATCTTTAGTTGGTCATCGATCATAAAGACTAGTAAATAAGGGCGGCATACAGCGAGTCTGGGATGATGTAAGCCAGACTGTCTAACTTATTGAATCGTACCTTTTAGAGCCCGTTAAAGATAATAATGAGTGGATCATTAATCAATTAGAGTGGTACCGCGGGTCATCTCGTTTCTTGCAGTTTATTTGCAGGGGACTTTTTTTATCCAGATTGAGTTATAGACTAGGTTGAACTTAGTATATTTTGGTTAGGAAAATTATAAAATTATTACAAGCAGGAGGAACCTTTGATGAAACAAAAACAATTAGTGGCACAAGCAATTGTTGACGCAACTGAGGGACAGTTATCCTTGGATGAAGTTATGTCCAAAATTGAAGTTCCCAAGACTTATGATCTTGGAGACTATGCATTTCCGACTTTTATTTTAGCTAAACTTTACCATAAAGCACCACAGCAGATCGCACCAGAATTAGTTGAAAAGATCTCAGGAGATGCTTTTGATAAGGTCCAAGCAGTCGGGCCGTATGTAAACTTTTTCATTGACAAGAAAGCATTTAGCCATAATATCTTAAATCAGATCTTAGACCAAAAAGAAGCATTTGGGCAGCAAGATCTCGGCCATGGCGGCAATGTTCCGATCGATATGTCTTCACCTAATATTGCTAAACCAATGTCAATGGGACATTTGCGTTCAACTGTCATTGGTAACTCCTTAGCGGAACTGCTGAAAAAAGCTAATTATAATCCGATCAAGATCAATCATTTAGGCGACTGGGGTACTCAATTTGGTAAACTGATCGAAGCATACAAGCTGTGGGGAAGTGAGGAAGAGGTCCGTCAAGACCCGATCAATACTTTATTGAAGTACTACGTTCATTTCCATCAAGTCGATGAAGAACATCCAGAATTGGACGATGAAGCACGTGCTTGGTTTAAAAAGCTTGAAGATGGTGATAAAGAGGCAACTGAGTTATGGCAATGGTTCAGAGATGAATCCTTGAAGTTCTTCAAATCTATTTATGCTAAACTAGGAATCGAGTTTGATTCTTACAATGGTGAATCTTTCTACAATGATAAAATGGACGAGATCGTGTCGATTTTAGAAGATAAAAACTTATTGCAAGAAAGCCGTGGCGCTGAGATCGTTGACTTGGAAAAATATGGTTTAAATCCGGCTTTGATCAAAAAGACTGACGGAACGACCTTATACATTACTCGTGATCTAGCCGCTGCATTGTACAGATTCCGGACATATGATTTTGTAAAATCCTTGTACGTTGTTGGTAACGAACAAACTAATCACTTTAAGCAGTTAAAAGCTGTTTTAAAAGAAATGGGTTATGACTGGTCAGATGACATTCATCATATTCAATTTGGTTTGATCACTTCCGGTGGTAAAAAACTTTCAACTCGTAAGGGCAATATTATCTTGCTCGAAGATGTTTTGAATGACGCTGTTGATTTGGCTAAAAAACAGATTGCTGAAAAGAATCCTGATTTGCCAAACAAAGATCAGGTTGCCGAAGAAGTTGGTGTCGGTGCCGTGATCTTCCATGATTTAAAGAATGATCGTTTGAATAATTTTGATTTCAACTTAGAAGAAGTTGTCCGTTTTGAAGGCGAAACAGGTCCATATGTGCAATACTCTCACGCTCGTGCTATGAGTATTTTACGTAAAGCTGGGCAGATCGACCTTGAAAATGCTGATATTGCAGGTTTGCAAGATGAAGGCTCATGGGAAGTTGTTCGTCAGTTAGCTAATTTCCCAGCAATGATCAAACGTGCTGTCGAAGAATATGAACCATCTGTGATCACGAAATACGCCATTCAGTTGTCTAAATCGTTTAACAAGTATTATGCACATACTAAGGTTTTGACTGATGATGCTGAAAAGAATTCGCGCTTAGCGATGGTTGCCAGTGTCGCTGCAGTTCTTAAGGAATCATTGCGTTTGTTGGGCGTTAAAGCACCTGACGAAATGTAATTAATTTTCTGACATTACTATCAATTAAGGCTTTGCATTTCTCCATTGGGGAAGTGTGAAGCCTTTTTTATTAAAATGCATTCAATGAATAATAATTATTTAATTGTTTAAGTTAAAGTTTGCACAAGATAATATTATAGTGGTATAATAGATAATATTAAATATTTTATATTGCTAAAATTTAAATAAATTTTAATTATATTTGAAGCATAAATAGTAAAGGAGGATTATAGTCCGGTTCAGGTACTTGATGCATGACGTGTGATTATAGAACAGAGATGAAGACAACAACAAATTCATTGTTAGAAAATGAAGCCAGTGATATTTTAGAAGGATTCCAGGAATTCGATCTGAGTGAAAAAAGGATCTTAGAAGAATATACTAAAATTTTAAAGTTTGAGAGCGGCAGTAAATTTGAACTGACCTATGTTCCGTACCAGTCTTATATTTTCTGGTTAGAGCAAGGGTCGTTGTTTTTAGAAGATTTTTGTGCGAATGGACAGTCAGCTTTTACCTTTTTGAAGAAAGGTATGTATTTTCCTTCAGACCTAGAACTGCCTGAACAGCAAACATCATTTGGGGTAGTCCATGCTTGTCAAAATTTAACGATTTTAGCGATCCCAATTAAAAAGTTTGATCATTTAAAAAACACTCATACTCACTTTATTAGGACGGTTCATCATAGTTTATTAAAAAAATATTTTTTGCAAAAAGCATTGCAGCAGCTTTGTCTGGAAGGAAAAATTGCAGAACGGATCAAAAATATTTTAGTTTATTTTGCTAAAGAATGTGGCAGCAAGCTAACTAATGGTGATGTTCTTTTACCTGCTGTTTTGACCTATCGGATCATAGCGTCATTCGCTAACACAAGTGTTGCAACTGTCTGTCAAACAATCAAACATTTTAGACAAAAGGGGCTATTGAATGGCGGCTCGCGAAAGTTGATCATCTGCAAAGATTCGTTAGATCAGCTATTAGGTGCCAGCTGACCTGTTCTATTGGACTGATTCTGTTATAATACTTATTTGAGGAAGCCAAGCAATTACTATGGTCAAATTATTGGCCGTTTTTAGGCGTTATCTTTAAATATACAACATGAATGGGACAAGGAAGGTCAAATATGAAAAAAAAGGATAGGCAACGAAAAATTGAACAGTTGATCAAACAACAGAAAATTTCCAATCAGGACAGCCTGATCCAAGCTTTAGAGGATGAGGGAATCCATTCAACGCAAGCTACAGTCTCACGAGACATACGTGAAATGAAGATCATTAAACAAGCAGATACTGATGGTAATACTTATTATACTTTGCTTAAAAAAGATCATTCGGACCCCAAACAAAGGATCAAGGAAACTATCAGCGATATTGTCACGAATGTGACCAACGTTCAGTTTGTTAATATCGTGCAGACTACACCCAGAAATGCTAACGTGTTGGCAGCATTGATCGATGATAATGAATTGCCTGGAGTAGTTGGGACTTTAGCAGGTTATGACACTGTCGTTTTATTTAGTCCTAATAATGAAACTGCCCAAGAAGTTTCCAGATTTTTTATTGCAAATATTGGTGAATAGAGTTTATGAAAATGGGTAATATTAGACGTCGGCAGGCTCTGTTATATAGCAAGTACCAAGGCAATGGGTGGTCATTTTTAGTGCCTTTAACTGCTAAATCTTTTGTTAAGAAGGTTTTCAGCCGCTAAAATTTTGCTCAAGTATGATAATATGGAAAAGACTAATAATATTGTATAAGAGGAAAAAATAGTTATGAATGATTCATCATTTTGGAATACTTTTAAACAGCAATTCAAAAAAATTTTTGAACCCTTTTGGCATTGGCTGTGTGCAAAGTGGCGTCGATTTCAAATCTGGCGTTGGTTGCTCGTCGCTTTCTTGAGTATCTTTTTGGTAGCGAGTGTTTACTTGGTTTATATTGCGAAAACGACCGATGTTTCTGGGTTAAGATCAGCTTTGCAGCAATCGACTGAGGTCTATGACGATAAAAATCAAAAGGCTGGTTTCTTATATTCACAAAAGGGGACATGGGTCTCAAAGGATGAAATGTCAAAAAATGTTTCTAACGCAGTTTTGTCCAGTGAAGATAGAAACTTTTATCATGAATATGGATTTTCAGTTAAGGGGTTAGGAAGAGCAGCTTGGCTGCTCGTTAAAAACAAGCTGACTGGTGCTAATTATATTAGCGGTGGCGGGAGTACGTTGACACAACAGTTAGTTAAAAATGCTTTTTTGTCACAAGAGCAAACGTTTAGTCGGAAAGCTAAAGAAATTTTCATCGCAATGCAAGTTGAAAATGATTATAGTAAAGACGATATTTTAACGATGTATCTTAATAATGCGTATTTCGGGAATGGTGTTTGGGGTGTGGAAGATGCTGCCCAAAAGTATTTTGGCGTTCATGCTAGCCAGTTATCAGTGCCACAGTCTGCTACACTAGCCGGGATGTTATCTAATCCAGGGCAATATAACCCGATCGATAATCCGCAAAAGTCACGGATGAAACGCAATGTTGTATTACAAACGATGGTTGAAAATAAGAAGATCACGAGTGCTGAAGCTAAGGAGTATCAAGCAACAGGGATCGTTTTAAATGACACCTATCAATATCGGTCTGGTTACAAGTATCCTTATTACTTTGACGCGGTGATCAACGAGGCCACCAAAGACTATGGTTTGACAGAAGCAGAGATCATGAATAAGGGTTATAAGATCTATACTTCTTTGAATCAAAATCAACAGGCTAAAATGCAATCATCTTTTGCTGATCCAAGTCTTTTCCCTAGTGCGGCTAGCGACGGAACTAAAGCCCAAGCTGGTTCGATCGCTATTGACCCTAATACAGGTGGAGTTAGCGCAGTTGTGGGCGGTCGTTCTGGCAGTCATGTTTTTCGTGGTTATAACCGTGGTACCGGACTGATCCGCTCACCTGGTTCGACGATCAAACCACTGGCAGTCTATACGCCTGCGATCGAAAGCGGCTATCATTATGATTCCAAGGTAGAAGACAAATTACAACCTTATGGAAAAAATGATTACACTCCACATAATTGGGATGACCAATATGCTGGAGAAATGCGAATGTATCAAGCTTTAGCGCTTAGTAAAAATACTTCGGCTGTGTGGTTATTGAATAAGATTGGCGTGCAAAAAGGATTCCGTTCAGTAGAAAAATTCGGGATCCCGTTAGACAAATCAGATGAAAACCTGAGTTTGGCTTTAGGCGGGTTGAAGAAAGGTGTTTCACCGTATCAAATGGCTAGCGCATACACAGCGTTTGCAAATTCGGGTGTCCGGAAAGATCCGCATTTTATCACTAAGATTGTTGATTCAGAAGGAAAAACAGTAGTTGACAACACGAGGATCAAATCTAAGCATGTCATGTCAAAACGAGTTGCAAAGCAAATGACAAGCATGATGATGGATGTCTACAACAATGGGACTGGTCAATCGGCTAAGCCATACGGTTATACTATTGCGGGAAAGACCGGCTCAACTGAAAGCACGAGTGCTGAAAATGGCAACGGCGATGATAATGACAAGTGGTATATTGGATATACTCCAGACGTTGTCGTAGCTACATGGATCGGTTTTGATTCCACAAAATATTCGATCGCTAATGTCGGTACGAATGCAGGTTCTGCGTTATTTAAATCTGAAATGGAAGGGATATTGCCTTATACTGCGCAAACATCCTTTGATACCAAGTCTGCTTCGACTCGATATAATGAAAGTGTTTCTGGTCAGGGTGAAGGCAGCTCTAAGTCTTGGGATTCAGTTCAAAAAGCCGGCCGTGATCTGAGAGATAAGATCGATCAAGGAGCATCTGGTCTCAAAGACAAGGCTAGCAGTGCCGCTGAACGGGGCAAACAATATTTAGACAGCATTTTAGGGCGCTAGGAACTTTTCAAAATAATCTTGGTAAAATCCTTTGGTAGATAAGTAATAAATGTTACAATGTTAACTAGTATATGCAAGGAGGACACTTACGTGATCAATATTTATGATTCAGCAAATAAGCTTGAACAAGACTTACGTCAGACTCAAGAATATCTTGACCTTACGGCAGCAATGGCAAAACTTAAAGCAGAACCTGAAGCTTATGATTGTTTCAAGCGTGTGCAAGACGCACAAAAGAATTTGCAAGCAAAACAAATGCAAGGCGATTTATCAGATGAAGATGTAGACAAGATCAAGGCACTTGCAGAAGAAGCTCAAGGCTACGACAGTTTGTCTGATTTGATGCAAAAGGAACAGGCTTTAAATGCTGTTTTTGAAGAGATCAACAAGATCATCTTTAAACCAGTCAGCGAATTATATAACTTCTAAAGAACGTTTTAAGAGGAACTGTTTATCTCATGCAGTTCCTTTTTTCAATTAATCGTTTAAGCTGGTAGAATGATAATAGATATAAAATCTGTAGCAAAAGCTTATTCTTAAATGGGTAGGTCAGTACTGCAAAGCAGGAGGCAAATTTTGGAAGCAAAGAAGATCTTTGACTATAAAGTCGATGATAACATGGCATTATTTGTTTTGATCAAGGGTGCCGACGTTAGGATCGCGAAGAACGGTAAAAAGTTTATTGCGTTTACGTTTGCGGATCGCTCTGGAGAGATCAGTGCGAAATTCTGGGATGCTTCAGAAGAAGATATTTCTCAATTTCAAGCGGGACGAGTCGTTGCATTACAGGGGAAACGTGAAAATTATCAGCAAAATCCACAGATCAAAATATTTAAGATGCGGTTAGCAAATGAAAATGAACCGGCTGACCCGCAGCTTTATCTACAAAGCGCGCCTGAATCAACGCAGGATATGGAAAAAGAAGTTGATGAGGTCATTTTTGAGATCACTAATCCGACATGGAATCGAATCGTACGGTATTTACTGAAAAAATATCATGATGAATTTTTCAGTTTTCCAGCTGCCAAGAAGAATCATCACGATTTTGCAGGCGGTTTGGCTTTTCATACTTTATCTATCCTGCGACTGGCACATTCGGTAGTCAAAGAATACCCAGATATTAATGCGTCTTTATTATATGCGGGTGCTATCCTGCATGACCTTGGCAAGACTTTAGAACTATCTGGACCTGTAGCTACTGTTTATACTGTCCCTGGTAATTTGTTGGGTCATATTGTGCTGATTGATGAAGAAATCGCTAATGCCTGCGATAAACTAGGTATCGATAAAATGTCCGAAGATGCTGTTTTACTGCGTCATATGATTATTTCTCATCATGGTTTGTTGGAATATGGTTCACCAGTCCAACCGCATTTAATGGAAGCTGAAATTTTACATCACCTTGATGACTTGGACGCTTCGATCCAAATGATGCGTAAAGCATTGGAACATACCGAACCTGGAGATTATACCGAGAGAGTCTTTGGTATGGATCGGCGGAATTTCTATCGTCCTCAAGAAAAAGGACAATCACAGCCTGGTTCAGAGTTTTAACAAGCTTTTAACTAGTATATTGCGGAATTAATTTAGTTGAACCTTGATCGAACTAAAATTATTAAGCGTAGAGGTATCGTAGAGGTATATAGTGGTGATGATGAGGAAGAAACCGTGAACGTTTTGGAGATATTGATACTGTTTACTAAAAGGGATGGTTAGCTGGTTTTAGGGTTAGTTTGATTGAAAAAGAGGCCGTTAAAAAAGCATCGTAACATTCAGCAAACGTTGTTTAGTTTACTGAAGAGTTACGGTGCTTTTTTTGTGCTATTATTTTGCGCTGTTAGAGGATTTAGAATCTGTGCCAATATAATCGGCCAAGATATCTTTTAAGTCGTTATCTTTAATATTGACCTTGCCATGTTTCAGTTCTTTAGAAATGATCTTTTGCATGTATGTTTGATCTTGCATCTTGCTATTTAAGATCTGTTTCTTAAGTTCTGCTTTATGATCAGACATCTTACCTTTACCAGGGTTTTTGATCGAATAGATCACATGGTAACCATAACTAGTCTTAACTGGTTCAGTAGTGAACTTTCCTTGATCTAACTTGAAGGCTGCTTTCTTGAAACCGCCAACTAAACTGGTATCAGTGTTGTCGAATGCTGGTAATTTACCACCATTATTCTTTGTTTGATCATCAGTAGAATACTTCTTAGCCAAAGCTTTGAAGTTCTTATAACTACCATCTTTATTCAAGCTGTCGATCACAGTTTGTGCCTGTTTCTTACCATCGTCATTATTCTTTAATAAGATGTGAGCTACAGTGACCTTAGGCTGATATGACTTCCATTGCTTTTTGAGATCTTTGTTTGAGATCTTAGTGTTGGCTTTAACTGCCTCTTGCAATAAGAGGGAAGAGCGCAACTGATCTTTGTATGAGGACTTAGTAAAACCACCCTGTTGTAAAACAGAATTGAAAGAAGAACCATATTGTTTCTTGGCAGCGTTAAACTGTTTGTCAACTTTTTTGTCAGAAACTTTCTTTCCGTAATTTCCTTCGAGAACCTTATTTAAGATCATCTGTTGCAATTGTTGCTTACCTGAAGAAGTTTTCTTCATACTGTCATAATATTCACTTTCGGTGATTTTTCCGCCGGAAGTAGTTGCGACAGTTTTTGAACATGCGGCCAAAGTGAAGGTCATCATGATCGCGGCTAAACCAGTTAACCATTTTTTCATTCCGTGAACACATCCGTTTCTATAAGATTTAGGTCTTATCTGGTGCAAAACTAACGGTTACTACTATAACATAATTTGTTTTTTGTTAGTATGTGCATTGATAAATTTAGACTAATTTAATTATCTTGAAAAAAGTCTTATTTTTGCATTTTTTCGACATCTTTGGTCAGCTTTTTGATTTGCGGTTCAACTTCTGTCATAAAATCGCCGATCTCATCGGTGATCTCTTCGACCGTCTGAAGGGAAGTTTTGATTTCAGAGACTAGTTTCTTAGCGGAAACTGATGTATTTTTAATAGCTGACCCTAATGTCGGGTCTTTTTTTGAAGATGCGTCTGTAATTTGTCTTTTGTGCTGTTTACGATACATTAACAGACCCAGGACAGCGCTTCCTCCTATGATAGAAAAGATTTGAGCTTTTTTCATCTTAGTCACTCTCCGTAATATTATTTGAAATGTTAGCAGCGATCTGGTTTAATTCTTCGGTGCTATGTTTATCTGAGTTATCTGTGAAACTCATGCTGAAGCCATCGTTATCAGTATATCGTGGAACTAAATGAATGTGTGAATGGAAAACAGACTGGTAGGCAACTTTGCCATTATTGTTTAAAATATTAAGTCCTTTGATATCTTTGTTTGATGCACGAACTGCACGAGCGATTTTAGGGATCCTAGAAAACACTGCCGCAGCAAGGTCTGTATCATAAGCAAAGATGTCTTTGACATGCTTATTAGGGACGACCAAGGTATGGCCCGGTGTTGCTTGTGAAAGGTCTAAGAAAGCTGTGACGACCTCATCTTGATAAACTTTAGTACTCGGGATCTCGCCGCTGATAATTTTACAAAACACACAATCTTCCATATAATTGGAACCTTCTTTCTATATATGTTAATTTCTATTATGTCCAGTATACACTAGATCAGAAAATTTTTAAGACTTTGGCGGTCTAAAATCTAATGTTATAATCTAATATGTGTACTGTTTTAGATTATTTGTGAATTTTGACAGCTCGCTATCACGGGAGCAATTTTTTGAAAAATAGAAAGTTATTAGTGCATAGCAAAGACAAGTTAGTCATGCGCTGTTGATCAAAAACAATAAATTAAAGTGGTTGATCCATGTTTGGCTCATGAAGGTCAGCATGTGTGGTCCACTGAGAGGAAGAAAAAGATGACTTTAAAAGTTAAAAACTTAGTTGGCGGCTATTCATCTATCCCCGTTTTAAAAGATATTTCTTTTGAAGTGCCAGGAAGTTCTTTGGTCGGTCTGATCGGTTTGAACGGGGCGGGAAAGTCGACAACGATCAATCACATTATTGGTTTGTTAAGACCAATGAAGGGCTCAATAACTCTGAACGGCGTTTCTTTGCAACAAGATGCTGCTCAATATAAAAAGATGATCGCCTATATTCCGGAGATCCCAGTTTTATATGAGGAACTTACATTAAAAGAACATATTGAATTAACGATGATGGCGTATCAATTGGATAAAGAGCAAGCTTGGCAGAAAGCAGAAAGATTTTTAAAAGTCTTTAGGTTAGACAATAAATTAGACTGGTTTCCAATTAATTTTTCCAAGGGAATGAAGCAAAAAGTGATGATCGTTTGTGCACTTTTGCCTAAAGTGGACTTGTTGTTAGTAGATGAGCCGTTCTTAGGACTCGACCCGCTAGCTACACGTGACTTGCTAAATTTACTAGACAAAGAAAAGCAAGCTGGAACAGCCATTTTGATGTCGACCCATGTTTTATCAACTGCTCAAGAGGTTTGTGACAGTTTTGTGATGATCGACGAGGGACAGTTGTTGGCCTCAGGGACATTATCAGATCTGCAAGAACAAAGCCATAAACCTGATGCTTCGTTGTCCGAGATCTATCTTGATATGACGGATAAGTGAGGCGGTAATTATGAATGAGATTTGGAAAAAAAGACGGGCTTCTTACCAAAAAATGCTGTTAAAGTATTTACGTTATGTTTTTAACGATCATTTTGTGATTGCTTTGCTTTTCTTATTTGGTGCTTTCGGATTGTCATACTCTAACTTTTTAAAAAGTTTGTCTGGCAATGAAAATATTTGGTGGGCACAGCCAACAGCACTTTTTATCTTAGTGATCATGATGCATGTCAATCAAATTGCTACTTTTTTAAAAGAACCGGACAAAGTCTTTTTACTGCCGCAAGAAAAAGAGATCCGACAATATATTAAGAATTCTGGGCAATATAGTACATTCATTGCTGTTACTGTACAGCTGGCACTTTATGTAGTGCTGACACCATTTTTATTGTTTGCTGCCAAGTTAACTGGTTTGAACGTGATTTTTCTAGCCATTACGCAAGTAGTATTAACGATCGACCGCACGAAAAGGCAGGCAATGGGATTATTTATTACTCAAAATCGTGTCTTTTCAAAGGAAGTAACATTTTCATGGTTAATACCTGGGCTGATCTTGGCTGCGGGAGTCTATTTACCTGCTTATGTTGCGTGTGCGGTTGCAATATTGCTGTTATTGTTCACAACTAGTCGGGAGCAAAAATTATTAGCGACTAAAATATTTGACTGGCGTTACGCTATCGATCAAGAAGCAGCTCGAATGGCTCGATTATACCGCTTTTTTAACATGTTTACTGATGTTGGTTCTGTCAGCCCGAAACCTAAGAGACGACGTTATTTGGATCGTTTATTGCCCAAGTATAGTGCAAAACCGGAAGGACTTTTTAAGTACATGTTCTGGCGGGCTTTTGTTCGCAGTGGGGAATTTAGCAACTTGTACCTCAGACTGACGCTTTTATGCCTGATCGTGTTATTTTTTATTCCTAACTACTGGGTATCTTTGCTCATTGCCGCGGTTTTTGTGTATTTGTTAGGTTTTCAATTGATGCCGCTCTTTGTAACTTATGATGAAGTTGTATTTATGCACACTTATCCTATAAATATACAAAAAAAGTTTCTTGCATTTTCTAAAATGCTGTTTTTCTTGCTTTTTATCAGTTCGGTATTCTTTTTTATTCCGATTGCTATTCAAGGCCCAGGAATAATCAAAGCCTTATCTGCACTGGTTTTGTTGGTCGCTGAAAGTGCCTTGATTGCAAGAATATACAGTAAAACACGCATTAATAAAATGTCTTGACAGCGTCGAAGTGAGTTTGTAGACTTTATGTAGTAATTGATTTTTGCAAAAAAATCAGAAAATCCGAACTGAAAAAGGAGCGTTGCCAAAATGAATCTCGATTTAGAGAATGGCTGGCAAGTGCTCCCAATTGGCGGCGATACAGGGACAGCGTACATGGGGATCAAGCAAAAAGAAAAAGTCTTTTTAAAACGAAACCCATCACCATTTATTGCAGCACTTTCGTTGGAAGAGGTCACTCCGAAACTGATCTGGTCGAAAAGGATGCACACAGGCGATACATTGACTGCTCAGCAGTGGATGAACGGTCGGTGCCTCGAGCGCAGTGAAATGAGCTCGGATCAGGTAATTTCCTTGATTAGACGTGTTCATCACTCTGATCTTTTGAAACGGATGTTGCAAAAAGTTGGCGGAATACATTATGAACCAAGCGATTTTTTGACACTTTATTATCGGGGAACTTCTGCCGATTTATTAGCGCACCCGTTACTGCACAAATGTGCTAAGTTTTTAGAAGCACATCTGCCGGAGTGTCCTAAAGATGATTATGAGGTGTCGCATGGCAACCTGAAGCGTGAGAACTTTTTGTTGTCAGATTCAGGGCAGCTTTTTCTTGTTGACTGGGAATCAGTAATGTTTGCTGACCCAGCAAAGGATCTTAGCATGTTAATGTGTCGCTATGTCCCACGCGCAGATTGGAAGCAATGGTTAGAAAGCTATTTTGGAAAGCAATTATCGAAGGCAATGGAGTTTCGCATTCAGTGGTACGCACTGATGAATCTCCTTTTGGATGTAGAGTTTAACTATCGGCGTGGTCGTTTCCATGAAATGAACCAAGACATAATAAAAATACAACAAACATTTGAAATATTTGAAAAGTTTATTTAGTTTTAGCATATTTAGCGAGTTTGCACTTAATTTTAGATCCCTTAGGGAGAAATACCCCGAGGGATTTTTTGCGGTATAATGAATAAATACTTCTCAAGTAATTTAAAAATTTGAAATTATTCTAAGTAAAAAACAGTTTTAACTTTAATTTGGAGGAAGAAATGAGATTAAAAAACAAACCCTGGGCATTGCCATTGATTGAAGCCAACCCACAATATGTCGTGACTGAGCCTGAAAAGTGGCGTGGAAAATGGTCTGAGAGGTTTTCGCAAAAACAGCCTTTGTTGATCGAGATCGGAATGGGGAAGGGTCGTTTTATCGTTGAAATGGCTAGACGTGACCCAGAGCATAACTACATTGGGATCGAAGTACAGACAACAGCAACCGGCATTGCTTTAAAAAAACAGCTTGAAGTTCAATTACCAAATTTGCAATTAGTTTGCGGCGACGGCAATGACTTGACTGAGATGTTCGCATCAAATGAAGTAGCAGGGATTTTTTTGAATTTTTCGGATCCTTGGCCTAAAAAAAGACATACTAAAAGACGGTTAACTTATCGGACTTTTTTGAAACAGTATCAGCAAGTCATGCAAAAAGATGGTCAGTTGGAATTTAAAACTGACAATCGTGGTTTGTTTGAATACTCACTGACATCAATGAATAACTACGGCATGGTTTTCGATCAAGTGTGGCTGGACCTGCACGCGTCAGAAGAAGCAGCTGACAATGTGATGACTGAATATGAGGAAAAGTTTAGTCAAAAAGGACAACCGATCTATAAATTAGCAGCTCATTTTACAGACTGATCAGCTAAGAGAGAAAAGATCCTTGACTATGAACATTAGAATATGAAATTTAGATCAAATATATTATAATTAGTTTGTTGTGCTCAATTTGTGAAACAAAAGCAATTGTCCCAACTAAAAAATAAACTTAATTATAGTACTCAATTAGAGGCCTGGCGGGCAGCAACAGAACTGTCAGGACAATTTAGGAGGAATTTACCATGGAAATGTTACCTAAAATGAACTTAAAAGAATTAGAAGATAAGCTGGCAAAAGGAAATTATGTTTTGTTCTTTACTGCTGACTGGTGCCCTGACTGCCGTTTTATTAAACCGGCAATGCCAGAGATCGAACAAGAATTTTCAGACTATACTTTTATTCAGGTCGATCGTGACGAAAATATTGACCTGTGCCAAGAAATGATGGTCATGGGGATCCCAAGTTTTATTGTTTATGAAAATGGCCAAGAAGCAGACCGCTTTGTCAATAAAGACCGCAAAACCAAAAAAGAGGTTGAAGACTTTTTAACGGCTGTAAATTAATTTATAGAAATAAGGGAGATAGGATTTAGAGTATGTTGATCGCAAACTATAATTTTGCACAAACGGGTGATGTCTTGATGGTTGTTTTACATCAGGATAGCATTGCGCAAGTGTCTGAAAAAAAAGATAACGTTGTTCGGATCTATGACGAAAAAACTGGTGAAACTTTGGGCTATAACTTCTTTCAAGCGTCAAAACGTGTTTCTGACTTGAATGGTGTTTCTGGTCAAGTAAAATTAACTCAAAAACAGGTTAACGACTTGAACGATTTGCTGAATGAAGCGGGTTTTGCACCTGAATTGGCTGTAGATGATAAACCGCGTTTTGTTGTGGGTTACGTTGAGGAAATGGTCTCTCACCCAGATTCTGACCATTTGCATATATTGAAAGTTTTGGTCAACGATGGAGAACATCTGCAGATCGTTTGCGGTGCACCGAATATTGCTGAAAAGCAAACAGTTGTTGTTGCTAGAGTTGGGGCAATGATGCCAAGTGGGGCGATTATTTGGCCCGGTAAATTAAGGGGTAAAGACAGTTTTGGCATGGTGTGTTCTGCACGTGAGTTAGGATTGCCGAATGCTCCTAAGAAGCGGGGGATCCTTGAGTTGCCTGCTGCTGAATATGAGATCGGTCAAGCTTTTGATTTTAAGCAAGCTGCAGGTTTATTCTCAGCAAAATAGATGTTTGTACTAGCCGGGTAGAAAGCAATGTGTTTTAGTTGTCGAACTACCCGATTTTTTTATTGATTGGATGATAGTCTTATGAAACATTATGATGGTCCGGCTTTTTATCGGCTTCACAGTTATAAAAAAAGCAAATGGATTTCACCAAGAAAAGTAAATAAAGATGCACTAAAGGGTGTTCATAAGCCTGCACGTGTTAACAGCTCAGTTAGCGGTGATCCGATAAGTAAAAGGGTCAAACTAAATTCACGTCCATTTCGTCCGTCTTATGTTCCTCCTTCTTTGTTGAACAAAGCACGTTCGCCCAGGCCAAAAGAAAAAATTGCATATCAGCGGTTGTGCCAGGAACTGCAAAAACCAGCGGATACTTTTTATTTGCTCGACCTGGAGCATGACAGTGAGCTTGAAGAAATTGATTTAACACTCCCAGAGCCGCAACAAAAAGCTGTTGGTAGGAATGTAGCTAAAATTGATTTTCCAAATGAGCACCAAGTTTCCAAAACTGCCAGCGACGATAAAGAAAATAAAGAGCGCGAAGAAATAAATAAGGTTCTGCAAACAGAAACATTTTTGCCTACTGCAAAGCATACAGATAACGATCGTGCAAGCAAAGATCAAGCAACTGATACTGGTCTATATCCTAATGAAGATGCAGCGGATGAGTCCGAAGAGCAAAAAAATAACTTAAATTCAGCTGCTGGTTCACAGTTGGTCGAACATGCTGAGGTGATGGTACGACCGCAAGCTTTAAGTACTGATGTTTCACCAGTGGCGACTAACAACAGCATGGATGATGACCTACAAGAGTCGCAAAATCCTGCTGGCAGAACGGAAGCTCAGGAAATTGGTTTGGCTGAAGAAAATAATACAGATCTTGTAACGATAAATGATGACTCTGACAGTGTGCAAGAAAGTAAAGAAACACAAAAAACAGTAAACAAAGCCCAACCAAAAGAGCGGGCTTTAAGCCGCTCCTTTGCCGATGTTTTAAATTTAGAACAAAATGAGCAACGTGACCTCTCCTTGTTTAAAGAGCGTGAAAGGGGACAGACTGGACAAAAAGATGAGTCGGAAAAAGACATTAACTATCAATTTCCAGACACTGCATTATTACCTGAGCCAGTTATCGAAGATGATCCGCAAATGGATGAATGGGTCTTGCAAGAAGCGGATGTCTTAAATGAAACATTGCAAGCTTTCCATGTCGACGGTACAGTTAAAGACTGGACGATTGGTCCAACTGTTACCCAATTTGAAATTACTTTGGGTAGAGGAGTTAAGGTCAATAAAGTCACCAATTTAACTGATGATCTTAAGTTGGCTTTGGCTGCTAAAGACATTCGGATCGAGGCTCCGATCCCAGGTAAAAGCAGCATTGGGATCGAGATCCCGAATAAGAAGTCACGACCGGTCATGTTGCGTGAAGTCTTGCAGTCACAAGCCTTTCAGACGGCGCGGTCTCCTTTAACAGTCGCTTTAGGGGTCGATTTATTCGGCAAACCGCAAGTCACTAACTTGAAGAAGATGCCTCATGGTTTGATAGCAGGTGCAACAGGTTCAGGTAAATCTGTCTTTATTAATAGTTTATTAGTTTCTTTGCTGTATAAGGCTAAGCCGTCCGAAGTGAAGTTACTTTTGATCGATCCGAAAGCTGTTGAAATGGCACCGTATCAAAACATCCCTCATTTGCTGGCACCAGTCGTATCAGATCCAAAATCGGCTGCTGCTGCATTAAAATGGGTAGTTAAAGAAATGGACGAGCGTTATGAACGTTTAGCGGCTAGTGGAGCACGGAATATCGATAGTTTCAATGAGAAGGCCATGGCTGCAGGTGATTATGGTTTGAAGATGCCATATATTGTGATCGTGATCGACGAGTTGGCGGATCTTATGATGGTCGCAGCTTCAGAAGTCCAAGATTACATCGCACGGATCACTGCTAAGGCTCGTGCTGCTGGGATCCACTTGTTGATCGCAACTCAGCGTCCAAGTGTTGATGTTGTTACTGGGACCATTAAAAACAATATTCCGACTCGAGTGGCCTTCATGGTCGCTAGTCAGGTAGACTCGCGGACGATCTTGGATTCTGCCGGAGCCGAGCGCTTACTTGGCAAAGGCGATATGCTTTACTTAGGTAATGGTGCTGGTCAGCCGATCCGCTTGCAAGGAACGTTTATTGACGAAGAAGTTGATCGGATCACTGACTTTGTCAGAAAGCAAGGTCAGCCGAACTTTGCCTTTGATCCTGACGGTCTCAAAGAAGAGGCGATCCAATCAGAAAATGAGGATGAGTTAATGCCTCAAGTGTTGGATTATATTGTTAACGAGGAGGCAGTTTCAACTTCCAAATTACAGCGGGTCTTTTCCATAGGCTATAATCGTGCTGCAAGTATTGTAGAGGAACTTGAAGCCAAGAGATATATTTCTGAAGCCAAGGGATCCAAGCCTCGTGATGTTTTCTTAACGCCTGAGGGTCTGGTTAAATTAAGAGAAAGTTAATTTTTTTAAGTTTTAGAATTTAGATACATTTCCTCGCGGATATGATAGACTGATAGAAGTGGAAAATAGAAAAGAGGATATTTGTAATGAATATGGATACTACCTATTTTTTCGTTGGTATTAAAGGAACGGGTATGAGTGCCCTCGCATTGATCTTACATGACAAGGGATACCAAGTTATTGGCTCAGATATTGATAAATATACGTTTACCCAACGGGGATTAGAACAAGAAGGGATCGATATCCTTCCTTTTGACAGCAAGAATATTAAACCTGGCATGACTATCGTGGCTGGGAATGCTTTCGATGATGACCAGGTTGAGATCGCGGAAGCTAAAAAAATTGGGCTTGAAGTTCTAACTTATCCAGAAGTTGTCGAAATGCTAGTGACAGAAACAACTGGGATCGCTGTTGCAGGTGCCCATGGCAAAACAAGCACTACAGGACTTTTGTCACATGTTTTAAGTAGTGTAGCTCCGACTAGTTACTTAGTTGGGGACGGGACAGGCAAAGGAACACCCGATGCGCGCTTTTTTGTCTTTGAGGCTGATGAGTATCGGCGCCATTTTGCTGCCTATCACCCGGATTATACGGTTATGACCAATATTGATTTTGATCATCCAGACTACTTTACTGGTATCGATGATGTTTGCGCTGCTTTTCAAACTTTGGCAGACCAAACAAATAAAGCGATATTTGCTTGGGGTGGAGACAAAAATCTGCGTAAGTTAAAATCTGATCTCCCTGTTTATTATTACGGGGTCGAAGATGATAATGATTTTCAAGCTAAAAACATCAAACGTTCAACTAGCGGTTCTACCTTCGATGTTTATTTCAGAGGAGAGTCTTTAGGCACATACGAGATCCATATGTTTGGCGAGCACAATATTTTAAACAGTTTAGCAGTGATCGCTGTTGCTTACATTGAAGCAATTGATCAACGTGATGTTCAGGAACATTTATTGACCTTTGCAGGTGTCAAGCGCCGCTTTACTGAAAAAAAGGTCGAGGATATGATAATTATTGATGATTATGCTCATCATCCTCATGAAATCAAAGCTACGATCGATGCTGCGCGGCAACAATATCCCAATAAACAGATCATCGCTGTTTTTCAACCGCATACTTTCAGTCGCACAATTGCGTTGATGGATGAGTTTGCTGAAGCGTTAAATTTGGCAGATAAGGTTTACTTGACTGAAATTTTCAGTTCGATCCGTGAGACGAATGGTAGTGTTTCAGCGGCTGATCTAGGTGAAAAAAGCACAAAAGGCGGAGAAATACTGAGTGTTGAAAACATGTCGCCGCTGTTAGATTACCATGATGGAGTTGTGGTATTTATGGGCGCTGGGGACATTCAAAAGTATGAAATTGCTTATGAGCGACTGCTAAGTGAAGTTAAGCTACGTAAAAACTAGATCTCGCGCGGTTGATCCTTATTATTGAAATTGTATTTAAACATAAGCAGCATTAAGGTCGTCTGAAAGGACGACCTTTTTTGGAACATCAAAATTGCTTGTGATTTATTCATATGGTATGATAATTCCATTGAAGATCATTAAAGGATCATAATCGATAAAAAATTAAGAGAGGACGATCAAATGAATAATTCTAATCAAACTTATGCAGCTGGAGAAGGCGGCTTAAACCGTTTCTTCACTAAAATGTATGGCTTTATGGCAGGGGCAGTCGCTTTTTCAGCATTGATTGCATATCTCTGTGCGACTACTTTTCAGATGAGCGTTTTGAACTTTTTTGGAACTCACCGCTTTGCTTTTTTTGCACTATTTGCAATTCAGTTAGTTATGGTTTTTGGAGTTTCGTTTAAGCCGGGACGTTCGGCAGTTTCTAGCATTGTTATGCTATTTGCATTTGCTGGGATCGAGGGCTTGTTTTTAAGTACCATTTTGATGGTTTATGATATTTCGCATGTGGCAATGGCTTTTGTTGCTGCAGCGACTGAGTTTGTTGTTTTGGCTATTTTTGGAGCAACAACTAAGAAAGATCTTTCTGGTTTTGGTAAACAGGCTTTGGCAGCTTTGATTGCTTTGATCTTGGTTACTTTTATTAATATTTTCTTGCAAAGTCCAATGATTAGTTATATCTTTTCATTTGTCGGCGTTATTATTTTTACGATCCTAACTGCCTGGGATTCTCAAAACTTTAAAAATATGTATTTACAGTTTGGTGATCAAGTGAACACAACTTCGTTGGCCGTTTCAGGTGCTTTACAGTTGTACCTTGATTTTATCAATATCTTTATCCAACTATTAACTATTTTTTCTGGTGGCAGCAGTCGAGACTAATTATTAGAAAAGTCAAACTAAAAGATACCTAGCAAATTTGCGGGTATCTTTTTTTGAAGTTTTTAATTCAAGAAATTGTGCCAAACAATAGAGAGTCTGCTTCGAAATCAGCAGTGATTTTTGGTAGAATAGTATCAGTAATATTAAATTAGAGGAGAATAATAATGACCAAACAAGAAGATACACTTTTATTAGTTGATGGTAATAGCGTGGCTTTTCGTGCTTTTTTTGCTTTACAAAATGTCGGCAGCTTTACAAACCACGATGGTCTACATACTAATGCTATTTATGTTTTTAAAAAGATCCTTGATAATATTTTGAAAAAGTATTCTCCTACTAACGTTTTGGTGGCTTTCGATGCTGGCAAAACAACTTTCAGAACAAAAAAATATTCTGATTATAAAGCAGGTCGAGCTAAAACACCTGGAGAACTCAGTGAACAATTTCCGTATTTGAAGAAAATGTTGGCAGCATATGGAATCAAAGATTATGAATTGGCTGATTACGAAGCTGATGATATTATCGGGACTTTATCCCGCCAAGGACAAGCAGAGGGGTATCGTGTCGTCGTTGTCACTGGGGACCGTGACTTGACTCAATTGACGACTGATAAAACGACTGTCGCTGTGACACAAAAAGGCTTTAGCGAGGTCGAAGAATATACTCCTGATCATGTTAAGGAAAAATATGGTTTAGAACCTAAGCAAATTATCGATATGAAAGGCTTAGCTGGAGATAATTCGGATAATTATCCAGGTGTGACTAAAGTCGGTGAAAAAACGGCTATTAAACTATTGAAGCAATATACTAGCGTTGAAGGTATCTACGAACATATTGACGAAATGAAGCAGTCTAAAATGAAGGAACATCTGATCGAGGACAAAGAAACTGCACTGCTATGTAAAGACTTAGCCACGATCAAAACAGATGCGCCTTTGACGATCAAATTAATTGATACAAAGCGACAAGAAATGAATGAAACAGACTTGCACTCCTTGTATGAAGAACTTGATTTTAAGAGCTTTTTAAAGGACTTGACTGGCGAGGATCCGGATGAACAAAAGGCATTCGATAAACTTGCAGTGACAATGTTAACTCAGAAAAACTTGGATAAAGTCCCTGCAAAAATTAAAGAACCAGTTGTCTTTTATTTGGAAATGGACGGCAAAAATTATCATAATGCTCCCTTTGTTGGCTTTGTTTTCAAGATCGCGGATCAATATTATGGTGCTAGAGATGTTGAATTATTAAAACAAGCGCCACTGAAGCAAATATTGACCGATCCGGCTATTAAGCTTGATGTTTTTGATTGTAAGAGAACTTTTGTTGGTTTGAATCGTCTGGGAATTACAATGACCAATGTCGATTTTGATTTGCTGTTAGTGTCTTATTTATTGAATAACACTGAAAATAGTGATGATCTTGGTGAATTGGCTAGTCTTCACGGATTTGATCAAGTCAAAACCGATGAACAATTTTATGGTAAGGGTGCTAAACGGGAGATTCCAGCTGAAGATGAACAATTATTTGCTCATTTGAGTCATAAGGTCTTTGCGATAGCAACTTTAAAAGAACCACTTTTCACTGAATTGAAGAATAACCAGCAACAAAATCTATATGATGAAATGGAATTACCGTTGGCACAAGTTTTGGCAAAAATGGAAATTGCTGGTATTTCTGTAGATACTGAACGCTTGGAGCAAATGAAAAGTGAATTTAAAGAACGTTTGTCTGAATTAAAACAGGATATCTATAATGAAGCTGGTGAAGAATTTAATATTAATTCACCAAAGCAATTGGGGCACATACTATTTGAAAAATTAGAATTGCCAGTGATCAAAAAAACTAAAACTGGTTATTCTACTGCAGTCAGTGTGTTAGAAAAATTGCGTGGAATGTCACCGATCGTTGATAATATTTTGACATATCGGCAGATTTCTAAATTGCAATCAACGTATATCGAAGGTTTGCTAAAGGTCGTTTTCAAGGAAGATCAAAAAGTTCATACTCGCTATACGCAGACTTTGACAGCAACCGGACGTTTGTCTTCAGTTGACCCTAATTTGCAAAATATTCCAGTCCGTTTGGAAGAAGGACGTAAGATCAGACAGGCTTTTTTACCGAGTCGTGCGGGTTGGCAGATTTTTTCTGCTGATTACTCGCAGATCGAGCTTCGTGTTTTAGCACATATTGCTGGTGATGAGCATATGCAAGAAGCCTTTAAAGAAGATCGCGATATTCACGCTAATACCGCCATGCAGATCTTTGGTCTTGACAGCGAAGACGAAGTTACCCCAAATATTCGTCGCCAGGCTAAAGCCGTCAATTTCGGCATAGTATATGGGATCAGTGACTATGGTTTGTCGCAAAACATCGGGATCACACGTAAACAGGCCAAACAATTTATTGACACTTATTTTGAAAAGTTTCCTGGGGTCAAAAAATACATGGATGAAATCGTTGAGCACGCGCGTGAAGAAGGTTACGTAGAGACGATTTTCCATCGACGTCGTTATTTGCCAGACATCAAAAATAAAAATTATAATATTCGTTCCTTTGCTGAACGGACGGCGATGAATAGTCCGATCCAAGGCAGTGCTGCGGATATCATCAAAGTCGCGATGATCAACATGGATAAAAAGTTAGCTGAAAAGAAGATGCAGGCTAAAATGTTACTGCAAGTCCATGATGAGTTGATTTTTGAAGTCCCAGACGAAGAATTGACCGATTTCGAGGAACTGGTCAAAAGTGTTATGGATTCAGCTGTTGATTTAAATGTTCCACTCAAAGTGGAATGTGCCCATGGCAAAACATGGTTTAGTGCAAAATAAAAAAGATATTTACCAGCTGACAAATTTTTTGTTTATTAGTTCAGCTGTGTTGACCGTGAGACCGAACAAATTTTGCCCGGTCTCACGGCTTTTAAAATGATAGTATATAAATAAGGAGTTTATTTCTCCTTGTGATAATTAAAAAGAGAGTAGTTGGTGGAAAAATGCCTGAGTTACCAGAAGTTGAAACAGTTAGACGGGGGTTAAGTGAACTTGTCACCGATAAACAGATCACTGGCATTGAGTTGCTTTATCCTAAGATCATTCAAGGAGACCCGCAAGAATTTATCAAAGAGTTGACCGGCAAGAAATTTGAAAAAATCGATCGTCGGGGGAAGTACCTGCTTTTTCGCTTTTCCGGAGAACTGACGATGGTTTCTCATTTGCGGATGGAAGGTAAATATTCAGTTAAAAGTAGTGAAATGCCACTTGATAAGCATACGCATGTTGTGTTTGATTTAGATGATGGGACCCAGTTAAGATACAATGATGTGCGTAAATTCGGCCGCATGCACTTGGTCAAGACCGGTACAGAAGATGATCTGGCTGCGTTAAAAAAATTGGGACCAGAACCCACTCCAGAGACGTTTTTAGTCGATGAGTTTTATCAAGAACTTCAAAAGAAAAAGAAAGTTATTAAAACCGCGTTACTTGATCAGACGATCGTTGCTGGATTAGGAAATATTTATGTCGATGAGGTCTTATGGATGACTAAGATCCATCCTGAAACAAAATGCTTTGAAATTACTCATGAACAAACACAAAAATTGCATGATAATATCATCCTGGAATTGAATCGTGCGATCAAAGCTCATGGAACAACAGTCTTTACCTTTGCTGGGGCTAATGCTGAAATTGGTTCATTCCAAAATCAGTTAAATGTTTATGGTAAAAAAGGCGAACCTTGTGCGAGGTGTCAGACGCCGATCGAAAAGATCGTGGTTGGACAACGCGGCACACATTTTTGCCCGCACTGTCAAAAGCTGATCTCGGTTGCCAGTTAATGGTTTGAGCAATTATTTTTGGATTGTGATAAACTGTGATGTTCTTCGGGGCAACAAGAGTTTATTAAATAATAGCTGCTTAACGTGAAAAGTTTGTTTGCTGCGCCTTTTATGATAAAATCATTTTGAGTGATAAGCTAATTAAAGTAGTCTCAGAACGGATAATTTGAATTTAATTGAGGTGGAAATTATGATGTGTCCACATTGTCATCATAACAGTTCACGTGTTGTCGATAGTCGGCCGGCAGATAATGGGCATGCTATTAGACGGCGCAGAGAATGTGAAAATTGCGGGTATCGTTTTACAACTTTCGAGCGAATTGAAGTTACCCCGCTTTTGGTGATCAAGAAAAATGGAAACAGGGAAGAGTTCGATCGTGATAAGATCTTACGAGGTATCATGCGAGCTGCTGAAAAAAGACCAGTCGGAATGGACAAGATCACCAGCATCGTTGATGATGTTGAAAGTAAGGTCCGCGCTTTGGGTGGAACAGAGGTTTCGACTCAATTGATCGGTAAGTATGTGATGGATGAATTAGTAGATGTTGATGATGTTGCCTATATCCGTTTTGCAAGTGTCTATCGTGAATTTAAAGATATGGGTGCTTTTGTTAATGAATTAAATGAATTGATGGGTCGAAGTCAAGATGACGAGCACGCTTTAGATGACGACGACCATAAAGAGTAATAATTAAGTAAGAGGGGAAGATATGGTTACTGAAAATTTGAAGAATGTTTCCCCAAAAGATGGTTTTGTTGTGGTTCAAGAAAGTGGTCCTAGTGATAAAGAATTACATGGACTTTTAGACCTGTATGTTCCGATCATGGGTTCTAACGCTTATGGACTCTATGTGCTTTTAAGTCGATATGGCAAGCCGCGTCCGGACCTAGTCAAAAGGTCAATGAATAAAGAACTTTTGGTAGGTTTATCTTTAGGAATGAGAGATTTTTTGGAGGTGCGGGAAAAATTAGAGGCATTAGGTCTATTACGAACTTTTGAAAAAAATGATCGATTAGGTAAATTATCCTTATATTTTATTCAGCGACCTTTAGTGGGTGAGAACTTTTTCAACGATGACTTACTCAGTACGTTATTGTTGGAAACTATTGGTCAAGGAGCTTTTCGAAAATTACAGGAAAAGTATTGTCCACCTAAATTTAATATAGAAGGCAGCACGGAAGTTACTAAGTCATTTTTAGATGTCTTTCCGATCCGCCAAAGTGCTTTAATGAAAAGCGCCGCTTCTAAACAAGTTCAGCCGCTTGAAAAAAAGCAGCAGCAATTGATCGACCAAAATGAAACTGATTTAGATGTAAAATTTTTCAGACAATTATTGGAAAGGTCGTTTGTGCCTGAAGAAGAGGTCTTTAAGAACATGGATGCAGTCCAGACGATCCATCTTTTGTATGGTTTAGATGAGATGCAGTTGGTTCGTTTGTTAGAAGAAGCAATTGACATTAGCAGCAATAAGCTCAACGTCAAATATTTTAAAATGTTGGCACATAATTCTTTTGATTATCAAATGAAAACAACAAGTTCTGCTAAAGGGGCTGCTTTTAGTCCCCAAGCTGAAAATACAAGTACTAGCTCAGACCCTGCTGATGCGCAACTGCTAGAATTTTGCAGGTCTTTGGCTCCAATGGAGTTTTTACAAGCTATCAAAGATGAAACGGGTGCCTTATTAACTAGTTCTGAAAAATATATGGTTTCAAATTTAGTTCAACAGCAAATATTGCCTAATGAGGTGATCAACGTGTTGATCCATTATATTTTAAGCGACCGCGGAAATGCTAGCATGAATCAAAATTATTTTGAAACAACAGCTGCTACTTGGTCGAAAAATGGTGTTAAAACTGCTGAACAGGCCATGTCTGAGGTCCGAAAAGTCGTACAGGAAGGCGCAAAAAAGCACCAGAAATACGGTAATAAGAAGAAAAATTATCGTCAAGGTCGTGCAGTTGTTCAAAAAGAGCAGTTACCTGAGTGGGCTCAAAATGACTATAAACAACCCGAAACAACTAAAGATCAAAGCAGCAAAAAGGCTGATCTCCAAGCACAGATCAAGCGACGTTTGGCAGAGATCAAGAATGACAATTAATTAAAGTTCAGTAGAAATGGGGGTGAGGTGATGGAAAGTCTTAGCCAGATCCTTGCAGAACAGTTAAAAGATAATAAATGGGGACCTCGTTATCAGAAGTTGATCACCGCAGCTGAAAGAGATCCTGATGTGGTGGAATTTTTGAAGCAGCACCAAGGTGAATTAACTAAAGATGACATTATTAGAAGTGCCAGCAAGTTATATGAGTTTGTTAACTTTAAAAGCCAGTTAGCGGCTGGGGAAAAAACTTTTATGCCTGGATATTATCCATACTTGACCTTGAGTAATCACCATATCGAGGTCACATATACTCCTACTAAAGAATTTGTTGCTAAACAAAAACAAAAAGAGATCAAGCAGCGGGTCAAGGTCATTAGTTTGCCAAAATCGATTCGAAATGCTGAGTTATCCGAGTACACTCCTGATGGCAGAGAAGAGATCTTAGATGCGGCTTTACGTTTTTTTCAAGAATTTCAAAAGTCACCGCATGAGTTTCATAAGGGCATGTATTTAGAAGGAAGCTTTGGAGTAGGTAAAACATATCTGCTAGGGGCTTTAGCCAATGCACTGGCTGAAAAGGGATATAGTACGACACTTGTTCATTTTCCATCCTTTGCGGTGAAAATGAAAAGTTCGATCAGCAGTAATTCAACCGGAGAATTGATCGATTCTGTGAAAAAAGCACCACTCTTGATGTTAGATGACATCGGAGCAGATCAGATGAGCAGTTGGTTCCGTGATGATGTTTTGGGTGTGATCTTACAATATCGGATGCAAGAAGAATTGCCTACATTTTTCAGTTCAAATCTCTCGTTACAGCAACTAGAAGAGGAATACTTGACTGTTAACAGCAGAGGAGAAGCTGAACCGTTGAAGGCTAAACGTATTATGGAACGGCTCCGTTTTTTGGCCGATGACTATCATGTTGTTGGACGAAATCGGAGAAATTGAAAAAAATTTTAAAATGCTCTTGTTAGTTTAGTATTTTAGTGTTTTAATATAATTAAATTGTGTGAAAGACATGGACCCAATTTTCAGGGAGAGAAGTCGTGACTGAAAACTTCTCACATTAACGGTTTACCACTTTCATGAAAAGCTTAATTAAAAGTTAGGCCGGATGGTTTCCGTTAACGACCTTGAATAAGGAACTCATGTCTGCGCGTGAGTTCGAATATGGGTGGAACCACGTTAAAAACGTCCCTGTCGTTATTAAACGACAGGGCTTTTTTTATACAAAATTTAGGAGGAAAATTTATGTCACAAATCAATCTTACTTTTCCAGATGGCAGTGTTAAACAATTTGACAGCGGAGTAACTGTTAAAGATGTTGCTGATTCGATCAGCATTAGTTTAGGTAAAAAAGCTGTTGCCGGTAAATTTAACGATGTTGCTGTTGATCTTCGCCAAGAATTAAACCAAGACGGAGTGATCGAGATCGCTACTAAAGATTCTGCTGAAGGGATCAATGTTTTATGGCAAACAGCTGCATTGATCTTGAATAAAGTTTTGGTAGACAAGTATCCTGAGATGAACTTCGGTGAAGCACATGTTGATGAACATGGCTTTTATCTGGATACTGAAAAGCCAGGACAAACACAAGTTGCAGAAACAGATTTTGACGACCTGACTGCTGCCATGAATCAAATCGTTCTTGCTAATGATTCGATCGAGTTAACTTCGATCAGTCAGCAAGAAGCTCTGAAAAATGCAGGTGACGATCCATATCAAAAGCAACTAGTTGCTGAATTAGCTCAGGATGGTCAAGTAGCAGTTTATCGTTTGGGCGACTTTGTTTCCTTAGCTTTTGCACCTGTTTTGTCATCAACTGGCAAGGTCAAGATCTTTAAGCTTTTATCAGTGGCTGGTGCTTATTGGAAGGGCGCTTCAAGTAATCCAATGCTGCAACGGATCTACGGGACAGCTTTTTATAAGCAAAAAGACCTTGATGCTGAGCTTGCTAGAAGGCAAGAAGCTCATGAACGTGACCACCGTGTGATCGGTAATCAGCTTGATATTTTCTTTGTTGACCCTAAAGTTGGTGCTGGGTTGCCTTATTGGATGCCAAATGGCGCCACGATCAGACGGACATTGGAACGTTATATCATTGACAAGGAATTAGCTGCAGGCTACGAGCATGTGTATACTCCTGTTTTGGCAAATGTTGATCTTTATAAGCAGTCTGGACATTGGGATCATTATCGTGAAGATATGTTCCCGCCAATGGATATGGGTGATGGTGAATTCTTGGAACTACGTCCAATGAACTGTCCTTCTCATGTCCAGGTTTATAACCACCATAAACGTTCATATCGTGAGTTACCATTGCGCTTAGCAGAATTAGGTATGATGCATCGTTATGAAAAATCTGGTGCTTTGACAGGTCTGCAACGTGTACGTGAAATGACTTTGAATGATGGGCACACGTTCGTTGCACCTGATCAGATCGAAGATGAGTTCAAGAAGATTCTTGATTTGATGATCGATGTATACAGTGATTTTGATATTCATGATTATCGTTTCCGCCTGAGTTATCGTGATCCAGAAAATACTGAAAAATATTTTGACGATGATGAAATGTGGAATAAATCACAAAAGATGCTGAAAGCAGCGATGGACGACATGGGCTTAGACTATTACGAAGCTGAAGGGGAAGCTGCTTTCTACGGTCCAAAGCTTGATGTTCAAACTAAGACTGCTCTGGGTGGAGAAGAAACACTATCAACGATCCAATTAGACTTCTTGTTACCAGAACGTTTTGACTTGAAGTATGTTGGTGCTGATGGCGAAGATCATCGACCAGTTATGATCCACCGTGGTGTTATCTCTACTATGGAAAGATTTACTGCATACTTGATCGAAATGTATAAGGGTGCTTTCCCAACATGGTTGGCTCCAAAACAAGTTGAAATGATCCCTGTTAAAAATGAATTGCATATGGAATATGCAAAACAATTGCAGAGCCGTTTGCTTGCACACCATATTAGGATCGATATCGATGATCGTAATGAAAAGATGGGGTATAAGATCCGTCAAGCTCAGGTCAACAAGATCCCATATACCTTAGTCCTTGGTGATCATGAAGTTGCTGATCAAACAGTCACAGTCAGAAAGTATGGTCAAAAAGATACTGAAACTATGCCTTTTGACGATTTTGTAACTTTATTGAACCATGATATTGAAACATATAGTCGCAAAAACTAATTGACAAACTACAATAGAATTGGTATCATATTGTAGTTGAGAAAAAAGCAGAAGCACCCGCTTCTCGCCTAGGGGATCAGGATCCTCGGGCAGAATTACGAAATAACCTCACTGTAACGTGAGGAGTAGTGGGTGTTGAAAAACACTCACTTTTTTTCTGCTTACTCTTCTGAAATTTTTTGGAGGTGAAATATCATAGCAGTAGACAAGATAGTTAACGATGGTATCCGCGCACGCGAAGTTCGCTTGATCGGTAAAGATGGGGCTCAACTTGGGGTCAAGTCTAAAAAGGATGCTTTGGTTTTGGCCGAACAGGCCGAGTTAGATTTGGTACTTGTAGCACCAAAGGCTAAACCACCAGTTGCCAAAATTATGGATTATGGTAAATATCGTTTTGAATTACAAAAGAAACAGCGTGAGGCTCGTAAGAAGCAAAAAGTCATTAATATTAAAGAAGTTCGTTTAAGTCCTACGATCGATACGAATGACTTTAATACTAAGGTCAAAAATGCACGTAAGTTCTTGGGTAAGGGCGATAAGGTCAAAGTATCTATTCGTTTTAGAGGACGTGCGATCACGCATAAAGATATTGGCCGTGAAGTCTTGAATAATTTTGCAAAAGAAACAGAAGACATTGCTTCTGTTCAATCAAAACCAAAAATGGATGGTCGCAGTATGTTCTTAATGCTTGCACCATTAGCCGAAAAATAGGCTGGTAATTTAGGAGGAAAATGTATTATGCCAAAACAAAAAACACATCGCGCATCTGCAAAGCGCTTTAAGAAAACAGCGAATGGTGGTTTGAAGCGTTCACATGCTTATACATCACACCGTTTTCACGGCAAGACTAAGAAGCAACGCCGTCAATTAGCTAAGGCAGGTATGGTAGATTCCACAGATATGAGCCGTATCAAGCAAATGCTATCACAAATGAAATAATCATTTGTCAGTTGAAATCTACAAGCAAGGTATATTGCCTTTGCTAACAAGTTTTATTTGCCCTCTTTAAAGAGGGATGATCCAAGCTTAAACTTGGATGATTAATAAGGAGGAATTCACATGTCACGTGTTAAAGGCGGCACAGTTACGCGTCAGCGTCGTAAAAAAATGTTAAAATTAGCTAAAGGTTACCGTGGTTCAAAACATACACAGTTTAAGGTAGCTAAGCAACAAGTTATGAAAGGTCAACAATATGCTTTCCGTGATCGTCGGAAGAACAAATCTAATTTCCGTAAATTATGGATCGCTCGTATCAATGCAGCAGCTCGTACAAATGATATTAGTTACAGTAAATTGATGCATGGTTTGAAGGTTGCTGAAATTGATGTAAACCGTAAGATGCTTGCTGATATAGCAATCAACGACCCTGAAGCATTTTCTGTAGTGGTTGACCAAGCTAAAAAAGCTTTGGCAAAATAATCTTTTAGATAACGTGGGCTGAGACAAAACATTGGTTTTGCTTCAGCTTTTTTTACATATTAGGCGTGTACACATATTATGTGGGCAAGATCCGCTTAATAATGTGTATAGTTATTTTTACATTAACTGGATTTTTTGTTGCCTAATTTTTGCTAAAAATTGCAAAAATAATCTATAATTAAGTTATTGAGAAAATGGGAGAGTTATAGTATATGCTTGTAGATTTTAGACCGACATGGATGTTGGAATCGATTTATGATCTAACTCCAAAAGAAATTCGTGAACATGATATTCAGTTGATTTTAACTGATCTTGACAATACTTTGATTGCTTGGAACAATCCAAATGGGACACCTCAGCTGCGCGAATGGCTAGCACTTATGGATGAGGCACAGATCCCTGTGGTAGTGGTGACCAACAATAGCGCCAAAAGAGCAGCTCGTGCATTGAAAGAATTACAGTTGCCTTTTATTTCGCGAGCTTTAAAACCACTGAACCGCGGTATCAATATTGCAAAGAAAGAATACCGGGTCAATTCTTCGCAGATCGTTTTAGTAGGAGATCAGTTGCTGACAGATGTTGCTGCTGCTAATAATGCCCGGATCAAGAGTATTTTGGTTAAACCGTTGGTGAACACAGATGCCTGGAATACTAAGTTTAATCGAGCCGTTGAAAAGTCTGTCAAGAAACAATTATTGAAAAAAGGATATTTAAAAAGAACATGGGGGCATTCACTGAATGGATGAGAATAACGAAGAGCTTTATTGTATTGGCTGTGGAGCAAAGATCCAATCAGATGACCCGAAACAACCGGGTTATACACCTGTTTCCGCAATAAAAAAAGGCCTAGAAAATGATGAGTTATATTGTCAGCGTTGTTTCCGCTTGCGTCACTATAATGAAGTCAGTGATGTTTCTTTGACTGATGATGATTTTTTGGCTTTATTAAATCAAATTGGCAGTGCGGATGCTTTGATCGTCAATGTTATTGATGTTTTTGATTTTAACGGTTCTTTGATCCCGGGCATTCACCGCTTTGTCGGTAATAATCCAGTATTGATGGTGGCTAATAAGGAAGATCTGCTGCCACGCTCGTTAAAACGGTCGAAGTTAAAAGATTGGGTCCGTCAACGTGCTAATGCAGAAGGTATCCATCCGGTCGATGTGATCATGACCAGTGCAACTAAGCAACATGCTTTAGAAGAATTATTAAAGGCAATTGAAAAGTATCGTGAGGGTCGCGATGTTTATGTGGTTGGAGTAACTAATGTCGGTAAATCGACATTAATCAATCAGATCATCAAACGAAGTACAGGAATGCAGGATCTGATCACGACCTCGAGTTTCCCTGGGACGACTTTAGACAAGATCGAGATCCCTTTGGACGATGGTAGAATGATAGTTGACACACCGGGGATCATTCATAAAGATCAAATGGCCCATTATTTGTCAGCTAAAGAACTTCGCTTGGCAACGCCGCAAAAAGAGATCAGACCTAAGGTTTACCAGTTGGCTGGTGGACAGACATTGTTTTTTGGCGGGTTGGCGCGTTTTGACCTGATCACAGGTCCGTCAACGCGTAATGGTGTTGTTGTTTATATGGAAAATAACCTGCAGGTCCATCGCACTAAGTTGGAAAAAGCTGATGCATTTTTTGTACGACATCAAGGAGAATTGTTACAACCGCCGACAACTGGTGAATTATCTGATTTTCCGCCGATGGAACGTTTTGAATTTAAAGTTCGCGAGAAAAGTGATATTGTTTTTGAAGGTTTGGGCTGGGTAACAGTCAAAAGTGGTTCGATCGTTGCTGGCTATGCACCTAAAGGTGTAGGAGTTTTACGCAGAAAAGCAATGATTTAAATAAAGCAAGAGGTAATTAACTAAATTTATAGTTGAGTAGTATTTAATGATCAAGGAGAGAGTTAATGACATTACGAGGAAAACAAAAACGCTTTTTAAGAAGTCAGGCGCATGATCTACGGCCACTTTTTCAGATCGGAAAAGATGGGTTAAGTGAGAATTGGTTGATAAACGTTAAAGCCGCTATAGAAAAGCGTGAACTACTAAAGGTTTCTATTTTACAAAATTCACTTGTTGATGAAGATGAAGTGATCGAATTTGTTGAAAATAATAGTTCAATTCAAGTCGTACAAAAAATTGGGCATGTCCTGGTTTTGTACAAGAAGGCATCCGATAAAGAGAATCGGGTTATTTCGACTGAGGTTGAAGCTATTTAGTTTTGGAGGTCAGTAGGTTGGAAATGAGTACAGTTGAGATCCCTAGGGTCAAAATTATGCCAGAAGTTATGTTTGGCGCTCAAAGAAAACGGATCGGGTTGATGGGTGGAACTTTCAATCCATTGCATAATGGTCATTTGGTCGTAGCGGAACAAGTTTTAAGTCAGTTGGGGTTAGATAAGATAGTATTTTTACCTGATAATTTGCCTCCGCATGTTGATAAGAAAGAGGCTATTTCTGCTAAAGATCGCGTGACTATGGTTCGCTTGGGGGTCGCTGACAATGAAAACTTTGAACTGAATACACTTGAAGTTGACCGTGGGGGTGTTAGTTATACCTATGACACGATCAAAGAACTACAAGCACGACATCCAGAAGCAGACTATTATTTCATTGTTGGCGGTGATATGGTCGAATACTTGCCTAAGTGGAATAAAATCGAGCAGTTGGTTAAAATGGTGAAGTTTGTGGGCGTGAAACGAACTGGTGCCAAGACACATAGTCAATATCCGATCTTGTGGGTCGATGTTCCGACGATCGATATTAGTTCAACTTTGATCAGAAGTAAAATCAAACAAGGTTGTTCGATCAAATATTTGGTACCAGATATTGTGGCGGAGTATATAAAAAAAGAGGGCTTATATCGTGAATAAAATTGAGTATTCTGGAGAGTTTTTTTCTGGAACGCGGGCAGAACTGGTCGCAGCTGTTAAGCAGAGTTTGAGTGAACATCGGTTTCAACACGTTTTACGTGTCGAACAGGCCGCAATTAAGTTGGCTAAATTAAATGATGTTTCCACAGAAAAAGCTAGTATCGCTGCCTTGACACATGATTATTCTAAGGAACGCAGTGACAGTGAATTTAAGGAAACGATCAAGAAGTATTCGATGGATCCAGACCTATTGAACTGGGGTAATTTTATTTGGCATGGTGTTGTTGGAGCACAAATTGTTTCGCATGAATTAGGGATCACTGATCCTGAAATTTTAAATGCTATTTCCCGCCATACGGTCGGTGCACCTAAAATGACAAAACTTGACCAGCTGATCTATGTAGCGGATTTTGTTGAAGATGGGCGTGATTTTCCAGATGCTCAGATTGCGAGAAGTTTGGCTTATGCTGATTTACAAGCTGCGGTTATCTTTGAAACTAAGCATACTTTGCAATATTTAATGAGTTCAAATAAGACGATCTATCCAGCAGCTATCCAGACATATAATGCTTGGGTCGCAGGTCATTAGAAAGTATAATAGACAGATCAAGAAAAGATTTAAAGGAGACTATTAATGGACAGTAAAGAATTATTGAAGGTAGTTGTAGAAGCAGCTGATAATAAGCGGGCCGAAAATGTCACAGCACTGGATGTAGATGGTGTTAGTTTGTTGGCAGATTACTTTGTGATCATGGATGCTAGTTCACAACGTCAGGTTAAGGCTATCGCGGAAAATATTGAAGAGGAAGTCGAAAAAGCCGGCTATGATGTTTTAGACATCGAAGGCAAAAACGGCTCCACCTGGGTCTTATTAGACCTCGGAGATATTGTTGTGCACGTTTTCCAAAAAGAAACGCGTGAGTTTTATAATTTGGAAAAATTATGGTCTGATGCCAAAGAAGTCGATGTTTCTGATTGGGTCAAGGCATAATGAACTATACAACTTTTGCTCAGTTATATGATCAACTGATGGATCCAGAAATCTATGAGTCTTGGCTGGAATATTTTAAGCAACGGGTCAGTCCCAATTCTGGAATGGTTTTAGACCTAGGATGTGGTGCTGGGGCCTTGACCATGCAATTAAAAAAAGCCGGTTTTCAAATGGAAGGCCTAGATCTATCTGATGAAATGTTGAGTTTGGCTAGTGAAAGAATGAGTCGGGCAAATGTCTTTTTCCCGGTTTATCAGGCTGATATGACAGATTTAAACGGGCTTGGCCAGTATGCTGTAGTGGTCAGTACACTGGATTCTTTGTGTTACTTGGCGAACTTTGCTGAATTAGGCAAGGTATTCCGTGAAGTATACGCTCATTTAAAAGAACATGGTAAATTTTTATTTGACGTGCATAGTGTTTATCAGATGGAAAAAGTTTTTCCCGACTATATGTATAATTATCAGGACCAAAATGAGGCATTCTTGTGGCATTCATATCCGACTGATGTTTCATATGGGATAGAACATGAATTGACCTTTTTTATTAAAGATCAAGCTACGAAAAATTACCAACGTTTGACTGAACATCATTACGAAAGAACATATCCTTTAGCGAATTATATTGATTTGTTAAAAGAAGTCGGATTTAAAAAAGTCGAGGTTAAGGCAGATTTTGGTCGGTCTTCAGTTAAAAACGATTCTACGAGATGGTTCTTTTGTTGTGACAAGTAAAAGGAGAGATGGCATGGCTGGAGTTGTTGGGGTGGTCGCCGAATACAACCCATTTCATAATGGACATTTGTATCAACTACAGCAAATCAAGCAGGCTTTTCCTGACGATATCATTATCGTGGCTATGAGCGGCAATTTTTTGCAAAGAGGGGAACCAGCTTGCTTGGATAAATGGACTAGGACACAGGAAGCTCTGCAAAACGGCGCAGACCTAGTGGTCGAATTACCGGTATTGGCGTGTGTACAGCCGGCAGATCGTTTTGCTTTTGGAGCAGTTTCATTGTTGTCGGCCTTGGGAGCTGATAAACTAGTCTTTGGAGCAGAACATAGTTCATATGATTTTATGTTTTTTGCTCGTAAGGTTGCTGGAGTCCATGGTGAATTTCATAAGTATGACGAATCCTATGCTCGTTCATTTCAAACCGCCATTAAAAAAGAGCTAGGACATGCTGTAGATCAGCCGAATGATTTGTTGGGTCTGGCCTATGCTAAAGCTAATTATCGTTTAGGTGAGCCTTTGGACCTCTTTCCAGTGCAGCGAGTAGAAACAAGTTATCATGACCAATCGTTGCATAAGGGTGCACAGATCGCAAGTGCTTCAGCTATCCGTAAAAACTTTTCGCTGTCGAAAAAAGCGCAGAAAAAACTTGCACCTTATTTACCGCAAGTTTCGCTAAACGATCTAGTTGAAGGTCCGTTCGTTTCATGGGATGATTTTTGGCCGCTTTTGCGGTATAAGGTGGTCAGCAGCAATTTGGCCGATCTAGGTCAGATCTATGGAATGAGTGAGGGGATAGAATATCGGATTCAAGAACAGACTCAGCGGCTGCCGTTAGATATCAACTTTGATATGTGGGTCAAAAAAGTGAAAACAAAACGTTTTACCTATACTCATCTCGCACGTCTAGCAGTTGCAATACTGCTCAACATTTCTGAGCAAGAAGTTCAAGCATATAATAGTGAGCCATATATTCGGTTGCTCGGTTTTGGAGGCGATGGCCGCAAACAGTTATCTAGGGTTAAAAAGAACTGTCCATTTCCGATTTATTCCCGCGTTTCACAAGACGATAGGAAAGAACAATTGGCGGTCGATTACCGTGCAGGTAAAATTTATCAGCTTTTTAATGGTGTTGAACAAGATGTAAAACGCGCACCCATAGTATTTTAGAGCGGGTGTCAAGGAAAATACATTGACAAAGGATTTTAAGCACTGTATAATCATACGTGTTGCATTGGAGGAAAATAGCATGAAGTGGTCGTACAAACAACTGCAACAGCTCGGTGATGAACCGCTCCAGATCAATGAAATATTTCATTTAGAAAAGGATTTAAAGAGTCGTAGAAGTGATATTTTATCAGTTGCTCCTGTTCATGTTAAAGGTGTGATCGGAGCAGATCGCTTAGGGGCTTACAGTCAATTACAAGTGGATGCAAAACTTGTTTTGCCTTCAACTAGGTCATTGACTCCCGTTAGTCTCGAACTTTCTTTTCTGATCGATGAAAATTATGTTGAGGCAGACAGGACTGATTTTTCAGATTTTTCTGAAGAAGATCTTGTTTTAGTTTTAGATAATGATTTACTTGATTTGGAAAAAGTCATAACTGATAATATTTTGTTACAGATTCCCATGCAGGTTTTAACTGAAGCAGAAAAAAATGCTAGTGATCCTGCTATAGCAGGTCGTGATTGGCAAGTTTTATCTGAGGAACAGTTAAATAAAAAGCAAGAAGATAGTAGTCCAAAAGTTGATCCTAGAATGGAGAAATTAACACATTTTTTTGATGATACTGAAGAGTAGTTGCAAAATTGGCGTGTAAAGGTTACAATTTTTCTTGTTGAATATTTTAAAATTTGAAAAGGAGGTGCTTGTAAAATGGCTGTACCAGCAAGAAAGACTTCTAAGACAAGAAAGAGACTTCGTCGTACTAATTACAAGTTGCAAGTTCCTGGCATGACAGCATGCCCACATTGTGGTGAATTAAGACAAGCTCACCATGTTTGTTCTAGTTGTGGTTACTACGGTGATAAAGAGGTCATCAACGTTAAGTAATAGAAAGTGAATTAATCGTATAGAGGGACCATGGCCCTCAAGACGATTTTACGAAACATCCGAGGATCATTCGATCTTGGATGTTTTTTTGTTACATATATTTTCAATTATTACAGTATTTATCACTGTGGAAATTGAACGAATATGGTAGAATTAAAGATAATTCAGAAAGAGAGGCCTATACTTTATGCAGGTTCATAATGTTGACCTGACTATTAGCGCGGTCAGACCAAATCAATATCCGACGGAGGGTTATCCTGAGATTGCCTTTGCTGGTCGTTCAAACGTCGGCAAATCATCTTTGATCAATGCTTTGATCAACCGAAAGAGTTTCGCTAGAACGTCTAGCCAACCCGGGAAAACACAGACTTTAAATTTTTATGATGTTGAGTCACAGCTTTTTTTTGTTGATGTTCCCGGTTATGGTTATGCCAAGGTATCACAAAAAGAACGGGATAAGTGGGGAGCGATGATCGAAACCTACCTTTCATCTCGTGACCAATTACAAGGCGTTGTGTCCCTGGTAGATGCACGCCATGCCCCAACTAAATTAGATCAGCAAATGGTCAATTTACTACATTATTATGATTTGCCAATATTAGTAGTTGGTACTAAAATCGATAAAGTGAAAAAGAGTAAACGAAATCAATCATATTCTTTGATCAAGAAAACTTTACAGCTTGGTGAAAATGATGAGCTGATTTTGTTTTCAGCCTTAGATAAGACAGGCAAAGACCAAGTTTGGAATTGGATCGAACAAAAGACCAAATAATATGACATCGAAATGAGCGCCTGTTGTTGTCCGCTGTCTGTTTTAATTTTATTTATAAAGGATGGGAAATTCTATGGAGTTTAATGATTATCAGGAAAAAGCAAATCGGACCCTTTATGGTAATGAGCAAGTTTTAACCAATTGTGCGCTTGGTCTTGCTGGAGAAAGCGGTCAGCTGATCGATCTGGTAAAAGATTATACTTTTAAGGGCAAGAAGCTTGACCGGCAAGAAATGATCCACGAGATGGGTGATGTTTTATGGTATCTTTCCCAAATTGCAGAATGGGCCGATATCCTATTTGATGAGGTAGCTCAAGATAACATTGAAACTTTGAATAAACGCTATCCACACGGTTTTTCACCCGCAAAATAGATTGCATAAAGACACTAGTTGTCTGTTGTTTTTTGCCTACACAACTTGATAAAAAATGACGAGTACTTTCAAAGTTGAAAATACCCGTCATTTTTTTAATTTTATTTTTGTTCTTTCTTTTGCTTATCGTTTTGCTTTTTATCTTTAGATAATTCCTCTTTTTTAGGAGTTTTATCTGGTTCGACAGCAAATTTGCTAAATAATTCATCTAAATCAGATTGACGATTGATCTTTAAACTCAATTTAAACAGTCCTTTCACCAAATAATGATCAGTGAGTCCCCGAGACACTCGATTTAAGATCTGCCATCATCTGCCCCACCTTAATTCGAACATAAGCATAGCAGTTTCTGTCTTTTTTTTCAAATAATTTATTCTAATAATGTTTTTGCAAGCTAAATTTGCTAAAATATGCATAAAAAAACTAGTTTATCTTTAAAATATGCAAATTTACCCTTGAAAATGAATTAAAATTGTATTATATTGCATAAATAAACTACAATAAAGGAAAAGTAAATAAGGCATTAAAAAATAACATGAAACTACACAGGTTATTGGTAGGGCTGTTTGAAAAAGGAGAAAACATATAATGAGCGAGCTGTTAGAAATTCAAAACCTGAAAAAATCATTTGGTAAAAATGAGATCCTGAAAAATATTAATGAAACTGTTGCCCAGGGTGAAGTTGTGTGTGTGATCGGTCCGTCTGGAGCTGGCAAAAGTACTTTCTTAAGATGTTTGAATGTCTTGGAACATCCCTCAGACGGCAAAGTCATTTTTGAAGGTCAGGACCTGACAAAGATCTCTGAAAAACAATTAAGCAGTTTACGTCAGAAAATGGGAATGGTTTTTCAAAGTTTTAATCTTTTTCCAAATATGACGGTCCTGGAAAATATTACCGCTGCACCAATGAAAGTTAAAGGGGTCAGTAAACAAGAAGCCGAGCAAAAAGCAAGTAAACTGTTAGAACGGATCGGATTAGCAGATAAGGCTCAACAATACCCAGCCAGTCTTTCTGGTGGTCAGGCGCAACGTGTGGCCATTGTGTGTGCATTAGCAATGGATCCTGAGGTGATGTTGTTTGATGAACCTACTTCAGCTCTTGATCCGGAAATGGTAGGGGAAGTACTAGAAGTAATGAAGGATCTAGCTAATTCCGGCATGACGATGGTTGTTGTAACGCATGAGATGGGATTTGCTAAGGAAGTTGCCGACAGGATCTGGTTGATGGCTGATGGTTACATCCAAGAATCTGGCAAACCATCTGAGATTTTTGAAAATCCACAAACCAAACGGGGACAGGAATTTCTGTCAAAGGTGTTGTAAAATAGGGTTTCATAAACCATTTTCGCAAAACTAAAGCGAAAATGGTATTTTTTTGTAAATTTCTTGAGATAATGGTTTCAATTGTTGTGAATTAGCGCTAGAACGCGGTATAATTGACTCAATGATATAAAGAAAGGAACATTTGGATGGCAACTCAACATGTCGAAAATAAATTAAAGTTGTTGCCGGATCTCCCAGGTTGTTACCTGATGAAAGATATCAACAGTAAAATTATTTATGTTGGTAAAGCGAAAAACTTAAAAAATCGAGTTCGTTCATATTTTAAAAGTGCTCATGAAGGAAAAACTGCCAAGTTAGTTTCTGAGATCCGCGATTTTGAAACGATCGTGACCTCTACTGACAAGGAAGCTTTTTTATTGGAAATTACTCTGATCCAAAAGCACAAGCCGTATTACAATATTAAGCTAAAACGTGGTACTGGCTACCCATATATCAAAATTACCAATGAAAAGGATCCGACATTAAAAATTGTTAGTCAAGTTAAGCACGATGGCGGATCATACTTTGGACCATACCCAAATGTATATGCTGCAACTGAAACGATGCAGTTGATCCAGAAAGTTTATCCTTTGCGAAGGTGCAACGGCTATCAAAAAAGACCATGCCTATACTATCATATGGGACAATGCTTAGGTGCTTGTTTTAGGGAAGTGCCTCAAAGCGAATATGATGCACAAATCAAGAAAATCAAATCATTTTTAAGAGGCAATGTTTCAGGGATCAAACGTAAGTTGACCAATCAAATGAAGAAAGCTGCCAACAATATGGAATATGAGCGTGCAGCAGAATTAAGAGACCAGATCCACTATGTGGAGGTCACCGTTGAAAGACAGAAAATTATCTCTAATGATAATACTCCACGTGATCTGTTTGCTTGCTATATGGATAAGGGTTGGCTGTCGATCCAAGTCTTTTTCATTCGCCAGGCACGTTTGATGAAGCGCGAAAAACGTCTTTTTCCATGTATTGATTCTCCTGAAAACGAATTAGCTTCGTTTATTTTGCAGTTTTATAATCAGAAAAACCGGATCTTGCCTAAGGAGATCCTTGTGCCTAAAGAGATGGAACATGATATTTTGGCTCAAATTATTGGGATCCCTGTTAGGACCCCTCAAAGAGGACAAAAAAGAGACTTATTAGAAATGGCACAAAAAAATGCCAGATTGGTCTTGGAAGAAAAATTCCGTCTTTTGGAATTGGATGATCGTAAGACAGTCGGCGCAATGAATGAGATCACGGATGCATTAGGTTTGCCTAACGGTCATCGGATAGAGTCTTTCGATCATTCACATATTCAGGGACAAGATCCAGTTTCTGCTATGGTCAGTTTTTTAGATGGACGACCAGATAAAAATGAGTATCGTAAGTATAAACTAAAGACGGTCACTAATGCGGACGAATTTGCAAGTACGCAAGAAGTTATTTATCGCAGATACAGCCGTTTGTTAAAAGAGCATGCACAATTACCAGATCTAATCCTAATGGATGGTGGTGTCGTGCAGATCAATGCAGCTCGTGAAACTTTGCGTAACCAACTAGGGTTAGAGATACCAGTAGCAGGGATGGTTAAAAACAATCATCATAAGACTGCCGACTTAATGACCGAAGATGATGAAAAAATTGGTTTGGATCCAAAAAGTGAAGGCTTTTATTTGTTACAAAGGATCCAAGATGAAGTTCATCGTTTTGCGATCACTTTTCATCGGCAAGTGCATTCTAAAAACTCTCTTTCTTCGCGGCTTGAACAGATCCAAGGAGTGGGGCCTAAAACTCGAGTCAAATTGCTCAAAAACTTTAAATCATTGAAAAAAATCAGTGAAGCTTCTTTGGAAGATCTTCAAAAATTAGGAATTTCCGAGAAAGTAGCACAAACGATTAAATTAAGCTTAAAATAAGTGTTTTTAGTACGGATGTTTTTGATTTTGAAAATAAAAACTGCTATAGTTGGCGGAGACAAAATTGTTTTCAGAAATTAATAACATCTAAAGACAACTCAGGCTACCTGAGAAAGGTGATTAAAAATAATGTTTGTAGATCAAGTTAAAATTACTGTGAAAGCCGGTAAGGGCGGCAATGGAATGGTGGCTTTTCGGCGTGAAAAGTTCGTGCCAAATGGTGGACCAGCTGGTGGCGACGGCGGCCATGGTGGAAGTATTATTTTACGAGTTGATGAAGGTTTGCGGACCTTGATGGACTTTCGCTATCATCGTATTTTTAAGGCTAAGGCCGGTCAAAATGGCATGATCAAGGGAATGTACGGGCATAAAGCGGATGATCTATACGTTGCCGTTCCTGAAGGGACAACTGTTCATGATGCTGATACTGGTGAAGTATTAGGCGACCTTGTTGAAAATGGACAAGAACTAGTTGTCGCCGCTGGAGGTCGTGGCGGACGAGGAAACATTAAGTTTGCTTCTCCCAAAAACCCGGCACCAGAGATTGCTGAAAACGGTGAGCCGGGTGTTGAAAGAAATCTTCAGCTTGAATTAAAGGTTTTAGCCGATGTTGGGCTAGTTGGTTTTCCATCTGTTGGTAAATCTACTCTCTTGTCGGTTTTAACTAGTGCTAAGCCTAAAATTGCTGAATATCATTTTACAACTTTAGTTCCTAATTTAGGAATGGTTCAATTGGATGACGGGCGTGATTTTGTCATGGCTGATTTACCCGGACTGATCGAGGGCGCTTCGAACGGTGTTGGTTTGGGGATCCAATTTTTGCGTCATGTTGAGCGGACACGTGTGATCGTACATGTTGTTGATATGTCTGGCATGGAGGGACGTGATCCATTCACTGATTTCGAAAAAATCAATCATGAACTTGCTAAATATGATCCTGCGCTTTTGAAACGGCCGCAGATCGTGGCTGCAAGTAAGATGGACCTGCCGGATTCACAAGCCAACTTAGAGACTTTCAAGCAAAAGTTGCAGATGGACACGACATTAGCTTCAGTACCGGAAGTGATCCCTGTTTCAGCGATCACGCACTCTAATTTACAAAAACTAGTTGCTCAGACGGCTGATACCTTAGAAAAAACACCGCGATTTGATCTTGAACCGGAACAGGAAAGCAATGATAATGTTGTTTATACCTATAAACCGGAAGAGAAACCATTCACTCTCAAACGAGATCCTGATTCGAATTGGATACTTGGGGGAGAAAAACTGGAGCGCTTATTTGAGATGACTAATCTTGAACATGACGAAAGTTTGATGCGTTTTGCTCGGCAAATGCGGGCAATGGGTGTTGATGATGAATTACGTGCACAAGGAGCCAAGAGTGGCGACATGGTTCAGATAGGCAAGTTTACGTTCGAATTTGTAGAGTAATTAGAAGAAGACCGATCTGAGAAAGTTGGCCGGTTATTTAGCTTACACTTTTTCAGATCGTCGTACATACAGCTAGTTGTATATTCCTTGAATTTTTACGGACGGGATTTTGATGGAAAAAAGATTAAAAAAAAGCAGATATATTACAGGTTTTGATGGTGTCAGGACTTTAGCAGTTATTGGTGTTATACTGTACCACCTCTTTCCGTATGGAATGACTGGTGGTTTCTTAGGAGTTCCTATTTTCTTTGTGGTTTCAGGCTATTTGATCACTGATTTGTTGATTCAAGAGTACGACCAAAACGACCGGCTCGATATTAAATCGTTTTATGTCAGAAGAATGAAGCGACTTTATCCAGCGTTGATCACTATGGTGATGACAACAGCGGCTTTTATTACGTTATTTGCCCGAGATTCTTTGGGGAAATTACGTGATGTAATAGTTACTAATGTCTTTTACGTTTATAATTGGTTCCAGGTTGCTAATCACGAATCTTATTTTGATAAGTTCGGTAATCAATCACCATTTACCCATCTCTGGTCGTTGTCGATAGAAGGACAGTTTTATTTAATTTGGCCGATCGTGATCTTATTATTGTTACGGTTCATCCGGTCTAAGCAAACTAAATTTGATATTTTATTGATCGCGGCTTTTGTGTCCGCATTATTAATGATCATTTTGTTTAAACCAGGACAAGATCCTTCTCGAGTTTATTATGGGACAGATACACGCATGTTTTCGATCCTACTAGGGGCTGCGCTGGCTTTCTTGTGGCCGAGTACTAAACTTAAAGAAAACCTGCAAAGTGGTCCGCGGTTATTTTTAGATGGAGTCGGCTTAGGTTCTTTGCTCTTGATCGTCCTAATGTTTTTCAAAATGAACGGTGAAAGTGAGCTGGTGTACTTAGGTGGAATGTTTTTCTTCTCTTTGTTGTCAGTTATTTTGGTCGGGACGATCGCCCATCCTGGGGCCGATATGAACCGATTACTAACTAACCCAGTGTTTACATGGGTTGGCAAAAGAAGTTATGGCATTTATCTTTATCAGTATCCTATAATGATTTTTTATGAACAAAAAATTGCTAATGTTGCTAACCATCCTTGGCTGCATGCGATGATCGAAATTGCTTTGATCCTTGTGATCAGTGACATTTCATATCGTTTTCTTGAACTGCCGCTGCAACATTTTGACTATTCAAGAACTTTTATGGTTATTAAAGATGCTTTTTCCAAAAATTCTTCTTATGGTTGGAAAAGGATCTGGGCAGTGCTTGCTACTTTAGTATTAGTTACGGCGACATGGGGTGCATTTGATAAACCTCGTGCAAGTGTTTCAAGTAGTGACTCTTCTGACTTGCAAAAGGTGATCAAGAACAATAATAAGCAAGCCAAAAAACAAAACACAGCTGCTGACAAGGATAAGAAAAAAGCAAGTCAACCTGCTGAAAAGTCAGCAACAGAAGCTAAAAGCCAAAAAAATGAACAACAGGCTGATGGTGAGCTGACTGCTTCGGAAAAAACTAAGGCTCAGAACATGCCAGTCACTGCGATCGGTGATTCAGTTTTGGCCGATGCTTCTTCAACAATGCAGGGTATCTTTCCACAAATGTATGTGGATGCCAAAGTTGGTCGTCAAGTACATGAAGCATTACCGATCTTGGATTCGCTGGTGCGCAGAGGAAAATTAACAGACACCGTACTGATCAGTTTAGGTACGAATGGACCATTCGCTGACTCCGATATGAAGCAGATCATGGGTATGATCGGGCCAAAACGTCGAGTATACTGGATCAACGTTAATGTTCCTACACAAAGATGGCAGGATCAAGTTAATGAAGAATTAGCACAGGCACAAGAAAAATATTCTAATCTGACGGTGATCGATTGGTATTCTTACAGTAAGGATCATCCAGACTGGTTCTATTCTGACAACGTTCATCCGAGTACAAATGGATTACCTTATTTTGGCAAGTTTGTTACACGAGCTATTTTGAAATAAAAAGCGGTAGACTAAGATTTCAGTATAGCGGGCACGGACAATGTTTTGAGCAGGAAAGTAAACATTTAAGGTGAACTTTTTTCAAAACAACTTACGAATGGTTAGTGGAATTGTGATTTATGAGTGAGTTTCGTGATCATTTTGACGAAAGACTAGCAAATCAATAGAATAGAAATGTGAAAAAGTAATGTTTGTTCAAGAGTTAGGTGGACAGAAGTGTGGGAGTAGGTGTAAATTCTCCTGCCAAACTTCTAAGTTTTTGTACATGATGTCTTGACGCTGACCGATACAAATCTTATAGGACCAATAAAAAAGCAAGGAGTAAAAATTCCCTGCTTTTTTGTGGATCAAACAATATTAAGATCAGCGTAAATAAAGATATTTTTCAACTCGGCGAAAACCAAATACAGTTTGAATGTTTTTTTCATTTTCAATTTTTAAAACTGAATCAGGCGGGCAAAAGTTTAATCCATACTGTAACTCATGCAGTTTAAGCGGCTTTTTAGATACAGAGATGGTCGTTATTGTCTCAGACTGATGCAAAAACGACAGGGGTAATATCTTCTTGTCGTCCTCAAAAAAAATTTCCAAATTAGGTTCTAAGCCAAACGTACAACTTTGAAAATCTCCGACACGCATATTCCTTGCACCGTCCTTTTTTACAATTGATTTTATACAGATAGGCAGTTAAGAAAAACTTAGCTTTAAATCGTAGGATAAATTAGTGTCTAGGACGACTGCCATGTATTTTAACGTGCGTATGCTTCTTAACATTTTGATTATACCATCTGTTTTCTTTTTTTAAAAAACAGATGGTATTATGAAGATAATAAATAATAAGAAGTAAAGGGTTCTAATGTATAAAAGAAACAAAACTGCATATATATCCTAATTTAAAACAGCCAAAACAAATTATTGCAAACTGTGGTGCATGCTATTTTGGCTGGGATCAGTTGTTAGCTATGCAAATCAACCGCTGTTGAGTGCTGAAGAAATGCAGATGATAAGTTGCGTTTGTTCATAGAAGTTCGTACTTTAGTGTCGATGAAAGTTAAAAAAATTAGGAGATAAAAGGGATATTTTGTGGAGCAGAAAGCTAACTTATGCAGTATCGTTAAAATTAATTCAGTTTCTTTGATAAAATTCAGCTTTTTTTGCGTATTTGATTATGGAGCATTATTTTTAACGGAAAATATTTTTAGAGTGACAGGTAACCTGAATTATTCATACTTTTCCCTTAAGGACTACTTTTTGTTGTTGTCATGCTAGTTCGCATCTTTTTCGTTTTTCACCTGTTGGGTGTACAAAAAGAGCACATCCTGTGCTATTGTAAAGTCGATGAAAACCACAAAGAACAGGAGTGCTCCTTATGTCAACTTTACATCATGAAAAACTTTTATTCAATGACCAGATCAACATTTCTAATGACGGTGGTGAGTTAGCGAACGATGCCGGAACTTTATTAATTGCTGAATTTCTGCACCAAATTCACTTTGACCAGCTCTTAGAAGATAACTTGCATTTTAAAGATGACCGTAAATATTGTACCTTTCCCTTGAACAATTTATTTAAGCAGTTGCTGTTGCAATTGCTGGCAGGATACTGCCAAGATCAGTCGGCTAATACCTTGTCACACGCCGTTGATTTTAAGCTGGTCTTGTCTCAAGCGGTCGCTTCCCAGCCGACACTTTCACGCTTTATCAATCACATTTCAGCGTCTGGGCTCTTTTCAGTCAAATCATTGCTCGGCTCGGTAGCTCACTTTGTTCTTGGGCAGCTAAATCAACATCAGCTGATCCTTGATCTAGATTCGACACATGCCGATACGTTTGGTGACCAAGAAAAGAGTGCTTATAACGGTCACTACCAGACCAACGGTTATCATCCTTTACTAGCCTTTGATGCTTTATCGGGCTGCTTGTTGAATGCTCAATTACGCCCCGGCAATCGCTATACTTCCCAAGGTGCGACTAAATTTTTATTACGGAGCTTACGGGCCTATGACGGATCTTCCCTGGATGTCTTAGTGCGGGGAGATTCTGGTTTCGCAGCTCCAGGGATCTACCATGCGTGTGATAAAAAGCAGGCTAAGTTCGTGATTCGTTTAAAAGCGAACTACCAGCTCCAAAGTCGGGCTGAAAACCTGATCCAAGTGGGTGACCAGGACTTCACCGAAGCTGAAGTCCAATGGCATGTCCTGCGAGACTATTGTCCTCAAAGTTGGTCACGACCTTATCGTGTGATTATTAAATCAACGCGGCCGGCGGGCAACTTTCTGTTTGACCATGAGTTTATCGTGACCAACTTGGAAGAATTAAGCGGTCCACAAGTCTTTGCCCTCTATCACCAACGCGGTTCCATGGAAGACTTGATCAAAGAAGTTAAACGTGGCTTTCACTTTGATAAAACGGACAGTTCTAGTTTTGAGGCCAATGAGTTCCGGATGCTGGTAGCTGGGGTCGCTTATAATATACTGCAAGCCATGAAGAACTTAGTTTTACCAACAAAGCTTAAACACGCTCAGGTCGGGACGATCCGTTTTAAATTACTCCATGTGGCAGCTAAGGTCACGCACCATGCGCGTCAAGTCTGGGTCCATTTATCTCAGACCAATGTGTTCGATAAATTATTTTGGCAGACACTGTTCAAGATTCAAAATCTAAAAATATATCCGCTGTGAACTCACAAAAAAAAATGTTTTTCTTAGGGAAAGGGTGAAGTCTGTCCTTTTTTAAACAGTCCGACAACAAAACTAACAAAAAGCTGCTTTTTTTACACACTAAAGTAACTTTGCACAAAGTTTTAACTGCAACGAAAAGTATGAATAATTCAGGGGTAACACTACAGCTAAAGAAATTGTCTGCGTGAATTTTATTTTAATCAGACACAGATAATGATAAAATGGTAGGCGGTTAGTTTAAATAACTTTGAGGAAGTTCAGTGGTCACTACTAACTATTTAGGTGTTTTTGATACAAAAATCTTCCCCAATTCGGTAAAATTAAAGTTAGATAGGATATTTTAAATATGGAAATAGAATTTTTAGGCACTGGTGCCGGTTCACCAGGCAAATTTCGTAATGTAACTGCGACTGCACTTAAATTATTGCCAGAGATCAATGAGGTTTGGCTTTTTGATTGTGGAGAGGCAACACAACACCAAATCCTAAGAACGACGATCCGTCCGCGGAAAATCACGAAGATCTTTATTACCCACTTGCATGGTGATCATATATTTGGTTTACCTGGTTTTTTGAGTAGCCGTTCATTTCAAAATGGGGATGATCCAACCACACTGACGATTTATGGTCCGGCCGGCATCGAAGATTTCGTTAAGACCAGCTTGCGTGTTTCGCGTACTAAATTAGCATACAAGTTGAATTTCATTGAATTAGGCGAAGCAGGACAGATTTTTGAAAATGATCGGTTTAAAGTTTCGTTTAAATATCTTGAGCATCGGATACCATGTGTCGGTTATCGAGTCGAAGAAAAAGACTATCCTGGCGAATTGCAGGTTGAAAAATTAAAAGAATTGCAGGTCCCGGCAGGACCAATCTACGGTCGGCTCAAGGCCGGTGAAACAGTAACTTTGGCTGATGGACGTCAAATAAATGGAACTGATTTTATTGGATCAGCTAAGAAAGGGCGTATCGTGACGATCCTTGGAGATACACGTTCTACTCCTAATATTGAGAAATTAGCGGCTAATGCAGATGCATTGGTGCACGAAAGTACTTATGGCAAAGGTGATGCTAAGTTAGCCAGAGCATACTACCATTCAACTTGTATCCAGGCTGCACAGGTTGCCAAAAAAACAGGCGTTCGAAAGTTGTTATTAACTCATATCTCTGCGCGTTACGTTGGGCCGATGGTCAAGACTTTGCAAAATGACGCTCAAGATGTGTTTAAGAATACTAAAGTCGTTAAAGATTTTGATGTGATCCAAGTTCCTTTTCAGACAAATAGAGGTGAAGCAAAATGACTGGGTATCAAGAGTTAAAAAGCTTAAGAAATAGGATCGTTTTTGTTACTGGAGCTTCTTCAGGTTTAGGAGAACAAATCGCTTACCAAGCCGCTTTAAAAAAAGCCATTGTGATCGTTTGTGCGCGACGCAAGGATAAGTTGGAAAAAGTTGCAGAAGTCTGTCGTAAGTTATCAGGTCGTTTGTCTTTAGCGTATGAACTCGATGTTTCAGATCCAGCTCAGATCGAACAAGTTGTCAATGAAGTGGAAAGTTCCGTTGGACCCATAGATGTTTTGGTAAATAACGCCGGCTTTGGGCTAATGGAAGAAGCCGTTGATTTTCCAATGGACATTGCCGAAAAAATGTTTAGAGTCAATGTTTTAGGGCTGATGTATATGACTAAATATACTGCTTTGCAAATGGCTGAACGACGGCGGGGGGCTTTGATCAATGTCGCTTCGATCGCTGCAAAGATCCAAACACCAAAATCAGCGGTCTATTCTGCCAGCAAAGCTGCAGTTTTAGCCTACTCTAATGCTTTACGCTTGGAATTAAAACCGCTGGGGATCTCAGTGTTAACAGTTAATCCAGGGCCAATCAAGACACATTTTTTTGATTACGCTGATAAAACGGGGCACTATTTGGATAATATCGGGATCTTTGCCCTCGATCCTGAGATCTTGGCAGCTAAGATCGTTGATACTATTGGAACCAGCAAACGTGAATTAAACCGTCCGCTTATCATGGAAGCAGCCTTTCATGTATATCAAATGTTTCCAAAAACGGGAGATTTTTTAACAAGTACGTTATTCAATAAGAAATAAGGAGGCGTTATGAAAAATGAAAAAACAATGGAGCATGATAGGAGCAATTGTTTTATTATTGATCGCGGTGCTATTTTCTTGGATGAATTCTCAAAATGCAACAGTTAATTTTGGCTTTTCCAAAGTTACTATGCCTTTAGTGGTGATTTTAGTGATCGCACTTTTGTTAGGAGCTTTGATCGCAGTCTTGCTTTCAACCACTGCTTATTTGAGGCAGAAAAGGGAAATTAAGAATCTACAAAAAGAATTAGCTGCTAATAAGGCCATGAGACGTCAACCAGAGGCAGTTGCTGAATCTGTTTCCACGGAGGACAAAAAGGAAGATAGTTCAGAACAAAACGAGGAGTGATTTTGTGTTCTCATCCCGTAATCAATGGAAGTTTATCCAAAATGATAATAACGAGCAGATCGATGAACTAGTTAAACAAACAAAGGCTCCAAGGTTGGTAGTCTCGCTTTTACTTGAACGTGGATATGACAGTGCCGAAAAGATCAACAGATTTTTAAAACCAGAATTGGAAATGTTATATGATCCGTTTTTATTACATGATATGCAAAAAGCATGTGACCGGATCAAAAAGGCGATCACGTCGGGAGAAAAAATTACTGTTTATGGTGATTATGACGCGGATGGACTAACAAGTACTTCGATCATGTATGAGGCTTTGTTGCAATTGGGCGCAGATGTTCAGTATTACATACCTGATCGTTTTAAAGATGGTTATGGTCCAAACCTAGAAGTTTACAAAAAGTTGATCAGCGAGGGCACTAGGTTGATCGTGACAGTCGATAATGGTGTTTCAGGCAATGAAGCAGTCAATTATGCGCAGCAACAAGGTGTCGATGTTGTGATCACTGATCATCATGAAATGCCTGCAGAACTTCCCCATGCATTTGCAATCGTTCATCCGCGACATCCAGATAGCAGCTATCCTTTTTCGGATCTCTCAGGGGCTGGTGTAGCCTTTAAGACAGCAACCGCGCTATTGGAAGAGGTCCCACCAGAAATGTTAGATCTTGCTGCGATCGGAACTGTCGCAGATATTGTTTCGTTGACAGATGAGAACCGCGTGATCGTCAGCGCGGGACTAAAGGTTTTACAAAACACTGAAAGAGTTGGCTTGTTAAGTCTGTATCACGAAGCTGGGGTGGAACAAAATAAGATCACAGCTGAAACGATCGGTTTTGGCCTCGCACCGCGCCTGAATGCACTTGGCCGTCTGGAAAGCGGAGCTTTGGGTGTCGAATTGTTGACAACATTTGATGATCAACGAGCTCAAGAGATTGCACAGCACGTGCAACAATTGAATGTTAAGCGTCAAGAGTTGGTTAATGAGATAACGGCTGCTGCATTGAAGAAGGTTGAAAATGAGTCTCAACAACATGCAGTTAACTTGGTCGTTGGTTCAAATTGGCATGAAGGTGTTTTGGGGATCGTTGCTAGTCGCTTGGTTGAAGCAACTAGTAAACCTACTTTGGTATTGAATGCAAACGAAGAAACTGGCGCTGCTAAGGGTTCAGGACGTTCGATCGCAGCGTTTAATTTATTTGCTGCACTAGATGGACACAGAGATCAATTACTTTCCTTTGGCGGCCATCATATGGCGTGTGGTTTAACTATTGCCATAGAAAAACAAGATGAGGTCCAGCAGATTTTAGATGATGAGGTCGCTAAACAAAATATTAGCGCTGCACCCCAACCTGTTTTAGAGATCGCCGACAAGATAGATTTAACGAATTTTCATCTAGACGATTTGGACAAGATCGAAATGTTAGCCCCATTTGGGCAAGATAATCAACGACCGGTTTTTGCTTTCACTAATTTTAAAGTCAAATTAGCTAAGCCGATGGGGAAGGCAAATAATCACCTACGTTTAAATTTGGAAAATAGTAAAGGTGACCTAGTTTCTGCTGTTTATTTTGGAATAGATCAAGATAAACTTGGTCAGATCATACAAGACCCCAAACATGTAGAATTTGTAGGATATCCGGATAAAAACGTTTGGCAAAATAAGACCTCTTTGCAAGTCAAGATCGAAGACTTAAGATTAGTGCAAGGGCAGCCTGAACTACAAGTTTTTGATCAAAGAATAAACAAATTAACGGTTAATATGTTTAAAAAGCCTGGAGTTTACGCCTTTTTTGAGAAAAAAATCTTGGCACAAGTCAAACAATACATGTCGGTTGATTCAAAGGCGATAGTTTTATCAAAACAAGGAGAAAAAGTACGAGCTAAAGATCTTTATTTGATCGATTGTCCTAATGATCTGCGGGACTTACAGCTCTCATTGAACACAGTAGAAGCTCAAAAAATTCACTTGGTCTTTTATCCCAAAAATGATGTTTCTAAGGCGGGAATGCCCGATAGAGCACAATTTGGAAATCTTTATCGATTCGTTTTATCACACCATGAGTTAAATCTTTCTCGTGATGGCGCTAAGATCGCAAAATATCTTGGAGTGTCAAAAGAACTAATGATTTTTATGTTTCAGGTGTTTTTTGAGGTAGGATTTGTTAAAATAGAGAATGGATTGGTTACAGGTGTCCCCAGTACTCAACATGTTAATTTGAAGGAGACTTCCAGTTATCACTCCCGCAGACTGCAGATCAGGACTCAACAGATCCTCCTGCACAGTAAGAGCGCTGACTTAATTAACTGGGTCAAAGAACAGTCTGTTTAGTGTTAGCGTATATTAAAGGAGAAGGTTTAATGGCTTTAGACTTAAATAACTATATTGCAAGTATTCCTGATTATCCAGAGAAGGGGATTATTTTTCGCGATATTTCACCGTTAATGGCTGACGGTGAAGCATACCACCAAGCAACTGATCAAATCGTTCAGTTTGCTAAAGATAAAGGCGTGCAAATGATTGTTGGCCCGGAGGCTCGTGGCTTTATTGTGGGTTGTCCTGTTGCTTATGAATTAGGTGTTGGTTTCGCTCCAGCACGTAAGAAGGGAAAATTGCCTCGTAAAACGGTCAAGGCCTCGTACAAGTTAGAATATGGCGAATCTGCACTTTATATGCACCAAGATGCCGTATTACCTGGCCAAAAAGTTTTGGTAGTCGATGATTTATTGGCTACTGGGGGAACGATCGGTGCAACCACTGATTTAGTTGAACAACTTGGTGGCGAAGTCGTCGGTTGTGCCTTTTTGATCGAGCTGAGTGAATTGCACGGCAGAGATAAAATTAAAGATTATGATATTTTAAGTTTGATGAAATATTAAAAGGATCGTTAGCTCTTGGATTCGTGTGTCTCTGTGACATTCGGGTCCTTTTTTGTAATCAAAGGCTTTTATTAAAAAATGCATACTATATAAAGAAGAATGGAGGGATCACGGTGAGTTTAGGGTTTATTTATGGTAAGGCGGGAACTGATCGGCAGAAACTTGTTTTACAACAACTGGAAGAGTGGCAAAGTTCTGCCAGTGTTTCAGAAATATTTTATATCGTACCTGACCACATTAAATTTGAATCAGAAGTTAATGTTTTAGATTATTTACGACACCAAAAAGGAGAGATGGAAAAAATGTTTGCATCTGCCAACGTGCAGACTTTTTCATTTAGTCGTTTGATGTGGTATTTTTTGAAAGAACAACCAGCTTTAACCAAAACACGTTTGACTCCAACAGGACTTTCTATGATCGTGACCCATATTTTGCATGAACTTGATGAAAAAGAACTTTACGTTTTTACTCGTGAGAGAAATAGTCCTGGGTTTAGTAAAAAATTAGCCGAACAAATAGTAGAGCTTAAATTAGGTGGTTTTTTACCAGAAGATTTAGAACAATTTGCTAAAAATTTACAGACAAAAGATAAAGGAGAACAAGTTGATCTTGGTCAAAGATTACATGATCTTTCACTAGTTTATACGAAGTTTGAAAAATATATTGCTGGTCAATACTTAGATACGGCAGAAAGCTTGGATGAGTTGATCAATTATTTGCAAACAGTTGATTTAAGTCGGTCTTGTTTTGTGATCGATGGTTTTACAAGTTTTAATGCTAAAGAAAAAGAAGTTATTTCAGTGTTGATGCAAAAGGCTGCTGAAGTCAGAGTTAGTTTGATCTTGAATCATAAATATGTTGATAGTAAACCTGAAACAAGTGATTTGTTTTATCAAACCGGTAAAATCTACTATGAGTTAACACAGCAGGCTAAAGCGTCACATGTAGCACGAATGGTCGATAAAAGAGCAGCAGATTCTCGGGTATCAGCTGATTTGACCAGCCTCGAAGATTTTTGGATAGATTCACAAACGTTTTCTCCGCCAAAAAAGTATTACTTAGAAGATGCCCAGAGTTTGTCTTTGACAGAAACATCTGACCGTGTACGTGAGATTCGTTATGTAGCCGCAAAAATTAGAAATCTTGTTTTTACGGGTAATTATAAGTATCACGATTTTCTGATTTTAACGCCACAGCAGGATAAATATCAGAATCTGTTGGAAAATGTGATGGATGAGTATGACATTCCAATTTTTACTGATTTGAATAAAACAATGCTTAATCATCCTTTAGTTGAATTTGTACTTGCTTTGTTTAGTGTGCAACAACAAAATTATTCCTATCGTTCAGTAATGAGATTGTTGAAAACCGAGATTTTTGTACCCAAGATCGACGAACCAAACTGGACTCTCGGAACATTCAGAAACACATTAGATCTTTTAGAAAATTGTATATTGCAAAATGGCTATTTTTATGAATCTTCGTGGAAAGATCCAGAGGATTGGGTCGTCGAAACTTGTGGTATGAAACCAAATGAGTCACCAGAAGAGCACCAAAAGCGTCAAGCTAATTTACCTAACAATCGTTTTGTAAATAAGGTCCGTCGGGAAGTATACCGGCAATTAAGTTCATTTTTCAAAAAGGTCAACAAGGTTAAGACAGGACGAGAGTTTGCTGTTGAATTGATAAATTTCTTGGAAAAAATCGGTGTGCCGCAAACTTTACAGGGTTGGCAAGTTAGTGCCGCTAAGGATCTTGAAAATGACCCTACTCGTTTAAGTGGTTCGGTCAGCGATGTTTCTCGGCATGAAGAAGTCTGGAACACCTTATGTTCTTTATTAGATGAGTATGTGACAGCTTTGGGCGCAGAACCTTTGGATCTGGAAGAATTTATCGCTCTTATTCAAAACGGTTTTGATAATGCTAAATATAGTCAAGTTCCCTCCACTTTAGATCAGGTTATATTTTCTGAAAGCGGAGTAGTTCAAATGCAAAATAGGCGGGTGTTATTTTTTGTTGGAGTTACTGATGCTGTCATGCCGCGGACATTTGAAAATAATGCGTTGCTTTCTGATATAGATCGTGATGAGATAGAACAATTAACTGGCGAGGGATCTGCTGAAAAATATTTGACTGAAACAGCGGAGATTCGAATGGCGGAAGAACCGTTTGCGAATTATTTATCATTTATGGCGGTCAACTCGCGGATTTTCTTCACTTATCCGTTGAGTGATAATGATGGCCAGCCATTACGACTTTCACCTTATATTGAGCGGATCAAAAATGCTTTTTCTTTGCAGGTTCAACATCCTGAAAAACAGCTAGATCCAACAGCCGATAATATTATTGATTTGATTGGGACCAAGGCTACGACTTTGGGTGAACTGTTGTCGGTAAGTCGAGATGCTTTTCATAATGGAAAAGATCTTCACGCAACTTGGCGAGGTCTTTATCGTTATTTATCAGCGACTTATAACCAACGAACAACACAGCTTTTTAAAAGTTTAGGTTTTTCTAACGATGTGTTGCCAGGCCAGTCTGAAAAAGCTGATGGTCATAAATATTTAGATCCTGAAATAGTTCATGGTTTATATGGCGACCAGATCAATACTTCGATCTCTAAGTTAGAAACTTTTTTTGCTGATCCCTACCAGTACTTTTTGCAATATGGGTTAAAATTGCGCCCACGGCAGGAGTTTTTACTTCAACCGGCTGATACCGGAGAATATTTTCACTTTATTATGGAGTATTTTTTCCGGAATATCCTCAAGCAGGGCAAAACTTTGGCGGAAATCAGCAGTAACGAATTCGATGAATTAATGGCAAAGACATTGCAACAAGTTTCAGAAGAATTTTGCGGAAAGATTTTTTCTTCCACAGCAAGGTATCGATACACTCAGCGCCAATTGACTCATACGGCTGACCAAGTGATTCACGCGATCGCTAGACAACGAAAGAAAAGAAAAATCTATACAGTCAAAACTGAAACGTCATTTGGAGATCAAACAGGACTTCCTGCGCTGGTTTTTGCAGATCCAACAAGTAAGGACAATGCTTCAAAAATGAATTTACGTGGACGGATAGATCGGATAGATCTCGTTGAAGGTCAGGACGGAAAACTTTATTATAACGTGATAGATTACAAGTCTGGTGATCCGGAACGAAAAATGGATCATTTTTTACTACGTGCTTTTAATGGACTCTCTTTACAGTTATTGACTTATCTGCGTGCTTTACAGCAGGCGGCTGATAATGGTGATTTGACCAATATGTTGAATGGTTCTTCGAATTTAGCACGACAATTAGTCCATAATAAGAAAGACCCCGAGTTGGGTAGTGCTTCATATTTGCATCTATTTGATCCAATAATTAAAAAAGAAAGCAAAGATCATGCCCGTGAATTAGATAAAAATTATATGTATAAAGGGATATTCCGTCGCGGAGCAGATGCTTCTAATGAAGAAAACGGCTTTCTTTTAGCTTTGGACCAAGATTTGGAATCAGCTGCGCAAACCGGTGGCTCAGCGTCATCTGATAACTATCCTGTTAAATATGTTAAGAGTAAGAAGGATTTTAAGACAAGTACTGCCAAAAGCCTGTTATTGACGATCAACCAAATCAGAGAATTGCTGTTATACAATGATTTGAAAATAGAAGAGGCGCGCAAAAATATTTTTGCCGGAGTGATCGACTTAGCCCCTTATCGTTTAGATAATAGTACTGGACTTGACTATTCGGATTATCAGGAGATCATGATGTTTGATCCGCTGCTCGACCGAAATAACTACCGTAAGATAACTAAAATGTCCGATGAAGAAATCTGGAGTGAAATACAAAAAATGATCAAAGAAAGGGGGACTACAGATTGAGTGTTGAGAAAAAAAGCAGCTTCAAACCGACACCCGGCCAGTTTAAAGCCATAGAACATCATGGACATGATGTTTTAGTGGCTGCATCTGCTGGTTCCGGTAAAACCAAAGTCTTGATCGAACGTGTCTTAAAACAAGTGATCGAGCAGAAAGTTGATCTTTCTTCCATGCTAATTGTGACTTTTACTGAAGCAGCAGCAAAAGAAATGCGCGAAAGATTGACTAAGGAATTACAAAAACGATTAAGCCAGCAATTAGGATCTGGAAATATTCAACAAACTGAACAGCTCAAGTGGTTGCGCAGACAGCTATCTGCGGTCAATGTAGCTGATATCAGTACCATTCATGCTTTTTGTCTGCATTTGATCCAAAAGTATTATTATACAGTCGATATCGAACCTGATTTCAGACTGGTTTCGGATGATACAGAAAGGACCCTGATCAGAGATGATGTTTGGGATACAGTGCGCGAAAGTTTTTATCAACAGTTAGAGGATTCTTATCAAAATAATTCTTCAATGACAGAAAATGAACGTGAGGATGCACAATTATTTGAAAAGCTTCTCCAGATTTTTGCTAAAGATCGTGATGATGCTGACTTTTCTGAGTTAGTGATGAGAGCGGATGAGTTTGCGAGTGCAACCAGTGATCCTGAAAAATGGCTTTTAAATCTGAGCAATTCATACCAGATCGATGAAGGACAGGACATTGTAAATAGCTTGATCTGGCAAAATTCTTTAAAAGGGATCATTACTGGGCAACTGGATGAAATAATAACTAATGTTCAAAAACGTAATGATTTATATGAAAAAAAGCTGCGATCTGAAATGGAGTCATACTGGTCAGATGAAGTTAGCACGGATCTTAAGGATTATGAGAAAAAGAAACAAACTCGTTTTGAAAAATATGCTAAAAAGGCGCAACTGCAGGCAGAGGAACTAACTGCTTTGAAAAAATTGCGTACGGCTGTTACAAATGACCAGCCATATAAACAGATCAAGAAATTAGCTGAAAATTGTTCGTTAAGTGGGAAACCTTCCTTGGTCAAGTGTTCAGGCGAAACGAAACCGAATGATCTTAACGAAAAGGCTGTTTTAATAAACGAACAAATGAAGAAATTGCAAATGGCTGCTAGCGACCAATTAACTAAACATTTATTAGTTGATTATTTTGCCTTATCTGACTCGGAACTAGTTTCATTATTGAGTAAATCGAAAAAATTATTAATAAAATTTGGGCAAATAGTCATTTCTTTTAGAAAAGAATATCAGAAAGAAAAGAAAAGAAGGCATCTCCTAGATTTTAATGACCTGGAACATTATGCTTTAGCAATTGTTTCTTCACCAACTGATGAAAGTCGCCAGATCCGTGCAATGTTGCAGAAACGTTATCATGAGATCATGGTCGATGAATACCAGGATACTAATGGTGTCCAGGAAGCTTTATTGACAGCCATTCAAGATCCACAGCAAGGGAACATGTTTATGGTCGGTGATGTTAAACAATCGATTTATCGTTTTAGACAAGCGGATCCGGCGTTGTTTAATCGTAAATATCATGATTTTGCCGAACTTAAGGAAGATGAAACTCTCACAGATCAACCAGGAGAAAAGATTATCCTAGCTGAAAACTTTCGCTCAGTTCAAAATGTTGCTGATTTTACGAATCTTATTTTTAGACAGATCATGGATGAAAAAATCGGTGAGATCAGTTACGATGACAACGCGAGTTTAATCGCAGGAAATCTTAGTTATCCACCCCAAACAGCACATTTGTCGACTGATATCTTAGTTTATGAGTCGCAAGAAGAACAAGACGAGCAAGAAGAGCAGATAGAAGATGATTTTGAAATTGACAGCAAAGAGCAGGGTCAGATTTATTTAGTTGCTAATAAGATCAAAAAACTGATTAATGAAGAACACAAAGAGATCTTTGACCGCGATAGTGGACAAATGAGACCGTTAGAATATAGCGATATAGCGATCCTGGCTTCGACTCATGGAGATAGTTTGTTGATTGCCGAAGAATTCAAAAATTTAGAGATCCCAGTCAATGTTGATAATACAAATAACTACTTCAAAACGATTGAGATCCAGATCATGATGTCTTTATTGGAAGTTATTGATAATCCACATCAGGATATACTGTTAGTCGCTGTTTTACGCTCGCCATTATATCAATTTGATGAAAATGAACTAGCCTATTTGCGTATTCATTTGCAAAAGGGAGATTTCTATCAAACTTTAACTGATTTTCGCTATCATTTTGAAAAAAAGCAGAATGAAGATGAGTTCAAAAAAGATGAACGGTCTGAGAAAATATATCATAAAGTGACTCGTTTTTTGGATGACTTGACTAGTTTCCGTGTCCGCGGACGGCGTAATGACTTAGCAACTTTGATCTGGTCAATATATTCGCGTACCGGATTTCTCGATTATGCTGGTGGAATGCCAGGTGGTCAACAAAGGCAAGCAAATTTGCATGCTTTATATGAGCGAGCAGCTGATTATGAAAAAATGAGTTATAAAGGAATTTTTCAATTTGTTCGTTTCATAAAAAAGATGCAAGAAAAAGATCATGATCTAGCAGAAATGAGTGTCCAAGACGGTAATAATGCAGTTTCGTTTATGACGATCCATAAAAGTAAAGGGTTAGAGTATCCCGTGGTGTTTTTGATCAATGCTCATAAGCGATTTAATTTACGTTCGATATCTAGTAAACCATATGTTCTTGATGATAAATTGGGTATGGGGATCGATTATGTTGCAACTGAAATTGAAGATGGACGAGAAATTCAAGTTAAAACACCGACACCAGTTAAAGTTGCTATTAAAGAAAAGGCAACTCAAAAGGCTATAGCGGAGGAAATGCGCAAGTTATACGTTGCTTTAACAAGAGCAGAACAAAAAATTTACATTGTTGGCGAATCTAAGACCGCTTTAACGGCCTTAGAAAACTGGGTCGGACAAATTGTTGCCGATCAATTAGTTTTGAGTGACGCTAGTCGTAAAAGGGCTGGTTCTAACTATTTGGATTGGATCGGGGCGGCAATTATTCGATCAAAAGAGTTTTCTTCTGCAAATATAAAGCGCTATACGCTAACAGCTGAAAATGAGAAGCAAACGCAAGATGGAAAAAGCATTATAGAAAACGCAGATAAAGATCAGATCGACTTACTTCAAAAAATTAGAGAGCTTAAAGAACAAGCACCAGAGGTCCTGAAAGATAGTCCTGCCAAATTCAAAGTTGAATTTTGGGATAAACGCAGACTGCAAAGCGATATGGGGATAAGTCAAGCCAAAATTACCGAACAGGCTGCACAATGGGCCAAACGCCAGTCTCAAAGTGGGCAATTACCGGCAGATTATTCGGCACTGATGGAATTTAAATATCCTGATACGCAATTAACCATGACTACGGCATATCAGTCTGTAACTGATATTAAACGATTGTTTGAAGATCCAGATAATGATTTAATGGGACAAGTCAATATTGATCAAGTAGGGAATTCAAATCAAAACAAGGATCAAAATGACGAAAAACGTGTACTTTATCTGCAGCATGGTTTTGAGCGACCGTTATTTATGATGGAGGAAAATAATGTCACACCTGCTCAAGTCGGGACTGCCACGCATTTAGTATTCCAAAAATTGCCCCTTACCGGTACTGTTACTAGAAAAGTAGTGGAACAGGTAATAGCAGATTTATGTGAAGACGGTCTGTTAAGCAATTCTTTGGCCGCTAAAATCAGCATTGATGGAGTAGTCGGTTTATATCAAACTAAACTTGGTGCAGAGATTTTGCAAAATCAAGCAGCTTTACAGCGTGAAGCACCGATCGCTATGTTGTATCCAGCAGTCAAGCTGTTTGATGGTTCACAGTTCAGAGATGTTGAACAACCTGTGCTGATCCATGGTATTATCGATGGGTATTTCACAGACGAACAAAATAAAACAATTTTATTTGATTATAAAACCGACCATGTTCCGGCAAATGGCTCACAAAAAGTCGCAGAGTCTTATCGTGGACAGCTAAATTTATATGGTTTAGCTTTGCAAAGTATTTTAGGAAAAGATGCTAGGATCGAAAAGTATATTTACTTAGTAGAAACTGGTGAAGTTATTAGAATTTAAAGAAGTTCACTAACCAAAATAAGCTGCTGTATATCCCTGATTTAGGATACACAGCAGCTTATTTCTTGCTTACATATTTTGTTGTTTTTTACTGCGCCATTCGATGACTGTTAGGATCAAAATTGAAAGCAATGAAATTAACAAGCCTTGGTAGAAATAAGGTGGGGTAAATTTCATTGTGACAGTGTGCTGACCTTTAGAAATATTTGCTCCAATGAAAGTGTTTTGTAACTTAAATGTTGGCACCTTTTTTCCATCGATCTTGACCGTCCAGCCTGATGAATATGGAATCGTTGTTGCAAAAATTTGGTTATTATTTTTGATATTGATCTTACCAGACAAATGGCGGTTATTGATTTCTTTGACATGCCAAGACTGTTTCTTTATTTGCTGCAACTTCTTGTTTGCTTGCTGGCTATCCAACCGATATAAAACAAAGTTCTCTAGAAATAAAGAGTCCTTTTTAAATCTGGTCGTTATCGTTACTTCATTGTTTTTAGAATGATCAGCAATATTTAAGATAACGGTATGACGGAATGTACCATAGTGGTATAAAGAGTGACTACCAGTATAAGTTTCAACGTTTGTTTCTTCCATTCCAGGTCCAAAAGTGAGGTAATATGGATCATTTGTCTTAGGAGTAAATTTGAAAATGACTTGTGCTGGGTCTTTCTTATTTTTCTTTTTCAATAAGGAACCAGTTAAATTTACTGTTTTATCTGCATTTTGAAAAACAACCTCATTAAAGTTCTGCGCAGTGAAATATTTAGTTGTCGGCCAAGTACCTGTTGCCGCATTTAACCAGTTGGTCTGATAATTTACAGGGTCATTGATAGGTAACTTGACATTTTTAAGCGCTTCGTTGGCACTATATCCGACCGATGCAGCCAGCGGGTTCTTATAAATTTTTGTCAACTGCTGGTTTTTGACCAGCTGATAGCGCTGGATCTCAGGCTTAACAGTTAATGGAGTCAATGCTTTTTTTTGTGCATTTTTTTGATCAAGCTCGCTGCTATCTTTAGGAGCAGTAAAATATTTCATGCCCAGTAACGAATCGCTGATCAATGATCCATTTGAATAAGTTACATAGTTATCGCCGTCGGGGTCGCCTAGTTGGCCATAAAAATCAGGAATACTTTTTTCTAAAGCTGAACTGAAATAAGAACCCGTATTCAAATCATGTGCGATCCCATCATTTTTAGTTCGTGAATAAGTTTGCCCCGTACGATAAAAACCGGGATCTATCTTAGACAAAGTCTTGCTGTCGTTTGCCAAGGCTTCGGATGGATCAGCATACTCTTTTTGACTTAAATAGCTAATATTGTTCAAAGAAAGAATAGCATTGGCAAAAGTTTCACCACCAACAACTAAAAAGAGCAATAATATCTTATTTATCCTATTTGATCGAACGTTGCCTGGACGTATCAATAGTAAAGTTAATGTCGCTGTTGCAAATAATGTTGAACAGATCAGAGTTTCTTTCGATATAAATGACAATTTTTTCATGTTACGCCAAGATAAGAAGATGACCCCTGCGTATAATAAAGCTAAGACTAAAACTTTGGCCGCTGAGATATCTAATGAACTTTGATAGTTAAGTGCCGCCAGATAAATCATCCAGAAACTGACTAAAAAGGAAAAACGATATGGATACCAAACAGGAAATTGCATTCCGTGCCATAAAAGATCAAGCGGCTCGAAGCACATTGAAAGAAAAAGAAAAGCCGTGATCAAAAAGGAACATAAACGAGTTTGCCATTTAAACTTTCTATTTAAGAAATAGAGTAGGAAACCAAACAAAACCAATGAACCTACAAAAATGTTAGGGAGTCCGGTTGACATTTGTTTGAAGTTAAAAGAGCCGACTAATAGTTTAGACAGCATTTGCAGCGGAGGATACTCTATTTTGGCATGGATCACGTTAGTTGTATATTCTCCCTTGCTGCTTTGGAGAGAAAATAAGGTCGGCAACAATACAAGACAAGCTAGACCGGCACTCAACAGTGACCTGCTAATAAATAAGAAAGAATCTTTAATAGTATGTCTGATAGATACAAAATTATCGGTCTCAGTCCAGATGAAAAACAAGATCAGGAAAAGTGCGATCATATAACCCATGTAGTAATTAGAAATGAACATCAAGGCAAGCCATAACGAGTAGGAAGTGCCATGTTGATTTTTAAGTAATTGTAATAACGAATTAATTATCAAAGGTAGAAAAACTAAAGCATCGACCCAGAGGAGGTTCAATTGGTTGGCGATCGCCCAGCCCATTAAAGCATAGACGGTAGAAAAAAGCGGCAGCAAAATGTTTGATTGGATCTGCTGCTTTTTAAGCAAACGCCCAAAAGTATAACCGGAACAGCCGTATTTAAGTAAAGTCACTAACATTACTCCGGCAGTGATAGATTTTCCAGGAAAGAACAAGAATAATAGATTAAAGGGGCTCAGCAAATAGTAGGCGAATTCACCAAACATTTCTCCACCGATCGCTTTATTAAAAGAATAAAAAAAGTTACTTGGATCATGAAGTATAGAATTCCTAAAAAAAGCAAAGAAATCAATATATTGTTGGCCTAAATCAACGGTCAATAAGGTGTTCTGACCAAAAGGCGCCATTTTACGATAAATAAAGTATCCAAGCATCAAGATGACGGGGATACAAAAGCTAAGCATTAAAGGATAGTGTTTTTTTACATAAGCGGTGATTTTGATCTTCATTAGAAAGTTACCTTCCAAATATTAAATTATTCACTTAAAGATAGTGTTAACAACAAGCATATTTAATGTTATCTATCTAGATAACTTAACAAGGATAACACAGTTATTTTTGAATTTCAGCAAATGACGTCAGCTTAAATATAATCTTAACCCATGTATAAGTACCAAAAAAAGGCCCTATGTCGAGACCAATAAAAAAGATTTGTGCTGGGCACAAATCTTATCATCAATTATCTTAATATAGAATGCGTTTGCAAGAACGGTTACATTTTTTCTTAAACTAAAATTTCACGCTCAACAAATTCGCAATGTTCTTTCTTTTCTGTTTGATCTTCAAGTTCGTTGATCTTTTGGCATTCAAAGAGAAGTGTTTTCATATCTTGACCGCTCAATGTATATGCTTCACCAACTTCAGCTACCCTTGGATGGTATTTCTTTAGTGCGCATGCATTGTCTTCATCAACGTACACATCGAAGTCACCGAAATTTGCCTGATAATTTAGTTTGTTCATAATAAGGTCACTCTCTTTCTTTCAAAATCTGACTTCATTGTACAACTTTATTTTTTGATGTAAATGGTTTCACAATCTTTTTGTTAGTTTTAGGAGCACTAAAAGGGGCATGTGTGCCCACGATTGGGAAATAGACAAATATTAAGAAAAGGTAAAGTTTAATTAATTGTAGAAAACCTTTTCTGCTAGGGAATTGCGCAAAAAGTTTCATTCTGTCTTCTAGTTAACGATAGCGAAATGCTCAAAAAAAGATATCAGACATTTCAGACTAAGCTAGTGTCAAGGAAAAACACTTAACAAAAAATAAAAAATACTGGTAATCATAAATAAAAGATGGTATTATATTAACGTTAAAGGCGCTTAAGTGTCTTTTGAATACGATATGTAAGTTTGGAGGGTCAAACAGATGCGTGTACACATTACATTAGAATGCACAGAATGTCATGAACGGACATACTTGTCAAGCAAAAATAAGCGTAACAATCCTGATCGTTTGGAGCTTAAAAAATATTGCCCACGTGATCATAAAGTTACATTACATCGCGAAACAAAATAACAACAGGAAAAGTTCCTGTTGTTTTTTTCTATAAGTGCGCCCGGCATGGGCAGTAACTAGGCGGTGTAAGTCCGCTGTGAGCCGTAGTGGCCGGTATCACGAGTCGAAGACAAGGGTGTCTATCGTGAGGTAGAATCTGAAGGAAGTCCTAGACGAAACATCGAATCGATGAACAAGAAGTGGCTAAAAGGCTGGAAACGGTGGGATGAGATTGCTTAACAAATCGAAGTCCCTGACCACTCGAAACCGTCACAGTAAAGCCAACGGTTTGATGCGAAAGCTACTGCTCTTACCCGGGGAGGTCTGTCATGGTAGTTCTCTCAAGCTGGAAGTTATTTCTGGCAGGAACAGGCTCAATAGTAATGTTGAGTTGTCCATGACAGAAGTCAGCCGAGGCCATAGTAGCCAGTAATGGTGAAGGGCTGAACAACAATAATTTTGATTCATCCTGGAGGTGGAAACAATACGACAATCGCAGAAAACAGAAAATAAAGCTGACTACCTGCGGAGGGTAACCCTGGAAGGGTCAGAGCAAACAGGAGCGCGTAGCGTTGTTTCTGGTGAAAAGAGAACTCAAAATGGCTTATTACGTGAGAAGGTCTTAGACCGGAATAATTTAAATCGGGCCTTTGTCCATGTCAAGCGTAATAAAGGGGCTGGAGGAATTGACGACATGTCCGTTGAGGAACTTGGCCCATACTTGAAAGAGAATAACGTAAAACTAATCGAGGCCTTGCGAACCGAAAGCTATGAACCCCAACCTGTCAAACGAATTGAGATTCCTAAGCCAGATGGTTCGAAACGTCAGTTAGGAATCCCAACGGTCGTTGACCGTGTGGTTCAACAGGCGTTACAACAGCAACTGTCTCCTATTTTTGAAAAAGTATTCTCAGATAATAGTTATGGTTTTCGACCACACCGCAGTGCACAAAGTGCTGTGAAAAAGGTGGTTGCTTATTATAATCAGGGTTATCACTACGTGGTCGACCTTGATTTAAAGTCCTATTTTGACAATGTGAACCATGATTTACTAATTAAATTTGTTGAAAATTACATTAGTGAGCCATGGGTCTTGCATTTGATTCGTAAGTTCTTGACGAGTGGTGTTATGAATGGTCGATTTTTCGAGAAGTCCGCTAAAGGTACACCGCAAGGTGGCAATATTTCACCATTACTAGCAAATATTTATCTGAACGAGCTGGACAAAGAATTGACCAAAAGAGGACATAAATTTGTACGCTATGCGGATGACTGTAATATCTATGTTAAAAGTAAGCGTGCGGGTGAACGGGTTCTCAAAAGCATCACCCAGTTTTTAGAAAAGGAACTCAAAGTTGAAGTGAATGCAGAAAAGACGCAAGTCGGTTCTCCACTAAGACTGAAGTTTCTAGGTTTTTCGCTGGGTGTGGGACGCAATAGCGCCTACCCGCGTCCTCATCAAAAACCTAAACAGAGAATTAAACAGGAATTGACAAGAATCACCAAGAGAAGCCGAGGCGTCAGCCTTGATAGGATTCTGCATGAAATTAAGCAGAAAATGCAGGGCTGGATCCAATATTATTCCATTGGGAAGATGAAAACCTTTCTCCAACAACTAGACAAATGGTTGCGCTCGCGCATCCGCCAGTATATCTGGAAACAGTGGAAGAATATCGGAACCCGTTATAAAGCATTGATTAAACTAGGCTTGACACCCAAACAGGCGAAAATCTACGTCAATACTCGTAAGGGATACTGGCGCAACGCGCACAGTAAAACACTGTTGATGACCATAACTAATAAAAGACTGGCACAGCGTGGGCTAATAAATCTGTCCAAACTGTACCAGTCTATTCAAGCAAAAGCTTAAGTTGTTGAACCGCCGTATACGGTTCCGTACGTACGGTGGTGTGGGAGGTCGATAGTGTGAACTATCTCCTACCCGATTCATAAAGGAGTTTGTTAATGTTCTCTAAGGAATACATGCGCAAACAACAATTAAATAAATTAACTTCACAGGCTGGTCGATGGGAAAAAACAGCTAGTGAATTACAGATCTATCAGAAATTATTATCTTCCGCTGTTTGGCAGGATGCCAATGTCATTGCTATTACACTCAGTGAGCCATTAGAGTTTGATACAAAACCTCTGATCGTTGCGGCTCTTCACAGTAAAAAAACTATTGTGGTTCCTAGAACATTATCCGGGCATCGTTTGCAATTTTGTCGACTTGATGCTGCTACTCAAATTGTGAGATCGAATTTTGGAGTGTTGGAACCAGTAGAAAGTTCAGTAGTAGTTGAACCTGCACGAATTGACCTCGCAGTAGTTCCTGGACTTGCATTTACCTCTAAAGGGGAAAGATTAGGCTTTGGTGGTGGATTTTATGATCGCTTTTTAGCCGAATATCATGGAGCCGTGATCAGCTGTGCGGAACCTGCGCGCTTCTACTTAGGTACAAAGTGGCAAGTGGACGCAAATGACCAGGCTATCGCAAACATTGTTACCACTTCAGGGTGGTTTTCTTTAAAGCAGGGAAGAGGTTAGAATATGACACGTAAACAACGACCATCTGCTACTTATTTTTTGATCATTATTAATATTATTGTTTATTTGCTAATGACCGTGGCAGGTGGAAGTGAGAATACTAATGTTCTAGTGTTTTTTGGTGCAAAGGTCAACCAATTGATCGGGCAAGGAGAATGGTGGCGTTTGTTTACCCCAATGTTCATTCACATTGGATTGCAACACATCGTTTTGAATATGGTGACACTTTATTTTATTGGCATACAGATCGAGGCAGTTTTTGGTAAATGGCGTTTTGTGATCCTTTATTTGATCAGTGGTTTAGGTGGAAACATTGCCAGTTTTGTTTTCAGTCCGAGCATTTCTGCTGGAGCATCAACATCTATTTTTGGTTTGTTTGGTGCTTTTTTGATGTTGGGTGAATCTTACCGTCAAAATCCGTATATTAGAGCCACAGCCAAACAATTTTTGATCCTAGTAATTTTAAACTTGGGTCTAGGATTTACTGGGATCGACATTGCCGGTCATATAGGTGGGTTGTTAGCCGGCTTTTTAACGGCTTATGTTCTAGGTACTCCTAACCTGGAAAAAATTCCAACTAACAAAAAAATCTTGGCTGGAGCAGCCTTAGTAATTATATATGGAATACTTGCTGTAGCCGGTTTCAAACAGTACTAATTTCCGCTATAATAGAAAGGGTGATTCTTTTTGAAGACTCTGTATGATGTACAACAATTGTTAAAACGTTTTGGGGTCTTTGTCTATGTTGGTAAACGTTTGTGGGATATTGAACTAATGGCCTTGGAATTAGATCATTTACGAGAATCTGACGTGATCGATAAAGAAACTTTTATCAAAGCTAAATTAGTTATCGAACGTGAACATAGAATTGAAGAACAACGCGAGCAAGAAAAAAATAAAAGTTAGCAGGAGGAACAAGCTGATGGACAAAAAGTTGCTTGGAATTGATTTGGGAGGTACTACGATCAAATTTGGGATCTTAACTACTGAGGGGGAGATTCAGCAAAAATGGAGTGTTGAAACTAATATTTTGGATGATGGAGCACATATTGTTCCAGATATTATTGAATCGATCAATCATCATCTTGCATTATACAATATGGATAAGGATCAGTTTTTGGGGATCGGTATGGGTACCCCCGGAACTGTTGATTTAGAAGCAGGAACGGTTGTTGGTGCATACAACTTAAATTGGAAGACTACTCAAAACATTAAAGAAGAGATCGAACGCGGTACAGGGATCAGTTTTGCTGTAGATAATGATGCTAACGTTGCCGCTTTAGGTGAACGTTGGAAGGGTGCCGGAAATAATTCTGACGAAGTGGTTTTTGTTACACTGGGTACTGGAGTTGGCGGTGGCATTATCAGCAATGGTCAATTGCTTCACGGTCAAGGTGCCGCAGGAGAGATCGGTCATATAAATGTCCATCCTGGTGGTTATCTCTGTACTTGTGGGGGTCATGGATGCTTGGAAACATATACATCAGCTACTGGTGTTGTGCATATTGCGCGAGATCAAGCAGAAGAATTTGCTGGTGATTCAGAATTGAAACGTTCCTTAGATAATGGTGCAGATATTACCTCTAAGGATGTTTTTGATCTCGCTAAACAAAATGATTCTTTAGCTTTGCGCGTTGTTGATGAAGTATGTTACTACTTGGGCTTTGCATGTGCTAATATTGCAGCCTTAACTAATCCAGAGTACATTGTGATCGGTGGCGGTGTCTCTGCTGCAGGTGATTTCTTGTTGACCAGAGTTATCAAAAACTTTGAAGAATTTGCTTTTCCAACAGTCAGAGATTCAACTCATTTAAAATTGGCTGAATTAGGTAACGATGCTGGTTTGATCGGTGCTGCATCATTGGCTTTAAAGTTTAAATAAAAATAATTAGAGGCAATAAGGGTGAAGGGAGTTTTATCAGTGTTTGTTTTAGGTGATTTGTCAGTTATGGCTTTGATCAATATAGTATTGATCTTAATTTTAGTTTGGCTGTTTGGCGGACAGTTTTATACTTATTTTATCGGGAAACGTCATGCAACTATATTAACTAATGAGGATTTTAAAAAAGGTATGCACCGAGCACAAATAATTGATGTTCGTGAACCAAAAGATTTTAAGAAGGGGCACATTTTAGGTGCTAGAAATATGCCGTTTTCACAGTATAAATTATTTAAAGATAGCTTACGTAAAGATATGCCAGTGTATTTGTACGATGATACTAAGACAGTTGCACCACGTATGGCATCTAAATTACACAAAAATGGTTATTCTGACCTTTATATTTTGAAATCCGGCTTTGATAAGTGGGACGGAAAAACTAAAAGTAAAGGTTAATAGTTGAATGCAAGTCGAGGAAATGAGTTTAGCAATAAAAGCTCATTTCCTTTTTGCTTAAAAAGATATCAGGAATAATAGCAAAAAAGTTAGCTCAGGGAGTGAAAAAATTTGGCGCAAAAAGTGTTAGTGATCGTGGGGCCAACGGCTGTTGGAAAAACGGACCTTTCAATCAAATTAGCACATTTATTTAATGGTGAGGTTATTTCAGGCGACTCGATGCAAGTGTATCAAGGTTTAGATGTTGGGACAGCCAAGGTGACAGAGCGTGAAATGGATGGGATCGATCATCATCTTTTGAATATTTTAAAACCAGACCAGCCTTTTTCAGTAGCTGATTTTGTGGATAACAGTGAAAAAGAAATCAAAAAGATTGCCACAAAGCAGCATTTGCCGATAATTGTAGGTGGAACAGGTTTGTATATACAAGCTTTGCTAGATGGTTTTAATTTAGGAAGCCCGGATACCCCTGTAGGCCAGGATATCAGAAAAGAATTAGAAAAATTCGCTGTGTCGCATGGCAACAAAGCTCTGTGGGACCGCTTGGAAAAAGTTGACCCTAAAGCTGCCCAAAAAATACCAGTCAACAATGTGCGCCGTGTGGTTAGAGCTTTAGAAGTTTATTTGCAAACAGGAGAATTATTTTCAAAACAAAATGATGTCGGATCAAGAAAATTAGATCCATTAATAATCGGACTAAATACAGACCGAAAATTATTATACGAGCGGATCAATTCGAGAGTCGAGCACATGATGGATGATGGATTATTACCAGAGGCACGTCAGCTTTATCAAGATGGCGGTGGTGAGCTGCCAGCAGGAAAGGGTATCGGTTATAAGGAACTTTTTCCTTTTTTTGCAGGAGAAGCAGAACTTGAGCAATGTGTTGAACTGATCAAAAAAAATTCACGCCATTATGCAAAACGGCAGCTGACCTGGTTTAGAAATCGAATGAATGTTTCGTGGTTTGATTTAGTACAAAATCCGCAAGAAATAGCAAAGATAGAGCAGATAGTTACTGAATGGATAAAATAAAACTATGTGTATCAAAAGTCTATCCAAAAAAGTAAAGTTTAACTTTGGTATAGTTGAAAAAATAGAAATAAAAAAAGTTAAAAGTATTAAAAATATGAGTTTAGCTCTTATAAATCAGGAATTATTTTCGTGTTATAAAATATGACATAAAATATTGACAAGCTTTGGACTACTTGATATTATGGATGAGTAGTTTCGGGAGGGATTTTATGAAAGAAAAAGAGTTAAGGCGCTCACTTTCAGTCTTACCGATCGGAACGGTAATGAAATTGACTGATTTGTCTGCGCGACAAATTAGATATTACGAGCAGCAAGGCTTAGTGATCCCTGAGCGTAATGAAGGTAATCGGAGAATGTATTCACTTAATAATGTGGATCAATTACTTGAGATCAAAGATTATTTAAGCGAAGGGATAAATATGGCTGGAATCAGACACATTTATGAACAGCAAAAAGAACGTGAACACGCAAAACAAGATCAGATGCAAAAGTCATTGACTGACACGGATGTTCGGCGTATTTTACGTGAAGAAATCAAAGCTGTTGGTGGATTGGCTGACCGAGCTGATAAACTTTCTGTCCATAAAAAGAAACTGTAGGTCAAAAACAAAGGAGTATGCAAATGGCTAAACCAATGTACACTAAAGATGATGTTCGCCGAATTGTTAAGGATGAGAATGTTCAGTTTTTACGGTTAATGTTTACAGATCTGTATGGCACGATCAAAAATGTTGAAGTTCCAGTTAGCCAGTTAGACAAGTTGTTGGATAACAAAATTATGTTTGACGGTTCTTCTATAGATGGTTTTGTAAGAATTGAAGAAAGTGACATGTGGTTGTACCCAGATCTGTCAACTTGGACTATCTTCCCATGGGGTAGTGAGTACGGTAAAATAGCTGGGGTGATTTGCGAGGTATATAATTCTGACCGGACACCTTTTATGGGCGATCCACGAAACAATTTGATCAGAGTTTTGCGTGAAATGAAAGATCTGGGCTATACTGATTTTAACATCGGGACTGAACCTGAATTTTTCTTATTTAAGCTGGATCCAACTACGAATGATCCGACTACTAAATTGAATGATCAGGGAAGCTATTTCGACCTAGCTCCCGTTGACTTAGGCGAAAATTGTCGGCGCGAGATCGTTCTTGAACTTGAACGTTTAGGTTTTGATGTTGAGGCCTCTCACCATGAGGTTGCTCCTGGCCAGCATGAAGTAGATTTTAAGTATGCTGATGCTTTACATGCTGCTGATAACATTCAATTATTCAAGCTTGTAGTGAAAACAGTAGCACGCAAACATGGCTTACATGCAACCTTTATGCCAAAGCCATTAACCAGTATTAATGGTTCTGGAATGCATGTTAATATGTCATTATTCAATGACAGTGGAAACGTCTTTTACGATGCATCTGCTGAATCTGGACTTTCAGAAGACGCGATGTACTTTTTAGGCGGATTATTAAAGCATGCTCGTAATTTTACGGCTATTACTAATCCGATCGTTAATTCATATAAGCGGTTAGTACCAGGCTATGAAGCACCTGTTTATGTGGCTTGGTCAGGACATAATCGTTCTCCTTTGATTCGTGTACCAGCCGCACGTGGAGGTTCAACTCGTTTGGAATTACGCAGTGTTGATTCAACTGCTAATCCATACTTAGCCGTTGCAACTATTCTGGAAGCCGGACTAGATGGTGTACGTAATAAAATCGAACCCCCTAAACCAATCGACCGGAACATCTATGTTATGACGGAAGAAGAGCGACATGCGAATAATATTGTAGACCTTCCTTCTACATTGCATAATGCATTAAAAGCATTGAAAAAGGATGATGTTATTTTGAATTCTCTTGGTGAACACTTAGCTGCAAGTTTTCTTGAAGGTAAGCGAATCGAATGGGAAGCATATCGCCAGGATGTTTCACAATGGGAAAGAAAACAATATTTCGAACAATATTAATTATAAAATGTCGTAAAAAAAGCAACTCATTTAAATGAGTTGCTTTTTTTTAGGATGTTTTTCTTAATTTGAAAGGATAATCGCTTGAACTTGCTGTTCTGATCGTTGATTTAAAACTACCACTGATGGAGATCGCAGTGATTTGCTTTTTGAAAATAATGCGGATCAATTTACGATTTTCTGGTGTTGTCATGAAGAAGGTGTCTTGATGACGAAAGTCTTTAAACAACTGTCCTTCAATACTCTCAGTGTGTTGACCAGCTTGGACGTTGATTTTGACAGGAATGTTATTTTGAATTGCTTTTTCAATGAATGAATCGATCTGAAATTCAGGCATTGAAGGAATTTGTTCTTGTTCTAAGACTTGTGCTGGATCGAAAAATGTATTCCATTTTGTTAGTAAAAGTTGAAAATAAAAAAAGGCCTTTGCTCGTAAGAGTGCAATGAAATGATATTTCATGTTTTTACCTCCTGATTTTTAAAAACATTTCTAAAAATAATAAAGCGATCGGTTGAACATTTGTTTGCTTACATTTACCATTATAGAACAAAAGTTCCCGAACGCAAGTTCAAAGTTTTGTTTTTCGCAAATATTTCTTGTTGTTCTAAAAATGTACATTCGCTCATCATTTAAACATATTATTTTCCGAGAGATGTTATAGACTAGTTTTTGAAAAAATCATGAGAAAAATAAAATTTTCTTGCCATTTCTTGCTTGTCGTACTTGAAAAAAATAAGTAAAAAGTGCATGATAGAAGGTAAATATTTATTTGAGGAGTTTTAGTGCATGTCTAAAAGAGGAATGTTGATCGTGCTTTCGGGCCCATCTGGAGTGGGGAAGGGAACCGTTAGAAAAGAGATCTTTTCACAACCAGGAAATAATTTTGATTATTCAATTTCAATGACTACCAGAAAGATGCGTCCAGGAGAGGTCAATGGTAAGGACTATTATTTTGTCTCAAAAAAAGAATTTGAAAATGAGATCAAAACTGGCGGAATGCTTGAATATGCACAGTACGTTGACAACTATTATGGAACACCTTTAAAATATGTGAATGAGATGTTAGATGCCGGTAAGGATGTCTTTTTAGAAATTGAAGTCAAAGGTGCAATGCAAGTTCGAGAGAAAGTCCCGGACGGTTTATTTATTTTCTTGACCCCGCCTGATTTAATGGAATTGCGGCAAAGGATCGTTCATCGCGGTACTGATGACTTAGAAACCATCGATAAGCGAATGCACCAAGCTGTGGGTGAAATAGAAATGATGCAGAATTATGATTATGCTGTTGTTAATGATCAGGTCCCAACTGCGGCTGAAAAGATCAAAACTATTATCCGAGCTGAACGTTGGCGTGTAAAACGTTTCTTACCAGACTATAAAAAACAATTAGGAGATGCTTTAAAATGATTTTATATCCTTCAGTAGACAAGCTATTAGATCAAGTAGATTCTCGTTACTCATTGGTGATGCTGGCTGCTAAACGTGCACATGAACTTGATGATGGAGCAATGCCTTTATTAGGTGAATATACTTCTGAGAAAAATGTTGGACGTGCTTTAGAAGAGGTCGAAGCTGGCGATTTAAAGATTTCTGATACTAAAAAACAATAGATTCTTTTTATCCAGTGTTCATTACTTTTGTTTGGGTTCAGGTTGTTGTCCCCATTAAAGTAATGAACACTTTTTTATTACAGGTAAAATTGATACAATAAAGGGTAATATCGATCAGTGAAAGGAACGAAGAACGTGAGTAAGAAACATATTGCTGTGTATATTACTGGTGGGATCGCGGTTTACAAGGCAGCACAGGTGGTGCGATCCTTCATCAAAGCGGGGTTTGAGGTCAAAGTTGCAATGACAAGTGCCGCCCAAAAGTTTGTAACTGCGCAAACTTTTGAAGTATTATCGACTCATCATGTTTATACCGACCATGTGCCAACAGAGGATCAAGAATTTGTACCGCATATCGCGCTCGCAGATTGGACGGATATTGCTGTAGTTGTCCCAGCCACAGCTAATATCTTAGCGAAAATGGCGAACGGTCTTGCAGATGACTTTGTATCTACGGCGATATTAGCCACACGCGCTCCTAAATTTGTGATACCTGCTATGAATGAAAATATGTGGCAACAAGTTTCAACTCAAAGAAATGTTCATACATTAAAAGACGATGGTGTGAGTGTCATGTTTCCAGCAACTGGGTTTCTCGCCGAAGGCTATAGTGGTCGAGGCAGAATGCCAGAACCGGAAGAAATTTTTCATTGGATCAGCGAAAAAATCACTGTTAAGCAAGATCTTGCTGGCGTTAATCTTTTAATTTCGGCTGGTCCGACGGTTGAAGAAATCGACCCAGTCAGATATTTGACAAATCATTCAAGCGGTAAGATGGGATATGCTTTAGCTCAAAAAGCAGCTGATCGCGGAGCAAATGTGACCTTAGTCAGTGGGCCGACTCAGTTGTCTAAACCAAGTGGTGTTGCAGTAATAGACATTATATCTGCCAAAGAATTACAGCAAAAAGTTAAGGAAAAATTTGAGCAAAACGATGTGGTTATTATGGCGGCTGCGGTCTCGGATTTCCATGTGAAACAGATCGCAAAGCAAAAAATCAAGAAAAATGGTCAGAGCATGCATTTGGATCTGGTTGCCAATCCTGATATTTTAGCTGATTTAGGGCACATTAAAACGCATCAAAAGTTAGTAGGATTCGCAGCCGAAACGCAAAATTTAATAGAAAATGGTAATAAAAAATTAGTTAAAAAAAATTTGGATATGTTAGTTTTGAATGATGTCTCTCGCAAAGATATTGGCTTTAATGAAGCCGACAATGAAGTTCGGTTGTTAAGACCAAAAAAAGAACCTAAGTTGATCGCAAAGACCAGTAAAGACAAAATTGCAGATGAGATCTTGGACGAACTGACTAGTTTATAAGATGTAAAGAGGGGAAAGACGTGAGTGAACAATTTGCCGAGGTAATAGTTGATGTGCCTTCAATGCAAACCAATCAACCATATACTTATGCCATACCGACAGAATGGATAGGTCAAGTATTTCCCGGAATGCGTGTCATTGTGCCTTTTGGAAAAAGAAAAATTTTGGGATTTACCACCAAGATCCTTTCTAAACGACCAGGTGTTTCTTTTAAAATCAAAGAAATCGAGGAAGTCTTAGACCTAACCCCAGTTTTAAACACCGAAATGTTAGAAATGGCGAGTTGGTTGGCTAAGTGGACATTTTCATTTAAAATTTCGTGTTTACAGGTCATGCTTCCAGCAGCTATGCGTGCTAGCTACAATAAAACGATCAAACTGACTAGTACAGAGGTTTCAGAAGAGGTCAAGCAGTTGTTCGATGAACAAAATGAAGTAAAATTTGACAGTAAAGAATTATCAGCGGATGTTTTTAAAAAACTTTCAAAGCTCAGTCGCGAAAAAAAAGCAGAAGTTATTTATCAAGTTCATGACCGTGCACGCACAAAAAAAGTTACAGCGATCAAAAGTCTGTTAAATGCTCAAGAGGTCCAGAAACAAAAAGAATTGTTACGGGTGAACGCAGACAAGTTACGGCTCTTATTAGATTTTTTAGGAAAAATGGGTTCACAAATTCTGACACAAAAAGATGCCATAAAAAAAACGGGTTTGTCAGCGGCGGTCTTCACACAGGGTGAAAAAAAAGGCTGGTTAAAAAAAGAAAAAGTCGAGAAATATCGTGATCCTTATCGCGATGCTGAAATTAAAAGAACTAAGCCTAAGCAATTGAAAGCTGCTCAACAAAAGGCGGTTGAGCGGATAGATCACTCAATAGTTCAGCAGCAAGATAAAGTTTTTTTACTTCAGGGGGTAACGGGCAGCGGCAAAACGGAAGTTTATCTGTATACGATCGCATGCGCCTTAAAAAATAAGCAAACAGCTTTGATGTTAGTGCCTGAAATTTCTTTGACTCCGCAAATGGTGCGCAGGGTCAAGTCTCGTTTTGGTTCAAATGTTGCTGTGTTGCACAGTGGTCTGTCTGAAGGAGAAAAATATGACGAATGGCGCAGGATCGAAAGAAATGAAGCTACCGTGGTGGTTGGCGCTCGTTCGGCTGTGTTTGCGCCATTAGAAAATATTGGCATTATCATCATGGATGAGGAACATGAAACCAGTTATAAGCAAGAAGATATGCCAGAATATAATGCCCGTGATGTCGCCATCAAACGGGGATCATGGCATCATTGCCCAGTTGTTTTAGGAAGTGCGACCCCTTCGTTAGAATCGCGTGCAAGAGCACAGAAGGGAGTTTATGAATGGCTCCGTTTGGATGAACGAATCAACGGACAGCCATTGCCTGAAGTTCAGTTGATCGATATGAGACAAGAATTAAAAAGAGCACCAGCCGTTGATATTTCAACACCACTGTTAGATGCGATCAAACAGCGCCTTGAACAAAAAGAACAAGTTGTGCTAATGCTGAATCGGCGCGGATATTCTTCCTTTATTATGTGTCGGGAATGCGGTTTTGTCCTAAAATGCCCTAACTGTGACATATCATTGACACTTCATATGGATTCGCACTCTATGAAGTGTCATTATTGTGGACATGAAGAACCGATCCCTCGAACTTGTCCTAGTTGTCAAAGCAAGAAAATCCGCTATTATGGGACTGGGACAGAAAAAGTGGAACAAGAATTGCAACAATTGCTGCCTGAAACAAAGATCTTGCGAATGGATGTTGATACCACAAGACGTAAGGGTGCTCATGCCAAACTATTACGTCAATTTGGAAACAAAGAAGCTGATATTTTATTAGGAACACAGATGATCGCCAAGGGATTAGATTTTCCGGATGTAACATTAGTCGGAGTACTAAATGCAGATACATCTCTGAGCTTACCTAATTTTCGTTCGGCTGAACGAACTTTTCAACTTTTAACACAGGTCAGTGGTCGTGCAGGTCGAGCTGATAAACTAGGTCAGGTCGTCATTCAAACATTCAATCCAAAACATTATGCCATTCAGTTAGCGAAAAAACAGAATTACGAGAAGTTTTTTGGGATCGAAATGAATATGCGCCATCGTGGCGGTTATCCTCCGTATTTCTTTACTACCCAGATAGTAACAAGCGGACCTAACGAAGCAGATGTAGCCAAGAAGATGTTTGAGATCGACGGACAATTAAAACAAGTATTATCCTCACAAGCTGTTATTCTCGGGCCAACGCCAAAACCTATCATGAGAATTAATAATCAGTTTTATTATCAATTAGTCATCAAGTATAAAAAAGAACCGGAGCTGGATGCATTTTTGGAAGATTTACTGTTGAATAGTCAAAAAGAGGCTAGACAAAAACTCAAACTAAAAATTGATCGAGATCCGATCGATTTTATCTAAAGTAATTATATTTTATAGAAATTAAGGATGTGGATGTATGACTTCAATCGTTTTTATGGGAACGCCGCAATTTGCAGTTCCAGTATTAGAGGGGTTATTAAAACAAGCTTATGATGTTAAAGCAGTCGTTACGCAGCCCGATCGCCCCGTAGGAAGAAAACACCGTTTAACTGCTTCTCCTGTTAAAGAAGTTGCTGTGAAAAATAATATCGAAGTACTGCAGCCGGAAAAAATCAGTGGCAGTGAAGAAATGAAGCGTGTTATTGACCTTGCGCCTGACTTGATCGTGACCGCTGCTTATGGGCAATTTTTACCCAGCAAGTTATTGAATAGCGCAAAAATTGCAGCAATCAACGTTCATGGCTCTTTATTGCCTAAGTATCGTGGCGGTGCTCCGGTACAATATTCGCTAGTGAATGGTGATGATAAGACTGGTGTCACCTTGATTTATATGATCAAAAAAATGGATGCGGGAGAAATGCTTGGTCAAGCAGAATTACCGATCACAATGAGTGATGATACTGGAAGCTTATTTGAAAAATTAAGCTTTTTAGGCCGTGATCTGCTGCTAGCAAAATTACCTGCATTGATCGCGGGTAACTTAAACTCAACTCCACAAAATGAAGATGAAGTTGTTTTTGCACCAACGATCAAACCTGAAGAAGAACAACTCTTACTTTCACTGACTGCTGAACAGATAGACTGGAAGGTCCGGGCACTACGTCCAGCGCCGGGTGCATTTTTTGAGAACTTTGCTGGTAAACGGACAAAATTGTGGAATGTTGATCCTCTTGAAAAAAGAACCGAACAAGCAGCAGGGACGATCATTGAAGTTACCAAACATCAATTAACGGTTGCTGCGGCTAAAGGTACGGTCTACCAGATCAATGAATTACAACCTGCAGGCAAACAACGTTTAACTGTGACCGACTATTTAAATGGATTGAACCAGAAGCTAGAAAAGGGGCAGGTTTTGATCTCAGATGACAAGTAAAATAAAAAATAGTCCGCGCTATCTCGCAGTAAATGACTTAACTCGGATCGAAAAAGAAAATTCCTATTCGAATAAGGTTGTTGACCAAACTGTAGCTGCTGGTAAGCTTGTGGGCCGTGATATAAATTTATATACTAATTTGGTGTATGGAACGATTCAAAATAAGCTAACTTTGGATTTTTTTCTGAAGCCTTTTTTAAAAAAGCCTAAGAAACTTGATCTGTGGGTCAAAGAGTTATTAAGGATATCTGTGTACCAGCTTGGGTATCTGGACCGTATACCTGAACATGCAATTTTTAATGAGGCGATCGAGATCGCTAAACAAATGGGTCATGAAGGAACGAGAAGATTTGTGACTGGAGTTTTACATGCTGTTTCGCGTCAGGGATTACCAAAAATTTCTGAGATCAAAGATCCAGTTGAAAAGTTAAGCGTGCAGACGAGTACACCTCGCTGGTTGGTTGATAGGCTGCTAATTGAATTAGATCCTAAAAAAGTTAGCTCTTTGCTTCAGTCAACTTTAAAAACACCTGCCCAAAGCGTTCGTGTTAACAACAAGATCAGCGACCCAAAAGAAGTCCAACAAATCTTAAAAAGCGAGGGGTTTGATGTTTCACCGAGTCGGGTTTCGCCAGCTGTTTTATTAGTGCAGGGCGGCTTTATCCCGCAAAGTAGAGCATACAAAGCCGGCCAAGTTACTGTTCAAGATGAAAGTGCGAGCTTGAGTGTTGAATCTATGAATATTCAGCCAGATGATCAAGTCTTGGATATGTGTGCTGCACCAGGAGGAAAAACAACACAAATTGCGGAACATTTAAATGATAACGGACATGTTGAAGCACTTGATATCCATAAAAATAAATTACGTTTGATCCAAAGAAATGTAGACCGGATGCATCTCAGCGAGAGTGTAACAACAAGAGCATTAGATGCTCGAAAAAGTCCTGAAAAATATTCTAGAGAGACTTTTGACAAGGTATTGGTTGATGCTCCCTGTTCTGGCCTGGGTTTATTACGACGCAAACCTGAGATCAAATATGAAAAAAGTTTGGCAGATACGACCAAGTTGGCTCAGGTCCAATTATCGATCTTACAAGCTGCTGCTCCATTAGTTGCCAAGGGTGGTCAGTTGACTTATAGTACTTGCACTATTATAAGCACTGAAAATCAAGCAGTAGTTGATAAGTTTTTGACTGCAAATCCAGATTTTGTACAAGTCAAAACAACAACGAAGTATCATTTAAAAGACGAACGTCAGTCTTTATCCTTGACGATTTACCCGGACGACTATGATTCGGATGGCTTTTTTATTGCTACTCTTTTTAAACAAAAATGAGGTGTGAGAAGTGAAATATTCCTATTTAAGTGACGTTGGACGCTCCAGACAGAAAAATGAAGACTTCGTTGGTTTTTTTACAAATCAAGTTGGAGTTTCTTTAGCAATCGTTGCTGATGGCTTGGGAGGGCATCAAGGAGGAGAAGTTGCATCTGAAATGGCTGTTTCTAATATTGGCTACGAATTCGAACAGACTAGTTTTGAGATGCCTAATGATGCTTATTCTTGGTTACAAAAACAAGCAGTGTCGGAAAATAAGAAGATCTTACATTCTGCCGATCAAAATGATTCTTTAATGGGAATGGGCACCACATTAGTTTGCGTGGTTATTCTTAAAAAAAGATTATTGATTTCAAACATTGGCGATAGCCGGTGCTACCTTTTCAACGAAGGACGTCTAACTCAGCTGACAGAAGATCACTCGTTAGTCAACGAGATGGTTAAAAATGGACAGATCAGCAAAGAACAGGCACGTATCCACCCGCAAAAAAATATCATTACCAGAACTTTAGGAGTTTCGAAAGATGCGCGCTTAGATCAGAAATTGTGCGAAATAGTTCCGGGGAAGCTGCTTTTATGTACTGACGGTTTGACGAATATGGTCGAAGACGAGCAGATCGCTGCGATCCTAGGACAAAAAAAGTTGAGTTTGAAAGAAAAATGCCAGCAACTGATCAAAGCTGCTAATCAAGCAGGCGGTGCTGACAACATCACTGCTTTATTGATTTCCTTTGAAAATAAGGAGGTCAGTTAATGGAAACAGGTTATGTTTTGAATGGCCGCTATAAGATAGTCAATGTCTTGGGCGAAGGAGGCATGGCTAATGTTTATGTTGCCTATGATCTGATACTTAAGCGTTCTGTTGCGGTTAAATTGTTACGCTTAGATATGCGTGATGATCCTACTGCTGTGCGAAGATTTCAAGGCGAGGCCATGTCTTTAACAGAATTGACCGATCCTCATATCGTTATGATCTATGATATTGGTGAAGAAGATGGTAACCAGTATCTTGTAATGGAATATGTGAAAGGGATGGATTTAAAGCAGTATATCAAACAAGAATATCCCTTTTCATTAACTAGAGTTTTAGAAATCATGCAGCAGATACTACAAGCCGTTGGTGACGCTCATCAGCATGGCATTATCCACCGGGATCTTAAACCGCAAAATATTTTGATCGACCAAGAAGGAAATGTAAAAATAACTGACTTTGGGATTGCACTTGCGGTTTCTTCCTCTACATTGACTAAAACAAATACTGTTATGGGTTCCGTGCATTATATTTCTCCTGAACAAGCGCGGGGCAGCATTGTTACCAAGCAAGCTGACATTTATTCTTTGGGTATCATTTTGTTTGAAATGTTGACTGGGCATGTGCCTTATCGTGGCGAAAATGCTGTTTCGATCATTATGAAACATTATAAGGAAGCAATGCCTTCAGTTAGGCAAGAAGAACCCAATGTTCCTCAAGCATTGGAGAATGTAGTATTTCATGCGACTGCTAAAGACCTAAGAGATCGTTACACAACGGTTGAACAAATGGCCGGGGATCTACGGACTTGTTTGTCTCCAGGCAGGGCAAATGAAAGTAAATGGCTGCCTTCATTTGAAAATGATGATGAGACTAAAGTGTTGTTACCTCCCTCAGATAGTGAGTTGTCTGACAAGGATCAGTCTCTTGCAGATGAAGGTTTTGACCAAGATCAAATTAGCAAAAAAACAAAGAAAAAGTGGAGTAAAAAGAAGAGGTGGCTCTTTGTTTTGAGTTTTTTGCTGGTTCTTTTAGTAGGGACTGGACTTTCTTATGCTATGATCCCCAAAGATACTTCTGTGCCGCAATTGAAGGGAATGACGACTTCTGAGGCTACTGAAAGTCTAAAAGATGCTAATTTAAAACTCGGAAAGGTCACCAAAAAGTACAACAATACTTATTATTTTGGTCAAGTTATCAGAACGCGGCCTAAAGCCAAAACAGAAATCAAGGAGGGAACTTTAGTAGATGTAGAGATCTCCAAAGGTCCTAAAAAAGAAAAATTTGGTGATTATACAGGGCAAAAATACTCTCAAGTTAAGAAAGAATTGAAAAAAAGGGGAGTCACCGTTCAATCTGAAAAAGTCTTTTCTCAAAAGATACCGAAAGGTGAGATCAAATCTCAAAGTATCTCTGCTAAAAAGAAAGTAGTAATGGGTGAAACCGCTGTTACTTTCCAGGTTTCCCAAGGAGCAAAGAGTTTTGAATTACGTGATTTGTTGAATTATACGCTAAAAAGCGCGCAGGACTATGCTGACGAAAAAGGGTTGACTTTGAATGTGACCCGGGAAAATTCTGATAAATATGACGAAGGTATCGTTATGCAACAAGAACCTGCAGCAGGAACTGTGCTTAATCAGGGAGATACTATTAGTGTTACGATCTCTGACGGTGCGAAAGAAGAATCTTCGGCAGAAAGTTCGTCATCTTCCTCATCATCCTCTTCTTTAGCGGATAGCACCTCTAAGTTTGCTGTGTCTGTTAAGCTCCCGTTTGAGGAAACCAATCAGGGAAAAAGCAACAAGGTTCAGATCTATATTTCAGATAAAAGTCATCAAATAAAAAATATTTATCAAACTTTAGATATTACTGGTGATCGTGAGGTTCAAATCCCTTTTGAATTAGAAGATGGGAAAAAAGGTGCTTACAAAATAGTACGTGATGGTCAAGTGATCGAAGAAAAAGACGATGTAACCCAAGAATAATATTGGCGACTCTATTGGCGGGCGCGCTCAGCCAAATTCGTAGTTGATTTGTTTGAGGTGACTAAGAAAGGCAGGAAGCAATTTGGTTAAAGGACAGATAATCCAGTCATTAAGTGGATATTTTGATGTACTGGCTGATGAACGGATATACCGAACTCGCGCTCGGGGAAATTTTCGTAATAAAAAAGAAGTTCCTTATGTTGGAGATTGGGTAGAATTTAAAGCCGATAATGAACGTGAGGGCTATCTGTTGAAAATTTTAGAACGAAAAAATAGTTTAGTCAGGCCGCCGGTCGCAAATGTTGACAGGGCAATCGTAGTCACTGCTTGTGTGGAACCAAAATTATCGACTAACTTGTTAGATCGGCAGTTAGCATCTCTGCGCAATAATAATATTGCGCCTATGATTTATTTTTCTAAAGCAGATCTTCTTAGCCAAGATGAGAGGGAAAAATTAGTTAAGTTGGTTGATTATTATCAGCAGTATTTTCCATGTTTTATTTTTTCTAAGGAGGATCCAAAAGAGATAAAAGATGATTTTTTGGGACAAGTCAGTTCGGAAGTGATCGTAGTTATGGGACAGACTGGAGCTGGAAAGTCTACGTTTTTAAATCTGATCGCTCCTGGATTAAATTTAAAAACAGCAGAAGTTTCCAAGGCTTTAAGCAGGGGAAAACATACTACCAGGCGTGTTACTTTACGACAAATTCAAAACAACTTGATTGCGGACACGCCCGGTTTTTCTTCATTTGAAATACTGGATGTTAGCAAAGAAGAATTACCACTGTTGTATCCGGATTTTGTTGCTTTGCAAGATAATTGCAAATTTCGCGGCTGTTTACATCTCAAAGAACCCCAGTGTGCTGTTAAAGCAGCCTACGAAGATGGAACGATTTTAGCAAGCAGGTACGAGAACTATGTGCAATTTCAAAGTGATATTGCAAAAAGAAAACCAAAATATAATTAAAAGTGGGTCAGTTTTCTTTGAGCTTGTTGAAAGATATACTATAATATTTTGGTTAATTATTTTAATGAGGTGATAGTATGAAAATTGCTCCATCGATTTTGAGTGCAGATTTTGCTAATTTGGCACACGATGTTGAAGTAGTTGAAAATGCAGGTGTTGAATACTTGCATATTGATATAATGGACGGCCACTTTGTTTCTAACTTGACTTTTGGTGCTAATGTAGTCAAAGCATTGCGATCACATTCAAATTTAGTCTTCGATTGTCACATGATGGTTGAAGACCCAGAGAAATATGTCGCTGATTTTGCTCAAGCAGGGGCTGACATCATGGGTGTCCACGCTGAAGCTACGCCGCATCTTCACTCTGTATTGTCATTGATCAAAAGCGCTGGAATGAAAGCTGAGGTTGTGATCAACCCAGGCACACCAGTCAGTATGATCAGTGAAGTTTTGCCAATGGTTGACCAGGTCCTCGTAATGACGGTCGATCCTGGAATGGGAGGCCAGAAATTTTTAGCCGAAACAATGACTAAGGTCAAACAATTAGCTGATGCCAAAAAGAAAAATAATTTAAACTATGATATTGAGGTTGATGGCGGCTTGAATGATCAAACAGTTAAACAAGCTCTGGCTGCCGGAGCGAATGTTATAGTTGCAGGGTCGTATATTTTTGGTGCTGATGTTCCTGCTGATAGTATTACTGCGCTCCGGAAAGGCAGCGAAACTCACATATGATCGTAAACCTATTGGTCGGAGGACCAGTTTCCGATTGGCCAGATGACCTTGCAGATCATTTAAGGCAAGCTGCAGACGATGAGGTTTGGGTCGGAGCCGACTATGGAGCAGTCAGGCTCGTTAAATGCGGAGTTAAGCCGGTCCTAGCAGTGGGTGATTTTGATTCATCGACGGCTGAAGAGATTCAGTTAGTTAAGGAAAAAGCGACTAAAAGTGTGATACGACCAAAAAAAGAGGATGTTACTGATACGATGTTAGCCTTGCGCTATATCATCCAGGAGCTGCAATTCGATAAAATTGTGATCTATGGAGCTACTGGTGCACGGCTAGATCAATTATTGAGTAATTTATTCTTTGTTTTAATGCCCGAATTTAAACCTTACTGTGAACAGATCGAATTAGTCGATAAGTGGAATACGGTTAAATTTCATTTGCCGGGAACTCATCGACTGGCTAAATTATCGACAACTCATTATTTGGCTTTTGTCTGTTTGAATGCAGTGGCTGACTTACATTTGTATGATGCTAAATATCAATTGGATGGAGTTGACTTTGCTGAGCCGATCTCATTATCAAGTAATGAATTTGTCGGTAATACAACCAGTTTTTCTTTTCAAAGCGGCGTTGTTTGTACGATCCAGTGTCATGATTAATATCAAAATGTTGCGTTAACAAAAAGACGGTTCTTGAGACCTTCTGCTCCTTATATTAGAGCAAACGTCTCAAGAGCCGTTTCTTTTTGTGGTTCGCTAACATTTGGGTATAAAAAAAGGACACCGATGAGGGAGTCCATTTTTAAGAGTTAAACACGTTTAACTTTACCGGATTTTAGGGCACGAGCAGAAACCCAAACTCTCTTAGGCTTGCCGTCAACCATGATACGAACTTTTTGCAAGTTTGGCTTCCAGCTACGATTTGTTTGGTTTAAAGCATGTGAACGCTTTTTGCCAAAAGTAGTTTTACGGCCAGTAATATAATCTTTTGCCATTATCAATGTTCCTCCTTAATCTCTTTACAGCGAACTAAGTTGCTTTACTCACTAAACTAAATTATCATAATAAGAGGGCAATTGCAAGATTTTTCTGTAAAGTAAAATCACTTGGCAGTCAATTAATTTGCAAGATAGACTTTGTCTCGCTAAAATTAAGTAGTTTGACTTCTGTGATATTTAGTGTAAGCGACTGATCAAGCAGATGTTCAAAGTAAAGTTATTTACTACACAGGGAGCTTGCCTTATTATAAAGCCTGTTTTGTCGAGCAAGTAAATCCGAGCTTAGTTTGGATTTGACAAATTCGTATGATAAAATAATAAGTGATTGTCTATCAATAGCAAGGAGGCTGTTTTTATGGCTGTAAAAATTCAGAACCAATTAGGCAATATTGACATTAGTAATGATGTGATCGCAACTGTTGTTGGTGGAGCGGCGACGGAAATTTTTGGAATTGTCGGAATGGCAAGTAAAAACCAGATCCGTGACAATTTAAACGAGATATTAAAGCGTGATAATTATTCAAAAGGTGTAGTAGTCCGCCAAGAAGATGACGGTATTGCGATCGATGTCTATATTATTGCGGGGTATGGGACAAAAATCTCAGAAGTTTGTCGCAATGTCCAAGATAAAGTTAAATATAATTTACAATCAATGCTTGGATTGAAGGCTAGATCCGTTAATGTTTTCGTTCAAGGCGTTAAAGTCATTGAAGACTAAACGCGGCCAAGGAGGAAGTAAGATTTGAAAGTTGTAACGATTACTGATAAAGAATTTCGGAAAATGATAATGGCTGCTTCTAACCGTTTAAATAATAATGCCGAATTTATAAATTCTTTAAATGTTTTTCCTGTTCCGGATGGAGATACCGGGACAAATATGAGTTTGTCATTTGCAAGTGGAGCTCAGTATGTCAAAGAATCCACTTCAACAAAAATCGGTGAATTGTCATCGGCTTTAGCAAAAGGGCTATTGATGGGAGCTCGAGGAAACTCGGGTGTGATACTTTCTCAAGTTTTCCGGGGTTTTTCAAAAAGCACTGCTAAAAAACAGACTTTGTCAGCCCAAGACTTAGCTGATGCGATCTCTAGTGGTGTTGAAACGGCCTATAAGGCAGTGATGAAACCTACTGAAGGAACGATTTTAACTGTTGCACGTAAAGCCGCTGAAGCTGCACGTGCACGCGTTAAAAATTCTGATGATTGCATTCAAGTGCTTTCTGATACGTATGAAGCTGCAAAGAAAGCCTTAGCTCAAACACCTGAACAGTTGCCGGTTTTAAAAGAAGTTGGGGTAGTGGATTCAGGCGGACAGGGCTTAACTTTCGTTTATGAAGCATTTTTTGATGCTTTGAGCGGTAATGAAAGTGTAGAAGCAGATAAATATCAACCTTCAGTTCAAGAAATGGATGAAATGGTCAATGCCGAACATCACAAGAGTGTTCAAAGTAAGCTGAATACTGCAGATATCAAATATGGATACTGTACAGAAATTATGGTGCGTTTAGGTGATGGACGCTTGGTTGACTCTAAATTTGATTATGACAAGTTTCGTGAACATTTAGCAGAAATTGGCGATTCACTACTGGTCATTGCCGATGACGAAGTAGTAAAAGTTCACGTGCATACTGAACATCCAGGAGATGTCTTGTCTTTTGGTCAAAAGTTTGGTTCACTTGTCAAAGTTAAATTAGATAATATGCGTCTTCAACACGAAACTATTTTGGAAAAAGATGATCAACAACAGGAACAAGCAGAAGAGGAAATTCCTGAAGTCGATACCGGTGATTATGGGATAATTTCGATCAGCTCTGGAGCTGGTTTAGCTAAAATGTTTAAGAGCTTGGGTGTTACTGAGATCCTCGATGGTGGTCAGACAATGAATCCTAGTACAGAAGACATTGTTGCGGCAATCAAAAAGACTCACAAAGAAAAAGTTCTTGTTTTACCTAATAACAAGAATATCTTTATGGCAGCCCAGCAAGCTGCTGAAGTCAGTGATGCTTCTGTTGGTGTTGTGAAGACTAGGTCGATCTCTCAAGGATTGACAGCAATGTTATCATTTGATGCAAGTTCAGATCTTACTGATAATGTTGAGATGATGACTGAAGATCTTGACACGGTCATTTCTGGTGAAGTGACCCAAGCAATCAGGGATACGACGCTTGATGGTCAACAAATCAATAAAGATGATTATATGGGAATAGTTGATGGAGATATCAGCGTTACTGGTAAAGATCTTTATCAAACAACTCTGTCAATGGTCAAAACCATGCTTGAAGATGATAGTGAGATAATCACAATTATTATTGGTGAGGATGGTGACCAAGCAGAAGCTCAAAAGGTCAAAGAGGCTGTTTTAGCTGATAATGATGAACTTGAAATTGAAATTCATGAAGGCGATCAACCACTATATCCATATTTGATGTCTGTTGAATAGTATTTAGCTGATTGATTCAAAACGAGTCGATCAGCTTTTAGTGATTAATAAAGAGGACGTTTACTTTTGTAGAATATAACAGTGACCGGTCATACTGTTCGCTGTTTTAAAAACGATAATTTTTGCATAACGGAAAGGGTGAGTAATGTGGATGAGCGTAGTCTTTTGATTCCTGTTTCAGTGTTGAATGGTGCAGGGCCTAAAAGGATCACTGCTCTAAACAAATTGGGGATCAGCACGATCGAAGACCTATTAACCTTTTACCCTTTTCGCTACGATGACCTAAGTACTAAGGAATTAGATGAGATCGCAGATCAGGAAAAAGCTACGATCAAAGGAACGGTAGCTTCTCAACCGGTCTTGGCTAGATTCGGCAGAAAAAAGAGTCGGTTGAATTTCCGTTTTCTTGTCGGACAAGATGTGCTAATGGTCACTTTTTTTAACCAGCCATATCTTGTTTCACGTCTTGAAACTGGGCAAGAGGTCGGTGTTTATGGCAAGTATGATGTCAAAAGACAAAGAGTGACGGGCATGAAACTTTTTACAGCTGACGCTAATGATGACTTTACTGGAGTTTATCGGTCGTCTAAAGAAATAAGACCTAATACGATCAAAAACCTAGTCAAATTAGCTTACGAGCAATATGGCGAATTAATAGCTGATATTGTTCCAGACTCATTACGTAAAAAGTATCGTTTGGAGTCTCGGCAACAAATGATCCATGATATGCACTTTCCTGCCAGCAAACACGCCGCTGATCTCGCACGAAGATCCGCGATCTTTGAAGAATTTTTCCGTTATCAAGCTGGACTGCAATTTATGAAAAGTAAAAATAAACACGCTAATGGGGAAGTTATTGCTTACGATAATGATTTATTAAAAGAGTTCATCGCTAAATTACCGTTTGAATTAACTAAGGCTCAAAAGAAAGTGGTCAATGAAATATGCAGTGATATGCATCACTCTTTGCATATGAATCGATTGTTACAAGGCGATGTTGGTTCAGGGAAGACTGTAGTTGCTGCAATTGCCATGTACGCAGCAGTAACGGCAGGTTTTCAATGTGCTTTGATGGCTCCAACTGAGATCTTAGCCGAGCAGCATGCTGAGAAATTAGCAGAATTATTTGCACCGTTACGGGTAAACGTTGCTTTATTGACCAGTTCTTCTACTAGCAGAACCGCACAAAAAAAAGAACTATTGAGTCATTTAGCAGACGGAGAGATTCAAATTGTGGTCGGGACGCAGGCCTTGATTCAAAAGGATGTTATTTTTCATAACTTAGGTTTTGTGGTGATCGATGAACAACATCGTTTTGGAGTGGAACAACGTAAAATTTTGCGATTAAAGGGAAATGATCCTGATGTACTTGCGATGACAGCGACTCCGATCCCGCGGACCTTGGCTATTACGAGTTATGGCGAAATGGATGTTTCTATTATTGATGAGCTGCCCAAAAATCGTAAACCAATCAAAACTGATTGGTTCTCTAAAAAGCAAGTTAATGAGGCTATCAATTTTTTAGCTCAACAAGTCGCGGTTGGAGCTCAAGCATTTGTGGTCTCTCCATTAATTGGGGAGTCCGAAATGGTCGAATTGCAAAATGCTCAAGAAGTTTATCAAAAAATGAGTTCATTGTTTGAGCCTAAATTTAAAGTAGGGTTACTTCATGGTCAATTAAAGAGTCAAGAAAAAGATCAGGTCATGCAAGATTTCAAAGATAAGAAGTATTCTATTTTAGTATCTACGACAGTAGTTGAAGTTGGGATCGATATTCCTAATGCGACTGTAATGTTAATTTTAGATGCTGATCGTTTTGGTTTGGCACAGCTTCATCAATTGCGCGGCAGGGTCGGGCGCGGTAGTTCTCAGTCATATTGTATATTGATTGCAGATCCAAAAAATGATTATGGCAAAGCGCGGATGGAAACGATGGTGCAAACTAATGACGGTTTTTTGATCGCACAAAAAGATTTAGAATTGCGAGGGCCGGGTGAAGTCTTAGGATCGAAACAAGCGGGTCTACCTGAGTTTAAAGTTGGCGATCCAGTTGAAAATCTTAATATTTTACAAATCGCGCAGCAAGAAGCGCATGCAATCATCAATGCTCCGGATTTTGAGAGAAAGACGGAAAATGCTGAATTGATCAATTATTTGCGCAGAAGAATAGTCCAGCCAGCGGGATTCGATTGAATTTTTAGATGTAAAATGAGCACAAGCATAAAAAATTTGCTATGATTAACTGATCAGCAATCTTATGCATAATTCCTGAAAGGATGATAAATATTGAAAATAGCTGTAGATGCAATGGGCGGAGATAATGCGCCACAAACCATCGTTGAAGGTGTTGAAACAGCACGAGATGAGTTTTTAGATGTCGAATTCGTGTTATATGGTGATCGGGCTCAGATCGATCCTTTGATCCATAATACTGAAAGGATCACGCTTGTACAGGCGGATGAACAAATAGATATGAATGATGAACCTGTTCGTGCTATTCGACGGAAAAAGAATTCATCAATGGTCATGGCTGCCACTGCAGTTAAAAATGGTGAGGCAGACGCGTTGTTTTCATGTGGGAACACCGGTGCTTTATTGGCAGCAGGTTTATTATTGGTCGGTCGTATCAAGGGGATAAGTCGTCCTGGCTTGGTTTCAACTTTACCTGTGGTCAGTTCTGATAACGAATCATTCAATTTATTAGACAGTGGGGCTAATGCTGATAGTAAGGCAGAACAGCTGTATCAATATGCTCTTTTGGGCAAATATTATGCTACCAGTGTTCGTGGGATCAAGGAGCCGCGGATCGGTTTGTTAAATAATGGTACCGAACCACATAAGGGCAGCAAGTTGACCTTGGAAGCCCATAAATTGATAGCAGCTGACAAGTCGATCAATTTTGTTGGGAATGTTGAGTCACGGGATCTTTTAGACGGTGTTTGTGATGTTGTTGTCGCAGATGGTTTTACGGGCAATGCCGTTTTAAAAGCAATTGAAGGCACGGCATCTTCTGTGATGCACTTGTTAAAAAATACGATCATGAATGCAGGAGTTTCAGGTAAACTAGGTGCTTTGTTATTGAAGTCCAGCTTGGGACAAATCAAGAGTAAAATGGATCAATCTCAATATGGTGGAGCAGTTTTGCTAGGAGTTAAGGCGCCAGTTGTTAAAGCGCATGGCGCAAGTGATGGTAAAACTGTCTATTATACCATCAAGCAGATCAAAAGCATGATCGATGGGCAAATGCTGCCAAACTTTACGGAGTATTTCTCAGCCCAACAAAAACAAGCACAGGCAAGCGACTCGGAAAATGCTGAAAAATAGCATCAGATGAGATGCAAGAAAAATATTAGACTTATCTTTTCTGAAGTTTGATATTTCTGTTAGCGTAAAGTATTTGTGGGTGGAAGTCTAAAAAGACAAAAAAAGAGAAATAACTCTCTGTTACAATTGTAATTACGACAAAACAATGAAAGAGAGAGTTATTTCCCAATGAATATTTTACAACAGATGAGCGAACAAATGTGGGCGAATTTTACAAAAAATGGTGAAAAAGTTCTGTACCAAGATCTTGCCTTTGATGACTGGATCGAAAATACAATGGCCGCAGGGAGAAAACTATGCCTAAACTTGATCAGGGTCTTTTTAGAAGAAGCCGACCGGCAGTTTAAGGAGTCTGAGATCCGCAAGGATAAATTTGCGATCAAAGCGATCCGTGAAACGACTAAGTCGACTTTGTACGGTGATCTCACAGTGAAGCGGACATATTATCAAAATAAAGAAACCCGGGCGTATTTCTTTTTGTTGGATAAAGTCTTAGGCTGGCAAAAATATAGCCGGATGACGCTGGGAGTCAAAGCGCAGATCTTAGAAAATGTTGCTGGACATACTTACCAAGAAGCGCTCACGATGATCCCCCATTTGGGGATCCACTCTAAAACAGCAGTCATGAACATTGTTCACCGTGAAGGTCAACAACTGCCCAATGAGCCTTCTGTGACTGAGAAGCCCGCCCCCAAACCGATCCAAACGCTATTTATTGAAGCTGACGAAGATCATGTTGCTTATCAGGACAGTACTAATCGTTTCATGAAACTAGTTTATGTTCATGAAGGTTATGACGTAACTGATCCGCGCCATCCACTGATCAAAGCGCATTACTTTACGGGTAACTATCCGGGCAAAGACAACGAAGAATTATGGACAGAAGTTCTAGATTATATAGAGACCAACTATCGGCCAGAAAAAGTTTATTTAAGCGGTGACGGTGCTCAATGGATCAAGCACGGAGCCGACTTTATTCCGCACTGCACGTTCATTTTGGATCGGTTTCACTTACGTAAATATTGTAAAAAAGCTTCCGTAGGGATCGCTGGTCTGGACCGGACTTTATACCATTGGGCTTTAGCTGGACAAACTAATTTTATCCAGGATTACTTTAGGGTCCGTTTTAGTGACCCAACGGTAACTGTCAGCCAATGTCACAGCTTGAAACAAGCCGCTAAATATCTGACCAACAATGCCGCAGCGATTTGCGATAACCGCTTAGAGGATTATCATGGCTGTTCGGCTGAGGGCCATATCAGTCATTATCTGTCCCGGCGCTTAAGCTCACGTCCGCAAGGTTGGAGTTTAGTGGGTGCGCAAAGTGTCGCCCGAACACGGATCTTTCAGCTGAATGGCGGCAATATCACCAATTTCTTACAAGCAGAACAGCTAAAAGCGCTCAAGCAAGAAAAAATCAGCCAGTTCGACCGGCGTTTGAATGTCAGAAAAAACATTAAAAATAAGTATTATGAACAAGCACAAGCTGCGTTCAGTGGGCATTTGCGAGGACATCGGAGTTTGTGGCAACATGGTCTGCAAGTTGGCTGGTAGTTCAAAGACGCTCAATTCAAGCACAGCATTGGACTAAAAATAAATAGAGCAATTACAAAAAGCAGAGGAACAAGCCCTTTAAAAATTTACCCACACAAAGTTGACACTATCGATATTTCTGATGTACTGGACAATTTATCTAGAAAAAGATAAAATTATAATACTGACATATGAGTGAGGTAAATAGTATGACGGAAAAAGAAGTTTTTGCTAAGATTGCAAATATTATTGAAGATCGTTTTAATTATCCTGCAGAGAAAGTTACCAACGAGTTAAGTTTTCAAGACGACTTGGATGCAGATTCAATCGATATTGTTGAATTTGTTTTAGAGTTAGAAGACACATTTGGTGCCGAGATCTCAGATGATGATGCTGAGAAATTGGCTACGGTCGGTCAAGCAGTTTCGTATATCTCTGCTCACCAAAAAGACTAAGCTTGATAATTATTTTGATGAACTGGCCGGATGTGCCAGTTTTTTTTATAGAAAAGCGTTTGAAATTGGCCCGGGTCCATATTGGACTTAGGAGAAATATTACTAGGTAACATGGTGGATGTTTCTCCTAAATCAGATAAAGCCAGGCTTAGTTCATTATTTGCACTGTTGTTCGGACAAAAATTTAAAAAAGGGGTAATCGTATTGATAATTGGTTTAACAAAGCATTTAAAAGATGATTTCGGAATTGATTTTAAAAATCAAAATTTATTAGATGAGGCATTTACACACGCCTCGTATGTCAATGAACATCCAAAAGAAAATTTGAAATTTTATGAACGCATTGAGTTTTTAGGAGATGCAGTAATGCAGCTTTGTGTTTCAGAATATTTATTCAAACGTTATGATACTATGCCGGAAGGAAAACTTTCTCGACTCCGTGCGGCAATGGTCTGCGAGGATAGCTTTAGTAAGTTTGCTAAGGAATGTCACTTTGATGAATACATTCGTTTAGGAAAAGGTGAGGAAAAAGCAGATGCCAGAAAGCGTCCGTCACTGTTATGTGATATCTTTGAAGCTTTTATTGGTGCGTTGTATTTGGATCAAGGAAAGTCGGTCGTAGTAGATTTTATTTCACAAGTCGTCTTTCCTAAACTTGATATGGGCTGGTTCGACCATTTCTTTGACCATAAAACAGAATTACAAGAATATTTGCAAAAAGATGGTGAATGTTCGATAGAATATAAATTAGTCAATCAAGAAGGCCCTGATAATGAGCGGCTATACCGAATGGCTGTTTATGCAAATGGCGAACAATTAGGCGAAGGCACTGGTTATTCCAAAAAAGCTGGTGAACAAGCTGCGGCCGCTCAGGCATTGAAAAAATTTGGCAAAACAGCCACGAAGTAATGTAAGGAGGAGTGTTCATTGAAACTAAAGGCGTTAACGCTGAATGGCTTCAAATCCTTCGCAGATAAGACCAAGATCGAGTTCACCGACGGTTTGACAGGTATTGTTGGTCCGAATGGCAGCGGTAAAAGTAACATTATTGACGCTTTACGGTGGGTATTAGGTGAGCAGTCAGCTAAGAGTTTGCGTGGAGATAAAATGGCCGATATTATTTTTGGCGGCTCAGAATCAAGGGCATCGTTAAACCGCGCAGAAGTGAGCATTGAATTTGATAATACAGATCAAACTTTGAAGAGGTTACCAGAATCGGTTGTAATTTGCCGGCGCTTATATCGCAGCGGTGAAAGTGAATTTTTGATCAATAATAAAAATGTCAGACTGCGTGATATTAGCGAACTGTTTATGGACACAGGTGTTTCGCGTAATTCTTTTTCCATAATTTCTCAGGGAAAAGTCGAATCAGTCTTTAACAGTAAGCCGGAGGATCGCAGATATTTGATCGAGGAAGCTGCAGGGATCTCTAAGTATAAAAAAGAGAAGCTAAAAGCCCGCTCCGAACTGATGGAAACAACAGACCATTTGGGTCGTGTTGCCGATGTGATCATTGAATTGGACAAACAAAGAGAACCCCTTGAAAAGCAAGCTAGTGCTGCCAAGGATTATCTGAAACAAAAAAAGCAGTATGACCATTTTAAATTGAGCGATCTTGTTTTAGAAATTGAAGAGCTTAAAGAGCAGGTCGATACTGCTAATGGTGAGTTGAGAAAAACAAATCATTTGTTTGCAAAATATGATCTCCAAAATAAGCAGCAAAAAGAAACTACTAATAGATTAACAAAAGAAAATGAAGAGTTGGAACAAAAAGCAACTCTGACTTCCAAGCAGCTTTTGGAATTGGCCAGGCAAAAAGAGCGAATGTCTGGTAAGCAAGAGATGTCACAGCAAGAACGTACTTTTCAAAAAGAGAGGTTAGCAGAACTTAAAGAACAGCTGGCAGACAATAAAAGCGACCTGCAAGAAAGTGAACTGCGCTTTAATGACTTGAAAAATCAAGTTAATGATAAGGAAAATAGCTTATCTCAATTGCAACGGCAGTTAAGGGATCTAAGAAATAGACAAAATACTGATCCGGCACAATTAGCTAGTGAAATTGACGATATTAGGCAACAAATTTTAAAGTTAGTGCAAAATCGTTCCTCTTTGACTAGTAAGTTAGAGTATTTACAGCAAGAACAAGAGGAAAATTTAAAAGTCAGCAAAGTACAAGATGATCAGCTGCGTTCACAAAAAGCGGAACTTGAGCAGTTGATCGGCCAACAAGATTCACTGGCCATTGAGATGGAACAAAGTAAGCGTAAGTATACTCAAATAGAAGATCAAGCAACAAGTGTCCAAAATGAGTTGTCTGACAGTGAAAAAGTGTATCAACAAAAAAAAGAGCAGTGGTATTCTGCTAGTGATATCATGCATAAGGCACAAATACAGTTAGAAACTTTGGACAGAGTCTCAGCCAACTATAGCGGCTATTATCAAGGCGCTAAGAATGTTTTACAAGCTAAAAAGCAATTGTCTGGTGTGATCGGTTCAGTTGCGGAACTTTTAGAATTATCTCCCAAATTCAGTACTGCGATCGAAACAGCTCTGGGTGGTCAGCTGCAAAATATTGTGACAGTTGATGAAAATGCTGCTAAACGAGGCATTGAATATTTAAATAAAAAACGTCTGGGGCGTGCTACTTTTCTACCGCGTAATACAGTTAAGCCGCGCCATATAGCAACTAGTGCAGCTGATAAACTTGCTAACATCGTGGGAGTCTTCGGTGTCGCTAGTCAGTTGGTCAAAATGGGTCCAGATGACCAGAACGTATTAAATTATCTTTTAGGGACAACTGTGATCGTCTCTAACCTTGAGGTAGCATTACAGGCAGTAAAAGTTAGTAATCATGCTGCGCGTATAGTTACATTAAAGGGTGAAGTCATCAATGCTGGGGGTTCGATGTCCGGTGGTACTGGCAGACAAAAACACCTTGGACTTTTGGAGCAAAAACAGCAGTATAGCCATTTACGTTCCGACGTACAAATAATGCAGCAAAAATTGGCAGAGCTCGAAGTTGCTGGAAAAAAGGCTGCGGATCAACGAAGACAACTGCGTGACAAAGTTGACCAGTTAGAAAGTCAGACGGTCAAAGCCAAGGATGAATATGAAGCTTTCGCAAAAAAGTATGCGGAATTATCTTATATCGTCAAGCATAAGCAAACAGACTATGACAATTTGCGACAAGCTCTTGCAAAAAGAGACGAGCAAGAGAATAAAATTGCGCAACAAGTCAGTGAAACAAAAGAGCAACAGGCTCAAACAGGATCAAAAATCAACCAATTGCAATCATTGCTACAAGAAAAGCAAACGGCAACTACAGCTGCTTCTGATTTTCAAAAAAAATATGAAGCACAAATCGTTGAGATCAAACAAAAAGTCGCTGTCGAAAATGAACGTTTAGATACGCTCAAGATCCAGTTAAAAGAAGTTGAGAATCAAAAAGAACGTCTAAAAGAACTCATCGAAAAGCAAACGACTATCAGTCATGATTTAGTTGAGAAAAACCGGTTAAATGATACAAGTGAGCAAGATTTAAAGACTAAGCTGACCGAGATTTCCAAGAGGATCGAGGAGACTAGTTCTTTACAAAAAGAACTGGCTGCTAATAAAGCAGAGCTAAAAGAAAAACTAAGTCGAGAAAGTGCGAAATTACAAAGGGTCAGTCAATTACAGGAAGCAACTAGAGATGAACAACAACAAAAGCAGATCCTTTTAAGTCGAGTTAACACCTTACTTGACCGTAATTTAAGTGATTTGTCAGAGCAGTATGGAATGAGTTACGAGTACGCTTCTCAACAAGAGATAGAGCGAGACGCTAAGCAAGTTAAACATCAATTAAAACTTTTGAAATTGGGCTTGGATGATTTGGGTGATGTTAACTTGGGCTCGATCAAGGAATTTGAAAGGATCAGTGAACGGTATGAATTTTTGCAACAGCAACAAACTGATCTATTGACTGCTAAAGCACAGTTGGAAAGCAGTATGGCAGAGATGGATAATGAGGTCAAGACACGTTTTAAGGAAACTTTTGAAAAGGTTGCTGCTGCTTTTGCCCAGGTTTTTCCGCAAATATTCGAGGGCGGAAATGCTTATTTAACTTTAACTGATCCCAGCGACTTATTACAAACCGGCATAGAGATCACGGCTCAGCCGCCAGGCAAGAAGTCGCAACAGTTAAGTCTGTTATCCGGTGGAGAAAGAACTTTGACAGCTATTGCCTTGCTGTTTGCGATTTTGCAAGTTAGTCCGGTACCCTTTGCAGTTTTGGATGAAGCAGAGGCTGCTCTTGATGATGCCAATGTTGCTCGTTATTCGCAATATTTACGGCGCCTTGATCACGAGACACAATTTATTATTATTACACATCGTAAAGGGACTATGGTCCAAGCCGATGTTTTATATGGGGTCACTATGCAGGATTCCGGTGTTTCTCGCATGGTATCTGTTTCATTAGAAGATGTAATTTAATGGTCACTTTGTTAAAATAGACACTGTACCAACACGGGAGGAGAATAAACATGGGACTTTTTGATAAACTAAAACGTGCTTTTTCTGGCCCTGAACAGTCTGAGGACGAGGAACAAAAGCAACAAGAAGAAAAAAAGGAAAAACAAGACCAGCAAGAGACAAGCGACAGTGAGACAAAAAATGCCGTTGCTGATGAAAAAAAAGCTGAAGATCCTACGTCCTCAGAAAATGACACTCAGAAAATTCAGGATGAAACTAAAAGTGAAAATGAGCCTTCAAATGAGCCTTCAGACATAGAAAGTAAACAAGTAGACGTAAAAGCTAGTTTAGAAAGTGAAACAAAGGACCAAAAAGCCGCTTCTGATCACAAAGATGAAAGCGAAACAGACGAAAATGAAGAGAAGCGTTACGATGAAGGTTTGAAAAAGTCACGTCAGGGATTCGGCGCAAAAATCAACGCATTATTGGCTAATTTTCGTCATGTTGATGAAGATTTCTTTGATGATTTGGAGGAAACTTTAATAGAATCTGATGTTGGCTTTGAAACCGCCGTTAAGATCAGCGATGAGCTGCAAGATGAGGTTAAGTTACGTAATGCTAAGTCTAAAGCTGATGTGTCGGATGCTATCGTGGAGAAGTTAGTTGACCTATACGAAAAAGAAGGCCAAGAAGAAGACAATTCCTTGCATTTTGCTAAGAGCGGTCCGACAGTCTTTTTATTTGTCGGCGTCAATGGTGTTGGTAAGACCACTACGATCGGTAAATTAGCTCATAAGTATCAAAAAGAAGGCAAGAAAGTTCTATTAGCGGCCTGTGATACATTTAGAGCGGGTGCGATCGAACAGTTAGACGAATGGGCGCAAAGGGTCAATGTTGATATTGTTAAAAAGCAAGCACAAAGTGATCCGGCAGCTGTGGTTTTTGATGCGGTCAAAAAAGCACAAAATGATGATTATGATGTTTTATTGGTCGATACTGCTGGTCGGTTGCAGAATAAAGTAAACTTGATGAATGAGTTGGCTAAAATCAAACGTGTGATCCAAAGAGAATTACCAGAAAGTCCACAGGAAGTTTTACTTGCTTTGGACGCTACGACTGGACAAAATGCGTTGACACAGGCCAAGCAGTTTAAAGATGTGACTGAAGTTAGCGGGATCGTTTTAACCAAATTAGATGGTACTGCTAGAGGCGGGATCGTTTTGGCGATCAGAAACGAGCTCCATTTACCTGTTAAATTGGTCGGATTGGGTGAACAGATGGATGATTTGCGCGAATTTGACGCAGAAAAATTTGTTTACGGTTTGTTTAAAGATCTAGTTGCACAACCAGCAGAATAGGTGAAAAGTGATGGAATTAGAAAAAACTAATCGTATCAATGCATTGTTTGATTTTTACGAGGAACTTTTGACAAATAAACAGATGCAATACATTGGTTCATATTATCGTGAAGACTATTCATTAGGTGAAATTGCTGAAAATTTTGATGTTTCACGCCAAGCTGTTTATGATAATATAAAGAGGACCGAACAGACTTTAGAAAAATATGAAAATAAATTACATTTATACCGTGATTTTTTAGAACGAAATAAAAGAATAGATTCTCTGGTAGAATACGTTAATCAATACTATCAAAATGACCAACGTTTATTAAAGTTGATCTCGTTGATAGAAGATACAGAAGATCAGGGATGAAAGCGAGGATAAATAATGGCATTTGAAGGATTGACTGAAAGATTACAAAATGCGATCGGCAAGTTACGCCGCAAAGGTAAGATCAGTGAGTCAGATGTAAAAGAAGTAATGCGTGAGATACGTTTAGCTCTTTTAGAAGCCGATGTTAATTTTGGTGTGGTCAAGGATTTCGTTAAGACTGTGCGTGGTCGCGCTGTTGGGGCCGAGATCCTTGAAAGTTTAACTCCGGCACAACAGATAGTAAAAATCGTTAACGAAGAACTGGTCAAGGTGATGGGGGAGCAAGCAGTACCCTTAAATAAGTCGCCTAAGATCCCGACTGTTATTATGATGGTTGGTTTGCAAGGGGCTGGTAAAACTACTACGGCCAGCAAACTGGCATTGAAATTAAAAAATGAACAAAATGCTCGACCTCTGATGATCGCAGCCGATGTTTATCGTCCAGCTGCTATCGATCAGTTGAAAACTCTGGGCGCTGAAAATGATTTGCCTGTTTTTGATATGGGGACTGATGTTTCTCCTGTCAAGATCGTTGAAGAAGGCTTAAAAGTCGCCGAAGAAAATAAAAACGACTATGTGTTTATTGATACAGCCGGACGTTTGCAGATCGATGAAAAACTGATGCAAGAACTTGCCGACATTCAAAAACTCGCAAGTCCAGATGAAGTCTTATTGACGGTTGACTCGATGACAGGGCAGAATGCTACGGAAGTTGCCGAAGGTTTTAATGAGCAATTAAATATCACTGGTGTTATCTTGACTAAGCTTGATGGTGATACCAGGGGTGGTGCGGCCCTCTCGATCCGTGCTGTGACTGGCAAACCAATCAAATTTATCGGTCAGGGTGAAAAGATGGCTGATTTAGACGTCTTTTATCCAGATCGGATGGCTTCCAGAATTTTGGGTATGGGCGACATGATGACGCTGATCGAAAAAGCTCAAAGGGATTATGATGAAAAGAAAGCCCAAGATCTGCAAGAAAAGATGAGGGCCAATACTTTTGACTTTAATGACTTTCTTGAGCAATTAGATCAAGTACAAAATATGGGCTCTATGGAAGATATTATGAAAATGATCCCTGGTATGGCAAATAATTCTGCTTTAAAGAATGCTTCGATCGACCCCAAAGACATGGACCATACTAAAGCAATCGTTTATTCGATGACGCCGCAAGAACGTGAAGATCCTGATATTTTAAAGCCGAGTCGTAGAAGGAGGATTGCTGCTGGCTCTGGTCGTTCTGTCCAAGAAGTTAATCGGCTGATCAAACAGTTTAAACAGATGCGCGATATGATGGCCAAAGTTTCCAATGGAAATTTTTCAGGGATGGAAAACTTATTTGGTAGCGGCATGCAAGGAAAAATGGCTAAAATGACGATGAATAAAATGGCTCGTAAAAATAAAAAGAAAAAGTTGAAGAAGCTGAAAAAAGCGCGCAAACGCAGATAATTTTGCTTAAACCCATCATTTTTTAGTTGACAAGACAAAAATAATTCATGTGTCAAGAAATTTTCCTTTACAGGCAAGAGAATAACTGTTATATTTATAAACGTTGAGAAAATATGTAGGAGGTGTTAGAGTATGGCAGTTAAAATTCGTATGAAGCGGATGGGTTCCAAGAAGCGTCCATTTTACCGTATCGTCGTCGCTGATTCACGTGCACCACGTGATGGTCGCCAAATCGAAACGGTCGGCACATATAATCCTTTGACTAAACCAGAAGAAGTTGTTTTGAAAGAAGATCGTATTTTGGAATGGTTAGGTAATGGAGCACAACCTTCAGATACAGTACGTAATATCCTTTCTAAGGAAGGTATCATGAAGCAGTTCCACGAAAGTAAGTTAGCTAAGAAATAAGGTAAATTAAATGAATGAAGCAGATGTGAAGCAATTAATTATTTCGATTGTTAAACCTCTTGTTGCAGACCCAGACGCTGTTTCTATCGAAACACAACGGGATGCACACTTTTTAAATTTTAATTTATCCGTAGCACCGGCTGATGTTGGTCGTGTTATTGGCAAGCATGGTCGTGTTGCGCAAGCTATTCGAACGATCGTTTACAGTGTCCACTTAAATGGTTCTGCAAGAGTGCGGTTAAACATCGTGGACCAATAATAATCAAATAGTTTAGAGCCTCTTGTTCAGACACATAAGTTTTGGACAGGGGCTTTCTTTTTTAGGAGTGTGTTTATGACTTATTTTAATGTTGGAGAAATTGTAAATACTCATGGAATTCGCGGTGAGGTCAAGGTTTTAGCAACTACAGATTTCACGGAAGAACGTTTTGTACCTGGGCAAGTATTATACGTGTCACAAAAAAATAGTTCTCCCGTCAAATTAACAGTCAAGCGCCACTGGTCACAAAAGCAATTTGAAATATTAGCTTTTGAAGAAATTAATGATATTAACGAGGTGGAAAAGTACAAGGGTGCTCAACTGCAGATCACTAGCGAACAGCAATCTCCGCTTGAAGAAGGCGCCTATTATTACCGGGAAATAATTGGCCTAGAGGTTTATTCTTTAGAAGATGAGCTTCTAGGTACTATCTCTGAGGTAATGGAGACAGGAGCTAATGATGTGTGGGTAGTGAAACGGCCAAATGGCAAGGAAGTATTATTGCCCGCTATCAAAGATGTTATTAAAAAGGTAGACCTTGAGCAACAGTGTGTGATAGTTGATTGGCTTGAAGGATTGGATGAACAATGAAAATAGATATTTTAAGTCTGTTTCCCGAGATGTTTGGTGGAATACTTTCTTCTTCTATTATCGGGAAAGCAGTTGAAAAAAATATTTTAGATGTTAGCCTAACAAATTTCCGCGATTTTACTACGGATCGACAAAACCACGTGGATGATTATCCGTATGGCGGCGGTGCAGGAATGTTATTGCAAGCACAGCCTATTTATGACGCTCTTGCAGATGTTAATGAAAAACGTGGAAGTTTAGGTCGAGTGATCTTATTAGATCCTGCAGGCCGCAAATTTGATCAAAAAGCGGCCGAAGAGCTTGCTAAAGAACCGCAGTTGACTTTTATTTGTGGGCATTATGAAGGTTATGATGAAAGAATAAAACGGTTAGTGACTGATGAGTTTTCTATTGGTGATTTCGTTTTAACGGGTGGAGAATTAGGAGCAATGGTCATGATCGATGCAACTGTCAGACTTTTACCGGAAGTCTTAGGCAATAGTGCTTCAGCACCAGATGATTCATTTTCTTCCGGATTATTAGAATATCCACAGTATACCAGACCAGCTGATTTTCGCGGCCTGAAAGTTCCAGACGTTCTGCTATCTGGCAATCATCAAAAGATCGCGGAATGGAGACAAAAAGAAGCTCTTTATAAAACATATCAGCGACGTCCTGATTTGTTGGAAGAGCGCCAACTATCAGAAAAAGAAAAGCACTGGATAAGTTTGTTCAAGCAAAAGCGTTCTTAACAAAAGTTGACAGCTTTTTAGCTTGAAAAGTCTGAAAAACTTATTTACACAGACTAATTGTTATGCTAAACTAATATCTGGCTGTTAGGCCATATTAACGATATTCCGCTGCGACTGGACATGAATGTCGGTGAAAGGAAGAAAAGTAATGTCAGTTGATCCATTAATTGAAAAGCTCACACAGTCTCAACTGCGTGATGATATTCCAGATTTCCGCCCAGGCGATACAGTTCGTGTACATGCACGTATCGTTGAAGGTAAGCGTGAACGTATTCAGATGTTTGAAGGTGTTGTTATCAAACGCCGTGGCGAAGGTATTTCTGCAACATACACTGTTCGTAAAATCAGTAGCGGTGTAGGGGTTGAACGTACTTTCCCAGTTCACTCACCACGTGTTGATAAAATTGAAGTTATTCGTAACGGTCGTGTTCGTCGTGCTAAGTTGTACTACTTGCGTGCATTGCAAGGTAAGGCAGCTCGTATCCCAGAACGCCGTCGTAAATAGTAATTTTAGGGGACTTTGTCAAATAGTGTTGATGGTCCATAGAACTCTATCTTTATGGTAGGGTTCTTTTTTTACTGCCATAGCTAGATTAAAGTGTTTGGGTTGGGAGGCAGGTGCGGGTCCGAAGCGTAGCGAAATGGGCCCGCACCTGCCTCCCACAGTGTTGACCTAAATTTTTTATCTTAGGCATGGATCAATTTGATGCGGATAAAGAAATGCCTTAAGTTACTGAATCCGTAACAGCTACGTTTAAGTTCTTTGATCTTGCGATTGATCCCCTCTAACGGCCCATTAGAGTAGTCATAGAGACAAGCGTTCCTGATCCCTAAGTAGTTCTTTTGAATGGTCCTCATGACGGTATCCATTTCAGTACCATTGGGACGGTAGTTCATAACTAATTGTTGTAAAGTAGCCCGATCGCGGTTGCGAATAAAGGTTAAGATCGTTTGATAGGTCTGATAGTTTTCTGCGAACTGTGGAAAATTCTTGAGTCCCAGATCGACCACATTTTGGGCAGTCGTGTATTCATTTAATCCCCGATAATATTTAACCTGGGAGGTCTCAAGTTGATTTTCAGCTAAGTGGAATAAGCGCCAGTTGCTTTTTAAAACTTTATAGTTGCGGTCGTGGTGGTCGTTGATCCCTTTTAAAACACGCAGCCGTTCATGGTCAAGTGCCCGACCCGCTAACTGAACAATATGGAAACGGTCAAAGACGATCAGTGCGTTAGGAAAAAGACGACGGACGAAAGTCTGATACTGTGCATTCAGATCCATGGTCACCAGTTGAACTTTTTGACGCTCAGAAAGTGTATAAGTATTGGTGAAATACTCGCGGATCGTCTGCGAGAGACGATCTGGCAATAAGGCGACCAAATCATGTGTTTTTGCGTCAATGCAGATAAAAGAAAAGCAGTTCTTAGTTGAACGAAATTCGTCAAAGCTGAGAGCTGTCGGCAGCTCTTTTGGCGTTACTAAAGCCCGCTGATCCTTATACAAGATCCGTTGAACCGAGGAAGCTGAGATCCCCACGGCCTGGCTGATCGTCTTGACTGGCAGTGAGTTCTTAGCTAAAGTCGCGATTTCGTGGACTGCTTGGCGGGTGATCGAGTGCCGAGGCGGAGCGAGCTGCGTCTGCGCGCTAAAAGTATGGTGGCAAGTTCGGCACAGATAACGCTGTTTGCGCAGGTTCATGCGGAGCGGTTGTTCACCTAGGCTGGGCAGTTTCATCTTGGTCAGGCGGGTCCCATTCTGAACAAGATTCGTGGAACCACAATTAACACAGCGTTCGACGGGGTAAGTCAGCGTAGCTGAAAGCAGTTTTTCGTGAACTCCGGCCTGTGAAAAATCAGTACAAGCTGAAATTTTGATATTTGGGTCTTGGATATTGAGTAAATTTAGGATAGAATCAGTTTGGGACATCATTTATACCTCGCTTTGATTTGGTTTTATCGCTTTAATCGTAGCATATGAGGACAAATGATGTCCTTTTTTGTACAAAAATAGTGCTGATGAACGCTCATCAACACTAAAAAGTTTAGACCCAATTTTAGGTCCTTGTTGATTCAAGGACTTTTTTTGTACATAATTGTAATTAGAAATACTTTAGTCAATTATTGTTTTTATTTGAACTGATCGTTATTCGGTAAAATAGTTTTTTATTTTGCACTAGTTCAATAAAGCGGTAAATTGTGCTAAAATGTCCAGTGAACGTGAATTCATAATATATGGATGGATACTAGGAGGAGCAGCATGTCAGTCAAGTACAAACGTGTAATTATCAAACTTAGCGGTGAAGCATTGGCCGGAAGGGAAGGACATGGAATTAATCCCCCAGAAATTCGTAAGGTCGCAGAGGAATTGAAAGATGTTTACGATCTGGGCGTTGAGATTGCTATCGTTGTCGGCGGTGGAAATATGTGGCGTGGCGAAGCAGGGGCTCAAATGGGGATGGAACGTGCCCAAGCAGATTATATTGGTATGTTAGGAACGATCATGAATGCTCTTGCATTGCAAGACAACCTTGAAACAATTGGTGTTCCTACTCGGGTTCAGACTTCGATTGAAATGCGTCAGATCGCGGAGCCTTATATTCGGAGAAAAGCCATTCGTCATTTGGAAAAACATCGTGTTGTTATTTTCGCTGGTGGAACAGGTTCACCGTACTTCTCTACCGATACCACAGCTGCATTGCGTGCTTCTGAGATCAACGCTGATGTTATCTTGATGGCCAAAAATGGTGTAGATGGCATTTATTCTGCCGATCCAAAACTTGATCCAGAGGCTCAAAAATTTGAAACACTGACTCATTTAGATATCATTAATAAAGGTTTACATGTTATGGATACGACAGCTTCTTCTCTATCAATGGATAATGATATTCCGTTGGTTGTGTTCAACATGAATGAACATGGGAACATCAAAAAGGTTGTTCTCGGCGAAAACATTGGAACTACAGTGGAGGGAAAATAGATTATGAAAATTAGTAATCCGATCATCAAAGAAGCTCAAGCTAAAATGTCAAAATCTGAAGATGCATTACAGCGCGAGTTAGGAAATATTCGTGCAGGGCGTGCTAATGCAAGTCTGCTTAATCGGATCAACGTCGAATATTATGGAGTTGATACACCGTTAAATCAGATGGCACAAATCACCGTTCCAGAGGCCCGTGTTTTGCTTGTGACGCCTTATGATAAATCTTCTTTAAAAGAAGTTGAACGGGCTATTCTTGCGTCAGATTTAGGAATTTCCCCAGCCAATGACGGTTCTGCGATTAGATTAGTTATTCCTCAATTGACTGAAGAACGTCGTAAAGAGTTAGCTAAACAAGTTAAGGCAAAGGCTGAAGACGGTAAAGTTGCTGTACGTAATATTCGGCGAGATATGATGGAACAGCTCAAAAAGTCTGAAAAAGATGGTGACTTAAACGAGGACGAGCTTCATGCTCTTGAAGAACAGGCACAAAAAGTTACCGACGAATCGATCAAAAACCTTGAAGCATTAGCTGACGACAAAGAAAAAGAAGTACTTGAAGGGTAGATCTTCAAATAAACTAACATAAAAGAGAGGCAGAAATTTTTAGAATAATTAGTATTTTCCTAATTTTCTTGAAAGTTTTTGCCTCTCTTGTGTTTTTTTTGATACAATATTTGTTGATACTCAGGAGGTGTACCCTTTGTTCAGTAATAAGAAAAAGAAAGATTCACAGGAACGGAGCGAAAAAAGTGCAGTGGACCTTCAAAGGATCCCTAAACATATTGCAATCATAATGGATGGCAACGGACGGTGGGCGCAACAGCGACATTTGCCACGAGTTGCAGGGCATAAACAAGGTATGGAAGTTGTTGAAACGATCACTAAAGCGGCTAGTAAAATAGGAGTAAAAGTTCTTACTTTATATGCATTTTCAACAGAAAATTGGAAACGTCCTTTAGATGAAGTGAACTTTCTGATGGATCTGCCTGTTAAATTTTTTGATCGCTTTGTTCCTGAACTGATCAAACATAATGTTCGAGTGAATGTTATGGGGGATGAAGAACAATTACCAAAAAAGACACAAGAAGCAGTTAATAATGCCATTGAGCAAACTAAAGATTGTGATGGGATGATATTAAATTTTGCTTTAAACTATGGTTCTCGGACTGAAATTATTGCTGCAGTCAAGAATATTGCCACAGATGTTAAAAATGATAAAGTTACAACTGAACAGATCGATGAGGACTTGTTCGCTAAATACCTATTGACTGGTCAGTTGACACCCTATAATGATCCGGATCTGTTGATTCGGACCAGCGGAGAACAAAGGATCTCCAATTTCTTGTTGTGGCAGATCGCATATAGCGAACTTGTGTTTACAGATACTTATTGGCCAGATTACCTACCGGAAAATTTGTACCATGATATCGTGGTATTTCAGCAGCGTGACAGACGCTTTGGCGGAATCAAAACACAAAAAGGAGAAAATGAGAGTAAATGAAACAAAGAGTTATAACAGCCGTAATTGCTTTGGCTATTTTTATCCCGCTTATTTTTGTGGGAGGAACAGCGTTTAATATTTTAGTTGTGGCTATGGGTTTAGTGGGAACTTCGGAATTACTGATGATGAAGAAGAAACTGTTGGTTTCTTTTGAAGCCATCATTTCTTATCTTTTAACGGCCGTATTTTTGGTACCTAACGCTTGGCTGAGTTTTCTCCCAGAAAAAGTAACACACTTTGATTTAGCATACTTTTTGATTTTATTTTTGCTGCTTAATAGTGTTTTTACGCGAAACAGATTTTCGTTTGATGATGCAGGTGCATTAACGATCGGTTCGATTTACATTGGTCTGGGTTTTCACTATATGATGAGTGCTAGACAGAGCAGTATTTGGATGATTTTCTTTGCTTTGTTCATTGTATGGATCACAGATAGTGGAGCATATATGATCGGTCGTAAGATAGGCAAGCATAAATTGGCGCCAAATATTAGTCCTAACAAGACCTGGGAAGGTTCTATCGGTGGTACTATCGCCACAGTTATTGTTGTTGGACTTTATGTTTTCTTTTTACAAGCACATTTTACATACAGTTTACCGCTCATGTTGTTATTGGTACTGATCCTGTCTGTTGCCGGTCAATTTGGTGATTTGGCAGAGTCGGCCTATAAACGTTATTTTGATGTTAAAGATTCAGGAAAAATTTTGCCTGGACATGGCGGGATCTTGGATCGATTCGACTCAATTTTGTTTGTTTTGCCATTGATGCATTTTTGCGGTTTACTGTAATTTATAAAATTTTCCCAGTGGGAAGGATGGTGGCAGATGTTCATTACGATCATCGCTTTTATAATTGTTTTTGGGATCATTGTGACTTCCCATGAATTTGGACATTTTATAGTTGCAAAAAAATCTGGTATTTTAGTCCGTGAATTTTCTATTGGCATGGGTCCCAAGTTATTTGCTACTCATAAAAATGGAACGACCTATACGATCAGGATCTTGCCTTTGGGTGGTTATGTCCGCATGGCCGGTCTAGAAGATGATGAGGATACCTTGCAAAAAGGGATGCCTGTTAATTTGATTTTAGATCAAGATGAAGAGGTTGAAAAAATTAATACTAGCCATAAAGTCAGTTTATTGAACGGTTTGCCGATTGAAGTGACTGAATGGGACCTGATCGATGATTTATATATCGAAGGATACGAAAATGGTGATGAAGAAAAGCTGCGTCGCTTCAATGTTAAGCCTAACGCTATGATTATTGAAACAGATGGCACGGAAGTACAAATTGCTCCACGTAATGTTCAGTATCAATCAGCAAGTTTGATCAGGAGGATCCTAACAAATATTGCTGGTCCAGTGAATAACTTTCTTTTAGCGATTTTGGCCTTTATTTTGATTGCTGGCATTCAAGGTGGTTCTGTGACAACGATCAATACAGTTGGGGCTGTGCAAGAAAACTCTGTGGCTCAAAAAGCAGGCCTAAAAAAGGGTGATAAGATCGTTGCCGTTGAAGGTAAAAAAACGGCTTCTTGGGATTCTTTGTCTACTGCTATTGGAAGTAGAGCAGGTAAGAAAACAGAATTGACCATAAATCGTGATAATAAGAAACAGCAAGTTACTTTGACGCCTAAATCACAAAATTCTGGTGGTCAAAAAGTAGGAATGATCGGGATCCAAGCCGGTCAAAAAGTTGATCATTCATTCGGGGGGATCATTACTTACGGTTTCACTCAGACATACTCTGTGATGAAAGCCGTTTGGGATGCGCTGGTCAATATGTTCCACGGTTTTAGTCTGAATGATTTGGGTGGGCCAGTCGCAATGTATTCGTTCACTCAACAAGCAACTAAATATGGGCTTATCAGTGTTATCAATCTGCTGGCCTTTTTATCGATCAATTTAGGGATCGTAAATTTATTGCCGATCCCAGCGTTAGATGGTGGTAAACTATTACTGAATATTATTGAAGCAATTCGCGGTAAACCACTTGATCCAAGTAAAGAAACCTTGATCACATTGATTGGTTTTGGGTTTATGATGCTTTTAATGATATTAGTCACTTGGAATGATATTCAACGATATTTTTTCTAGGTATTATTTGTTTGAGAACTGAGAGGAGAAAGTTAGTACATGAAACAATCGCAATTGTTGATCCCAACTTTAAAAGAAGTGCCTAGCGATGCTGAGGCTAAAAGTCATCAGTTAATGCTGCGGGCTGGATATATTAAGCAGATCACAGCGGGAATGTATGCATATTTGCCATTAGCGAATATGGTCCTGCAAAATATTGAAAAAATTATTCGCGAAGAAATGGATAAGATCAATGCAGTTGAAATGTTAGTCCCAGCTGTTTTGCCGGCGGAACTTTGGAAAGAAACCGGACGGTACGAGGCATATGGCCCAGATCTTTATAAATTAAAGGATCGTCATGAGCGTGAATTGATTTTAGGCCCAACTCATGAGGAAACATTTACTTCTATTATTCGCGATACTATCAAATCATATAAAAAATTACCGTTAACTTTATATCAGATTCAAATGAAATACCGCGATGAAAGAAGACCACGGTTTGGCTTATTACGCGGGCGTGAGTTTTTGATGAAGGATGCTTATTCTTTTCATGTTGATGATGAAAGCTTAAATCAAACTTTCCAAAATATGAATCAGGCTTATACTAGGATCTTTGAACGGACTGGTTTAAACTTTCGTGGGATCTTAGCTGATTCTGGTCAAATGGGAGGAAAAGATTCTAAGGAATTTATGGCGATGGCTCCGATCGGTGAAGATGTCGTTGTTTACTCTGACGCAAGTGATTATGCGGCTAATCTAGAAATGGCTAAAAATCTTCGAGTTGCTAAAAAGTCACATGAAACACCACAAAAACTTGAAAAAGTTGCAACACCTGGTGCCAAAACGATCGATGAAGTCGCACAATATTTACAGATCGAAACAAGCAGCGAAGTTAAAACATTATTATATGTGATCGATGGTGAAGCTGTTGTTGTTTTGATGCGCGGTGATGATCAGGTCAATGAAACAAAATTGAAAAACTACTTTTCAGCTTTGGATGTTCGTCCAGGAACTAACGAGGAAGCTCAAGAATATTTTGGTGCCGGTTTTGGATCTCTAGGGCCAATTGGTATTACTGATCTCAAGGTAATTGCCGATTTGGATGTAGAAGGTATGGTTAACGTTGGCGTTGGTGCTAATGAAGACGGCTTCCATTATTTGAATGCTAATATTGGTCGAGATTTTGAGGTAGCCGAATACACTGACCTGCGTCTAGTTCAAGAGGGAGATATTTCTCCGGATGGCGAAGGAGTTTTGAAATTTCAACACGGGATCGAGATCGGGCATATCTTTAAGCTTGGAGAACGTTATTCAAAAGATATGGGTGCTACTGTCTTGGATGAAAATGGACGTCAGGTCCCAGTCAAGATGGGCTGCTATGGAATTGGTGTTTCACGCCTTTTATCAGCCATTGTTGAGCAGCATTGTGATGATAATGGTATTATCTGGCCACGTTCTTTAGCTCCATTTGATGTTCACGTGGTCCCAGTTAACAGTAAAAAGGCCGAACAAGCTGATTTAGCGGAGCACGTTACAGAAATGCTGGAACAGGCCGGTTACAAAGTTTTACTGGATGATCGAAAAGAACGTGCGGGCGTTAAGTTTGCTGATGCAGACTTGATCGGTTTGCCAGTACGGATCACGGTGGGGAAGAAGGCTGCCGAGCAGATCGTTGAAATCAAATTACGTAAAACTGGTGAAACATTGGAAGTTCAGACAGGAGAACTTTTGAGTTCACTTAGTATTTTGCTTAATGCAGATCAAGAACAATAGAAATTGACAGGCCGAAACGCGTTTAATGTTTCGGCTGTCTTTATCTATAGAAGATGAAACAGTATCCGTAAATAAGTAATGGAACAAAATCTAGGAGAGAGGGGAGCAAATTTGGAATTAAGTAAAAAAGAGATGCTGACTAAGTTATTGCAGCAGATCGATCTGCAGTTGCAGCCAGAAGACACAGGCTATTTTGAAAATGGCAGTATTTCTCGTGTTGAAGTTCATCAAGTGTCTAAGCGCTGGGATTTTATAATAAATTTAACTGATATTTTGCCATTTCAATTATTTATTCAGTTGCAACAACATTTAAGTTCTGCTTTTCAAGGAATAGCACAAACAACGATCGCAATTAATGCGACGGCTCCTGAAGTAACGAATCGAAAGTTAGGCGATTATTGGCAGTGGGTTATCGCTAATAGCGGTTTGCGGTCTAACTTGACACAAAGTCTATGTGAGGGAAAAGTGCCTTATTTGCAGGATGGACGTGTCATGTTACTTGCAGATAATGAAATAATCAAGGATTTTTTAGTTAATCAGGCTTTAGGTCCGATAGAAGATACCTATCGTAAGGTTGGTTTTCCGCCGCAAAATATTACGACTTTAGTGGATGAATCTGCCTCCCAGGATAAAATAGACGAATACAAGGAAAAAAAGGCTAAAAGTGATGCAGAACTTGCACAAAAGGCTATTCAAGCGATCCAGAAACAAAATCAACAAAAAGAGGCTCGTAAGAATAAAAAAGAACTTCCTCAGATCGATGGTCCAATTCAACTGGGTAAGAAAATCTCAAGTGATATTGAACCGCGCCAAATGGTCGACATCACGGAAGAAGAGCGTTCAGTTGTAATTCAAGGCTATGTCTTCGATAAGGAGGTACGTGTCTTACGGTCTGAAAGACAATTATTGATCTTAAAAATCACAGATTATAGTTCTTCGTTTGTTGTAAAGAAGTTTTCGCGTGATGAAAATGATGAAGCGATGTTTGCTGCGATCGAAGAAGGCAGCTGGATCAAAGTTCGTGGCAGTGTACAGGAAGATACTTATATGCACGATCTGGTCGTGAATGCTTATGACTTAAACTCTGTTTCTCACCCCAAACGTCAAGATCTGGCGCCAACTGATAAAAAAAGAGTCGAATTACATCTGCATACAAATATGAGTGCGATGGATGCCACTAATAGCATTTCTAGTTATGTCAAACAAGCTGCCGACTGGGGACAAAAAGCAATCGCGGTGACCGACCATGGAACACTGCAGGCCTTCCCTGAAGCTCATAGTGCCGGCGAACAAAATGGGGTCAAGATTTTATATGGTGTTGAAGCTAACGTGGTCGATGACGGGACACCCATCGCTTATAACGACCAGCATGTTTTACTTAAAGATGCCACATATGTTGTCTTTGATACTGAAACTACAGGTTTATCAGCTCGCTATGATAAAGTTATTGAGTTGGCGGCTGTTAAAATGAAAGATGGTAATGTGATCGATACTTTTGAGCAATTTATCGATCCTGGTCATCCTTTGTCGCAGACTACGATCAATTTAACTAGTATTACCGATGACATGGTTAAAGGCTCAAAGAGCGAAGAAGAAGTTTTCAAAATGTTCCAAGAATTTTGTAAAGGCACCATTATTGTCGGACATAACGCAACTTTTGATGTAGATTTCATGAATACTGGGTATGCACGTCATAATTTGGCAGAAATTTCGGAGCCTTGGATCGACACTTTGCCATTTGCGAGGGTTTTGTACCCGGAAATGAAGAGATTTCAGCTAAACAATCTGGCCAAAAAATTGAATGTTAACCTTGAACATCACCACCGTGCGATTTATGATGCACAAGCGACAGGATTTATTTACTTTGCGATGCTTAAAGACGCAGTTGAGAAGTTTGGAGTTGAGTATCATGATCAACTGAATGATCATGCTGGTGAAAATGATGCCTATAAGCATGAACATCCCTTTCATGCAGTCATATTGGCTCAAACTCAGGACGGCTTAAAGAATCTGTTTAAAGCTGTATCTGCGGGAATGACAGATTATTTCTATCGAGTTCCCAGAATACCTCGGTCAATTTTAAATAAGTATCGGGAAGGGTTGTTGGTCGGATCAGCATGTGCAAATGGAGAAGTTTTCACTGCTATGATGCAAAAGGGTTATGAAACTGCTAAGGAAAAAGCACGCTACTATGATTACCTTGAAATTCAGCCTAAACCGCTATACGCCCCTTTACTCGAACAGGAACTAGTCAAAGATACAGCTAATTTGGAAGAAATTATTAAAAATATGATCCAGCTAGCTCATGAATTAAAAATCCCTGTAGCAGCAACTGGTGACGTCCACTATATGAATAAAGAAGATGCGATTTACCGTAAGATCTTGATCCACTCACAAAGTGGTGCTAATCCGCTGAACAGATTACGTCAGCTCCCTGATGCCCATTTTCGTACTACTGATGAAATGCTGGATGAATTTGCCTTTTTAGGTGAAGAAACAGCCGAGGAAGTTGTCGTGGATTCTCCCACACAGATCGCAGAGATGTGTGATGAGATCTCACCTGTGAAAGACAAGCTGTACACACCTAAAATGCCAGGCGCTGAAGATGATATAAAAAATTTGACTATGAATAAGGCTCATGAGTTGTATGGAAATAAATTACCAGAGGTCGTCGAAGATCGTTTGGCTAAGGAATTAAAATCGATTATTGGTAATGGTTTTTCTGTGATTTACTTGATTTCTCAAAAATTAGTTTATAAATCTAATAAAGATGGTTATTTGGTTGGTTCTCGGGGATCTGTTGGTTCCAGCCTAGTTGCTACGATGTCAGGAATCACCGAGGTTAATCCTTTACCGCCGCATTATCGCTGTCCTAACTGCCAATGGAATCAGTTTTTTACAAACGGTGAATATGGGTCAGGGTTTGATTTACCTGACAAAGATTGTCCTGAGTGCAAAACCCACTTGGTCAAAGACGGCCAAGACATCCCCTTTGAGACATTCTTAGGTTTTAAGGGAAATAAGGTCCCTGATATTGATCTGAACTTTTCTGGCGACTATCAGTCGATCGCGCATAACTATACAAAGGTCTTGTTTGGTGAAAAGAATGTTTATCGTGCCGGGACTATTGGTACGGTTGCGGATAAAACGGCTTATGGTTACGTTAAAGCATATGAACGTGATACTGAACAAAACATTCGTAGCGCAGAAGTCGATCGTTTAGCTAAAGGGGCTACCGGTGTTAAACGAACGACCGGACAACATCCGGCTGGTATCTTGGTTGTGCCTGATTATATGGATATTTACGATTTTACCCCGATTCAATATCCAGCTGACGATACCAGTGCTACATGGAAAACAACTCACTTTGATTTCCATTCGATTCACGATAATATTTTGAAACTGGATATTTTAGGTCATGATGATCCGACAATGATCAGAATGCTGCAAGATCTTTCTGGGATCGAACCAAAATCGATACCGACGGATGATCCTGGAGTCATGGCCTTGTTTTCAGGTACAGATATTTTAGGAGTAACTGAAGACCAGATCCAGTCTAAAACTGGTACTTTAGGGATCCCTGAATTTGGAACACGTTTTGTTCGGGGTATGTTGGATCAAACACACCCAAAAACTTTTGCCGAACTATTAAAAATATCGGGTCTTTCACACGGGACTGATGTTTGGTTAGGAAATGCTGAAGAATTGATCAAAAATAAAACCGTCGCCATGCCAGAAGTTATTGGTTGTCGTGATGATATTATGATGGATCTGATCCACATGGGTGTTGAATCTGATCTGGCGTTTAAGATCATGGAACATGTTAGAAAAGGGCGTGGGATCCCTGACGAATGGCAAGCTAAAATGCGTGAAGCTGAAGTTCCTGAATGGTATATTGGGGCTTGTTTAAAAATCAAGTACATGTTCCCGAAAGCCCATGCGGCTGCCTACGTTTTGATGGCGTTGCGGATCGCCTACTTTAAAGTTTATTTCCCATTGGTTTATTATGCAGCATATTTTTCTGTTCGTGCGGATGACTTTGACCTGGTCTCAATGGTACATGGTAAAGAATCTGTTAAAGCAGCGATGTCCGAAATCAATTCCAAGGGTAATGATGCTTCGACTAAGGAAAAGAATTTGCTGACAGTCTTAGAATTAGCCAATGAAATGCTTGAACGCGGCTTCAAGTTTAAGATGGTCGATCTCAAGCGTTCCGACGCAGCTGACTGGTTAATTATTGACGGAGATACTTTATTAGCACCATTATCAGCCATTCCAGGTTTAGGCTTGAATGCTGCTAAACAAATCGTTGCTGCACGTGAAGAACAAGAATTTCTATCTAAAGAAGATTTGTCAAAAAGAGGTAAAGTTTCTAATACTTTGATTGAATATATGACTGAAAATCATGTTTTAGATGATCTCCCTGACGAAAATCAGCTTAGTTTGTTTGATAATTTATTTTAAAACTGAGAGATCAGCGGCTGTAATGGTGTCATAAAGCTGATTGACTTGCTTTTTTTAGGGGACTATGCTAAGATTTAAACAGTAACTTGATAACTCGATAACTCGTAATGAGTGGGCAGAAATGCTCACTCTTTTTATTGGAAACGATCAGAGAAAGATTATTTTAGCATAAAATTTTATTGACAAGGAGGACAAGGCGTGAGCAGTGTCGTTGAAACGGTATCAGATTTAGTAACACCTATCTTGGGAAAATATCATTTTGAATTAGTTGATGTTGAATTTGTTAAGGAAGGTCAGAATTGGTATTTACGGGTCTTTATTGATAAAGAAGGTGGTATCACGATCGATGAATGTGCATTGGTCAGTGATGAACTTGGTGAAAAGTTGGATGCTTGCGACCCAGATCCGATTCAACAAGCTTACTACTTGGAGGTTTCTTCTCCTGGGGCAGAGCGTCCTTTAAAAAAAGACAAAGATTTTGAAAAAGCTGCTGAAAAGCAAGCAAATATTTTCGTAACTTTGTATGAAAAGGTTGCTGGCAATAAGCGATATGAAGGGCATTTGGTCAACTTGACAGCTGACGAGTTAACGATAGAATATCGTGATAAAACTCGGACAAAGGAAGTTGTTATTCCACGCAAAAAAGTTGCCAAAGCGCGCTTAGCAATCGAATTTTAGTAAAGTTTAAAACAAGGAGTAAAATAAAATGAGCAAGGAATTACTTGAAGCCTTAGATTCTTTAGAAACTGAAAAGGGCGTCAAAAAAGAAATTGTGATCGAAGCGTTAGAAAATGCATTGGTTTCTGCTTATAAACGTAATTATGGGCAGGCTCAGAATGTAGAAGTTGAATTTGATAAAGCTAAGGGCAACATCCATGTCTATGCAGTCAAGGAAGTCGTAAATGAAGTCTTTGATTCTCGTTTGGAAGTTAGTTTAAAAGATGCTCTTGATTTGAATAAGGCTTATGAAGTTGGCGACACTATCCGTTTTGAAGTTACACCTAAAGATTTTGGACGGATCGCAGCTCAAACTGCTAAGCAAGTGATCATGCAAAGAGTACGTGAAGAAGAACATAACATTATCTATAATCAGTACATTCAATATGAAAATGAAATTGTAACTGGTGAAGTTGAACGGCGGGATAATCGTTATATTTATGTTAACTTGGGTAAGGTCGAAGCTTTGTTATCGCGTCAAGATCAAATCGAAGGTGAAGAGTACAATTCCCATGATCGAATCAAGGTTTACATTTACAAAGTTGAAAATTCTTCCAAGGGACTACAAGTGTTTGTTAGCCGTTCACATCCGGATCTTTTGAAGCGATTATTTGAGCAGGAGATCCCTGAGATTTATGATGGAACTGTTGAAATTGTTTCAATTGCGCGAGAAGCAGGTGACCGAGCTAAAGTAGCCGTGCGTTCCAACAATGAAAACGTTGATCCAGTCGGAACTTGTGTTGGCCCGCGGGGGGAACGGATCCAAACGATCGTTAATGAACTTAAAGGCGAGAATATGGACATCGTCCAGTGGGAAGAGGAACCGGCAGACTTTATTTCTAATGCTTTGAATCCCGCAGATGTTTTGGAAGTCCGCTTTGACCCTGAAAATGAGCACGTATGTACTGTTGTTGTGCCAAATGATCAACTTTCTTTGGCAATCGGCAAACGTGGACAAAATGTTCGTTTGGCTGCAAGATTAACCGGCTATAAGGTCGATATTAAATCTGAATCTGATATGCAAGAACTTGATGAGCAGAAAGTATCCGCTGAGTTTGCTGTACAAGATGATACACCAGAACAAGAAAGTGATACACAAACACAAGTTGAAGACGATGGCAAGGAAATTTCAATAGAAGCTTCTGCTGAAACAAACGATGCCAATCCGGATTCTGATAATTAGTTTAGGAGGTGGCCTACAATGGCAAAAAAAATTCCAATGCGTAAGGATATTGTGTCTGGCGAAATGTTTCCTAAAAAAGAATTAGTCCGAGTCGTTAAGAACAAAGAAAATGAAGTTAGTATCGACCCGACTGGAAAAAAACAGGGCCGTGGTGCGTATATTCGTTTAGATGTAGCTATTGCGAAAAAAGCACGTGAAGACAAAACTTTTGATAAGACCTTTGGTATTAAAATCGATCCTTCATTTTATGAAGAATTAATTGCCTACGTTGATCATCAGGTTGCACGGATGGAATTATTTGGCGATGGAAAATAAACAAAAAGTTTTGAATCTGCTGGGTCTCGCACAACGAGCTAGAAAAATTACCACGGGAACAGACATGGTTCTAAAACAAGTGCGCGCACAAAAGGTCACTGTAGTTTTTGTAGCAAGTGACTGTGCCGAAAATACACGTAAAAGATTTAATGACAAGTGCCGTAGCTATAATGTTAGTTTATCTCAAGCTTTTAACGAGCTTGAGCTTAGTAATGCGATCGGACAAAAAAGAAGTGTGATCGCTGTGACTGATAGGGGCTTCGGTCGTAAAATGCTTGAGTTACTGTCGACTTAGGCGGATCAAACGGAGTATCGTTTGATTCGTTGCGGTCGGACAGATGCTCCGCAGAATCTAATCGGAGGTTGATGGTATGAGCAAAAAACGAATTTATGAGTTAGCGAAAGAATTAAATGTAAACAGCAAAGATATTATTAAAGTTGCAGAAGATAAGGGTTTTAGTGTTGGAAATCATATGTCGGTTTTAGGTGAAAACGAAGAGCGGCAGATTCGGGAATTTTATCAACCTAAGAAAAAAGCTCCTGCGCAAAAAACAAATAACAATAAGAAAAATGAGCATGCTAAAAAGGCCGTTGCTCCAAAAAATCAACAGAATGGAAATAGAAATGCCAGAAATAACGGCTCAAAACAGCATAGTCAAAACCATAATTCAGGCAAACCTGAACATAATGGTTCAAATAACCGTCCGGTAAATAATCAAAATAATCATTCTAAGAATGAAAATAGCTCCAAAAATAATGGAACGCGTAATGTACGCTCAGGAAACCCGCGTTCAAATAATCGTTTTAACAATTCAAATAACAACAATAACAATCGTAACAAGAATTTTAAAAAGAAGAATCGGCGCAATAATAACCGCAAGAATAATCGCAATGTGAAGATCAAGCATAATCCTGTTTCACAACGTAAGAATAAACCATTGCCAGACAAATTGATCTATACAGTCGGGATGAATGTAGCTGATATTGCAAAAAAGATTCACCGTGAACCTGCTGAGATCATCAAGAAACTCTTCATGATGGGCGTGATGGTCAACCAAAACCAATCTCTTGATAAGGATACGATTGAGATCTTGGCTGCAGATTATGGGATCGAAGCTGAAGAAAAAGTTCAAGTTGATGTTTCTGATATCGACAAGTTCTTTGAAGATGAACAGAAAAACCAAGAGCATTTAGTATCAAGACCACCAGTTGTTACGATCATGGGACATGTTGACCATGGTAAAACAACCTTGCTTGATAGGTTGCGTAATTCTCATATTACTGAGGGAGAAGCTGGAGGTATCACGCAGCATATCGGTGCTTATCAATTGCATCATGATGATAAGACGATCACATTCTTGGATACTCCAGGTCATGCTGCCTTTACTAATATGCGTGCTCGTGGTGCGGATATCACTGATATTACTATTCTGGTAGTTGCTGCAGATGATGGTGTTATGCCGCAGACGATCGAGGCCATCAACCATGCTAAAGCTGCTGATGTACCGATAATCGTAGCTGTGAATAAGATCGATAAGCCGGGAGCTAACCCTAATCATGTTATGGAACAGCTGGCTGAATATGAGTTGATCCCTGAAAGTTGGGGCGGCGATACGATTTTCGTTGAAATTTCTGCCAAATTTGGTAAAAACATTGATGAATTATTGGATATGATCTTACTAGAATCTGAAATGCTTGAATTAAAGGCTAACCCAGAACAACATGGGGCTGGATCTGTGATCGAAGCACGTTTGGATAAAGGCAAGGGCCCAGTTGCTTCACTGCTTGTACAGCAAGGTACGTTGCATACTGGTGATCCAATCGTTGTTGGAGATACCTTTGGTCGCGTTCGGACGATGACAAATGCTCGTGGCAAACGAATCAAGGAAGCAACTCCGGCAACTCCTGTTGAAATTACTGGACTCAGTGACGTCCCTGATTCAGGGGACAGATTTGTAGCCTTTGGTGATGAAAAAACTGCACGTGCGGCCGGTGAAAAACGTGCTGAACAAGCAGTTTTACGTGAACGTCAAAAGACTAACCATGTGACTTTGGACAATTTGTTTGATACTTTAAAAGAAGGGGAAATGAAAGAAGTTAGCGTGATCATTAAGGCAGACGTTCAAGGCTCTGTAGAGGCTTTGGCACAAAGTTTTAAGAAAATCGATGTTGAAGGTGTCCGGGTCAATATTATTCATGAAGCTGTTGGTGCTATTAATGAAAGTGATGTTACTTTAGCAGAGGCTTCTAACGCAATTATTGTCGGTTTTAATGTTCGTCCTACACCGCGTGCCCGTGCTCAAGCCGAGTCTGATAAAGTTGATATTCGTTTGCATAATGTTATTTATAAAGCAATCGATGAGATAGAGACTGCTATGAAGGGAATGCTTGAACCCGAATATGAAGAAAAAATCACAGGTCAAGTTGAGATCCGTGAGACTTATAAAGTTTCTAAGCTTGGTACGATCGGTGGCGGTTTTGTCACTAACGGTTATATCCAACGCGATAGTGGTGTCCGTGTGATCCGTGATGGTATTGTGATTTATGAGGGTAATTTGGCTAGTTTGAAACGTTTTAAAGATGATGTTAAACAAGTTAAACAAGGTTATGAATGCGGCTTGATGATCGAAAAATATAATGATATCAAGGTTGGAGATCAAATCGAGTCATATATTATGGAAGAAGTACCAGTTCGATAATAGCTGACTGACGGCTATTATTAACCTTGAAAAGAATTTAAGGGAGGATAATGATGGCACAACAGATACGTGTTGGCAGATTAGCGCAAGAAATTCAGCGTGAAGTCAATGATATATTGCAAAAACGTGTCCGTGATCCACGTATTCAAGGTGTGACGATCACAGGCGTTGATGTCACTGGTGATCTGCAGCAGGCGACAATATATTACAGTATTTTGTCTGATTTGGCTTCTGATCAGGAGAAAACAGCCAAGGGCTTAAAAAGGGCCACAGGTTTGATCAGAGGAGAACTGGGACATAGATTAAGTATTTATGTTACTCCAGAAATTGAATTCAAACAGGATAAATCAGAACGATATGGTGAGCATATTGATGAATTGTTGCGTAAGCTGCATCAGGAGGAACAATAGATATTACTGAAGGTGTTTTGATGGATAACTAGAAAAATCAAGTTGTCCCATACCTAAAACATCTTTGACGACAGGTCGCTGCAAAACATTGTTTTGTAGCGGTTTTCTTTTAAAAAAAGACGCGGTTGCTTTTAAAGTAAACCAATTTTAGAACAGAAAAAATTAGTGACCAAAAATGAGGGGATTTTGATGGAAGGTATTTTGCCTTTATATAAAGAAAGAGGAATGACAAGTAATGACGCAGTTTTCAAGTGCAGGAAAATCTTCAAAACAGGTAAAGTTGGTCATTCAGGAACACTAGATCCTAATGTTGATGGCGTTTTACCAATATGTATTGGAAAAGCAACCAAGGTCGTTAACTATTTAATGGATTCTGGTAAAATATATCAAGGAGAGATCACATTAGGATTTGCGACCGAAACTGAAGATCTTGAAGGAAAAATTATTACTAAAGAAGAAATTGAAAAACGAATATCTGCCGACCAAATAGACGAAAAGATGAGAGAGTTGACGGGTACGCAGATTCAGATCCCACCGATGTACTCAGCTATTAAAGTTAACGGCCGCCGTCTATACGATTACGCTCGGCACAATGAACCGGTCAAACGGCCTGAGCGTCAAGTGACCGTAGACTATTTCAAACAAACCAGTCCAACAGTTTACGATCAGGAAAAAAAACAACAAAAAATCTTTTTTGAAGTTGGTTGTCAAAAGGGGACATATGTACGGACACTAGCGGTTGATTTAGGGAAAAAATTGGGTGTACCTGCAGTGATGTCTGACTTAACTAGACTAAAAAGTGGTGGTTTTTCAATTGAGGAATCGATTAGCTTAAAAAAGTTAAGTGAAATGGATGAACAACAGCTGGAACAAATTTTAAAGCCCGTCAGTCACGCCTTGAAAAAATATCCGCAGTACGAATTATCTGTTGATGAATGGAAGATCATTCAAAATGGCGGCTTTTTAAGTCCCGAAAGTGTGCAAAACCAACTTAAAGGTGAACTGCAAAACAAACTTGTTTTGTTTTATGAGGGGCGTGCACGGTGTGTTTATTTTTACAACAGGCCTAAAAAAAGATATCAACCTGAGCAAATGATAGATTTAGTCTGAAAGAGGAATGAAAATGCAAGTTATTAATTTATCAGAGCCATACGATAAAGACCTAATACCTTCTGAACCAATTGTTCTAGCATTAGGTTTTTTTGACGGCGTCCACCGTGGACATCAAAGGGTTATTAAGACTGCTAAAAAAATAGCCCAAGAAAAAAACATTAAGTTAGCAGTCATGACCTTTGATCGTTATCCAAAAATTGCCTATCAAGATCTTGATCCAGCAAAGGTACGCTATTTGACGCTCTTGAATCGTAAACTAGAATTATTTTCAAAAATTGGTGTTGACCTAACTTACGTAGTTGAATTTAATCAAAATTTAGTACCAATGAGTCCAAAAGATTTTGTAAATAAATATATAGTTGGTTTGAATGTAGTTGAAGCAGTGGCGGGGGTTGATTTTACTTATGGCAAAGCCAGTGTGGCGAACATGAAAACTTTAGTTGATTATGCAGCTGGTAGATTTAGGGTATGTGAAGTGCCAGAGTTGCAAGACGGTTCTGAAAAAGTGGGCTCGACACAAATCAAGCATGCTTTAGATCAAGGAAAAATGATGAAAGTCAATGAATTGTTAGGTTATCCTTTTGAAATTTCGGGTACTGTTGTTCATGGTAAAGCACGTGGGCTAAAGTTAGGTTTTCCCACGATCAATGTTGATAGTGCCTTGCGGCAAAAACTTCCGGCGATCGGTGTCTATGCAGTTAAAGTGAATATAGATAATGAATGGTTCGATGGAATGGCTTCTGTTAGTCACAACGAAACTTTTGGGCCCAGCAATGATTTGACTGTTGAAATTAATTTGTTCGATGTTAAGCGTGATTTCTATGATAAAAATGTGAGAGTTCAATGGTTCAAGTACTTACGCTCCTCAGTCAAGTTTTCAGGTGTCGAGGAATTGATTAACCAAATGAAAAAAGATGAAAAAAAATCTCGTGAATTTTTGCAGGATAAGTCCCCAGTAGAAGCTTTAACACAAGCTTGTAAGGCTAAATGAAAAGTTCGCAAAAAACATTGACTTTTCTTGACGTTTCAGTTAATGTCGTGTATATTAATAATTGACTTAGCACTCAAGAGTGTTAAGTGCTAAAAAAGAGGTGATTGTGATGTTAACAGAAAGACAATTACTGATTTTGGAGACGATCATTCAGGACTATGCTAATGTCGGTCAGCCGATCGGCTCGAAAAAATTGCAAGAGCAATTACCTGTACATGTCAGTTCTGCGACGATCAGGAATGAGATGGCTGTTTTAGAGCAAGCTGGGTATATTATGAAAGAACATTTAAGTTCTGGAAGAGTTCCATCGTTAAGCGGTTATCGCTACTATATCGATAATTTGGTCAAGCCGACTAAAATCGATCAAAGCGCCCTGGAAGTTATTCATAGTGCACTGGCTAACAATTTTTCGAAGGTCGACGAAATCATTGCTATGTCTGCAAGGCTTTTGTCTGAAATGACAGATTATACGGCAATTTCTTTAAAACCTGGTTCGAAAGATGTCAAGCTTGAAGGATTTCGTTTGGTGCCTTTGGGCAGTTCCCAGGTAATGTTGATCATGGTAACTAATGATGGCACTGTGGACAGCCAAGTCTACAATGTACCCTTGGGTATCCATGGTGATCAATTAGAAGCGGTCGTTCGTTTGATCAATGAAGAAGTTGTTGGCTTACCGATTGAAGAAGTGAGTGCTAGGCTGCAATCGAATGCGCCTAAGCTACGTAATTATTTACGTGAATCGATCAGTTTGCTAGATGTCTTTGATAATGTATTGAGTCGGGCTTTTCATCAGCAAGTCTTTGTCGACGGCAAGAAAAACTTGTTGAATTATTTGACCAGCGATAATATTGAGCAGTTCAAATCGATTTATAGTTTTGTCGATCACAGCTCTAGTTTAGGTGAACTCTTGAATACTAAACGTGATTTGGCTGTGATGATCGGTGATGAATTAGCGGATGATAATGTGTTGACCGATTATAGTCTGATTTCTGCTAAATATCACGATGGTAATAATGGCGAAGGTTTAATTGCCATTCTAGGACCAACAAACATGCAATATTCTAAGGCCTTGGGTTTAATTGATGCGTTGCGGTCTGAACTATCACAGCGGCTCAGCAATTATTATCGTGACTTTAATGATTAAAGAAAAGGGGTGTTAATTTGGCCGATGAAAAAAATTTGAGCGAAAAACCTGAGAAAGTAAAGAAAGACTCTGCTTCAGATGCTGCAGTGAAACAACCAGAAGATGGCAACAAAGCAGTTAATAATGAAGAAGCTCAAACAAAAAAGATTGATACAAAACAAGCTAAAATAGATGAACTATCCCAAAAGCTGGATGAGACAGAAGATAAGTATTTACGTGCAGAAGCCGAGATAGTTAATATGCAAAACCGCTATAAAAAAGAGCAGGAACGCTTGTTAAGATATCAAGGTCAAGAGATTGCAAAGGCAATTTTGCCGGCTGTTGATAATTTGAAACGTGCTTTAGAAATTGAAGTTGATGATAAAAGCTCTAAGCAGTTGAAAAAGGGCGTAGAAATGGTTGCCAACGATATTCAAAACGCACTTTCAAACAATCACGTCGTTAAAATGAATTCTTTGAATGAAAAGTTTGACCCTAACTTCCATCAGGCTGTTAAAACAGTGCCAGTGCAAAAAGGGCAAAAAGCAGACACAGTTGTTGAAGTTTATCAAGAAGGATATATGCTTAAAGACCGTGTCTTAAGGCCTGCAATGGTAGTTGTTGCACAATAAATAATGTTATTAAAAATATTGAAAAATTAATTTTTAAGAGAGGTAGAATTGTATGTCAAAAGTTATTGGTATTGATTTAGGGACCACAAACTCTGCAGTTGCTGTTCTTGAAGGTAAAGATGCAAAGATCATCACTAATCCTGAAGGAAATCGGACAACTCCTTCTGTAGTGTCCTTTAAAGATGGTGAAACACAAGTTGGTGAAGTTGCTAAACGCCAGGCCATCACTAACCCAGATACAGTTTCTTCGATCAAGAGTCACATGGGAGAAGAAAATTATAAAGTTTCGGTCAACGGCAAGGAATATACTCCACAAGAAATTTCTGCTATGATTTTACAACACATTAAAAATTATGCAGAATCATATTTGGGTGAATCAGTTTCTCAAGCAGTTATTACTGTTCCTGCATACTTTAATGATTCACAACGTCAAGCAACTAAAGACGCTGGTAAAATTGCTGGTCTGAAAGTTGAAAGAATTGTTAACGAACCTACTGCTGCGGCTTTAGCTTATGGTTTAGATAAAACTGACAAAGACGAAAAGATCATGGTTTATGACCTTGGTGGTGGTACATTTGATGTTTCTATCCTTGAATTAGGTGATGGGGTATTCCAAGTACTTTCTACTAATGGTGATACACACCTTGGTGGTGATGATTTCGATAATAAGATCATCAACTGGTTAGTTGATAACTTTAAACAAGAAAATGGGATCGACCTTTCTAAGGACAAGATGGCAATGCAACGTTTAAAGGATGCTGCTGAAAAAGCTAAAAAAGACCTTTCTGGTATTTCTTCAGCCCAAATTTCTTTGCCATTTATTACTGCTGGACAAGCAGGGCCTTTGCATTTGGAAACAACATTGACACGTGCTAAGTTTAATGAATTAACAGCTGATTTGGTTGAAAGAACACGTATTCCTGTTCGAAATGCCCTATCTGATGCTGATTTGTCGACTGGTGATATTGATGAAGTTATTTTGGTCGGCGGTTCAACACGTATCCCTGCTGTTAAGGAATTAGTTGAAAAAGAAACTGGTCATCAACCAAACGAATCGGTTAACCCTGACGAAGCTGTCGCTTTAGGTGCTGCTATTCAAGCCGGTGTGATCACTGGTGATGTTAAGGATGTTGTTTTACTTGATGTTACACCACTTTCATTAGGTATTGAAACAATGGGCGGTGTCTTCACTAAGTTGATCGATCGTAATACTACGATCCCAACATCGAAGTCACAGACATTTTCAACGGCTGCAGATAACCAACCAGCTGTAGATATTCATGTTTTACAAGGTGAACGTCCAATGGCTGCAGATAATAAGACATTAGGTCGTTTCCAATTGACAGATATTCCTGCTGCTCCTCGTGGTGTTCCACAGATCCAGGTTTCATTTGATATTGATAAGAACGGTATTGTTAATGTTTCTGCTAAGGACCTTGGCACAAATAAAGAACAAAAGATCACTATCAAGAGTTCTTCCGGCCTTTCTGATGAAGAAATTGATCGTATGGTCAATGAAGCTAAAGAAAACGAAGAGAACGACAAGAAGCGTAAAGAAGAAGTTGACTTGAAAAATGAAGTCGATCAACTGATCTTCCAGACGGATAAGACTTTGGATGAAGTCAAAGACAACAAAGCTGTCGGTGAAGACGAAGTTCAAAAGATCAAAGATGCTCGTGATGAGTTGAAGAAGGCTCAAGAAGCAAATAATGTTGACGACATGAAGACTAAGAAAGATGACTTAACTAAATTAGTCCAGGATATGTCAGTTAAACTTTATCAACAAGCTCAGGATGCCCAAAAAGCTCAAGACGGTGCTGCTGATAATTCGTCATCAGATAACAATGGTTCCAATGATGACGGTACCGTAAACGGTGATTTTAAAGAAGTCGATCCGGACGACAAGAACTAATTAGTTAGCTGTAATTTAAAAGGTCGAAGTCCGTTAGTGGACTTTGGCTTTTTATTTGGATATAGATGTGATAAGCTAAAGGGACGTAAGATGAATTAATTTGGAGGACGGATATGGCTGAGCAAAAAGATCCATATGAAGTTCTTGGAGTTTCCAAGGATGCTTCTGCTGATGAAATAAAGAAAGCATACCGGAAATTATCTAAGAAGTATCACCCGGATCTAAATCATGAACCGGGCGCAGAGGAAAAATTTAAAGAAGTTAACGAAGCCTATGATATTTTGGGTGATGAGAAAAAGAAAGCTCAATATGATCAATTTGGCTCAACTGACCAACAAGGCGGTTTTGGTGGTGGCGGCTTCGGCGGCTTTGACCAAGGCGGTTTTGGTGATTTTGGTGGATTTGACGATATTTTTGGTTCATTCTTTGGTGGCGGCGGCCGTGAACGAAATCAAAATGGTCCTCGTCAGGGACGCGACTTGCAATATGAGATGCATCTCACTTTTGAGGAAGCTATTTTTGGTAAGAAAACGACTGTTGATTATACGCGTGAGGCACAGTGTAAGACTTGCGGCGGGAACGGGGCTAAACCGGGCACATCGCCGGAGACTTGTTCTAAATGTGGTGGCCGTGGGTTTATTCAGGTTCAGCGTCAAACACCACTCGGACGTGTAATGACACAGCAACAATGTGATAAGTGTAACGGTACTGGTAAAGAAATCAAGGAAAAATGTGATACTTGTCATGGCACCGGTAGAGTGCAAGAAAAGCATGCAGTCGAAGTCACGGTTCCTGCAGGGGTTGAAGATGGCAATCAAATGCGTTTGCAAGGCCAAGGTGAAGCTGGTCAAAATGGCGGACCATATGGGGATCTATATATTATCTTTACCGTTGCGCCAAGCAAGATCTATAAACGTGATGGAGCAGAGATCTATTTAGATCAGGATATTTCTTTTGTACAAGCAGCACTTGGTGATGAAATTGAAGTCAAAACTGTGCATGGCAAGGTCAAACTAACGATACCTGCCGGAACACAAACTAATACTACTTTCCGTTTGCGTGGTAAGGGAGCTCCTCTTTTAAGAGGTAAGGGCAATGGTGATGAACGTGTCACTGTGAAGGTCGTTACTCCACAAAGACTTAATAAAAAGCAAAAGGAAGCATTGCATGATCTTGCAGCTGCTTCAGGAGAAAAACCATCGGGCGATGGATCATTTTTCGATAGGTTTAAAAAATAATTTTTTCTTGGGACTCTTACTCTTGGTATAGGGTCCCTTTTTTTGCGCTTGAAGAAAAAACAAGCAGTCCCTTATTGATAAAAATTGTTTAGTGAGCAGTTGACGTTACTGTTAAATTCAGCAATTGCTTTTTGTTAATAATTTATATAGAATTGAGTTATGAGATTAAATTGTTAACATGACAAGGAGATATAAATGACGATCGCAAAAGAAAAAAATGTAGAATTTGACCCAGAAGTTTCGCCAGTTAAAGCTTATATCGGTTGTGCTTGGTTTAGTGAGGAACAGGATAAATTACGGCAAGCTGGTTTGAAAGCTATTGCCAAGAACCCGTCAGTCAGTCGTAAATTTTCACATTATCCATTAGATTTCCAGTATAAAGATTTGAATGTGACCGAACATCCAGAACTTATGGATGATATTGAATGGCAAGTGCAAACATTTAGAGCTGATATTGCAGGGATCAAGGGCTCAGATATTGGTATCATGCTTTTCAATCCTAGTGATATTGACGACGGTATCGCATACGAATGCGGTGTTTTAGCTACCATGAACAAGCCGATCGTTTTGGTGATACCTGATGACGATGAAAAGCCACTGAACTTAATGATCGCTCATGGTGTTACAAGAGTGATCAAACTCTCTGAACTTGCCGACTTTGATTTCCGTCATATTACGTTAGGAACTTATATTGGCAAAGTATTTTAATGTAGGTTTGGCATAATGTTTAAGACATTATGCTTTTTATTTTAAGGAGGAACAAAGGTATTATGAACTTGAAGTTAAATTTAACAAATCCCGACCAGCCAGATTGTGATCAAGTATATGCTTTATATCAACAGGCTTTTCCTGTAGACGAATTGTATCCAACAGACTTGCTTTTTGGCCATTTTAATGATCCTAATAATGAATTTTGGAGCATTTATGATGATGAAAAGTGGGTCGGTTTGGTCTATTGTATGACCGAAAATGATTTGACTTATATTGGATTTTTAGCTATCGCGCCAGAACTTCGTGGAGAGGGTTATGGTAGTGCAGCTTTAGCAGCAGTCAAAGAAAAGTATTCGACAAATAGGGTTTGCTTGTTGATCGAAGAAGTTTCTCCAAAATATGCTGATTATGAAGCTCGTAAGAAAAGATTTTCTTTTTACCAAGCTAATGGGTTCCAGTCAGCAGGTTTTAAAATTGCTGAACTAGATGTTCATTATGATTTTCTAGTAGCAACTGGTCAATCTTTAACTAGCGATGAATATCTTTCGTTGATCAACCATTATTGTGGTCAAGACTATGCAAAAGTAGTAAATTCTCACGTAATAGATTAACCCTAAGATCCAGCAAATAATTAAAACTTAAAAAAGTCTAATTAAAAGTTAGTAAATTATTTGTTATAATAAATCTATTGTATCAAATTTACTTTAACTTTTAATTGGAGGTACATCAAGAATGAAAAAAACAATCAAGGTCACTAAGCAACGTGCTGGTTTATGGCAGGAAAATAATGTAACTTATGCACAAGTTCCAGGGTGGTTAGGGCATAGCACACGTGATTTAAAGCTAACGGTTATTAGGCACTTTGAACAGCAAGAAAAGTCGCTGCCTTTAATCGTTTGGTTTGCAGGTGGTGGCTGGATGGATGTTGACCAGAATGTTCATTTGCCCAATCTGGTTGATTTTGCGCGCGCTGGTTTTGTTGTCGCAAGTGTTGAGTATCGACATAGTAACCTAGCAAATTGGCCGGCCCAACTTGAGGATGCTAAAGCTGCGATCCGTTATTTAAAAGCACACGCCGCTAAGTATCAAATAAATAAAGAACAAGTCATCGTTATGGGTGAGTCGGCAGGTGGACATTTAGCCAGTATGACAGCTCTGACTAATAATATGACAGGATATGATAAGGGAGACTACTTGGATGAAAGCAGCGCTGTCTCGCAGGCGATCCCGTGGTATGGTGTAGTGGACCCCTTATCTGCTAAACAAAAAAGTGCTTCTAATGATTTTGATTTCGTGTATCGTAATTTATTGGGTGCGGAGCCTGAAGATGCTCCTAAACTAGATGCTCGGGCTGATCCGCTTCAATTTGTAGGACAAAATAAAGTTCCTTTCTTGATTTTGCACGGTACTAAGGATGCAGTCGTACCTGTCAGTGATTCTGAAAAATTATATGCAAGTTTAACTGAAAACGGTCATCCAGCCGACTTGATAGAATTAGAAGGTGCAGAACATATGGACGAGCTATATATGCAGCCAGAGATCAGTGATCTGATCATTAATTTCATTCGGACTAACTTAAAATAAGATCGATTTGGCAATTTAAGTATCATAGAAACTTTTTTCAAAGAATTTTCACCAAATAATGAAAATTCTTTGAAAAAACAGTCAGTTTGCGGTAAACTAAATTTTGCGCAATATTTTGTGTTGGTATCTAAAGACACGGTAACAATACCAACGATCTTCGATAAAAGTAAATATTCCCAGTCAGGACATTTCTTCTTTTTTCGTTAGTATCTTACAAAAAGAAACCGTGTCCCTAGGAAATTTTTAACAGGGAGATAATAAGTTATGAAAAATGGTGCAGATAGATTAGTAGACGTTTTAACTGCCTGGGGAGTAGACCATGTATATGGTCTTCCTGGTGATTCGATCGATACTACAGTTGATGGTATTCGTCGTCAAGCAGATAAAGTTAAATTTATTCAAGTTCGCCATGAAGAAGTCGGCGCTTTAGCCGCTGCAGCAGAGGCCAAGTTAACAGATAAATTAGCAGTATGTTTGTCGATCGGCGGCCCTGGTGCAATTCACATGTTAAATGGATTATATGATGCTAAGATGGACCATGCGCCTGTCCTGGCTTTACTGGGGCAAGTTGAGTCCAATTTACTCAATACTGGTTTTTTCCAAGAAGTTAATACACCACAATTGTTTGAAGATGTAGCTGTCTATAATCGTTCGATCACATCAGTCGATCATTTGGCTGAAACGGTTGACGAAGCAATCAGGACAGCTTATGAAAAACAAGGTGTGGCTGTTTTAACGATCCCAGATGATATTCCACAGCAAAAATTAACCACTGCTTTTAAACCTACAGCTGATTTATTTAAATTACAAAAACCCTCGGTTCCTGCTGCTCAAGTTGAAGAAGCAGTTGACTTGTTAAACAGGGCTAAAAAACCTGTTGCTTTATTTGGAACTGGGATCAAGCACTCTGGTGAAATTATGCAGCGTTTTGTAGAAACGTATAAGATCCCATTTGTTGAAACTTTGCCTGCAAAAGGATTGGTTCCAGATGATCACCCGAACTCTTTAGGACAGGTCGGTAAACTGGGGACAAAAGCTGCTTATCAGGCTATGAAGTCAGCTGATCTTGTTTTGATGATCGGAACAAATTATCCATATACAGACTATTTGCCAAAGCCGGGACGTGCTAAGAGTATTCAGATCAACTTAGAACCAAGTCATCTAAACAAACGTTTTCCAGCTGATGTCGCAATTCATGGTGATTCTGGCGAAGTCATAGAGGCAATTTTAAATGCTGGCTTAGAATCGACTGACGGCACATTTTTAGCTGAATGCCAGAAACACATGGCTACTTGGAATTCATGGGTCGAAGCCAAAAAAGACTTGAAAGGTTCACCTTTAGCACCAGAAGTTTTGTTTGATCAAATCAAGAAAACAGCTGCTAAAGATGCCATTTTTGCAATTGACGTTGGGACAGCAACTTCTTGGAGTGCACGTTATTTGCCAGTGGGCCCACAACAGAAGTATACAATTTCTTCGTGGTTAGGCACAATGGGGTGTGCGCTACCGGGCGCTATCGCTGCTTCTCAAGCTTATCCTGATCGTCAAGTGATTTCGATCAACGGTGACGGCGCATTCGCCATGGTGATGGAAGACTTTGTAACGGCTGTTAAGTACAAGATGCCGCTGATCAATATTGTTTTAAATAATAGAAAATTAGCATTTATTCAATATGAACAACAGTCTGCTGGTCAGTTGAATTATGCGATCGATCTTGAAGATATGGACTATGCTAAGTTTGCTGATGCCGCTGGTGGTGTCGGCTATACCGTAACTAACAAGCAAGAATTTGCTGCTGCTTTGAAAAAAGCATACAAAGTTAAAGATCGTCCTGTTTTGATCAATGCATATGTTGCTGACGATGCTCCACTTCCAGGTCAGATCGTAAGCAGCGAAGCAAAGGGGTATACAAAGTTTGGAACACAGTACCTCGCGAAGAAACGTCGCATGCCTAAGTTACCACCGATCAAGGATATTATGCGTCATTTCTTTTAGACTATAATAGTGTAAAAAGCGGGAGAAAGATCTCCTGCTTTTTTTCACTCTGAAATGTCACTATTTACATTTGTTGCGCCAATTAAATTGGTTACGTGTTATGATATTTTATAGTAAATAAAGGGAGCTGATGTTTAGTTGAATTACCAAAAATTAGATCCAGAATTATGGCAAGCAATTGAAAATGAACAACAACGACAACAAGACAATATTGAATTGATCGCATCGGAAAATATTGTTTCACCCGCTGTGCGCGCCGCACAAGGTTCTGTTTTAACTAACAAGTATTCGGAAGGCTATCCGGGTAAGCGATACTATGGCGGTAATGAATATGTCGATATTATTGAAAATCTCGCAATTGACAGAGCAAAAAAGCTTTTTGGAGCTGAATATGTCAATGTTCAGCCTCATTCAGGTTCACAAGCAAACCAAGAGGTTTACACGGCCTTTTTACAACCAGGAGATAAAATTTTAGGAATGGATCTGAATGCTGGGGGTCATTTGTCTCATGGGGCCAAAGTTAATTTTAGCGGTAAGTTATACCAATCTTTTTCTTACGGTTTAAATCCTGAAACTGAGTTACTTGACTATGATGAGATTTTGAGAATAGCACGTGAAATCCAACCAAATTTAATTATCGCCGGAGCATCAGCATACAGTCAGACGATCGATTGGGCAAAGTTTCGTGAAATTGCAGATGATGTCGGTGCCTATTTATTAGTTGATATGGCTCACATTGCCGGGCTTGTAGCTGCAGGACTTCATCCTAATCCGGTCCCATACGCTGATGTTGTAACAACAACTACGCATAAAACTTTAAGAGGCCCACGAGGTGGTTTGATCCTTGCAAAAGAAAAATATGCTAAAAAGATAAATTCAGCCGTTTTCCCTGGCTCACAGGGTGGTCCGTTAGATCACGTGATCGCAGCTAAAGCTGCCATGTTACATGAAGATCTTCAACCCGAATTTAAAGTCTATGCTGCACAGATTATTAAAAATGCTCAGGCAATGGCTGATGAATTTTCTCATTTTGAACATGTCCGGGTAGTTTCTGGTGGAACAGATAATCATTTAATGACTTTAGATCTATCAAAGACTGCTCTTAACGGAAAACAAGCCCAAGAAGTCCTCGATTCTGTTTCAATTACGACAAACAAAGAAGCTATTCCTGCCGAAAAGTTGAGCCCATTTAAAACTTCTGGGATCAGGTTAGGTACGCCTGCGATAACGACTCGTGGTTTTAATGAAGCAGATTGTCGTCAGGTTGCACAGTTGATCGTAAGGGCGATCGATCATCATGACGATAAAATAGAATTAGAGAAAATTAGGTCAGCTGTTCATCAACTAACTGCAACACATCCAATCGATGAATACATTGCCCCGATAGAATTTAAATAAAAAAAGGGTGGTTGTTACTGTTTCGTTAGTAACAACCACCTTTTTTACTGTCGTTTACTGGTCATTTGCAAAATGTCTTCCCATAATGACCAAATCGAGGTAATTTTCGTCGATTTGAGCAACTTGTGGTAAGAATCCCCATTCTTCAAAGAAATGTCTCTTGAATAAGTTTAAACTCGCTGTATTTTGTTTAAAAATAAAAGCCACTATGTTTTGAATACCTAATTTTTTTAAATGTGCTGAAATAAATTCAAGAGTTTTAGTGCCTAAGTGTTGACCGCGATAATTTTCATCTAAGTAAAGACTGATTTCTGCAGTTTTCTCATAGGCGGCTCTGCCATAGAAAGGTTCTAATCCGATCCAGCCAACAATTTCATCTTCTTTATTTATTAAGACCCAAAGAGGATGAGAGTCGTTTGAGAAAGATGCAAACCATTCTTTTCTCTCTGAAACGGAAACGGGGCGAATATCAGCCGTTACATTTTTTAACTTGATAGTTTGATTATATATTGCAACAATTTTTGGCAGATCAGTTAATTGAGCATATCTAAATGTTATATTCATCGGAAGTTCTCCTTAATTCAGTATGTGTTTGTATTATGCAACATTTGCTATTGTAGTAAAGCAATGAGTATCAGCAGTAACTTAATTGCATGATACAAACTAACATGATTTTTTAGATTTTTAGCTAGATATATGTCACTAAACATATTACATTATTTTAATACGGTTTTGCGTTATACTATAGCTAAAGAATATATTAAAGGAGGATTTATTAAATGACAATACCTGAAGTAGTACTAAATGATGGTTACAAGTTACCTAAAGTGGGCTTGGGAACTTACCAATTACGTGGTGGAATTGGCTATCATCAAATCATTTCCGCAATTAAAGATGGATATCGTTCGATCGACAGTGCAACAAATTATGACAACGAAGGGATAGTTGGTCAAGCTATTCGCGATTCTGGTGTTCCCCGTGATCAGCTCTTCGTCTCTTCTAAACTACCTGGAAAATATCATCATTATGATGATGCTTTAAACGCGATCAGAGAGTCGTTAGCTCGAATGGGGTTAGATTATTTTGACCTTTATTTAATTCACTGGCCATTGCCTAAAAGAGGACTTTACGTCGAAGCTTGGCAGTCTCTCGTCACTGCTCAAAAGCTGGGATTAATTAAATCGATCGGTGTTTCTAATTTTGAACCCGAACATCTTGATAAAATTATTAGTGAAACCGGCGTTACTCCTTCAGTCAATCAAATTGAGATCCACCCTTATTGGGTAAATGATCAGCGTGTAAAAGAAAATGCTAAACGTGGCATTGTAACTGAAGCATGGAGTCCTTTGGGACGGGGCAGTTCTGCACTAACAGAGCCGATCGTTAAAAAATTAGCTGAGAAGTATAATAAAAATGCTGGTCAAATTTTGCTCAGATGGCACATTCAGCGTGGCATTGTTCCTTTACCAAAATCAACAAATTTGGATCATCAGCGTTCTAATCTTGATATTTTTGATTTTGAATTGACAAATGATGAAATCAAAGCAATTAATACTTTAGATCGTGAAGATGGGCGGATCGATGGGCAAGACCCTAATGAGTACGAAGAATTTGAGTAATTTGTAATGAGTTCAAATAAGCAGTATCATTCATGATTTGTTGGAGTCATGATGATACTGCTTTTTTAGAGTTGTTTTAAGAGTGTTTTGTCTGATAGAAATTGTTGGCAGTTTTGTTGCCAGTTGGTGTTTTTTTGGTCTAAGTCTGATAATACAGGGAGGATCCACTGGTTAGTAGGCAACAATTTCAGCAAAGAATGCCCGGAAAATTGTGAAAAAAGAAAATTTCTGCCATATAAACGAGCAACTATTTTTTGGAATTCTTCATCTTTGATCGGCAATAATAAATGATTGAGATTATTTCTTTGTCCTAAATAAAAGTCCTGTGTCATAAACATGCTGAGATTTAACGGCAGTGATTTATGAGATGAGGATATTTTAGCGGGTAGCCGAAGCACGCAGATCAAGCCTCTTTGTTCAAGCGAAAGCAAAAAATTCAGTATTGAAATTTCTGCCAAAGTTATATGAAAATAGTTATTTTTCTTGAGTGCAAGGCATTTTTTTAAATACGCTGAAAAGCGGACCAAATCTGCTGGGTCGCCCAGGTCAATTTGTAATTGTTGTGCATTCTTGAGCCATAGCGGATGATCAGCAGTTCTAAGCGTTAGCCAGAGATTATGAGCATACTTCAATAAAAAATATGCGCTAATATCAGATTTTGAGAAATTGGCTGCACGAATTGAGCAAGTTGCTGGCAAGGCTTTAGCTACGTTCTTATACAGATAATTAAACAAAAGAGCTTTATTGTCGATGGTAGATTTGGTCATGACCCTTTGCCTCCAAAACCAGTTATATTAGCCCAAGAAATTTATTTTTTTGCGTCTTTACGACTGTATTTACGAACCTGTGGTGGTGTATAACTACTCATAAAGCTTAGTATTTCAGGTAATGAACCGGTAAATAGTAATTTTTGTCTATCATCACTTGTTAAAAAGCCGTTTTTAACCATAGAATCGTACATTTTTTCTAAGGGTGAATAAAAATTAGAGATATTATACAAAATACAAGGGTTAGGGTTTTCTCCGATCCGCGACCAGGAGAAAGCCTGTGAAATTTCCTCCAGTGTGCCTGGACCTCCTGGTAAAGCCAAGGAGGCATCGGAAATTTGAAGCATTTTCTTTTTACGAGTAGACATATCAGCAACAACTTCTAAATCTGTTAAACGGTCAAATGCGATATCACGTTTATATAGGACTTCAGGTATTATGCCGTAAACTTTTCCTTTATTGTCACTGATCGTTTTTGCCAGTGTCCCCATTAATCCATATTTGCCTCCGCCGTACACTAATTCGAAATTATGGGCAACCATCCATTTTCCCAATTCAATCGTAGCTTTTTCAAATTCTGGCGAAACCCCTGTAGAGGCTCCACAGTAGACTGCTAATTTTGTCATGTTTTCCATCCTTATTTGTAGTGGTTTGAATATATACACTGTACCATAAAAAAAGCCGCATCATGAATGATGTGACTTTTTTGAAATATTAAAGTTGTACACCGTATTTTTCCAAGTAGTAAGGGAATGGTTTTAATTCAGAAGCATCATATTCTGCAAAGAATTCTTCAATAGAACGTTTGCCATGAGCTTTTTGATAACCGTCGGAAATATATTCTACAAAGTGATCTCCTTCAATTTTAAGTTGCAGCTCTTCAACTGGGATACCACGTTTGCCAGTAATATTAGTGTCAATCAGTACTGGTTTGCCGGCTTTTGAAGTTGCAAGTGCTTCATCGAAGGCAGCTGACAGATCTTCTGCTTTATTAACTTCAATACCATGAACACCCATTGCTTCAGCAATATCTTTGAACTTAGCATCTTTCAAGTCAATACCAAAATCGTTCATAGTTAAATCATCTTGTTCAGATTTAATAAAGCTGAGATATTGGTTTGATGTAATAACGTTAATGACTGGCAAGTTGTACTTGTTTAGCGTTAAAAGATCTTGCATGACCATTGAGAACGCGCCGTCACCAGCAATGTTAAAGACTTGACGTTTTGGATAAGCGAATTGTCCTGCAATTGCACCCGGAAGACCATATCCCATAGTTGCAAAGAGGGCGGAGATAGTCATCTTTTGGCCACGTTTCATGTTTAAGAAACGGAAACTGTTAATGATATTATCGCCAACATCGACTGCAAAAAGAGCATCTGGTTCTGCAATACGATTGATTTCACGATAAACTTGTTCGTATTCAAGTTCACCTTCAGTTTTGTTCATTAAACTGTCTAGATAAGCTCTCCAGTCTTTCATATCCTCGACAGCAGCCTTGTAAAATGGTGATTCTGGTTGCTGTTCACTTAATTCAAGGGCTTTATCCAAGAATTTACCTGAATCAGACCAGATACTGTAGTTAAGGTAATGATGACGACCAAACTTGGACTTGTCATTATCGATTTGTACAAATGTGAAATCATGTGTGCGGTAAACTAAGTTAGCAAATGGGAAGTTAGCGCCCAATGCAATAACTAAGTCAGCTGAACCGAATACTTCGTCAGCGGCTTTAGATGCTGCACGGTTAGAAGTACCCATGTTACCTGCAAAGTCATCATCGACCTTACCTTTTGCAAGACCAGTAATAACAACAGGGATTTGGAGTTTTTCTGATAATTTTTGTAATTTGTCTTGGTTATCTTTAATACCTGAACCAACATGGAAAACTGGGCGTTTAGCCTGTTTGATCATTTCAAGCAAATGATTGACTTCTTCGTCAGTAGCTTCAGGTTGTGGATCTGCTTTTTGATCTGTTAATTGTGCAGAAGAGAATGGGACATCCTCAATTTCCTCAAAACCAATATCATTAGGAATAACAACAACAGACACACCATTGTTTTTGTATGCCTCACGGATAGCCTTGTCGACAACGTATGGCAAACTTTCTGGTGTCATAACAACACGATTGTAATCTGCAACATCAGTAAACATAGGTACTTCTGGAAATTCCTGGAAATAGTCATAATTTACGTTTGCACGCGGAACTTGACCAACGATAGCTAAAACAGGAACATTATCTTCTTTTGCATCGTATAAACCATTCAATAAGTTTACAGCACCAGGGCCGGCTGAACCGAAAGCTACACCGATCTCACCAGTGGCTTTGGCATGACCAGCAGCTGCTAAAGCTCCTACTTGTTCATGACGGACTTGTACGTAAGTAATGTTTTCTTGTTCAACTTCTAAAGCATGAAGTGTCGAACTGATCGAACCGCCTGGATACCCATAAACATGCTTGACACCCCAAGATTCTAAAACTTTGATCATAGCAACGCCGGCTTCAACGGTTTGTTGTTTTTGCAAAATAATACATCCTTTCTCTCTGATAAGCTAAAAAATCAACACCATTCATTCTACCGTAAAAGAAAATCGCTTACAAGGTTGTATGCAACATTTTTTTTAACTTTTTTTAAAATACCTAAAAAATTAAGTATAGAAACTTGCTGATGCTTGTTTTCTAGGGCTTTAACTTCTGCCAATAAATTTTCCATTGAGAGTTTTTTGCCTTAAAAAATATAGAAAAATTGCTAAATTGACGATTAAGTCTTTGACAGGCTATAATATAACGTTAGAAAGATAACAGAAGAGAAAGCAGGAATTTGCTGAATGAATATAGAAGAAATGAAGGAGCGCCAGAAACATATTCGTAATTTTTCGATCGTGGCCCATATAGATCATGGCAAATCTACAATTGCCGATCGTATTCTTGAATTGACGGATACTGTTTCTCATCGTGAAATGAAAGCCCAACTTTTGGATTCCATGGATCTTGAACGAGAACGGGGAATTACTATTAAGTTGAATACTGTTGAATTAAAGTATCATGCTAAAGATGGGGAAGATTATATTTTTCATTTGATCGACACGCCAGGACATGTCGACTTCTCGTATGAAGTTTCGCGGTCTTTGGCTGCTTGCGAAGGGGCAGTGCTAGTCGTTGATGCCGCCCAAGGTGTGGAAGCCCAAACTCTAGCAAATGTCTATTTAGCTATTGACGATGATTTAGAGATTATTCCTGTCATTAATAAAGTCGATCTTCCATCGGCTCAGCCCGAGGTCGTTCGACAGGAAATTGAAGATTTGATTGGTTTAGATGCATCTGAAGCAGTGCTAACTTCCGGTAAAACCGGTCTTGGAATACCGGAAATGTTGGAACAGATCGTGCAACAGATACCTGCTCCTGCTGGTGATCTTAAAGCACCACTTAAGGCTTTGGTCTTTGATTCAATTTATGATGATTATCGGGGTGTTGTTTTAAGCGTCAGGGTCACACAAGGTATTGTTAAGCCGGGTGATCGGATCAAATTGATGAATAGTGGGATGGAATATGAAGTTGCTGAAGTAGGGGTGAATTCGCCTAAACCTCTCAAACGTGATTTTTTGATGGCAGGTGATGTTGGTTATTTGACGGCCAGCATTAAAAATATAAAAAACACACGGGTCGGTGATACTGTTACTAGCGCAGATTCTCCTGTTGATAGGCCTTTAGCGGGTTATCGTGAAATGCATCCGATGGTTTATTCTGGACTATATCCGACGGATAATGCTAAGTACAATGATTTACGAGAAGCTCTTGAAAAGCTGCAATTAAATGACGCAGCCTTGGAGTTCGAACCAGAAACATCACAGGCTTTAGGTTTTGGTTTTCGTTGTGGTTTTCTTGGATTGTTGCATATGGATGTCGTTCAGGAAAGATTAGAGCGTGAGTTTAATATGGATCTGATCACAACGGCTCCAGCAGTTACTTACAATGTTAAGCTGACTGATGGTTCGTACGTTAAGGTTTCAAACCCAGCAGATATGCCGGAGGTTTCAAATATTGCACAAATCAATGAACCATTTGTTAAAGCGGAAATAATGGTGCCTAATGATTATGTTGGGGCAGTGATGGAATTGTGCCAACGCAAGCGGGGACAGTTTGTGACGATGAATTATTTGGATGATACGCGGGTCAATGTGATTTATAAAATGCCGTTAGCGGAAATTATTTTTGATTTCTTTGATAAGTTAAAATCAAATACACGGGGCTATGCTTCATTGGATTATGAATTTGACCAGGAACAACCGAGTGATTTGGTAAAAATCGATATTTTGTTAAATGGTGATAAAGTTGATGCGTTAAGTTTTATTTCGCATAAGCAGTTTGCACAAGAACGTGCGCGTGTGATCACTAAAAAGCTTAAAGAGATCATTCCACGCCAAAACTTTGAGATCCCAATTCAAGCGGCAACTGGTTCTAAAATAATTGCTCGGACTAATATCAAGGCTTATCGGAAGGATGTTACATCACGGATCCACACTGGAGATCCTGATAGAAGGGCTAAGTTGTTAGAAAAGCAAAAACGCGGTAAGAAACGGATGAAAGATGTCGGAACGGTTCAAATCCCACAAGAGGCGTTTATGGCTGTTTTACAATCAGAAGATGAAAGTAAATAATTTTGTTCTCTATTAAGCCATTTTAGAGTGGAAATTTTAGTTTGCTAGTCCTTCTAAATTAAGGTTAAGAATTGCAAAAGAGGTTTAACTAAACTAATTGACATACTAAAATGAGACTGGTGGTGAAGACCACCTGATTTCTATAACTGTTTGAAGGTAAGGCGGCTTATGGTTGCTTTGCCTTTTTTAATAAAAAACTGGATGCAGAATTTTTGATTTTAATTTCTGCATCCAGTTTTCGATTTTCTAATGCTGAAAATCTGACAACATGTCAATAAAAATTGATCACGCCAGTCAAAATAAATACGAGCCTGATTTACAATCCAAGTGCAACACAAGTCAAAATTAAACAAAAAAGCCATAAGGCCTAAACTATAAGTGTCTAAACTAAATAGAAAGGCAGACCTTTATGACTCGAATATATTCTAACACGCCAAAGCACTATCAACAATTATCTGCAGCTGAAAGAGGACAGATCGAAGCCTCTTTAAAAGACGGTCTGAGTGTCATGCAGATCGCACAACGTTTAGGTCGGGCACGAAGTACTATTTATCGTGAGATCGCCCGTGGGACGACCTTGCAGCGTAACTCTGATTATTTATTTTACCGCCAATATTTCGCAGAGACCGGCCAGATAAATTATCGGAAAAATCGTAGTCAGTGTCATTCAAAACCGCTGACACGTAATTGTTGGTTATATTTTGCAATGTTAGCAAAAGAGTTGAAGCGACCTTTTCGTTCCCAAAGTGTGGCCAGTTTTACGGCCTATTTCAAACGGATCCATCCTGACAAGCCGACACCGTCGGTAACCACAGTTTACCGTTATATAGATCAAGGGTTATTGCAGCTCAGGAATATTGATTTGCCACAAAAACTCCGGCGGAGAATAAAAACGACAAAACATACCCATGTCAGGCAGAATCAGAAAAACTTGGGCCTCTCGATCGAAAAAAGGCCGGCAGACGTCAAGCAACGCTTGACATTTGGTAATTGGGAAGCTGATTTAGTTAAAGGGGTTAGAAAAGCTAGTGAGCCGGCACTTTTGACTTTAACTGAGCGGAAAACCCGGTATGAAATCGTGCTTAAGGTCCCTAATTATCACGCACAAACTTGCTTAGCAGCTGTGCAAAAGGTTATTAAACAAGCCCCCACACTTTTTAAGACACTCACTTTTGATAATGGAGCAGAGTTTTCGGAGCAAAGTCGTTTAAAAAGAACTACAAGTTACTTTGCGCATCCTTCTTCGCCCTGGGAACGGGGTAGCAATGAGCGTGCGAATGGGCTTTTACGTGAATTTTTCCCTAAAGGACACTCACTGAGGCAAGTCACACCAGAGGAAATACAGCGGGCGCAAAATGCTTTAAATGGCAAATATCGCCGGATTTTAGGTTATCACTCCGCCCAAGAAGCATTAGAAAATGAATTAGCCCAGCCAAATAAGTAGTGGCTAAAGTTCGACAGTGGGAGGCCGGCCATTTGCTACGCTTCCTGGCCGGCCTCCCACTGAACTAACATCTATCTTCACTTATAGTTTAAGCTTTACACTTGTCGCACTTGATTTGACAATTGGGGGTAAGAATGCTAATTTAACTTACCTGGACAAAAAATCTATTATTAATGATATACTATCAAAAGGCGGATCAATGTCCCCGCCTATGTTGTGGTTATCGTGCTCACCTTACCCGGGTGGGCGTTATTTTTTGTGCTATACTTTATTTGAACTTTGAAGGGAGTGGTTAGTTATAGAAAAAATAAGATATAACGGCTATGACTATGATGGGGTCCTGATAAATCCTATAGATAAGGATGTAGATTTTATAAAACCTCATCAAAATGAGTTTGCAAAAGTAGTTATGAGAACTCTATTTAAAGAAAAGAAACTAGAAAATAGAAAAGAAGGCACAATGGTTTATTCTGCAAACCAAAATAATAATCATGGTATAGATGTAGAGGTTAAAACCAATGGATACAAATGGCTCTTTATATATGTACCGATAGATATAATATTTCCTTCTTTAGATGATGTGTGTAATTGGAATGAAAAAGCTCAAAAGATTTTTGAAGAAGAAGGGATATATGGTTTATATGGGTTGAAAGATCCAGGAATTATAACTAACTTATTATCAGTGGTAAAAAATTCTGTAGTGTTTGGTCAAGACGTATTTCCCACGGTTACGGCTAAGGCCGCTCATATTTGGCATGTGATAGCTAAATACCAAGCTTTTAACAATGGCAACAAAAGAACAGCTTTTATGACAGCACAACTTTTCTTAGAAGCTAATCAATTCTATTTCGTAGCCGACAACGATCAAGAATTAGAAGGCGCACTTTATAAAGCCTCTGTTAAAATTGCAGTAGGAGAATATACAGAACAAGACGTACAAAAGTTTATTTACGATAATATTAAAGTTGATTTTAAGAAAATGAACGAAATCTTTAAAGCTATAAGAAATGTTTGACGATTTGTTAAACTAGTTGTATTCTTATTTAAAGATTGAAAGGGTGTTTAAACATGGAGGAAAAAATCGTTTTTAACAGTAACTTAAAAATCAAGCCTATTGATGTTGATAATGAAAGCAAAGCTTCTATTTGGGCACAGACCGAGGAAAGCTTTTTGAAAAATAAGACAATGATGAATGTAATGCGTAGATTGGCAACTGAATAAGATTCACAGCCCCAAAGTAATCGGAGGCTTATTTTTTTGCACATAATGTGCACACGACCTCCGTTTTTTGCCTTTATTCACCTCCAATAAAAAAATAAAAAGCCATTTAGAATGGGTATTCCAAGGCTTTTGGCATTTATTTAAGACTATATAATAAGGAGAGTACAGGATTTGAACCTGCGCGCCGGTATTAGCCGGTTCGCCGGATTTCGAGTCCGGTGCATTACCACTCTGCCAACTCTCCACAACAAGAATAATTATAGCAAACATTAAGCATGATGACAATATAAATTTAATATAACTAGTATATGAACATTTAAAAAGCCCATCCTTCCAGCAAGGATGAGTTTAATTTGTTATGTGCACTACCGAAGCAGCAATGAAGATAAATCTTCAGGCGCGTGACCTTATGTTTAATCTTATAATAAGTTAAATTTTGGTAGTAGTCAACTCAAGACGTAAGGAAAAATTTAGATTTTTTTCAAATAGTTAATTTTCCAGCCTAAATTAACTTGGAAATTTCAAGTCTAAGTTAGCCACTCTCACATATTATTTATCACATTAGTAGCTTAGTACAGTTCGGTGGGTAGGGAGAAAGGCTTGAGCCGGGAGGCGAAGGCCTTTCTCCCTACCCACCGTTCGCGCCCATTTTTCGCGCTTAACCGGCCTGAAAAATCTTTTGAAGTTCAGCTTCTAACGCCATCCGTGGCGTCTGAGTTCTCAGTGAACGCCGTGGTGTGTTATTCATCCAGTCACTTGTTTCACGAGCTGCTTTAGCCGGTTGTGCCACGATTGGTTTTCCCTTGGAATATATTCCGCGGAGGATCTTATTGTTGCGTTCATTACTTCCACGTTCGTATGAAGCATATGGATGAGCGTAATAGATACCTCCATTTTCACGGTCGGGGACGACCTGAGTTAACTCACTAAACTCAGAACCATTATCAGCAGTAATCGTCTTAAAAATCTTCTCAAACTTTAAACCTAGTTCCTGTTTAAGCGATACAAGAACTTGATTAACGTAACAGTTTTCTTTACCTTGAACTAGAATAACTTCTTCATATCTGGTTTTTCGTTCCGTTAATGTCAGCAGATTTAAATCGCCAGCCTCACGTTGGCCAACAACACTATCGATTTCCCAATGTCCGAATTCTTGACGATTATCAACTTCAATTGGACGTTCTTCAATTGAACGACCTAAAACCTTCTCATTAGTTTTAGACCGGGCTTTTTTCGCCTTACGACTGACTTTTTCGGCCAAATCAATGTTTCTGGCTTTCAATTTTTGTTGGTCGATCCAGTTGTAGAGTGTTGTAGTACATGGAATTGTAGCTTGACTAAGCTTGGCATCCTGGTGAGCAGCCATGACAACCTGATCAGGTGACCAAGCATAGCGGGCTAGCAAGTGTTGATCAGTAAATCTGATAAAAGCTTGGCATGCTTCTTGATCAGCTAGTGAATGACGGCCAGAGGATTGGTGATTACGTTGGTAGACGGCTTCACCAGCCTGCGCTGAATATTCGAAATATTCGTACTCGTACGTTTTATCACCTTGTTTTTGTCGACGGATCTGCCTAATAGTACCTCTTTTCAGTTCATTATTAATAGTTTGAGGCGAGGTATTTAAGAGCTTCGCGATTTGTCGATTCGAAAGAACATGAACTAAATCATGCGGCCCTTTGGAGTTAAAACGGGTCCAATCTTCAATTGATACTCGATTTTCTTTAGTTAGGTGTTTCCCTTGAATGTGATTTGTGGTATTCTCAATTTGCGTCATAGTGTGGATATCGTCCTCTCATGTTTGGTGTGGTAACTAATATGATAAACGATATTTCGCCACTATGGCGTTTTTTGTGTTAATTTTTTTAACTGGCTAACTTCATTTTAAAATTTCCCAACCTAAATTAACTAAATAATTCCCTTACGATTATCTAAACATGTTTATTAGCTTTAGAAAAAATATAAAATATGCTAGTATGTACCATACGTTAATTATATAACACTGTCATAGTTATAAATACATTAGGAAGTGAAGCTTTGGTTAAACATAGACCAGCCCCCATAAAGTTTTTTTTGTATATGAGTTGCTTGGTATTGCTTGTTTTCTTGAGGATGTTTGAACCAAGCATAACGGCTGCTAGCAGCAATGCCAATTATGCTATTAGTCAGGAGTCTTCAAAAATAAAAAATTCTCAATCTAAAAAGGATGACGATAGTCAGATTTCGGTACCATTTGAAACAACTTCTGTAAGTGATGAAGTTGGTACTAGCTCTGACCAAAGTACTTCTAAGTCAAGCTCGACTTCATCTAGTTCGAGTTCAGATACAGGCTCTGATCAACCATCTAGTTCATCCTCATCAAGTGATTCTGAGTCCGGTTCCAGCAATAGTTCTAGTTCAGAAACAAGTTCGTCTGCGTCATCTTCATCTGCAAGTAATTCAAATACAAGTGCTTCGTTTGATGAAAATAAAGCACCTGCGAATGACTCTGATTCGGGAAATGGTCCAAGCTCCAGTGCCGATTCAGTGAGAGATCTTCCAGCTCAATCTAACAAGAATGGTCAAAATTGGCGATCCAGTTCGTTTACGTCAGTTTCAAAAGCAAACAAAAATTCATTAGATTCTCAAAATAATGAAGTTAGAAGGGTAACTAACACTTACAACAAAGCGCAGATTTTAGCTGCCGGAAATTATGGCAATAATTCGAAAGCTGAAAAAAATTCGAATGAAAAACCAAACACTGATATTGTTGACTTTACTAACGGATCAACTGCATATGCACCACCTCCATCAACTATATTAAAAGATGATTCGCACTTCACCTTAAATTCTTTTTTATATTTTGCGGCTGTTTTTTTGATAATACTGATATTTACTATTTATGGAGAGATCCAAGATAGTCGGAAATACAAAATCGAAAATAATAATAGAGGTAGAAGGCGGAAATAAAAAGTGCCTAGTTTCAGGACTTTAAGTTAGTCCTAAAACTGGTTCTTTATCAAGTGGTACTGATGAAATGAATTATTAAAAATAATAAGCAATTGGTCTACTTGGTCAAGCTGCTTGTTCCTGAATGGAATGAGCAGCTTTTTTAAGTGCGCCCGGCATGGGCAGTAACTAGGCGGTGTAAGTCCGCTGTGAGCCGTAGTGGCCGGTATCACGAGTCGAAGACAAGGGTGTCTATCGTGAGGTAGAATCTGAAGGAAGTCCTAGACGAAACATCGAATCGATGAACAAGAAGTGGCTAAAAGGCTGGAAACGGTGGGATGAGATTGCCTAACAAATCGAAGTCCCTGACCACTCGAAACCGTCACAGTAAAGCCAACGGTTTGATGCGAAAGCTACTGCTCTTACCCGGGGAGGTCTGTCATGGTAGTTCTCTCAAGCTGGAAGTTATTTCTGGCAGGAACAGGCTCAATAGTAATGTTGAGTTGTCCATGACAGAAGTCAGCCGAGGCCATAGTAGCCAGTAATGGTGAAGGGCTGAACAACAATAATTTTGATTCATCCTGGAGGTGGAAACAATACGACAATCGCAGAAAACAGAAAATAAAGCTGACTACCTGCGGAGGGTAACCCTGGAAGGGTCAGAGCAAACAGGAGCGCGTAGCGTTGTTTCTGGTGAAAAGAGAACTCAAAATGGCTTATTACGTGAGAAGGTCTTAGACCGGAATAATTTAAATCGGGCCTTTGTCCATGTCAAGCGTAATAAAGGGGCTGGAGGAATTGACGGCATGTCCGTTGAGGAACTTGGCCCATACTTGAAAGAGAATAACGTAAAACTAATCGAGGCCTTGCGAACCGAAAGCTATGAACCCCAACCTGTCAAACGAGTTGAGATTCCTAAGCCAGATGGTTCGAAACGTCAGTTAGGAATCCCAACGGTCGTTGACCGTGTGGTTCAACAGGCGTTACAACAGCAACTGTCTCCTATTTTTGAAAAAGTATTCTCAGATAATAGTTATGGTTTTCGACCACACCGCAGTGCACAAAGTGCTGTGAAAAAGGTGGTTGCTTATTATAATCAGGGTTATCACTACGTGGTCGACCTTGATTTAAAGTCCTATTTTGACAATGTGAACCATGATTTACTAATTAAATTTGTTGAAAATTACATTAGTGAGCCATGGGTCTTGCATTTGATTCGTAAGTTCTTGACGAGTGGTGTTATGAATGGTCGATTTTTCGAGAAGTCCGCTAAAGGTACACCGCAAGGTGGCAATATTTCACCATTACTAGCAAATATTTATCTGAACGAGCTGGACAAAGAATTGACCAAAAGAGGACATAAATTTGTACGCTATGCGGATGACTGTAATATCTATGTTAAAAGTAAGCGTGCGGGTGAACGGGTTCTCAAAAGCATCACCCAGTTTTTAGAAAAGGAACTCAAAGTTGAAGTGAATGCAGAAAAGACGCAAGTCGGTTCTCCACTAAGACTGAAGTTTCTAGGTTTTTCGCTGGGTGTGGGACGCAATAGCGCCTACCCGCGTCCTCATCAAAAACCTAAACAGAGAATTAAACAGGAATTGACAAGAATCACCAAGAGAAGCCGAGGCGTCAGCCTTGATAGGATTCTGCATGAAATTAAGCAGAAAATGCAGGGCTGGATCCAATATTATTCCATTGGGAAGATGAAAACCTTTCTCCAACAACTAGACAAATGGTTGCGCTCGCGCATCCGCCAGTATATCTGGAAACAGTGGAAGAATATCGGAACCCGTTATAAAGCATTGATTAAACTAGGCTTGACACCCAAACAGGCGAAAATCTACGTCAATACTCGTAAGGGATACTGGCGCAACGCGCACAGTAAAACACTGTTGATGACCATAACTAATAAAAGACTGGCACAGCGTGGGCTAATAAATCTGTCCAAACTGTACCAGTCTATTCAAGCAAAAGCTTAAGTTGTTGAACCGCCGTATACGGTTCCGTACGTACGGTGGTGTGGGAGGTCGATAGTGTGAACTATCTCCTACCCGATTGTGACTATGAAAATTCAAACTGACATAACTATTCTTTAATTCGATGAGAAGACGTAAACGGAAGTTTTCAAAGTTCCGGAAACCGTAAGCAGTCTTTTTAATGGCTTTGATCTTGTTGTTTGTTCCTTCCACGGGTCCATTAGAAAAGGTCGTCTGAAAGCTGTTCTTGATTTCTTGTAGATGTTTACGCAAGGTACGATTAGTTTTTTTGATGGGCTCAGGCATGCCTGCAGCTGAACGTGTTAGACTTTCTAAGAGCCTTGGATCTCGCTGATGGACAGCTTGTAAAAGTGTTTGATAATAAACGTAAGCTTGTCGCAAAGCGGAGGACATGTTTAATAAACGCTCCACAATATCCTGTTCACATAACTGCATATTACGAAAGTTTCTGCTTTTACGATAGGTTTTAAAATCAAGTTTGGTCGAGTCTTTAGTTAACGATTTCCAATAATGTTTCAAAGCACGTGCGTTGTGCGAACCCTGTCCCGCCTGTTTCATGGTTTGTGTCCGAACTAAGTTTAAGGCCCGATAAGCTTGGGTTACGACATGGAAGCGGTCGGCAATGATCAGCGCTTGCGGAAAGATCTCATGGATCAAGGATCGATAAGGCGAGTACAGATCAACTGTGACCGTTTGGACTGCCCAGCGAGCTTGACGGTCATATTGTAAAAAGTAACTTCGTAAGTATGTATTATGCCGAGAACGCACGATATCTAACGTGCGGCGTGTCGCAATGTCCATGACAATGATACTCATGCCGCTACTAGAAAAGTTGCCCGCTTTAAAGTCGTCAAAAGCGATATTTTGCGGTAAGAAATGATGATTGGGCCTTAAGTAAGTTGAGAGCTCTTGCGCAAAGCGCATCACTGTCATTCCAGAGATCCCAAAATCAGCGGCAATATCTTTTTGTGAGATATTCTGGTCTAATTTAGAAATAGCCTGATATTTAACGGCTTGTGAGATTTGGTCGTTAGCCTTGACGTCCTTGATCTCCGCAAGTTTTGTAATAGTTTTAGGGCAGGCAGCTGAAGCCGGGCAGAGATATTTTTGTTTGCGGATCGAAAAAACATTTGTGATCCCACCCGAAGGCAAACCGAGCATCTCAACGGTTTTAAAACCGTTGTAGCGCATTTTTTGACCACAAACTGGGCAAGCACAAGGATAAGATTGCCGCAAATGGATCTTGCGGACTTTTTTATGTTGGTAAAATCCTGCAGCTATCACTTTATTCTTATATTTTGGATCAAATTCCAGGTGTGAGTCTTTAATTCCCAATAGATCCAGTGTACAATTCTTCATGTAGGACATTCCTTTCAGTGTAGGGATTGTTTCTTTGAGATGAAGTGTGTCTTCATCTCTATTTTTTTATCATAAAACAAAATTGGTACTGAGAAAAGATTTTTCTATCAGTACCAAATATTATAGAACCCTAAAACTAGACATTTTTTTATTGGTTTCTTACTCCAACTCGTTCGAATTGAGAATTAAAAAATAAATTAATTAAATGAAAATGTTCAAAATTTTCTTCTAATTCATCTAGTGAAACATCACTTTTTTGTGGTTTCGTATCAACATAAAAACCTTCATCATCATGGAATGCGTATTTTTGAACCTGCATTAATTCTGGATGAAACATCAGGTTGATCGAAAAACTTTTTTGTGCTTGTTGATCAATTTTAGGAAAATCGATCCATAACTTAAAACGTGTAAATTTTCCTTCATGGAACTTAATATCAAGTGATTCTGGATCTTCATAATTAATGTAATTATATCCGTACTCACCTATAAAATTTTCTTTGATGTCGACAAACTTAGGAAGTTTGATTTTTAAAACATATAAATAATTATTATTTCTATCAACACCCAGAAAATTGTTTGCGTTAAGTTGATATACTGCCATATCAAAAACCTCTCTCAATTATGCTGAAGTACATAGTATCAATCTTGTACGAATAATTCAAATAAAAATTACTTTTTGTAAGTGTATCCATTGTGAGTGACGGTAGTTATACTTTTTATTCTAGAAAAAATTGTTTGCTTAAAAGTTGATATTTATATATATCCTGGATTATTCATAATTTTACCTTGAGGTCTGCTTTTGGTTGTTGCCGTGCTGTTGCTGACCTTTTTTCTTTTTCACCTGCTGGGTGTACAAAAAGAGCACATCCTGTGCTATTGTAAAGTCGACTAAACACTACAAAGAACAGGAGTGCTCCTAATGTCGACTTTACATCATAAACAGCTTTTATTCAATAAACAAATCAAAATTTCTAATGACGGCGGTGAGCTAGCGAACGATGCGGGGACTTTATTGCTTGCTGAGTTTCTCCATCAACTCCACTTTGACCAGTTTTTAGAGACTAACTTGCGTTTCAAAGATGGTCGCAAGTATTGTACCTTCACTATGAACGATTTATTCAAGCAGTTGTTATTTCAATTACTAGCGGGGTATTCCCAGGATCAGTCTGCTAACACCTTGGCCCAAGCGGCTGATTTCAACTTAGCTCTAAAACAAGCAGTCGCTTCCCAACCGACGCTCTCACGTTTTATCAATCACGTCTCGGCGACAGGCCTTTTCTCCGTCAAGTCTGTAATGATCTCTTTGGCGCACTTAGTCCTGGGCCAGCTGAATCAACATCAGCTGATCCTTGACCTCGACTCCACGCATGCTGATACATTTGGTAACCAAGAAAAAAGTGCTTATAACGGTCATTATCAGACTAACGGTTATCATCCATTACTAGCTTTCGATGCTTTATCGGACTGCTTATTGAATGCCCAATTACGTCCAGGCAATCGCTATACTTCACAGGGAGCGACTAAATTCTTATTACGGGGCCTACGGGCCTTCTTTGGATGTCCTCGTGCGGGGAGATTCTGGTTTCGCAGCGCCAGGGATCTACCGTGCCTGTGATAAAAAACAGGCTAAATTCGTGATCCGCATGAAAGCGAACCGCCAACTCCAAAGTCGGGCTGAGCGCTTGATCCAAGTGGGCGACCACGACTTCAGCGAAACTGAAGTCCAATGGCATGTCCTGCAGGATTACTGTCCCCAAAGTTGGCCACGCCCTTATCGGGTGATCATTAGATCAACTCGGCCAGCGGGAAATTTACTGTTTGACCATGAGTTTATCGTGACCAACTTGGAAGAATTGAGTGGTCCGCAAGTCTTTGCCCTCTATCAACAACGTGGTTCAATGGAAGACTTGATCAAAGAAGTTAAACGCGGTTTTCATTTTGATAAAACGGACAGTTCCAGCTTTAACGCCAATGAGTTTCGCATGTTGGTGGCTGGCACGGCTTACAATATACTCCAAGCCATGAAGAACTTGGTTTTACCACCGGAACTTAAACACGCTCAGGTCGAGACCATCCGCTTTAAATTACTTCATTTGGCAGCTAAGGTCACGCACCACGCCCATCAGATCTGGGTCCATTTATCCCAGACCAATGTGTTTGATAAATTATTCTGGCAGACACTGTTTAAGATCCAAAACATTAAAATATACCCGCTGTGAACTCACAAAATAAAATATATTTTCTAGGGAAAGGGTGAAGTCTGCCCTTTTTTAAGCAATACGACCGCAAAACTAACAAAAAAAGCTTTTTTCTGAGACCACGGTTATTTTGCGCCAAATTTTATTTAAGACAAAAAGTATGAATAATTTAGGTATATAATAAAAGGTAACAATATTACTATTAAAAATAATACGAGGAGGAAGGTTAATGGACACTTTTTTTGCCATCATATGGTTGGGAGCTTTGATCTATTTTATTTTTTGTTTATTTAACAAAAAAAGGCGGAAGGAGAAAACGAAGTGGATGATACTTGGTGCTTCGATCTTAGCCTTTGTTATTTTTGGAGTATTGACTCCAACAGGATCTGAGAAGACGGCTAGTGGAGAAAAAACTGAACAAGTATCTTCGCAAGAACATAGAGCAACGCAAGTTAAGAAGGGGAAAACTTCTTCGTCACGAAGGAATAAAAGTACTAAAAAAGAGTACTCAAATAAACAGGAATCTATTAGGAAGGCCCAGTTAGCAAAAAAGAAGGATCAAAGTAGGGTTCAACAACAAAATCGTGCCTCAAATAAAGAACTTGCTGCTTTGGAATTTAAGGGTACACAAACCATCAATGTTAACAATGGAGTCCCAACCTTTAGTGAGACTGGGATGTCTACTAAAAATGGGTCGTGGGAAAAGTATGGCGAGCTTGATAGTTTAAATCGTGCGACTTTTGCTGAAGCTATGTTGAGCCAGGCAACAATGCCCAAACCAGGTGAAAAGCGCGAAAGCATTTCTGATGTGACCCCAACCGGCTGGAAGAATAAAAGGATCTCAAGCGGTTATCTTTATAATAGGTCACATTTAATTGGCTGGGCATTATCCGCTGAAAATGATAATTGGAGGAACTTGATCACAGGGACACGGCAATTAAATAGTCCTGAAATGTTGCGTTTTGAAATGGATACCAAAGCATATCTTGAACAGAGCAGTACTAATTATGTCAGATACTAAGTTACTCCAATATTTCGCGGTAATGAACTATTAGCTCGTGGGGTGCATATGATGGCCAGATCTGTGGGTGATAACAAAATATCGTTTAATGTTTTTATTTTTAATGTTCAAGACGGTGTTAAGCTGAACTACGCAGATGGTTCAAGTAATGTTTCTGGTGCTGCCTATACTGGTCAGACTCCTAATTCTGATAGTTATAAAGCTGCCAATAATGATCAAGTACAACAAAATGAACAAACCCAACAAAATGACGAACAAAACATGAGAGTGTATGTAACTCCTACAGGAGACAAATACCATACACATCCTCATGGTCGTGGACACTTTACCCCGACCACTTTAAAAGATGCTAAAGCACGCGGACTGCAGCCATGTAAAATATGTAACCCGCCGTCTTAATGAAAATTACTCTTTTGGTACAGCGGTTTGAATTAAAACAATCTAATGATCAGTTCTGATTATGGAATGATTTTTATCGTTTCATATTAGAACTTTTTGAATATCCAAAAAGCAACTTAGATATTTACAAAGCGAACTAATGTTCATATAATGAATATATAGCTCAAATGTTTGGAGAGATTGTTATGGATTATTCGAAGGAACCGCATGGTGTTTTCTTTCTAATAGATAATAAATCTTTTTACGCTAGTGTTGAGTGTGCGCAGAGAGGCCTTGATCCGCTGGAAGCTCCGTTAGTCGTGTTATCCGAACAGGAAAATACTAATGGAGGGCTTATTTTGGCTGCCTCACCAGTTGCCAAAAAAATGTATGGAATTAATAATGTTAGCCGGCAACGTGATCTGCCTAAAAATGATGACTTATTGGTAGTTCCTCCACGGATGAATTTATATATTGAAAAAAATCTTGAGATCAATGAAATATTTCGGCAGTATACTCAAGAAATTGATTGTGTCCCATATTCGATTGATGAGACGATCCTTGATTTGACCTATTCGTGGCACTTATTTGGCCCTGATCCTGTAGCTGTTGCTAGACAGATTCAAGAGACAGTGCGTGCACGATTAGGATTATATACTACTGTGGGTATCGGAGAGAACCCACTTCAGGCTAAACTAGCTCTAGATCTTTTTGCTAAACATTCCACTGATTTGATCGGTAAATTGAGTTATGCTGATTTTGCTGAAAAAATTTGGTCGATCACGAATTTGACTGAAGTGTGGAGTATTGGGAGAAGAACGGAAAAACATTTGCATAAAATGGGGATTTACTCTATGAAAGATTTAGCTCACACCACACCTTACACATTAAAAGAAGAAATGGGGGTAATGGGGACGCAATTGCTTGCATTAGCTTGGGGGATCGATCGAACTGATTTGGAAAAACCAGTTAGAGTTAAAAGTGATAGTCTAGGGAATTCGCAAGTATTACCAAGGGATTATCATAGGCAAGAGGAAATTGAAGTCGTGATTCAAGAAATTGGTGAGCAAGTTGCGGCTCGGTTGAGAAAAAGACATAAACAAACGATGTGTGTTAGTTTACGTATTGGTTTTTCTTATGCTTCAGCTGAAGAAATGGGAACAAGTGGGTTCTCGCAACAATTAAAAATTGCACCCACTAGTGATGGCCGTATTTTAAATCGTTGCTTATTAAAGCTATTTAGAAAAAATTGGCAGGGTGAAGCAGTTAGAAATGTTGCGGTTAGTTTTGGTGGTTTGATCACTACACAAGATCCGCAATTAAACTTATTTACTTCTGTAAAAAAACAAGAAAAACATGTTGTACTTGAAAAAACGTTAGACCAAATTAGAAACAAATTTGGAACAACTGCATTATTTTTTGGACATAGTTTGAAACATGGTGGAACAATGTTAGAACGTACTGGGTTAGTAGGCGGTCATAACGGAGGTAATTCCTATAGTTAGGCTTTAAAAAGGAACTTTTTGAAATTATTGAAACCTGGAAAAGTATGTAATCAAAAAGAAATGTATTTGTAATAGCTTTTTTGCAAGAGAAGGTATATACTACTCACATAGTCATTCGAAGGAACAAAACTTTTTATAGCAATTTATTACTAACTATCACATATTTCAGTTGTTCTGGTGACTATGCACATATTATATATCTGTTCTTCCTGTCGCTGCTGTGACGGGATTTTTTTTGCAATAAAGTTCATCACAAATTTTTAATATTCATTTTTTGAAAAGGGTTGTTGTTAAATTTTCATTATGCTATAATTACTGCGTTGACATTAAAGGCATTGCTTTTATTGACAACTATTTAATTTGTCCCCCTAAACAAATTAATACAACCCCTAAGGCCTTGCTCCGATAGTGGAGTAGGGTTTTTTTGTAGCTTGGATTTAATTAAACTAAGCTAAAAAGTAAGAATCATATACGCGACTGCTTTGTGCGTTGTATAATTAAGCAGGAATGAGTGAGAGGTGAGTTAATTTGGATATTAAGTATCAAGCTGTTGGCAATGTGATATATGAGCTTTATATGGGTAGAAATATTGAAAAACACATTGCTGCAGCTGTTAAAAATAAGATCCAGGATACATCGCTAAGAATAGAAGTTATTTCTTATCGTCAATTGAAACAAGAGAGCAAATTGAATTTATTAAATGATATAGAACCGTTATTGAATATGCGTGGCCGTGAAATGGAGTTAAGTTGTTTGTACTTATTACTATACTCAAAAGATGATCCTGATCAAGGAAGGATCAGACTTTTAGATTGTGCTCCTTTTTCAGAACAGGGACTGACTTATATTTTCCATAATCCAGGTATGTCTTTTCATAACGAGGAAGATCTATTTAGTACTGCGTTAAATTGTATGGAAGCTGCTGCTAGGATCAGTGCGCATTTTTTCACTGGTGATCTAGCTTTAAGTAAGATCCAGGCCAATGTATATCGTTCTTTTTATGCAGAGGAAAGTAATTCCGTAACGGCAATTTTGCTGACGGGTGAAGATACCGCTGCAGACACAAAATTAATCAAAGAAATTGCTAAGATTTATCAACTGCAAGTAGTTACCGGAACACAAAAAGATTTAAACGGAAAGAAATGTGCAGTTTTACGTTTTACCAAGAAATTGGCTTAAAAATAATTTTAAAAGTAGGAAGTTAAGATGAAATATATTCAATCGACTGGAAACCAGACAGTTAAAAACTGGAAGAAATTACAAACTAAAAAAGGTAGAAGCAGACAAGGAAAATATTTGCTGGAAGGTTGGCATTTACTGGACGAAGCTCTTAAAGCAAATGAAAATATTAGTGAAATAATGATAACTCCAGCAGCATTAGAGCATGCAAATCCTCAAGAAATGCCTGAAGAAGTGGATATATATGAAATTTCAGATGAAGTTGCGCAACAGTTAAGTGCAACACCTAGTCCGCAAGGAATATTTGCAACAGTAATTATTGGCCAAACAAAAGAAATAATACCCGAGAAAATGACAGGGGCTTGGCTTTTTTTAGATACGATCCAAGACCCTGGCAATGTCGGAACAATGGTAAGAACAGCGGATGCGGCCGGTTTTAAGGGTGTTGTTTTAAGTGAAGGATCGGTTGATATGTATCAGCCTAAACTTGTTCGTTCGATGCAAGGAAGTCAATTTCATGTAAAAATTATTGAGGGTGATTTGTCTATTTGGACAAAAGCCTTCAAGAAAAATCGTTTCCCAGTTTTTGGCAGTGAGCTAAATGATCAGGCACGAAGCTATGATGAGGTTGGTCAGCATGCAGATTTTGCTTTAGTCATGGGTAATGAAGGAAATGGATTGAGTCAAAAAATGTTGGAAGAAACCTCGATGAATCTATACATTCCGTTAAGAGGCCAAGCAGAATCTTTGAATGTTGCAATAGCAGCTGGCATCTTGATGTTTGCGCTAAGAGCCTGAATATTAAGAATAGCTTAACATTACTGTTTTGAGTAATTATAGTTTGCAAGTTTAGCACTAACGGTCTAGTATTATGCCGTGAAGAGCAATAAATCTATCAAGCAAGTGAGGTAATTTGACGAATATGACGAATGTCAAATGGAAACAAGATCTTGAATATATGAGTTATGTGGGCAATTTGTTGCAAGAACCAGCCGTCCAAAAGCTTTCTGAATATGAGCAACACCACGCAACAACACGACTGGATCATTGTATTGATGTTTCTTATACCAGCTATCGGATCGCTAAAAAATTACATTTAAACGCAAGGGCTACTGCTCGAGCCGGATTATTGCATGATTTATTTTATTATGATTGGCGGACTACGAAATTTGACCGTGGAACACATGCATGGATCCATCCGCGGATCGCTTTAAAAAATGCGGAAAAGATCACAGATCTTAGTCCACTAGAAAAGGATATTATTATCAAACACATGTGGGGTGCGACTATTTGTCCACCTAAATATCCTGAGGGTTTTGTTGTGACAGCTGTCGATAAGTATTCTGCTACTTCTGAATACAGTGGACATTTAGCAGAGAAGATCGAAGCGAATGTCAAACAGCGGTTAAGCTTTGCAAAAGTAAGTAAATAAGAGTAAAATTAAAATAGAAGTTAAATGTAGGAAGCTCGAATATTTTAAATGCGGGCTTTTTGTTTACTATAAGTGTTTTAGTTTTGTTTGGAGGTGAGTTGTTATGGCAGTAGAAATCCAGAAAGATAGCGATTATAAACTATGTCCTCGTTTCGAAAAGACTTTCGGTATTCTTGGTAAAAAATGGAACGGCCTGATTATTGATGTTCTATTATCTGAAGGACCGCAACGTTTTAAAGACATTGCTAATAGTGTTAATAAATGTAGTGATCGTGTTTTAGTTGAACGGTTGAAAGAACTGGAAAACGAAGGTTTGGTCACAAAGACTCCGTTAGAGGATAGTTGTCGTGACGTTTACCAGTTGACTGAACAGGGTGAAGATTTGGCTGGAATTATTGGTCAAGTCCATGGCTGGGCAGAAAAATGGTATACTTTAGCCGATTGTACAGACTAACTTGACTATCATTTTTAATAAAGGTAAACTGATAATAATATTTGAAACGAAGACGGAAAAAAGTAGACTATCGATCATCACAGGAAAAAACGCTTAACTGAGAACGTTTTGTTGAGAAAATAGTTGAAGTTCACTTCCTGAGTTAGCGCTGGGAGCTAAATGCTGGTGAAAAGCGTTACGGTCGGTACTGATCGTTATCAAGCTCCAAGTGTTATTATTAGTTGCAGTTGCAGCTAATGATGAAACAAGGGTGGTACCGCGAAGCCTCGTCCCTTTTATAGGGAGGAGGCTTTTTTCTTTTTTCGACAAATATAGGCAAACAAAAATGTTAGTTTAACAGATATTTTTAACGTTCATTATTAGCTATTATCTTATGTGTCATTTTTTAAGCAACCAAAAAGAGCGTACAAGCCGCTAGCTAAACGATAACTCAATAATTTTTAAGGAAGGGAAAACAATGAATCTAAAAGACAAACTTGAAGAGCTCAAAAAAAATAGTTTGGCAGAGATAAAATCTGCATCTGATACTAAAAAGGTTAATGATATTCGTGTCCACGTATTAGGAAAAAAAGGCCCGATCACGGAGGTTTTGCGAGGGATGCGTGATCTGCCTGCAGAAGAAAGACCTAAAGTTGGTAGTTTTGCTAATAAAGTTCGGGATGAACTCAGTGAAGCTATTACACAGCGCCGTGAAGAATTAGAAGTTGAAAGAACTGCGGCTAAACTCGAAAAAGAAAAAATCGATGTGACTTTGCCAGGTGTTCCAGTTAAGCAAGGACAGCCGCACGTACTTGAACAAGTTATTGATCAAATCGAGAAACTATTTTTAGGAATGGGATACCAGGTTGTGGATGGTCCAGAAGTCGAGGAAGACCATTATAACTTTGAGATGTTAAATCTACCTAAAGATCATCCGGCAAGAGACATGCAAGACACGTTTTATATCACAAATTCGATTTTAATGCGGACGCAAACTTCGCCAGTCCAAGCTAGAACTATGGAAAAGCATGATTTCTCTCAGGGACCATTAAAAATGATCTCACCTGGTAAAGTCTATCGCCGTGATACAGACGATGCAACTCACTCACATCAATTTCACCAGGTTGAGGGGCTAGTTATCGACAAACATATAACTATGGCTGATTTAAAAGGCACACTTCAGCAGTTGGCTAAGAACTTGTTTGGCGAAGAGCGTGAGATCAGGATGCGCCCAAGTTATTTTCCATTTACTGAACCGTCTGCAGAAGTAGATGTTTCCTGTTTTAAATGCGGTGGAAAAGGCTGTGCAGTTTGCAAGTATACCGGATGGATCGAAACACTTGGAGCCGGAATGGTTCATCCAAATGTTTTAAAAATGGCAGGGATCGATCCAGAAGTTTACGGTGGTTTTGCTTTTGGTTTAGGCCCAGACAGGTTCGCCATGTTGAAGTATGGGGTAAATGATATTCGTGAGTTTTATCTAAATGATGTTCGATTCCTCGAACAATTCTCTCAGAAAGGTTAGGTCGTCTTAATGAAAGTTTCAAAAAAATGGTTGAATGAATATGTACCGGTTGAAGATATTGATACGAATTCTTTGGCTAATAAGATAGAATTAAGTGCTGTAGAAATCGATGGGGTATCCCGTTTAGAAGATGGACAAAAGAAAATTGTTGTTGGTCATATTAACAGTTTGGTGTCGCATCCTAATTCTGATCATTTAAAGATCTGCCAGGTCGATGTGGGGGAAGAAGAACCTTATCAAATCGTTTGTGGTGCACCTAACGTTGAAAGTGGACAAAATGTGATCGTTGCATTACCAAACTCTTGGATCGCTGGACATAATAAGATCAAAAAATCAAAAATGCGCGGTGAAGTTTCAATGGGCATGATTTGTTCATTACAAGAAATTGGTTTCTCAGAAAGCGTTGTTCCGAAAAAATATGCTGATGGGATCTATGTTTTACCGCAAGATGCAATACCGGGCCAACCGATTTTTTCATACTTAGGAATGGATGAAGATGTGATCGATATCGATATCACACCTAACCGTGCTGATCTGTTGAGTATTCGGGGAGTTGCTAATGAAGTTGCAGCCTTATACGATAAGAAGGTCAGTTTTTCTCAACCAGAGCTTTCTGAGGAAAGTGGTAGTCAAATCGCAGATTATGTAGAAGTAAACGCCCCTGCAGAATTGGCTCCGACATATCTGATGCGGATCATTAAAAATGTAAAAGTAGCTGAAAGCCCGCTATGGTTGCAAAAACGTTTATGGAATGCAGGTATTAGACCAATAAATAATGTGGTTGATGTGACAAACTACATTTTAATGGACTATGGTCAACCTTTACATTCATTTGATTACGATAAACTAGAAACCAAAAATATTGTAGTTCGCCTTGCACAAGAAGGCGAAGAAATTACAACTTTAGATGATGAAAAACGCAAGTTAAGTGCACACGACATTGTGATCACTAATGGTGATGTTCCTGTGGCCTTAGCGGGTACAATGGGTGGAGCAAATACTCAGATAGATGATCGATCACAAACAATTGCCTTAGAATCTGCTGTTTTTGACGGACACAGGATCCGTAAAACAGCTCGGAAAGAAAAGCTGCATTCTGAGGCTTCTGTTCGATTCGAACGGGGGATCAATGTTGCAACTGTGAGAGAAGCATTAGATAGTGCAGCTGAGCTTATTGCAGAGCTCGGTGATGGTCAAATAGTCGCAGGTGTTGCTGGAGAAGAACACGCGGATCAAAGTGCTAAAAAAGTAGAAATTTCACTTGAACGGATCAACCATGTTCTTGGAACAGAATTGGACTCACAAGAAGTTAAGCAAATTTTTACTAGACTTGATTTCGGGGTTGAGGAAGATCACGGAGTATATACCGTAGAAATTCCAGTCAGAAGATGGGATATTGAGATCGACGCAGATCTGATCGAAGAAGTTGCCCGTTTGTATGGTTATGACAAATTACCAGCCACACTTCCAGCTGGAGAAGCAACTCCTGGTAAATATACAAAAGTTCAAAAAGCAATTAGAGAAACTCGCCGTCTATTAGAAAGTGCAGGGCTTGACCAAGCTATTTCTTATGGTTTGACAACACCTAAAAAAGCGCAACGTTTTGCAATGGAACCTGCTTTGCAAACGAATCTTGATTTTCCAATGAGTTCTGATCACACAACATTGCGGATGAATCTGCTGAGTGGTTTACTGGATGACTTGTCATATAATAGTGCGCGTAAAGTGGAAAATGTTGCTTTGTATGAACAGGGACGTGTTTTCTTTAGAGATGAAGATAATGAAAGACCGCGTGAAGTTGAACACGTGGCTGGTGCGCTGACTGGGCTTTTCCATGAAGCTACTTGGAATGCTTCTAAGAAACCTGTTGACTTTTATTTGACCAAGGGTATCATAACGTTTTTGCTATCTGCTTTAGGAATTACCCAGGGTATTCGTTTTGAAGCAACTGCCAAACACGAAGAAATGCATCCAGGTCGAACTGCAGATATTTATCTGAATGACCAGCTGTTAGGATTTGTCGGAGAGATCCATCCTAATTTGGCTAAAGAATATAAATTAAAACGGACTTATGTTTTTGAGCTGGATCTGGAAAAGATAATTGCTGCACCAAAAGGTGAATTAGTATACCAAGAAATTTCAAAATATCCAACTATCACTCATGATGTCGCTCTTGCTGTTCCTAATGAGATCACAAATCAGCAGATTTTGAATTCTATTTGGGCTAATGGTGGTCATCACCTAGTAGATGTCCGATTGTTTGATTATTATCAAGGAGAGCATATTACTAAAGGCTTTAAGTCCTTAGCTTATACACTTGTTTATCAAGATAAGAAGGCTACCTTAAAAGATGATGAAGTGACAGCTGAGTTTGACAGGGCTATTACGAAATTACAAGAAGAATTAGAAGTAACAGTTCGTTAATTAGGTAGTGAATAATTTAACAAAAATTTAAAAATAATGCTTTTATTTCGTGAGTTTAAAGCAAAGACCATGGCTTTTTAATGTGAGTGAGTTAGGATATTACGATATCTCAATATCATTTTACTTAAAACAGCCGTGGTTTTTTGCGGTAAAAAAGAAAAACTTAGTTGTTTTTTCAGATAAAAAGAAATAAAAACAAAACATTGTTAAATCAAGGGCTATATACATTCGGTGTGTCGTTTGGTATACTAATTTGGAGAGTTTTTCTAGGAGGTTAGATGTTGGATTCAAAAGGCAAAAAAAATACGGTAGCATCTCGTGTTATTTGGACAGTAGTATCGATCATAGTTGTGTTGTTAGTGGTTGTGGCAGTAACTGGTTATAGCTACTTTAAATCAGGCCTAAAACCATTAGCGCCAGAATCTAATAAAAGGGTCGAAGTAAAAGTACCAGTTGGAAGCACGAGTAAACAAATCGGGTCGATCTTAGAAGAAAAAAAGATCGTTAAAAGCGGCTTTGTGTTTGATTATTATGTCAAATCCAAGAAAATAGCAAATTTCAAAGCAGGTTATTACGAACTAAAACCATCAATGACCCTTAATCAGATCGCACATGACTTGCAAAAAGGCGGAGCCAGTGAACCATTGAATTCTGGCCGCGTTTTGATCAGGGAAGGTGTGACAGCTGAAACGATTGCCAAATCTGTTCAACAGAGCACACGTTTTTCTCAAAAGGATTTCTTGGCGCTGTTAAACGATAAGCAGTTTACTAGCGAGTTGCAAAAGAAGTATCCGGACTTGCTTTCATCAGCCACAAATGCCAAGAAAGTTCGCTATCATTTGGAGGGGTATTTATATCCAGCAACATACACTGTTACTAAAAAGACCACATTAAAACAGTTGGTTGAGCAAATGGTTGCAAAGACCGATCAAGAAATGAAACCATATTATTCGGAAATTAAAAATCAAAAACAAAGTGTCCAAAAAGTTATGACACTAGCCTCTTTAGTTGAGCGTGAAGGCGATAGTGATCAAGATCGTGCTAAGATCGCCGGAGTATTTGAAAATCGTTTAGATGAAGATATGAAACTCCAAACAGATATTTCTGTTCTTTATGCATTGAACAAACACAAGGAAACTGTGACATACAAAGATTTAAAAGTGGATTCTCCGTATAATTTATACAAGAATGATGGAGTTGGCCCTGGCCCATTTAATAACCCAAGCATAGCTTCTGTTAAAGCAGTTTTATCTCCTAAAGATAAAGATAAGGACTATTTGTATTTCTTTGCGGATACAAAGACCGGCAAAGTATACTTTTCACAAACTTATCAGCAACATCAGGAGATAATTTCCAAAATAGAAAATAAAAATAAGTAAGATGGGAGATTTATATTAAATGGCAGCGGAAAGTAAGAAAGAAAGACCAATTATTATCGGTGTGACCGGTGGGTCTGGAAGTGGGAAAACTTCAGTTTCTCATGCAATATTCAATCAATTACATGGACATTCGATCCTCATGCTTGAACAGGATTCGTATTATCGCGACCAAAGTGATATGAGTCTTGCACAAAGAGAGGCTGTTAATTATGACCATCCTGATGCCTTTGATACTGACTTATTGATTTCTCAACTATCAAGTTTGTCACACTGGAGATCGATCAATAAACCAATTTATGATTATTCAATTTTTACACGGAGTGATAAAACTGAACGGGTTGATCCGCGAGAGGTTATCATTTTAGAAGGTATTTTCGTTTTAAGTGATCCGAGATTGCGTGATCTGCTTGATATCAAGGTCTTTGTTGATACTGATGATGACATCAGGATAATTCGGCGGATCCAACGTGACATGAAGGAACGCGGTCGTTCATTACAATCAGTGATCGATCAATACCTTAAAACTGTTAAACCAATGTATCATCAGTTTATTGAGCCAACTAAACGTTATGCGGATGTGATCGTTCCTGAGGGTGGAGAAAATAAAGTTGCAATTGATCTGCTAGTTACAAAAATTAGAGATATAATTCGCGAAGCCCAAAATTAAAGAAAAAGTTAATCGAGTGCACAAACAGCATGTATTTTGCAGTTTGTGCTTTCTTTTAGATGTGTTAGTGCAAATATTCTCTTGTATCGAGATTGTCAGACTTGCAAAATATATTAAATTGAATTAGCATATATTTTTGTTATACTGATTTAGGCGCTAGTTATCAGCGCCCATAGTCGATAATATAATAAATATTTAAATGGGATCATTAAATTATAAAATTTTGAATTGAAGGGATTTTTAAAAATGGCTGAAGAAAAAACATTTCCAATGACACTGGAAGGTAAAAATAAGTTAGAGGCAGAGTTAGAAGAACTAAAAACAAATAAAAGAGCTGAAGTGATCGATCGAATCAAGATAGCACGCTCTTTTGGGGATCTGTCAGAAAACTCTGAATATGAATCTGCTAAGGATGAACAGTCTTTTGTTGAAGGACGGATCAAAGAAATTGATCATATGTTAAATTATGCTGAAATTATTGATAGTGATGCGATCGATAAAAATGAAGTGGCAGTTGGTAAAAAAGTTACTTTTCAGGAAGATGATGATGAACCTGAAACTTACCAAATCGTTGGCGCCGCTGAGGCAGATCCTTTTGACGGCAAGATATCCAATGATTCTCCAATTGCTAAAGGGCTGATCGGACATAAGTTGGGGGACCAAGTTGAAATTGAAACTCCAGCTGGCAAAATGTCTGTAAAGATCGTCGAAGTAAAATAGATATTTTTATGAGAAATAAAAAAACAATCATTGGTTCAGCCATTGCTGCAATGATTTGTTTTTTTAAGTGCGCCCGGCATGGGCAGTAACTAGGCGGTGTAAGTCCGCTGTGAGCCGTAGTGGCCGGTATCACGAGTCGAAGACAAGGGTGTCTATCGTGAGGTAGAATCTGAAGGAAGTCCTAGACGAAACATCGAATCGATGAACAAGAAGTGGCTAAAAGGCTGGAAACGGTGGGATGAGATTGCTTAACAAATCGAAGTCCCTGACCACTCGAAACCGTCACAGTAAAGCCAACGGTTTGATGCGAAAGCTACTGCTCTTACCCGGGGAGGTCTGTCATGGTAGTTCTCTCAAGCTGGAAGTTATTTCTGGCAGGAACAGGCTCAATAGTAATGTTGAGTTGTCCATGACAGAAGTCAGCCGAGGCCATAGTAGCCAGTAATGGTGAAGGGCTGAACAACAATAATTTTGATTCATCCTGGAGGTGGAAACAATACGACAATCGCAGAAAACAGAAAATAAAGCTGACTACCTGCGGAGGGTAACCCTGGAAGGGTCAGAGCAAACAGGAGCGCGTAGCGTTGTTTCTGGTGAAAAGAGAACTCAAAATGGCTTATTACGTGAGAAGGTCTTAGACCGGAATAATTTAAATCGGGCCTTTGTCCATGTCAAGCGTAATAAAGGGGCTGGAGGAATTGACGACATGTCCGTTGAGGAACTTGGCCCATACTTGAAAGAGAATAACGTAAAACTAATCGAGGCCTTGCGAACCGAAAGCTATGAACCCCAACCTGTCAAACGAGTTGAGATTCCTAAGCCAGATGGTTCGAAACGTCAGTTAGGAATCCCAACGGTCGTTGACCGTGTGGTTCAACAGGCGTTACAACAGCAACTGTCTCCTATTTTTGAAAAAGTATTCTCAGATAATAGTTATGGTTTTCGACCACACCGCAGTGCACAAAGTGCTGTGAAAAAGGTGGTTGCTTATTATAATCAGGGTTATCACTACGTGGTCGACCTTGATTTAAAGTCCTATTTTGACAATGTGAACCATGATTTACTAATTAAATTTGTTGAAAATTACATTAGTGAGCCATGGGTCTTGCATTTGATTCGTAAGTTCTTGACGAGTGGTGTTATGAATGGTCGATTTTTCGAGAAGTCCGCTAAAGGTACACCGCAAGGTGGCAATATTTCACCATTACTAGCAAATATTTATCTGAACGAGCTGGACAAAGAATTGACCAGAAGAGGACATAAATTTGTACGCTATGCGGATGACTGTAATATCTATGTTAAAAGTAAGCGTGCGGGTGAACGGGTTCTCAAAAGCATCACCCAGTTTTTAGAAAAGGAACTCAAAGTTGAAGTGAATGCAGAAAAGACGCAAGTCGGTTCTCCACTAAGACTGAAGTTTCTAGGTTTTTCGCTGGGTGTGGGACGCAATAGCGCCTACCCGCGTCCTCATCAAAAACCTAAACAGAGAATTAAACAGGAATTGACAAGAATCACCAAGAGAAGCCGAGGCGTCAGCCTTGATAGGATTCTGCATGAAATTAAGCAGAAAATGCAGGGCTGGATCCAATATTATTCCATTGGGAAGATGAAAACCTTTCTCCAACAACTAGACAAATGGTTGCGCTCGCGCATCCGCCAGTATATCTGGAAACAGTGGAAGAATATCGGAACCCGTTATAAAGCATTGATTAAACTAGGCTTGACACCCAAACAGGCGAAAATCTACGTCAATACTCGTAAGGGATACTGGCGCAACGCGCACAGTAAAACACTGTTGATGACCATAACTAATAAAAGACTGGCACAGCGTGGGCTAATAAATCTGTCCAAACTGTACCAGTCTATTCAAAGCAAAAGCTTAAGTTGTTGAACCGCCGTATACGGTTCCGTACGTACGGTGGTGTGGGAGGTCGATAGTGTGAACTATCTCCTACCCGATTATAACTGTTAGAAAGTTGGGATAAGTTGACTGATAAAAAAAATCAAACCAAAAGTTTACTTTTAAATAGAAGAACGATCCGAGCTTTTAAGGAGCAAAAATTGCCCAGAAAGACAGTTGAGCTGTTGATGCAAACAGCACGTCAGACTGCCACTTCGTCGTTTTTGCAACAGTCTTCTGTGATACATGTGACGGATCTGGAAAAGAGAAGGGTGATCAGAAATATTTGTCAGCAAGATTATGTTGGGGCAAATGGCGACTTGTTTATTTTTATAGTTGATCTGTATCGCAATCAGCAGATCCGGAAACATCAGCGTAATGATGATGGGCGTTTACACAATACCGATGTCTTTTTCCAGGCATATGATGATACTGTACTTTCAGTTCAAAGTGTGGCTACTATGGCAGAGAGTTTAGGTTTGGGAACGGTATTTTTAGGAAGTATCGTTAATGACTCTGCGAAAATGGTTGAAACTTTAAAACTTCCGCCGTTAACTTTTCCAATTTTGGGGCTTCAAGTAGGCGTCCCTGATCAAGAACCGCAATTAAAACCGCGACTTCCACTTGATCTCAGAACTTTTGAAAATGAATATAATTATACTCTAGAAACTTCTGAACTGGAAAAATATGACCAAGTTGTGCAAACTTATTATGACTTGCGTGACTCTAACCGACGAATAGATTCATTTACCAATCAGATCAATTCAGACAAGTTAAATCATAAAATTACCAGACGTGACGAGATTTTCCAGACGTTGCACCGTCAGAAACTTTGTTTGTATTAAAAAGTACCGATTACGCTAATCTGAAGAATGTAAAGTACCCCATAATTATTAGAAGGTATTTCTAACAATTATGGGGTACTTCAACTGGGGATAAGGACTTTTTCTATTTTAAAGAAAAAAGACAAAAACGCTGGAAAAAATAATCAGCACTAAATTTAAACCAGATAACCAAATAGAATTGGAAGGTGGACCGATCCTAAATTTTAAGTTACGCAAACACAGAATTAAAAATACTAGCGCAGCAATCAAAAACAATAAAAAGATGGTTTTAAGTGAAGCAAAGACCTCTATTAATGCTAGTGCAATGATAAATAACCAATTGCGAAAATTTTTATACCACTCTAATTGGCCAAAAAATGCACGTTTGTAAGAGAAACTTTTCTGCCGACTTAAATTTAAAAATTTATTTATAGTTAGCAATAGCCAAACTACAAATAAGAAAATTCCAACATACTTCCAATTCATGTAACCACCTGCTTTTATACTAATTATTTTTGAATAGTTCGGTTAACTTTGTCATAAACTCTTGTACAAAGCGTTCTTTATCAACATTAACTGCGACTTGTGTTTGAGTGGCAGGATCATTGATCCGAGTCTCATCACCGATTGTTCGACCGGCAAATGATGCTTTTGTATCAACTTTCATGTTTAAATAAATGGTTGAAATAAGATCTGGTTCGACTGCAACTGCAACAGCTAGTGGATCATGCAAGGCACAGCCGCCTAAATGAGGGCTTGTTACTTTATAGGCATCAATATAAAAATCGACGATTTCAGCGTACTTTTGCCCAGCAACTGTTCCTAGGTCCCGCCATTGTTGAGTTTCTCTAGTAGTTAGCAAAGTCCGTGTTGTAACGTCAAGACCGACCATGGTCAGGGGAAGCGAACTGCGGAATACGCGGTCAGCAGCTTGGGGATCTTGATTGATATTTGCCTCGGTGACAGGGGTAACATTTCCCGGAACAGTTAGTGCGCCACCCATTAAAGTTACATTACCGATCAAATTTTCAATTTCAGGATCTTTGTCTAGAGCTGCGGCTAGGTTTGTTAATGGACCAGTGGGTACTAATAAAAGGTCTTTTTGATATTGATGTGCAGCTGAAATTAGAAAATCAACGCCTGAACCAGTTTCGACTTGGCGGTCAGCTTGTTTTAAAGAAACTTCACCGACTCCGTTTACACCATGGATCTGTGCACTAACAGGCATTACGTCAAAATGGTCTGTGGTTGAGGAATGATCTGCGCCCATGTACACAGGAACTTCTGGATGCCCTAATAATTCTAGAAGGTCTAGACTGTTCTGGACACCACGAGAAGTCACTACATTACCATATGAACCGATGATCCCGATCAAATCTGTTTCAGGTGTTGCTAATGCATACGCGATGGCCAAAGCGTCATCAATACCAGTATCTAGATCCAGGATCATTTTGTATTTTGCCATTTAATCCACTCCTTATTAAAATAACTGTTACTATATCCTATAGTTAAGTTTAGCAAAAAAAAAGCCGCTTGCAATTAATTTTGTAATATTTACGCAAATATTATTAGACTTTAGTTTATTTATCTTAATGATTGTAAAATTCAATAGTTATTTGTGCAAAAACGCTGATGTTCCTGTAGAATAATGTACGGAACTATTTATCCTGACTATGAAATTAATATTGATAAGGAGAATGTAATTTGAAATGGACAAAGCTTTATGTTCGTTGCAGCCTTCAAGCACAGGAAGCTGTTAGTAATTTATTATTGGAAAATGGTGCTGGCGGTATTCAAATTGATGATGCACCGACCACTCAACAGATCGTTTTAGCGACATACTTTGACAATGATGAAGTAACTGCACCTTTGATAGAGAAATTGACTTCTGCGCTTGAAAGATTGAAAGAATATGGCTTAGATCCTGGCACATATCAAATTGGAACAGAGAACCTAGATGATAGTCAGTGGTCTAATGAGTGGAAAAAATATTATCATGCGCAACGAATCAGTCGCTACCTAGCGATCGCTCCAAGTTGGGAGAGCATTCAGGACTTTGATGATCAGACCAAGGTCATCCGTTTGGATCCTGGAAAGTCATTTGGAACAGGAACTCATCCAACAACGATCCTTGCATTGCATGCTTTGGAAGCAAGTGTGCATGGTCAGAAAAAAATGATCGATGTGGGCACGGGTTCAGGAGTTTTAAGTATTGCTGCTAAATATTTAGGGGTAGAGCAGGTCGATGCTTACGATGTTGATGATGAATCTATCAAAGCAGCTCAAGAAAATTTTAATTTAAATCCACTTGCCAAAGATATTACTTTAAAGAAAAATAGTTTGCTTGATGGCGTTACTGGTCAAGTAGAGCTGATCGTAGCTAATATCTTAGCTGAGATCATAGTCCCATTGATCCCGCAAGCTGCAGCTCATTTACAAGACCAAGGCACGTTGATCTTGTCTGGCATTATTGCAGATAAATTACCATTGATCGAGAAAACGTTACAAGATAATGGCTTTGTTGTTAAGGAAACACTAAAAATGAAAGATTGGTATGGCGTTATTGCCGTTATACCGCAAGATAAATAAGTAGTAGGAGACAAGTATGCAACGTTATTTTGTTAAAGAAAATATTACTGACCAAGAATTCTTCTTACCACCAGAGATCTTCCACCACGCAATTGATGTTATGCGTGATAAGGTAGGCGACCGCTTTGAGATCATTGGGCCTGATCGGCAAGTTCAAGTTGTTAAATTGCTTTCAATTGACCATAGTCATGCTAAGGGCCAAATTATCCAGACTATTGTCCATGATCCAGAATTACCCGTTCAAACGACGATCGTATGCGGGATCTCTAAAGGTGACAAAACTGAAAAAATTGTACAAAAAGGTACTGAACTGGGAGCAGACCGCTTTATTTTTTATAATTCAGAACGATCTGTTGCCCAGTGGAATGACAAAAAAGCCGCGAAAAAATTAGTGAGATTGAAAAAAATATCTCAAGGAGCTGCTGAGCAATCACATCGAACAGTCATCCCTGAGGTCTTATTTTGCCAAAATATAACGGCTGTTTTTAAAGAAACATGGCAGGCAGATTATCAAGTAGTAGCTTATGAAGAATCTGCCAAACAAGGTGAGACTAGCCAGCTGGCACGGATCTTGCAAGTAGTTCGCAAGGAGAGCAAAAAGCAGCAAAACGGCCAAACACTAACTCTGTTCGCTTTTTTTGGACCAGAGGGTGGCTTTTCACCAAAAGAAATTGAATTTTTCAAGCAGCAAAATGTTTCTGCGGTTGGATTGGGTCCAAGGATCATGAGAGCAGAAACTGCTCCTTTATATCTGTTAGCAGCACTTTCTTTTGCTCTTGAACTAGAATAATGTTATCTAAACGTTGATATATCAGCGTTGCAAGACGTTCAAAATATATTGACCCCAAAAATGACCCAAACTCAATTATCCATGTATTTGGCAAACCGTTCCCCGGTTTCATTTGATCTCGACTTTAGTACATGAGCATAGACATCCATTGTCGTGCTTGCGTTTCCATGTCCTAGTCTGACTTGAACTTCCTTAATTGATGCACCGGCTTCAAACAATAACGAAGCGTGTGTATGTCTGAAACCATGCACCCTTATTTGTTTCTGTGGGAAATGCCCGTATATTCTTTCAAGCCATTGTTGAGGCACTGAAGTCGTGGTATAGCGATTAAATTTGTTAGGGAAGATGATGCCAGTATTGCCAAGACCTAGCCTAAAGTTTCGTTTCTTAAGATGCAAGTGCCACTGTTTCAGAACTTGAATTGTTTGCTGATCCAATGAGATAGTCCTAACCGATGACTTCGTTTTGGTATCCTGTACTAATAGATCTCGGTTTATCGGATTGTATGCCAATGTTTTGTCGATTCTTAAAGCCTTTTTGTCAAAGTTGATGTCGTCCCAATTTAAAGCCAAAGCCTCACTTTTTCTAGCTCCCGTATAGGCAAGCAACCAAAAATAGGTATATAGCTTTTGATCTACTTTTTCAGCACACTTCAGAAAATAGGTTAGTTCTTCGCGAGTATAAAAATTAACAGTTCCCTCAAACTGGGATTTCTGCCCCCTAGGGAGCACTACCTTATCAAAGGGGTTGTTATCGATGATCTCCATTTTAACTGCATATTGTAGGGGCATTTTGAGCAGAACGGCACAATTCTTGATCGTTGAATGAGTTTTTGCAAAATCGTTAAAGAAGTTCTGAATATATTGAGGTGTCAGTTTATCTAGCTTGATATTATCAAAGTCGTTTTTTAAATCGGCTTCATATAATTTCTGTTGCTGTCCGGCAGTTGAGAGTTTGATTGTTTGAGCATGAACTTTATGCCATGCACTGAATAGTTCGCCAAACGTTCTAATTTGTCCATCATTGCGTCTGTGCCATCCATTAGTGTCATAATCCACTCGCAATCTATCGAGCGCTCTCTGCGCCTCTCTCGCTGATTTAAAGCCACGCCGAGTAGTTTCTATCCGTTTGCCCGTCACTGGATCAGTGCCGAGATATGCTTTAAATTTATAGGCAGTTGTGCCGTTTTTCTTTTTATATGATTTAATATTTTTATTCCGCATGATTATCCTCCTTTGCTTGTGGGTCAAAGCAGGGTAGGCACCACCTCCTTTTTGTGATAATATAAAAAAGAAGGGTGCACCGCACCCCTTTATAGTGTATAGACACATCTCAAACTCTGGTCGGGGCGAGATGTGTTTTTTATTAATCATCTATATGTTGAATTGCATAATCAGCTTCCTGCGATGTAAATTGTTCGCCGGCTTCTGAAGTTAATTGTTCATGTATTGAATCATTGGACATATCTTGCTCTTCGCGATAATCTTTGGCTTTTTCTAAGGCATTCTTATTATAGTTGACTTTGATGTGGTCTACTGCATATTGTGCAGCTTTTTGTGGGAAACCTTCGCCTGCATCAGAAGTTAGCTGATCATAAATACCTGCTTTTGACATATTCATGGTGTCGGCGTAAGTTTGTCCCTTTCGTTGAGCTGCTCTGTATTCAGCCGGTACATCATCTTTTTTCTCACTTGTTTTGCTAGAATCGCTTGATGTTTTTTCTTCAGTCTTGTCGCTAGAAGATGAAGCGCTTGATGTGTCACTTTCATCACTGCCCATTGATCCAGCAAATATAAACGCAACAAGTACTACTAGAACCCAAAACCAAATTCTTTTATAAAAAGGTTTTTTAACCTTTACATAATATGTTTTTCCGTCTTCGCCAGTTACTTTTTTCTTTGCCATTTGTAATTCCTCCAATATAATATTTTTCCCACGGCTTTTATTGTCAACGTGAGCCGGACAAATATGTATTCATTTAAATCTATTATGTATCGTGCCCAACTCTGTGTTATATTTGAGTTGGACACATCATCAATGCCTTAGCCGGATCCCCTAAATTTGGCTAGGGCATTTTTTATATAACAACTGTCCCAATAATGCGATATTCATCGTAATCGTGAATAATAATGTCTTTGTAATCTTTGTTCAAAGAAATCAATCTCACACCCTCGTTTGAAACAAACAACTTCTTGACATAAGCATTCCCGTTGATCTCGGCGATAACAAACTGGTTATTTCTAACATCGCTCGCCGATTCGACTTTATCCACAAATAATATTTCACCGTCGCTGAATGTCGGCGTCATTGAGTTACCGTTGACCCTAACAGCAAAGTCATAATGCGGTAGTGGCCCTTCAACTGTCACCGGTTCAGGCTGCTGACCGTCTAGCCACTCTCCTGTACCAGCAGATACAGCACCTAAAACGTCAATAGTATAGGTTTGTTTAGATTCTTCTATATTATGCACGTTAGGGTGGTTCTGCTCGTGTAGCTGTTCCTTAGCGCAATCGTAAACGATCTGTTGGCGTGACTTTTCAAGTTGGTCATATATAGTAGCGATCATATCACTTTCACTAAAACCTAGAATATGTTCTGGTGTTGTATGAAGTGCTTTTGCAAAATCGTTAACTCTATTTAATGGAAATTCACGTGTTTTATTAAAGTAACGTGATAAAGCTGATTTTGCCATGCCTACGTTTCTAGCAAGCTCGCTAATACTTATTTGCTGTTGGTCTTTTAGATCAGTTAAAACGTTGATTATTTCATCATTAGATCTCATTTTTTTGCCTCCTTACTTATAGGATAGTTTCATTATATCATCGTTCCCAAATGGAAACAAGGCTTATTTCAAAATAAACTTTTTGAAAATAATTTTGTTTTAGGTGTTGACAATCGAGAACGAGGAGAGCATAATATAATTGTTCCCAAACGAGAACGAAAGGAAGTGAAAAAACATGTCAATTGATTTAAAGAGATTGAGAGCTGAAAGAATTGCTAAAGGCTATACTCAAGATTACATGGCTCAACAAATGGGCTGGAATCGTGCAACATATGCTAAGCGTGAGAACGGAATTGTTAGCTTGGGCGCTGATGAGTTGGCTCGGATTGCCGATATTCTTGGATATACCAAAAACGACTTAGGCATTTTTTTTACAATTAACGTTCCCAAAAAAGAACGAAAATAGAAAGGAAGGTTCAAATGAATAATTTACAAGTATTGAACAATGTGTCAACTATTGAAAGTCGCGAAGTTGCAAAGATGATTGGCAAACGCCATTCAGATTTAATGAGAGATGTTTATAAATATGAAAGCGACATTTCTGAAAACGCAAATCTGCGTTCTCAAGATTTCTTTATTAAAGCTAATTTCAGAGTTGAAGGTAATAACAAAACTTATCCTTGCTACTTGCTAACTAAAAAGGGCTGTGAATTTGTGGCTAATAAGATGACTGGCAAGAAAGGCAATCTCTTTACAGCAAGTTATATCACTCGATTTAACCAAATGGAAGAGCAACAAGTTACTACTCAATTTCAAATCCCACAGACTTATTCAGACGCGTTACGCTTAGCAGCCGATCAGCAAGATCAGTTAGACAAACAAAAACCGATCGTTGAATACACCAAAAAAATGTTGCTAAATCCTGGGCTAGAAACGACAACGGCAATAGCTAAGAACTATGGTATGGGCGCCAAAAAGTTTAACAATCTCTTACATGAGCTAGGCATTCAATATCGTCAAGGCAAAACTTGGTTCTTGTATGCAAAATATCAGGATAAAGGATATACACATGTTGAACCATTTGGATATGTAGACAGTGATGGTATGGACCAAATCAGAAATACAAGTAAGTGGACACAAAAAGGGCAAGAGTTCATCTATCAGAAATTAAAAGAAGTAGGGATTTCACCAACTATCGAAGACAACGAGGAGGCTTAAAAATGAGTGAAGAAAAAGTTCGCGTTCTTAATGAAGATTTTTATAGCAAGTTGGTTGTTGAAACCGAAGAAGGCAAAAAAATAGCAGAAGTTACATTAACGGATATAACTCCTGCTGACGGTTATCGTATCAGGTTAACACCTAAATACAATTAGCCCTTTGGTGGATGTGGATCATGGCCATGACTGTCTTTGTTCTGGATTTGTCCGTTTCTACCATGAATAACTAATTCAGAATGTTGATTTATCGAAAATTCACGACCTGCTTTAACGGCTTCTGCTTTTGTGTCTGTGTGTAGAGTAGATTTCGAATTTCCCTCGCCCTTAACGTTCCAACCACCATTTTTGTTGGGTACGACGTGCTGATTTTTGCCCGACATGTTTATCACCACCTTATATTGAGATAACTCAATTATACGATTAATGAAACGCTAAATAGAATCAATTAATTTAAATGAAATGAGTGATCACATGGCAGAACTGGAAGACTTGGTTGCAACTAGGTTAGCGGACAAAGTAGAAAAGCTAACCAATGAAAAAGTCAACGCTATTCTTGGCGGACAGATTGCACCAGGATACTTGAAACGAAAGCAGATGGTTAAGTATCTCAATGTTTCAGAGACAACATTCGCTAAGATCATGAAACTTGGTCCGCCCACAGTAGTAATTGATGGCCTAGTCCGTTATCCAGTGGACGAGTTCAATCAGTGGATCAGGGACAATTATATGATCTGGAATGATGAATATATTCCAGAAAGGAACAGGTCATGACACCGATGGAAAGCTTGGCAGTCGCAATTGTGGGATATTTTATTATCCTAGGCACGACCGAGTATATCAAAAGAAGGTGGCGGAAGTGAGTATTTTAATCACAGCTTTAATTGTACTGCTAGTCGTTATCCTAGACGGTTGCGACTACAGATGGCAGAAAAGGAGAAAGCAGTATGAACTGGATACTGATTCAGCAAGTAGTAGTAAGCATTATGGCGGTGGCCGTCATTTTGAGCGGAATAATCGGACTGATTAAGGTTATCCCTGAAATCAACCGAATTTGTCGGGGAGAACAAAAAAATACCCACGATGCCAGTCGTGAGTAAGTAATATATGAAAAATTTTTACACGGTAATTATACCAGAAAGGAACAGATTATGACAGCAACCGAGCAATATGAAAGATTAAAACACAAAATCGCTGTAAAGAGTACACCAGCAGAACGTATTTCATTCATGAGAGCGTTGATTGCTCTGTACGGCAATGAATTATCAGATGAGCAGATTGATGATTTGGGAGTAAATATCAGGCTTGCTCAGGAACAGGAGGAACAACATGAAAGCTAAAGAAGCAGATTCAATCATGAAGTTTCTGGGCAGTTGTCCGGGTTTTCTGAGTAATCACGAAATGGTCGTCCTTTGTGAAGGCTTGCGGATCGCTAACGACGATACTTCTGATGATGCTAAAAATTCCGTTTGGTGGAACGCAGCAGGGCACTTAGACGAGGCTTTTGAAAAGGAGTTTAGCCGTGACTGATATCAATTTCGACCGCATTCAAGACCAGCAAGACAGACATTCAAGCGAGTGGCAACGCCAATTTGCAATATACAATGAACCACACGAGCCGGACTTAATACATGACTACAAAGGCGACTTGATAACTGAAAGCGAGTTATGGATCACTGAAGATGGATTAGTGCCATTGAGTTGCTTAGTTGCATACTGCAAGGATGCAATAGATAAACGTGTGAGTGATATTGACACAGCGATTGAAACAGTTAAAGCAATAGGAGGATATGAATATGAGTAATGAAATAGCAGAGCTTAACGCACTTGAAGAAAGCCAAGGCTTTACCGTTGATGATCCAAGTAAAGCAAGTTGGGCACTTGGAAAGTTAAAAGAATTAAGAAAGCTTACTGAACAAAACAAACAGCTTGCAGACGAGCAAATTAAACGGACCCAAGAATGGTTGGATCATGAAAATGAACATGCTAAGGAAAGTATTGATTACTTTGAAAGCTTGTTAAACGAATATATTTTTGCCGAAAAAGAAAATGACCCAAAGTGGAAATTAAGCACACCAAATGGCAGATTATCTACTCGCAAAGTTCCGGCAAAATGGAACTATAACGATGATCAAGCCGTTGAAAAACTGAAAGGCACTGATTACGTCAAGGCAAAATATTCAATCAATAAAGCTCAACTTAAGAAAGATGCAATTGTCAAAGATGGCAAAGTTATTCTTCCAGAGACTGGTGAAATTGTTGATGGTGTTGTCGTTGAACCGGCTGGAGAGAAAGCAGTTATTAAATTATCTGAATAGGAGGATCAAGCATGAGCAAAGCATTATTGAATATTCAATCAAAGCTGGTAGCACCAAAAGGACAGTGGAATAAGTTTGGTGGTTATGCCTATCGATCGGCAGAAGATATTCTGAACGCAGTCAAGCCGCTGCTTACCGAAAATGAAGCAACATTGGTACTGACAGATGAGCCTGTTCTGATTGGAGATTGGCACTATATCAAAGCAGTAGCCACATTTAAGGCCAAAGATGAGGAGCCTCAAGTGATCACAGCCTACGCTCGAGAATCAGAAAGTAAGAAAGGCATGGATGCTTCCCAGATAACTGGGACAGCATCATCTTACGCTAGAAAATATGCGCTTAATGGTTTGTTCTTGATCGATGACAACAAGGATCCAGATACAAACAGTTATCACGATCAAACAAATAATCGTAAAGCAAATAAGCCACAAGACAAACGCCAACAGCCTAAGGCAAGGCAACAAACCAGTGACCAAGATAAAACTACGATTGCTAACATGAATAAGCTAACCAAAGGCAAAGTTGAAAAAATGGCTAACAAGTTGGGTGTTAAGCAATCAGCGATTCAAGAGGCAGTCAAAAAAGCAGCTACTGAATCGCTCGAAGGTAAGGCAGCAACTCCAAAAGCTAAAGCGGCCGCATATCTGCAAGCAGCTGAAGCTTATGAGAAAAAATATATCAATACAAACAATGGGCAACAATTAGAAGAAGTTGAAAAGTAGGAAGTGATGATTGATGGAGTATGGGACGCTAGAAAAAATTAGCGGTGATCGTTTTGAAATCACTGCCGATGAAGAAACGGACTTACGAAAAATCAATCGTTTATCGGATGGTAAAAAGCCTAGAGTAATGTTTCAAATTGACGATGGACGCACAATTTCAGCAGATCAACGCAAAAAAATATACGCCTTGATCAATGACTTATGTGACTTCACAGGTGATGTTCCAGAGTATTGGAAAGCAAAATTTAAGTTTGCAGTTCAAATGATTTTCGGAATTGAAGAATTCAGTCTTTCAAACTGTTCAATGACAACTGCAAACCAAATGATATTAACGATATTAGATTTCTTATTTGAAGAGGACATACCATTCAAGACAAAAACTTGGGACAGCATACCAAATGACTTTCCTAAACAGATGCTGTGTATCAAAAACAAACGCTGTGTTATCTGCGGTAAGAAAGCTGACATTGCTCATTACCAAGCAGTCGGATCTGGCAGAAATCGCAGGACGATCAATCACGTTGGCATGTATATCAATACCTTTTGCCGAGAACATCATTCAGAGCAACACGAATTAGGTATCAATAACTTTTCAGAACTGTACCATATCAAACCAATTAAAGTCACGGAAGAAATAGCAAGAGAATTACATCTCGGGAGGATATCAAATGAATAGTACAAACCTTGTCGGACGTCTCACCAGAGACATTGAAATTAGACAAACAAGTAACGGCAAAAGCGTAGGAAGTTTCACACTGGCAGTCAATGGATATAACGACAATCCCGATTTTATTCGTTGCCAAGTATGGGAAAAGCGAGCTGACAACTTAGCTAAGTTCACTCATAAAGGCTCACAGATCGGCATTACAGGTCGAATCAGCACAGGAAGCTATCAGGATAAAGATGGCAAGACTGTTTATACAACTGACGTTGTCGTTAATAGCTTTGACTTGCTTGACCCGAAGGAAAATAAACAAGATCGCCCTGATCCATACAACCCTCAAAATACAGATGATGGTGGGGTAAATGATCCATTTAAAGATGATAGTCAACAAATCGATATTACTGATGACATGATGCCGTTTTAGGAGGTAGGCAATGGAATTAACAGAGATGTTTGACCGCTTGCTTGTCTGTATAGGCTATTGTCCCAATTGTTTCGCCAATGGACAAAGAAGCAAAGTATATCGTCCTAAAGCGGATCGTGGTGAATGGGTCGGAGATAAGTACTTCACTCATAAAGGTGAGCATTTTAGTGGTACTTGTTCAGAATGTGGCTGGAACACCAAAGAGGGCGATCCAATCAGTATCGAAGAAATGGCACAGATGAAGCAGCAGGCACCAACACCTCAAGCTTCTGATGATGAAAATTTACCCTTTTAGAAAGGAGTATTAAATGGCACAAAGAAGAATGTTTAGCAAAAAGATTACTGATACAGATATGTTTCTAGACATGCCATTATCAGCTCAAGCACTTTATTTTCATCTTAATATGCACGCTGACGACGATGGATTTATTGCTAACACTAAAACGATTAGAAGAATGGTTGGCGCAAGTGACGACGATCTAAAGCTTCTTTTTACAAAACAATTCGTTTTTGCTTTTGAATCAGGTGTAGTTGTAATAAAAGATTGGAAAATCCATAACTATATTCGTAAAGACACCTACAATACAACGATTTACGGAGAGGAAAAGAAGCAATTAGATGAAGACGTCAACGGGTCGTATACGTTCCGTCGACGTGACGTGGACGACTCGTCACCACAGGTTAGGTTAGGTAAGGATAGGTTAGGTAAGGTTAGTAAGATATATAGTCCGGCTAAAGCCGAACCACCTCTCCCTTATAAAGAAATTGTGGACTATTTGAACCAAAAAGCAGGTACTAGTTACCGAGCGAGTGGAAAGAAAACCCAGTCTCTGATCAAAGCTAGGTATAACGAAAGCTTTAAGTTAGATGATTTTAAACAAGTGATCGATAACAAGGTAGCTGAGTGGAAAACTGATAATCATATGGCTAAATATCTCAGACCAGAAACCTTGTTTGGCACTAAATTCGAAAGCTATCTGAATCAAAGCAAAGCTTCTAGTCCACAGGATTACGGTGGTGGACAAGTAGCTGACAACTTACCTTGGTAGGAAGGAGAGAATATGGACGGAACACCCACATGGGAAGCACGAAGAGAACGTCACAAAGTAAAAAGAGATGTTACTGCTAGGCATCTAAAGCAAGATCAGTATTGGACACAAATTTATCTAGTACAAAAACAGCAGAAACAAGCTAAACACCTTTCGCTAGTCAATAACCAAAATGTCTTACTGCACACTTTTACCGAGGTTGTACCAGTAAGCAAAGAGATGGCTGACCTAAAGAAACGAGCTCAACAAGTTGCTGCTGCTTATGCAAATGATAACAATAAAAACCTTGTCTTGTACAGTAAGCAATCAGGGAACGGTAAAACATTACTTGCTTCGTGCATTTTAGCCGAGGTTGGTAAAAATATCCGAGCTGCGAAAACTTGTATGTTCGTATCTACTGCACAAATGAAAAATCTTGTGTCAAAGAAATTTGATAATACCACACGTTCAGATGATTTGTACTCAGTCGGTGATGAGCTGCATGAGTTTGAAGTTAATGCCGGCAGAGTTGATCTACTTGTACTAGATGATTTAGGGACTGAAAGCAGTCTAAAAACAAATGGGGTCACATCTGCCAATCAGACAATATCAGAGTTGCTTTTCAACATTGCCGAAAAGCGTGAATTTAAACCAACGATTATCACAACTAACTACACAGGCGATGAATTGAAGAAGATTTATAACAATAAGATCATTGACCGCTTAATGCCGACAAATCCGGCGCAGGTTCTAGATTTTAGCGATGTCCCAAGCTATCGCAGAAATTAGGAGGGCTAACATGAGAAAAAATAAGGCAGATCAACACATTATCAATTGGAATCCAAACGCACACACATTAATTAGATCAAGTGTTGAGCCATACGATCTGGGGCCAGTCTATAAAACTACCGCAGTTGACCCCAAGCCCAGACGGCGAGGTTGGAACAGTCATGCTTTTGTGGATGACCAGGTACAACGGAAAGGGTCGATGATATGAGACTAGTTTTCGAAATCGAGCCAGTCGCACAAGAAAGGCCCCGAGCGGTACGGATGGGAAGAAGTCTGCGGATGTATGATCCGAAGAAAACGGCAGACTTCAAGAAGCAATTGCATTTGTTAGCTCTAGCAAAACATGTTGTGCCTATCCAAGAGGCATTGAGTGTTGAGATTTGGTTTTATCGTGCAGTGCAGAAGTCTATCAGTAAGAAAGAACACCTCAGACGGACGACAGGGCACGTTAGACCAACAGTTAAGCCTGATGTTGACAACCTATGCAAGGCCACACTTGATTCTTTTAACGGAATTTTATGGAAAGATGATTCCCAAATAGTAGACCTTAACTTGCATAAATATTACTCAGACAATCCGAGAATCGAGGTTGAGCTAGATGAAATATAAACAAAATACACCAGTTAAATTTAAAAAATGCACTGTCGAGAATTGCTTAAATATGTCAACTGGATATAAAAACAATTTGCCATATTGTAATAAACACTGGCTTAGAATCCATCTTAATGGGACCACACATAAAGTTGGTAAAAAGATAAAAACAAAATACCAAGTATTAAATGGTTATTGTTTAGGAATTTCGAGTAATGGAACAGAATTTAAGTTTAGTTTAGAGGACTGGGGAGCTGTAACTAAGCATAGTTGGATCCCAAATAAAAGCGGATATCTGGTAGCAACAATAGATCAGAAAGTTGTTAGACTTAACCGTTTCATATTAAAGCAACATCAACGAGTTTTTAAAAACATGGTTGTTGACCATATAAATGGGGACATCAAAGACAATAGACTTGAAAATTTGCGCATGATAAGTCCTAAAAATAACGCAAGAAACTTTGGAGTTTCGAAGAATAACACTAGTGGAACGACAGGCGTTAGTAAAGTTCCAAGTGGAAATTTCATAGCAAGAATTGTAGTTAACCGCAAAGAAATAAAGTTTGGGACATTTGCTAACGAGATAGAAGCGATTCATGCCAGAAAAAAAGCTGAGAAAAAATATTATGGAAAATTTGCAAGATCTAGCCAATAGATCGAACTGGAGGAATTTCAATGACTGAAGATCAAAAGAAACTGTATGACTGGTTAGTGCTTACCAGCCAATTAGAGGCAATGTCTGTAATTGACATATATTATGATATGGACGCATGTGCAGATTTTGAAACCATAAAAGCCAGAAATAGGCTGACTGAAAAAGAGAAGGACCAAGCCATCTATCAAGCAATTATTGAGCGCTGGCATGATGAACTATTTTAAGGAGGGCGACTAATGACTAAATATTACCGAGTACGGACACAGGAACAGTGGGACTGGCTGATGAAATATTTTGAGAAAGTAGATAAGGGTATTAGGTGGGATTATATGGACGAAAAGCCTACTGAGTACAACAATTGGAAAAAATTCAAGAGCAATTCTTACATTACGTTACTCGGAGATGTGACACTTTTTTATGGAGATGTGAAACGAGATGAACGTTCTGACTTTATCGAAGTCAGCAAACTAATGGAGGGTAAGAAAATGGAATATGTAACGATCAAAAATAAAGATTTAGGCGAATTGCTTGATGAGAATAATGAGCCATTTTTAGATGAGCAAACAGAAACAGGAAAATATATCTTTACTGACCCGAAATATGTGTCACAAATAAAAATTCCTAAGTCCATGATTTATCGGAAAGTCAAAATGGCCAAGGCAGAGAAAGCGGAATTTGATAAATTAAATAAGGAGTGGACAACACTTTATTTAGCAATAAGCGCGATTAACGATGAATTCCTTGAATACCCCTTATTGAATAATCGATTGTTTATTCGTATGACATCTGCAGAAGAAAATGAAGCACAAATAGAATTTGCTCGTGCCTGGGCTGACCCTTCACTTATTGAAGTGATACCAGAGAAGCGTTGGAATGTGAAGGTAGCACCGTTCGAAAGGACGAAGCGCTATTATTACAAAGGTGACAAAGGATTGCTAGGCGAGGGCGATAGCTGTAACAATCAATATGAATTTCAACAATTCACCACTGATGAGCTCAAGGAATATGGGCTTGACGATGATATGTTCGAGAAAATTGAGGTGACTGACGATGGCACCAAGTAAGAAAATTAGAAAAATAAATTGGGAGATTCATCAGCAACTAGAAGGCGACCAGACCAACAAGATTTATGATGGAAGTCACACCTTTGGCGATCTTTATTTTCACCGTGCAGTTTTATTTGCGGCATTGCTAAAAGCATACCCGCATCAATCATGGCGCACGCATACCCAGTCAGATGGTAATGGTCTTGCAGGGTATTTCTTATGCGGAATTGAGACACCAGAAGGGCAGTATACCTATCATTATCCTGATTCACAGTGGTATTTGTTCGATGGTGTACGCGAGTTACCTGAGTCACCTGAATATGACGGTCACAAGCCAGAAGACGTTGCTCGTCTTCTATCTCTTGCCAACTTGGCAGAAAAAACGAACCACGGCATAGAAGACTAAAAATGCTAAGGTTTCAAAGAGAATGGGAATACCCAAAGCCGATTGATCAGGTATCACGTTAATCAAAATTAGACTTGCAGACCGTCAAAAGTCTGCAAGCCATAGCTAGGGCGGAAATCTAACAAGGATGTGAATAGACCTCAATTATATTTAATTCTTGTATCCGAACTAGCTAAGCCTTGCAACGGTACATGCTTGAGTTCGAGCCTCAAGGCAAGGCATTATCCGGATAATAAAATAAAACAAAAGGTGAAAAATATGGAAAAGCATAGACCTAAAACAACGAAAGTAGAATTATTCAACGATCATTTTCAGAACTATAAGCGTTATGGCATACCAAAAGCACAGCTGGTTATTGCAGACATTCCTTACAACTTGGCTAATAAGGCTTATGCAAGTAACCCAGCTTGGTATAACGGTGGAGATGATAAGAATGGGGAAAGTGAAAAAGCTAACTCAACATTCTTTGATACAGATGTTGATTTCAGGATAGCAGAATACATGCACTTCTGTTCTCATATGTTGGTTAAAGAACCAAAAAAGGGCAGGAATAAAGCACCGGCCATGGTTGTGTTTTGTGCTTTTGAACAGTTACAGATGGTTATTGATTATGGCAAGCAGTATGGATTTCAGCATTATATTCCTTTGACGTTTATCAAAAAGTCATCAGCGCAAGCACTAAAAGCCAATATGAAGATTGTAGGCGGCTGTGAGTATGGCTTAGTTTTATATCGTGACAAATTACCAAAGTTCAATAATGACGGTCAGATGATAATGAATTGGTTTCATTGGGATATTGATAACTCATATCCAAAGATACATCCGACACAAAAACCAGTGCCAGTTTTGAAACGGTTGATTGAAATATTTACGGATCCAGGTGATGTGGTTATCGACCCTGTAGCAGGTAGTGGAGCAACACTAAGAGCAGCTGCTGAATTGAATCGCAGTGCCTATGGCTTCGAAATCAAAAAGGACATGTTCAGATTAGCTAATGAAAAAATGCTAAGTCATGCAGAAATGTCATTGCTAGCACTGTAGAAAGGAGAGAAATATGATGGTGATAAGAGAGCAGGTTAGACAATCAATCTTTGATCTAACACATTATTGGGATAATAAATATGGAATTGGCAAGTGGGGAGATATTAGTCAGAAAGAACTTGATAATTGTCCACAAGCTAAAAAGGTACGTGTGATATTCAAGGACAAGGATGTGATTATCAGAGAACGAGGTGGACAGCCTTATAGAGGACAGTCCAACCTTAATTTGAAAAATGTGTCTAAGAAAGAACGAGATTCTTTTATTATTGAACAGTACAATAAAGGTGTTCCAGCGATAGAGATAGCTAAAGTAATGGGTTATCAGACAACGTCAATGATTTATACGGTGTTGCAAAACAACGATATGACTACAACGAGACGGCCTCAAAAGATAGATGTGACACGTGAACAATTCATTAAGGCAATCGAGACGAGCTCAAGTCAGGATGAAGTTGCAAGCAAGCTATCGACACCAAAACATAAAATTAGTCATCAGAGTATGCAGACGTTGTTTAAAAAGTATGATATGCAGAAAGCACGACAGATACTTAAGAGACGTGGTAGAGCACGTTATTTAGTTAAAGATGGAAGAACTATCAAGTTCGACAGTATGCGTGAATTAGCGCTTTATTTAGGCGTTACAACTCAAACGATTCATAACAAGATAAATAGAGGAACAGCAGAATATCAAGTATTAACTTGGGGAGATGTGCATGATGAAGATGTTTAAGTTTCTAAGAGGAAAGATAGTCTACCGCAGAATCGGACCAAAGATGTATCAGACTAAAGTACAACGCAGAGTTAGAATATTTTAGGGAGGAAATATATTGGCAACAAGAGATGAAGCGATTCAAGCAATCAAGAGATATCCAGATTATGAACGGGATAGACGCAGACGTGAGCTAGAACTCAGATATCCATTCGATGCTTACTCAGATGAAAATATCGGTGGCGGACGTGCTCAGAATGTACGCGATGAATCACTTGAGAATGAGGTTAGCCGAGTTTTATCTGACCCTAAGCTAATTGAACTAGAGCGAAATAAAAATGCCGTAGAGAGAGTTCTAAAGCAATGTGTGGACAAGCAAGTTAGATCGCTGTTAGATAGAGCTACCTACGATATTATCTATGAGTTTTATTTTGCGGAAGTAAAAAGATATAATGCGCAGGCAATTGCTGATAAAGTTGGCTTATCTCGTGGAAGAGTATACGCAAGAAAAGACGCCTTTATAGACGAAGTTCAAAAAGAATTAACAAAACGAGACAAAAACGAGACAAAATGCCCTTAAAAATGTTGTATATTTGTAATATACAAAAAGGCTTAATTAAGTTGTTTTGTAAGAACACGAAATTTTCCTCCTACGAAAATTCGTTAGCGTGGTTAGCACGATCTAACCGTAACAGTGCCTGGTAGGCGTGAACACATAATTCGTGATAGACATTGATTGGCTCCTTAACTTATAATTGATTATCGCAGGTGGTTCGATTCCACCTACTGTTATATCCGTCAGCTGGGTTAGAGGCTAGTCCCTGACCGGGGACATACATAATATTTTAGGCAGTCCGCTGGGGCTGTCTTTTTTAGTGCACATAAAAAACCATTGACCAGTTAAGTCAATGGCAAAAGGACCTAGGAGTTAAACGTTGATCGTTAGCAATGTACATGTTATTGTCCTTTGACGTCATTGTAACAGAAAGTAGGAGAGGTTGCTATGAAAAGCTTATTCAAATGCATAGGGGTGTCATTGGCACTTATAGCACTGTTCACGGCAATGTTCTATGGTGGACTATTGATGGCGTGGTTGGTTATTAGGATCGTCTTGTAGAAATACATAGTTGAAAGGTGGTGGTGTTATGACATGAAACTAACAGCTAAACAACAAAAGTTTGTAAATGAATATGTTAAATCTGGTAACGCCACTCAGTCGGCTATTAAGGCAGGGTATTCTAAAAGAACGGCTGCAATGGCGGGTAGTGAGAACCTACGAAAACCTTATATGAAAGACGCTATCGACAAGCGAATGCAAAAGATGGAAGATGCCAAAATCGCTAAAGCTGAAGAGGTACTTCAATTGTATTCTCGTATCTTGCGTGGTGAAGAAAGTGAAAAAAGTGCTGTCGCCACTCCTAAAGGCGTGGAAGTGGTAGAAACTCCGGCTGATCTAAAAACTAGGCTAAGTGCTGGTAAAGAGCTGATGAAACGTTATCCAGCAATGGACCCGATGACGGCCGAGCAGATACGTAAGCTTAAAGCTGATGCTGATTTAACTGAGCTGAAAGCCAAACGTGAAGCCGATGGCGATGTACAGGATAACATTATTATGAACTTTAACCGAACTGATGGGAGGAACACGGATGACAACAGTAATTGATGTGGATGTTGATGCAATGATCAATCCCCATTTTAACAACGTGCTGTTTTCCAAGGCCTCTAATAAGGTGTTAGAAGGCGGTCGTGGCTCTACTAAGTCGTCTGCAATTAGTTTGGATATTGTTTATAAGTTTCTGCAAGACCCATATGCTAATGCCTTAGTAATGCGCAAGGTTGCCAACACAATCAATATGTCCGTTTATGAACAAATTAAATGGGCGATATACATGTTACATGTTAATAACCAGTTTGAGTTCAAGAAATCACCTTATAAGATTATTCATAAGGCAACAGGGACGGCAATTTATTTTAGTGGTGTTGATGATCCACAGAAATTGAAGTCGTTCATGATTGCAAAAGGTTACGTTCGTTGGCTATGGTTTGAAGAGTTGGCCGAATTCAATAGCTGGGAAGAAGTCGACACAGTGCGAGCTTCATTCACACGTAAACAGCTCCCAAACGATTTAAAGGTTGAAACGTATTACAGCTATAACCCACCTAAGAACCCGTATGATTGGATCAATGAGTTTGTCGAAAGCAGAAGAAACATGCCTGATTGGTACGTTGATCATTCAACATATAAAGATGTGACACTGCCTAATATTCTAGCTAAGAGCTATCTTGAAGAAATAGAAGCAGTTAAACAAAATGATCCTGACTATTATCGTTGGATGTATCTGGGCGAAGTAGTTGGCTTAGGAACTAACGTTTATAATATTGATTTATTTCATGTCATAGATGAGTTTCCCAGTGATGACCGTTTACTAGGCTTATATTATTCAGTCGATACAGGACACGAAACTTCTGCCACTACGTGCGGTTGTTACGGCTTAACTGCTAAAGGCAACGTGATACTACTGGATAATTATTACTATTCTCCTGCTGGTAAAGCTTATAAGAAATCGCCTACTCAGTTAGCCGAAGATCTAAAAGCGTTCATCGATCGTAATGGGCGAGAGTATGGTATGACGCCTATGAGAATGACAATGGACTCAGCTGAAGGTGCCTTGGATAATGAGTTCTATGCTAAGTATGCTATCCATTGGCACAAAGTAAACAAACTAAAAAAGGTTGACATGGTCGATCGTGTGCAGGACTTATTAGCTCATGGTCGTTTTTTTATGCTCAAAAAAGAAGCTAATAAAATATTCTACGAAGAAAACAAGCGATACCAATGGGACGAGAAGACACTGCAAAGCGATGATCCTAAAGTCATAAAAGAAAACGATCATTGTGCGGATCAGTTCCAATACTTTGTGCGTGATGCTGAACGTGATCTTGGCTTGAAGTGGTAGGGTCTATTACTAACAAATGGACCCTTGAGAATATCGTTATAATAAGCTTTTATTTTGGAGTAATTAACAAAGGGTCGTTTATATTTATAAAACTAAAGAATAATCCCTAAAAATAGGAGGTGAACTATGTCGTTAATTGACAGCATTAAAAATCTATTTCGGAAAGGAGGCGCTAAGGTGGGCGTGATTAAATCACTGACTAACATTACAGACGATGACCGTATATCGATCTCGCCAGATGAATATATACGTATCTCGGAGGCTAAGCGATACTATCGCAACGACTTTCCAAAAGTAAAGTACCGCAATAGTTACGGTCATGAATGTGAGCGTCGTTTATCTAGTCTGAACATTACTAAGATGGCTGCAAGGCGCTTGGCTTCAGTTATCTTTAACGAGCAATGTTCAGTGGCAGTTAACAACAAAGAGAGTGTTTCTAACGGCGATGATGACACTGCTGTTAAGAATGACAAAGCACATGAGTTAATTGATGAAGTGCTGGCTGATAATGACTTTTATACAACATATGAAGAACAATTAGAGCAAGGTATCGCATTAGGTGGGTTTGCTATCCGCCCATATGTGGAAAATGATAAGATCAAATTATCGTGGATCAAGGCCGATCAATTCTATCCATTGCAATCGAATGTGACCGAGATTAACGAAGCAGCAATTGCAGATAAAACAACTGTACAAGATGGCAACAAGAATCTTTATTACACGTTGTTAGAGTTTCACCAATGGATACCTGCAAAAGAAGGTGGCTACAACTATCAGATTACTAACGAGCTGTATGAGTCCGAGGATAAAGGACAAATTGGCGTTAATGTCCCGTTAGATAAGTTACCGAAGTATAAGGGCTTACAGCCAATTAGTGTACTATCTGGCCTAGAAACACCTCTATTTGCATACTTTAAAACACCAGGGGCTAATAATATTTCCCCTGAAAGTCCCTTAGGTTTGGGCATTATTGACAATGCTAAGCATACCGTTGACGCAGTTAATATGACTCACGATCAGTTTGTACACGAAGTAGAAATTGGCAAGCGTCGTATTGCAGTGCCTTCCGAGATGTTAAGGCCGGGCGGACCAATGGCAAGCGGAAATGGTCAGCAAGAGATGCACCCTCCGATGTTCGATAAGAGTACAGATATCTATGAGGCAATGTACGGCGATCCACAGATGAAGATCACTGACTTGACACAGCCTATCCGCAATGTGCAATACCAAGCGACTATGAGTTTCTTTATGCGTGAGTTTGAAAATGAAACAGGCTTATCACAAGGCACATTTACTGCTGATGGTGAGGGCGTTAAGACAGCTACTGAGGTTGTATCTAATAATTCTATGACCTATCAGACACGCTCGTCTTATTTGACACAAGTTGATAAGCAAATTAAAGCACTAGTGCGAGCTATCTTATATACAGCAAGCAATGGTGCCTTATTCAGCAATGGTATTCCTTTATGGACTGGTGATGTGGACAGCACCGAAACAATTGTTGATTTCAACGACGGTGTATTTGTAGACCAGGAGGCACAATTTAATAAAGACATGCAAGCCGTCGATGATGGTATGATGCCACGCGTTCAATTCTTGGTCCGCAACTATCAGCTTGACGAAAAGACGGCTAAAGAGTGGATGGAGCAAGCTAACGAAGAATCAACTGAACGAACTCCAGATGCTTTACAAGAAAGTGCATTATTTGGTGGAGGTGGTACTGATGACGAAGAAGATAACGATGAGCCAGATGAATCATCAGGCCAACAAGATAGCTGATAATTACACCAGATTACAACAAGAATTATTCTATCTGTTAATTGATGCAACTAAAGACACACGTTCGTTGTTAATGGACAGAGAGCACCCCTTAGCGTGGCGTTTCGCTATGTTACAGAAAATGGGCGGGCTTACTGAAGAAGTCGTCCGTATGGTTGCTAAAACGGTTAATATGAGCGAGCAACAAATTAAAAGTTTAATCGAAGATAACGGCTTACAAATCGCGCAGCAAATGAATGGTCAGTTAGCTAATATATTGCAACAGAAAGACAAGCCGATCAGTTCAACTCAACGGCAGATTATTAAGAGTTATGCACATCAAGCTTTTCTTGATATTGATAATAACGTTAATCAAACACTACTCACTACTAATTATGGCGAGAATGCAGCAATGCGGACGTTCCAAGATATTGTTAATCGTACTACCTTGGATATACAGACAGGACGTAAAACACCACAGCGTGCCCTTACAGACAATATTATGCAATGGCAGGACAAAGGTATGAAAACATCTTTAATTGACAAAGGCGGGCATCAATGGAGCTTAGAGGGTTATACACGTACTGTTTTAACGTCGACGTCCTCCCGAGTATTCAACGATGTCCGTATTCAATCGATGAAAGATTTCGATACGGTACTAGCTACAATGACGAGTCATCCGGCTGCACGTGAAGCTTGTTCACATATTCAAGGAAAAGTAGTCTGTTTAGTGCCAACCTCTGACTCGCGTTATATGCGAGCCTATCCATCCATATATGATTATGGTTATGGCGAACCTGCAGGGACGATGGGTATTAATTGCCAACATTACCCATATATCAAAGGTGTATCGCATAACTTTCAAGAGCAATATAATCCGCGTGAAGCACGCCAAAAGATGGATGTGCAACAAAAGCAACGGTACTATGAGCGGTCTATTCGCCACCAAAAGGAAAAGCTAAAAATGGCAAATAAATTGGGTGATGAGAAGGCTCAACGTAAACTAAAGACAAGTATTCGCGGTTATCAGAGCAAGTTACGAGATATTGTCAAAGATAATGATTTCTTGAATCGACAATATGGTCGTGAACGTATCGTAAACAAATAATATTCGACCTGGGCATGTCGTTAAAAGGTCTATTTTTCATGCAACCAAAACCCAGTCGTTGCTGGGAAATAAAAACGTATGGAGGTTATACACATGAAAAGAGAGTTTCTAAAGGATCTAGGTATTGAAGGCGAAGCGATTGATAAGATCATGGCTGAACATGGTAAGGGCGTTCAAGATGCTAACAATCAAGTTGAAAGGCTAACGACTGAACGTGACGGCTTAAAAGAACAACTTGAAGACCATAACAGCCAATTAGAGGACCTTAAGAAGTCGTCCAAGGATAACAAAGAGCTTCAAGATCAACTAGCCCAGCTCCAAGAAGCAAACAAGAACAAAGATGAAGAGTGGCAACAGAAACTGGCTGATCAAAGCAGAGATTTCAAAATCAACGAAGCATTACGTGACTCAAAAGCGCGTAACCCGAAAGCCGTGCTTGGTTTACTGGATTTGGACAAGGTCACAGTGGGAAAAGATGGTAAACTTGAAAACTTTAATGACCAGTTAGAAGAAGTACAGAAAAACGATTCATATTTGTTCGATACCAAAAGCAACCAGGAAGCCGATGGGCCTAAAGGTGTTCAGGTTACTTCTTTAGGTAATCCCAGCGGTGGCAATGGTGGCAATGAACCGACTATGGTTCAGAAGATTGCTCAACGTATGAGCGGAGAAAAATAGAAAGAGGGAATTAAACTATGAGTATTGTTTTAGATAGTAAAGATATGGCAGAAATTGATCAGAAGTTTGCTGCCGAATCTCAAATCTGGCAACCACTAATGGCAGGCGCTAAGAGCGTTACTGCTGCTGATTTTGTGGGTGTCAATGAAGTACGGATCAACAAAATGGACGGCTTAATGCAGCCTAAAGAATATGTACGTAACGGCGATAATACTCGCTCCAAGGTAAACATGACTAAAGAAACAGTCAAACTTACACATGAAGACTGGATTGGATACGATCTTGATGAGTTGGACACATCTGAAAACGGTGCATACCAAGTTGCCAATGTTGTTTCTGAACATCAACGCCGGGTAACTATCCCGCGCCGTGACAAGGTGGCAATGCAGGTCTTAGCCGATAATGCTGGTAAAAACGTTACTGATACTGTTACGGCTAAAAATGTGTTGGATGTATACGACGATATTGAAGCATATATGCTTGATCATGAGATCCCAGGCGGATATGTCTTATTTGCATCTGCTGGCTTCTATAAAGCCTTGAAAAATGCAAAGGACATCGCCCGTTCCTTTTCTGTAAATACACAAAACATCAACGGCATTGATCGGAGTGTTGCACAGCTTGACGGCGGTGTTCCGATTTTGCGCGTGGCTAAAGATCGCATTAGTGGTTTGGACATTGGGGGCACAGTTAACTTTGCCTTAACTCCATTAACTGCTATTGCACCGATTGTAAAATATGATGACGTTTCAGTTATTTCACCAGAAACAGACCGCAGCGGTTACCGGTACACGATCAAGGGCTTATCCTACTATGATGCAATCGTATTGGATAATGCTAAAGCTGGTATCTATACAGGTATCACACCAAAAAGTGATGGTGGCTCGGGAAAATAACACCGCCGACAGTCGGCAAGGTTAAGGTCGGCGCTGCCAGATTAACATAATAAGAAAGAGTGAATATATATGGCTGAAGCAGTTGAATGGAAAAAGATGATTTAATCACATCCGAAAAGTTGAATAAAATGCAACAAGTCGCTGGACCTAAAGGTGCTGACGCCAAGCAAATCAAAGTCGGTGTTATCAACGAAGATAAGAACGGCGTAGTTACTGGTGCAAAGGTCACTTTCACCGATAACACAACCGTGGACTTTTCTGTTAATAAAGCTACTAAATAACAGTGCTATGAGGCGCATTCCAAGTGCGTTTCAGTAGTTTAAACGTACGATCGCCCACAAAATGAACAATGAGAACGCCTAGTTCTGGCGGTTTCGAGGAGGTGCCGAATGGCTTATTTAACATTTGAAGAATATCAAGCGTTAGGTTTTATTGCTGATGATCTAACTGAAGACAAATTCAATAAATTAGAGGTCGTTGCTGAATCATTATTTGACATTGCCACCAAGAGCTTTTACCGTATGAACGACCTTGAAAGTGATGTAAAGTGGCGTAAGGATTTATTCAAACGCGCTCTTGCTCAACAGATCAGTTTTTCAAATTATACGGGGCTAACAACGCCTTATGAAATATCTCAAAGCAGTGTACAGCGTGTTTCTGTTGGTCGTACTACTGTAGAGGGCCTAAGTCCACAGCAGGACGTTTAGGTATTTATGGAATAGCATACACTTTACTAGCTCAAACAGGGCTCATGTATCGAGGTGTTAGCTCATGCTATTGATACCGACAAGTATGGCCAAACAACAGATCACTTTAAAACGATTCACAGGTCAATCGAGCGGGGTTTATCCGGAACCGACATACGATGATCCGATCACGATTCAAAAAGTAGTCTTTCAACCACAAACGATATATACAGGGACGAACAACGACAGGCAGATAGTTGCCAATGCCGTTGTTTTTTTGTACAACCACATCTCTCAACCGATCCCTAAATTATCGAAAGCAAACATTGGTTCCAAGATCACATTTGAAGGCGAAGAATACACCGTACAGAAGATTGTAGATAACCGCCAACCGTTTAGTAACGAACTGTGGTCGTATGAGCTGGAGGTGCTTTAAATGGCTATTGAGGTACATGTAGACCTAACCGGCTTGCATCGTAAATTAAGCCGACAGGCACTTATTAGAGGGCGTAAAGCCTATATGAATGACGCACATCAAGCGATGGAGCAGTTTGTACCCAGGTTAGAAGGTAACTTGCGCAAAAGCTCAGTCATGGCGTCAGATGGCTCATATATTGATTATGTTATGCCGTACGCTAAAGCACAGTTTTATGGCGTTGTTAGTGGGCATAAAGTTCACAATTACACGACATTGGGAACAAGTAAGCGATGGGATTTACGGTTAAAAGCACGTAAAGACTTAATGCAGAAATGCAATGAAGCGTTTATCAGTGGAGCGGGGTGGAAACAATGACGGATTTAAGAGAACAGTTAGCTAATAAGATTCAACAAGATTTAGGGGTTCGATTAGTCGCCGGCTTCCTTAACCCGCAGAATGATACGCAATTTGCCTTAACTCGCCTGCCAGGTTCGCATATTGTCGATGAAGACTTTGAAGGTACGCAAGAAGTCCTTTATAATTTTGAGATCGTGAGGCAGGTTCCCGTAGGTGATTATAGTGCCTTGCAAGAAGCGCAAGACCAATTAATCAAGATCAGCAACTATTTAGATGACTTGAGTAGTTTGGCTTTAAAGGGGCAATCCCAACCTGCAGGCTTTCAGTTTGTGGGTATTGAAGTCCAATCCGAGCCGGCAGAGCTAACGATTGATATTCAAAACGTAAAATGTGGCCTTGAAATCGGGGTCACGATCATAAAAAACAAATATAGAAATGAGGAATAAAATATGGCTGAAGAAATGCCTACAAGTACTGGCGAATTTACCCTAAATTATGAAAATAAATACGAAATTGACGTTCTTTCCCACAAGACACTAGATGATGTCGAGGAAGCAAAGTTCGTTCCTATTGCTGGTGGTGTTAATGATGCTACACCTTCGTACAATGAAACATCTAGCAATGATGAATATTATGATGGAGAAGGCTGGCAAACAACTGATGTTACCGCTAAGCGTTTGCAATTGCAATTTAAGGGGCACCGCAAACAAGGTGATGAAGGTCAAGATTATGTTGTGTCTAAGCAATATTCAATTGGTTCTGATTTGAAGACGTTGTTCCGCTGGACTGCAACAGACGGTACAGTATTGACTAGTGTTATTAACATGTCTGCTATCGTTCCTTCTGGTGGTGCACCAGGGGCTAAGCAGACATTCTCGTTTAACGCTGATTTTGACGGTAAGCCGGACATCAAACATCCGGACGATGACTCGGGAAAATAACAACCCCGATCGTCGACCAAGGCGTGGTCGGGGAGACCAAGCTAGAAAAGTAATTTAATAAAAAAACAGAGACGAGTAGAAGTGAGACGAAAAAGGAGATCAAAATAATGGTTTTAAAACTTAACATTGACGAGCAGATTCAAAATGAAGCCGAGATTACTATTGCAGGTCAAAACCGTACGGTTGCTTTTAACGATGAATTTCGTGAAGCAGCCATTGAAACACTGACTCAAATTGATGAGATCTTGAAAGATGTTGATGAGCTGATGAAGGAAGACAAAGACGGCAATTCTAAATTTAATGATCTTTCAGTTGACGAGCAGAAAAATAAATATAATGGCATGATGGGTCAAATGCGTGATTGTGCGATCGCTTTCTTTGACCGTTATTTAGGTGAAGGCTCGGGTCAGCAGATATTTGAACATTACCATTCAGACACCATGGCAATCATGAAAGCTATCGGTATCTTACGCGATCAGGCAGATGAATTGTTGGCAAATGATAATCGCGAAACTCGTCGTGCCAAAGAAAAAGAATACACGAAAAACGGTAAAGCTAAAAGTAAGCGGTGATGTAAGTGCTAAGTCTAACGGACAATTCGCAAGATGAGATCAAACATAACGGTCATGTGTATGTGCCTAACCTGTGTTTCGATAATGTCCTACAATTTTATAAGTTAATGGACGATGATGATGTAAGTCAATCGGACAAAGTGCTGTTTGCTTTTGAGTCTTTCTATGGGCAAGAAGCGCTTGAACATGTGGTTGATAATGAAGATACTGACTTTTTAATTGAAGCGGTGCAGATTGTGACTGATTACATTAATGAGGATCCATACGGACAATTTCAGACCGGGGTGGGTAGCGATACACCTAACCGGTCTTTTTCTTATATACAGGATGCTGAAATGATCTATGCGGGTTTTATGCAACAGTACGGTATTGATTTAGTCGAAGAACAGGGCAAAATGCACTGGGACAAATTCAAGGCCTTATTGCACGGCTTGACAGATAAGACATTGTTCAAGCAAATCATTCAGATTCGTGAAACAGAAACAAACGATATTGAAGATCAAAAAGAGGTTCAGCACATACGTGAATTACAAGATTATTATGCGTTAACCGAAGGCATGTCCGTTGAAGACCAAGCACAATCACAAGATGATATATTTGCTGGGATTGTCGGTGCAGTGGAAGGAGGTTAGACATGGCAAGCGATGGAAGAATAAGAATTGATATAGACATGGCCGTTGATAAAGCCATGCAAGAGGCTAACAAAGTTGACAAGCGCCTTGAATCAATCGGTCAAGGCACTGGCGATCAGTTAAGTGAAGATTTCAATGCGAATGCTGAAAAGGTATCTGATAAATCAAGCTCAACTTCTAAGAAAGTCCAAGATGATTTTTCAGATCCTGTTAAACAAAAACTAGAGGCCGATGACAGTAATTTAAGTGAGAAAGTAGCAAGCGCTAAGGCCTCACTTGAAAAGCTCCCTGACGAAGAAATAACGCGTTTGAAAGCAGATGCCGAAGATGCAGGCATTACTGATTTCGACAAATTACTGGAAGCTTTGCCGGAAGAAGAGATCACCAAATTATTGGCTAAAGCTGAAAAAGGCGAAGTTATTGATTTCGATGAACTGATCAACGAAGTTCCGAAGAAAAAGACTACCAACTTAAAAGCTGATGCCGAAGAGCATGGCATTGTCAATTTCGATAAATTACTTCAAAAGTTGCCTAAGAGTGTCCGAACTAAGCTCGAAGCGATGGCTGAGGAAGATGAAGTCATCGACTATGAGAAACTTTTGCATAGCATACCCACAAAGTATTTAACTGAACTTGAATTGAACGACAACGCAAGTGAGGGCTTACGTAATATCCAGAATGAGGCCGAAGAAACAAAAAACAAATTTGGCAGATTAAAGGATATCATCAAGGGTTCATTTATTGGCGGTGCAGTCTTGCAAGGTGTATCTGCTATTGGTGGATACCTAAAGGATACAGCTGGGGAAGCAATGAATGCTTCTGACGCTATGCAAGGCTTCCAAGCTACAATGGAGTTAGCTGGTAAAAGTAGTAAGACAATTAAAGCAGTTGGTAAAGATGTTAAGCAATATGCTGATGAGACAGTATATGATCTACAAGATGTTTCCAACACAACCGCTCAGTTAGCTGCGAACGGTGTCAAAGGTTACGAGAAACTAACCGAGGCAGCCGGGAACCTAACTGCGGTTGCTGGCGGAACGAAGGATGATTTCAAATCCGTCACCATGGTCATGACCCAAACCGCTGGTGCAGGTAAGTTGACCACAGAAAACTGGAATCAGCTAACCGACGCAATCCCTGGTGCTTCTGGCAAATTACAAGAGGCAATGAAGAAAAACGGTGCTTATACCGGTGATTTCCGGGACGCAATGGCAGACGGACAGATCAGTGCTAAAGAGTTTAATAAAGCGATTGAAGAGCTCGGTATGACTGACAAGGCTAAAGAGTATGCTAAAGGCACTGCTGCCTTTGAGGGTGCTTTTGGTAACTTGAAGTCTGAAGTGGTTAATGGCGTGCAAGCGATGATCGATGCGGTTGGCAAAAGTAACATCACCGGCGCAATTAATGGTCTTGCTGGTGGTGTATCAAAAGCTTTTGGCCTAGTAGTTAGTTCGGTAAAGCCTATTAAAGAGGCATTCAAAGACTTTGGAAAAGCCTTCAAAGACAATGTTGTTACACCAATGGACGATATGGAGGTTGCGAACATCTTTGATGATATGGGCAAAGGCTTTTCATCTGTTGGCAAAGCATTAAAGCCAGTCGCTAAAGCAGTGTCAAATTTTTTTGGTATGTTTGCAGGTGCAACAGTTCGCGTTTGGTCATCATTGTTTGATGGAATAATTAAAGGCTTTACAGACACCGGAGATAGTGCTGATAAAACTAAAAAGAAAATGAATTTCAAGGGCATTGCTGGCACAATTAATAAAATATCTGATGCCGTGAATGAATGGTTTTATAATTTATCGGCAGTTTATGAGCCCTTAGGCAAAATCATTGGTATCATTGCCAAAAGTGCCTTTGATACTTTTGCAGATATTATAAGCGGTGTGGCAAAACAGTTTGGGGAATTAGCAGATAAAGCAAAATCTGGCAAAGGGCCGTTAGGGACTATCGCAAAAGTTCTAACTAACTTATCAAAGCATGAAAAAGGTTTGTCACTAGTTGGTAAGGCTATTGGATACATTGGTACTTCCATTTTTGCATTAAAGGGTGCAGGCAAAGTCTTGTCCGGCGTTTCGTCGGCAGTTGGTGCATTAACAAGATTGCCAAAATCTATTGGCAAATTAGGCGGTGAAATTGCCTATAAACTTAATGTGAAAACGAAGCCGGCTCGCAAGGCTATTTCAACCTTTGCCACATACGCTAAAAAAGCCGGTGGTGGCATTAAAAAGGCGTTGACATGGTCAGCTAAAGTCACTGCTAAAGCTGCTAAAAAAACGGTGCGTGGTTTAGTGACTGTTGCTAAAACAACTGGTAGGGGCATACGTCTTGCGTTCAACTTTCTAAAGGCCAATCCGTTTGTGTTGATCGTGTCGGCAATCGCTGCGGTCATTGCAATTTTAGTCGAACTATATAAGCACAACAAAAAGTTCCGCAAGTTTGTTAATGGCATTGTTAAGTCGGCTAAAGGTATTTTCTCAGGTGTTACAAAATGGTTTGGGAAAATGAATCGTGGTGCCGTTAAACACGTTAAGAATCTATGGAATGGTACAAAAAAACATTTTTCCAACGGTTGGAATAATGTAAAAAAATGGACTAAAAACGGCAAGGATAATATCGTTAGCGGTTTTAATAACATGCGAAAAAATTCAATCAAACACGCCAGATACCAATGGAAATCAACTAAAAGTCATTTCAAAAGTGGTTGGAAAAGCGTTAAAAAGTTAACTGGTGACGGCAAAAATGCAATCATCAATCAGTTTAAAAATATGAAAAAGAATTCTAATTCGGCAGCTAAATCAATGTGGAAAACTGCAAATAGAGATTTTAAAAATGGTTCTAAAGTAAACCAAAATCTTACCAAGACAATGAAAGATGTTGTCAACGGTCACTGGGGCAATTTAAAAGGTGACCTGTCAAGAACTGGAGCAAGTATTAAGAAAACAGCTCACGATCATTTTGCAGGTATGTATAACAGTCTTAATAAATTGAGTGGTGGTAAGCTCGGTGTCTTAAAAGACAAGTTCACAAACTTTGGTAAAAGCGTCAAAGGTATATTCAAAAGTATCAAAGATTCGATTAAAAAACATATTAAGAATGGTATTAATGGCGCTATTGGGTGGTTAAACAAAGGCATCGGCGGTATTAATTCAATTATTCATACTTTTGGTGGATCTAAAAACGCTATCCATAAAATCAAGAAATTGAAGTCTGGTGGTTCTGGCTATCGTGGTATTGCACAAGTTAATGACGGCAACGGTGAAGAGGCTATCCTCAAGGGTGGCCAAGCTTATAAAGTCACTGGTAAGAATGCTTATGTCAATTTGGAAGGCGACGAAACAGTCGTCCCACATGAGGCCTCTCGCTCGATGTTTGGTGAATCTATCGCACATTATGCAGGTGGTTCAAAGAACTGGTTTAGTTCATTGACTGGTTGGGTTAAAGATAAGTGGGACGGTATCGTCAATTTTATCAAGCATCCGATTAAATCGCTGGGCAATATCGTAACTAATGCGATGGGACGTATCAGAGGCTCGGAATTGGTTACTAAAGTTACACCGGCCTTAGGTCATGGCTTAGTCAAAGGTATTTCTGGCGCATTCGTTAAAATGCTCAAGAAGTTGAAGAATAAACACGATGAAGACAAAGATGCACCAAAAGGCGCTGGTGTACAACGCTGGAAAGGCCAAGTGAAAGATGCCTTGAAAGCTAATGGCTTATCAACTAGTACAGCTATGGTTAACAAAGTTTTACGTCAAATTGCTACTGAATCTAGTGGTAATGAAAAAGCGGTGCAGGGTAATATTGGCGATAATAACAATAAAACTGGTGACCTTGCTAAAGGCTTGATGCAAACAATTAGCACTACATTTTACGCCAATGCATTTAAAGGACACCACAACATTTTTAACGGGTATGATAACTTGCTTGCTGCTTTACGTTATGCGAAAAAGCGTTATGGCTCTAGCCTGTCGTTTCTAGGCAATGGGCACGGCTACAACGAGGGCGGACATCCCAAATATCCACAATTAGCTTGGTTGTCTGAACATAACCCTGAGTATGTAGTCAATGCACGAAAAGACAGCGCTGATGGTTTGTTGATGGATGCCTTGAATGAGCGTGCAGCGTTTGCACCTAATTCGTTGAGTGCCAAGATTGCCGGTGTGGTTAGAAGTGTACAGGCTTCTAATGGGACAATGACACAGCCAACCTTGACTGGTTCTAACAGTCAATCAAGCAATCAAGAGATCGTCATGCACGATTATGGTGAGAAACTGGATAGCCTCGGCAAGAAGTTGGATGCTATCGTTGACAAGCGTGTCACAGTTGACGGCCAAAGTTTTTCAAAAGCATATGAGAACTATGGATCAGTTCAGCGTGTCCAACGTCAACAGTTTAATGACAGGGGGTTAGCAATCAATGCCAACATCTAATAAAGATTACGGCTTTACTTTTAATGGGCATCATTCATCAGATTTTGGGTTGAAAGTCATGTCCGATAAAGCTGTTACTTTGCCTGCTAAAAATAAGGTCACAGTTCAATTGCCATATGCTAATGGCTTGATTGACCTGTCAGATATATACGGCAACAACTCGTACGGTGAGCGAACAATGACTGTTTCATGCCGATTATATACAGGCAGACTTGATTATATGGCAACACAAAATATGTACCACGTGATTACCGATTGGTTAATGGGTACAAAGGGCAAGACGAAGTTAATTGACGACGCTGATCCTTACCGTTTTTATTTAGCTGAAGTTGAAGCCGCGCCTACGATCACAGAAGGATCTGTATACTCAACCATTGCAGTTGTGTTCCAGTGTTATCCGTTTTTGTTCCATCCGAATGAATATAATGAGCTTTGGGACACATTTGACCTTATCAATGGAGTCATGCAACCAACTGAATATGACATAAGTGGATCTGAAAGCATTGTGCTGGTCAACACCGGCGAAGCGCAAATTAACTTGATTTGCGACGCCAGTTCAGACTTTAGGTTAAATATTGATGGTGTCATTTGTCCCATTTCAGCAGGCATGACCGATAACATGGACGTCCAACTTCAACCCGGTGAGAATCACATTAAAGTCACCGGCAACGGTACGCTCAAACTTGACTGGACAGAGGAGGTAATTTAGTGGCACGTGGCTTTTGGATAATATTAAGGCAAGGGTTGAATGCTAAACAAGAATTTTCTCTAAACTCGGACACATCAAGTGGTCGGAGGTTGATGTCGGCAGTTGTCACTAAAAGTGTGGATAGCTACCCAAGTTTTACATTTTCACTGGATCCATCACATCGAGAGTATGCGAACATCTTTCCATACCAATCTTTTGTTAGGGTTTACCGACCGGACACTCAAATTATGATCTTTGAAGGGCGTGTCTTAACTTCAAATGACCAAATGGATAGTTCCGGGGCAATTAGTAAAGAAGTGACATGTGAGAGCTTAGAAGGCTTTTTACACGACAGCACACCGCCGTTTAAAGAGTTTCACAACACCACAATTAAGAACTTTCTAAAGTGGCTTGTGGATGAACATAACAAGCAAGTCGAAGATTTCAAGAAAATTAAATTGGGCAAGGTCACTGTCACGAATAGCACCGATAATGTCTATCGATTTATCGACGAGACCAAAGACACATATGAAAACATCAAAGGAAAGTTAATTGATCGCCTTGGAGGCGAAATCAGAGTCCGTCATGAGAATGATGGCCTCTATTTAGATTACATGCCTCAAATTGGCAGTACAAACAAGCAAAGCATTGTTTTAACGCAAAACATGGTCTCACTAGCTCGTTCAGTTGATGCGCAAAGTGTTGTGACGGTGCTAAAGCCTTTAGGAGCCACACAGGAACCAGCAGAGGGCGAAGCTAGTTCAGACAACGCAGAAGTTGCCTATCCTCGGTTGAATATTTCAAGTGTCAACAACGGCAGTCTTTTTTTGGAAGATAAAGCATTGATTGCACAATTTGGACGGAAAACAGCCACGCAGGTGTGGGACGATGTGACGACTACAAGTGCTCTACTTTCTAAAGGCAAAAAGTTCCTTGCAAGCCAAGCTAACATCAACATGCAGCTTCAAGTCGGTTATGTCGATTTGGCATTTATCTCACCCAGCAAATTTTCTATGCTTGATTGTGGGGACACCGTACATGTCAATAACAAACTTCAAGGCATCGACATGGAGCAACGCATAACTGGTCTAACATTGGATTGTTTGAGCGTCGCTAATTCATCACTCACATTAGGCGCTAATGCGATGAATGGTTCCACTTATGAAGCTATGTTGAACAAACAACGTAATGCTGAAAGTAGCAACTTTCTTAATAAGCTGAATGCTTATCAGTGGTCGCTTGCCAATATTTCTGAACAAGTCAAGAACAAGGCAACATCGACAGACATTAAAAAATTGCAAGATCAAATCGACAAGCTTAATCAAGGAAGCTGGACAGCCGGCACACAGTTCATGGATATATCAGACTATCAAAGCGCGTTTACCCAGCAGAACTTTGACACACTTTATTCGCAAGGCATTAAAGGTGTGATTATCAAGCTAACGCAAGGTTCGGAAAGTGGAACTGATTATGTAAATGGGTATTTTACCAACCAAAAAGGATATGCAATCAATGCCGGCATGAAGTTCATCGGGACTTACCATTATCTCACTTCAACCAGTGTTGCTAATGCGCAAGATGAAGCTAGATGGTATCTTAAGCAACTTCAAGCAAACAACATTTCTAAAAGCACCATCGTGGCGTGTGATGTTGAAGCTGGAACTTTATCCAGTGATAAAACGGCGCTGACTAATGAAGTTAAAGCGTTTAATAAAGTTCTGTCAGACGCTGGCTACACTAATACGGCCGACTATAGCTCAAGCTCGTGGATGGGCACACGCTTCACATCACAGTCTAAGTACAAATGGATAGCTAGTTGGGGTGTTTCTACACCACCACAAGGTGCAGACGCTTGGCAATATAACAATACGTTTAATGGAATATCGCTTGACGTGGATAAGTCCTACAATGAGGCATTTATTTAGGAGGTTTTTAAGTGACAAATTTAAAAAGAGAAATAGAATTCCCTAATGACTATGATAAGAAAAAAGTTGATTCACGGACACAAATTAGAAGTAATGCAATTCGTGATTATAAAGCAGCGCGTTATGGTGGTGACATACGTGAGGCAATGGCAGATGGTGTTGATATTAGTAGTGTGATTGCTACGGAAGCTAATGATAATAGCAAAAGCGCTAAGTTAATCGCAAACGGCACTCAGAATCGTCTCGACGCCCAAATCAACGGTCAGGACAAGGATAACGAAAGTAAAGACGCCCGTGTCTCCAAGGCAGATGGCAAGACGTACAACATATTGAAAGACCGCCTAGACGCGATGGACAAGAAACCGCAGCAGGCAGTGGATGACTTAGAAATCGGCGGGACTAATTTGCTTACCAATTCGGACGTGTGGTCGACAAATGACGAAATCACATTTTATAATAATGACTTGAGCATAGATATCGCTGCCTTCGTGGGTAAGCACCTCACGCTGTCTTTTCAGTTTGATGTTGATAAGGTAACCTCAGTATCTAGTTTTAGCAAAATGTTGATGAATATGACTTTCTATAAAGATGATGAAAAGATTGGCACCTATAACTGCTGGAGTAGAGCTCTTGAAACAGGTGATAGTTTCCATGGGAAGCGTATCAGTAACACGATTACAATACCTGAAGGGACTAACCGCATAGGCAGTATTGGAGTGAAGTCTAAAGGAATCAAGGGAAAAAATTTAAAATTTGGTCGTCCCAAAATCGAACTAGGCACTAAAGCTACCGACTGGTCACCAGCACCAGAAGACTCACACCACCACCAAGCTTTCAGGAAGGGCACACGTTTCTTTGCTCACCGGGGAAACACAAAACAAGCTCCTGAAAACTCACTCCCTGCAATCAAGCGTACGACTGGCTTTGCTGGCGTCGAAATTGATATTCATGCAACCAGCGATGGGCGCTGGGTGGTGATGCACGATGGGACAGTCGATAGAATGACAAATGGAACAGGCGTGATAGCCTCGTTTACTTTCAATGATCTGAGAAAATTGAGAATTGATGTAGGTAACGAATTCTTTGAGCATTGGCGAGATTCAGACTTACTCATCCCAACATTAGAAGAGGCTTTAATTATATGTAAAGAAAGGCAATTGATACCGATTATTGAAATTAAAAAAGATGCAGGAGAAGTTTACACATCTGATAATTTTGATAGTTTGACTAATATAATTAAACAATTTGGTGTTGAAGACGAAATGATTTTTATTTCGTTCGATTACAACAGCTTAAAAGAAGTTAAGAAACGCATGCCTTTAGTTGAGGTTCAATATTTAACAAGTGACTTGACTAGTGGCCTAATTTCGCAAGCTCAACAATTAGGTGTTAATAGTGGCTTAGACGTTGAGTACTCGGCTGATAATCTAACCAATGGCAATGTCTTAAAAGCACATCAGGCTGGTTTGAAAGTCGGTGTATGGTGTCCTAATGATGATAGCACACGTAATAGTTTGTTAAGCAAAGGCGTAGATTTCATTACCACAAACGCTAGCAGTGGTGAACTAATGTGGCACTATTTAAACGAAAATGATATGTGGCATGGTTGGTATAACATTCAAAACCCACACTTTAGTAGTTATGTTCGCGAGGTAGCACCAGGTGAGATTGAAATAGCGTTCAATATCAAAGGCGGCACCCGCAAGCAAGGGACGGTTGTCTTCACACTGCCTGACTGGGCAAAGCCAGTTGATGACAGATGGCTATCTTGTGCAGTTAGAAGGTCTGGTGGCGTTGATATGGGCACAGTTGATATTAATTTTAGCGCTGACAAGAAGACTGCAGAAATGTCTTGTGGTCTAGGCTGGGACGCTGTGCCAGATGATGAAAGCAGTGATTACTGGGTATCTGGTGACTTGTTCTACCACATTTAAGGGGGTGTTAATTTGGTTAAATTTACGCAAGCACAAAAAAATGAGTTCGATAAACTATACACGAAAAGGAATAGTATGACATTGCTTGACGTACTGCAAGAAGTGCAACGCAATGAGCTAGGCTATCCTGTTTTATATCTGTATTTATTCAGTGGCGAAAATGATTGTGCCAATCAAGATAATTTCGCAAAAGTTTGGTTAGACCCTAGTTTGATAACGATCAAGTTTGACATGTATTATTTGGTATTGTTTCCACAAATGTACATTGCTTTAGACCCCGATGGAAAAGTAGAATTTACTCAGAAATGGGACTTTAGCATTGCTTATCAGAAAAAATTTACGCAAGTTGACATCGACCAAATGCAACAGCGAGACGAATTTAAGAATCGCATTAGCCTTAATGCTTGCAAGGTTGAAGTTGAAGCTGACGATGTTAACTATCCGCCAGAAGTCGACACAGACGATTCTGGGGACGATAGCGAAGATGTGGATGATTCTACCACAGATGATGACAGCGTGGCGTCTGATGGCTCAGATGACGACCCTAAAGTAGATGAAGCAGTCGCTGATGAAAGTGAGCTAAAAGGTTAAGAAGGTGTATATATGGCAGATGAGAAACCGTGGACAATAAAACAGCGATTTGTCAAGGATGGTTGAATTGCAAGTAAAATCAGACCAAATTAGAAACAAAATCAACAGTTTAGAGAATGTAAAAAAAAGAAATTGAATTACTTCAATTATAGACGTGAGAGAGTGGTAAAAGATAATCAATTAATTTTTATGAATATAGTAGTAAGGCATCTGGCACAAGCTAGGTGCTATTTTTGTGCAGAAAGAAGGAAGGAGACAAATAAGCCATGAGGAAACTATATCTTGGCAACGGCAATAAGCAGTTCAAATTTGCTGATACCACAACTGAAATACACTTAAATGCGTTCGATGATGGTAGCGCAGCAACTTTAACATCAGGCGCAAAGGTCAGAATCAAAAACGACTCTGGCTATCTGCTGGGGATAAGTGCCAGTATCACGGACAATCATGCTGTTATCACTAGTGGTCAATTGTCTAATTTGCCAGTTGGAAGCTATCTGATTGAATTGTGGGACACCGTAGATGGTGGTACTGCAATCTATCCTAGTGAGGGATTTCTAGCATTACGAATCAACGAGAACGTCACTGGTCTGTCTGGGGGAATTGTCAGCAGCATTACTGTCGATGATTTCGTTCAGCAATTCAGTAGCCTAAGCGAACAACTCAAACAGCAAGTTTCCGACGCAGTTGCCAATGGTCTTAAAGGTGAAAAGGGTGACGATGGCCTATCTGCTTACCAAGTTGCAGTAATCAATGGTTATCAAGGATCACAAACGGAATGGCTTGCCTCTCTCGTTGGAGATAAAGGCGATACTGGCGACAAAGGAGATCCGGGGAAAGACTTCCAAATTGTGAAGACATTCCCGTCCATTGCTGAAATGAATGGTGATGGTTTTTCTGATGGTGACTTCACCATGATTGCAAGTGATGTCAATGACCCAGACGATGGCAAGCTTTACGTTTGGAACGGAACAGGATTCACCTATGTTGCTGACCTAAGTGGTTCACAAGGGATCAAGGGTGACACTGGTGAAAAGGGTGACCCTGGCGATAAAGGCGAAACCGGAGAACAAGGTCTTTCTGCTTATCAGGTTGCTGTGAATGCTGGCTTTCACGGCAGTGTCGATGAGTGGCTGACCTCGCTCGTTGGTGCTAAGGGTGACACAGGTGAAAGCGGTAAAGACGCAGTAATCAATGTCGTTACCCAATCACAGTATGATTCATTGGCTGACAAGTCTGGTGTTTACTTTATTGAGGGGTGATTAAATGCCAACTATTAATGGTAAAGCGTGCGTTGTTAATGGCAAGACAGTCGACAAGGTGTTCAGCAATGGTAGGCAAGTTTATGGGAGAAATCTTTTCCTAAATTCTAAAGCACTTGAAACTACCTATCACGCAAATAGAGCGAAGGTAACGGTAGAACCTTTTGATGACACTACTAACATGTGGCATATTGCGGTTCCACAAGGCATTGGTGATAATTTTGGCATGTATCTTTGGAATTATGGCAAGGGAAAAGTACCAGATAATTCAGATTGGTCTTATAGCGCTGATATTAAAGGTATCGGTGATATTGAAAAGTTTGGTCTAGAAGTTAGTAGCAGAAACCCAGTAGTAGGTACTGTCGGTAGTGAATGGTCTCGTATCAGTCAAACTGGACAGATTGGCCATCCTTGGCAGAAGACAATTGTCATGTATTTTGATACTACTAATAGTCCATTAGACGTTTATATCAAACTACCTAAGCTAGAAATTGGTAACACACCCACTCCTTGGAGCCCAGCACCAGAAGATGTCATGTAATTAAGAAAAAAGGAAGAAGGAATTAAATTGACACCAGTAACAACAGTACCGTTTCACAATTTATTGTTTCAAAACATGAGAAGTATGGTCGATAACAAAATGATAATCGTTTTTCTAATTGTGATTATTCTGGACATTTTCACTGGATATGCTAAATCATTCCTAGCCGCGGATACAATGGCTAAGACGCAAAGCACTAAGGGGCTTAACGGGTTGATCAAACATGGATTAGTAATCTTGATTATTTTAGTTTTGTATCCTTTGATGACTGCGATGGGTTATGAAAGCTATGCTGATATAGTTGTAGCATTTTATATCCTAAATTATTCAATCAGCATTTCAGAAAACTTAGGACAAACAGGTATTCCAATTCCTAGTTGGTTAAAAAATAGATTAGCTAAACTACAAAAGGACTATGATCACAGCGATGATAAGGGGGATAAATAAATGAGCTATCCAAAATTTATTGATGTTGCAAGTTATCAGCCAGACACTCTAGCATATTTTCGAGCTGCTAAAAAATCAGGCATTAAAGCCGTTATCGTTAAGTTGACCGAGGGTGGAACTGGTACAAAGTACGTTAACCCGAAAGCAACTAAGCAAATTAAGAACGCTAAGGCTGCTGGTTTGATCGTTCACACGTATCATTTCCTAAGAGCAACGTCTGACAATGACGCTCGTGGTGAGTGTCGCTATTATGTGCAACAAGCTAAAGCACGTGGTATTGGTGATGACTCAATCATGGCTATTGATGTTGAAGCTGGGAACTTAACACATAATAAGTCAAAACTAACCAGTTATATCAACAGTTTTACAGATGAACTTCATAAGCAAGGTTATCCTAACATTGCAATCTATTCTAATACAAGTTGGTTCACTACTCGCATTGACCGCAGTAAAACAATTGCACGTTCATTCTGGTGTGCCGCATATGGTGTTAATCAACCAGGCATTGACGATGCAGCAGCATGGCAATATTCATCTAACTTTAGGATCAATGGTTCACGGACTGATGTTTCTTATGACTTTACTGGCTTTTATACTGGCGGCGCTAAAGGAATAGCTGCAAAACCACAGCCTAAACCAAAGCCACGAGCACAATGGGTTAATAATAATGTAACTTATAAGCTTAAAACGGCTGTTAAGCTCCGTAAGGGTGCTTCAACTAGTTCGAGTGTATTAACTACTTTACCAGCTGGTAGCGTGGTTAAAACCGATCGTGCTATTATCCAAGGTGGTTATCGTTGGGTACGTCAGCCACGTTCAGGTGGATATGGGTATCTTGTAACTGGTCCAGCTTCTAATACTCTAGAATATGTAACAACAGTCAAGAATGCAGCTAAACCTGTTACACGAGTTTATACCGTTAGATCTGGTGATAACCTGTCAGTGATTGCTAAAAGGCTTGGTGTATCCACTAGTTATCTACAAGGTAAGAATGGTATTAAGAACGCTAATATGATTTTTGCTGGTCAAAAACTAAAATATTAATGATATAATGTTTCTTGGTAGTTTAACCCCTACCAAAGATTATTATTATGTGTATCGCGTCTGCCATCAACCCGGCAGGCGTTATTTTTTTGTGCAAAATGCTTTCCTTTTGAAGTATATCTTATGGTAGAATATAGCTAGTTAAGGGAGGAATAGCCATGGGTAACTTATATATAAAGTTTTTTCGCGGTGTTAACGATAACTTATTTAGCTCTTTTAGAGAAGTTTTTGTGTCGGTAGCGAATAAAAGTGTAAGAAAAAAAGCTAATTTAAAAGAATATTTGTCTTTTTATGACGTCAATAGAAAAAACGATTATGAGAAAATAAAAAAAGATTACCAAAAAATAGGTGACGACTTGTTTGGAGAGTTAAACAATTATGAACGAAGAAAAGGGTACAAACTCACAACGAGAAAGTAGTAATGATGTGGACCAGGTTGTTGATAAGGTCAATGAAATGCCTGACGATCAAAAAGAAATAACAATGTCCAAACTAGAAATGTATTCTGGCCCGATTCCCCACCCTCGTTATTTAGAACAGTATGAAAACTTAGATCCAGGTGCTGCAAAATTAATTATTGAAAATGGTGTTGATGAATCTAAATATCGTAGAAATCTAGAAAGTAAAACGCTCGAGTTTTCTCGTCAAGATCATAAACGAAGGGATTGGATGGGTTTTATAATAGGAATAGTTGCAATTATCATCAGTTGCATATTGATTTATAAAGACCATGTGGTTACCGGAACTATTTTTGGCGGTTTTACAGTAATTAGTTTGGTTTCTTTATTTGTAGGTGGTAATGTCTCAGATGAAGAAAGTTCAAAAGATGAGTAGAAAATAAAAAACTTCAACTTATACCAAAGCCCCGAGCAATCAGAGGCTTATTTTTGTGCTTTAAAAAATCTTTCTATATGATTAACGGATATATTATTAATCCATGCTGTACAGCTTATAAAAAAGTAGTTATAATAAAATAAGAGAAAGAGGATTGATTATTTAATATTCTCTACAATGGCTCGGGCAGTGATGTTCGAGCTTATTTTTGTGCATGAAATTTGGAAAAGTGTTAAACTGTTTCTCGTGATATACTTAGCAATATCACAATGATTCTTTCATGGAATCGCCTCCTGGTGCCTGCCTTTAGTAGGTACTTGTTTTGTTAATAGTAGATGCCCTTATAGTGTATCTCAAACAAAGCTCACTCCGTTTGGGGTGGGCTTATTTTTTATACAAAAAAGCTCTGTATGAGCAACACACAGAGCAAGACACTAGCGATAACGAGCTAGACAAACGACACCAAAGATTGACATAACGGTGTTTAAGAAGTGACCAAGCTTCTTAATATAGGGATAATAACCCCGTTCAATACAAACTAATATTATACCAGCATAGGCATATCTGTCAACGAGAACATATTATCGAATTTGCTTTTTTTATTTACAGATTAATAGTAAAATTATTAATGGCTTAGCGTTGACCAGCGCATTCTATAAGCCACAGGGGGTGACAACTCTGTTCAATACGATTGGCCAATTTTTAATTGGCGTGTTTTCGAGCGTAATTGCATACTTAATCCAGCGTGTTCTGGATAAATTATTTGATAAACGTTCGAAATAGCGACCAAGAACCTATAGAGATGTGGAAGCAAGCGGCCCAACATCTTTTAGGTTCTTTTTATTATAGCATTTTTAACCGTTTAAATAAATTGAACTAATTTAAAAGCCCCGGAGCGATCCGAGGCTTGGTTTTTGATCCAAAAATTGATTCACAAACGGTAATTTTACACTCTCTAAATAAAGCCCCACATTTTTATGTGAGGCCTTACAGTTTATGAAACTGCTAGGGTGGGGCGAAAGAAGAATCAAAAGATGGTTCTTCTCTCTGCCCACAAGGTTAAAAAGAGAAAATTTGTATAGGCGAATATTTTCACCGAGTAACTGAACAATAATCTAAACCAAACGCCTTCTCCTCTAACCTTGCAAATGCAGTATATTCTATTTAGAAGCCAAATACAACAACTAAATCTGCAAAAAGGTACAAAAGCCCAAACGACTTACGTACTATATTGTTTATAGGTAATGTGTTATACTAATTGTTAGTTAAAAATTTAAGTAATTTACCATACAGATTTTAATTTGATAACATTTCGCGTGATCGGGCGCAGCCTTGGAGCTGTAACGGTATTATAGAGGCGGGGTAGTACTACGAAAGATAGAATTATTTCTATTTGCGTAATAGAATTTCGGAACGATTTAAATTTGATTTTTTAATTAGAGGGCGTTGTGCAATTATGCATAGCGCTCTTGTCAATTTAAAAAATAAACAAGCCCCCGAGTAATCGGAGGCTTGTTTTGACCCAAAAATTGACCCACACAAGATGTTATTTGGTGCTATCTATTTATATTGTATTAGTGTACAAGTAGCTTATTTACAGCTAATTACATTAAAATAATGTACTCTGGTAATTGCTCTTGAACTAGAGTAGAATACTAAATAAGAAATTTTGAAAAGCGGTGTCTTTTATGAATGTCAAGGAACTGTTTACCATGAAAACACTTTGGTGTATTGCATTTGGGGCGGTATTTTCATTTATCGTTCCAATTATTGGCGCAACGTTGGACTTGAATGATATTATGAAGGTAGGATTTATTTTATTAGGCACAAATGTTGTCTACTCGATTATTTTAGGGCTCTTCGTAGGGGCTAAAAATATTTCATGGCTAGTACTTTTAATTTTTCCAGTGTTGTATTTAATTGGATACAGGTATTTTTTTGATGGCTATGCGTTATATTTTACGTTAGTCTATCTCGGCCTGACTTATCTTTCTTATGGGATCACCAAAGATTAAGAGGAGTTGCACGTTTGTTTATCGTTAGTAGACATGCGTGCTTTTATTTTAAAGAAAAAAGTTGTTAACTTGCGGGGTCAAAGAACACTTTCCCATTTTTTTATATCATGTAATTGGATATACTGAGTTAACTTTTAAGTGTTCTTTATTTGAAGTTTATTTTGGGGTGAATGATTATGGAAAAAGAAACAATTTGGAGTGCCGAAGATGTACTCTCTATGTGTCGGGATTATATGAATCAAGAACATGTTGCTTTGGTACAAAAAGCATGTGATTTTGCAACATATGTCCACAAAGAACAGGTTAGAAAATCAGGGGAACCTTATGTTATTCATTCGATTCAAGTTGCTGGTATTCTGGCAGACTTAAAGATGGACCCAGCTACTGTTTGTGCTGGCTTTTTGCATGACGTCGTTGAAGATACAGAAGTCACTTTAGGTGATGTGGGTGAACTTTTTGGCAAAGACGTACAAATTATTGTTGATGGTGTGACCAAGTTAAGCAAAATCAAGTATATTTCTCATCAAGAAGCTCAAGCAGAAAATCACCGTAAATTGTTGCTTGCAATGTCACAAGATTTACGGGTGATCATTGTTAAACTTGCTGATCGCCTGCATAATATGCGGACACTGAGCCATTTGCGCCCTGATAAGCAACGAAGGATCGCCAATGAGACTCTTGAAATCTATGCACCATTAGCTGATCGTCTAGGTATTAGTACAATCAAGTGGGAACTAGAAGATACTTCTTTGAGATACTTAAACCCTCAACAATATTATCGAATAGTACACTTAATGAATTCTAAGCGTACGGAGCGATTGAAGTACATTGAGCAAGTGATCGAGCAAATTAAAAAAGCGATCGCTGATTTAGATTTGAACTGCGAAATTTATGGTCGGCCAAAGCATATTTATTCGATTTACCGCAAGATGCGAGATCAGCACAAACAATTTGAGCAAATTTATGATCTGATAGCCATTCGTGTGGTCGTAAAATCCATTAAAGATTGTTATGCAGTTTTAGGCGCGATCCATACAAGATGGAAGCCAATGCCAGGGCGTTTCAAAGATTATATAGCTATGCCTAAAGCTAACATGTATCAATCGTTGCATACGACCGTTTTGGGCCCGGCAGGTCGACCTTTCGAGGTACAGATCCGTACGGAAGAAATGCATCAAGTTGCTGAGTATGGTATTGCTGCTCATTGGGCATATAAAGAAGGAAAAAAGGACGCTGTCAATTCAACGGATACTGGGGAAAAGTTAAACTTTTTCAAAGAGATCTTGGAGTTTCAAAATGAGTCCGAAGACGCTAATGATTTTATGGAAAGTGTCAAAGGGGATCTGTTTTCTGATCGGGTTTATGTTTTTACACCTAAAGGTGATGTTCTCGAGCTTCCTAAGGGATCAGTTCCGCTGGATATGGCCTATTCGATCCATACAGAGATTGGTCACCATACCACAGGAGCCAAAGTTAACGGCAAGATAGTTCCCTTGAATTATCAAATCAAAAATGGTGACATCGTTGATATTTTGACTTCACAAAATTCTGCGGGCCCGAGCCAAGACTGGCTTGATTTGGTCCATACTAATAAAGCACGTAATAAAATCAGACGTTTCTTCAAGCAACGAGATCGGACCGAAAATATCGATACCGGTCGTGATGTTTTACAAAATTCATTGGTGGATGCTGGTTTTGATCCACATGAAGTTTTAAATGATGAAAATATTGCTCGCGTTTTAGAGAAGAAGCACTTTAAAACGGTGGATGATTTATACGCTGCGATCGGTTTTGGCGAACTTACTCCGATCGGAGTCGTTAATGTTTTAGTTGAAAATATTAGACAAGAACAAGAAGAAAAAAAGCGCCAGCAACAAGAAAAAGAACTTCTTGAAGAGCATAAATCACTCAATAATGAACATAAAAGCAATCCAAAAGCGAAGAAGACTACAAATAAAGAAGATAGCGTAGTTATAGCTGGGATCGACAATATGTTGGTCCGCTTGAGTCATTGTTGTAATCCGGTTCCTGGTGATGACATCGTTGGTTATATCACCAAGGGACGCGGAGTTTCAGTTCACCGTGTGGATTGTCCAAATGTTAAGAACGAAGAAAAAAATGGAACTAGGTTAATTGATGTATCTTGGAATAATATTCCTGAAGAACATCCGTTTTATGATACAGACTTAGAGATCGAAGGTTATAATCGTTCAGGTCTGTTAAATGATATTTTGCAAATGGTCAATAATTCAACTAAGAATCTTAATTCAGTAAATGGCAGAGTGGATAATAATAAGATGGCGATCATCAATATTACAGTTGGAGTCCGTGACACCATTGAATTGCAAAGATTGATCGATAATATTAAGCGGGTTTCGGATGTATATGTTGTTAAAAGAGTGATTCATTAATACTGTTTTGAAAGGAATGTTATTTTTGCGAGTAGTTGTGCAAAGAAGTAAAGATGCTCAGGTTGAAATAGCCGGAAAAGTTGTCGGGCAAATCAGCCATGGTTTTGTACTCTTAGTTGGTTTTACAGAAGGCGATGGAGAAGATGAAATTAAATACTGTGCTAATAAGATCGCTAAGTTAAGAGTTTTTAGCGATCCTGATGGAAAGATGAATCAAAGTTTGGCTCAAGTTGGCGGCAGCATTTTGTCTATTTCACAATTTACATTGTATGCAGATACAAGAAAAGGAAATCGTCCAGGTTTTTCCAAAGCACAGGATCCAAAAATCGCAGAGCAAAACTATGACTTGTTTAATAAATATTTGGCTGATTTTGGTTTAACGGTCGAAACGGGAGTTTTTGGGGCTGATATGCAAGTCAGCTTACAAAATGACGGACCAGTCACGATTATTTATGATACAGCAGAACTTTAATTCAGATCTATAAATGCAGAAGTAAAACCCGTTTCAATATTTTGATTTTAAAATGAAGAGGTGATGTTATGGCATTGATTTCTTTAGAACCTGAAGCTCGCCAAGTTTGTGAACGTGCTAGCTCGAAAAACTTTGTTCCTACAACGATTACGATCAATGTAATCAGAGAAAGACTGGCTTTCGAACAGCGAACGCCTGTTTATTTGCATAAAGTGAATGTGACTTCCGAAATTTTAGATTTAGGATCTGACCTCGGACAAATCAAAGTCCATCTTCTTTTTCCTCCAGATTTAAAGCCAGGTGAACATTTGCCCATAGTTTTTTATATTCACGGTGGTCAATTTATTGCCGGTGACGAATCAAGTTATCATAAGTTAGTGAGTGAATTAGCGGCTAGAAGTCGGGTGTGTTTAATTTTTCCTGAGTATACTTTGGCTCCAGAAGCTCAGGCGCCAGTACAACAACGACAATTGTTGGCGGTTTTCAAGCAACTGCCCAATTTCGCGGGTAAATATGGTTTAGACCTTGGACGTTTGATCCTAGGGGGCGACGATGTCGGTGGCGGTCTGGCAGTTTCTTTGGCTTTGCAACAAGTACAAAAAATTAAAATTTATAAGATGTTTTTGTTTTATCCAGTGGTTAATCATAATTTTGATACGTTTTCATATATTAGTTTTGCGGGCGGCTATTATTTGACGCGGGAACAGATGAAGTGGGCTTGGGGCAATTTTTTGGGACCTGATAACGATGGTAAAACGAAGTATAACTCACCTCTGTTAGCGACACAGGCTGAAATGGCGGCATTACCGGAAACCTTGATCATAACAGCAGAAGCTGATGTTGCGCGGGACGAAGGCGAAGCTTTGGCTAGAAAGATCCGCGATGCTCACGTTAAGACGGCGCAAATCAGAGTTCAAGGAACAATTCATGATTTCGTATTGAAAAATGAGTTAGATAAAACAGATGCTTGTCGCCTGGCAATGAATGTTGCCGTTGATTGGATCAAACCCTATATTTAATTTTTCTTGAAAGGAAGCTGCAAATGCATTACCGCAATTTTTTTTGGGATTTTGACGGGACGCTTTATGATACTTACCGAATCATGCCGCTTGCTTATCATGAGTCGTGGCATAATGCTGGATATGAAGTTTCTCAAGTTGAAGCTTATCAGATAATGCGCTTGAGGTCACTGAGCCAAGCCTTTATATATCATCAGACGAAATATAATATTTCTGATTCTAAGTTAATTGAAATCAGAGAACAATATAAGATCATTGAAAATAAACATTTTAGTGAAGTTAAACGGTTTGCTGGAGCAGCTGAAATACTTAAACAAGTGTCAGCCGCAGGCGGAAAAAACTTTTTATTGACACATCGTGCAAATGGGGCTGTCGAGTTATTAAAACGTGATGATCTGAAAGGGTTTATTTCAGGAAGTATTACTGGCAGGGATAATTTTCCACGGAAACCAGCACCTGATTCATTGAACTATTTGCTAGATAAGTTCAAGTTAGAACGGGCATCTGCAATAATGGTGGGCGATCGTCGTTTGGATATCAAAGCAGCGCATAACGCTAAAATTGCCGGCGCATTGTTTGATCCTGATAATTTAATGGCTCATCAAAAGATCCATGCTGAAATTAAAGTGCACTCACTAAGCGAGATGATAAATTCTGTTAGCTAGATAAAAATTTATTTTTATAGCAAAAAGGGCCTTGCCACTACGTGCAAAGTCCTTTTTTAATCACGGTGAAAATATTGAGTCAAACCAGCAACAACTTGGCTAGTAGCCTTGTTTTCATAGCCGCGAGAAGTTATTTTTTCAAAATCACGTTCAGAATTAATGTAGCCCATTTCAAGCAAAATTGCAGGGCGGGTATTGTCACGGATCACTAAAAAGTTGCCGATATCCACTCCACGGTTATCTAAGCCAAGTTGACTAAACTGTTGGTTGACGGTGTTTGCCAGTTTAAAAGAGGGCCCCTTATTATAGTAATAAGTCGTATAACCAGAAGCGATGTTGGCTTCCGGAGCAGAATCAAAATGAAAACTAATAAAAGCATCAGCATGCACTTGTTCTGCCAATCTTGGTCGTGCACCTAAACTGACAGTTGAATCATTGTCACGAGTAAGATATACTTTTGCACCCTTAGCGCGCAACTTTTTAGCAGTTTGTTTTGCATAACGCAAGGTATAAGTTTTCTCATCTTTATTAGAGTTTGAAAGCGCACCAGAATCTTCGCCGCCATGGCCCGGATCAAGAACGATCGTCGCGTTAGATAAAGAAGTAATAGGGTTTTTGTATGATGAAGAAATCATCCAATCAGCAACCCAACCGAACTGATTTTTATCAGTTTTAACATAAAGCCAGTGATATTTCGTTTTTATGATCTTTAATCTTGTACCCTGCGCTAAAGAGTTTTTATCTTTATATTCGATACCTGGACCGCTTTTTATCATGGCCTGTGTTGTTTCGACCTCAACTTGTTTAAAGTAAGATGTTGTTCGATAAATCAGTAAACTAAGTAAGGCCAAAATAATTCCAATTAAAATGACTTTATTCAATGGGATACGTTGCCCATGTTTATATTCTTGCATCAATTCCACCATCCGCTTAATTACCTATGCATAATATGCACAGAGTTAATTATACAAGACTTCACAATTTTTTACAGAAAAAGCTGTTGATTTTTTTGCGTTAATTCAATTGAGAAAAGTATTTTGCTTTGTTTTTAGCGGAAATTTAAGGAAATGTCTTGATTTTGCTTATTATTGTTTGTATACTGAAAAAAAGCCGTTGATGAAGAATAGTAATTTTGAAAGAACTTGTCAGAGAACGGGTGCTAGCTGAGATACCCGCCAAGTTAGATAAATGAAGACACTTTTAAGGTGTATGGTAACATGCCGTGCGCAGCGTTATTGCGAAGTAATAAATTAAGGTGGTACCGTGCATTTTTGCGCCCTTGTTCAAGTAGTTACTTGGCAAGGGCTTTTTGTTTGTATTGAGACAAATAAAAGTATGTTTTAATAGTTTTGATTATAGGATCCTTCCTATTTTCATCATTATGGAAAAATACAAATTCACACTAGAATAAATAAGTGTGTAAGTCAACGGAGAATCAATCAAGATATGTGATTTTATACGAGGAGGAATATTATGAAATATCAACGTCCAAAGGGTACGGCGGATATTTTGCCAAGCGATGCTCAGAAATGGGCAGCCATCGAGAACCGTGCGCGTGAGGTATTTAAAAAATATCGTTATCAGGAAATGCGGACACCAATGTTTGAAAGTTTTGATGTGTTTTCTCGTACATCTGGTGAAACATCTGACATTGTTACTAAAGAAATGTATGATTTTTATGATAAAGGTGAGCGTCATATTACTTTACGCCCCGAAGGAACAGCTGGGATCGTGCGGGCTTATGTAGAAAACAAATTGTACGGACCGGAAGTACCAAAGCCTTTTAAAACTTTCTACATGGGGCCAATGTTTAGATATGAACGGCCACAATCAGGTAGATTGCGTCAATTCCATCAGATCGGAGTCGAAGCATTCGGTGCAGATTCAGCAGCCTTGGATGTTGAAGTTATTTCCCTAGCAATGGCACTATTGAACAGTGTTGGTTTACACAGTTTGAAACTAAGCTTAAACACTTTGGGTGATAATGATTCACGGCAAAAATACCGTCAAGCTTTGATCGACTTTTTAGAACCCCATGAAGCAGAGCTTTCTGAAGATTCAAAAGAAAGATTGCATAAAAATCCATTGCGTGTTTTGGATAGCAAGGATGCAAACGACCAAAAAATAGTTGCAGATGCACCATCAATTTTGGACTATTTAACACCTGAAGCGTTTAAACATTTTGAATTAGTTAAACGATATCTGGATGCTCTTCACATACCATATGAGATCGATTCAAATATGGTTCGTGGTTTAGATTATTACAACCATACTATTTTTGAAGTTATGTCTGACTCTAAAGCCTTTGGCGGCAAGTGGACAACTATCTGTGCGGGCGGACGTTATAATGGCTTGGTTGAACAACTTGGAGGTCCAGAAACACCTGGTGTTGGTTTCGGTTTAGGTGTTGAACGTTTGTTATTAGTCTTAGACGCTGAAGAGATCGAACTAAATGAGCAACATGATCTTGACGTTTATGTCGTTGGGATCGGTGAACAAGCTGATGTTGAGGCCCTTAAATTAGTACAATCGTTAAGGCAACAAGGATTTAGCGCAGAACGTGATTATCTGAATAAAAAACCCAAGGGGCAATTTAAAGCGGCAAGTAAAGCAAATGCAGCTTACACCTTAACTATTGGGCAAGAGGAATTAGAGCAGCAAAAAGCTAACTTGAAGAATATGAGAGATGGTCATCAAGAATCAGTTGCGTTGCCAAAAATTTACGCTAATTTTGACCAGGCAAGAGCAATTCTAGATGAAAAGGAGAACTAATTAGATATGAAAAGAACAACATATGCAGGCTCAGTTGATGAGTCTTATTTAGGCAAAGAAGTTGTTTTAAAGGGATGGGTCCAAAAAAGAAGAGACCTAGGAAATTTGATTTTTATTGATCTTAGAGACCGTAAAGGCATTGTTCAACTTGTTTTCAGCCAAGAATTTGATGCTGATGCTCTGGCTAGTGCGGATACTTTACGGAGCGAATATGTGATCGAAGCCGTTGGAAAAGTTGTGCCACGTGCCGATGGTGCCGTTAACCCTGACATGAAAACTGGTAAAATCGAAGTTGAAGTTCATCAAGTCAATATTTTGAATAAGGCTAAAACTCCTCCGTTTTATATTCAAGATGACATTAATGCGTCAGATGATCTGAGGTTAAAATATCGCTATCTTGATCTTCGTCGACCAGAAATGCAGCGCGGTTTGTTGATTAGAAACAGGATCACACAAGCTGTTCACCGTTACTTAGATAGTAATGAGTTTGTTGATATTGAAACACCATACCTGACAAAATCTACACCAGAAGGAGCACGTGACTATTTAGTGCCATCCCGTGTTTATCCAGGCCACTTTTATGCCTTGCCGCAATCTCCGCAGCTGTTTAAACAACTGTTGATGGGTGCTGGATTTGATCGTTACTATCAGATCGCACGTTGTTTCCGGGATGAGGACCTTCGCGGAGATCGTCAACCTGAATTTACACAGATCGATCTTGAAATGTCGTTTATGACTGTAAAAGAAATTCAGGAAATGACTGAGGGTCTCTTAAAAGCTGTGATGAAAGAAGCAGTCGATTTTGAATTAAAGAATCCGATCCCACGGATCACTTGGAATGAAGCGATGGACCGTTTTGGTTCAGATAAGCCTGATATTCGTTTTGCCATGGAATTGCATGATATGTCTGAGGCCGTTAAGGATGGCGGATTTAAAGTTTTTGATTCTGTTTTGGAAAACGGTGGACAAGTAAAAGCAATTGCGGTTCCTGAAGGGGCAAAAGCATATTCGCGTAAACAAATCGATGCCAAACAAGATTACATCAAACGCTTCGGCGCAAAGGGCTTAGCATGGGTCAAGGTTACTGAAGATGGTTTACAAGGGCCGATCGCTAAGTTCTTCAAAGATAAGACAGGTAGTATTAAAGCTGCTGCTGAAGCACATGAAGGCGACTTGATCTTGCTTGTTGCTGACAAACGTAAAGTTGTTGCTGATTCGTTAGGCTACTTGCGGACATCTATTGCAAAAGAAATGGATATGATCGATAAATCCGCGTTTGCCTTTATTTGGGTCGTTGATTGGCCATTGTTTGAATATAGTGAAGATTTTGAACGTTACATTGCTGCTCATCATCCATTTACGATGCCAAATGAAGAAGATCTTGACTTGCTTAAAACGGATCCGCATAAGTGTCACGCACAAAGTTATGACATTGTTTTGAACGGGTATGAACTTGGAGGTGGATCGATCCGTATTCATCGTCGTGACATTCAGGAACAAATGTTTAAAGCATTGGACTTTACCAAAGAAAAGGCCGAGGAACAGTTTGGTTGGTTTATGGAAGCTCTTGACTATGGTTTTCCACCGCATGGAGGATTGGCATTAGGATTAGACCGCTTTGCAATGTTGTTAGCCGGCAAAGACAATATCCGTGAAGTTATTGCATATCCGAAGAATTCTAAGGCATCTGAACCTTTGACTAACGCGCCCAGTTTTGTTTCTGGTAAACAGCTTGATGAATTATTCCTTAAGCCAGAAATTCCTGCCGATGCAAAGGTCAATAAACCTGAAGAATAATATTAATAAAGTCTGCTTTGATAGAAGGCAGGCTTTTTTTTATCCTAATAAGGGGGCTTGGTAATTTTTCAAGCAGATTGTTATAATAAAAGTACCTACTTTAAAGAAGTTCGATCTGATCAATAAATAAACAAACAAAAGGGGAAACATAAATAAAATGGATGAGCTGCAGCAGATATGGAAACGGCATGCATATGTCATGAGAGCCTCAACTGCTTTTTTGTATGGTATAGTAGTTTCAGTTGCCATGAACTTTTTTTGGACACCGGGCCATATTTATTCGTCAGGGATCACTGGGCTGGCCCAATTGCTAGCCACTATTAGTAAAAATAACTCGCTCCCATTAACAACAGCTTTCTGGTTATTCGCACTAAATGTGCCGTTATTTGGAGTAGCTTGGAAACAAATCGGCCATCGATTTAGTGTTTTTACATTTCTAGCTGTTATTTTTTCAAGTATCATGATCAAAGTTATGCACCCTATAAATCTGACAAGTGATCCAATTATTTGTGCTATTTTCGGGGGAGCCGTCAATGGTTTTGGAACTGGTTTGGCGCTAAAAAATGGTATTTCGACTGGCGGCCTAGATATTTTAGGGCTTGTTATCAAGAAGCATACCGGAAAATCGATCGGCACCATCAATATGATTTTTAATGGTTTCATTGTTTTGGCAGCTGGTTTTATGTTTGGCTGGCCTTATGCTTTTTATTCCGCCTTAGGTCTGTTCGTTAATGCTAAGGTAATGGATATGGTTTATACACGCCAAAAGAAAATGCAGGTCATGATCGTAACATCATCTCCAAATAGCGTGATCGAATCTATCCAAACTAGGTTAAGACGTGGGGTCACGATCGTCCATGGGGCAGAAGGGGCATATAAACATGATGCCAAAACGATTTTATTTACCATAATCTCACGCTATGAGCAGCCTGAATTAGAACGTGCCATGCAAGAGGCTGATCCACACGCTTTTGTTAGTATTGCCGAAAATGTGCATATTATGGGACATTTTTACGAGCCGGACCTTTAGATCGGAGATGTATCTTGATTAAATGTTGAAAACTGTTTATTTGTGGTTAGTATCTTTTTGTTCAAAAATATTTTCTAAAACGAATTCTGACCAAATCGTTTATCTTTTGAGCTTTGCGGGAAATGAAAATTTTATCGTACGTTTGGCTCAACGTGTTAAGCAAGAACCAGGAGGAAAACTGGTCGTGCTGTATCGTCCTAATTGTGTCAAAAGTGCCCACGAGCTGCGGGCACATAACATCGAATGTAGAGAGTTTTCAGATAATTTTTATTTTTTGACACATCAATTAAAAACAATTATGCAAGCTAAGTTAATATTTGCAGATAATTATTTTGCCTTTTTAGGCGGTTGTCAGTTTGATCATGACCGGACTCGAGTTGTTCAGATCTGGCATGCTAATGGAGCTGTTAAAACTTTTGGCTGGGAAGAGCCCAGAACAAAAGATAGATCAGCTAGTTCGAAAAAACGCTTTCAAAAAGTGTACGATCAATTTGATGATTTTATTGTTGGTTCTGCTAAAATGGGTGAGGTGTTTTGCAACAGTTATCATCAACCTATCGAGAAGATGAAAGTTTTAGGTTATCCCCGTACGGATCGTTTATTTTCGAATGAGAAAAAAACTCAAAAAAGAAAACAATTTTTTGCTGAATATCCTGAATTAGCACAAAAAGAGATAATTTTATACGCACCTACTTATCGTGAAACAGTAACAGGCGAAACATATTTCGATTTACCACAAGACTTTACAGCAATATTGGCTAATTTAAGTGCTGAACAGGTTATGCTAGTGAAACTCCACCCCCATGTCAAAGAGGCTATTTCTCACCTAAAAAAGCAACATCTAGCGCATGTTTTCTGGGTCGATGATTTTACTACAGATGACTTATTATTAGTCAGTTCACGGTTGATAACAGATTATTCTTCGGTGATTTTTGACTACACTCTTTTAGAAAATGCACGTCAGATTATTTTTTACTGTTATGATTTTGAAAAATATGCTCAAATTGTTGGTATCCAAAAAGACTTTAACGAATGGCTCCCGGGGAAAATGGTTTCTAACGCGTCAGATCTGCAAAAGCTTTTACAAATACCTTTGCCAGATGCTGCGGCTGATTTCAGTGTTTTTAACCACCTGTGGAATAAGGCAAATGACGGTAATGCGATCTCACATGTGTTAGAAAATTATTTTTATGGAAATTAGAATTGGTTTTAAAATTAGTGTTTGATTGAAATGCGACAAGGAGGCTTATACATGTTGTTAGGATGTCATGTCAGCATGCGTGGACAAGAGATGCTGTTAGGGTCGGCCAAACAGGCAGTCAATTATGGAGCTAATACATTTATGATCTATACGGGAGCTCCACAAAATACTAAGCGTAAAGATATTGATGAAATGAATATTCCTCTTGCGCACCGATATATGCAAGAACATCGTTTGACAAGCATTGTTGTTCATGCACCCTATATAATTAATCTGGGAAATACCACAAAGCCCGCTAAATTTGACTTTGCGGTGCAATTTTTACGTGGTGAAATTAAGCGAGCTTCTGCGTTAGGTGCCAAACAGATCACTTTACATCCTGGTAGTCATGTTGGGGCTGGTACTGATCAGGCAATTAAAAGCATTGCAAAAGGTCTAGATGAAGCTTTGCTGTTGGATGATGATGTGCAGATTGCTTTAGAAACGATGGCTGGTAAGGGAACTGAAGTGGGCCGCTCTTTTGAAGAAATTGCCCAAATTATTGATCTTAGCCAGATGAGTGAGCACTTGTCAGTGACGCTTGATACTTGTCACGCTAATGATGCAGGTTATGACATTGAACGCGATTTTGATGGAGTATTGAACGAATTTGACCATGTGATTGGCTTAGATAAGCTAAAAGTGGTTCATGTTAATGACTCTAAAAATGAGCAGGGTACGCATAAAGATCGCCACGAAAATATTGGTTGCGGGAAGATCGGTTTTACTGCATTGAATAATGTAGTACATCATCCGCAATTAACTGATATTCCTAAAATATTAGAAACACCATTTGTTGGTCCCGATAAAAAGCATAAGTATGCGCCGTACGGTTATGAGATCAAAATGTTTAAGAAACAAGAATTTGAGCCGGAGTTAAAAGATATGATCTACCAGACTCAAGGAATTGTTTAAGATCAAAACGAGCTTTAACATTAAAACGACACAGGTCGTAAATGTTAAAGCTCGTTTTTGTTTGAGTAGAAAATTACCTAGTTTATTCAGTTGGGTTTTGGTGATCATTCAAACTTTCCATAATCAATGTCGCTGTTTCTTCAATTGACTTATTAGCCGTATTAATAACCAGACACCCAAGCTTACGGTAGAGTTCTTGAGAAAAATTCAGTTCATTATTGATATTGTCAAGATTTGAATAATGGGAATCGGGATCCAAGCCGTACGCTACCATTCGTTGACGGCGAATAGAATTTAGAACCTCTGGATCATTGGTCAGTCCAAAAATCTTACGCTGATCGATTTCATATAGTTCATCAGGGATCTTAGTTTTAGGAACCAAGGGCAGATTTGCTACTTTGTAGCCCTTATTAGCTAGGTACAAGGATAGTGGGGTTTTGGATGTCCGCGAAACACCAAGCAAAACAATATCCGCCTGGGTAAAACCACTCGGATCTTTGCCATCGTCATATGTGACGGCGAATTCCATACATTCTATTCGTTTAAAATAATCCTGATCAGTATGGTGATTCATTCCTGCTTCTAGTTGCGGAGCAACTTGACTTCGGTCGGCTAACATTTGCAATAGCTTGTCTAATGCTCCTAAACATTGTAGAGAATTTTCCTGACAAAATTCCTTGATCTGCTCAGAGAGGTCTTTTAAAACCAAAGTGTGTACAATAACAGCATTGACACGCTTAGCTCGTTTTAAGATCCCATTGAGCAACGACGATGTTCTAACAAGTGGATATTGCTGAATATCGAACTTAACTTCTGGAAATTGAACTACTACTGCCTGAACTAAATTGTAAGCTGTTTCGCCAATAGAATCGGAAATCACAAATATTGTTATTTTATTATTATCTGGCATATAAAATCCCCCTCGTAGTAGATGAGTTGTCAATATAGGGTAAGACGTCTTTTTGTTTATTATACATGCTAAGCCAACCGAATAAAACCGATAATATATTAAGTTGATTTTCTTTAAAAAATGAAAATTAGTAAAATAAACGATCACAATAATGTGAAAATTTGTAATTCAGCGCTAATAACGTATTGACGCGTATTTTATGTTTATGTATAATAATAAGGAACTGGTAAGTTTGTGTTTCATTATGCAATTTTATACGGTTACACTTTAAGCTCGGAGGGAGGGAAAACATCATGTCAAAGACAGTCGTTCGTAAAAACGAATCTCTTGATGACGCTCTTCGTCGCTTCAAACGTACCGTTTCCAAAACAGGTACATTGCAAGAATACCGGAAACGTGAATTCTACGAGAAGCCAAGTGTTAAGCGTAAGAAAAAATCTGAAGCAGCTAGAAAACGCAAAAACAAACGTCGTTTCTAAAGTCCTAAGGGGGCGCATGTTGTGAGTTTGTTAGAAACACTGCAAAAAGATATGATTGCAGCTATGAAAGCTAAGGATAAGGAAAAATTAAGTACTATCCGGATGCTGAAGGCTGCAGCGACAAACGAAAAAATCAGCTTGGGTCATGATTTGACCTCTGATGAAGAAGTTTCCGTTTTGTCACGTGAGCTTAAGCAACGCAAAGATTCATTAAGCGAGTATGAAGTAGCAGATCGTCCTGATACAGTTGCTTCACTCAAAAATGAAATTAAAATTGTGGAAAGCTATATGCCTGCTCAACTCAGCGAAGATGAGGTCAAACAAATCGTTGCTGAGACTATTGCAGATATTCATGCTGAATCGCCAAGCGATTTTGGTAAGGTCATGGGTGCTGTAATGCCAAAGTTAAAAGGGCAAGCTGATGGTAAACTTGTCAACTCAACTGTTAAAGATTTACTTTCAAATTAAATTTAAAGGGTTCGGCTGATTGAAGTCGAGCTCTTTTTTGTTAGTAAAAATTCGTTTTCAGCATGCTGTACTTGTAATAAAATAGTGTATAAGCTATATTTAAAGTAATATTTAGTTATGCTTTTAAAGGAGACGTTCAATTGTCAGAGGAACAAATAATTGAAAAAGAACTGCGAGTCGGCAAGCCAGAAATACAGGCAGTTTTATTTGGTGTGAATGATAGCTATCTGAAATTGATTGAAGAGGGTCTTAATGTAGATATTAGACCTTTCGGAGATGTGGTGAAAGTTAAAGGAGATCAAGAAACTGCTGGCCAAGCGACTGAAATTATCAGAAAACTAACAAAATTAGTTGAACAAGGGATCGGCATTTCTGAAAGTGATGTTCTTTCGGCGATAAAGATGGCGCAAAATGGGACCTTGACCTACTTTCAGGACCTTTATAAAGAAACGTTGATCAAGGATAATAATGGCCGTCCTGTGCGGGTGAAAAACTTTGGTCAACGTAAATATGTTCAAGCTATCAGAAACAATGATCTTGTTTTTGGTATTGGCCCAGCCGGAACTGGTAAGACATTTCTTGCAGTTGTCATGGCAGTTGCCGCCCTTAAGAAAAAAGAAGTTGAAAGATTGATTTTGACTAGGCCTGCCGTTGAAGCAGGAGAATCCCTGGGCTTTTTACCAGGAGACCTCAAAGAAAAAGTTGATCCTTATTTGCGTCCGATCTATGATGCTTTGTACGCCATTTTGGGTTCTGAGCATACCGAAAGATTGATCGAACGTGGAGTCATTGAGATCGCACCTTTAGCATATATGCGTGGTCGGACCTTGGATAATGCTTTCGTGATCCTTGATGAAGCGCAAAACTCGACACGTGCTCAAATGAAAATGTTTCTAACACGCTTGGGTTTTGGTTCGAAGATGGTTGTAAATGGTGATGTCAGTCAGATTGATCTGCCAAAAGGTCATCAGCAAAGTGGCCTGATCGATGCCAGCAAAATTTTACAAAGTCTACCGCATATTAAGTTTATTCAGTTTTCCGGTAACGAGGTTGTTCGTCATCCTGTGGTTTCAGAAATCATTGCCGCTTATGATGAAGTTGACAATAAATTGCCGTAATAACTATACAGAAAAAGAGGATTATTAAATATATGGATCTAGAGATTTTTGATGAAACAAAAGAAGTGTCACAAGAATGGTTGACTATGGTCGATGAATTATTAAATTATGCAGGCAACTATATTAACTTACCTGCTAACACAGAAATGTCCGTGACTATCGTTGATAATGATAAGATCCATGCGATCAATAAAAAATATCGCGGTGTTGATAAGGCTACAGATGTGATCAGTTTTGCAATCGAAGAAGACGATGGTGAGGAAGAACCGATTATTTTTGCCGATGATCTTGACGTTGATATTCCTAAAAATATTGGCGACATTTTCGTTTCGCTCGACAAAGTTAGGGAGCAGGCTGAATATCTAGGTCATTCTGAAAAAAGAGAATTAGGTTTTTTGGTTGTCCATGGTTTTCTGCATTTAAACGGTTATGACCATATGCAGCCGGATGATGAAAAAGAAATGTTTGATTTACAAAGAAAGATTTTAGATGCCTATGGCCTTAAAAGATAAAAGAAAATTCACTACTAAATGGAAAAATCATAGTTTCATCCAAGCCTTAAAACACGCAACAGACGGGATACGAACAGTTTATAAAGATGAAAGAAATTTTCGCTTCGACTGTTGGGCCGGGTTGTTGGTTGTCATTGCCGGCTTTCTTTTGCATGTAACTAATAACGAGTGGCGTAGCCTATTATTGGCTGTATTCTTGGTTTTAGCCAATGAAGCATGGAACACCGTGATTGAAAATATTGTGGACTTAGTCTGTGGAACAAAACATCAATTACCTGCCAAAAAAGCAAAAGACATTGCAGCTGCGGCCGTTTTGCTTTCTTCTTTTTATGCAGTTTTTACGGCAGCAATGATCTTACTTCCAAAAATCTGGCACTTATTTTTTTAATTTTAAATTTGACTAAGTTTCTTTTGATAAAGAAAGGAAAATATAATGACAAAGACTTTTCATTCTGGTTTTGTAGCCATTATTGGCCGACCAAATGTTGGTAAATCAACTTTTCTCAACTACGTGATCGGACAAAAGATCGCTATTATGAGCGATAAGCCGCAAACTACGCGTAATAAGATCCAGGGGATCTATACTACAGATGATTCGCAAATTATTTTTATTGATACTCCAGGGATCCACAAACCACAAAGTAAATTGGGAGATTTTATGGTCGATTCTGCACTTTCGACACTAAATGAAGTCGACGCGGTTTTATTTATGGTGAATGCGACTCAAAAACGAGGTAAGGGCGACGACTTTATTATCAAACGTCTCCAAAACGTTAAAAAACCAATTTATCTAGTGATCAATAAAATAGATCAGATCCACCCTAATGATATCTTGCCAATAGTTGACGATTATAGACATGCTTTAGATTTCCAAGAAGTTTATCCGATCTCTGCTTTGAAAGGAAATAATGTTTTTGAGTTAGTTGATAATTTAGTAACTGATCTACCAGAGGGACCCCAGTTTTATCCGGAAGACGAAGTTACCGATCATCCGGAACGCTTTATTATTTCCGAGTTGATCCGTGAAAAGGTCAATCAGTTGACACGCGAAGAGATACCGCATTCTGTTGCCGTTGTCACAGAACGTGTAAAGCGGGAAAACGAACAAAAAATTCAAGTTTCTGCTTCAATTATAGTTGAACGGAACAGTCAAAAGGGCATCATTATTGGTAAGGGTGGTAAAATGCTGAAAAGGATCGGCACTTTAGCTCGGAAGGATATTGAAACTCTTTTGGGTGATAAAGTATACCTAGAATTATGGGTCAAAGTCCAAGAGAATTGGAAAGACCGTAAAACTGATCTTCAATCTTTGGGTTATAAACAAGATGACTATTAAAAGTTTGAACAGATCTAGCGCATGTTGGTCTAGGTCTGTTTTTTTATAATATTAAAAGGTTTTGGTTGGTGAAGGGAAGTGTTAAGTTGGCATCACATCAAGTAGTGGACTTTCATGGGATCGTCATTTCACGTAATGATTATAAAGAACGAGATATGTTAGTTAAAATCTTGACAGATAAATTTGGGATCAAAACTTTTTTTGTCAGAGGTGCCCGAAAGAAAGGATTCAAATTAGCGTCAGCGATCCTACCTTTTTCTCATGGAACATATTTTGGGAATGTTAACGACCACGGACTTTCATTTATTAATGGAACTAGGGAGTTGGAACAATACCAGCAGATATACTCTGACATCGAACTGAATGCATATGCTTCGTATATTCTAGGACTCGTTGGGGCTGCCTTTGGAAACGATGAACCTTTGCCCGGAGTTTGGTTCGATAATATTGCTACTGCAATTAATTTGATCGATCAAAGATTTGATGCAGCTATTGTCGCCAATATCATAGAGATCCAACTTTTAGAGCAGTTTGGAGTGAAACCATTCTTGGAAAGCTGTGTGATCTGTGGTAATTCTTCCGGTCCGTTTGATTTTTCCGAGACATATGGCGGACTTTTATGCCAACAGCACTGGTATCTAGATCTTCATCGCTTGCATTTAGACCAACGGACAATTTATTATTTGAGACTTTTTTCTGTTATCGATCTTAAACAACTGCATTCAATCAAGGTTAAGGATGTGACTAAACAGCACTTACGCCACACTATCGATACTTTGTATAATGACCAAGTTGGGGTCTATGTTAAAGCTAAAAAGTTTATTGATCAAATGGGAAGTTGGGATCAAATTTTAAAAAAATAGATGACTGATTCATTATGGGGTAAGTCTATTTTCTTCAAAGTATATAAAATCCGGAACTTATTGTATTTACTCAAGTATTTTATATGCTAATGTGCCTGAAGTTGTCCTCTTATTGTCAATATAATTACAAAAAACGCAAACTTTGTCTGCGAGCAATGTTCAGGTGCTTCAGATGGATCATATTTTTGAATGGCTATTACGGTATTAATTTGTTATTGACAAATATTTACTTCTGACTTATTGTTAGAATATTCGAATAACGTTGGCGAAAATGAGATTTGATCGAATCAAGTTGGTTTTAGCGAGTCTGGAGAGTGGAAGCAGATCATCAACTGTTCGAGTGGCAATCTTTAGTCAGAATTTTAAAAGCAGTCGGTTGTATAAACCGAAAGTAGGGTGGAACCGCGATCGTCTGACCGTCCCTATGTGGCATGGAATTGTCGCATAGGGACTTTTTTTGACTTTTAATAGTGGAATTTTGAGATTGAATTTTTCGGCTAACGTTTTTATTGTTCAAACAGATTATGGTAAGTCGGCAAATATTTTGCCTATTATTATCGTTCTGTATATTCTCAAGGAGGAAAACTTCATGTCTAAAAAGTTGAGTATTCAAGAAATCATCTTGACCTTACAACAGTTTTGGTCAAAACAAGGCTGTATGTTAATGCAGTCTTACGATACGGAAAAAGGAGCGGGCACAATGAGTCCTTATACCTTTTTACGTGCGATCGGTCCTGAACCATGGAATGTTGCATATGTTGAACCATCGCGGCGTCCTGCCGACGGTCGTTATGGCAAAAACCCTAATCGTTTGTATCAGCATCATCAATTTCAGGTTGTAATGAAACCATCTCCTGCTAATATTCAAGATCTATATTTAGATAGCTTGGCCGCTTTAGGAATTGATTCAAAAGAACATGACATTCGTTTCGTGGAAGATAACTGGGAAAATCCTTCTATGGGTTGTGCTGGTGTTGGTTGGGAAGTATGGTTAGACGGAATGGAGATCACTCAATTTACTTACTTCCAACAGGTCGGCGGACTAGAGGTTTGGCCAGTGGCTGCTGAAGTTACTTATGGTTTGGAACGTTTATCCTCGTATATTCAAGATGTTCAGTCAGTCTTCGATCTCGAATGGGCAGATGGCGTTAAGTATGGTGATATTTTCTCTCAACCTGAATATGAACAATCAAAATATTCTTTTGAAGAAAGTAATCAGGATATGTTGTTAAAAGCCTTTGACCAGTACGAGACTGAAGCTAAAAAGCAAATCGCTAATGGCTTAGTCCACCCCGCCTATGATTATATTTTGAAGTGTAGTCATACATTTAATCTGTTAGATGCCAGGGGCGCAGTCTCAGTGACTGAACGTGCAGGGTATTTAGCACGGATCCGTAATATGGCCAAGTCTGTAGCCAAAGTTTTTGTCGCCGAACGAAAGAAACTTGGTTATCCTTTGATCAAGGATGAAAAATTACGAACGAAATTATTAGAGGAGGACAAGTAAGATGAAACACACATTCTTATTAGAGATCGGCTTAGAAGAAATTCCTGCACATGTTGTAACTCCAAGCGTTGCTCAATTAGCAACACGCATGAAAGATTTTTTAAACGATTCTAGGATCTCCTTTGATGAAATTCAAACATATTCGACACCGCGCCGTTTAGCAGTTAAAGTTCTTGGCCTGGCAGATAAACAACCTGACATTAAAGAAGAAGCAAAAGGTCCCGCAAAAAAAATAGCAATTGATGATCAAGGTAATTGGTCTAAGGCTGCACAAGGGTTTAGCAGGGGCCAAGGTGTCGATCCTGATCAAATTTATTTTAAGGAATTTAAAGGCACCGAATATGCTTATGTTGAAAAGTCTGTTTTGGGTAAACCAGTTACAGAGGTCCTGACGGCTATCGATCAAGTAATCACCGCAATGCGTTTCCCAACTATGATGCGCTGGAGTACAAATGATTTTGAATTTGTACGTCCTATTCGCTGGTTGGTATGTTTGTTAGATGAGCAAGTGATCCCAGTTCAAATTTTGCAGATCAAGGCAGATCGAATTTCTGCAGGTCACCGTTTCTTAGGGCAGGATGTTTCACTTGCTAAGGCAGATGACTATCCAGCTAAATTAGTTGATCAAATGGTGATTGCAGATGCTAAAAAGCGAAAAGACATGATCCGAACTCAAATCGCAGAACTTGCACGCAAAAATGACTGGCAGATAGTGATAGACGAAGACCTGCTAGAAGAAGTTAATAACTTAGTTGAGTATCCAACAGTCTTTGCAGGTTCATTTGACAAGAAATATCTCTCGTTACCAGATGAAGTACTGATTACTTCGATGAAAGATCATCAACGTTTCTTCTATGTTCTCGATCATAATGACCAGATGCTGTCGCATTTTGTTTCGGTTAGAAATGGAAATGATAAATTTATCGAAAATGTCGTTGCAGGGAATGAAAAAGTTTTGACGGCTCGCTTAGAAGATGCTCGCTTCTTTTACGAAGAAGATCAAAAAAGACCAATTTCTGCCAGTGTTGAACGTCTAAAAAATGTCATGTTCCACGATAAAATTGGGACTATTTATGCTAAAATGCAACGAGTTACTTCAATCGCAGAATTTTTGGGACAAAAGGTCGAGCTAACTGCCACTGAGTTACAAAACTTAAAACGTGCTGCCCAAATTTATAAGTTTGATATTGTAACTGAAATGGTCGGTGAGTTTGCTGAGCTCCAAGGAGTAATGGGTGAGATTTATGCTCGGTTGTTTGGCGAAAATGAGAGTACTGCTGTAGCTATCAAAGAATCCTATATGCCTCTTGGTTCTGAAAGTGAATTACCGCAGACAAATGTTGGTGCTATTTTGTCAGTGGCAGATAAATTGGACAGTATTCAATCATTCTTTGCAGCTGGGATGTTACCTAGCGGCTCTAATGATCCATATGCTTTGAGAAGACAAGCTTTGGGGATCGTACGGATCGTTTTAGCTAAAGAATGGAATTTATCGGTAATTGATTTAGCAGCAGCAATCGATAATTCATATCAAAAGGAACAAGACTTATATACTAATACGCAACCTTCACAAAATAAAAATGAGTGGCGGCAATTTATCATGGATCGGGTTCATCAGCTATTGTCTGATCAGAATTATGCTTATGATATCGTAAATACAGTAGTTGAGTCGTCGCAAAACACTTTCCAGCAGATCTTTTCAGCAGCAGACGTTTTAACAAAACATCAGACTGATTCAGACTTTAAAGAAAATATTGAAGCATTAACGCGCACTGTCCGCTTGGCTCGTAAAGGTCAAAGTGATATCCAACCGGCAGTTAAGGAAAGTTTGTTTGAAAATGATTCTGAGAAAAATTTGTTTACAGCCTTTAATGCTGTTGCAAAATCATATGCAAATGAAGATTTGGAAGAACAATACGCAGCTTTAGCAAGTTTACGTGAACCGATCAGCGAATATTTTGATGAAACTATGGTTATGGTAGATGATCAGGCGGTCAAAAATAATCGGTTGACTCAGTTAGCTAATATTGCTAAATTGACATATTCTTTTGGCTCGCTTGATAATTTAAATGTTAAGTAATGGACCTTATTTTGAATAAATTTTACTTTAACTACAGACAATAAAAAACGAGAGTGAGACAAAAGATGTTTTAAAGCCGATTTGTAATGCGATCGTTGTTACAGAAAGGCTGTAATCTTTTGGAACACGATTAAGGACCGTCGATTTAACCCATTTAATAGGATAGATCGATGGTCCTTTTAGAATTACACAGTATTTATGTCCCAGCTTCATTTTTCATTAAAATACTAAAAGACCCTTTTTGAATTGGTGTTTCTGGGCTTTAATGGAACTTGGATTTTTTAGCGAAACAACATCTGGAAAATTTTGTATTAATAAGCTTTTTTCTTGCATAACCTTGAGTTTCATTATATCATTACTATTGATTATGTAAAAATAGACATGGTGAAGTCGCACATCTTTGGTGCGGCTTTTATAACCATTGTTGTCAAAGTTATTTTGAGGTGGTCGTGTGAGCAGAAGGATCCCCGAAGAGGTGATCGATGATGTCCGTTCTCAGGTCAATATTCTAGATATTGTTGAACAATATGTTCAAATGCATCGTTCAGGAAAAAATTGGTTCGGTTTGTGTCCTTTTCATACGGAAAAAACAGCGTCGTTCTCTGTCAATGAACAAAAACAGATCTTCAACTGCTTTTCTTGTCATCGAGGCGGCAACGTCTTTAAGTTTATTATGGAGATCGAAAATTTAAGTTTTCCTGAAGCAGTAATACGTGTGGCAGATCTAGGCAACGTAACCATTGATCAGGAATATATCGATGATGTTAAGACTGGTAATACTAATGGTGCTGATGATGAAGCTAATTCCGATGTTAGCGTTCTTAAAGACTATCATCGCGAAGCAGCAGAACTATATCATCATATTTTAGTCAACACACAATTAGGTGAAGAGGCTTTAAACTATTTGCATGGTCGCGGACTAACGGATGATTTGATCGAAGAATTTCAGTTGGGTTATGCGCCAGCTAATAAATTGCTCTTGCCTTTCTTTGATGAACATCAGCCGGATTATCAAAAATTGCGAAAGTCAGGCCTGTTTGTTGAACTACGAGATGGAAATTTAAGTGATCGTTTCAGAGAAAGGGTTATGTTTCCAATCAGAAATGCCGCCGGACAAGTTGTGGCTTTTTCTGGTCGCTTATTACAAAAAAGTGAAACACAGCCTAAATATTTGAATTCACCTGAGACTGATTTGTTTAATAAACGAGATGTTTTGTTTAATTTTGACAAAGCAAAAAATTCAGTTCGTACAGAAAAAAACATTATCCTTTTTGAGGGGTTTATGGATGTTTTGGCTGCTTACCGTGCTGGAGTCAAAAATGGTGTAGCTTCAATGGGAACAAGTTTAACAGAGCAGCAAGTATATACTTTAGCACGTGTTTCTAAGAAAATCAGCATTTGTTATGATGGAGATGAACCAGGACAAAATGCTACGAAAAGGGCTTTAGAGCTGCTTGGATCACTTGACCGTTTTGAGGTAAATGTCATTTCATTACCTGAGAAACTTGATCCTGATGAATATATCAGAAAATATGGTGAAGAAAAGTTTTATACGAAAGTTCACAGCAGCCCAGAAAGTAAATTGGCTTTTTACCTGCGTTATTATGAGCAGGGACGTAACTTAGACAATGAACACGATCAGCTGGCTTATCTTGATGACGTTTTGAAAAAAATAGCCCAGAGTACGGATGTTATTGAAGTTGACTTGTATCTAAATCGATTAGCACAAAGGTTTCAACTAGATAAGAATGCTCTGGAAGCTCAACTTAAAGAAATCAGATCTTCACAACGCAAAAAAAGTAATTTTCAGCAACAAAAAAATGTTTTGCAGAAGCGAAGCATTGCTATAGATCCAAAATTACAGGCTCCTGTCCATTATTCTATAATAGAACAGGCTGAAAGATTGCTATTATACCGCATCTTGCATGATCATAGCACATGGCTGAAAGTGGCTAATATTCCAGAGTTTAGTTTTGTTCATGAAAACTATCAGACGCTGTATCTGTTGGCGCAAGGTTTCTTTTTTAATCAACACCAAGCTTATGATAGTGCTGCTTTTTTAGATTTTGTGCAAGAAAGTGCCTTACAAGAGATCATAGTTTCACTTGAAATGAATAATTTTGCTAAACAAACGAGTGAGCAAGAAGTAAGCGATTGCTTAAAGTTAATTTTGCAAGCCTCACCTCTTGAAGATCAAATCGAGTCTGTCAAAATTCAACTGGCCCGTGCTAAAAGGATGAATGATCAGGACACTGTCGTTGCACTAACTGTTAAATTGATTGAATTATTACAACGTAAACAAGCTGGAATTTCAGCAATATAAGGAGGACCTCGCCTTGGCAGAAGAGAAAAAGAAAACAAATGATGTAGAAAAACAATATAAAAAAGAATTACGCAGTTTGATTCATGAATTTAAGCCTAAAAAACAGATCAAATATTCCGTGTTATCTAAAAAATTAGTAGAACCCTACCAATTAAATGCAGATGCAATGGATAAGTTGATCGAATCAGTGGAAGATGCTGGGATTTCCGTTGTGGACGAAAAAGGTGAACCAAGCGAACATGCTTTGCATGCAGCTACTAAACAAGCTGAAAATGCCAAAAGAGATGTTTCTGCTCCCTCTGGTGTCAAAATCAACGACCCTGTCAGAATGTATTTGAAAGAAATCGGTAGAGTTGATCTTTTGACTGCTGATGAGGAAATTGCCTTGGCTTTAAGGATCGAACAAGGAGACGAATATTCTAAACAACGTTTAGCAGAGGCTAATTTACGTTTGGTTGTTTCTATCGCTAAACGCTATGTTGGACGCGGCATGTCATTTCTTGATTTGATTCAAGAAGGAAACATGGGCTTGATGAAAGCCGTTGAAAAATTCGATTATCGTAAGGGATTCAAGTTTTCCACATATGCAACTTGGTGGATCCGTCAGGCAATTACTCGTGCTATTGCTGATCAGGCTCGGACGATCAGAATTCCAGTGCACATGGTTGAAACTATTAATAAATTGATCCGGATCCAACGTCAGCTTTTGCAAGATCTTGGGCGTGAACCTATTCCTGAAGAAATTGGTGCTGAGATGGATATGCCAACGGAAAAGGTTCGTGAGATATTGAAAATCGCGCAAGAACCAGTTTCCCTTGAAACACCAATCGGTGAAGAAGATGATTCTCATTTAGGTGATTTTATTGAAGATGCAGAAGCTACTAGTCCAGCTGATCATGCTGCTTATGAATTGTTAAAAAAACAGTTAGAAAGTGTTCTTGATACTTTGACGGATCGTGAAGAAAATGTTTTACGGTTACGTTTCGGTTTAGATGATGGCCGGACCAGGACCTTGGAAGAAGTAGGACGTGTTTTTGGTGTGACCCGCGAGCGAATTCGTCAAATTGAGGCCAAAGCATTGCGTAAATTACGCCATCCTTCTAGATCTAAGCAATTAAAAGACTTTTTAGATTAAAACAGTATACTTTTTATGATAATTTATGTTAAAGGGTCGAATAATTTTTCGGCCCTTTTTCTTTACATAAGATGAAAAGTCAGTAAGACATCACAAAAACGCTTTCTATTTGGTGTACAATAATAGAGAAATTAATTGATTAAGGAGTAAGAAATGGATTCAAATAGATTGTCACAGAGATTACTTCACGTCGCACAACATGTGCCGGCAGGTGCTCGTTTAGCGGACATTGGATCGGACCATGCATATTTACCAGTATATTTGGCAAAAAAAGGATGTATTTCTTATGCTATTGCCGGTGAGGTCGTCAAAGGTCCCTATCAAAATGCTACAAAAATTATTGAACAAGAAAATGTACAAGACGTTGTTCATTCACGTTTAGCAGATGGGCTGGAGGCTTACTCTAAGGAAGACAGAATAGATACGATCACAATTTGTGGGATGGGCGGACCCTTGATAGTTAGCATTTTAAGTGCAGCTCCAGAAAAACTTGCCACTCACCCTCTGTTGATTTTACAACCTAACGTGGGAACAGATGCAGTACGTGGATGGTTGGAACAAAATTGTTATCAAATTACGCAAGAAGAAATTTTAAGTGAGGCAGGGCATATTTATGAGATCATCGTTGCTGAATCAGTCATAAATGTTCAAAAAATGTCCCGAGATGAGCTGTTTTTTGGACCGTTTTTAATGCAACGAAAAGAACCTGCTTTTATTGAAAAATGGACAAGAGAATTACGACGTGAAGAGAAAATTTTCTCGGCACTTACGACAGCTAAAAAAGAAAATACCGTCAAATACCTTGAAGTAAAAGAGAAAATCAAACAAATCAAAGGAGTGTTATACCATGACAACGGTCAATGATATCGTGTCTAGGTTTGAAGAATTTTCACCTAAGTGGTTAGCTGAAAAAGGTGACCCGATCGGCTTACAACTGGGCGATCTGAATCAAGAGGTCCATAAAATGATGGTTACTTTGGATGTCAGACCTGAAACTGTCCAAGAAGCAATTAGTCAGGACGTTGATTTCATATTTGCGCATCATCCTGCAATGTTTCATCCGCTGTACAGTTTTGATCTCAGTGTACCCCAAAACAAAATGTATGCGAAATTGATTGAAAATCATATTTCAGTTTATGCGGCTCATACTAATTTAGATAGTGCTCAGGGCGGAATGAATGATTGGCTTGCCGATAAATTGGGCCTTCAAGGATCTGAACCTTTATTAGGACCGTTTGAGGAAAAAACATACAAACTGGCAGTTTTTGTACCTGTTAACAACGCTGCTCACTTACGGCAGGGATTAGCTGCTGCAGGTGCTGGTCAACTTGGAAATTACTCTAATTGTTCATTTTCAGTGCAAGGAAAAGGCCGCTTTTTACCAGGTAAAAATTCTGATCCATATATAGGAAAGGTGGATCAACCAGAGGTAGCCGCTGAAGAAAAAGTTGAAGTTGTTTTTCCGGCTAAGTATAAAAACCAAGTTTTAGCAGCGATGTATGCTAACCATCCATATGAAGAAATCGTTTTTGATCTTTATCAAATTGAAGATTCTGGTGTAAAATATGGAATGGGACGTGTGGGTGATCTTGTAAAACCTGTGAAATTAAAAGATTTTGTTGCTCAGTGTAAAGAAGCTTTTCAGATACCGGCTTTGCGTGTTGTATCTTCAGAACTGCAACAAAATATCCAACGAGTTGCTGTACTTGGCGGCAGCGGAGCAAAATTTTATACAGACGCCTTGGCTAAGAATGCTGATGTCTATGTAACTGGTGACGTCAGTTACCATACCGCCCATGATATGTTGGCAAGCGGATTAAATGTGGTCGACCCGGGCCACCACTTTGAATGGGTCTGTCAGCCAGAGCTGCAAAATCTTTTTACCAAATGGTCTAAAGAAAATGAGTGGGCAGTCGATGTGATCGCAACCACGATCAATACTGATCCATTTACATTCATGTAGTTAACAATTTTATTCAATAAAGGAGAAACCTTCATGGCAAAATATGAAAATTTAGTTCCACGTTTTTTAAAATATGTTCGTAAAGAGACTCGTTCTGATGAAGAGTCAACTACTGTTCCTTCCACTCAAAACCAGGTAGAATTCGCTAATGAGCTGGTCCTTGAATTAAACGAGATCGGTTTATCTAATGTCCGGATTGCTCCGAAAAGCAGTTATGTTTTCGCGACGCTTCCAAGTAACTTGCAAAATGACGAAAATGTCAAAAAAGTAGGTTTTATTTCACACATTGACACGGCTGATTTTAATGCCAAAAATATTTTGCCACAAGTCATCAAAAACTATGATGGCCAGTCTGAAATCAAACTTGGAAATAGTGGTTATTCCTTAACAATTGATGAATTTCCTAATTTGAAAAACTACAAAGGTGATAATTTGATCACTACTGATGGAAATACATTATTAGGTGCTGACGATAAGGCTGGTGTGACCGAGATCATGACTGCTGTAGAATATTTGGTCGCTCATCCAGAAATTAAGCATGGTGAAATAGAAGTCGCTTTCGGACCGGACGAAGAGATCGGAACAGGTGCAGACCGGTTTGAAGTGGATGAATTTGGTGCAGATATTGCTTATACGATCGATGGTGGTCCTTTAGGACAGTTAGAGTATGAAACGTTTAACGCGGCTCAGGCCACAATTCATTTTATTGGTAAGGATGTCCATCCATCAGAAGCCAAAGGTATCATGATCAATGCTTTAAAATTAGCCGTAGAATTTGAAAATCATTTGCCAAGTGCTGAAGTTCCAGAAAAAACTGAGGGACGTCAAGGTTTCTTCCATTTGTTAAGTATCAATGGAACAGTTGATGAGGCAAAAATGACTTACATTATTAGAGATCATGATCGCAATAAGTTTGAAGAACGAAAGCAATTGGTCAGAAATATCGTGGCTAAGATGAATGAACAATTCGATGAAGACCGCGTGATCTTAGATATGAAAGATCAGTACTACAACATGCGAGAAGTTATTGAAAAGGACATGACTGTAGTTGAATTAGCTAAAAAGGCCATGGAAGATCTTGATATCAAGCCCTTGATTGCTCCAGTACGCGGCGGAACTGACGGGTCAAAAATCTCATTTATGGGTTTACCAACTCCTAATTTGTTCGCCGGTCCTGAAAACATGCACGCACGTTTCGAATATGTATCGGAACAAACAATGGAACAAGCAACTGATGTTGTTTTGCAGATCATAAAATTAGTTAGTGAAGGATAAGATATATACTAAGGTTTTCAATGAAATATCGTCGATATTCAAATTAATGGATTTTTTTTGAAAATTATTAAAATAAATATGTGAATTAAGAGACACTGAGCAGAATTTGGTCGGTGTTTTTTTGGTTCTTTATCAAGTGGTACTGATGAAATGAATTATTAAAAATAATAAGCAATTGGTCTACTTGGTCAAGCTGCTTGTTCCTGAATGGAATGAGCAGCTTTTTTAAGTGCGCCCGGCATGGGCAGTAACTAGGCGGTGTAAGTCCGCTGTGAGCCGTAGTGGCCGGTATCACGAGTCGAAGACAAGGGTGTCTATCGTGAGGTAGAATCTGAAGGAAGTCCTAGACGAAACATCGAATCGATGAACAAGAAGTGGCTAAAAGGCTGGAAACGGTGGGATGAGATTGCTTAACAAATCGAAGTCCCTGACCACTCGAAACCGTCACAGTAAAGCCAACGGTTTGATGCGAAAGCTACTGCTCTTACCCGGGGAGGTCTGTCATGGTAGTTCTCTCAAGCTGGAAGTTATTTCTGGCAGGAACAGGCTCAATAGTAATGTTGAGTTGTCCATGACAGAAGTCAGCCGAGGCCATAGTAGCCAGTAATGGTGAAGGGCTGAACAACAATAATTTTGATTCATCCTGGAGGTGGAAACAATACGACAATCGCAGAAAACAGAAAATAAAGCTGACTACCTGCGGAGGGTAACCCTGGAAGGGTCAGAGCAAACAGGAGCGCGTAGCGTTGTTTCTGGTGAAAAGAGAACTCAAAATGGCTTATTACGTGAGAAGGTCTTAGACCGGAATAATTTAAATCGGGCCTTTGTCCATGTCAAGCGTAATAAAGGGGCTGGAGGAATTGACGGCATGTCCGTTGAGGAACTTGGCCCATACTTGAAAGAGAATAACGTAAAACTAATCGAGGCCTTGCGAACCGAAAGCTATGAACCCCAACCTGTCAAACGAGTTGAGATTCCTAAGCCAGATGGTTCGAAACGTCAGTTAGGAATCCCAACGGTCGTTGACCGTGTGGTTCAACAGGCGTTACAACAGCAACTGTCTCCTATTTTTGAAAAAGTATTCTCAGATAATAGTTATGGTTTTCGACCACACCGCAGTGCACAAAGTGCTGTGAAAAAGGTGGTTGCTTATTATAATCAGGGTTATCACTACGTGGTCGACCTTGATTTAAAGTCCTATTTTGACAATGTGAACCATGATTTACTAATTAAATTTGTTGAAAATTACATTAGTGAGCCATGGGTCTTGCATTTGATTCGTAAGTTCTTGACGAGTGGTGTTATGAATGGTCGATTTTTCGAGAAGTCCGCTAAAGGTACACCGCAAGGTGGCAATATTTCACCATTACTAGCAAATATTTATCTGAACGAGCTGGACAAAGAATTGACCAAAAGAGGACATAAATTTGTACGCTATGCGGATGACTGTAATATCTATGTTAAAAGTAAGCGTGCGGGTGAACGGGTTCTCAAAAGCATCACCCAGTTTTTAGAAAAGGAACTCAAAGTTGAAGTGAATGCAGAAAAGACGCAAGTCGGTTCTCCACTAAGACTGAAGTTTCTAGGTTTTTCTCTGGGTGTGGGACGCAATAGCGCCTACCCGCGTCCTCATCAAAAACCTAAACAGAGAATTAAACAGGAATTGACAAGAATCACCAAGAGAAGCCGAGGCGTCAGCCTTGATAGGATTCTGCATGAAATTAAGCAGAAAATGCAGGGCTGGATCCAATATTATTCCATTGGGAAGATGAAAACTTTCTCCAACAACTAGACAAATGGTTGCGCTCGCGCATCCGCCAGTATATCTGGAAACAGTGGAAGAATATCGGAACCCGTTATAAAGCATTGATTAAACTAGGCTTGACACCCAAACAGGCGAAAATCTACGTCAATACTCGTAAGGGATACTGGCGCAACGCGCACAGTAAAACACTGTTGATGACCATAACTAATAAAAGACTGGCACAGCGTGGGCTAATAAATCTGTCCAAACTGTACCAGTCTATTCAAGCAAAAGCTTAAGTTGTTGAACCGCCGTATACGGTTCCGTACGTACGGTGGTGTGGGAGGTCGATAGTGTGAACTATCTCCTACCCGATTGTGACTATGAAAATTCAAACTGACATAACTATTCTTTAATTCGATGAGAAGACGTAAACGGAAGTTTTCAAAGTTCCGGAAACCGTAAGCAGTCTTTTTAATGGCTTTGATCTTGTTGTTTGTTCCTTCCACGGGTCCATTAGAAAAGGTCGTCTGAAAGCTGTTCTTGATTTCTTGTAGATGTTTACGCAAGGTACGATTAGTTTTTTTGATGGGCTCAGGCATGCCTGCAGCTGAACGTGTTAGACTTTCTAAGAGCCTTGGATCTCGCTGATGGACAGCTTGTAAAAGTGTTTGATAATAAACGTAAGCTTGTCGCAAAGCGGAGGACATGTTTAATAAACGCTCCACAATATCCTGTTCACATAACTGCATATTACGAAAGTTTCTGCTTTTACGATAGGTTTTAAAATCAAGTTTGGTCGAGTCTTTAGTTAACGATTTCCAATAATGTTTCAAAGCACGTGCGTTGTGCGAACCCTGTCCCGCCTGTTTCATGGTTTGTGTCCGAACTAAGTTTAAGGCCCGATAAGCTTGGGTTACGACATGGAAGCGGTCGGCAATGATCAGCGCTTGCGGAAAGATCTCATGGATCAAGGATCGATAAGGCGAGTACAGATCAACTGTGACCGTTTGGACTGCCCAGCGAGCTTGACGGTCATATTGTAAAAAGTAACTTCGTAAGTATGTATTATGCCGAGAACGCACGATATCTAACGTGCGGCGTGTCGCAATGTCCATGACAATGATACTCATGCCGCTACTAGAAAAGTTGCCCGCTTTAAAGTCGTCAAAAGCGATATTTTGCGGTAAGAAATGATGATTGGGCCTTAAGTAAGTTGAGAGCTCTTGCGCAAAGCGCATCACTGTCATTCCAGAGATCCCAAAATCAGCGGCAATATCTTTTTGTGAGATATTCTGGTCTAATTTAGAAATAGCCTGATATTTAACGGCTTGTGAGATTTGGTCGTTAGCCTTGACGTCCTTGATCTCCGCAAGTTTTGTAATAGTTTTAGGGCAGGCAGCTGAAGCCGGGCAGAGATATTTTTGTTTGCGGATCGAAAAAACATTTGTGATCCCACCCGAAGGCAAACCGAGCATCTCAACGGTTTTAAAACCGTTGTAGCGCATTTTTTGACCACAAACTGGGCAAGCACAAGGATAAGATTGCCGCAAATGGATCTTGCGGACTTTTTTATGCTGGTAAAATCCTGCAGCTATCACTTTATTCTTATATTTTGGATCAAATTCCAGGTGTGAGTCTTTAATTCCCAATAGATCCAGTGTACAATTCTTCATGTAGGACATTCCTTTCAGTGTAGGGATTGTTTCTTTGAGATGAAGTGTGTCTTCATCTCTATTTTTTTATCATAAAACAAAATTGGTACTGAGAGAAGATTTTTCTATCAGTACCAAATATTATAGAACCGTTTTTTTACCTGGATTATTCATAATTTTACCTTGAGGTCTGCTTTTGGTTGTTGCCGTGCTGTTGCTGACCTTTTTTCTTTTTCACCTGCTGGGTGTACAAAATGAGCACATCCTGTGCTATTGTAAAGTCGACTAAACACTACAAAGAACAGGAGTGCTCCTAATGTCGACTTTACATCATAAACAGCTTTTATTCAATAAACAAATCAAAATTTCTAATGACGGCGGTGAGCTAGCGAACGATGCGGGGACTTTATTGCTTGCTGAGTTTCTCCATCAACTCCACTTTGACCAGTTTTTAGAGACTAACTTGCGTTTCAAAGATGGTCGCAAGTATTGTACCTTCACTATGAACGATTTATTCAAGCAGTTGTTATTTCAATTACTAGCGGGGTATTCCCAGGATCAGTCTGCTAACACCTTGGCCCAAGCGGCTGATTTCAACTTAGCTCTAAAACAAGCAGTCGCTTCCCAACCGACGCTCTCACGTTTTATCAATCACGTCTCGGCGACAGGCCTTTTCTCCGTCAAGTCTGTAATGATCTCTTTGGCGCACTTAGTCCTGGGCCAGCTGAATCAACATCAGCTGATCCTTGACCTCGACTCCACGCATGCTGATACATTTGGTAACCAAGAAAAAAGTGCTTATAACGGTCATTATCAGACTAACGGTTATCATCCATTACTAGCTTTCGATGCTTTATCGGGCTGCTTATTGAATGCCCAATTACGTCCAGGCAATCGCTATACTTCACAGGGAGCGACTAAATTCTTATTACGGGGCCTACGGGCCTATGACCAGTCTTCTTTGGATGTCCTCGTGCGGGGAGATTCTGGTTTCGCAGCGCCAGGGATCTACCGTGCCTGTGATAAAAAACAGGCTAAATTCGTGATCCGCATGAAAGCGAACCGCCAACTCCAAAGTCGGGCTGAGCGCTTGATCCAAGTGGGCGACCACGACTTCAGCGAAACTGAAGTCCAATGGCATGTCCTGCAGGATTACTGTCCCCAAAGTTGGCCACGCCCTTATCGGGTGATCATTAGATCAACTCGGCCAGCGGGAAATTTACTGTTTGACCATGAGTTTATCGTGACCAACTTGGAAGAATTGAGTGGTCCGCAAGTCTTTGCCCTCTATCAACAACGTGGTTCAATGGAAGACTTGATCAAAGAAGTTAAACGCGGTTTTCATTTTGATAAAACGGACAGTTCCAGCTTTAACGCCAATGAGTTTCGCATGTTGGTGGCTGGCACGGCTTACAATATACTCCAAGCCATGAAGAACTTGGTTTTACCACCGGAACTTAAACACGCTCAGGTCGAGACCATCCGCTTTAAATTACTTCATTTGGCAGCTAAGGTCACGCACCACGCCCATCAGATCTGGGTCCATTTATCCCAGACCAATGTGTTTGATAAATTATTCTGGCAGACACTGTTTAAGATCCAAAACATTAAAATATACCCGCTGTGAACTCACAAAATAAAATATATTTTCTAGGGAAAGGGTGAAGTCTGCCCTTTTTTAAGCAATACGACCGCAAAACTAACAAAAAAAGCTTTTTTCTGAGACCACGGTTATTTTGCGCCAAATTTTATTTAAGACAAAAAGTATGAATAATTCAGGTTTATACTGTTCATTTAAATTTAATTAACTTTATTTAATTTTAAAGGCTGAAGGTATCATAACAAACTTACAAATAAACTTTACTAGAGGTCGATGTAGTGTGGTTTGTATTTTGTATCGGTAAATATTAAATAAAGTAAGGGACCATGTTATTTGCTAAGGTTATTTTGAGATTCACTTCTTAGATTTGAAAAGAAATCGAGGATCAATTATGCATCAAGAAAATTATTTTAATAGAACGATCCTGTAAAGACAATTGACCCGAATAGATAAAATTATAATATCACGCCGTATAACCCCCTATAATTACTGATATAACAATTTGGTCAAAGAAGGTAAGACTTTTTGCTAGCATCTAAATTTATATCTTGTATAATAGAAAGTAGCAAAATAAATTGCTAAATTATCAAAAATAAATCTTCTTAAAACAAGTAAAAATTTACAAGGAGGGATAAGGGATATGAATAACGACAGCTTAACAAATGCGGTGCAAGAAGCAATCGGTCAGGCACAACAAATAGCGATAACTCGGAAGCACCAGGAGATCGATATTGCCCATTTATTTAAATTTCTGATTCAACCTGGCGAATTTGCAGCTGATTTATATCAAAAGGCAGGCCTTAATGTTGCTGCTTTTGAAAAAGAAATCGATCAAGAGCTGGACAAAATTGCTGTGGTGTCGGGGAATGTAACCTACGGTCAATCAATCAGCCAAAACTTAGCTCACTTACTGCAAAATGCTGACCAGTTAAAACAAAAGCTGGGTGATGAATATATTGCGATCGACACACTTGTTTTGGCATTGATGCAATTGAAATATCATCCGTTAACGGAATTTTTAAAGCAAAACGGACTTACTGAGAAAAAGTTACAAGCAGTTATTGCTGATTTGCGAGGGGGAGAACACGTGACATCTAAAGACCAGGAAGCACAATATAAGGCATTAGAAAAATATGGGATTGACTTAGTTAAAGAAGCACGTTCCGGCAAACAAGATCCAATCATTGGTCGTGACGAAGAGGTCAGAGATGTGATCCGGATCCTTTCACGCAAAACCAAAAACAATCCGGTTTTGATCGGTGAACCTGGTGTTGGTAAAACAGCGATCATTGAAGGACTAGCACAACGGATCGTTAAAAATGATGTGCCGGCTAATTTAAAAGATAAAACTATCTTTTCTTTAGATATGGGTGCTTTGATAGCAGGAGCCAAATACCGTGGCGAATTTGAAGAACGTCTTAAATCAGTTCTCAAAGAAGTAAAGAAAAGTGAAGGCCAAATCATTTTATTCATCGATGAGATTCACAATATTGTTGGTGCAGGAAAAACAGAAGGCAGTATGGACGCGGGTAATCTTTTAAAACCAATGTTAGCCCGAGGAGAACTGCATTTGATCGGTGCCACTACTTTGGATGAATATCGTGAGAATTTAGAAAAAGATAAAGCACTTGAACGTCGTTTCCAGAAGGTCCTTGTTCAGGAACCGACAGTTGATGATACGATAGCTATTTTACGCGGCTTGCGTGAAAGATATGAGATCCACCATGGCGTGCGGATCCATGATAGTGCTTTGGTTGCGGCAGCTACACTTTCAGATCGTTATATTACGGATCGTTTTTTACCTGATAAAGCAATCGACCTAGTTGACGAAGCATGTGCTGAGATCCGTGTCGAAATGAATTCTGTACCGACTGAACTAGATCAGGTCAATCGAACGGTCATGAGACTTGAAATTGAGGAAGCAGCGCTAAAGAAAGAAACTGATGAAGCATCGAAAAAACGTTTGGCCGAACTACAGCAGGAATTAGCCAATGAACACGAAAAAGACAACCGGCTAAAAATGCGGTGGGAAAGCGAAAAAGAAGATATTAAGAAAGTCAGCGACAAAAAGTCTGAGATTGATCGCGCTAAACATCAGTTGGAAGATGCTGAAAGCCAGTATGATTTAGAAAAAGCAGCTAAATTACAACATGGAACTATTCCACGACTTGAAAAAGAATTAGCAGATTTAGAAAAGAGTGATCGCCCCGATGACTGGTTAGTGGAAGAGTCAGTTACTGAAAACGAAATTGCGGCAGTTGTAAGCCGTTCGACCGGTGTGCCAGTGTCTAAGTTAGTGGAAGGCGAGCGACAAAAATTACTTCATTTATCAGATAGCTTGCATCAGCGGATCATTGGCCAAGGTGAAGCTGTAGATGCAGTTTCGGATGCAGTTTTACGTTCACGTGCTGGTTTACAAGATCCTTCGAAGCCACTCGGTTCTTTTATGTTTCTCGGCCCGACCGGTGTAGGTAAAACAGAATTAGCCAAAGCCTTGGCTGAAAACCTATTCGATTCAGAAAAACACATGGTCCGTTTAGATATGAGTGAATATATGGATAAAATCTCGGTTAGCCGCTTAGTTGGTGCTGCTCCTGGATATGTAGGTTATGAACAAGGAGGTCAGCTGACCGAAGCCGTGCGTCGTAATCCATACACCATTATTTTATTAGATGAAATTGAGAAGGCTCATCCTGACGTTTTTAATATTTTGTTGCAAGTATTAGATGATGGTCGGTTAACCGATAGTCAAGGACGAACAGTTGATTTCAAAAACACCATCATGATCATGACATCTAATCTAGGTTCAGATATTTTGTTAGATCAAGTTTCAGAAGATGGTAAAATTTCCGCTAAAACCCATGCTGCAGTTATGAAATTAGCGCAGGAACATTTTAAGCCTGAGTTTTTAAACCGGGTAGACGACATTATTATGTTTACTCCATTATCAATGACTGCTATCAAACAAATCGTAGACAAGTTTATCGGCTTATTGTCAGATCGTTTGGACGACCAAAACATCAACTTAACGATTACTGATCCAGCAAAAGAATGGTTAGCAAAGAATGGCTATGAACCTGCGTATGGGGCACGGCCACTACAAAGATTCATCACTGATTATGTTGAAACACCGTTAGCTAAGCAGATCATAGCTGGTAAGATCATGCCGGGTTCAACGGTTGAGATTAGTTTGGGTGAGCAGGAAAACTTGATTTTTGATTCCCAAGAAAAAGTGGAAACAAAATCATAAGGGACGTTAAAAATTTGTAAAAAAGCCAAACAAAAAGCGTTGTTAGAAGTGCAACGCTTTTTTATTTGGGTGCGCCCGGCATGGGCAGTAACTAGGCGGTGTAAGTCCGCTGTGAGCCGTAGTGGCCGGTATCACGAGTCGAAGACAAGGGTGTCTATCGTGAGGTAGAATCTGAAGGAAGTCCTAGACGAAACATCGAATCGATGAACAAGAAGTGGCTAAAAGGCTGGAAACGGTGGGATGAGATTGCTTAACAAATCGAAGTCCCTGACCACTCGAAACCGTCACAGTAAAGCCAACGGTTTGATGCGAAAGCTACTGCTCTTACCCGGGGAGGTCTGTCATGGTAGTTCTCTCAAGCTGGAAGTTATTTCTGGCAGGAACAGGCTCAATAGTAATGTTGAGTTGTCCATGACAGAAGTCAGCCGAGGCCATAGTAGCCAGTAATGGTGAAGGGCTGAACAACAATAATTTTGATTCATCCTGGAGGTGGAAACAATACGACAATCGCAGAAAACAGAAAATAAAGCTGACTACCTGCGGAGGGTAACCCTGGAAGGGTCAGAGCAAACAGGAGCGCGTAGCGTTGTTTCTGGTGAAAAGAGAACTCAAAATGGCTTATTACGTGAGAAGGTCTTAGACCGGAATAATTTAAATCGGGCCTTTGTCCATGTCAAGCGTAATAAAGGGGCTGGAGGAATTGACGGCATGTCCGTTGAGGAACTTGGCCCATACTTGAAAGAGAATAACGTAAAACTAATCGAGGCCTTGCGAACCGAAAGCTATGAACCCCAACCTGTCAAACGAGTTGAGATTCCTAAGCCAGATGGTTCGAAACGTCAGTTAGGAATCCCAACGGTCGTTGACCGTGTGGTTCAACAGGCGTTACAACAGCAACTGTCTCCTATTTTTGAAAAAGTATTCTCAGATAATAGTTATGGTTTTCGACCACACCGCAGTGCACAAAGTGCTGTGAAAAAGGTGGTTGCTTATTATAATCAGGGTTATCACTACGTGGTCGACCTTGATTTAAAGTCCTATTTTGACAATGTGAACCATGATTTACTAATTAAATTTGTTGAAAATTACATTAGTGAGCCATGGGTCTTGCATTTGATTCGTAAGTTCTTGACGAGTGGTGTTATGAATGGTCGATTTTTCGAGAAGTCCGCTAAAGGTACACCGCAAGGTGGCAATATTTCACCATTACTAGCAAATATTTATCTGAACGAGCTGGACAAAGAATTGACCAGAAGAGGACATAAATTTGTACGCTATGCGGATGACTGTAATATCTATGTTAAAAGTAAGCGTGCGGGTGAACGGGTTCTCAAAAGCATCACCCAGTTTTTAGAAAAGGAACTCAAAGTTGAAGTGAATGCAGAAAAGACGCAAGTCGGTTCTCCACTAAGACTGAAGTTTCTAGGTTTTTCTCTGGGTGTGGGACGCAATAGCGCCTACCCGCGTCCTCAGCAAAAACCTAAACAGAGAATTAAACAGGAATTGACAAGAATCACCAAGAGAAGCCGAGGCGTCAGCCTTGATAGGATCCTGCATGAAATTAAGCAGAAAATGCAGGGCTGGATCCAATATTATTCCATTGGGAAGATGAAAATCTTTCTCCAACAACTAGACAAATGGTTGCGCTCGCGCATCCGCCAGTATATCTGGAAACAGTGGAAGAATATCGGAACCCGTTATAAAGCATTGATTAAACTAGGCTTGACACCCAAACAGGCGAAAATCTACGTCAATACTCGTAAGGGATACTGGCGCAACGCGCACAGTAAAACACTGTTGATGACCATAACTAATAAAAGACTGGCACAGCGTGGGCTAATAAATCTGTCCAAACTGTACCAGTCTATTCAAGCAAAAGCTTAAGTTGTTGAACCGCCGTATACGGTTCCGTACGTACGGTGGTGTGGGAGGTCGATAGTGTGAACTATCTCCTACCCGATTTATAATTTTTTGGTTTTAACATTGGTGCAATCAAATTAATGACAACAAAACCACCAATCATTGAAATCACAACAGCGGTTGAAACATTGAAAGCCCCACCACCTAAAGCAGAAACAATATAGCCCAAAACAAGACCATAAATTGCACTCCAAAAGAGCAAAGCGAGTTGTTTAAGCATTTCCTTCACCTCTCATTACCTAGTAGTTTAGCACAAAAATAAAAAAATAAACATAGCTTTTTAAAAACAGTAGGCGCAGACTTTTGGTTCAAGTAGACAGCACTAACAGACTCTCTTTTCAGAATTATAGTGCAAAATTTGGTTGGTCCTGCTCTTGTGCAATGCATGTGCATCTTACAAGGAGATATTCGGACAATAAACTTAAATTAGTGCATCTAAAATGGTAAATGTTTTTGAAGGTCATTAAGAATTTGAGTATAATTGATTTAACAAATAGAAAGGGAAGGGGGAAGCATAATGTTTAGTCCGCTTCAGGTCATTAGTTGTTATAGTTTGCTGCAAAGTCCACTTAAAATTTCAGATTTAGTAAAAAAAGCAAGTGAAATGGGTTATCAAGCCCTAGCTATAACTGACATTAACGTTATGTATGGCGTTTTAGATTTTTACAAAGCCTGTCGAAAATATCATATTAAACCATTGTTGGGCCTAACTTTGCAATTAAATGATACAAGACAAAAGCAAACGGCCAATGATGTGATCTTGTTAGCCAAAAACAACCAGGGTTACCATAATTTAATGAAACTTTCGAGCCTAAAAATGACGAAAGATCCTGATGATCCAAACGGAGATCGTCTTTTATTGACAGAAATTGCACCGCTCTTACATGAACTTTTTGTGATCACACCAACTAAGAACAGTTTAGTGCTTGAAGCATTGCATAGTCATAACTTCACTGGAGCTAAAACGGAACTCACTAAGATCAAAGAAATCTGTGAGCCTAACAGTTTATTTTTAGGAGTCAGTATGCACATGGAAGATCAGTTAGTGATCGATCTTCGTGCCTTGGCAAAAGAACTTAACTTGAACATTGTGGCAGCTTCTCCTCTAAAATATTTACGACCAGAACAAAATTTTGAAGTTTCAGTCTTGAACTCTATTAGACTCGGTAAAAAAATGACTAGTTCTGAATTAACACATCAACAGGATGGACTGCATTTTTTGAAGTCTCCGCAAGAATTTCTGCAGGAATATCGGAAGTCCGGATTAGAAGATGCCTTTCAAAATACAACGCAGATCGTGGACCAAGTCGACATCCAAATTGAGTTTCCACCGACTCGATTGCCGCGTTTCAAAACACCTAAAGGTTATACTTCAGCCCAGTACCTGCAAGAATTATGTCAAGCTGGATTAAAAAAGAGGGCCCAAGAAAACCAGATCGGGAATTTAAAACCTTACCAAAAACGTTTGGATCATGAGTTAGCCGTCATTGAGCGTATGGGATTTGATGACTATTTTTTAGTAGTCTGGGATGTTACTCATTTCGCGCATGAACATCAAATAATGATCGGCCCAGGACGAGGATCTGCAGCTGGTTCATTAGTCGCTTATACTTTAATGATCACTGACGTGGATCCTATACAATATAATCTACTGTTTGAAAGGTTTTTGAATGAAGAGCGCGTGCAAATGCCAGATATCGACTTAGATATTCCTGATTTAAAACGTGATCAGGTCATAAAATATGTTCATAAAAAGTACGGTCACGAGCAAATGGCACAAATCATTACTTTTGGTACCCTGGCAGCTAAACAGGCGCTGCGTGATGTGGGTCGTGTGATGGGTGAAACAACTTATGAAATGGACCAATGGAGTAAAGCAATCCCGTCAGTTTTGCATATTACACTTGCAGAAGCCTATCAAAAATCACAAAGATTACAGAACTTAGTTGCAGATAGTCAAAAAAACGAACTGATTTATAGAACAGCCACACACTTGGAAGGCCTGCCGCGTCATTATTCTTTACATGCTGCTGGGGTGATTTTAAGTGAACAAAAACTCTCAGACCTAGTTCCTGTTCAATTGGGACCTGATGAAATGCTGGTTACGCAGTTTGCTAAAGATCAGGTGGAAGAAGTTGGCTTATTAAAAATGGATTTTCTTGGTTTGCGTAACTTAACGATTTTAGAAAATTCATTGCGTTTTATTGCCATTGGCTGTCAGCAAAAATTAGATATTCATCAGATAGATCTTAAAGATCCACCGACATTGGCCCTCTTTCAAAAGGCAGACACGAATGGTGTTTTTCAGTTTGAATCTGATGGTATCCGTAATGTTCTCAGAAAGTTGGTTCCAACTTCATTTGAAGACATTGCAGCCGTTAATGCTTTATATCGGCCGGGACCAATGAATAATATCGATGAATTTATTGCGCGTAAGCATGGACAAAGGCGAGTGACTTACCCTGATCCTTCTTTGAAAAAAATTCTCGAACCGACATATGGGATCATGGTTTATCAAGAGCAGGTCATGCAAGTTGCTTCAGCGATGGGCGCTTTTTCTCTTGGTCAGGCCGATCTTTTACGACGTGCGATGAGTAAAAAGAAACATGACGTGATCTCTGAGATGCAGCAAAAATTTATTAATGGAGCTACCAGCAAAGGGTTTGACTCTCAAACAGCTGAGAAAGTTTATGACTATATTAGCCGTTTTGGTGATTATGGCTTTAATCGCTCTCATGCGGTTGCATATTCTAAAATGGCTTTTGAATTAGCTTATGTAAAATGCCACTATCCGGCAGCTTTTTATGCAGCATTATTAAACTCTGTGATCGGTTCAGACAAGAAGATCAAGACATATCTTACGGAAGCTAAAAGCCGTCAGATCAAAGTCCACGCACCAGCAATCAATGAAAGTGAAATTTATTTTATTTTAAAAAACCATGCCATTTATTTTGGCTTGGGTTGTATAAAAACAGTTCGGCGAAATTTCGTGCATGCAATCATTCAGGAAAGAAAAGCTCATGGGCCTTATCGCACTTTTAATAATTTTTTACAGCGGATCCCAGCAGAGTTTTTAAAGCAGGAAGGTATTGAGGCGTTGATTTATAGCGGAGCTTTTGATGAATTAGAACCTTCACGGGCAAAATTGCTTGACCAATTGCCTAAAATGCTGAAAAATGCTGAATTGAGTGGTGCTAATGTTGAATTATTTGAAATGTTAGCGCCTAAGGCTGAAGAAACTGTGCCTGAATTATCGGAAGAAGAACGACTTAACAAAGAAAATTATTATTTAGGTGCCTTTTTATCAGGACATCCAGTCGAAAAATTTCCCAATTTAATGCAGACATACCACACCGCTAAGGTTAGCGAGATCCGGGCAGGACAAAGTGTTACTACTATTGTTTATGTAAAGAAAATAAAGACCATCCGAACAAAAAAAGGTGAGCAAATGGTTTTTGTCACGGCCGACGATGAAACTGGAACGATCGATCTCACTGTTTTTCCCCAGCAGTTTCGGCAGTATGGGTCTAAATTATCTGAAGGTGTAGTAGTGATGGTCAAGGGTAAAGTAGAAGAACGGCGAGGACTCCAGTTATTAGTCAGCTCCCTAAATCTAGCTCAGGATGTGATTAAGCAGCGTTACTTTCTTCGCTTACCCAACGGGAGTTCTGTCCAGAAAAAGCAAGAATTGAAAAGATTGCTCGAAGTTTTTCATGGAAAAGTACCAGTGATCGTCTATGATGAACATTCAAATCGTAAGGTCCTATTGAGTGAAGAGCTTTGGCTCAGTACTGATGATAGAGCACAACAGGAAGTTATCAAGCTATTAGGCGAAAGTAATGTTGTTTTGAAATAATGAAAATAGATGTAAATTACATGAAAAAATTCATAATTTTTTTGAAATATACAAGACAATGTCTGTGAAAAGTGATACTATGAACATTGGAGAATGTAGTACAATAGAAACTTTACATGAGGTGAAACTATGAAACGCATTGGCATTTTGACAAGTGGTGGAGATTCTCAAGGTATGAATGCTGCGATCCGCGCGGTTGCTCGTTCAGCCAACTTTGCTGGCTTGGAAGCATATGGAATTAATTATGGTTATAAAGGTTTGGTCGAAGGAAATATTGAACTCTTGGACCTTGACCGGCTCGATGGCATCATCAAACGTGGCGGTACGATCTTGTATTCAGCACGTTTCCCTGAATTTGCTGAGAAGGAATACCAGTTAAAGGGTATTGACCAACTAAAGAAATTCGGGATCGATGCTTTAGTTGTCATCGGTGGTGATGGTTCATATCACGGAGCAGAGCGTTTGACGCAGCATGGTTTCAATTCCATCGGTATCCCCGGAACTATCGATAACGATATCCCCGGAACTGATTTTACGATCGGTTTTGATTCTTCTGTCAATGTCGCTGTTGATGCGATCGATAAGATCAATGATACGGCAACTTCTCATCAAAGAACTTTCATTGTGGAAGTTATGGGACGTGGCGCGGGTGATATTGCTTTATGGGCAGGGATCGCTACTGGTGCAGATGCAATTGTTATTCCCGAGCATAAATATGACATTCAGGGGATCGCTGATAAGTTGACTAAGAACCGTGAAAACGGTAAGGGTCATGGATTGATCGTGATTGCTGAAGGTGTTATGTCGGCTCAGAAGTTCAAAGAAGAACTTGACAAGCATGGTGACTTTGATAGTCGTGCAGTAACGCTAGCCCACGTTCAACGAGGCGGCCAGCCTACAGCCAAGGATCGTGTCTTTGCTACACAACTTGGAGATTATGCTGTTCGGTTGCTCCTCGAGGGAAAGGGTGGCTTAGCGCTAGGAGTTCATGACAACAAGCTTGTTGCAAAAGAGATCATTGATACTCTTGAAAATCATAAGCATCAGACTGATCTTACTCTATTAGAGTTAAATGACCGCGTCAGATTTTAACTGACCATAGTTAATACACTCAATCTATTGAGTTCTTAGTTATTTTAAGTAATTTTACAATACTTTATTTTCCAAAGGAGAGGTAACTTATAATGAAAAAGACCAAGATCGTAAGTACACTTGGACCAGCTAGTAATGATTTAGATACAATTGTGAAGTTGATCGAATCAGGTGCTAATGTATTTCGCTTTAACTTTTCCCATGGTGACCATGAGGAACATTTAAGCAGAATGAACTTAGTTACACAGGCTGAAAAGATCACTGGTAAGATGGTCGGTTGTATGTTGGATACTAAGGGTGCTGAGATCCGGACTACTGCTCAAAAAGAAGGAAAGCTCTCATTTGAGATCGGTGATGAAGTACGGATTTCGATGGATGATTCTATTGAAGGAACGCATGAAAAAATTGCCGTAACTTATCCTGGTTTATATGATGATGTTCATGAAGGCGGCCATGTTTTGTTTGACGATGGCTTGATCGACATGCAGATTGAAAAAAAGGATGATGAAAATAAGGAACTTGTATGTAAAGTCCTTAATGACGGGATTTTAGGCTCTAAAAAGGGTGTAAATGCTCCTGGCGTTTCAATTAATTTACCTGGTATTACTGAAAAAGATTCCAATGATATCCGGTTTGGGTTAGACCATGAGATCAATTTTATCGCTGCGTCCTTTGTTCGTAAGCCTCAAGATGTCTTAGATATTCGTGAGTTATTAGAAGAAAAACATATGGAGCATGTTCAGATTTTCCCTAAAATTGAATCACAAGAGGGTATTGACAACTTTGATGAAATTTTAAAGGTCTCTGATGGCTTGATGGTTGCTCGTGGTGACATGGGTGTTGAGATTCCAGTCGAAAATGTTCCTTTGGTACAAAAGAGTTTGATCAAGAAGTGTAACGCTGTTGGCAAGCCCGTTATAACTGCTACACAAATGCTTGATTCCATGCAAGAGAATCCTCGTCCTACACGCGCCGAAGCCTCCGATGTTGCTAATGCCGTTTTTGATGGTACTGATGCGACTATGCTTTCAGGTGAATCAGCAAATGGTGATTACCCTGTAGAATCTGTTGCTACAATGGCACGGATCGACGTTAAGGCAGAAAACACTTTGCGTCAACACAAGAGTTTCTCGATCAACGATTTCGACAAAACAGATGTAACTGAGGCTGTTGCTCGTTCCGTTGCTGAAACAGCAGACAACTTGAACATCAAAACAATCGTTGCAGCCACAAAATCGGGTCATACTGCTCGTTTAATTTCTAAATATCGTCCAGATGCAAATATCTTGGCCGTAACTTTTGACGAACGGACACGTCGTGGTTTATCAATTAACTGGGGTGTTCATCCTGTCTTAGCTGATACACCAGCTTCAACTGACGAAATGTTTGCTTTAGCTACTGAAAAAGCTAAGGCTGAAGGTTTTGCCAAGGAAGGCGACTTGATCTTGATCACTGCTGGTGTTCCTGTTGGTGAGAAGGGTACTACTAACGTGATGAAGATTCAATTGATCGGTTCAAAAATCGTTGATGGACAGGGCGTTGGTGATGAAACAGTTATTGGTAAGGCTGTTATAGCTGAATCGGCTAAAGAAGCTAATGACAAGGCTGTTGAAGGCTGTATTCTTGTTACAAAGAATACTGACAAAGATTACCTTCCAGCTATTGAAAAAGCTTCTGCATTGATCGTTGAAAACGGTGGTTTAACTTCGCATGCTGCTGTTGTTGGTATTTCTATGGGTATTCCAGTTGTTGTTGGTGCTCATAACGCAACATCATTAGTATCAGAAAGTGAAGTTGTTACTGTTGATTCACGTCGTGGAATTGTTTACCATGGTGCTTCTAATGCACTTTAAAATTAAATAACTTTAACAAACACCATGTTTGTGAGAAGTGATTTGAAACTTTTTGGTTTCGAATCACTTTTTTTGTTCAAAAAGTGCAAGGGGCTCTAAGGTCAAAATATTTTTCATTAAGGACTAAATAGCAAAGTAGAATTCGCTTTTTAGTCGTTAATCCGTTACAATGTTTAAGAGAAGCTTTAAAGTTAGGATGATATAGATAATGGAGAGTTGGTTATTTTTGTTATTAATATTGGCAATTGCTTTTTTGGGGAAAAACACCTCGCTGATTATCGCTGCTGGAGTGGTAATGATTATCAAAGCGTTGCCCTTTGCGGCAAAATGGTTGCCAACTATTCAAAGCAAGGGTATCAATTGGGGAGTTACTATTATTTCGATCGCAATTTTAGTACCTATCGCCACTGGTGAAATTAAGTTTAGCGATTTGATCAGTGTTTTTAAATCACCTGCTGGATGGATCGCAATTGCGGCCGGTGTAGCAGTGGCTGTTCTTTCGCGGTATGGTGTCGACCAACTTTCAGCTTCACCACAAGTAACTGTTGCGTTAGTTTTTGGCACGATTTGTGGGGTCGTCTTCTTGCGTGGAGTTGCCGCTGGTCCTGTTATTGCAAGTGGTATGACATATTGTATTATTACATTACTTGGCTTAAGTTTTAAATGAGGGAAGAATTCATTATGAAAAAAGATATTCTGGGAAAAATAGTGACCGCTGATGTTACTGATGAAAATGATAAATATATATATTCTCAGATCGAAGGAGAAACATTTCGAACTGCGAAATCTGAGCTAAAAAAATTGCCTAAAATTGGGAGCAAGTTAACGGGATTTGCTTATGAAAATGAAAATCACCATTTACAATTAACTAAAAATACTCCTAAGACAGGCATTGGCCGTTATGCATGGGGGACAGTCGTATCAGTTCAACGCGATCTCGGTGTCTTTGTGGATATTGGTTTGCCGAACAAGGATATTGTCGTGTCATTAGATGATTTACCTGAACAGCGAGAAATTTGGCCTAAAAAAGATGATCGCTTAATGATCGAACTAAAAGTCGATAAAAAAGGGCGACTTTGGGGTGATTTAGCAACAGAAACCATGTTTCAAGGGATCAGTCAAAAAGCAACCTCAGCGATGCGCAATCAGGATGTGAAGTGTGTTGCCTACCGTCTGAAAAAAGTCGGAACTCGTGTTTTGACCAAAGATTACTGTCTTGGTTTTATTTACCCATCACAACGGAACGAAGAACCACGATTAGGCCAAGTTTTGGATGCTAGAGTAATTGGGGTCAGAGAAGACGGAACGCTCAACCTTTCATTGAAACCAAGGGCGTATGAAGTTATTGGCGACGATGCACAAATGATTTTAGCTGCTTTGCAGCACTCATCTGGTGTGTTGAATTTTTCCGATAAAAGCAGTCCGGAAGAAATCAAAGATTATTTTGGGATCAGCAAAGGCCAATTCAAACGTGCTTTGGGTCATCTGCTTAAGGCTGGTGCTGCTAGGCAAGAAGATGGCAAAATTTATTTGAATGACTAATGTTGGAGAAAGGGGCATTGCAGTGGATACAAATAATGAAATGTCTAAAATTCAAAATTGTATGCATAACGCAGGCTTTAAATTGACTCCACAGCGGCAAGCAATCGTTAAAGTGTTGTTGGATCATCACCAAGAACATTTATCTGCTGAAGAAATATATATTGAGCTTTTACGTGCTTCCTTTTCATTTGGATTAGCTACTGTTTATCGAACCTTGGATATTTTAACGGATCTTAATCTATTGACTAAGATCTCCTTTGAAGATGGAGTTGCCCGTTACGATCTTCGAACTGAAGATCCAAACCATTTTCACCATCATTTGGTATGCACCCAGTGTGGTAAAACCATAGAGATCCACGAGGATCTGTTGAACGACGTCGAAAAATTAGTTTTTAGAAAGTATCACTTCAAGGTTTCTGACCATCGGTTAACTTTTTTAGGACTTTGCAAAGATTGTCAGAATGAACAGCTAATGGGGGATGAAGGTCATCAACGAAATAGTTAATGATTATTTACATTATTTGACCGTTGAGCGGGGGCTTTCTGCAAATACAGTAGCAAGCTATCATAACGATCTGGAACAATTTGTTCAGTATCTGAAAGATCAGAGTTTTACAAGTTTTTCTGAAGTTAAAAGAAGCGATATCACAGCGTACTTGCATCTGGAAACCAGTGCCAAAAAAGCGAATTCTACGATCATTCGAAGTGTGACAAGTTTACGTCGTTTTTATTCCTACCTTGTTCATGAAAATATCGTTATTGATGACCCGATGGCATTGATCGATACTCCTAAACAAGAAAAACATTTGCCAGAGGTCCTTTCTCGGACAGAAGTGGATACTTTATTAAAAACGCCAAACGTTAGCAGTGCTTTAGGTGTGCGAGACCGTGCAATTTTAGAATTGATGTATGCGACTGGCCTTCGTGTTAGTGAAGTGATCAACTTGAGGTTGTCTGATCTTCATTTGCCGGTCGGATTGATAAAAACGATCGGTAAAGGACAAAAAGAACGGATCGTGCCGATCGGGGATACCGCTGCACACTGGGTCAATGAATATTTGGAGCACGGACGTCCAAGTCTTCTGAAAGAAAAACGAACAGATTTTTTGTTTTTAAATTTCCATGGTAATAAGTTGACACGCCAAGGAATCTGGAAAAATTTAAAGATACAAGTCCAAAAAGCTGGGATCACAAAAAATATTACTCCACATACTCTGCGTCATTCTTTTGCAACTCATATTTTAGAGAATGGTGCAGATCTGCGGATCGTGCAAGAATTATTAGGCCATTCTGACATCTCTACTACCCAAATTTATACTCATTTGTCCAAACGTAGATTAAGCGAAGTTTATAATAAGACACATCCACGTGCTTAGATTCATACCTGAAAATGAGCAAACAGTAAAAAATTTCTTGCGATATTTAAATTTTCTGAAATTTGTTTTACTTTATCAAATGTGATAGTCTGACATATAATGTAAAAAAAGCGCGGGGGAATTAGATGCTTTATAAATATAAAAGTGGTTATAAGAAAATTGCAATGGGATTACTTTCTTTTATTCCTAATTTAAAAGAAGTATCTCGACTTTCGACAGAAGTTGAATGGTATGAATCTCAAGATGATCGTTGCTTGTTTTTATGGAAAAACGAAGACGGTGATTTTTGCGGGATTATTGGTGCAGAAATTGACGATAAGATCATAATGGTCCGTCATGTTGCTGTTTCTCCTCAGTATCGTGAAGAAGGTGTAAGTTTTGCTATGTTTTCAGCTCTTGCACAACGCTATCCTGAACACAAAATGATGGGTAGTTTTGAAGTTGCACCTTTGCTAACAAAGTGGGAAAAAAACCATGAAGACTAAAAAAGAAGTAAAAGAGATGCAGACGTTTGATAAATTAACTTTTAAAATTGCTGATTTTGAGGGACCATTAGATTTATTACTGCATCTGATCAAGAAAAATGAAATGGATATTTATGATATTCCAATGACAGAAATAACTTCTCAGTACATTGACTATCTCCATCACATGAAGAAAATGGAGCTAGATATCGCTGGGGAGTATTTTGTTACTGCTGCAATGTTGTTAAATATCAAAAGCAGAATGCTCTTGCCTTCTCATCATAATGAAGACGAAGAAATAGATGATGCAGCTACCGACTTAGAAGAAGATCCACGTGATGTTTTAGTCAAGCAATTACTAACACATCAACTATATCAAAAAGCAGCTGGCCAACTACAAGAAAAGTATGAAGAACGGTCACAGCACTTTGAACGTGATACTGCGCTTGTGCCAAGTGATGCTCAATTAGGCAAGCTTTCCGGGCATTCGGCCAACATAACGCAACTGGCTCAAGCTTTTAGTAAAGTTCTGGTCAGGCGTGAAAAAAGTACTCCGATCTATAGAAGTGTCACCAACGATAAATACTCCATCAAAGATGAAATGGTGCGCCTGAATCAAAAAGTAAAACAAGCAGGTAAACCAGTTATTTTTAATGAACTTTTCCATTCTGAGTTTGAGATCGAATTATATGTAACTACTTTTTTAGCTTTGCTGGAATTAGTTAAGAAGGGCAAGATACAAATGACTCAGAATGGTAATTTTGAAGAAATCAAAATGGTAAGTGGTGTTTAAAAATGCTATCAAATCAAGCAAAAATCGAAAGTTTAATTTTTGTTAGCGGTAATGAAGGAATCACAGTTGCTGAGCTTGCTCAACTCTGTGGTATTATGAAACCCGCTGTCTTAGAACAATTAAATAAACTGCAAGAAAAATATACAAGTGATAAATCCTGCAGTTTTCAACTCTATCAAACGGGCGATCATTTCAAGTTAACGACAAAGAAAGCTTTTGCGTCGCTGGTCAAAAATTATTTTGAATCACCTACGATGACAACATTATCGACTCAGGCACTTGAAACATTGGCGATCGTTGCGTATAAGCAGCCAATTACGCGAACTGAGATCGATGAGATCCGCGGGGTACAATCGAGCGGAATGCTGCAAAAATTGACCGCTTTTGATCTGGTAGAGGAACGTGAAAGGTCTCAGGCACCTGGAAGACCAATTTTATATGGAACAACAGAAGAGTTTTTAAACTATTTTGGGTTGACTAGTTTAGAGCAACTACCTGAAATTAAGCAGGGAGACCCTGAGAAAGCTTTTAATGTCGACAATTTAATGGGGCTGTTTGAAAAGACCGTCGCCTCTGACGAGTCAAGAAAAAGGGAAGAAGACAATGACTGAAAGATTACAAAAAGTAATGGCTAACGCAGGTGTAGCCTCAAGAAGAGCGAGCGAAAAAATGATCATAGAGGGCCGCGTTCGTGTGAACGGGAAAACTGTGACTGAATTAGGTGTAAAAGTTAGCGGAGAAGATGCTGTTGAAGTTGACGGTCATTTACTAGAACAAAGTGACCAAAAAGTGTACTTTATTCTCTATAAGCCACGGGGAGTGATCTCAGCAGCTAAAGATGACAAAAATAGAAAAGTAGTCACCGACTTCTTTCAAGATATTCCACAACGGATCTATCCAGTCGGCAGATTAGATTATGACACTTCTGGGCTAGTTTTGATGACTAATGACGGTGATCTGGCTAATAAATTGATGCATCCTAGATATCATGTCAACAAAACATATGTTGCTAAGGTGAAAGGTATTCCCGAAAGTAATGAGTTGGAGCGTTTGAGACACGGTGTTTTACTAGACAAGACACATAAGAGCTCGCCAGCTAAAACTAAGTTGATGTCGGTCGACAAGAAAAAAAATACTGCGCTCGTTTCGTTGACCATACATGAAGGGAGATATCATCAGGTCAAAAGGATGCTTAAGAGCGTTGGACACCCTGTCGAAAAATTGAAGCGGGAAACTTATGGTTTCTTAAATCTAGATGGTTTAACTTCTGGCGATTTTCGCAAATTAACGAATCAGGAGATCACGGCGCTTAAAAAAATGGTCGCTAAAAAATAAAAAGGTTAATTATCGGAGGCACTCTTATGGCAGAATTAAAAGCTGAAGAATGGTTGATCTTTTTCTCTGCAAAACAAGCCAGACGCCCAGCTGTTATTCGACAGATACTGACTAAACGTTTGTCAAATTCAGCTCTTTTTTGGGGAATGCGTTATCAGATCTTAGATCATATTAACGTTTGTCCGCAATTAGATACAGTCCATTTCGACCGGCAGATAGATCTTTTATGCAAAAAGAAATACTTAAATCGCAATAATAATGGCACAGTCATTTTGACTGAACTAGGTCTTGCAAAGAAGGATGTCTTAAAAAAGCGTCAAACTTTAACTTGCCCGGAACTTTTTAATGTGTACAGGATACCTGATCTTATATGGATGATCCGACTGCTTGTTCAAGTCGCTTCAGAAGCTAGTTGGGGTAATTCACGCTATTACGTTGCTGTAGATAATTTTGAATGTCAAGTTGTGATTAAAAAATGGCTCAAACATTATAGCATGAACTTCTTACAAGAAAATCTGCTCAAAGAATTAACAAATTTTTTGCAACAAGAGAAACCACTTACTGCATGGATTTTTTGTTCCCAATTTGCAGGCCATAATACTGTCCCTGCTACTACGGAACAACTTGCTAAGCAGAGTGGATTATCACAACTTGAGATCGAAACCATTTTTCTAGATTTGTCTAGCCGTTTCGCCTTACACTTGATCAAGGTTAGGTCACCATTATGCAGCATAATTGAACATTTCAAAATTAAAAACTCCTTATTTGACAAAAGCCGCGCTGCATTAAAGCAGGCTTTGAACGGGGTAAGTATTGCAGACATGGCGCAACAAACACAGCTAAAAGAAAGCACGATTTGCGAACATTTGTTGAATGCCGCGATCATAGAAAAAAACTTTCCTTACTCATTATTTCTAAATTCCACAGAAGAAAAGGAGCTCACTGATTTATTACCGTCAGATATCGATCAATGGCAGTACAAATTAGTTGGTCAATTTCAAGATCAGATATCATTTTTTAAATATAGATTGTTTGCTATCAAGAGGAGTCACAAAACAATTGAGTACAAATAAAGAACTATATGCGTATTTGAAAGAAACTTTTGGCTTTTCAACTTTTAAACCGGGACAAAAAGACGTGATCACTAACTTGCTTAAAGCCAGATCTACGGTCGCAGTTTTGCCTACTGGAACGGGTAAATCGTTATGTTATCAATTTTTTGGTAAATATACCCAGCAAACTGTTCTGGTCGTTTCTCCCTTGTTGTCGTTGATGCAAGATCAAGTTGAGCAGTTGCGACTAAATGGCGAAAAGAGAGTTGTTGCTATTAATTCTAATTTAAAATTTCAAGAAAAACAGCAAGTATTGAAGAGTCTGGGACAATACTCATTTATTTATTTAGCTCCTGAAATGTTGCGTAATGAAGATGTGATCAAGGCTTTTGACCATATTAAGATTGGTCTACTGGTAATCGATGAAGCCCATTGTATTTCTGCTTGGGGGCCCGATTTCCGTCCAGATTATTTGCAACTAGGCAAAATCAGACATCGATTAGGGGACCCGCTAACTTTAGCCGTTACAGCCACAGCAACTAATAGAGTCTTAAAAGATATTGTCACACTACTAAGACTCCCCGCTAATGCTCAAGTGGTCAAACACTCAGTTGATCGTCCTAATATTTTTTTAGCGGCTGAAAAAACCATCAACGAGAATGACAAAAATCAGCACTTGATCAAATTAGTCCAAAAATTACGTGCACCAGGTCTAGTTTATTTTTCCAGTAAAAAACAATGTGATAAAGTCTGTGAATTACTAAAAAATAAGACTGGTTTGAGGGTCGGTTCATATCATGCTGGACTGTCTTTTAGTGAACGCTATGCAGTTCAGCAGCAATTTTTAAGCGGACGCTTAGACCTGATCTGTGCAACTTCAGCATTCGGAATGGGAATTAATAAAAGTGATATTCGCTTCGTGATTCATTATCATATGCCACAAGATCTCGAAAGTTATGTGCAAGAGATCGGCAGAGCGGGGCGTGACGGCAAACAAAGTATTGCAATTATCTTATTTAGTGAAAATGACCAGTTTTTGCAAAGAAGGTTAGCATTCAGTTCTTTGCCAAATGCCGATGAATTAGAAACTTATCAGAAATTTCCCGAACTGCTAGAAAAAATGAGCCGGGAAAATGAAAGTGCTGAGTTAGTTTTGCGCTATCAACAAATGGGGATCGATTTTACGCAAATGAGTCATATTTTCGCGCAACGCCGTACTGAAAAATTACAGGCGATCCAACAAATGTTAACATATGTAAATTTGGAAAACTGTAAACGCAATTTTATTCTAAATTATTTTGATGAAGATCAACATGTCAAACATGACAATAAGTGTTGCCAATTAGCGGAGCAGTCGCTTGATCTGCGACTGCTTTTTGGTTCTCAGCCATCGCCTATTAAACATCAGAAAAATGATAGTCCGAAAAGTTATCAGACTATTTTAAAAAAATTATTCAATAATTATTAGAAATATCTGCAATAGTAATGTATGGCTCTTAATTTAGTTTAAAGCTTTATTATTTTCTGTTTAATATCATTTTTACCGACCCATTTCTTTTTAAAAAAAAATAACTATGGTAAAATATTTATGAGTCAGTTTAAGGGGGTGTGATCTATGAGCAAAAAAAGTGATCAACATACAAAAAAACCTTGGGAAAGTACCTTTGAAGAGGAAAAAGACAGCAGCGGTAATTATTCACGGTCGGTAACACGGCGTAACAATAAAAGTAATACTGTTTTGACTAGTTCTTTGTTGGTTATTTTTTTGATTATCATTATTGGAACTATCGCACTTTATTTCATTTCACAAAAAACTTCGTCTAATAAAACTTTAAATAGTGATGATCAAGTTGAGGTAATTTCTTCATCAAAGAAAAAAACAAAAACTGCAAAAAAGAAAACAAATAAAAAGACTGTAGCTGAAAAGGGTTCAAAAACTTTAGCCCAATCCAGCAGTGTTAAAGAAAATGCCCCGGCTGAATCTTCTGCAGCTCAAGAGACTTCTTCAGCAATCTCTGAGTCTGCTGAACAACAGTCTTCTGATTCGGAGGCTCAAAGCAGCAGTTCGGCGCAATCATCTGAAGATGGTTCATATGTGACCGTTGATGCAGGTCAAGGCTTGTACCGTGTTGCAGCAAATAATGGTCTTTCAGTTAACGAATTGATCCAACTTAATCCGGGGTTGACTTCGGGTTCCACGATCAATCCGGGACAACGGATCCGAATCAAGTAATATAAGTGAGAGGTCGTTTTCAATGAACCGGCCTCTATTTATTTGTTTAGATTTATATTTTTAATATGCTAACGGATTTTATAATTTAAAAACTAATTATCACTACAATTCAAGTTCATTGGCAATTCATAATACATAATTAGTTTGAAAAGTGCGGAGGAGAATAATGTCAACAAAGATGCAGATTGCAATTGATGGGCCTGCTTCGGCAGGAAAAAGTACCGTTGCTAAACTCGTAGCAAAAAAATTAGATTATATTTATTGTGATACAGGTGCAATGTATCGTGCTGTTACGTATGCTGCTTTAAAGCAAGGAGTACAATTAGATGATGATGTCGCTTTAAAAAAAATGCTGACACAGTTTGATCTAAAGTTTATTCCTGCCGATCCGGAACAATTAGTAATTGTCAACGGAGAAGACATAACGAAACAGATCCGTTTTCCAGAAATAACCAATCAAGTTTCCTTGGTTTCAGCACAGCCTAGTGTCCGAGAAAAAATGACGAAGCGGCAACAAGAAATTGCTTCAGCAGGTGCCATCGTCATGGACGGAAGAGATATTGGAACAACAGTCTTGCCTCAAGCTGAAGTTAAAATCTTTTTAGTGGCCAGTGTTCATGAACGGGCAGTGCGTCGTTACAAGGAAAATATCTCTAAGGGTATAGAAACTTCTATGCAAACCTTAGAGGACGAAATAAAAGCACGTGATTATAAAGACTCACATCGTGAAATATCACCATTGACTCAAGCAAGTGATGCTATTTTATTGGATACGACGTCCTTGAATATCACACAAGTCGTGGAAAAAATACTTAAATTTATCCATGAGAAGGAAAAAAATAAAATTAACTGGAAATTTTAAGTAAAATCAGTTAAGATGTATCTTAGAGTTAGTCGTTAAGGAGGACTTAGTCCATGAGTGAATCAGAAAACAAGGATTTATTAGAAGCTTTAAACAGTGTAAAGCCTGTTAAGATCGGTGGTGTCGTTAAAGGTGAAGTTTTGGCATTAGACGATTCAAAACAAGTTATTGTCGGTATTGAGGGCACAGGTGTTGAAGGTGTTGTGCCTGCGCGTGAATTGAGTATCAAAGAAGAAGAAATCGAAGATAAAGTTAAAGTTGGTGACAACCTTGACTTGGTCGTAATCTCAAAAATTGGCTCTGATAAAGAAGGCGGCAGTTTCTTGTTGTCCCAACGTAGACTTGAAGCACGTAAGGTTTGGGATGAAATTGAACAAAAATTTGAATCTGGTGAAAATATCACTGCTCCTGTCACACAAGTTGTTAAAGGTGGCTTAGTTGTTGATGCAGGTGTTCGTGGCTTTATTCCGGCATCCATGGTGTCTGATCACTTCGTGGAAGATTTAAGTCAATTTAAGGGACAAGAACTTGAGCTTAAGATCGTTGAAATTGAACCTAGCGAAAATCGTTTGATTCTTTCTCATAAAGAAATTGCACGTGCACAACGTGAAGCAAAACGTCAAGAAATCATGAGTAAATTAGCTGCTGGTGACGTTGTTGAAGGTAAAGTTGCTCGTTTGACAAACTTCGGTGCTTTCGTTGACTTAGGTGGTGTTGATGGTTTGGTTCATGTTTCGGAAATTTCTTACGAACGTGTTGGTAAACCATCTGATGTGCTTAAAGTTGGCCAGGATGTCAAAGTTAAAGTTCTTTCTGTCGATTCAGACAGAGATCGGATCTCATTGTCTATCAAGCAGACATTGCCACAGCCATGGGATAATATCAATGAAAAAGTTGCTGAAGGCGACATCATTGAAGGTACAGTTAAGCGTTTAACAAGCTTCGGTGCATTTGTTGAAGTATTTCCTGGTGTTGAAGGTTTAGTTCACATTTCACAAATTTCACACAAGCATATTGCTACACCAAATGAAGTTTTGACTTCTGGTGAAACTGTTAAGGCTAAAGTTCTGAGTGTTGATGGTGAAAATCATCGTTTGGCATTGTCTATCAAAGCTTTGCAAGATAAGCCGGTTGCTGAACCTAAAGAAGAAAAGCATCACCCACAAAAGAATGATTCCAACAATTTTCCTGATGAAGAAACAGGATTCACATTAGGAGATATTATTGGTGACGATTTAAAGAAATAAATCAAATCTAAATCGATAATCGAAACCAGTCCTCGTATTTTGTTCTTGGACTGGTTTTTTAATTGTTAGTTTTGAAAAAAATAATTTAAGAAAGAGGTGGATGATCATGGCTAATCCAGTGGTTGCTTTTGTTGGTCGCCCTAACGTAGGTAAGTCAACTATTTTTAATCGTATAGCCGGAGAACGTATTTCGATAGTTGAGGACACTCCCGGCGTCACTAGGGACCGAATTTATGCCCATAGTGAATGGCTCGGCCAAAACTTTGATATTATTGATACCGGTGGTATCGAAATCAGCAATGAACCTTTGATAACACAGATCACAGAACAAGCAAAAATCGCTATCGACGAAGCTGATGTTATAGTTGCAATCGTTAGCGTACAAGAAGGTGTTACCGATGCAGATGAAGAGGTTGCTCAGATCCTCTATCAATCGGACAAGCCTGTAATTTTAGCTGTAAATAAGGTTGACAATCCCGAAGCAAGGTCACAGATCTATGACTTTTATTCATTGGGACTAGGGGATCCGATCCCTGTTTCTGGGACACATGGTATCGGGACTGGTGACCTATTGGATAAGATCTGTGCATCGTTTCCGGCTAAAACTGAAAATGATGAAGATTCGACCATTAAATTCAGTTTTATTGGGCGCCCTAATGTTGGTAAATCATCATTAGTTAATTCTATTTTAGGTGAAAATAGAGTCATTGTATCTGGAATTGAGGGAACGACTCGTGATGCCATTGATACTAAGTTTTCAACTGAAAATGGGACAGAATATACGATGATCGATACAGCAGGAATCCGTAAACGCGGCAAAGTTTACGAAAACACTGAAAAGTATTCAGTCTTGCGCGCTATGCGTGCTATTGATAGAAGTGATGTAGTTTGTGTTGTTTTAAACGCTGAAGAAGGCATCCGTGAACAAGATAAGCATGTGGCCGGCTACGCGCACGAAGCTGGACGTGGCGTTATTATTGTCGTTAATAAATGGGACACTTTGAAAAAAGGTAATCATTCCATGCAGCAATTTGAAGCGGCGGTAAGAGCGGAATTTCAATATTTGAGTTATGCACCGCTGGTTTTTGTTTCTGCAAAGACACATCAACGACTAAATACTTTACCACAGCTGGTTCAACGAGTTTATAACAATCATAAGCAAAGAGTTTCATCTTCTGTCTTAAATGATGTCTTGATGGATGCAATGGCTCATAATCCAACGCCAACAGAAAATGGCAAACGGCTACGGGTTTATTATGGTACACAGGTTGCGGTACAACCACCAACCTTTGTGCTGTTTGTCAATGATCCAGAATTAATGCACTTCTCATATGAGCGCTTTTTAGAAAATCAAATTCGAGATGCTTTTGATTTTACTGGAACTCCCATCAGAATAATCGAAAGACGTAGAAAATAGGCAAAGTAAGGCTTTTCATTAGAATATTTTAATATATGTCTCTTTTTGCCAAAAAAAATGCAAAATAAAACTAAAAACCTTGTTATATTAGGCTTTATGTGCTATCTTATTATTTGAGCAATGATTTTGTTAGTCATTGTTTCATGTTTTTGGTGAATAGCCAATTACTTAGAATAGATATAAAAATCTTTTATATCTGAGATCTAGTTCAGGAGGTGAAACACATGGCAAACAAAGCACAATTGATCGAAACTGTTGCAGAAAAAACAGGTTTGACAAAGAAGGACGCAACTGTTGCAGTTGACGCTGTTTTCGGTTCAATTCAAGACTTCTTGAAGGACGGCGAAAAAGTTCAACTTATTGGTTTTGGTAACTTCGAAGTACGCGAACGCGCTGCTCGTAAAGGCCGGAACCCACAAACAGGTGCAGAAATTCAAATTCCTGCAAGCAAAGTCCCTGCATTTAAGCCAGGCAAAGCTCTGAAGGATGTTGTTAAATAAGGACAACTGCATTGAACGGATCAGGTAAGAATTTTCTTATCCTGGTCCTTTTTAATTAGAGTAAATGTTTTTAACCTCCGTTTAATAAAAAATATGCTATTATACTGATGATAAATCACCAAAACAAAGGAGCAATGAAATGAGTTATTCTGAAGAAACGCTTGCTAATTTAGAGCTGGGTCAGATAGAGGAAGCAAAGAAAAAGTTTGCTTGGGCACTGCGCAAAGATGATGACGATACCCTCTTTAGTTTAGCAGAGGAATTATATTCACTTGGCTTTAGCTCAATGTCTAAAAGAACATATCACCTTCTTTTAGAAAGGTATCCAAACGAAGATGAATTGCGACCAGCTTTGGCAGACATTGCTATTAGCGAAGGACAAGATGATCAAGCATTAAATTATTTAAGTGAGATCAAAGCAACGTCGCCAGCATACTTGGAAGCCTTGTTGGTGGAAGCAGATCTTTACCAAACACAGGGGCTTTTTGAAGTTAGCGAGCAAAAACTATTAACTGCTTCTCAAATAGCCCCTGATGAAGAGGTTATCCAATTTGCTCTTGCTGAACTGTATTTTAGTATCAAAGAATACCGTAAAGCAGCAAATTATTATTTGAGTTTGATCAAACAGGGGATTCAATCTTATTCTAAAGTCAATATTGTTGGCAGATTGGGAGTTTCTTACGCAGAAATAGGTAAATTTGAACAAGCGTTAGGCTATTTAGAACAAATTCATGAAAAAGATCTTGATCCTGATACACGCTTCCAATTAGCTGTGACTCAGTATCAATTACACCATGAAGACGATGCTTTACGCAACTTTAATAAGCTAAAAGAAACTGATCCGGATTATGCCACTATTTATCCTTATATTGCAAAGATCTATGAAAATAAGGGGCAGTTTGGAGATGCTTTGATCACATTACAGGATGGTTTAAGTGTCGATCAGTATAATATCGCTCTTTACCAAGATGCCAGCCGAGTGGCTCAAAAGTTGGGCCAAGATGAAGATGCAGAGAATTATCTCCGTACGGCCTTAGACCAAGATCCTGATAACCTAACGCTTGTCATCGATTTGAGTAATTTGTTAGTGCGCTTAGGGCGTCATCAAGAAAACTTAGATTTGATTCAAACTTATCAAAAGCAAGATCAGTCCGATGCTAGATTGCTATGGAATCAAGGACGTTCTTTTGCTGCTTTAGATAATTATTCGGATGCCATCAATGACTATGAAGTAGCTTATGCTGAACTCAATACTGCCCCGGATTTTTTGTCTGATGCAGCAGTATTTTTCCGAAATGCCGGTCATAGACAACAAGCCATCAACTGTGCGAAAGCATATTTAACACTTTATCCAAACGACCCAGATATGAACCAATTTTGGGATGAAATTCAAGAATAAGTTAGCCTCAATTGTCAAGTTAAGTGCAACACTAATGGCCTATTCTTATAATTGGTCTAGAAAGTTAAACCAGTTGTGGCATAACATCCGCTGGACAACTATAGCTTAAACAGCGGCGGGGACGGTGATTCAGCGTGTCTTGAACCAACTGCAGATCCACTAATGAGAGGTTTTTAAAGGAATGCCCCTTTGGGAAGAACTCTCTTAATTGACCATTCACATTCTCATTAGTGCCCCGTTCCCAGGGAGAATATGGATGGGCAAAGTAGATTTCCGTTCCTTGAACCTGATTTAAACTAGCGAATTCCGAGCCGTTGTCAAACGTGATCGTCCGAAAGTTTTCTGCACCGTAATCATCAATCGTATCTTGGAGGGCTTGCCGGCAAGTCTCTGCCCGGTAATCAGGCAATTTAACGATAATTTCCATCCGGCTAACTCGCTCGGTTAACGTCATTAAAGCTGGTTCGGACTCAACCCGTTTGGCTTTCACTAAGTCGCCTTCCCAATGGCCCAACTCCTGACGTTTCCGAACCACTGCGGGCCGGTCTTCAATGGACTGTCCAAGCCGTTTTTTATTCAGGCGGGCATGTCGGTGATTCGGGCGTTTAACGCGGCGACGTAGCTTCATGGGTAAATCATAGTTGTGAAGCTCCGGGAGCTTGCCAGCCTCGATATACCGATAGACCGTAGCCGTTGATGGGCAGGGAAAGCCCGGGTAATGAGCTTTGAAATAGTGGACATACGTATCGACACTGAAAACTCGTGGCTTAGCTTTTAAAGCTTTCGGCAGGGACTTGAAGAACACGGCAGCCCGCTGCAGTAAACCTTTGGGGTGACACTTGGCCCGCTGTTCTCGATAGTAAGCCGCCCCGCGCTCGGCAAAGTAGCCCTGATATGACCGATGTTTCTGGGAATCAATCTGGGTGGTTAACCCGCGTTTTAATTCGCGAGAAATGGTGCTGGGACTCCGGTGAAGCCGGCTGGCGATCTGACGAACGCCAAATCCTAATCGAGTCAGGGACTCAATTTGACCGCGTTCAAAAGATTGGAGTTGTTGGTAATGCTTAGGCATGATATTCTTAGTTTGGGTCATGAAGACACCTATCCTTATCTGTTGATTTTGTCGTTAATAATAAGAATAGGCCTTCATGGCCTTTTAAGCTAGTCTAATTGGTCTAGTTATCAAGTGTTGCACTTCAATTTTAAATCGGGGAAGAATAAGTTAGCCAAAAATGGCTGTTGGTCTTTTTCACTGAACCAACAGCCGTTTTCGATTATAAAATATGTTGTCGAGACATAGTCCGATAATAATTTAAAGATGCTAAATCAAGGTGCAAGCTCCCGCACAATTGACCGTCAGTCAGATTTTGATGTTCGTTCAGGTAAGCTGCAATCGCAGCCTGTCGTAATCGACGAGGAACTAGCGGTAATGAGCAGTGGGGCTGGTCTTTTTTCAATACTTTATGTAGTCCTGCCAGAGATAAACGGGGCGCAGATAAGTCAAGACGTGTTTTTAGAAATAAATCATGGCAGTTTTGCATTTGCTGTTTGTCAGATTCCTCGTTTTGGAATTGAACAATAAAATCTTTTTCGTACTTTTGCCAATCCTCACGTTGTAAGACATGATAAAAATCAGGAGATACTATTTCTGAAATCGTATAAAAATGGGCCAATAAAAGTAAAACCATTTTCGTATAATTGGAAATAGTATGCGAGCTTAAATAGCCAGGAAGCTCAACTTGCCACCCATAAACATCTTCTATTTGCTTTGGCGATCGTTTAAGGCCTTGTAAGGTGACTGTCGGTAAGGAGGACGATAACTTATTTTTAAATAAAAATTTAAAGTAAGTGTTTAAATGGGTCAATACTTTATTGTATGTTGTATTTTTGATTTTTCTTTTCGTTTGCAACATTATCATGTATTCAATAACATCAGACTCTTCTAAAAGAGATAAATCACCAGACCTGCGATAATTTTCATTAAAATTACGCAAATATATGAACAGATCGTTAACATCATGACAAACATCGTTTTCAGTTGTTTTAACAACCAATTTATCATTTTGCAGATAGCGTTTAAAACGTTTTTCGTATGGAAAACTCATTTTTATTCTCCTTTAAAGGTTAAAGTAATCAGTTACTTTTACTTTAACAAAATAAGCAAAAATAAACAATGATCAGCCTGCTTCCCGACATTTTTTAATACATTTCTTTTTAATACGGCTAGAATTTTTGCTCCTTAACCTAGGGTACCAAATTAATGATATCTTTGCTAAAATGGGAACAAGACTTTGCAAGGGGATGGTGTCAGTGATTAGAATCTTAGTTGCTGGATATAAAGGAAAAATGGGCCAGCAAACAGTAACAATGATTTTAGAACATAAGGATTTTGAATTAGTCGGTGTTTATGATCCACATTCAGCGGATAGTTCATTAGTCACAGGCGGTATCGAAGTTCCAGTTTATTCTCAACTTACTGCGATCCCAGATAGATGCGCAGATATTTGGGTAGACTTTACTTCACCTGCAGTTGTTTACGAAAATGCCAAAGCGGCTTTAGTTAAAAAGATTCATCCTTTGATCGGTACGACAGGACTATCTGATGACCAAATTACCAAATTACAGGGAATTGCTCAAGCAAGTGATATTTCGGGCTTGATAGTGCCGAATTTTGGCATTTCAGCCGTATTATTAATGGAATTCGCCCAACAAGCAGCTAAATATTTACCAGATGTTGAAATTATCGAAATGCATCATGATCAAAAAGTAGATGCTCCCTCAGGTACGGCGCTCAATACAGCCAAGAAAATATCGGAAGTACGGCAGTCACATCATCAAGGAGCACCTAATGAAAAGGAAATTCTCAAAGGTGTTCGTGGTGGCGAATATGATGGTATTAGGCTGCATGCTGTGCGTCTGCCTGGATATGTGGCTCATGAACAAGTATTATTCGGCGGTCCAGGAGAAGCTTTAACGATCCGACAAGATTCATTTGATCGAGCATCTTTCATGACTGGGGTCGCGCTTGCAATTGAAAAGATCCAGACAATATCAGGCTTGAGAGTAGGTTTGGAAAACGTCCTATGAAAGTAATTAATTTACCTCAAAATTTTATCGATGCACGCCCCATATTGGAGCAATTACAAAAACATGGTTATGAAGCATATTTCGTCGGTGGGAGTGTCCGTGACACCCTATTAGAAACAAGTATCAATGATGTTGATATCGCCACAAGTGCGTACCCCGCTGAAGTTAAAAATATTTTCAAAAGAACAGTCGATACAGGTATCAAGCATGGGACAGTCATGATCTTGGACCACGGACAGGGGTATGAAGTCACTACTTTTCGAACCGAAAGCGGATATCAAGATTTTAGGCGTCCCGACAGTGTAACCTTTGTGCGTTCTTTAAAAGAGGATCTAAAAAGGCGCGATTTAACGATCAATGCGCTTGCCATGGATCCACAAGGCAATATTATTGATCTTTTTGGCGGCTTAAATGATCTCAAAGCAAAAACTATTAAGGCAGTTGGTCAACCGGCTGCCAGATTCCATGAAGATGCTTTACGGATGATGCGTGCCGTTCGTTTCGTAAGCCAGTTAGGCTTTACTTTAGATAACCAGACACGTTTAGCAATCAAAGAAAACGCACCGTTGTTAACGAAAATAGCAGTCGAACGGATCCATGTGGAATGGATCAAATTAATGCTCGGCAAAGATCCACAAAAAGGGTTAAATGAATTTCTTAAGACTCAAATGTTTCAATACTGTCTGTCTTTTAAGGAACACGAAGAAGGTTTAAAAAAGATTGCCCAACTTTCCAACTTGAATTTGCACTCCGAAATTGCGGTGTGGGTTTTGATCGGCCATTTCTTTGGACTAAAACCTGAAGAAACTGGACAAATGTTACGGGAATGGAAAAGTTCCAATGAAATAATCGCTGATGTTGTTAAAGCGCAAAAAGCCTTGAATCATTTTCCAGTTCTAAATCCACAGGTCCTCTACCAAACAGGGTTGCCATTGTTGTTAGTTGCAAATCAGGTAGCAAAGTACGAAAATAATGCATTGCCTGAAGCAACATTATCCGACTGGTACAATTCTTTGCCAATTAAAAGTAAAAAAGAACTTCAATTAACCGGGACAGACTTGATAAAAAACTTGGAATTTAAGCCTGGCCCTCAAATTGGAAAAACTATTAATTCCATAGAACAGCTTGTTTTAAATGGAAAATTGCCTAACAAAAAAGAGGCTTTATTGCATTATACAAAAACAGTAATGTAGGATTTTATAAAAAGAGATATTTAATGACATTTGCATGAAAGAGTGAAAATTTTGCAAACACTACGGGTAGAACATTTAACAAAAACGTATGGTGAAAAAACTTTATTTGAAGACTTGAACTTCATTATTAACGAGCACGATCGAATTGGTTTGATCGGTACAAATGGTTCAGGTAAAACAACTTTGCTTAATGCAATTAGCGGAGCTGATCCGGCGGATTCAGGAGAGTTGATTCATGCTAACGATTATGAGATCGGCTATCTACGGCAAGATCCTGAATTGGCTGCTGATGAAACAGTTATGGAAGCTGTATTTCAGGGGAGCGCTGCAGTTTTTAAAATCATTCGTGCTTATGAAGAAGCTTTGCGTGAGCTTGAACAGCATCCTGAACGTAAAGATGCAGTGACCCGTTTCTCACAAGCTGAAGAACGCATGAACGAGGCAGATGCGTGGACTGCAGAAAATGATGTTAAAACTATTTTGACTCAGCTGCATTTGGATGAACTAGACCAAAAAATCGCAAATCTGTCAGGAGGCCAAAAAAAACGGGTCGGTTTAGCCCAAATTTTAATTCAAAGCCCTGATTTATTGATTTTAGACGAACCAACAAACCATCTGGATTTTGATTCTATTGATTGGCTGGAAGATTATCTTAAAAACTATCAGGGTGCTCTTTTGATAGTGACACATGATCGATATTTTCTAGATCACGTCGCCAATCAAATCTATGAGTTGTCTTTTGGTAAACTTTACACTTATCAAGGCAACTATGAAGATTCTGTCCGACAAAAGGCTGAAAGACAAGAAAAAGCACTGCAAAAAGAGCATAAAGACCAGCAATTATACAAAAAAGAATTAGCATGGATGAAAACTGGTGCTAAAGCTCGTTCAACTAAACAGCAAGCTAGGATCAACCGTTTTGAAAAATTAGCGGACAAAGTGAGCAACAAAGTTCAAGTCGACCAAAACATCGATATCAATTTAGGACAGCAACGTTTAGGAAAAAAGGTTATTGAATTAAAAGAAGCTTCACTTAAATTGGGAGAACATCAAATAATTCAAGACTTCAGCACGATGATCAATGCTGGAGATCGCATCGGTATTACCGGAAAAAATGGTGCAGGCAAGTCGAGTTTTCTAAATATTCTAGCTGGACAGCTTTCGCTTGACTCTGGGGAACTAATAATCGGTGAAACTGTCAAAGCTGCTTATTATCGGCAACAGACTGAGACGATCCCTGAAGACAAACGTGTTATTAACTACTTGAATGAAGTAGCCCAAAATGTAGTTAATACTGAAGGTGAACGGATCAGTACGACCCAGTTGCTAGAACAATTTCTTTTCCCACGTTTTATGCATGGAACATTGATCAGAAAATTATCTGGGGGAGAAAAACGGCGGCTATACTTGCTGAAACTACTGATGATGCAGCCTAATGTTTTATTCTTGGACGAACCGACCAACGATTTAGATGTGGGGACCTTGACAATTCTTGAAAATTATTTAGAGACATTTGCTGGAACTGTCGTCACTGTTTCACATGACCGTTATTTTTTGGATAAAGTCGCAGATCGTTTGCTGATTTTCGATGGTGATGCCAAGATTGAGCATTATAGCGGGCAGTTTACGGATTACTTGAAACAAGAAAAACAAAGTACTAGAGTAACATCTAAGAAAGTGTTGCCTGCATCTCATAAATCGGAAGCAGCAGTTCAAAAACCTAAAGTCAAAACTAAATTAACTTACGCCGAACAAATCGAGTTTGATAATTTGGAACAAGAAATCGATCAAATCGAACAAAAGACAAAAGATGTTAAAGAACAGATGGCGACGATCAGCGGAGATGACTATTTGCAGTTAGGTGATTTACAGCAACAACTGACGACCTTAGAAAAAGAATCGGAAGAAAAAATGGCACGCTGGGAAGAGCTTGGACAATATGTCGATTAACTTTGTTACAGACTGCTAAATAAATATTGGAGGAAAGTTATGACTAAGTTAGAGGAACCATATTTACAATTGATCAGAGATATTTTAGATCATGGTCACTATAAGGGAGATCGGACCGGGACGGGGACAAAGAGTTTATTTGGCTATCAAATGCGCTTTGACCTTAGCCAAGGATTCCCATTATTAACAACGAAGAAGGTCCCCTTTGGCTTGATCAAAAGCGAATTGTTGTGGTTTTTAAATGGCGACACTAATATCCAATTTTTATTAAAACATAAAAATCATATTTGGGATGAATGGGCCTTTGAGAAATGGGTCAACAGTCCTGAATATAATGGCCCTGACATGGCGGATTTCGGATTACGTGCACAACGAGATCCTAAATTTAATCAAGAATATCAGGAACAAAAGAAACTTTTCTGTCAAAAAATTATTGATGATGATAATTTCGCAAAAAAATATGGTGATTTAGGAGACGTCTATGGTGCCCAATGGCGACGCTGGCAGACTCGTTCTCATGAAACGATCGATCAGATCCAAAACGTGATCGAAACTATCAAAAATAACCCTAACTCACGCCGGATGATCGTAACCGCCTGGAATCCTGAAGATGTGCCCTCAGCCGCTTTACCACCTTGCCATACTCTTTTTCAATTTTACGTATCTAATGGTAAATTAAGTTGTCAATTGTATCAAAGAAGTGGTGATGTTTTCCTAGGAGTTCCATTTAATATTGCCAGTTATGCCTTACTGACAAGCCTGATCGCACGAGAAACCGGCCTAGAAGTTGGTGAGTTCGTTCATACTTTAGGTGATGCTCATATTTATGTCAATCATTTGGAACAAGTCAAAGAGCAGCTCCAGCGAGAACCAAAAGACGCACCGCAATTGTGGCTAAATCCAGAAAAGAAACATATTGAAGATTTTACGATGGCAGACATTAAGGTCACCAATTATGAATCATGGCCCGCTATCAAAGCTCCAGTTGCGGTTTAAAAATAGTTTAAGCTGTTAATAAACACTATTTCACTTTCTTCAAAGTGGTGAAAGGTGTTTTTTGTTTTTGGAACATTAAACTCCTCATAACAGCTTGCAATTAATGTTAAACAATAAGTTAATTATAAATTCTGCAAAATAGTGTTTAGAGAATATAAAATTTAAAATTATCATGCTATGATAAATGCACGTGGATCTATTTGAATAAGGGTGGGATAAATGAAAAAAATAACTGAGATCAGCAAATTTTTAATAACTTTGTTGGCTCTTAGCTGTATTTTCTTTGGAATTTTTTATTTTCTGGCTCGTCCACATCTGGATCAGTCATCGCAGCCAGAACAAACTGCTCACACAGAAGCTAAAAAGCACAAAGAAACAAAACTAACTGATTTAACTGTAGTTGGTTTGGGCGATTCATTGACCTATGGTGTCGGCGATACCCAAGAACGGGGAGGCTATGTTTATCTGCTCAAACAAAAATTACTTAAAAATGATGCTAAAAGTGTAACTGATTTTAATTTTGGCAAAACCGGAGATACAACTACTCAAATCAAGCAAAGACAAGATTCTCAAGCTGAAATCAAACAGCAGCTGAAAAAAGCAGATGTGATCACGGTCACAGCGGGTGGAAATGATCTGATGCATGTCTTGCAAAATAATTTTCAAACCATATCTTCCAACCATTTTAATGACAGCATGCAAAGAGCAAAGGACAGTTATCGTTTGAACATGACGGCTTTGTTAAAAGATATTCGTGCGACGAACAGCAAGGCGCCGATTTTCCTATTTTCTGTTTATGACCCTTTTTATGTCTATTTTCCAGGAATAACCGCTTTACAAAAATATACCTCACAATGGAATAAGGTAGCGGCTGAACAAGTCAAACAATTAGACTCGACTTATTTTGTCGATGTCGAGCGGCAATTGTCTGAAGGACAATATTATGGCAAGTCAAAAGTAAACTTAAAAAAATCAACTAATGCCGATCTTAGTCAAGCAGATGATAAAAATTTGGAAAAACTATTATCAGATCCGAAAGAAAAAAATGATTATTTGTCCGCAGAAGATCATTTCCACCCTAATGATGATGGATATCAATTGATGACTAAAAAGCTGTACAAAACTATGCTTAAACATAAAGAAACTTGGTTTAAGGAGACACAATAATGAAAAAAAGTACCCAAAAGAAACGTAGTGTTGCAAATAAAAAACACAGAAACCCATGGAAAATCGCTTTTACCGTTCTATTAGCAATGATCATTGCCAGCGTCGCATTTGTAGCGGTTGAAGTATATACACCAAGTACAAAAGTGCAGCAGGAAGCCAAAGTCCAACCCGCCACGAATCAGATGACTTCCATTCATGTCAAAATGGACAAAAAACAGTTAGGCAGTGTACTTAATTATTACTTAAACCATCAGCAAAAAAATAGTAATAATATTAAATATAAGTTTATTTTAAATCAGTCAGCCATTTTGATCGGAACTACCAAGGTTTTGGGCGAAAAGGTCTCATTCACGCTATATGCTGTTCCAACTCTTAATAAGGATGGCAATATTTTGTTGAAAATAAAATCAGTTGCAATTGGTTCGTTAAACGCTCCTAAACAATTTATTTTAACTTATGTGAAGAATCATTTTAAAACTGGACGCGCAGTTCAAATCTCTCCTAAAAAATCCGAGATCACTTTGAACTTAAACCGTGTAAAAACTAAACAAGGTATTCGGGTCAAGGGGCAGTCCTTGGATCTTAAAAATGATGATATTCGGTTTAGAGTATTGATTCCACTCGGAGAGGAGGAAAAATAATGGACAATGAAATGACATTTTACCAATTTTTAATGACTTTACGGGATCCCGATGACTATGATGAGGTCGTTCAATTTGCCAATAATGCATTTTATGATCAATCATTTCCAAAACAGCAAACAAACTATCAAAAACTTTCACAGTATTTGGAAATGAACGGTAATTATTTGCCTTCCATGACAATCTTTGATGACGCTTGGCAGCAGTATTTAGAAAAAATACAATAGAATATATGAAAGAAGGCCCGATTTTTGGATGAAAAAAATAAGCAGTTCAAAAAATCTTCAAATAAAAAGAAATCTTTTAGCCTAACTACACTCATTATCACAGGAATCGCAGCACTTTTACTCGGTGGTGGCGGGGTTTTTGCATTTATGAATTCACGTTTACAGGCTGCTGAACAAACTAGCGAATCTATGGGAAAAATCAATGCTGTCTATAAAGCACTCGACAGCTACTATTACAAAGGTATCAGCAGAAAAAAGCTTGAGAATGGTGCAATAACTGGCATGGTCAACGTTTTAGGAGACCAATTTTCAGAATACATGACAAAATCTGAAACACAGTCATTAAATGAAACTATTTCTTCTAGTTTCACTGGAATCGGTGCAGAAGTTCGTAAATCTGGCGATCAAATCCAGATCGTGTCCCCGATTTCTGGGACGCCAGCTCAAAAGGGAGGCTTAAAGGCCAAGGATATTATCTTAAAAATAGATGGTAAGTCATTGAATGGATACTCCTTGAATAAGGCAGTCTCCCTGATTCGCGGCAAAAAAGGGACTTCTGTCAAGCTCCAGATCAAACGGGGAGATTCGGTTTTTGAAAAATCATTTAAACGAGATACTATTCCTGTTAAAACAGTTAATGGAAAACTTGCTGGTAAAGATAAAAAGGTTGGTTATATCCAGGTAACAACTTTCTCCAATAATACTGCAAAAGAAATGAAACAAACGATCAAACAACTCAGAAAAAAAGGCGCAAAATCATTCGTGATCGACATGCGGGATAATCCAGGAGGTTTGATGGACCAGGCTCTTAAAATGTCATCCATGTTCTTGAAAAATGGGCAAACGATCATGCAAGTCAAGCAACGCGGTAGCAGGCCTGAAGTTTATAAAGCAGGTAAAAAATATGACGATGGTTTCAAGGTTCATGAAAAAACAGTAGTGATGATCAACGGTGGTTCGGCCAGTGCAGCTGAGATCTTCTCCGCAGCTTTGAACCAATCCGCTGGGGATAAACTTATCGGAACTAAATCGTTTGGTAAGGGTACTGTACAAAATGTGATGCCATTCAAAGATAAAACTGAACTTAAATTAACGATTGCCAAGTGGTTGACACCAAATGGCTCTTGGATCCATGAAAAAGGATTGCAGCCGACAATCAAGGCTGATTATCCTAAGGTCGCTTATCAAGCGATGATCAGCACAAATAAAACTTATAAAGAAAATGACGTTTCCAAAGAAGTTGCTCGTCTACAAAACTTCTTAACGGCTCTAGATTATGATCCGGGCCGGACAGACGGGTATTATAGTACAGAAACAAAGGCAACTGTACAAAAATTCCAAAGAGAACATCATCTAGATCCGAGCGGTACTGCTGATAAGCAAACAATTAATAGCATTCAAGAAGCAATTGCTCAATTAGTCGTTCATTCAGATCATGCTTATGATGCAGCGATCAAAGCGGCGCAATAAATGATAATTAACAAGTAATACTCTTCGTTTTTGAGAGTTATTACTTGTTTTTTTGACAAAATTTCAAGTTAAACGTTGTGCATAATAGTTCCTCACGAATTTGGTTAAATAGATAGTCCCGTGTATAATAACAAGATGAAAGTTTTTATCTCTATTATTAACATATCGGTTTCAATAGGCGGGATAAAAAAGGAGGAAAAGTATGGCAATCATTCAATGGTATCCGGGTCATATGGCAAAAGCCTTACGACAGGCAAAAGAAAATCTCAAAACCGTCGACATCGTGTTAGAATTGGTAGATGCACGTTTACCAGAATCATCGCGAAATCCTGAATTAAAAAGTATTTTGGAAAATAACCCAGCCATTATTGTTTTAACAAAAATGGATCTTGCTGACCCAAAGCAAACAAAAAAATGGTTAAATTATTATGGAACATCTGGTCAACCCGCTGTAGCCGTCAACAGTACTAACGGATCTCTGAAAGTTATTGAAAAGAAAATCAATACTGTTCTAGCCGACAAATTAGCTAAACGTGCGGAGAAAGGGATCCAGTCAAAAAAGATCAGTGTGATGTGCATTGGTATCCCAAATGTCGGCAAGTCAACTCTCTTAAACCATATGGTGAAAAAGAATGTAGCTTCCGTTGGTGATAAACCGGGGGTCACGAAAAAACAACAGTGGCTCAAAGCCGGTAAAAACTTACAGTTACTTGATACACCAGGTATCTTATGGCCTAAATTTGAGGATCCCCTGGTAGGTCAAAAGTTGGCACTGACCGGTGCGATCAAGGATCAATTATTTCATGACGACGATATTGCTTTATATGCGATAGAATTTTTTAAGGAAAATGGAGCCCCATATTTACAAAAACGTTATAGTCTGACAGAAAATGAAATGTCTGCCTCGGATGTGGATACGTTGCTGGCCATTACCAAAAAAGCTGGTTTCCGCGGTGATTATGAGCGAGGCGCGCAACGACTGATTCAAGATATTCGTAATCAAAAACTAGGTCGATATACTTTAGATACGGTACCACAAACTATTGCATCTGATTCAAAGAAAGCGGACCCTAATGAGTAATGAAAACAATAAGAAAAAGAACATTGTACAAATCAAAACTTTTTTAAAAAAATCTGAAAATCACCCAGAAACGTTAACACCTGAAATAATGGATGAGTTGCGTAATGACGAACGGCAAGGTGTTAGGCAACTATTGAAAAGCTTGGAAAATAAACAGGCCAAGCAAGCTAAAAAAAAAGCTTCCTTTGAAAAAAGACTGCTTTTAGAAAAAGAAGCTTGGCAAAATGGCAACAATTTAGTCGCAGGGATCGATGAAGTTGGAAGAGGACCATTAGCAGGACCTGTTGTCGCAGCAGCAGTGATCTTACCGCATGATTTTGCACTATACGAAGTTAATGATTCTAAACAATTAAGCATTAAAAAAAGAGCACAGTTAGCTCCGCTGATCAAAGAACAAGCGCTTAGTATTGGGATCGGGGTCGCTGATAATCAAAAAATCGATGAGATCAATATTTATGAAGCAGCAAGATTTGCGATGGAACAAGCAGTTTTACAGTTAGACCCTCAACCTGACCAGCTCTTGATCGATGCCATGGTCTTGCATACAAAAATTCCCCAGCGCAAATTGATCAAAGGTGATGCACGCTCAGCTTCCATCGCAGCGGCCAGCATAGTTGCCAAAGTCACCCGTGACCAGTTGATGACGGAGTATGCGCAACTCTATCCAGGCTACGGTTTTGAAAAAAATGCCGGTTATGGGACCAAACAACACTTAGCTGGACTCAAAAAATATGGTATCACACCCATTCACCGCCAAACTTTTGAACCAATAAAGTCAAAATTAATTAAATAAAATCGTCGCCTTTTGCGTATTTACATAAAAAAGCAAAGGCGGCGTTTTTATGGATGATCGATCTTTTTTATTACGGATCCATTTGTGTTCAGGGATCGGAGTCAAGGGTGAAAATAAAATTTATTCTTTTATGCAAAAAAATAAACGACAACCACAGCTCATTGAACTTGCTGAGTTGCTTTCTGGTCTTAAAATTGATCTACAGCAATTTTTAACTGATTTTCACTCTCAAGCTACTACGCAGAAAATGATCATCAATCAGCACCATGGCGGGATACTTACAATTCTTGATCCTGAGTATCCAGCGCAACTAAAAGAAACATTTGAACCACCTAATATTTTGTTTTATCAAGGGAGATTAGAACTGCTTAAAAGACCTATTCTGGCAATCGTTGGTGCTAGAAATATGACGAAGTATGCAACAGTCGTGTTAAAAAAGCTAATACCTGATATTTGCACACACCAGATCACGGTCGTTAGCGGAGCTGCTCGCGGGGTCGACAGTTTGGCCCACCGACTTGTTTTAAATGCCAATTCGGATACGATCGCTGTGCTCGGGACTGGCCTGGATCAAGTTTATCCAAGGAAAAACTACGAATTACAAACCTTAATGGCACGCCGAGGTCTTGTCTTAACCGAATATGAATTGGGGCAAAAACCATTGCCATACCATTTTCCACTTCGTAACCGTATCATTGCCGGTTTATGTCAAAGTCTATTGGTAGTGGAAGCTAAACATCATAGCGGCAGCTTGATCACAGCTAATATTGCTTTACAAGAAAATAGAAACATTTTAGCAGTCCCAGGTCCGATCAACAGCAACTTATCAGTCGGAACCAATGAATTGATCCAGGCAGGGGCTAAACCGGTCTTAAATAGTACTGATATTCTTGAAGATTTTTTAAACTCCTTGACAAACCAAACTTGAAAGGCATAACATTGTTATCGATTTTGATTACTCAATTTAAACATGCAATAGTTATAATTAAAATACAATTCAAACAAAGGAGTGGGACGTTTTGCCAACCTCCACACAGCCAAAAACTAAGACAAAAAAGAAAAGAAGCACTAGGAAAACAAAAAAAAATTTAGTGATCGTTGAATCTCCGTCAAAAGCCAAAACAATCGAAAAATATTTGGGATCACGCTATAAAGTTATGGCAAGTTTAGGACATATCCGTGATTTGCCAAAAAGTAAGATGGGTATCGATGTTGAAAATGATTATGAACCTCATTATATTTCGATCCGCGGCAAAGGCGATGTGATTAAGGAACTGCGCAAGGAGGCTAAAAAAGCCGCGCACGTTTATCTTGCGGCCGATCCCGACCGTGAAGGAGAAGCAATTGCTTGGCATCTTTCCTACTTGCTAGGATTAGATCCTAAAGACAAAAATCGTGTTGTCTTTAACGAGATCACCAAAGATGCAGTAAAAAATGCATTTAAGAATCCCCGGGCGATCGATATGTCTCTTGTTGACGCACAACAGGCTCGCCGGATCTTAGACCGCTTGGTTGGATATTCGATTTCTCCGTTATTATGGTCGAAGGTCAAAAAAGGGCTCTCTGCGGGTCGAGTACAGTCGATTGCGTTAAACTTGATCATTCAAAGAGAAAAAGAAATCAAAGAATTTGTTCCAGAAGAGTATTGGAACATCGACTCGCAATTTCAAAAAGGACGAAGTAAATTTGATGCCAGCTTTTATGGACTTGCTGGTAAAAAAACAGCTTTAAATAATAATGATGCAGTTCAAAAAGTCCTGAAAAAAATCTCCAAAGATGACCCATTTAAAGTAGCTGCAGTTGTCAAAAAAGAACGTAAACGATTCCCTGCATTGCCGTTTACAACCTCGACGATGCAACAAACGGCAAACAACACATTAAAATTCAGAACGCAAAGAACAATGATGATCGCCCAACAATTATATGAAGGGATCAACATTGGCCGCGGTGGTTCGGTCGGTTTGATCACTTATATGCGGACCGATTCAACCCGGATCTCTACGGTAGCTAAGCATGAAGCAGCAAAATTTATCACTGAAACGTACGGCGGTGAATATGCAGCTTCCAAGCCGCGAGCCGGTAAGCTTTCTGAAAATGCTCAAGATGCCCATGAAGCTATCCGGCCTTCCTCGGTAATGCGAACACCGGACTCTCTGGAAAAATATTTATCTAAGGATCAAATGAAGTTATATTCATTGATCTGGTCACGTTTTGTTGCCAGTCAGATGACACCTGCAATAGTTGATACCGTCCGTGCTGACTTAGTTCAAAATGGCGTGACTTTCAGGGCAAATGGTTCGAAGATGAAATTTCCTGGATACACTAAGGTTTATTCCGAATCCAAACGGAAAGACAATATTTTACCTGAACTAAATGAAGGCGACGAAGTCACTTTAGTAAAAAATGACCCGAGTCAGCATTTTACTTTGCCACCGGCCCGTTATTCCGAAGCAACTTTGATCAAAACCCTAGAAGAAAACGGTGTCGGTCGTCCTTCAACTTATGCACCAACTTTAAGCACGATTCAAAAAAGGTACTATGTTAAACTCACAGCACGTAAGTTTGAACCAACCGAATTAGGTGAGATCGTCAATTCCATGATCACGGATTGTTTTCCAGACATTTTGGACGTATCATTTACCGCAGATTTGGAAGATGAATTGGATCAAATCGAAGAAGGTAAACAAGAATGGGTCCAAGTGATCGATCAATTTTACCGTCCGTTCGCCAAGGAAGTCGCCAGTGCTGAGCAGAAACTTGAAAAAGTTAAGATCAAAGATGAACCTGCTGGGTTTAACTGCGACGTCTGTGGCGCACCAATGCTGATCAAAATGGGACGTTATGGTAAATTTTATGCTTGCAGCCGTTTTCCTGACTGTCGGAATACTAAAGCCATTGTCAAGAAAATTGGTGTAACTTGTCCGAAGTGTGGTAAGGGTGATGTGGTTGAAAGAAAATCTAAGAAAAACCGAATTTTCTATGGTTGTTCACGTTACCCCGATTGTGACTTCATTTCTTGGGACCAACCAGTTGGACGAAAATGTCCAAAATGCGACCATTTCTTGGTTTATAAAAAATCGAAAAAAGGTGCGCAAGTCAAATGTCCAAATGGCGACTATGAAGAAGAACTACAAAAGTAACTAACAAAAAGATCCCAATGACTTCACTCATCAAGATAAGTCCGATGTTAATTGGGTCTTTTTTTAGTGAAAATGATCTGTCTACAAGATACCTTGTGAAAAAATTAAGAAATGTCGAATAAGTCTCCAGAATTCTTGACTATTTTTGACCATTATAGGAAAATACAATTAAACATTGATTTGAAGGTGGCACGATGGAACGTAAGTGGATCATAGAATATCAGGATTATCTGAAATATGAACGTCAATATTCCGCAAAAACCGTTAAAGCGTATACAGATGACATCGCTGATTTTTGCAATTTTTTAACAGAAAACGGCGGAGGATCATCTTTTGCAGCGATCACGGAAAACGATGTTCATGTTTATATGAGTTATCTTTATGAGCAAGAATATAAAGAAAATAGTGTTTCACGAATGATCTCGGGACTACGGTCATTTTATCGTTTTTTACTGAAAAATGATTATGTGAATAGTAATCCGTTTATCTATGTTCAGCTAAAACGTCATTCGCGGGCTTTACCACACTTTTTCTATGAAAAAGAAATGAATGCCTTGTTTGAGGCTACAACAGGTAATTCTAACAAGGATATGAGGAATAATGCTTTGTTAGAAACATTGTATGCAACAGGAATGCGTGTTTCCGAGTGTACAAGTTTAACGGTGCAAGTCGTTGATTTTGATAACCGAGCAATGCTTTTACATGGTAAGGGCGGGAAAGACCGCTATGTGCCCTTTGGTCAATATTGCGAAAATGCTTTAAAAAAATACTTTGCAAAAGTCCGCACACCGGTAATGGAAAAATACCAAAAAGAGCATGATTTTGTATTTATTAACCATTATGGTGATCCGATCACGGCTGCTGGTATTACCTACGTTTTGAATCAGATAGTTAAGAAAAGCTCTTTACAAACAACGATCCATCCTCATGAGCTGCGACATACGTTCGCTACTCATTTAATGAGTAATGGTGCTGATTTGCGGGCCGTACAAGAGTTACTGGGTCACAGCAGTCTTTCAACCACACAAATATATACCCACGTTACCACGGAAAATCTGCAAGAGAACTACCGCAAATTTTTCCCGCGGGCGTGATCATCTTTTTTACAGGAGGAAATTATTTCATGACAACAATCTGCGCCGTTCGGCATAATGGACATACAGCAATGGCTGGTGATGGGCAAGTCACCATGGGAGAAAAAGTCATTATGAAAGGAACTGCACATAAGATCAGAAAGATCTATGATAATAAAGTAGCAGTCGGTTTTGCCGGCACGGTTTCTGATGCCTTTAATCTACAAGACCGTTTTGAAAAGAAGCTTAACCAGTATAGTGGTAATTTGCAACGTGCAGCTGTGGAACTAGCCCAAGAATGGCGCGGTGACCAGCAGTTGCAAAAACTCGAAGCTTTATTAGTCGTAATGGACAAAGATAATTTATTGTTGGTGTCTGGTTCTGGAGAAGTGATCGAACCTGATAATGATGTTTTAGCGATCGGTTCGGGTGGAAACTATGCTTTATCCGCTGCAATCGCGTTAACTAACCACGCCCCAGAGATGAGTGCCGAAGAAATCGCTAAAAGTTCTCTCCATATTGCAGGAGATATCGATATTTTCACAAACCACAACGTCATCACAGAAGTACTCTAAACTAACCTGAAAGTCTGAAAGGAGTGAAGGTGAAGTTGCAATTCAAGAACTTCACCGCTTAATTTTATGGATCCAATGGATAAAACACCAAAACAAATCGTTAAAGAACTTGATCGCTATGTGATCGGCCAAGACGAAGCAAAAAAGGCAATCGCAGTTGCTTTACGTAATCGCTATCGCCGAATGCAGCTTCCAGAAGAAATGCAAGAAGAAGTGACGCCTAAAAATCTATTGATGATCGGACCGACCGGTGTCGGAAAAACAGAAATCGCCCGCCGGCTGGCTAAAATCGTCAATGCGCCTTTTGTTAAAGTTGAAGCAACCAAATTTACAGAGGTTGGTTATGTGGGTCGTGATGTTGAATCGATGGTCCGTGACCTAGTTGAATCTGCTTATAAAATGGAACAAGATAGATTGTATGCAGAAGTCAGAAGTGAAGCGGTTGCTAATGCAGACAAAAGATTAGTCAAGCTTCTAGTTCCCGCACAACGAAAACAAACACAACAAAATCAGCAAGAAAACTTTATGCAAATGATGCGTGACTTGCAAAGCGGTAAAATGCCTCAAGGCCTTGCCAGCCAAGAAGATGAAGAAGGCGAGGTCAACGATCAGGTCAGAAATGAGCGTTTAAGTGTTAGTGAAAAGCTTAAACGTGGTCAGTTAGAAAATGAGGAAGTTACCATTAAAATCGATGACCCTTCGCAAAACAATAACAATTCTTCTGACATGCTCAATCAAATGGGGATCGATCTCAATGATGCTTTAAGTTCCCTTGTACCAAAAAGGAAAGTCACTCGGACGATGAGTGTTACTGATGCCCGAGAAGTTTTAGTTCAAGAAGAATCTGAAAAATTGGTCAATGTTGCTGATCTTGCTGATGCTGCAATCAAACGCGCAGAAAATACTGGGATTATTTTTATCGATGAAATTGATAAGATCACTTCCCAATCCAAGCAAAACTCTGGGGAGGTTTCTCGCGAAGGGGTTCAACGTGACATCTTGCCGATCGTTGAAGGCTCGGCAATCAAAACTAAGTATGGTTTCATCAATACTGATCATATTTTGTTTATCGCTTCTGGTGCATTCCAAGACAGCAAACCTAGTGACCTGATTGCAGAACTCCAAGGCCGCTTCCCGATCCGAGTAGAGTTGAATGATTTAAGTGCAGAAGATTTTGTCAAGATTTTGACCGAGCCAGATAATGCTTTGGTTAAGCAATATATTGCATTGATCAATACTGATAATATTTCTGTTACTTTCACGATCGAAGCTATCCGTAAAATTGCCAACATTGCCTTTGCAGTCAACCGCGATACGGATAATATCGGAGCTCGTCGTTTACACACTATTTTAGAGCGGCTCTTACAAGATTTGTTATATGAGGGACCAGATATGCAAATGGGTGAAATAACGATCACTGAAGCTTACGTAGAACAAAAAATCGGCAAGATCGCCGCAGACAAAGACTTAGCACATTATATTTTATAAAGAGATCATTAACTAATTTCGGGAGGGTTTCAAGATGGCAGTAATTATTGAAAATGATAAAATTCGCGCAGTGATCAATGAACATGGCGCTGAATTAAGTAGTTTGATCGCTAAGGGCACCGGGATCGATTATATGTGGTCTGGTGATGCAAAATATTGGGGACGTCATTCGCCAGTATTATTTCCGATCGAAGGGAAACTAAAAAATGATAGTTATCATTTTAATGGTCAAGAATATCATATGACACAACATGGATTTGCCCGCGACCAAGATTTTGCTGTGGTGGAGTGCGATGACCAACATGCTACTTTCGAGCTGACACAAAATGCAGCAACTAAGGAAAAGTATCCTTTTGATTTTCGTTTGCATTTGACTTACTCGGTTAAAGACACTACATTAACGCTGGATTATTCTGTTTATAACCCAGCTGATGAGCAGGAGCTCTTCTTTGCACTGGGAGCTCACCCAGCCTTTAAGGCTCCGTTGATGCCAAACGAAAAATATACAGACTACGAATTAAGATTTGCTCCCGCTAAAACCAGAAAGAAAATTCCTTTGGCAAATAGTTTGACCGACCCAATGCATGAATTTGATGTTAACGAAAACCGGTTGGCAGTCAGCCGTGAATTATTTAAAAACGATGCATTGATCTACAACTTGCAACAAGAACCGACAAAAATTACTTTACAAGATACAAAGCAAAAGCATGGTATTCAAGTTGATACTAAGGGTGCCAAGTATGTTGGTATCTGGTCTGCCTATCCTAAAGATGGTCAATTTGTTTGTATCGAACCATGGTGGGGCTTAGCTGACCCGCAAGATGCCGATGGTGAGTTGACCCACAAGTTTGCCATTAATAAATTGGCATCCCACCAGGAGTTTAAGGCCGGCTTTTCAGTTTCGCTCTTTTAACAAAAAAGATAAGTTGGAGTCCTACTCAAGTTTTCGAGTGACTACACAACTTATCTTTTTATTTATTATCTTTTTCACGTTTCTGGCGAGCCCGATAACCTAAACCAAAAGGAACCATATTTTCTTTGCCTTGACGGATCCGGGAAATGTTCCCCCAATGTCTGACAAAAACGAAGATAGTCAAAACAAATGCAACAGTAGTTAAGATCCAATCTTGATAAAACAAAGAGCTAAGCGTGATCAATGAAAAGCCGATCATGCTGGCGACACTGACCATACTTGTCAAATAAATGGTTATCAAGAAAATCGCCCAAGCCAATAAGAAAAACTGCCAATTATAGACCAGCAAAACACCGACACTAGTCGCAACTGTTTTGCCTCCCTTGAATTTAGCAAAAATTGGAAAGGCGTGACCAAAGATTGCTGCTAGCCCGATCAATAAGGCATTCGCATTTGACTGGAATAGCATAGGGAGCAAAGCAGTTGCAGAACCCTTCAGCATGTCGATCAACAAAACGACTACCCCAGCTTTTTTGCCTAAAACCCGAAAAGTATTAGTCGTTCCCATATTACCACTACCGTAATTACGAATATCTTTATTAAAGAAAATCTTGCCGATCCAGACACCGGATGGTATAGAACCAAGTAAATAGCCAATTAGGAGCATCCAAATAATATTTAGATCCACATTTTTTGCCTCCTTTATCTTGCCTTTTAATTCTAGCAGTTTATTGTGCTTGGAGCAATTTAAATTATACCCCGTTTTTATAAGAAAAATTACCCAAATGAGCTTAATTTATTTTATACTTAGACAATGTTCCTTGCTGTTAAAGACCGCCGTTTCGGGCTGTATAGCAAGAGTGTTACTTTACAGAATAGCTATATATGGGTTATGATAGAAAAAGTTTGTCAGATCATCGTAAGTAATGATCTTACTTGTTTAACCGGAAGGGATTTGAAAGTTCAATGACAAAACCTAAATATAATGATGATTCGATTCAAGTCTTAAAAGGGCTGGAAGCAGTTAGAAAGCGGCCTGGGATGTATATCGGATCTACTGATACCCATGGTTTACACCACTTAGTTTATGAGATCGTAGATAATGCGGTGGATGAAGCACTATCAGGGTATGGTAAAAAAATTGATGTGACGATTCATGCTGATGAGTCGATCACCGTATGTGATTATGGCCGAGGCATGCCTGTTGGGATGCATTCTACTGGTATCCCAACTGTTGAGGTGATTTTTACCGTTTTGCATGCCGGAGGTAAGTTCGGACAAGGCGGTTATAAAACTTCAGGTGGATTGCATGGTGTTGGTGCATCAGTCGTCAATGCCTTGTCTTCCAGTTTAACTGTCAATACGGTCCGCGATGGGATCGAATATGAGGAAGATTTTAAAGATGGTGGTCAACCAATCGGTACTTTACGTAAAATCGGCAAAACTAAGCGACCGAGCGGAACCAAAGTAACCTTTAAGCCTGATCAGACAATTTTTTCCACAACGCATTATCACTATGACGTTTTAGCTGAACGTTTGAGAGAATCAGCCTATTTGTTAAAAGGTGTCCAGATCACATTGACCGATGAACGTAACGACCAGCAAGATATCTTTTTATATGAAGAAGGAATCAAGGAATTTGTTTCTTATTTGAATGAAGATAAAGAAACTATCGGTGACGTTATGTACTTTGATGGTTCCAAACAAGGTATGGAAGTGGAAGTAGCTGCACAATATAACGATGGGTACTCCGAAAACGTGTTGTCGTTTGTTAATAACGTTCGCACCAAGGATGGGGGGACTCATGAAGCCGGTCTGCGTTCTGCTTGGACCAAAGCTTTTAATGACTATGCCCGCAGTGTTGGATTACTAAAAGATAAAGATAAAAATATGGAAGGCAGCGATGTCCGTGAAGGATTGTCCGCAGTGATCTCGGTAAGAGTACCTGAGGAGTTGCTTCAATTCGAGGGACAGACCAAAGAAAAATTAGGTACTCCAGAAGCGCGAACCATCGTCGATGGTATCGTGGCTGAACAACTCAATTACTATCTGATGGAAAACGGAGAATTCGCACAAGACCTAGTGAGAAAATCGTTGCGCGCTAGAGAGGCACGTGAAGCAGCTCGTAAAGCCCGTGACGAAAGTCGTAATGGAAAGAAGCGACGTAAAAAAGACCAGCTTCTTTCAGGTAAACTAACACCAGCTCAATCGAAAAATGCTAAGAAAAATGAACTATTTTTAGTCGAAGGTGATTCTGCCGGTGGTTCAGCGAAGCAGGGTAGAGATCGCAAATTTCAAGCGATCTTGCCCTTAAGAGGTAAAGTACTTAATACAGAACGGGCTAAACTCCAAGATATTGTCAAAAACGAAGAGACCAACACCATGATCTATACGATCGGTGCTGGAGTCGGGGCAGAATTTAACCTGGAAGATGCTAATTATGACAAAATCGTGATCATGACTGATGCAGATACCGACGGAGCTCATATTCAAATCTTGCTGTTAACTTTCTTTTATAAATATATGCGACCAATGATCGATGCTGGACGGGTTTATATTGCTTTGCCGCCTTTGTATAAATTACAAAAGACAGTTAAGAAAAAACAGGTCATTGAATATGCTTGGACTGATGAGGAACTAAAAAAAGTCAGCCAAGAAATGGGCAAAGGATATTCACTCCAACGTTTCAAAGGTTTAGGAGAAATGAACGCTGACCAATTATGGGAAACGACTATGGATCCAGAAACAAGGACTTTGGTTCGTGTGAAGATCGATGATGGCGCCTTGGCTGAGAAACGTGTCACAACATTAATGGGCGATAAAGTTGAGCCGCGTCGTAAATGGATCGAAAAAAACGTGAAATTTTCACTGGAAGAAGACGGCAGTTTATTAGATACGGTTGCCGTAGAAGGTGCTCATGGTGAAAAGCTTACGAATGAAGAAACAAGTGAAACACTATTTGATGATAAATTAGCTCAAACCAAAAATAACAAGTAGAGGGGTGAAAGTACGTGGCGACTACAGAACATAACAATATTCAGGAATTATCACTTGAAGCTGTCATGGGGGAAAGATTCGGACGCTATTCTAAGTATATTATCCAAGAACGTGCTTTACCTGATATCCGTGATGGTTTAAAACCTGTTCAGCGGCGAATCCTGTTTGCAATGGACCAAGATGGCAATACCTTTGATAAAGCATTTAGAAAATCAGCTAAGTCGGTCGGAAACGTGATGGGTAATTTTCATCCGCATGGTGATTCATCGATCTATGAAGCGATGGTCCGCCTCAGTCAGGATTGGAAACTACGTGAACCACTGATTCAAATGCATGGTAACAATGGTTCAATGGACGGTGACCCACCTGCTGCTATGCGTTATACCGAGGCGCGCTTATCTGAAATTGCTGGTGACATGCTAAAAGACATTGACAAAAAGACCGTTGAAATGGTCTTAAATTTTGATGATACAGAGTATGAACCAACTGTTTTGCCAGCCCGTTTTCCTAATTTATTAGTCAACGGAGCTACGGGTATTTCCGCTGGGTATGCAACTGAGATCCCAACTCATAATTTGGGAGAAACAATTGAAGCTACAATTTACCTATTAGATCATCCAAATGCTACGTTAGATGATCTAATGAAATTTGTAAAAGGTCCTGACTTTCCAACTGGCGGCATTTTACAGGGAATAGACGGGATCAAACAAGCCTACAAAACTGGGCGAGGAAAAACGATTTTACGCTCTCGGACTGAAATTGAAGAATTACGCGGCGGAAAACAACAAATCGTCGTAACAGAGATCCCATATGAAGTTAATAAGGCGATATTAGTCAAACGGATCGATGAATTACGTCTTTTGAAAAAAGTTGAAGGAATCGCCGAAGTTCGTGACGAAACAGATCGTGAGGGTTTGAGGATCGTGATCGAGCTTAAGAAAAGTGCAAATGCGACAGGTATTTTAAATTATCTTTTTAAAAACACCGATTTACAGATCTCCTACAATTTCAACATGGTCGCGATCAATAAAAAGCGTCCTGAACATGTTGGTTTGAAAGCGATCCTTTCAGCATACATCGATCACCAACGTGACGTTACTACTAAACGGACTCAATTTGACCTAAATAAAGCCCAAGAGCGCGAACATATCGTTGCTGGTCTGATCAAAGCTCTCTCTATTTTAGACAACGTTATTAAAACGATCCGTTCGTCTCAAAATAAACGTGATGCCAAGCAAAATTTGATCACGAAATATGACTTTAGTGAAAATCAAGCAGAAGCAATTGTTTCTTTGCAGTTATATCGTTTAACAAATACCGATGTGACTGCGCTAGAAAAAGAAGCACAAGAATTAGAAAAGCAAATTGCAAAATATCAGAAAATTTTGGCTGATCCACAAGAATTGGATAAGGTGATCAAAAAAGAATTAAAAGCTGTTGATAAAAAATATTCAACTCCAAGGTTAACCGAGATCCAAGTAGAGATAGAATCATTGACCATTGAAACTGAAGTTATGGTAGCAGCAGAAGATGTGAAAGCCTTAGTTTCACGTGATGGTTATGTCAAGCGTTCGTCCCTTCGGTCGTTTAAGGCTTCTGGTCCTTCTGAAAACGGGCTAAAAGATGAAGACCGAGTGATTTTTTCAGCGACCGTCAATACGTTAGATCATCTGTTCATGTTTACCAATAAAGGAAACGTCATCTATCGGCCTATTCATGATGTAACAGAAGCTCGCTGGAAAGATACAGGAGAGCATCTTTCGCAAACTGTCGGTCTGGCAAATGATGAGTATGTCATTTCTGCATATTGTTTTAAAGATTTAAAACAGGGCGGCAAGTTTGTTTTTGCAACTAAAGAGGGCTTTATTAAGCAAACTGAACTCGCTGATTTAAAACCCGGAAGATCCTACAAATCACGTGCCAGCAAGTTTATGAAATTAAAGACTGCGTCCGATGAGATAATTTTGATCTCCTATCAAAAAAATGATGACCCTGCATTGCAAGTTCTTTGCGCTTCCTATGGCGGCTATGGACTTCGTTATACACTAGATGAAGTTCCAACAAGCGGAACAAAGGCAGCAGGTGTTAAAGCTATGGATCTCAGAGAAGATCGCCTGACTAGTGTGACACTTGTTCATGAAACAGACGATTTAGCTCTTATCACACAACGTGGTTCATTCAAACGAATGAAAGTTGCTGAAGTTCCCCAAACAACAAGGGCACGACGTGGTGTTCAAATTTTACGTGAACTCAAGAAAAATCCTCATCGTGTTCAGCTGACGACGTTATTACAACCTAATAGTAAATTGTATATTACAACTAACAAGGATCAAGTTATTACCGTTGATCCATTCGAGCATCCAAGCAATGATCGTTATTCAAATGGTTCATTTGTTTTAGATGTTGAAACCCAGGGAACTCCAGTCTGGGTACAAAATAAAGTTGAAGATAATTCAGACTCAACAGAAATTTAAATAAGAATTAAGCTGGGAATGTTATATTCCCAGCTTTTTGTGTATAGCAAACTAAATAATGGTATTTTTGAAAAGAGTTGCGTGCTAAACTTAAAGGTAGTTAATCAACTATTATTTTTAGGAGAAATCAAAATGAAACAACTATATGTTAAACAAAAAGTTTTTAGCGCTGCTGAGAAATTCACCGTGCGAGACACTGACAACCAAATCCATTATTACATTAAAGGTAGTCTATTTAATGCTCCTAAAACTTTTGAAATTCAAGACGCACAGCATAATATAGTAGCACAGATCACTAAAAAAGTTCTTGCCTTTTTACCTAAATTTATCATTGAATCATGCAACAACCCAACAGTTGAAATAAAAAAAGAACTTTCCTTACTAAGACCACATTATACATTTAGCCCGCAAAACATTACTGTTAAAGGCGATCTTTTCGAAATGAATTTTTCTATTTTAAACAAGAATGAAGAAATTGCAACTATCCATAAAAAAATATTATCTTGGGGTGATGCATACGAGATAACCATTTTAGAGCAACAAGACAGTGAAGATTCGTTGAATAACGAGATCTTAGTTGTCGGATTAGTGGTTGCGATCGATTATATGCTAGCACAAGATAGGTCACAGGTTTAAAGGCCTTTTGCTTTAACTAAAACGATAACTGTACTATGTATCATATGAGACAGGGAGGTTATCAGATGGCCGAATATACATTTTTACAACCATATACTTTTAGAAATAAAGACATCAAGTTAAAAAACCGGATCGTGATCCCGCCGATGACTGAACGCATGTCATTTGAAGACGGTACTGTTACTAGTGATGAAACAGCATATTACGCACAGCATACCGGCGGGGCGGGGATGTTCATTACTGCTGTTGCCAATGTGAATTCGCTTGGTAAGGGCTTTGAGGGTGAACTAAGCATTGCCGACAATAGATTTTTACCTGGTTTAAATAAATTAGCTCGCAGCATACAACGAAACGGTACAAAAGCGATCGTACAAATATTTTGCGCTGGAAGGATGTCAAGCAGTGCGATTTTAAGAGGAAAGCAACCGGTTAGTGCCAGTGACATTCCCGCACTGCGAGCAGATTCACAAAAACCGCGTGCACTTTCAGAAGATGAAATCATACAAACGATCAAAGATTTTGGTGCAGCTACAAAAAGGGCAATTGAAGCCAGCTTTGACGGAGTTGAGTTGCATGGCGCAAATACTTATTTGCTGCAGCAATTCTTTTCACCACACTCCAATTTTCACCACACTCCAATAGACGGACAGATAAGTGGGGCGGTTCATTAGAAAAGAGAATGCGTTTTCCACTTGCCGTCATCGAAGAAGCTACACAGGTAATCAAGCAATATGCTGAGAAGCCATTTTTGCTCGGCTATCGGATTTCACCAGAAGAAATTGAAAAACCAGGAATAACTTTAGAAGATACACTTGAGTTTATAGATAGGTTAAAAGAAACTAAAATCGATTATCTGCATGTTTCACAAGGCGACGTTTGGCGGACATCGCTTCGTGATCAAAATTCCAGTCAGATCGTGAATGAAGTCAACAGAGATCGTGTAGCTGGTGCATTCCCGTTAATAGTTGTTGGTAGCGTAAAAAAAACTCCCCAGGAAGCCGAAAAAGCCTGTAAATCGTTCGATATGGTCGCATTAGGCCACGAATCTTTGTGGGAACCTAAATGGGTTCAAAAAGTTGAAAATGGTGATGAATCAGCTATCCGTTATTCAGTATCCAAAGAAGATTTAATTGATTTGGGCATTCAACCCAGCTATGTTTAAGCAGCAAAAATAAACATCTGCGTTGCGATCAATAATTAGCATTTAGACAGCTTTTACAGTTAAGATATTGCAAAAGCTGTCCTTATTTTTTTGACTAAAAATCAGCTATAACAAATTAATGATATAAATTTAATTACCAGCATTAATAACTTGTTTACTAATTTTTCAAGAAAATTAAAAAGCTGTAGTTTTTACAGACTTTATTTAGTAATTTTACTATTTTTGTTGTTTAAATTAGCGTTTTGGAGACATTGTTGGTTATTTGAAATCAGTAAATCTGAGGGGGGTCAGTCATTTTTTTCTCTTTATTCTAGTTTACATAATATACATTATCAAAAGTAGGGTCAAAAAGAAAAACCGCCCCAGCTTGCCCCAAAGTTTATTTATTGCACAACGCTGTTAATTTTGTTCTTTATAAAAAAAGTCTGGTAATTTTTTACCAGACCTTCAGTGAACCTTGATATTTTAATTTGTTGCAAAAGAATTTATTACGTTACGTTTGTTATTCCAAACAGTAACTTTAACAACTCCTAGTATCTTATCTTTAGGAACAAAACCATAATAACGGCTATCATTAGATTCATGTCGATTGTCACCCAGCATAAAATATTTTCCCTGTGGTACTGTAAATGTCTGACCTGTTCCCAAGTGCACATCCGCTGCTGGGTTTAAACTGTCTGCTAACTGCAATGTTCCTTGTTTTTGCTGTGCCTTGGTGATATAACTCTGTGATTGAAATTTGCCGTTAACATATAAATCACCATTGTCTTTATATTCGATCTTATCGCCAGGCAGACCGATGACCCTTTTGACATACATCATTTTCTTGGTCATTTCCGGATTCTGGTGATCTACACCATATGCATTAAAGACGACTACTGAATCACGCTTGATGTCTGCTTGTTTAAGCAACATCACGTGTTCAGTTGACTGCAAGTTCGGATACATTGATGAACCGTCAACTTTTACCGGAGTAAATAAAAAAGTCTTGATCAATGCTGCAGCCAATAGACCGATCAAAATGGGCACCAACCAACTCATAATTGATTTTATTGTATTCATATTTCTCCTTTTACATTTGTTTGTAATTCTCAAACTCAGAATCAGAAATATCTTGTTTACGATGACTTATTTTATATAAATAAATCAAAAACAAGCTAATAAAGAAAACCTCGAAGCACAGGCTCAAGGTAGCTTCCCCATGAACAAAAGGCAAAAAGAAACCACTCGTAGTAAGAACAACTCTCAAGATGAAATCTGCCCGAACAAATAAAATAAGATTACTGATCAATGCAATTAAACTTAATAAGGACATGATAAATGTCAAAATCAAGATAATACTGAAAAATAAGCTCTTGTTATCGGCGAGTCTGAAAGCTAGCGGGTACGAGATCCTCTTAAACTTTATTAAGCCCCAAACAGTTAAGTGAAAAACAATATCTACTAAGATGTATAAGACCCCGATGATTCCAGTACAAACATTGAGAACTCGATTGATCATAGTGCTCCCCTCTTCTCAAATACTGTCAATAACAGTATTATAGACAAGTAAAAGAGTTAAGTGAAAGCAGATAAATTGTTCTTAATTTAAATTTAACTAAAATTCCAATTCCTTTAGATACTGGTAACTTGCTACCTGTTCAGCAGCATCATCTTCATTTGCTAATTGTATTTCAAAAATATTAGTGGCCTGTGGATTCAGTAACGGAACAACTTCTTGCCAATTAATATTTCCTTGTCCAACAGGCAAACTATCATGCTTTTGACCTAAAGAATCTACCAAATGATAATGAACGATCTGATCTTTTAAATTATTGAGAGAAGTCATCAAAGCATTATTATTACCCTTTACTTTAATGAAACAGTGTGACGTATCAAAGGCCAAGCGATAATGATGCTCTTTAATTTTTTCTTCATCTGCTGGTAAGCCATAAGCGAAAAGTTGTGAGATAGAGTTTTCAAACATAACATGGCGACCGCCCAGCTCTTGAAAATGGTCTAGACGGGCAAAAGCCGCCGCTTCAGCTTCCGCAAAAGAAGCATACATCTCAATGAAATGCTGTGTTTGCCGGGCATAAGCGCCATGAATCAAGACTTGGACTTCGTGATCATCCGCTAATTGTAATAAATCTAAAGCTGATTGTTCAACAAAAGCATACAAACTCGGGCACCTACGTTCTGGCGCGATAATTTCAGTTGCAGTTCCACGATATTTCATTGGGTGATGAAGCACGATCTTATCCGTTGCTTCACTTTTGACCCATTCAATATCATATGCCAAGCGTTTCAATCCTTCTGCCGTAAAATCATTTTCATCAGTAAAAAACTCAAAAACATCCGGATGGTACTGTAAGCGGTCCTTAATTTGACTAGCTGATGTGCTGGCTTTCAGTCCTAAATCTATCATAAATTCTAGATTACCTCTTTTACTGATCTATATCTTCCATCCATGCTAAAGCGAGTGCCTTTTCCCCCAAATGAGTCCCAATGACCGGTCCAAAATAACTAATATCAATTGGATAATCAGGGTATTGTTTTGCTAGTTTTTGTTTCCAGTTTAAAGCTGCTTCTTTATCGTTGGCGTGAATAATGATCATTCTTACAGGATAGTCGATATTTTTTAGTTTCTCATCAAATAAACTTTCGACACGCTTCAATGCTCGTTTAGAAGAACGAACTTTATCAAAGGCTAAAATTTTATCTGACTGCTCATCAAAAGTTAGAATCGGCTTGATTTTTAAGACGCTGCCAATAAAAGCAGATGCATTAGATAAACGCCCGCCACGAACCAAATTTTGTAAATCATCGACGACAAAATATTCATCGACTGTTTTTCTTAAGTGCTCTAAACGATCAATGATCCGCTGACTTGTTTCGCCACGTTGTGCCATTCGAGCAGCCTCGACCACCATATTTCCCATTAGCATAACCGTGATCTGCGAATCAAATGGAATAACATTGACATTTTTGACTTGTGGAGCAACAACTGTCTTCAAAGTATTATATAGACCAGAAATTGTTGCCGCTAAATGGATACTGATCACAGTATCATAACCCTGTTCCCCAAGATTTTCGTACATCTCTACCAACTCACCGATCGGAGGTTGTGATGTACTTGGAAAAGACTCTGAAGACCTCAACTTTTCAAAAAATTGATCGGTTGTGATGTCGACATCTTCCTGATATGTTTTTCCGTCAATTATAACTGGTATCGGGATCACATGAATATTATATTTTTCTATTTGTTTTGGTGAAAGATAAGCCGTACTATCAGTAACAACAGCTATTTTCATAAAATTACACCTACTTTGATCATTGTTTACTTAAATTAATTAAAAAATAATTGCGATTTTAATCGTAACATACTCATGGTACCTTAGCTAGCTTTCGATCCTTTCAAAACTTGTATTGAGACGATTTAACAAGATTTTTAGTAAATTTTGTTCCTCGTTTGTCCACTGAGAAAATAATTCACTACTCATTTTTTCAAAATCAGCATTCATCTCATTTAGAGCAGTTCTACCTTGATCAGTTATTTGATAAAGATATTTTTTTCTAGCCATTGGCTTTTTACCCATTTTTTTAATAGATAATAAATTCTTTTCAACCAATTTGCTCAACTGACGACTAAGGGTCGAAACATCTAATTTAGTCTTTTTGACAAGTTCTGTTTGAGTATCATTACCGTCCAACACATTTTGAAGTAGTTGCCATTCTGCAATTGTCAAAGTATGTATGCGAGTCATCTTTTTTAATAACTGCTTATAATTTTTTTGAACATCTAACAAGACGTCTAAACTTGCTTTCAATGTTTCACCTCCATAAAATGAACTATAATTGTATATTACAACTTAACTCAAAAACAAACAAGTTTAAGTTTCGTATAGTATAGGATTTAACATATTACAGAAAGAAAAACTACAAATAGCTTTTGCTCAAAAGATAAATAAAGGTTAAAATGTAACTACTGTAAACAATAAAAAGGAGTGTTCAATAATGGCTTTCGATGGTTTATTCGCACATGCGATGGTTAATGAATTAAAAAATACACTAGTTGGCGGTCGTGTGGCAAAAATATCGCAGCCCTATTCCAATGAAGTGATTTTAACAATTAGGGCTAACCGCCATAATTATCCTTTGTTGTTATCAGCAAACCCTAATTATGCACGGATACAGATCACAAAGATACCTTATGAGAACCCCCAAACTCCTACGAATTTTACCATGATGTTGCGCAAATATCTTGATGGCGCAAAAATTCAGGATATTTGGCAATTACAAACTGATCGTGTTATCTATTTAAGTTTTACCCGTAGAAACGAACTTGGAGATCAAATCACTCTACTGTTAAGTATCGAAATCATGGGAAGACACAGTAATGTGATTTTGATTGATTCTCAAGAAAATAAAGTTTTAGACGCGATCAAGCATGTCCCGGTACAACAAGATCGTTATAGAACTCTACTGCCTGGTTCGACTTATCGAACTCCACCAAAGCAAGAAAAAACAGATCCTTTTTCTGAACAGGACTTCTTTTCAGAGTTAAATAAGCAATTCCCCAATAGAGATGTTCTAGCTTCCGAGTTAATGAAAGCTTATCAAGGGTTCTCAAAATTGTCAGGCTTACTCTTAGCCGATACATTACATTCAGCCGAGTATAAAACTGTCAACGAGGCATACAAATCTTTCCTCGAAAAAACTGAAAATCCTACTCCAGTTATTATCACACATAATGATAAAATTGATTTCAGCTTTTTCTCTGGTCAAATGGAAGTTCAATCAACCTGGGAAACTTTAAGTGAGTTATTGGATAAATTTTACCAAGAAAAAGCCCAACACGACCGAGTCAAGCAACAAGGTGCTGATCTGATCAAAGTTGTCAAAAATAATCTGCGTAAAAATGAAAGAAAGTTAAAAAAGCAAGAAAAAGAGCTTAAAGCAACAGAAAATGCTGATTTTTACCGTATCAAAGGTGAACTGCTGACCACTTATTTATATAAGGTCAAGAGAGGAATGACCTCCGTCACGTTGCCTAACTACTATAATAATGAGCAACCTGAAAAAATCAATTTGTCAAATCAACTAAGCCCTTCACAAAATGCACAGAAGTATTTTAAACGTTATCAGAAGCTCAAAAATGCTGTGAAATATTTAGGTGAACAGATTCGGCACACAAAGTCAGAAATCAATTATCTTGAATCACTGGCTAGCACTATTGAACTGGCAGATCCAAGCGACCTTCCAGAGATCAAAGTCGAGTTACAGGAACAAGGTTATTTGAAATCGCAAAAAAATAGCCCGGCGGCAAAAAACAAGAGACGCAAAAGTTTGAGCAAGCCAGCTGAATTTACCAGTAATGATGGAACTAGAATTTCTGTTGGTAAAAACAACAAACAAAATGATCATTTGACCATGAAAATCGCAAAAAAAAGCGATTTTTGGCTTCACGTTAAGAATATTCCTGGTTCACACGTTATTGTGCATAGTAGTTCACCAAGCGATGAAACACTTACTCAAGCAGCACAAATTGCAGCCTACTTTTCTAAAGGCAGATCCTCGGCTAACGTAGCGGTTGACTATGTTCCAGTAAAGAATATCCGTAAACCTAACGGAGCAAAACCTGGCTTTGTCATTTATGAAGGTCAAAAAACTATATATGTCACTCCTGAAAAAGAAGAAATAGAAAAATTGAAATAAATAACAGAGTGTAACTTACAAAAAGTCTTCATCTATCAATGGCAGTATGTGCCGAATAGATGAAGACTTTTTTTATAAACCAACAGAATCATTTTTGACTAATTTCATATGTCGTGCTCTTGATGCGGTAAATGCTTTTTCAATTTTTTCGCTTGACCACTCTTTAACAGGTGAAAACTTGAACTGAACTTGCATACCTTCATCGTTAAAGTTGACCTTGCGGATTTCAAGGATCCTGATCCAGATACCAATTGTATTATCAAAGAAAATATCCCCTACCTGAGGAATATTGTAATATTGATCAGGTGAGAAATTTAATTCATTTTCGGTGGTCAAATAATTTGCAGCCAGATCTGGAGAACCGTAAAGTTGTCCGAGGCAATAATAAAAAATGTTATTATCATTCTCACGAAACGATTTGACATCGATCCCTAAGATATTGATTATTACAAATGTTCCACCATGATACTGAACTACATCTCCGATAGAAACCGGTGATTCCTCTTTTCTTTTTAAGCGAATACTCTCGATCATAGTTGCACCTCCCTGTTAACTATATTCAAGTTTGCACAGAGTTAAGCTTGACCTAATGATTTAACTTCAATTTAATTATAAACTCTTCAGCCAAAAGTTCCAAGTTTTCATATGATCACCACAACATATTTTTCATTCTTTTTTTGCTGAATCAAGGTCAATAAAACTTTAACTACATAATAGTACATACAAGATTTAGGTAATTTGTACAACTTGAACTTCTAAGCAAACTTCTTTACTTCACTTAAAGAATCAATTTGATAACTTGGGCTTATCTGTGAGAAGTTGGTAGTCCTTTCTGGATTAAACCACATGGTATCGATTCCTGCATTGATACCTCCCAAGATATCTGAACTTAGGGAATCACCGACGATCAGCGTCTGAGCAGGGTCAGCGTTAGAATGACTAAAAAAATACTTAAAAAATTCAGGATCTGGTTTTTCACTGCCTATTTTCTCGGAAACAAAAACCTGTTCGAAAAATTCAGCCATTTTAGCCTCTTTAAGGCGTTGAATTTGTACCTTAAACACACCGTTAGTTGCTAAATATAACTACTTTTTGGCTGAAAATAGGTCCGTCAAAAGTTCTATGGCCCCATCCACTTCTTCATGACCATAAGCTAAATATGACAAATATTGGTCAGAACAACTGTTACCATTGATTTCCAACTGATAGTAGTTTTTGAAAAAAGTATGAAATCTTTCTTCAAAAAGCTGCTCACGAGTAATTTGCTTTTTTTTCCAATTTCTTCCATAAACTTTGATTAAAATTGCTAAATGCTTGCTTAGCTGGTTCATCTAATTTCAACTTTAAATCAGAAAATAACAATTGTAATGCTTGTTGTTCAGCTGATTTAAAGTCGAGCAACGTATCGTCTAAATCAAAAATAAATGTTTGATATTTTTTATCAGTCAATTATCTACTCCTGTTTAATCTTTAATTCATAAGCTTTTCTTATTGGGTCACTTTGTTCTTGCTTAACTTCAACAATTCCGCAGTATTGAAATCCCAGCTTGCTGATCACATGTTGCATACCGGCATTTTGTGGATGAGTGTCGATACGTACATGGTAGATTCCCCTTTTTACTATTATTTCAAACAATTCTTTAAAAAAAGGTTCACTTAAATGCTCTCCACGATATTTAGAACTCATCGCAAAACGATGGATAGTATAATATTGAGCATCAGAAAGCCATTCTCCTTGCTTTATCACATCGTAAAAAGGATCCGGTCCTAACTTTAGAGCTGCGATCCCTAAAATTTCTGTTTCGTTTACAAATAAAAACAGGTCTTCTTGTTTGATATCTTCAAAAAAAGTGTTCTTGTTCGGTGTACCATCTTGCCATTGCGGTATACTATTTTGTTTTAAAAATAAACGTGCTTGATCAAAAATTTCCATAACCGCTGGTAAATCATTTAACGTTGCCAATCTAAGTTGTAACATAACATTTATCCCTACCGATCACTAAATAAGTATCATTGAGCAAGAAAGAGTTTTTTACTTAACTGAATTTCGCGCGGATCTGGATTGCTATTAAAGAATTGGACCTTTCCTTTTTTTGAGCAATCATTTCGCAGCGCGTATTTATCTAATTGGCTTTTTAAGTGAGCTGCCGCTCCAAAAGCACCATCTGTGATGAAAACGTTAGGACCAACAATTTTTTGGATAGCAGCCCGTGCAAACGGAAAATGAGTGCAGCCTAAAACAATTGAATCAACATTTCCCTTATAAGGTTCCAATAGTCCATTTAAATATTTATATAATGCGGAACTATTTGTATCACCATGTTCGATGAACTCTACTAAATCAGACGCAGGTAACCGAATGATATTTGCCTGGTCTTCATACTGCGAGATCAGCTCAGCAAACTTTTTTTCTCGTAAAGTTAATTTGGTTGCCATAACTACAACCTCAGAATTACTTTTATGCTGAATAGCTGGTTTAACAGACGGTTCCAGCCCAACAAAAATAACTTCTGAAAATTCTTTTCTTAAACGATCAATGGCCGCACTAGTTGCAGTATTACAAGCAATTACTATCGCCTTTACATTAAGCTGAATAAACTTTTCAACAATATCATGGCTCAGCCTAAAAACTTCTTCTTTATCTTTAACTCCGTACGGAGCATTTTTCGAATCACCATAAAACAAATATGTTTCGTTTGGCATTAATTTGTATAATTCTTTTAAAACGCTGATACCACCGACCCCCGAGTCAAAAACTCCAATAGGTCTAGTTTTTTCATTAGAATTCAAAATATTTTGCCTCCGTTGCACCTTAAACTAATTATTTTTGACATAATCCTTGATCCTGCTAGCAGCAGCTTTTAATTTATCCATGGATGCGGCATAACTGACACGCACATACCCTTCTCCGCCAGGTCCAAATGATGCACCTGGGATCAAAGCAACTTGTGCTTTTTGTGCCAAGTCCCTTACAAATTTCCATGAATCTGTTCCAAATTTGGTAGGGATCTTAGCGAATAAGTAAAACGCTCCATCCGGACTCGCAACCTCAAAACCGCATTGTTCAAGTTCTTGACAAAAGAAATCCCGTCTTTTGATATATTCATTCTTCATCTGTTTACTGTCTTCTTGTCCATTAGTTAAAGCTTCAAGTGCAGCAAACTGAACATTGTTTGTTGGTGCTGTTACTAAGTACTGATGCGCCTTGATCGCTTGTTCGATGAAATCATTTGGACCCATAAGAAAGCCCGCTCTCCACCCAGTCATTGCATGGGACTTGGATAAACCTGTAACAAGCAATACTTGGTCAGGTAAAAACTCAGCTAAACTGGTATGTGTTTTTCCATAAGTCAATTCCGCATAGATCTCATCGCACAAAACCCACATACCGCTTTCTTTGATCACTTCAGCCAATTCTCGTAATTGTTCTCTCGAGTAATTTACTCCAGTTGGGTTACTTGGATAAACCAAGACTAGCGCTTTAATATTACGTTCTTGATTGTTTTTAATAGTTTCTTTTAACCTTTCTGGAGTTAAAAGAAACCCATCAGCATTAGTATCTATAGTTATGCATTTGCCGTGATTGATTTGAGTAATTGGAATATAGATCGGGAAAACAGGTGTTGGGACAAGAACCACATCATCTGGGTTTAAAATGGTTTGTAAAGCTGCTGCGATCCCCTCGGTGGCTCCAATAGTTGTAATGACCTGCTCCGGTTCATAGTTTAAATGATATTTTGAATTGTAATAATCTGCCGCTGCTTGACGCAAAGTTGGAATCCCAGGATTAGGCGTATAGTGAGACTGATCGTCATTTATTGCATCAACTGCAGCTTGTTTAATATGTTCAGGCGTATTAAAGTCCGGTTCACCTAAAGTTAACTTAATGATGTCCGGAATATTACTGACATCAATGTCAAATTGGCGAATATCTGAAATTGCAACTTGTTTTACTTCTTGATTAAATTTATGTTTTAAAACCATTTTCTCACGCCCCTTTCATCAAATTGACATTATTATACCAACTACGAAGCAGGTAATGCTATCATAATTATAAAAATTTACAAAATAATTGTTATTTATTATCACCGTTTACTATCTTGATCTCAGTTTCTGGGGAAAATAATTCACGCTGTTCTTTGGTTGGAATTTTATCAGTAATGAATAATGAGATTTGGTCTAAAGAACAGATTCTGTAATACGATTTATTTACAAACTTCTGGTGCTCTGCGACCAAAATAACCTTACGCGCACGCTTAGCCGCCATACCAACAATTTCAGCATCATCTTGATCTAACAGATAAACACCATTTTCATCGATCCCAGAAGCAGCTATAAAAGCTGTATCGAACATAATATCTTGTAGCTCTTCTATGGCTAAATGAGAATAGAAAAAACGATTGTCATGATCTAAAGTCCCACTCAAACTTTTAACAGTAACTTTATTATTTTGTGCTAAAGCAATACAATTGTCTAACGAGTGAGTGACCACTGTTAAGGGAATATTTAGGTTCTGACAAGTTTTTAATAAAATAGTAGAGGAATCAACAAAGTAAACATGGTGTGGTTTAAAATAATTTAAAGCTTCAAGTGCAATTTGGGTTTTAGACTTGGTGAAATGTGCTAACCGACTTTCATAATTAGGGACACTTCTGCCAAAATCAAGGGGCAAGATCCCTCCGTGAGTTCGACGAACCTCTCCTCGTTTATTCAAAAGGACAATATCCCTACGTGCTGTGTCCTGTGAAATACCAAATTCATTCATAATATCTTTAGTTGATAGCTCCTGCCGCTCTTCCAATAATTGTTTGATAAGTTTAATTCTTTTTTCCTGACTCAACTTGATCACCTCAAAATAATGTTTTCAATCTTTATTATATGTTTTTATATACGTAATTGAAAGTATTTATAATGATTACCTTTCACTTGTTTCTGATTTTGATTTTGAAGCCATAGTTAAAGTAACTTATTATTATGCTATGCAAAAAAAAGACTCCCAATTGCCATTACTGACAAATATTAGGAGACTATTTTCTCTTAAGAATATTATTTATCTTTTATTCGAAAGCTTTTTCCAACGGCGGTACAACCTGTTTTTTACGTGAAACGACGCCAGGAAGGTCCATTTTATCGTTCTCTAAGCCATGGCCAAAGGCAGTTTCAACAATATCCTGGCCTGCTCCAATCGCTAATAAGCGAGTATTGGAATCTAAGATATTTGTGACCATTAATAAGAAAAGATCATAACCATTATCTTTATTTTGAGCCTCAATAGCTGAACGCAATTCATCTTCACGCGCAAATACCTCAGCAAGATCAACTGTATTTACCTGATCCACACGAACGGTTTTGCCCCCCATTTCAAAGGATTTAGCATCAGAAGTAACTAACTCCTCTGCAGTTTTAGTTGCCAAATTAGTTCCAGCCTTCAGCATTGCTAAGCCATACTCTTCATAATCAACTCCAGCAATTTCGGCTAATTTTTTCCCAACCGCAACATCAACATCAGTTGTTGTTGGTGACTTGAATAATAATGTGTCTGAAATAATGGCAGATAACATTAAACCAGCTAAATTTTGCGGAATTTCAACTCCCCGTTGTTTGAATTCCTTAAAGATGATCGTACTGCAACAGCCAACTGGTTCTGCATGATAATATAGCGGAGCCGCTGTTGCAAAGTTAGCGATCCTGTGATGGTCGATCACATGCGTTACTGTTAAATCAGAAATGTCGTCTACACTCTGCTGTGCTTCATTATGATCAACCAATACGACTTCTTTCGTCTCTGCACCAGCTTCTGAAATAATACGAGGATATGGTTCTGAAAAATGATTAAGTACAAATTTTGTTTCATCATTGGGTTCGCCTAAAGCAACAGCTTCAGTATCCGATCCTAGCTGATTTAACAAAAATGAATATGCTTTAGCAGCGACGATAGCGTCGGTATCTGGATTTTTGTGTCCAAAAACTAATTCTTTCATGTTAATTCATATCTCCTTATAATGACCAGTCTTGTTAGTCTCACTACAAACTAAAACACCGGGTAATTAAATATTCATATACTTAGCTTATTGCTCAAGAGTAGAATCTGTCAAGCGAGAAATGTAGTCTTTTTCAACTAGATATTGTTCAAACTCTTTAAAAAAGTTTGCGATCCGAGGAATTTCAGACTTGCCCTTACGATAAACATAGGACATTTCAAAACTGATCACCGGATCAAACGTTGCAGTGTACAGTCCGCCAGTTTCTTTTTCATGTGCTGTGATGAAAGACGCTGGTAATGCAGTATAATTTCCAGTCTTCTTTGAAAATTTGAGTAATTGGTTTGGCTGGGTAAAGCGTGCCGCAAATTCAGGTGAATCCAAGTTATCATCTCTGTAAGCTTCCCGCAATTGCGTATTTACATAGAAATCAGTTGGATATCCGACCCATGGACAAGCCAAAGTATCTCTTAACTTGATTTTTCTTCTTTTCTTCAGTTTTTCGCTTTGATGAACGAATACCAAACTCTCTGTAAATATTTTCTTTGCTTCATATGTTTTCCAATTTTTAATATTTTCATCTGGAAGATACATGATTGCTATATCTAATTGATTATTTTCCAACCCTTCCCAGATCTCTTTACGAGTCAAAGAATAAACAGTTAATTTAATATTTTGATGTCTTTGATAAAAATCAGACACAAAATCAAAAAAGACACCTGTATCAATAGAAGCCAAAATCCCAATGTTGATCTCACCAATATCCGGACTAGTGGATTGTTGAATTTCATCGGTAGCCTTGTTCAAAGTTTCATAGATTTGGTGAGTTGCATCTAACATTGTATAGCCTGCATCAGAAAGATGTAATTTTTTCCCAACCGAGTAAAACAATGGTGCCCCAACATTTTTTTCGAGCTTTTTGATCTGTTGAGTCAGTGCTGGTTGGGTAATACCCAAAATTTGAGCAGCTTGAGTATAACTCATAGTTTCCGCTAATTGAAGAAAATAAGTTAACGTTTTAGATGAAAAAATACTTTCATGCTGTGTTTTCATAAATACGACCCCCTTTTTGTTTTCTCTCGCATAACTAAAACATTTTTCGTAAACAACACCCGCTCGCACTTAATTTAAAACCAAGACCATAAATCTCCGGAAAAATTACTTTTTTTAAATAAAGGTTGTGTAGTTTTTAAGGTAAAAGTGGTTGTCCCACAATTATCTTATTTTTACCTTGCTGATCTGGCAAAAATATCTATTCCTTGATTATAAGTATAGCAAGAAAATAATAACCTAACATTAATAAAAATGTATCCTTGAAAACTGAGTCGGCATTTTATTAGCACGAAATAACCAGTAAAAATAAAGATAATCTGATACATACAATAAGTTTACACTTTAAATGATTTTTTCGCAAATATCGGTTTCATTGTTGACTGGCGTGGATCAAGAAATATCTAAAGTCTCGCAATCAGGTCTAAAAAGTCAATTACTTTCACATTTCAAATATCTTACTAAAAACACCTGTTTTAAAAAGCTCTGTCAGACAAAGCTTTAAAACAGGTATATCTTTTTATTTTATTATGCCGTTACTTCCAATTTTTGGGTGATTTTTTCCATTCAAACATCGAGTCAACTTCAGCCTGGGTGAATGAACTTTTTTGTTGGGCTGCTTCGATAAGTTCAGAAAAGTTGGTTAACGTATGGAAAGTCAAATTTCTTTTCGCAAAATTTTCTTGCAGATCTCTCAGCTCATAACTAAATATCCCTACAACACCCAAAACAACCGCGTTTTCATTTTCTAAGGCAGTTGCTGCTTTGAGTACACTGCCTCCAGTCGACAATAAATCATCGATCAAAACAACTTTTTGGTTTTCTCGTAAAACACCCTCTGTTTGTTTCCCTTTACCATGATCCTTAGGCTTTGAACGCACGTAAATCAACGGTAATTCAAGTATATCTGCAACCCAAGCAGCATGTGGGATACCAGCAGTTGCTGTTCCTGCGATCACTTCCGCAGACGGATAATTTTGTCTGATCAGATCTGCTATCCCATTAGCGATTTCTTTTCTGATAGCAGGATAGCTGATGGTTAGTCGGTTATCACAATAAATGGGGCTTTTGATCCCACTTGCCCATGTAAATGGAGCTGCAGGTGATAACTTTACAGCTTCAATGTCAAGTAGAGCTTCAGCAATTTTTCTCAATTAAATTCCTTCTTTCCAAGATTTTTTTATGTCACGGTATGTTTGATATGGATCTTTTGCCTGAGTAATGCTTCTTCCGACCACTATCATAGATGCCCCGTACTGCGCTGCCTGACCAGGAGAAACCACCCTTTTTTGATCGTCATGCGCATCACTTTCTAAGCGAATTCCAGGTGTGACAGCCAGAAAATCTTGCCCAGTAACTTCTTTGATTTTGCGAGCCTCGAAAGCAGAGCAGACAACACCATCAAGTCCAGCTTGTGCTGCCAGTTTGGCATAATTTTCCACACTTTGCTCCATACTTGCCTTGACAAGCTGCTCTTGCTGAAGCATTTCTTCCGAAGTTGAAGTTAGTTGAGTGATGGCCAAAATTTTGGTGTTTGCAGAACTTTGCACTAAACCACTCTTTGCAGCCTTCATCATTTGAAGACCACCGCTTGCGTGAATAGTAGTTAAAGTAACATTTAACTTTAAAATACTTTTTATTGCTGCTTCGACCGTGTGTGGAATATCATGACACTTCAAGTCAAGAAAAACATCATAGCCGCGTGCAGTCATCTCCTTGATCAGATCTGGACCACAGCTATAAAACAGTTCCATCCCAATTTTTACAAACAACTTTTCTTTTTTCGGAAATTGTGTTAGAAAGTTATCTACACTGGCTTTGTCTGGAAAATCCAGTGCAATTATTGGTCTATCAGCTCTCATCTTGAAATCCCTCTTTTACTTCATTTATTAATTTTGACAGTGATTCAATATTTAGCCGATCCATTTCAGGTTCAAGTTCGTCTAGAATATGCCAACAAGCTGCGGGATCATTAAACTGTGCACTACCGATCTGCACTGCGCTTGCACCTGCTAGGTACATTTCGATCACATCTTGTGCATTTGAAATACCCCCAACACCAATGATAGGCAGATCAACTTGATGGGCAACCTGATAAATCATCCGAATAGCTGTGGGCTTTAAACTTGGACCAGACCAACCGCCAAATTTATTACCTAGAACTGGTTTTCTAGTTTGAGGGTCGATCCTCAAACCGTAAAGAGTATTGATCATTGTCAAGCCCTCTGCCCCGCCGTCCTTGGCAGCTTGAGCACACTCGATGATATCAGTCACATTTGGCGTTAGTTTAACATAAACAGGAACTGCAACCCTCTTTTTGATCTCACTAGTCAGCTTTTGAATGACCAGGGGATCAACACCGAACTGCATCCCGCCGGCAGCAACATTAGGGCAAGAAACATTTACTTCTAAAGCGTCAACCAGTTCAGAATTGTCTAGTTTCTCCGCCACCACACAATAGTCTGAAATACTTGCACCAGCTAAACTGGCAATGATCGGTAAATTCGGATAATGTGTTCGAAGTTGCGGTAACTTATGTTCAACTACTTTATCTACTCCTGGATTTGTCAAACCGACTGAATTCATGATCCCCTCTTTAAAAGAAACGATCTGTGGCTGAGGATTGCCTTTTTTTGCCATTTTGGTTGTCGTCTTTAAAACAACTGCACCTAATCTGTTTAAATCGTTTAACCTAGCAGCCTTAACATCCCCAAAACCAAAGCTGCCACTAGCCGGCATAATAGGATTTCTTAAAGAAAGCCCGGGTAATTCTACTTGTAACCGATTTGTGCTCATAAGCTCTCCTTTTTTTAACACATCTTAGCAACGTTAACTCTAATTTTACTTTTATAAAGGAGCCGTGGTTAAATACTGTCCTTCTAAAGCAACAAGCAAGGCTTGGACTGTATCCAAAGATGTTAATAAAAGCACATTGTGTGCCAAGGCAGTTTTCCTGATCAAAAAACCATCTGAATTCTTAGCTACATCCTCACCTATAGTATTGACTACCAAATCAACTTTTCCAGCTGAGATCACTTCCAAAATTCCATCTTTCTTTTGCTCGGGCTCTTCCTTGATCTTGGCAATTTCCATTGGATAAGTACCGGTTTGTCTTAAAAGGTCTGCAGTTCCGGATGTTGCATAAATTCGATATCCAATCCTAGCAAAACGACGAGCGAGACTAACAACTTCTTGTTTATCTTCATCGCTAACCGTTAATAAAATATTCCCATTCGGAGGCAACAATAGTCCTGCACCGACAAAAGCTTTTAGCAAAGCATTGGCATACTGGGTATCACTTCCCATCACTTCACCCGTAGACTTCATTTCCGGGCCAAGCAAACTATCACTATCATTTAATTTATTAAATGAAAAAACCGGTGCTTTTACATACTTGGTCAGTGGTTCTGCTTGTAATCCTGTCTGCAAACCTTGTTTCTTCAGGGACTCTCCCAAAATACTTCGCGTCGCGATCTGCGCCATTTCTAAGCCCGTAACTTTACTTAAGAATGGAACTGTACGGCTTGCCCGCGGATTAACTTCTAGAACGTAGACTTTTTCTCGCACAACGATAAACTGAACATACATAATACCGATACACTTTAATTCACGGGCCAGTTTTTCTGTGATATCAACGATCTGCTGCTTGACATTGGCACTCAGATGTTGCGGAGGATAAACGGCCATCGAATCACCTGAATGCACACCCGCACGTTCGATATGTTCCATAATTCCCGGCAATAATACTGCAGAACCATCGCATAATGCGTCAACTTCACATTCTCGTCCCTCTAAATATTGATCGATCAATATTGGATGCTGACCAACTAGAGAAGTATTTTCTTTTAAATACTTTAACAACTCTTCTTCAGTGGTAACTATCTGCATTGCACGTCCGCCCAGTACATAGCTGGGGCGAACCAACACTGGATAACCGATCTCTGACGCACCAGTTACTGCTTCGTCTTTCGAATAAGCGATCTTACCCCGAGGTTGATTTAGTTGTAGTTTTTTAATCAACTGATCGAACTCGTCACGGTCTTCAGCCTGATTTAAAGATGCTAAACTAGTCCCCAATATCTTTACACCATTAGCGGCAAGCGGCTCAGCCAAATTGATCGCGGTTTGCCCTCCAAACTGTAAGATGACTCCTAATGGCTGTTCGAGTTCAACGACATCCAAAACTTTTTCTAAATTTAAGGGTTCAAAATAAAGTTTATCAGACACGGAAAAATCAGTTGAGACTGTTTCTGGATTCGAGTTCATAACAATTGCCTCATAACCCGCTTTTCGCAATGCTTTTACACAATGGACCGTTGCATAATCAAATTCGACTCCTTGGCCGATCCTGATCGGCCCCGAACCAATGACTAAAACCGACTGTTTTTTAGTTTTTCGACTTTCATTTTCTTCGCCATACGTACTATAAAAATATGGTGTATCTGAAGAAAATTCAGCTGCACAAGTATCGACCATCTTATAAGCAGGTAAAACTTGTTTTTCCAAACGAAATTCTCTCACTGTTTGCTGATCACTTTGCCATAAACGAGCTATAGTCATATCACTAAGCCCATAGTATTTTGCTTCTTTCAAGTAATCGGCGTCAAAAGCCCGCTGCTTACCTTTTTTTCAAGTTCAATCAAATGTAGCACAACATCTAGGAAGTATTTATTTATTTTAGTAAAAGCTGCAACATCAGCTAACGAACAATTTCTGCGCAAAGCTTCGGCGATATAAAACAATCTCTCATCCGTAGCATGTACTAAGAATTTAGCTAGCACTTCATCATCTACCTGGCTGATTTTGGGCCAATACAGATCTTGCGGCTCGATTTCCAAAGACTGAACTGCTTTTGATAAAGCTTCTTCCAAATTTCTGCCGATTGCCATCACTTCGCCAGTTGCCTTCATTTGAGTACCGATCGAATGATCAGCCTGAGTAAATTTATCAAATGGCCAACGCGGTATTTTAACAACAACGTAATCTAAGGCTGGCTCAAACTCAGCATAAGTGGTTTTAGTAACAGGATTCTTGATCTCCGTCAAGTTTAATCCAACAGCAATTTTTGCAGCCATTTTAGCGATCGGATAACCCGTTGCTTTGGAAGCTAATGACGATGAACGTGAGACTCGGGGATTAACTTCAATGACATAATATTGCATACTCTGTGGCGAAAGAGCTAATTGCACGTTACAGCCGCCTTCGATACGTAAAGCACGAATCAATTTTAGGGCACAGTCTCTTAACATCTGATATTCGCTATCACTAAGCGTTTGTGTGGGAGCAAAAACAATCGAATCACCCGTATGAACACCCACCGGGTCAAAATTTTCCATCGAACAAACGACTAATGCATTGTCAGCTGCATCGCGCATTACCTCAAATTCGATTTCGCGAAAACCAGCGATCGACTGTTCTATCAAACACTGACTGCTAGGCGATAATTTTAAACCATTGGCTACTATTTCTGATAACTCAGTTTGATCATGGCAGATCCCGCCTCCAGTTCCTCCCATAGTAAACGCGGGCCGGACGATCACTGGATAACCGACTTCATTCGCAAAATCCAGAGCTTCATTGACGTGCTGCACTGTTTTGGAAGCTGGAACTGGTTCACCCAAGTCTTGCATTAGTTGTTTGAATTTTTCACGATCTTCTGCTTGCTCAATGGAAGAAAGCCCTGTACCTAACAATTCAACATTCATTTCTTGCAAAATACCTTGTTCAAATAACGAAACGGCCAAATTCAGCGCTACTTGTCCTCCTAATGTCGGTAACAAAGCATCTGGAGCTTCCTGCCTGATTATCTTGGTAACTGTTTCTACAGTCAAAGGTTCAAGATAAACTTGATCAGCAATTTCATGGTCAGTCATAATAGTTGCGGGATTAGAGTTAACTAAAACTACTTGATATCCTTCCTCTCGCAAAGCCAAACATGCTTGAGTCCCCGAATAGTCAAATTCGGCAGCTTGACCAATTACTATCGGACCAGAACCAAGAACTATAATTTTAGAGATATCATTTCTTTTTGGCAATTTTTTCCTCCTGTTGCGATGTGATCATTGCAATAAAATCATCAAAAACATCTATAGCATCATGTGGACCGGGGCTTGCATCTGGATGAAATTGAACTGAAGCTGCAGGATACTTTTTATGTCGCAATCCTTCAACCGTTTGGTCGTTTAATTCAACGTAAGTTTCCGTTAGGACTGAATGGTCGATCGAATCTGCAGCAACCGCATAGCCATGATTCTGTGAGGTAAACATCGATCTTTGACTCGCTATCTCTATCACAGGATGATTAAAACCACGATGTCCAAACTTCATTTTGTATGTTTTGGCACCATTTGCCAGTGCAAATAATTGGTGTCCTAGACATATCCCAAAAATGACGGTCTTTGACTGTATCTCTTGGATCATCTTGATCGCATTTGGATGATCTTGCGGATCGCCAGGGCCATTTGAAAGCAAAACCCCATCCGGTTCAAAGCGCAAAATTTCCTCAGCATTAGCTGTTTCGGGGACAACAACGATATTACAGTGCCTTTTGATCAATTCTCGTAAAATACTCTGCTTGGCACCAAAATCAACTAAGACGACGTTAAACCCACTTCCCGGGATCATGAACGGTGCTTTTTGATTATCACGAAACAGCAGCTCTTTTTTTTCAGAGCGAACTAAATTATCTACTACGTTCGCTGTTGCTGGTAATCCATCTACTAATTCAGCTTGCATCGTACCTGCATTTCTCAATTTCTTTGTCAATGCACGAGTGTCTATCCCGCTGATGCCTGGAATTCCTTGGCGTTGCATAAAATGATCCAAGGTTTCACTCGAACGCCAACTATCAACTACTCGAGCCAGCTGACGACAAACAACTCCCGCACATGATGAATTCAAATCCTCACTATCCACCAAAGAAACGCCATAATTTCCTAATAAGGGATTAGTAAATACCAGCAATTGTCCAGCATATGAATCATCCGTGATCGCTTCTTGGTAACCTGTCATACCAGTTGTAAAAACCAACTCGCCTACAGAAACTCGTGCTGCTCCAAATGCTTGTCCCTGGGAGACCGTGCCATCTTCTAAAACTAAATAACGTTTCATTTTGCCTTTCACCCTTCTCACATATTTTTTTGCTTACCGTTGATAGATAATTTTTTCTTTGACCAATGTGGACACCGTTTCACCCCACACACTTTGCCCTGCAAAAGGACTATTGACAGCCTTGGAAAGGAAATTATCCGTTATTAACTCATGCTTTTTTTGCAAATCAAAAATTGCCAAATCAGCTCGCATACCCGGAAGGATCTTCCCAGCATCATCGATCTTTAAAATGTCTGCTGGCGTGATACTCATGGCGTGTACCAATTTTTCTAAAGTCAACCGCCTTGTTTTCACTAATTTAGTATAGAGCATGGAAAAAGCCGTCTCACTGCCAGTGATCCCAAAAGCGGCTTGGGCAAATCCGCCAGCTTTATCTTTTTTAGTGTGAGGCGCATGGTCAGTGGCGATAATATCGATCGTCCCATCTAACAAGCCTGCGATCAACGCCTGTTGATCTTCCTTGGACCGTAAAGGAGGATTCATTTTGTAATTTGAATCGTCGCTTAAGATATCCTCTTCACTTAATAACAAGTGATGCGGTGTTACCTCACAAGTTACATTAACTCCCTGTGACTTTGCCGCACGGATCAATTCCACTGTTTCTTTAGTTGACACGTGGCAAACATGATAATGGGCCCCAGTTTGCTGAGCTAAAGCCAGATCCCTTGCCACCTGAGAAGTCTCACTGACCGCTGGGATCCCCCGCAAGTTTAATGCTCGTGCACTTGGACCTTGGTTGATCACGCCATGGTCAAAAAGCTCATCATCTTGTGCATGGACAGCGATCATCATGTGAGCAGCAGTAGCCTTTTTAAAAGCCTGATATGTCGTCAAACTAGATTGGATCCCATGTCCATCGTTACTTACCGCGAAGGCACCGGCTTTTTGTAATTTACTAAAATCGGTCAAACGCTCACCAATTAAATTTTCAGTTACAGGCGCATACTGTAAAACCCTGACTTGACCATGTTGTGCATTTAAAAGGCACATTTTTTTCATTTCCGCGGCACAATTAGGGACTGGTGAAACATTAGCCATCGCACAAACTGTGGTATAACCGCCATGTGCTGCTGCTCTAGTTCCTGAGGCAATATCCTCTTTAGCAGTTTGCCCCGGTTCTCTTAAATGAACATGTGCATCAATTAGTCCTGGAACTACTATCATATTTGCGGCATCGATTTCTTTTTGTCCTGAAAGGTCTTGTCCTATCGCAGTGATCCGGCCATTTTCTACTAGAACATCCGTCCTAAGAAAACGTTCATCGACCAACACTGTTCCATTCTTAATAACGATTTTTTCCATTGCCTCAACCTCCGATATGTCTGCCATTGATCACAGCTTCAAGCATTGCCATGCGCATATAGACACCGTTAGTCATTTGCCTAACAAATCTTGAGCGGGGAGCCTCAACTAATTCAGATGCCATTTCGACCCCGCGATTGATCGGTCCAGGATGCATCACGATCGCACTTGACTTCATTTTCTGGTAACGAGCGACCGTTAAACCAAATTGCTGATGATATTTGATCTCACTGAAATTTTTTCGGCCTCTGTTTCCTCATGTCTTTCATGTTGAACTCTTAAGAGCATCAAAACATCAATTTTAGGAATCAGTTCATCAAGCGGCAAATATTGACCATATTCATTAAACTCAGACGTAAACCATTCGCTAGGACCAGAAAAATAAATGTCGGCACCTAACTTTTTTAATAATTGCATGTTGCTACGCGCCACGCGTGAATTTTTCAAATCACCTACGATCGCGATCTTAAGTTTGTTAAAATGACCAAATTCCTCATGAATTGTCATTAAATCCAACAAGCACTGCGAAGGATGCTGACCAGAGCCATCTCCGGCATTAAGCAGACCAACATTTAGTTTCGAGCCAGGCTGTTCAAGTATGTGCTGATAATAATTATTTTGCGGATGCCTGATCACTGCTAAATCAATTCCGATAGCGGACATAGTCAATAAGGTATCGTACAAAGACTCTCCTTTCTGAACGGAGCTGGTCTCCGCCGCGAAAGGAAAAACATTTAAGCCCAGCTTTTTTTCTGCCATCGTAAAACTCAGCTTGGTCCTGGTAGAATTCTCAAAAAATAAATTTGCAACGTTGATTTGACGTTTGAAGTTTTCTTTGCGCCCACCATTTTTGAAATACGCTGCACGCTCAAGTAGGTTATAAACTTGTTTTGAATTCAAGTCTTCAACAGTCACAAAGTGTGGTAATAATATTTGGGACATCAATTGTGTCATATAGAATTATCTCCTTACATTTTTGGAATTTATTGGACAACAATTATTTAACAGTTACTTACTTAACTTTTAAATCGTTTAATTTTCTTCACTTGCAGCATTCGCGGGTAAGAGCAGATTTAATACGATTCCAAAAACAGTTGAAAGTGCAATACTGGTTAGTTGAAAATTACCAAGTTGGAGATATGTTCCACCGATCCCGATCACTAAGATCACAGAAGTAATGATCAGATTCCGCTTTTTTTCATAGTCTACCCTCGAATCAACTAGGATCCGTAAGCCATTAGATGCGATCATCCCAAATAAAAGGAATGATATCCCGCCGATCACCGGCCCAGGTATGGTTTGGATCAGCGCGGAAACTTTACCGCAAAAGCTAAAGACAACAGCGAAGAAAGCCGCTCCACCCAGTACCCAAACACTATGAACTTTGGACATTGCCAAAACCCCAATATTTTCACCATATGATGTTGTTGGAGGACCACCAACAAAACCTGCAATGATCGTAGATAATCCATCACCTAGCAGTGTTCTGTGCAAACCAGGATCTTTTAGAAAGTTCCTTTTGGTCAGTTTATTTAAAACCATGATATGTCCCATATGTTCTGTCATCGTAACAAAAGCGATCGGTGCCATTCCGATGATGGCTGCTGGATAAAATTTAAAATCATAATTCAAAAACATCACATTAAATGCGGGCAAACTGAACCATTTGGCTGCTTTAACAGGCTCAAGGTCCACGATACCCACTGTCAACGCCAATAAGTAGCCGCAAATTATCCCTAATAAAACGGGGATCATGCTGGAAAACCCTTTGAGAAACATATTAAAAATGATCGTGATCAATAAGGTAAACATCGCAACCCCAAAAAACTTAATGTCATAATGCGAATTATTTAACATTGCATCATTGGCTGCGGTGGTTGCTAAGGAAAGTCCAATAACGATAATGATCGGTCCGACCACTACCGGTGGTAAAACTTGATCCATCCAAGCCGAACCAAACTTGGAGATCAGACAGGCCACAACTACATATACTAAGCCAGAAACAATCGCACCTTGGCCCACTGCAGGATAACCATACTGATGCATCAAGGCCTGCATTGTAACAACAAAAGCAAAACTTGAGCCTAAGTATGCTGGTATCTTGGCCTTTGTACATAATATGTAAACCAATGTCCCAACACCTGAAGCAAATAACGCAATACTTGGATTAATGCCGATCAATAATGGTACTAAAACGGTGGCACCAAACATTGTAAAAAGATGCTGGATCGACAAGACTAACCATTGACCAAACTTCGGTTTATCTTTGATATCCAAAATAGCCTCTTCATTACGAAATTCATTGTTATTATTATCTGACACTTGTGATCTCTTCCCTTCATTATCAAAAACAATTATGAAAATTAACAAAATTTGTTTTAGAGCGTGGAATTCACTAAAACTAAAGCAGCTTTTGTTAAATTTCCACAAAAAAAGCCTAGGTCATCGTTTAAATGACCTAGGCAAATACACTGCTGCAAATAACTAGTCTGGTAGACTTACTTGCAACCTGCAACTCAAACCGTTGTGCCCTCACTGGAGTCATTTAAATGGTTCATTACAATAATAATTATTTTTTAAAAAGCAGCTTCAACAAATCAGATCAGCTCGATATCATCTTTATTATCGACTTCTGTCATATAGACTGCTACTTTTTCATCCCAAGAAGTTGGAATATTTTTTCCGACAAAATCTGCTCTGATCGGTAACTGTCTGTGTCCCCGATCAACTAAAACTGCCAACCTAATCTTTCGTGGCCGTCCTTGATCCATAATGGCATCAAGAGCTGCCCGAATAGTCCTACCCGTGAACAAAACGTCATCAACTAAAACAACATTTTTATCGGTCACATCATTTTTGAATTCAGCAACCTGTTTAGCAGCGCCGGGGCGATGACTGCTAATATCATCACGATAAAGTGAAATATCCAGTTCATTTACTCCAACTTCAAAATTTTCAAGTTCTTTCAAACGCTGAGCAATGCGACGTGCTAAAAATACCCCACGCGTCTTGATCCCCACTAAAACTAAATTATCGACACCCTTGTTGTTTTCGATAATTTCATAAGTGATCCTGGTCAGTGCCCTTTTCATTGCAATTTCATCAAAAATTTGCTTTGACATCGAAAGTTCTCCTTTGAATTAAAATTTTTGGCCCAAACAAAACAAAATCTGAGTTGTGCAGTTAAGAACTTATTAAAAAAGCCCGACCGCAGCCTTTTGAGGTTACAGTCGAGCTTGCCAAAAAATGGCATTGCTAACTTTTCTTCAATGCTGCCCTTACTAGCCTCTCTGGACTAAGTTTTAAAAGGAACTTAACTGTTAATTATTCTACTAATTACTGCTCTGCTTGTCAAGGTCATCGATAGTTTTTTTTAAATAATTCGGTAAAGGTGCCTTAAAGTCTAATCTTTTCTTGGTTACAGGATGAGTAAATCCAAGTTCTGCAGCATGTAAAAATTGTCCTGGACCAGCTAAAGTTTTTTTAGGGCCATATACTGGATCACCAGCGACAGGATGCCCGATATATTTCAAATGAACTCTGATTTGATGGGTCCTTCCCGTCTCTAACCGACATTTTACCAAAGTATAATTCTGATATCTTCGTAATACCTCAAAATGCGTCACTGCTCGACGACCTCCAGCAACAACAGCCTGCTTTTTACGATCTTTAGGGCTTCGTGCCAATGGGGCATTGACAGTCCCATGATCTTCTTTGATGATCCCATGAACCAAAGCTATATAATAACGACTGGTCGTTTTATCCTTTAATTGTTGTGCCAAACTATGGTGAGCATGATCATTTTTAGCAACCATTAACAACCCTGACGTATCCCGGTCGATCCGGTGAACTATTCCGGGACGTAATGTTCCATTGATCTTAGACAACGGACAGTGGTAAAGCAAAGCATTGACTAAAGTTTGATCTGGGTGTCCAGGAGCAGGATGAACAACCATTCCTGCAGGTTTATTGACTACTAAAACATCATCATCTTCATAGACGATATCTAAGGGAATATCTTGTGCCACTAAATCGAGTTTGTGAACTTCAGGTTCGTTGATAGTAACTTGATCTCCATCTTTGACCTGATAACGCGGTTTTTCCTGTTGGCCATTAACTAAAATCTTGCCATCGAGTAACAGTTTCTTGATCATAGAACGTGAAAATTCCGGAAAAGCAGCACTTAAAACCTGGTCTAAGCGACCCTTTTGCTTTGTAACATTACACTTTTTCATAACGAATCATCCCTTAACATGACGATCAAAATTATGATCACCCCAACAGTTAAAGCACAATCAGCAACATTAAAAATCGGAAAGTTAATGAAATCCAATTCAAACATGTCGATCACATAACCCAGACGTAACCGATCAACAAAATTACCAATAGTGCCGCCAAGGATCAATGTTAACCCTAAGGCGTAACCCCAGTTCTTCCATAATTTAATGAAATAATAGATCACTACTACGATCGCAATGATCGAAATCAGTGTAAAAAACCATTGCTGGCCCTGTAACATACTCCACGCCGCTCCGTAATTTCGTATATGAGCCAGTGAAAAAACATTATTAACTAAAACCTCACTATGATTCAAGGGAATATGACCTAGTACAAAAAACTTGACCGACTGATCAAGTAGGACAACAGCAAAAACTAATAATACATAAATCGGCATAAAATCGACGTCCTTTATTTCTAATATGAATTAAAACAAACAAATATCAACCTAATATTTGCCTGCTCACTCCCTAATGGTTATACAAAACCTTATGTCCAACACAGACTAAAAGAGACCTGAGATCTTCCCTAAATAATCGATATTTATTTGATCAGCAGCTGGTTTAGCCGGTAAACCCGGCATTGTTAAGACGTTCCCCGTTAAGGCTACGATAAAACCTGCACCCAATTTAGGCACAAATTCACGAACATGGATCGAAAAACCTTGAGGTGCGCCTAAAAGCTTGGGGTCATCACTAAATGAATATTGTGTTTTTGCCATACATACCGGCAATTGATCCCAGCCGTGTTTTGCAAACTCTTTTAACTGCTTGCGGGCTTTTGGAGCATAAACAACATCACTGCCGCCATAAATTTGAGTAACGATCGTGGTGATTTTTTCAGCCAAAGTCATTTTCTGTGAATATAACGGCGTAAACTCACTCTTCTCGTCACAACTAGCAATAACCGCCTGTGCCAATTTTTGTGCACCTGCGCCCCCTTGTTCCCACACATTAGCCAATTGTGCAACTACTCCTTGCGTACGGCATAGTTCTTGCAAACAATCTAATTCTTGATCAGTATCGGTCACAAAGCGGTTGATCGCAACCACCACTGGCACACCATAACGTTGCATAGAATGAATATGACGAGCCAAATTACTATAACCTGCTTTTAAAGCTGCAATGTTTTCTTCATTCAATTCATTTTTTGAGAGTCCACCATTCATTTTTAGTGCACGTACCGTAGCCACTATCACTATAGTATCAGGCATTTTCCCTAAAACCGGAGTCTTGATGTCAAGAAATTTTTCTGCACCCAGATCTGAACCAAAACCTGCTTCGGTGACCGTGTAATCAGCTAATTCCAAAGCCGTTTTAGTCGCCAAAACACTGTTACAACCATGAGCAATATTAGCAAACGGTCCACCATGGACCAAAGTCGGTGTATGTTCAAGCGTTTGGACCAGATTTGGTTTAAGTGCATCTTTCAAAATAGTTGTGATCGCTCCTTGGACTTGAAGGTCCCCAACTGTAACTGCCTGACCGTCATATGTATAGCCGACTAAGATCTTTGCGATCCGCTCTTTGAGATCCTCTATGTCTGTCGCCAAACACAAAACTGCCATAAGTTCTGAAGCCACCGTAATATCAAAACCATCTTGGCGCACGATCCCTGAAGTAGTACCGCCAAGACCGATCACGATATTTCTTAAAGCTCGATCATTGATATCTAAAGCTCGCTTCCAGACAACACGTCGTGGATCAATGTTTAGTTCATTTCCTTGGTAAATGTGGTTATCTATCAACGCTGCCAAGGTATTATTAGCACTAGTTAAAGCATGCATATCTCCCGTAAAATGCAAATTTATATCTTCCATCGGGAGTACTTGAGCAAAACCTCCCCCAGTAGCTCCTCCTTTGGCCCCCATTACAGGTCCCATTGATGGTTCACGCAACGCGATCATTGTTTTTTTACCAGCAGCTTTCAAAGCATCTCCTAGGCCAATAGTTATGGTTGATTTACCTTCACCAGCTGGAGTTGGACTTACAGCAGTGACCAAGATCAACTTGCCTGACCGCTTTGGCACTCGTTTAACATTTAATGGCAGGGCGATCTTAGCTTTGAAGTGTCCATATGGTTCAATTTTTTCCAAAGGGATCCCCGCATCTTGAGCAACCTTATTTATTGGCCATAACTCAGCCTGTTGTGCGATCTCAATATCTTTCATTACAACCAGCCTCCACTTTTTGATGACGATAGTTTCTTTCTCAGTTACACTACAGCAATCTTATTTCTGAGCAGTTGGGCAACTTCTTGAACATTGCTTTTTTTCATTAATAATTCATATTCATTGTGCTTAGTTTTAACCAGCAGTCTGTGTCCTGCTGTTGCAACAGCCGAAATATCTGCGTAAGAAATACTTTCGTTATTAGTTTTGATCACTTTATTAAGCAATAATCTGTCTGGTCCTAACTTTATTTGTCGAGAACCAACCTGCAACGCAAAAACTACAATAAAGATAATAAAAGTAACAATAGTCCATGGCTGCAGTACAGTGATTTCTAACCATAATAACATGCTTAACAAAAAAATCATAAACGTAAATGACCAACAAATCACGCTTGTCGCAACATCAGGTTGATAACAATATTTCTTGTCCATCCTTTGAATTCACCTTGCCTTTTAAAACTGCTATTCAGTAGTGATACTTCTGTCTTTTTTCCCCCAATATTGAAAAAGATCTGTCCTCAAAGCTCCATTATAAAGTTTACGTCGCTTAGTGGCTTTTTGCCCATATTCTTTTTCAAAATTCAAATCACTGGATAATATATACTTACTCCAAGTTTTCAGTGGACGATATAACTCGCCCATTTGCTGATAGAGTTTTGCGGCTTCTTTTTGGTCACTCAGTCGTACTCCATATGGCGGGTTTGCTACTATCACGCCATTTTTAGCTGTGGTTTTAAAATCCTTAACGGCCAGTTGCTTAAATTCAATATCATGCAAGACACCTGCTTTGTTAGCATTTAACCGTGAGATCGAAATCATCTGTTCGTCGATATCGTAACCATGAATGCCTAACTGCTGCTCTTTATTTTGAGCGGCTTTGGCTTTGACTCTTAATTTTTCAGCAATCTCCTGGGGGAATAATGGCCAAGACTCACAGGCAAAACTACGCCAAGACCCGGGAGCGATATTACGTCCGATCAATGCTGCTTCGATCGGTAAAGTACCCGAACCGCAGACAGGATCAACAAATGGCATTTCTGGATACCAGCGAGCTAATAATATCAAAGCCGCAGCCATGTTTTCTTTTAATGGTGCTGCTCCTTTTTCGACCCGGTAACCGCGCTTAAACAAACTATCGCCTGTTGTATCTAGTAACAACATCACATGATCCTTATTCAGGACTGCTTCGATTTGAAACTTAGCCCCACTTTCAGGAAATTTAGTGCGCCGGTGGTAAGCAGCTGACATTTGTTTAACGACTGCTTTTTTAACGATCGACTGAATGCTTGGTACATGATGCAAGGTTGACTTTTGTGATTTGGCATTTACCGGGAATTCAGCATCCATTGGTAAGAATTGATCCCAGGTGATCGCCTTTGTTTGTTCAAAAAGATCATCAAAAGTTTTAGCTTCAAATTCCGCCAAAACGATTTTGATTCGATCTGCAGTTCGTAACCACATGTTGGTCCAAAAGATATCTTCAAACGTACCCTTAAACCTGGCTCGACCGTTTTCGATCTGTGTTTCATATCCTAAATGACGCAACTCATTACCAACTAATGCTTCGATCCCCGAAGCACAGGTTGCGATCAAATTGTATTCTTCCATTATTAAAGAACCTCCATATTCATTCAAAAAGAAGTAAGCCGTTAAAATCAACACAAAATGCTTCATACTCCTAAAATTTACTAATCGGGTAGGAGATAGTTCACACTATCGACCTCCCACACCACCGTACGTACGGAACCGTATACGGCGGTTCAACAACTTAAGCTTTTGCTTGAATAGACTGGTACAGTTTGGACAGATTTATTAGCCCACGCTGTGCCAGTCTTTTATTAGTTATGGTCATCAACAGTGTTTTACTGTGCGCGTTGCGCCAGTATCCCTTACGAGTATTGACGTAGATTTTCGCCTGTTTGGGTGTCAAGCCTAGTTTAATCAATGCTTTATAACGGGTTCCGATATTCTTCCACTGTTTCCAGATATACTGGCGGATGCGCGAGCGCAACCATTTGTCTAGTTGTTGGAGAAAGGTTTTCATCTTCCCAATGGAATAATATTGGATCCAGCCCTGCATTTTCTGCTTAATTTCATGCAGAATCCTATCAAGGCTGACGCCTCGGCTTCTCTTGGTGATTCTTGTCAATTCCTGTTTAATTCTCTGTTTAGGTTTTTGATGAGGACGCGGGTAGGCGCTATTGCGTCCCACACCCAGAGAAAAACCTAGAAACTTCAGTCTTAGTGGAGAACCGACTTGCGTCTTTTCTGCATTCACTTCAACTTTGAGTTCCTTTTCTAAAAACTGGGTGATGCTTTTGAGAACCCGTTCACCCGCACGCTTACTTTTAACATAGATATTACAGTCATCCGCATAGCGTACAAATTTATGTCCTCTTTTGGTCAATTCTTTGTCCAGCTCGTTCAGATAAATATTTGCTAGTAATGGTGAAATATTGCCACCTTGCGGTGTACCTTTAGCGGACTTCTCGAAAAATCGACCATTCATAACACCACTCGTCAAGAACTTACGAATCAAATGCAAGACCCATGGCTCACTAATGTAATTTTCAACAAATTTAATTAGTAAATCATGGTTCACATTGTCAAAATAGGACTTTAAATCAAGGTCGACCACGTAGTGATAACCCTGATTATAATAAGCAACCACCTTTTTCACAGCACTTTGTGCACTGCGGTGTGGTCGAAAACCATAACTATTATCTGAGAATACTTTTTCAAAAATAGGAGACAGTTGCTGTTGTAACGCCTGTTGAACCACACGGTCAACGACCGTTGGGATTCCTAACTGACGTTTCGAACCATCTGGCTTAGGAATCTCAACTCGTTTGACAGGTTGGGGTTCATAGCTTTCGGTTCGCAAGGCCTCGATTAGTTTTACGTTATTCTCTTTCAAGTATGGGCCAAGTTCCTCAACGGACATGCCGTCAATTCCTCCAGCCCCTTTATTACGCTTGACATGGACAAAGGCCCGATTTAAATTATTCCGGTCTAAGACCTTCTCACGTAATAAGCCATTTTGAGTTCTCTTTTCACCAGAAACAACGCTACGCGCTCCTGTTTGCTCTGACCCTTCCAGGGTTACCCTCCGCAGGTAGTCAGCTTTATTTTCTGTTTTCTGCGATTGTCGTATTGTTTCCACCTCCAGGATGAATCAAAATTATTGTTGTTCAGCCCTTCACCATTACTGGCTACTATGGCCTCGGCTGACTTCTGTCATGGACAACTCAACATTACTATTGAGCCTGTTCCTGCCAGAAATAACTTCCAGCTTGAGAGAACTACCATGACAGACCTCCCCGGGTAAGAGCAGTAGCTTTCGCATCAAACCGTTGGCTTTACTGTGACGGTTTCGAGTGGTCAGGGACTTCGATTTGTTAAGCAATCTCATCCCACCGTTTCCAGCCTTTTAGCCACTTCTTGTTCATCGATTCGATGTTTCGTCTAGGACTTCCTTCAGATTCTACCTCACGATAGACACCCTTGTCTTCGACTCGTGATACCGGCCACTACGGCTCACAGCGGACTTACACCGCCTAGTTACTGCCCATGCCGGGCGCACTTAAAAAAGTCGGGATAATTAAAAATTACCCCGACCCCTGTCATGTAGTCCTCTATAAGCCACGTTCCGTACGTCATTCGATCCAGGAATCGAAATCGGTGGTAATCATCTATCTCCGAGTGAATCAACACTCGCCCCCATGATTTGTTCATTTCCGTCATGAAGCGCCCCTACCATAATTTGGGTTACCTACTCGTGGGGTTTACCGCGTTCCATCAAACAAGTTTCCCTGTTTGCTTCGTCACTGTGGCACTTTTCAAGACTACTCAGGCATGATCGAAATTTTAGCCCTTTTATCTGCCATAACCTGTAATAACAGGTCTCCTGCCTTATTTTTTCAGCAAGCACGAACACTACAAGCATCGCAGCTTGTGTAAGCTTGGACTTTCCTCAGCCTGCTTAATGCAGACCGCGATTACCAGAAAACTACACTTCTTTATTAAAACTGATTGCTTTGATCATCATCGTTAAGTTGGGCACCAAACACGTGGCGCTCTAGGTTGGACAAACGTTTCAAAATATCCATGTTTGTCGTATTAGAAGCAGGACGCGATGTTTGTCCGGATTTACCAACTGCCACCTGTTTAGTCAATTCATCAACTTTACTGACCAAACGATCATTTTCAGCCTGCAAACGTTGGTTTTCCTTAGCATACATCTCATAATCTTGAATAACATCATCCAAGAATTCATCAACATCTGCCGGATCATAACCACGCATCTTTGGCTTAAAATGCTTATTGACAATATCTTTAGGCGTTAGTTTTATGTTTTCCATTGCATTGCACCTCATCCAAGAAAGGAACTTAAATTATAACAATACTATTATATCAGTTAATCCTGAAATTTCAAGTTATTTTTACATTCATCTAATTTTGTCCTAGAAATTTTAAAAACAAACTATTCAAATGACCCTGATCATTCACCATCATCATTTCGTTCTTTTTGCTGTTCAGCCAACTCTGCAGCTGCATCCTGCAAGTCGAACATGTCCAATAATTCAGTAGCATATTCACTTTTTTCTTGTTGTCGTTTAATTGCTTGATAGTCGAATTTATTTTTGCCTGGGTAATCCGGATCATAAACCAGCAATGCGCCATCTGTGTGCCCCAACATAAATTTTTGGTAGTTTTTCAATTGCTGTGGCGAACGATACGGTTGTTTACTGACTGATGCAGAAAAATCAACAGCCTGCTTTAGTTTTAACAAGTACTGCTGCTTATTTTCCTGCCAATTTTGACCAAAATCGGCAAATGGCAGCATAAGAGCGACTTTTAAATCTGCATATTCTTTTTTCAATTCTAGGGCTGTTTCAACTGCCCACTGTTCGACTCCCAATTGTCCTCCAGTTATTATCCAGCTTAATCCATTATCGGCCCTTGTTTTTAAGTTACTTTTTAAGACCGCTTTGATCACATCTTTTTTTGGGTCCTTGTCATTAAATACATTCAACTCATAGCTGCGATAACCCGTGACCCATAACCGCATACTTTCCGCCTCTCAAAATTATCAAATTAAACTATTCTACTATAATATGTGGTGTTTAAACGATTTTTACATAGCACGACTTCATAAACCCGTTCTACTGCTTCTAATATGAACACTCTTATACTTTTAGTCTTTAAATTAGTATATTCTGCTGAAAGGTTTTTTTCAAACTTTGCCATTAGTAAGTTGAGTTGTTATAATTAAGCGCATAGGAGTGTGAGAAAAATGATCAAACACTATCCAAATGGAGTTCCCTTTCAGGAACAATTTACTGCAGATCACAAATCAAGCTTTAACACTGCTCCTGCACATGACAATATCATCTATGGCAATCGTGGTATGTCGCTTGAACAAGAGATCAATCTCAGTAACAAATATTATTTGGAATCCGGAATAGCTGTGATCCACAAAAAACCAATCCCAATTCAAATCGTTGATGTCTGCTACCCTAAAAGAAGTGCGGCTGTGATCAAAGAAGCTTATTTTAAACAAGCTTCCACAACAGATTACAATGGCGTCTATCGGGGGCATTACATCGACTTTGAAGCAAAAGAAACTCGCAATCGTTCATCTTTCCCGCTCAATAATTTCCATGACCATCAAATCAAACATATGAAAGCATGTGAAAAACAACAGGGAATATGTTTTACGATTGTCAAGTTTGTGGTCCGGCAGGAGACCTACTTAATGCCTTCACACTTACTATTCCACTATTGGGATGGTCGAGAAAAGGGCAGAAAATCTATTCCATATGAGCAAATCAAACAGGAAAGCTATTTGATCAATTATCACATCAACCCGCGAATTCCTTATCTCAAGGGCGTTGACCAGTTGATCAATAAATTAAAAATGCCGTAATAAAGGAGTTTATGTCCATCATGAGTAAGCAAGATTCAAAATATTCACGCGTTGATCGTCGTGAACAAGAACAAAAAAATAAACGACCAAAACATCCGCGTAAAAAGAGTCATGTTTTTTCCAAGATTTTTTGGTCCCTAGTATTGTTATTGGTCGTGGCCATTGCTGGCGGCGCGACTTTGTTCTTTTCTTATGCTAGAAGTGCCCCTGCTTTAAATGAGTCCAATCTCAAAAACCCGGGCGCTACTAAGATTTACGATTCCTCAGATCATAAGATCTTAGACCTTGGTTCGCAAAATGCTGAAGCTTTAAAGCAAAACGAAGTTCCGCAGCAATTAAAAGATGCCGTGATCTCTATCGAAGACCGGCGTTTTTATAAACATCAAGGAGTTGATATTAAACGAACGATCGGTGCCGCTTTTTCAAACGTTTTCCATTCATCTTCCGGCCTTCAAGGTGGTAGTACTTTAGACCAGCAATTAATTAAATTATCATTTTTCTCAACTAAGAAGTCAGATCAAACGTTAAAAAGAAAAGCACAGGAAGCTTGGTTGGCACGGAAATTGGATAAAACCTATTCTAAAAACCAAATTTTAACTTTTTACATTAACAAGGTTTTTATGGGTTATAGCTCATACGGTATGCAAACGGCCGCTAAATTCTACTACGGCAAATCAGTCAAAAATCTAGACTTGGCGCAAACCGCTTTGATTGCAGGTATCCCGAATGCTCCATCACAATATAATCCATACTCTAATCCTAAATTAGCCTTAGCAAGACGAAATGAAGTTTTAGACGCTATGTTAAATAATAAAAAGATCTCACAAGCTCAGCATGACGCTGCACAAAGCCAAAGTATCAGTGATGGTTTGCTTCCCTATCATCAAAATGAACAAAAAAATGAAAAAGCCAAAATTGCTGATCCATATATTAAGCAAGTTATTACTGAGGTCAAAAAAAAGGGATATGATCCTTACGCTTCCAATCTGAAGATATATACCAATATTGATATGCGGATCCAAAAGAGGCTCTATAATATTGCAAATGGCGACAATTACGTCTATTTCCCTGATAATAAGGTTCAGGTTGCTTCAACGATCATCAATCCAAATAACGGCAAAGTTGTAGCGATGTTGGGCGGAAGAAAAACAGGCAATGTTACGTATGGTTTGAACCGTGCTGTACAAACCGATCGAACTAACGGTTCGACAGCTAAGCCTTTGATGGACTATGCCCCTGCGTTCGAATATTTGAACTGGGCAACTTATCATTCACTAAAAGATGAAAAATACACTTATCCAGGCACTAACACACAGTTGAATGATTTTGACAACCAATATAAGGGCACAATGACATTGCGTGAGGCTTTAGTGCAATCAAGAAACGTTCCTGCGATCAAGACTTTAGCAGCTGTGGGGATCAATAAAGCTCAAAACTTTATTGGTAAGTTAGGTTTTCATTATAAGAAACAATTAGAATATCAAAATGGGATCGGTTTGCCGTCTTCAACTTTGCAAAATGCGGCTGCTTATTCAGCATTTGCAAACGGTGGGACATATTACAAGCCATCCTATATCAATCGCATCGAAACTGCAGATGGCCAGGTCAACGATTATTCTAATAAAGGTAAACATGTTATGCAGTCTTCAACTGCTTATATGATCACTGATGTCTTAAAAGGTGTTATCACTTCTCCAATGGGTTCTGGTACACGCGCACAGATCCCTGGTCTGTATCAGGCTGGTAAGACAGGTACAAATGCATACCCAGATGATATTGCTGATAAGTTTCCAGACGACGTGTCGATGGATTCATGGTTCAACGGATATACTAAAAATTACTCAGTCTCAGTCTGGACCGGCTATGACCATCCATATCAAGATAACAACTACCTGGATACAGCTTCTGAGCGAATATCCCAGTTAGTTTATAAAGCTATCATGTCTTACATTTCTCAGGGAAAAACCAATTCAGATTGGTCACGACCGAGTAATGTTTTAACTAAAGAAGTCAACGGTGTCCGTGAGCTTTATCTGGCAGGTTCACCTGATCAAGACATTGTCAAAGAAAACAGCGAGGATAGCAGCAGCTCAAGCAAATCTACTTCTTCTGAGGAAAGCAGCTCATCTTCAAGTTCAAGTTCTTCAGAACAAAGCAGCTCAAACAGCTCAGAAGAATCAAGCTCAAGTAGTGAGGAACAGCCTTCTTCATCCGAAGGCTCTGAGTCTCCTTCACAGACGCCATCTTCGAGCACTAGCACTCAAAGCAGCAGCCAGCCTAGCAAGCCCAAAGATGAAGAAGGCTCGCCAAAAGATCAATAATAGCTTAAAACAAATAAAAACCACGAATTCGCATGTAAGAATTCGTGGTTTTTATTTGTTTAATTTAGGTCCTAGTTAATATCCTGTTTCAAACGATTTTGTCCTTCCTGACACACCGAAAACAAGGGGCAAGTTTCACACAACGGCTTGCGTGCTTGACACCGATAACGTCCCCAAAAGATCAACGTATGATGAGCGCGGATCCACATTGAGCGTGGTAGTTTTTTCATCAAGATCTGTTCGATTTGGGCAGGAGTATCTTTTTGAGAAACGATCCTTAGTCTCTTGCAAATCCTTGCAACATGAGTATCCACAGCAATCGTCGGAATATTAAAACAATCAGCCAAGACTACATCAGCAGTTTTACGGCCAACACCGGCCAAGGAAGTCAGCTCTTTCATGGTTTGCGGGACTTGTGAGTGGTAATTTTCCATTAAAGAACGAGAACAGGCAACTAAGTACTTCGCTTTGTTCTTATACAAACCAATATTTTTAATATATTGTTCCACCTCCTTGACGTCTGCCACAGCAAGATCTTCGGGCTGGGGAAAACGCCGAAATAAAGCCGGTGTCGCTGAATTAACTGATTTATCTGTCGCTTGTGCGCTTAAGATCACTGCCAATAAAAAGTGAAAGTCAGAATCAGCTTTTAATTCAGATTTTACGTCTGGAAATTCAGTCATCATCGTTTCTATTGCTGCAACTGTTTGAGATTTATTCAACATATTTTGACCTCTATTATTGTTAAAAATTATTTTTTCTTAGGATCAGGCTTGTCTGACCAACGATATAACGGGATATGAGGTTTGCTATTATTTCCCTTTTTCTTTGTTTCATTAGTTCGACCAGTAAAACTTTTGCGCCGGTTTGTTTGTAAGTTTTCCACATCAGCAGCTGATTTAATGTTTTGTTTTTCCCAGTTCAGCAATATCTTATCCATATACTTCAAACTATATGCACGACTTAATACTGCCTCGCGTAAAGCAGCATTGATCAACTCAGGCGCATAATGATCTTCCTTCAGCCACGAATCGATAGTTTCCATTTCGATCGGAGATAACGGATGTCCAAACTCTTCTTCGATCGAATTATAAACTTGTTCAGTTGCCAACAAAGAACTTTGGTCAACCTCTTTTTTTTCATCATTTTCTGTTAAAGCTGTTAATTTACGATATAGTAATTCAAAACTATAACGATCATGTTTCTTTCCGTCAACATCACTGACAGGCACGATCGTTAACATCTTTTTGGCTAGCAGTTGATGAACAAGATCATAAACTTCCGTGTTTTTAACACCCATTCGAGCAGCAATCAGTTCAAGGTCAGGAAAGTCTTTACCTGCTTGTAGACAACTGGAGATCTGTAAAAACAAGATAAATTCCTCATTAGTTAAACCAAGTTGAGAGTATTTATGCAAGACCATATTAGACACACTAAGCTGTCCTTGCTCGATAAATTTTGCAAATGTTGGGTCCAAGATCGTGTCCTCCTTCCGTCTTCATTATCAGTTCTATTATATCCTCTTTATCACCTAAATTTCAGCTAGTACAAAAACAAAAAAGAATGATAACCATAATCATATCATGGTACCATTCCTAATTAAATTAATATTTTACGGGTAGATCCGGTTAAGCATTCGTGGGAATGGAATAGCTTCACGAATATGTTCTTCTCCAGTGATCCAAGTAACCATTCTTTCTAGCCCCAAACCAAAACCTGAATGAGGTACACTGCCGTATCTACGCAAGTCTAAGTACCACTGATAGTCTTTTTCATTTAGACCAGCCTTTTTAATTTGAGCTTCCAAGTAAGCGGCATCTGTTGCACGCTCTGAACCACCGATAATTTCTCCATAACCTTCAGGAGCTAACAAATCAGCACAAACTACCAAGTCTTCCCGTGTAGGATGCGGCTTCATATAAAACGGCTTAATAGCCTTAGGATAATTAACAACAAACACCGGTTGGTTAAAATGATTGGCCAGGTAAGTTTCTTCTGGAGAACCAAAATCAGCGCCCCATTCTAATCCATCAAATTCACCGGAATCTTGTAACAATTTAACAGCTTCATCATAAGAAATACGAGGATAAGGCAACTTAGTATAATTTTTCAATAATCCTTTATCCCGACCCAGAAGTGTCAAAGCATAATCACAGTGATCTAAAACACTTTGTACCAAATAAGCAATGTAACGCTCCTGTAATTCTAAACTTTCTTCTTGATACATAAATGCCATTTCCGGCTCGATCATCCAAAACTCGATCAAATGACGCCGTGTTTTGGACTTTTCAGCACGGAAAGTCGGACCAAAAGTAAACACTTTACCATAAGCCATTGCCCCAGCTTCTGCATAAAGCTGCCCTGATTGAGAAAGATAGGCATCTTTGTCAAAATATTCAGTATGAAAGAGTTCAGTCGTTCCCTCCGGTGCGCTGCCAGTTAAAATCGGTGCATCAAATTTGATGAAACCTTCCTGATTGAAAAATTCGAAGGTCGCCCGTGTAATTTCATTACGAACTTGCATGTTTGCAAATTGTTTCTTGGAACGTAACCAGAGATGACGATGATCCATCAAAAAATCAGTCCCATGTTCTTTAGGGGTGATCGGATAATCTTCACTTTCACCTACAACAGTAATATCTTCGATCTCAATTTCATAACCAAAATGAGAGCGAGAATCCTCATGTATCGTTCCAACAACGTACATGCTAGTCTCTTGTTTTACTTCCTTAGCTAATTCGAACACTTCAGGTTCAACATTGTTTTTGACAACTACTCCCTGAAAATAAGCTGAGCCATCACGTAATTGTAAAAAAGCGATCTTTCCGCTCGAACGTTTATTTGTCAACCAGACACCGATTTTAACTTTCTGATCAACATGATTTTTTGAGTCAATAATACTAATAGTTTCCACGAATTTTCCTCCTACATATGTAATTTCATAAACTTCTTGATCCTGTGAATACTTTCTTCCAAGCTATCATCACTGGCAGCATAAGTTAAACGAACAAACCCCGATTGTCCAAATGCTTCTCCTGGTACCAAAGCGACATGGACTTCATCCAACAACTGCTTAGTAAACTCCGTCGTTGACGTTATCCCTGTCAGTTTCAAAGCTTCAGTAATATCTGGAAAGAAATAAAATGCCCCCTGTGGTTTAACAGGAAATGAAAACCCAGGAATTTCCATCAATTTAGGATAGAAACGATTCAAACGCTCCTCATAGGTCAAGCGCATTTTTTCTATCTCGCTTTCCGATAATTCAATCGCCGCTAGTGCAGCATACTGACTGACTGCTGTTAAATTGCTTGTCGTTTGGCCAAGCAGAGCATTGATTTTTGAAATCAGCGGAATAGGACCAGCAATGAAACCGACACGCCAACCAGTCATCGCATATGACTTAGAGAACCCGCTGACCAAGACAGTATGTTCTCTGATACGGCCGTCAAATTCAAAAGCAGAATGAAATTCAGTCTGGTCGTAAACCAAATCACGATAAATATCGTCAGTGATCAAAGTTAGATCATTATCAGCAGCCCATTGGGCAATTCTCAATAACTCATCTCTAGAATAAACTAGACCAGCAGGATTTTGTGGCGAGTTTATGATCAGCACTTTGCTGTGAGCAGTTAATTGTTTTTCTAAGTCATTTACACCAACTTTACCTGACTTAGCAGTTGGATATACAAAGACTGGTTTGCCACCTGCAAGTTTGACCTGTTCACCGTAACTGACCCAAAAAGGCACGGGAATAAGTACCTCATCGCCAGGATCTAATAATGCTTGACCTAATAAATATAAAGCAAATTTAGCACCTGTGGTCACTGAAACATTAGCGGCTGAGAAATCAGTTTGGTATTGCTGATTAATTTTAGCTGCGATCGCCTTTTTTAAGGGCAAGATCCCACTGGCAGCTGTATAAGAATCAACTTTTCCATGTTGGATCGCAGAAATTGCTTTGTCCCTAATAGTCTGTGGTGTCGAAAAATCGGGCTCCCCAGCTGTCAAATTGATCACATCGACCCCCGAAGCAGCTAATTGCTTAGCCTGATCAGACAAAGCGATCGTTGCAGAAGGCTGTAAATTTTGGACGCGTTGCGATAATTTCATTTGATAACCCCCTTTTATTATAAGTTTTGTATTTCCTTGATCACTGCTCCGTTTTTAAAAGTTAACAGTGAATAACAAAGGTTTCCTTTTTGATTCAAGTAAGTTACTTCCCAGACTGGATGTTTTTTGGCCGAATCCATTCCTAAAGCAACGTTTAAGACCTTCTTAGGTTTTCTGTTTGAAACTATCAAAGCACGTGCCTGTTTGGCCGAGATCCCCTTGTTAGCTGCATAGACATTGATCCGTTTATTATTGCCAGAAATGATCGCATAGAGCCTCTCGCCTTGCTTATTGTTACCTTCAACGGTACGATAGCTTCTTCCTTCACGTTGAAATTCAAAGTAGTTCGTTTTCTTTGTAATGTGGGCATATTTTTCAGCTAGCAGAGCTGCTTTTTGCTCGTTTGACTCATATGGCCTCATCGCACCACGAAAAAAGACAAATATCAATAACAACAATGCTATCAAAATTGACCAAATGATTTTGTTTTTTGATCCATTATTTTTTCTCATTTTTTACCCTATTCCTTGCTCACACATTAAAAATCTTATCAGACACTAATCAATTATACCAATCCTGCGATCTTCTTTAAAGATTGAGCTAAATGTTTTTAAAAAAATTTTGTAAATTATCACCTAGTTCGGCTGTTTTTCGCCTTTCTAGTTTAACGCCTGCAGGAAATGATTTTTCAAAAACGACCCCATATTTTTTAGTCAAGATCCGTGGATCAAGTAAAACAAACGCGCCAATATCTGTCTTTGTTCTGATCAACCGTCCAAAACCCTGATTTAATTTGATCACTGCTTCAGGTAAAGCTATTGTTGAAAAAGGATTTTCTCCTAGTTTTTCTGCTTTGTGGTACCTGGCCTGATTAATTACTGAATCAACTGCTTGGAAAGGTAAGCGCGTTACGACCAGCAACTCCAGATCATCATGCGGCAAATCGACACCTTCCCAAAAACTACCGGTCCCTAGTAAAATAGCCTGATGTTCATGATCCATTAAAAAGCGTTTTTTAATTTTTTCTACCCCACCAGAGATTCCCTGAGCCAAAACATTCTTGGTCCTAGTCAGCCCCTTTTGCTGTAACAACTGATAAACATCAGCAATTGTCTGAAGCGAATTAAACAAGATCAAAGTCTGTCGTGGTACCTTACTACATATCTCAGAAATAGTGTCTGCCAGATATTTACAGTATTCTTGCTGATCGACGACCCCAACATCAGGAGCATCCATAGCAACCATAGCTGCGACCTGCTTTCGATAATCAAAAGATGAATCATACTGCGAGATCTGTGTCTTTGCAGGTAGATCAAGATTAGTTGGAATAAAGTTTTTGATTTCTGGTAATGAAAGCTCTGCTCCTGTTAATAATGTATGCTGAAAAGATTCATAAATATGATTTTTCAAAAAGTTCTTGGTCTCCATTAAACCACTATGGATCCGCAAGTGAGCGCCTTTCACATTGGACTTAGTCAACCAGATTATTTGACTCTCAAATAATTCTTCCAACTGATCCAAATCGAATAATTTCCAATTTTTTAGCTCCTTAGTCAAAGAGCGAGCTAGTGTGAAATAATCATTCAACAATTTATTTTGAACCGAGCTCAAGTGCAATGTCGTACTTTGTGTCATAAATTTCTTATATAGCTCACGATCAACCTGGACTAATTTCCTATAAGCACTAGCGACTGTTACAAACTCAGCTAAGTGTCCCTTGATAAAACCACGTATTTTTTTGGGGCGCAACAATTGTTCATAGTACTCACTTTGACTAGCATTACCACCGACAAAAGTCGCAGCAAGATCATTTCTTAATTGAGGTACCCGCGAATCGATCACCCTAATAACTTGCAACAAATGTTTAAACTCCGAGCTAGTTATAAAACCCGACCCAACAAGATCGATGAAGGAATACGATTCATGTGATCTAATTTTGACAAGTAGTGAATCTGCTAAGATCTTGATCTCATCAAAATCTAAAGTTTTCCTATTATTTTTAATTGTCATTGGTGCCAAGTGCTGTGCCTCATCAACGACTAATAAGCTGTTTGGCCCACTCAATTCCTCAATATGGCTGCTTAAATACGCATGATTAGTCAAAACAAAATCAGCATTTTTTTCAGCCAGTTTCTTTCTTCTCAGAAAATCGACGGAATAAAAAGGGTTGTCGCTATCCAATTCTTCAACGCCACGATGGTGGATCTCGTTAAACAATGGATCTTGTAATTTAGTCAAATGCAACTCATCAAAATCACCAGTTTTTGTTTCCATCAGCCAAACCATGATCCTCATTTGTAATAGATTTGTGTGAGAATTTTGCGTGCGTTTCAAAGACTGTGCAAAACGAGCCAAGTCGATGAAATGGTAGTTACCCTTTAAAGAAACTACAGAGCACCCAAATGGCAGTATTTTTTTTAAAAGAGAAAACGCATTTTCTTGGAGTTGAGTTTGTAAGACATTGGTTGCAGTGCTGATCACTACCTGCTTTCCCTGTCCAGTTTGATAAGCAGCGGGAAACAAGTAACCTAATGTCTTACCAGCCCCTGTTGGTGCATCTATCACCCGTACCAAATCTGAGCCGTTAAAAAATTCAAACGTTTCATCCATCATTTTTACTTGTTGCAAACGAACATCGATCAGGCCTGTAAAAAGCTTTTCTTTTTCGACTAATTCAAATGGATAATCAAGTGGAGCCAGAGTGTCTTTTGAAAAAATCGGTCTTTGAATGATCAACCCGGCAACAGACATTAAGTCAGCGGGCAGTTTAGTTTCTTGTTTACTTTTTTGCTCATACGCTTCTTTAAAGCAATCAACAGTATCTAACTCTAACTGCCTTCCTCTAAGACTTAATTCTTCTAATAATGTTAATGGAAAATCAGCGATCCGTTCCCGGAGTTTAATAAAAAGCGCTGCCGTTGTTCGCGCGTCGCTTGCTGCATTATGCGGTTGCTCATGTGTCAAAGACAAAAAGTGACTGACATCTGATAATCTATACGATGGTAAAGTCGGTAAAACGATTTGTGCTAATTGAACTGTGTCGATCCCTTTAAGATCTAGCTCTGGATAACCTACACGTACCAATTCACTATTCAAAAAATTATAATCAAAGGCAATATTATGTGCGACAAAGGTCGTATTTTGTAACAAAGAATAAATGGTCCCTGCCATTTCTTCAAAGCTTGGGGCCTTCTTGACATCTTTATCACTGATATTGGTTAATTGCGAAATCTCTGGGGGGATCGGTTGTTTAGGATCGATCAGCGTTGAAAACTCGTTAACGATCCGTTTATGCTGTACGAAAGTACAACTAAATTGAATGATTCGATTAGTCCCATTGATGGCAGTTCCCGTAGTTTCAAGGTCCACCACGGCATATGTTTTTCGACTACTCATTTTTTCACCACTTCTACAAATTGATCAAATCAAAAGTGTATATTACAATCGTTGATATTACCAGTATTGGCGCTTTTTGTCCACTTCTACTAGTTACACTAAACACTTATTCGTGCTGTTCGAATAAGTTGTTTTTTTGAAAATACGATTCGACTAAGAATTTTCATTGTCTGATTTGGTGCTAAAATGTATAATTATGTTGCTTAGCAATTAAATCTAATCACGGAGTCCAATGAAAAGGACCAAAAATTTGCTACAAATAACAGTGAGAGGAAGTTTAATTAACCATGAAACAAAAAGCAGACGGTATCGGCCATAGTCACGCTAAAATAATTTTGATAGGTGAACATTCGGTCGTATACGGACAGCCGGCAATTGCTCTTCCTTTGACAACGATTCAAACAGAAGCAAAATTGTTTTTTACAAATGATGACCAACAACTTATACAAAGTTCGTATTTTGATGGACCTGTTAACGAGATGCCTCCCGCTATGTTGGGAATATCACACTTGCTAAAAAATATCTTAGCACAGGCACATCAAGAAAAAAGCAGTTTTATTTTGAAAATAAGAAGTCAATTACCTGCTGAACGCGGCATGGGATCTTCGGCGGCGGTCGCGATCTCCATCATTCGCTGCTTATATGATGCATTTGGCCTTAAGTTAACACATAGCCAAACACTACGTCTAGCAAACATCTCCGAAACTGACACCCATAAAAATCCTAGTGGGCTGGATGCTGCTACTGCTGCCAGTGAAAATCCGATCTGGCTGATCAGAGACCAGGAGCTAGTGCCATTACCTATCACCATGAATGCTTACATTTTGATTTGCGACAGTGGGGTCAAGGGGCAGACGGGCAAAGCAATCAAGATCGTGCAAAACAATCTGACTAATGAACCGCAAAAAACTAAGGCCCACCTGGCCCACTTAGGTCAATTGTCAATTGAGGTCAGGGAACAATTAGCAAAAAATGACGTTTTTGGCTTAGGCAGATCCTTAAATTCAGCGCAAAAGCATTTGAATGCGATCGGCGTCAGCAGCCAAAACTTGGAAGATCTGATCCACCTTGCTTTACAAAATGGCTCACTTGGCAGTAAATTAACTGGCGGTGGTCGTGGCGGTTGTTTCATCAATTTGACCAAAAATCGGGCAACTGCTGAAAAGTTAGCAGCTGTTTTACAAAAGCACGGTGTTACAAAAAGTTGGATCCAACCACTGTCATCTGAAATTGGAGGTTTATAATGCAACATTTGCAAGCTGCTGCTCGTGCACATACCAATATCGCGTTGATCAAATATTGGGGCAAAAAAGACCAAAACTTGATTTTGCCAATGAACAGCTCTCTATCATTGACTTTGGATAAATTTTATACAGATACTTTTGTTGAATATTTGCCTAATTTACATGAAGATATCTTTTTTTTAAATGGTAAACAAAAAGTTGACCCTAAAATCAAAATTTTCATGAACCTCATTCGTCAAGTCACTGGACTGAACGTCTACGCACAAATCAAATCAACTAATCATGTTCCTACTGCGGCAGGCTTAGCTTCTTCCGCATCCGCCTATGCAGCCTTATCGTTAGCAGCGACTGCAGCCGCAGGTAAAATATATAGCAAAACTGAACTGTCACGAATTGCACGTCGCGGGTCCGGTTCTGCCACACGTTCAGTCTTTGGCAACTTTGTTGAATGGGTTGCCGGAAACGACGATCAAAGCTCTTATGCGCGCCCAGTCAAAATAATGAACGACTGGGACATTAGGATGGTGGCGATCGTCGTCGATTCTCGTCCCAAAAAGATTTCATCGCGTTCAGGTATGCAAACTGTGGTAGAGACCTCACCCTTTTATCATTCGTGGGTCAAAACAGCTAACGAAGACTTGAAGAATATTAAAAAAGCACTGAAAAATGGCTCGTTTGAAACATTTGGCACTATTGCTGAAAGCAATGCTTTGAAAATGCATGCTTTAAATTTGAGTGCTTCGCCTCATTTTAACTACTTTGAACCCCAAAGCCTGGTAGCAATGAATGCTGTAGAAGATATGAGAACACAAGGTGTACAATGTTACTACACGATGGATGCTGGTCCAAATGTGAAAGTCATTTGTAAAAACAAGGATCTTGATGTTATATTAGAACAGTTGCACCGTTATTTTCCCAGTGACCACCTGCTCGTGGCAGCACCTGGGCCTGGAGTTGAATTATTAAACAATTAAGAAATAATTTCCTGAAAGGGTCTGATTTATTTGATTAAGGTCAAAGCCCCCGGCAAACTTTACCTAGCGGGTGAATACGCCGTCGTTGAGACCGGTTATCCCGCGATTTTAGTAGCATTAAACCAATTCGTCCATGTGTCGGTCGAAGAAAGCCATGACTATGGTTCGATTATTTCGCGGCAATACCAGGAAGAATCTCTGTATTGGAAAAGACAAGGTAATCAAATGATATTTGATAACCGCGATAATCCATTCCACTACATTCTTTCTGGAATTAAAATTACCGAACAATATGCTCAGACTTTGGGCAAAAAAATGCAGTGCTATCATCTAAAGATCGACAGCGAACTTGACAGTCTAGATGGCAAAAAATATGGTCTAGGTTCTTCGGCTGCTGTAACTGTCGCAACCGTTAAAGCATTATGTGCTTTTTATGAATTACCAGTTTCAAAGGATGGACTATTTAAATTAGCGGCTATCGCCCACTTCGAAGTTCAAGGAAATGGCTCACTAGGCGATATTGCGGCCAGTGTTTATGGCGGATATATCGCATATCACTCATTTGACAGAGAATGGTTGACTCTCGCACGAAAAGAGTATTCATTGAATGAACTGGTAAAGCTAACATGGCCACAGTTAAAAATTGAACTCTTAGATCCTCCAACGGATCTTAATCTTTTAATTGGTTGGACTGGCTCACCTGCCTCGACTTCACAACTGGTCGATGTTGTTGGTCTAAAAAAGGCAGAGAAAAAAGCTAAATACAACCTTTTCTTAAAAGAAAGTGACGCTTGTCTACAAAAAATCATTGCCGGTTTTCATCACGGATCCCTCAAAGAGGTTCAAGAAGGCTTACAGCAAAATCATAAAAGTTTGCAGAAAATGGCACAATTCAGTAACTTAAACCTTGAAACAGCTAAGTTACAGCGCTTGATCAAAATTGCTGAATCTTTTGGCGGTGTGGCTAAGTCCTCTGGTGCCGGAGGCGGCGATTGTGGGATCGTAGCACTAAACAAAGTTATCGATCCGCAAAAGGTCTACAATAAATGGCAGGCTGAAGGAATAGAACCATTAAATTTAAAAGTACATTACGTAGTCGATTAGACTGAAAGGAGTTCCAGCATGGATATTCAAGCACATCGCAAAGACGAACATGTCATCATCGCCGAAAAGCTGTACCAAGAAAGTGCTTCGAATGATCTTGGCGAAGTGCAATTGCTCTTGGATAGTCTTCCTGAGCTGTCTCTTGAGGAGATCGACATTTCAACCAAATTAGCCGGAAGAGATATTTCGGCTCCTTTTTTTATAAACGCAATGACCGGAGGAAGTCCTGAAACTGGAAAAATCAACCGTCGTTTATCAAAAATCGCGCAAGTCAATAATTTAGCATTAGCTACTGGATCGCAAAGTGTCGCTTTGCATGATAAAGAAGCCGTGCACTCTTTTAAAGTTGTACGTGAAAATGACCCGACAGGTTTTATAATTGCGAACTTAGGCGCATCTCATAGTATCGAAGACGCCTTAAAAGCAATTGAAATGACAGCAGCCCAAGCACTTGAGATCCATTTAAATCCTGCTCAGGAATTAGTCATGCCAGAAGGAGATCGTGAATTTTATTGGCTGGAACAATTAACTGGTTTGATCCGTCAAAGCCCTGTTCCCGTGATCATTAAAGAAGTTGGAATGGGTTTATCCCCCAAAACTCTAGCCAAGTTGCAAAAAATCGGAGTCCAGTATATTGATGTTGCTGGTTATGGTGGAACTAACTTTATAGAGATCGAAAACGAACGTCGCCATAGAAAAGAATATTCTTTTTTAAAAAATGTCGGCCTTTCAACAGCTAAATCATTATTAGCAGCGCAAAAGTTTTCCAACGATTTCTCGATCACCGCATCTGGTGGGATCAGGACCGCTTTGGATATTGTAAAATGCTTAGCTTTGGGCGCAGATAATGTCGGCATATCAGGTTTCTTTTTGCATACTTTGATCAAACAAGGTGATGAAGGATTAGATCGAACGGTCAAAGACTTAAAAAAACAGATAGCAAAAATAATGCTTTTACTGGGATGCAAAAATATTGCTGAACTACATGAGCAAAAAGTCATCTTATCAGCCGAATTACAAGCTTTTCGAAATCAATTATAATTAATTTGCATATAGCAAAAAGCCACAAATCAACTACCTTGGTTTGTGGCTTTTTAAATATTTTGTATTATACAACTAAAAGTCAGGCTTCAAACCTTAATCCTTTAGGAAAGAAATTTTTCACTGTACCATTAACTAATTTGCCAAATGCAAACGGCTTACCCTCACACACTAGTAGTTTCCAACCATTTCTCAAGGACGAGCCTCCAGCTAAAATCGTTTCACCATGGACATACTTCGCCCAATCATCATGTGAAACTTCTAAAATCTGACTACAATCTTGCGGCTGCAACGCTAATGCTAAAGTATATGCAGGCTCAAATCGTTTCTTTTTAAATTGTCCCAATAACAATCCTGGACGCATAAATTTCAAATGTGAGATGTCTGGCCAAGAATGCTGATAAAAGTATAAATGATCACCATAACATCTTAAGTCTGCCAGTGAAAAGTGAAATCCATCAGTCAAAACAGCAGAAAAATCCTCCCAAAGTGCTAGTTGTTCTTTCGTCAAACTTTGTCGTTGGTTCATTCGTTTCTTTTTGACTTTTTTGACTGAGACTGCAGCTTTTTTCGGACGCGTATCAGTCAACTTCGCAATAAAATGGCCGTCACCTTTGAAATGATGGGGCCACAATCTAACTGCATCGCTTAGATCTGAGTTAGAATCAGCAAATTCCGGTCGTCCATCATCCATCCCTGGGTACTTTTTTATAGGTTGGATCTGTAAAGCAGGATATTGCTCTAACAGCCATTCAACGACCTGTTCATCCTCTTCTGGTGCAAAAGTGCAAGTTGAATAGATTATCGAGCCTCCGGGGGCTAACATCTGATAAGCCGAGGTAAGGATCTCTTTTTGCCTTCCGGCACACTGCTGAGGATAATCCTTATTCCAATATGAGACTGCCTGATGGTCCTTGCGAAACATGCCTTCACCTGAACATGGTGCATCTACTAGGATCTGGTCGAAATAATCTTGAAAAACTTCGGCTAATCTAGCTGGCGACTCATTTAAAACAATGACGTTTTTAGCACCGATCCGTTCAACATTTTCTGCCAAAATCTTAGCTCGCGCATGATTGATCTCATTTGAGACCAACAATCCTTGATTATTCATCAATGAAGCCACCTGAGTCGATTTACCGCCAGGCGCAGCACAAAGATCAAGGATCCTAGCTTTAGGAGCAACAGTCACGTTTTCTGCAACATACATCGCACTCAGATCTTGACTGTAAACATAACCGCTCTGATGTTCTAAAGACTTGCCACTAACTGAACCGTAATAGCCATATTTGGTATATTCCACTGGTTTATTTAGGGCATATTGAATTTTTTGTGGATCTGATTTAAGTGGATTGATTCGAAAGCCTTTTTCTGAAGGCTGATCAAAAGTAGTGAAAAAAGCGTCAGATTCCTCACCTAGTAAATTACGATATTTATCTATAAATTCTTGCGGTAACTTCATTTACTTTTTTTAATACCCCTTTTTACAAAAAATTTAAATAATAAACTAACTGCTCCAAAGCATGATATTAAATAAAGAATTAACGCAGCATAGTTTTGAATACTAAAAGTCAAACAACCAATAAAAGTGCCCGCTAAGATGCCCAATCCGCTAAACAATGAGTAACTAGACCATTCATTCAAAGCCAATTGTGCGACCTTAGCACCTGCTTTGAGTATATGAGTATAAAATTTGTGTGAAGAAAAACGCCACAAAAAAATCTCAATTGCCATCACAGCGAAAATTCCCAAAAGACCTATCAATTCAAGCCAATGCGTAGTTGCCCATTCCCATCTAGTCATTACAAACTGTTGTGAATGGCTTTTCTGAATCTCACTGATCGGCAAAATGGCTTTGATCTCAGCAGCCTGCAAATTTTTGTCGCCATCGATCATAATATCATACTGTGATGCCTTCATCTGTTGTAACTTCTTTTGTGAAGGTGCAATAAAAATTTGCCGATCTAAATTAGAACTGATCTTTTCGCCCATGACACCTATGACGGGCACATATCTTCCGTTAAGTTTTAAATATTGCTGATCCTTGGGTTTATATAACTTTTGATTCAATTTTTGTCCAACGACAGCCACACTTAAATCAGAAACAAAATCATTTTTAGAAAAAAAGTTGCCAGACACCATTGGCGGCGTCGCGAATGACCCTTTTCCATAAAAATAGGTCAACTTTTTAGAACCACGTGGTCGATAGTGAACTTGGATGTCATCGATTTTTTTTGCATCATTTAGCTTCTGATCGATCTGAGCAGCGGTCCAATTCTTTTTAAGCCGAACTTGATACGCGTCCATTGACAAATTATGATCATTTAATTTAATTACGACGTCACGTTGCTGGATCTGAAAAAAAATAAACACGGCCAAAAAGGCTAGACAAGCGTTCAAAAATGTCAAAAAAGTTTTATTTCTAAACAAATCAGTTAACTCCTTCTAATATTAATGGATACCTAAAGCCATTTTTGCATACCGTGTCATGCGGTCGATCGTCCATTCCGGCTCCCAAATAAATTCCACATCGACTTTTTTAATTTCAGGCACATCTTTTAAAGCAGATTCAACCATATCCGCCAATATATTTGTCAGTGGACAACCAATAGTTGTCAACGTCATTTCTATCAAACACGTCCCATCATCTTCTAAATCCACATTGTAAATCAACCCCAAATTAACAATATCAATTCCTAATTCCGGATCGATCACTGTTTGCAAGTGCGCTATAATATCATCTTTGATCTCTTGAGTAGTTCTTGCTTGCTCTTGCATATCCTTCAGACTCCTTTATTGAAGATAGTTAATAAATTTTTGAACCATTTCTTGTGTTACATCATACGATAGCTTATGCTTTGCACCATGACTAATATGGATCGACACATTTTGTGCCGCCGGGATATCTTTGACTGATTTTCCAAAATTTTCAGTAAGATCACATGGTACTTTCTCATCAGCATCACCATGCCAAAAATGTAGTGGTCGTTGCATGATCTTTTCCGGATGCAACGAGAGGTCATATTTTGTCAATAATTTCAATTGATTCTTTTTATATGCTGGAGAAATTTCAACATCACTTGGCAGTGCAGACAGGATCTGTTGACAAAATTCCACAGGGTGTGGTGTGCCTGACAAAACGACCCCTGCTTTAATTTCATCATTTGCAGCCATCAACATGCAAGTCGTGATACCTCCCATAGAAAAGCCGCCAACACCGATTTGATCATTTAGTATCAGATCATGTTCTCGATAATAATTAATAAGTTGTGTAAACTCTTGGACAGACTTTAAAGGGACCTCCCAAAATGAAAGGAAATGATCCGTAACTTTTCCTTCAGCCCGTACCCCATGATACAAAGCCTCAGGTAAAATTACCCTGAATCCGCGCTTGGCCAATTCATACCCTTGAGTTAAAACGACTTCTTTGCAATTAGTCCAACCATGATAAAATACTATTAAAGGCAGCTTTTCGCTGGTGCTAACGGCATCGACTACTTCCAAGACCGGTAGACTAGCAACCTGTTTTTCACTAACGCTGATCATCTGATTCCCTCCAATTACTTAACAAACTAAATTATAGCAAAGATAGGCTAGATTATACATCCTTATTGATTTAAAGCTCCGTTAAATTTTAGTATAGCTAAACTTTTACTCTGCATGAATTTGTGTGGTCTTAAAACTTTCTTCTCATAGCTGTCTCTGCCATTAATTGATACCGCATGCATCCACGCATTACCTTTCCCAAAATAAACTTTTGGGACCACTAAATTGCTCATTTCAAACTTTAGCTGGCAAATTTTGTCTGATTATGCTAATTTTAACCTATTACCATTAAATTTAGGGGGCTTAAAACATGCAAAGAAAATTGATTTCACTTGATTTAGACGGAACGACCCTGACTTCCACCAAAAAGATCTCACCTAAAACTAAACAAATTTTACAAAAAGCCACAGATATGGGACATGTCGTTACTATCGTAACTGGTCGCTCAGATCAAATGGCCATTGATTATTATGATGAATTAAATTTGGATACACCTATGATCAATTTCAATGGTGCCCTTGGACATATGCCGCATCGTCACTGGAAGGATGCTTATGAGATCACATTTGAAAAAAAGATCGTATTAGAAATACTTGCAGCTAAAAGCACATTGGGGATCCAAGCTATTGCGGCACATGGACAAGGACTTACATTAACAGATTCGACTGATAGTTCAATTTCGCCTTTTTTCCCTGCAGCTTCGCGTTCCCAGGAAATATTAAACCAAATTAACCTGACAAAAGATCCGTCTGCGATCACAATGCTAGTCGATCCATATAAAAAAGAAACGATCACTCATCAGCTTCAACAGACTTATGATTCAGACGTGACAGTCAGCGTCTGGGGCGGCCCAGCACCAGTCTTGGAGCTTTCACCCAAAAATATCAATAAAAAAGTCGGACTTAAATCTCTTTCTAAATACTACGGCATTCCCCGCGAAGATATCATCGCTTTTGGTGATGAACAAAATGATGTTGAAATGTTAAGTTATGCTGGGACTGGTGTTGCTATGCAAAATGCTGCTCCATGGATCCGTGATATTGCCGACAATATCACACCGGTCGATAACGATCATGATGGAATTGCGCAATATTTAGAACAAAATCTTGCGTTGTGATTTATTCAATAATTAATATTAATTTAAAACTGCGAAGCTGTGGTTTTCCACAAACTCCGCAGTTTTTGCTTTTTTTCACTCATTATTCAACTTCTAGATGCAACATATCTGCATAAGTTTCTCTTTTAAGAACTAACTGTGAATGGCCATTCTCACAAAAAACGACGGCGGGACGCCCATTTCGGTTATAATTAGAAGCCATCGAATATCCATAAGCACCCGTAGAAGGTATTGCCAAAATATCCTCCGGATGGACCTCTGGCAGATCCTGATCAGCGACTAAAACATCTCCAGATTCACAATACTTACCCACAATAGTAGCTTTTTGAGTAGTCCGAGCATTGGGGGCAGCAGCTAAAAAGGCAGTGTACTTTGCCCCATATAACGCTGGCCGAATGTTATCCCCCATCCCGCCATCGACGGCGATAAAGTTACAGATCCCTGGGACCTTCTTAGTCGAACCAGTTGTATAGAGAGTTGTTGCAGCTTCACCGACCAATGAACGCCCCGGCTCGATCCAGATCTCAGGTAACATAAGGTCGTTTTTTTGTGCCTCCGCTTGAACTGTTTGCACGATAGTTTTGACAAATTGCGCGGGTCCTAACGGATGATCATCTTCATTATATTTGATGCCAAAACCCCCACCAAGATTTAAAACTTGTGCATCAAAGTTAAACTCATCTTTCCACTGTTTCAACAATTGAACCATTTTAACGGCTGCCATTTCAAACCCAGCAACTGCGAAAATCTGTGAACCAATGTGGCAATGAACACCCAGCACCTCTAAATTATCAGCATCCAGCAACATCGTCAATGCTTTTTTGGCTTGACCAGAATCCAAATCAAAACCAAATTTAGAGTTAGACTGTCCTGTTGAAATATATTTATGTGTCTCAGCTTCGATCCCTGGGGCTACTCGCAAAACTACACTTACCTTCTTATTTTGCGCGGAACAGATCTCATCTAAGAGTTCGATCTCATAAAAATTATCAACAACAATACAACCAATATTTTCTTGGACGGCATATTCTAACTCAGCCGGTGTTTTATTATTTCCGTGAAATTCGATCATTTCTGGGTCCATTCCGCCCTTTAACGCGGCATAGAGTTCTCCACCGGAAACTACATCACAACCAACATCGTATTCTGACAAAAGACGATACATAGCTAAAGAAGAAAAAGCCTTACTAGCGTACACAATTCGATGCTTGATGCCGGCATTTAAAAAAGTCTTTTTAAACGCCGCAATTTCTTGTTTTATGACACTCGTATCATAGGCAATTACTGGTGTACCATATTTTTGGGCCAATTCTATACTGTCTACTCCGCCGATTTGTAAGTGACCAGCTTGATTTTTTTGTACATTGTCAGGCAAATTAAAGACCTCCACTAAATAGCAAATTCTCAAATAAATTAAATTCTTTAATCAGTATCTTACTTAAAGTAGCGGTAAAAAGCAATATCTCCAATCTAAAAACAAAAATAGATATCCAGCCTACTATAATTTAAGAAAATTTATGATAAGATAGCTATAAATAAGAGATTTTTGCAAACATCCAAAAACTACCTACTAGTTATCAAAGGAGAAAATAATGCCATTTAATAAAGATGATTTTTCAGCATGTACCAGCATTCTAGCCGGTAAAAAGGCCACAATCGATGGTTCAACAATTATTGCAAGAAACGAAGATTCTAAAAGTGCTTGGCCTAAGCATATGCAGATCCATGCCCACAAAGAATATAGTGAACCCCAAAAGTTCGTTTCACCAGACAATGGTTTCAAACTTTCTTTGCCGACTGTTCGTGCAAAATATTCTGCGACACCGGAGTGGACCGATAAATTTGGTGTCTTCGAAGAAGATGGAATAAATGAGTACGGTGTAGCCATGAGTGCTACAGAAAGCGCCTACGCCAACGAACGTGTTTTGGGCTATGATCCGCTCGTTAAGGACGGTATCAGTGAAGAAGCTATGCTGACAGTTATTTTACCGTATGTCCACACTGCGCGTGAAGGTGTAAATCGATTAGGAGAAATAGTAGAAAAATATGGTACCAGCGAAAGCAATGGTGTCTTATTTTCTGACCAAAATGAAGTTTGGTATCTCGAAACAGGGAGTGGCCACCAGTGGGTCGCACAACGAATTCCAGATGATTCTTATGCGATAGTGGCTAATCAATTAGCCATCCAAGAAATCGATTTTTCACAACCAAATAATTTTATGTATGCCAAAAATATACGGACATTTGTTTCTGAGAATCATTTGAACCCCCAACCAAACAGTTTCAATTTTCGCAATATTTTTGGCACTCACGATCTTTCAGATGAAATATATAGTACACCACGGGTGTGGTATGGTCAAAAAGTATTCAATCCTGAAATAAAGCAAGAACCTATGAGTCAAGATTTGCCTTTTATTAGAAAAGCTGACCGCTTATTAGGCCTAGACGACTTCAAATATGTCTTGGGCTCACATTTTCAAGATACGCCTTATGATCCGCTCGGCTTTGGAACAGAGGAACAGAAGCATAAATTCCGCCCGATCAGCCTGGCAAAAACTCAAGAATCTCATATTTTGCAGCTCCGTCCTGAGCTTCCTACTGAAATCGCTGGAATTCACTGGTTGGCTATGGGCGTCACTGCCGAAAGCATTTTCATCCCAACATACGCCGGAACGACAGATGTCCATCCAGCCTACAAAGTCGGTCAGCAAAAATATAGCAATGATTCAGCTTATTGGGTATATAAACTTGTTGGTGTCTTAGTTGACGGACATTATACCGAACTCCAAGAATTCTTGAAAGATGCTCAAAAAAATACAAATATCGCACTCAGCAACTTATTGCACCACAGCGACCAAGAAGCCTTGAAATTAACTGGAACGAAATGCACTGAGTATCTAACTCAGCAAAGCATTAAAATGCAGCAACTAGGCTTGGAAAATATGCAACAGCTGATCAGCGAACTAGTAACTGCATCAACAGACCTATCAGTTTTGAACTTTAAAACTGACGCAAACCTGTAAATTTTATTAAGGGTGGTGAATCATTTGCCTGACAATTATCTAACTTTAAACTCTGAACAAACGCGGATCCTTTGCGACCCGATCTTGACTGATGATACCGACTTAGGGGAACATGACTATATCATATTGACTCACATAGATTTTGATACTTTAGATTTATTAGATAATTATGTTGGTTCTAAACCAATTTATTTATCATTTGAGCTTTTTAAATTAATTCAGAAACTAGTCAGAGTTGATTTATTGGAACCAGTTCAAGCAAATTTGAAAATTTTACCTTATAACTATTCTGTGAAATTAGGTGGTATTCAAATGGCTGCCTTTAAAAATGACGATGGCCAATTTGGCAGTTTCACTCTAATTGCCAGAGGAAGTCATAGTACGATCGGGTATTGCGACTCATTTTACAGCCACGGAAATCACAAAAAAAGAATCAAAAAGTGGAAAAAGGCCTTCCGAGAAAAGCAGTTGGACACCTTGATCTTGGGTTCCAAAATTGCGCCGATCTCCGAGCAAAAAAACATCCTATCAGAAAACGGGATGCAAGAAATGTTGCTGAAGTTTATCACTAAAAATCCAGCAGACCAGCCTTTAACCGCCTTACTATCTCCTTTTGACCCAGAACGCCTATACCGCTATGATAAAACGGCTAAACAAAACCAGCGTCCGATCGTCTGGGATAAAAATTATCTGCAGTTACTTGAGTCTTTTTATCCATTCGCTGAATTCTTTAGTGCTAAAAATTTACCGACCACAGCTCAAAGTATTATCGTTCAGGTCGAACAAAGCCAACAGTTGAAACATATGAATACTTTCTTGGACCCCGCTTTACTTCACCCGAATGCTGTAAATATTGCTGGCTTGATCTACCAAAAACATCTGTGCGCTCTTACATTAGCCGAACTAAATGAATTCGTGTCATATATTGATCCCGGCCAAGTGATCATGAAAGAAGATCGCAGCTTAGCACAAGATCATTCGATCCCGCAAAAATGGTTACGTTCCTTGGAATTAACGATTTAAAAATCGGGTAGGAGATAGTTCACACTATCGACCTCCCACACCACCGTACGTACGGAACCGTATACGGCGGTTCAACAACTTAAGCTTTTGCTTGAATAGACTGGTACAGTTTGGACAGATTTATTAGCCCACGCTGTGCCAGTCTTTTATTAGTTATGGTCATCAACAGTGTTTTACTGTGCGCGTTGCGCCAGTATCCCTTACGAGTATTGACGTAGATTTTCGCCTGTTTGGGTGTCAAGCCTAGTTTAATCAATGCTTTATAACGGGTTCCGATATTCTTCCACTGTTTCCAGATATACTGGCGGATGCGCGAGCGCAACCATTTGTCTAGTTGTTGGAGAAAGATTTTCATCTTCCCAATGGAATAATATTGGATCCAGCCCTGCATTTTCTGCTTAATTTCATGCAGAATCCTATCAAGGCTGACGCCTCGGCTTCTCTTGGTGATTCTTGTCAATTCCTGTTTAATTCTCTGTTTAGGTTTTTGATGAGGACGCGGGTAGGCGCTATTGCGTCCCACACCCAGAGAAAAACCTAGAAACTTCAGTCTTAGTGGAGAACCGACTTGCGTCTTTTCTGCATTCACTTCAACTTTGAGTTCCTTTTCTAAAAACTGGGTGATGCTTTTGAGAACCCGTTCACCCGCACGCTTACTTTTAACATAGATATTACAGTCATCCGCATAGCGTACAAATTTATGTCCTCTTCTGGTCAATTCTTTGTCCAGCTCGTTCAGATAAATATTTGCTAGTAATGGTGAAATATTGCCACCTTGCGGTGTACCTTTAGCGGACTTCTCGAAAAATCGACCATTCATCACACCACTCGTCAAGAACTTACGAATCAAATGCAAGACCCATGGCTCACTAATGTAATTTTCAACAAATTTAATTAGTAAATCATGGTTCACATTGTCAAAATAGGACTTTAAATCAAGGTCGACCACGTAGTGATAACCCTGATTATAATAAGCAACCACCTTTTTCACAGCACTTTGTGCACTGCGGTGTGGTCGAAAACCATAACTATTATCTGAGAATACTTTTTCAAAAATAGGAGACAGTTGCTGTTGTAACGCCTGTTGAACCACACGGTCAACGACCGTTGGGATTCCTAACTGACGTTTCGAACCATCTGGCTTAGGAATCTCAACTCGTTTGACAGGTTGGGGTTCATAGCTTTCGGTTCGCAAGGCCTCGATTAGTTTTACGTTATTCTCTTTCAAGTATGGGCCAAGTTCCTCAACGGACATGCCGTCAATTCCTCCAGCCCCTTTATTACGCTTGACATGGACAAAGGCCCGATTTAAATTATTCCGGTCTAAGACCTTCTCACGTAATAAGCCATTTTGAGTTCTCTTTTCACCAGAAACAACGCTACGCGCTCCTGTTTGCTCTGACCCTTCCAGGGTTACCCTCCGCAGGTAGTCAGCTTTATTTTCTGTTTTCTGCGATTGTCGTATTGTTTCCACCTCCAGGATGAATCAAAATTATTGTTGTTCAGCCCTTCACCATTACTGGCTACTATGGCCTCGGCTGACTTCTGTCATGGACAACTCAACATTACTATTGAGCCTGTTCCTGCCAGAAATAACTTCCAGCTTGAGAGAACTACCATGACAGACCTCCCCGGGTAAGAGCAGTAGCTTTCGCATCAAACCGTTGGCTTTACTGTGACGGTTTCGAGTGGTCAGGGACTTCGATTTGTTAGGCAATCTCATCCCACCGTTTCCAGCCTTTTAGCCACTTCTTGTTCATCGATTCGATGTTTCGTCTAGGACTTCCTTCAGATTCTACCTCACGATAGACACCCTTGTCTTCGACTCGTGATACCGGCCACTACGGCTCACAGCGGACTTACACCGCCTAGTTACTGCCCATGCCGGGCGCACCCAAAAAAAAGAAAGCCGCTTGGCTTTCTTTTTTCGGTTCTTACTTAATTTGGCTCATAACATCTGAAACAAAATCTTCTTGCTTCTTTTCGATACCTTCACCAACTTGGAAGCGAACAAAACTCTTAACTTTACCATTTTTAGATGCAACATACTTAGCAACTGTTTGGTCTGAGTCTTTAACAAAGTCTTGATCATCCAAGGTAATTTCCGCAAAGTACTTATTCAAACGGCCACTGACCATCTTTTCGATGATTTTTTCTGGTTTACCTTCATTTTTAGCTTCTTCAGTCAAAACTTCTTTTTCATGAGCAACTTGTTCTTCAGGAACTTGATCACGGCTCACAAACTTAGGATTGATAGCAGCAACGTGCATTGCAACATCCTTAGCTGTTGACTCATCGGCACCGGCAACAACTACCAGTGTAGCGATAGAACCACCCATATGCAAGTATGCACCAAAATTGTCACTATCTTCTTTTTCAACGATTTGGAAACGACGCAAGCTAATTTTTTCACCAATAACTTGTGTTGCTTCGATCAATTCATCGTTCAAAGTCCCTTTGTCTGTTTTCACAGCTAATGCTGCTTTAACATCAGCAGGTTTGCTTTCTAAGAGAACTTCACCGATATGCTTAACTAAGTCTTTGAACTTAGCATTTTGTGCAACGAAGTCAGTTTCTGCATTAACTTCAACGATCACTGCAGTATTGCCTGAAACAGTAACACTGGCCAAACCTTCAGCAGCAACACGATCACTCTTCTTAGCAGCTTTAGCTATTCCTTTTTCACGTAAGAAATCAATGGCTTTTGCCGAGTCACCTTCTGTTGCGACTAATGCTTTTTTGGCGTCCATCATACCAACACCTGTTTTATCACGTAATTCTTTTACTTGAGAAGCAGAAATTTTTGCCATAACTCAATGGCCTCCTTATTAAATATTTTCTTTAAAAAAGCTGCCTCAGACCATTAGGCAAACTTACCCAACATCTAAGACAGCCTAAGTTGAAATTAACTATTCAGCATCTTTATGACCATTGTTGCCTTCAACAGCTTCAACGATATCTTCGATGGAATCTACTTTTTCATCTTTTTTGACGAATGTTTCTTCGGTAACTTGATCATTTTCTTCGCCCTGGTTTGCTTCGATGATAGCATCTGCCATCTTAGATGTGATCAAACGTACGGCACGAATAGCATCATCGTTTGATGGGATCTTAACGTCGATCTCATCAGGATCAGCGTTTGTATCAACCATAGCAACGATCGGAATGTTCAATTTTTGAGCTTCCTTAACTGCAATTCTTTCTTTACGTGGATCAACAATAAAGACTGCATCTGGAATACGAGGCATGTCTTCAATACCACCAAGGAACTTCTCGAGTTTTTCCATTTGTTTGGTCAACTGAGCAGCTTCCTTCTTAGGTAAGATATCAAATGTGCCATCTTCAGACATTTTCTTTAAGTCTTTCAAACGTTTGATACGTGACTGGATAGTATTCCAGTTAGTCAAAGTACCACCTAACCAACGATGGTTAACATAGTATTGACCAGCACGAGTTGCTTCTTCTTCGATCGAATCTTGTGCCTGTTTCTTTGTACCAACGAAAAGAACAACACCATCATTTTCGGCTGTTTCTTTCATAAAGTTATAAGCTTTATCGATCAACTTAACTGTCTTTTGTAAATCAATGATATAGATACCATTACGTTCTGTAAAGATATACTTCTTCATCTTAGGGTTCCAACGACGTGTTTGGTGTCCAAAATGCACACCAGCTTCAAGCAATTGTTTCATAGTAATAACTGCCATTACTAAATACCTCCGAATATAGTTTTTTTCCTCCCCTGCATTCATTTGGCGAGAACTTATATCTAATAAGCACCACTCGCTCAGCATACAGAGTGTGAATTAGGCACCTAAAAAGGCACCATTTTTATTGTAAATGATTACGTTGTTAATTGCAATAACATTTGACCTGATCGCCTAAAAATTATTTAGTACTGGATAATTGAACAGTGACGCTCAGTTCTTTTTATTCAGCATTCACGATTGAATCCGCTGTACCTGTCTCAATGACTGACTTTGCACTGTTCAAAGATAGTCTAACCATATTCTTGACAGCCGTATCAGTATAAAATGCAACGTGTGGTGTCACAATTACATTTTCTAATTCACGTAATTCGTTGAAAAGCGGGTCTTTGATTTCTTTTCCCCTCAAATCATGGTTGAATAAGGGGCTTTCATTTTCATAGGTATCAAGACCAGCACCAGCAACTTTTCCACTTTTAAGTCCATCGATCAACGCTGCTGTGTCTATTAAAAGCCCCCGTGCAGTATTGATCAAATAAACACCGTCTTTCATTTCTGAAATAGCCTGGGCATCGATCATATGCTTATCTTTTAACGAAGCTGGCATATGCAAAGTGATTATATCAGCCTTTTGATATAATTCCTCTTTACTGTCAACATAGATACCTTCTGCTGCTAATTTAGAGTCCGTATAAGGATCATAAGCTACGATTTTGGCACCAAAACCACGATAAATAGAAATAGCAGCCTTACCGATTCGGCCGGTTCCGATCACACCGATAGTTTTATCGTGAATTTCTTGGCCAACGTTTCCTTCCCAGCGAAAGTCTTGTTGTTCGCTGCGTTTTCTAAAATTATCAATTTTCCTAAGCAATTGCAATAATAGAGTCACAGAAAATTCAGCAATCGCAGTCGGCGAATATGCTGGCACATTAGTTACTGCAATATTATTCGCTGAAGCTTCTTTGAGATCAACATTGTCAACACCGACATTGCGGATCGAAAAAACTTTGATCCCTAAACTCTGTGCTTTGTTAAATAATGACTTAGGATACTCGCCAGTTTGTAAGGCTAAAACTGCATCATGACCATTGATCTTATCCATTGTTTCGTCTGTCAAAGGATCTTTAATTAAATCAACTTGAATATTATTTTTGGTTGACCATTCCCTAAAGAATGGTTCTTCGTCATCTCTCACTGAAAAAGCAATCATTTTCATATTACTAAAACTCCTTCATGTTTTATATAGCTAAAATTCTTAGAGAAATATAGCATGACTTATATTATACGTGACACAACACATCATTGACTACACAAAAATAAATTCATTAATTTTTTTTAATTGATTCAAGATCGACTCCATGAGCCGACAAAAAGCTTTCTTTTTTAGAACGTGGCTGATGTTTAAACGCATATTCTGCTTTTAGGGCCAGAGACTTACTGTCAAATTCTTCATGATAGATCATTTTAACTGGTCTTCTGACCCTCGTATATTTAGCCCCTCGTCCCGAATTATGCTGCTCTAAGCGCCGTTTTAAATCAGTTGTAAATCCTCCATACAAGGTCCCATCAGCGCAAAAAAGTACATAAAAAAAATAGTGTTTATTCTTCACCATATAAAATCCTTCTTACTTCTGGCAAATATTGATCCTGTTCGTCATAAACAACTACAGGAGGAACAAATCTCAATCCCCCGGGGCGACCATCCTTGATTGCCTCTATCAAAACCATATTAGCTTCACGTCCTTTTTTAGGATAAACCAAACGGATCCTTTTAGGAACAAGGCGGTTTTTTTCCAATAAGCTAAAGATTTCTTGAAGTCGATCAGGACGATGCACCATATACATTTTACCGCCCATTTTCAGTAAAGCACTGATAATTACTATAATATTAGCCAGTGAGGCTGTGCTTTCGTGTCGAGCCAACGCTAAGTATGGATTAGGATTTTTTTTACTAGATGGTTGATCAGCAAAATATGGTGGATTACACGTGATCGTATCGACCGAATCTTTTTTTATTTCTTGTAAAATATCTTTAAGGTCCATATTTAAAACTGAAACTTGTTCATTCAGATCATTTAATTCAATGCTCCGTCTGGCCATATCTACTAATCTTGTTTGAACCTCAACTTGGGTAATGTGGGCTTTCGTTTTTTTAGTCAAAAATAAACCAACCGCCCCGTTACCTGAGCAAAGATCAATGATCTTTCCTTTTTGTTTTAAAATTGGCTGCGCAAAATCCGCCAACAAGACCGCGTCCAAAGAAAACGAAAAAACATCTGCACTTTGAATGATCTTGATATTATTAGCATACAATTCGTCTACTCTTTCTCCACTTTTCAATTGCGGATCAAATTTCATTTTAAACACTTTCTTTCATCAAAACTTGCAACTGGTATAATAACTATGTAATATTATTCTTGACAATACTATTTTGGAAAGGAATGTCACTGCGATGTTCTACTCATTTATTCGAGTTGTGGCTCGAATAGTAGTTGCTATCATTAATGGCAACAGCCACTACCTTAACAAAGAAAAACTTCCTGAAGGCAACTATATTGTAGTCGGGCCTCATCGTGCCTGGTTTGATATGATTTATTTTGCCTTGGCTGCATCCCCGAAACGTTTTTCATTTATGGCTAAAAGGGAGTTATTTAAGAACCCTGTTCTCCGCTATATCTTGGATCACGCAAATGCTTTTCCCGTCGATCGTGAACACCCGGGACCCTCTGCAATCAAAACACCCGTCAAATGGTTACGTAAGCGAGATATCTCGCTGATCATGTTTCCTTCTGGGACACGACACTCACAAGAAATGAAGGGCGGTGTCGCATTGATCGCCAAGCTTTCAGGAGTACCGATCGTACCAACAGTTTACCAGGGACCATTAACTTTCAAATCTCTTTTTTCACGAAAACGTGTTACAGTGGCATTTGGTGACCCGATTTATCTTGACCGCAAAGCAAAAATGACTGATGAAAAGCAAAACAAATTATTTGCAAAAATGGAAGCAGAGTTTGAAAAGTTGGATCAGCAGGTCGATCCTAATTTTAAATACGTTGATGTTTCAAAACATTCAACAAAATAAGGATAAATAAAAAGTCGGGTGATCACCCGGCTTTTTTATTTAAAAATGACTTTATTTTTTCTTCCCATAATTAGCTTTCATGGACGTCATCATTTGGTTAAGTTTCTTTTCCGAAGGCTTCTGGCCCATCTGCAACATCATTTGTCTTAACATCTGTTCATTGATTGGCGGGGTTTTTTGTAAATAGCTCTCCATATACTTGCGGGCACCGTAGAAACCGCCTACGAGTCCTAAAACCAACGCGATGATGACGATAATTATCCATACTGGTGTGGACATCATCAACTACTCCCTTCCTTAACTTTTGCTTACTTAGTTAAGTTTACACAATTAACTGTGAAAAATAAAGTGGTCGTCAAAAATTACACAAACTTCTCCACTTTTTATTAACTTTTAATCGTCACGTAAACCACGTTTTCTTTGGATATCTTTGACCTTTTCAGGGGTAACTTCTTTTCCCTTTTTATCAAAAACCTGCGTCATCTCGATCTGACTGCGAAAGTTTTCGCGAAACATGCTTAAATAGGTTTCACGTAAGCGCTGCTGCTCTTCTTGTTCTTCTTTTGTTAAACCATTTGCCTTTTTTTTGTGAGCCAGTTCGTTGATCCTATCTAATAAGTTTTGTGGGATCCCATTATCCATATCTTCTACGACCTCTTTTCATACAACGAGACTCTTTAATTCCAATACAAACTATCTTAAACAATTAATACTAAAAACTCAAGTATTTTATCCGAACATTAGTTTGAAATAGCAACAATAATATGATACGCTTGAACTATAAAAAATTAAATGAGGTGTTCGTGATGTCCAAAATAATCGAAGAACGACAAATCTCCGTCTTAAAATTCATCTACGAATGTGTACATGAAAAGGGTTACCCGCCTACTGTCCGTGAAATTGGCGAAGCAGTCGATCTCTCTTCGACCTCAACTGTCCATGGACACATTGCACGTTTAGAAAAGCGCGGATATATTCACAAAGATCCTACTAAACCACGTGCCCTTGAAATAACCCTTGCTGGGATGGAAGCGCTCGGTATCAGTGAAAAAGCTGCTAAAATACCAGTTCTAGGAACGGTTACAGCTGGTAATCCAATTTTAACAGTTCAAGAAACAACAGACTACTTCCCCTTGCCACCTAATTATGACTCCGCTCAAGACTTGTTTATGTTAACTATCAGAGGCGAAAGCATGATCAACATTGGTATTCTCGACGGCGACGAAGTGATCGTCAGACAACAACGTTCCGCAGATAATGGTGATATTATTATCGCTATGACAGATGACAACGAAGCAACCTGCAAACGATTCTTCAAAGAAAAAGATCATTTTCGATTGCAGCCTGAAAACGACACAATGGCCCCGATCATTTTAGATTCAGTTACCGTACTTGGTAAAGTTGTGGGCTTATACCGAGACTTCATTAGCTAAAAACAGCCAGATAAATAAAAAAACGAGTAACTTTGATAAGTTTGCTCGTTTTTTAGGGACTTTGTCAAATAGTGTTGATGGCCCATAGAACTCTATCTTTATGGTAGGGTTCTTTTTTTACTGCCATAGCTAGATTAAAGTGTTTGGGTTGGGAGGCAGGTGCGGGTCCGAAGCGTAGCGAAATGGGCCCGCACCTGCCTCCCACAGTGTTGACCTAAATTTTTTATCTTAGGCATGGATCAATTTGATGCGGATAAAGAAATGCCTTAAGTTACTGAATCCGTAACAGCTACGTTTAAGTTCTTTGATCTTGCGATTGATCCCCTCTAACGGCCCATTAGAGTAGTCATAGAGACAAGCGTTCCTGATCCCTAAGTAGTTCTTTTGAATGGTCCTCATGACGGTATCCATTTCAGTACCATTGGGACGGTAGTTCATAACTAATTGTTGTAAAGTAGCCCGATCGCGGTTGCGAATAAAGGTTAAGATCGTTTGATAGGTCTGATAGTTTTCTGCGAACTGTGGAAAATTCTTGAGTCCCAGATCGACCACATTTTGGGCAGTCGTGTATTCATTTAATCCCCGATAATATTTAACCTGGGAGGTCTCAAGTTGATTTTCAGCTAAGTGGAATAAGCGCCAGTTGCTTTTTAAAACTTTATAGTTGCGGTCGTGGTGGTCGTTGATCCCTTTTAAAACACGCAGCCGTTCATGGTCAAGTGCCCGACCCGCTAACTGAACAATATGGAAACGGTCAAAGACGATCAGGGCGTTAGGAAAAAGACGACGGACGAAAGTCTGATACTGCGCATTCAGATCCATGGTCACCAGTTGAACTTTTTGACGCTCAGAAAGTGTATAAGTATTGGTGAAATACTCGCGGATCGTCTGCGAGAGACGATCTGGCAATAAGGTGACCAAATCATGGGTTTTTGCGTCAATGCAGATAAAAGAAAAGCAGTTCTTAGTTGAACGAAATTCGTCAAAACTGAGAGCTGTCGGCAGCTCTTTGGGCGTTACTAAAGCTCGCTGATCCTTATACAAGATCCGTTGAACCGAGGAAGCTGAGATTCCCACGGTCTGGCTGATCGTTTTGACTGGCAGTGAGTTCTTAGCCAAAGTCGCGATTTCGTGGACTGCTTGGCGGGTGATCGAGTGCCGAGGTGGAGCGAGCTGCGTCTGCGCGCTAAAAGTATGGTGGCAAGTCCGGCACAGATAACGCTGTTTGCGCAAGTTCATGCGGAGCGGTTGTTCACCTAGGCTGGGTAGTCTCATCTTGGTCAGGCGGGTCCCATTCTGAACGATATTCGTGGAACCACAATTAACACAGCGTTCGACGGGGTAAGTCAGCGTAGCTGAAAGCAGTTTTTCGTGAACTCCGGCCTGTGAAAAATCAGTACAAGCTGAAATTTTGATATTTGGGTCTTGGATATTGAGTAAATTTAGGATAGAATCAGTTTGGGACATCATTTATACCTCGCTTTGATTTGGTTTTGTCGCTTTAATCGTAGCATATGAGGACAAATGATGTCCTTTTTTGTACAAAAATAGTGCTGATGAACGCTCATCAACACTAAAAAGTGTAGACCCATTTTTTATTTACTATTTTAGTTAAGTTCCAGCAAATAAAGAGTTTTGCCGACCCAATTCCATCATCTCTTTGCGCTAAAACATACTTTAATGACAGGGCCAAACGGTACTTAATTTTTTCCTGTTCTTCTGCTAAGTTTTTAAGAATGACCCATTTTTAACAATTCAGCAGCGTGCTTCCGAGCAAGATCTGTAATTTCCGTTCCCGCAAGCATCCTAGCCAATTCTTCAATTTTTTCAGACTGCCTCAGTCGTTCAACTCTTGTTTCTGTCCGACCATCTTGAACATGTTTGGTAACAAGATAGTGGTGATCACTTACAGCAGCAACCTGTGGCAAGTGAGTAATGCATAATACTTGAGAGCTTTGGGCGATCAAACTGATTTTTTCAGCAATTGCCTGGGCCACTCGTCCGCTAACTCCAGTATCTACCTCGTCGAAAATAATACTTGTTACACCTTGACGTTGAGCAAAGATGGTCTTAAGCGCCAGCATGACTCGTGATAATTCACCGCCAGAAGCTATTCTTGCCAAAGGACCCATCGATTCACCCGGATTAGTTTGAATATAAAATTCAACCTGATCAAGGCCCTCAGAATTGAGCCGTTCATCTGTTCCCTGTAAAAACTTAACACTAAAAACTGCCTTTTCCATGTACAAAGCTTTCAGTTGTTTATGAACAGCTTTTTCGAGCTGGACAGCAGATTTTTTCCGCTCACTGGAAAGTTGACGTGCAATTTGCTTAGATTTTTTGAACAGTTCATCTACGCGCTCTTTTTGTTCATCGGAGTCCGCATCTGTTTGTTGCATACCTTTAAGTTCACTTTTAATCTTTTGATAATAATTTAAGATCTCGGAAATTGAATTCCCATATTTTCTCTTCAGTTGATGAATATCATCCAACCGGTGTTCGATCTGGTCTAACCGGTCTTCATCCCATTCCATCGTTGCAAGTTGATTTGAAACATCACGCACTGAATCAGATAAACCATAATAGGCATCCGTTATACGCTGGCTAATTTGTCCTAAATCAGGAGAAAACTCTGCAACACGCTGCATTTGTTCCATCACAGAACCAACTTGTCCTAAAGCATCATTTTCTTCCCCTGAAAGTAACTGATAACTGTTTTCTAAAGCATTATGGATCGCTTGATAATTATCCAGCTGCTCTTTTTCTTCAGCCAACTGCTCCTCTTCTTCAGGCTGTAACTGGGCGGTTTTAATCTCTTGAACTTGAAATTGCAACATATCCAACCGCTGAACCCAGTCTTTTTCATTCTTTTCTTTCTTTTCCAGACTGGCCTTTTCTTTGCGATATTGTTGATAGCTCTCAGAATATTTATCTTTAAGTGCTCGCAACTGCTTATTATCAAAACTGTCCAACAATGACAAATGCTTGTCTGGACGCATCAACTCCTGATGCTCATTTTGACCATGAATATCGATCAAAGTCTCACCGACTCGCCTCATATTCGTCAAGTTGACCAGTTCTCCGTTGATCCGACAAATATTGTGCCCATTACGGTACAACTCACGCTGCAAGATCAACCCATTATCATCGTAACTGATACCTACCTCGTCTAAAATCCGATAGGCTGGAGCATTTTTGGGTAAAATAAAGAGAGCTTGTAATAACGCCTTCTTCTTTCCCTTTCTAATATAGTCTGCGGACCCGCGACCACCGGCCAATAACCCTAAAGCATCGATCACGATAGATTTACCCGCCCCAGTTTCACCAGTTAGTACCGTCATTTTAGGTTGAAAGTCTATTTGAATTTTATCTATAATTGCAAAATTTTTAATAGTTAAACTACTTAGCAAATACTTTCGCCTCCGATGAAACCTAATTGCGTCTATCTATGTAGACAATTGAATCTTGTTAAAGAACAAGTGCTTCATTGCTTAATCTTCATTTGTCAACTTTCGTATTTTTTCTTGTACCTTACTTGCAGCTTGTGTTGAACGATTGAAGATCATAATCGTATCATCGTCACTAATACATGCGAAAACTTCAGGATAATTCATTTGTTGGAACAAACCAGAAACTGTGGGCCCATTACCAGGTTGAACTTTCAAGACACACATTTCATTGTGAATATCTGAACTCACATATACATCTTGCAGCGTCTTTTTTAGTTTGACAGCTGCATCTACTTCTTTTTCAGAAGGAAGGGTGTAACGATAACTACCATCATTTAAAGGGACCTTAATAAGCTGTAACTGCTTGATATCCCGTGAAATCGTCGCTTGAGTGACCTCAATACCGCGTTTAGCAAGGAGATCAACTAGGTCTTCTTGCCGATACACATTATTTTCCACTAGTAGTTGTTTCAACAATTTATGTCGTTCATGTTTCTTCATATAATCCACTTACCCCACACTTTAAATAATCCTGCCGGCTTGACAGTTCAAAATCCTAAAATTAATGCAGTAAAGTCTGGTGAGCTTTTTTAACCACTTCAACCGGCGAAACCTGGAGAAGATTTTGTCCCTTCTCACCTTCAGGACACTTCACTAAATGTACGATAAATTCAATATTACCCGTTCCTCCAGTAATCGGTGAAAAATCTAACCCGCTAACATTATACCCGCTTTTTTGGGCAAATCCTAAAACATCATCTAAAACTTCCAAATGAGTCTGCTCATCGTGCACTATGCCGTGTTTCCCGACTTTATTTCTACCTGCTTCAAACTGCGGCTTGATCAAGGCAACAACATCGCGTCCAGTTTCTAAAATTGAATACAAGGTCGGTAAAATCAAGCGTAAAGAAATGAAGGAAACATCGATCGAGGCAAAATTTGGCTGTCCCTCTTTAAAATCTGCTAACTTACTATAGCGGAAATTAGTATTTTCCATCACTATCACGCGTTTATCTTGACGAAGTTTCCAAACCAGTTGATTTGTTCCCACGTCTAGAGCATAACTAAGGCGCGCATGATTTTGTAAGGCTACATCCGTAAAGCCGCCAGTAGAAGACCCAATATCCAGCACTGTACGTCCGGTCAGGTCAATTTTAAACACCTTTAAGGCTTTTGCAAGTTTTAAGCCCCCACGACTAACGTAAGGCATCTTTGTCCCTTTAAAATGAAGTTTGACAGAAGAATCGATTTTCATACCGGGTTTATCCAAACGTTCTTCGTTTTCCCCTAAAATTTCTCCTGCCATCACAGCCCTTTTTGCTTGTTCACGACTATCAAACAAGCCTTGTTGTACTAATAATACATCAATTCGTTCTTTTTTCATTTTCCTACCTTATATTTTAAAATATCCTAGTAATTCGTCAAACAGTTCTGTTTGCACACCCAAGTCATTCAATTGTTTTAACACATTGCCAGCCTGTGACAATGTGTGTTCAAGTGATCGTTTAGCCTCGTTGAGACCTAATAAAGCCGGGTAAGTATTTTTGTGCTCCAAACTATCTTTGTGAACAGCCTTTCCCATCTTTTCTTGTGTTGAAGTTACATCCAAAATATCATCATAAATTTGGAAAGCTAATCCAAAAAGCAAACCGAATTCTCGCAATAGTGCTTGGTGTTGGTCGGAAACGCCGGCCAATATTCCTCCCGCTTCAAAAGCGTAAGTGATCAAAGCACTAGTTTTCCCAGCATGTAAGACTTTTAACTGTTCTAAAGTCAATTGCTGCTTTTCTCCGAGAATATCACGAGACTGACCATCGACCATTCCTTTAGGACCAGCCGCTTTTGCCAACTTATGGACTAATTTCAAATTATCAACTGGTGAAATCCCTGCTTCAGTTAACCACTCAAACGCTTCCGTCAATAAAGCATCACCGGCCAAAACTGCCATAGCCTGACCGTAAACTTTATGATTAGTTGGCTTCCCCCGCCTAAGATCGTCATTATCCATTTCAGGCAAATCATCGTGAATCAGCGAATAAGTATGAATAAATTCCAAACTGCCAGCAACAGCAAAGACAGCCTCAGAAATTGGCGTTTGAAAGCTCGCACACGTTGCAAAGACGATCAAAGGCCTGATCCTCTTACCGCCAGCCATTACTGAATAACGCATTGCAGCACGCAAAGTGTCCTGGTTATCCAAGGAATTCAGACGAGCTTCCATCTGCCGATTTAGTTCATTGATCTCACTTGCTTGCAGCTTTGAAATACTGTTATTACTCATTATCATCTTGCTCCTGCTCAAAAACCTGTTCCTCACCATTTTCATCGATCACTTTGGTTAAAGTTTTTTCAGCATTTTCTAGAGTACCCTGTAACTTTTTGCTGAGCTTAACTCCCTTTTGAAAAGAATCTAACGCTTCCTCTAAAGGGACATCCCCCTGTTCCAATTTAGAAACGATTTTTTCAAGTTCAGCCAAATTTTCTTCAAATGTTGGTTCTTTTGTATCTTCACTCATTGCCTTGCTCCTCCTTGGTATCGATGATGCGCGCATCCGCAATTCCGTCTGCCATATGCAAAACTACCTTATCATCTACATCTAGATTTTTAACACTTTTAGTGATCTTACCAGCATGACTGACATAAGAATATCCACGTCCCATAACAGATAAAGGACTGAGTACATCCAAATTGCTCACCTGTTGCGCTAGCTCATTTTTCTTTGCAACTAAATAAAGTTGCATATTTCGCTGTAATTGCTGCTTATTTGTAGCCAAAATTGACCCTGATCTCTTAAGACGCGGTTTAGGATCTACCATTTTCAAACGACTATTCAACTCTAATTGTTCTCGCTGAACACGCGATAGTTCTTGTCCAAAAGCTGCTTCAAGTTTAGAATTCAAAAAGTCAAGTTTCTGTAAATAGCCTTCGTACAAACGAGCCGGCGTTTTAAATATATATGAATCGATTTGCCGTGCTGCTTGACGTTCATTGCGATCTAAGACTGTCTTCATCGCTTGCACTAACCGTAATCTTTGCTGCTTTAATTTTAATATCTCATCTGAAAGGAGCGGTGTAGCCAACTCTGCTGCCGCAGTTGGTGTTGGGGCACGTAAATCAGCCACCAGGTCGGCAATTGTAGTATCAGTTTCATGTCCGACAGAAGAAATCACTGGAATCTTAACAGCTGCGATCGCGCGTGCAACTTTTTCTTCGTTAAAAGGCCACAAATCCTCAATTGAGCCGCCGCCACGACCAATGATCACAGTATCAAAATCCTCATGTTGCGTAACTTCTTTTAATCTGCCGACCAAAGAATCTGCGGCTTGTTCTCCTTGAACAACTGCAGGAAACAAAACAAGTTGAGCGATCGGATAGCGCCGTTTAACAGTTGTCATAATATCACGAATGACTGCACCTGATGGGCTTGTGATCACAGCTATTTTTTGCGGAAAACGAGGGATCCTCTTCTTTTCTACAGAAAAGAGCCCTTCAGCAGCAAGTTTCTTCTTTAATTGTTCGTATGCCTCATATAAAGCACCTACACCGTCCGGTTGCATACTTTCAATATTTATTTGATATGTACCATTAGGCTCATATAAATCTATCCGGCCAACGAGCAAGACCTTCATGCCTTCTTCAGGTATAAATTTCACACGTTTAAAATTAGACTGAAACATTACCGCACTTATTTTAGCATTATCATCTTTTATACTAAAGTACTGATGTCTAGGACGTAAACGAAAATTTGAAATTTCACCTGTCAAAAACACTCTTTGAAGATAGGGATCGACAGTAAACTTTTTGTGCAGATAACGTGTCAAAGCAGTAACCGTTAAATATTTATCTGTAGTCAAATTTTCAACTCCTTTGCTGCAAAGCCAATTGTTTGTTTCATTAGCATCACACTTGTCATGGGGCCAACACCACCCGGAACTGGGGTCAGATAATCAGCTGCTTTTTTCACATCGTTTTGGTTGACATCTCCTACAGTTTCGCCGTTAGACAAACGATTGATCCCAACATCAATGATCACTGCACCTGGTTTGATATACTTGGCTGTGATCATTTCGGGCTGCCCAATTGAAACGATCAAAATGTCGGCTTTCTTAGTGACCTCTTCCAGATCGACAGTCTTGCTGTGCGCGATAGTAACAGTGGCATCCGCGTTGAGTAGCATTGCAGCCAAAGGACGACCAACAATATTACTGCGACCAACTATCACCACCTGTTTGCCCGCGAGCTGGATGTGATATTCATTAAATAATGCCATGATCCCAGCTGGCGTGCACGGAATAGGGCCCGGATCATTCATAAATAAACTCCCAATGTTGTACGGATGAAAACCGTCAACGTCTTTAGCGGGAGAAATCGACTCTATCATTTTTTTCTCATCCAAATGTTTTGGGAGCGGCAATTCGACCAAAATACCATGAACAAGCGGGTCTTCATTGTAATTTTGAATGATCTTGATAATATCTTGCTCAGAAGAATTCTCAGGTAAGAGCCGATCGTGAACATTAACTCCCAACTTATTAGCCAGTTTTTTCTTACTCCGAAAGTAAATTTGACTAGCAAGATCATTACCCACTACCAAAACCGCCAATGTTGGAACGATCCCATGCTCTTTGAGATAAGTCGTTTGGCTTAACAAAGATATCTGAAATTTTTGAGAAAGCTTCTTTCCATCCATTAAAACTACCATGCTACTACCTCACAACAGAAATTATTTACTTTCAATTTTAGCACATTGCCCAATGCAAAACTAATCCAATCATTTATCAAACATAAATTAAAAAGCCTGAGCAACAATAACTGCTTCAGACTTTTAATATTATAAGAGGTTAGATAAAACTCCATTGATGAAACGTCGTGACTTGTCGTCGCTAAACGCTTTTGCAAGCTCTAAGGCTTCATTTAGCGCAACCTTGTCGGGAGTTTCACTTTCAAACTTAATTTCAAACACAGCAATTCTTAAAATCAAGAGATCTGTTTTGCTCAAACGATCCAGTGACCACTTTGAATTAAGATGTGTTTCTAGAAAACTATCAATTTCCGCTTGGTGTTCCAAAACACCATGGACCAAAGTTTGCATATATTTTGGAACGCTTTCAAGCCCGAATTCTTCCTCTGAAATTTGCTGACAAACCAAATCAGGATCTGCATCCAAATTGCTCTGTAGGGCAAATAAAACTTGAAAAGCACCCTGGCGTACCTGATGTCTTGTAGTAGCCATTACTTCTTACCCTCTTTTTCTTCTCCAAAAATATTATTTGGGTCAACCGTCGCTTCAACCTTTTCGGGAACTACTCCCTGGACATGAACATCGACTGATGCCAATTTCAAACCAGTCATAAACAAAACCTGCTGTGCAACTTTATCCTGAATTGCAGAAGCTACTTTAGGGACAGAAACTCCATAATTTAGGAAAACATTAACATCAACTTTTAACTCATTTTGAGCTGCTGCAAGTTTAACACCTTGCTTTCGGTCTTGACGTCCAAATAATTTCGAAAAACTATTTGCAATAGAACCATGCATTGAGTAAACACCTTCAACTTGGCTGGCAGCAATCCCAATGATCACTTCGACAACCTCAGGTGCGATCTTGATTTCTCCTAGGTCTGGCTGGTTGCTGGTCAAAACAATATTGTTTTCGTCAGACATTACTAAACCCCCTTATTAATTAGGCACGCGAAATGTACGTTCCGTCTACCGTATTAATAGTCAATGTATCTCCTTCATTTACGAAAAATGGAACTTGCACAACAAGACCTGTTTCCATTGTCGCAGGTTTTGATCCACCAGAAGCGGTGTCACCTTTGATACCAGGTTCTGTTGCAGAAACTACTAAATCAACAGTGTTTGGCAATTCAACGCCCAACGTCTCAGAGCCATACATTATGACACTGACGATGGTGTTTTCTTTCAAGAATTTCAACTCATCTTTAATTGATTCTTCTGGGAGTTCTAACTGTTCATACGTTGTTGTATCCATGAAGACATGGTTGGTACCATCAGCATACAAATATTGCATCTTTTTACGGTCGATTTGTGCTTGGTTGATTTTTTCACCACCACGGAATGTTTTTTCCTGAATCGCACCAGTCCGTAAATTCTTCAGTTTAGAACGAACGAAAGCTGAACCCTTACCTGGTTTAACGTGTTGAAATTCAACAACGCGCCATAATTCACCATCAATTTCGACAGTCAAGCCTGTCTTAAAGTTATTTACTGAAATCATCTAATATAATCCTCCTTGGCAAATACCATTAAAGTATACATAGTTAATACTTGTTTAATCAAAAGTTATTACACTTCATTTTCACGTGGATCTACAGCTTTGTCAAGTTGACAAACAACTATAGCTCCAACAAATTCTTATCAGAATGTGTCAGAACATCATAACCACTTTCGTTCACTAAAACATCATCTTCGATCCTGACTCCGCCAACACCGGGAACATAAACGCCAGGTTCAATCGTAATAATTTGACCAGGCTGCATTATATCGACAAATCTTTGACCAACATTGGACAATTCATGAATATCCAAACCGATACCATGGCCCATGCCATGATTAAAGTATTTGCCATACCCAGCTTTTTCTATCAATGAACGCCCGACCTCATCTAAATGTGCACCACTAACTCCGGCACTGATTGCTTCAATTGTTGCTTGCTGAGACTCAAGCACTAACTGATAAATTTCTTTAACTTGTTCATTTTGTTCACCCAAACTAAAAGTCCGCGTAACATCGGAAGTGTAGCCATCAACAAAATAACCATAATCTAAAGTTATCAGATCACCAGTCATAATTTGACGGGAAGTAGCAGTACCATGGGGCCAAGTAGTATGCTCTCCACTAGCTACGATAGTTTCGAACGACTGAGCTGAGGCCCCATGCTTTTTCATATAATGATCTAAGTCATTAGCAATGTCCAGTTCTGTTTGCCCAGCTTGTAACTGCTCCACGACAAAACGAAAACCATCATCCGCCAATGCACAGCTCTTTTTTATTAAAGCAATTTCCTGCTCATCTTTGATAGATCTTAATTGTTCAACTAATCCGTCGAAAGGAACGATATCGCAGAGTGCAGTTTCATCCAAAAAATCGTAAGAAGCGTAATCGATCGTATTTTCAAATCCAATAACAGTTACATGCTCTTTAGCTACTATCTCGCAAGCATTCTTTAGATAATTTCTAGTGATCACCGAACCCCAATCTGGATTTTCAGTCTTGATCTGTTCTTCAAACCGAGAATCAGTAATTAAGTACTTGTTTTCCTCTGTAATTAACAAGACACCTGCGTCACCAGTAAAACCACTTAAATAATATATATTCAACGGATCTGTCACTAGGAATCCATCAATTTTTAATCCTGAAAACTTATCCTGCAACTTTTTTACTCGACTCGAAGCCATTACCATCATACCTTTCTTAAAACTATTACTACTAGTATAGCAAATAGTTGGTCCAGAGAACATTTACTAAATTTGGTTTGGACTCGGATCATAACTAACTTGTGTGTATTTTGCGTTTAAAAAACCGGGACCCCACAAGTGGAATCCCGGCACTGAGCACGTAAAAATTATTCTGCTGTAGGATAAACCGAAACTTGTTTCTTGTCACGGCCCTTACGTTCAAATTTTACGACACCTGCAGAAGTAGCGAATAATGTGTCATCTCCGCCAATTTTAACGTTCATACCTGGATAGATATGTGTCCCACGTTGACGATACAAAATTGAACCACTTGTGATAGTTTGACCATCGGCGCGTTTTGCACCCAAACGCTTAGCCTTTGAGTCACGCCCGTTAGAAGTCGAACCGCCCCCTTTATGATGGGAGAAGAACTGTAAATTCATTAACATAACACGAACACCTCCTGGTTGATCATTCATTTTCAATAGTTATATAATCTCGATAATTATCTATAATACTTTGGATCCCTAGTTTAAAACTTTTTAACAATAATTGAACTGCAGGCTTTTTAGCTTCATCCTTTTCAAGTGAAACTTTAAGATACCCGCCATTATCGTCATCCGAGACAACTTGAGGTGTCACAGATGCTAACTGTTCTAAACTATTAACAGTATTAATTGCTAAAACAGAAACCGCAGCACAAACAATATCGTAACCGAATTCGCCGGAATCAGCATGTCCTTTTAACAAAAAACCACAAAAAGTATCATTATTAGACAAAAAATGCGCTTTGATCATGCAACATGCAACTCCTTAAATCTGGTTAGGCATTGATAGCATCAATAACAACCTTTGTGTATGGTTGACGATGACCTTGTTTTGTATGAGAATGTTTCTTAGGCTTATACTTGAAAGTAACAACCTTTTTCTCACGGCCTTGTTTTTCAACAGTACCAGTAACACTAGCACCATCAACAACTGGTGTTCCGATAACAGTTTTTTCACCGCCAACAAGAACAACTTGGTCAAAAGTAACTTTGTCACCTGCGTTTGCAGCTAACTTTTCAACGTAGATTGCTTCACCGGCTTCAACTTTGTATTGTTTACCACCTGTTTTAATAATTGCGTACATCAATGTGCACCTCCTTGTAATTGACTTAGACTCGCCGTAATGTAGTGACTCAATTTACCTGAGTACTTAAAAACTTAAAACGCGCGGTTGTAGTTGTGACATGCACAAATACAACGTGTTAATGTTAGCAGAAAAGAAACTACGTGTCAATATTTATTCGTTAAAAAGCTTTTAATTAAGAGCAAAAATTGTATTTGACATAATCTACATATCTAGCCTATAATATACCTTGTTGTTGGTTCGGTAGCTCAGCTGGATAGAGCATCCGCCTTCTAAGCGGATTGTCGAGAGTTCGAATCTCTCCCGAATCATTATATATCAAATTAGAACGAATCAAAAATGTAAGAATGCCTTTATACCGGCGTTCTTTTTTTGTGATTTGATACAAAAACCATTAAAAACCACTAAAAACTTTTAGAGTGATGGACAAAAATGGACATAAAAACAGCTCCGATCACTCGAAACTGTGGATTAATTTTTTTCATCAATGAACTCTATTGTAACTCGTTTAGGTCATCTACAGTAGCCATATTACGAATAAAACTGCGTGCTTGCGACTACGACCAGACAAATATGAACGATGTGGCCGATTATCGTTGTTCCATTTTACAGACTCTTTCTTTTGTTCTTTGCTTTCTACCATTTTATTAAACGAATATTGTTATAGTTTGTCACTGCTCGTTATCCTACTATATAGGTAGAAAACTTTAAAGATGATGGGTGCGATAGTTTTGAATATAAGTAACTTGTAAAAAAGAACCTTTTTTCAAGCATTAACCGCACCAAACTAAATTAAAAATCGTTTATTGCAAGTTCTAGATCAACACAATTTTAATCATTATCTTTACAATTTTAGTTCGAACCCAAATTTGACTTCAAAAATAAGCTCGTTCCATTTGGGAGCGAGCTTATTTTATTCAGTTGAAAAACGAAATATAGAGTTGTTAACACTAGGGAATGCCAACTATTATATGGTAGCATGCACCTGTTTCCATAAATACTTGTACAACATGAAAAAACCATCCTTTCGTACTACCACAAAGTCTAACAGACTCTCTCCTAGTTAGTTTGTTCTTGCTAAACAATTCAAAGGGTATTTTTCATTTTATTTGGAATTACAAAGCTGCAAATTTCAATTCAAGTTCTTCGTTCAAAATCTTTTTCTCTTTCTTGCTTAACCTTTCATCACTAGCAATAAAATAGGGTTTTCCAATAGTCAATCTAGATCTACCCCAACTGTTAAATTCAAATTTTGCTGGAACGATAGGCTTTTTACTGCTCTTCGCAATCAACAGATAACCTGATTTTAGCTGGCTAGAATAACGTGAACCAGTTGGAAAAATTACAAATGATTGCTGATTTTCAGTCAGTTTTTTAATCGGAAATTGAAGAGTAGCTAAAGAGGGATTTTTTCTGTCGACCGGAAAAGCATTTAGTTTGCCTAAAAACCAGGAAAAAATCTTATTTTTAAATAATTCCTTTTTTGCAATAAAGAAAAAGTCTGTAGCTCTGATTTGTGTGGCAAATACTATAGCGTCAATAAAGTGATGATGTGGTGCTACGATAATGTATGAACCACTTTTGGGCAAGTTTTCGATCCCTTTAACAATGATCCGGCCAACGTAAATCATTAGGCAAATACCTAAGATAAATCTGACATATCTATATATCATAATTGAACCTCCTTGTAGTTTGTCTGATAATACTACATTGATTCCTCATTTCCACTATAAGTTAAAAAATTTAAATCAAACTTAATTCTGCCTCCAAACATTGAAAAAAGCTCATTCCAGAAGAATGAGCTTGTCTGTATGAAAATAATTAGCCTATCCTCTTGATATCAAGTGACTAATGTATCAAACTACATTATGTTAGCTAGGAGTTGCCAACCTTTTAACTTTAACATAAAATTTTTTAGATAGATAATTGTGTAAAACCAAAAAACACAGGCCGCTAAGCCTGTGTAATGTAGAGAACATAGTGATCATTTCTCTCTCCCAAAATTATTATAAACGTTAATTCATTTTTTTCTACTAAAAATTGGATTAAGATGATTTAATGATGTTCTTAGTTAAAAAGCGCTTACAAGCTTGATCGATTTCCAAGTAGTATGGCTTAGTGTTCGAAAAGACTTTTTGATTAAAAATTACCATTAAACCTGAATTATTCATACTTTTCGTTGCAGTTAAAACTTTGTGCAAAGTTACTTTAGTGTGTAAAAAAAGCAGCTTTTTGTTAGTTTTGTTGTCGGACTGTTTAAAAAAGGACAGACTTCACCCTTTCCCTAAGAAAAACATTTTTTATTTTGTGAGTTCACAGCGGATATATTTTTAGATTTTGAATCTTGAACAGTGTCTGCCAAAATAATTTATCGAACACATTGGTCTGAGATAAATGGACCCAGACTTGACGCGCATGGTGCGTGACCTTAGCTGCCACATGGAGTAATTTAAAACGGATCGTCCCGACCTGAGCGTGTTTAAGCTTTGTTGGTAAAACTAAGTTCTTCATGGCTTGCAGTATATTATAAGCGACCCCAGCTACCAGCATCCGGAACTCATTGGCCTCAAAACTAGAACTGTCCGTTTTATCAAAGTGAAAGCCACGTTTAACTTCTTTGATCAAGTCTTCCATGGAACCGCGTTGGTGATAGAGGGCAAAGACTTGTGGACCGCTTAATTCTTCCAAGTTGGTCACGATAAACTCATGGTCAAACAGAAAGTTGCCCGCCGGCCGCGTTGATTTAATAATCACACGATAAGGTCGTGACCAACTTTGAGGACAATAGTCTCGCAGGACATGCCATTGGACTTCAGCTTCGGTGAAGTCCTGGTCACCCACTTGGATCAGGTGCTCAGCCCGACTTTGGAGCTGGTAGTTCGCTTTTAAACGAATCACGAACTTAGCCTGCTTTTTATCACACGCATGGTAGATCCCTGGAGCTGCGAAACCAGAATCTCCCCGCACTAAGACATCCAGGGAAGATCCGTCATAGGCCCGTAAGCTCCGTAATAAAAATTTAGTCGCACCTTGGGAAGTATAGCGATTGCCGGGGCGTAATTGAGCATTCAACAAGCAGCCCGATAAAGCATCAAAGGCTAGTAAAGGATGATAACCGTTGGTCTGGTAGTGACCGTTATAAGCACTCTTTTCTTGGTCACCAAACGTATCGGCATGTGTCGAATCTAGATCAAGGATCAGCTGATGTTGATTTAGCTGCCCAAGAACAAAGTGAGCTACCGAGCCGAGCAATGATTTGACTGAAAAGAGCCCAGACGCTGAAATGTGATTGATAAAGCGTGAAAGTGTCGGCTGGGAAGCGACCGCTTGAGACAAGACCAGCTTAAAATCAACGGCGTGTGACAAGGTATTAGCCGACTGATCTTGGCAGTATCCTGCCAGCAATTGCAACAGCAACTGCTTAAATAAATTGTTCAAGGGAAAGGTACAATATTTACGGTCATCTTTAAAATGCAAGTTATCTTCTAAGAGCTGGTCAAAGTGAATTTGGTGCAGAAATTCAGCAATTAATAAAGTTCCGGCATCGTTCGCTAACTCACCACCGTCATTAGAAATGTTGATCTGGTCATTGAATAAAAGTTTTTCATGATGTAAAGTTGACATAAGGAGCACTCCTGTTCTTTGTGGTTTTCATCGACTTTACAATAGCACAGGATGTGCTCTTTTTGTACACCCAACAGGTGAAAAACGAAAAAGATGCGAACTAGCATGACAACAACAAAAAGTAGTCCTTAAGGGAAAAGTATGAATAATTCAGGATTAAATAATGTTTCATTATTCAACACATTAATTTAACGAATTTCAGCCAACAATTTTCAAAAAAGTTCAGTTACCCTCAACCTCATAAACTTTGTTATTCTATCTATCATCTAAATTTCCAATACCTAAGCCTGTAAAATACTCCAATTATTATAAAACTTGCTTACATCTATTTCTTTATTGTCTTTATAGTCGACCAATGATCCTTCTTTAGGGGAGTGTCAAGAAGTTTGTGTAAAAAGGGATTGCCCTTTCTCCATAAAATTAAATCTTTTCAGTCGAAAAGTGATTCTAATGTATCCTTAACTTGTCCGAATCCACGATGAATTCGATTAAAGTTCTTTTCGTTGTAACTAATTACTTGCACTCCAATGAAATTGTCTAATGATTTTTCATTGGGAAACTGTTCTTTTGCTTTAGTCTTGCGTTTAATCTTTTTATTTAGCGATTCTATAATATTTGTTGAATAAATGGTTGGGCGTATTGCGGCTGGAAAAGCCAAAAAAGCTAATAATTCCTTTTCAATTGACCTAATGTGACTAATCAGATTTGTGTATTGCTTTTCCCAAGTACTATAAAAATCGGCAAGCATTTTATGAGCTTCAGTTTTATTAGTTACCGAATGAAGCTGTTTGAAATCATTTAAAATGACCTCACGGTCTTTTAAACGGACATGTGTACTAATATTACGCATAACATGAACTAAACATCTTTGAAATTTTGCTTTAGGAAAAGCATGTAACAGCGCTGGTTGAAGTCCGACCATTCCGTCCGCAATAATTAATTGAACCTGTTTAAGCCCTCGCTGCTTAAGATCTGCTGCCATTTCCGACCAGACTTCAGCATTTTCACTGGGTGCAATGCGATAATCAAGAACTTCCTTAATTCCAGTGGGTGTAATTCCTAAGGCAATATAAACCGCTTCTCTTTGAACTGTGTCACGACGCAAAGGTAAATAAGTTGCATCTAAGAATAAGCAAACATAGTTTGCTTTAATGGTTCGTTGATGAAAAGCTTCAATCTGCTCAGTTACTTGAGCAGTAATGTTAGAAACAGTTGTAGCTGAATAATAAGAACCATACATTTTCTCAATCAAATCAGCGATTTCACGAGTGGTAACACCTTTAGAGTAAAGTTGAATAATTGTAGTTTCTAAAGCATCTTGACGACGAGAATAAGCTGGAAGTAAATGATTATGAAACTTGCCTTGTCGGTCACGCGGCACAGCAATTTTCAACTTACCATATTCGGAATCAATTAACCGAAAGTATTGACCATTCCGATAATTGTTAGCCTTAAAACCATTACGTTCATAAGGATCATAACCGAGTAACGAAGTTAACTCAGCTTGTAAGATTTGATTAATAGCTTTTTCAAGTTGTTGGCGAAAAAGTTCTTTAACATCGCCATTTGATAATAGAGTTTTGGTTAAATCTTTGGTAAACTGTTCCATGGGGAATCCCTCCGTTTTGGTTTGGTTTGACGATTTAATCATACGGGGAAGGGATTCCCTTTTCAATAGGATTTTATTTATTTACACAAACTATTTTATACTCTCTTCTTTAGTACGGCCAAAATATAAGGCTGATACTCTTCTGTTTTGTTTGTATCTACTAATGTAAGATAAGAGTCACCACTAAATATGAAAACTTCAGGCAACTTTGCTTTAACACAAAATATATATGCATCATAATCGTTCTTTTCACTTTCATTAACAGTAAAAACACCAGAAAAGATAAATCTTTTGTCATGTGCATTTTGATCACTTTTTAGTAAAACTCTTCTACCATTAACAATTATTTCTTGCGATCTTCCATCTTCGCCACTATAAATTCGATCGATAATTCCGCTGATATTTTGCATTTTTCCTTTTGAAAACATTATGTTCCTTTCTTAACTAACGTGACTCAAAACTTTTAAATTTTGCCAATTCCATTTTGTTTTTTAAAATTTGCTGTTGGCATTTTACCGCTTCAGATGCTTGACCTTTGTTAATAAATTCTTTAACTTTAGGTTCTAATCCCGATATTTCCGCTAATAATTGTTCTTTTTCTTCCATATTTTCCTCCTAAGTTACCCTGGACCTTACAAAAAAGATACTCTGTAAAAATAAAAAGATAATTTTATCTACTGATTGCTTAAATCAAAATTATAAATGTGAGCCAAACCATCTTTTTCCAAACTAGCATAAAATTTATTAGATAAAAAATTGCACACAACTATTGGATCGGCTAATATTAATACTGATTAATACTTTGTATTGCCAGACTACAAAATATATTTTTAAAAATTTTGTCAATTATTTTTCTTATTAAAAGCTTTTTAAATCCACCATCCTATATGTTTTTGTATTCAAAATAGCTCACCCTAAAAGAAGAGTGAGCTATTTTGAATGATTGTATATATAGTGAATGATCGTTTTAAAAAACAAGAACTCAAATCTACAGACTCGAGTTCCTTTTTAAACTATTTTTCAACTTTACTTTGAAAAAAGCTGAAAAAACCTGTCCTCGATTTCTTCTTCTGAAAAACGCAAGTCTACTGCCCCAAACTTTAATAACATATGCCAAGCATGAATCAAATCATCCATTTGATGCTTAAAATAAGCATTTAATATTTGCTGCTCCATAATCAAATAAACTGTATTGAATGACTTGCTTGCCCACTTATTTTTAAATTGAGCAAATTGTATTTTATCTAATAAGAATTTATCTAACAAGTTTTGACTGCTTGCTACAAGCAAGAACCTGCAGACACTATTACAAAATTTGTCCAAAATTACTTGCGACTTATCAGATTGCACCTCCAAAAAAAGCTCACTGACTGATAATGACAGATCTGTATACAATGCAGCTTGACGTTCCCGTTCCGAGAAATTTGCCATGCTTATATATGACGGCAACATTGCATGCCGCGCAATAACACTCATTTCATTAACTTTCACAAAAATATCCTTCTTTAGTTAAAATATCTACGATCAGTTTGAATTTCCAACACATCTAAGTTATTCAAATACCAATCACGGATAAAGTCATAATTAAAAATTATGTCAAACCAAGACAAGTCTTCTTCTTTATCCTTAACATTGATAGCCCATTGAGATCGCCCATTACCAATCAACTGATTTTCATCACCGAAAGTAACCACCAAATCTGCTTTTAATTCCAAGATAGCTTCTCCGTTGCTTCCTGCTTTTAACATGTAACCAGCCTGAGAAGCCACAACAAACAATTTATCCAAAGCTCCGTTCGGAAGATCTGTTTTAATGATCGGGTAAACGGCAGAATTAGAAGGATCCAAAATATTAAAGTCTACATCAAATCCATAATCTTCCTTAAAGAAATCTCCTATCTTAATAAGTAATAAGATGAACTTTTTGATAGTTGAGTAAACAAATTTTTCTTGGTAATTAACAACCAAAAGAGATGTGATCGCCGCTGCATTAAATTTTAAAATATGCTTTGAAAAATTCAAATAAAACAGCTTTTCACCAGTTTGTTTTTCAACATAATAAGCTCCACCTTCATTAACAGGATCAATTTGGAAAATAAAATAGCCAGCAGTATTGATTCCTGGAAATTCATGATATAACTCCCGGTTGCGATCACTCGATTGCAAAATCAATTGATCACTACTATGTTGTTGCAATAACCTACTTAAAAAAATTAAATAAAAATCAGCTTGACTGTATTGTTGCGGAAAGACCAAAAATGCAGTGTTCAAACGAAAAGAAATCAATTTTGAAGCAGCATCTAATAATTCATGTGGATCATTAGTGCTGACCATTTGATCAAGTAACTTAGTAAAAGAAATACCGTGTTGCAATCCTTCTTTAAGTTGATCATTATAATTTTGTAAACGGGCTGAAGTGCTGATAACTGCTTTTTGTTTGACTCCTGTACTTGTTCCATCAGGTTGAAAGACAATCGTTTCGTTTTGGCTTTCTTTATTCATCAGCGCTCACCCGCCCTCTAGTAGCAATTAAATTTGCAATATAATCACGATATAAAACATTATTTTGCGCCTCAAAGTTCTCAAAACTGCCAAATTTTGCGATGATACTTTGCTTTTCATAACTCAATAAAGTATCTTCCTTTGACAATTCTAAGATGCGATTTTCATTTTGTCTAATCTGCTGGAAAGCATTATTTGAAGATTCATCAATCTCAGTTAGTTCCGTCAATTTATCGATCAACGCTTGTTTTTCTTCCTTTTGGCGATTAGCTTCCCATGGCATGACTTTTTCTTGGGAGATTTGCTTGATCTGAGAACGCAGCTCTGCTTTTTGATTATCTCGTTCTTCTTGAGAGTCGATCAACTCTTGTAATTTATCATTTTCTAATGAGATTTGTTCGATTTGATCGCTATTTAATCTTTTTTGCTGTGTTTCTAAAGCAAATGTCCGTGCTAATTTTTGATATTCTACCTCGTCAAAATCAAAAGAAACATTTAAAACATCAAGGGTCCCAAATAAGCGACGACCCCACCAGTTTCCAAAATAGAACTGATACTGTCCCTCGCCAATCTCTTCAAAATAAAAAAAGGGATACCTATTACGCAAAAATATAATTAATTTTTGACTTAAAAAGGCACTCAACTGATCATGTAGATCTTCAACTAATGACTCATTCCCCGGATCAGCCGATATGTGTCGAGCTTGTTGAACCTCACGAGCGTATTTTTCAGAATTGATCAATTGATAAACCAAACGATCATCTTGATCTTCAAGAGCTTCATGAAGCGTTTGAAGATAGCGGCTTTTATTGACTACGGCCTGAATAACCGCTGCAGTCGCCTCACCATGATCGGATAAAACAAATTCATTTGTGTTCGCCATGTTAATCTCCCCTAATAAAACGATGCATTTATAATTCATCATTAATCTAATGACTTTATTTTCCCATATAAATTCTTTAAGTTCAACTGTATTGAATCGTTGATATACCCGCGTTTTCTGAACGACAAGTTGAAATAAGCTAAATATTTATATAAAAAAACAAATCAGCCTTAATGTGATTCCTTGTTGGTCGCTTGATAATCCGCCAACTTATTTAATTAAATTTTTTCGTTTTATAATGTGAGCATCATAGCTATGGCCTGCAAAACTAAACAACGAAAAAAAATCAAAAATTCAAAACAAATTGTGTCGCTTTTCCGTTTCTGGAAGTATCGCTCAATTTATGTCTTAAAAACTTAATTATTTTTTCTATATCATTGATTTCTTTGGATTCAGGAGCATGTCTGATAGATTGCGCCCTTTCAAAATCATTTTTACCAGCCATTGGAAATTTTGAAGCGATCCTAACCTTTAACCCGACTGAGTTAGCTTTTTCCAATAAAAAAATTAAAAAATGATATCTCTCAAAAAGAGACACACTTGTAGGTACTCCTGTTGGTATTTGTGAACGCAATATGACCAATCCATTTAAAGTAGGCTGGTACAATTTTTGAAAAATCTCGTTATAATACATAAATGCATCAAGTCTTTTAAACTGTTGGTTTTGTTTCTTCCTATCATCAAGTAAATGATAATAAGAAAAACTGCTGCCATTACTCAAGAATAATAGCTTGTGTTTGCCAAAGTTAAGCCCTAACCAAGAATCTTCCTGCTTTTGGGGCTTTTCAAAAGGCCAGTTACTATAGATCCTTGCACGGTAAGATTTTCCTAACCGGTAAATAAACATAAAAGTGATCTTATTAAAACAATGATCCCATGGACAATCTATAGGAACCGTTCCTAAAATAGGCAGCATCAATAAATTGTTCAATAACAATGCTTCACCTGATTCCTTCGTAAACAAACAGCACAAGCCAAAATTAGCTATAAAATCAGCTGAAAATCCAAGTTGTTGCGGTTCTTCAGTACATGCCAAAGCTTTACAGTTAAAACGATATTGACACAGTGAACCAATTACTGTGTTCAGTGCTAAACGATTTAAATGATGGTTACTTCTATTAAAAAAACGCTGGGCAATTTCTCTGCTTTTTTTTAATATCACGGTATCTGCATTGGTATTCAATTGACATTTGTCTAACTCACGGATCACATTCCTACTAAGTTCCAAACATTTTTGGATCTGCTTGATCTGTTCTGCTTGCGGATAGATTTTTAAATCACAAAATTCCTTTGCTATTTCCATGTGCTTTTCACTCCTATTTTTTTCTAGCTACACATAAATACGCAAAAAAATTGTGATTTTGATTTTTAATTTGCAAAATAAAAAGCCGTTGCAAAACGACTTGTAGTAATTATTGTGCCAGCTTGTAAGCATACTTTCTTTGTGCATCTTTAACACCAGTTAAAACAAACGAAGCCGGATCATCATCATGTTTGATCAAAACATTATCTGCTATCTCTAAGGAAGAACGATAAATTTCTTCATATTCTTTCACGCTAACTTGCTTGCGTTGCAGCAACATTTCAGAAATTGCCTTATCAGCAGCCAATGCTTTAAATCCAGGTTGTAATTTTCCAGAGAAAAATTCTCCTTGAGCACCTGAACCGTAACTAAACAGGCCAATTCGTTGTCCAGCAACCAGATCCTCACTGTTTTGCAACAACGACAATAAACTTAAATAAAGTGAACCCGTATAAAGATTGCCAACGTTTCGACTATATTCACGTGAAGCCTCAAATTGTGCCTCAAGTTTAGCAGAAAGTTCTGGAGTAGCATTTTCTGTGGCTTTTCTAAGAGCTTTAAGTCCCAATTTTGTATATGGCAAATGAAAAACCAAAGCACTAAAATCCGCTAGCGACAAGTGCGTCCTACTTAAATAATCGTGATAAACTTTCTCAAAAAAATCCAAGTAAATCTGAGAAGAATATTTTCCCTGAACTAGGGCTTCAGAATGGCCTAAAGGTCGCCAAAAATCCATCGCATTTTGTGCTAAATATGACGTTTGCGGTTCAAATTCCAATATGGAAGGATCACCACTCAAAAGTAAAGCAACAGCTCCTCCACCTTGAGTCGATTCACCAGGAGTTTTAATACCATAGCGAGCTATATCAGCGCCGAATACAAGAACTTTTTTCTTAGGATTCAAAGCTAGGTATCCCCTAGCCATGGCAATACCAGCAGTTGCACCATAGCACGCCTGTTTTATTTCAAACGACCTGATGTTTTCTGGTAAATCTAAAAGCTCAGTAACATACATAGATGCGGCCTTAGAATTGTCAATTCCTGATTCCGTACCAAAAATCACTAAACCAATTTCACCTTTATCTTCAGGTGTTAAAATCTGTGCTGCGGCACTACAAGCTAAGGTCACTGGATCTTGAGAAGGTGGAATCACAGCCATTTTACTTTGACCCAACCCTACTAAATACTTACCAGGTTCTTCATTTCTGGCTTTTGCTAATTCTGCCATATCAACATACAAATGAGATGTAGCAAAACCAATCTTATCGATTCCTATTTTCATAAAAGATAACTCCTATTTCATAACATTTATTCTTATCCTCAACATTAGATAATATCACTAATTCATACTTAAAAATAAAAAACACTGATTTTTTAACTGACCTTAATATTATACCTTACTTTCAAAGAACTAGGAAAAATAATAATGCTTAGGCGAGGTTAAGTTATCTCCCCAATTGTCAAATCAAGTGCGACAAGTGTAAAGCTTAAACTATAAGTGAAGATAGATGTTAGTTCAGTGGGAGGCCGGCCAGGAAGCGTAGCAAATGGCCGGCCTCCCACTGTCGAACTTTAGCCACTACTTATTTGGCTGGGCTAATTCATTTTCTAATGCTTCTTGGGCGGAGTGATAACCTAAAATCCGGCGATATTTGCCATTTAAAGCATTTTGCGCCCGCTGTATTTCCTCTGGTGTGACTTGCCTCAGTGAGTGTCCTTTAGGGAAAAATTCACGTAAAAGCCCATTCGCACGCTCATTGCTACCCCGTTCCCAGGGCGAAGAAGGATGCGCAAAGTAACTTGTAGTTCTTTTTAAACGACTTTGCTCCGAAAACTCTGCTCCATTATCAAAAGTGAGTGTCTTAAAAAGTGTGGGGGCTTGTTTAATAACCTTTTGCACAGCTGCTAAGCAAGTTTGTGCGTGATAATTAGGGACCTTAAGCACGATTTCATACCGGGTTTTCCGCTCAGTTAAAGTCAAAAGTGCCGGCTCACTAGCTTTTCTAACCCCTTTAACTAAATCAGCTTCCCAATTACCAAATGTCAAGCGTTGCTTGACGTCTGCCGGCCTTTTTTCGATCGAGAGGCCCAAGTTTTTCTGATTCTGCCTGACATGGGTATGTTTTGTCGTTTTTATTCTCCGCCGGAGTTTTTGTGGCAAATCAATATTCCTGAGCTGCAATAACCCTTGATCTATATAACGGTAAACTGTGGTTACCGACGGTGTCGGCTTGTCAGGATGGATCCGTTTGAAATAGGCCGTAAAACTGGCCACACTTTGGGAACGAAAAGGTCGCTTCAACTCTTTTGCTAACATTGCAAAATATAACCAACAATTACGTGTCAGCGGTTTTGAATGACACTGACTACGATTTTTCCGATAATTTATCTGGCCGGTCTCTGCGAAATATTGGCGGTAAAATAAATAATCAGAGTTACGCTGCAAGGTCGTCCCACGGGCGATCTCACGATAAATAGTACTTCGTGCCCGACCTAAACGTTGTGCGATCTGCATGACACTCAGACCGTCTTTTAAAGAGGCTTCGATCTGTCCTCTTTCAGCTGCAGATAATTGTTGATAGTGCTTTGGCGTGTTAGAATATATTCGAGTCATAAAGGTCTGCCTTTCTATTTAGTTTAGACACTTATAGTTTAGGCCTTTATGGCTTTTTTGTTTAATTTTGACTTGTGTTGCACTTGGATTGTAAATCAGGCGGTTAAGTTATCTGGCGAATTTCAAAAGATGCAAACATTAAAATTCTTGTAGTATAATAAACATGATCAATTAGGAGGTGACTTGTTTGAAAACAATTAAAATGACGGTTTCTGGCCTGGTCCAGGGAGTTGGCTTTAGATACACCGCCAAAATGCTAGCTGACCGGTTGAAAGTAAGTGGGATCATTCGCAATTTAATGAACGGTGATGTCTATATCGAAGCTCAGGCAGAAAAGGAAATACTCGAAAAATTCATAGCGGGGATCAAAGATTCCCCTTCCCCTGCAGCACGTGTTGATCATGTTGAAGTTACTGAAATTCCTCAAAAAAACTATAATGGCTTTGCTGTAGTTTATTAACAACCTTCACCACCATAATAAAAAAGTATGGTGGTTTTTATATGGAAAACTTTTCTTATTTGTTTGATTTAATATAAAAAAAGCTTGGTGTTTATAGAATACATTTTTAGAATATGGTAAGATATCAATTGTGTAATTTACAATGCGAAAGGACTTAGAAATGAATAGAAAAAAAATAACCAAGCTTTTTCCCCTTTTTATGGTCCTAGTTATTTTTCTAAGCGGCTGTGTCCAAAGAACTAAAAGTGGGAAACCATATGGTTGGGTTTATGACAATTTGGCTGTCCCAACTCAGCATTTGTTAATGTGGCTCTCACAACAGCTAGGAAATAATCTAGGTTGGGCAATTATTTTGATCACATTTATTGTCAGGTTAATTTTAATGCCATTGATGATAAATCAATCTCGTAAGTCTACGATCCAGCAAGAAAAAATGGCTTCGATCCAGCCTTACATGACAGACATTCAGAAACGTTCTAAAGAAGCAAAGACTCAAGAAGAACAAATGGAAGCCAATCAAGAAATGATGGCCTTATACAAGGATAATAATATCTCCATGACTGGTGGAATCGGATGTTTACCACTTTTGATCCAGATGCCGATTTTTGCTGCTCTGTATGCTGCCATTCGGTATTCGCCCGAATTATCCAGTTCCTATTTCTTTGGGATCAATTTAGGGAACAGAAGTTTTGCTTTAACTGCTTTAACCTTTATTATTTATGCGGTACAAGGTTATATGTCCTTGATCGGGTTAGAACCTCAACAGAAAAAACAGATGCAATCCATGCTCATAATCAGCCCGATCATGACAGCAGGGATCACTTATATTTCTCCTGCCGGGCTCGGACTTTACTTTTTTGTCGGTGGTATCTTTGCTTGTTTACAGACATTGATCATCTTGTTTATGCGTCCACGGATCAAAAAACAGATCGCAGCGGATCTTAAAGATAATCCTATTAAAGCTCCTGCTAAAAAACCTAGACCTGTTGTTGAACAAGAAACTGTCCAAAAAGAAAAACAACAACAAGAAATGCATAATAAGAACCGTCAGCGTAACACCGGCAAACAACAACATCATAAATAATGATTTCAAAAAGCGCACTGTCGATGTGAAGTTCACAAAGACAGCACGCTTTTTTTATGATCAAAATTAGTCTAAATTCTTATTTTGCTCTTGTTTGTTAGTTTTATGAACATACAGGGGAATAGAAACTTTGAAAAGTGAACCTTGCCCCTCCGCACTTTCTACAGTTATCTTACCACGGTATCCTTCTAATAAACGTTGGGCGATAGACAAGCCCAAGCCATTTCCTCCTTGATCTCTACTGCGTGCTTTATCGACCCTATAAAAACGTCCAAAGATTTTTTTTACTTCTTCATCAGGAATACCAGCACCAAAATCTTGAACAACTAATTCTGCAAAACGATTTGTTTTGGACAAAGTAACGTAGATTTCTTTTCTTTCTTGAGAATACTTAACAGCGTTATCCATCAAAATAACCATGATTTGCTCTAAATGATTACGATACATTTTAACTTCAGTTTTTTCTTTCAGTTCATTATCTAAACTGAAATGAAAATCAGGGTGGATCATTTCAAAGTTTGAGAAGACCTGTAATGCTACTTCCCGAATATCACTAGTTTCGTTGCCAAACTGAACATTGACTTGTCCCGCACGTGACAAATCCAACATTTCCTGAACTAAGCTTTCCATACGTGTAATTTCCTGCAAAGAAGCATCAATAGATTCAGTTAAAACTTCTGGGTCATCTTTCCCCCAACGATTTAACAAATCCATATGCCCCTTGATAACAGCAACTGGTGTTCTTAATTCATGAGAAACATCCTCAACAAATTGTAATTGTTGTTCAATATAGCCTTGCATTTGATCTAACATATCATTAAATAATTCACTTAATTCTGATAATTCATCCCGTTGCTTTAGTTGGGGCACCCTAACAGTTGCAATTGCTCGTCCTTCGTTTCCTGTGCTAAGCTTGCGCATTGCCTCGTTTAAAGATTCAATAGGTTTTAATAACCAAGAAGATAGGCCCAAACTAAGCAGAGCAATTGCTAACCCAGCAGTAATACCGAATACAATAAAAATTAGGATAAACTTGCTTCTGGCTTGATCATAATCTTTAAGAGTATTTGTGACCTGCGCATATCCGATCACCTGGTTGGTTGAATTCGATCTAACCGCTCGACTAGTAACGAAAATATGATGTGAACCATCACGGATCACAGCATCTTTATTTGAACCGGCCTTTTTGAAATGATATGGAACATTACGTGAAGCAAAAATCAAATCTCCAGATAAGTCATATACACTAACAGCTAAATTCTTACGTGCCAACGAGGTAAACGCCGCGTCCGTATAAGGAGCAGGAGTATTTTGCCCTTTTTCTTCGGTAGGAGCCACATCATAACTTAAGACCTGTTTAACATGCTTAGCGTCTAATTCAGAATCCTGGTTTTCCAACCGTTCGGAAGCAGTAGACAAAGCATTGTAAGAATAAGTTTTTTCTTGTCGTAACAAAATACTTGAAAAGCTTTGAAATAACAAAACAGCAAAAATAGCAAAAATTATTAAAACTCCAAGTCCCATTCCGACCGACCATTTAACTTTTAATGAAACGAAACGTTTGTCGTTTTTAACACCCTGTTCGCCATCTTTGCCAGTTACAATTTGCTCGTCCATTACGATCGCATAACGTAACCAGTTCCACGCACCGTTTGAATGTAACTATCTTCACCTGGTCGATCTATTTTATTGCGCAGATACCTGATATATACATCAACGACATTAGTTTCGATCTGAGATTCATAACCCCAGACCTTTTTTAACAAAACATCGCGAGCCAAAACAACATTTACATTTTCCATCAAGGCCAACAAGAGCTCATATTCACGCTTAGTCAACTCAATGATCTCATCACCACGACGAACAACACGATTTTCTTTTTCGATCGTTAAATCGCGATAACTGACTGTTGTCTGTTTGGAAGAGTTTTGTTCACTTTCTAAGTCAATTCGACGTAATAGTGCTCTTAAACGAGCCAATAATTCTTCAATTGCAAACGGTTTGACGATATAGTCATCTGCTCCATGATCTAATCCCGAAACTCGGTCGATCACTGAATCACGAGCGGTCATCATAATTATCGGCGTATTTTTAACTTGGCGCACTCGACGGCACACTTCCAAGCCGTTTAACTCTGGAAGCATTAAATCTAATAAGATAGCATCCCAGTTTTCTTGTAATGCAGAATCAAGTCCTTCACGCCCATTTTTACAAACTTTAGTTGTATAACCTTCATGTTGTAATTCTAAATCTACAAAGCGTGCAAGATTTTTTTCATCTTCCACAATTAAAATATTACTCATTAAGTCGCACTCTCCTAATCTGGTACTCCAGACTTTATTTTTAAAACTCCAATTGTCTACAAATGCAATTTTAACATTTTATTCCTTAGAATTACATATCTAACAAAGAAGTTCATCATAAATGCCGGTATTCTTTATAAAAACAACGTTCATAAAAAAAACTAGACGCAAAACCATCGTCTAGCTTTCTTTTTCAATTTTAATTATTCTGGGTCTAAACTTTTTAGTGTTGATGAGCGTTCATCAGCACTATTTTTGTACAAAAAAGGACATCATTTGTCCTCATATGCTACGATTAAAGCGACAAAACCAAATCAAAGCGAGGTATAAATGATGTCCCAAACTGATTCTATCCTAAATTTACTCAATATCCAAGACCCAAATATCAAAATTTCAGCTTGTACTGATTTTTCACAGGCCGGAGTTCACGAAAAACTGCTTTCAGCTACGCTGACTTACCCCGTCGAACGCTGTGTTAATTGTGGTTCCACGAATATCGTTCAGAATGGGACCCGCCTGACCAAGATGAGACTACCCAGCCTAGGTGAACAACCGCTCCGCATGAACTTGCGCAAACAGCGTTATCTGTGCCGGACTTGCCACCATACTTTTAGCGCGCAGACGCAGCTCGCTCCACCTCGGCACTCGATCACCCGCCAAGCAGTCCACGAAATCGCGACTTTGGCTAAGAACTCACTGCCAGTCAAAACGATCAGCCAGACCGTGGGAATCTCAGCTTCCTCGGTTCAACGGATCTTGTATAAGGATCAGCGAGCTTTAGTAACGCCCAAAGAGCTGCCGACAGCTCTCAGTTTTGACGAATTTCGTTCAACTAAGAACTGCTTTTCTTTTATCTGCATTGACGCAAAAACCCATGATTTGGTCACCTTATTGCCAGATCGTCTCTCGCAGACGATCCGCGAGTATTTCACCAATACTTATACACTTTCTGAGCGTCAAAAAGTTCAACTGGTGACCATGGATCTGAATGCGCAGTATCAGACTTTCGTCCGTCGTCTTTTTCCTAACGCCCTGATCGTCTTTGACCGTTTCCATATTGTTCAGTTAGCGGGTCGGGCACTTGACCATGAACGGCTGCGTGTTTTAAAAGGGATCAACGACCACCACGACCGCAACTATAAAGTTTTAAAAAGCAACTGGCGCTTATTCCACTTAGCTGAAAATCAACTTGAGACCTCCCAGGTTAAATATTATCGGGGATTAAATGAATACACGACTGCCCAAAATGTGGTCGATCTGGGACTCAAGAATTTTCCACAGTTCGCAGAAAACTATCAGACCTATCAAACGATCTTAACCTTTATTCGCAACCGCGATCGGGCTACTTTACAACAATTAGTTATGAACTACCGTCCCAATGGTACTGAAATGGATACCGTCATGAGGACCATTCAAAAGAACTACTTAGGGATCAGGAACGCTTGTCTCTATGACTACTCTAATGGGCCGTTAGAGGGGATCAATCGCAAGATCAAAGAACTTAAACGTAGCTGTTACGGATTCAGTAACTTAAGGCATTTCTTTATCCGCATCAAATTGATCCATGCCTAAGATAAAAAATTTAGGTCAACACTGTGGGAGGCAGGTGCGGGCCCATTTCGCTACGCTTCGGACCCGCACCTGCCTCCCAACCCAAACACTTTAATCTAGCTATGGCAGTAAAAAAAGAACCCTACCATAAAGATAGAGTTCTATGGACCATCAACACTATTTGACAAAGTCCCATTATTCTTCGTGATACCACTCATAATGGAAGATTCCATCCTTGTCATTACGCTCATAGGTGTGTGCACCAAAGTAATCACGTTGAGCCTGAATGATATTAGCTGGCAATACTTCTGCACGATATTGATCATAATATGTGATCGCACTTGTAAAACCAGGTGAAGCGACTCCGGCTTGAACGGCAAGTGAAGTAACGTCACGAACAGCACCCTGATATTTTTCTGCAATATCTTTGAAGTATGGATCAAGCATCAGATTCTTCAGATCAGGTTGATTTTCAAAAGCGTCAGTTATTTTTTGTAAGAACTGAGCACGAATAATGCATCCCTCACGCCAAATCTTAGCCATGTCGCCATATTTTAAGTTCCAATCGTAATTTTCAGAAGCAACACGTAATTGTTCAAATCCCTGCGCATAACTCATAATCTTACTGAAGTACAAAGCCTGACGAATTTTTTCAATATAATCCTTCTTATCTACCTTTGCAGCATCAAATGAGGGACCATGCAAAACTTTGCTTGCAGCAACACGTTCATCCTTCAAAGCAGAAATATAACGAGCATAAACTGATTCAGTGATCAATGACTGAGGAACACCGAGTTCGAGTGCACTCTGAGAACTCCACTTCCCAGTTCCTTTGTTGCCTGCCCGATCTAAAATTTTGTCGACGATTGGTTCACCAGAACCTAAGTCATCCTTACGAGTAAGAATATCTGCAGTGATATCTATCAAATAACTGCTCAATTCTCCCTGTTTCCATTCATTAAAAGTATCAGCAATTTCTTCAGTACTCATTTGCAAAACGTTACGCATTAAATTATAACTTTCTGCGATCAATTCCATATCGCCATACTCAATACCGTTATGAACCATCTTGACATAATGTCCAGCACCATTAGGACCAACGTACGTCACACAAGGTTGGCCATCTTTGGCCTTAGCAGCGATCTGTTCAAGGATCGGGCTAACGAGGTCATATGCTTCCTTTTGACCACCAGGCATTAAAGAAGGGCCTTCTAAAGCACCTTTTTCACCACCAGAAACTCCCATGCCAATGAAATTAATACCAGAATCCTCTAATTCCTTGTTACGTCTGATTGTATTTTCAAAGAATGTGTTGCCACCATCGATCAAAACATCGCCCTTTTCTAAATAGGGTAATAATTTCTTGATTGTTTCATCCGTCGGTTGTCCGGCTTTTACCATTAAAATGATTCGACGAGGAGTCTGTAACGAAGAAGCAAAATCCTTGAGTGAATATGATGGCACTAAATTTTTATCTGGATGATCTGCAGCGGTTTTTTCAGTTTTAGAAGCAGTTCGGTTAAAAATTGCAACCGAATACCCCCTGCTTTCTATATTTAAAGCCAAGTTTTTACCCATGACGGCCATACCGATTACACCAATTTGTGGTTTATCCATCATTTTAGCCTCCTAAATAGTCTTAAATTTATGTTCCCTTCAAATGATAGCAAAAATGAAAAATTAAATAAAGTATACATGGTCAATATCAAAAATTTTTTTAATTTAACAAATAACTTACACTTCTCAAAAAGAAAACGACCCATTATTCTATGGGTCGTAGTGCATTATGATGCTTTAGCATCCTTTTTTTCGATCCTGGGTTTCTCTTTTCCAAGTACCGTGTTTTTTGTAATAGAAACTTTTTTAATATCCTTATGACTTGGGATATCAAACATTACATCACGCATAGTTGCCTCAATGATCGAACGTAAGCCACGAGCCCCAGTGTTTCTTTCAATCGCGAGATGCGAAATCTCTTTAAGAGCTGCAGGTGCAAAGCTTAATTCAACATTATCAAGTTCTAGTAATTTTTGATACTGTTTCACTAAGGCATTTTTCGGTTCAGTCAAAATACGTACAAGATCATCTTGATCCAGTTTTTCTAAAGCAGTCAAAATAGGCAGACGTCCGATAAACTCTGGGATTAAACCAAATTTTAGCAGATCTTCTGGGATAATTTGCTGCATCAAACTTTTGCTTTCATCGAAAAGTTGCTTAGAATCTGCACCAAAGCCAATAGTCTTGTCTCCTAAACGATTCTTGACCATCGTTTCAATACCATCAAAGGCACCACCAACGATAAACAAAATGTTGGTTGTATCAATTTGTATCAACTCTTGCTGTGGGTGCTTTCTCCCCCCCTGAGGCGGTACACTTGCGACAGTTCCTTCTAAGATTTTCAATAAAGCCTGCTGTACACCTTCACCCGAAACGTCGCGTGTAATCGAAACATTTTCACTTTTCTTAGCGATCTTATCAATTTCGTCAATATACACGATCCCATGCTCCGCACGATCAACATCGTAATCAGCGTTTTGCAATAATTTCAGTAAAATGTTTTCAACGTCTTCACCAACATAACCCGCTTCAGTTAATGTTGTTGCATCCGCAATTGCAAAGGGAACGTTCAGGATCTTAGCTAAATTTTGTGCTAAAAATGTTTTACCAGAACCAGTTGGCCCGACTAAACAAATATTACTTTTTTGTAATTCAGTTTCGTCATCAGCAGCGTTCAATGACGCACTGACACGCTTATAATGATTGTACACAGCAACAGCTAAAGTTCGCTTAGCTTCTGTTTGTCCGATCACATAATCATCTAACATTTGCACGATTTGTTGCGGTGTTGGAACTTCACCTAAATCATTTTTTACGTCAGATTTAGCTTCTTCATTAATAATAGATTCCGCCAATGCTACACATTCATTACATATATAGACACCTGGGCCTGAAATCATACTCTTAACTTGATTTTCTGATTTTCCACAAAAAGAACAAGTTACTGGTCCATTACCATCCATGTTTTCATACATTAAATATCACCCTTGTTTACTAGTTACGCCCATTCTATCAAATCTGAGTTAAAAAGGCGAATAGTTGGCCTATAGCCAAAATTCATACGACTATAACCAAAAAATCACGGTTGTCCAACATGGATCACCGTGATTTTTTGTTTACTAAACGAAAAATTATTTTTCGTCTTTTTCAGCGTCTTTTTTGTCATCAGGCTTACGAGTTTGCTTTGCAGAATCAGCAATTTCGTCAACAACTTTTCTGATAGCAATGTCATGTTGTAACATATCGTCAGAAAGTGCGGAGCGAACAGCCTTTTCATCTAAACCATACTGATCAGCCAATTCTTTAATTTCTTTAGCAACTTCTTCGTCACTAGCTTTAACGTCTTCTGCTTTAACGATAGCTTCTAAGACGAGATTAGTCTTAACACGTTTTTCGGCGCCTTCTTCAAAACGCTTATGCAGATCATCTTCAGAAGAACCTGTTAGTTGATAATACATGTCAGCAGTAATGCCTTGTTGTTGCATGCTTGACATAAACTGATCCATTTGACGATGAACATCTTCTTCGATCATCGCATCTGGAATTTCACCGATTTTAGCGTTGTCAACTGCATAGCCAATTGCTTCGTCTTCGATAGCACTCTTAGCTTCAGAAACCTTTTTGGACTTCAAATCTTCCTTGATCTTAGCTTTTAATTCTTCTAAAGTATCGACGTCTTCATCAACATCTTTAGCAAATTCGTCGTCAAGTTCAGGAAGTTCTTTTTCTTTAACTTCATGAATCTTTGTAGCAAAGACCGCTTCTTTACCAGCAAGATCAGTTGCTTGGTAATCTTTTGGAAATGTAACTTTAGCAGTTACATCGTCACCTGATTTATGACCAACAAGTTGGTCTTCAAAACCAGGGATGAATTGGCCTGAACCAAGTTCTAATGATTGGTTGTCAGCCTTGCCACCATCAAAAGGAACACCATCAACGGAACCTTCATAGTCGATAACAACTGTGTCGCCATCAGCGGCTGGTTCATCTTCCTTCAAGACAAGTTCAGCTTGTTGTTGGCGTTTGTCTTCCAAAGCCTTTTCAACATCAGCTTTTAAGACACGTGTTGGATGAGGAGCAACTTCAAGATCTTTGTATTGACCTAATTCTACTTCTGGTTCAACAGTCACTTTAGCACTTAAAACCCAAGCAGAATCTTTCTCCATTGATTCAACATTAATTTCAGGCTGATCAACTGGCTTAATATCACTTTCTTGAACAGCTTTTGAATATTCTTCAGGCAAGATTGCATTCAATGCATCTTGATATAATGATTCTTCACCATACATTTTATTGAAAATCTGGCGAGGAACCTTTCCCTTACGGAACCCTGGCACATTCAAAGATTTTTTAACACGATTAAAGGCAGTATCTAAACCTTCCTTAATTTTTTCAGGCTGGATATCAAAGGTAAGTTTACCATTGTTTGTGCCTTCTTCTTTTTCCCATTTTGCAGACATTATTTTCCCTCCGAGCAAATAAGTTTGTACAATATGTTAATTGCATACTAAATTAGTGTAACCTACAAAAGCCGAAATGTAAATGTTTCAACGCAAAAAGTAATAATATTAACCACATTTAAAAACAAAAAAAGAGTTCGAGCAATGCCCGAACCCCTTAAAACTGTTTTAGTCGTCAATTTCAGAAACAACACCGGCACCAACAGTATGGCCACCTTCACGAACAGTGAATTTAAGACCTTTTTCAATAGCAACTGGTGAAATCAATTCAACAGTAAATGTTACGTTATCACCAGGCATAACCATCTCAACACCTTCTGGCAATTCAATCACACCAGTAACATCTGTCGTATGGAAGTAGAATTGTGGACGGTAATTTGAGAAGAATGGTGTATGACGTCCGCCTTCTTCTTTAGATAAGACGTAAACTTCACCCTTGAACTTCTTGTGTGTTTGGATCGAACCTGGTTGTGCCAAAACTTGGCCACGGATAACTTGGTCACGGTCAACACCACGTAGCAAAGCACCGATATTGTCGCCAGCTTCACCAACATCAAGTGTCTTACGGAACATTTCAACACCAGTGATAGTTGTCTTGATAACGTCGTCTCTTAAACCAACGATTTCAACTTCATCACCAATTTTAGCTTGGCCACGATCGATACGGCCAGAAGCAACAGTACCACGACCAGTAATCGTAAATACGTCTTCAATAGGCATCAAGAATGGTTTGTCAATTGGACGATCTGGAGTTGGAATATATTCATCAACGATGTCAAGTAATTCTTGAACATGTTTTTGTTCTTCTGGGTCGCCTTGTAATGCTTTAAGAGCTGAACCACGAACAACAGGAATATCGTCACCAGGGAAGTCATATTCGCTCAAAAGATCGCGAACTTCCATTTCAACCAAGTCAAGTAATTCGTCATCGTCAACAAGGTCTGTCTTGTTCAAGAAGACAACGATGTATTCAACACCAACCTGACGAGCAAGCAAGATATGTTCACGTGTCTGTGGCATTGGGCCATCAGTAGCGGCAACTACCAAGATAGCACCGTCCATCTGAGCGGCACCAGTGATCATGTTCTTAACATAATCGGCATGTCCTGGGGCATCAATATGAGCGTAATGACGTTTTTCAGTTTCATATTCAATATGTGAAGTATTGATTGTGATTCCACGTTCTTGCTCTTCTGGAGCAGCATCGATAGATGCATAATCCTGGAATTCTGCCACACCTTTGTCAGATTCAGATAAAACTTTAGTAATAGCAGCTGTTAAAGTTGATTTACCATGGTCAACGTGTCCGATAGTACCAATGTTAACATGCGGCTTTGTTCTTTCGTAATGTTCTTTTGCCATTAATACGAACCTCCTGTGATTTTACAAAGAAAACCCGCAATAATTTGCCGATAATCCTTTGATTTTAATTATACTACTTCTTCCCTCTAATTCCAAGCATCAAGAGACACTAGCAACCGAAGATATTGAAGAATCCTTGAATTATTATATAGATACAATATCTATTTGTAAACACTAAAAATCGAAAATATTCAAGATTTTTTATCTTTTTTAAATTATTTTGAGCTTGGACCCCATTCGGCAATACTTTTTTCTAACTTTGTCGCGATCTGTGCATAACTTTCGGTAGCTTTTAAAAACTGCTGCTCGTTTAATAAAACGTGATACCAAAGGTCCTGCTTTTGTTCTACTTCTAAAAAATTAGGATAGAGTATCATTAGTTTTAAAGTTATCTCATCTAAAATCTGCTGTGAAAGATTTGTTGGACGCGAAGTATCGCCTAATATCAGCGCAGCATAACTTTGAAAAGCTTCAGTTTGCTCAAGACCCTTAAGCTGTTGTGGAATAAGCCTCATCTTACCGTTCAAAAAAGACTGAAAGTCAAATTCCTCCCGAACGTTTAGTAAACGTAAATCATTTAAAAACGATGTCCGCACTATTGGATGGACATTTTTATCTACTAGTACATCTTTAACTACCACAACAAAATCTTGATACGATAATGCAGCTGCCTTTTTTGCCACAGTCCGCTGTTTAAGCGGCTCCAAAGCTCCCAAATAATGCAGTTGCTTTTTTAACTGCGCAATATCAACTATTCCTTGTTGCTCAAAAAGTTCAAATTCGAAAGATAGTGTCGAATAGAATAACTGACTTTCACTAGCAGTCAAATAAGGCTTTAAGCTTTCAAGTAATTGGTAGACCTTAAGACTTTTTCCAGCAAAAACTGCCACGTGAATATAAAAAACCAGTCGTTCGTCTTCAGCTAAATAACTATTTATATATTCTTGTGCAAATTCCAATGCAACTGAATAATCTTTCAAACCTGCTAAAGCTTGAACTAAGAAAAAATTCCCACGCGCAGACTTTTTAGTCAAGTACAGTTTGGAAAAAAGATCTACTGCAAGTTGGTAATTTTTTTCATGCAGCGCTGTCTCGGCTTGAATTTGCAGTTTTTTTCTGTCATCCTTCATTAATTTCTGTCACCCAAACATTCGTTTACTTGGAAGCTTGCTTTTTCTTTTTATAATGACGGTGTTGATTAACCTCCATGATGATTGGCAATATCACTGGATGGCGATGCGTTTGTTCATAAAGATAGTGGTTTAAGTTTTCCCTGATATCTTGTTTCAGGTGGCTCCAATCAAATTCTTTATTATCTAAATTATTTTGGACTACCTTTTTAACAATCTCGCCACTTTCAGTCATTAAGTCTTTACTTGCTTTAACAAAGACAAAGCCGCGAGAAGTGATTTTAGGTGTATCAATGATCCGATGCTTTTTACGGTCGATCGTGACCACAGCTATAAAGATCCCATCGTCAGAAAGAACCTTTCGATCACGCAGCACAATATTGCCAATATCGCCAACTCCACTGCCGTCGATCATTGTATTACCAGCTTCAATAGACGATGCCATGATCATTTTACCCTTGTCATACTCCAAAAGATCACCGTTTTTTAGCAGAAATATATTCTGTGGCTTGATACCGACTTGCTCGGCAGATTCAGCATGTGCAACCAACAAGCGATATTCACCTTGAATTGGTACAACATATTTAGGCTTGAGTAAGTTGATCAACAACTGTAGATCACGCTTACTTGCATGGCCAGAGGAATTATATTCATCTGAAATAGCCTTTACTTCTGCGCCAGAACGATAAATCATATCACGAGTTTTAGCGACTTTTGTATCCATTGCATGTGATGGCGTTGTCGTGATAAACGCTAAGTCGCCATCAGACAGATTGATGCCCTTATATTTACCAGTTGCCATCCGATACAAGGATTTCAATGGTTCTCCAGCACGACCAGCCTCCAATATGACTAATTGCTCAGGAGCATACTTACTCATATCAGCAGGTTTGATCAATAGATCCTTTTTGGGTAATTGGAGCTTCTTCATCTTCAAGGCAGTATTAATTACTTTCTCGGCATCAAATCCTGTTAGCGTGACCTTACGTTCATTAGCAGCGGCAGCATCCAAAACCTGTTGCACACGCATTAAATTAGATGCGACACAAGCCACAACTACGCGCCCCTTGTGATATTCGAACGTTTCACTGATCAAATCAGCAATAACATGTTCATCAACAGGTTCAGATGGATTTTCCGCATTGGCTGAATCACTTAATAAAGCAATGACTCCTTCTTTACCGATTTCAGCTAACCTGCCAAAATCAGTCCGATAACTGTCAGTAGCTGTTTGATCGAACTTAAAATCACCTGTATAAACTATATTTCCTTTATTTGTTTTAATAACTATTCCCAAAGACTCGGGAACTGAATGAGTGGTACTAAAGAATGAAACCGTTGCGTTCTCAAAATCGATTTCAGTATCAGCATTTGTTACGTGAAAATCATTAAATTTCTTTGAACTATCCTCATTTTCACATACGATCTTAGCCAATGCGATCGTAAATTCTGAGCCAAAAACAGGAACATTAAATTCACTCAGAAAGTACGGCAAAGCACCAATTGCATCTGCATGACCGTGGCTCAAAAAAACACCCACGATTTTCTCTGAATTCTCGCGCAAGTAATCGAAATCGGGGATCACGGTATCGATCCCAAGCAATTCATTTTCGGGATATTTTAAACCACAATCCAAAATAAAGATTTCATCTTTAATTTCAACGATATACATATTCTTTCCGTTTTCTCTGACACCACCTAGTGCAGAGATCTTTATTTCACTCATTTTTTCACCTCACTTAATTATTCTTGACTTAAAACTTTTTCTAAAAAATCTTGTTGTTCATCATCCAATGGTAAAATCGGCAATCTTGGATCACCTACCAAAATATTTCGCTCGTTCAAGGCAGCTTTCACGGGTGCAGGTGAAGGCAGGCGGAAAAGAGCCGCGACCTTTGGAATTAAAATTCGCATATTCTGGCCTGCTTCACTAACGTTTCCACAGTCGACATCCCGATACATTTGAGCCATTTCATTACCAAATATATGACTCGCAACTGAAATAATACCTGCCCCACCGAGAACCTTGACTGTTAGAGCATCCTCATCTTCACCAGAATAAACCAAAAAACCCTCTGGTGCATTTTGGATCAATACGGCCAGGTCAGCTGCTCCCGTACAATTTTTGACACCGATTATATTGGGATGTTCAGCTAGTTTCAGAACTGTGTCCACACTCATTTTAACACCTGTTCTCCCTGGAATATTATAAATCACGATCGGGATCTTACTTGCATCAGCGACCATGGTAAAATGTGCGATCATTCCAGCCTGATCAGGCTTATTATAATAAGGCACGACTACCAAAAGAGCAGACAAGTCTGAATAATTCGATATTTTTTGGACATCAGCTACCGTTGCGGAAGTACTATTACTGCCAACACCGGCAATGATAGGAACTCTATCGTTAACGATCTTTATAGTTTGTTGAATCATTTCTTCTTTTTCAGCCACGCTCAGATTTGGCCCTTCTCCGGTCGTACCATTGATCAAAACGCCCTGTGTACCATTTTTCAACAAATATTCAAGCAGAGATTTTAAACGTGTAGTGTCAAGTTCATCGTTTTCATTGTAGGGGGTGACCATAGCGGTAATAATTTGAGCAAGTTTTAAATTTTTCATTATATCTTCCTCTCAATTATGCGGGATCTGCAAAAGATTCATCCGGTCTAACGACTCTGCACTTTGAACAGAGTTCCAAGCAGCACCCTTCAATAAATTATCTGCAACACAATACAGATGAAAGGCGTTCTTTTGCTCACCATCGGCCCGGACCCTGCCGACAAATGTCTCCTTTTGGCCTGCTGCTTGAACTGCCTGTGGAAAAATCTGCCTTGTTGGATCATCGCGTAAAATAACTCCAGGTGCTTCAGACAACAGTTGCTGCAACTTAGCAACTGTTGCTCCATCCTGTTTCAATTCAAACCAAACTGATTCTGAGTGCGAAATAGCAACTGGGACCCTAACACAAGTAGCTGTGACCTGAATATCCTCATCATCCATGATTTTTTTGGTTTCATGGATCATTTTCCATTCTTCATGGGTATATCCACCATCTTCAAAAACATCGATTTGAGCTAAAGGATTAAACGCAATTTGAAAATGTTTGTCTGCCCCTGCGACAGGTAAGATCTCAGCCTTGGGCTCCTCACCATTTAAAACTGCCTTGGTTTGCGTGTACAGTTCTTGGATAGCCCGATTACCCGCGCCAGAAACAGCCTGCATAGTCGTAACAATAACTTTTTTTAGCCCAAATTCTTGGCGAAGCGGCTCCAATGCCACGACCATCTGGATCGTTGAACAGTTAGGATTAGCGATCAATCCCTGGTGCTTGGTCAAAGCTTGTTCATTAACTTCAGGAACAACTAAGGGAACGGAAGGGTCCATCCTAAAAGCGCTCGTGTTATCAATTACTACCGCACCTCTTTTAACAGCTTCGGGTGCCAGTTTTTTAGAAACACTGCCTCCTGCCGAAAAAAAAGCTAAATCCACGTCCTCAAACGAAGCCGGAACTGCTTCTTGAACTTGCAAATTTTTAACAGCAAATTTAAGCACTTTCCCAGCAGATCTCTGAGAGGCTAACAATTTAACATCCGCTATTGGTAAACTAGATTGTTCTAGCATTTTTATGATCCTTGTTCCAACAGCACCAGTCGCTCCAACAATAGCAATATTATATCCAGTCACAAGTTATCCCCTCTTTGTCTTATTTAAGCTCCTATTATAGCATACTTATAGGCATTCTTTGTACTAAAAGGGCAAAATCACAACTACAAACGATTTCTTCGAAAAAACTGCGTAGTTTCCTATCACTTATCTTTTTGTTTGATTACAAATTGCGGAGCTTTTTTATGTTGAGTATGCTGGAAGGACTGCTTGTTTTTATTCCTGACATCTCGCCGACTGCTAGGTTGCGAAGAATCGGAAGCTACGGCTTTATTTTCAATAATAGCCCTGTGAGAGGCTTTGATCCTGTCATGCATATCAACTTCAGTGATTTTAACTTCCATTTTTTCTCCCACAGAGACAACATCTGAAACTTTATCAACATGTTGTTTTGCTAGTTGTGAAATATGAACCAAGGCCTGCTTATTATGGAATAGTTCCACGATTGCTCCAAATTTTTCAATACGTATAACTGTCGCTTCGTAAATCTCACCGACCTTAACTTTCTTAGTTAATATCCGAATAATGTCTTCAGTGCGGTCGATCTTGTTTTGTTCGCTTGACATAATGCGAACAGTACCATCTTCATCAATATCAATTTTGACTCCAGTTTCATCAATGATCTTATTGATCGTTTCGCCGCCTTTACCGATAACTACCTTGATCTGATCTTGATCGATCTGCATGGTTTCAACCTTAGGGGCATACAAAGAAAGGTGTTTTCTTGGTGCAGGGATCGTTGTTTCTATCACATCTAATATCTCTAAGCGTGCTTTTTTAGCTTGTTGTAATGCTTGACTTAAAATATTCCGATTTACACCATCGACCTTGATATCCATTTGTAAAGCAGTTATTCCCTGTTTAGTACCAGCAACTTTAAAGTCCATATCTCCTAAGTGATCTTCTATCCCTTGAATATCTGTCAAAATGGTATAGTCTTGTTCGTCTTTGATCAGACCCATTGCGATCCCGGCAACCGGTGCTTTGATAGGTACACCTGCAGCCATTAACGCCAGAGTGCCCGCACAAATACTAGCCTGTGAGGAAGAGCCATTCGATTCCAAAACATCGGCCACCAAGCGGATCGTATATGGAAAATCAGCTGTCGCAGGTATAACCGGCTTCAACGCCCGTTCTCCTAAAGCACCATGACCGATTTCCCTACGGCCGGGTGCTCTCATTCTACCCGTTTCACCTACTGAAAATTGGGGAAAATTATACTGATGAATGAAGTTCTTGATTTTTTCTTCTTCTAAATCATCGATCGTTTGTCCCTCAGACATCGGAGCTAAGGTTAACGTCGATAAAACTTGAGTTTGCCCTCGCGTGAACAACCCCGAACCGTGAACTCGCGGAATATAATCAATTTGAGCAGTAAGTGGGCGGATTTCATCGCATGCTCGATGGTCTGGACGAACTTTATCTACTGTGATCAATTTTCTGACGATTTTCTTTTCAAGATCGTCTAAAATATCACTGACTTCTGCTAAATCAGCACCATTTTTTAGGAGTTCATCTTCTCCAGCAACATCGTAGTGCTCTAAGATCATATTTTTAACAGCTGCAATATTTTGATCGCGTTCTTGTTTATCATTCGTCAAAATTGCTTCTTTCAACGCATCTGTCGCTTGATCAGCTAATTCACTTTCCAGTTGCTTATCCGGTTTTTCGACAACGAAACTCCGTTTAGTCTGCCCTATTTCAGTAATAATTTGTTGTTGAAAAGCACAAAGTTTTTTAATTTCTTGTTCGCCAAATTCTAAAGCATCTAAAACATCGCTTTCCTCAACTTGATCACAGCCAGCTTCAACCATGTTAATACTAGCTGCAGTTCCGGCAACAGTAATATCTAAGTCAGAAGCCCCCTGCTGTTCTTTTGTCGGTGCAATAACAAAATGATCGGCAACGCGCCCAACTTCAACAGCTGCTACTGGCCCACCAAAGGGTATATCTGAAATACCCAAACAAAGCGAACTACCTATCATTGCAGCCAAAGCAGGAGAACAGTCGGGCTCTGCACTTAAAACTAAATTGGTTACTTGAACTTCATCTTTAAATCCTTCTGGAAACAGCGGTCTAAGTGGTCGATCGATCATCCGCGCTATTAAAGTTGCGCCGTCACTAGGTTTACCTTCACGTTTAATAAAACCGCCAGGGATCTTGCCTGCTGCGTATTTCTTTTCCTCATAATTAAATAGTTAACGGAAAAAAATCCGCATCAATAGCAGCCGGTTTACTAACTACCGTCGACAATACTGTTGTGTCGCCAAAACGAACGAGAACTGCTCCATCGGCTTGCTTAGCAACTTCGCCATTTTCAATTGTTAAATCGTGTCCTGCTAGCTTGATCGTGTATGTACTTTTCACCATACTTGAGTTCCTCCCAAATTTAAGTCAGTAAATTATAAAAATTATACTTACAGTATACATTTTTGGAAACGCTTTTGCAGTCTATGTTGCCGATTTATTTTTTTATGCTAAAAATTTTTGAACAAAAAAAGAGCGAAAACCAAAAAACGATTTTCGACCCTTTGAGAATATATTAACGACGTAAACCAAGACTCTTGATCAAGTCACGGTAACGATGAATATCTTCATTGCGCAAATAAGCTAACAAGTTACGGCGATGACCAATTTTCTTAAGCAAACCACGTTGTGATGCATAGTCCTTCTTGTGTTGACTGATATGTTCATTCAGTTCATTGATATCAGCTGTTAACACTGCGATTTGAACCTCAGCAGAACCTGTATCGCCTTCATGACGAGCATATTTCTGCATAATTTCATTTTTCTTGTCTTTTGAAATTGCCATTGTGATCTCCCACCTTTCACTTTTTTATCCCCTAAACCGTGTCAACCGGCGGTGAGCACCGTGAAAACTCAGTCCAAGGCAAGTGCTTTGAATAGCACTGTTATTAACTTACTAAAAAAACCGTTTATTTGCAAGTCATTTTCTAAAAAAATACGTTATTTTTGTATGTTTAAATAATAATTTACCACGAATTTTCTTGAAAAATTCAAAGACTGTCAAGGTTTTTTACTTGATATTGACGATTTTTATTGCAAAGTCTTTATTGCCCTTGTATAATTATTGATGTTAAATTTAAATGATTACCTAATGGAATCACAACAAGTGAGGTGACTTCGATGCCAATTATTAAATCCGCAATGGAACGTGTTAAAACAAACGAAAAAGCTAGTGTTCGTAATTCTGCTCAATTAAGCCAAATGCGTAGTGCAGTTAAAAAGTTTGAAACTGCCAAGACAGCAGGGGCTGATAATGTTGAAGAATTATTCAACCAAGCAGTTTCTGCAGTTGATAAGGCTTATTCAAAAGGCTTGATCAAAGCTAATAAAGCTGCCCGTGATAAATCAAGAATGGCTGCTCGTTTAGCTAAATAAAACTGTAAAAAACGTTACTCAAAGTTGAGTAACGTTTTTTATATGCTTTGATCAGCCGTCATGCCACACTGCGATGTTGACTAAAGTTCAACAAAAAAAGTTGAAATAATAATTCTGGGTCGATCGAAGAAGACTTCATTTTTTCTTCAACATGCACTAGTCCTATATAAGCATCCTGCAGGTCTTTTCGCTTGAATTGGCGATTTTTGCGCAAAGCCAACTTAACTCGATATGGGTGTGCCTTTAACTCTTTGGCAACACTACCTTGATCATAGCCGTGCTCACGCAAAATCATTGCTTGCAGCATCAATCTAAATTGTCCTTCTAAAATCGCATTGATCTTCAAAGGCTCTTCTTTTTGCAATAGCAGATCCCGATACATTGACAACGCATCCTTGACATTGCGTTTCAAGACCAAATCTACCAAGTCAAAAACATTTTGCTCAAATGACCGCGCAACCAACCCGTCAACGTCACTCCAAGAAATTATTTTACTTTCTTGTGCTGCTAACAACAATTTTGGCAGCTCATTCATTATAGAAGTCAATTCTGCCCCAGTTCTCTCTAACAACAGGTCAAGTGCGTCTGAGTTCAGTTGATAACCCTTTTTTTGTAAAACAGAACTGACAAAACTCCTGACCTCTCTTTCTTTTAAAGGCTGACAATCAACAAATTCAGCAACTTTCCGTAATTGCTTGGTCAATTTTTTACGTTCGTCTAATTTTGGATAAGGGACAGTAAAAACCAAAATGGTTGCTGTTTCAGGATTTTTCAAATATTTAAGCAATCCATTAAGGTCATGATCAAGTGAATTCTTTTGTCGCATACCAGTTAAAAAATATGGTCGATCAATGATCACCAACCGATATTCACCAAAAAAGGGCAAGGACATGGCATCGTTTAAAGCCACTGATAAATTAACGACTTCCATATCATAGCGTCCTATATTAAATTCTTGTTGATCAGCAGGAATCAAACTCAATAAGAAGTTTTTGAACTTGTCTTGTAAATAGTTTTCAGTTCCTAAGGAGACATATACCGGGGCTATTTTCCCATTACTGATATTTTTAATGGCTTCCTCAACTTGCATGTTTGACCTTCTTCTCTTCGTTATTATTGTTATTAAATGTTTGCACACTAAAATTTCCTTTAAAAGTAGTTCTGATTTTGATCATACCACTTTTAGCAGTCACCAAATAAGGTACCGCAGATTTTTGTAAAGTAAGCAATGTTTCTTGATCTGGGTGGCCGTACCTATTATTTCTTCCAGCTGAAATTATAGCCAATTTTGGTTTTAAATGTTCAATAAAATCTGGTGCGCTAGCTGTCTTACTTCCGTGGTGACCAGTTTTCATAATATCAGCGGTTAACGATGGATACTTTTGAATAACTTTTAGTTCATTTTTTTGGTCCAAATCACCTGTGAACAAAAACTTCTTGCCATAAAGCTGATATAAAAGAACTAGAGAGTCCTCGTTTTTTCCAGCGCCGCTTTGAAAGGGATGTAAAATTTGGATCAAATCTAGCCCTTTTCCTGGATATGCTTGATCTGTGACCGCCTTGACAACATGCGGATCAACGTTAGAAATAAGCAACCGTCTTTGAAAACTAGCCAGTTTTTCCATTCCAGCCGGGATCATCAGCTGCTTAACCGTAATATTTTTACTAATACTAGGAAAATTACCTACATGGTCGGTATCTTGATGGGTCAAGTATAGTCGGTCGATCCGAGAAATTCCCTTACTGTGTAAATAGTTTACCACAACCGTTTCACCATTCGTCCTGCTATTTCTAATTTGCCATTTTTCCGTATTAAAGGTTAATTTACCACCTGTATCTATTAGATATATTTGTTTGTTAAAGCGAGTTTTTATTAGTGAACAATCGCCTTGACCGATATCAAAATAAGTAACTTCATTTTCAATTGGAAAATGAATCACACAAAAAGCAATAGTATATGACAAAATTAAACAGACAGTAAGTTTAATTTTTTGTTCAGTTATTTGATAAAATAGCATCAAAGTCAGCCAGATAAAGACAAATAAAACCGGTGGTTTACCAAAAATTATTGTACCTGGTAAATCAGAGCTCCAACCGAAAAACCATTGCAAAACGATCAATGCTTGATTGCAGACACCCCTTAAAGGCGAAAAAAATGTTCCTATAATAACAACTGGGAAAATAAACCAATCAAAAATTGGTCCGATCATGATCGACAACGGTATTGTCCAAATATTCCAAGTATAAGTGTGCCATAAAACTAATGGGATCGTAAACCCGCCCATTTTTAGCCCAACTATAAATTGATTTTTATGATGATCAAGTAATAATATCAGTGTCAATAAATAACTGAGCTGGGCGCCAAGTGAAAAAATGGCGGCAGGAGTCACTATTAAATTTAACAGCAAGACCAACGACCATGTTTCAATACCAGTCAAGGGTACCGAGCTAAAGCGACGACTAAAAATGTGTAACCATGACATTAAAAGTGACCGTAACAGGCCTAGTGACCCGCCGCCAATGATCCCATAGATCGGCAAAATGAACAGTAATAAGATATCTGTGTTTTCCTGAGTGACCCTCATCTTTCGAGTTAAATATCTGATAAGATTGACCAAATAGTAAACATGCATCCCAGACAAAGTAAATAAATATAAAAGGCCTAGTTTGTTGATTTGATCCATGGACTCTTGGAAGCTTTCACTTTGATAGCCAATCAATAAAACTTGAGTAAACCACCCTAGCGGCTGGGAAATCTTTTCTAAATGGTCGATCATTTTTTTACGTAAAACATGTAGGTAAGAGCTAAATCTGTACTTGATCCCCACATTTCCTAAAACCGGTAAGACAGTCATCTTTTTAGCTTGCAACTCATTTGAGATATTTTTGGTTAACATAAAACGCCGGAAATCAAATTCATTCTCATTCGTGGGTCCTTTGATTGAATCTACATTTCCTGTGGTCTCAGCCACAAAAGGAACTTGTATTTTTTCAAATTCCTCTTTTTCTTTTTTGGAATGAAAACGATAATAGACTAAAATATCCTGATTTTGTCCCAGCCGCTTGGCTGAAAACTTTAAAAGGTCACCATTTATTGTAAACTCGTCAGGTTCTACAAATAACTTGGAATTTACTACACTGATCTGTTCTTTTTCAGTTTGCTGCTGTATCTTTTGTTGCCACAAATTAAGATAACAAAACGAAGTCAAGCAAATAATCAGACTAAACACAAACATTTTTGTGACTTTTGTTTTCCAAATTCGGTACTGCAATAAAAGTAATAGTAAAAACCATAAAATAGAATGCGCAAAAAAAGCGAAAGTCAAAAATAAAACATCAAGACTGAAAAGAAAGAAACAATACTGGCGCGTTATTAACTCTCCTGCTCGTTAAAATGCTCATTATTAAAAAGATCATTCAAGTATTTTTTATCGATTTCAACATGCTGAACTGCAACCTTTTTTCTTTCTAATAATGAAACTGCATATGGATCATTATGATAGTTTCGTAAATAATAAATTTTACGAATACCAGCCTGCAATAGCATCTTTGTACATTGCAAACAAGGAAAATCAGTTACATATATTTCTGCTCCATCACTTGCTACACCAAATTTTGCACATTGCAAAACAGCATTCATTTCCGCATGGATCGTCCGGACACAATGTCCATCGACCAAATAGCAATCTTCATCTATACAATGTACATCGCCCGAAACAGAACCGTTATATCCACCAGCAATTATTCTCTTGTCTCGGACCAAGATTGCACCTACTGAAAGTCGCTTGCAAGTACTTCTTGTAGATAGCAAAACAGCCTGTGTCATAAAATACTGATCCCAGGGGATCCTCTCTTTAACTTTAACCATAGCAAAGCACTCCTAATTATTTTTGAAACAATTATAACATACCGGCTTCTTAATTTTTGACAAATTTAAAGTAACTTTTTATATCTCACTTTAAATTGATTAAAAATACGAGCATTAGTTGACAGTAATTTGATCGGCTAAGCTTTCAAATATCTTATCCCCGATCCCTGAAACATTTTTTAGGTCATCAATTGTCTTAAAGTTACCATTTTGTTGCCGATAAGCAATTATCTGATCTGCTTTTTTATCTCCAATACCATTCAACTCTGTCAATTGTTCTTTAGTCGCAGAATTTAGATTGACCTTTGAGCCCGATTTTCCAGCAAGATCCTCATTTGCGTCGGTTGTCTCTGCTGCAGATCTCTCACTTTCATCCACTTCATTTTCTTGGCTCTGTCGAATTAAAACTGGACTATTGACCTGAACTTGCTCTCCGATAGCAGGTATATAAATCAACATCTGATCAGTTAATTTATGAGCCAGATTCACTTGATCGAGATCAGCATTTTTAGTGACTCCACCTGATTTTTCAATCACTGCGTCTACTCTTTGGTCTGCCTTGATCGTGACCACTCCGGGGTGAACTACCGCTCCTTTAACGTCCACTCTGATTTTTTGTTGACTATTTGTCTCTTCATTAACCGACATTGTAGATACCAATTGACTCGAACTGCTATTTTCTCCTAGTTCATAATTCGATTGTGACTGACCTTGTACTTGCATGTCACCCCCATTAATGGACGAAGTTGCCTTGATCCTGGGCAACAACAAAACTGATAAAATTACAATACTAATAACTATGAGAAATATCTTGTCCTTGTGCTCTTCCCAAATTTCATTTATCTTTTCCATAGGCATTGTCCTTTCCAAACATAAATACGCAAAAAAGAGAAATTTGTGCTACAAATTTCTCTTTTTTCTACGTATTTATTTGTTATTTTGCAGATAAGACACTGCTTGATTCACATTTTTAACAGGAACAATTTTCATATTAGAATTGATTTCTGTCGCAGTCTTTTTTGCCACCAAATAGTTATCTTGTTTGCCTAACTTCTGATTGTTAGGAGCAAAAAATATTTCTGCTTTAGCTTTATTTGCGGACACAACTTTTTGCTCAATACCACCAATTTGCCCAACGCTGCCATCAGACTCGATCGTACCCGTTCCAGCGACTTGTCTGCCTCTAAGCAAGTCTTTGTGACTAAGCTGAGTATACATTTGCAACGTTAACATCAAGCCGGCAGATGGTCCGCCGATCCCCTCCATATTAGCAGTGATCGGTACATCACTTGAAGTCTTGACCCTGTCAGTTAATGTGATCCCCAGACCATGTCTGCTGCTATTCGGTAAGCGAATCAACTTGCCTGCAGTATTTTTTTGTTTTTTGCCCCGAAGATAAGTTAGCCGGACCTTCTGATCTGGAGAGATTTGTTTGATTGCTTGAATGTACTCATATGAATTATTATAATGTTTTCCATTTACCCGTGTGACTACATCACCGACTCTTAATTTATCTGCAAAATTCGAATCTTTAAGTACCGACATTACGTAAAGTCCTATATACCGTCTTTTAACATCAGCCCCTGCCATCGTTAACGAACGATATTTAGCTTCAGCGATAGAAGATGACATATAATAAGTTTGAATACGTTGCATTTCTTTATCACTATAATTACCGACTTCTTGTTGCGCAGGCACTCTGTCGGCATATTTATTGGCAAAACTAAGTACCCACGTGACTGGAGTTGCCTTAACTTGTTTGACATAAACCAACATAAACTTTCCTGGCGTATTATCTCTGTGTCCTTTGACCTTGACATAAGAAGAAGTATCCTGGGCAGCTCCTGGTGCATCAATGTATACTGGCAATGGCAAAAAAAGAGCTATCAAAAGCGCGCTCACAGCAAGCAGATGCCATAGTTTAAATTTTATTTTTTTATTCATGAGCCCACTTTTTTTGAAGAGACTTAGCAACATTAGCCGGAACAAATTGAGAAATGTTCCCATTAAATTGACCGACTTCTTTGATCATACTCGATGACAAAAACGAATATTCAGGTCGAGCCAACAATAAGACTGTTTCTATCTCTGGATCCAAGCGACTATTCATTGCAGCAATCTCACGTTCGTATTCAAAATCCTTAACATCACGCACACCACGAACCAAAATAGAAGCATTTAAACGACGCATAACGTTAACAGTCAAGTCTGATTCCACAGCAACGACTTCAACGTTATCTATCTCAGCAACATCCTCTTGAATCAAACGCAGCTTTTCGTCTGATGAAAACAAAGGTTTCTTCGAGGTATTTGTCATGATAGCAACAATGATCTTATCGTACATTTTAGAAGCTCTGAAAATTAAATCTAAATGACCATTGGTTAAAGGATCAAAACTTCCAGGAAACAAAGCTATCATTTTAAATCTTCACCACCATTATATTCATAGTATGTCAATTCTGTTATTCCATAATCAACTTGCTTGAGTAAATCAAAATCGGCTAATTCAACTGGCAAATGAGCATTCTGATCAGTTTCGCACACAATAACAGCATTCTTCGCTAATAACTGCAGCTTGACTAATGTCTGGATCATTTTAACAATCTTTTGCTCACGATATGGCGGATCAAAAAAAACATAACTAAATTTCTCCTGCTTTTCAGCCAAAGAATTTATGATTTTGAAAGAATCGCCCTTCACTACAGAAAAGCGCTGAGGTTCTTTTGTTAGTGCAACATTTTCATTAATCGTTTTGATTGCCTGATAAGAACGATCTATCAAAATCGCGTGGTCCGCCCCACGCGAAACTGCCTCGATCCCAAGTGCACCGCTGCCAGCAAAAACATCTAACACATGTCCGCCATCAAAATAAGGGCCAATAATATTAAACATGGATTCCTTCACTTTATCGGTAGTCGGCCTAGTCTTCATTCCATTGACGGCTTTTAGCCTTCTGCCCTTATAATTTCCTGCAACTACTCTCATCTTTTTCTCCAAGTTATTAATTATTTTTATCTTGATCTTCTTCTGTCATCTTATAAATCTCTCCATTTTGAAAATCCCGTTTAATTTCTGGGCGTGGTGATTTGACGACTGCTTTGACAAACTTTAATTTTGCAACTTTTTCCATGGTTTCTGCCACTTTATCCTGATCAAGATATAAAACAACATATTTCATCTTTCGGGAGACATATTGAATAGTACCGTATTTGCGTAATATCTTGCTTTGCTTTAAATGATACAAATATACTACAATACTTTGGCGTTGCTTAATTTCAAAAGGCAACTGCACTCCTCCTTTCACACTGCATACATTACTTACATTTCAGGCATTTCACGGTCTCCTTTTTGCTTATCTTGACTGATTTCTAACAAAAGATCTCCTGTCTCAAGCAAATCACCTTTTTTAACATAAGTATGCTTAATAGTGCCATCAAACGGCGCTTTGATCGTCGTTTCCATCTTCATGGCTTCTGTAACTACTAATTCGTCACCCTGGTTGACTTTTTGTCCATTTTCAACCATTAATTCAAGTACCGATCCACTAAGCGTCGCACCAATATGTTCAGGATTCGTTGGCTCTGCTTTAGGCACAGTAACACTCGAACTTGCAGAATTCTGATCTTTGATCAAAATCCTGGAAGTTTCTCCATTTACCGAGAAAAAGAGCGTCCTATTACCAACATCATCTGGTTTTGAAACAGAATCAAGTTTTATAATAATGCTCTGACCATGACCAAAAGAAATTTCAGCAGTCTCACCAGAACGCATTCCCTGATAAAAAGTGGGAGTGTCCAAGTGGTAAACAGCACCATATTGTTTGGCTGATTGCTCATACTCTTTAAAGACATCTGGATATAAAACATAGCTTAAAACTTCTAATCGACTAGGTTGTCTCTTAATGACCTCTGCCAGTTCTTTTTGTATCGCTTCAAAGTCGATTGGCTTTGCTAAACTCCCTGGGCGCACCGTCAAAGGCTTTATTCCCTTCAGAACGACCTTTTGCAAAGCTGGTGGAAAACCACCGACTGGCTGACCGATATCTCCGGCAAAAAAGTCAACCACTGATTGTGGAAAATCAAGTTCTTGGCCCCTCTCTAAAATATTATCGGCATTCAATTTATTTTGTATCATAAACAAAGCCAGATCTCCAACAACCTTAGAGCTCGGTGTCACTTTAATAATATTTCCTAGCAGCCCATTTACTGTACGGTACATTTTTTTGACTTCTTCAAAATCTGAAACACCTAAGGCTTTAGCTTGTTGCTGCAAATTCGAATACTGGCCTCCCGGCATACCTGTCTGATAGATGTCAGTTTGTACAGAATCTGAGTTTTTCATAAAGTCCTTATAAAAAGGCTTGACCCCTGCCCAATAGCGATCAACAGCTTCGGCAGCTGTAACATCGAGTTTCGGCTGTCTTTCATTTCCTGTCAGCCCATAGTACAAGCTAGTCATTGATGGCTGGCTTGTCGTACCAGACAAGGCACTGCTGGCAACATCTACAATATCGACACCGGCTCTAGTTGCCTGCAAATACGTAGCAACACCATTTCCGGTTGTATCATGCGTGTGCAAATGGATCGGCACATCAATTTCATTTTTCAAAGCACTGATCAATTCATAAGCAGCATTAGGTTTCAATAGCCCCGCCATATCTTTGACAGCCACGATCTGAGCACCAGCAGAAACTAAATCTTTTGCCAAAGAAACAAAATAATTTAAATCATATTTATCTTCATTAGGACTTAAAAGATCACCAGTATAACACATCGTACCTTCTACAATTTTTCCTGCATCTCTGACGTACTGAATACTTTTTTCCATCTGATCGACCCAGTTCAAACTATCGAAGATCCGAAAAACATCAACACCTTGCTGAGCACTTTCCGTAATAAATTCCTGCAAAACGTTATCGGGATAATTCTTATATCCCACAGCGTTCGAGCCGCGAAATAACATTTGTAATAAGGTATTAGGCATCTTCTTATTCATTAGCTTTAAACGTTCCCATGGATCTTCATGCAAAAAACGGTAAGCAACATCGAAAGTTGCTCCACCCCAAACTTCTGCAGAAAAGATATCTGGAAAAGCCTGATCATAAGCAGCAATCACCGGTTCCATATCTTTCGTCCGCATCCGTGTAGCAAATAAGCTTTGGTGCGCATCACGCATCGTAGTATCAGTCAATAACAAGTTGGGCTGTTGTTTGATCCAATCAACTACTGCACTAGCCCCAGAGGTCTTTAAAACAGTTTTAGCATTTTTATGCGGTTGTCCTGTGATCAAAGAAGTATCGAGTTGAGGTTCTGGAAAATATACTTTTTTGTGTCTTTGCATTCCTGGATAACCATTGACAGTAATATCACCAACATATTTCAGCAGCATATTACTTGTATTTAGTTCTTTTTCAGGAATAAATAATTCTTTAGTATCATCAATAAAAGTTGTATGTGCCTGGCCTGTATAAAAAATTGGATGGGCCAAAACTTTAAGCATGAAACCAATATTAGTTTTAACACCACGGATCTGGAATTCATTCAAAACGCGAGTCATCTTTTTAACCGCATCTTTAAAAGTTCGTGCCTGAACACAGGCCTTTACTAATAAAGAATCGAAAAACGGTGTGACAGTCGCTCCTGCATATGCATTTCCTCCATCCAAACGCACTCCAAAGCCACCTGGTGAACGATAAGTTTCAATTTTTCCTGTATCGGGTAAAAAGTTATTTTCTGGATCTTCGGTTGTGATCCGACATTGGATAGCCGAACCATGCATTGTCAGTTCTTCTTGTCGAGGTAAACCGATTTCTGAGAACAAATCTTGACCTGCAGCAATTTTAATTTGAGTTTGGACAATATCGATATCCGTAATCATTTCAGTAACAGTGTGTTCTACCTGAACTCGCGGATTAACTTCAATAAAATAAAAATCCGAGTCTGTCACCAAAAATTCGACAGTTCCCGCATTTTGATAGTCAACAGATTTCATTAATTCAACTGCGGCATTGCAAATTTCTTGTCGCCTTTGCTCACTAAGAGTCAAACTTGGAGCAAATTCGATCACTTTCTGATGTCTTCTTTGTACAGAACAATCACGTTCAAATAAATGCATAACGTGTCCATGTTGATCAGCCAAAATTTGGACCTCAATATGCTTTGGATGATCTAAATATTTTTCTACATAAAGTTCATCGCTGCCAAAAGCTTGTTTGGCCTCACTTTTTGCTCGATTGTAATTGGTCTCTAATTCTTTTTCGTTATGGACGATCCGCATTCCACGTCCACCACCGCCTAAGGCAGCCTTCAACATGATCGGATAACCAAACTTTCTTGCCAGTTCTGCAACTTCATTTAAAGAAGTCACAGGGTCTGTCGTACCAGGGATCGTATGTAGTCCAGACTTAGTCGCAATTTGTTTTGCAGTCACCTTATCACCAAAGATGCATAATTGCGAAACAGTCGGTCCGATAAATGTAATGCCTGCTTCTTGACAACTCTGTGCGAATTCTTCATTTTCAGCTAAAAAACCATATCCAGGATGAATAGCGTCCGCCCCAGTCATCTTTGCAACACGGATAATGTCAGCAATGTCTAGATAGGCTTCGATCGGTTTTTTCCCGGCCCCGATCAAATAAGCCTCATCAGCCTTAAACCTATGTACCCCATACTCGTCTTCCTTGGCATACACAGCAACAGTTTTTAACTTCAGTTCGTGACAAGCACGAATGATCCTAATAGCAATTTCACCACGATTGGCTATTAAAACTTTTTCCATTTATTCCCACCACTTTCATAATTAAATTTTCATGTAGTCGACACTCATTCAAGCGAACTACCTATTTTTCAGTAATATCGATCTCCATGCCACGATTCTGGTTAGCAGCGATATTCATGACCATTCCAACGGATAACGACAAAACTATCATACTTGAACCCCCATAGGAGATAAACGGCAAAGTAACACCGGTGATCGGCAATAATCCTAGAACACCGCCAATATTAAAGCAAGACTGAACCAGCATAAAAGAACCAATACCATAACAAAACAAAGTATTATAAGTATTCTGTGACCTGATCCCGATTAAAAAGATCCTTGCAATTATAAAAAATAATAAACCTAATATCACTACGGTACCCACAAAGCCTAGCTCCTCATTGATCACTGACAAAATAAAATCCGTATACGGTGCTGGTAAGTATCCGCGTTTCTGAATACTATTACCCAATCCAAGCCCCAAAAGACCGCCGTTACTAATAGCGTAATACGAATTTACCAGTTGTTTACCTGACGAATCCGCTACCGAAAACGGGTCAAAGAAAGCTTGGAAGCGCGCGTACATATACGCATATTTTGTACCGCCAAGAGGATTACCCAGACGTAAAAGCTGAATTGCACCCAATAATACTAGAGCAATTGCAGACCAAATAGCCGTTCTTTTCCTATACGATAATCGGCCATTATTGGTAGATGCTGTAGCGATGACTAGAATAACCATCAAATTAATAGTAAAACCGCCAAAATCCGGAGCTACCAAAATGAAGAACAACATCAAGCCGACTAAGAGGTAAGGTTTGATTTTAGAACCAGTACTGTAATAAACACCATTTTCAAAGCCTTTTTCTCGCAAGGACATCAGGCGAGCCATAAACAAAGCAAAATATAATTTACAAAACTCAGCTGGTTGTAAACTAACAGGTCCAAAATTGATCCACCCACGAGCGCCATTGATCGGATTTGTAAAAAACAATGCAAATCCCAACAAAAGTATCAAAATAACATAACTGATCAATATAAACTTAGAATTAGCCCACCAGCGCGGATTCAAATGACAGACGACCAATAAAGCTGAAACTCCAATTATCACAAAAATCAACTGTTTCCATAAATAGGAATCCGCTTTTAATCCCCCATAGGAAAGATTGATCGAACTAGCCGAATAAACCATTATGATCCCAACTACACAAAGGATAATGTATGGGATAAAAAGATAATTATCAAAGTATTGTATTTTTTCTTTAATTTTTTTCATTTCATACTTATCACTGAGCAGAACGATCGACAGCTTCTTGTTTGATCATCTCGAGGTCATTTTCCAAAGTGGTCACCATTTGCTCCCCTTCGTCATTAGTCAACAAACCACAAGAAACAGCAAATTGAACCTGACAAGAAAAACCATAAATACGAGTGTCAGCAACATCATCAAACGCGGGACAATCAGTTAAACACAAAGCGTATTTTTGATTGCCGATCAACTGACGAATACTATCAGCACTTTCTTGTAAAATAGCTAATGCATCTTTTTTACTTACCGCCTGCTTCATTTCTTCTCTCCTTTCACCACTTGGGCAATTATATCACATACAATTATATCTTAAAAAAGTTCAGTTTAATTAATTATAGTTGCTAAAAAAACATTAACTTGACTTACTTATTATACACTATATCTGAATTCAACTGTATTAAAAAGGTTATATATACGCGTGGTGCTAGTTCGTAATAATTCTATTTTCTGTAAAATCAAAAAAGCCTAAATTATAAATAAAGACGGTCAATTCGATTTTTAACCAAAAGCCTACCACTGACCGCGTGAGGTTTTTTTCGATCCCATAATTTTCAACTAGGATCGAGAAACGGGATTCGATCGTGCGCCGGAGATCTTTCAAAGCCGGAACATTGTGCTGTTTGGCTCCTTTCATGTTTGAACGGTAAGGTGTCCAGAGCTCATAACCTAGCTCGCCAAAATCTTCTTGTAAGGGCTGTCCCACATAACCGACATCCGCTAAAACAAAGGGACACGGACAGCCTGCGATCAAAGTTGACGCCGCTTGGGTGTCATGTTTAGAGGCCTCGGTGACAGTGTAATTTAAGATATAACCGCTGAGCGAGGTCTCAAAATGAGTCTTAAACCCGTAAAAATACATGTCTTTGGTCGCATTGTAGCCTAGGTCAGCTATGCCGCGGAAAACCTTGGCCCGCTTATTTCTAACTTTTTGGCATAAAGGGTTAGGCAAACTATCAATGATCGCAAACTGTCCTGTTTGCGCATAGTCGCGAGTCAACCCCTGCCGCATGGCCATGACCACTGGGAGAAGACGTTGTGCTCGTCGGTTAAAACGGGAGCGCTCAATGTTCAATTGATGTGGGATGAAGGTCTGTGCCCAGGCAAAGAATTTACGCTGGGAGTGCATCTGTGTAATGACCTGTAAACACAGTAAGGCTAAGATCTGCACATCAGAAACACGAGAATTAGTGGTGTTACGGCGTTGCGAAATATAGCGCGGGCAGTATTTTTGATAAAGCTCAGCACAAAGAACTTTAAGTTGAGCTAAATTGACTTGTAAATTATGTCGTTTTTGTTTAAACTTTAAGTGGTCCAACAAGATCAGGTCTCCTTTGTTTAAGTCACTTAAGAGTCTAACCTTGTTGGGCTTTTTTTGTAAAATTTTGTACTAAATAGTTGAATGTTACGAACTAGCACCACGCGTGTTATATATCAACGTTTTTAATTCTTAAACGTTTTGTAAAACTTAACACTATTTAGAAACAAAAAAAGAGACTAGGAATTATTCCAGTCTCTTAAAAAACGACTATTTAGTTTCTTTTTTTGCTTTTTTTGCTTCTTTTTCACGTGCATTGGTATTTAAAATACTCTTACGCAATCTGATTGATTCTGGTGTGATCTCTAACAATTCATCTTCATTTAAGAATTCCAAAGACTCTTCCAAAGTTAAATGAATTGGCATCTTGATAGAAGCAGTTTGATCTTTACTTGATTGACGAACGTTGGTCAAATTCTTACCTTTAGTAATATTAACTGAAATATCACGTTCACGAGAAGATTCACCAATAATCATACCTTCATAAATTTCAGTACCGGGATCAACAAAAATAGTCCCACGACCTTCAACACCCATGATAGCGTATGTGGTTGCCTTACCTTGATTAATAGAAACAAGGGCACCATTTCTACGACCGGGCTCCCAGTTGCGGATCACTGGCTTGTATTCAGCAAATGTATGATTCATGATCCCATATCCACGCGTCATTGAAAGAAATTGTGAATCAAAGCCGATCAATCCACGAGTAGGTGTTGAAAATGTCAAACGAGTTTGCCCATTGTTACCTGTTTCCATGTTAGTCATTTCGCCCTTACGTTGAGCAAGAGCATCAATGATCGAACCAGAATATTCATCAGGCGTATCGATCGTGACATTTTCAAATGGTTCGGATAACTTGCCATTGACCTGGCGCAAAATAACCCTTGGACGCGAAACGGCCAATTCGAAACCTTCACGACGCAAAGTTTCGATCAAGATAGATAAGTGAAGTTCTCCACGGCCTGAAACGACCCATGTGTCTGGAGATTCTGTATCTTCAACACGCAACGAAACGTCAGTGTGTAATTGTAATTTCAACCGATCTTCTAATTTACGTGCAGTAACCTTATCACCTTCACGACCAACAAACGGCGAGTTATTAGTAATAAAGTTCATCTGTAGTGTAGGTGGGTCGATCCGTAAAATTGGTAAAGCGTCTGGCTTATCAACAGGACAGATAGTTTCACCAACGAAAATATCTTCCATTCCTGAAATAGCAACCAAATCACCTGCTCGAGCTTCATTTATTTCTAATCGTTGTAAACCGAAATAACCAAAAAGTTTAGTAACTCTAAAGTTCTGCTGACTTCCGTCCAGTTTCATAACTGTAACTTGATCACCAACTTTAATAGTTCCACGGAAGACACGGCCAATACCAACACGACCAACAAACTCATTATAGTCAAGCATAGCAACTTGGAACTGCAATGGTTCATCAGAATTATCGATTGGTGCAGGAATCGTATCAATGATCGTATCAAAAATTGGATCCATGGTGTGTTTTTGAGTATCAAGATCAGAATCTAATGAAGATGTCCCATTCATAGCTGAAGCATAAATCACTGGGAAATCAAGTTGCTCTTCATCCGCTCCGAGTTCAATAAAGAGATCCAAAACTTCATCAACTACTTCGTCTGGACGAGCACCTGGACGGTCAACCTTGTTAATAACAACGATCGGTGTCAAATGCTGCTCAAAAGCTTTCTTTAAAACAAAACGTGTCTGTGGCATTGTCCCTTCAAAAGCATCAACTACTAAGACAACACCATCGACCATTTTCATGATCCGTTCTACTTCACCACCGAAATCGGCATGTCCTGGTGTATCCAAAATATTGATCTGTTTGTCTTTATAACGAACAGCAGTATTTTTAGACAAGATCGTGATTCCACGTTCCTTTTCAATATCATTGGAATCAAGCGCACGATCACCGATCTGAGTATGCTCATCAAGTGTATCGGATTGTTTTAACATTTCGTTAACTAAAGTCGTCTTACCATGGTCAACGTGGGCGATAATAGCAACATTACGAATATCATCACGTGTTTTCAAAATTTGTTCTCCCTTTCATTCATAGGCTTTACGGTAAAATATCATTGTTTTTTCATGATTTTGTGAAAACTTTGACATTATTTTCATAACCTGGCATAAAAAAAGCTGTGACAATGAAGCCACAGTCATCGGCTATCATTTGGCAGACATCAATGCCGATATTTCAATATAAGCATTTTTTGTTGCTACCAGTACATCTTCTGATGGTACCACGTCTAAGAGCTTGCCGTCAATCGTTTTCACACTCAAATTTAGACTTTCTGCTAAAATACTTCCTGCTGCATAATCCCAAGGACGTAAATGTGACAAATAGCCAACACACTGACCCGTCAAAACATGAATAAATTCGATCCCTGCACTACCATAGATCCGTGCACCCGCACTTTTACGAATAACTTCCTGTAAATTATGATAATTAGTAAGCATCATTGGTCCGTTGACACCTAACAGTCCATCCTTTAACTGAATGTTTTTGGGTGCCGGCAACTGCTCTTTATTGCAATATACTCCGATCCCCGGTCCTCCCCAATACAAGCGATCATGAATAACATCATAAATAAAACCTAATAATGGTTTTTGATCCTGATAAATTGCGATCATGCTAGCAAAATCAGCCGCTTGTTTAACGAAGTTCATTGTACCATCGATCGGATCGATCACCCAAAAAAGTCCCTTTGACGATTTAAAGTCGGCTTTATTACCTTCCTCGCCTAAAATAGCTGAATCAGAAAAATTCTCGTTGATTTTTTCTCTAAAAAAACGTTCTATTTCCTTATCAATGTTTGTTACTAAATCAAGCCGTGACGTTTTGTTTTGTACATCCAGACCACGTGCTCTTCCTTCCAAAATTCTATTTCTTGCTTCATGAAACCATTTTGTTACCTGTCGATAAATTTCCTTTTGTTGTTCAGTCATTGTACTCATTCCTTTTTTGTTTTGAAACGCTGAAATTTTTGTTCGTTTTTCAAAACATACTGACTTGCAGCATAGATACTATACCCTGAGGCCGTCTCAAACCTCTTGTCTAATTGCTTCTGAGTCATTTTTGCCGGCTCTAATTCCTGAAACCTTTGGTATTTTGTTAAAAATTCAACGCGACTGATACCAATAGTATATAGCTTTTCTACGGCCTGGTAAAAATCTGTCGCAATAATAACTTCAGAAATATCCCATTCCGGCATTAAAGGGTATTCATAATTTTCTGTATTCATTAGTTCATCTTCCACTCATCAAACTTTGAATCTGGCTTAAAACCTGATCTTTAATATCTACCAATTTCTGTTTTTCATCTTCCGACAAATTAAGAGTTGGAAGTTGTGAAACTCCTTGTGTTGACAATAAAACCGGTTCGCTGATCGCAATTTTTTGCTCATCCACTTGAACTTGGTGTGTTAATGGGATAATTTGTGCAAAAGATGAAAATAGCGCCTCAAAAACACAGTCGATACTAGCTAAAATCACCGGCAACAAACTTTTTTCTGAACTTTCTTTCAGTCGCTCCTCGATTTTTGCAAGTTCATTTTGAGTAAACAAACTGTTTTCTTGGGCGATCAAAGACAGTAACGGTGTTCCTGCCACTAACCCTCTACTCCATGCTGGAACTGCATCTGCAAATGTTCCCAAAACACTGACATGGATCTGACGCACATCAATTTTTAAAATATTACTGATCATTTTTTCAACCAGCATCGATAACGGCAACGTCCCTAAACCAAAAATAGCATTATCAGGTAAGCCTGAAAAACGCAATGCAGAAAAAACTTGTTCCTCACCGTGTTCAGTTAAAAAGCAAACTTTGCCGGCAAAATTATTAGCCATAGCCTGATTAATAAGAAGTTGAGTCCAGTGAATTTCAGCACGTAAACTTTCTTCAAATGTCAAATCTTTTTCACTTGCACTTTCTGATTTTCCGATCAACAAAAGATCAATATCATTCCACTCTGGAGTATTCGTTGCAGTTAGCCGTAGATTTTTAGCCATTACGGCAGAATTCAAAATATCCTGAACAGAATGCGGAAACTCAACATCTTTTTGGTACCAAATAAAACTAATTTCTTTATCTTGAACGATATTATGCTGCAAAATTGCTTCCACTAACAAATCATTCCCACAGATCAAAACGTTTCTTGACATACTCACGCCTCCCACGTTAACAACGTTGACCATTTCTGTCTTTTTATTCTAACATAAACTATTATATCTGAAAATTTTCTTAATTGTCTCAGTCAAAAAATATAGAAAGGCAGATCTTTATGACTCAAATACAGTCTAGCACTAGAAAACATTATAAACAATTGTCAGAAACAGAAAGAGGAGCGATCGGAGCTTATTTGAAAGTTGGCCTGAGTGCTAATCAGATCGCAGGTATTTTGGGACGTTCGCCTAGTACTATTTGCCGTGAAATCAAACGCGGCACTACTTTACAACGCCACTCAAATTACCTGTTTTATCAGCAGTATTTTCCTGAGACTGGACAAGCAAATTATCTTAAACATCGGAGCCGCTGTCATTCAAAACCGATGACACGCAACTGCTGGCTGTATTTCTCAATGCTCAAGAAAGAGCTAAAGAAACCCTTTCGTGCGCAAAGTGTGGCGAGTTTTACTGCTTATTTTAAAAGGATCCACCCCGATAAGCCGGTGCCTTCAGTCACGACTGTTTATCGCTATATAGATCAAGGTTTGCTGAGCTTAAGGAATATTGATCTGCCGCAAAAATTACGTCGCAGAACAAAGTCCAACACCCACACGCATACCAGACAGAACCAGAAAAAGTTAGGTCTGTCGATCGAGGAAAGGCCAGCAGAAGTTAAGACGCGGTCAACCTTTGGAAATTGGGAAGCTGATCTGGTCAAGGGAGTTAGGCGGGCAAGTGAGCCCGCCCTACTAACTTTAACTGAGCGTAAAACTCGGTATGAAATGATACTCAAGCTGCCTAATTACCATGCGCAAACTTGCCTCAAGGCAGTTGACGGGACCATTAAGCAATTCCCAGAACTTTTTAAAACGGTCACCTTTGACAATGGTGCTGAATTTGCCGAGCAAAGTAAATTAAGTAAGATCACCAGTTACTTCGCCCATCCTTCTTCGCCCTGGGAACGTGGAAGTAACGAACGGGCTAACGGACTTTTACGTGAGTTCTTCCCCAAAGGACATTCACTGAAACAAGTAACGACAACAGAAGTCCAAATGGCGGAGGATGCCTTGAATAATAAGTATCGCCGCATCCTAGGTTATCATTCTGCCAAAGAAGCGTTAGCGAACGAATTAAACCAAACAACATAAGCGGCTAGTGAGGAGGCAGGCCACTCGCTACGCTTCTTGGCCTGCCTTCTCACTGCACTAACATATTTACTTATAGTTTAAGCTTTACACTTGTTGCACTTGATTTGAAAATTAAGGTAAAATAATGTTTTATTCAAAATCCCGCAAAACCAGTAAATATAATAAAAACAGCTCATCTTTTTAGCCATGGCAGTATTAATTATGTTAAGATTAAGTTATATTATCTTTTGGAGGCAATATACACGTGATATTAATGGACGATATTACTCGTGATGGAAATCCTGTTTTACGTTCACGAGCTAAAGAATTAACTTTTCCCCTTTCTGATAAAGAAATCGAAATGGGTAAAAAAATGATGGAGTACTTGGAAGTCAGTCAAGATGAAAAACTAGCTGAAAAATACCATCTACGTGCCGGTGTGGGTTTAGCTGCACCTCAAGTTGGTTCTCCAACTCGTATGGCGGCTGTTTTAGTACCAAGTGACTATGAAGAAGAACCGCCAGCATTTAAAGAAATACTCGTTAATCCTACTATTCTCAGTGAATCTGTGCAGGGGGCAGCTCTGGGAACTGGCGAAGGCTGCCTTTCAGTTGACGAAGATATTCCAGGATATGTTTGGCGCCATGACCGCATCAAATTACGCTGGTACGATTTAGATGGAAATAAACATATCTCTCGTCTGAAAGACTATCCAGCAATCGTGGTCCAACATGAATTTGATCACCTAAATGGTGTCTTATTCTATGACCATATTAATAAGGACGCTCGTTTTAAATCTCCTGATGGTGGAGTTTTGATCGGGTAAAGAGATACACTACATTAATTTAGGCCTTACAGAAAAAAACTGACAATATTTGTCAGTTTTTTTATTTTTCTAATTTTTCTATATCATTGACATAACCGATAGTTTGTTGATTAACAAGATAGGCGATCTCAATATTTAACTTGCCCTCACGAAACCAAATATCTGAAATAACTAAAGGACTTTTATCATTAACAGTGACTAACCCCTTTTGCTTTGCGTACAAGCTCAATTGGTAAGATATTTCTTTTTTAACTTGACGAACCTGTTTTTTATCAAGTTCGATAAAGTAAAACGAAAAACCAAACACTACCACGTTTAGCCCCCACACCCTTGACACTGGAACGATCTTAAGCGGGCCAAAGGAATCATTTGTACCATCAAAACCTGACAATTTCACTCCCTTCAAAGCTGTTTTTACAGCATCTGTCACTAACGTTTCATATGTCTTTTGCTTTGCTTTTAAACTGCGATTTCGTATTTTTTTTATAACCCAAATTATTAATGCGATAGTTAAAAGTAGCGCTATAATACCCAAGAATGTTTTCATAAAAAATTGCTCCCTTAATTCGCTTAAACAGCATAATTTCTGTCTCATTATTATTTTAACATACTAAATAGTTTCCAATAATTATATACTTATCTATAGTTCATTAAGTTAATATACGCGTGGTGCTAGTTCGTAACATTCAACTATTTAGTACAAAATTTTACAAAAAAAGCCCAACAAGGTTAGACTCTTAAGTGACTTAAACAAAGGAGACCTGATCTTGTTGGACCACTTAAAGTTTAAACAAAAACGACATAATTTACAAGTCAATTTAGCTCAACTTAAAGTTCTTTGTGCTGAGCTTTATCAAAAATACTGCCCGCGCTATATTTCGCAACGCCGTAACACCACTAATTCTCGTGTTTCTGATGTGCAGATCTTAGCCTTACTGTGTTTACAGGTCATTACACAGATGCACTCCCAGCGTAAATTCTTTGCCTGGGCACAGACCTTCATCCCACATCAATTGAACATTGAGCGCTCCCGTTTTAACCGACGAGCACAACGTCTTCTCCCAGTGGTCATGGCCATGCGGCAGGGGTTGACTCGCGACTATGCGCAAACAGGACAGTTTGCGATCATTGATAGTTTGCCTAACCCTTTATGCCAAAAAGTTAGAAATAAGCGGGCCAAGGTTTTCCGCGGCATAGCTGACCTAGGCTACAATGCGACCAAAGACATGTATTTTTACGGGTTTAAGACTCATTTTGAGACCTCGCTCAGCGGTTATATCTTAAATTACACTGTCACCGAGGCCTCTAAACATGACACCCAAGCGGCGTCAACTTTGATCGCAGGCTGTCCGTGTCCCTTTGTTTTAGCGGATGTCGGTTATGTGGGACAGCCCTTACAAGAAGATTTTGGCGAGCTAGGTTATGAGCTCTGGACACCTTACCGTTCAAACATGAAAGGAGCCAAACAGCACAATGTTCCGGCTTTGAAAGATCTCCGGCGCACGATCGAATCCCGTTTCTCGATCCTAGTTGAAGATTATGGGATCGAAAAAAACCTCACGCGGTCAGTGGTAGGCTTTTGGTTAAAAATCGAATTGACCGTCTTTATTTATAATTTAGGCTTTTTTGATTTTACAGAAAATAGAATTATTACGAACTAGCACCACGCGTAGTTAATATAATCAAAACATCGGTGAAATATAATTTAATCTTAAACGTTAGCTTCCAATTCTATACTTGATAAGTTTTCTATGCTAAGATAGTACTAAATATCGTGTAAACGATCCATGTTCGGAATTTTATTTTTTGCGTTATTCTAAACGCAAGCAGTCGATTATGTAATAAAGGAGAATACTAAAATGATTTTTAAAGTATATTATCAACCAACTAAAGGGATCAGTCCGCGTCGTGAAAACACTGAATGCCTGTATCTAGAAGCAGATTCAGAAGTTGAAGCACGTGCATTGGTCGAAGAACAAACAAATCACAACATTGAGTTTATCGAACAACTTGATGGGGCCGCACTTGAATATGAGCAACAAAGTGTAAACTACCAATTAACGGAGTTTAGTAAATGAAAAAGCTGAATGTCAGAAATAACGAAACGGCTGTTTTTGCAGTTGGTGGTTTGGATGAAATTGGTAAAAATACTTACGGTATCCAATTTCAAGATGAAATCATCGTCGTTGATGCTGGAATCAAATTTCCTGAAGATGACCTTTTAGGAATTGACTATGTCATCCCAAATTACCAATATTTAGTAGCTAATAAGCAAAAAATAAAAGCTCTTGTGATCACACACGGCCATGAAGACCATATCGGAGGGATCCCTTACTTTTTAAAGCAAGTTAACGTCCCAGTATACGCAGGCCCTCTAGCTTTAGCATTGATCAAAAGCAAATTAGAAGAACATGGTTTGTTAAGAACGACAGAGCTGCACGAGATTAATGAAGATACAGTTTTAAAATTTAGGAAAACGAGTGTTTCTTTTTTCCGTACGACTCACTCGATCCCAGACACATTGGGTGTGGCAATAAAAACTCCTTCTGGAACTATTGTTTGCACAGGTGACTATAAATTTGATTTGACACCGATCACCAATCAACCGCCTAATCTGCAAAAAATGGCCAGATTAGGTGAGGAAGGCGTTTTATGTTTGTTATCAGATAGTACAAACGCTGAAATTCCTAACTTTACAAAATCTGAACGTTGGGTCGGTAAATCTATCCGACAAATTTTTGAAAAAGTAGATGGTCGAGTCATTTTTGCAACGTTCGCCTCCAATATTTCACGTGTCCAGCAGGCTGCTACCGCAGCAATTAACCGTGGCCGTAAAATTGCAGTTTTTGGTCGTAGTATGGAAGCTGCAATCGCAAACGGACGAGAATTAGGTTATTTAGATATTCCTGATGATGCTATAGTAGACGCTAGAGAAATCAACCGTTTACCTGCAAATAAAGTAATGATCCTATGTACGGGTTCTCAAGGTGAACCAATGGCCGCTTTAAGCCGAATTGCCAATGGGACTCATCGTCAAGTGTCTATTCAACCTAATGACACAGTGGTCTTCTCCAGTTCCCCTATCCCTGGTAATACTTTGAGTGTTAACCGAGTAATAAATGAATTAGAAGAAGCTGGAGCAACAGTAATTCACGGAAAAGTCAATAACATTCACGCATCTGGACATGGTGGTCAAGAAGAACAAAAGTTGATGTTGCGCTTGATGAAGCCTAAATTCTTTATGCCTGTGCACGGCGAGTATAGGATGCTTAAAATTCATACTGAGTTGGCACAAAAATGTGATGTTCCTAAGGAAAACACCTTCATCCTAGAAAACGGAGATGTGCTTGCACTAACAAAAGATTCGGCTCGCATTGCAGGTCATTTTGATGCAAGTGATGTCTATGTTGACGGATCTGGAGTTGGTGATATCGGCAATGTCGTTTTACGCGACCGGCGTACACTTTCAAAAGACGGGATAGTAGTAGTCGTAGCAACGATCGATATGCATAAAAAACAAGTTTTAGCTGGACCTGATCTCTTATCGCGCGGTTTTATATATATGCGCGAATCTGGAGAATTGATCAATAAAGGACGTCGTCTTTTAAACCGAACGATCAAACGAACCTTAAAAGATGAAAATGTGAATGAAGCAATGATTCGTGAGGCTGTAACTTCAGAATTACAATCATTTTTATATGAACAAACTGAAAGACATCCGATGATTTTACCAATGTTTGTCACTGTCTAAAATTGACCAAAAAAGACCGGGACTACCTCGTGGTATTTCCGGTTTTTGTTTATTAACGTTTTTATTTTTGAATGAAAGGAGGACATGAGTTTGCGGACATTTTTTCTCATTGTTAATTGTTATGCGAATCACGGAAAAGCCAAAAAGATATGGGCTTCAGTCAAAAACGAGCTTGATACCCAGCAGGTTCAATATTCTTTCAAATTGACCCGTCATCCGGAAGATGCACGAGAAATTGCTAAAAATTTTGTTTCTAAACTAACTTTATCCGATCAGAGTAAATACGTAATTATGGTCGTTGGTGGTGATGGCACACTAAATGACACTTTAAATGGTATTAAAGATGCAAAAACGGTGGACCTTCCACTCAGTTTTATTCCTTCAGGCAATAACAACAGTTTTGCACGTGGGATCGGTTTGGCAAAAGCACCCCTTTTTGCTTTGAAACAAACTTTAAATGCCCAAGAATCTGTCCATTATGATGTAGGTTATTACCAAGAAATGACTCATAATAAACAAGGCTATTTTTTAAATGATTATAGTGCGGGACAAGATGCTTACCTGACTAGTATGCTCCACCATCGCAAGCCATCAAAAATAGCTGAAAAATTACATCTTGGTTTTTTGAGTTATTTTGTAGCATTATTTAAAGCATACATGGATCAAGAATCATTTCCAGTAACACTTCGAATCGGCGATAAATATGAATTTTTCCAACATACTTACATCGTGAATATTTCAAATCAGCCATACTTTGCTGGAGGATTTATGTTATCTCCCGAAGCAGATGCCACGGATCGGCAACTAGATTTGATCGTTGCTGATAACATGAATTTCTTTAAGTTTTGTCTCTTGGGTATCCTAGTTTACTTTAGAAAACAATTACGTTTCCCAGGAATTCACCACTACAAAGCTAAAGAAATTCATATCGTCATTAATTCATTAGAGTTTGGCCAAGTGGATGGCGAAGAATTGCCTAATCAATATTATGATTTATTTTTTAAAGTAAGCAAATATCCATTTTGGGTCGATGTTCAAAGTATCCCTGTCAAAGAAAGACATTAAAAAAGGTCTCAGTTTCAACGAGTAGCGATCAACCAACTCATTAGCACTGAAACCTTTTTTATTTGGGACTTTGTCAAATAGTGTTGATGGTCCATAGAACTCTATCTTTATGGTAGGGTTCTTTTTTTACTGCCATAGCTAGATTAAAGTGTTTGGGTTGGGAGGCAGGTGCGGGTCCGAAGCGTAGCGAAATGGGCCCGCACCTGCCTCCCACAGTGTTGACCTAAATTTTTTATCTTAGGCATGGATCAATTTGATGCGGATAAAGAAATGCCTTAAGTTACTGAATCCGTAACAGCTACGTTTAAGTTCTTTGATCTTGCGATTGATCCCCTCTAACGGCCCATTAGAGTAGTCATAGAGACAAGCGTTCCTGATCCCTAAGTAGTTCTTTTGAATGGTCCTCATGACGGTATCCATTTCAGTACCATTGGGACGGTAGTTCATAACTAATTGTTGTAAAGTAGCCCGATCGCGGTTGCGAATAAAGGTTAAGATCGTTTGATAGGTCTGATAGTTTTCTGCGAACTGTGGAAAATTCTTGAGTCCCAGATCGACCACATTTTGGGCAGTCGTGTATTCATTTAATCCCCGATAATATTTAACCTGGGAGGTCTCAAGTTGATTTTCAGCTAAGTGGAATAAGCGCCAGTTGCTTTTTAAAACTTTATAGTTGCGGTCGTGGTGGTCGTTGATCCCTTTTAAAACACGCAGCCGTTCATGGTCAAGTGCCCGACCCGCTAACTGAACAAGATGGAAACGGTCAAAGACGATCAGTGCGTTAGGAAAAAGACGACGGACGAAAGTCTGATACTGTGCATTCAGATCCATGGTCACCAGTTGAACTTTTTGACGCTCAGAAAGTGTATAAGTATTGGTGAAATACTCGCGGATCGTCTGCGAGAGACGATCTGGCAATAAGGCGACCAAATCATGTGTTTTTGCGTCAATGCAGATAAAAGAAAAGCAGTTCTTAGTTGAACGAAATTCGTCAAAGCTGAGAGCTGTCGGCAGCTCTTTTGGCGTTACTAAAGCCCGCTGATCCTTATACAAGATCCGTTGAACCGAGGAAGCTGAGATCCCCACGGCCTGGCTGATCGTCTTGACTGGCAGTGAGTTCTTAGCTAAAGTCGCGATTTCGTGGACTGCTTGGCGGGTGATCGAGTGCCGAGGCGGAGCGAGCTGCGTCTGCGCGCTAAAAGTATGGTGGCAAGTTCGGCACAGATAACGCTGTTTGCGCAGGTTCATGCGGAGCGGTTGTTCACCTAGGCTGGGCAGTTTCATCTTGGTCAGGCGGGTCCCATTCTGAACAAGATTCGTGGAACCACAATTAACACAGCGTTCGACGGGGTAAGTCAGCGTAGCTGAAAGCAGTTTTTCGTGAACTCCGGCCTGTGAAAAATCAGTACAAGCTGAAATTTTGATATTTGGGTCTTGGATATTGAGTAAATTTAGGATAGAATCAGTTTGGGACATCATTTATACCTCGCTTTGATTTGGTTTTATCGCTTTAATCGTAGCATATGAGGACAAATGATGTCCTTTTTTGTACAAAAATAGTGCTGATGAACGCTCATCAACACTAAAAAGTTTAGACCCTTTTATTTATTCATTTTTGAGACATAAAATCAATGGGTCTTACTCCATCCATTCCGATCATAGGATCAATATTTTGAGATTCGATCAACTGCAAAGTTAAAGTATATGATTCATTCAATACTTGACGCTGATTAAATTCTTCTGCAGTATTCTTACCCAAAGTACCGTCTTGCTTTGTTTTTTTCGGCTGGCTGCCATCCCTCTCAACTTGAACTGCAGGCTGTGTCAGTTGAGTGCTATCATCATTAGCACCAACCTGTTTTTCGTCTCCTAGCTCTGTTTCCAGCCTCTGTTTCAATGTAGTTAACCGGTTCTGGGCAACTTTAGAAATACTTCGCCGAAACGATTCAAGGTCACCGACCAAAATTAATTTTTCTTTAGCGCGCGTGATCGCCGTATATAAAAGATTTCTCGCAAACATTCGGGCAAATTGTGGGACCATCGGTAATATCACAATTGGAAATTCTCCCCCTTGTGACTTATGGATCGACAAACAATATGCCAGCGTTAAATTATTCCAATCTTTCTTTTCAACTTCTACTTCATTTTGTTCAAAAGAGATCGTCACACTATCTGGTCCAGCCTTTTGCCCTTTATCACCAATATCAATAGTGACAATTTTTCCAATGTCACCATTATAGATATTTTTTTCAGGATCATTGACTAACTGTAAAACGCGGTCACCGATCCGCAAATGATGCCCCCTTACTTCGATTTCTTTTTGTCTCGTATGGTGTGGATTCATTATTTCCTGCAAAAGATCGTTAAGGCTGTCTATTCCTGCCGGCCCACGATACATAGGGGCCAAAACTTGAATATCATCTTTTGAGTTTCCTTTTCTCAAAGCAACTTCGATCACCTGTGCTATGACCTGTGGAACTTGTTTAGCAGTACACCGAATAAATGATCGATCATTTTGTTGTTGACTGAAATCTACCGGAAGTTCTCCCTGGTTGACTGCATGGGCCAGTGAAATAATAGAAGAGTACTCTCCTTGCCGATAAATCTTAGTCAATTCTTTTTTAGGCAACAAATCACTAGCGAGCATGTCTGCAAAAACTTGTCCAGGGCCAACAGACGGCAACTGATGACGGTCTCCTACAAAAATAACTTGCATGGCATCCGGGATACTTTTAAGTAATATCTTCATTAAATCAGTATCAACCATCGATGTCTCATCAATAATAAGCAACGTTCCGTCTAATTCGTCCACTTCTTCAGGTAATTGCTCTTCATGCCCATTGATCCCCAACAAACGGTGAATGGTACTAGCAGGTAACCCAGTCATCTCACTCATCCTTTTAGCCGCACGCCCAGTAGGAGCCGCTAAAAGGATAGGTAAGCGCTTTGCCTCTAGGTCAATATCGTTTTCATAAGCGTACAAAGCTACAATTGCATTGATGATCGTAGTTTTGCCTGTACCTGGACCTCCCGTTAACAAAAATACTTTAGAGGTCAAAGCTTTAGTGATCGCATCTCTCTGAAATAAATCATATTCGATATTCATTTGGGTTTCAATCTGGCTTAAATCAGCAGTTAATTGTTTTTCATCTGCTAACGGCTGCTCGCTGTCCTCTTGCATAAGCCGAGCTAATTGGGTGGCAATATCCCATTCACCATAGAAATATTTCTTTAAATAAAAATTATTGTTTTCGACTGCTAGTTTTCTTTGATCAACTAACTTGATAAGCTCATCAGCTATCTTATTCGGATCAATTTCAACGTTGCGTCCTTCTTCCAATAATTGCTGAACTTTTTGCAGTAAAATATTACCTGGAACAAAAGTATTTCCCTCAGAGGAACTATATTCGAATAAAACATGGAAAATCGCCCCTCGAAGTCTGCCACTATCATCTGGTTTAAATCCTAACTGCTCGGCTATTTGATCTGCGCGATAAAAACCAATACCATTAATATGGATCGAAAGCTGGTAAGGGTCATCATGGATCGTATTTAAAGTATCTTCTTGAAAATAAGAATAAATACGAGCAGCCATATTACTTGAAAATCCGAGGCTATTCAACCCAATAATTATTTGTTCGATCCCTTGATCAGCCTCTAAATTATCAAGCAAACTTTTTTGCTGTTTTTCATTTAATCCTAATTTCTTGGCTTTGTTAGGATCTTGTAACAACACGCTAACAGCATCATTGCCTAACTTTTGAACGATCCGTTCAGCCGTCTTTTCACCGATCCCAGGAAATTGGCTACTAGAAAGATAAGTAACGATCCCCTCCTTGGAACTGGGGATTTCTGTCTGATAGTTGTCTGCTTGAAATTGTTGCCCATATTTTGGGTGTTTAACTAACCTGCCACTAAAACGATAGGGAGTTTCTTCCTTAATATCTGCAAAATTTCCAGTTACAGTGATCGTACTTTCTGACCAATCAAAATTCTTATCTTTGATTTTAACAAGTAAGACCTTATAAAAATTTGCTGAAGATTGAAAAAAGACCTGAGCGACCTGGCCAACAACAAAGGCTTCATCCCGAAGCTGCGGAGTGCCAAAGAGCTCAATATTTTGTTGTACCATTTTTACTCCTTAGTTTCCTTATCATGTTTATCTTTAACAACTGAAGCAATATCATTCAAACGCTCTTTATGTTTTTCAAAATACTCAGGGTCTAGTTTCTTAACCTTAGCAAAAAAATCATCAGGAGCCTGCCCCAAAACCATGGCCGTTAACCCTCTTTGAAAATTTACGTGAACATTATCCGATTTCAACGACAAAGCCTGATCATAGAATTTTTGAGCATTCTTAAAATCTCCAGTTGCTAAAAAGCAGTCTCCCAATAAAGATTTGGCCGCAAGATCTGTAGGTAACTCTTCACTAGCTGTTAAGGCAAAAACCATTGCTTGTTGATATTCATTTTGAGCAAAATAACCCTGAGCTATCATTAGCAATGCATCCGCATGCAAATTTTGCTCCTTAACTTTGGAAAATTCAGAGATAGCCTTTTCATATAAGCCGGCCGAATAATAAACGTTTCCTAAACCATAGTGTAATATTTCTTGTTTTTGTTGTTCTTTCTCAAAAACATTCAACCCTTTAAGAAATAATTCTTCAGCTTGTTGAAAACTTTGCATAGTCGTCAGCATGCTGCCAAGGTCATAATAACGTTTAGGATCATATGGATCTCGATCTAGTGCAGCAACCATTTCTTTAACGATCTGCGTATTTTTATCTTGTAATTTTCTTCTTTTTGACACTAATAACCCTCCTCTAGCTCAATCATAAAAGGTGGTCAGATTTCTTAAACTGTATCATTTTCAGTTAGCTTCCGCGATAGATAGTCAGTTTTGTTCCATTCTAGGCACTTAAAATGCTGTCCCTTATCAAGGGTCTGCAAAATTGTGGTACTAGTATTCGTCAACCCTCCACGACTACGGATCCGTTCCAAAGGTATACCTTGCAAATATCGGATCTCTGCACAAAGAGCTGCACCATGAGAAACGATGATTACATTTTTGTCAGGATATCTGCGACAGATCTCCTGGATCTTAGGAGTCATTCTGGCAAACAAATGGTGAAACGATTCTGCTCCGATACTAGTTGGATCGTATTGTTCTGCATGGTGTCTAAAAGCATCCAGTTCCTTAGGATACTGTTTTTCGACATCTTTAAACAACATTCCTTCCATCTTTCCAAGATCAAATTCGGCAAAAGCTTCATCTTCAACAATATTCAAAGACTGATTTAGTTGTGCTTCAATTTTTTGGGCGGTGACCCTAGCACGTTTGATCGGACTGCTATAAATCTTAGCAAAGTCATACTGATTTAAAAAAACTACCAACTCTTCAATTTCATGTAAACTTTCAGTCAATAAGGGAGAATCACCATGTGCACCTTGGTACCTGCCCTCTAAATTCCATTTTGTTCTTCCATGTCTAATAAAAAATAATTTCGTCATATTTGTCGTCCCTTACAAAATAATAGTTCTATTATCTCATTAAAAATTCTAAATAACAAAGAGTTTTGCCTTGCTGCACCTTAAAGTATAGCTTAACCTAAAAAGGAAAACGGGATACCCCCCATTTTCCTTTTTGTTTTATTTAAACGTATTGTAACACTCGATCTGACTGATAGGCATGATCAATTGTCCCGCTACCTATACATTCCTCGCCATTATAAAAAACAACTTCTTGTCCAGGTGTAATAGCACGTACTGGGCGGTCAAACTCAACAATGACCTTAGAAAAATCGTCATTCAAATGCACACTAACTCCTTCGTCTTTTTGACGATACCGGAACTTAGCTGTACAGTGAAAGTCCGTCCCATATTCATCAATTGGTGCAATAAAGTTTAACTTAGTTGCGTCTAAGGATGTTGCGTACAAATGCTCATTCTCATATCCCTGACCAACCAACAATTCATTTTTATCCAGATTTTTCCCGATCACAAACCATGGATCATTACTTTGACCATTGCCGCCAATACCCAAACCACGACGCTGTCCGATCGTATAGTTCATCAAGCCGTAATGTTCACCCTTAACTTCACCATCGATCGTCACCATTTTTCCTGGTTGCGCTGGTAAAAATTCACTCAAAAACTTACGGAAATTTCTTTCGCCAATAAAACAGATACCCGTAGAATCTTTCTTCTTTGCAGTTGCTAAACCAGCTTCAGCAGCAATTCGACGCACTTCTGTTTTTTGCATCCCACCAATAGGAAACATTACTTTTTCTAACTGTTTTTGGCTTAACTGACTTAAAAAGTAAGTCTGATCCTTATTATCGTCAGCTCCACGGAGCAAATGAATCGTGCCATCCTGATCCTTAGATATTTGCGCGTAATGTCCCATCGCAACAAAATCGGCGTCAATTTCTAATGCATAATCCAAAAAAGCCTTGAATTTCACTTCCTTGTTGCACATAACATCCGGATTAGGCGTCCGTCCATTCTTATACTCGTCTAAAAAGTAAGTGAAAACACGATCCCAGTATTCCTTTTCAAAGTTAACTGAATAGTATGGAATGCCGATCTCACTGGCAACTTTAGCTACATCCTGATAGTCTTGTGTCGCAGTACAAACACCACTATCACTTGTATCGTCCCAGTTTTTCATGAAAACACCTACTACATCATAACCTTGCTGCTTTAATAAATAAGCACAAACTGATGAGTCGACCCCACCGCTCATGCCAACAACAACACGGGTATGGCTATTATCTGCCATTTTTTATCACCATCATTCATTTAGATTCTGAATCTACACGATTTGAAGGTCGTTTTATCCAGTAAACTTAAGTCTAGCACAAGCAAAACACTTTTTAAAGATTACCCCCTTAAAAAACAAGGTAAAATAAACTAAGAAAAAGTGAGCACTAATAAGCTTAGGACATTATGACAAGTGTTTCTTGTCGTTATGTCCAAGCTAATTAAGCGAAACATTCTAAAACAAGCAAACCGCCGAAAAATTTTAGATCTCAGTGATGAAAAATAGCTAGACTTCTTAAAATCAAAACAAAAAAGAATTCATCATCTCGTAAGACAATAAATTCTAATACTGCAAAGCTCATATTTGTCGTAAAATCCCACGCTCGACTAAATCGTTTAACAAATAATTCAGTTGTTCACTTTGTGCTGTCACATCTCCAGTTTTAAAGATGTTGACCTCTTTCAAGCCATTGGCTGTAGTCGTGGACATCTTGAATTTTTTCAAGTCTTGATCCACGACAACCTTTAATTTCATGCTAACATTAGAAGAAACATTAGGATCTAAATTTCGCTCTAATTGAAATTTCCCTGATTTTTTTTCGGTAAACCCAGCATCTCTTAACGAATATTTTTTAATATTTTCAGATAAACCATATGTGCGTTGATCACCCTGGATCCGTACCTTGTCAGTTGTTGCCATCGTCTTATTTACCTCCAAAATCTATTATCTTGTAATGATCTCAGTTAATGCTTGAATTACGGCAGAAATATCTGCAGACGTATTGAAAGCTCCAAAACTGAAACGTAATGATTCACTGATCCGCGGATCCTTTTCACCATACATGGCAGTCAAGACATGGGACGGTTCTAAAGATCCAGCAGTACAAGCTGAACCTGCTGAAGCAGAAATACCTTTTAAGTCAAGGTTTGTCAATAATGCATCAGATTTTTTTCCTTTGAACCATAAGTTCAAAACATGCGGCAATTCTCCCTCGTCTATTTTCCCATTCACCTCAACTTCAATTCCGTTTTGTCTCAACCCATCAACCAACTGATGCTTAAATGCATAATATGCTTTGCGATGAGCTGCTTTTTTCTCTGAAGAATTAATTTTGACTGCTTCGGCAAAACCAGCAATTGCTGGAATATTTTCGGTTCCCGCACGCCGCTTTAATTCCTGGTCTCCTCCTTTGATCAACGCTTCATAGTTGTGATCTGTCCGACAATATAAAAAGCCCGTCATCTTTGGCCCATTCAACTTATGCGCTGAAGTTGATAATAAGTCGATCTGATCTGCTTGAACATCTATATCTAATAGACCATACGCCTGGACTGCATCAGTATGAAACCAAGCATTTGATTCAGCCACGATTTCACCGATCTCGTGAATCGGCATTTTTGAACCAACTTCATTATTTCCTGTCATGATTGAAACCAGGATCGTATCATCACGCAAAGCCTGTTTTAAATCGGATAAAGAAATCTCCCCGTTTTGATCGACCGGTAAATAAGTAACCTCAAAGCCCCTGCTTTCCAAAAAATGCATTGGTTTTAAGACAGCTTCATGCTCAATACAAGTCGTGATCAAATGTTTGCCAACGTTTTGTCGTGCTGCTGCAGTTCCTATTATGGCAGTATTATCACTTTCACTGCCCCCGCTAGTAAAGATGATTTCATTATCATTTTGAGCATTAATTGATCGTGCGATCACGTGTCGGCAATTATCTAACACCATCCGGGCTTGCCGGCCATAATAATTAGTCGCAGAAGCATTGCCGAATGTATCTTTCATTGTCTCTTTCATCTTATAAATAACTTCAGTTGCCATAGGTGTGGTACCTGCGTTATCAAGATATATATATTTCAATTTCTTGTACACCTTCTAATTTCTGTCTAAACTATACCTACTTTAAAAAGTTCAAAAGCATCTGTGCTGAGCGGCGACCCGCATCAATGATAAATTCATCAAAACTTTGTCCCGCATTTTCATCGCCCACGTCTGACATCGCGCGGATAATTGCAAATGGTACTTTAAACTGGTAAGCCGTTTGGGCAACAGCTCCACCTTCCATTTCACAACATAAGGCCTCAGGATAAATTTTCTTGATTCGAGTTATCTCGTGACTGTCAGAAACAAATTGATCTCCTGAAACGATCAATCCCTTCTTAGTTTTCAGCCCGGTCTTAGCGGCCGCTTGTCCGATCTTAGCGACCAATGATTTATCTGCTTGATAAATTTGCGGTTGTTGTGGTAATTGCCCCATCTTATAACCAAAAGCTGTAGCATTTGCATCATGATAGGCCGCCCCGGTAGACAAAACAAGTTCACCAACCTGCAGCCCTTCACCGATACCGCCTGCAGAGCCAGAATTGATAACCGCATCAACTTTAAAATTAACGATTAGGAATGCTGTTGTAATGGCAGCTTGAACCTTTCCGATACCACAACGAACCAGGACAACTGGATGATTGCTAATAGTTCCTTCATAAAAATCTGTACCGCCAATTGATGTCTGTTGCCGCCCGTCTAGATGGTCTAAGAGTTCTTTTATTTCTTCTTCCATCGCACAAATAATGCCATACTTCATTATATTTCTTTCTCCTTTATCCGTGATGTCCAGCTCGCCCCTTGTCGATCCTAAACTATTACTTAAAAATTTACAAACCTCATAAACAGATAGACTAAGACTATTAAAACTACTAAAACCAAAATTACCAGATTCAAACGTCTGCCCAATCTTTTCCTTTTTTCATCCTCATTCGTTGTCTCCCTATTAAAACGAGTCCGGCTACGTGAAAGAGGCTGGTTTGTTTCTGAAATGTCTTGTTGCTGGTCAGATTCAGAACTTTCCAGTTGTGCTGAGTCCGAAGTGTGCTGAAACTTCCTAATAAATTTTTTCCACCAAGGAAGTTGTTCATTTTCCTGTGCTTTTTTTCTACGACTGAGCTTTTTTTCATCCATAACGATTTACTCCATTAACTTCCAAAACAAAACTGCCATAATTGTTTTTGCATCACAGATCTCGCCATTCTGGATCGCAGAATCGATCTCAGCTGAAGAAAGTTCTTCGATTTGTAAGAATTCATCTTTGTCTTGCGGGAGCTTTGTTTTAACTGGGCTTAACCCACTTGCATGATACAAATACATCAATTCATTAGAAAAACCAGGCGAGCTATAGAAAGTTGAAAGCAGCTCATAATTTTGTGCTTGATATCTAGTTTCCTCATTCATTTCCCTTTGGGCAGTCAATAAAGGATCGTTACTCTCATTAAGCTCAATTTTCCCTGCTGGTATCTCCAAGGTCTCTTTACCTAAAGGCGTACGCCATTGTCGAATAAATATCATCTTATCAGCAGGTGTCAATGCTACGATTCCGACTGCACCATGGTGTCTGACAATTTCTCTTTGAGCATTTTTACCATTTGGCAATTCGACAGTTTCTAAATCAAGGTCAATAACATGACCCTTAAATAGATGTTTAGTTTCTTTAACTTTTTCTTCAAAATTCATATTTTATTGCCCCTTAGCTTATAACTTTCAAAATAATCAGATTTGCCTTACTTTTTAAGCGAAGTGATAAAGCGTTGATATTGCTTTTCTTCACCAGTTTCTTGCCAAACTACCTCAGAAAAATTCCCGGTCAATGCGGCTTTTTCGTCAAGAACAACATTAGCAGTGACTGTTGCGTTACCAATCAACGAGATCCAGTAAGTACCATCTTGACGCTGATGGACGATCGTTTTGACCATTCCTCCAGGATTATACACTTCAAGCATCTTTTCAAAGCCCTTCTCTTTTAATTGCTGAAGAACAAAAATCAAGCTTGAAGCACTCATTGCTGTTCCACAAGCGCTAGTCAAACCAACTCCACGTTCGAAAGTCCGCACAAAAATTTGTCTAGCAGATTTAACATTGATAAAACTAACATTCACTCCATCAGGGAAAAATGAATTATGTCCATTCAGATAGGTGGCGATCTCAACTAATTTATCCCCCGCTAGTATTTTATCATCCACGAATGCGACTAGATGAGGATTAGGCACTGCTACTGCTGAAAATTTGATAGTTTCAGATAATGCCGGGATCAATCCATTAAATAAACTCTGTTGTCCAACATGCATGCCAATATCTGTCGCAGAAAAACTGACCGGAGAAATCTCCACCTCATAAGCAGGCACATTTTGAGCCAGCTCACTGGCAGCTTTGACCTGCAGATCCGCATACATTGTTTGAATCTGGAACCCTTGATCATCACCGATTTGTGCTTTTCCAGCAACATAGCGTGCAACTGTTCTTAACCCATTGCCACACATACTGGCCTCACTACCATCTGCGTTGATAACACGCATTTTTGCAAGAGCCGCTTGATGTTCGGCTGGCAAAACTACCAACAAACCATCAGCACCACCATGCAGACCACTGTGACGATCGCATATTGTTTTAGCTAGTTTTATGAGATTTACCTCATTTAAACGTGACCCTGATTCCATTTTGTCCAGTAAAAAAAAATCATTACCTGAACCATGAACTTTTAATAGTTTCATCCTCATTTCCCTTTCAAATCAAAAGACTTCAGTAAATACCATTTTTTCTATCTACCAAATCTGCAAATAAAACCCAGTGCTATACTATCTGTAAATTTGACTTATCACTAAATATGATAGCAAATTTTAACGTTCTTCGCGAAATAAATTACTCAAAAAGCCAAACAAGTAAAGTAAACGACTTGTTTGGCTTATAGTTAAGCAAGGTTAAAATATATTGATCTATTTTTCTAAACCTTCTGCAACTGCTTCCGGATAATTTTCTGTTACTATTGAAGCACAGTTTTGACATAATTCTGGAAAGTGTGCGTCTTGACCAACATCTTTCTTGATCATTCGACAACGCGGACAAACCTCACCGGCGGCATGAGTCACTTGAACAGCGACTTTATCAAACTTATCAGCGGTTTCAGATGCTTTTGAGAAGTCTTTAAGGTCCAATCCGGAAACGATCAAAGCTTGACGAACGTCGGTATCTAAGTCATCCAACAACTGACGAACACTATCTGTAACGTATAAATCAACATGGGCTTCAAAAGATTTACCGATCAGCTTTTGATCACGTGCGACCTCAAGAGATTTGAAAACATGCGAACGGATCTTCATAAACTCTTCCCAGTTAGCAAGTAATTTTGCTTCACCATCAAAATGATCAACAGCAGGCATTTCGGCTAATTGAACAAATTCCTCAGGTTCTTTCAAATATTTCCAGATTTCTTCTGTAGTATGTGGAATGATCGGTGTCAATAATTTAGTTAACCGAACGGCGACATCATATAGAACTGTTTGCATTGAACGTCTCTTATGACTATCAGCAGCTTCAATATAAACAATATCTTTGGCAACATCTAAATAAAAGGCAGATAAGTCAATTGTGATGAAGTTGATCAAGCGTTTGTAAATATTCATGAAATCATATTTTGCATAGTCATCTAAAACATCTTTGGTAAAATGATTGATTCTGACTTGCATATACTTATCAATAGATTCTAATTCTTGATAAGGAACTTGATCAGTTTCTGGATCGAAATCAGTTGTATTAGCCAGCAAGAAACGAATCGTATTACGAATCTTGCGGTAACTTTCAGAAATCTGTTGAAAGCTTCCCATTGAAACACGTACATCAGCAGATGAATCAACACTGGAAACCCACAAACGGATAATTTCAGCACCCATTTGTTTGATAACTTTTTCAGGAACGATCGTGTTACCCAATGATTTACTCATTTTCCGACCTTTGCCATCTAAAGTAAAACCTTGTGATAAGACTTGTTTGTACGGTGCCTTACCTGAAAAGGCAACACTTGTGATCAAACTTGAATTAAACCAACCACGATATTGATCTGATCCTTCCAAATACATATCTGCAGGATAGGTTAAATAATCTCTATCAGCTAAAACACCCTGATGAGACGATCCAGAGTCAAACCAGACATCCATGATATCCGTTTCCTTGGTAAATTTACCATGAGGTGAATGCTCATTTGTATACCCTTCTGGTAACAGGTCCTTGGCATCTCTTTCAAACCAGACGTTCGAACCATATTTAGCGACCAATTCAGCCACATGATCGATCGTTTCTGGTTCCATAATAGCTTCTCCATCTTCGCCATAGAAAATCGGCAATGGAACACCCCAAACACGCTGGCGTGAAATGACCCAATCACCACGATCATGGATCATGTTATACAAACGTTTTTGCCCCCAATCAGGGAAAAACTTAACGCCGTCGATCTGATCTAAGATCTGTTGTCTAATTTTATCAACTGAAGCAAACCATTGCGGCGTTGCCCTAAAGATGATCGGTTTTTTAGTCCGCCAATCAAATGGATAAGAATGTTCATAGTCCATTTCCCGAAGCAATAAGCCAGCTTTTTCAAGTTTGTCTAAAGAAATTTGATTAGCGTCATCATAAAAGACACCTTCAAAGTCGGGACCTGCTTCGGCAGTCAAATAGCCCTTATCATCAACTGGTACAACGATATCTAAGCCATATTGCTGTCCAACATTAAAGTCATCTTCACCAAAACCGGGAGCTGTATGAACTAAGCCAGTCCCAGCGTCAAGTGTCACAAAATCACCCAACATAGTAACTAATTTCCGTTCAGGATAAAACGGATGCTCAGTCAAAACGTTTTCTAACTCTGAACCTTTGACTGTCTTTAAGACTTGCACTTTCTGCCATCCGAATAACTCGGCGTTTTGATCGACTAATTCAGCAGCTAAAACATATTTCTTCTCGTCGCCTTCCGGTTGAACGACTGCGTAATCAAAACCGGCATCGATCGTAATTCCTTCTGATCCAGGAATTGTCCATGGAGTAGTAGTCCAAACGACCATGTATGTTTCGTCTTCATCCAAGACACCTCGACCGTCAATCACTTTTTCACCATAAAAAGCAGAGGGTGAGGTCACATCATGATATTCAACTTCTGCCTCAGCCAAAGCTGATTCAGACGACCAAGACCAAAATACTGGTTTTTTGCCCTTGTAAATCAAGCCTTTTTCGGCCATTTTGCCAAAAACACGAATCTCATGTGCTTCAAATGAAGGGTCAAGACTAACGTAAGGCCGATTCCATTCGGCAGCAACGCCTAAGCGTTTGAAGTCTTTGCGCTGTTTATCAACTTGTTTTAATGCATACTCACGACATTTTTCACGAAAATCATTGACCGACATTGATTTTCTATCGACTCCGGCTTTTTTGAGCTGTTGTTCAATTGGCAAGCCATGAGTATCCCAACCAGGAACATATGGTGCACGAAAACCCATCATAGATTTAGAACGGACGATAATGTCTTTAGAAATCTTGTTTAAGGCGTGGCCCATGTGAATATTGCCATTTGCATATGGAGGGCCGTCATGCAAAACAAAAGATGGTTTTCCCTCATTTAATTTTTGGCGCTTTTCATAGATCTTATTTTCTTCCCATTCTTGTTGACGCTCAACTTCGCGAACTGGAAGATTTCCGCGCATTGGAAATTTAGTTTTTCCTAAATTTAAAGTATCTTTTACTCTCATTTCCTTGCTCCTTTATGACTAATTTTAAATTTATTTATCACTGCCGCTTAAAATTCAGGGTAAAAAAAGAACCTCATCCGCAAGGGACGAAGTTCTCGTGGTACCACCCAAATTTGACCTTGATTTTACTTATAAGCACTAAAAAACAAGGTCCTCAATAATGTGTTAACGGTCATCAGCCGGTCGAACCTACTAACGGTTTATGTACACTTTCAATTCAACAAACATGGAGAGGATAAACAATCAGCTTACCGTCATCGAACTTTCACCTAATATCGACTCGCTTAGACATCCACTGACACTCGTGTTCTCCATTAAAAACTAGACTTATTAATTATTCTCTTCTGCATCTGCAAAATGTTGTCCATCTTCATCCTCAACAGAAGCGTCTGGGAAAATAACAACTGTATCATCATTATCCACATCAGGTTCTTGAGCTTCTGTATGAGCACCGACAGCTTCATTTGCTGCTTGCCCTGATTCTACTTCCTCAGCGGCTTGCTTGTCAAGGTCTTCTTCGTGTCTTAAAGCATCTTGGATTTCTTCGTAACTGCTTGTTTCACCCTGCTTTAAAATATCATCCCATTCGGAACCCTTAACAACTTCAAGTTGTGATTCCATCATGACTTGCAACTTTTGCCGGAAGATCCGAGCTTGTTTGCGTAAACCATCAGTTTCAGTAGCTAACTGTGTTGCCTTGCGTGAGGCTTGATCAATAATATGCCGAGCTTTTTCATTAGCTTGGTCAATAGCATCCTGGCCTTCTTTTTGTGCTTCACGCTGGATAATGTCAGCTTCTCTTTGTGAGTTAGCCTTGACTTTATCAGCAGCTTCCTGCGCAACAATGATCGACTGATTCAAGGAATCTTTTAAATCATTAAAATACTTAAGCTTTTCGTTGCTCTGCTCCAAGCTAGAATTTAACTTCTCATTTTCTTGAAGTGTCATTTCGTAATCTTTTATGATTTGGTCCAAAAAGTCATTCACTTCGTCTTGATCATAGCCACGAAGTTTTACGTGAAACTCTTTATTATGAATATCCAACGGGGTCAATGTCATTGACCAACACCTCCTAATTAATTAAAGCATACTACTTTTTTAAAACTGCTGCACTAATTTTAAGCTTACCCTTTTTAGAAACACCATTTTGTTCGTTTAACCTTATCCTGCCATATCCTCGCACGGACAGAATGTCAAAATCAGACAATTCATAATCTGGCTTATCAAGCGTCATCCAATTCAGTTGAATTTTATGAGCTTGAAAGAGATCTTTAGCATGCTTACGGGACAAATTGTAGAAATGAGAAATCAACGCATCTGCCCGTAAAGAAGGCACCGTATCATTAACTTCCTCCCACTCGCTGATCTGAGTCACCCTTTCACTCATTGGTTGAGTTTCCAGTCTGACTTTCACTCTTGAGACTCGATCAACTTCTGTCTTCAAAAAAGAAGCAATCGGTTCTTCGACGAAAAACTGCCATCGCATTGAGTCTGTAATGATATCTCCTAATACTTCTCGTTGAATACCACTATTCACTAATGTACCTAAAATGCTGCCATGGTGTAAAACGGCAAACTTATGCGGATAGATGACTTCCATCAAACTGATTTGAAAATCAGCAAGTTCCGGTTCATAATAATCGGGATAAAAAAGCGCTCTTTGCCTTTCTGCATTGTTTAGTCCGCCGTAAGAACTCATTTTAACATTATCTTGAGTATTGACAATTGTGCGTGCAATAAACAACTCACGGGGATTCAAGAAATGCGACAAAATTGGCCGATATTCATTAGCTGCTTGATTGACCATGTCATTTAAACTGTCGATCAAAGGCGCCTCTTCAGCGCGAAAATGTTGATAAATGGCTTTATTAATGGACATGATCAAAATCCTCCCAGACCAAGCATGGCCAACAAATAAAGCAATCCATTTTCAATAAATTTTAACGCGATCAAAGCAACCCAGGGTGCAAAACTGATTCCAAATATCGGCGGAATGAAATTAAATAGACTCAGGTATGGTTCGCAGATCCTGGCTAGGAATTCACCCAATTTTGTTTCATAAGCACCTGGAAACCATGACATTAAAACAAATATCAGGATCGCTAAAGAATATAACTGAAACAAACCCTGTATTATCGATAAAAGCAAGTTGAAAACTCCTTAAAAATCAGATTGACGCATGTTTTCCGTAATGTCGCCTTCAACAGTAAATTCATGAGGAGTACATAAGAAAATTGCTTCTCCTACTCTCGAGATCTCACCATCGATAGCAAAAGTTACCCCTGACAAAAAGTCAACTACACGATGCGCCTGCTGATTATCCATTTTTTGAAAATTCACCACGGCCGCTTCACCTGCAAGCAAGCGAGCAGCAATAGCCTTAACATCAGAAAAAATACTTGGTTCAAACAGCATTATCTTTTTTTCGATAATATCACCATTTTTACCATTTCGCAGCGACATTACTCGCGAACGTTGACCACGAGATAATTCGTCATCTGGATGTTGATTTGAGGAGTTTTGTTCGACCGGTTCATCATAATCTCCAAACCAACTATTAATTTTATCTCCCAGTGACATTTATTCTCCTCCTTCATTAAAACCTACTAAGAATTAATGACGACGGTGACGTAAGAAAGGTGGTGTATTTAAGCCATCATCTTCATCATTATCTTGTGAATTATCACTATCACTATCTGCTGAAGCAGAGCCAAAGACGTTAAAGTCCTGTTTTTCGATATTTTTGAACTCATTTTCTCGTGAATCATGAGAGACTTGGCGGTCACCATTAATTTCTCGGTTCAAGTCCCAATCACCAAGCGGATCGCGCCTCTTAGAAGATTTTTCTGAAGCATCTGGCGCACTTTGCTGACGCTCATCGCGCACTTGACGTCGCGTTTCCTTTTTGGCTTTCTTTTTATCTATCCCAGTAGCAATAACTGTGACGATCACACTATCATCTAAGTTTTCATTGATCGAAGTCCCAAAGATAATATTAACGTCGCTGGTGGCTGCTTGAGCAACAATGTCTGATGCAGCTTGTGCTTCAAACAAACTAAGGTCTGGTCCGCCCGTAATGTTAAGCAAGACTTGCTCTGCACCATCGATCGAAACTTCCAACAGTGGTGAAGAAATAGCCTTTTTAGTAGCATCTTCAGTCCTATTTTCACCATTAGCTGAACCGATCCCCATTAATGCTGAACCTTGATTTTGCATAACAGTTTTAACGTCAGCAAAATCCAAGTTAACGTAACCAGGAGATGTGATCAAGTCAGAGATACCCTGAACACCTTGACGTAAAACATTATCAGCTTCCTGGAATGCTTCTAACATTGGAGTTTTCTTATCAACTATCTCTAACAAACGATTGTTAGCAATAATTATTAATGTATCGACTTGTTCTTTCATTTTTGCTACACCCTCAGCAGCAAAACGAGCACGTTTAGGGCCCTCAAAGGTGAACGGACGTGTAACAACCCCAACTGTTAAAGCTCCTTGCTCTTTAGCAGCTTTGGCAATGATCGGTGCTGCACCTGTACCAGTGCCGCCACCCATACCTGCAGTTACGAATACCATGTCAGCGCCGTTTAAACTTTCAGCAATTGCTTCTTCACTTTCTTGTCCTGCTTTACTACCTACATCTGGGTTGGCACCTGCACCAAGTCCCTTAGTCAACTTAGGTCCAAGTTGGATCTTCGTTTCAGCCTTAGAGTTTTGTAATGCTTGTACATCTGTATTAGCGACGATAAATTCAACGCCCTGAACATCATCTTCGATCATACGGTTGATAGCATTACCGCCCGCACCTCCGACACCAATAACCTTGATCGTAGCTCCAGTATTGTTTTCATTTGCATCTAGTGAAAATTCCATTATTGTTCCCTCCTATTAAAGTCGAGTTTAGTCAAAGAAGTTGTCAAACATATGTTTGAACTTATAACCAAATCCATTTTCCTCGCCGGAAGTCTGATTTTTCTTTGGTTCATCAGCATGGTTATTTTTCTTTGGTTTTTTTACTGGCTTTTGCTCTGGTCGAGAATTGCCTTTTTGTTGATTATCTAGATTTTGTCGTTTTGCCTTAGCAGAACCCAGCGTTTGTTTAACTATCAAATCGATCTCACTTTGTTTGGTAGCATATTCTACCAAACCGATCACTTGAGTAAAAGAAGGGATCCGTAAATTGATTTCTTGAGGAATATATACTCTAACTTGAACTTGAAAAATCTCTTCGGCAAGTTCAGCAATTCCAGGCAATGCGGCCATACCACCTGTCAAAACGACCCCGCCTGGTAATTGAAAAGCATTGATCTGTTCAAGTGCAGTTGCCAACTTTTCAAAAATTTGCCTTAAACGAGCCTCAATGATCTCCGACAAATATTGTTCGGTAACTTTTTCTGGTTCTTGACGACCAACAACTTGTACAGGAAATGACTCTTCCTCGGAAGCTAAAGAAGACATGGCATAACCATAATTTCTTTTTAACATTTCTGCATTTTCAATTGAAGTATTCAAAACGACTGAAATGTCCCGAGTCACATAATCTCCACCTTCCTGGTCAAGATATGTATACTTCAATTTATGATCATGGACTACGGCTGCAGTTGTTTTCCCGCCGCCTAAGTCAACTACGATAGCTCCAAAATCCTGTTCACCGTCATTTAGAGCAACTTGCGATAAAGCAATTGGTGCCACAACAATATCAGAAACGGTCAAGCCAGCCCGTTCAACACATTTCTTTGTGTTATGTAAAATCGTCTTTGGCCCCGTATACATGACCCCTTGCATTTCCATCCGAACTCCGACCATTCCACGAGGATCTTTGATCCCATCAAATCCATCAACAGTAAATTCATCAGGAACAACATCGATCACACTTCGTTCAGGCGGCAAACTTTGTACTAAAGCTGCTTGTGTAACCTTACGAACATCATCTTCCGTAATTTCTTTAGCACTGCCATCTTCTTCACTAACAGCGATCATACCACGGCATTGCTCAATTTGTAGCATATTTGCCGGAATTCCAACAGTGACATCCGAAATGTCAATATTTGCTCGTTGTTCGGCTTGTTTTACTGCATCTTTAATTGAAGCTACTACCTGGTCAATGTCAACTATTACACCACGATTTAAGCCAACTGAACCCGTATTTCCATATCCGATAATGTTGAGCTGATTTTTTACAAACTCTGCTATGATAACCTTGATAGATGTAGTCCCAATGTCTAGTCCGACGAATATATCAGAATTATACATCATTCAGCCCCCTAGTTATTTTTAATATTTTATATCACAAAAAGCTTATTAAGGAAATTCTACCATAGAAACGGTTTTACTTACCATGATTCTGCGGACAAATCAACAAATTTTCTCACTTTTTACCATACGGATACGAAAATGCACCTACTTCTAAATCAACAATTCCTGGACTATCCATATTTGCAGAAATATTTGGATAATATTTCATTTTCTTCTTAAGAGTTATTGATTTAGCAATTACCTGATTTCCATCATTCATGTACAGTTTGATCCTCTGCGGATCGACTTTGGTCGGTGCCGCATGTATTTCTGAAATGCTTTGTCTAATTTCAGGTGAAAGTTTGCTGAACTGTTGCGCTGTTTGGACCAATGGTTTTTTTGAGTCAAAAGAATAAAAGACCGGGTATTTTCCTGTGATCCTTTTTAGTTTTTCTGAGGACACTGAACCAACTGACGTGATCCGATAATAGGCAGAACCTTTCTTCAGGTATCCGACCATTGGATACTCTTGAGCTTTGATGGTTATCTTACTACCTTTATACGAAATATCAACAGATTTAACTGATGACACATTTTTTTTGATTTTTTGACTGATCTGTTCAGTTCGTGGCCAAACACCAAACAATGATTCATAATACCTCAGATCGGATGCTTCTAAAATTTCATTCTTGCTTTCCGGATAGGAACTATCGATTTTGACAGACATCACTCTGCTGAAAGGTAATATAAAATAAAAAGTGATCAGCGTGAGTGTTAGAAAAACAGACAATAAAACTTTTTCATGTTTTTTTAGACGTTGAGTACGCTTTTTTTTCATCTTCGGTAAATTTCTATCGTACTCAGGTCGAAGTTCTATTTTCTTTTTTTTGGCTTTCAAACGCTCCTGTCGTCGTTTTTGTTCTTGTTCCCATGGGGGCAGAGGGGCAGAAGAACGTTTTATCTTTTTATTTTTTTGCCATTTAAAGACCATGACCCTCTGCCCCCTCCCATCAACAAAAAATTTGGCGTAACTATAAACCATAGCACCATCAAAATGATCGACACAAAAAGAATTTACACTCTCTTAATGTTATCTAAAACCCCTAATAATTTATCTGCAGCATCTGGAACACCTGCTTTTTTAGCATTCTCGGCCATTGTCAAACGTAAATTATCATCACCCATCAATTCATCGATCTCTTTAAATAACGCTTCTGGGGTCAGATCCTGTTCTTTTAATAACTTAGCGGCTTTTTGATTGACTAAACTCAAAGCATTTTTAGTTTGATGATCATTTGTCACATACGGACTAGGCACTAAGATGCTCGGGATCCCGATCGCCGTAATTTCCGCCAAACTAGTTGCACCAGCGCGACCGAGAATTGCATCTATATCAGGTAAAATTTGTGGCATATCAGAAATATAAGGTTGAATAACAAAGTTACTTGGTACGTTTTTCGCCTCAGTTTGTTGCATTAGTTTATCATAATGCACCCGCCCAGTAACAAAAAGGACCTGATATTTACTTTCTTTAAACATTTGGGCAGCTGCTAGCGCAGTTTGATTAATTTTTTCTGCTCCGCGAGAACCGCCGAAAATCAATAAAGTTGGTCGTTCAGCATTTAAACCATATTTTTCTAATTTTTTATTAGGTTTGATCCCGACAACTTGTTGTGCGCGAGGATTACCCGTAAAAACTACCTTTTCAGCCGGAAAATCTTTTTTGACATCTGGAAAACAAATCCCGATTTTATCAACATAACGGCTCAAAAACTTATTGGTTACACCAGAAACGCTATTTTGTTCATGGATCAAAGTTGGTACACCAAGTTTTGCTGCAGCGTACACGACTGAACCACAAACATAGCCACCAGTTCCCACAACAACATCCGGTTTAAAATTTCGAATAATTTTCTTGGAATCTCTCACACTCTTTAAGAAAAGATAAACCGTCTTAAAATTTTCAAAACTCAAGGAACGTTTAAAGCCCTGAATTTGAATTGTTTCAAATGGAATTCCTGAATCTGGAACTATTTTACTTTCAAGTCCTTTTTTTGTACCGACATACAAAATTTCAGCATCTGGTTCTCTTTTTTTCAGTGCCTCGATCAATGCTAAAGCCGGATAGATATGTCCGCCCGTTCCACCACCAGATATCAATAATCGCATACTTTAAACCTCCATCTGCTTGATCAGTTTCTCAACTGCCTCAATGTATTTATCACCACGTACTTCAAAGGTTGGCCACTGATCCCAACTTGCACAAGCAGGTGATAATAAGATCACATCACCCGGTTCACTTAACTTAAAGGCCTGAGGAACAGCAACTGCAGCATCTTTTGCAAAAGCTATTTGTTCGATACCGGCCTTTTTGCCAACAGCTGCTAATTGTTGTGCTGTTTCCCCAAAAACAACTAGAGCATGAACATGCTTTTTTAACGGTTCTATTAAAGGTTCGAACGATAAGCCGCGATCTAAACCACCGGCTAATAAAACGACCGGTTTTTCAAAACTAGCGAGTGCCTTCTCAGTGGCTTCTATATTGGTTGCTTTGGAATCATTGTAAAAGAGCCGATTTTTGAAAGAGGTTAAGTATTGTGTGCGATGTTTGACCCCAGAAAATGTCTTCAGTACTTCTACAATATGTTCATTACTCTGTCCTAAAAGTTTAGCAACGGCAATTGCTGCCAAGGCATTTTCTACGTTATGCTCACCCGGGATCTTAATTTCAGCAGCAGAAATGATTTTTTCATTTTTATAATAAAGTTGTCCCTTATGCAAATATGACCCAGCTTGAGTTGTCCCTGCTGCAGAAAATGGCACAATAGTTGCTTTTGAAACTGAACTAGCTTGTCGAGCTTCTTCATTATCCCAATTAACAATAAAATAATCCGCTGGTGTCTGATTTTTAGTAATATTAAGTTTAGCCTGTATATACTTTTCATGTGTACCATGAAAATCTGTATGAGCTTCATAAATATTAGTTAATACCGCAATATGTGGATGAAATTTTGTAATACTGTTGAGTTGAAAACTTGACAATTCAGTCACGATCACGTCATTCTTTTTTGCTTCCTGGGCAACCATTGAAACTGAAGTGCCAATGTTTCCTGCAGAATACACCTTTTGAAAACGCGAGAATTTCTTTAACATCAAGGAGATCAAAGTTGTAGTAGTTGTTTTTCCATTTGTGCCGGTTACGCCTAAAAGCGGAGCATCTGAAACTTCATAAGCCAATTCAGGTTCAGTGATCACTGGTATCTGCTGCGCTAGTGCTTTTTTTACTAATGGATTACTATATGGGATCCCAGGATTTTTAACCATTAATTGGCAATTTTCTAAGAGTTCCAAAGGGTGACTTCCTGTAACGACTTTGATCCCTTGCTGAGTCAGCTTGTTGACCAAACTTAAATCAGTTGGGACCTTTTTATCATTGACAGTCACATTAGCTTCTAACTTATGTAATAGCATAGCAGCATTCGAGCCACTGGTCCCTAACCCCAAAACTAATATATTCTTATTCTTATAATCTTTGATAGCTTTCATTTCTCTGACTCCCTTGTCTCGCTCATTTTTCCTGGCGTAAAATTCATAATTCTGAATAGCTATGTCAAATCTTTATGATTTTTTACGACATATAGTCAGTGAAAAACTTTGTTTTTTAAATTAAGTAAATTCTACAAAATGATCCATAATGACACAATAGCCATGATCAAACCGGTTGACCAAAAAACAACATCGATCTTCCACTCACTCCACCCGCTTAATTCAAAGTGATGGTGTAAGGGGCTCATCTTAAAGATCCTTTTACCAGTAGTTTTAAAGGAAATAACTTGTAAAATAACACTGGCTGTTTCTATCACAAAAATCAATCCGATAAATAGTAACGAAAGTTCATGGTGAACAAGGATCGACACAGCACCAAGTGCACCTCCTAATGCTAAAGAGCCCATATCACCCATAAAAATCTTAGCAGGTTTTTTATTAAACAAAAAGAAACCGCAGAGTGCACCAATAACCGCTAAGCAAAAAATCAGTACATCATTTTGGTGTTGCACATGTGCAATGATCCCATATGCTCCAAAAGCAATGATCGCTTGTCCTGCTACCAAACCATCGATACCATCCGTTAAGTTGACCGCATTGGAAAAACCGATCAACCAAAATAATACAAACAATGCATAGACCCATGCAACATTCATATGCCATCCAAAAACATTCAACGTAAACGGCAGCCCTTCAAGTTTATAAACAACCAAAAAGATAACTCCACCGACGATTTGCCCTAATAACTTTTGCCAAGCCTTGAGACCTTCGTTTTGTTTCTTCATTAACTTGATAGAATCGTCAAAAAAGCCCAACGATCCATACAAAGCCAAAATAAAGTCTAAAATCAGTACTTGTACACTCAACTCATTCATGATCAAAGGAACAATGATAGCTGTCAAAACGATTGCTACATCAAATACTAACCCTCCCATTGTGGGCGTCCCAGATTTTTTTTCATGCCATTTAGGTCCTTCTTCACGAATCATTTGCCCAGCTTTCTTCTTGTGAGCAAAATTAATAAAAAATGGAATAAAAATAATTGTGAGAATAAAGCTGCATAAGGCTGTCCCTAACATTGCTAAAAAATTCATTCAAGCAACTCCTTTATATTTTTCATATTTAATGTTCTTGTAAATTAACTTTCAGTGATTTAACGCCAGTCAAATTTTGACCAGCTGCCACGCTTTGTTTGATCCCATAACCTGAGCCAGACAACTTGATATTTATACCGACCATTTGGCCGAAATTAACAATATCTGCTTGCGACCAGCCAGTCAGATCCGGCATAGTCAAATTCCCGTTGGTCAACAAAACAACACGTTCTCCCTTAATAACTTTAGCTCCAGGATCTTGTGATTGTTGCTTAACTTTATCACCCTTGCCGATCACTTCAACCTTTAAATCCTGTTTTTGCAATTTTTCTACAGCAGTATCAACATTGGAACCTTTAAAATCAGTGATCTTTTTGGTTGCAACTTGTGATTCATTTGTATCGTCATCCAGTGTCCGTTGCATTAAAGGATTAAAGATGGTCGAAAGTGCCTTAGTCGCCGTTTTTTCTTGACCATAACTTTTTGGACGTTCCATTGTCACATACAAAATGTATTTTGGATTATTGGCCGGTGCTATTCCTGCTACTGAAAATATATGATTAGTATCTCCGTTCATATAACCACTGCCATTCTCATTAGCAATTTCTGCCGTACCTGTTTTCACTGCCACAGAATAATTGTTCAGTTTATAATCTTGCCCTGTTCCGTTTTCATCAGTCACAACTCGTTGCATCAAATTAAGGACCTGTTGACTAGTTGCTTTTTTAATCGGATGTCCAATTACAGTTGGCTGTGATTTATAAACTATCTTGTTCGTATTAGGATCTTTGATTTCCGATATTAATCGTGGCTTGACCATTTTTCCCCCGTTGGCAATTGCCGAAAAACCTTGCATCATTTGGAAAGTAGTCACATCAATACCTTGTCCATAAGACGTATTGGCCTGGTCGATCGGGTATTTATAACTGATCGATCCAGCGGACTCGTCCCCTAAACCAGAATCAGTGCTTTTTAGAAAGCCAAATTTTTCCAAATATTTATACCATTCTTTTGCACCCATTTGCTGTTCAAGATGAGCCATACCCACATTTGAGGAACGAATAAAAGCTTGTTGATAATTGATCGTACCCCAACCAACTCTATTCCAATCATAAATTTTTTGCTTATCAACTTCATAACTTCCAGATTGGTAAGAAGCATCACCATTAAAGTTGCCGCTGTTGATGGCCGCCGCTGTAGTGAATATTTTCATAGTTGAGCCAGGCTCATAAGCGTCTGCCAGCAAAGTGTTGCGCCAAATGTCATTGATGCCTTCTCTTGTCTTTGGGTTAAAAGTCGGTCGCTGTGTAGCAGCAATAATATCACCAGATTTAGCGTTCATCAACATGACCCGTATCCCTTGCGGGTGATACCTATTTTGTGCTTGATCAGTTAGGCTTTCCAAATAATTTTGTAAACGTTGATCGATAGTAGTATAAATATTGTCGCCGTTTTTAACTTTACGCGTCTTACCATTACGGCCGGGAATATCGGTCCCTTGACTATCAAACGAGGACTCTTTAACCCCGTCTTTACCTTTCAAACGTCGTTCAAACTGCTTTTCAAGCCCCATTACACCAACTAAACGTCCATCGGTATTTTCAGCCAAACCGATCAAATGAGAAGCAAAATTTCCATTTGGATACAAGCGGGACTGCGAAGGAATAAACTTGATCCCAGGGATCTTAGCACTGGAAATAGCTTTTTTAGTTTCTAAAGAAATATTTTTGCCAGAGTTGCCAAGTTCAACTTGATACAAGTCTTTATTCTGAGGATTAAGGATATTCCAAACCTTTTTATAATCGATATGCAAGTTTTTGCTTAAAATAGACGCTGCCTGACGTTTTTTCGAATCAGGCAGATAATTGATCTTACCATTGTATGTAGCTTTTTTAGACAAGACAATATAAATTGAATAAGTGGTCGTGTCTTCAGCTATCGGCTGGGCATTAGAATCATAAATCGTTCCACGTTTTGCAGGTTGTCTTGTTTCAGCGTCATATAACTTAGCAACTTTTTTTTGCAAGTTTTGTCCATCGGCCTTGTGAAACACTGAGACATAAAAAAAGCGCCCAGTGAAAAGGATAAAAATCGCAATAACCACAAAGAAAATAAGTCTCCCCAAGTACTTGCGGTTATATTTTATGCCTTTCTCATTCACCGATCGCTTTTGTTTATTATTCATTTTGAAACATTCCTTGTATTTTGTTCATTCATTGACAAACCGGCCTTTTTTGCGAACGCATCAAGGCGTGAACGGCTTGTTAACTCTACTACTTCTTGCTTGGTATTCGCATTTTTTGATTGTATCGCTGAAATTTGTGAGTTGACCTTCTGAAGGTCAACCTGAGAAGAATTAAGATTTATTGCAGACGCTACTACAAAACAGGCTAGAATACTGACCCAAGCAGAAATTAATACTACCATAATTTTTTCAATTTTTAAATAAAATGCTTTTTTCGACTGCTGTTCGTTTTTATTTTGTTTTGTATGTACAGGTTGCGAAACTGGATCTGTCATTATTTGTCTTGCTGTATTCTGTGCCATTTAAATCACATCCTTCAAGTAATTATTAATTATTTGTCTATTTTTTCGATTACGCGTAATTTCGCAGAGTGCGCACGATGATTTCTTTCAAGCTCTTCTTTTAATGGAACGATTGGTTTTTTCGTAACTAACTTAAAATCCGGCTGCATTCCGCTGGGAATAACTGGCAAGCCGGGGGGTAAATCAGGGACACTGGCTTTTTCTTTGAACAAGCCTTTAACTAAACGGTCTTCCAGAGATTGGAAGGTGATCACGCTTATTCTTCCGCCAGGAAGCAGCAGATCTAACGCCTGTTCCAAAGATTCCTCCAATGCACCAAGTTCATCGTTTACGGCAATTCGTAACGCTTGAAAGACCTTTTTAGCAGGGTGACCGCCATGTCTGCGTGCCTTAGCTGGAATACCTTGCTTGATCAGCTCCACTAATTGACCGGTTGTTTCTATTCGTTGTTCATTACGATCAGCTTCAATACGACGAGCAATCGACTTTGCATATTTTTCCTCGCCATACCGAAAAAAGATCCTGACTAACTCTTGATAAGACCACTCGTTGATGATCTTAGCAGCGGTCAATGGCTGGCCTTGATTCATACGCATATCTAGAGGAGCATCTTTCCGATAACTAAACCCTCGGGACGCAACATCAAATTGCGGTGAAGAAACACCTAGGTCATATACTAGACCATTAACACCGGTGATATCCTGCTGTTTTAACGACTGATTTAACTCACGAAAATTTTTTTGAATTAAAACCAGCTGACCGCTGTGAATATAAGTGGCTAAGTTTTTCTGATTATATTCAATTGCCGTTTCGTCTTGATCAAAGGAAAAAAGTTTTCCGTTTGGACCAAGTTCGGATAACAAACGATGAGAATGGCCACCACCACCCAAGGTACAGTCAACATAATAGCCGTCCCGTTTAACATCTAAATTTTCAATTGCCTCATTTAAAAGGACTGTTTCATGTTTAAACTCTGCCATAATAACTCCTCGCAATATCACGTGGTTAATAATTTTTGACCACTAAAATAGGTTACAAACCAAAATCGATCATATTTTCTGCAATATCATCAAAATTTTCTTCTGCCGAATCTGAAAATTCTTGCCAACGATCTTCTGACCAAATTTCAAAACGATTCGACACACCAACGATCACACATTTTTTATCCACACCAGCATGAGTTCGTAAAGATTGGGGAATATTGACCCTACCCTGCTTATCGAACTCGCTTTCCGTAGCAGCGGAATAAAAGAAACGTACAAAAGCACGTGCATCTCTTTTAGTTAAAGGAAGCTGCTTTAGCTTTTCTTCGAGGATCTGCCATTCTTCCATGGGATAGCCAAATAAACAGCCGTCCAGACCACGAGTTAAAACACATTTACCCGCTAATCCATCTCTGAACTTAGCAGGAATGATCAAACGTCCTTTAGTGTCTATCGAATGTCTGTATTCTCCCATGAACATTGGCGTCACCCCCCTAATTAACTTGTTAATTTAAATGTTACCACATATCCCCACTTTTAACCACTAAATGACACGAAAAACCCACTAAAAAAACGTTGATAGACTAGGAATTTGCATATTCAAACTAACGTTCCCATATGGTGCGAAAAGAGCATAAAAAAATAGCCGCCATATTTAAATGGCAGCCGTTTTCACACAATAAACATATTGCATTATGATTTACCTAAACAATATATTGACAAATTTCCAGTATAAGAAAGACAATAAACGCTAAAGTTGCTACAATATCAGCAGTCCTAATATACCTTACAAAAAAAGCACGATAAATAATGTCGCCTTCTAAAAAAGCATACGTCAATGTCATGGCAATCCCAAAGAGTGCCATAGCAAAAATCAAAAATGGCAAAATCGACAGTCCCATCAAGTCCTGAGACATAACATGGACGCCCCCAAGTAAAAGTGGTAGATCAAGGTCCAAAATTTTTAGACTAGCCGGCCAGTCTTGCCCTAATATCTTTTTTATCGTCACGATCAAAATATTCCAAATTATAAAAGCAGCCAACCAGAAAAACCAATTTTTTAATATCATAATTTCCTCCATAAAACGTCGAATCAGAAACCTTTTAAAACATTTTAAGATTTATTATCTTCACTCTGGACACAATTTTATTCCTTTAGTAAGACCTTATTTCCATATTATTCCACAATTTTCACAGGTCGTAATTAAGATGGTACTACTATGCTAGTATGATGCATGATTTTTAAATTTATCTTTTAATTATATTTTTAGACAAATCAGTAAAATTTACATTGCAAATTTTAATATCTTAACTATAATCCTGAATTATTCATACTTTTCGTTGCAGTTAAAACTTTGTGCAAAGTTACTTTAGTGTGTAAAAAAAGCAGCTTTTTGTTAGTTTTGTTGTCGGACTGTTTAAAAAAGGACAGACTTCACCCTTTCCCTAAGAAAAACATTTTTTATTTTGTGAGTTCACAGCGGATATATTTTTAGATTTTGAATCTTGAACAGTGTCTGCCAAAATAATTTATCGAACACATTGGTCTGAGATAAATGGACCCAGACTTGACGCGCATGGTGCGTGACCTTAGCTGCCACATGGAGTAATTTAAAACGGATCGTCCCGACCTGAGCGTGTTTAAGCTTTGTTGGTAAAACTAAGTTCTTCATGGCTTGCAGTATATTATAAGCGACCCCAGCTACCAGCATCCGGAACTCATTGGCCTCAAAACTAGAACTGTCCGTTTTATCAAAGTGAAAGCCACGTTTAACTTCTTTGATCAAGTCTTCCATGGAACCGCGTTGGTGATAGAGGGCAAAGACTTGTGGACCGCTTAATTCTTCCAAGTTGGTCACGATAAACTCATGGTCAAACAGAAAGTTGCCCGCCGGCCGCGTTGATTTAATAATCACACGATAAGGTCGTGACCAACTTTGAGGACAATAGTCTCGCAGGACATGCCATTGGACTTCAGCTTCGGTGAAGTCCTGGTCACCCACTTGGATCAGGTTTTCAGCCCGACTTTGGAGCTGGTAGTTCGCTTTTAAACGAATCACGAACTTAGCCTGCTTTTTATCACACGCATGGTAGATCCCTGGAGCTGCGAAACCAGAATCTCCCCGCACTAAGACATCCAGGGAAGATCCGTCATAGGCCCGTAAGCTCCGTAATAAAAATTTAGTCGCACCTTGGGAAGTATAGCGATTGCCGGGGCGTAATTGAGCATTCAACAAGCAGCCCGATAAAGCATCAAAGGCTAGTAAAGGATGATAACCGTTGGTCTGGTAGTGACCGTTATAAGCACTCTTTTCTTGGTCACCAAACGTATCGGCATGTGTCGAATCTAGATCAAGGATCAGCTGATGTTGATTTAGCTGCCCAAGAACAAAGTGAGCTACCGAGCCGAGCAATGATTTGACTGAAAAGAGCCCAGACGCTGAAATGTGATTGATAAAGCGTGAAAGTGTCGGCTGGGAAGCGACCGCTTGAGACAAGACCAGCTTAAAATCAACGGCGTGTGACAAGGTATTAGCCGACTGATCTTGGCAGTATCCTGCCAGCAATTGCAACAGCAACTGCTTAAATAAATTGTTCAAGGGAAAGGTACAATATTTACGGTCATCTTTAAAATGCAAGTTATCTTCTAAGAGCTGGTCAAAGTGAATTTGGTGCAGAAATTCAGCAATTAATAAAGTTCCGGCATCGTTCGCTAACTCACCACCGTCATTAGAAATGTTGATCTGGTCATTGAATAAAAGTTTTTCATGATGTAAAGTTGACATAAGGAGCACTCCTGTTCTTTGTGGTTTTCATCGACTTTACAATAGCACAGGATGTGCTCTTTTTGTACACCCAACAGGTGAAAAACGAAAAAGATGCGAACTAGCATGACAACAACAAAAAGTAGTCCTTAAGGGAAAAGTATGAATAATTCAGGTATAATGTCTAGTTATAGGGTTTGACAGGAACTTTATTAAAAATGTAAGATATAATTAAAAACTTAAGGGTGGTTTCATTGCGTAAAAAGAAAGAACGTTCAACTTTTCAAAAAGTGACTATGGTTGTAGTCTGGGTCATGCTGATTTTCATGGTCGGCTCAGTGATCCTAGGGTCTCTAGGTCCACTTCTCGGTTAATAATAAGACATAGTTTTGTAAAAACAAGGCAGTTTATGTGGGACTTTGTCAAATAGTGTTGATGGTCCATAGAACTCTATCTTTATGGTAGGGTTCTTTTTTTACTGCCATAGCTAGATTAAAGTGTTTGGGTTGGGAGGCAGGTGCGGGTCCGAAGCGTAGCGAAATGGGCCCGCACCTGCCTCCCACAGTGTTGACCTAAATTTTTTATCTTAGGCATGGATCAATTTGATGCGGATAAAGAAATGCCTTAAGTTACTGAATCCGTAACAGCTACGTTTAAGTTCTTTGATCTTGCGATTGATCCCCTCTAACGGCCCATTAGAGTAGTCATAGAGACAAGCGTTCCTGATCCCTAAGTAGTTCTTTTGAATGGTCCTCATGACGGTATCCATTTCAGTACCATTGGGACGGTAGTTCATAACTAATTGTTGTAAAGTAGCCCGATCGCGGTTGCGAATAAAGGTTAAGATCGTTTGATAGGTCTGATAGTTTTCTGCGAACTGTGGAAAATTCTTGAGTCCCAGATCGACCACATTTTGGGCAGTCGTGTATTCATTTAATCCCCGATAATATTTAACCTGGGAGGTCTCAAGTTGATTTTCAGCTAAGTGGAATAAGCGCCAGTTGCTTTTTAAAACTTTATAGTTGCGGTCGTGGTGGTCGTTGATCCCTTTTAAAACACGCAGCCGTTCATGGTCAAGTGCCCGACCCGCTAACTGAACAAGATGGAAACGGTCAAAGACGATCAGTGCGTTAGGAAAAAGACGACGGACGAAAGTCTGATACTGTGCATTCAGATCCATGGTCACCAGTTGAACTTTTTGACGCTCAGAAAGTGTATAAGTATTGGTGAAATACTCGCGGATCGTCTGCGAGAGACGATCTGGCAATAAGGCGACCAAATCATGTGTTTTTGCGTCAATGCAGATAAAAGAAAAGCAGTTCTTAGTTGAACGAAATTCGTCAAAGCTGAGAGCTGTCGGCAGCTCTTTTGGCGTTACTAAAGCCCGCTGATCCTTATACAAGATCCGTTGAACCGAGGAAGCTGAGATCCCCACGGCCTGGCTGATCGTCTTGACTGGCAGTGAGTTCTTAGCTAAAGTCGCGATTTCGTGGACTGCTTGGCGGGTGATCGAGTGCCGAGGCGGAGCGAGCTGCGTCTGCGCGCTAAAAGTATGGTGGCAAGTTCGGCACAGATAACGCTGTTTGCGCAGGTTCATGCGGAGCGGTTGTTCACCTAGGCTGGGCAGTTTCATCTTGGTCAGGCGGGTCCCATTCTGAACAAGATTCGTGGAACCACAATTAACACAGCGTTCGACGGGGTAAGTCAGCGTAGCTGAAAGCAGTTTTTCGTGAACTCCGGCCTGTGAAAAATCAGTACAAGCTGAAATTTTGATATTTGGGTCTTGGATATTGAGTAAATTTAGGATAGAATCAGTTTGGGACATCATTTATACCTCGCTTTGATTTGGTTTTATCGCTTTAATCGTAGCATATGAGGACAAATGATGTCCTTTTTTGTACAAAAATAGTGCTGATGAACGCTCATCAACACTAAAAAGTTTAGACCCGTTTATGTGCCTTGCTTTTTTATTGCCAAAATTTGTCGTAAAACTGCCCAACTTTTTGCCGATATTTGTGAGGATAATTTTTCAAGGAATCTGCGTGCTTAGTATTAAGAGTGATCCAGAGATATTTTTCACCTTCTGTGGCCTTGAAGTTATTATAAACCATCTTGGTCGGGACAAAAGTATCTTTTTGCCCATGAATAAAAAGCACTGGCAATCTATTCTTATGTAGAGCATTGACAGAGCTAGCTTCAGTAAAATTATGACCCACTCTGAATCGAGCTATCAAAAGGCTTAAAGTGATCAAAGGCTCCTTAGGCATATTGAATTGTTGTTTTAATTGATAGGTCAATTCATTTGCAACTGTATCATAGCCGCAATCTTCAACTATAGCTTCAACTTGGTGCGGTAATTTTAAGCCGCTCATCATCATGACTGTAGCTCCTCCCATACTAACACCAAACAATCCAATTTGGGAATCACGGCCGTTTTTTGCAATCACCCGCTGGACCCAGATTAGATAATCACGACTATCAGGATAACCAAATGTGACATATCGCCCCTGACTTTGACCACTCCCCCTATCATCAGGAGCCAAAACATTGTAGCCTTTCTCGTGAAACATTCTAATATAAGAAGCCATTGTATAATGACTTCCTTGATAACCATGAGCAACTACAATGGTTTTTTTTGTCGCTTTTTTAGCCGGATAATAGAAGGCCACAAGTTTTTGCTTAGTATCCTGCGCTCTCATAGCCCACTGTGACCCATCTTTTTGCTTGCTTAACCACTCTTGGTCTATTCTTTCCTGTCCTTTAGATTTAAGCTGCTTTTCAGTACGATGGGGATTATCAAAAGCATAAGTAACTAAATAATTAGCAGCATAACCTAAAATACCACCTACTACTACTACTAAAATTAACGTGAGAAAGCTTATTAGTATTTTTTTCTTTTTCGACATAGTTATTTCCATTTCTAATATTTTTTGTACATAAAAAGATAAAATACGTGCTTTTTTAGTGAAAAACTTTAGTCAACTAAAAAACATGTACTTTATTTTTATAAAATAGGTGACAGAAGCCGTGAAAAATATTGCTTAAATTTCATCCAACGTGACTGTTTAGAAAAATATTCTGGAGTTAATTTAGTGCAATTGTTCAGATCCTGCGCAAAAATATCTGTCAACTCAATAGTTAGCTTACGATCATAACAAAACGCATTTACTTCAAAATTCAACTTAAAACTTCTAAAGTCAAGGTTTGCTGAACCGACTGAACACATTTGCCCATCCACGACCATTGTTTTAGCATGCATAAAACCATTATCATATTTATATATCTCAACATTTTTTTCTAATAGCTCTTGAGCATAATATTCGGTAGCACGATAAACAAAGGCATGGTCAGGTTTAGAAGGGATCATTATTTTCACTTTGACTCCTGAAAGTGCCGCAACTCCTAAAGTCTCCATAACAGAATCATCTGGGATCAAGTACGGAGTTTGAATGTAAATATAATCGTGGGCATTACTGATCATTTTCAAGTATCCCAGCTTAATAGCCTCAGTTTCGTTATCCGGTCCTGAAGAAACGATTTGAATACCAGTCGTCCCCTGGCCTCTCTGCAATGGAAAATATCTGTCAGCATATTCAATTGGCGCAGATTCTGGAGAATTTTTAACGGTGGCATTCCAGTCCATAAAAAATTGTGACTGTAAAGCAACTGCTGCGTTACCAACGACTCGTAAATGAGTGTCTCGCCAGTAACCAAATTTTTCTAGGCGTCCCAAATACTGATCACCAATATTAAAACCGCCGATGTACCCGATCACGCCATCTATCACAACGATTTTTCTATGATCACGATAATTTAAACGAGGGCTGTGAAAATATGATTTTTTTGACCCAAAGAATGGCTCGGCTTGACCGCCTAATTCTTCCAATGGTTTAAAAAAATGACGAGTCTGACCGCGAGAACCCATACTATCATATATGACCCGTACAGTTACACCTCTTTTTTGTGCTTCCTGTAAAGCTTGCAGGATCTGGTGACCGATCTTGTCACTATAGAACGTATAATATTCAATATGTATGTGATCTTTAGCGTGCTGGATATCATCCAACAACTTGGAAAACTTGTCTTTTCCATCAGTAAACACCTTGACCTCATTATGGTTGGTAAATATTGCCTGATCAGCATCTAAAAAAAGACGGGCAGTTTGTTGTGCTTCATTAGTCAACACATCATAAGGTAACAGTTCCTTTTCGCTCCACTGTTCTTTTTGCAAAGACACAAGCTGATCGATCCCTAATTTTTCCTGAACTTTAATATCAAAGATCCGCTCTTTAGAAATCTTTTTTCCTGCAAACAAATAAATCAAAAATCCGATACCTGGAAGTAAATTTAAAACTAACAACCATGCCCAAGTTGCAGCAATATCTCTTTTTTCTTTAAAAACCGTCACGATGGCAAAAAGAGTATTTACAAAAAACACCAAAAATACAATATTAAAAATCAAATTCACGAAAACTCACCACCATGTCCGAAATAGATACAAAAAAATTATAGCAAAGATGACGAATAATGTATATAAGTATCATTCATAAACCCGCTAGTCATTTGCTTTGACTAAAAATTCTGAAAATAAAAAAGGCCACCGTTCTGATGATGACCCCAACTTTAAACCATTGCTATTTATCCTTTTTGAACCATGCACCAATTTTTTGAAAAAAGCCGCTTTTTTTAGGTTCTTTCAACGACATTAAAGGTACTGTCTCACCGTCCATACGTCGCGCAATATCTCGATATCCTTGTGCAGCTGGATTTTTTTCATATAAAACGATCGGTTCTCCCTTGTTAGAGGTGGCAATAACTTCATCCTCGTCAAAAACGATCCCTAAAAGTTCGATGGAAAGATGTCTGGTAATTTCATCGACATCCATCATATTTCCTTCATTCATCATGTTTTTGCGGATCCGGTTAATAACAAGCATTGGCGGTTTATCTAAATCTTGTTGTTCCAGTAAGCCAACAACACGATCAGCATCTCGTACTGCTGAGATCTCAGGCGTCGAAACAACGATTGCTTCGTCAGCTCCAGCAACGGCGTTCATAAACCCTTGTTCGATCCCTGCCGGACAATCCAAAAATACATAATCAAATTCACTCTTTAACTCTTCAACAATCTCGATGGCTTGGTCGGGTGTCAACGAGGTTTTGTCAGCATTTTGCGCAGCCGGTAATAAAAATAATTTGTCATTAAATCTCTTATCTTTGATCAAAGCTTGTGGAAGTTTGGCACGTCCTTCAGCAACATCGACAATATCATAAATTATTCTATTATCTAAGCCCAAGACTACGTCTAGATTACGCAAACCAATGTCTAAGTCAACCAAACACACTTTTTTGTCCATTAAAGCCAGCGCAGTTCCCAGATTTGCCGACGTTGTTGTTTTACCAACACCGCCCTTACCAGATGTAATAACAACTGCTTTTCCCATTCTAAAATCCCCCTGCCTTTATGAATAACTTTGGCCTAGTTGTTTTTAACTGTTCGATCCGAGTTAGTGCCAAAGCATGCAGATCATTCACGAAAAGTGCACTCATTTGATCTGTCTCTGAAATTTTTTTATCTTCGTTAACAATATCTACCAAATCAGCAATTCGTAATTGCTGAGCATTTTTCAAATTTCCAGCAAGAACAGCGCTTGTATTATTCTCATGACCCGCACAAAGAACACCGTTCGCAGTTCCTAAAACAAAAATACTGCCTGTTGCTCTTAGAATACCGCCTTCATGCAATGTGCCTAAAAAAAGCAAATCTCCTTGAACGAGTTTATCCTGCCCATTGCGAATAATATCACCATTAACGTGCACCGTTGTACTGTCAACTATTTCTTGTGCCTCTTGTTTTTCGATCACCGAACTTTGGATCTTATGAATCGAAAAACGCGGGTAGTTAGCAAAAATATTTTCCAAAGCTTGTTTTTGCTCGGCTGTGTAAAGTATCATCCCTGTATTAATGTTGAAAGAATACTTTTTAGTACGATCTGCAGTTTCATCATTGTGTAATTTCTCCATCAAATTACTCAATTCTACTTTTATTTCAGTAAAGCTGGCAGTCGGCTCTAAAATCAATTCATAGCCGTTGTTATACCCTTTTAAAACGACAGCTTGCATTCTTCCACACATCCTTAACTAAATTTTTCAAAAAACATTTTCAATGGCCAGTACAAGATTACATAGCCTGCCAAATTATACGCTAAAGTCGGACCTAAAGTGCGAGCTATAAACGTCACAGCAGATGCCGATGTAAAACCGATCAATGCATTCACCCAATAAAAAAGAGTTGTCAAAATAGTGATATCTATTAAATATATTAATAATACCACAATAAATGAGCGATTAAAAAACGTTACAATATTTCTAGTCAAATAAACCATAAAGGGTAGTAACAGCGTAAAAATACCTAAAACACCCGTATAGAAAAGATCGAAAAAAAGTCCAGCTACAGCTGACCATGCTAACAAGTGATCGACCTTGCCATAGCAAATGCCCAGAACCAACCATAACAAAATAAGTCGACTCTCAACTGAAGTACTACTAGTAAAAAAAGAAGGGGCAAAAAGATGGCTAAGCGAACCATCTAAAAAAAGAAATAAAAAAGTTCCTATCGGGAAAAAATATCTCATTTTCGAAATTCTCATGTCACAAAACTCCTAATCAACTCTCCTTGCAACCGTTACAACATCTAAATCATTAAAATCGGCAGCAGGTTTAATATAAACTTTGGCTGGAAGTCCCTCATCGTCATTAGCCGCACGGACGACTTTACCCACTAATAAGCCCTGAGGAGTGATTCCTCCCATGCCTGAAGTTGTGATCTGCGCCCCCTTGGAAATTTTTTCTTTAGAAGTGATCTGTCCCATGATCAGCTGATTTTTTGACGTGCTATAACCAGTGATCAACCCATTGATCACTGTTCCATCTTTACCCTGTAAGCGAACTGCAAATCGGTTAGCAGAATCATTGCTAGTTGACAGTAACTCAATCTTACTATTTGTTTGATTAACTTCTGTGACTCGGCCGACGAGACCTTTTCTAGAAACAACTGGGTCGTTTTTCTTCACACCTGCAACTGCTCCTTTATTTATCACAACTTGATCTTGCCATGAAGAAGGAGTCCGACTCAACACAACAGCATTGATCTTACTATAAGAGCTTAACGTCTCATTAAGTTTTAATTGTTGCTTTAAATGCTTATTTTCATTTTTCAAAGTTTGGTTTTCAACTTTTTGGGTAGCTATTGTATCTACCTCTTTTTTCAATTTCTTATTTTCAGTATAAGTATTGTATAAACCCTTGACTGAATCTGATGCATGACCCAATCCGTTCATTGGAACACCAACGACACGCTCAACTATTCCACCAGCTTCATTACCGATCTGCTGAACAAAAATTGGAGCTTTTCGGTTATTTCGCACACTAATTGAAAAAGCTATCAATAAAAAGCCAATGATCAAGATGATCATTGTAACTACCAATCTCTTATTGAATGAGAATTTTTGCAAACTTGAAACCTCCTCGTATTACGACTAACTTATAAAATATTACTGTAATTGATCACTGCCTTGTTTATTTTACCAGTAATACTTGTCAGTCATATTATTCAGCATAAACTACATAAAAAATTAAGAGGTTGGAGAAAAACGACTCCAACCCCCAACTAATTTTTCTCTAAGAACTAATTCTTTTTCATAACATCAATACTTTTAAGCGACTCGCCTGTTCCGATCGCAACACAATCTAAAGGTTCAGAAGCTACGAAAACAGGAACTTTGGTGGCATCAGAAATCACTTCTGGAAGATGACGCAATAAAGCACCGCCGCCAGTTAGCACGATCCCATGATCGATAACATCAGCAGCAATTTCAGGAGAAGTTTCCTCAAGGGTTTCTTTAATAGCTGTAATGATTTCTTGAACAACTTCTTGAATAGCATTAGCGACTGCTTCAGCCTTGATTTCGATCGTCTTCGGCAAACCAGTTACTAAATCACGACCTCGAATCGATTGTGCATCTAACTGCTTAGCAGCTTCAACAGAAGCAGAAGCAAGATCGATCTTTAATTGTTCAGCTGTACGTTCACCGATCAATAAATTATAATTCTTCCGCACGAAAGATACGATAGATTCATCTAATCGATCACCAGCCATCCGGATCGAACGACTAGAAACTATACCGCCTAATGAAATAGTTGCAACATCTGTTGTCCCACCACCAATATCAACAACCATACTTCCTGTTGGATCCATGACTGGCAAACCAGCACCAATGGCAGCAGCAAATGGTTCTTCAATTACATAAGCATCTTTAGCACCAGCAACTCTTGTTGCATCGATCACAGCACGTTTTTCGACTTCCGTTACACCGCTTGGTACACAAACCATAACATATGGTTTGCTGCTATGCTTGCCCAAACCCTTGTCAATATAGTATTTCATCATAGCAGCAGTTGTATCATAATCCGCGATGACACCGTCTTTCATTGGACGGATCGCAACAATACTTGCCGGAGTACGGCCGATCATGTTACGAGCCTCTGATCCAACAGAAACGATCTCACCAGATTTAGTATTCTTAGCAACTACTGAAGGTTCACGTAAAACGATACCTTTCCCCTCAGCATAAACTATTGTATTTGCTGTACCGAGATCGATCCCGATATTCTTCGTTCCCATTCCGAACACTTTTTTTCATCCCTTCACAATGTCTAATACTTTTATTTTTAGTTAATACCGAATTATAACATAAGCATTCTATTTACTTAGCGCATCTTTATTAAGAATTTCTCAAATTAATGAGCACAGAATCACTCAGTTAAAATCGTCACATCACAAGCTTGTGGTCCTCTGATTCCCTCAACCGAAACAAAGCTGACTTTTTGTCCGGCTTCCAAAACTTTATAACCGGTGGTCAAAATTGCAGAAAAATGTACGAAAAAATCATCGCCACCATCATCTGGAGTAATAAAACCAAAGCCCTTATCTTTATTAAAAGAACGTACTTTTCCTGTTAACATTTTATATTCCTTTCAACACTTGTACTTGTGCAAGTTTACCACATTTTAAAGCCTTCCACAATACACTAGCGGATACAGTTCATTTTTGCCTCAAAAATTTTTATCAAATCATCCAAATTTCCTTTACTTATAAAAAAAGACTCGCACACTGATAGTCATTCCTTCTTTCAGGGCACGAATCTTTTTTAATTTAAGAACAATTTTATGCAATGAGCTCTTCTTCACGCATACTCAAATATGAGTTATCGCCTACGATAATATGGTCCAACAAAGTGATCCCTAGCATTTCGCCACACTCAAGTAATCTGTCCGTTAACGCAAGATCATTTTTAGAAGGTGTTACATTTCCGCTAGGATGATTGTGCACGACCATAAAGCGAGCCGCACTACACTTAACAGCTTCTTTAAAAATCTCTCGTGGATGAACAGTAGCTGAATTCAAGGTACCTTTAAAAATACTCTTTTGCAAAAGAACTTGGTTTTTAGTATCCAGATAAATGCCAACTAAATGTTCTTGCTTAGCACAACCATACATCTGTGACATATATTCACCAATTTTTTTACTGGAGTAAACTGTCCCTAAAGCTAAGGACGGTCTTTTTTCAAATCTTTGCGCAAACTCGCTCAAGACTTCAAAAAACCAGTTTTTCTGATTCTCCGGTAATAAGTCGCGAATCTCTTGGTCTGTCAGATACTGCATCTGTTCTAAGTCTTCATATTGGGAAAAAAACTTTCCTGTAATAGTTGTTGCGTCTCTTTTAGAAAAAGCACTGCAACAAACGCAAAACAATAATTCACGATCAGTCAGTTCTTGTGTTCCATAATGCTCGATCTGGTCGGCTAAAAAATTTATATCAAAAGAATTTATAAGTGTCATCTTTACCCCTCCAAGTAATATATACGCAGAAAAGGTCAAATTTAACTTTTTTATTTTAAAATATTATTTAATTCCTGCAGATCCTTAAAAACACCAAAAGTATTTTTCGAATCATATTCAGTTGGCTGTATCAAATCAGGCACCATTGCTACGGGGATGCCAGCTCGATTAGCAGCTACGATCCCATTATGTGAATCCTCGATCACCAAAGTTTTTTCCTTAGCCGGATGTCCAGCTTGCTCCCATGCTTGATTAAAAATTTCAGATGATGGTTTAGCTTGTTTAACGTCATCTGCAGAAATGATTAAATCAAAACCCAGATCCATTTTTAATGTCTGCAAGTAAAAATCGATTTGGTGACGATCATTGCTTGAAGCCAAAACATATGGCGTTTGTGTCTTCTGCAAAAAACTAGTCAATTCGAGAAAGCCCTTTTTCAGTTCCATCTTACCAGCTGAAACTAGTGGATCGATCAAATTAAAACTACGTTCCATAAACTTTTTAATCAATTTTGAATCTCCAAAGTCAGCCGTCATCGCCGTGACCATCTGTTCATTTCCAGCTCCAATGAACCTGCGGTAATACTCCATTGAGTACTCCATTCCCAACTCATCAGCAGCCATCTTATTTGCTGTGTAATATACTTTCTCAGAATCAAATACAACGCCATCCATATCAAAAATAACTAATTCTGGTTTCAACTCTATACTCCTAACTTTTACTTAAAATACTTTCTCACTTCTGACACAAAATACAAAGAGCCCGTAATCAGCAACATATCATCAGCCTCCATGTTGTTGATCAGTGTGAGCAAGGCAGCATTCCACTTCTCATACATTGAGATATTAGCCCACTTAGCGTCTAATTCCTCACGTTTGAAAGTTGCTCGCGGCGCATCAAAGGTTGTCAAAACAAGGGTGACATTGGGCAGCTTCTCTAATTCAGCAATCATTTCATTAAACTGTTTATCTTTCAAAACAGCTAGTAAAACATATATTTTGCGACTATTAAACTTAGTCTTAAGAGTTCGGCTGATTCCCTGCATCGCGGGTAAATTGTGTGCCCCATCTAAAACTATGAGAGGTTCATCAACCAACTTTTCAAACCTGCCAGGCCAGATAGTTCTTCTTAAGTATCTGTTTAACTGGTTCATTGGTACGAAAGGAGAACGCTGCTCCAACAGGACCAAAAAGGCTGTTAATGCCACTGAAGCATTTTCGATTTGATAATCACCGACCATTTGTATTTGAGCATTTTTTAAAAGATGATCTTTGAAACGATAATCAAAGGTCTCACCCCAAAAATTCGGCAATTGTTTTGCTGTGGCGAAAAAATCTCGCTCAAACAAATACAAGTCTGCATTCATAGACTCACTTTTTTGCTTAATGATATCTTGCACTTCTGGCAACAGCTTACCACAGATAACAGGCACATTTTTTTTGATGATCCCCGCTTTATTTTCTGCGATCGCAGCCAAAGTATTACCTAAGATCTGCATATGATCCATACCTACCGAAGTAATCACTGAGATCAACGGTTGAATGATGTTTGTTGCATCGTAGGTCCCGCCAATTCCGACTTCAACGATCAAAAAATCAGGTTGGTGTTTGCTAAAATACAAGAACATCATGGCTGTAATGACCTCAAATTCAGTCGGACCGCCGCCTGCCTCTTTAAACTCAATATCTAATTGATCCACAACCGGCCTAACCTCTTGCACTAAGGACAAAATCGTTTCATCACTGACCATCTTCCCATTCATTGAAATTCGTTCATTAAATTTTTCAATAAAAGGAGAGGTAAAAGTACCGACATCATAACCTTCTCCAAGCAATAGGTCACGCAAATAAGCCGTCACAGACCCTTTACCATTTGTTCCTGTAACGTGGATCATTGATAACTTTTCTTGAGGGTTGCCCAATAGTTCAGCAAAACGCCGCATCCGTTTTAAAGTCGGATATTTAACGAACTTATGCCTCCCATGTATGAAGTCTAACGCCTCTTCATAATTACTTACTTTACCCATATTACTATCCGCCTGACTCCTTAGAAATATCATTTTCTAAATCTATTCTGGCATTTCCTGCCATTACCCCATATATTATACGCAAATCATTACAAAATTTCATCGAAAAAAACAAGGAAACCTTTGCTGGTTTTCCTTGTTCTTTGGATTGCTTACAATTCTTTTTTGACTTCAGCGAGTCGGACTGTGGTTGCAGTAAGTTTTTCTCGGTAACCGCTAAGCTTTTCTTTTTCCTCAGCAACTAATTGTTCTGGTGCATTATTAACAAATCCCTGATTACTTAATTTCTTTTCACCACGTGCAACTTCGTTTTCTAACTTGTCGATTTCTTTTTGCAATCTTTGTACTTCTTGACTCAAATCAACTAAACCAGCAAGTGGGATATAAACTTCCGCTCCGCTGATCACCGCTGTCATTGCCAAAGTAGGTGCGTTTACATCAGCACCGATCTGTAACGATTCTGGATGACAGAAACGTTCGATATAATCCTGATTATTTTCAAAAATCTTTTTCGTTTCTAATGTCGCTGTTTTAATCAAAATATCGACTGATGATGACAGTGGAGCATTGGCATCAGCTCGAATATTACGAACAGCTTTGATCAGCTCGATCAAATTCTCCATTCCTTTTTCAGCAGCTTCATCATAAAAATCTTCATTTTCTTCAGGATAAGCAGCTACAACTAATGATGTACCATCGTGCGGCATTGCTAACCAGATCTCTTCCGTCACAAAAGGCATGATCGGGTGCAGCAAACGCAATGTTTGATCTAAAACATAACACAAGATATTTTGTGTATTATGCTTAAGGGACTGACCCTTGCCATAAAAATCTTCCTTGGCCATTTCAATATACCAGTCACAAAGATCATTCCAAATAAAGTTATATAAAGCACGCCCTGCTTCACCAAATTCAAATTGGTCAAACAAACGTGTAACTTCATGAATAGTAGTGTTTAATCTGCTTAAGATCCACTTATCTGCAAGTTGCCATTCACTTTTATCAGGTAATTGAGCTGTTGTATCCTCATCAAAGTTCATAATAGCAAAACGGCTGGCATTCCAAATCTTATTGATAAAGTTCCAGGCCGAATCCATCTTCTTATATGAAAAACGAATATCTTGTCCTGGCGTTGAACCAGTGGCTAAGAACCAGCGTAAAGCATCTGCACCGTATTTTTTAATAACATCCATCGGATCGATACCATTGCCTAAAGACTTACTCATCTTACGGCCTTCTTCATCACGGATCAAGCCGTGGATCAAGACATTTTTAAATGGACGACGTCCTGTAAATTCTTTACTTTGAAAAATCATCCGTGAAACCCAGAAGAAAATAATGTCGTAACCCGTTACTAAAGTATCGGTTGGGAAATAACGTTGAAAATCAAGAGCATTTTTATCGGGCCAACCCATAGTAGAAAATGGCCATAAAGCGCTGGAGAACCAGGTATCCAAAACATCAGAGTCTTGTTCCCAATTTTCCAGATCACTTGGTGCTTTTTCACCAACATAAATCTCGCCAGTCTGCTTATGATACCAGGCTGGGATCTGATGACCCCACCAAAGCTGTCTGGAAATGACCCAATCGTGAACATTTTCCATCCATTGCGTAAACGTGTGTTCAAAACGTTCTGGAACAAAGTTCACTCTGTCATCAGTTTGTTGATTCTTTAAAGCCGCTTTCGCTAAAGGCTTCATCTTAACAAACCACTGAGTTGACAAGCGAGCCTCGACCTGAACACCTGTCCGTTCTGAATGTCCCACACTATGCACAATGGGCTCTTCAGATAAAAGATAATCTTGCTCTTTAAGGTCTTCAACAATTGCCTCACGAGCTGTAAAACGATCCATACCTGCATATTCGCCCGCCTTATCATTTAAGGAAGCATCCTCATTCATGGTATTGATGCGTTCAAGGTTATGCCGATTTCCCACTTCAAAATCATTAGGATCATGGGCAGGAGTGATTTTGACCATTCCTGTTCCAAAGTCAGGATCAACATACTGATCAGCAATAATTTCTAAGTGTCTGCCATTTAGTGGTAAGATCACTTCTTTACCAACTAATTCTTTATAGCGTTCATCTTTAGGATTAACAGCAATTGCTACGTCTCCCACCATCGTTTCCGGACGAGTAGTAGCGATCTCTATATAATTTTTTCCGTTAAATGTAGTTTCGTCAACAAAGGGATATTTAACATGATAAAAAACACCCTTGTCATCTTGATGAATTACCTCAATATCTGATAGTGCAGTCCGGGCTTTCGGATCCCAGTTGATAATATATTCGCCTCGATAGATCAGGCCTTTTTCATATAAAGCAACAAAAACTTTGCGTACCGCTTTTGAAAGTCCTTCATCAAAAGTAAAACGTTCCCGACTATAATCCAAGGATAAACCCAGCTTAGCCCACTGCTGTTTGATAATATCTGCGTATTCATCTTTCCATTCCCAGACCTTATCAACGAATTTTTCACGCCCAAGATCGTAACGCGAAACACCACTTTCAGCCAAACGAGCTTCAACTTTTGCTTGAGTTGCGATCCCGGCATGGTCCATTCCAGGGAGCCATAGGGTATCAAACCCCTGCATCCGTTTTTGACGAATGATCATATCTTGCAATGTTGTGTCCCAAGCGTGTCCTAAGTGTAATTTACCAGTAACATTTGGTGGTGGGATAACAACTGAATAAGGTTTAGCGGCAGTATCACCACTAGGCTTAAATAAATCCTCATCCAACCATTTCTTATAGCGGCCGCTTTCAACGGCCGTTGGCTCATATTTTGTTGACATTTCAATATCTTTAGCCATTTATTTCATCCTTTCTATTAATTCATTTATTTTTAAACAAAGAACCTGAATTATTCATACTTTTCCCTTAAGGACTACTTTTTGTTGTTGTCATGCTAGTTCGCATCTTTTTCGTTTTTCACCTGTTGGGTGTACAAAAAGAGCACATCCTGTGCTATTGTAAAGTCGATGAAAACCACAAAGAACAGGAGTGCTCCTTATGTCAACTTTACATCATGAAAAACTTTTATTCAATGACCAGATCAACATTTCTAATGACGGTGGTGAGTTAGCGAACGATGCCGGAACTTTATTAATTGCTGAATTTCTGCACCAAATTCACTTTGACCAGCTCTTAGAAGATAACTTGCATTTTAAAGATGACCGTAAATATTGTACCTTTCCCTTGAACAATTTATTTAAGCAGTTGCTGTTGCAATTGCTGGCAGGATACTGCCAAGATCAGTCGGCTAATACCTTGTCACACGCCGTTGATTTTAAGCTGGTCTTGTCTCAAGCGGTCGCTTCCCAGCCGACACTTTCACGCTTTATCAATCACATTTCAGCGTCTGGGCTCTTTTCAGTCAAATCATTGCTCGGCTCGGTAGCTCACTTTGTTCTTGGGCAGCTAAATCAACATCAGCTGATCCTTGATCTAGATTCGACACATGCCGATACGTTTGGTGACCAAGAAAAGAGTGCTTATAACGGTCACTACCAGACCAACGGTTATCATCCTTTACTAGCCTTTGATGCTTTATCGGGCTGCTTGTTGAATGCTCAATTACGCCCCGGCAATCGCTATACTTCCCAAGGTGCGACTAAATTTTTATTACGGAGCTTACGGGCCTATGACGGATCTTCCCTGGATGTCTTAGTGCGGGGAGATTCTGGTTTCGCAGCTCCAGGGATCTACCATGCGTGTGATAAAAAGCAGGCTAAGTTCGTGATTCGTTTAAAAGCGAACTACCAGCTCCAAAGTCGGGCTGAGCACCTGATCCAAGTGGGTGACCAGGACTTCACCGAAGCTGAAGTCCAATGGCATGTCCTGCGAGACTATTGTCCTCAAAGTTGGTCACGACCTTATCGTGTGATTATTAAATCAACGCGGCCGGCGGGCAACTTTCTGTTTGACCATGAGTTTATCGTGACCAACTTGGAAGAATTAAGCGGTCCACAAGTCTTTGCCCTCTATCACCAACGCGGTTCCATGGAAGACTTGATCAAAGAAGTTAAACGTGGCTTTCACTTTGATAAAACGGACAGTTCTAGTTTTGAGGCCAATGAGTTCCGGATGCTGGTAGCTGGGGTCGCTTATAATATACTGCAAGCCATGAAGAACTTAGTTTTACCAACAAAGCTTAAACACGCTCAGGTCGGGACGATCCGTTTTAAATTACTCCATGTGGCAGCTAAGGTCACGCACCATGCGCGTCAAGTCTGGGTCCATTTATCTCAGACCAATGTGTTCGATAAATTATTTTGGCAGACACTGTTCAAGATTCAAAATCTAAAAATATATCCGCTGTGAACTCACAAAATAAAAAATGTTTTTCTTAGGGAAAGGGTGAAGTCTGTCCTTTTTTAAACAGTCCGACAACAAAACTAACAAAAAGCTGCTTTTTTTACACACTAAAGTAACTTTGCACAAAGTTTTAACTGCAACGAAAAGTATGAATAATTCAGGAAGAACTAAACTTTTAAAACTTGTTCTCTTTAAACCAAGCTTTTTTATTAAAAGGCTTTTAACCAGCCCTGGTCTCATTTCCACTTTTCTTTTTGGTCGAGTTGCTCATGCCAGAACTTTCCGTCCAACAAATTCCGACTTCACGACAAAAAAGAAACTTGTCATAACGTCTGAGTCTATTGGTACTCAGACTCTCCCAGCTTGCTTCTCTCTGTATAAAAAAAGCACTATCATCCTCTAAATTAGGACGACAGTGCCGTGGTACCACCTAAATTGGGCTATTAAACCCCACTTAAATTCTGTGTTAACGGATGGAGATCCGGTCGTTTTTACTATTAGTTCAAAACAACAGCTGGCAAGCTACAGTTAACAGCTCACTGAAATGTTACACCACCCATTTCTCTCTGTAATAGTGAGTACCCATTAACCCTCTTGGTCAAAGCTTTATGAAATAATTCTAACCTTGCTCATAACATACGTCAAGGCTAAATGAAATCTCCAGGTTATTTTTAAAGTAATTCAGCAAAGGAATCTTCTTGGGCGTTCAAATAATGGTCATCACTGCCGATTTCAGTTATTTTGATACCTGCAAGAGCACGATCGATCAAACCGACTACATCTAATTTGCTTTCATATTCACGTGCACGATCGATACGCGGCTTTGTCTTTGGCGCGCTTGGAGCAAAAATCGTACAACAATCTTCATATGGTTTGATCGATAATTCGAAAGTATCGATTTTCTCTGCAACTTTAATAATATCATTTTTATCCATTGAAACGACCGGACGCAAAACAGGTAGTGAAGTTACATCATTGATCGCAGCCATGCTCTCCATTGTTTGTGAAGCAACCTGCCCCAAAGACTCACCATTAAAGATCGCCAAAGCATTTCTATTCTCAGCGATTTTCTCACAAAGGCGTAACATAAATCGGCGCTGAATAGTCATTAAATAACTTGCTGGAACGTCACTTTTGACAGTTTCTTGGATTTCTATAAATGGGACTTGAATAAACTTGATTTTACCAGCATATGGAGCCAACTTAGTCGTCAGTTCTTTAGCTTTGTTCAAAGCTTGTTCACTGGTATACGGCGGACTATAGAAATGAACCATTTCTAAATCAACCCCACGTTTTAAAGCCAGGTACCCCGCAACAGGAGAATCGATCCCACCAGAAAGCATCAATAAACCCTTGCCAGCAGTGCCTACTGGTAAACCTCCAGCTCCGGGGATCTGTTCGTACGAAAGGTAGATGCCATCAAGCCGTACTTCAACTCGCAAAATAATATCAGGTTGCTTCATTTTAACTTTGATCCCAGGAAAATTTTCTAAAATCGTTCCCCCAAGGATATCATTCAGCTGATTGGTATCATATTCAAAATTATGATCAGAACGACGAGTATTTATTTTGAAGGTCATTCCATCATAAAAAACTTCGTTGAAAACAGAGATCGCTGTTTGTTTAACCTGTTCAACATCGCGTGCTACTTTGATTGCTGGTGAAAAATTTTGGATCCCAAAAATCTTTTGAACACGTTGAGAGACTTGATGATAGTCTTCCCCGTTCAAACGAATATGCATTCTGTCACGATGCGCTTTAATTTCAAGATTTTTAAAACTTGCTAAAGCATTTCTTGTATTTGTCCCTAAACGGTCAATAAAAGAACGTCGGTTTTTGCCTTTAGTTGATAGTTCGCCATAACGAACCATAATTTCTGTATATTGCATCTGTAATCCTTTCTACTTCGTAAATACCTTGGAAAAACGAGCATAGATTTGATCAAAAGCACAATTGAATTCTTCTGCCTCTTGCAAGGTATTATTTTCATCTAAACTAACTCTTACTGCAGATGTTGCAATTTTTTCTGGAACATGCATTGCACTTAAAGTTCCCGAAACAGTTCCTTTCTTCGAAGAACAAGCACTTGTTGTAGAAATATAAATACCTTGTTCCTCAAAGGCATGGACAATTGTTTCACCCCGAACGCCATCGATCGTAAAGCATAAAATATGAGGTGACGAATTTTGATCAACATCAGAAAAAACTGTTACTTTAGCCTGAGCGACTACGTGGTCATAAATCTTTTGCTTGATTTGTCTTTCTTTTTCCACGTTAGTTTCTTCATTGTTAAGCAGTAAACGTAAGGCCTTAGCCATCCCTGCAATTGCCGGCAAATTTTCCGTACCGCTGCGTTGATTTTTTTCTTGACCGCCGCCAGCCATCAATGGTTCAAGCATGCGTCCAGCTTTCTTGTACATAAAACCAATGCCGCGAGGTGCATGGAATTTGTGCCCAGAAAAAGCCAAAAAGTCAATGCGATCATTTCTTAACAATTTACCAATACCCTTACCGATCCCTTGAACAGCATCTACGTGAAAATGCACGCTAGGATAAGCGCGCAAAATCTCAGCAATTTGATCTAAGGGTTGAATCGAACCGATCTCATTATTGATTGCCATTATTGAGACTAGGATTGTATCTGGACGTATAGCCTGAGCAACATCTTTGGCATTCACACGTCCGTGTTCATCAACTGGGAGATAGGTAACCTCGAAACCTAATTTTTCCAGTTGTTTCATTGAATTAAGGACAGCTGGATGTTCAATAGAAGAAGTAATAATATGCTTGCCAAATTCTTGTTTAGCGAATGCAGTCCCCTTTACTACCCAGTTATCGCCTTCTGTACCGCCACTTGTAAAGAATATTTCGTGTTGCTCACAGCCTATGAGGTCTGCGATCTGCCGACGTGACTGCTCTAAAAGATTATCCGCCGTTTCGCCTAAAGCGTGTAAAGAAGATGGATTACCCCAAATTTTATCACTCACAGTTTTATACGTTTCTAAAACTTGCGGTGCAACCTTAGTTGTTGCACTGTTATCAAAATAAATCATTGTACATCCTTCTCTAAGTTAATTTTTCTTACTAATTGTAAACACTCTAGTTACAGTTTACAAGTTGAATTTCAAAATAAAACAAAGCGCCGTATTTGATTACGAACGCTTTGTTCACGACTCTACATAAAATTACAGCGCCAAGACAGTCTTTTTATCAGCCTCAAATTGTTCTGAGATCCGCTTGAACGAACCAGGTTCCACTGTGTCGACCGCCTGTGAAATAGTATCCAAAGCGCCAACGAAGTTAAATTCCTTTTCAAACTGAGTCAATGCCTGCTGATAAGCCTGCTCAACTTCTGGGTAACGATTCCGATAACGATTAGAATATTGCAGCAGTTGTTCGGCTAACATCGAGCTATCCTTGATTTCTTCAGTCTTATTGTTCAAAACATCAATATCTGACTGGGTATTAATCAAGTTCTTAGTGATTTCTGCCATATCGATTTTCATTTTATTGATCTCAGTATCCAGATTTTCAATTTCAGCGGTCACCTTAAAGAAATATGATAAATAATCATCTGGCAGACCTGGCAAGTTCAGTTTTTCTACTTCGCGTTTCATACGATGGATCTCTGTGTCAAAATCCTCGATCGCATCAAAAGCATCTTTTTCTTCTTTCCACAAACCGGAAATACTTTCGTTGATTTGCTTTTGCTCCTGTTCAATATCAGTTAACCTTTGATGATCATCATCTAATTTTTTAACTTCAAACGAAGAAACGACCACCTCTTCTTTTTGTCTGGCCTGAGTTAACTGCTCATAATGCTGTTTAATATCAGCTAGCTCTTTATCCAGATTGGCAGAACGATCTTCTTCTTGGTTGTTGAATGTATAATTCTGGCCTAAACGATCAAGTTCAATATTGAGCTCGTTTTGCTGTTTACGGGCATGGTCAAGAAACTTGCCAATTTCTTCAAGATCCTTAGGTAATTTTGTGGCAGCTGTGTATTCTATTTCGATCTGCTCATATATGTGGTCGATCTCATCCGCGAGTTGTTCATCTAATTCTTTGCCTGCCACCAAATCTAACTCAGTTAAATTTTGCTGGTTTTCTTGACACTCTTTCGTTATTTTGTCTAACTTGGAATCCAAGTCTTCATTAAAACCAAGATGAGCATCTTTCATTTTTTTCAAACCATCTTTTAATTCAGACAATTGTTCAGGAAAAACATTGTTCAAATTTTTAAAAAGAGGTGGGATCTCTTGTACCGCATCTTCTAAAGCTGACATATCGTTTCTTAATTTATTCAAAGGCTCCTCAGAACTTACAAAATCCCCACTCTCAGAGTACTTAGTGTATTTGCTAAAATCGTCTTCAATTTCAGCCGACTTATCTTCTAATTTATCAATACTCGGCCCAAACGAAAAGTTTTTATTCAACAAAACCGTCCTTAAGCTCTGATACTTCTGCTGCAACTTCTTCAAAGCATCTTCATGGGCTTTAGTACTCTTTTGAATTGAACTCAATTTTTGTTTAAGCTCAACAAAATGTTGCTGCACGCCTGCTGATTTTTTTTGAGCACCTTTCAATTCTCGAGAAACTCTAAAAAATTGATAGTGTTGTAAAGAATCACTCAAATCGTTAAGTACTTCAGAAAGCTCAGGCAGTTCCCTATTCTTTAAGTAATGATACCCTTTATCTAAAGTCTCAAATTCTGTCAAACTTTCACCCGAAAGATTCAGCTTGCTGATCTCAGCTAATTTTTCTTCCAATGAATCGTCTGCAATTTTTTTAACTTTATCTTGTTCTTCACTGATTGCCTCACTGTAACTGCGTTGAAAGTACAGTACAGCAAGATAAATGATCACAGCAAAAACTACGACCGCAATTAAAAAGACTACCATGAAACCCCACCCTTTATAACACATTCAAATTTTATATTTCGTCAAAATCACAATCTCTATTGAACAAAACTAAACTTACCCAACTGTATAAAAGTTGATATCCGAATAAATTTAGTTTAAAATCTGTTTCGATTATACCATAAGAACTGTAGTTAATATACGATTTTAATGGAGGAAATTGATTTGGAAAAATCATTATTAGTGCAACAACTCGATGCACTGTTAACAGATGAACATAACTTTATTGCAAACTTGTCAAATGCAACAGCGTTACTCTACCAAGAAATGTCCAATTTAAACTGGGTGGGGACCTATCTATTTGACGAAAAAAACGACATTTTAGATCTTGGACCCTTTCAGGGAAAGGTAGCTTGTATGCATATTAAACCAGGTTCGGGTGTTTGTGGGACAGCTTTCGAACAGCAACAGATTCAAAGGATCGCAAACGTTCACGAATTTCCTGGACACATTGCTTGTGATTCCGCCAGCAATGCCGAGATAGTTTTGCCTCTAACTAAGAATAATAAGAAAATCGGCGTTTTAGACATCGACTCACCTTCACTTGGTCGTTTTAATGAAGAAGATCAACAAGTGTTAACTGATTTTGTCGCCGTTTTATTAACACATCTGTAACTAATTTGTGCCCTAGCAACATTTTGCTTTGCCTGTCTCTTATTTCAGTTCAATTAACTTTTTTAAACTAGTTTAAATTGACTTTTGAATTAAAAACTGGTAAGCTAATTTACGTGTAAAATAATGCAGCAGTGAACGGTAAGAACGTCAACAGTTTATTGCCAAATCTTTGGTTTAGCAAGTAACTCTTCGGCTGCAAGAGCGAAAACCTAGAATAAACTGCACGAATACTAAGTTCACACGGATTATTTTACTCCAAAAAAATTTATTGGAGGAACTTTTAATATGCGTTATACAGGTCCATCATGGAAAGTTTCACGTCGTCTTGGCATATCACTTTCCGGTACAGGTAAAGAATTAGCTCGTCGTCCATATGCACCAGGTCAACATGGTCAAAACAACCGTCGTAAACTTTCTGAATATGGCCTTCAATTACAAGAAAAACAAAAATTACGTATGACATATGGTTTGTCAGAACGTCAATTTTACAACTTGTTTATGAAAGCTGGTAAAATTCGTGAAGGTAAACACGGTGATAACTTTATGATCTTGCTCGAACGTCGTTTGGACAACGTTGTTTACCGTTTAGGCTTGGCAACTACCCGTCGTCAGGCACGTCAACTAGTTAACCATGGTCATATTACTGTCGATGGCAAACGTCTTGACATCCCTTCATACGAAGTAAAACCAGGTCAAGTTATTTCTTTACGCGAACGTTCAAAAAACTTGCAAATCGTCAAGGATGCTTTGGAAGCCATTGTTGGCCGTCCAGCTTTTGTTTCATTTGATGACAACAAATTGGAAGGTTCACTTGTACGCTTACCAGAACGTGACGAACTCGATGCAAATATCGATGAAGCTCTGATCGTTGAATACTACAACCAACTTGGTTAATATTAAAAAAGCTCGCTGTGCGGGCTTTTTTTGTACCTTTTTATGGTCTTGCTACTCGATAGCTAATGCTTGTATGCTACAATAATTTGAATAGAATAATTATCACAATGAGAAATATAACGTTTAAAACATACTTAAACTGGAGTTTTGTTATTACAACTTGATATTTTTAATATCTTAATACAAGGAGGTAAGGGTTTGAAACCACTAGCCTATCGAATGAGACCGCAAAAAATTGAAGATATTGTCGGCCAGCAGCATCTTGTTGGACCCGGTAAGATCATTGGTCGCATGGTTAAGGCAAGATTATTATCTTCCATGATCCTATACGGCCCACCGGGCACAGGCAAAACTAGTATAGCCAGTGCAATTGCTGGATCGACAAAATACGCTTTTAGGACATTAAATGCTGCGACTGATTCAAAAAAAGACTTAGAGATCGTTGCCGAAGAAGCGAAGATGAGTGGTACGGTAGTTTTGATGCTCGATGAGATACATCGGTTAACGAAACCTAAGCAAGATTTCTTATTGCCCCATTTAGAAAAAGGCAGTATCATCTTGATCGGGGCAACAACGGAAAATCCTTATATTTCGATCAACCCTGCAATCCGAAGTAGAACACAGATCTACGAAGTTAAGCCCTTGACTGAAGAAGATATCAAACAAGCCATCGATCGTGCTTTAGCAGACACCGAAAATGGCTTAGGAAAGATGAATATTGAACTAAGCTCTGAAGCAATGACTCATCTTACGCAAGCTACACACGGTGACTTACGTAGTACCTTGAACGCTTTAGAGCTGGCAGCAAAATCAACTGCCCCTGATACTAAAGATGGTAAGATTCATATTGACCTGGCAATCGTTGAAGAATGTTTGCAAAAAAAAGCCTTAGTTCAAGATAAAGACGGTGACGCGCATTATGATGTGATCTCTGCTTTTCAAAAATCCATTCGCGGTTCAGATACTGACGCAGCTTTACACTATCTGGCACGATTACTTGAAGCTGGAGACTTAATATCTGTCAACCGCAGACTTTTGACTATTGCTTATGAAGATGTTGGCTTAGCTAATCCAGCAGCTGCTGCCAGAACTGTTTCTGCAGTTACAGCAGCCGAAAAAATCGGTTTACCAGAGGCACGGATCCCCCTTGCAAATGCTGTGATCGAGTTAAGTATCTCGCCTAAATCTAATTCAGCAATTAGCGCCATTGATGCTGCGATCGCCGACGTTAGACAAGGAAATTATGGTGATGTACCAGATACATTAAAAGACGCACATTACAAAGGAGCCGAAAAACTAGGCCATGGAACGGACTACAAGTTCCCCCATGATTTTCCTCATGACTGGGTCAAGCAAACATACCTTCCTGCTAAAATAAAAGAAAGACAATATTACCATGCCAAGGAAAATGGCAGGATCGAACAAGCATTTAAAAAACAATACGACCTTTTACGTCAGGCACAAAGAAAGTGATTTTAATAAATTTTCGGCTTGGTACTGTTAAATGAAAATTGCGCTTGGTTGCGCTTTATGTTAATATAATTACGAGTTCTGTGACATACGCCTTATCTCATAAATGTAAGGTTGACCGAACAATTTTCATTACAATTTGTCGTTCAAATGTCTGCGGTCTGGCATACTCATTTCACTTGAGTCCCACAAACAGACAAAGAATGACATTCCTGCTTGATCGCGGGTTCAACTACAGAGATGATTAACGGTGTCGACGGAATATGCAAAGTTTTTCTTTGCAGCGGTCTGGATATTCTGGGCCGTTTTTTTGGTTAAATTCTGTGATAAACACACTGATAAGAACTACTGATGGCTTAATTTTCTGTACGATAAATTTCAAGCTAATAATACATAAAGATCATTTTTCTTTTTCTTGATCTTTGTTGCAGAATTAAATACAAAATTATCAAACTAATTTTTAAGGAGCATGTTATGGATCTTGCAATATCTATTTTGTTAATTGTATTAGCTTTGATTTTACTGATCATTGGGACCTACTTATTTCGTAATCGTGCACGCCCTTTTCTCGTTTTTGATCCACGAAAAGAACACGGTCTAAAAATATTTTGCACTTACTTTAGTATCTTTATGTTCATCTGTGCTCTTTTAACGGTCCTGGTAGTTTTCTACACTCCGGCCTGGTTATTGATAACAATAATTTTTCTCGACGTTATATGTACCTTTATTGTGCCCTTTGTTTTATGGGGTTATACACTATAATTTTTTATCTAATCAATCGCTTTCACTTTCTTTTTTCTTATAAAATAGTTAGAATATAGTTGAGAGCAAAGAAAGGGTGAACAGCATGTTGCAAACATATCAAAATATCTTAGTACCGGTCGACGGTTCTTATGAAGCTGAATTGGCATTTAAAAAAGCTGTTAACGTTGCAAAAAGAAACGGTGAAAAAAGTTCGATCCATCTAGTTCACGTTGTCGATACTCGAGCCTTTCAAAATATTTCCAGTTTCGACACGGCCATGGTAGAAGAAGTCACTGATACCGCTAAGAAAACTATCGAAGGATATATTGAGGATGCAAAAAAACAAGGCATCAAAAACATTGATTATTCTATCGAGTATGGTGCACCGAAAGTTATTATCGCTAAAGATCTCCCGCAGGAAAAAAATATCGACTTAATTATGATCGGCGCAACTGGTCTAAATGCTGTTGAGAGGATCCTCGTTGGATCAGTAACTGAATATGTCACCAGGAATTCTAAATGTGATGTTTTAGTCGTTCGGACTGATCTTCAAAACAAACCCGCTTTAAGTAAAGAGCAACGTACCAAGCAAGAAAATTAAGCTACATCTTGATCAAAAAAACTGTTTAGGTCGAAATTCATTATCACATGAATTTAAAATACCCAAACAGTTTTTTGTTTCTTAAAATTATTGCTCAATGACATTAAAGGTACTTATTCTCACACGTTTCTATATGATCATTAACGACTCCGATCGCCTGCAAAAATGAATAAATAATTGTCGGTCCTACAAATTGGAAACCCATTTTTTTAAGGTCTCGTGAAATTTGTTGCGACAAAAATGAGCTGGCAGGTACTTCTTCGGCGTGGTGCCAATGGCTAACAAGTGGATGATGACCAACATAACTCCAAAAAAAATCATCCAAACTATTACCCTGCTTGTGCCACTGTTCAACGATTTTAGCATTATTAATGATTGCATCGATTTTTCGCTTGTTGCGGATGATCCGTGGATCCTGAATAATTTGATTTATCTCATCAGATGTTAACTGTCCAATTTTTTCTGTATCAAAATCACAAAAATCATCCTTAAAGGCTTGACGTTTGTCCAGAACTGTTTGCCAGCTTAATCCTGCCTGCATCAATTCCAAACTCAGCATTTCGAATAACAACCGCTCGTCATGAGTTTCTTTTCCCCACTCTTTTGCATGGTAAACCTGCATATTTTCTTTCTCACCAAAAGCCCAACTACAGACTGTCATAAAAAAAACCTCCGATTCATTTACTAAATATAAATACGAAAATAACTTGTGCTTTTAATCAGAGATTTTTTGATTTACAAGTTTATGCAAAAAACTTATTAAATTTCAAGCACAGGAACTCCATCACTGACAGTCGCCAACATTTGGTCAGCCATATCACCAAACTTTTCTTGCTCATGTGACTCATGGAAACTATAAATGTCTAAAGCTGTATAAAAGAGTAAAGCTTGCTGACAAGATTTCTGCGGGATCTCAAACTCTAGTAATGACTGATAACCGGCAATAAAACTTTGACGCATCTTCTTATCTTTAACTTCATAAAAGAAGAATTTGATAAAGTCTTCATATTGACACCCAATATGAGTTCTTTCAAAGTCGATCAAAACATAGTTTCCTTGGTAAATCATTATATTACGGATACTAAAATCCCCATGCAAAACAACTTTCTTAAGTTTTGCAAATTCCTGATCAGCAGCCGGCAAATCTTTTTCAATTACTTTTAGTACTCTTTTAGCCTTTTGTTGATGCTTTTCATCCTTTAACGAATCAAATTTAAATTTGATCTGTTGCGACAAAGATTCATTTGTCTGTGGTACACTGACCTTTCCTGTTAAATTCCGATGAAATTCTGCCAAAAGTCGACCATAGATATACGCTTGCTCTTCATTTAGGTCCTTTTGCTCAACTTCTTTTAGTTGTCTATCTTTCAAAACAACTACATAATTTTCACCAAAAATCACAGTACCAATAAAAATATCTGGACAATAAACTTGGTCAACATGCTGTTCTGCGTAAAACATCTCTTGCTGCTTAAAAATTTTTACAAACAGATCCGTTTTGTAATACTGACTATAACCTGCTAAATGTTGATTTCCAGCAACATCGTGAATCTTTTTTAAGTTTGCTTTATAATACTCATTAAGAAAATCAATCAAAACACTTTCCATTAACTAGCCTCCCTGTAACTATTATTTTAATTTTACGTTAAAAAATAAGCAGCTGCAAGAATTACAACCTGCACGTAACTGCATAGCTTTAGCAATTTGCTTAACTTTAATTAAATTGTGGTTCAATTTCTACGCAGCGCTTTCTTGTCGTAATTTCTGAAAAAACTTTTATTGCACAAAGCTCTTTTTAAGTGTAAGTTATTAAGAGTGCTTGAAAATTTCTCAGAAAACTTTTTGAAAAAGCATTTCTATCTCTACATATAATGGTTTACGATCAAAAATTAAATAAGGAGTGCAAATAGAGTGGAAGAAAGTAGTAAAAAATACATTAGTTGGCCTGTCTTGGCAATGATGGCTTTCGTGACTGTGATTGGTTTTGAAGATATTATGTATAACTTTAAAAATCAGGGTATGGGCGTCATTACTTCATGGATCATCATGATGTTTTTATATGTCGTTCCTTATGCTTTGATGGTTGGACAACTGGGTTCAGTTTTTAACAGTGAAGGCGGTGGGCTAAGTTCGTGGATCCGCGGTACTAATGGGGAATTTTTAGGCTATTTCACTGCATGGACTTACTGGGCCGCATCTATTCCCTATGTTGTTGACTCCGCACAATCGGTGATCGTTGGTTTTGGCTGGGCATTTACAGGAAGTTCGAGCTTTCAAAATAATATGCCAAATTCCATTTTTACTTTATTGACATTCATTGTTTTCATTATCTTTATCTTTATTCAACGTCATTTGTCAAACTCAATGGAAATATTGTCAACGATCGGTGGGTTTGCCATGTTTGGTATGACTGTTCTTTTCGTTTTTATGTCAATTGTTGGCTTGATCAAGTCAGGTGGTCATATGGCAACACAACCAATGAATATTCACACCCTTTTGCCAAAATTCGATTTAAAATACCTAACTACAATTGGCTTGTTGATTTACGCAGTTAACGGTGCCGAGCTAGTAGCCCCATTTGTCACGCAAATGCGTAAACCTAAAGTTGAATTTCCCAAAGCAATGATCACTTTAGCTTTAATGACGACCTTCCTAACGATTTTTGGTTCATTCTCGCTAGGCATTTTCTTTGATGCAAATCATTTGCCCAACGATTTGAAAATGAATGGTGATTACTATGCCTTTCAAGCATTAGGGCGTCAATACGGAGTTGGCAACGTATTTATGTACATTTATGCTTGGACTTCAGTTATTTATATGTGTGCTTTACTGGCCGTCCTTCTAGATGCAATGACTAGAATGTTGATTTCTGACACAGGTGAAAAATATATGCCAGCTTTCTTACGTAAGAAAAACGCTGACGGCTTACCGATCAACGGTTACATTCTGACTTGTACATTATCAGGTTTCATAATGCTCTTAGGTGTATTTTTGCCTGAAATGAATGATATCTTCAACTGGTTGCTTAATTTGAACGGAATCATCTCACCCGGTGTGACCTGCTGGATTTTTTACGCATTTATGAGAATTCGCAAAAATCCGGAGAAATATCCGTCTGAATATGTCTTTATCAAAAATGACAAATTTGGTTATATAGCTGGTTTGTTGTTGTTAGTCGTGACCGCTGCTGCTACTCTCTTTGGTGTAGCGCCCCAAGATGTTCCAGCTTATTCAGGTACTTGGTGGTATGAGTTGACTATAAACTTCATTGCTATTGTGATTTTAATTGGACTAGGTGCTATCTTACCATTGATCAGAAAACGAGAAGTTGAGTATGGGGTAGCGTTTAACAGAAAACAATGGTCAATCATGATTGGTACAACCTTGGTTGCTGTTATCGCCATGGTTTGGTTGGGCGGTACACATCTAGCCATAAAAATCGGTTTGATCATAACGATCGGCATCTTAGCAGTCCTGCTATTGTGGCTCGTGGGTCGTAAAAAACCAATTAATGTTAAACAAGAAAGTTAAAAAGTAATCGATTCAAAAGGCTCGGAGTTTTGAAATTTTGGGTCTAAACTTTTTAGTGTTGATGAGCGTTCATCAGCACTATTTTTGTACAAAAAAGGACATCATTTGTCCTCATATGCTACGATTAAAGCGAAAAAACCAAATCAAAGCGAGGTATAAATGATGTCCCAAACTGATTCTATCCTAAATTTACTCAATATCCAAGACCCAAATATCAAAATTTCAGCTTGTACTAATTTTTCACAGGCCGGAGTTCACGAAAAACTGCTTTCAGCTACGCTGACTTACCCCGTCGAACGCTGTGTTAATTGTGGTTCCACGAATCTTGTTCAGAATGGGACCCGCCTGACCAAGATGAAACTGCCCAGCCTAGGTGAACAACCGCTCCGCATGAACTTGCGCAAACAGCGTTATCTGTGCCGAACTTGCCACCATACTTTTAGCGCGCAGACGCAGCTCGCTCCGCCTCGGCACTCGATCACCCGCCAAGCAGTCCACGAAATCGCGACTTTAGCTAAGAACTCACTGCCAGTCAAGACGATCAGCCAGGCCGTGGGGATCTCAGCTTCCTCGGTTCAACGGATCTTGTATAAGGAACAGCGGGCTTTAGTAATGTAACGCCAAAAGAGCTGCCGACAGCTCTCAGCTTTGACGAATTTCGTTCAACTAAGAACTGCTTTTCTTTTATCTGCATTGACGCAAAAACACATGATTTGGTCGCCTTATTGCCAGATCGTCTCTCGCAGACGATCCGCGAGTATTTCACCAATACTTATACACTTTCTGAGCGTCAAAAAGTTCAACTGGTGACCATGGATCTGAATGCACAGTATCAGACTTTCGTCCGTCGTCTTTTTCCTAACGCACTGATCGTCTTTGACCGTTTCCATATTGTTCAGTTAGCGGGTCGGGCACTTGACCATGAACGGCTGCGTGTTTTAAAAGGGATCAACGACCACCACGACCGCAACTATAAAGTTTTAAAAAGCAACTGGCGCTTATTCCACTTAGCTGAAAATCAACTTGAGACCTCCCAGGTTAAATATTATCGGGGATTAAATGAATACACGACTGCCCAAAATGTGGTCGATCTGGGACTCAAGAATTTTCCACAGTTCGCAGAAAACTATCAGACCTATCAAACGATCTTAACCTTTATTCGCAACCGCGATCGGGCTACTTTACAACAATTAGTTATGAACTACCGTCCCAATGGTACTGAAATGGATACCGTCATAAGGACCATTCAAAAGAACTACTTAGGGATCAGGAACGCTTGTCTCTATGACTACTCTAATGGGCCGTTAGAGGGGATCAATCGCAAGATCAAAGAACTTAAACGTAGCTGTTACGGATTCAGTAACTTAAGGCATTTCTTTATCCGCATCAAATTGATCCATGCCTAAGATAAAAAATTTAGGTCAACACTGTGGGAGGCAGGTGCGGGCCCATTTCGCTACGCTTCGGACCCGCACCTGCCTCCCACCTAAACACTTTAATCTAGCTATGGCAATCGGGTAGGAGATAGTTCACACTATCGACCTCCCACACCACCGTACGTACGGAACCGTATACGGCGGTTCAACAACTTAAGCTTTTGCTTGAATAGACTGGTACAGTTTGGACAGATTTATTAGCCCACGCTGTGCCAGTCTTTTATTAGTTATGGTCATCAACAGTGTTTTACTGTGCGCGTTGCGCCAGTATCCCTTACGAGTATTGACGTAGATTTTCGCCTGTTTGGGTGTCAAGCCTAGTTTAATCAATGCTTTATAACGGGTTCCGATATTCTTCCACTGTTTCCAGATATACTGGCGGATGCGCGAGCGCAACCATTTGTCTAGTTGTTGGAGAAAGGTTTTCATCTTCCCAATGGAATAATATTGGATCCAGCCCTGCATTTTCTGCTTAATTTCATGCAGAATCCTATCAAGGCTGACGCCTCGGCTTCTCTTGGTGATTCTTGTCAATTCCTGTTTAATTCTCTGTTTAGGTTTTTGATGAGGACGCGGGTAGGCGCTATTGCGTCCCACACCCAGCGAAAAACCTAGAAACTTCAGTCTTAGTGGAGAACCGACTTGCGTCTTTTCTGCATTCACTTCAACTTTGAGTTCCTTTTCTAAAAACTGGGTGATGCTTTTGAGAACCCGTTCACCCGCACGCTTACTTTTAACATAGATATTACAGTCATCCGCATAGCGTACAAATTTATGTCCTCTTTTGGTCAATTCTTTGTCCAGCTCGTTCAGATAAATATTTGCTAGTAATGGTGAAATATTGCCACCTTGCGGTGTACCTTTAGCGGACTTCTCGAAAAATCGACCATTCATAACACCACTCGTCAAGAACTTACGAATCAAATGCAAGACCCATGGCTCACTAATGTAATTTTCAACAAATTTAATTAGTAAATCATGGTTCACATTGTCAAAATAGGACTTTAAATCAAGGTCGACCACGTAGTGATAACCCTGATTATAATAAGCAACCACCTTTTTCACAGCACTTTGTGCACTGCGGTGTGGTCGAAAACCATAACTATTATCTGAGAATACTTTTTCAAAAATAGGAGACAGTTGCTGTTGTAACGCCTGTTGAACCACACGGTCAACGACCGTTGGGATTCCTAACTGACGTTTCGAACCATCTGGCTTAGGAATCTCAACTCGTTTGACAGGTTGGGGTTCATAGCTTTCGGTTCGCAAGGCCTCGATTAGTTTTACGTTATTCTCTTTCAAGTATGGGCCAAGTTCCTCAACGGACATGTCGTCAATTCCTCCAGCCCCTTTATTACGCTTGACATGGACAAAGGCCCGATTTAAATTATTCCGGTCTAAGACCTTCTCACGTAATAAGCCATTTTGAGTTCTCTTTTCACCAGAAACAACGCTACGCGCTCCTGTTTGCTCTGACCCTTCCAGGGTTACCCTCCGCAGGTAGTCAGCTTTATTTTCTGTTTTCTGCGATTGTCGTATTGTTTCCACCTCCAGGATGAATCAAAATTATTGTTGTTCAGCCCTTCACCATTACTGGCTACTATGGCCTCGGCTGACTTCTGTCATGGACAACTCAACATTACTATTGAGCCTGTTCCTGCCAGAAATAACTTCCAGCTTGAGAGAACTACCATGACAGACCTCCCCGGGTAAGAGCAGTAGCTTTCGCATCAAACCGTTGGCTTTACTGTGACGGTTTCGAGTGGTCAGGGACTTCGATTTGTTAAGCAATCTCATCCCACCGTTTCCAGCCTTTTAGCCACTTCTTGTTCATCGATTCGATGTTTCGTCTAGGACTTCCTTCAGATTCTACCTCACGATAGACACCCTTGTCTTCGACTCGTGATACCGGCCACTACGGCTCACAGCGGACTTACACCGCCTAGTTACTGCCCATGCCGGGCGCACGTAAAAAAAGAACCCTACCATAAAGATAGAGTTCTATGGACCATCAACACTATTTGACAAAGTCCCGAAATTTTTCAAGACTCCGAGCCTTTTATTTACCAAATATTACTATAGTTATACTTCTTGCCAAAAGTTTTTATTCAGTTGAAAATTCGACTTCACCTGAAACATCATTCAAACTGTTTTTTACTAACTGATAAATATAAAGATTATCGTCCCCATCTTCTTGTCCGGGTAAGTACAATTGATAATCCGCAGCTGGCTTAAAACCAAAAGTTTTTGGATCCTTTTCATCAAGCTGCTGCCAAATAATAAAACGGTAACCAGATTGAAAGGCGCGTTTCTTCAAAGTATTGATCAAGGGTGCTAAACGATCCTCAATTTCCAAAACCGGTCCGACCATTAAACAAACTATGTCATTGATCGTGATTTCACGTAAGCTAGCTGTACCAGTAATTTTACCGTCTTCCTCAGCAACTATTTCCAGTATCGGCTGATAATTTTTTTCTTGCCTGAATTTAGCTGCCTGTCGTCCTAAATGTCTCTTTGAGTCGTCCAAAGTTTCCAGCAAATGATCAACCATTGCCCGATCAGCTGGTTGGATCCCTCTAATTTCCATATTTTTCTTTGCCCTACTTTCTTGAATCCACAATTATTCTACCATGCGTATTTATATTTGGCTAAAAATTATTGAAATCAAAGCTAATTTTAAAAATTTTATAATTACAGTAAGATCAACTGAGATCACTTTCAAAAAATATTTTGCTTTTAGCTAAACCATTGGTAGCGTCAAGAATCTTGTGTAAATGAAATGCCTTCGTACATATAATATGTATCTAACTTAAATAAATGATGCTTCCAAGGTGTCCTGGAGTCCTTTGAACCCTCGGTGGATCCGCTTCAGAGACTTCTCGTTATAAACATTAAACTGAGAAACCAGGAAGCGATCCAGTGAATCTTCCGTTGGAAATTGTTCTTTGTGGTGGGTGGTGCGCTTGAGATGCTTATTAAAGTTCTCAATCAGGTTAGTGGAGTATAGTGATTGCCGGATAGCTGGTGGAAAGTCCATGAAAGTGAGTAAATTCGGCATTTTAAGCAGATCTTTGATTAATTTGGGATAGGTCTGATGCCAGTTGTTGGCGAACTCATTCAGTTTCAGTTCGGCTGCTTCACGGTTGGCGGCCCGATGAACTTGTTTAAAGTCACTGATCACGGCCTTGCGGTCTTTTACGCGAACTTTGTTCATCAGATTCCGCCCAACATGAACCAGGCAACGTTGTCGTTTGGCTTTAGGGAAATGCCGATTCAAGCCTTCATCCAAACCAACTAACCCATCGGCCACAAACAACAGCACATCTTTAACGCCCTGCTTGATCAAGGTTCCCAGCAGTTCAGTCCAGATTCCAGTCGATTCCGTTGGCGCCACTTGGTAGTTCAGCACTTCTTTCGTACCATCTGGACGAATGCCAATCGCAATATGAACGGCTTCTTTTTGAACGGTATCCCGCTTTAACGGCAAGTAAGTGGCATCTAAGAAGATGGCCGCATATTGTGAAGCCAGTCGACGTTGCTGGAAAGCTTGAACCTGTTCATTGACGGCTTTAGTCATGTTGGAAACCGTGGCTTTGGAGTAGTGAGCACCGTACATTTTCTCAATGAGTTCGGCAATTTCAGCAGTGGTAATTCCCTTGGTATACAACTGAATGACCGTTGTTTCTAAATTATCACTGTGCCGACCGTAGGCTGGCAAGGTATGATTTTCAAACCGGCCATTGCGATCTCGAGGAATGGTTAAGTTAAGTTGGCCGTACTTCGTATCAAACGAGCGCTCATAACTGCCGTTGCGGTTATTACCAGTGTTAATCCCAGCGTATGAGTAGCGTTCGTAACCCAAAAACTCTGCCAATTCGGTTTGAAGCAGCTGGTTAATCGCAATTTCGAGGTGGTGACGAAAAACTTCGTCCAAATCTTGCTTTTGGGCTAGTGCAGTGATAATTTCTGTGGTAAGTTCATTCATGGGGAATGCTCCTGTGATGTTTTCTGTGGTTACTAAATATCATAAGGGAAGGCATTCCCTATTTCTATACAATTCAGAAATCTTTTATGCATTTACACAAGATATTTTACGCTCTCGTTTCGCTATAAACTTGTTCCCCGATTTAAAATTGAAGTGCAACACTTGATAACTAGACCAATTAGACTAGCTTAAAAGGCCATGAAGGCCTATTCTTATTATTAACGACAAAATCAACAGATAAGGATAGGTGTCTTCATGACCCAAACTAAGAATATCATGCCTAAGCATTACCAACAACTCCAATCTTTTGAACGCGGTCAAATTGAGTCCCTGACTCGATTAGGATTTGGCGTTCGTCAGATCGCCAGCCGGCTTCACCGGAGTCCCAGCACCATTTCTCGCGAATTAAAACGCGGGTTAACCACCCAGATTGATTCCCAGAAACATCGGTCATATCAGAGCTACTTTGCCGAGCGCGGGGCGGCTTACTATCGAGAACAGCGGGCCAAGTGTCACCCCAAAGGTTTACTGCAGCGGGCTGCCGTGTTCTTCAAGTCCCTGCCGAAAGCTTTAAAAGCTAAGCCACGAGTTTTCAGTGTCGATACGTATGTCCACTATTTCAAAGCTCATTACCCGGGCTTTCCCTGCCCATCAACGGCTACGGTCTATCGGTACATCGAGGCTGGCAAGCTCCCGGAGCTTCACAACTATGATTTACCCATGAAGCTACGTCGCCGCGTTAAACGCCCGAATCACCGACATGCCCGCCTGAATAAAAAACGGCTTGGACAGTCCATTGAAGACCGGCCCGCAGTGGTTCGGAAACGTCAGGAGTTGGGCCATTGGGAAGGCGACTTAGTGAAAGCCAAACGGGTTGAGTCCGAACCAGCTTTAATGACGTTAACCGAGCGAGTTAGCCGGATGGAAATTATCGTTAAATTGCCTGATTACCGGGCAGAGACTTGCCGGCAAGCCCTCCAAGATACGATTGATGATTACGGTGCAGAAAACTTTCGGACTATCACGTTTGACAACGGCTCGGAATTCGCTAGTTTAAATCAGGTTCAAGGAACGGAAATCTACTTTGCCCATCCATATTCTCCCTGGGAACGGGGCACTAATGAGAATGTGAATGGTCAATTAAGAGAGTTCTTCCCAAAGGGGCATTCCTTTAAAAACCTCTCATTAGTGGATCTGCAGTTGGTTCAAGACACGCTGAATCACCGTCCCCGCCGCTGTTTAAGCTATAGTTGTCCAGCGGATGTTATGCCACAACTGGTTTAACTTTCTAGACCAATTATAAGAATAGGCCATTAGTGTTGCACTTAACTTGACAATTGAGGTCTATAAACTTGTTCTGAATAATAATATTTATCTTCTGACATAATATGTGCTCCCTTTCTTTTTTTGAAAGTGAGTTGATAAAACTAACAACTTGATTTAAAATTAAAAGTTGCTATGATTAGGGTTGATAAAATATTAGTCCTTTCAATGATCTAAATTTTATCAAGCGCTTTTCAACTCACTTAGTGAATGTTGACGATTCATAAATGCAAGTGAAAATAAAAATGGACTAGGTAGCTGTAACTACTTAGTCCATTGCTTTCAGTTATTCGGTTTAAATATACTTGTACTTGTTTGCGACTATTCGCTAAAGTTGGTATAATGTAACCAATAATTGAAATAATGTCTATCTGACTTTAACTGCCAGGAAAAAGTTAGATAGGCTAAGTAGTGGTTCAGCACTACTTATTTAAAACTTTAAGTCCCTGCTCTTATGAGTGGGGATTTTTTGTTTTCTTGAAATTATTCTCGTCTTGTGTTTATTTAATTGAAATAGTATCATTTTGGAAAACTTAAAACAAATTCAAGATTAAACTTATTTTGTCTTGGTGCTGATATTTGCGTGCGGTTGAAACCAAAAGGTGATTGGGGCTAACATGCAGTAATAAGTGATAAACACTAAAATTGCCGTATGTTTCATTATAGGCTCATTAAAGCCACTAATGGTATACTTGCCCCTACCAGTCCTAAAATGCTCACACACCACACTATAATGTGAATTAGACGTGTTGCTGAACTACTATTATTAAATGCTTGTTCTGCTTTAACTTGAATGAGATATTCAAGTGGAAAAAGCAACTTGCGTAACATGAAACGTGTATCGCCGTTATTTAACTTCATAATAGCAAATAAAGGCACTAAATAGATACAACCTAGATACAGATACAACCAGTAATCAAGTAATTGAGTTTTCATTTTAATGCCCTCCTTTGTTTTTAGTCTTTCAAATTAAATGCTTCTTTTAAGATTTTTTCTAAATAGCGTGACGCTGTTAATTCTTCACTGGCAGCACGTCTTGTTAATTCCTCCGCTAATTCAGGTTTAAGTGTGTATGATTTTGAAATACGTGGGGTGTTTTTTCTCATTGACTTTGATAAAACTGTACTCATTTCGTTTCTCTTATCTTCAAATGACATAATCTATCATATCCTTTCATATCATATCATGCTATGCTTCTATATTACTGTAAGTTCTTAAAACTTTCAAATATTTTGCTGATTTGATCAAAGAATGCCCTGTTTTTATTTAAAATTGTTTGATCTTTTGCCATATCTACGATTGGTGTATGATTCAATGTGCTTTTGTTAAACAGTTCTTTTTCAGGGACAAAACCGATTGTCCTAGGGTCTTTCTTCATTTCTGCTATGAACTCTTTTGATGATTTTGTATTATGTTTAATACGATTGCCAATGAACTTTAATTGTGCGGTAACAAAACTTTTGCGACTTTCTACGTTGATAACATCTTCTTTTAGTTGTTGCATACGTAGATCTAAGTTGCTTTTTGAGATAAAACCATATTCGCTGGGTTCTATTGGACTGAATACAAAATCAGAAATGATTACCATATTTTGAGTAATGGTTGAAAAATCAGGGTGGCAATCAATTAAGACAAAATCAAATTTTTTGAGTTCGTCATAGTTATCTGCAAACCACATGTACATTAACAGTTCCTTATTAGCTTTAGTTTGGATTTTGTTATTGATTGAATCTAAATCCATAGAAGCAGGGATTAACAACAAATTCTCATGTAAGGGAATAATTTCAACTTCTTGGGGGCGTGAATTAAAGATACTAGCAACTGTTCCCTGTTTCTTATAAATATCATAAGTCTGGGTTAGGCTGCATTGGTGGTCACTATCAATCATTAGCACATTGAATCCTTGCTCTGAAAGCCACTCGCCGTAATTAAAGGTTAGGGTGGTTTTACCAACTCCACCTTTAATAGCTGAAAAAGTAATAATTTGCATAGTCTGTACTTCCTTTCTCTTTTTATACTGTGTCATACTACATTGTAATATAGCATATCATGCTATATTACAGATATAAAATATCTTTTTCCATTTTAGCTAGATAAGCCCAATCATCAACCTCTTTTTTATCAACTCTATGTATATATCATATCATGCTATGATATGATATGCAAGGAAATGCTTACTTTTTTGCTATTTTTTTAAATCGGCGTTGTTGGGTTTTTACACTAATACCTGTCTTACGTTCAATCATCTTATAAGTCATACCTTGCTGACGCAATTCATAAGCAAACTTAATTTGTTCGTCGGTATAAGTTTTTGGGAGTCCCTCATGAAAATAAGGGTCATGTGTTTTAGCGTACATTTTACCCTCTTGTGTTCGTGTCACGATCATATCCCGTTCAAATTGGGCAAAGGCACTAAAAATCGTAAAAATCAGATTCCCTGTGGGCGTGTTGTCTATCGTGCCCATATTGAGAATTTGCACTTTGATATTCCGTTCAAACAATTGTTGAATGATGTCTAAGGCTTCTCTTGTGTTTCTGGCGAAACGATCAAGCTTGGTAATGATTAACGTGTCTCCTGGTAATAATATATTTAACAGTTCATTAAACTGTGGGCGCTGGGTAGTTGTCCCGGTAAATTTTTCCTGGTAAATTTTTTCAGCGCCTGCGTCCTGTAATTGTTTGATTTGATTTGCTAGTTTTTGGTCGGGTGTACTCACTCGTGCATAACCGTATTTCATTTGTCTCACTCCTTAACATTGAAGACAACTAAGGTAAGTCCAAAGATTGTCAAAATAAGGGATAGAAAATTATTGTCTAATAGAATAGAACTGCCAATCACAAGAATGATACCTAGAACCTGAATTATTCATACTTTTCGTTGCAGTTAAAACTTTGTGCAAAGTTACTTTAGTGTGTAAAAAAAGCAGCTTTTTGTTAGTTTTGTTGTCGGACTGTTTAAAAAAGGACAGACTTCACCCTTTCCCTAAGAAAAACATTTTTTATTTTGTGAGTTCACAGCGGATATATTTTTAGATTTTGAATCTTGAACAGTGTCTGCCAAAATAATTTATCGAACACATTGGTCTGAGATAAATGGACCCAGACTTGACGCGCATGGTGCGTGACCTTAGCTGCCACATGGAGTAATTTAAAACGGATCGTCCCGACCTGAGCGTGTTTAAGCTTTGTTGGTAAAACTAAGTTCTTCATGGCTTGCAGTATATTATAAGCGACCCCAGCTACCAGCATCCGGAACTCATTGGCCTCAAAACTAGAACTGTCCGTTTTATCAAAGTGAAAGCCACGTTTAACTTCTTTGATCAAGTCTTCCATGGAACCGCGTTGGTGATAGAGGGCAAAGACTTGTGGACCGCTTAATTCTTCCAAGTTGGTCACGATAAACTCATGGTCAAACAGAAAGTTGCCCGCCGGCCGCGTTGATTTAATAATCACACGATAAGGTCGTGACCAACTTTGAGGACAATAGTCTCGCAGGACATGCCATTGGACTTCAGCTTCGGTGAAGTCCTGGTCACCCACTTGGATCAGGTGCTCAGCCCGACTTTGGAGCTGGTAGTTCGCTTTTAAACGAATCACGAACTTAGCCTGCTTTTTATCACACGCATGGTAGATCCCTGGAGCTGCGAAACCAGAATCTCCTCGCACTAAGACATCCAGGGAAGATCCGTCATAGGCCCGTAAGCTCCGTAATAAAAATTTAGTCGCACCTTGGGAAGTATAGCGATTGCCGGGGCGTAATTGAGCATTCAACAAGCAGCCCGATAAAGCATCAAAGGCTAGTAAAGGATGATAACCGTTGGTCTGGTAGTGACCGTTATAAGCACTCTTTTCTTGGTCACCAAACGTATCGGCATGTGTCGAATCTAGATCAAGGATCAGCTGATGTTGATTTAGCTGCCCAAGAACAAAGTGAGCTACCGAGCCGAGCAATGATTTGACTGAAAAGAGCCCAGACGCTGAAATGTGATTGATAAAGCGTGAAAGTGTCGGCTGGGAAGCGACCGCTTGAGACAAGACCAGCTTAAAATCAACGGCGTGTGACAAGGTATTAGCCGACTGATCTTGGCAGTATCCTGCCAGCAATTGCAACAGCAACTGCTTAAATAAATTGTTCAAGGGAAAGGTACAATATTTACGGTCATCTTTAAAATGCAAGTTATCTTCTAAGAGCTGGTCAAAGTGAATTTGGTGCAGAAATTCAGCAATTAATAAAGTTCCGGCATCGTTCGCTAACTCACCACCGTCATTAGAAATGTTGATCTGGTCATTGAATAAAAGTTTTTCATGATGTAAAGTTGACATAAGGAGCACTCCTGTTCTTTGTGGTTTTCATCGACTTTACAATAGCACAGGATGTGCTCTTTTTGTACACCCAACAGGTGAAAAACGAAAAAGATGCGAACTAGCATGACAACAACAAAAAGTAGTCCTTAAGGGAAAAGTATGAATAATTCAGGAATATTAATATTGGTTTAGTATAAAAGCTATACCAGATCCAAGCATAATTATCCCAAAGAAAAACCCACTAAAAAGTGCCAGTGGTAAAAATCTTGAAGTACTTTCTGTAGCATGTTTCTTTGTATTTATAAAAAGTCGACAAACGCTATAAAATTCCCAAAAACTCACTATTATTAATATAACCCCAAATATTTGGTTCATAAATAACACACAGCTTTCTACAAAGTTCATTTTACTTTTTAAATACTATGCTTAAAAGCTTAAAAATAATTAAAGTTCCTCCATCTATATTGTAGTTGGTACCGCTTTTATTTGCAACAAAGATCTTGAATATGAAGGTACTTCTCTATAACCCGGTTAACTTCGGTAATAAAAATATTACCAATAAGTTTATAAGCAGGGACAGTATACTTAAAACTGAGTAGCTTTAAGCCCACCTTTTAAGAAAATTTTTACTAAAAATAAATATGGTCAATCGTAAATAAGTCTATTTTTTAGCCTTGATAAGTTACTGTTTTATAGAAGCCCTTTTTAAATAAGGGTCCATTATTAAGTAATGGACCCTCGGAAAAGTTGTTAAAACAACCCTTTAATGGTAAGCTAAATTTTAAGGGGCAAAAACTACCACTAAAATATAAAAATAGCCCCTGATTTTTTAGGGACTTTGTCAAATAGTGTTGATGGTCCATAGAACTCTATCTTTATGGTAGGGTTCTTTTTTTACTGCCATAGCTAGATTAAAGTGTTTGGGTTGGGAGGCAGGTGCGGGTCCGAAGCGTAGCGAAATGGGCCCGCACCTGCCTCCCACAGTGTTGACCTAAATTTTTTATCTTAGGCATGGATCAATTTGATGCGGATAAAGAAATGCCTTAAGTTACTGAATCCGTAACAGCTACGTTTAAGTTCTTTGATCTTGCGATTGATCCCCTCTAACGGCCCATTAGAGTAGTCATAGAGACAAGCGTTCCTGATCCCTAAGTAGTTCTTTTGAATGGTCCTCATGACGGTATCCATTTCAGTACCATTGGGACGGTAGTTCATAACTAATTGTTGTAAAGTAGCCCGATCGCGGTTGCGAATAAAGGTTAAGATCGTTTGATAGGTCTGATAGTTTTCTGCGAACTGTGGAAAATTCTTGAGTCCCAGATCGACCACATTTTGGGCAGTCGTGTATTCATTTAATCCCCGATAATATTTAACCTGGGAGGTCTCAAGTTGATTTTCAGCTAAGTGGAATAAGCGCCAGTTGCTTTTTAAAACTTTATAGTTGCGGTCGTGGTGGTCGTTGATCCCTTTTAAAACACGCAGCCGTTCATGGTCAAGTGCCCGACCCGCTAACTGAACAATATGGAAACGGTCAAAGACGATCAGTGCGTTAGGAAAAAGACGACGGACGAAAGTCTGATACTGTGCATTCAGATCCATGGTCACCAGTTGAACTTTTTGACGCTCAGAAAGTGTATAAGTATTGGTGAAATACTCGCGGATCGTCTGCGAGAGACGATCTGGCAATAAGGCGACCAAATCATGTGTTTTTGCGTCAATGCAGATAAAAGAAAAGCAGTTCTTAGTTGAACGAAATTCGTCAAAGCTGAGAGCTGTCGGCAGCTCTTTTGGCGTTACTAAAGCCCGCTGATCCTTATACAAGATCCGTTGAACCGAGGAAGCTGAGATCCCCACGGCCTGGCTGATCGTCTTGACTGGCAGTGAGTTCTTAGCTAAAGTCGCGATTTCGTGGACTGCTTGGCGGGTGATCGAGTGCCGAGGCGGAGCGAGCTGCGTCTGCGCGCTAAAAGTATGGTGGCAAGTTCGGCACAGATAACGCTGTTTGCGCAGGTTCATGCGGAGCGGTTGTTCACCTAGGCTGGGCAGTTTCATCTTGGTCAGGCGGGTCCCATTCTGAACAAGATTCGTGGAACCACAATTAACACAGCGTTCGACGGGGTAAGTCAGCGTAGCTGAAAGCAGTTTTTCGTGAACTCCGGCCTGTGAAAAATCAGTACAAGCTGAAATTTTGATATTTGGGTCTTGGATATTGAGTAAATTTAGGATAGAATCAGTTTGGGACATCATTTATACCTCGCTTTGATTTGGTTTTATCGCTTTAATCGTAGCATATGAGGACAAATGATGTCCTTTTTTGTACAAAAATAGTGCTGATGAACGCTCATCAACACTAAAAAGTTTAGACCCATTTTTTAACAAAATCAGAGGCTATTTTAAAGCTTATTGCGCTAAAATTTCATGCGGTCCGGTTGTGACCAACAGCAAGATCAGCTCTGTGTGATCAATGCGATAAACTACGATCCAGCCATCATAATTTTTTCCGTAATTACCATATAACGAGCTGGATAAAATTCGCGATATCCGTGCCATTTTCCTTGTAGCGCATGATCTTTGATCCGTTTTAATGTGGCTTGATCTTGCGCCACGATCGCTGCAACACATGGTTTTAAAATTTCAATCGGGAAGTGTTTTTTCTTCAGCTTTTTTAGTTCACGTTCGAAAGCTTTCGTGGCCTTAATCTTCATCTAACTAGTCAATCCAATCGTTAAAGTCAGTGACTGAACCAATTTCAGTAGCTTCGCCTTTTTCAGCTTCTGCTTTTGCAGCTAGTGCTTCTGGAGAATCTAAAAAATTAAGCAAACGAACTTCGTTATTGGCCGCTTTAACCAACGACAAACGGACATATTCCGAGACGGTCAACCCTTGTTTGGCCAGATTAGCTTTCGCACGTTCACTGATCTCATTGGTGACCCGCGTGGAAATTGTTTTATCTTTTATGGTTGCGTTACTCATTTTATTCACCTTCTAGTTTTTCGTTTACGATCGTATTACATCTATAGTATAAATAAATCTTTTACTAAAAGCAAATTTCAGTTAAGGGGGGCATTATTATGGAACAAAAAGTCTTACCGATCAAAGATTCGAACGTTTTACACCAGGTCCAGCGCTGTTTAAGCGAAGATTTCAAGGCCGGCCGGCGCAACTACACCATTTTTCAGCTCGGCAAGGCAACTTTGTTGCGTGTCAGTGACATTCTCACGCTCAAACGGGCAGATGTCTTCGACGAACGAGGAAACGTGCGTCTCAACGCGTATCTCCACGACCAAAAAACGGGGAAAGCCAACCGCTTATACTTAAAACCGGTCATTGGCGACCTCTTAGCCTACCAGCAATGGTTACAACGAGAAAATCTAGTCTCGCCTTGGCTATTTCCGTCCACGCAACACCCGGACCAGCATTTGACCGAGAAACAGTTTTACAAGATCATGCGTAAAGTGGGGGATCTCTTGGATTTGGACTATTTGGGAACCCATACTATGCGCAAAACCGGCGCGTACCGCGTCTATGTCCAATCAAACTACAATATCGGGCTGGTTATGCACCTCCTAAACCATAGCAGTGAGGCTATGACTCTGGCTTATCTGGGCTTAGATCAAGCCAGTACGGAAGAAATGTTAGATAATATTGACTTTGGATAATTCAATCAAAAAAAGCAATCATTTGATTTATGAAATATACTCTAAAATATCTCCTGGTTGGCAATCTAATACCTTGCATAGTTTTTCTAAGGTATTAAACCGTATCCCTTTAACTTTTCCATTTTTTAAATTAGATAAGTTTGCTTGTGTTATATCAATTTTTTGGGCTAGCTCTTTTGAAGAAATTCTTCGATCAAACATCACCTTAGTTAAATTAACTCTGATCATTCAGTCACCCACTTATATAAACGAATCATTATCTTCTTTTAAGACAACGCCCTTTTTAATTAAGGTATAGGTCGTATAGAAGATAGCCAAAAAAACAAACATAATTAATAACGAGGTAAAGTCTGAGTTAAAAGTGTATTCACCGGCGTAAAAATCAAAGCCCAAAGCGCCCACGATAAAAATTCCTTGTAAAGAGATTAGTTCCCACATGTTATTTAGAATTTGTTTTAGACCTGGATTATTCATAATTTTACCTTGAGGTCTGCTTTTGGTTGTTGCCGTGCTGTTGCTGACCTTTTTTCTTTTTCACCTGCTGGGTGTACAAAATGAGCACATCCTGTGCTATTGTAAAGTCGACTAAACACTACAAAGAACAGGAGTGCTCCTAATGTCGACTTTACATCATAAACAGCTTTTATTCAATAAACAAATCAAAATTTCTAATGACGGCGGTGAGCTAGCGAACGATGCGGGGACTTTATTGCTTGCTGAGTTTCTCCATCAACTCCACTTTGACCAGTTTTTAGAGACTAACTTGCGTTTCAAAGATGGTCGCAAGTATTGTACCTTCACTATGAACGATTTATTCAAGCAGTTGTTATTTCAATTACTAGCGGGGTATTCCCAGGATCAGTCTGCTAACACCTTGGCCCAAGCGGCTGATTTCAACTTAGCTCTAAAACAAGCAGTCGCTTCCCAACCGACGCTCTCACGTTTTATCAATCACGTCTCGGCGACAGGCCTTTTCTCCGTCAAGTCTGTAATGATCTCTTTGGCGCACTTAGTCCTGGGCCAGCTGAATCAACATCAGCTGATCCTTGACCTCGACTCCACGCATGCTGATACATTTGGTAACCAAGAAAAAAGTGCTTATAACGGTCATTATCAGACTAACGGTTATCATCCATTACTAGCTTTCGATGCTTTATCGGGCTGCTTATTGAATGCCCAATTACGTCCAGGCAATCGCTATACTTCACAGGGAGCGACTAAATTCTTATTACGGGGCCTACGGGCCTATGACCAGTCTTCTTTGGATGTCCTCGTGCGGGGAGATTCTGGTTTCGCAGCGCCAGGGATCTACCGTGCCTGTGATAAAAAACAGGCTAAATTCGTGATCCGCATGAAAGCGAACCGCCAACTCCAAAGTCGGGCTGAGCGCTTGATCCAAGTGGGCGACCACGACTTCAGCGAAACTGAAGTCCAATGGCATGTCCTGCAGGATTACTGTCCCCAAAGTTGGCCACGCCCTTATCGGGTGATCATTAGATCAACTCGGCCAGCGGGAAATTTACTGTTTGACCATGAGTTTATCGTGACCAACTTGGAAGAATTGAGTGGTCCGCAAGTCTTTGCCCTCTATCAACAACGTGGTTCAATGGAAGACTTGATCAAAGAAGTTAAACGCGGTTTTCATTTTGATAAAACGGACAGTTCCAGCTTTAACGCCAATGAGTTTCGCATGTTGGTGGCTGGCACGGCTTACAATATACTCCAAGCCATGAAGAACTTGGTTTTACCACCGGAACTTAAACACGCTCAGGTCGAGACCATCCGCTTTAAATTACTTCATTTGGCAGCTAAGGTCACGCACCACGCCCATCAGATCTGGGTCCATTTATCCCAGACCAATGTGTTTGATAAATTATTCTGGCAGACACTGTTTAAGATCCAAAACATTAAAATATACCCGCTGTGAACTCACAAAATAAAATATATTTTCTAGGGAAAGGGTGAAGTCTGCCCTTTTTTAAGCAATACGACCGCAAAACTAACAAAAAAAGCTTTTTTCTGAGACCACGGTTATTTTGCGCCAAATTTTATTTAAGACAAAAAGTATGAATAATTCAGGGAATACGTTAATTTCCAAGATTTTAAGACAATTCATGAAGCAATCGCCGGAATTGATAACTATATTCGTTGGTATAACAGTGATCGTATTTCACTTGTAGCGTAGCTACAGGCTATTAAATTCAATAATGTTGGGGCTTATTTAATATACTCTAAAGCGTTTTTAAAATCTGAACGGGACTAAAACTTCGGCCTCCGAAAATTAAATTAAGTAATTTAAATTGAAAGTCAAATTTGTTCGTACTTTTATGTCCGGATTCTTGACATAGGAGCCTTATATGGTGGGTCTATATATATCATGTTTATTTTATTGGAGTACTTTTTCTTTAAACTATACAAGGCAATCAAATTATTCCCCTTAATAATTAAATTATCTTGATCAGAATGTCAAGGGCAACGTAAAAATGTAGGTTTATGGCAATCAAAAATGTAGGTTTTTGACAATTACAGTTTAGTTTTTAATCGATAAGACTTACCCGTGATTCTTATGGTATGAACATGATGAACTAATCGATCTAAAATAGCTGCAGTGACAGTTGGGTTTTGAAAAATATCGACCCAAGAAGATAAAGCACTGTTACTAGTAATAATTGTCGATTTTCTTTCATACCTGGCATTGATCAATTGAAAAAACAAATTAGCTTCATCGTGTTTAATGGGCAGATAACCTAATTCATCAATGATCAATAAATCGTAACGGGCGTAGCGGTTTAGTGCACGATCTAGTTCGTCTTTGTCATCGGCTTTTCTGAGTCTTAATAAAAGCTCATGACAATTAATAAATAACACTCTTGCACCTTGTTGACAGGCTTCGCGCCCTAAGGCGATTGCGAGGTGTGTTTTTCCTACCCCGGGGCTGCCTACTAGAAGAATATTTTCTGCTTTATCCATAAAAGCTAGGCTTTTTAATTCTAGAATCTCCTGTTTTTTGATACTTGGCTGGAAGGTAAAATCAAATGCTTCCAGCGTTTTAACGCTGGGAAAACGGGCCCTGGTAATCGTTCGTTCAACCTGAGCCTGATGTTTATAGTTTAATTCTTTGGTCGTTAAAGCTAAAAGTGCTTCCGAAAATGACATTTTTCCGGCTGTTACTTGTTCCAGATAATTAGGCAGGTAACTTTTTATTTCAAGCAGTTCAAGTTGAAGCAAATTATTGTTAAGTCGTTGATTGATACTACTCATCTCATAGGACCTCCTGAGAATTAGACTTGGTCATAGGCACTTAGATTTTTACTAATGAATTGTTCAATGTCATCTTCATTACGACCGTTCATTAAATCTGAACGTAAAATTGCCTTGGTATCTTCATAGTTATAATTATATTGTTGGGTAGTTATTTCGTGAGAGCGGATCAATTTTCGGTTATAATAAATCTGAACATGTTTCTCATCATCACTGACTTCGAGAGTAACTTGTTCACCAATATATTTTGGATCAACAGAGTACTTACATTTCCGAAAATTGACCATAGCTTCCTTAGAGACGATACGTGAGATATCTTCTTCAAAATAAGGCTTGAGTAGGTCAACGGGAGTTGAATGTAATTGCTCTTTTTCTTTGTCTTCCCAAAGAAGTGTAGGTTGCAGATGCGTGGCTTGAGAAATTTCCTGATTAAGTTCATCACTTAAGTTATCCACTAGTTCGATTAGATCCGTTCCGTCAAAAGGTTCGTAATTATAGGGACGCAGACGCTCAACAGTTCGTGCTAGTGCCTCAACGGCACCTTTAGTTTGCGGGCGAAAAACACGACAAGCAATTGGTTTAAAAGCGGCGTCTTTACTGAATTGATAAAAACGCTGGTTAAAAATTGCGTGTCCAAAGGAAGATTTCGAATGGTCTATGACAGTTTTCATGTTATCAAACCAAATTTCGTGTGGGATTCCGCCCGTAGCTTCAAAAGCTTGCGCCAAACAGCTAAATAAAGTATCCTGTGAGCGATCAAAAGTTAAGGTTAAGTATTTGTATTTAGAATAAGGAAGCACATATAAGAAAATATTAAACTTATAGAGGATACCTTCACTGTTCCTGAGCTTCATTTCTTCTTTCCAATCCACTTGGGCCGAGAGGCCCGGAGTATGAGTGACTCGAATGGTAGCTTTCTTGACCTCATGGTTTTTAAATTTACGACAATACGTTTTTACAGTTGAATAACTACCTAGATAGCCTTTCTTTTGAATAAATTTAAAGATTGCCATGGCAGAGCAATTAAGCGCTAATTTATCATGGATGATTGCTTTAAAAGGCTCCAGTAAGCTTGGCTTTTTAACAACTTTCCTGGTTTTGACTTGGTCGGTAGCAATTTCTTCAACTACCTTTTTAATAGTGCGATAATCCGCGTTATATTGCCTTCCTAGAGCAGCGTAATTTGGTTTAATGTTTTCTTTCATATCTTTTAGCACTCCTTGTCTTAAATCATTTCTCACATCAGTTGCCTCCTTGAAAACTAAAAATACTGATGTAATTAATGATACAAAAAAATGTAGAAAGACCGACATTTTTGATTGCCGTTTTCCTACATTTTATAGCTGCCTTTTACAATCAGAATAACTAGATGCGTTATGTTCACCGTTTTGATCATACTTTTTAGCATTAACAAATATTTTAGGCTCTAATAGCTCATCAATTTCAGGTTTAGCAATGATTTCGTTTAAAAATGGTTCATCAGCAGATTCATCAATAAATTTTCCATTAGCTGTTAAACCAATTTTATTTGTATATTTGGTGTAACTGTTTTCCCAAAATTCTTTATATTCAAACATTTCAATAAATTGATTGAGTCTAAATACTTCAGTGTCAGCAATTTTTTCTACATAATTTTTATGTATTAAAGGATCTTTAAATAGCTTTGTCATCAGTTCACGGTCAAATTTATCCAAGTCATTAATTACATTATTTCGTTTCAGAGAACCCTTACTAGTTAAATACTTGTTTCCAAACTCTCCTAAAATACTTTTGCCTTGAGACATTATCTTAGGTTCTATTTCCATTCTTAATCCACCCTTTAATTTTTACCAAAAATGCCACCAACTCTTATTGACTTTATTTTTATGTATTCTTTTTTTCTTTTCATCGACAATATGACTTTGATCTTGCTTGTCGTTTTCAGCATTGTCATGAATGGCATTAATACTATTCGACAAGGTATCGTCCTTGTCGTTTGATTGTTGCTGTTGAGTTGCACTAGAAGGTTCAAGCAATCCACTCAATTTCCGAATGTGCTCTTTTAATCGATGGTTTTCTGTTACCGTTGCTATCTGTAATTTTTGTTGCTGGTCTAAGGCTTGTTGTAAATTTGCAATTTGTTGATCTTTAGCATCAAGTTGTTTCAGCAAGATGTGATCAATCTTGTCATTCTTGTCGTTTTTATCTTGCTGATTTGGTTGTCGGTCTTGCCGTTTTTGCTTGCCAAAGTTAGCAAGCATTTTAACGCCTTGGTTGTCTATTTCTAGATGGTTTTTGACTTTATAAGTGTGTTTGCTTCGAAAGCCATTAATACTATTAATACGTTGATTAATAGCTTGTTTTGATAATTTCAATTCTTCTGAAAGTTGTCGAATAGTCTTGCCCAATAGTTTCACCACCTAATTAATCCGCCTTAAATTATAAGTTATGTCTTTTGAACTTGGAGTGAGAATGTAGTCAAGTGCTAGGCGTGGAGATTTTTTTGTGGGCTTCAAAAAAATACTACCCGTTCTTGACGGAATGAAACGACACACTGAAACGGCTGAAAGCCAAAGTTAGTTCCACCAACTTTGCTTTCCTGCCACACGGCGAGTGGGCGAGTGAGTTTGAGAGGGGGGAAACCCCGCTCATGACTGCGGTCAAGCTGGTTTCAGCTTGTGGGTGTGGGCAACGTCCACGGTTTTTAATTATTAGGACAATTGCTCCTTTTTACGATATAATACAATTAGTAGAAAAGTTAAGACGGTAGCTATTTCCTGTAAAAGGGGGCGGTGCTTATGGTGTAAAAGCCTTAGCAAAACCATATCCTAATGAAAGGAGTAGCCAGGGTGTCAGTATCAGACGCCTTACAACTAATGTTGGCTTTCGGTACGTTTATCGTTGCCTTAATTGCACTAGTTGTTGAGCTGATAAAAATTAGCAAAAAAAAATAACCGTCTTAGCTTTGCAGAGCTAACGGTTATTTTATCTTAGTTTATGCTACCGTCTAACGGTTCTACTAGGAAGTCCTGTTCACGCAGGGCTTCTTTTTTTCTATTCATATTATAACACAAGTCCATATTTTGGACTATTAAAATAGCTATCTTGATTTTAAGCCATTATAGCAAGGCTCTTTTTCTCGTGTTTTTTTGCTTGTACAAAATTTGCAGTACCTCATTGGTCATTTACTGTACTTATCCATTTATCAGCTTGAAACGGTCTTAGAATGCGCTTCTCAAACGTCAAAACACAAAAAAGCGCCCATTTCTAGGCGCTTTTTATGATTATCGTTGTAAAGTTTGCTGTTCTTTTTTAATTCTTGGTTGTTTCAAATCTGGGTTAGCTTTTGCAAAGTCTTTTAGTTGTTGTTGCGTTTTTTGACTAATTTCAGTTTTAACTTTATTTAGCTGTTCTTGTATTTGATTTTTATTTTCGCCTGGTTTTTCTAACTTATCATGCAATGCTTTGTATTGATCTGATAAGTTAGGTTGTTTCGTGTTATTTTCTGCTTTAATTGTTGGATTTGCTAAAGTTGCATTGCTTTCTTGTAATTTGTAATCTTCGCCGTATAAGCTGTTTAACATCAACGTTTGTTGTGCAAGTCTAGGCTCTAACTTACTAATTTCCTCTTCTGCAAGCCCTGCTTCATACGTCTTGGGGGCTTTTTCAATAATTTTACCGTAACGTGTAAGCTGGTCTTGCGTTTCAGCGATTGCCTGTTTTAATTTATCAATTTGTTCCTGGTCAGCATTTACTTCTTTTGTTTTAGGTTCGGGCGCTTTTTGTGTCTGTGTCTGCTCCTGCTGTTGTTCTTGTTTTTGGTCTAACTGCAATTTTTCGGTCAGTTCAGCAGTTAGATCAATGGTTTTATTGCTGACTTTTTGAATTTCACTGATTGCTTTATGGATTAGGTCTTTATCCTTAGCCCAGGTTGCCACATATCCTAGTGAATAGTCGCTAGTATCAACACCGATATTTTGCATAGCCACATAAGCCACGGCTTCGGCTTGCGTTTCTTTGTATTCACGTGGACGGTCTTTAAATTCTGACGTTAAACCATGCAACTGGCTATGGGCATATTCATGATATAAAGTTTTGAGCTTTAAGGCGCTGTCTTGTTCTTTATTATCAATGACAATTTCATTTGCTTTAGGAACAAAATAACCTTTTACACCTGGTTGTGATATATTTTCTTCGGTCACTGCTAAATTGGTTTTTTCATTCAAATAATCTTTAAATGAGTTATACAAGTTAGTGACGTTTTTGTGTTCCTGCAAGTTTTCTTTGATAAAGTCTTGGGTATTTAACACGTGCTGTCCTGATGTTTGCTTAATGTCAAAAATCGGGATAAAGCGATAACCAACGATTGCTTTATCTTCCGTGGTATTAAGCTTCTTTTTTTCTTCTTCGGTTAATTTTTTGATAATCGGGGCGCTGATTCGGATTGATTTAGCGCCTTTATTAACATGTCGGTTAAAATCATTCTGCCACTGTTTATATCCTGCAACTTGGGTAGCTGCTGGGTCTTGTGAGTAGATTAAATCAATATTGCGCTGACTATATCCATGAAACTTGCTTAATGTGTCCAGGTACTTTTTGAACTTATCACTGTCTGTCAGTTCTAAAATTTTTTGCTCGGCTTCATTGACTAACTTTTCTTTCCAGGCGTCCCTTTCGGCTTTATTTGGCATGATTATTCCTCCGTTTCATCAGGAAATTCAGTTGCTAAATCTTTAACGGTCAATAATTCAATGGGTTCTGTCCCATACAAGGCAATATACTGATTATCAACTTGTTGCCAAGCAACTTGTTGATATGCGCCATTACCACTAATTTCATCTAAATATTTGTAGTTTTCCTTGTTGCTTAAAATAGGCAACTCGCTGGCTGATACGTCTAAATTATTGTGCATGATATTCTGTCCTTTCTTTTAAATACGCCTGGTGTTTAGTGGTGCTTTTCGCTTTTTGAAAAACACCACTAAATGCCTGACTTACCAACTGAAACGTTAGTGTAAGGCGATAGGAATTATTTATTTTTTGTATGCTTAATCCCATAATAAATACAGTAAACAAGCCCTATTAGACTTATGACAAGAAGCGTTATTGCTTGTGTAAGTCCATTTGTATAATTTTCAAGCGGTATTGTATTTTTAACGGCTGTGAATGCAATAATAATCCCTAAAAATCCGCCTATTGCAACTGAAAGCAGTATTATTGGTGCTAAACGTGCTAATTTCACTTTTATGTTGGTTTTACTCAATATCATTACTCCCTTTCTAGTTGAAATTAAAGCTTAGTCGATTGTTTTCTAATTTTAAAGAAGCGTCAAATTTCTTGCCCGTTTTCTTAGATTTGAAACCTTTGATTTTACTGGTTTTTCCGTTAGTGATTAAAGCTTTAACTGCGGTTTTTGGCAAAGTCTTATCACTCCATTTCTTTGGTAAGGTAAATTTACATGGTTGATCGGCTGTATAGTTCGTACAACCATAAAATTTACCTTTATCAACAATTTTACCTTGTTTACAAATTGGACAAATGCCAATTTCTGTCTCTTTTTTTGCTTCGCTTTCAGCGGTTTTTTGACTAGCAACTTGCTTTGTTAAAGTCTCACTTTTTTCCATTTGTTCAGGAATTTCTGCGACTAGCTTTTGGATAAACTTTTTAATCTGACCTAAAAAGTTTTCCTGGGTTCGTTTCTTTTGACTGATTTGTTTTAAAGCAACTTCCCATTTAGCTGTCATTTCTGGGCTAGTTAGTAACGGCTCTAATTCAACGGCTTTACATAACGTCACACCTTGTTCAGTGACATGGATTTTATTTTTTTGGGTCGCTAAATATTTTTTCTTTTTCAAACCGTCCAGGATATTTGCCCTGGTAGCTTCTGTTCCAATACCCTCGGTATCTTTCAAAATCGCCTGGGCTTCTTCATCATCTAAAGTCTTACCTGCGGTTTTCATAGCCGTTATTAAAGTACCCTCGGTAAATGGTACTGGTGCTTTAGTTAGCTTTTTGTCGGTGGTTAAATCTGCTTTGACTGCCTGTCCTTTTTCTACGGCTGGCAAAATTGTTTCTTCTTTGTCCTTGTTGGTTGATTTGTCTGCTTTAAACAGTAACTTCCAACCTTGGTTAGTTGGGACTTTTCCTGTGGCTTTAAACAGTGCTTCGCCCACTTGTGTTAAGATTGTCGTTTCTTCGTATTCGTATTGATCTGCAAACATGGCTAGCGTTGTGCGCAAAACAATATCGTATACCTGCTTTTCTAGTTTTGGTAGGCTGTTTAATTTTTCAATAGTTGGTACTGTTTTTGTCATGACAATAGCATGATGTTCCTGGACTTTTTTACCATTCACATATCGTGCTTGTGGTTCAGTTTTCTTTAAAGAGACCTGATTAGATACCAAACCTAGATACTGATTTAGATTTTTAACTAAATAACTAAATTCTTGGTCGGTAATGTAATTACAATCAGTCCTGGGATAAGTTAGTAATTTAGCTTCATACAAGGATTGTACGGCTTTCAATGTGTCACTTGCGCTGGCGTGATACCGTTTGTTTATCTCACTTTGTAAGCTCGATAGTGAAAATAATCTGGGACTGCTGGTTTTCTTTTGCTGTTTTTGTACGTCCTTGATTAAACTGTCTTGTTGTCCTTTCTGCACGTTTTTAGCGTCCATAAAGGTATTTAACTGTTCTTCGTCTTTAAATCGCTTGTAGGGGTCTAATTTGGCTTCAAAATCTTGTGTATCGGCTGAAATTTTAGCGTTAATCTCAAAATAAGGCTCTGGCTTAAAATCTTTGATAGCTAAATCTCTCTGATAAACCATGTATAAGGTTGGTGTCTGTACTCGTCCAATTGAATACACGCCTTTAGCGCCTGCTTGTTGTAAAAGCAAGGTATATAAAGGACTGCCGTTCATACCGACTAGCCAATCACTAATTTGGCGTGTCTGGGCTTCTTTATACGCTGGGTAGTAGTTCCAACCGTCTTTTAAATTTCTGAATCCGTTTAAAATGGCTTCTTGCTCAAGTGAATTGATCCAAAGCCGTTTTAGCGTTTTGCTTTTGAGATTAACGCCTGCTTTTGTCATGATAGACCAGGCAATATTTTCACCCTCTCGGTCGCTATCAGTCGCAATGATAATCGTGTCGGCTTCATTCAGTAAATCTTTAACGATATTGAACTGTTTCTTTTTATCTGCGCCCACGATAAACTTGTATTTTTCTGGAAAAATGGGTAAATTAGATAAAGCCCACTTCTTATACTTGCTATCGTATTTATCGGGTGTGGCTAACTCAACTAAATGCCCAAAACCAAAAGTGATTTTGGTGTTTTCGGGCAAAACAGGGTCGCTTACTTCAAAGTAGCCCTGTTTTTTTGTGCTTTTTTGAAATGCTTCAACGTATGACCTGGCTTGGCTTGGCTTTTCAGCTAAAATCACTGTATTAGAACTCATGGCTTCCCCCCCTTTTATTACTGTGCAGTAAATGGTTCATCAGTAAATGTTATATCAGAGACTAAATTTAAATTGATCAACGCAGGATATTTCAGGTCTTTTCTTCGAATAACTAAGAAATTACCTTGTTTTCTTAATTCTTCAATTGGGTGGTAAGTTTTAATCGGTTTGCCTAAAAAAGTAGTCGTTTCTTCTTCTCCATTCAATACACTGAAAAAGGCTTCTATCGCTTTCGCTGCTCCTTTCTCGTACCAAAGAGATAATTCTTCATACATTGTGTCTGAACCCTTTACTTTTTCTTCTTGTTGCATACTAAGATGCCATAATTGGATATATAGCATTCCTTCTTTTTGTTTTAACATTTTAGTTTCTCCTTTCTTAACTTCTGAACATGTTCCGTCCGATATTACCCATACCACGCATAACTGAACGTCCTGCACCTTTGGTAATTCCTGTTGAAGCCCAAAAGTCTTGGATTGCGTGTGGTGTGTGTAGAACTAGCCAACCAAAACCAATGCAACCAATGAAAGCTAGAAAACTAAATTTTGAACCAATGTGCGTAAAACACCAAATTGTTATGGTAAGTGATAAGACTTGCGACAACATAGAAATGTTGTAATAAACTAATTTTTTCCACCAGGTTGAACTATAATCAAAGCTCTCGCTGGCGATTGACATAGCAACAATCGGGATTGACATGTTATAAAATGCCATGTCAGCAAAGTAGATACACATTTTAATGAAAAAAGCGACAACGACAATTGCAAAAAAGGCTAGGAATAACACCTGCACGAAACCTGTAAGCTTAATGTTATCAGTTACTTTTGATGTACTGGTTACGGCATTTGCTGTGAATTTTCCACTCATTTCAAACATATTCTTAGCAAGTGGCACAATGATTCTTGTTTGTAAAAATCCTTGTAAAAAAACAAATACGGGGATAGCAACGGCTGATTTAACAGCGTCCATAAGAATATTTGCCCAGGTTACATCTGTACTTTCGTCTGCTTCTGAAATAAGTGTCATGATAATTCTTGCTAGGACTACGACAACTACCATTGACGTGGCTAAGGCTAGAAATACGCCGTACCACTTATCTATAATTGGCAATGATTTTGTTACTTGGTCTAGGATTGATTTAATTGCCGTGATTGCAAAATCTAAGATATTTTTGAAAATGCCATTAAAGAAATTCATGATAGCTTCTGTGATTTTCTCTTTCATTTTTTAACCCCCTTTTCTATTTATCTGGGATCAGCGTTACACTTCCTGTATCGTCTTTAGCTAGCTTGTTTGTTGGCGTTAATTTGTATTCATCAGAATCTTTTTTAATGCTGAACGTCCTTGTTTCTCTTTCGCCTGAAACTGAATTGTTATTGATGAATTTGATCTCTTCCTGGCTACCTTTATCCTTAACAGTGTACGTATATGTGTCACTAAATCCTGCTTCGTTTAGTACCATTTTCTTTTCTGTAAACTTGGCGGTTGCTTTTACCTTTTCTCCTTTTTGACTATCAAAAGTCCAGTTCTGTGATTGCAAGGTTTCGGCGGTTGTTTTATGTCCTATCCCATAGCCGATCCCTGAAATGACAGCTAAAACAATGACCACAATACTCGCAATTGTAAGCTTCTTTTTATTACTCATTATTACTCCCCCTTAATCTAAACGTACTTCATCATCATCTGAACTAGCTTGTTGTTTCTTTACGGCTAAGTCCATTTCGTCTTGCATATCCTCTTCTTCTTCGGGCTTAACATCATTTTGTTCTTTTTCGGTTTGCTGTTGTTTTAGTTGGGCTTGCCATTTTTCATTAGCTTCGTTGAACTTTGTTTGTTGGCTCATTGACGGCTCGCCATGATAGTCATTTTGTGCTAATTGTATTAAATGGTCTGCGCCTGGAAATAGCTTAAACTGAAAAGCCTTGGTTGCTTGAATTGGCCTTTGGTTAGCAAAGATTAGTAAGCTCTGGGTATCTGGCATACGCATGATTTCATCTGGTGTCATTAACGAAAGGCTGGTATAACTGTAACTGTCGCTTTTGCTGGTACTGGTCTCTTTGCTTCTGCTGGTGCTTTCGCTTCCTGTTTCGACCTTGACCGTTGATTTACCTAGTAAATCACTAAAATATTTAGCAGTTACATCATTAGCAGCGTTCAAGCAAATCTTAACGGCGTGATTACCTAAAATAGATTCGGCTTTTTCTTTGCCGTATAAGGCTTGTAATTGTGTCAAGGTTTGACAAATGGTAGTAACACCAATGCCATAACCACGACAAGTTGCTAGAAACTCTTCATACTTCGGGAACTTTCCTAAATTAACAAACTCGTCCAGGATAAAATCGACTGGCACTGGTAACTTTGCGCCGTGGTCTGACGCTAATTTATACAATTCATCAAATAGTTGTGAAAAAAACAGGTTGATAAAACTTTCGTAAGTATCGTCCATAACTGGGATTATGACGTACAATACAATTTTAGTGTTGCCAATATCCTTTAGATCAAAATCTGAAAAGCTGGTAAAGTTGGCGACTTCTTCATCAACAAATTTGCTGACGGTTGCTAACAAGCTTTCAATGATACTGGCTTTCATTTCCCCTTTGGCTTTCTTGAAACCTAGTTCATAAGCTCGTCTAGCTGGGTCGGTCATGTCTAAATCTAAGAAAAGCGAATCCAGGGGGCTATCTGTTTCATCTTCGCCTGGTTCAACATCAAACTTTTGTAGCACGTTTGTGACCCCTGCTAAATTACGTTGGGCTGGCTCTCGGTGCTTCATCACGAACAAGATTAAGGCTTTTAGTAACTGTCTTTGGGTACTGAACCAAACGTCCTTTTTACCCTCTTTGTTTTCAGATTGTACAATTTTTGTCGCTACGTTTTCGGCTTGTATATCTCGCTCGATATAATCAAACGGATTATAGCGATCAGAATGCAACATGTTAGAAAAATTGACGACATGCACTTGATAGCCCTGGGCTAACTTCACGCCTGCGGTCTTTTCGTAAAGTTCTCCTTTGGGGTCGGTCACAACAATACTGTTTTGTGTTTCGTTAAAAAGATTAGTGATAACCACTGATTGGGTCTTATACGAACCTGGACCACCGACAACAAACACGTTTCGGTTGGGCTTAGTATTGTTGTTTTGGTAAATAACTTGCTTATCAACTGTCCCTAAAATCGTCCCATTCATTTCTGCTCCCCCTTATCCTGCAATCGTTTAACGGTTTCTTGGTTTAGACTGTCGTTAAACTGACTGCTCAAATCTTTGGTACTGGTCGTAAAATACTGTGATAACAGATCTTTTACGTTGCCCCATGTGGCACTACCATGTGTGTCAGTATCGGCTGTTTCCCATTGTTTTGCCTTGCTTTGCCGTTTTAAGGCAAAGTATAGGGTATAAATGACTGTTGCTATACTAACACTAATCAATGGTGGCTGTTTCTGTCCTAAATAAAGCTTGTAATAATGAAACGGGCTAAGTGAAACTTCTTTTAAAATCCCCGTTAAATGGTCGGTTATTTGTAACTTATATTGCGCTAAGGCAAGTATCAACGCTGTTACAAGCATTGCTAGATAGAAACCAACTAGAAGCATGATTAGATACGGTATAGATTTTTTGACCCCTGTCAATATCTTCTCACCCATTTAATTTTCACCTACGACTTTCTCAATTTTATCTAAACTCGTGCCTGAATAACGCTCATTATCGGCATTGATAAACGTTGGTACTGCGGTCAGTCTATATTTTCCAATGTACTTACGGTTCGCTGGTTGGTTCATATTGATAAACAACACGTCTTTGTTGGTTAATTTATCTTCCTCAATTGTCAAGTTAAGTGCAACACTAATGGCCTATTCTTATAATTGGTCTAGAAAGTTAAACCAGTTGTGGCATAACATCCGCTGGACAACTATAGCTTAAACAGCGGCGGGGACGGTGATTCAGCGTGTCTTGAACCAACTGCAGATCCACTAATGAGAGGTTTTTAAAGGAATGCCCCTTTGGGAAGAACTCTCTTAATTGACCATTCACATTCTCATTAGTGCCCCGTTCCCAGGGAGAATATGGATGGGCAAAGTAGATTTCCGTTCCTTGAACCTGATTTAAACTAGCGAATTCCGAGCCGTTGTCAAACGTGATAGTCCGAAAGTTTTCTGCACCGTAATCATCAATCGTATCTTGGAGGGCTTGCCGGCAAGTCTCTGCCCGGTAATCAGGCAATTTAACGATAATTTCCATCCGGCTAACTCGCTCGGTTAACGTCATTAAAGCTGGTTCGGACTCAACCCGTTTGGCTTTCACTAAGTCGCCTTCCCAATGGCCCAACTCCTGACGTTTCCGAACCACTGCGGGCCGGTCTTCAATGGACTGTCCAAGCCGTTTTTTATTCAGGCGGGCATGTCGGTGATTCGGGCGTTTAACGCGGCGACGTAGCTTCATGGGTAAATCATAGTTGTGAAGCTCCGGGAGCTTGCCAGCCTCGATGTACCGATAGACCGTAGCCGTTGATGGGCAGGGAAAGCCCGGGTAATGAGCTTTGAAATAGTGGACATACGTATCGACACTGAAAACTCGTGGCTTAGCTTTTAAAGCTTTCGGCAGGGACTTGAAGAACACGGCAGCCCGCTGCAGTAAACCTTTGGGGTGACACTTGGCCCGCTGTTCTCGATAGTAAGCCGCCCCGCGCTCGGCAAAGTAGCCCTGATATGACCGATGTTTCTGGGAATCAATCTGGGTGGTTAACCCGCGTTTTAATTCGCGAGAAATGGTGCTGGGACTCCGGTGAAGCCGGCTGGCAATCTGACGAACGCCAAATCCTAATCGAGTCAGGGACTCAATTTGACCGCGTTCAAAAGATTGGAGTTGTTGGTAATGCTTAGGCATGATATTCTTAGTTTGGGCCATGAAGACACCTATCCTTATCTGTTGATTTTGTCGTTAATAATAAGAATAGGCCTTTATGGCCTTTTAAGCTAGTCTAATTGGTCTAGTTATCAAGTGTTGCACTTCAATTTTAAATCGGGGATTAATTTATCTTGCCAATAAACTTGATGAAAAATTGACTGACAATCTGCACAATCATCACGATAGAAAAATAAGGTTTGTTTGGTATCTTTTGGTATCTGCACTACGGTTTGTCTTTTCTCAATCGTATTGATGTAGTTATGTCCGATAAAAATTACCATAATTGCTACTACCGCCACGATAGCAATTGTTTTGCTAATTTTATTGAATGTCTGACGCTTCAAAACTATCTCCTAAACTCTTGACCTTAGTCAACTGCTTGGCGGTTGTATCATAGCTTAGTTGATACAAAACAGTTTGTTTTTTAAAGTCGTTGTCGCCTGTCTTACTTTCAAAAGTAATTACGGCTAAACCGTCAATATTTTGGTCTTGCTTGGCTCTGGTATAAATCTTGGCTTGGTCTAGTTTTGAAGTCACGTTGTTACTGTCGCCAAAATTTTGCTTGCTAGGAAAATTTTGTTTAAATAACTCGTCTGTCACTAGCCCCTGTATATGCTCCTTACGGTTCTTATATGAATCAGGTTCAAAGGTAAACATATACTTCAAAAACTCGTTGGCAGTGTTATTAAAATCAAGCTCCGCTGTACTTTTACCCTTGTTGTTTTGGGTTGATTTGAATGTATCAATTTGATCTGCTAAAACTTGATTTTTGGTCGTTTTAGCTTTCAAATTTTGCGCTGTTTGCTTTTGTTTTTCCTGGCTGTCTTTTAACTCGGTTCTTAGGTTATTTTTACTGCGTCCTTGCGCATAGTTGCCAATCACTGACACTACTAAAACAAGTCCCAAAACTGCGGTTAAGATGATTTGCCACCGTTTCATTTCTGCTCCCCCTATCTTACTTTTTAACTGGTCGTGCTAGGACAACATCTCCACCGTTCAATAGGCTTGAAAATGATGTCCCAAAACGTCCCTCGTTGACTTTGCTATCCGTTCCACCTTGTTCAATAATCTTGGTCTGTTTACCATGCCAACTCTCGGTAATAAAAGCCGTGTGTCCATTATTCCCTGCGCCTGCACCTTGATTAACTATGACAATATCGCCTGCTTTTGCGTCACTTGGTTTAACTTCCTTTAAATATTGGTGTTCCCCCTTAGCGTCACTTACCATTGAACCTGTAAACCACTGCATTCTCTGCGGAACTTTAAAACCTGTCTTGTTTAGTACCAACCAAACATATCCTGAACAATCCGTTGTTCCTGTTTTATTAGGATTTTTCAAATCGTTACCTAAATCAGGACTTGGGTGTACTTGGTCGTATTTAAAATAACCTGTCATACTCTTGGCTGCTTTGATAATGTTGCTGTCTGCTTCTCCTGTGTCAGTATCACTGGCACAATCCAGGTTAGCACTGGCTTCTTCATCTTGGTTAGCGTTGTCTAAACTATCGCCTGCGACTGGGTCTTTGAGAGCGTAAAATATCTTGTGTAAATGCATAAAAGATTTCTGAATTGTATAGAAATAGGGAATGCCTTCCCTTATGATATTTAGTAACCACAGAAAACATCACAGGAGGCATTCCCCATGAATGAACTTACCACAGAAATTATCACTGCACTAGCCCAAAAGCAAGATTTGGACGAAGTTTTTCGTCACCACCTCGAAATTGCGATTAACCAGCTGCTTCAAACCGAATTGGCAGAGTTTTTGGGTTACGAACGCTACTCATACGCTGGGATTAACACTGGTAATAACCGCAACGGCAGTTATGAGCGCTCGTTTGATACGAAGTACGGCCAACTTAACTTAACCATTCCTCGAGATCGCAATGGCCGGTTTGAAAATCATACCTTGCCAGCCTACGGTCGGCACAGTGATAATTTAGAAACAACGGTCATTCAGTTGTATACCAAGGGAATTACCACTGCTGAAATTGCCGAACTCATTGAGAAAATGTACGGTGCTCACTACTCCAAAGCCACGGTTTCCAACATGACTAAAGCCGTCAATGAACAGGTTCAAGCTTTCCAGCAACGTCGACTGGCTTCACAATATGCGGCCATCTTCTTAGATGCCACTTACTTGCCGTTAAAGCGGGATACCGTTCAAAAAGAAGCCGTTCATATTGCGATTGGCATTCGTCCAGATGGTACGAAAGAAGTGCTGAACTACCAAGTGGCGCCAACGGAATCGACTGGAATCTGGACTGAACTGCTGGGAACCTTGATCAAGCAGGGCGTTAAAGATGTGCTGTTGTTTGTGGCCGATGGGTTAGTTGGTTTGGATGAAGGCTTGAATCGGCATTTCCCTAAAGCCAAACGACAACGTTGCCTGGTTCATGTTGGGCGGAATCTGATGAACAAAGTTCGCGTAAAAGACCGCAAGGCCGTGATCAGTGACTTTAAACAAGTTCATCGGGCCGCCAACCGTGAAGCAGCCGAACTGAAACTGAATGAGTTCGCCAACAACTGGCATCAGACCTATCCCAAATTAATCAAAGATCTGCTTAAAATGCCGAATTTACTCACTTTCATGGACTTTCCACCAGCTATTCGGCAATCACTATACTCCACTAACCTGATTGAGAACTTTAATAAGCATCTCAAGCGAACCACCCATCACAAAGAACAATTTCCAACGGAAGATTCACTGGATCGCTTCCTGGTGTAAAAGGCAGCTATAAAATGTAGGAAAACGGCAATCAAAAATGTCGGTCTTTCTACATTTTTTTGTATCATTAATTACATCAGTATTTTTAGTTTTCAAGGAGGCAACTGATGTGAGAAATGATTTAAGACAAGGAGTGCTAAAAGATATGAAAGAAAACATTAAACCAAATTACGCTGCTCTAGGAAGGCAATATAACGCGGATTATCGCACTATTAAAAAGGTAGTTGAAGAAATTGCTACCGACCAAGTCAAAACCAGGAAAGTTGTTAAAAAGCCAAGCTTACTGGAGCCTTTTAAAGCAATCATCCATGATAAATTAGCGCTTAATTGCTCTGCCATGGCAATCTTTAAATTTATTCAAAAGAAAGGCTATCTAGGTAGTTATTCAACTGTAAAAACGTATTGTCGTAAATTTAAAAACCATGAGGTCAAGAAAGCTACCATTCGAGTCACTCATACTCCGGGCCTCTCGGCCCAAGTGGATTGGAAAGAAGAAATGAAGCTCAGGAACAGTGAAGGTATCCTCTATAAGTTTAATATTTTCTTATATGTGCTTCCTTATTCTAAATACAAATACTTAACCTTAACTTTTGATCGCTCACAGGATACTTTATTTAGCTGTTTGGCGCAAGCTTTTGAAGCTACGGGCGGAATCCCACACGAAATTTGGTTTGATAACATGAAAACTGTCATAGACCATTCGAAATCTTCCTTTGGACACGCAATTTTTAACCAGCGTTTTTATCAATTCAGTAAAGACGCCGCTTTTAAACCAATTGCTTGTCGTGTTTTTCGCCCGCAAACTAAAGGTGCCGTTGAGGCACTAGCACGAACTGTTGAGCGTCTGCGTCCCTATAATTACGAACCTTTTGACGGAACGGATCTAATCGAACTAGTGGATAACTTAAGTGATGAACTTAATCAGGAAATTTCTCAAGCCACGCATCTGCAACCTACACTTCTTTGGGAAGACAAAGAAAAAGAGCAATTACATTCAACTCCCGTTGACCTACTCAAGCCTTATTTTGAAGAAGATATCTCACGTATCGTCTCTAAGGAAGCTATGGTCAATTTTCGGAAATGTAAGTACTCTGTTGATCCAAAATATATTGGTGAACAAGTTACTCTCGAAGTCAGTGATGATGAGAAACATGTTCAGATTTATTATAACCGAAAATTGATCCGCTCTCACGAAATAACTACCCAACAATATAATTATAACTATGAAGATACCAAGGCAATTTTACGTTCAGATTTAATGAACGGTCGTAATGAAGATGACATTGAACAATTCATTAGTAAAAATCTAAGTGCCTATGACCAAGTCTAATTCTCAGGAGGTCCTATGAGATGAGTAGTATCAATCAACGACTTAACAATAATTTGCTTCAACTTGAACTGCTTGAAATAAAAAGTTACCTGCCTAATTATCTGGAACAAGTAACAGCCGGAAAAATGTCATTTTCGGAAGCACTTTTAGCTTTAACGACCAAAGAATTAAACTATAAACATCAGGCTCAGGTTGAACGAACGATTACCAGGGCCCGTTTTCCCAGCGTTAAAACGCTGGAAGCATTTGATTTTACCTTCCAGCCAAGTATCAAAAAACAGGAGATTCTAGAATTAAAAAGCCTAGCTTTTATGGATAAAGCAGAAAATATTCTTCTAGTAGGCAGCCCCGGGGTAGGAAAAACACACCTCGCAATCGCCTTAGGGCGCGAAGCCTGTCAACAAGGTGCAAGAGTGTTATTTATTAATTGTCATGAGCTTTTATTAAGACTCAGAAAAGCCGATGACAAAGACGAACTAGATCGTGCACTAAACCGCTACGCCCGTTACGATTTATTGATCATTGATGAATTAGGTTATCTGCCCATTAAACACGATGAAGCTAATTTGTTTTTTCAATTGATCAATGCCAGGTATGAAAGAAAATCGACAATTATTACTAGTAACAGTGCTTTATCTTCTTGGGTCGATATTTTTCAAAACCCAACTGTCACTGCAGCTATTTTAGATCGATTAGTTCATCATGTTCATACCATAAGAATCACGGGTAAGTCTTATCGATTAAAAACTAAACTGTAATTGTCAAAAACCTACATTTTTGATTGCCATAAACCTACATTTTTACGTTGCCCTTGACACCTGGTTTCTCAGTTTAATGTTTATAACGAGAAGTCTCTGAAGCGGATCCACCGAGGGTTCAAAGGACTCCAGGACACCTTAGAAGCATCATTTATTTAAGTTAGATACATATTATATGTACGAAGGCATTTCATTTACACAAGATTCTTGACGCTACCAACTCTTGATATTTATTTGCACGTCACAGCTAAGAAGAAGCAAAAAACTGCTGCAAAATTTGCTAATTTTGTAGCTAATTAGTAAAACACGTATTATTTTTACGCAAAATAAAAAAGCCCTAAGCACTGACACACCAACGCTTAGAGCATATATATAAAATTTATCCCACAGATCCTTCCATCTGGTAATTGATCAAACGGTTTAATTCGACCGCATACTCCATTGGAAGTTCTTTAGTAAATGGCTCGACAAATCCCATAATAATCATTTCAGTTGCTTTTTCTTCAGAGATTCCACGACTCATCAAATAATATAGCTGTTCTTCTGAAATTTTAGAAACCTTAGCTTCGTGTTCCATCGACACATTACCGTTCAAAATTTCATTGAATGGTATCGTATCACTGGTCGACTTTTCATCCATAATGATCGTATCACATTCGACATGGGCAAATGAGCCATCGCTGTGCCGGTCAAACCTAACTTGTCCCCGATAGTCTACACTTCCTCCGTCTTTACATAGCGACTTGGAAACAATTGATGACGAGGTGTTCTTAGCATGATGGATCATCCGTGCGCCTGTATCAGAACGAATGTCTTGACCTGCAAAAGCAATCGATAGCATCGTTCCTCGAGCTCCTTGACCATCCAAATAAACACTTGGATATTTCATTGTTACTTTAGAGCCTAGGTTACCATCGACCCATTCCATTGTCGAATTTTCCAGAGCCTGTGCACGTTTGGTCTCTAAACTATAAACATTATCTGACCAGTTTTGGATCGTCGTGTAGCGACAATAAGCATTTGGCAATACATTGACCTCAACCACCGCAGCGTGCAAACTATCTTGTGAATAATTAGGTGCCGTACAGCCTTCAACATAATTAACACTAGCACCTTCATCAACGATGATCAGTGTTCGCTCAAACTGGCCTGAATTTCCAGCATTGATCCGGAAATAACTTTGGATCGGGGTCGAGACCTTAACCCCCTTAGGCACATAAATAAATGTTCCACCGGACCAGACAGCTGAATTTAAGGCTGCCATCTTGTTATCAGTTGGCAACACTAACTTGCCAAAATATTTTTTGACTAATTCTGGATACTGCTGTACCGCAGAATCAGTATCCATAAATACGATCCCTGTTTTTTCAAATTGCTGTTGCATGTTGTGATAAACAACTTCTGATTCATACTGAGCTGATGAACCTGCCAGATATTCACGTTCTGCTTGCGGAACACCCAATCGATCAAATGTTTTCTTAATATCTTCCGGAACATCATCCCAATTACGAGCAACCTTGTCAGCATCGCGTCTAAAATAATTGATCTTGTCTAGATCGATCCCAGAAAGATCAGGTCCAAATTTAGGCATCGGTAACTTTTTGTAAATCTCATAAGCCTTCAGACGAAAATCAAGCATCCACTGCGGCTCATTTTTGACTGCTGAGATCTCGCGGACGATATCTTCAGTCACCCCCTCCCCAGTTGTGTATATCGGTTCGATATCGTCTTTAAACCCGTATTTATACTCTCCACCAACATCAGGCACACTGCTAGTCATCGTTCTCACTCTCCTCTATCGCTTGATAAGCTGCCTTCCAAGCCAAAGTAGCACATTTGATCCGCGCCGGAAACTGTGCCACACTTTGTAAAATTGCAGCCTCTCCCAATAATCTTTCCATGTCAGGGACTTCTTTTCCTAAAACCATATCAGAAAAACCAAGCACCATTTTCTCAACTTCTGCGGTAGTTTTTCCCTTGATCTGATCAGTCATCATTGACGCTGAAGCTTGTGAGATCGTACATCCAGTCCCAGTGTATGCAGCGTCAATGATCTTATCATCTTGTATTTTTAGTTGAACAGTTAAAACATCGCCACAAGTTGGATTGCGTAATTCGATCTCGTGATCAGCTTGCGGTAACGGCTGATTATTATGCGGATGTTTAGCGTGATCCATGATCACCTGTCGATATAAGTTGCTTAATTTAGAAAGAGCCATTTGAAAAGAACTCCTTTGCCTCCAAAATTGCATTAATAAACAAATCTGCGTCTGCTTTTGTGTTGTACAAATAAAAACTAGCCCGCGCTGTCGCACCAACTCCCAAATATTTCATCAAAGGCTGAGCACAATGATGACCAGCTCTGACAGCAACTCCATCCATATCCAAAGCACTGGCCAGATCATGGGGATGGATACCGGTTAAATTAAATGAGAGGACCCCTGTTCTAATATCCGGGTCTGATGGTCCATAAATTTCAATTCCGGGTATTTTTTGAAGCTTGGGCAAAACATACTTGCTCAACGACTTTTCATGAGCTGTTACATTATCCAAACCTACTTCAGTTAAATAATCGATTGCAGCTCCTAAGCCGACAACGCCGGCAATATTTTGGGTCCCACCTTCAAATTTATACGGCGGTTCTTTAAAGTCAGTATGATATAAACCAACATTGGCGATCATTTCTCCGCCAAATTCTAAAGGCCTCATCCCCGCTAGCAGTTCTTTTTTGCCCCATAATACACCAATCCCAGTTGGGCCCAACATTTTATGTCCAGAGAAAGCATAAAAATCAGCACCCAGTTTTTGCACATTGACTCTCATATGCGGCACAGCCTGCGCACCGTCAACAACCATGATCGCACCATGCTGGTGAGCTAATTGAGCAACTTCTTTAATTGGATTGACCACACCTAAAACATTAGAAGCATGACAAAGTGAAACAAGCACCGTTTTATCAGTAATAACGTGCTTAGCACTTTCTAAATCCAGCTGACCGTCGGCTGTTAAAGTAATATACTTGAGCTTAGCACCGACTTTAGCTGCCAGCTGCTGCCAAGGAACAATATTACTATGGTGTTCCATATAGGAAACAACAATTTCATCCCCAGCATGGACATGTGTCGCACCATAACCGGCTGCGACCCAATTCAAAGCTTCAGTCGTCCCTTTGGTATAAACTACTTCATGCGGATCATTACCGCCAATGAAATTGACAACTTTTTCCCTAACTTGTTCATACTGTTTCGTAGCCCGTTCAGCTAAAGTATGGACACCGCGATGAACATTAGCGTTATCATGTTCATAGTAATATCTAATGGTGTCCAAAACCTGCTTGGGTTTCTGAGTTGTAGCCGCATTATCCAAATAAACCAACTTTTCATCATTGATCATTTCTTTTAAAATCGGGAAGTCCTCTAACAGATCATTCATCTTTTTGTCCATTGACTAACTTCCTCTCGATCATATCTGCCAAAACTTTTCGAACTTCTTTAGATGGCAAGGCTGAAAGGACCGGACCCAAGAATCCTCTGATCACCAAACGTTCTGCAGTTTTTTTGTCCACACCACGACTCATTAAATAATACATCTTTTGTTCGTCGACACGTCCAACACTAGCTGCGTGTCCAGCAACAACATCATTATCATCAATCAATAATATCGGATTTGCATCACCCCGAGCCTTAGTTGAAAGCATCAAGACTCGACTTTCCTGCTGGGCCTCCGCACCACGTGCACCGTGAATGATATGACCGATCCCATTAAAAATCAAACTTGAGCGTGCCAAGATCACACCGTGTTGTAAGATATTGCCTAAGGAGTGCTGACCATAATTAGTGACTCGCGTATCGATTCCTTGAACCTGATCACCTGTTGAAATAGCCACGACTTTAACTTCAGCATGTGAAGCTTCGCCAACTAATTCAGAATCAAAATCCCCAACGATATTACCATCATTCATCATACCCATCGACCAGTCGATCCGAGCATTACGTTTTAGATACCCTCGTCGATTTAAGTAAGCGGTCGTGTTTTCTCCCAAACGATCGACACTGGCAAACTTAATATGACTGTCGGGTTCAGCAATAACCTCTTCAATAATATTAGCCGGGCAAGGCTTAGTACCAACAGTCCCAGTATTTTCTAAATATGAAACTTCACTTCCGCGATCAGCGATCAATAATAAATGGTGTACATAATCTCGCGACTGCCGAGCATCTTGAAAGAAATAAGAAGTCAGGGGGTGTTTTAAAATAACATTTTTGGGAACATAAATCAGCAAACCACTGGTCAAGTGAGCAACATGCTCAGCATTCAACCGATTTTCGGTCGGCTCAGTTGCCATCGTCATAAAGTATTTCTCGACTAACTCTGAATGTTTCTTTAAAGCCGTAGCCCAATCACAAACGATGACTCCTTTATCCATAAATTCTTGAGGTAAATCTTTTTGAATGACTTTTGAACCAATTTGGACAATATTTGCCTGCTCCGTAACTAATTTTTCATCTGTTAAACGATGGTCGCCAACTTCTAACTTACGTGTCGAATTAATTGGCCATGAATGATACTGAATTTTTTGAAAATTTGGTAAAGTTAGGTCCTCAACTTCTTGCTGAGCTTTCAGTCGCATTGAAGTGAACCATTGAGGCTCATCAACTTGTTGGGCATACTTTTTAATATCCTGATCAGTTTGCATTTCGACTGTCATCTGGTGCCCCCCCTATTCTTCATCGACCAATTTAACATCTAAGCCCAGCTCATCTCTTAAACCAGCATAACCTTCATCTTCCAGTTTCACTGCCAACTCAGCATCGCCCGATTTGACGATTTTGCCGCCCATCATGACATGCACAACGTCTGGTTTGATATAATTCAATAACCGCTGATAATGCGTAATGATCAGTGAACCAAATTTCGGTCCCCGCATTGCATTGACTCCGCGTGAAACAACTTTCAAAGCATCAATATCCAAACCAGAATCGATCTCATCCAAAATAGCAAATTTAGGTTCGATCATCATCAGTTGTAATATCTCATTACGTTTCTTTTCTCCCCCTGAAAAGCCTTCGTTTAAATAACGTTCTGACATTTCTTCGGTCATGTCTAAGGTCTTCAAAGTATGATCTAATTTTTTTAAGAATGCTGGGATCGGCATCTGATCATCCTCTGCCCGACGCGAATTAATAGCAGCACGGATAAATTCAGCATTGGTAATGCCGGGGATCTCAGCAGGGTACTGCATCGCCAAAAACAAACCGGCACGAGCACGTTGATCTACCGGTAAACCAATGATACTTTGTCCATTGATCAAAATATCTCCCTTCAAAACTTCGTAATTTGGATTTCCCATGATCGTCTCAGACAAGGTCGACTTCCCGGTTCCGTTTGGCCCCATGATAGCGTGGATCTCACCGGTCGTCATTTTTAAGTTGACTCCGGTCAAGATTTCTTTTTCTTCTTCTTTTGCTTTAACATGTAAATCTTTTACTTCTAAAGTGGCCATATCGTTTCTCCTTTGAATTCATGTTAAGTACTTCTCATTCATTCTAAAGCAAATGAGAATCGTTTTCAATTAGCTTAGAAAAATTAATGTGACCATTTTTCTGCATAAACTTCTTCTTTAAAGCCACATGTGAGCTTGTCTCCATCAACCATCAAAGGGCGTTTGATAAGCTTTCCATCGGCTGAAAGCAGTTTTGCAGCTTCTTCATTAGTCATCCGCGGCAACTTGTCTTTTAAATTTTGCTGCCGATAATGTTGACCACTTGTATTGAAAAAATAGCGCAATGGTTGTGAAGAATTATTCAACCATCTCAATAGATCTTCTTTAGCTGGCGGCTGCACTACCAAATCTTGTGAATTGTATTGAACATTGTGTTCGTCCAACCATTTCTTAGCTTTTTTACATGTCGAACATTTGGAATAACAATAAAACATTTTCACTTCAGTCAACTCCCTTAGTTCTCACTTGAATAATTATTTGATAAACTCAGTATGAATTAGAATTGTTAAAAAAACAAGTTACAGACAAAACTACTCTTTGAAATGACAAATTTTTCTAACAAAAAAGCCGCCTAAAGTGATTAAAACTTTAAGCAGTTTTCCTTGATCATTATAAAAACATGACCGCATTTATAGTTATTTATTAGTGCTTAGTAAAAGTTAAACTACCTGAACTCTTCATTATTACTAAACATATAACTCTTATAATGATATCTCATCGACATTATTAGTCCCACTCCGATCATATTTCCAATCAAAGCAGAACCACCTTGGCTTACAAACGGTAGCGGAATACCTGTTAGTGGCAGCAAGCCAATACTCATCCCAATATTTTCGAAAACATGGAAAATGATCATCATGATCACACCAGTCGAAATATAGGCATAGAATTCATTTTTGGTATCAAAAGTGACTTGGATCATTTGGAAAATAAGCAATAAATAGATAAAGATCAAAACACAAGCACCAACAAAGCCGAAGTTTTCACCAATTACGGAAAAAATCATATCTGATTCACGCACCGGCACATAAACTTTCGAAACATTAAAACCTTTGCCTAATAATTTTCCTGAACCGATGGCCTTCATGCTTTGCCATAATTGATAGGCGCTAGAAGATGTATTAGCGGACGGATCCAACCAAGAGTCGATCCGCTTAAACTGATAATCTTTAAAACCAAGCGACAGTAGCAAACTTCGATCATAAACTACTAAAAAGATCAAAAAACCACCCACAGCAGCCACAGCTAGGAAAGTTGGTATGATGATCTTCCAAGAGATCCCGGAAAGCAGCACCACACCGCCAAAAATGGCAAAGAAAACCAGCATCGTCCCGAAGTCATTTTGTAGTTCCAATAAAACTGCCACTGGCAATGTCCAACCGACCATCTTGCCGATCAATTGCCAGTCACCTCGAATAGTATGACTAACATTCTCACTATTATGCTGCGTTACAACACGACCCAACATAATAATGTAGGCAGGTTTCATAACTTCGGACGGTTGGAAAGTCAAAGGTCCAAGTGCAAACCAGCTCTTGGCGCCCGTCAGTTGAGCATACGATCGACTATATAGAAATAGGACCATTATCAAAAGAAAAATCCCAAAACCATATACGATAGGAGCAACCTTCCATAACTGTTCAGCATCAAATTGCATGATGAATACTACAAGTAAGATACCTAAAGTATAAAAGACCGCTTGAGAGATCATCGTTCTAGCAATGCTAGTTGTGCTTGTATCATTACTAGCGGCAACATAGATCGAAGCAATACCGATCACAGCCAACAACAAAACTGACAAAATTATTCCCCAGTCGATTCGTGAATCTTCATCGTCGCTTCTTCTCAATTTTGTATTCATGGTGAACGAATAACGCTCCTTTATTCAAAAATCAAGTTCATTTTCTTAACTATGATGTAGATGAAATTCACGGATCAAGGCATCAATACCAGCTGACCTGCTAGACATATGTGTTTCTTCCCCATTAGGGAAAGTCACCACATAGCGTTTTTTATCCTGGCGTATCGTACCTATGGACTCCTTACCTAAAGTCAGCTGGGAGACAAGTATGCCATTTATCCGTTTTTCTTCTTCAACTATTTCAATGTTTTTTTCTTTCTTCATTTTCATTCCTCCATTTAGCTGCAATCGAATCTTCCTCTTTGACCCAATCAGTATTACGAGAAAGTGTAAACTTATCTGGAACTGGATCATATCCTCCATGAACAAACGGATTACACCGTAAAATTCGAGCTGTTGCCATTAGTATTCCTAAAAAACCATGTTTTTCTATAGCCTGAACTGCATAGTTAGAACACGTGGGATAATATCTGCATGTCGGAGGAAATAAGGGAGAAATAAACCTTTGATATACCTTGATTGGAAAAATCAAAATGTTTTTCACAATTATCACCAGCTAATTATTTTAAGTCAGTTATCTTTTCAGGATTTTCCAGTAGAAAGCCTGTTCCTTTTGCAACATCTTGCAAAGGAGTTTCTGAAACGTGCACAGGAACACCCAACTGATCCGAGAATAATTGCCCCAAGCCATCGATTAGAGCTCCACCACCAGTCAACATAATACCATGATCGATAATATCAGCTGCTAATTCAGGTGGGATCTGTCCTAAAAGATCCTTGGCCGCTACAACGATACTTTCCAAAGTATCATGGATCGCACCTTCGACCTGATCAGAAGTTAATTCAATTTCCTTAGGTAATCCATTGACTACATCACGACCGCGTACTTGGATCTCTTCATTACGATGACCAGGAACCGCAGTTCCGATCTCAATTTTAACTCGTTCTGCTGTATGTTCACCGATCAATAAGCCAAAATCTTTTCGAATATAGTTCACGATATCCGTATTGAGACGATCACCAGCAACACGTAATGAGCTGCTAGCAACGATATCACCCAATGAAAGAATGGCTATATCACTAGTTCCGCCCCCAATATCGACTACCATATTACCCACTGGTTTAAAAATTTCCAAACCAGCACCAATTGCAGCCACTTTTGGTTCAACATCGACATGGACTGCTCCATTACCAGATTTTTCGGCAGCCTGCCGAATAGCCTTACGCTCAATATCAGTTGTCCCTGTTGGACAACAAATTAAAATATCAGGCTTGGACATTAATCCTTTAACATTTAGTTTTTTTATAAAGTAAGCGAGCATTTGTTCAGTCATATCAAAATCTGCAATTACCCCGTCTTTAAGCGGGCGGACTGCTCGAATGTTTCCTGGTGTACGTCCCACCATTTTATATGCTTCTGAACCAACTGCCAATATCCGGTCCGTATCTGTATCAATTGCCACTACAGAAGGCTCATCTAACACAATGCCTTTGCCTTGAACATTGATCAAAACATTGGCGGTCCCCAAATCAATACCAATATCCTTTGCCATTATAGTTCTCCTTTAATTTTATACAATAAGTCTAAATTAAACCATATCTAAGTCATTATATCAGACTGCTAATAAGATGTATATAGTTGCTGATACATCAACGTTTTCAAAATAGTTAAGTCTATTAATTTTTCTAAATTTAGTCAAACTCTAATGTTAAAAGTTTCTCTCTAAAAATGCACAAATTATTAAACGGTAAATTTATGACTATGTTAAAATAAAAAACGCCCACTATCAAGACTAGGTGGACGATTTTCAAATTCCAATTTAGGTAAATTCAAAACACAAACGACCCTATAACTCGTAAAAATTGGGCTGTCTGCAAAAACTAGTTTTGTGTTTTCTTTTTGAGATCGATCGTTGTGCCTGTTAGGTCGTCAATTCGTTTGATCGATGCACCTAAACTAGCGAGTTTTTCATTGAAGTGATAGTATCCACGATCCAAATACTCTAAGTTAGTAACTTGAGTAATGTTTTTAGCAACCAAGCCTGCTAATACAAGTGCAGCGGCTGCACGCAAATCAGTGGCTGCAACTTCTGCCCCAGTTAAGTCATTCGGACCATACATCACAGCTGAATCACCTTCGATCTTAAAGTTGGCATTCATTCGGCGTAACTCTTCTAAATGCATAAAACGATTCTCAAAGACCGTTTCCGTCATAACACTAGTACCGTATGCTTCTAATTGTAAAATAGACATTTGCGGTTGGAGATCAGTTGGAAAACCAGGATGCGGCAAAGTTTTGACAGTGGTAGGCTGTAATTTTTCTGGTCCAATAACACGGACCCCATCTTCCTCATCAGAAACAATAACTCCCATTTCTTCTAATTTAGAAATCAATGGTTTATTATGCTCTGATATTGCATCCTTGATCAAAACATTGCCATGAGTCAATGCAGCAGCAACCATGAATGTTCCTGCTTCGATCCGGTCTTGAATAATAGAATGTTTTGCACCATGTAACGAAGACACTCCAACGATTTTGATCGTTTCAGTACCCGCACCTGTAATTTTTGCACCCATTTGATTTAAAATGTTAGCTAAATCAACGATCTCAGGTTCACGAGCAACATTATCGATCATAGTTGTCCCTTTGGCTAAGGTCGCAGCCATCATGATGTTTTGAGTAGCTCCAACACTTGGAAAGTCCAAATAGATATTTGCGCCAACTAAACCGTTAGTAGTCGCCTCTATGTATCCGTCGTGTTGCTCGATTTTAGCTCCTAAAGCTTCCATTCCCTTTAAATGCAGGTCGATTGGTCGCGTACCTATCGCGCACCCACCAGGCATAGCTACTTTTGCATGTTTCAGCCGAGCCAACAAAGGACCTAATACAACGATCGATGCTCTCATTTTTGAAACATACTTGAACGGAGCTTCATATGATAGATCCCCAGTCGCATCCAAAGTGATCGACTTTGCTTTTTCATTAAAGCCAACTTTAACATTTAAGAAACGGATCACATTGTTCATAGTGTAAACATCAGACAAAATTGGAACGTTTGTCAATTCTGTTCTGCCTGTTTCCGGCAAAATGCTTGCTGCCAAAATCGGCAAAACAGCATTTTTTGCTCCTTCAATATCAACAGTTCCACTTAACCTTTCCCCGCCACGTACAATAATCTTTTCCACGTTTATTCCTCCAATAGTTTAACCAGAGTACATCATAAATATTTAAAATTATTATTTACTAAATAAATACGAGAGATTCCGAATGTTATCAATAAAGCTTAAAAAGAATTCACTACACAAAAAACCAAGGGCAACGGAAACCAAAACCAATACAAGTTTATATTTTCCCTGCCTTTCTGGTACGATATAACGATCTAATCTTAAAGCCTGTAACGCAGAAAAAGCGAAACCAATGAAAACAAAATGACTCACGATCGTTAAAATTGCTTGAAAACCCATCCACTTCATAAAAATCCCTCAAATCAATGTTTATAAACTTAATAATATCATACATAAATAATTTTAAGCAACTGACACGGAGGGTTTTATAATCTTTTTAAGTATTTTTTCAAAGTTTTTCATTATCACAAAAAAAACGGGTCTAAACTTTTTAGTGTTGATGAGCGTTCATCAGCACTATTTTTGTACAAAAAAGGACATCATTTGTCCTCATATGCTACGATTAAAGCGACAAAACCAAATCAAAGCGAGGTATAAATGATGTCCCAAACTGATTCTATCCTAAATTTACTCAATATCCAAGACCCAAATATCAAAATTTCAGCTTGTACTGATTTTTCACAGGCCGGAGTTCACGAAAAACTGCTTTCAGCTACGCTGACTTACCCCGTCGAACGCTGTGTTAATTGTGGTTCCACGAATATCGTTCAGAATGGGACCCGCCTGACCAAGATGAGACTACCCAGCCTAGGTGAACAACCGCTCCGCATGAACTTGCGCAAACAGCGTTATCTGTGCCGGACTTGCCACCATACTTTTAGCGCGCAGACGCAGCTCGCTCCACCTCGGCACTCGATCACCCGCCAAGCAGTCCACGAAATCGCGACTTTGGCTAAGAACTCACTGCCAGTCAAAACGATCAGCCAGACCGTGGGAATCTCAGCTTCCTCGGTTCAACGGATCTTGTATAAGGATCAGCGAGCTTTAGTAACGCCCAAAGAGCTGCCGACAGCTCTCAGTTTTGACGAATTTCGTTCAACTAAGAACTGCTTTTCTTTTATCTGCATTGACGCAAAAACCCATGATTTGGTCACCTTATTGCCAGATCGTCTCTCGCAGACGATCCGCGAGTATTTCACCAATACTTATACACTTTCTGAGCGTCAAAAAGTTCAACTGGTGACCATGGATCTGAATGCGCAGTATCAGACTTTCGTCCGTCGTCTTTTTCCTAACGCCCTGATCGTCTTTGACCGTTTCCATATTGTTCAGTTAGCGGGTCGGGCACTTGACCATGAACGGCTGCGTGTTTTAAAAGGGATCAACGACCACCACGACCGCAACTATAAAGTTTTAAAAAGCAACTGGCGCTTATTCCACTTAGCTGAAAATCAACTTGAGACCTCCCAGGTTAAATATTATCGGGGATTAAATGAATACACGACTGCCCAAAATGTGGTCGATCTGGGACTCAAGAATTTTCCACAGTTCGCAGAAAACTATCAGACCTATCAAACGATCTTAACCTTTATTCGCAACCGCGATCGGGCTACTTTACAACAATTAGTTATGAACTACCGTCCCAATGGTACTGAAATGGATACCGTCATGAGGACCATTCAAAAGAACTACTTAGGGATCAGGAACGCTTGTCTCTATGACTACTCTAATGGGCCGTTAGAGGGGATCAATCGCAAGATCAAAGAACTTAAACGTAGCTGTTACGGATTCAGTAACTTAAGGCATTTCTTTATCCGCATCAAATTGATCCATGCCTAAGATAAAAAATTTAGGTCAACACTGTGGGAGGCAGGTGCGGGCCCATTTCGCTACGCTTCGGACCCGCACCTGCCTCCCAACCCAAACACTTTAATCTAGCTATGGCAGTAAAAAAAGAACCCTACCATAAAGATAGAGTTCTATGGACCATCAACACTATTTGACAAAGTCCCAAAAAAACACAGATCTTGTTGTGATCTGTGTTTTGCTTGTCATTTTAAATTAATGATTTGAAATATTCAATCGGTTCAACGCTCGACGCAAGGAAACCTCGGCCCGACGGAGCTCATCAGGATTATGGGCTTGTTTTGCCTTCTCGATACGTTCTTGAGCTCTTTCACGAGCACGTTCCGCACGTTTAGAATCGATGTCTTCTTTACGCTCAGCGGCTGAAGCAACGATTGATAATGTGTTATTGGAAAATTCTAAGAATCCGCCACTAACAGCAACCTCATCATATTCGCCATTATCTTGACGAACTCTGATCTCATCAATTGCCAATGAAGCCAACAACGGCAAACGATTAGGCATAATACCTATTTCGCCTTGGGTTGTCTTGCAAATAGCCATATCAGTAGTCTTTTCATAGACACTGCCATCTGGTGTAACAACGTTAACAGTTAATTCAGGTTTATCAGCCATCAGACTTTACCTCCTTAATTGTTTTGCGTCATTTTTTTAGCTTTTTCAACAACTTCTTCGATTTTACCAACTGAACGGAAAGCATCTTCAGGCAAATCATCATATTTACCTTCAAGGATCTCCTTAAAACCTTTAACTGTATCTTCCAAAGGTACGTATGCACCCGGTAGACCAGTAAAACTTTCAGCAACGTGGAAATTTTGTGACAAGAAGAACTGAATTCGACGTGCACGGCCAACGATGACCTTCTCGTCATCAGACAATTCATCCATACCTAGAATCGAGATAATATCTTGTAATTCACGGTAACGTTGCAAAACATGCTGCACTTCAGTAGCAATCGCATAATGTTCTTGGCCAACAATTTCTGGTGTCAAGGCAACAGAAGTTGAAGCCAATGGATCAACAGCAGGATAAATACCTTGCTGAGTCAATGAACGTTCCAAGTTAGTAGTTGCATCCAAATGCGCAAACGTTGTAGCTGGAGCAGGATCAGTATAATCGTCGGCAGGCACATAAACAGCCTGGATCGATGTAACGGAACCCTTCTTAGTTGAAGTAATACGCTCTTGCAACTGACCCATTTCAGTAGCCAATGTCGGTTGATAACCAACGGCTGAAGGAATACGGCCCAGCAAAGCAGAAACTTCAGACCCAGCCTGGGTAAAGCGGAAAATGTTATCAATAAATAACAAAACATCTTGGCCTTCAACATCACGGAAATATTCCGCAATTGTCAACCCAGTCAACGCAACACGCATCCGAGCACCAGGCGGCTCGTTCATCTGACCAAACACCATGGCAGTCTTTTCCAAGACTCCAGATGCTTTCATTTCAAAGTAAAGGTCATTACCTTCACGAGTTCTTTCACCAACACCGGTAAAAACAGAGATACCATTATGTTCTTGCGCGATATTGTGGATCAATTCCTGAATCAAAACGGTTTTACCAACTCCGGCACCACCGAACAAACCAATCTTACCACCACGAACATATGGGGCAAGTAAATCGATAACTTTGATCCCAGTTTCCAGAACTTCAGTACTTGTATTTAATTCATCATATGCAGGTGCATCGCGGTGAATCGGATCCCGCCGATGATCTGCATCAAATTCAGGCCCATTATCAATGGTATCCCCTAGGACATTGAACACACGTCCAAGCGTATCTTTCCCGACAGGCACACTGATCGAAGAACCAGTATCAACGACTGTAGCGCCACGTTTTAAACCATCTGAAGAATCCATGGCAATCGTACGCATGATGCCATCGCCCAACTCAAGGGCAACTTCCATCACTAATTGTGTACCATTATCAAGTTCAACGGTCAAAGCATTATTAATATCAGGTAAAGATTCATTAAGAGGGAATTGTACATCAACAACTGGTCCGATAACTTGAACAACTTTACCAGAACTCATTCGTTAATTCCTCCTATTTTTATTCTAAGGCTGCTTGAGCACCAGTAATTTCCGTGATCTCAGTCGTAATAGCACTTTGACGAGCACGATTATACTGCAGCTCTAAACCAGCAATGATATCATCCGCATTATCAGAAGCTGAACGCATAGCAGTAGAACTAGATGCATGTTCAGATGTTTTGGCATCTAACATTGCACCATAAAGCAGACTTTCAGCGTACTGCGGCAAGATCACTTCCAAAATTGCATCCTCAGATGGTTCGGTATCATATTCAAGATTATAACCCGAATCATTTGTATCACTCAGCCCCTCACTACCAAGGTTTTCTGCTGAGATCGGCAGCATTTGCTCACCTCTAAATGTAGAAGTCAAAGAATTGACAAAATGGTTATAACAAACAAATAATTCATCAAACTTTTCACTTTCAAACATTTTTAGGATCGCACGTACGATCGGGCGAACTTCCCTAAATGTTGGGACGTCACTTAATTCACGATATTCGTACACGATATCGTAACCGCGTTTCTTAAAGAAATCGGCACCCGTACCGCCAATTGCTACAATTTCAATATCATCTTTGGAATGATGGTTTTTCGAGATCAGGCCCATAGTCTGCTTGATCACGTTACTATTATAACTGCCAACCAAACCACGATCAGAAGTGATCACAACAAGACCTGTCTTTTTAACTGGCCGTTGTTGTAACATTGCAAGTGAATTAACCTCGCCTTCTTCAACAATTTCAGGTGCCTCAACATCGTCTAACAGATGCGATGCTGCTAGATGGGTAATGACATTCCGGATCTTGGAAGCATAAACCTGATATGTGGTTGTATGCTTTTGAATCTGATTCAGCTTGGCAGTTGAAACCATCTGCATAGCAGTAGTTATCTGTCCTGTCTTTTTTGTTGAGGAAATTTTTCTTTTGACCTCTTGTATAGATGCTGGCATCAGTTGTCACCGCCCTTCTATTTTTTACTAGCTTGAAATGTCTCCGCAAATTCAGAAATTGCTGCATCGAGCTTATCAGCCTCAGGTAATTGCCCTGTTTCTGCAATTTCCTTAAGCAGATCTGCATAGTTATTATCCATATAATCAAACAATTGATCCTGATACGTCAAGATATCGTCGACAACAACGGAATCTAAAAAACCATGCGTTAATGCATATAAAATAACAACCTGTTTTTCAACAGCTAGTGGTTCATGCAAAGGCTGTTTCAAAACCTCAACAGTTCGACGACCACGGTTTAATTTAGCTTGTGTAGCTTCATCTAAATCAGAACCGAACTGAGCAAATGATTCCAATTCACGATAAGATGCCAGATCCAAACGAAGAGTCCCAGCAACTTTCTTCATGGCCTTGATTTGAGCGTCACCACCAACACGGGAAACCGAAGTTCCGGCATCGATAGCAGGACGAACACCTGAATAAAAGTTATCACTATCCAAGAAGATCTGACCATCTGTAATAGAGATCACGTTAGTAGGAATATAAGCAGAAACGTCACCGGCTTTAGTTTCAATAAATGGCAAAGCAGTCATTGATCCTCCGCCAAGCTCATCATTTAACTTAGCAGCACGTTCTAACAAACGTGAATGGAGATAGAAAACATCACCAGGATATGCTTCACGACCAGGTGGCCTTCTCAAGATCAATGAAAGTTCACGATATGCATCAGCTTGTTTTGATAAGTCATCATAAACTACCAGTACATGTTTGCCATTATACATAAATTCTTCACCCATAGCAGCACCAGCATACGGAGCTAGCCATAACAACGGCGCTGGTGAAGAAGGACCAGCTGAAACAACGATCGTATAGTCCATTGCGCCATACTTTCTCAAAGTTTCGACCTGGGTCCGGACCGTTGATTCTTTTTGTCCAATAGCAACATATATACAGATCATATCCTGATCTTTTTGATTCAAAATCGTATCGATCGCAACGGAAGTTTTACCAGTTTTACGGTCACCAATGACCAACTCACGCTGCCCACGACCAATCGGTACCAAAGCATCGATCGCTTTTAAACCAGTTTGTAAAGGTTCAAAAACTGATTGTCGCTCCATAACACCTGGTGCCTTTTTTTCGATTGGGCGGGTCTTATCTGTTTTGATCTCACCTTGTCCATCAATTGCTTGTCCTAACGGATTCACAACTCGACCGATCATTTCTTCACCTACAGGAACTTCCATGATACGGCCGGTACGCTTAACTGTTTGTCCTTCACGAATATTATCGTATGTTCCCAAAATAACAATACCAACATCGTTGGACTCTAAATTTTGGGCCATACCATACGTTCCGTCTGAAAATTCTAACAATTCACCAGCTAAGGCGTTCTCTAAACCATTGGCCCGCGCAATACCATCACCAACATAAGTAACAGTACCAACTTCGTCAACGGTGAGTTCATTTTGATAATTTGCTAATTGCTGTTTGATCAAAGTACTGATTTCCTCAGCCTTAATGCTCATAAAAGTCTCACCTCTTTAAATCAATTTAATAACAGACGTTTGATTTTGTCTATTTTGGACTTGACCGAGCCATCATAGATATTATCTCTGGAACGTAACACAACTCCACCAATAATTTCTTCGTCTACGACCGGCTCAAGGACAACTTTATTAGCGCCTACAACTTGAGCAAATTTAGCTGAGAGTTTTGCTTTTTGTTCATCATCCAATTCGATCGCTGTCGTAACTTTTACTCGAACTGTCCCATTCTTTTCGTCATTCAATCTGTTAAATTCATCTATTATATCTATCACATTTTGCAACCTACCATAGTCGGACAACATTTGTAAAAAGTCCTTAACTAATTGGGAAGCATTTGTTTGCATGCTTTGAAGCATTTCATTTTTTGCTTCTTTAGTGATCTGTGGGCTCGCAAAAAATACGAGCAGGTCAGGTTGCTCTGTGATCACTGTCTGTAATTCAACAAGCTCCGTTGCGGTTTGAGAAGTAATATCTTTTGACTCAGCGACATCGAAAAGTGCCTGACCGTAACGACTTGCTATTTCAGCACTACTGAGCGCCATTTTGCTTCCCCAACCCTTCAATATATTTGTCTATTAATTCTTTTTGGTCATCTACTGTAAGTTCTTTTTCGATGACCTTTGAAGCTATTACAATAGACAACTCTGCAACGTCATTTCTAACACCATCCAGAGCTTCTTGTTTTTGCCGCGAAATATCCTTTTGGGCATTACTTTTCAAGACCGTTGCGTCATCATTAGCCTGTTTCACGATCGTAGTCCGCTGTTGTTCAGCGTTGTCTTTTGCTCGTGACACGATCTGACTAGCTTCGTTGTGCGAATCACTCAAAGCATCTTCACGTTGTTTAGCTAACTTTTCAGCTTTTAATCGGGCCCCTTCAGCAGAATCCAAGTCATTGGAAATTTTATCCGCACGCTTTTGCAGCATATTTTGAATCGGGTCCCAGGCAAAATGTCCGACCAACGCCATCAAAATCACAAATAAAACGAGATAAAACAAGAAGTCACCCCAGGCAATTTGCTGTGCTGCACCAAGCAAAAACGTTGAATTCATCTATTGACACCTCCTCTATTGACATCAACTTTAAATTTTTTTAAATTATTTTGCGTACAATAGGAAGGCAATAACAACAGCAATGATCGGAACAGCTTCGATCAAACCAACCCCGATAAACATGTTGGTCCGCAATTGTCCAGATAACTCAGGTTGACGAGCTGTTGACTCCATCATTTTCGAAATAACTAAACCATTACCTACACCAGTACCGATAGCAGCTAACCCAGCAGCAATTCCGGCACCTAATAAAGCTAAACCTGCACCAAGAGACATAATTAAATTCCTCCTTAAAATTATAAAAATTATTCTTTTTCAACCTTTTGTGAAATATAAACCATTGTCAACGTGACAAAAACGTAAGCTTGGATAGATCCAATAAACACAGAAAAGCCTTGCCAAATCATTTCAAGGGGAACCGAACTAATGGTTCCCAGCCAACCAGCTTTATCCATGGAGCGGATCGTCGTCAATAAAACTTCACCAGCAAAAATATTACCATATAAACGAAGAGCTAACGTTAAGAAATTAGTAAAATCTTCCAATAATTCAATGGGAAATAATGCCGGCATTGGACTGAGGTAGGAATTTTTGAAGTAACCCTTAAACCCAAACCTTGTCACACCACAGAAGTCTGCTAAAACCATCACAAGTAATGCCAACGTTAATGTTGTCATAGGTGAAGCTGTTGGACTCTTAAGATAGGTGACGTCTCCAACACTAAATTGAATCATTAACCCTATTTGGTTACTGATAAAAATCAGTACAAATAGTGTGAAAGAAAACAGTTGATAATTCCTGGCCTGTTCATCAGGTATATTTGCTTTAACGATATTATTCGTAAAATCTATCAACCATTCGAGTGCATTCTGTTTCCCTTTAGGTTTCATTTGTATATTTCTTGAAAATACAAAAACCAACAGGAAAACGATAATAGCTGCAGCCAAACCTGACAGACAGTTTCCTACATTAAAAGGAATACCCAAAAGTGTAATAACTTTTGCTCCCTCATTCACCAAGTCTCACCTCTTTTCAATTGTAATCACTACGGCTGAACTTTTGCGGTAGAACCGTAAGGTTGATTCAAGATGTAGTATCATTGAATACATCTGAAATCATACCACCTTTCACCATTAAAAATAAAGCTTTTCTTGCATTATTTTCTGAAAAACTGCGACTTGTTTAAGAAAATAATTTTCGTTTTTCAAAAAGCCGTAAAATTTATCACTTTCAGTTTTTTTGTTCCTAAATCAACCGCTTCCATTTAGTGGAACTGGAAAACCGGACCCAAACACCAAATTTCTTGCATTTGCCCCGGCTATTTTTACTTATTAAGTACTATCTGTTTATTACTTTGTTCCAAATAAACGGTCACCAGCATCGCCCAAACCAGGCACGATATAACCGTCTTCGTTTAAGTGATCATCAAGAGCGGCGGCATAAACGTCAATATCAGGATGCTTTTCACGCAATGCTTTCACACCTTCTGGTGCAGCAACTAAACAAACAAATTTGATTGTTTTGGCACCGCGTTTCTTTAAAGCATCAACTGCCATAATTGCAGACCCTCCTGTTGCTAACATTGGATCAACAATAATCATTTCACGATTGGCAATGTCATCGGGCATTTTAACGAAATATTCATGCGGCTGTAATGTTTCTTCATCACGGTACATCCCAATATGACCAACCTTAGCCGCAGGGATCAACTCTAAGATTCCATCGACCATTCCTAAACCAGCACGTAAAATTGGAACAATAACTACTTTTTTACCAGCCAACTGCTTTTCCGTTGCCACCTCAACAGGTGTTTTGACCTGAACGTCTTCCAAAGGCATATCACGTGAAACTTCATAAGCCATTAGTTCAGCAATTTCATTGACCACCTGACGAAATTCACGGGTACCACACTTTTCGTTACGGATGATCGTCAGTTTATGCTGGATCAATGGATGATCCAAGATCTCAAATTTTCCCATTCCTTATAACACTCCTTTAATTCACTCTCTTATCCATTCTAATAGAATTTTGCGGTAAAAACCAGAAAAATCTATAATATTCCGAATAAAAAAATTTTCTCAAAAACCTAATCCTGCGGTTTGAAATAAGTGCCTCCGGAAGATTTTTTCAAACGATTCATATACGCTGCACCAAGACCTTTTTCTTCAAAAGAACATGCTAAGATCCAGTTAACTTTTTGCTCATTATCGAAATAACGTAAACCATCAAATAAACGATGAGTAGCCGAAGCCAAGTCATTACCCATATCATAAGGTAAAACATTAGCAGGAAGTGATCCTTTTAAAATTTGTGAAGGTGCCATGATACCTATGTTTTCCGATTGGCTGCCGGCCCATGCCAAAGCTTGCTTCCAATCATTTGGACGCACGATCAACACCTGGGCTGCCGGAGCATAATGCTTATATTTCATTCCTGGGGCTTTAGGTGTTTCGTTAGCACCTACTTTATGCTGATCAGAATCAACTGAAAGCCCGATCGTCTTTTCGATCTGTTCAGAAATAATACCACCCGGTCGCAAAATTGCTGGTTCTGAGGTACTCAAATCAACGATCGTTGATTCAACACCAACTGCAGTTGGCCCATCGTCTAAGATTCCCGCAATTTTACCTTCCATATCATGAAAAACATGTTGAGCTGTTGTCGGGCTGGGTTTACCAGACGAATTAGCGGAAGGCCCAACGATCGGCACCCCTGCTTGGGCGATCATCTTGCGAGTAGTTTCATTTTCCGGCATCCGAAATGCAGCGGTGCTTAAACCACCCGTGACAACTGGTGATAAAGAACCGGGTTTTATTTTAAAAACCAAAGTTAGCGGACCTGGCCAAAATGCCTTGATCAGCTTTTCACCGTATTGACCATAGTCAGCAATATATTCAGCAGCCATTTCCGGCGAAGAAACAGTCACGATCAAAGGATTGTCAGAAGGACGCCCCTTAGCTAAATAGACACGCTTAACGGCTTGTTCATTGGTAGCATCAGCCCCCAAACCATAAACAGTTTCAGTTGGAAATGCAATCAGTTCGCCTAACTTGATTTCTTCAGCAGCTTTTTTTGTTTCTGCTGGAGAGTATATCTTAGTTATCATCATATAATAAATTCATCCTTTCTATTTAAAAATCACACGTACCATACGATCATGTGCTGTGATATCACGTTTTAATGTAACTTCTGCTTGAGGAAAAGCTTCCTTAAATATTTCAACAACTTGCTTTCCTTGTGCATAGCCGATCTCCAAATACAATTTAGAATTCACATGAATATAGCTTGAGACCTGCTGAGCTATCCTACGATAAAAAGCCAAGCCGTTATCAGCCGCAAACAAAGCCAAATGTGGTTCATGTTCAAGTACACTTTTATCCATCTCATTTTGCTCGTTTTGACTAATATAAGGTGGATTACTGACTATAATATCATAAGGACCATCTGTCAAAGGTGCTAACAAGTCACCTCTTAGTATGGAAACATCCAAGCCCAAATTAACTGCATTTTCTTGAGCGACTGCTAACGCAGCTTCAGAAATATCAGTCAATGATACTTGCCAACTGGGCAACTGACTTTTCAGCGCTAAACCGATCGCTCCAGTACCAGTCCCAATATCTGCCACTTTTTTGGTTGTCCGCTCATTTCCTGAAATGATCCAGTCGACTAATTCTTCTGTTTCTGGACGAGGGATCAAAGTTGCTGAAGTTACCTTAAGATTTAAACCATAAAAATAAGCATTACCTAACAAATATTGGGCCGGCCACCCTTGACAATATAATTCGACATTTTTTTTAAAATGTTGCCACTTTTTTTCAGGAACTTCTTTTCTAAGATTCATTAAAAACTCCGTTGCTGAAAAATTCATTTCTCCATATAATAATAAATCAGCTGCTGATGGATCCAAACCAGCCTTTTTTATAAAAGAAAAAGCCCATTGCTGAGCTTCAAAAAAAGTTTTGCTGTTACTCATTTTCTAAGTTCTCCAAAGCTTTTGTTTGATCATACAAGATCAAGGCATCGATCACCTGATCAAGTTCACCATTCATAATGCGATCCAACTTGTTAAGAGATAACCCGATACGATGATCGGTGACCCGATTTTGTGGGTAATTATATGTTCTGATCCGCTCGGAACGGTCACCGGTCCCGATGGCCGACTTCCTATTCTCATCATATTCATTTTGTTCTTTAGAAGAATAGTAATCGTAAACACGTGCCTTTAAAATTTTCATCGCTTTTTCCCGGTTTTGTTGTTGTGAACGCTGGTCTTGCATCGCAACTACGATTCCTGTCGGCAAATGGGTCATTCTGACAGCAGAAGAAGTCTTGTTAATATGCTGTCCACCAGCACCGGATGAGCGGTAAACATCGACTCGAATATCTTTAGGATCAATATCGATCTCAACATCTTCTTCTTCAGGCATAACAACAACAGTCGCGGTTGAGGTATGAACACGCCCTGCAGATTCTGTTGATGGAACACGTTGAACACGATGCGCTCCACTTTCATACTTCAGCTTCGAATATACTTTGCTGCCATTGATCAACAACGCAATTTCTTTAAAGCCACCGACTTCAGTCACATTTTTATCAATGACTTCGATCGACCAGCTTTGTCTTTCAGCGTACTTACTGTACATATTGAAAAGATCAGCTGCAAACAAGCTAGCTTCATCGCCACCGGCGGCACCCCTGATTTCCATGATAATATTCTTACCATCGTTAGGATCTTTGGGCAGCAATAAAACCTTGATCTCATCTTCTAAATTTGCACGTTCTTCTTTAGCAGCTGAAAATTCATCCTTGACCATTTCGTTCATTTCATCGTCGTCAAGACCGGTACGCATCATCTCATCATCGTCATCAATAGTCTTTTGAACTTTTTTTAACTGACGAAATTTTTCAACTGTTTCCCGCAGATCTCCCATTTCTTTGGATAATGCAGTAAAACGCGCGGTATCAGCTATCACATCTGGGTCGGAAAGAAGCTCAGCTAATTCTGCATAGTGATCTTCCAAAACCTGCAATCTTTCAAATATCTTATCCATTAGTAACTCCTTTACTTATCTTCAGCTTTTAAATGAGGTCTTTCAACAATTGGCTTAATTTTCTTTTGGGGGATCAAAATAATGTTTACGACACACAGGGTAATACTGCTCATTGCCTCCAATAAGGATCTGCTCACCAGAATATACAGGGGAACCATTATTGAAGCGTAAATTCATGATTGCTTTTTTATTGCAGAACCAGCAAATAGTTTTCATTTCTTCTATTTTATCTGCATACAATAATAAATACTTTGATCCCTCGAAAAGTTCATTACGGAAATCATTTTTTAAACCAAATGTGATGACTGGTATTTTCAACTGATCAACAATCTTAGTCAGCTCAATAATATGATGTTTTTTCAAAAATTGAGCCTCATCGATCAGTAAACAAGATATATTTTCATGTCCATCTTTCACTAACGAAAAAACATCTGTTTCGTCAAAAATAGGCACAGCCGTTCTTTTTAACCCGACCCGACTCGCAATGTAACCTACACCTTCACGGTCATCGATCCCACTGGTACAGATCAGTACTTTTTTACTTTGTTCTTCATAATTATGTGCGACTTTCAAGATTTCGATCGATTTGCCGCTGTTCATCGCTCCATAGCGAAAAAATAACTGTGCCACTCTGCTTCATCTCCAACTAAAACTTCATTCCTTAGTATAAATGATTTTCAGAAAAATTTCATCTCTTCATTTAAAATAGATCACTGACTGCTGTAAAAATGCCCCTAGAAATACGAGAAACTTAAAAAAAGTAAAAGCCCGCATTACCCTAACTGATTTATGGTAAGATACCATATGGTACTTATTTTTAAGTAAAGATACATTATTTTGGAAGTGGAGGAAAGACAAATGACGCTGAAAAGCTCGTTAGCAATTGCAGCCGGTAAATCTTCATACTGGTTCTTACACAATTTTATGCATGGTGGAACTTCATTACCAGGTAAAATAACACTTTCAATCGACCCTGATGTTTTACGCGATTTGGCTAAAAATTACGAGATCGTGATCATCACTGGTACGAACGGAAAAACTTTAACAACTGCACTTACAGTTAAAGTCCTACAAGCAAAGTATGGCAATATCTTGACTAATCCCAGCGGATCTAACATGAAACAGGGGATCGTCACAGCCTTTTTGACTAACAAAAAAAGGAAGAACGGTAAAAAAATTGCAGTTTTAGAAACTGACGAAGCTAATGTCCCGATCATTTCAGAATATATCAGACCGGCTGCGTTTGTTTTGACTAATCTTTTTCGCGATCAAATGGACCGTTATGGCGAGATCTATACAACTTATGAAAAAATTTTAAAAGGGATCAGGATGCATCCAAAAGCAACTGTGATCGCAAACGGAGATGCACCGATCTTTAACAGCAAAGAACTGCCTAACCCCCTGATCTATTACGGCTTTGACCACCAAGATGACCAGGAACAAATGGCTCCGGCCAACACAGATGGTTTATTGTGTCCTAAATGCCAGCACATTTTACATTTTAAAAATCTAGTTTATAGTAATCTTGGCAAATATTACTGCCCTAATTGCGGTTTTAAGCGGCCAACACTGCAGTATCGAGTTAATAAGTTAAGTAAACAAACACCACAATCTTCAACTTTTGAGATCGATGGTCATGAAATGACGATCCATATCGGCGGGACCTACAATATTTACAATGCACTTGCAGCATATACCATTGGTGCTTTTTTAGGTGTTGAACCAAAAAAAGCTGTCCAAGCTCTTAGCGATCCCGACAGTAAAGTTTTTGGACGACAAGAAGTGATCAATGTTAATGGCAAAGAAGTCACGTTGATCTTAGTTAAGAATCCAGTCGGATTAGATCAAGTTTTACAGATGGTCAAAAGTGACCAAGAACCCTTCTCCCTGGCTATTTTGTTAAACTCAAATTATGCTGATGGGATCGACACCAGTTGGATCTGGGACGGGCGTTTTGAAGATCTTCCTTTTGACAGGATCCCTGTTGTCTTGACCGGCGGCGAACGCTATAAGGATATTACTTTCAGATTAAGGGTCGCCGGCGTGCCTGAGAAAAACTTTGAACAAGAAGAAGATCTTGAAACCGTGTTGAAAAAAATCAAAGCTATGCCAACAAAACATGTTTACGTCTTAGCTACTTATACTGCTGTTTTACAGCTTCGTAAAATGTTAGCACAACAGGGTTACATTAAAGGAGGAATGGATTGATGGAATATTCATTGAAGCTGGCCCACCTTTATGGTGATCTTTTGAACACATACGGAGACATCGGCAACATCTTGACATTGCAATATTATGCCAAGCAAATGGATGTTGAACTCGCTGTTAAAGTTGTTTCATTAAACACACCTTTTAAAGCCGATGATTATGATATGTTTTTCTTTGGCGGCGGCCAAGATTACGAACAAATGATCGTTTCCAAAGACATTCAGGATAAAAAACAGGGATTGACCGATTTTATCGAGGACGGTGGTCCAGGCTTAGCGATCTGTGGCGGATATCAATTGTTGGGCAAATATTATATTGGAGCTGACGGGCAAAAAATATCCGGTATTTCAGCTTTGCCTCACTATACTAACAGTCAAGATAACAACCGCTTCATTGGAGATATTACAATTAAAAATGAAGGATCTGGTGATGTATATCATGGGTTTGAAAACCACAATGGCGTCACGTATTTAGGAAAAGGTGAACGTCCATTAGGTACAGTTATATCTGGTCATGGAAATAATGGCGAAGATGATGGTGAAGGGGCCATTTACAATAATATTTTCTGTTCCTACTTTCATGGCCCGATTTTAGCCAGAAACGGAGAACTAGCAAAAAAAATGCTGTTGACAGCTCTTAAAAGAAAATATCCTGATGCTGATTTTTCAAAGCAGGAAGCTTTAGAAATTAAACCAACTTAATCGGGTAGGAGATAGTTCACACTATCGACCTCCCACACCACCGTACGTACGGAACCGTATACGGCGGTTCAACAACTTAAGCTTTTGCTTGAATAGACTGGTACAGTTTGGACAGATTTATTAGCCCACGCTGTGCCAGTCTTTTATTAGTTATGGTCATCAACAGTGTTTTACTGTGCGCGTTGCGCCAGTATCCCTTACGAGTATTGACGTAGATTTTCGCCTGTTTGGGTGTCAAGCCTAGTTTAATCAATGCTTTATAACGGGTTCCGATATTCTTCCACTGTTTCCAGATATACTGGCGGATGCGCGAGCGCAACCATTTGTCTAGTTGTTGGAGAAAGGTTTTCATCTTCCCAATGGAATAATATTGGATCCAGCCCTGCATTTTCTGCTTAATTTCATGCAGAATCCTATCAAGGCTGACGCCTCGGCTTCTCTTGGTGATTCTTGTCAATTCCTGTTTAATTCTCTGTTTAGGTTTTTGATGAGGACGCGGGTAGGCGCTATTGCGTCCCACACCCAGAGAAAAACCTAGAAACTTCAGTCTTAGTGGAGAACCGACTTGCGTCTTTTCTGCATTCACTTCAACTTTGAGTTCCTTTTCTAAAAACTGGGTGATGCTTTTGAGAACCCGTTCACCCGCACGCTTACTTTTAACATAGATATTACAGTCATCCGCATAGCGTACAAATTTATGTCCTCTTTTGGTCAATTCTTTGTCCAGCTCGTTCAGATAAATATTTGCTAGTAATGGTGAAATATTGCCACCTTGCGGTGTACCTTTAGCGGACTTCTCGAAAAATCGACCATTCATAACACCACTCGTCAAGAACTTACGAATCAAATGCAAGACCCATGGCTCACTAATGTAATTTTCAACAAATTTAATTAGTAAATCATGGTTCACATTGTCAAAATAGGACTTTAAATCAAGGTCGACCACGTAGTGATAACCCTGATTATAATAAGCAACCACCTTTTTCACAGCACTTTGTGCACTGCGGTGTGGGCGAAAACCATAACTATTATCTGAGAATACTTTTTCAAAAATAGGAGACAGTTGCTGTTGTAACGCCTGTTGAACCACACGGTCAACGACCGTTGGGATTCCTAACTGACGTTTCGAACCATCTGGCTTAGGAATCTCAACTCGTTTGACAGGTTGGGGTTCATAGCTTTCGGTTCGCAAGGCCTCGATTAGTTTTACGTTATTCTCTTTCAAGTATGGGCCAAGTTCCTCAACGGACATGCCGTCAATTCCTCCAGCCCCTTTATTACGCTTGACATGGACAAAGGCCCGATTTAAATTATTCCGGTCTAAGACCTTCTCACGTAATAAGCCATTTTGAGTTCTCTTTTCACCAGAAACAACGCTACGCGCTCCTGTTTGCTCTGACCCTTCCAGGGTTACCCTCCGCAGGTAGTCAGCTTTATTTTCTGTTTTCTGCGATTGTCGTATTGTTTCCACCTCCAGGATGAATCAAAATTATTGTTGTTCAGCCCTTCACCATTACTGGCTACTATGGCCTCGGCTGACTTCTGTCATGGACAACTCAACATTACTATTGAGCCTGTTCCTGCCAGAAATAACTTCCAGCTTGAGAGAACTACCATGACAGACCTCCCCGGGTAAGAGCAGTAGCTTTCGCATCAAACCGTTGGCTTTACTGTGACGGTTTCGAGTGGTCAGGGACTTCGATTTGTTAAGCAATCTCATCCCACCGTTTCCAGCCTTTTAGCCACTTCTTGTTCATCGATTCGATGTTTCGTCTAGGACTTCCTTCAGATTCTACCTCACGATAGACACCCTTGTCTTCGACTCGTGATACCGGCCACTACGGCTCACAGCGGACTTACACCGCCTAGTTACTACCCATGCCGGGCGCACTTAAAAAAAGCACGGATCAAGATCGATCCATGCTTTTTGGGACTTTGTCATATTGTGTTGATAGTCCTTAGAACTCTATCTTTATGGTAGGGTTCTTTTTTATGCTTCTTGTCCGGGTTCAGAAGCAATGATAGTTAAATTGCCATTCAATTGCCATTCTTTGACAGCAGATGGCAAAATAAAATGAACACCTTTTTTGATTGGATAGCTTTGGCCATCTATTTTGATCTCACCTTGACCATCAAGAACTGAAACCAAAGTATAGGGTGCCTCTTGTCTCTTGAAAACCGCAGTTCCACCAGTCAAGCTCCATTTGTAAACAGCAAAAAACTTAGTAGAAACAAAACGAGTGACCTGCGCATCACCAACTGTATAGTCTTTGCGGTTTAGTTTAGGCTCTGTAAACGGTACATTCGTACAATCAATCGATTGTTTTAAATGCAGCTCTCTTTTCTTACCAGTTTTTTTGTCAACACGGTCAAAGTCATACAAGCGATAAGTAGTATCACTGCTCTGCTGTGTTTCTAAAACCATGATCCCCTTACCAATTGCATGGATCGTGCCGCTAGGAACATACAAGAAGTCACCCGGCTTGACCGGTACATGTCTAAACAGCTTATCCCACTGCTGATTTTCAATCATTTCAGTTAACTCAGCCTTAGTCTGCGCATGGTGTCCATAAATCATTTCTGCGCCAGGCTCGGCGGCTAAAACGTACCAGCACTCAGTTTTACCTAGTTCTCCTTCATGTTCTTTTGCATAAGCATCATCCGGATGAACCTGAACTGAAAGATCTTCACGAGCATCTAAGATCTTCGTGAGTAAAGGAAAGACGTCCCCTTTGGCATCACCGAATAATTCCCGGTGTTGATCCCACAGTTCAGTTACAGTCTTCCCCTTGTACGGGCCATTGATAACGGTCGCGGGACCATGTGAGTGACCTGAAATTGCCCAGCATTCGCCAGTATGATCGCTAGGAATATCATAACCATATTCACTAGCCAACCGTGAGCCACCCCAGATTTTTTCTTGAAAATAAGGTTGTAAAAACAATGGTTCAGTCAAATTGATTCGCTCCTTTTTTGTTTCAACTTTATTTTAACCGTATGTGAAAGTTTTGACAACCTAATAAAGCAGTATTGCTCTTTTATGTCTCCAACCTTTTTGACATTTAATGAAGCAAAATTTGACAGAATGAAAAAAGTCGATATCCCATTTGCTAGACGGAAATATCAACTCACAAATTATTATGGGACTTTGTCAAATAGTGTTGATGGCCCATAGAACTCTATCTTTATGGTAGGGTTCTTTTTTTACTGCCATAGCTAGATTAAAGTGTTTGGGTTGGGAGGCAGGTGCGGGTCCGAAGCGTAGCGAAATGGGCCCGCACCTGCCTCCCACAGTGTTGACCTAAATTTTTTATCTTAGGCATGGATCAATTTGATGCGGATAAAGAAATGCCTTAAGTTACTGAATCCGTAACAGCTACGTTTAAGTTCTTTGATCTTGCGATTGATCCCCTCTAACGGCCCATTAGAGTAGTCATAGAGACAAGCGTTCCTGATCCCTAAGTAGTTCTTTTGAATGGTCCTCATGACGGTATCCATTTCAGTACCATTGGGACGGTAGTTCATAACTAATTGTTGTAAAGTAGCCCGATCGCGGTTGCGAATAAAGGTTAAGATCGTTTGATAGGTCTGATAGTTTTCTGCGAACTGTGGAAAATTCTTGAGTCCCAGATCGACCACATTTTGGGCAGTCGTGTATTCATTTAATCCCCGATAATATTTAACCTGGGAGGTCTCAAGTTGATTTTCAGCTAAGTGGAATAAGCGCCAGTTGCTTTTTAAAACTTTATAGTTGCGGTCGTGGTGGTCGTTGATCCCTTTTAAAACACGCAGCCGTTCATGGTCAAGTGCCCGACCCGCTAACTGAACAATATGGAAACGGTCAAAGACGATCAGTGCGTTAGGAAAAAGACGACGGACGAAAGTCTGATACTGCGCATTCAGATCCATGGTCACCAGTTGAACTTTTTGACGCTCAGAAAGTGTATAAGTATTGGTGAAATACTCGCGGATCGTCTGCGAGAGACGATCTGGCAATAAGGTGACCAAATCATGGGTTTTTGCGTCAATGCAGATAAAAGAAAAGCAGTTCTTAGTTGAACGAAATTCGTCAAAACTGAGAGCTGTCGGCAGCTCTTTGGGCGTTACTAAAGCTCGCTGATCCTTATACAAGATCCGTTGAACCGAGGAAGCTGAGATTCCCACGGTCTGGCTGATCGTCTTGACTGTCAGTGAGTTTTTAGCCAAAGTCGCGATTTCGTGGACTGCTTGGCGGGTGATCGAGTGCCGAGGTGGAGCGAGCTGCGTCTGCGCGCTAAAAGTATGGTGGCAAGTTCGGCACAGATAACGCTGTTTGCGCAAGTTCATGCGGAGCGGTTGTTCACCTAGGCTGGGTAGTCTCATCTTGGTCAGGCGGGTCCCATTCTGAACGATATTCGTGGAACCACAATTAACACAGCGTTCGACGGGGTAAGTCAGCGTAGCTGAAAGCAGTTTTTCGTGAACTCCGGCCTGTGAAAAATCAGTACAAGCTGAAATTTTGATATTTGGGTCTTGGATATTGAGTAAATTTAGGATAGAATCAGTTTGGGACATCATTTATACCTCGCTTTGATTTGGTTTTGTCGCTTTAATCGTAGCATATGAGGACAAATGATGTCCTTTTTTGTACAAAAATAGTGCTGATGAACGCTCATCAACACTAAAAAGTTTAGACCCATTATTATTTTTCTTTAAGATAAGTTTTGATCAACTGATCCCGTGCTTGCAGATAACGGCTATTTTGTTGCCGCGGATGTACGCGGTTTGTTAAAACTACCAGTGCGTCTTGCTTTAACCTATCGATCAAAATAAAAGTCCCTGTGTACCCAGTGTGATATAAACATGCTCGTCCATCTGGAGTATCACACAGATCAAAGCCTAACGAACGATGCCCCGTTTTATTTGGCGTATAGTCTGCGAACAAAGAAACTACTGTTTGATCAGACAGTAGCGGAAGCGTTCCGAACTGACCCAAAAGCCAAGAAACATACTTAGTTAAATCATTGAGTGTCATGAACAAACCGGCAGAAGCACAATGCTTACCCAAGACATACGCCTTCGGATCATGTACCTCTCCCTTGATCAACCCTCTGATAGGATCAACAGCAGTTGGAACACAATATTGCTTGCTGGGTTCAAAAGTGCTTTCATTTAATTTCAAAGGCTTAAGAACTTCATTTTTGAAGACCGTTTGGACAGGCAAATGATAAAATTTCTCAATGATCTGTCCCAGTAATATCATATTAATATCTGTATAAACTACCTTTTCACCCAACCAGTCACCAACATGCATTTGTTCGTAAATTGCAGTTAATAACTCTGTTGCATTTAGTTGATCACGATCCTTGATATACCCAGTAATTGCTGAAGTGTGTGTCAATAAGTGCCGTAAAGTGACACGTTGGTCTGTAAAACAAGGTAGGAGCTGAGCAATTGGCTGATCTAAAGAAAGTCTTTGTTCCTCGAGCAACTTTAAAATCATTGGGGTCGTACAAACGACTTTTGTCAATGAAGCGACATCGTATAACAGCCCTGGCACGAGTTTCTCATGTCTAGGGAAAATTTCTTTTTCACCAAAAACTTCCGACTGCAGCTTTCCCTGATGGATCATTGAGTAAGAAACGCCCGGCACTATCCTCTTTTCAGCTAAATCGTGTAGTAACTTTGTTGTCTTTGGGTTCAAAAACATCACTTCTTTTTTCCAGCAAAATTAGTAGTTTTAATAACAAATTTTTCCTGCTCATAATCAACACGCACTACGTTAGTATTTTTGACCAACAATAGTGGTACACTGCCATTCAAGCTTTCGATAAAGGAAGATAAAAGCAAGCCATGTGTCACGATCAAAATATTGCGATCAGCACCACCATAGGCTCTAGCAATTGCTTCTAGAGTATGTGTCATCCGTTGACTTAAGTCGGCACTGGACTCCAATGGCGCATCATTTGACATCCGATCAAACAAATCAACTAAACCATTCGCATGATGTTTGCCAAAAGCCGTTCGTAAAATCTGAAAGGGACCTAACGCACGCATCGCGTTAGGTATCAGAGTTCTTTTTCTAGCTTCTTCATATTGTCCAAAATCAAACTCCCTAAGATCACTCAAATAAAAGCTTGGCGGGTCTGGAAATTCATTCATTTGGATGATATTATTTGCAGTTTCTTGTGTGCGACGCAAGTTACTCGCAAAGACCGCGCTGAATTCGACATCAGCTAAACGGCGCCCAAGTTTCCTCGCATCCCTTATCCCCCGAACTGTCAGGGCAGAATCAGTCGTTCCTTGCAAACGCACAAGACGATTTACTTGAGTCTGTCCATGTCGTACTAAATAAAAATGTGTTGTCCCCATTTTCTCCTCTTAAGTATGGATGGTTAGTTAATCATCCAAATCTTCTCCAATATCAAGTCCATAAATTTGACCAACTGGCTGGTCCTTATCAGCAGGCGTCACAACTATAACAGCGATTGCCCCTTTACTCGAAACATAACCTGCAAATGAAACAACTTCTTCAACTAAATATGCATTTGCATCAGTATTATAAATGTACTGTCCGGCAACTGGCATACTTTCAAAATATGTCTTGTTCATCCGATAGTAATCATTATGTTCTACATCATGCATCACTAGAATTACTTTCAGCATTTCAATTTCCCCCACTTTGAATAATATCTATCACAAGACTAAAATCATACAGATTATTTAGCAAAATGTGTAGCAAAAAAGTTGCTTACACATCGATCACTTTTTCAAGGAATACTTTAGTTCTTTCATTGGAAGGATCCTCAAAGATTTGCTGAGGAGTCCCTTCTTCCAAAACTCGACCATCATCCATAAATACCACTCGATCTGCCACTTCCTTGGCAAAACCCATCTCATGAGTAACAACTACCATTGTCATTCCATCTTTAGCTAATTTCTTCATTACAGCTAGCACATCACCCACCATTTCAGGATCAAGCGCTGATGTAGGTTCATCAAAAAGCATAATATCAGGATTCATTGCTAAGGCACGAGCGATTGCTACCCGTTGTTTTTGACCACCAGAAAGTGAGGCTGGCATAGCATCAAATTTGTCGGACAATCCAACAGTTTCTAATAAATCTTTAGCGGTCTTCTGTGCTTCTTCACTAGTTTCTTTACCTAATTGAGTTGGAGCAAGTTTAATATTTTCACCAACCGTTAAATTATTAAACAAATTAAAGTGTTGAAAAACCATGCCTATATTTTCTCGAGCTTTATCAATATCGACCTTAGGTTCACTAATATCCACTCCGTCAATCTCAATCGAACCGGAAGTAGGATCTTCAAGCTTGTTTAAACAGCGTAATAAAGTACTTTTTCCTGAACCGGAAGGGCCAATAACAACCACTACTTCATTATTTTTGACAGAAAAGTTTATTCCTTTCAAAACGTGATTATCACCATAACTTTTATTTAAATCTTTAACATTTACTTTTAAGTCTGACACTAGAACCCCTCCTCAAACGATCTTGCTTCTTTTATAACTATTCAATGTGAATTTTTCAAAAGTTAATTCAAATCTAATGTCACAAGTATACCACATTAGTAAATCTACAACATCGATATAATTAAATCAAAGCAAACTAAATTCATTTTTGTTAAGTTAATTTAAAATTAGCACTTTTAGACAACCAGCTTTGACAACTTTTTTGGTTTTTCTTTTCACTTTAAATAAAAAAAGTAATTTCATTTTTTTCAAAAATAAAGAGTCAACCGCACTACGAAAACAAATATATCTTCTAGACCAAAAGCTCTTTAAAAATTTTAACTCAATAGCGATATCCTTTTAAAAGACTTAGTAGTCACATCAGTGAAACTAAAGCAGAGCAGTTTTTTTCAGGATTGTAATGGTGAATAATTATCTTGATTTAGTGGACCATTAACATTGATATTTGAGAAGTTGCTTTTTTAAATTTAAAAGTACCATCGCAAATCATGAAAAAAAACGGCGTTCTTGTAAAACGAGAGTATAAAATAGTTTGTGTAAATAAATAAAATCCTATTGAAAAGGGAATCCCTTCCCCGTATGATTAAATCGTCAAACCAAACCAAAACGGAGGGATTCCCCATGGAACAGTTTACCAAAGATTTAACCAAAACTCTATTATCAAATGGCGATGTTAAAGAACTTTTTCGCCAACAACTTGAAAAAGCTATTAATCAAATCTTACAAGCTGAGTTAACTTCGTTACTCGGTTATGATCCTTATGAACGTAATGGTTTTAAGGCTAACAATTATCGGAATGGTCAATACTTTCGGTTAATTGATTCCGAATATGGTAAGTTGAAAATTGCTGTGCCGCGTGACCGACAAGGCAAGTTTCATAATCATTTACTTCCAGCTTATTCTCGTCGTCAAGATGCTTTAGAAACTACAATTATTCAACTTTACTCTAAAGGTGTTACCACTCGTGAAATCGCTGATTTGATTGAGAAAATGTATGGTTCTTATTATTCAGCTACAACTGTTTCTAACATTACTGCTCAAGTAACTGAGCAGATTGAAGCTTTTCATCAACGAACCATTAAAGCAAACTATGTTTGCTTATTCTTAGATGCAACTTATTTACCTTTGCGTCGTGACACAGTTCAAAGAGAAGCGGTTTATATTGCCTTAGGAATTACACCCACTGGAATTAAGGAAGTTCTTGATTATCGCATTGCACCCAGTGAAAATGCTGAAGTCTGGTCGGAAATGGCAGCAGATCTTAAGCAGCGAGGGCTTAAACAGGTTCAATTAATTATTGCGGACGGAATGGTCGGACTTCAACCAGCGCTGTTACATGCTTTTCCTAAAGCAAAATTTCAAAGATGTTTAGTTCATGTTATGCGTAATATTAGTACACATGTCCGTTTAAAAGACCGTGAGGTCATTTTAAATGATTTCAAACAGCTTCATTCGGTAACTAATAAAACTGAAGCTCATAAAATGCTTGCCGATTTTTATAGTACTTGGGAAAAGCAATACACAAATCTGATTAGTCACATTAGGTCAATTGAAAAGGAATTATTAGCTTTTTTGGCTTTTCCAGCCGCAATACGCCCAACCATTTATTCAACAAATATTATAGAATCGCTAAATAAAAAGATTAAACGCAAGACTAAAGCAAAAGAACAGTTTCCCAATGAAAAATCATTAGACAATTTCATTGGAGTGCAAGTAATTAGTTACAACGAAAAGAACTTTAATCGAATTCATCGTGGATTCGGACAAGTTAAGGATACATTAGAATCACTTTTCGACTGAAAAGATTTAATTTTATGGAGAAAGGGCAATCCCTTTTTACACAAACTTCTTGACACTCCCTGTAAAACTATCAAATACCTGAATTATTCATACTTTTGAATTATTCATACTTTTCGTTGCAGTTAAAACTTTGTGCAAAGTTACTTTAGTGTGTAAAAAAAACAGCTTTTTGTTAGTTTTGTTGTCGGACTGTTTAAAAAAGGACAGACTTCACCCTTTCCCTAAGAAAAACATTTTTTATTTTGTGAGTTCACAGCGGATATATTTTTAGATTTTGAATCTTGAACAGTGTCTGCCAAAATAATTTATCGAACACATTGGTCTGAGATAAATGGACCCAGATTTGACGCGCATGGTGCGTGACCTTAGCTGCCACATGGAGTAATTTAAAACGGATCGTCCCGACCTGAGCGTGTTTAAGCTTTGTTGGTAAAACTAAGTTCTTCATGGCTTGCAGTATATTATAAGCGACCCCAGCTACCAGCATCCGGAACTCATTGGCCTCAAAACTAGAACTGTCCGTTTTATCAAAGTGAAAGCCACGTTTAACTTCTTTGATCAAGTCTTCCATGGAACCGCGTTGGTGATAGAGGGCAAAGACTTGTGGACCGCTTAATTCTTCCAAGTTGGTCACGATAAACTCATGGTCAAACAGAAAGTTGCCCGCCGGCCGCGTTGATTTAATAATCACACGATAAGGTCGTGACCAACTTTGAGGACAATAGTCTCGCAGGACATGCCATTGGACTTCAGCTTCGGTGAAGTCCTGGTCACCCACTTGGATCAGGTTTTCAGCCCGACTTTGGAGCTGGTAGTTCGCTTTTAAACGAATCACGAACTTAGCCTGCTTTTTATCACACGCATGGTAGATCCCTGGAGCTGCGAAACCAGAATCTCCTCGCACTAAGACATCCAGGGAAGATCCGTCATAGGCCCGTAAGCTCCGTAATAAAAATTTAGTCGCACCTTGGGAAGTATAGCGATTGCCGGGGCGTAATTGAGCATTCAACAAGCAGCCCGATAAAGCATCAAAGGCTAGTAAAGGATGATAACCGTTGGTCTGGTAGTGACCGTTATAAGCACTCTTTTCTTGGTCACCAAACGTATCGGCATGTGTCGAATCTAGATCAAGGATCAGCTGATGTTGATTTAGCTGCCCAAGAACAAAGTGAGCTACCGAGCCGAGCAATGATTTGACTGAAAAGAGCCCAGACGCTGAAATGTGATTGATAAAGCGTGAAAGTGTCGGCTGGGAAGCGACCGCTTGAGACAAGACCAGCTTAAAATCAACGGCGTGTGACAAGGTATTAGCCGACTGATCTTGGCAGTATCCTGCCAGCAATTGCAACAGCAACTGCTTAAATAAATTGTTCAAGGGAAAGGTACAATATTTACGGTCATCTTTAAAATGCAAGTTATCTTCTAAGAGCTGGTCAAAGTGAATTTGGTGCAGAAATTCAGCAATTAATAAAGTTCCGGCATCGTTCGCTAACTCACCACCGTCATTAGAAATGTTGATCTGGTCATTGAATAAAAGTTTTTCATGATGTAAAGTTGACATAAGGAGCACTCCTGTTCTTTGTGGTTTTCAACGACTTAACAATAGCACAGGATGTGCTCTTTTTGTACACCCAACAGGTGAAAAACGAAAAAGATGCGAACTAGCATGACAACAACAAAAAGTAGTCCTTAAGGGAAAAGTATGAATAATTCAGGAAATAATATGTTTTCTCTCCTACCTCTGTATACCACCATACATTTGTAACCAAATGTATAGAACAACCCAGATACCATACCAAATGAAAGTCCATAAATCTTTTTTAAATTCTTGTCATCCATTATCTTGTACTATTCCCATGTTCTACAGACGACACCCTTTTATTTCATTAACAATTACTTTCAGGACACTCACTTTTTTAACCCGTACTTGTTACCCTATTGTGGGACATTAAATTCCAGCGAACTATTGGTAAAATGCATCTGTTGAAAATAAAGGTTCTATACGCGTGGTGCTAGTTCGTAATAATTCTATTTTCTGTAAAATCAAAAAAGCCTAAATTATAAATAAAGACGGTCAATTCGATTTTTAACCAAAAGCCTACCACTGACCGCGTGAGGTTTTTTTCGATCCCATAATCTTCAACTAGGATCGAGAAACGGGATTCGATCGTGCGCCGGAGATCTTTCAAAGCCGGAACATTGTGCTGTTTGGCTCCTTTCATGTTTGAACGGTAAGGTGTCCAGAGCTCATAACCTAGCTCGCCAAAATCTTCTTGTAAGGGCTGTCCCACATAACCGACATCCGCTAAAACAAAGGGACACGGACAGCCTGCGATCAAAGTTGACGCCGCTTGGGTGTCATGTTTAGAGGCCTCGGTGACAGTGTAATTTAAGATATAACCGCTGAGCGAGGTCTCAAAATGAGTCTTAAACCCGTAAAAATACATGTCTTTGGTCGCATTGTAGCCTAGGTCAGCTATGCCGCGGAAAACCTTGGCCCGCTTATTTCTAACTTTTTGGCATAAAGGGTTAGGCAAACTATCAATGATCGCAAACTGTCCTGTTTGCGCATAGTCGCGAGTCAACCCCTGCCGCATGGCCATGACCACTGGGAGAAGACGTTGTGCTCGTCGGTTAAAACGGGAGCGCTCAATGTTCAATTGATGTGGGATGAAGGTCTGTGCCCAGGCAAAGAATTTACGCTGGGAGTGCATCTGTGTAATGACCTGTAAACACAGTAAGGCTAAGATCTGCACATCAGAAACACGAGAATTAGTGGTGTTACGGCGTTGCGAAATATAGCGCGGGCAGTATTTTTGATAAAGCTCAGCACAAAGAACTTTAAGTTGAGCTAAATTGACTTGTAAATTATGTCGTTTTTGTTTAAACTTTAAGTGGTCCAACAAGATCAGGTCTCCTTTGTTTAAGTCACTTAAGAGTCTAACCTTGTTGGGCTTTTTTTGTAAAATTTTGTACTAAATAGTTGAATGTTACGAACTAGCACCACGCGTGTTCTATAATATTTGGTACTGATAGAAAAATCTTCTCTCAGTACCAATTTTGTTTTATGATAAAAAAATAGAGATGGAGACACACTTCATCTCAAAGAAATAATCCCTACACTGAAAGGAATGTCCTACATGAAGAATTGTACACTGGATCTATTGGGAATTAAAGACTCACACCTGGAATTTGATCCAAAATATAAGAATAAAGTGATAGCTGCAGGATTTTACCAGCATAAAAAAGTCCGCAAGATCCATTTGCGGCAATCTTATCCTTGTGCTTGCCCAGTTTGTGGTCAAAAAATGCGCTACAACGGTTTTAAAACCGTTGAGATGCTCGGTTTGCCTTCGGGTGGGATCACAAATGTTTTTTCGATCCGCAAACAAAAATATCTCTGCCCGGCTTCAGCTGCCTGCCCTAAAACTATTACAAAACTTGCGGAGATCAAGGACGTCAAGGCTAACGACCAAATCTCACAAGCCGTTAAATATCAGGCTATTTCTAAATTAGACCAGAATATCTCACAAAAAGATATTGCCGCTGATTTTGGGATCTCTGGAATGACAGTGATGCGCTTTGCGCAAGAGCTCTCAACTTACTTAAGGCCCAATCATCATTTCTTACCGCAAAATATCGCTTTTGACGACTTTAAAGCGGGCAACTTTTCTAGTAGCGGCATGAGTATCATTGTCATGGACATTGCGACACGCCGCACGTTAGATATCGTGCGTTCTCGGCATAATACATACTTACGAAGTTACTTTTTACAATATGACCGTCAAGCTCGCTGGGCAGTCCAAACGGTCACAGTTGATCTGTACTCGCCTTATCGATCCTTGATCCATGAGATCTTTCCGCAAGCGCTGATCATTGCCGACCGCTTCCATGTCGTAACCCAAGCTTATCGGGCCTTAAACTTAGTTCGGACACAAACCATGAAACAGGCGGGACAGGGTTCGCACAACGCACGTGCTTTGAAACATTATTGGAAATCGTTAACTAAAGACTCGACCAAACTTGATTTTAAAACCTATCGTAAAAGCAGAAACTTTCGTAATATGCAGTTATGTGAACAGGATATTGTGGAGCGTTTATTAAACATGTCCTCCGCTTTGCGACAAGCTTACGTTTATTATCAAACACTTTTACAAGCTGTCCATCAGCGAGATCCAAGGCTCTTAGAAAGTCTAACACGTTCAGCTGCAGGCATGCCTGAGCCCATCAAAAAAACTAATCGTACCTTGCGTAAACATCTACAAGAAATCAAGAACAGCTTTCAGACGACCTTTTCTAATGGACCCGTGGAAGGAACAAACAACAAGATCAAAGCCATTAAAAAGACTGCTTACGGTTTCCGGAACTTTGAAAACTTCCGTTTACGTCTTCTCATCGAATTAAAGAATAGTTATGTCAGTTTGAATTTTCATAGTCACAATCGGGTAGGAGATAGTTCACACTATCGACCTCCCACACCACCGTACGTACGGAACCGTATACGGCGGTTCAACAACTTAAGCTTTTGCTTGAATAGACTGGTACAGTTGGACAGATTTATTAGCCCACGCTGTGCCAGTCTTTTATTAGTTATGGTCATCAACAGTGTTTTACTGTGCGCGTTGCGCCAGTATCCCTTACGAGTATTGACGTAGATTTTCGCCTGTTTGGGTGTCAAGCCTAGTTTAATCAATGCTTTATAACGGGTTCCGATATTCTTCCACTGTTTCCAGATATACTGGCGGATGCGCGAGCGCAACCATTTGTCTAGTTGTTGGAGAAAGGTTTTCATCTTCCCAATGGAATAATATTGGATCCAGCCCTGCATTTTCTGCTTAATTTCATGCAGAATCCTATCAAGGCTGACGCCTCGGCTTCTCTTGGTGATTCTTGTCAATTCCTGTTTAATTCTCTGTTTAGGTTTTTGATGAGGACGCGGGTAGGCGCTATTGCGTCCCACACCCAGAGAAAAACCTAGAAACTTCAGTCTTAGTGGAGAACCGACTTGCGTCTTTTCTGCATTCACTTCAACTTTGAGTTCCTTTTCTAAAAACTGGGTGATGCTTTTGAGAACCCGTTCACCCGCACGCTTACTTTTAACATAGATATTACAGTCATCCGCATAGCGTACAAATTTATGTCCTCTTTTGGTCAATTCTTTGTCCAGCTCGTTCAGATAAATATTTGCTAGTAATGGTGAAATATTGCCACCTTGCGGTGTACCTTTAGCGGACTTCTCGAAAAATCGACCATTCATAACACCACTCGTCAAGAACTTACGAATCAAATGCAAGACCCATGGCTCACTAATGTAATTTTCAACAAATTTAATTAGTAAATCATGGTTCACATTGTCAAAATAGGACTTTAAATCAAGGTCGACCACGTAGTGATAACCCTGATTATAATAAGCAACCACCTTTTTCACAGCACTTTGTGCACTGCGGTGTGGTCGAAAACCATAACTATTATCTGAGAATACTTTTTCAAAAATAGGAGACAGTTGCTGTTGTAACGCCTGTTGAACCACACGGTCAACGACCGTTGGGATTCCTAACTGACGTTTCGAACCATCTGGCTTAGGAATCTCAACTCGTTTGACAGGTTGGGGTTCATAGCTTTCGGTTCGCAAGGCCTCGATTAGTTTTACGTTATTCTCTTTCAAGTATGGGCCAAGTTCCTCAACGGACATGCCGTCAATTCCTCCAGCCCCTTTATTACGCTTGACATGGACAAAGGCCCGATTTAAATTATTCCGGTCTAAGACCTTCTCACGTAATAAGCCATTTTGAGTTCTCTTTTCACCAGAAACAACGCTACGCGCTCCTGTTTGCTCTGACCCTTCCAGGGTTACCCTCCGCAGGTAGTCAGCTTTATTTTCTGTTTTCTGCGATTGTCGTATTGTTTCCACCTCCAGGATGAATCAAAATTATTGTTGTTCAGCCCTTCACCATTACTGGCTACTATGGCCTCGGCTGACTTCTGTCATGGACAACTCAACATTACTATTGAGCCTGTTCCTGCCAGAAATAACTTCCAGCTTGAGAGAACTACCATGACAGACCTCCCCGGGTAAGAGCAGTAGCTTTCGCATCAAACCGTTGGCTTTACTGTGACGGTTTCGAGTGGTCAGGGACTTCGATTTGTTAAGCAATCTCATCCCACCGTTTCCAGCCTTTTAGCCACTTCTTGTTCATCGATTCGATGTTTCGTCTAGGACTTCCTTCAGATTCTACCTCACGATAGACACCCTTGTCTTCGACTCGTGATACCGGCCACTACGGCTCACAGCGGACTTACACCGCCTAGTTACTGCCCATGCCGGGCGCAATCGGGTAGGAGATAGTTCACACTATCGACCTCCCACACCACCGTACGTACGGAACCGTATACGGCGGTTCAACAACTTAAGCTTTTGCTTGAATAGACTGGTACAGTTTGGACAGATTTATTAGCCCACGCTGTGCCAGTCTTTTATTAGTTATGGTCATCAACAGTGTTTTACTGTGCGCGTTGCGCCAGTATCCCTTACGAGTATTGACGTAGATTTTCGCCTGTTTGGGTGTCAAGCCTAGTTTAATCAATGCTTTATAACGGGTTCCGATATTCTTCCACTGTTTCCAGATATACTGGCGGATGCGCGAGCGCAACCATTTGTCTAGTTGTTGGAGAAAGATTTTCATCTTCCCAATGGAATAATACTGGATCCAGCCCTGCATTTTCTGCTTAATTTCATGCAGAATCCTATCAAGGCTGACGCCTCGGCTTCTCTTGGTGATTCTTGTCAATTCCTGTTTAATTCTCTGTTTAGGTTTTTGATGAGGACGCGGGTAGGCGCTATTGCGTCCCACACCCAGAGAAAAACCTAGAAACTTCAGTCTTAGTGGAGAACCGACTTGCGTCTTTTCTGCATTCACTTCAACTTTGAGTTCCTTTTCTAAAAACTGGGTGATGCTTTTGAGAACCCGTTCACCCGCACGCTTACTTTTAACATAGATATTACAGTCATCCGCATAGCGTACAAATTTATGTCCTCTTCTGGTCAATTCTTTGTCCAGCTCGTTCAGATAAATATTTGCTAGTAATGGTGAAATATTGCCACCTTGCGGTGTACCTTTAGCGGACTTCTCGAAAAATCGACCATTCATCACACCACTCGTCAAGAACTTACGAATCAAATGCAAGACCCATGGCTCACTAATGTAATTTTCAACAAATTTAATTAGTAAATCATGGTTCACATTGTCAAAATAGGACTTTAAATCAAGGTCGACCACGTAGTGATAACCCTGATTATAATAAGCAACCACCTTTTTCACAGCACTTTGTGCACTGCGGTGTGGTCGAAAACCATAACTATTATCTGAGAATACTTTTTCAAAAATAGGAGACAGTTGCTGTTGTAACGCCTGTTGAACCACACGGTCAACGACCGTTGGGATTCCTAACTGACGTTTCGAACCATCTGGCTTAGGAATCTCAACTCGTTTGACAGGTTGGGGTTCATAGCTTTCGGTTCGCAAGGCCTCGATTAGTTTTACGTTATTCTCTTTCAAGTATGGGCCAAGTTCCTCAACGGACATGCCGTCAATTCCTCCAGCCCCTTTATTACGCTTGACATGGACAAAGGCCCGATTTAAATTATTCCGGTCTAAGACCTTCTCACGTAATAAGCCATTTTGAGTTCTCTTTTCACCAGAAACAACGCTACGCGCTCCTGTTTGCTCTGACCCTTCCAGGGTTACCCTCCGCAGGTAGTCAGCTTTATTTTCTGTTTTCTGCGATTGTCGTATTGTTTCCACCTCCAGGATGAATCAAAATTATTGTTGTTCAGCCCTTCACCATTACTGGCTACTATGGCCTCGGCTGACTTCTGTCATGGACAACTCAACATTACTATTGAGCCTGTTCCTGCCAGAAATAACTTCCAGCTTGAGAGAACTACCATGACAGACCTCCCCGGGTAAGAGCAGTAGCTTTCGCATCAAACCGTTGGCTTTACTGTGACGGTTTCGAGTGGTCAGGGACTTCGATTTGTTAGGCAATCTCATCCCACCGTTTCCAGCCTTTTAGCCACTTCTTGTTCATCGATTCGATGTTTCGTCTAGGACTTCCTTCAGATTCTACCTCACGATAGACACCCTTGTCTTCGACTCGTGATACCGGCCACTACGGCTCACAGCGGACTTACACCGCCTAGTTACTGCCCATGCCGGGCGCACCTTAAAAAAGCTGCTCATTCCATTCAGGAACAAGCAGCTTGACCAAGTAGACCAATTGCTTATTATTTTTAATAATTCATTTCATCAGTACCACTTGATAAAGAACCAAAATAAATTATACGACAGTATGCGGCAAAACATTGCTTGCACACTATGAAAAGACCCACGAAAAATATATCAATACTAATAAATTGCTATAATTAAAAAACCCCAAATCAACGGCATACGAAGATTTGAGGGATATTAAAAGCTTAATATTGGGCATACAGGTCTCGAACCTGTAAATTATGGATTCAGAGTCCACTGCCTTACCAGTTTGGCGAATGCCCAATAACTCAACTCCATTAGTTTACTGTAAATATAAAAATTTGTCAAGCTGAATTTAAATTTTTTTACAATAACACCTAATGAAGAAAACCATATATAAAAATAAAATCCACTATTTACCTTGATCAAGGGCTTTAGTTAGCTGATCCGTATGCTTTTTAAGATAATGTAACAACTCATGTTCATTTTTAAAAACGTGCGGATGAACTTGTCCATGCAAACGCAAAGTGATCTGGTTAATTTTGATTCGACCAGTCCATGTGTAGGTATGTTCGACAATAAATCTGTTCAAATAATGACCTTCAGCATCTTGACCAAAGTTCAAAACATAGACCCTTTCAGGTACCATCAATGGATTAACGTGCTCTTTAGTATACGGGATCTTGTTTGCACGCAAGAAATGTTTTGTTTTTTTGAGCAAGTTTGAACCCTCCTTGGTGATATTTTCCTGGCAATTCGTCTTATCATTGACTATTATAACCTAAATCAGTCGATGATAACCAGTTATTATATAATTGATGATAAAAAGAAAGAACGCCTGCAAAATTTGATTTACAAGCATTCTCTTAACTCGTATCTTGCCATAATCACCCGTACGGGGATCGAACCCGTAACTCCGCCTTGAGAGGGCGACGTCTTAACCAATTTGACCAACGGGCAAAATTACTCTTTTAATTATACATGATAGACGGCAATTGTCAAACCAATTTTAGAATATTTTTATAAAAAGCGTTTTTTTATTTAGTTTACAATAAAAGATAATGACTCTAATCTTGCCACCACTCATCAAAAACTTCTTGTAATTTTTCGACCGCATGCCCACGATGGCTAACTTTATTTTTCTTCTCCATAGTCAGCTCAGCAAATGATTTATTCAAAGGTGGGTAATAAAATAAGGGGTCATAACCAAAACCGTCTGTACCTTGCTCCTTAAATAAAATTAAACCCTCGACTTCTCCTGTAACACTCAAGGGTTTAACTTCAGGACGTACTGCCACTATCGAGCAATGGAAACGTGCAGTTCTTTTCTCATAAGGAATACCTTGTAACTCAGTCAACAACTTTCTCTTATTAGCCTCATCATCATGATCACCAGCATAACGCGCTGAATGGATACCAGGTCTTCCATTTAAAGCATCCACTATCAAACCGGAATCATCAGCCAAAACCGGGATACCTAGTGCAGACATCAGCGTGTTGGCCTTGATCAAGGCATTTTCTTGGAAAGTCTGCCCATTTTCTTCGATCTCATAATTGTTTTCAAGATCTGCCAAAGTTTTAACAGTAACACCCTTCTTCTCGAAAATTTTTCGATATTCCGCAGCTTTTCCTGGATTAGCTGTCGCAATTAGTATTGTGTCCACATATATCCCTCCAACAAATAGTTTTTCCTAATTAATTATCCCAAATAATTGTCAAAATTACCACCATTCACAACAAAATACTATATTTTTTTCAAAGTTAAATTTTTTTTGGTTTCAAAGAAAAAATGTATGTATAATATACTTTAGAAATTTAAAGGAGTAAAAATCCATGTCAAAAAAATTTTTCGATGTTTCATCAGATACAAGAAGTTTCCCCACCACCCTTTTACGTGATGAATTGATCCCTGCTTTAGTCGGCAAAGATGGTAATATTTTATACTGGGCAGGCAAAAAAATCGCTCGTGAATTTGTCTTAACAAAAGATGAAGAAATAGCTGTTTTTTTTAAAGAAGCCGGTTGGGGCAATTTAGAACGCATCAAATCCAAAAGAAACACACAAACATTTGAACTGTCTGGAACAATTATTGAAACGCGGCAAAAGGTTGACAAGTCAGCCAACTATTTGTTAGAGGCAGGCTTTTTAGCCGAAACTATTCAAAACCAAATAGGACATTTAGCAGAAGCACTAATTTCAAGCACAAAGAAAAATATTGTTACGATCATTGTACAAGTTGATTTAAACAGTTCTACAGAACAAGAAGACGTTGAAGAAAATAATCGTATTAATTTGGTGGAAAAACACGACAACAGATTTTAAGACCATTACGATGTTATGGCAACAGCATATACACATTACCTTTTTGGTTCTATAATATTTGGTACTGATAGAAAAATCTTCTCTCAGTACCAATTTTGTTTTATGATAAAAAAATAGAGATGGAGACACACTTCATCTCAAAGAAATAATCCCTACACTGAAAGGAATGTCCTACATGAAGAATTGTACACTGGATCTATTGGGAATTAAAGACTCACACCTGGAATTTGATCCAAAATATAAGAATAAAGTGATAGCTGCAGGATTTTACCAGCATAAAAAAGTCCGCAAGATCCATTTGCGGCAATCTTATCCTTGTGCTTGCCCAGTTTGTGGTCAAAAAATGCGCTACAACGGTTTTAAAACCGTTGAGATGCTCGGTTTGCCTTCGGGTGGGATCACAAATGTTTTTTCGATCCGCAAACAAAAATATCTCTGCCCGGCTTCAGCTGCCTGCCCTAAAACTATTACAAAACTTGCGGAGATCAAGGACGTCAAGGCTAACGACCAAATCTCACAAGCCGTTAAATATCAGGCTATTTCTAAATTAGACCAGAATATCTCACAAAAAGATATTGCCGCTGATTTTGGGATCTCTGGAATGACAGTGATGCGCTTTGCGCAAGAGCTCTCAACTTACTTAAGGCCCAATCATCATTTCTTACCGCAAAATATCGCTTTTGACGACTTTAAAGCGGGCAACTTTTCTAGTAGCGGCATGAGTATCATTGTCATGGACATTGCGACACGCCGCACGTTAGATATCGTGCGTTCTCGGCATAATACATACTTACGAAGTTACTTTTTACAATATGACCGTCAAGCTCGCTGGGCAGTCCAAACGGTCACAGTTGATCTGTACTCGCCTTATCGATCCTTGATCCATGAGATCTTTCCGCAAGCGCTGATCATTGCCGACCGCTTCCATGTCGTAACCCAAGCTTATCGGGCCTTAAACTTAGTTCGGACACAAACCATGAAACAGGCGGGACAGGGTTCGCACAACGCACGTGCTTTGAAACATTATTGGAAATCGTTAACTAAAGACTCGACCAAACTTGATTTTAAAACCTATCGTAAAAGCAGAAACTTTCGTAATATGCAGTTATGTGAACAGGATATTGTGGAGCGTTTATTAAACATGTCCTCCGCTTTGCGACAAGCTTACGTTTATTATCAAACACTTTTACAAGCTGTCCATCAGCGAGATCCAAGGCTCTTAGAAAGTCTAACACGTTCAGCTGCAGGCATGCCTGAGCCCATCAAAAAAACTAATCGTACCTTGCGTAAACATCTACAAGAAATCAAGAACAGCTTTCAGACGACCTTTTCTAATGGACCCGTGGAAGGAACAAACAACAAGATCAAAGCCATTAAAAAGACTGCTTACGGTTTCCGGAACTTTGAAAACTTCCGTTTACGTCTTCTCATCGAATTAAAGAATAGTTATGTCAGTTTGAATTTTCATAGTCACAATCGGGTAGGAGATAGTTCACACTATCGACCTCCCACACCACCGTACGTACGGAACCGTATACGGCGGTTCAACAACTTAAGCTTTTGCTTGAATAGACTGGTACAGTTTGGACAGATTTATTAGCCCACGCTGTGCCAGTCTTTTATTAGTTATGGTCATCAACAGTGTTTTACTGTGCGCGTTGCGCCAGTATCCCTTACGAGTATTGACGTAGATTTTCGCCTGTTTGGGTGTCAAGCCTAGTTTAATCAATGCTTTATAACGGGTTCCGATATTCTTCCACTGTTTCCAGATATACTGGCGGATGCGCGAGCGCAACCATTTGTCTAGTTGTTGGAGAAAGATTTTCATCTTCCCAATGGAATAATATTGGATCCAGCCCTGCATTTTCTGCTTAATTTCATGCAGAATCCTATCAAGGCTGACGCCTCGGCTTCTCTTGGTGATTCTTGTCAATTCCTGTTTAATTCTCTGTTTAGGTTTTTGATGAGGACGCGGGTAGGCGCTATTGCGTCCCACACCCAGAGAAAAACCTAGAAACTTCAGTCTTAGTGGAGAACCGACTTGCGTCTTTTCTGCATTCACTTCAACTTTGAGTTCCTTTTCTAAAAACTGGGTGATGCTTTTGAGAACCCGTTCACCCGCACGCTTACTTTTAACATAGATATTACAGTCATCCGCATAGCGTACAAATTTATGTCCTCTTCTGGTCAATTCTTTGTCCAGCTCGTTCAGATAAATATTTGCTAGTAATGGTGAAATATTGCCACCTTGCGGTGTACCTTTAGCGGACTTCTCGAAAAATCGACCATTCATAACACCACTCGTCAAGAACTTACGAATCAAATGCAAGACCCATGGCTCACTAATGTAATTTTCAACAAATTTAATTAGTAAATCATGGTTCACATTGTCAAAATAGGACTTTAAATCAAGGTCGACCACGTAGTGATAACCCTGATTATAATAAGCAACCACCTTTTTCACAGCACTTTGTGCACTGCGGTGTGGTCGAAAACCATAACTATTATCTGAGAATACTTTTTCAAAAATAGGAGACAGTTGCTGTTGTAACGCCTGTTGAACCACACGGTCAACGACCGTTGGGATTCCTAACTGACGTTTCGAACCATCTGGCTTAGGAATCTCAACTCGTTTGACAGGTTGGGGTTCATAGCTTTCGGTTCGCAAGGCCTCGATTAGTTTTACGTTATTCTCTTTCAAGTATGGGCCAAGTTCCTCAACGGACATGCCGTCAATTCCTCCAGCCCCTTTATTACGCTTGACATGGACAAAGGCCCGATTTAAATTATTCCGGTCTAAGACCTTCTCACGTAATAAGCCATTTTGAGTTCTCTTTTCACCAGAAACAACGCTACGCGCTCCTGTTTGCTCTGACCCTTCCAGGGTTACCCTCCGCAGGTAGTCAGCTTTATTTTCTGTTTTCTGCGATTGTCGTATTGTTTCCACCTCCAGGATGAATCAAAATTATTGTTGTTCAGCCCTTCACCATTACTGGCTACTATGGCCTCGGCTGACTTCTGTCATGGACAACTCAACATTACTATTGAGCCTGTTCCTGCCAGAAATAACTTCCAGCTTGAGAGAACTACCATGACAGACCTCCCCGGGTAAGAGCAGTAGCTTTCGCATCAAACCGTTGGCTTTACTGTGACGGTTTCGAGTGGTCAGGGACTTCGATTTGTTAAGCAATCTCATCCCACCGTTTCCAGCCTTTTAGCCACTTCTTGTTCATCGATTCGATGTTTCGTCTAGGACTTCCTTCAGATTCTACCTCACGATAGACACCCTTGTCTTCGACTCGTGATACCGGCCACTACGGCTCACAGCGGACTTACACCGCCTAGTTACTGCCCATGCCGGGCGCACTTAAAAAAGCTGCTCATTCCATTCAGGAACAAGCAGCTTGACCAAGTAGACCAATTGCTTATTATTTTTAATAATTCATTTCATCAGTACCACTTGATAAAGAACCTACTTTTTTAACCTACTCATAATTCAAAAGCAGCAAGCAGAGCTCTAATACAAGCTCACCTACTGCTTTTTCACTACTTTAAATGTACAATAGTCGCACCATTGCCTCCAGCGTTAGGAGAAGCATATTCAAAGCTCTTAACAGAACGGCTATTTTTTAAATACTTGATAATCCCTTGACGCAAAGAACCTGTCCCTTTTCCATGAATCAAGGTTACAGACGAATAACCCGCAAGCTGTGCACTGTCCAAATAGCGATCAACATTGGTCAATGCTTCTTCATAGCGCTGGCCACGTAGATCAAGGCTGGTAGAGATCCCACTGCTGGCAGTTCTTTTGACAGAAGCTTTGTTGTCTTGATTGTTTTCTTCAGACACAGAGATTTTTTCAAGGTCATTTTCATTGATTTTCATTTTAAGAATACCAATTTGTACTTTCCAGTCATGATTCCCTGCTTTATGCAGCAAAACACCTTTCTGACCATATGTTTTGACTAAGACATCATCATTCGGGTGCAGGTCATGCTTTTGTTTAGCACGTTTTAGAACTTTGTTCTTCTGCAAATTTTCAGGTTGGTGAAGTTTATTCAGTTGTCCTTTGGCATTGATCAGCTTATCTTCTTTAACATTTAGACCGCCATTCAGTCTCAGCTGACGAAGATCAGCAATTATCTGATCAGCCTTCTTCGTAGTCTCAGCTACCGTATCATTAGCCTTTTGTTTAGCTTTTTCTAAAAGCTTGTCACGCTGGTCATTTAAAGCAGCATATGCCTTTTCAAGGTCTGAGTGCAATTGTTCAGATTCTACTAGATATTTATGAGTTTGAATTTTCTCTTCTTCAGCATCATGTCGTTTTTGAACTAGGTCGCCGATCATATTATTAAGATCTTGACTGTCCTTTGAGACTAATTGGGTTGCCGAATCAATGATCGTTTGCGGCAAACCTAAACGGCGAGAAATATCTAAAGCATTACTTCGCCCCGGAATACCGATCAGCAATTTATAAGTTGGTTTCAAAGTACTACTGTCAAATTCAACAGAAGCATTGACCGTTTCAGGACGCTCATAACCGTACACTTTTAACTCAGGATAATGTGTAGTTGCAACCACATAGCTTCCCTTAGCAGCCACGTCATCTAAAATAGCGATTGCTAAAGCTGCACCTTCTTGTGGATCAGTACCTGAGCCTAATTCGTCAAATAAGACTAAAGACCTGGGTGAAATTTGATCCAAAAAATCAACTATATTTGTCATGTGTGAAGAAAAAGTACTAAGATTTTGCTCGATCGACTGTTCATCGCCAATGTCAGCAAATATTTCAGCAAATATACAGATCCGACTACCTTCATTTGCAGGGATAAACAGGCCTGATTGACCCATTAGTTGAATCAAACCAATAGTTTTTAGTGTGATCGTTTTCCCCCCAGTATTGGGACCAGTGATCAACATTGTTTTAAAATCTTTCCCTAACATGATGTCATTTTTAACTGCTTTTTTAGGATCAAGCAATGGATGCCATGCCTGCCTAAAATACAATGAATCGTCATCTGTTAAAAATGGTTCTGATGCACCCAGATCCTTAGCATAAGCAGCCTTAGCATTAGCAAGATCCAAGTGTCCTAAAAGTTGCGCATTAGCTTCGATTTCGGACGTATATGGCGCGATCAGTTCCGAAAGCTCACGCAAAATACGCCGGACCTCTTCTTTTTGTGCAGCTTCTTGCTGAGATAATCTATTATTAAGTGCCACGATCTGTTTTGGTTCAATAAAGAGTGTCTGACCACTCGTACTTTGATCATAAACCTGCCCACCAAAAGAATTCCGGTATTCTGCTTTAACTGGCAACACATAGCGATCTTGTCGAATAGTAACTACCGCTTCACTTAAATACTTGGCAGATTTTCCCCGAGTAAAGTCAGCCAATGTATCGCGAATACTTTGTTCAGTTGTAATGATCTGTCGTCTAAGGCTCTTTAACAAACTAGATGCATCATCGGTCACATGACCGTCATTTTCAATTGACAAGGTTAACCTTTTAGTAACCTGGGGCAAAGTTTCCAGGTCAAAAGCTGTTTCATAAAGCTTATCTAAAGCTACATCATCATCTTGTAAATTTACAAAAAATCGTCGTACCTCGCTTGTAGTACGTAAAACTTTTCCCACTGCAGCTAACTCTTTGGCACTCAACGACGCACCGATGTCCAATCGCTTTAAAAAAGGTTTAACATCTGTGATTTTTGGCAATGGTATCCCATCTTTTAAACGCAAAATGTCAGCTGCGTCTTTCGTTTCGCTAAGAGCAAGTACAATTTCAGCCTTAGTAGTAAAGGGGAGTAATTTTGTTAGTTCTTTCTGTCCCATATCCGTGACTAAATATTGTTTAGCCTGTTGCTTGATCTTAAAATATTCTAATGTCGTCAAACTTTTTTCATTCATTATTTCCACCTCTTTTGACCATTCACTTTATCCATTTATCAAAAATTTGTCTCGAAAAAATGGGGGTCTCTTTTATTATTTTTTCTGCGATCGCAGAATTTTCTAAGGATTCTTGTACTTGGGATGTAGGACTGGTCGCTAATAAAAGTAAGCCGAAAAATACTACTGTATAAGCAATGATCAGCCAGGCCAACCCACCTGCCAGTGCATTAAATTGAGAGATCACGGGCAATTTTGTGATCGATGTAAAGGTATTGGTCACGATCCGTAAAATGATACCACCTAAAATTGCAATAATCCAAAAAGCCAAAATTCTATAAAAAAGAAGAGTAAATGTGCCAGTACTACCAGGATCTTGATCTAAAGCAGGCATATATTGTGTTAGAAATTCGCCCAACGGTCCAGAAAGATACAAGGACAAAAGTAAAACTAGTACATAGCCAACCACACTGAGCAAGGTTTGCAATAACCCCCGCTTGAAACCGTAGCGAAATCCCATTACCAAAATGAGTAAAATTATTAGTGAAACTAGCATTCACTCACCTACTATTTCCCATCAAACTTATTTTTATCACGAATATCATCTAATTCCTTTTGTTTTTTTAGTTGGTCAGAAACTGCATTTATCGCTAATAAAATTGCTGCATCCTCGCGATTAACATTGGCAGCCATAATTTCTGTCATTTGTTCATTGACCAGTTGAGAAACAGCCCGCATATGCTCAGAAGTACTATCCCCGATCACTACATAATTTTTATTTGCGATTTGCATTTTAAATCTTTTTTTGTCTGCAGACATTCTAGCTCCTCCATTCACCGCTTTAATACACAAATTTTATTTTAGCATAATTTCTCTTTGCATTAAGCTAAATGCCAGATTTTTAAACAAACTGCAACTCATTGATATCGTTCAAAAACTAGTAAAAAAGCAGCCAAAACCTTGACCCGGCCCTGGTTGCTTTCATGTTAATAATTGACTTGATGCAATTGATCATTGCATATTTTCATCATTTAAAAAGGTATCTAAGACATCTTCGACCATTTGCCATTCATCATCATCATCGATTTCAATTAAATCAATGTCTTCATCTTCTGCTCCTGATGCATTAGGATCATATGAAAAGGCAAGTACATCGACTTGCTCTTCTGGCTCTGAGTCAGCTGGAACTAAGAGAATATATGACTTCCCATAATCTTCAGAATCAAAGGTAAACAAGATCTCATATTCAGTCTCATTACCATCATCATCAACTAAAGTAATTTTATTGTCAGCGTTATTTTGTTCTTCACTCATCAAGAACGCCCCATTTCTTAGAGATTTTGTAGTAGCTTTCCATGACGATCCAAATAGTTTTGTAAAATTAGACTGGCCGCCAACTTATCGATCACTTTTTTTCGCTTTTTTCTTGAGGTATCGGCTTGCTCGACCAACATCCTCTCAGCCTCGACCGTCGTCAAACGTTCATCTTGATAATCAATTGGAAGACCAAATTTTTCTTTCAAACACTCGCCGTATGCCTGACTAGCTTCAACACGCGGTCCAAGCGTATTGTTCATATTTTTTGGCAGACCGAGTACAAAGGCTGTTACTTCGTACTTGGCAACTAACTGTGCAACTCGTTCCAGTCCAAACTGTTCCTGGTCTTCATCGATCTTAATGATCTCCACGCCCTGAGCTGTCCAGCCTAACTGATCGCTAACTGCCACGCCCACTGTTTTCGAGCCGACATCTAGGCCCATAATTCGTGACACTAGTGCTGATCCCCCTTATTTAAATATGAACGCACTAACTCTTCGACAATTTCGTCACGTTCATGTTTACGGATTAAATTTCGCGCATCATTTAATCGTGGAATGTAGGCAGGATCACCTGACAATAAGTATCCAACGATTTGATTTATAGGATTGTAGCCCTTCTCTTCCAATGAACGATAGACCGTTTCAAGGGTATCATGTACATCTTTAGGGCCATTGTCATCAAAATTAAAGTATCTCGTTTCATCCAACGAACTCATTTCCCTGCACCTCCGCGTTAACAGTTACTCTTGTTACAATCTTACTAAAACATAGAGGTTGTAACAATGGAATGTGCAACTTGTAATCAAGACGTAATCATTTAGAGATAGAAATGAAATCTTATTAGTTACATATTTTTAGTTATTTTCCTGATTTTCAAGCCATTGAACACCTTGTTTCAAGGCATCTGAAATTCCAGCTGGTTTCTTCCCGCCTGCTTGCGCAAGATCAGGACGACCACCGCCGCCACCCCCAACAAGAGGTGCAATTTTCTTGATCAGATCCCCAGCCTTAAGGCCTTCCTTCACACAAGCCGTTGACATGGCTGTCAATAAATTGACTTTGCCATCGTCCGTTTGTGTAGCCAAAATAAGAACATCGGAAATTTTCTTTGCCTTCCACTGATCAGCCAGCTGGCGTAACTGGTTCATGCCGGAGACATTAACTTGTTCAGCCACGATTGAGTGTTTCCCAACAATTTGGACATTTCCCCAAACATTGGCAGCTTGTTGACTGGCAAATCTATCCTCTAAACTTTGAACTTTATTTTCTAATTGTTTAACTTTTTCCAATAAACTTTCAACTTTAACCGGAACATCCTTTGTTTTAGCAATCTTCAAATCAATCGCAGCCGTTTGCAACAAGTTGTTTTGACCCTCGAGATATTCGAAAGCTTCACGCGCAGTAACTGCTTCGATCCGACGTGTTCCTGCGCCGATCCCAGACTCAGAAATTATCTTAAATAATCCGATCTCACTTGTATTGTCAACGTGATTTCCTCCACAAAATTCACGTGAATAATAACCAGCAGAAACAACACGAACAACGTCCCCATATTTTTCGGAGAATAAGGCGATTGCCCCCATTTTTTTAGCTGATTCAATATCAGTTACTGTTGTTGTCACCGCTATATTTGCCCAAATTTTTTCATTCACGATCTGTTCGACCTGCGTTAATTGTTCTGGTGTCACATTGCCCATGTTGGTGAAATCAAAGCGTAGATATGTCGGTTCAACTAACGAACCAGCTTGATGAGCATGTTCACCTAAAACATCGCGTAAAGCCTGATCCAATAAGTGAGTTGCCGTGTGATTCTTTTTGATCTTATTGTGCCGTTTAACGTCGACTTCTAGCTGGTACTCCTCACCAGAAACCATAGTGGATTTAACTTCAACAGTGTGCAAATTTTGTCCGTTTGGTGCATGTTGTACATCAGTGACTTCAGCAACAACATTGCCGAGACGATCCTTGATCACACCTGTATCTGCAACCTGTCCCCCCATTTCAGCATAAAAAGGAGTTTGCGAAAAGAGCATCCGTGCCCGTCCGTCTGCAATTTTATCGAGGATCTTATCTTTAACGATAATATCTTTCAAAACACCAGAAGCGGCTAATGTGTCATAACCGACGTATTCACTAGGTGTTTTAATATCTGTTAACAAAGCGTCCTGCACACCCATAGACTTAGCATCACTTCTTGCGGCACGTGCTCGATCTTTTTGAGCTTTCATTTCTTTTTCAAAACCAGCATGATCAACTTTCAGGCCATTATCGTCGGCATACTCTTCGGTCAATTCAACAGGAAAACCATAGGTATCGTATAACTTAAAGACTGGTTTACCGGCAATAGTATCTTGACCATTTTGTTTAGTTGCTTGAATCAAGTTGTCCATCAATTCCATACCATCTTTTAATGTCACATTAAAACGATTTTCCTCATCGCGGACTACTTTTCCAATGTAATCTGCCTGATCTAAAACTTCCGGATAAGCAGATTTCATGATTTCGCCAACTACAGGAACCAGTTTATACAAGAAAGCATTTTCGATCCCTAATTTTCTACCGTGCATAACGGCTCTTCTGATCAAGCGGCGGATAACATAGCCCCGACCGTCATTACTTGGCAAGGCCCCATCACCGATTGCAAATGTGATGGCCCGGATATGATCAGCGATGACTTTAAATGAAACATCTGTTGCTTTATCCTGTCCGTACTGGTAACCATTTGAAAAATCAGCAGTTTTTTGAATGAGTGGCATAAATAGATCAGTTTCAAAGTTAGTTTTAGCATTCTGAAAAACTGATACCAAACGTTCCAAGCCCATACCCGTATCAATATTTTTATGTGGTAATGGTTCATAGGTATTATCAGGCTTGTGATTAAATTCAGAAAATACGATATTCCAAATTTCAAGGTAGCGTTCATTTTCACCGCCAGGATAACTTTCCGGGTCATCTTCTGCTAAATTATTCATTTCCTGGCCACGGTCATAAAAAATCTCTGAGTCTGGGCCAGAAGGTCCTTGTCCAATATCCCAAAAGTTGTCTTCTGCTTCGAAGATATGTGTCGGAGCAACACCGACTTTTTCCCATATTTTTTTAGAATCTTGGTCTTTGGGATAAACTGTGATATACAATTTTTCTGGATCCATACCGTACCAGTCAGGGCTGGTCAAAAGTTCCCAGGCCCAAGTAATTGCTTCTTTTTTAAAGTAGTCGCCAACAGAAAAGTTTCCCAACATCTCAAATAACGTATGATGTCGTGCGGTATGACCAACATTTTCAATATCATTAGTCCTAATAGACTTTTGAGAGCTGGTCAAACGGTGGTTTTTAGGAACAACTGAACCATCAAAATACTTTTTCATTGTTGCAACACCTGAGTTGATCCATAATAAAGTTGGATCATCCTGAGGTACAAGCGGAGCACTTTTTAAAATATCGTGCCCCTTGCTTTTAAAGAAGTCTAAATACATCTGCCGAATCTGTGCACTAGATAATTTTTTCATAAATAAATTCCCTTCCATAATTACCAAAAAAGCTAACTGGTACTTAGTCGTTTGGCAAGCTGACAAACGCATTGCAAGATAATTATCGTGCCGTCATTTATACTGCCCAAACACTAAACACCATTATGCTAAACAAATTTTTACAAAAAACATCGTTGCTAACAAGGACGCCTAATGCGCGGTACCACCTTGCTTGCAACGATGTTCATCGTTTACCTCTTTGTGCTTTTACCAGCTATTATTTAAGTTTTATCGTGGGTAGCATTAATCTGTTTCACGTAGACCCTCTCAGCAAACAGATCCTCTCTTAAACGGAGCTCCAGAAAAATATGTCCCAAAACCATTTATAATTTAAAAGTATAGTTATTTTCCACGAAAAAGTCAATAAAGTTAAACATGAAACATAAAAACCATCAATTTCACATGTCGCAATAACTAGTAAGCTGAAAGCCAATACTAACGCTTATTTTTTCTCCGCTGAGCACGCTGTTCGATCCGACGTTTTTGCTGTTCATTTTTCTTGATTGCCCTTTTGATCCGCTTCTTATAGCCAGGCTTATGCTTGGTTTTCTCTTTTTTAGCCATGCCTCGTAAGGAAGGATCCATCGGATCATGGCGTTTCTTGCGCTTAATTCGACGTTCACGATCATATGAATCAACGATCTCATCATCTTTAATAGCCTTGGGACTAAATTTGATACCCATATCTTCAAGTTCAGAAACCTTTTGATCATCATCTGGACCATACAAAGTGATTGCTGTACCGGACATATTATTCCGACCTGTCCGACCAACCCGATGAATAAAGAACTCCAAATCATTGGGAATATCATCATTGATAACATGAGAGACACCTTCAATGTCTATCCCCCGTGCTGCCAGATCCGTTGCAACTACAAACTGATAGTCTAAATTGTGGATTTTCTTCATGACTCGTTTTCTTTCCCGCGGTTGTAATCCACCATGGATCTTAGCCACCTCTAACCCACATTTACGCAAATATTCGGTCAGTTCGTCAACTCTTTCTTTGGTGTTGGCAAAAACCAAAACTAAATACGGCTCACCAATTGTCAATAATTTGTAGATCAATTGGTTGCGGTCTCTGCCTTTAGTCGAAAGCAGCCAATTATCAACCGTGGGACTAATGACCGCGCGATTTTCAACGACCTCTATTACTGGATTGCTCATATATTTTCTTAAAAACGGTTCTAATTTAACCGGGATCGTTGCTGAAAAGACCATCATCTGTAACTTTTCAGGCAATGCCGAGGCAATAGCATCGGTTTCTTTTAAGAAACCCATGTCTAATGTCATATCTGCTTCGTCAACAACAAAATATTTGACTGCATGGATGTCTAATTCATGAGTATTGATCATGTCCAAAACGCGTCCGGGAGTACCGATCACGATTTGAGGCTGATGATTTTCCAGTTTAGCCGTCTGTCTTTTCTTGTCAGTACCGCCAACATAATTAACTACTGAGATTTTTTGTTCAGACTGTGCCGCAATTTGCTTAGCTGCATCATAGATCTGATATGCTAATTCTCGGCTAGGAGTAGTGATAACAGCCTGAACTTCGTGTTCTTGCACATCTAACTTATTAAAGATCGGCAGCAAAAAAGCATGCGTCTTGCCACTACCAGTCTGCGCTTGTCCAACAACACTTTTACCATGCATGATAGGAGGTAAAAGTCTTTTTTGCACCTCGGTCGGTTCAGTAAAATTCAAATTTTCAAGTGCCCGCTGCACAAAGGGCTTAAAGTTGTAATCTGTAAATCTATTTGTCATTATCTTCTCCTATATCGCCTGCTGCGATTTGGTCTAACTTGTCTACAAATTCTTTGATCGAAGAATCTTCCTTGATCATTGCGCCACTGGCCAATGGATGTCCTCCGCCACCATATTCTTTAGCTAATTCATTGATGATCGGCTTTTTAGAACGGATCCTTAAACGGTAGGAACCATCTTTTTGCTGCACAAAAATCGTCCAGCATTTGACAGTAGAAACCTTTCCCAGTAAGGGAACGATGCCTGCAGTTCCAGCATCTCCCAGTTCAAATTTTTCTAAAATATCCGTAGTCAACACAATATAAGCCGCATTATGTTCAGTGATCTGCATATTTTCCCAAACATACGCGGAAAGCCGAGCAACTGCTGGCGCGATATCGTCTAACTGACGATTGATCCCAGCAGCGTCAAAACCAGTCTCCATTAGCCCTGCAGCGACCCGCATCGTGTGTGGTGTTGTTGCATCATACATGAAACGACCGGTGTCACCAACGATCCCCGCATATAACATCCGAGCTGCATTTTTTGAAAGCTGCATTTTGCCATGAGAAGCTGCTGTAAGATCATAAATCAATTCAGAAGTGCTGGATGCACTAGGAACTACCCAACTGAGATCACCGAAAGCATCATCGTTTGGGTGATGATCAATTTTGATCAGCATTCTTCCCTTTGTATAACGGCTGTCATCAACGCGAGGCGTGTTGGCAGTATCGACCACGATCACCAACGCATTTTCATATTCTTTGTCTTCAATTTCTTGTTCTTCAGCTATCCAAGCCAACCCATTAGCTTTAGATCCGACCTGGAACACTTTCTTATCTGGAAAACTTTCTCTGATAACTGTAGCCAAACCGCACTGTGAGCCGATTGCATCCGGATCTGGCCGCTGATGGCGGTGAATAATGATCGTCTCATATTTTTCGATTTGCTCAATTATCTTTTCTTGAATCGACATAAAAAACTCCTTATAATTTTTAATTTATTTAAAATTGTCAACGAAAACTGTTCATATAATAATTTAGTCTCGTTTTTTTATCTAACACTTTACTATACATTTTTTCATCCTAAGTTTCAAAGCATTCTGACCCCGACTTGCTAAACAAAAATGCTTGGATGTTACCAAACAACTTTACAACTGATCGCTGTTATTGTGCCATAAAGGCAAGACGATATTTTCAAACTCTAAAGGTGCCAAATTAGTAACAGTCAATCCTAACAGTCTGACATCATAGTGTTCATTTGACTGGATCTGTTCCAATAGTTTTTTGCCGTAAAATTGAAAGGTCTGGCTATCATTTGGAAAATAGTCATCTAAAGTAATACGTTTAGTAGTAGTTTCAAATTCAGAATTTCTGACTTTAATAACTAGAGTCTTGCCGTGTTTTTGTTGATGGTCAAGTTCGTTGGCCAATCGTTTTGCACTTTTTTGAAGAAAACTCTCAACGGAAGCAACAGTTGTCAACGGGCGATCAAAGGTCCTCTCATTCCCTAATGACTTTCTGCTCCTTTGCCATTCGACCGGACGCTCATCGATCCCACGTACTCGTTGATACAAAATATAGCCCATTTTGCCAAAATGAGAGATCAACTCACCAGAACTCAATTGATATAGATTTTTACCGGTAAAGACACCCAATTGGTGCATTTTAGGCACTGTTTTTTTACCAACACCCCGAAACTTCTCAATTGCTAAAGGAAATAAAAAATCTTGGACTTCATCTTGCCTGACAAGTGTGATCCCCACAGGTTTACGATAATCCGAAGCAAGTTTTGCTAGAAATTTATTATAAGAAATACCTGCAGAACAGGTCAGATGTACTTTAGTGAAAATTTCTTGTTGGATCATCCGCGCAGTTTGAAGAGCTGAATCAAGGTGTTTTTTATTAGACGTGATATCTAAATAGGCTTCATCGAAGGCAATCGGTTCAATATAGTCAGTATATTCATGAAAGATCTCATGGATCTGGTTGGAAACGGCGCGGTATTTTTTAAAATCAGGATCCTTAAAGTAGGCTTGTGAACATAGCTTTAAGGCTTTCTGACTGCTCATTGCAGAATGAATCCCATATGAACGCGCAACGTAATTAGCAGTCGCGACCACGCCGTGTCCACCAGTTTTACGCGGATCACGGGCAATTATTAACGGCAACGATGCCAGTTTCGGGTCATCTCTCATTTCGATCGAAGCATAAAAAGCATCCATATCAATATGAATTATCTTGCGATCATCCATTTCTTTTGCCCACCCCCTACACTAAAAATCGAGTTAAAAATAGCAGCAACAAAAACCTTGTCACTGCTATTTTATCATCCAATATTCAATTATAAAATATTTACTGTGAGATCCTACGCCTCATCTGGACGAAAATGCCACTTATTTCCATCCTCTTTTAAGAGATCAGTTGCAGCCTTTGGTCCCATTGAGCCACAGGCATAATTGGGAAAGGCATCTTCTGGCAGATTTTCTTGATCCCAAGCTTGACGGATAGAATCGACAAATCTCCAAGAATAGTAAACTTCATCCCAATGTGAGAAACTGGCTGAATCCCCTTGCAAAACATCATACAAAAGTTTTTCGTAGCCAACCGGCATCTTAGACTGGATCTCTTCGCCATGTTCATGCCGCAAATGCATACTTTGAATACTGTATTGGTCAAAATCAACTTTTTTACCATTTAAACGCAGTTCCATCCCTGGATTTGGCTCCACCTTAAACGACAAAATATTGCGTTTTAATTTTCCATGACCAAAAACATTGTATGGTGCATTCTTAAAGACTACATCAATGCGGGTTTCTTTTTTCGTTAAGCGTTTCCCGGTTCTAATATAAATCGGGACACCAGCCATGCTCATATTATCAACAAAGATCCGTCCCGCTACAAATGTTTCTGTCTGAGAATGTGGATCGACCTGATTTTCTTCCCTGTAAGCAACTTGTCCATTGCCTGGACCATACTGTCCACGAACAAAATTTTGTTTAACACCTTCTGGATCATAAACACGCAAAGCTTTCAGAGCACTGATTTTTTCCTTGCGAATATCTTCATCTGCATACATCGTCGGCGCATTCATAGTCAGCAAAGCAACGGTTTGCAAGATATGATTTTGAACCATGTCCCGCAAAGCACCAGCATTTTCATAATAACCCGCACGTTCTTCAACGCCCAAGGCTTCGCTTAAAGTGATCTGAATGTTGTCAATGTAACGATAATTCCATAAAGCATTAAAAATATTGTTGCTAAAACGCAAAGCTGGAATACTCTGAATCATTTCTTTGCCTAAATAATGATCGATCCGGTAAACATCTTTTTCTGGGAAATACTTATTAATGCTGTCATTCAATTCACAAGCACTTTTGACATTATGACCGAATGGCTTTTCGATCACAACCCTATTATAACCCTTTTCAGTCACGAGTCCTTGAGTTTTAACGTGTTGGCAGATCGTAGCAAAGAATTGGGGGGACATCGCCAAATAAAAGACTCTATTACCTTCAAATTCATACTTATTTTCCAGTTCATCAGCCAATTTCCGCAAAGTTTCATAGTGTTCGGTATCATTTACATTATGTGACTGATAGTAAAAATGGCTTGAAAATTCATTTGCCTGTTGCGCAGTGACTTCCATACCAGAAATAGAATTACGTACAATTTCTTGATAGCGTTCGTTAGTCCACGGTCGCCGGGCGGTCCCAACAACGGCAAAATGCTTTTTTAAATACCCTTGTTTATACAAGTTAAACAATGAAGGATATAATTTGCGTTGGGCCAAATCTCCCGTCCCACCAAAGATAATAAACAACGCTTTTTTTTCATTTGTCATTTTATTGCGCACCACTTTCATATATTTTTACTAATCACAACTTATTGTACCATTGTTTATTTTATCAAGACCAGTCAGATGTTTCTAAAGAATTGATAGTCTCTTAACATATTAATTTTAACTTTATTAAATAACAAGTATGACTGCAGCCAATTAAAATACCCCATATTTAATAGATCAACTATCAAACACGAGGCATTCTTAAGTATGTTTACAAATTAAATCAAATGGACACCCTTATCAACGTAGATCGTGTCACCAACAACACCAGTTGCCAAATCACTCATCAAAAAGGCACATGCTCCGCCGATTTCATCAGTAGTTACCGAGTTACCATCAACAGTCCGACTTTCTGATTCTGACAGTAAAGTCGAATGATCCTTAACACCAGTAACAGCGAGTGTCTTCACTGCTCCAGCAGAGATCGCATTGACACGGACACCGTATTGTCCCATATCACGAGCCAGGTAACGTACATTCGCTTCCAAAGCAGCTTTAGCAACGCCCATTACATTATAATTAGGGATCGCCCTTTCAGAACCAAAATACGTTAGCGTAACAATACTTGCAGGATCATTTAAAATCTCTTTACCATAACGCGCAACAGCTAGTAATGAGTATGATGAAATGTTTTGAGCCATCGCATAACCGTCACGACTAGTATTTTGAATATCACCATCTAATTCTTCTTTATTGGCAAATGCAATGGCATGAACGATACCATCGAGTTTACCAAAACGTTCCTTGATCTCAGAAAAAGCTTTATCCATACTTTCATCAGTAGCAACATCGCATTCAATCAACAAGTCTTCATTATCAACTAACTTTTTAATACTTTTTTTCATCCGTTCATTTTGATAAGTATAAATGACTGTAGCTCCTTGTTTTTTTAATTGTGAAGCACAGCCCCAAGCAATCGAACGTTTATTAGCAACGCCCATCACTAAAATTTTCTTTCCTTCTAACAAACTTCCCATAAAAATCGCTCCCTTGTTTTTTAACCCAACTAGATGTTTCAACGACCAAATAGATTTCAGCACATTAGTCCCAAGCGGTCATAACTTAGTTACCTACTTTACTAAAATTTTCTAAATCTGGCCTTTCTTTGCGCTACTAATTCATCAGGTGATAATTTTTCAAGTTTTTCAAGTTCTGGTCTCAAAATTTGAATGATATTTTTACAAAAACGCTTATGCGCATTGGGTTCCGGAATGATTCCTTCAATAATATTTGCCTTTAGCAAATCTTCTGGAGTTAATTGCATTACCTCCGCAGCTTCATCCGATTTACTAGCATCTTTCCATAAAATTGAAGCAAATCCTTCGGGTGAAAGCACTGAATACATACTATTTTCACTCATCCAAACTTCATCACCGCACGCCAATGCTAAAGCACCGCCACTACCGCCTTCACCATAGATCACCGTTAATAGCGGAACTTTAACACCGGCGATCCCCAGTAAATTTCTTGCAATTGCTTCGCCTTGACCTTGCTCTTCTGCACTTGCAGCCGGATAAGCACCAGCTGTATTGACAAAAGCTAAAACCGGCCGTTCAAATTTTTCAGCCTGCTTGATCAAACGCAGTGATTTTCTATAGGCAGCAGGTGCCGGACTGCCAAAATGTTTGGCGATCCGGTCTTTGGCAGATGTTCCTTTATCTATTACTAAGACGGTCACTGCCCGCCCGTTAAAATGAGCTAAACCACCAACGATAGAAGGATCATCATCATTTAGCCGATCGCCATGCATTTCCATAAAATCGGGAAAGATCTCTGCCAATAATTCCTGACCGGTAACTTTTTGTCCATCACGTGCGGTTGCGACGATTTCGCCGGCCGTCCGCTGCTTTTTCGGAAACAAACTTACGATGACTGCTCGCCCGCCTTTCCTTGGTTCATTTCTAAGAGCCAAACAATAGTTTTCTTTTCGTCCTCACGTTTAACTATCGCATCAATAAAGCCATGATTCAAAATATTTTCTGCATCTTGAAGATCTTCGGGTATTTTTTGGTGCATCGTCTGTTCGATCACTCGTTTCCCAGCAAAACCAATTAATGCATGCGGCTCTGACAAAATAATGTCACCCTGCATCGCAAAACTAGCGGTAACACCGCCAGTAGTTGGATCTGTAATAATTGAAAGATAAAACAGACCAGCTTGGGAATGAGCATAAACAGCTTGAGAGACTTTAGCCATTTGCATCAACGAAAATATTCCTTCTTGCATGCGTGCTCCCCCAGATGCAGTAAACAAAACGACTGCTTTTTGGTGCTCCGTGGCATATTCGAATAAACGAGTAATTTTTTCACCAGTCACGGTACCCATTGAACCCATAATAAATTTAGGATCCATGATACCCAAACAAAATTCCTGCTCCCCGATTTTGGCTACGCCAGTCAAAACAGAATCATTTAAATCGGTAACCCGTTGAGCTTTCTCAATTTTCTTATCATAATCAGGAAAGTCCAGTGGATCAGCGGTCTGTAAATCTTGGTCCATCTCGGAAAAGCTGTCCGTCAGCCATTCAAGTCGCTGACGACTGGAGATTCGAAAACCATAATCGCAATTAGGGCAAGTAGTATAAATACCTAGATCTTTATGATACACTGATTTTTTACATTTAGGACAAGCTAACCAGACACCACTAGGCACACTTTGCTGCGCGTTTTTATCTGCTTTGATATGTTTTTGTCCCAGTGTTTTCAGTTCATCAAACAGCTGCATTGCTTTCCCTTCTCTTCCATTCAGGCAAGAATACCCGTTCTACATAGTCCGTGGTAATCGTACCCTTTTTAAACTCCGGATCTTCTAATAACGCCAGATAAAACTTCTGGTTAGTGGTGATCCCTGAAATAATCATTTCATCTAATAATCTTTTGACCTTTTCGATTGCTTCAGTTCGATCATGGCCTAAAGCAATCAACTTAGCGATCATTGAGTCATAAAATGGCGAGATCGTACAACCTGCATATAAAGCAGTATCCATCCTCATTCCTAAGTTTCCAACTGGAACATAGAGATATTTAACTTCCCCTGTAGATGGAAAAAAATTTTTACTTGGATCTTCAGCATTAATTCGGCATTCAATTGCAGCACCTTCGAGGTGAATATTTTTTTGTGCAAAGGGTAATTTTTCACCGGCAGCCACCCTTAACTGAGCTTTGACCAAGTCGATCCCGGTTACCATCTCCGTAACTGTGTGTTCAACTTGGATCCGTGTGTTCATTTCCATAAAATAAAAATTATGCTTTTGATCCATTAAAAACTCGATCGTTCCTGTATTTAAATAATTGATCGAGTTCGCTGCACGCAAGGCGATTTCACCTAACTGGCGCCGCTGATCACCGGTGATCAGCGAACAAGGGCTCTCTTCGATCATTTTTTGCTTTCCCCGTTGAACCGAACAATCACGTTCAGGAAAATAGACTGAATTACCTTGCTGATCGCAAAAGATCTGCACTTCAATATGCTTAACATTACCCAAAATTTTTTCCAAATACATGCGGCCATCACCAAACGCACTCTGAGCTTCACGGCTGGCTTCTTCAAATGAAGCCGTTAAAGAATCTTCATCATCAACACGGCGGATACCTTTACCGCCGCCACCAGCAGCTGCCTTAAGTAAGATTGGAAAACCAACTTCTTTAGCTACCTCTTTAGCCTCAGTAGCATTTTTTAAAAAGCCTTCACTGCCTGGGATCACTGGAACACCGCTCTTTTGCATTTGAACACGAGCGTTGGCCTTGTTTCCCATCAAATCAATTGTTTCTGAACGTGGTCCGATAAAAGTGATCCCGCAATCTTCACACATTTCAACAAAGCGGCTGTTTTCTGAAAGAAAGCCAAATCCCGGATGGATCGCTTGAGCACCGGTACCCACGGCTGCGGCCAAAATATTTTCCATATTCAAATATGAATCTTGCGGTCGAGCTGTCCCTACACATACTGCTTCATCTGCTAACTGAACGTGCAGACTTTCCCGGTCTGCCGTGGAATAAATAGCTACTGACTTGATTCCCAATTCTTTCAGAGAACGAATGATTCGGACTGCAATTTCACCACGATTTGCTACTAATACTTTCGAAAACATTCTAATTGCTAATCTCCAATCATAAATGTGATTTCAGCCGTACAGGCCTTTTTTCCATCAACTTTTGCAACAGCTTTGCCTAGGCCAACATTGCCTCTGATTTTTTCTAAATTGGCCTCGATTTTCATCTGATCACCTGGCCGCACGACCTTCCTAAATTTGGCTGTCTTGATGCCGCCAAAATAAGCGGTCTTACCCTTAAACTCATCCAGAGTCAATAATGCAACTGCTCCAGTCTGTGCCATGGCTTCAACGATCAAAACCCCAGGCATAACTGGGTTGCCAGGAAAGTGTCCTTGGAAAATCTCCTCATGTGCGGTCACATTACGCACTGAAACTGCTCTTTGTCCCGGTTCTAGTTCCTCGATCCTGTCTATCAGTAACATCGGATAGCGGTGCGGAATTATTTCTTGGATCTGAGTTGAATCTAAAACTGTCATCTTAACCCTCCTCAACAAGGAATAGTGGTTGATCGAATTCAACTAATTCTTCATTTTCAATCAAAATTTCTCTAATTGTACCAGCTACTTCACTTTTGATTTCAGTCATCATCTTCATTGCCTCAATGATACAAACAACGTCACCTTTAGAGACTTTTTGTCCAACAGAAACATATGAAGGTTTTTCTGGTTCCGGCTTCAAATAAACTGTTCCAACCATCGGTGCATTGATCGGTGTTCCTTTTTCTTCAACCTTTTCTTCTTCAGCAGGAGCTTGTTTTTGTGGAACACTAGCTGTTTGAACTGGAGCAGCAGGTGCATTGACAACAGGAGCTGCAGGCTGAAAAGATGTTTCATTCTTACTAAGATGGATGTGAAAGCCTTCTGTCGAAATTTCCATTTCTCTTGTGCTTGAAGAATTAAATTCATCCATCAAATCTTTAATTTCGTTAAATTCCAACTGTTAGTCACTCCATTTTTTAAATGTCAATACTGCATTATGACCACCAAATCCGAATGAATTACTGATGGCATATTCTAAATCTGCTTTTTTCTCGTTAATTTCTGTCACAACATTGACCTTACATTCTGGGTCTTGTTCAACTAAACCAATATTAGGAGGTAAAATCCCTGTTTGTAAGGCCGCAACGGTAGCAACTGCTTCGATCGCACCGGCTGCACCTAATAAATGCCCTGTCATTGACTTAGTACTGCTGACTTTAACATCGCTATCTTTACCGAAAACTTGGTTGATAGCATGAGATTCACTTGAATCATTACTTGGTGTAGCAGTTCCATGGGCATTGATATAACCGACCTGTGCCGGTGTGATCTGTGCTTCAGCGATTGCTTGTTGCATAGCCCGAGCTGCCCCTTCGCCAGAAGGATCAGGTGATGTCATGTGATAAGCATCAGAAGTCGACCCATATCCAACAATTTCAGCTAAAATTTTGGCTCCGCGTTTTTGTGCATGTTCCAGACTTTCCAAAATCAATGTTGCTCCGCCTTCACCCATAACAAAACCTGAACGGTTACTGTCAAATGGCAAAGATGCTTTGTTTTTGTCTGCTTCAGTCGTCAAAGCTGTTAAGGCAGCAAAACCGGCAATCCCGATCTCGTTGACAGAAGCCTCCGAACCACCAGTGATCATTACTTGTGCTCGGCCTTCTTTAATTTGCCGGTAAGCTTCACCGATTGCATTCGTACCTGAAGAACAAGCTGTCACGATTGATGTTGAGATATTTTTGGCGCCCAGACGAATTGAAATATTTCCGGCAGCCATATTTACAATAGAAGTTGGGACAAACATTGGTGAAACTCGTTGTGGTCCCTTATCATGCATCTTGATAACTTGTTCTTGAATAGTAGTCAAACCACCGATCCCAGAACCATAGATCACACCTAATTCATAAGGATCTGTATTTCCTTCGCTGATGCCAGCCTGTTCAGCTGCTTCTAAAGCACTATGAACTGCATATTGTGAAAAAAGATCCATTCTGCGGCCTGCTTTTTTGCCAACTCTTTCTTTGACATCAAAATTTTTTACTTCACCTGCAACATGAACACCAGTTTCAGTTGCATCAAATTTAGTGATCTCGTCGATACCAAGTTTCCCCGCCAAAACGTTTTCACTAAAGGCTTTCGCATCATTTCCGATCGGGGTCACAGCCCCCATTCCGGTAATCACTACTCTAGTCATACTTCACGCTCCCTTGATTATGTTTTTCGAGCTATATTAGGATCATTACTTAAAAATCCTTTTAGGCCCCATTTAATCTTTCTTGCCCTAATTTCTAGTTGAGATCCGAAACCCAAACGGTAACCACTCACCGAATCTAACACTACGTTGTCAACGTATGCAATATGTTGGCAACGACTGCTAGTGCTCACTTTTAAACGGGTTTCTTTGCTCTGTTTTCGTAGTTGGGTTGCGTGAACCAAAAGTCTGCGTCTATCCAACTTTACCAACAAGCCGTCAAAATCACGACTTATTGATAAGGTCAGATCGTGCGCTACTTTTAACCGGTTCACTTCACCCTGTTTTTGTAGTTGGGTTGCGTGAACCAAAAGTCTGCGCCTATCCAACTTTACCAACAAGCCGTCAAAATCGCGACTTATTGGTAAAGCCCGATCATGCGCTACTTTTAACCGGTTCACTTCACCCTGTTTTTTTGACAGAAGGCCACCTGACTAACTAGCATATCGTGATACGACAAGCTTGCAGCAGTGACCTCCTTTCATTTAACTTTTAAATTGTCATTCCGCCATCAACACTAATAACTTGTCCAGTAATATAGTCATTTTGTGCTAAAAATGTCGCAGTTTGTGCAACTTCTTTAGCATCTCCAAAACGCCCAAGTGAAATACCTTCAAGCAGTTGCTTTTTAACTTTATCACTTAAGATCTTGGTCATATCGCTTTCGATCATTCCTGGAGCAATTGCGTTACAACGAATATTACGTAAGGCGCCTTCTTTAGCAGTTGTCTTAGTCAAGCCAATGACACCGGCCTTGCTGGCGGCATAATTTGCTTGACCAACATTACCGTGCAAACCAACTACACTAGCTAAATTAATAATGACACCTGAACGTTTTTTATTCATTTTTCGTAAAACTGCGCGAGTCATTGCATAGGTTCCGACTAAATTAACATCGATAACTGAACGAAAATCATCTTCATTCATACCGATCAACAACTTATCGTTTGTAATACCGGCATTATTGACCAAAACATCAATTTGTGGAAAAGCTTGATAAGCTTCTTTGACCATTCGTTTAACATCCTCGGCCTGAGAAATGTCTCCCAAGATCGTGGTACATTCTACTCCACATGCTTTAATTTCTTCTTCTAAGTCAGCAGGGACTTCTTTTCTGGCATTTAAGATCACATTACATTTCGCTTGTGCAAATGCTAGTGCGATCTGTTTACCGATCCCACGAGAAGACCCTGTGATGAAAGCTGTTTTACCTTCTAGATCCATCTAATTACCTCGTATTTCTTCTAAAAATGCTTGATAAGTGTCGTGATCTTCAACTTGATAGCGTTTGACCTTACGATCAACTTGCTTTACAAACTGAGTTAATGTTCCTCCTGGACCGAGCTCGATCGTCGTATCTACATCTTCGTTGTCAAATAAGTAAGAAATACAATCTGCGAAGTGTGTTGGAGAAACGATTTGTTTCACCAGAGTCAAAGGAATCGACTCTTTAGCGAATGGTTGACCTGTCGTATTACTAATGACTGGCACGCTTGGCTCAGAAAAAGTGATTTCATGTAAAATTGGAGCCATCTTGTCACTGGCATTCGCAAAAAGTTTGGTGTGAAATGCGCCGGAAACCGGCAATTCGATCGCCCTTTTAGCAGCTTTAGCATCAGTGATTTGAGCAATAGCTTGAGAGACGGCATCTGCTTGTCCGCCGATCACAACTTGTTTTGGCGAATTGTAGTTAGAAACAGCAATGATCTGGCCGCTTTCAGCCAGCTTGCGACAGATTTGTTCAACAGCAGCAATATCTGGTTTCAATAATGCAGCCATCTTACTTTGACTATTTTCTGCATCTTCTTGCATGAAACGAGCCCTGGCTTCCAGTGCTTTGATACCATCTTTTTCAGACAGAGCATCAGCGGTGATCAAAGCCGCGTATTCACCCAACGATAACCCAACGATCCCACCTAATGGCAGCTCTGGCAGATCACGCTTGACCATCGCATTAAGGCCTAAACCTAAAGCAACAATCGCAGGTTGTTGGTACATAGTTTGCTCTAATTGCTGATTTTTATCGGCCAAAACTTCAAGCAAATCAAATGAACCTATTTCAGAATTGATCCGATCGAGAGTCTCCTTAAACAAAGGATCCTTTTCATAGAGATCAAGTCCCATTTCACTATACTGAGACCCTTGACCGCTAAAAAGGATAGCAGCCTTTCCCATCCCGCTCACCTCGCTTATTCAGCTTTTGCGTCAATTTCTTTTTTTACATAGTTGACAACATCTTGAATAGTTTTAACATCTTCACTTGCTTCTAACTTGATATCTAAGTCATCTTCAAGTTCATTCATGATCTCAAAAACGTCTAAGCTGTCAGCATCTAGATCATCCTTGATATCTGCCTCTAAAGTAACATCAGCAGCATCTACATCTAATTCATCCACAACGATATCCTGTACTTTTTTCAAAATTTCCTGTTCATTCATAATAATTTTCTCCTTTTGATTGATAAATATTTGTTAATTAGTATTATTACTTGTCTATTAAAATTTAATAACTTGTGTTCCTACGGTCAAACCGCCGCCGAAACCACTGAGCACAACTACTTGTCCTCGCTTGAGCTGTTCTTTTTTAACTAACTCATCCAATAAAATAGGTTCACTGGCAGCAGAAGTATTCCCATATTCAGCAATATTGATTGGAAACTTATCTTGTGGTTGTTTCATTCTTTTCGCTATTGCTTTAACAATTCGAGCATTAGCCTGATGTAAAACAAACAAGTCCACATCTTCCATAGATATTCCTGCCTGATCGCATGCTTCATTGATCGACTCAGGTACGGCATGGGTCGCAAATTTATATACAGCTTGACCATCCATTTCAAACGGATGAAGTACCGTACTTTTTTGCGGGGGGAACTTACTTAGCGGCATCGTTTTGCCGGCTGCTAACTTATCGTGCTGTGCCCCATATGTTTTTAGGACACTAGCCAAAATTTCTGAAGCAGCCGTTTGCTTATTTTCAAGTAAGACTCCCGCAGCTCCATCTCCAAAAAGTACCGCTGTGCTCCGATCTTGCCAGTCGATGACTTTGGATAATACCTCACCACCGATCAGCATCGTACGCATTGCCTTTTTACCGGCCAAAAAACGAGCGGCAACATCAAGTCCATAAACAAAACCGGAACATGCTGCAGAAATATCAAAGCAAAAGGCTTTGCTAGCAGCGATGTTGCCTTGAACTATAGCTGCAGTCGATGGCGTGTAGGAATCTGGAGACATAGTTGCTACTATAATCATATCCAATGATTCGGCCGGCCAGCCGCTTTGGTCTAAAAGACGTTGAGCAACCTTAGTACATAGGTCAGAAGTATTTTCTCCAATACTGATATGACGTCTCTTGATTCCTGTGCGAGCTGAGATCCATTCATCTGATGTATCCATGAGGTGACTTAATTCATCGTTAGAGACCGTCTTAGATGGAACATAGCTTGCTGTTTCAACGATCCTTATTTTTCCCATTTTATGTTTTCTCCCAATAATCAAGAATGATCATCCATAAAGCGTTCTAGGTTTCTTAGCGCTCGCTGGATCACGCTGACTTCTTCATCATTGAAGCCGTTTAAAAATTCCTTGACCAGCGTGTGGTGAAAAGCAGCGTGTGCCCGATACTCGACCCTGCCTTTCTTAGTTAAGCCAAGTCGAACAACACGCCGATCATCTTTAGAACGAATTCTTTCAACGTAACCTTTTTTTGCCAAACGATCGATGGTCGATGTCAATGTTCCTGGCGTCAAATGTAATTCTTTGGCCACCTCTGAAGCTGTTTTGTGCTCATACATAGAAATTGCATTGATAGCATGCATCTCCTGAATAGTAAGGTTATTAAATTGGCTTTTGCGCAATTCACTTTCTTCGATCCGCAAAATATTGGAATAAATTTTAACCAATGAATCACTGATCCGTTGATAATTTTCAGACATCGCCTTACCGTCCTTTTTTGTTTGCCATTCAAATAATTTGGTAACCAAAACATATATGACACTTTTAGCAAGGTGTTAAACCTTTTGACCCGTCTCTTCAACGACAAACATCAATTCAGCACTACATGCAATTTTATCAGCTACTCGAGCCAAAGTCTCCACAATGCCAACGTTCGCACGTTTTTTGATCATTTTGATCTCAAGTTTTAAAACATCGCCTGGGCGAACCATCTCACGAAATTTAGCATTCCGAACTGAACCCAAATAAGCCGTTTTACCTTTAAACTCTGGTGATTTTAAAATCAATATCGAAGCAGCCTGTGCTAATGTTTCAATGATCAATGCTCCCGGCATGACCGGATTTCCTGGAAAATGACCCTTAAAAAAAGATTCATTGATCGTGACATTTTTGGTTGCGACGATCCGCTCACCAGGTTCTAATTCGTCAACATAATCGATATAACATATCGGGTAGCGATTCGGAATCAAGTCCATGATTTCTTGAGCACCCATTATTTTCAAACTTGCCACCTCACTCAAAAGTATTTCGAACATCAAAATATTCGATGAAAGAATGATATTACAGTAAATAAAATGTGTCAAATTTTTATGGACAATTAATATCGAAGATTTTAGATAGTAAAAATATTCCCTAATTTTCTAACAGAAACGTGTCTTTTCAGTATCCACAAAGGCATTATGTACCTTATTTAAAGCTTTTTTATACAAATTATCATTTTTATTTTCTTATACATATATATACTGTTAACTTATGTTTATAAAGAGAAAGATCCTATTTTAAAAAAATATTTTTAGTTTGATGTTCAAAATTATCATCAAATTATAATTTAACTGGTTAAATTTTAGTTCAAAAAAAGCGTAAATCATCGACTTACGCTTTTAAATAACTATTTCTTTTTTAAAGAGCAGATAAAAAACCAAGTGCTCCTGCATAATTTGGCTCATTAGTCATTTCAGGAACAAGCTCCTGGTATAGGATTGTCCCATGCTGATCAACGATCCATATACTCCGAGCGTCAGTATTATTTTCACTGACAAACAAACCAGTTTTTTGTCCAAATTCTGTTTGTTCATCTGAAAGAAGCTGCATATTTTTCACATCTTCAGTGGCACACCAGTCTTTTTGCTGGTCAGGAGAATTTGTAGAGACCGTATAAAAATTAACTCCATCATACTTGTCAACTTCTTGATTAAATTTCTTAGTGGAAATACTGCAAACACGAGTATTAATATCTGGGACAACGCTAAAAAGACTCGGCTTGATCAAAAGATCTTTTAACTGTACTTGCTTTCCTTCAGCATTTGTAACAGTAAAGTTGGGCATCTTTTCCCCTACTTTTTGAGGTTCTCCACTTGTTTGAAGTGGTTGATCGTGACGTGTGATCTGCATTATATTCGTTCCCTTCATAATAAACTATTTCCCTTTAATTTTACCAAATTGTGGCAGTTAACTAAAGAAAAAGGTTTTTATTAGATATATAAGCTACAAGAGAAAATGACATTTTGTGACCTTTCAAAAAAACTCGACGCAAGTCTCCAAAGAGAACTTACATCGAGTTCATATTATTTCTCTGAATCATCTGAATCTTGCTTGTCTTCAGCATCAGTAGAAGATACATCATCATTTGAAGCTGTATCTTCAGCTGCATTATCAGGCTTTTCTTCAGTTTCCTCTTCTGTCGAAGGTCCAACAGGCTGTGTTGATGCATGATCAACAACACGACCTATAGCGGAACGGTTAAAAACCAAATAAACGCCATCACAATCCAAAGTTACTGATTTATCAGCTTCGTCGATACTATCGATCACACCATGTAAACCACCAATAGTGACAACATTATCGCCTTTTTTCAAGGCATCCATCATTTGCTTGCGTTTATCTTGTTGTTTCTTTTGTGGACGGATCATCATGAAATACATTAAAGCGATGAAAGCCACAAAAACAAGAATTGTCGAAAGGCCGCCTGCGCCGCCTCCTGCACCAAGAATATACATTATTTCTCGCTCCTAACTTAATATACACTATTAACTTTAGCAGAAAAACCTATTTCTGACTACCTATCTTTCTAAAAAAATTAAAAGTTTTTCGCATTTGCCTTATTAAGACCATATTGTTCAAAGAAAGCTTCTTTAAAGTCTAACAATTCATCATTTTTAATTGCTTCACGGACTTGTTTCATTAGATCTAATAAGAAGTACAAATTATGGTAACTTGTTAAACGTAATCCAAAAGTTTCATCTGTTTTAAACAAATGACGTACGTAGGCTCGCGTAAAATTACGACAAGTATAACAGTGACAGTTCTCATCAATTGGTCGAAAATCTCTGGCAAATTTGGCATTTTTGACGACCAAACGACCATGAGAAGTCATGCAAGTCCCATTGCGCGCAATTCGAGTCGGTAACACACAATCAAACATATCGACTCCGCGAAGTGCACCGTCGATCAAAGCATCCGGCGAACCAACACCCATTAAATACCGGGGTTTATTTTCTGGCAATAAAGGTGTCGTAAATTCCAGGACATGATTCATCTCCGCCTTGGATTCACCTACGGACAAACCACCGATCGAATAACCGGCAAAATCCATTGATGTTAGATCTCGGGCACTTTGTTTTCGTAATTCTTTATGTCCGCCACCCTGTACGATACCAAACAAACCCTGACTGCTTGGATTTTGATGGGCCAATAGACCGCGTTCAGCCCAGCGTGATGTCCGTTCAACCGACTTTTTGATATAGTCATACGATTCAAAAAATGGTGGACATTCATCGAAACTCATCATAATATCAGCGCCAAGATTATTTTCAATATGGATCGCTTTTTCAGGTGACAAAAATAATTTAGCACCATTCAAATTACTACGAAAATGAACGCCTTCCTCACTGATGTCACGCAACTTTGCTAACGAAAAAACTTGAAATCCGCCTGAATCGGTTAAAATTGGCCGATCCCAATTCATGAACTTATGCAATCCACCTGCTTCAGCAACCAAGTCATCTCCAGGTCGTTCCCAGAGATGATAAGTGTTGGACAAAATAATTTGGGCGTTCATTTCTTTTAATTCTTCAGGTGAAAGTGACTTTACAGTCGCTTGTGTCCCAACTGGCATGAAGATCGGTGTTTGAATCGTTCCATGCGGCGTTGTGATCTCACCTAAACGAGCCCCCGTATGTTTTTCTTTTTTGATCAAACGGTATTTGATTGCCGCTTCACTCATTAAAACTCCATCCTATTCTGATGCAATTTCTAACTGTATCCAATCAGAAATTGTGTATTTTTCTTTATCAGGCTGCGGCAAGCAAGAAGTTTTGTTTATCCAACTTAAACAGCACAATGCAAAAAACACACGCCGCTTGTTTAAGTCCGATATACTCATTTCTTCCCGCTTGCTTTTGCCCTGCGTTCTTAGTCAGGCTTTGAAAGCCAAGACTTTCCGCTTAGCCAACAAATGCTTTAAATCGCTGAAAAACCGCAGTTTATCACATTTGTTCACTAATATTTTAGTCTCATCGGTTTTTCTGCGCCCTTTTAATAAATAAACATGCAATCCCCAAAGCTAAAGAAGCGGTACTTTTCTTCTACAGCATGCTTGTAGGCATTCAAAATATTTTCTCTACCTGTAAATGATGCAACCAACATTACCAAAGTGGATTTTGGTAAGTGGAAATTAGTAATAAACGCTTGCACTACTTTCCATTCATAACCAGGTTTTAGGAAAATATCTGTCCAACCGCTATCAGCCTTGATCTCACCATTGAATTTTGTTCCAATAGTTTCAAGTGTCCTGATCGTCGTTGTTCCTGTCGCAACGATCTTACCACCATTTTGACGAACTTCATTCAATGTCTGTGCTGATCCTTCACTCAAACTATAAAATTCACTATGCATCTTGTGATCTTCGATGTTTTCTTCAGTGACAGGACGGAAGGTCCCCAAACCGACATGCAATGTCAAGTAAACCAACTTTACTCCCTTGTCTTCGATTTTTTGCAATAATTCCTTAGTAAAGTGCAAGCCAGCAGTTGGTGCCGCAGCAGAACCAATTTCTTTAGAATAAACCGTTTGGTACATTTCTGGGTCATCAAGCTTTTCTTTAATGTATGGAGGAAGCGGTGTTTCACCCAAACTCTCCAAAATTTCCATAAAGATGCCATCATAGTGGAACTCGATCATTCGTCCACCATGGTCCAATTCTTTAGTAACTGTTGCAGTTAATTTTCCGTTACCAAATGAGATCTCTGTTCCGACCTTAGCTCTCTTAGCAGGCTTAACCAATGTTTCCCAGTTATCTCCATCAGTGTTATTTAATAGCAGCACTTCCAAATGACCACCTGTAGCAGGCTTATCTCCGTAAAGGCGTGCAGGCATTACTCGTGAATCATTCATAACCAAGGCATCGCCAGGATTTAATTGATCAATTACATTATAAAAATGATCGTCTTGATATTTTCCACTAACATGGTCCAATACCAACATCCGTGATTCATCACGTTTCTTTAGTGGAGTTTGAGCTATTAGCTCTTGCGGTAAATCATAATCAAAATCTTCTGTAGTTAAATGTTCTTCAGACACTAGTAATACCTTCTTTTTTATTATTAATTTTTTTCATCATGTAAATCGAGCCCTAAATGGGAATATGCAGCCGGCGTAACCATTCGACCACGTGCTGTTCTTTTAACAAAACCGATCTGCATTAAGTATGGTTCGATCATATCAGCAACTGTATCGGTCTCTTCACCGATATTGGCAGCAATTGTAGCTAAACCAACTGGCCCTCCAGCATAAAGCTTGATCATTGTCATTAACATCTTGCGGTCAGTTTCATCCAAACCGCGTTCATCGACTTGCAGTAACTTTAACGCATAGTTAACAATTTCTAAATCAATACTCTCTTTATGAGCAACTTGAGCGAAATCACGTACCCGTTTTAACAAACGATTAGAAACACGCGGCGTTCCCCGTGAACGTCTGGCAATCTCATGTGCTCCTTGCGGATCGATCTTCGAATCGAAAACTGCTGCAGAACGCAAAACGACCGCTGTTAATTCATCTTCAGTGTAATAATTCATATGTTCCACTATTCCAAAGCGTGCACGTAAAGGTGCTGACAAAAGTCCTGCTCGAGTGGTAGCACCAACCAGAGTGAATGGCGGTAACGGAAAATGCACTGGATGAGCTGTTGCATCCTGACCGACCACAATGTCGATATAGAAATCCTCCATCGCGGAATACAAAATTTCTTCCACATTTTTGGGTAAACGGTGAATTTCATCAATAAACAAAATATCACCAGGTTGAAGTTCATTCAATAATGCCACTAAATCACCTGGCTTTTCAATGGCCGGACCACTGGTCGTTTTAAAATTAACACCCATTTCAGTCGCAATAACACCCGCTAATGTTGTTTTCCCTAAACCCGGAGGTCCATATAGCAGTACATGATCAAGTGGTTCTTCACGATTTTTAGCAGCTTCGATGTAGATCGCAACTTCTTTTTTGATCTTTTCCTGACCGATATACTGCTTTAATGTCCGCGGACGCAGGCTAAGTTCAGTTTTTTCTTCGTCCAAACCAGTACTTTCACCTGAAATTATTCGTTCATCATCATCCATGATCGTAGACCTCCTTTACTATACTATTTTTTCATCAAGAGTTTCAGCGCTTGTCGCAAATATTCGTCAGTCGAATTGCCGTCAAAATCACGTAATTTTTTGCCAACTCTTTTAACTTCTGCTTTAGTATATCCTAAGGCCAACATAGCTTCTAAACTCTCCTTTAAATAAACAGGATCGTCAGCCTGACTTAATTGTAATTGATCATCCATCATTGGTGTTTGTGTCGAAAGATCAGACATTTTATCCTTCAAGTCTAAAATGATCTGTTTGGCAGTTTTCTTACCAATACTTGGAAACTTGGTCAAATAAGATTCATCATTTGAATCAATTGCATTAACCAATCCAGCATGATCCTCAGTTGCCAAAATTGCTAAAGCACTTTTAGGACCGATGCCTGAAACGCTGATCAATTTTAAAAAAAGCTGTTTTTCTTGAAAATCTTTAAAGCCATATAAACTGACATCATTTTCTCTAACTGCTTGATAAATAAACAATTGTTGTTTCTTCTCATGATCGATCCGATAGCTGAAGGGATTAGCCACATTTAACTGATAACCGATCCCATTCACTTCCAAAACAATATAATGCGGTGTAACACTGGTGATCAAACCAATAAAATATTCATACATAATACTTCTCCAGTTCTAATGACCAAGACATCATCCAACTTATCAACTGTAACATTTTTTATACGAAGCATGGAATAAGCAGATCCTTAATCCAAAAAATCATGTCCCTGATGTGGATCTTGGATCCGTTTGAACATGTGCTCCATATCCCCTGTCGTAAAATGAACTAACGTTGGCCTGCCATGAGGACAGTTATAGGGGTTCTCACACTGACGCAACTGCTCTAAAAGCGATCGTGCTTGTTTTTCGTCTAAATGATGGTTGGCTTTGATCGATCTCTTACAACTCATCATGATAGCCGTCTTTTCTCTGAATTTGGCTACAGTCAACTTATTATCAGTTAAGACATAGTCGATCATTTCACGAATTATTGATTCTTCCTGACCTTTTTTAAACCAAGTAGGATGTTGATGGATCGCAAACGTATTTTGACCAAAATCTTCCAAATAAATTCCGACCTCAGCTAATTTATCCTTATTTTGCTCGATCCTTAAAGCATCATTGACAGGATATGTCAAAATGATCGGTAACAACATATTTTGTTGGTCGGCAGAAACTTGACCGATCTGTTCCCGATAATACTCGTATTTGACCCTTTCTTGGGCCGCATGTTGATCGACAATATAAAAACCGTCATTCGATTCTGCAAATAAGAAAGTCCCATGCATCTGTCCAAAATAGTTTAAAGCTGGGAAAGGTTCTTTTCCTGTAACTTCTTTTTCAGTAAAATCTTTTGAAGCCTGTATTTCAGTTTTATAATTCGATTCTTTTTTTACGTCCACAGTTTGTTGTGAATTTTGTTGGTACTTTTCGTCCCATTGTTTGACAGCCGGAGAATTCAAGTCAGCCACATCGTTGATCATGACTGGTTCAACATCATTTTTTTGCTGATGATCCGCTTGAACGATCGACTCATTTTCAACTTTTTTAGCTCCACCCATCAACGCATCCAAGATTTCTTTTTTGTCCGGTCGAGTAGACTGCTGTGAATTATAAGGTGACGAACTTTCACTCAATCCAAAATCAAGCTGCTCATCTTTTGGCACAGATCGTTTTTGGCTGCGCATGTTTTTTAAAGCGTCTGGGATCAAGTTTTCCTGTGAGATCCTGGCATAAACACTTTTAGACAATAACTCACACAGTTCTTGTTCCTTACTGATCTTAACTTCTTGTTTAGTGGGGTGCACATTAACATCCACCAAAATGGGATCGGATTCGATCGAAACTACGGCCAACGGATACCTGCCGACCATTAGCTTAGAACCGTAACCTTGAACTAAAGCTTTGCTCAACTGATTGTTCCTAACGTACCTGCCATTCAGCAAAAAGCTGACATAATTGCGAGACGCTCTTGTCAATTTTGGCAAAGAAATATATCCGCTCACTTTAAAATCATTATTTTGTTTTTCAAAATGAATCATCTGTTTTGCAACATTGATCCCGTAAATCGCACTGATCACTTGCTTTAAATTACCATTACCTGGCGTGTGCAACAGTTCACGTCCATTGCTTAATAAAGAAAAAGCAATATCTGTATGACTAAGCGCAAGTCTATTTACAATATCTGTGATCGCAGACAATTCCGTTTGCACAGAACTTAAATATTTTAATCTGGCTGGAGTATTAAAAAAGAGATCATTGACAATGATATTGGTTCCACGTCGACTTTCAGAAACCTGCTTTTCTAATATTTTACCACCTTTAAGATGAATCTTCGTGCCGGCTTTGCCTTCGATCGCTGTTTCCATTGTCACGTCAGAAACTGAAACAATGCTCGGCAAAGCTTCCCCACGAAATCCTAAAGTCACGATTTGAAATAAATCTTGGCGGTCTGAGATCTTGCTGGTAGCGTGACGGCGAAAAGCCATCTCAATTTCATCAACAGGGATCCCTTGACCGTTATCGATGACTTGAATAGACTTGAGGCCAGCATCTTCAACAGCAATGTCAACTTGTGAACTTCCAGCGTCGATCGAATTTTCAACCAATTCTTTCACAACTGAGGCTGGTCGTTCAACAACTTCACCGGCCGAAATTTGATCGGCTAAAATCGAGTCGAGTTGATGAATTTGAACCATAAGCTCTCTCCTTTCGTGAATTTTTGGGTATCAATATGATCCTAACTTAACAAAGTACGTACTTTTAAATTACTTCTTTTTATTTAGACGGCCCTGCCACTTGTACACAGCATTCATAACTTCCATCGGCGTCATTGCCATTAGGTTAGCATTTTTTAACTCACTAACAACTTTTTCCCCCACAGGATCAACTGCCGGTTCTGAATCGCCAAATAACGAAAGCTGCTGGTCTGGGGAAACGTCGTTATTTTCTGCAGTACTTTCCTTCTGTTCACTGCTCAAAGCAGGTTGTTCTTCCGGTTTACTTACAGATGCGGGCAATTGTTGTCCTTCATTTTCAAGTCTTTTCAAGATTTGAGCGGCATTTTTAAGCAAACTTTCTGGTAAACCAGCCAGTTTTGCAACATGCACACCATAAGAACGATCCGCAGGACCAGCTTGCATCTGATGTAAGAAGACCAATTCACCATTTTTTTCAACAGCACCAACATGGATATTTTTGAGCTGAGGCAACTCGCTTTCTAAAGCCGTTAATTCATGATAATGCGTGGAAAATAGAGTTTTCGCCTGCACTTTGTCATGAACATACTCAATGATTGCTTGCGCTAAAGCCATCCCATCGTAAGTCGCAGTCCCACGGCCAATCTCATCAAATAACAAGAGACTGTTAGGAGTAGCGTTTTTCAAAGCCTCATTGGCCTCCATCATTTCCACCATGAAAGTTGATTCACCTGAAATCAGATCATCTGCAGCACCGATCCGCGTAAATATTTGATCGAACAACGGCATCTTTGCACTTTGTGCGGGCACGTAACATCCAAGTTGAGCCATGATCACAGTTAAAGCCAACTGGCGCATATAGGTACTTTTACCGGACATATTAGGACCCGTAATAAGCAAGATCGTCAGATCCTGTGCCATTGAAATCTTGTTTGGCACGTAGCTTTGCTTACCCATGACTTTTTGAACAACTGGATGCCAGCCTTGCTTGATATCGATCTGATGATTGCTCACAAATTCTGGCCTGACAAAATGGCCATCTTCACTCACGACTGCGAAACTTTGCAGCACATCTAACTTAGCAATCGCAGCAGCTAATTTCTGCAAACGTTGGATTTGATCCTTGATTTGTTCGCGAATATCGATAAATAACTGATATTCCAAATCAGCCGCCTTACTTTGAGCCCCCAGTATCATTGCTTCTTTTTCTTTCAATTCTGGTGTAATAAACCGTTCTGCATTCACCAATGTTTGTTTGCGCTGATAACGTCCTTCAGCCAGCTTGGCAACATTGCCCTTGGAAACTTCAATATAGTAGCCAAAAACCTTGTTATACCCAATTTTCAAGTTATGGATACCAGTTTCTTGACGTTCTTTTGCTTCCAACTCCGCTAGCCATTTTTGTCCATTGTTCAATGCATCGTTGTACTCATCTAATTGTGAATTGTATCCTTCTCGGATCAAATTACCATCCGTCACTGAAATTGGCGGTTCATCAACTATTGCAGTTTCAATCAGGTCAGCAACTTCTTCGACTGGGTCGATCTGACTGAGTAAATTGTCCAGCTGACCATTGTTTAATTGTTCTAGGATGTATTTGATCTGTGGCACATGATGCAAAGAAGTCATCAACTGGATCAAATCTCGCCCATTAACGTTGCCAAATGCTACTCGACCAGCAAGACGTTCTAAATCGTAGACCTGAGAAAGTTCTTCTTGGAGGCCTGACCTTTCAAAATAGTTATCCAGTAAAACTTGGACAATATTTTGTCGCTCTAAAATACCTTCTTTGTTTAACAATGGCCGGTCGATCCACTGTTTAAGCAAACGGCCACCCATCGCAGTCTTTGTCTTATCAAGCAGCCACAATAATGTTCCCGATTTTTTATGCGTTCGTGAATTTTCTAATAATTCTAAATTACGTTTGACTCTATGATCTAGTTTTAAATATTGTGCAGGTTCATAGTGAATCGCCTTTTGAATATGAGCCAAGGCTCTTTTTTGTGTGACTTCCAAATAAGAAACCAGATGACTAACTACATTGATTTCCAGTTTGTTGGTCAATTCTTGCGTGGAGTACGCAACTTCGGATTTTTCTTCGATTTCATCTTGATGAGATAACAATATTTTCAAACTATTGAAGGCCGTTATTGTTGAACCACTCACACTTTTATCGATCACAACTTCTTTAGTACGCAGACTCAACATTTCATTGATCAATGCATCCACATTGTCTAACTCAGCAGTCTTCAGCTCACCAGTCGACAGGTCTGTATATGCAAAACCAAACTTGCCGCTACTTTCGTGAACAGCTGTCAAATAATTATTTTCCTTAGCTTCCCCAGCCTTATCATCGATCAAAGTCCCCGGAGTCACTAATTGAATGACCTCCCTTTTGACCATGTCCTTAGCCAATTTAGGATCTTCCATCTGCTCGCAAATTGCGACCTTATAGCCCTGGTCAACTAAAATATCAATGTAATTTTGCGCAGCATGGTGCGGTACTCCACACATAGGAATCGGTTCGCTCGCATTTTTATTTCGTGACGTTAATGTTAGTTCAAGTATCTGAGAACCTTTGATCGCATCATCATAAAACATTTCATAAAAATCACCCAGGCGATAAAACAAGAAGGCATCTGGATACTGCTCTTTGACCTTCATATACTGTTCCATCATCGGTGTTCTTTTTGTTTTTTGCGGCATCAACAGTTCCCCCCACTTAATTTTTAGTCCATATACGGATGATCCGGATCGACCCGAATGTTTTTAATTTTTTTTGCTCGTCCTGTTTTTTCATCAACATCGATCATAACAGCGCCTAAAGTCTGCTGTCCATCGGTTTCAACTTCAAATCTAGTTGGCATCTGATTTTTGAAACGACTGATCACGTTTTCCCGCCGCATTCCTAAGATCCCGTCATACGGTCCAGTAAAACCAACGTCAGATAAGAAAGCTGTTCCTTGTGGCAAGATCCGTGCATCGTTAGTTTGAACATGAGTATGCGTACCAATGACCGCCGAAATACGACCATCAAAGTTCCAAGTAAAAGCCCCTTTTTCACTGGTTGCTTCACCATGAAAATCAACAAAGATCACCGAAGTTTCTTTTTCCATTTTTGAGATCAAGTCTTCAGCCACAGCAAATGGATCGTCAGAAGGATTCATAAATACTCGTCCTTGGATGTTCAAAACACCGACCTTAACTCCATTAACGTTAACTATTGTATGACCAGCTCCCGGAACTTGTCCTGCTGAAAAATTAGCGGGTCGGATTAGCTTGTTGGTAGAGGAAATAAAATCTTGGATCTCTTGATTATCCCAAGTATGGTTTCCCATGGTGATCACGTCAGCCCCAGCTTTCAATAGTTTTTTATAAACTTTCTCGTTGATCCCTCGCCCACGTGTTGCATTTTCACCGTTAGCGATCGTAAGTTGGGGGTGTAAACTTCTTTTTAAAACAGGTACCGTTTCTTCGAACATATCCTGCCCAGGCTCACCCATAACATCGCCAATAAATAAGATCCGCATTATTTATCTCCTCTTCTATTCTTCACAATTCAGTTAAAGTTAATTTTACCATTTTTAAGAGTAAATGTGCATACTAATAACGAAAGTACATCTAGCCGTTTAAGCAGCAGAAATGTCGGATCTAAGTATTATATGTTTTTTTACACTGTAAGATCTAAGTTAGACCAGCAGACTTATCTGAGTTTCAAAATGCAACTAATAAAACGAGTTAGAAAATCATAACTGTCTTAACAAGAACTAAAAAAGCCGAAAGTACCGTGGTTAGGTAAACTTTCAGCTTTTAGTGCTTTATTTTGCGTATTCAATAGCGCGTGTTTCACGAATAACCGTGACTTTAATATGGCCTGGATACTCCATTTCTTCTTCGATCTGGTTCTTAATATCCCGAGCCAAAATCGTCGTCTTAGCATCAGTGATCTTGTCAGGTTTTACTATGACACGAACTTCACGACCCGCTTGGATAGCATAACTCTTTTTGACACCCTCAAAGTTATTTGAAATCGATTCGAGTTTTTCCAAACGATGGATGTAGTTTTCTAACGACTCACTACGTGCACCAGGACGAGCAGCAGAAACTGCATCAGCAGCAGCTACAAGTACGGCGATAGTCGACTCTACTTCAACGTCACCATGGTGAGAAGCGATAGTATTAACAACAGTTTTACCTTCGTTATACTTCTTCGCTAATTCCACACCGATCTCAACGTGTGAGCCTTCGACTTCGTGGTCGACCGCCTTACCAATATCATGCAGTAAACCAGCACGCCTAGCAAGCGTAACATCTTCGCCCAGCTCACTAGCCATAACACCAGCTAGTTTTGCAACTTCGACCGAATGATCCAAAACATTTTGACCATAACTTGTTCGATAACTCAAACGACCGACGATTTTGATCAGATCTGGATGCATAGAATGCAAACCTAAATCAAAAATTGCTTCTTCACCGGTCTCTCGGACCTTAGCATCCATTTCTTTAGTGGCCTTTTCAACCATTTCTTCGATCCGTGCCGGATGTATCCGCCCATCTTGAATCAACTTCTTTAAGGCAATCTTAGCGATTTCACGTCTGATTGGATCAAAGCCGCTTAAAACAACAGCTTCGGGAGTGTCATCAATAATCAAATCGATTCCAGTTAAGGTTTCTAACGTCCGAATGTTTCGACCTTCGCGACCAATAATTCTACCCTTCATTTCATCGTTAGGGAGATTTACCACGGACACCGTAGTTTCCGAGACTGTATCTGCTGCACTGCGTTGGATTGCTTCTGCAATCAACACTTTTGCTTTTTTATCAGCACTTACTTTAGCCTGTTCTTCGCTATCTTTGATCATCACTGCCATTTCGTGATCTAAGCTTGATTTAGTCTGCTGTAAAATCAAATCTTTGGCCTGATCTTTAGTCAAGGCCGCAACTTCTTCAAGTTTATCTTGTTGTTTCGAAACCAATGATGAGACTTCTTGATGTTTTTTATCAAGGTCGCTCTGCATAGAATCCAATTGCTTTTCTTTTTGTTCAAGCATATGTTCACGTTTCTCCAAATTGGTATCTTTACGATCCAAATTTTCTTCCCGCGCGAGCATCCGGTTTTCCTGCTTTTGAACTTCAGAGCGTCTGTCCTTGAGTTCATTTTCTATTTCGCTGCGATACTTATGACCTTCCTCTTTTGCTTCCAAAAGAGTTTCTTTTTTTTGTGCTTCTGCTTCTTTTTTAGCAGTTGCAACAATACCTTCAGCCGTTTGTGTCGCACTATCAAGTGATTTTTCATATGTTTTTTTGCGATAAGAAGAACCACCAGCGAAACCTATCAATAAAGCCAAAATAGCGATGACGAGGATAATAAATATAGAATTCAAATTGCACCTCCGCATCGTTAAATTTTTTATTTAAAATTCAACAATTACGTCAATTCGATGCTCAATGTTCATGCACACATTACTATTTTAATGTTTGTTAGCTGTTGCTGTCAATCATTATTGGTCTATCTCTTGATCTTATTCTCAAAGAAGGCTTAACAACAAGTAAAACATGTCCCACTAAAAAATCAGTCAGAGCAAATATCTGCCAAAATCAGACTTTCATCTTCTAGCAGACACCCACCTAACTGATTATTTTCACCGTTCTTTAAAGTTATTAAAAATTATTTTTTAGCAGCTTTTTTAGATTCTTTTTTTGTTTCTTTGGCATTATTTTTTAAATCAAGATCTAACTGATCTTTTTGCCCTGCTTCTTTAGCGTTGTCACTATTTTCATCGGCGATCCCGTATGCTTGACGAACTTTAGTTGTAACTTCGTTCATCATTTCAGGGTGATCAGCCATATACTTCTTGGCATTTTCACGCCCTTGACCGATTCGTTCTTCACCATACGAGAACCACGAACCGCTTTTATGCACGATGTCTTTTTCAACAGCCATATCGATCAGCTCTCCGGTCTTAGATATACCTTCGCCATACATAATGTCAACTTCGGCTTTCCTGAATGGCGGAGCAACTTTATTTTTAACGACCTTGATCCGCACGCGATTCCCGACGATGTCAGAACCGTCTTTGATCTGTTCGGCACGTCTGATCTCCAAACGGATCGTAGCATAAAATTTCAAAGCTCGTCCGCCTGGTGTTGTTTCAGGATTACCAAACATCACACCAACTTTTTCACGGATCTGATTAATAAAAAGCGCAATCGTCTTTGTTTTATTGATCGTACCTGAAAGCTTCCTTAAAGCTTGTGACATTAGGCGAGCTTGCAAACCAACATGCGCGTCACCCATTTCACCTTCTATTTCAGCTCGTGGAACTAAAGCCGCTACAGAATCAACAACAACTATATCTACAGCACCTGAAGAAACTAAGGCATCGGCGATTTCCAAGCCCTGTTCACCAGTATCGGGCTGTGAAAGCAAAAGCTCATCAATGTTGACTCCAAGAGCACTCGCATAGACCGGATCCAAAGCGTTCTCGGCATCGATATAAGCAGCAGTGCCTCCTTGAGCTTGTACTTCAGCGACAGCATGCAAAGCAACCGTTGTTTTACCAGAACTTTCTGGACCGTAGATCTCAACGATCCGTCCCCGCGGGTAACCTCCTACCCCCAAAGCTTCATCTAAAGCCAATGAACCACTTGGGATCGTCGAGATCTGCGTGTCGGCCTTATCGCCCATCCGCATAATTGAACCTTTACCGAAATTTTTTTCAATCTTTTTTAATGCAGCGTCTAATGCTGCTTGTCTTTCATCAGCCACCATCAAGTTCCTCCTTATTGCTTAATTCAGCAACTTTCGATTAATACCGTATACTTATCATACTGATGTTTTACCCAAAACGCAAGAAAAATCGAACGAATGTTTGAAAAAATTATTTATCCAATGCCTTATTCAACATTCCAAAACCAGTCATAACTGCACTGTTGCGGACCCGTTGCCGATCATACTGGAAATGATAAAGCTTTGCCTGGGTTACCATATTTTTGCCAGCTAAACCGATCCAAACGGTCCCGGCAGGTTTGCCTTCCAACGGATCAGGACCAGCCGCACCAGTAAATGAAACAGTAAAATCCGTCTGAAGCAGATCGCGAGTATTTTCAGCCATCGCGATCGCTGTTTTTCGACTGACAACACCATTTTTTTCAATCAAATCAGCAGGTATCCCCAGTAATTTTTCTTTTTGTTCAGCAGCGTAAGTCACAAAGCCGCCTGGAAAGATCTCAGATGCACCTGGGATCGCCGTGACAGCAGCTTGAAAACTCCCGCCTGTCAAACTTTCAGATGCAGATAAGGTCAATTTGCGTTGCCGTAGTTTATTGACGACTACTGCTGGCAAACTGTTGTTTTCACCATAACCATAAAGATATTCACCCACACGATCAGTGATCTTTTCTTCTAATTCATCCAACAACCTTGCATCTTCAGCATCTGAATGCCCAGCAGCGGTCAAACGCAAGGTCACTTCATTTTCCTTGGCATAAGGTGCGATCGTTGGATTGGCCTGTTCATCGATCAGATCGGCCAGCTTAGTAACTAAGTTGGACTCGCCAATGCCAAAAAACCGCAGCAGTCGTGAGTTCAACACTTGCTGTCCTTGATACTGTTTGGCCAGCAAGGGCTTGGCCGTTTTTTCAAACATCGACTGCATCTCATGAGGCGGACCTGGCAATAATAAGAAATCGGCACCATTTGGATCTTGATAATAATTACCAACGGCCAACCCGACCTCATTTGGCAGCGAAAGTGCTCCTTGAACATACATCGCCTGTATCTTGTTATTTGGTGTCATCTCGCGTTTTCTTTTTTTAAAAAAAGCCGTGATTTTGTGCATGGCCGCTTTATCGACGACCAAGTCACGCTTCAAATAGCGAGCAACTACCTGTTTAGTTAAATCATCTGCGGTAGGTCCAAGGCCCCCAGAAATGACGACAAGATCACTCCGCGAAGCTGCTAACTTAACAACTTCCGTCATCCGGGCCTCATTGTCACCCACTAAACTGTGATAATAAACATTGATCCCTAAATCTGCCAGTCCTTCACTGATAACTTGAGAATTTGTATCAGTGATCTCACCTAAAAGCATTTCGGTCCCAACAGCAATAACTTCTGCGTGCATGTCTTATACCTCCTAATATAATATTACGCAATTTCATCATTTTTCTGTGAAAAAATTTCTTAAAATTTATTTTTTAGTATAGTTTCTATCATACCACTAGAGTGAAATTCCATTGTTGAACTAAAAAAAGACCGACGACTTAAATTTTTCTAGTCGTGGTCCCAGCAAATTATTGCTATTTTTTAAAATTAATTGCCAAATGAGTCAGCAAAGACAGCGCGCGCGTTGTAGAAATATTCTATTCCAGAGTAAATCGTGAAGAATAAGCAAATATATAAGAGGATCTCACCGATTGGAAAATGAATATTTGCGAAAAATACATTATTCAAGAATAAGAAGATGATCGAAAACATCTGCGAAGTTGTTTTAATTTTGCCGGGCATAGCGGCGGCCATTACTTCACCATTATTTTCGACAACGATCAGACGCAAACCAGTAACTGCTAATTCACGACACACGATGATCGTTACGACCCAAGCCGGTGCCTTGTCTAAAGCAACTAGAAAGATAAATGCAGTCATCACTAACATTTTATCCGCAAGCGGGTCAGCAAATTTACCAAAATTCGTGACTAAATGATTGCGCCGTGCGATCTGCCCATCTGCAAAGTCGGTTAATGAAGCGACTGCAAAAATAATTGCAGCAACTAATTCTGTCACCGGGATGGTAGTTCCAGCAGCAGTCACAGAACCCCAATCGAGGGGTAAAGCTAAAACTAAAATAAAAACGGGGATCAAAATAATGCGGATGACCGTTAATTTATTAGGAAGATTCATAAAATACTCCACTCCTTATTATTGATTAGTACCATTATTAGTATTTGATGTCGTACTTGTATTTTGTTCAGACTGTGTTCCCGTAGTTGTTTGAGTACTACTTGAACTAGTTTGATCTACTGAACTGGTACTCTCTTGACTATCACTTGTGCCATTTAGCTGGAGCGTGATCGTCCGGACAGTTAAATCGGCATTATCCTTCAAAAAATTGAACTTCTTTTTATTGATCTTGATCGAAGTAGCCTTTGAATTTCCTAGCTGAATAGTCACGCTAGTTGCACCTTCAGGAATATTTACCGTATGATCTTCCCCTTGTGCCAAGGTCCCTTGCCAAGTCTGACTACCATTAACTGAAACAGCATTCCAAGCATTACCGCCAGAAACCTTTAACGAAACTTTGTTGGTTTTGGGAGCATTTGTCATATTATAGGTAAAGCTGGAGCCTGAGTTTTGAGTTAAACGGATCTTTTGTTTAGATTTCTTAGCTTTTTTAGTTTTCTTTTGGCTTGTTTCTTGCTTAGACTGGGAACTTGCTTTACTTGACGCAGATTTTGAGCTTTTAGCTACAGGTTTCTTGGACGTTGAAACTGCAGATGAAACTTTGACATCAGTATTAACTGACTTTTGTGCTTGCCGCTTGTTATTATAAGAAACTCCGAAAACAGTTCCAATAATAGCTACCACAACGACAACGATCACAATAGTCGGCAAATAATTAAGCAATTTTTGTCCGTTGCCCATTTCAGTATCTTTATTTTTTTCACGCAAATTCATCCGTGAAACAGTCTCATTAGTTTGAGTTTTTTCTTCTTCATGTTGCCCAAGCTCTTTATCGATCGAAGCCAACAACTCATCCGCATCAAGGCCTACCGTTTCAGCATATTCGCGAATAAATGCTCTAACGTAAAAATCGCCTGGAAGTGCATCAAAATTTTCTTCTTCGATCGCAATCAAATAACGCTTTTGAATTTTTGTTGTTTGTTGTAGATCATCAAGGGTCAAACCTTGATCGACCCGCGCATTTTTTAATGTTTGTCCGATTTCATTCACTTTTATTACTCCATATCTTGCTTAATTTAGATACTTTTAAACAATAATAGTATAGCATAGGAAGATAATGCATTTCATTAAGAAATCATTATTTTAACCATCCACCTGTGACATAGATAGTCTGCCCGGTCAAATACCCTGCCTGTTTGTCCAAAAGCGCCTTGATCCAGTAACTGATCTCACTTGTCTGAGCAAAGTACCCAGCTGGGATCTCTGCGGCAACTTCGGCCCGTTCTGCGGCAGAAAAGGTCATATTCATTCTGGTCGAAACTGCTCCGGGAGCGATCACATTAACTGTAATACCTAAAGAAGCAACTTCTTTACTATAAGCAGAAGCAAAAGCACTCAAAGCCCCTTTGACCGTGGAATAACCAACTTCCATCGCACTTCCTGCACCGCCATACACAGACCCTACAAAAACGACCCGTCCTTGCCCTAAAAGTGCCAGCTTGTCTTGTACAGACTGAATCAACTGTAAGGGCAGCTCAACTTGCATAGTTAACATTTTACTCAATGCTTGGGGGTCAGCCTCGGCAAAAAGACCGTAGTCAGTCGTTCCTTGTGCAAAAATCACAGCATTAAGAGAAAAGAGCTGGCTTATTATCTGAGACACACTGCTGTTTTGAGAAAGATCTGCTTGTATCAAGAGAAAATCTTGGTCCGGATACCTTTCATGCAGCTGCTTTTGTAGTTTGACCGCCGTTTGTTTTCCTTTAAAATAATGCAAATAAAGCGACCATCCGGCCTTCGCCAAGTCAACGGCTGTCTGTTTGCCAATATCTCCAGACGCTCCTAAAATAAGAGCCCATTGCATAGAATTTCTCCTTTCAAATTACCAAAAATAGTTTCACTACATTATTTTTCTTCATTTACTGGCATTACCCTAAACGTACTGATAACTTGTGGCCGAAATAATCTTTCGATTGCCGCACAAACATCAGCTAATGAAACTTGTGGGACCAACTCAGCATAATCAAACAAAGTAGCATGGTCGAACAATTTTCCGTCATAGCCGTTAGCAATACTTTCAAGAGAATTTTGCGCCTGAATATATTGACCTAAAAATTCTTTTTTGGCGAGTTCCAGCTCTGTCGAAGAATTGGCTAATATCTCAGGCGCATGAGCAATAGTCTTTTTGATCCTCTCTTCCATTTCTTCAAAACGAAAAGTATCACCCGAGATCACAGCAAAATGAAAACCGCGTTCCATTTCCAACTCATAGTTGAATGAATCATCAACTATTCCAGCTTGAAACAGCTCCTGGAACAGTAAGGAAGATTCACCGAATAATAAATATAGTCCCAATTCAAGTTCTAACTTATACTTTAATCCCGCCCTTTTTTGCGGCGTTTCCTGCATCCCTTTGATCCCGATCATGGACTTCGGACGAGTCACATTTAAAGTTTTTTCGGCAAAAGTGCGAATGTCACTGCCTGACTTGCCTAAAAACAGCGGCAATTCATTATTATTTTGGAAAGCGTTAAAATCTTTTTTTGCTTGGTCAGCTTCAATAACATCCAATACTTCAGTCAGATCAAAACCTCCAACCACAAAAAGGTCCATGTTAGCCGGCTGATAATATTCGTTATAACAATCATACAATACTTGAGGATCGATCTGGGCAATTGTATCTTTCGTACCCGCAATGTCGACACTCAAGGGATCTTTGGGATATAGATTTTTTAGTATCCCCAAAAAAAGCTGCCAGTCGGCATCATCATCATACATCGATATTTCTTCGCCGATGATCCCTTTCTCTTTTTCAACTGTTTGTGTAGAAAAATAAGGTTCTTGTACAAAGTCCAACAAGGTCTCTAAACACTTGGACAAATTTTGCGTAGTTGAAAAAAGGAAACTGGTCTTCGTAAAACTCGTAAAGGCATTAACATCAGCACCATACTCGCCAAACACATCAAAAGCATCATGGTCTTCTTTTTCAAATAGCTTATGTTCCAAAAAATGAGCAGTCCCAGCCAAAACATCGACCTGTTTCCCTTGGCTATTGACAAACTGGGTGTCAACTGAACCATAATTAGTTGTCATAACAGCATAGGTTTTATGGAAACCTTCGCGTGGCAGCAAATTAACAGTGAGACCATTAAAAAGAGTGGTCCGATATAACGTTTCATTAAATTGTGGATAGTTTAACTTTTGCACCTTCATTGAATCCCCCCATCTAAAAAGTAGACTGCTTGAAGATGAGCCTTTTGGGCAATTTGAGAAACGTCTTTTGCACTCACAGCATCTACACCAGAGATCCACTGCTTTTCAGAAGTTAAAACTCCTGTCAGACTAGCTCCTAAAGCCCGGCTCAATGCGACCGACTGGCTATCAGCCCGCGCAATATAACTATTGATCATCGAAGCTTTGATCTTTTTTAACTGCTCTTTATCAATTTGCCCCGTCTGCAAGGCAGCCAATTGCTGCTTAACGACCTGCAAAACTTTGTCCTTGTTCTCAGCTTGGATCCCGGTTTGCACCCAAAGATCCTGCCGAAACAGATCCATATCGCTTTCGGCATAATAAGCAAGACTGTTTTTTTCGCGAACGTTTTGAAAAAGCAGCGATAAAGCCGACCCGCCGAAAAGTTCGTTGAAGACCATTGCAGAAAAGCGTTCCTGTGAGTCATAAGCGATCGGCAGATTATAAGCCAAGTTTAATTTACTTTGACTGACCTTTTCTTTTTCACTTTTGTTTTTAACTTGTGGCGATCGTGCTTGAGTATAGATCAAACTCAAATGCTTCTTTTTCCTAGCAGTGAATGGCATGACCTTAAGTGCTGAAACAACTTCATCTTCTTTTACATGACCGGAAACAACGATATTGATTTGATCTTCTGTGATCATCTTATGATAAAGTGCGGCCATATTAGCGGCACTTAGCCCGCCAATATCAGCAATTTGCCCGACTGCTGGGATTTGTTGCAAGCGGTCATGAAAATATAGCGCATTCATACCAGTCAAAGCTTTACCTTGTTTATTGTCGTCAAGTGAAGCCAAAAAAGCTTCCAAATTCTGTTTTTGGATCTGAAAAGCATCTGCTGCAAATTTCCCATCCACTATCTGTGGTGAAAAAATCATCTCATTTAAAAAGGCAAATGTCTCCTGTAAAACATTAGTTGTACCTGGCAAATATTGGTCGTTAACAACATTAATAATAAAATTAAGTCCGTAGACATTGCCGTAACGACTAACTGAAGTTCCAAAACTTGCACCATACAATTCAGAAAGTTTTAAAGCAACCGCACGTTGGGTAGAATAGTGTTCACTTGTACTTTCCAAAAGATCAGCCAGTAATGTGCGGGCAGTAATTTCCTGATGGTTTTTAATATTAGTGGTAAAAGAAACTAAGATTTGATTAGTTTTAAATTTTTTTGTTGGTTTAAGCGTCAAATTTACGCCGTCCATTATTTCCAATTACGATCAATTCTCCTCTGAGATAGTCTAAAAATACAATTTATATCATAGTCGAAATTTGCAATAAAAACAACGCAGACCACAAAATTATCAGCTTTTTGCAAGGAGAAGAACTATTTTTACAATTCATACTCATTTTTATTCAAATAATCTGCTTTTTGACAAGTAAAAAACCTGTTTCAATGCAACACTCATCATCACATCGAAACAAGTTTTTCAATTTGAATTATTCTTCCTTTTTTAAATAAACTTGGCGAGGCTTACTACCTTCTTGTGGGCCAACAAAACCTTTTTCTGCCATCCTATCCACGATCCGAGCTGCCCGGTTGTAGCCAATTTTAAATTTACGCTGTAATAAAGAAATGCTGCATTTTTGTTCTTTAGTGATGAATTCGACAGCTTCAGCAAAAAGCTCGTCCTCTTCATCATCACTGCCAGAGTCATTAGCCTCTTCATCCGTCACTTCCATTGAAGTATCGTAAGAAGCTTCCTGTTGAGCTTTGACAAATTCAACAACATTTTCAACATCCTTATCAGAAATAAAGGCCCCTTGCACACGGACTGGCTTATTCATTCCCATCGGCAAGAATAACATATCTCCACGACCTAATAATTTTTCGGCACCAGAAGAGTCAATGATTGTGCGCGAGTCTGTCCCCGATGAAACAGCAAATGCCATTCGTGATGGAACGTTTGCCTTGATCAAACCGGTAATAACATCGACCGACGGACGCTGAGTTGCAAGGATCATATGGATCCCTGCCGCCCGAGCCATCTGCGCTAAACGGATGATCGCATCTTCCACTTCGTTTGATGCGACCATCATCAAATCTGACAATTCATCAACGATCGCCACTATATATGGCAGAGTCGGCTCGGCGGTTTTTTGCTCCTTGTTCTGGCGCTTGACCATTTTATTATAGCCGTTGATGTTTCTTTGACCAGTGTTTGCAAACAACTCATAACGGCGTTCCATCTCAGACACTAGTTTATGCAAGGCACGGGCGGCTTTTTTCGGATCCGTGACAACTGGTGTCAACAAATGCGGAACCTCATTGTATACTCCGAGTTCAACTTTCTTAGGGTCGACTAACATCATCTTGACCTGGTCAGGTGTATCATTCATCAATAAACTAGTGATAATACCATTGATAGCTACTGACTTCCCGCTTCCTGTCGAACCAGCGATCAATAAATGAGGCATCTTGGAAAGGTCTGCTGTAACTAAATTGCCGGAAACATCACGCCCTAATGGAACTTTAAGCGGTTTATCGGGATCTGGTTTCATTGAACTGATCACATCTTTAAAGGAGATCGTAGCCACCTGTTGGTTGGGAACTTCGATCCCGATCAAAGGTTTGCCGGGAATTGGGGCTTCGATCCGAATATCTTTCGCAGCCAAAGCTAAAGCCAAGTCATCTGAAAGATTAACGATCTTGGAAACCTTGACACCGATCGCTGGATGCAGTTCGTATTTCGTCACAGATGGTCCCAAGATCGTATTTTTTAATTCAACATCGACCCCGAAACTCTTGAATGTTTTTTTCAAGACATCCTGATTACGGCGTAAAGCCTTTTTTTCTTGGCTTTGGTCTGTTGGAGCGACATCTTGTAGTAAGCTGGCATCCGGTAATTCATAGTCTGGGTTAGTCGGCTTAGGTTGAATTTCTCGCACATTTTTTTGGGAATTTTGTGAACTTTGCTCATTCCATAAAGCCGGATCATCCGTCGAATGAGCTGGCGGCAGGTTCTTATCATCATTGATGTCGTTTTCTATCGTCACAGTTTCGGTCGGCTCATCTGCACTAAGCTCAGTCGCAGTCAGTCCTTCATCTTTCACTTTTTCATTAATAGTGTTATCTTGCCCTTGTTTTGTATCTTCAAAATAGTCTTGCTGAACTTTATCATGTAAACTATTGCGTCTGCGTTTTAGCCATGGACCGCTTTTCTTGAACAAATCAGTTAACCATAAACCTACTTGTTTGAAAAACTTTAAGATCTCATACAAAGATAGGCCCAAAAAATCGACAACTTTACCAAATGAAATTCCCAAGATCAGGCATCCTCCACCCAACATTAACAAAGCAGCAATCACGTAACTGCCTATCTGGGCTAACAAAAAGTATGTTATTTGGTATAGAAAAGCGCCCAGCAGACCGCCACCGACAGCGCTGCCGACACTGTTTGATATGATGTCAGATTTTAAATATTGCCAAGTAACTGTCAAAAAATCTGTATGTAAGTCAAGGCGACCAAATAGATAGGTGCTTAAAAAGAGGATCACACTGGCCGTAACTAAAATACCCCCGCCCAAATAATTTACTTTAACGCGCGGTTCTTTAGCGCTTATCAACATATATGCTCCCACAAACACAACAAAAAGAGTTCCTAGCTGATAAGCATCACCAAGGAAAATCCGAAAACAATTGGCCAGTAATAATCCCATGTTGCCTAAGTGAAAACCACCTGCCAAACTCAAAATGATCAGCACTATACCAATGATCCTTGCAGTCATTTGCTGCTTTTGTTTTTTTGTTTGTTTGCGGCCTGTTTTTCTCTTTTTTATAGCCAATTTCAAATTCCTTTCTAAGGCACCATTTTCGCACATTAGTATTGCTCGCAAAAATGCTGTCTTCAATAATCACTTATGTCAGTATACCATAATCATTAGTATAGGAACATTTGTGCGGTGGTCATTTTTTCTTGAAACACACTCATTTTAAAACTAATTTTTAGCGGTGAGCTTTTTTTTCACAGTGAAAAATCTTGTTATTTATTCATCCATCGATCCTACAATGAAGGATCGGAAAAAAACATAAAACACAATTTGCACAGTATTCAGAGAGACTCATCTTAGAAGAGTTGTTCGAAAAACACTTCTGCATAATGAAAAACGGAATGCACAAATCAAAAAGCGATCGCTGCATTCCATTTTCTCTTCAAGACTAGTTGATCCTAATCCTGCATAACAAGTTATTTTAATTTATCATTATCATACAAATGAGTCGTTTCCAAGTTAGGAAATCCCTGTTGCCGAACGGCTTCATAAATGACAATTGCTGCTGAATTAGATAAATTCAAAGCCCGAATATTTTGATCATTTTGGGGGATCCGAATACACTTGTCAGGATACTGGCGCATAAAAGGTTCAGGCAAGCCAGTCGTTTCCTTGCCAAACAAAAAATAATGATCTTGACTGACATCAGAATAATCAACTTCTGTATAAGCATGTTCCGCAAATTTAGAAACTAGGTACAAATAGCTTAAATCAGGAATACTTTCGATAAAATCAACTAAATTTTTATGATAAGTAATTTTAACATGATCCCAATAATCAAGTCCTGCCCGCTTTAAATACTTATCGTCAGTTGAAAAGCCAAGCGGCTCGATCAAATGCAATTCAGTATTAGTCCCGGCACAAGTCCGAGCGATATTCCCGGTATTAGCAGGCATTAATGGTTCAAATAAAGCAATATGGTTAGTCACTATTGATTCCTTCCTTGGGCTTAGTTTTGAGCCCGTATGATTTTATTAGGCATCATCTGCCCAACTTAACTACTGCCAGAACAACTAAGAATTTTATCTCACTGGCAAAAAAAGCGCAGCCGTTCGGTGCGTTGACTGCGACCGGCTGCGTTAATGAAATACGTCCACAAATAACAGCGACTTAGCACTTTTATTTGCCACATAATCCTTAAATCAACCATAACATTGAAAGGCTGAGATTTGCAACCCTTTTCTGACAAATCTTATAGTAAAAGATGCTTCGAACGTTTATTATTCTTGCAAAGTCGGTCTAGTTTTCTCAGTTCGCCTTATTGTTTGGCCGCTGTCAGTAATGAAACATCTACTGTGATCTGCTTCAACGGTGTTTCTAGGACATTTTGTTTGGTTTGCTGAGAAGCTCCCCAATTTAACGGTGTCATCATTAGCAATGAACTAAAATCTGTCTCAGAAAATTCAAAGGTATATTTGATGTCCTGTTTCTGATAGTCAGGGAAGTTTTTAGCAAACAAAGATAAGACTGCCGAGTTATCATATGTCCGATGTGCACTTTCCTCATTATACAACAATGCCCGCAATTCTTTTAGATAACCGCTATTAGGAACGATTTTATAAATTTTACCATGTGGTCGTAAAACTCGTTTAAATTCATGATATGCTGCGGGTGAAAAAATATCCGTAATGCAATCAAATGACTGATCTGCAAATGGCAGGGCTGCCAAGTCAGCCGCACAAAAGAAGTTATCATTTTGATATGATGTTGCTAAATTTACGGCACTTTTAGAAATGTCGACCCCTACCAAAGTATCCTCAATTCCTGCTCGCAGTTTTTTTAACTTAGCAGGCGGAGTGCCTTCGCCGGATCCAATATCAAGGATATTCAACTTCTCTTCAACAGGCATTGCCTCGTTGATTGCTGCGATGATCGGATCAAACAAACCTAAAGTCAACATTTTACGCCGAGCTTGCCACATTTCAGGACTATCATATTCGCTTTTGACCTTATGTGTGATCATAAATAAAGTCCCTTTGCGAGACAGGTCTAAACTGTGATCCAGCTGACATACCAATTGATAGCCAACAACTTCCCTAAAGGCTTCTCCACAGATCGGACATTTAAACAACGCTAAATGCCTCTGTAAAAACAATGCACCCTGCTCGATTTTTTTCATTTTATCTCCTTGACCTTTTTACTATATTTGTGTATGGTCTGAAACTTGGATGAAATGTCCATCAACCAAGCCCATCAATTCATTTAATTTGATTCGTACAGAACGCCCGACCTTGCCCGCTGAAACACAAACTTCTGGAAAATCTTTGATCCGCTGATCAAAATAAATCGGAAAATCTTTAAAAGCATGGATCCCGATCGGAGTATTTGCTCCGTGAATATAGCCTGTAATTTTGATCAATTTTTTATTATCAGCCAAATGGATCTGCTTTTTGCCAAGCTCACGGGCAACCATCTTTAAATCGATCTCACTAATGATCGGCAGACAAACTACCAGATAGTCCTTGGGACCATCACTGCCTAAACAAACGATAGTCTTCAAAATGCTTTCTTCGTTTAAACCGGCTTCTTTAACCTGCTTCAACGCTTTTTCCTTACCAGATAACCAGTCAAATTGCATTTCACTGAAAACAATATGATTGTCATCTAAAATTCGCTCTTCATTAGTTTTTTTGGGTTGTTTTTTCTTTTTTGCCATTTTCTTCCCCACTCTCTATCCCTTTTATTCTATTATATTTAGCAAACTTTTCAATACGTCTCATTTTTGATCTGCTATCACAACACTCATTTTATTTTACAAATACCTGAATTATTCATACTTTTCGTTGCAGTTAAAACTTTGTGCAAAGTTACTTTAGTGTGTAAAAAAAGCAGCTTTTTGTTAGTTTTGTTGTCGGACTGTTTAAAAAAGGACAGACTTCACCCTTTCCCTAAGAAAAACATTTTTTTTGTGAGTTCACAGCGGATATATTTTTAGATTTTGAATCTTGAACAGTGTCTGCCAAAATAATTTATCGAACACATTGGTCTGAGATAAATGGACCCAGACTTGACGCGCATGGTGCGTGACCTTAGCTGCCACATGGAGTAATTTAAAACGGATCGTCCCGACCTGAGCGTGTTTAAGCTTTGTTGGTAAAACTAAGTTCTTCATGGCTTGCAGTATATTATAAGCGACCCCAGCTACCAGCATCCGGAACTCATTGGCCTCAAAACTAGAACTGTCCGTTTTATCAAAGTGAAAGCCACGTTTAACTTCTTTGATCAAGTCTTCCATGGAACCGCGTTGGTGATAGAGGGCAAAGACTTGTGGACCGCTTAATTCTTCCAAGTTGGTCACGATAAACTCATGGTCAAACAGAAAGTTGCCCGCCGGCCGCGTTGATTTAATAATCACACGATAAGGTCGTGACCAACTTTGAGGACAATAGTCTCGCAGGACATGCCATTGGACTTCAGCTTCGGTGAAGTCCTGGTCACCCACTTGGATCAGGTGCTCAGCCCGACTTTGGAGCTGGTAGTTCGCTTTTAAACGAATCACGAACTTAGCCTGCTTTTTATCACACGCATGGTAGATCCCTGGAGCTGCGAAACCAGAATCTCCCCGCACTAAGACATCCAGGGAAGATCCGTCATAGGCCCGTAAGCTCCGTAATAAAAATTTAGTCGCACCTTGGGAAGTATAGCGATTGCCGGGGCGTAATTGAGCATTCAACAAGCAGCCCGATAAAGCATCAAAGGCTAGTAAAGGATGATAACCGTTGGTCTGGTAGTGACCGTTATAAGCACTCTTTTCTTGGTCACCAAACGTATCGGCATGTGTCGAATCTAGATCAAGGATCAGCTGATGTTGATTTAGCTGCCCAAGAACAAAGTGAGCTACCGAGCCGAGCAATGATTTGACTGAAAAGAGCCCAGACGCTGAAATGTGATTGATAAAGCGTGAAAGTGTCGGCTGGGAAGCGACCGCTTGAGACAAGACCAGCTTAAAATCAACGGCGTGTGACAAGGTATTAGCCGACTGATCTTGGCAGTATCCTGCCAGCAATTGCAACAGCAACTGCTTAAATAAATTGTTCAAGGGAAAGGTACAATATTTACGGTCATCTTTAAAATGCAAGTTATCTTCTAAGAGCTGGTCAAAGTGAATTTGGTGCAGAAATTCAGCAATTAATAAAGTTCCGGCATCGTTCGCTAACTCACCACCGTCATTAGAAATGTTGATCTGGTCATTGAATAAAAGTTTTTCATGATGTAAAGTTGACATAAGGAGCACTCCTGTTCTTTGTGGTTTTCAACGACTTAACAATAGCACAGGATGTGCTCTTTTTGTACACCCAACAGGTGAAAAACGAAAAAGATGCGAACTAGCATGACAACAACAAAAAGTAGTCCTTAAGGGAAAAGTATGAATAATTCAGGAAATATTTTGTTTTTTAAAAAGATGAAACCTGACACTGGCCCTCTTTTTTAGTAGAACACGAACGTTCATTGAAAACTACGAACCTTAAATTTGACTTTTAGATTATAATTAGGTAAAATTCATATGTTTGTGGAAACAATAAATGCACAAGAACGAATAATTATAAATAAGCTCCACAATTCAGAATGCGAGGGATAAACATGCCAGTTTTTGATTATGAGGACATCCAGCTTGTTCCTAATAAGTGTATCATCAATAGCCGTTCCGAGGCTGATACTACCATTAAGTTCGGACCAATGACGTTTAAGATCCCAGTGGTTCCTGCCAACATGGCAACGATCATTGATGAAAGTTTAGCTATCTGGTTAGCACAAAACGGTTATTTTTATATCATGCATCGTTTTGATAAAGAAAATCGCCTTGAGTTTGTCAGAAAAATGCATGACCAAGGTTTATTTGCTTCGATTTCCGTTGGGGTCAAACAAGAAGAATACGATTTAGTAGATCAGTTGAGCAAAGACGATTTTATACCTGAATACATCACGATCGATATTGCTCATGGTCACGCTGATTCAGTGATCAATATGATCCACTATATCAAAAAACATCTCCCTGGCTCTTTTGTGATCGCAGGAAATGTTGGTACACCAGAAGGAGTTCGTGAACTCGAAAATGCCGGTGCAGATGCCACTAAAGTTGGGATCGGACCAGGCAAGGCTTGTATTACTAAATTAAAAACCGGATTCGGGACTGGCGGCTGGCAGTTAGCAGCTGTGCGTCTCTGTGCCAAAGCAGCCAGCAAACCGATCATTGCCGACGGTGGGATTCGAAACAATGGCGACATTGCCAAATCGATCCGCTTTGGTGCTTCAATGGTCATGATCGGCTCTTTGTTTGCTGGTCACACTGAAACACCCGGCGATATCGTCGAGGAAAATGGTGAAAAATTCAAAACCTATTACGGTTCCGCCTCAGAATATCAAAAAGGCGAATACAAAAATGTTGAAGGTAAAAAATTACTGGTCCCATACCGTGGCAGCATCGCTACTACACTCCGTGAAATGCAAGAAGATCTGCAATCCTCTATTTCTTATGCGGGAGGACGTTCATTAGCAGCCTTACGCAAGGTAGATTATGTGATCGTCAAGAATTCGATTTTTAACGGAGATACGATTTAACCTACTGATTTCTTAAAACTAAAAACAACGACCTGAGCCGCTTTCTCTAAAAGTGTTCAGGTCGTTTTCAATATCAGCTAATTTATGCACCAAATGTAATTATAGTTCCCACGTGAACATCGGGCTCGCCATGAGGCTTTAAATAAATCGCATTGGCTCTGGGACGGTCTGGAACCTGATGAAAATCAAAAATAGTATGTCCGATCGACATTAAATTACTTTCAACAAGCGGACCAAGATATGTGATCTCATATTCTTGTTGATCAAAGCTGACTTTTTGACCAACTTTCAGCTCATATTTTTGTTCAAAATCAGGAAGTACTTCATGGATCAGTGAAACATCACGCAGTTTGTCGGACGCCGTCTCATCAAATAAAATGATCAAGCCATCTTCTTTAGAATCTGCATGCTTTCCGATGGCAGTGATTCTTGTCTTAAGCATTCCATTTACCTCTTTCTTTAAAAAACATTTCACCTTCTATCTTAGCATAATACTTGTACAAAATTTATATTTTATGCTAATTAAAGCAGGCAAAATAGTCGTTGGTAAAATGATCCATAATGAAAGACGCCAAGCGTTTTGAATGCTATACTTTAACATAGAAGTTTTGAAAGGAAGTGTATAAGTACTTTATGAAAGAAAAAATCTTTTTCGGTACATATACCCGAAAAACCAGTCAGGGTATATATCAGGCAACACTTGACACGAAGCAAGAAAAGCTGAGTCAACCGCAATTGGCTGTTAAGATCGGGGGCCCAACTTATTTACGTCTGACCTCTGCTAATGACTTGCTTGCGGTCACTTCTCAAGATGACCAAGGTGGGATCAGCAGTTATCAAATAACAGCTGCTGATTTTACTAAAAATAATGATGTCTTACACCCAGGGGCTAGTCCTTGTTACATCGGTGTTGACAATAAAAGACAACTAGTTTATTCAGCTAATTATCATAAGGGCCAGATCATTGTCTACAAGATCAATGAGAATCATACTTTATCACAGACCGATAGTGTGACCGTTACTGGTCAAGGCCCACGTGAAGAGCAAGATATCGCACACGTCCATTTCACCGATCTCACTCCTGATGGACGTTTGGTTGCAGTTGACCTAGGCAGCGATAAAATTTACACATACGATGTCTCAACGGCCGGCAAGTTAACACAAGTCAACGTGTTGGAGACTGAATCCGGTTATGGTCCACGTCATTTGGTTTTTTCTCCGAATGGTAAATATGCTTATTTGGCTGGAGAGTTATCTAGTCAGATCAGTACTTTGAAATACAAAAAAGCAGAGGGAGCCTTTGAAGTTTTACAAACACTCAAAACGATCCCCTCCGATTGGACGAAGCACAATGGTGCAGCTGCAATTAAAATCTCAAGCGACGGAAAATTCGTCTATGTTTCCAATCGCGGTTACAATTCACTGGCTGTCTTTGAAGTTCAAGCCGATCAGCATCTACAATTAGTTCAACAAATTTCAACCGAAGGTGACTTTCCGCGAGATTTTGCAATAGACAAGACAGAAAAATTCATTGTCTGTGCCAACCAAAATACCGACAACGTCACTTTGTACGCCCGTGACTCTCGCAGTGGCCAATTGACCTGTCTGCAAAAAGATGTTGTTGTCCCTGAGGGCGTTTGTGTCTGCTTTGCTGACCAAGCATAAAAATTAAATTTGGAGATGAAACCCTTGTTATTAAAAGAAGCGTGTCTCGAAAACTTTACAGATCTGCCGGCTGCTTGCCTGAATGGAGCTGCTCGGATCGAGTTGTGTGATAATCTTGCCGTTGGAGGCACAACTCCCAGTAAAGGAGTGATCGCCGAAGCTGCCAAATATTGTCACGACAAAAACATTTTGCTGATCGTTTTGATCCGCCCGAGAAAAGGCAACTATGTTTATACCGACACTGAAATCAAGATCATGGAAGCTGATATTTTTGAAGCACAGGCACTAGGTGCGGATGGAATATCCTTTGGAGCTTTGACACCGGATAACGACTTGGATCTTGAAGCCATGAACCAACTTGGGGCTGCAGCTGGCGGAATGCAGCTGATCTTGCATATGGCCTTTGATGAAATGGATTTCGCGCAGCAGAAAAAAGCAATCGATTGGGCAGCCGAACAAGGCTATGAACGGATCTTAACTCACGGAGGACCCTTGTCGCAGTCCATTACCGCAACAGTTTCGCACCTTAAGGAGCTAATAGCGTATGCAGCTGGGCGAGTAAGCATTCTACCAGGCGGCGGGATCACTGCTGAAAACTGTGACAAGATTGCTAAAGAGCTTGGCGTTTCACAAGTCCATGGTTCTAACCTGGATTATTCATAATTTTACCTTGAGGTCTGCTTTTGGTTGTTGCCGTGCTGTTGCTGACCTTTTTTCTTTTTCACCTGCTGGGTGTACAAAAAGAGCACATCCTGTGCTATTGTAAAGTCGACTAAACACTACAAAGAACAGGAGTGCTCCTAATGTCGACTTTACATCATAAACAGCTTTTATTCAATAAACAAATCAAAATTTCTAATGACGGCGGTGAGCTAGCGAACGATGCGGGGACTTTATTGCTTGCTGAGTTTCTCCATCAACTCCACTTTGACCAGTTTTTAGAGACTAACTTGCGTTTCAAAGATGGTCGCAAGTATTGTACCTTCACTATGAACGATTTATTCAAGCAGTTGTTATTTCAATTACTAGCGGGGTATTCCCAGGATCAGTCTGCTAACACCTTGGCCCAAGCGGCTGATTTCAACTTAGCTCTAAAACAAGCAGTCGCTTCCCAACCGACGCTCTCACGTTTTATCAATCACGTCTCGGCGACAGGCCTTTTCTCCGTCAAGTCTGTAATGATCTCTTTGGCGCACTTAGTCCTGGGCCAGCTGAATCAACATCAGCTGATCCTTGACCTCGACTCCACGCATGCTGATACATTTGGTAACCAAGAAAAAAGTGCTTATAACGGTCATTATCAGACTAACGGTTATCATCCATTACTAGCTTTCGATGCTTTATCGGGCTGCTTATTGAATGCCCAATTACGTCCAGGCAATCGCTATACTTCACAGGGAGCGACTAAATTCTTATTACGGGGCCTACGGGCCTATGACCAGTCTTCTTTGGATGTCCTCGTGCGGGGAGATTCTGGTTTCGCAGCGCCAGGGATCTACCGTGCCTGTGATAAAAAACAGGCTAAATTCGTGATCCGCATGAAAGCGAACCGCCAACTCCAAAGTCGGGCTGAGCGCTTGATCCAAGTGGGCGACCACGACTTCAGCGAAACTGAAGTCCAATGGCATGTCCTGCAGGATTACTGTCCCCAAAGTTGGCCACGCCCTTATCGGGTGATCATTAGATCAACTCGGCCAGCGGGAAATTTACTGTTTGACCATGAGTTTATCGTGACCAACTTGGAAGAATTGAGTGGTCCGCAAGTCTTTGCCCTCTATCAACAACGTGGTTCAATGGAAGACTTGATCAAAGAAGTTAAACGCGGTTTTCATTTTGATAAAACGGACAGTTCCAGCTTTAACGCCAATGAGTTTCGCATGTTGGTGGCTGGCACGGCTTACAATATACTCCAAGCCATGAAGAACTTGGTTTTACCACCGGAACTTAAACACGCTCAGGTCGAGACCATCCGCTTTAAATTACTTCATTTGGCAGCTAAGGTCACGCACCACGCCCATCAGATCTGGGTCCATTTATCCCAGACCAATGTGTTTGATAAATTATTCTGGCAGACACTGTTTAAGATCCAAAACATTAAAATATACCCGCTGTGAACTCACAAAATAAAATATATTTTCTAGGGAAAGGGTGAAGTCTGCCCTTTTTTAAGCAATACGACCGCAAAACTAACAAAAAAAGCTTTTTTCTGAGACCACGGTTATTTTGCGCCAAATTTTATTTAAGACAAAAAGTATGAATAATTCAGGTCTAAGATAGTTTCTTTAAAATCTACACAAAAATAAGAATATTTCTGTAAAAACAACCGGTAACACATAAGTTTCTTAGCTTATGTGTTACCGGTTGTTTTTGTAAGTGCGCCCGGCATGGGCAGTAACTAGGCGGTGTAAGTCCGCTGTGAGCCGTAGTGGCCGGTATCACGAGTCGAAGACAAGGGTGTCTATCGTGAGGTAGAATCTGAAGGAAGTCCTAGACGAAACATCGAATCGATGAACAAGAAGTGGCTAAAAGGCTGGAAACGGTGGGATGAGATTGCTTAACAAATCGAAGTCCCTGACCACTCGAAACCGTCACAGTAAAGCCAACGGTTTGATGCGAAAGCTACTGCTCTTACCCGGGGAGGTCTGTCATGGTAGTTCTCTCAAGCTGGAAGTTATTTCTGGCAGGAACAGGCTCAATAGTAATGTTGAGTTGTCCATGACAGAAGTCAGCCGAGGCCATAGTAGCCAGTAATGGTGAAGGGCTGAACAACAATAATTTTGATTCATCCTGGAGGTGGAAACAATACGACAATCGCAGAAAACAGAAAATAAAGCTGACTACCTGCGGAGGGTAACCCTGGAAGGGTCAGAGCAAACAGGAGCGCGTAGCGTTGTTTCTGGTGAAAAGAGAACTCAAAATGGCTTATTACGTGAGAAGGTCTTAGACCGGAATAATTTAAATCGGGCCTTTGTCCATGTCAAGCGTAATAAAGGGGCTGGAGGAATTGACGGCATGTCCGTTGAGGAACTTGGCCCATACTTGAAAGAGAATAACGTAAAACTAATCGAGGCCTTGCGAATCGAAAGCTATGAACCCCAACCTGTCAAACGAGTTGAGATTCCTAAGCCAGATGGTTCGAAACGTCAGTTAGGAATCCCAACGGTCGTTGACCGTGTGGTTCAACAGGCGTTACAACAGCAACTGTCTCCTATTTTTGAAAAAGTATTCTCAGATAATAGTTATGGTTTTCGACCACACCGCAGTGCACAAAGTGCTGTGAAAAAGGTGGTTGCTTATTATAATCAGGGTTATCACTACGTGGTCGACCTTGATTTAAAGTCCTATTTTGACAATGTGAACCATGATTTACTAATTAAATTTGTTGAAAATTACATTAGTGAGCCATGGGTCTTGCATTTGATTCGTAAGTTCTTGACGAGTGGTGTTATGAATGGTCGATTTTTCGAGAAGTCCGCTAAAGGTACACCGCAAGGTGGCAATATTTCACCATTACTAGCAAATATTTATCTGAACGAGCTGGACAAAGAATTGACCAAAAGAGGACATAAATTTGTACGCTATGCGGATGACTGTAATATCTATGTTAAAAGTAAGCGTGCGGGTGAACGGGTTCTCAAAAGCATCACCCAGTTTTTAGAAAAGGAACTCAAAGTTGAAGTGAATGCAGAAAAGACGCAAGTCGGTTCTCCACTAAGACTGAAGTTTCTAGGTTTTTCGCTGGGTGTGGGACGCAATAGCGCCTACCCGCGTCCTCATCAAAAACCTAAACAGAGAATTAAACAGGAATTGACAAGAATCACCAAGAGAAGCCGAGGCGTCAGCCTTGATAGGATTCTGCATGAAATTAAGCAGAAAATGCAGGGCTGGATCCAATATTATTCCATTGGGAAGATGAAAACCTTTCTCCAACAACTAGACAAATGGTTGCGCTCGCGCATCCGCCAGTATATCTGGAAACAGTGGAAGAATATCGGAACCCGTTATAAAGCATTGATTAAACTAGGCTTGACACCCAAACAGGCGAAAATCTACGTCAATACTCGTAAGGGATACTGGCGCAACGCGCACAGTAAAACACTGTTGATGACCATAACTAATAAAAGACTGGCACAGCGTGGGCTAATAAATCTGTCCAAACTGTACCAGTCTATTCAAGCAAAAGCTTAAGTTGTTGAACCGCCGTATACGGTTCCGTACGTACGGTGGTGTGGGAGGTCGATAGTGTGAACTATCTCCTACCCGATTGAGCTCACGTCAGCTTATTTCAATCCAACTTCTTTTGCAAATTTAAGGAATGCAACATGACCCTGCTGATCTCGCTTAAAAACCCCAGCATCTTCCAAGACCCTGGCAAATACCTTACCGACCTCTTTTTGCAAAACTGAATTAACATTGGTGCTTGATATTTCATGTTGAGTCCGTTTAATATCTTGCGCCCATTTTAAATGATAAGCGGCAATTTGATTAGGCTGACCCAATAAATAATTAGCGACTTCTTTAAGTTCATCTTTTAGGCGTGGCGGCAAAATAGCCAAACCCATAACTTCAATCAAACCAATATTTTCTTGTTTGATATGTTGAACATCTGGATGCGGATGGAAGATACCGTCGGGAAATTTTGCAGATGTTTGATTGTCTCGTAAAACGAGATCCAACTCAAGCTGCTCTCCACGATGACGAGCGATCGGCGTGATCGTATGGTGTGGTTCACCTGCTGTTTTTGCACGGACCCCTACACTTTCATCACTATAACCGCGCCATTTATCCAAAATCTTTGTCGCTAGTTTGATCAATTTATCCTTAGATGTCCCACGTAATCTAACAACTGACATCGGCCATTTAACGATCCCTGCCGTTATATCTGCGAAACCGACAAAACTCAGCGGCGTTTCGATTGGTGCCTGCTCCATTGCAAATACATGCCGCCCTCCTTGATAATGTTCATGAGTTAAGATCGAACCTCCCACGATCGGCAGGTCGGCATTACTACCCACAAAATATCCGGGGAATTTTTCAATGATCGTCAGTAAACGTTTAAAAGTCTCCTGGTCGATCTGCATTTCATGATGTTTAGTATCCAAAAAAATACAATGCTCGTCAAAATAAGCATATGGTGAATACTGAAAGCCCCATTTTTCATCATCAATATCAAAACGAACAACACGGTGGTTACTCCGAGCTGGATACCCGATCCGCCCTAAATAACCTTCATTTTCGAGACAAAGTTGGCACATAGGATAGCCTGTTGCCTTTTGTTTTTTAGCCAGTGCGATCTGTTTGGGATCTTTTTCTGGTTTGGACAAATTGATCGTGATCTCCAAATCGCCATACTCAGTTTTAGCTGGAAAGTAAATATTATTGGCGATCGCACGAGTTTTAATATAATCGCTTTTTTTACTCAATGCATAAAAGTCAGCAATTGCTTGTTTTGGACTAATATTTGCATAAGTTTCCCAAAAATGACGGTTAACTTGACTTGGCCGCGGGACGATGAGTTCCATTAATTGAGAAGCGACAATATCCTGTTCATCGTGGGTCTCACCGCATCGACCGTTTATTTGCGCCTGCTTGACCAGCTCGTCTTTGAGGTCTAGTAATCCTGTTTGCTTTGTAAAGACATTTAAAGTTTCGTCACCAACCAATCTTAAAACATAATTTCGTAAATAAATGTGGTCAGTTGCTTCAAACTCGCTGTTGTTAATGACTTCGTTTACAAAAGCATCAACTAATTTCTGTTGAGCCATTTTTCTTTCACCTACTCTTTTAATTCTCTGCTCTCTCAAATCTCTTAAATAACTTTGGTTCCATCGGAGATCTTGGCTTCATAAAATGAAGGAGCATAACCGATCTCTGTTGTGTATTTAGCAGCAACTTGTTTTTCAAATTCTGGAACTTGTGCACTAGCGACTATGGCGATCGCACATCCACCAAAACCAGCACCAGTCATGCGAGCACCTAACACACCATCTTGCTGCCAAGCAGTGTGAACCAATGTATCTAACTCTTTACCAGTAACTTCATAGTCATGCTCCAAAGAAACATGAGAAGCATTGACTAAGCGACCAAATTCTGCTAATTTTCCCTCTTGCAAGAGTTTTTTTGCACGTAATGTCCGCTCATTTTCAAGAACAGCATGACGAGCCCGTTTAAGACGATTGCCGTCTTCAATCAAATATGAATATTCATCGAAGGTATTTGCGTCCAATTCACCTAAAGAAGAAATATCAAGTTCAGTCTGTAATTCACTTAAAGCTTTTTCACATTCCGCCCGACGTTCATTATATTTGGAGTCGGCAAGTTCGCGACGTTTATTAGTGTTCATAATAATAATGACATGATCTTTCAAGTCGATCGGCGCAACTTCATATTCAAGCGTATTAGTGTCCAATAAGAGTGCATGATCTTTTTGCCCCATACCAACGGCAAACTGATCCATGATCCCTGAATTGACCCCAATAAATTCATTTTCAGTCTTCACACCTAATTTAATTAAATCAAGGCGTTCGATTCCCAAGTTAAATTGATCATTCACGATCGACCCGATCAACATTTCTAATGCAGCTGAAGAAGAAAGTCCTGAGCCATTAGGAATATTACCATTGATGTATATATCTAAACCGCTCGACAGGACATGACCTGCCTCTTGCAGAAACTTGATCATTCCCTTGGCGTAGTTAGCCCACGAATCTTTCTTGCTATATTCCAAAGAATCAAGGTCAGCTTCAACCACACCAAGATCAGTAAAATTGCCAGAATAAAGACGCACTTTTCGATCTGTTCTTTTAGCGACAGCGCCCCAGATACCCAATGAGATCGCACACGGGAAAACATGTCCCCCATTGTAGTCAGTATGTTCACCGATCAAGTTGATCCGTCCCGGTGAAAAGTATTCCGCGCTTGGTTTTGATTGGTAGATATTAGTAAATGCTGTAATAAGTTCTTGTTTGTCCATTGATAAAGCCTCCCAGATTTTTAAGTAAACGCTTAACATTTTCATTGTAAACTATTTTACTAAAATCATCAATGTTTTACTAATATATTTACTTAATTAATCACTGTGGTAAAATAAAACTATATTATAAATGGAAGGATGTGCACGAATGGCAACTATTAAAGACATTGCCCACCTGGCCAAAGTTTCATCAGCCACAGTCTCACGGGTCTTAAACCATGATTCAAGTATGTCGGTCGGCACAGAAACAAAAGAACGCATTTTCAATGCTGCACATCAGTTAAACTACAAAAAAACTGGTAGCCGGGCAACTAAAAAAACAACAAAAAAGACACTGGCGATCATCGAGTGGTATACCGAACAACAAGAATTAAATGACCGCTATTACTTTTCTTTACGCGAAAGTATCGAAAAAAAAGCACAAGAACTAGGCTATCGCATCACACGACTGTTCCATACGGATCCCTTAGAAAAGGCAGCAGCTTGTGACGGAATATTAGCTTTAGGCAAGTTTAGCACTCCTCAGATACAAGAGTTGGGGCAGCTCTCAGACCACATCATTTTTGTTGACTGCGATACCCTCTTTGCTGGTTACAGCTGTGTGGTTCCTGACTTCGAAAACGGTGTGACTACAGTCTTGGCGCAATTCGAAAAAGCCGGTCTAAAAAAAATCGGCATGTTAGCCGGTGAAGAACATACATCCGACCAAGAGGAAAGCCTGCTTGACCCACGTTTTTTAGCCTTTAAAAAATTACTGACAACTCAAAAAAAGTATAATAGTCGCTATGTTTACGTTGGTGACTTCACTATGGATGCTGGTTACCAAATGATGCAGCAAGCTTTGGTCGATTTAAAAAACGATCTGCCTGAAGCATTTTTCATGGCCAACGATTCTTTGGCAGTGGGCGCATTACGAGCCTTACAAGAAAAAAACATCAAAGTTCCAGAAGATATTAGTGTCATTTCGTTTAATGATTCTTCATTAGCTGAATTTGTTTATCCTAAACTCAGCAGTGTCCATGTTCCAACTAAGCAAATGGGAATAACGGCAGTCAAACTCTTAACAGCGCAGTTATCTTCATCTAATTTTGAAAATGTTCCAAAAAAAATAACATGTGGAGTCAGGCTTGTGGTCAGAGACAGTTCCCAAAACTGAGCTATAGCAGTTTATTAATTATATGAACACACAAAAAGCAATTCTCACTTAGCTGTTTGAGAATTGCTTTTTAATTATTCAAGAAGAAACTTAAGAATAAGTGTGCAATATTAAAGTAAATCAATACTGAGGTCAAATCACTTAAAGTGGAAATAAATGGTCCTGACGCAACGGCAGGGTCCACCCCCACTTTATCCATGATCAACGGAATAATACTGCCCGCCACAGTTGCAACCGTGATCGCTGTTGACATCGAGATACCGATCACGAAACCTAAAATAAAATTTTCTTTCCAAAAACCGACGAGTAAGAAAACAGCTAGGCCTGTTGTCACACCGGCAAACAATCCCGTAAGTAGCTCGTTAAAAATTGTTTTCAAACCTGAGCGCCGATCTTCTTCACTGTTAGACAACCCACGGATCGCCACAGCTAAACTCTGGGTACCAGCATTACCTGCAGTCCCCGTGATCAAAGAAACAAAAACCGCAAGGATACTGGCCTGAGAAATCAAAACTTCATAATGGTCGATCAAAGTAGTAGTTGACATCCCCATCAACAGTAAAATCAACAACCATGGCAAACGTTTGAGTGAAGCTTGAAATGGGTTTTCTGGAGTTTCTTCAGTATCAACACCAGCCAAACCTGAATATTCACCGGCATTTTCTTCATCAATAACATCGATAACATCATCAACATTGATAATACCGACTAATTTATTTGCATAATCAATAACTGGCAAAGCCACGAAGTTATAATCACGCACTTTCTGTGCAACTTCGGTCTGATCTTCATCGACTGGTACCGAGATCACAGGTTCAGTCATGATCTCAGAAATTTGAGTCTCTTCCGGATTAGTTAGTAAATCACGCAAAGTCACGACTCCGATCAATTCATTATCATTAGTCACAACATAAGCATAATAGATCAATTCTGCGTCTGCTGCTTCTTCACGAATATCTTTGATCGCAGAACTAATATCCTGGTCGGCAAAAATATCGACATACTCAGTCGTCATCAAAGCACCGGCAGTTTTATCCTCATAATGCAGCAACTCACGAATCTCTGCAGAGCGTTCTTCTGGCAGTGCCAACAAATAATGAGTCAGATCTTTATTTTGCGCATAGGCTAAAATATCGACCGCATTATCGGTATACATTTCGTCAATAACTTTGGCAGCATATTGAACCGGCATTTCTTTAAAATATCTAACTACATCCTCTGGTTCTTCTTCGATCGCATCGAACATATCGCCGACCTCTTCGGCACTTAAATACCGATAGACTCTGCTGCGCAATGTTCGGTCCAGGTCTGAAAAAATTTGTGCCTGTTCATGGACATGTAAGTCTAGATATTCACGCCGAAATAACTTAGCTTTTTGATCGGACAACAGTTGAGCGATCTGGTCGTTTTTATTTGCATTTTGCATTTGTTTATCGGCCATTTTTATACCTCTTCTAAAGATTCTTCATATATTCGGACATGTCTTTTTTTAATGGAGCAGTGAAGGTCATGATTTTTCCTGTTAACGGATGTTTAAAAGTCAACCGGTAACAATGCAACGCCTGACGGTACAATCCGCCCTTAAAATGACCACCATACATCGTATCCCCTAATAATGGATGACCGATACTTGCACAATGGACTCTGATTTGGTGTGTTCTCCCTGTTTTAGGCTGTACTAAAAGCAACGAACCTGCGGCACTGCTTTGCAAACATTTAATATGAGTCAGGGCTTGCTGCCCATCCGTTACAACTTGACGTTTGAACAGACTTTGCGGATCGCGTCCGATCGCGGCGTGTACATCAAATTCATCGCTTTGTGCTAACTGACCTTCTACTAGTGCCACATACTGTTTGGATATTTTTCTTTGTTGCATTTGAATATCTAACAACGCGTGAGCATAACGGTGCTTAGCAAATAAAACTAAGCCGCTCGTATCCCGATCGAGCCTTGAAACAATGTGTGGAATAAGCCCCCGATAATTACGAACTTCATAGTAGCCGCAAACCCGATTGACCAATGAATCATTCAAGTAGAGTTTCGATGGGACCGAGGTTAAATGAGCAGGTTTATTAATAATTAACAAGTCACGATCCTCGTAAATAATATCAAGCGGCACATAAGATGGGACAAGTTCTGTCTTACGTCCGTGTTCAGGAGGCAAGAGCAGCGTAACAACTTGTTTTGAATGAATTTTATCGATCGTTCGTCCTGAAACATTATCAACCAAGATCTCCCCGCCTTCATGACGGATCTTAGCTAATAATCTGCGAGAAACATGTTGTTGTTTTAAAAAGGACTTCAGTCTGATCTCTGAGTCCCCCAAATATTGCCACTCAAATTTCATTGCTCGTCACCAATAAATGAATCTTTCACACGATTCCAGAAACCGTTGTGACGATACTTGGCAAAATAAACTTTTTTCTTAGAAACTTTATATGTGATCTGAGCAACATCAATAGTATGGTAGTAGCGCGAATCTACTGCCAACAAGAAATCTTGGTTGCTACCAGGGCTAACGGGTCGAATAGTTACCCAGTCGTTAGGGCTAATGATCAAAGGTGAACTGATTGTTCTAAAAACTCGGTTATTGATCGAACTGATCTCAGCCAACTGTAAAACGGGCATGTCTGGGTGAACAACAGCTCCGCCTAACGACTTACTATATCCGGTAGATCCCGTTGGTGTTGCCACACACAAACCGTCACCACGAAAACGTTCAAACAAGTCTCCACCTATATATACGTCAGATGTCATAGTCGGACCGACTCTCCTGATAGATGATTCATTCAGTGCTAAGAATTGATGAACTTCACCATCCTTACGTGTCAAAACATTAACATCTAACAACGGGTATGAAACTGATTGCCTGTTATCAGATTGTAAACTAACGACCAAATCATCGATCTCACCATCGCGCCAGTCTGTATAAAAGCCCAAATGACCAGTATGAACGCCAACAAAGCGGATCTGATCTAACTGTTTTTCATAATGATGGAAAGCAGAAAGTAATGTTCCATCACCTCCGACAGTGATCACGATATCGGGATTTTCGGAGTCAAAAATAAAATGTCTATCAGCCAGCTTTTTTTGCAGCTGCTGCTTGATTGCTAATGATTTATCTGAGTCATTTGCAAAAATCTCGATTTTCATAACTTTCCTCTTTTGCTTGATTTACTTAAATACTGAAGCACTTGAATATAATAGATAAAAAGCCAATGTTACCATGCCCTCATTCACTTACCTAGTGTACCACAGTTACTAAATCATTTGAATTTTGACTTTATTTTTTAGTCGGGCTGCAGCAAGCAAGAAGTTTTGTTTATCCAATTTAAACAGCATAATGCAAAATGCGCACTTCGCTTTTTAAGTTCACTATATTCGCTTTTGCCCACTTACCTCCAAGCTTTTTTAATTTTTTAAAATTTTTAAAGATCAGTTTTTTTGCTTCCTTAGAAAATCTGAGTTTTTACTGCTAAATTTAAGCACTATTTTTGCAAGCTACTCTATTTTTTGTTAATCTATGGCATGAATATTTGAGCTCAAACCAATAATCTGGGATCTGTTAAAAAAAGTTATGGTATATACCAAAAAATAATGTATTTTACTTTAAATTTACAAACAGATTCACTATAATAGGTAAGGTTTCAATTAACGGAATAAAAGTTTAGGTGAAAAGCGCCTATGTAAATTTAGATTTACGCTTATTATAAAATAGCAACTTTAACTTCTTTTTTCAGATAATGTTTGTGATAAACACATTCATTGCAATTAAAAATAAGTCTGGTAAAGTGAGGATAACATCTAATGAAAAAGACAGTTAGTTTTTGGAGGAAACAATTTTGTTAGAAATGTATTTATTTATCAACCCTATCGGTAGTACTTGTTATCATGCCGAGCAAAATATTTTGGATATGATCCAAGAAGCTAGAGAAGATGTTCGTTTCCGCTTCATTCCTTTAATGAATATGCAAAGTGTGCAAGACATTATGGAAATGAATGGCAAGTCCCGGACAGATTTAGCGACCCGCAATAAGTTAGTTATGAACATTTATCATGCTGCATTAGATTTTAAAGCGTCTTTGTTTCAAGGTAAAAAGCGTGGAAGAAATTTTTTGTTAAGCATTCAAAGGCAAATGGAATATTCTGTTGATGGCAATTATACCAATGATATTGCTATGCAAGCAGCTTTAGAGAGCGGGTTGGATAAGGAAATGTTTATCCATGACCGAAACTCCGAATTCACTGCTAAATCTTTTATGAAAGATCAAAAAACTGCTGCAGAAATGAACGTTAAGCATCATCCAACGGTTGTCTTATTTAACGTTAAAGGTTATGATTGCGGCATTGCCATGGATGCGTGCAAGTCCGATCATGTTTTAAAGGAGATCCTTGCTGGTAGAATGCCAACTGATTTAGTTGAAAAGACTGCGGGTGCCACTCACAGATGAATTCATTTTTAAAATCTAATCGTACTCCACTTAAAATTCAAATTGACAGCAATAATTAGTTAATATCATTCAAAAGACCCGACCAAAATTTAAATGGCCGGGTCTTTTTTGTAGGGAATATGTCCCTATTTTAATAATTGTTTCAGTTCCTCAAGTCGCTTCTCAAAGACAGTAAAAGCATTTTCTAAATAATCAACTTTAGTCATATTTACCCCAGCTTGTTTCATAATGTTGATCGGGTAGTCTGAACTTCCTGATTGCAAGTAATGAAGGTAGGCTGCAGTATCTTCAGGCTGGTCATCTAGAATATTATTAGCTAATGTTGTCGCTGCAGCAAAACCTGTAGAGTATTGGTAAACATAAAAATCATAGTAAAAATGTGGGATCCTAGCCCACTCGTCAGCGATTTGTGGGGTACTGCCGACTTCTTTGCCATAGTATTGTCGGTTAAGGTCCAAGTATTTAGTCGACATTTCATCAGCTGTCAAAGATTCTCCTTTTGCATCTGTTTCATGGAGCCACTGTTCAAATTCAGCGAACTGTGTTTGCCGATAGACTGTACCCTTAAAGCCGTCCAAATAGTAATTTAAAACATATGCTCTAACAGCTGGATCAGCTTCGTGTTCCAATAAGTAAGCAGTCAGCAAATTTTCATTTGTAGTTGAAGCGATCTCAGCCACAAAAATAGAATAGTCACCATATTGAAAGGGCTGATGCTGTTTGGTCAGTTGGCTATGCATGCTATGTCCCATTTCATGAACTAAAGTATACAAACTATCCAGATCATCGTTCCAGTTCAATAAAATATATGGTGGTGTATCATAGCCGCCGCCTGAATAAGCTCCCCCTCTTTTCCCTTTATTAGGAATAACATCGATATACCGTTTTTCAAAGGCATTTTGAACCTGTCCAACATAATCCGAGCCCAAAACTGACAATGCCTTTAAAGCAATTTTTTTACCTTCCTCAAATGTATACGTCAATTCAGGCTTACCTGTCAATGGCGTATAAAGATCATACATGCTCAAATCAGTTAATTTCAAGACTCTTTTTCGCAAACCAACATAACGTTGTAACAGATCAAGGTGGCGATGAACAGTCTGAACTAAGTTATCATAAACCGTTTCTGGAATATTATTTGCATTTAATGCTGCTTGTCTTGCACTACCATAATGTCGGACTTTCGCATCATAGTTTTGAATATGAACATGAGACCCAAGTGTTTTACCGAAAGTTCGTAAGAATTGGTGGTAAACTTCGTATAATTTGGTAAAAGCCTGCTTTCTAATCTCGCGATCTGTAGACTGGATCAGTTGGCTGTATGTACTATCAGTCAGCTCAGTTCTATCACCATTTTGATCGATCACATCAGCAAACTTCAGATCCGCATCATCTAGGACTGAAAAGATATTTTCCGGAACAGCAAAAATATCTCCCATCGAAGCTAATAATTTTTCTTCCGGCGCGCTTAAAGTATGTTCAGCAAAACGTAAGGTGTCCTCAAATAAATGAGAATATTCTTTAAGTTCTGGCTCCTGTTGTAAATACTCTTGCACCTTTTCTTTACCTAGGCTCATAAGTTCTGGGTCAAACCAAGCTAATTCTCCTTCTATTGACGCCATTAGTGCCTGAACCCTAGAAAACATACCTTGATACTTCGAATTCGTTGTATCCTGATCATTTTTCATACTAGCATATACATACACCTTTTCGGATAAACGGTACACGTCCAACAAGGCTTTGACAGCAGCTAATAATGCAGCTGGTCCATCACAAAGAGTGCCCTGATATCCCTTAAATTTCTCAGCTTCGATATTAACCTTTTTAAATGCATCTTCAAAATCTTGATCAGTCGCAAAAATTAAACCCAGATTCCAGGTCAACTCCGGAGCAACTTCACTTCGTTGTGGTACTTTTTTAACTTCAGACATAACTGACCTCCTCATATTTAAAAGAGTCACAAGAAACGAGCGAATAATGGAAAACTAAAATCGCTGCATAAGATAAGCTAAAAACGATATTAGTTTTGGTTCTACAAAGCTTATTCGTCACTTGGAATTCTCGTATTGCAATCAATTGTAGCGATAATTTTGACTAAAATCAATTTTACCAGTCATTTTTTGAAACTCCGTCCATTCTGAATAGCAAAACTGATTCAAAGAAACAAACGGCATTATAAAGATATTGTGTTGATTCAAGAACTTCTTCATGCTGGTATTTTTTGCATTTCTAGGAAACAACAAACAAAAACGTGCCTTCCACAAAAAAGCCGGCTGCCGGTAAATTGGCGGAAAATACTCGGCTGTGATCACCCCTTTTACAAGATCAATAAATGAAAGCCGACGCTCGTAACACATGTTTTGCAGTCTATAAATTTGCCGACTTCGCTGGTGCATTTTAAAAACCAAATGACGTATTTGTTTTTCTTGTTCTGAATTAGTCAATCTAAAATAGCGAATGTGGTGGTCAGTATGTAAAAAATTCTCTAATTCTTTTAAATTACTGGCAAAAAAACGCATATACTTCAATGGCAGCAAATCGGCCATCTGTATCCCATATAATACTTCAAACCGCTCATAAACTGTATCTAAATAAACCAAATAAAAGCCTAAATTATGGTGCCAACGAATAAACTGTGCGATTTGCTGAGTCAAGTTTCGCTGCGGATAATGACGTCGACCTAAGATCCAAACATACTTGAAGTTATGCTGTTGATAGCCTGCCGAACGTTGAAACATTGCTGTTGCAGTTAGAGGAGCGCATTGAAATTCAAAGGCAAGCCGATGTCCATCTTTAAAACGGCATAAAACGTCAGGTCTTTGGCGAAAATCTTCTTGATATGCTTCCAATTCAACTTGACAATGAAACTGATAACACCAAGAGGCCAATAATTTTTTCCCAGCCAAATGCTCTGCTGTTTCACCTTCGCTAAACGCATAACAACCATGCTTTCGATGCGCAAAATGGGCTATTTTTAACTGTCCATGTTTTAAAACTACTGTTTCCAAACAACTTGGACAAAAATAACTACTTTGTTTGCTTGCTTTTTCCGCGCTGATATAGTTTCCATGTTGGTCTTTTGCATAAAACATCCTGACACCTCCATAAAAAAATACGCAAAAAAAGCAAGAATCTGCTTTTTTCCTACTACTTCTGAAAAAAAAAAAAAAAAAAAGCTGATTCTTGCTAATTTATATTTAAGTTTTTCTAAAAGAGACTACTTAAAATAACTCAGAGCCCAGTGAAATGAATTATTTTCAACGATCACATGTCCTCTTTCACGTAAAAGAGCTGATCCAAATGTGACAGTCTGTCCGTATTCATACATGTTGCTCATAAAATCCTTGATCCGTTCAACCGACACCTCATGAGTATCGAAGGCCAAGTCAAGGTAATATTGTGATTTATACATATATAAACTAGCTGTGACATCACTATCACCGACCGTCTTTACAAGTTCAATAAAATCTTCGAAGTCTGAAAATCCGACTACATAATGTTTGATCGTCAGTTGATCATCATGTTGTTGCTGATCATCGCTCGCCTGAATCTTCGTTTTTCTCTCATCTCGATAATTAGAGATATGGTTTTGGATATAATCAGCTACATCATCGTTAACTCCAAAGCCATTCATATTCAGTTGATCTAAAGTTTTCTTGATTTCATCAGTCGAAGCATCATTGGTGTGATCATTGGCTGGATTATAAGGCATCTTGTCCATGTTGTTAGGGTCGACTTTAGAAATAAAAAGCTCTAAACCATTCCTGTTAGGTAAAACTTGGAAAGTTACGGCATCAATATTTCTAAATTCATGATCAACGTCCACTTCATCCAAAATGCTATAAAAGAAGCTTTCGATCTCACTTTGGCTCCCTAACAGATCTAGGACTGTAACTCCACGATCAGCCAAATCTTGGTTTTCTAAAAGAACTCGAATCGTGTTGTCATTGATTTTCTCCATTTCCATCTGTGGTCGCCCCACCTTTCAATTTAACTAAACAACTCTATTTTAACAATTAGTTCGATTGTACCACGCATTGACCAAAAAATACACAGTCTAGCCCACATAGGACAAAAAAAGGTTCTATACTTTTTCCTGTTGATAGCTTACTTAACATGGTAATCTATTAGCAGGATTTTTTAGTGCAAAATAAAAAAGGCCCATAAGCCTCGCACCTAAAAAATCCACCCACTACAGTATCATTTTTAAAGGACGTGAAAACTTATGGACCCTGTAGATAATAATATAAAATTTGCGCTCAGTATTAAAGACCCAAATGTGGTTTTTTACAAATATAACTATCAAGTGATTAAAGCTAAGCGCGCAAAAGTATATATAGCCACGGTTAAGTTCGACCAGAAACATTGCGCTAACTGTGGCTTTTGCGAGCTAATTCATAATGGACACTACGTATCACGCGTGACCTATCTGGCAGCGAATGCGAGTGAACCAGTTTATTTAGAACTCCATAAAGAACGCGTCATTTGTCGTAATTGTAAAGCGTCGTTTATGGCTACTTCTGATGTGGTAGACAAGTACTGTTGTATCTCCCGAGCCACGCGTCAGAAAGTGTTTATGAGTCTACAAGACGACCGCACTCAAGCTAGCATTGCGATCGATGCCGGCATATCAGCTAGCACTGTCTGTCGTTACTTAGACAACTATGATGACTTATTTCGCAGAAATCTTAACTATCTACCGGTTCATCTCGCCATGGATGAATTTAGAGGAATTGGTGGTCGGCTCCATTTCATCTGTATTAATGGCGCTGGTGAGCACGAAATTCAACAAATTCTGCCAGACCGATTCAAGCAAAGTATTACTGATTATTTTAAACAATTTCCAGCAAGTGTTCGAGCACGTGTCAAAACAGTTACCGTAGATCTAAATAGTTACTATCAAGACATTGCCAAGGCAATGTTTCCGCAGGCAAAAATTGTGATCGACCGCTTTCACATCGTTGCAATGATGACTCGAGCTTTTAATCAAACTCGGGTGCAAACCATGAAAAAGTACAATAAAAGATCCTATGAATATCGCACGTTAAAGTTCGCCTGGCGGCTTTATTTGAAGTATGCCGGAAATCTAGATGAGGAACATGTCTTTTATGACCGACACCTGCGAAAACAACTCACACAACTAGAACGTGTAGAACAAGGACTGACAATTAACGAAGAACTTAAAGCATCGTACGAGTCGATGCAAAGCATCATGGAAAACCTTAAGAATCAAGACAAAGACAAGCTTGTGGAAGATCTATATACAAATCAAAATATAAGTCCCTACATGAAAGCAGTGTTTCAAACGTTCAAAAAGAACTTAGTGGTTGTACTCAACGCCAGTGAATCGGACTATACGAATGGCCCAGTCGAAGGCATGAATCGAATGATTAAACAAATTCAACGCACAGCATTTGGATTCCGTAATTACCATCATATGATTTCACGTATTAAGTTACGGCAAATGAGAACAAAACCAATGAAAAAAACAGAGTTGAAAGTCGCATGACTTTCAACTCTGTAAAAGCTATTCATCAACAGGATTTGACAAAGAGCCCAAAAAAACCGCCTGCATTCACAGACGGTTTGACCTTCTTAATTAAAATCCTGCCAAAGCTTGAGCTTCTTTTAACTCCATTGCCCGAACATCACGTGGCAAGAACCGACGGATCTCATCTTCGTTGTAACCAACTTGGAGACGTCTGTCATCCATAATAATTGGCCGACGCAAGAGACCTGGATTTTTACGAATTAAATCAAATAATTCTTTTAATGGAAGTTCATCTAAGTCAACATCTAAGCTTTGATAAACTTTTGAACGCTTCGAGATGATCTCTTCAGTTCCATCTTCAGTCATCTGTAAAATCTGTTTAATCTCATTAATGCTGAGCGGTTCTGAAAAGATGTTGCGTTCCTTAAAAGGAATATTCTGTTCTGTTAACCATGCGCGAGCTTTCCGACATGAAGTGCAACTTGGTGACGTATATAATGTAACCATGTAAATCGCTCCTTTAATAGTTAAACCATATTCAAACACCATATTCTCTACACTCATTATTATACACTAATTTCACACAAATAAAACCTTATTTTGAAATATTTTTGTAAAAATACTATTTTTTTATTTAGAATTAGTCTAAATAGTCATAAATAGCATTGATATATATATATATAACGTTTTTCATTAGATAACTTTTATGTAACTCTAATTATTAACTATATCTAATGTATATTGAGCTAATAAATTTATATGTTGGCAGATTTATCTCGAAAAACTTTATTTATAAAATAATCACGTTTTATCAAAATCCATGATAAAAAATACTACAAAAAAGCAGCAGGCTCAATAATAGGCGCTTGCTACTTTTTTAACTAGCGAACTAAATTTTTCCATAGCACGACTTTACCAGCTTTCAAAGATGCTTGCACATCGATGATCCTTTGGTTAGAACTTCCTCTAAATTGCAAAGTTAAATCTTTTAGCGGTTCTAAGAAGCGACCATCAACTAAAATATCGATCTTAGAGAGCATTTCTAATTTATCAGCAGACTCTTTTTGTAATTCATCCCACGTATAGCCTGTCCATGACCAGATATCTTTACTGGAGCCATATTCTTTTCTTAAACGGTCGATCAGAGATAAACAAACTTGAGTATTTAAGAACGGTTCTCCACCCAATAAGGTCAAACCCTGACAAAAACTTTGTCCTATATCGGCCACGATCTGATCTTCTAATTCTTTAGAATAAGGATGTCCATATTTAAATTGCTGAGCAACTTTGTTATAGCACCCTGGGCATGCAAACAGACACCCGCTGACATATAAACTACAACGAACCCCTTCTCCATCAACAAAGTTAAACGGCTTATAATCAGCAATATAACCTTGAGACAGATCCTTTGCTAACCATTCTTGCGGACGAGGATTTTTCGGTGCTCGTACTCGTTTGCTTTTGCGCTCTCGTCTTTTTTTTACTTTAGCAGGGTCTGTTTGAGCTAAACTGGATTTATCAACAAAATCCGTGTCGCCGTGAACTGTGATCCGGATCTGTTCTCCCATTTATCTCATCTCACTTGATATATTTTTCTTACGAGAAGCAATCTCCACATGTCTGCCGTGAACCATTGGTCTTTGCAATGGATTACCTAAATAGCCGCAAGTCCGCTTGACACAATCACAAGTTTTAGGGTCATGGTTTCCACAATCGGGGCACTCAAAACCGCGTGCAGTAGCCTTGAACTCACCTTGAAAACCACACTTATAACAGTGATCGATCGGAGTATTTGTACCTAAATAGCCGATTTTATCGTAGGCCCAATCCCAGACTGCTTCCAAAGCTTTAGGGTTTTGTTTAAGATTTGGGTATTCGCAATAATGAATGAAACCACCAGCTGCATACTGCGGATAATCTTTTTCGAAACTCAACTTTTCAAATGGTGTAGGATGCTTGCGAACATCATAGTGAAAACTATTAGTGTAGTACTCCTTAGCTGTAATATCTTTCAATTCACCAAATTTTGCCAGATCCAGCCTGCAAAAGCGGTCAGTCAAAGATTCACTAGGCGTAGAATATACACTAAAATGATAGCCTGTTTCTTTGGACCACCTTTTACAATGAGCATCTAAAGAGCGCACGATCGAAACTGTAAAGTCATGGGCTTCCTGATTTTTTTCCCAGTTCGGGCCAAAAAACACGGTCCCAACTTCATATAATCCAATATACCCTAAAGAAACAGTAGCACGTTCATGATCGAACATCACTGACACATCATCATCCGGTTTAAGACGCTTGCCAAATGCCCCATACTGGTAAAGGATCGGCGCATTTTCAGGAGTTGCATCTAAGACACGCTTAACTTTGAAATCTAACGCAGTTTTAGCAATATTCATTCGTTCCTCAAAGATTTGCCAGAACAAGTCAAAATCGCCATGAGATTCTAAAGCTATCCTGGGTAAATTAACTGTCACAACACCGAGATTCATCCGTCCAGAATTGATTTCGACCCCGTTTTCATCTGTCCAGCCTTGTAAAAAGGAACGGCAACCCATCGGAACTTTAAAGCTCCCGGTGATTTCTTTGATTTTATCGTACATTAAAACATCCGGATACATTCTTTTAGTTGCACATTCGACCGCTAATTCTTTAACATCATAATTAGGGTCTGTTGGTGCGAAGTTGACCCCTTTTTTAATTGTAAAAACGAGTTTAGGGAAAATAGCCGTTCTCTTTTCCTTACCTAAGCCAGTGATCCTGATCCTTAAAATAGATTTCTGGATCTCACGACAGATCCACGAAGTTCCTAAACCGAATCCTAAAGTGGTAAATGGCGTTTGTCCTTGCGATGAAAACAAAGTATTGATTTCGTATTCCAGGGCTTGCATGGCGTCATAAATATCTTTTTTAGTCCGTTTCTTTGCAAACTGCTCGACTTTTTCCTGACTGTCAATAAATTCCGCCCCTTCTACCAAATGTTTGTGATAATTTTTAAGCGCAAACGGCTCTAAGAGTTCATCGACACGGTCGGCTGAGCATCCACCATATTGACTAGAAGCAACATTGGCAATAATTTGTGACATCTGAGCCGTTGCAGTTTGAATCGAGTGTGGGCTTACGACCTCAGCATTACCGATTTTAAAGCCATTAGTCAACATTTCTTTAAAATCGATCAAACAGCAGTTAGTCATCGGGCTCCACGGAGTATAATCAAGGTCATGATAATGAATATCACCACGTAAGTGTGCTTTAGCCACATGTTGTGGCATTAACTTAAGGCCTAAAGTCTTTCCTACCGTCCCAACTGTCAGATCACGCTGTGTATTAAAAACATTACTATCCTTGTTGGCATTTTCATGTACTAATTCTGGATCTTGTGAAAGCAGCCTCTCTAACCTTGTACGTGGGTCGGTCTGTTCTTTCCATGATTGCTCTTCTTTTTGCCGATAAGTAAGATATGCTTGTGCTTCATTTTGATAACCAAAATGCTCGAGTACTTCGACCATTTTTTGAGAAAGTTCCTGCGCGGTGATCGAACTTTGCCCGTTAAAAGAAGCCAGTAGTGTATTTAACAAGGTAGAAGATTTTGCTTCTAAATTTAAATTTTCAAGCACGTTTTCTAATTTATAAAGTTGAAATTTTACCGGATAACCATCACGTTTTACAACTTCTGTTGGTAAACTAACTTTTACCTTTAAATGTTCCTTGATATTTATCAATTCGATTATCCCCCTTCTGAACTATTATGTAACGATTTCTTATGCCAATACGCAAGATGTTGTTTGTCAATAGTCAGTATCATACTATATATAGGTATTGATTACAAATTTGACACAATATAATGAGTCATGACTAGGAGAAATGCCTGCGTGTCAGTATTAGACAGGGTTAAATTTATTTCAAAAAACCGTGGTTTAAGTCTATTATCTTTAAATAATAAAGCCGGTTTGGGTAAAAATGCCATCTATAAATGGGAGAAACAAAAGCCAAGTGCTGAAAATTTAGAAAAAGTAGCAGTTGTTTTGGGGGTTTCATCTGATTATTTATTAGGGAAAACTGATGACACTTCACGTGGTAAAAAGTCTGCTGATCTGGCAGATGACGAAACAATTTTTACTTATGAAGGTAAGCCATTAGATGATGAAGATAAGGAGATTATTAGAAGATTGCTTAGGGGGAAGTAAATGAACGAGGTTATAACTTATTTGCTTAATTTTGCTTTTGATCATGGTTTTGAAATTGTCTGGACTAATCAATTGAAATCATCTGCTCCATCGTGTGCAATTCCAAAAAATAATAAAATTATTATCAATGGGCAATGGAAAAATAAGGATGAATTGCCTTTTCAGATTGCCCACGAAATCGGACACATGTTAAACAAAGATGAAGGTGTTCTGTATTACAGTTCCTACTCGTCACATAGTAAAATTGAAGCTGATGCAGATAACAGAGCTATCGATTTATTAATAGATTATTGCGTTTCGAACGGAAAAGAAACTGAAAATTATTCAGATTTCATGTATTATTATAGTGTACCGTTGCGTTTAGAAGAAAACGTAAAACGAAGGTATGCTATTTATTTTAATAATTAGGGGAACAAACGTTTTACAATATATTTTTGGAGGTTTTAATATGGATTTAGAAACAGTTCAACAACAATTTAAGAATGCAAATGTTAGCGATACATTCGGTACAAGGAAAGAAGTTAAATATTTACCTGAGATCTTGTCTGATGATGAAATTATTCAATATGCAACCTCTGGACTGGTTGAAGGTAATACTGTGCTAGTTGTTTGTACTAATGAGCGTGTTTTATTCGTAGATAAAGGCATGGTGTACGGAGTTAGATCTAATGAGATTCCTTTGGATATGGTTAATGGAGTTTCTTATTCTAAAGGAATGTTAATGGGAAATATTATTGTAACCAATGGAGCCAAGGATACTTTAATAAAGGATGTTAGTAAAGAGACTGCACCGTTAATGGTAGATGCAATTAAAAGATCTGCCAAAGAATATAAAAGAAAATTACATCAAGCATCACAGTCTTCAATCGAAACCGATAACATAAGCATGTTGATTTCGCAGAATGAAAAAATCATTTCTCTTCTGAAACAGATCGCCGCTAAATAAAAAACACATCCCGCCCCGACCAGAGTTTGAGATGTGCCTTACTCTAATGAGTGGATTAATGTGTCCTTTTTTATTATAACACAGAAAGAAGTGAAGCTTATGGAGAGTTTTAGAAAACAGAAGTCTGGCTGGAAAGTAACTATTTCTAAACGAGATAGTGAAGGCAATTTACATCAAACTTCCAGAAACGGTTTTAGTACCAAAAATGAGGCACGTGAATACGCCCTAAAAGTCGAATCAAAATCAGAGGTTTTAACCAGCTCCAAAAGAGATATGACTTTTGCAGATTACTTTGATTATTGGTATCAAACTTACAAAGAAAATAAGATTACTGAATCAACTCTACGGCATTACAAACTGGCCAGTAAGATAATTCATAGGTATTTTGGCAAGCAATTATTAAAAGAGATCACACGTACCGAGTATCAAACATTTATTAACTGGTACGGTAAAGATCACGCTAAAGAAACCATTAGCAAAATTGCCGGATATATTCGCTCCTGTGCACAGAATGCTGTACTTGATGATATATTATCCCACATGACTTCACACAACGCACAGAACTCAAATATAACGACAATAAGCGCTATGCTGTGGACTATCTTAATATAAGTGAGATCAATAAGCTGATTAATCGCACCAAAATAAAATTAGATCATCGCTATACTAGCAGATACATGATTTTGACTGCAATATATACCGGCCTGCGTTTAGGTGAGATCATGGCACTAACGTGGGATGACATCGACTTTAAGCATAAAACAATATCAGTTAATAAATCATATGATTATCACAGCCATCAAATAAAGACAGCAAAAACAGAAGGATCCAATCGAACCATTTGAGTTAATAACGATTTGTTGAGTTGTCTTGGACAACTAAAAGCGAATAAGACAAAGAATGTTTTTGAGAACAATCAAAAAACAGTTCCGGGTTCGAACGCAGTTAATAATGTCCTGCGTAAATTGCTACAAGAATGTAATATAAACCGTCAAGGATTCCACTTTCATAGCTTACGCCACTCACACGTTGCTTATTTGCTGTTTCAAGGCGTTGATATGTATGCCATTAGTAAAAAGACTAGGTCTCTCTAACATGACGATCACAGCAAAAAAATACGCCTATTTGATTGACGAATACAAAGCTAAATCAGACAACCAAATTGAAGCATTAATGGACAACCTAGGACAACAGGAAGACAACAAGCTCAAGTTTATTAACTTTAGATAACTTTTATACAAAAGAAAAGGGACTTTGTCAAATAGTGTTGATGGTCCATAGAACTCTATCTTTATGGTAGGGTTCTTTTTTTACTGCCATAGCTAGATTAAAGTGTTTGGGTTGGGAGGCAGGTGCGGGTCCGAAGCGTAGCGAAATGGGCCCGCACCTGCCTCCCACAGTGTTGACCTAAATTTTTTATCTTAGGCATGGATCAATTTGATGCGGATAAAGAAATGCCTTAAGTTACTGAATCCGTAACAGCTACGTTTAAGTTCTTTGATCTTGCGATTGATCCCCTCTAACGGCCCATTAGAGTAGTCATAGAGACAAGCGTTCCTGATCCCTAAGTAGTTCTTTTGAATGGTCCTCATGACGGTATCCATTTCAGTACCATTGGGACGGTAGTTCATAACTAATTGTTGTAAAGTAGCCCGATCGCGGTTGCGAATAAAGGTTAAGATCGTTTGATAGGTCTGATAGTTTTCTGCGAACTGTGGAAAATTCTTGAGTCCCAGATCGACCACATTTTGGGCAGTCGTGTATTCATTTAATCCCCGATAATATTTAACCTGGGAGGTCTCAAGTTGATTTTCAGCTAAGTGGAATAAGCGCCAGTTGCTTTTTAAAACTTTATAGTTGCGGTCGTGGTGGTCGTTGATCCCTTTTAAAACACGCAGCCGTTCATGGTCAAGTGCCCGACCCGCTAACTGAACAATATGGAAACGGTCAAAGACGATCAGTGCGTTAGGAAAAAGACGACGGACGAAAGTCTGATACTGTGCATTCAGATCCATGGTCACCAGTTGAACTTTTTGACGCTCAGAAAGTGTATAAGTATTGGTGAAATACTCGCGGATCGTCTGCGAGAGACGATCTGGCAATAAGGCGACCAAATCATGTGTTTTTGCGTCAATGCAGATAAAAGAAAAGCAGTTCTTAGTTGAACGAAATTCGTCAAAGCTGAGAGCTGTCGGCAGCTCTTTGGGCGTTACTAAAGCCCGCTGATCCTTATACAAGATCCGTTGAACCGAGGAAGCTGAGATCCCCACGGCCTGGCTGATCGTCTTGACTGGCAGTGAGTTCTTAGCTAAAGTCGCGATTTCGTGGACTGCTTGGCGGGTGATCGAGTGCCGAGGCGGAGCGAGCTGCGTCTGCGCGCTAAAAGTATGGTGGCAAGTTCGGCACAGATAACGCTGTTTGCGCAGGTTCATGCGGAGCGGTTGTTCACCTAGGCTGGGCAGTTTCATCTTGGTCAGGCGGGTCCCATTCTGAACAAGATTCGTGGAACCACAATTAACACAGCGTTCGACGGGGTAAGTCAGCGTAGCTGAAAGCAGTTTTTCGTGAACTCCGGCCTGTGAAAAATCAGTACAAGCTGAAATTTTGATATTTGGGTCTTGGATATTGAGTAAATTTAGGATAGAATCAGTTTGGGACATCATTTATACCTCGCTTTGATTTGGTTTTATCGCTTTAATCGTAGCATATGAGGACAAATGATGTCCTTTTTTGTACAAAAATAGTGCTGATGAACGCTCATCAACACTAAAAAGTTTAGACCCAAAGAAAAACGCCTATTTCTAGGCGTTTACTACTGATAAAATGTATAAAAAATACCGGTGATCGGGGTCGAACCGATACTCCCTCAACGGGAACTGGATTTTGAGTCCAGCGCGTCTGCCAATTCCGCCACACCGGCATATCAACAAAAATAATTATACTATATGTTAGCGCCTAAAGCAACTAAAGGCGGTAACCGGATTTGAACCGGTGATGAAGGTTTTGCAGACCTCTGCCTTACCACTTGGCTATACCGCCATTCTAAAGGAACAAACCCTTATTGGGATAGCTGGATTCGAACCAGCGCATGTGGGAGTCAAAGTCCCATGCCTTACCACTTGGCTATACCCCAATAATAAGGGCGGTAGGTGGGGGTCGAACCCACGCGTGCCGGAGCCACAATCCGGTGTGTTAACCACTTCACCACTACCGCCATAACTGGCAGGGATAGCAGGAATCGAACCCGCATCGACGGTTTTGGAGACCGTTGTTCTGCCCTTGAACTATATCCCTATAAATTGATGGAAGGGAGTGGATTCGAACCACCGAACCCGAAGGAGCGGATTTACAGTCCGCCGCGTTTAGCCAGACTTCGCTACCCTTCCATAATGGCGCGGGACGGAATCGAACCGCCGACACATGGAGCTTCAATCCATTGCTCTACCGACTGAGCTACCGAGCCATTTACATCAATTTTAAATGAATAAGATGAAATCTTATCCTAACGGTCCTAGCCGGATTTGAACCGGCGATCTCCTGCGTGACAGGCAGGCGTGATAAACCCCTACACCATAGGACCGAATTATTTATGGAGGATACAGGGCTCGAACCTGTGACCCTCTGCTTGTAAGGCAGACGCTCTCCCAACTGAGCTAATCCTCCAATATGACCCGTACGGGATTTGAACCCATGTTACCGCCGTGAAAGGGCGGTGTCTTAACCACTTGACCAACGGGTCATTTATCTACGGAGAGCAAGGGATTCGAACCCTTGAAGGAGGGCATGCCCCCTTACATGATTTCCAATCATGCTCCTTAAGCCACTCGGACAGCTCTCCATCAATAAAAACTCCGGCAGGCGGACTCGAACCGTCGACACCCTGATTAACAGTCAGATGCTCTACCAACTGAGCTATGCCGGAATAACAAAAACAAAGCGCGGCAGCTACCTACCCTCACAGGGGGCGATCCCCCAACTACTCTTGGCGTGACGAAGCTTAACTGCTGTGTTCGGCATGGGAACAGGTGTAGCCTTCGTGCTATCGCCACCGCACTTGTGTTTTTTTTCTTTGAGAGATCCGTTCCCTCAAAACTGACTAACATTCATTTCTCACTGCTTTTATCTCACCGAGCCCACACACGCGACTCGTTGGTTAAGTCCTCGACCGATTAGTAATGGTCCGCTCCATGCCTCACGGCACTTCCACTTCCATCCTATCTACCTGATCATCTCTCAGGGGTCTTACTTCCATAAAGGAATGGGAAATCTGATCTTGAGGCGAGTTTCGCACTTAGATGCTTTCAGCGTTTATCTCATCCACACTTAGCTACCCAGCGCTGCCTTGGGCAAGACAACTGGTACACCAGCGGTGTGTCCATCCCGGTCCTCTCGTACTAAGGACAGATCCTCGCAAATTTCCTACGCCCGCGACGGATAGGGACCGAACTGTCTCACGACGTTCTGAACCCAGCTCGCGTACCGCTTTAATGGGCGAACAGCCCAACCCTTGGGACCGACTACAGCCCCAGGATGCGATGAGCCGACATCGAGGTGCCAAACCTCCCCGTCGATGTGGACTCTTGGGGGAGATAAGCCTGTTATCCCCAGGGTAGCTTTTATCCGTTGAGCGATGGCCCTTCCATACGGAACCACCGGATCACTAAGCCCGACTTTCGTCCCTGCTCGACTTGTAAGTCTCACAGTCAAGCTCCCTTCTGCCTTTACACTCTGCGAATGATTTCCAACCATTCTGAGGGAACCTTTGGGCGCCTCCGTTACCTTTTGGGAGGCGACCGCCCCAGTCAAACTGCCTACCAGACACTGTCTCCCGCCGGGATCAACCGGCGCGGGTTAGAGTGTTCATACAACGAGGGTAGTATCCCACCACTGCCTCCAACGAGACTAGCGTCCCGTTTTCTACGGCTCCTACCTATCCTGTACAAGTTGCACGAACACCCAATATCAAGCTACAGTAAAGCTCCATGGGGTCTTTCCGTCCTGTCGCGGGTAACCCGCATCTTCACGGGTATTATAATTTCACCGAGTCTCTCGTTGAGACAGTGCCCAGATCGTTACGCCTTTCGTGCGGGTCGGAACTTACCCGACAAGGAATTTCGCTACCTTAGGACCGTTATAGTTACGGCCGCCGTTTACTGGGGCTTCGATTCTGAGCTTCGCTTGCGCTAACTCATCCTCTTAACCTTCCAGCACCGGGCAGGCGTCAGCCCCTATACGTCATCTTACGATTTTGCAGAAACCTGTGTTTTTGATAAACAGTCGCCTGGGCCTATTCACTGCGGCTGGTCTGTCGACCAGCACCCCTTCTCCCGAAGTTACGGGGTCATTTTGCCGAGTTCCTTAACGAGAGTTCACTCGCTCACCTGAGGATACTCTCCTCGACTACCTGTGTCGGTTTGCGGTACGGGTGATCAGATCCTCACTAGAAGCTTTTCTCGGCAGTGTGACATGACTTCCTTCGCTACTTAAATTTCGCTCCCCATCACAGCTCATCTACCACCAAAACAAGCCTTTCACTCGTTTTGCGACTCGCTGCTTGGACGTGCAATTCCAGCTGCACGCTCCGTTAGCCTCCTGCGTCCCTCCATTGCTCAAACAGATCTGATCAGTACAGGAATCTCCACCTGTTGTCCATCGCCTACGCCTTGCGGCCTCGGCTTAGGTCCCGACTAACCCTGGGAGGACGAGCCTTCCCCAGGAAACCTTAGTCATACGGTGGGTCAGATTCTCACTGACCTTGCGCTACTCATACCGGCATTCTCACTTCTAAGCGCTCCACCGGTCCTGACGGTCCGGCTTCTTCGCCCTTAGAACGCTCTCCTACCACCCGACCTGACGGTCGGATCCACAATTTCGGTAATGTGTTTAGCCCCGTTACATTTTCGGCGCAGGATCACTCGACTAGTGAGCTATTACGCACTCTTTGAATGGTGGCTGCTTCTGAGCCAACATCCTAGTTGTCTGTGCGATCCCACATCCTTTTCCACTTAACACATATTTAGGGACCTTAATTGGTGGTCTGGGCTGTTTCCCTTTCGACTACGGATCTTATCACTCGCAGTCTGACTCCCGGAACAAGATCAGTGGCATTCGGAGTTTATCTGAATTCAGTAACCCAAGACGGGCCCCTAGTCCAAACAGTGCTCTACCTCCACGATCCTTAACTTCCGAGGCTAGCCCTAAAGCTATTTCGGAGAGAACCAGCTATCTCCAAGTTCGTTTGGAATTTCACCGCTACCCACACCTCATCCCAGCATTTTTCAACATACACGGGTTCGGTCCTCCGGTGCGTTTTACCGCACTTTCAACCTGGACATGGGTAGGTCACTTGGTTTCGGGTCTACGTCAACGTACTCGTGCGCCCTGTTCAGACTCGCTTTCGCTGCGGCTCCGGTCTTTCCACCTTAACCTGGCACGTTAACGTAACTCGCCGGTTCATTCTACAAAAGGCACGCCATCACCCCTTAACGGGCTCTGACTACTTGTAGGCACATGGTTTCAGGAACTGTTTCACTCCCCTCCCGGGGTGCTTTTCACCTTTCCCTCACGGTACTGGTCCACTATCGGTCACTAGGTAGTATTTAGCCTTGGGAGATGGTCCTCCCGGATTCCGACGGAGTTTCACGTGCTCCGCCGTACTCAGGATCCTGGACTGAGGAAAAACTGTTTCGCCTACGGGGCTGTCACCCTTTCTAGCCGGCCTTCCCAGGCCGTTTGGCTACAGTTTTTCTTGGTAACTCAAATGTCCAGTCCTACAACCCCAAGAAGCAAGCTTCTTGGTTTGGGCTGTTCCCCGTTCGCTCGCCGCTACTGAGGGAATCGAAATTTCTTTATTTTCCTGCAGGTACTTAGATGTTTCAGTTCCCTGCGTCTGTCTTCCACCGGCCTATGTATTCAGCCGGCGATAATAACTCGTTACAGTCATTGGGTTGCCCCATTCGGAGATCTCCGGGTCATTGCTTACTTACAGCTTCCCGAAGCATATCGCAGTTAGTCACGTCCTTCATCGACTCCTAGTGCCAAGGCATCCACCATGCGCCCTTCCTAACTTAACCTCTCATTTATCAAAGATAAATGGGTCATGAGTTTGCGTTTAATACTTAATAATTGAATTCTTGTTTGAAACTCTTTCAAACGCGGTGTTCTCGGTTTAATAAAATTATTGATCAAGAAATAAATGTTATTCAGTTTTCAAAGAACGGATCTGAGAGTAGACCTCTCAAAACCAAACAAAGTTTCATGTAACAAATCGTGTGAGTTTCCGTAATTTTCCTTAGAAAGGAGGTGATCCAGCCGCAGGTTCTCCTACGGCTACCTTGTTACGACTTCACCCCAATCATCTGTCCCACCTTAGACGGCTGGCTCCAAAATGGTTACCGCACCGGCTTTGGGTGTTACAAACTCTCATGGTGTGACGGGCGGTGTGTACAAGGCCCGGGAACGTATTCACCGCGGCATGCTGATCCGCGATTACTAGCGATTCCGACTTCACGTAGGCGAGTTGCAGCCTACGATCCGAACTGAGAACGACTTTCAGAGATTAGCTAAACCTCGCGGTCTCGCGACTCGTTGTATCGTCCATTGTAGCACGTGTGTAGCCCAGGTCATAAGGGGCATGATGACTTGACGTCATCCCCACCTTCCTCCGGTTTGTCACCGGCAGTCTCGCCAGAGTGCCCAACTGAATGCTGGCAACTGACAATAAGGGTTGCGCTCGTTGCGGGACTTAACCCAACATCTCACGACACGAGCTGACGACAGCCATGCACCACCTGTCATTTTGTCCCCGAAGGGAATTTCTGATCTCTCAGATGGTCAAAAGATGTCAAGACCTGGTAAGGTTCTTCGCGTTGCTTCGAATTAAACCACATGCTCCACCGCTTGTGCGGGCCCCCGTCAATTCCTTTGAGTTTCAATCTTGCGATCGTACTCCCCAGGCGGAATGCTTAGTGCGTTAGCTGCGGCACCGAAGGGCGGAAACCCTCCAACACCTAGCATTCATCGTTTACAGCGTGGACTACCAGGGTATCTAATCCTGTTCGCTCCCCACGCTTTCGAACCTCAGCGTCAGTTACAGACCAGAGAGCCGCTTTCGCCACTGGTGTTCTTCCATATATCTACGCATTTCACCGCTACACATGGAGTTCCACTCTCCTCTTCTGCACTCAAGTCTTCCAGTTTCCAATGCACTTCTCCGGTTAAGCCGAAGGCTTTCACATCAGACTTAAAAGACCGCCTGCGTTCCCTTTACGCCCAATAAATCCGGACAACGCTTGCCACCTACGTATTACCGCGGCTGCTGGCACGTAGTTAGCCGTGACTTGCTGGTCAGATACCGTCAGCGCGATAACAGTTACTTTATCACGTGTTCTTCTCTGACAACAGTATTTTACGATCCGAAGACCTTCTTCATACACGCGGCGTTGCTCCATCAGACTTGCGTCCATTGTGGAAGATTCCCTACTGCTGCCTCCCGTAGGAGTTTGGGCCGTGTCTCAGTCCCAATGTGGCCGATCAACCTCTCAGTTCGGCTACGTATCATCACCTTGGTAAGCCGTTACCTTACCAACTAGTTAATACGCCGCGGGCTCATCCAAAAGCGACAGCTGACGCCGTCTTTGCCCGGCCGACCATGCGGTCAGCCGGTTGATGCGGTATTAGCACCTGTTTCCAAGTGTTATCCCCCACTTTTGGGCAGATTGCCCACGTGTTACTCACCCGTTCGCCACTCGCACTTTAACTGCTGAGTGCAAGCACTCAGTGGCTAAAGATTGCGTTCGACTTGCATGTATTAGGCACGCCGCCAGCGTTCGTCCTGAGCCAGGATCAAACTCTCATTTTAAAGTTTGTGACTCATAAATTTTACTAGCGAATTGACTTCGCAAATGTTGTTTGCACTTATCATTAAGATAAGCGACCTCACACATTTGATTTGTCGAAACTTTGTTCAGTTTTCAAAGATCTACTTGTCATTTCACAACAAAGTATATTTTATCATTGTTTGAAACAATTGTCAAACATTTATTTCAATCTTTATTATGAAAAAATTGTAAGTGTCTTACTTAATTACTAAAATATCAATAATACTCTAGAATAAGTAAAATCGACAACTTAAACATTATACAATGTCGATTGCGACGCTGTCAACAACAAATTTCAAAGAAATTCAAACTGCCACAGCGCCTTAGCGACAAATACTATCTTAGCAACATTTCGAGACTTCGTCAATAACTTTTTTGCATTTCTAAATTTAAATTTATTGATGCTAACAAAAAAACCGGAAATCTAAAATAATGTTTGTCTTTTGCTGTCCTAGGTATTTAAAAACGGAAAAATGTTCTTTTTTACTGTAAATGATCCGTAACACTCCACTGCTAAAAATTAAATAATCAATATTTCGTTGACTATTATTTAAAAGCAGACCCACCAGATCGTTCATCAAAAAGTTTGTCTCTGACTTATTAGCCATCTCAAGGACAGCATAAAGCGGCTAAAAACTATTTGATCAATTCGTTAACAGACTCTCAAAACCATGAATTCAGATAACTGCTACGGATCAGCCAGTACACATAATCTTCCTCCGCCAATTTCTTGCAATAAAAAAAACGTCTCTTGTGCAGCCGAACGGCAACAAAAAAACAGCCCCCAAATAAGTAAGGGACTGTTAAAAAAAATCTATTTTATTTATTGTCATCATCTTTTAATTCAGGAGCATCAGTTTCATACAGATCTTGAGTGGACTTTCCGCCATTTTGATCTATCAAACTAGATTTCTTCTCACGACGTGCCTTCTTCAATGCTTTGATCCCGTCTGAATATTTATATTTATACTGCGATTTATCCACTTTGTTAAAGTCCTGTGGCGTGTAGAAACGTAATAAATCCCCAGTTGTGATCTTGTCAGACATTGACAGCGACTTATCAGTATGATCTTGTTGCTCTTTTAAAATCTGCTTTTGCTGGGCAGTCAGCTTCTTAGTGTCTATCTTCTTACCCTGGTTATCATAAACCTTACTGCCAAGTTTACTTAAATCAGGAGAAACAAAGTCCCCGTTCCGGAAAGCAACTGTCTGATTTCTATTAGTCGACAGCAGATCATTGCCTAGTTGAATAGTATCATCATCTTTAATACCCAAAAGGTCCATTAACGTCGGCATCACGTCGATCTCACCGCCGTATGTATGATTGACCCCACCTTGCAAATTATTAGAATGGATCATAAACGGAACTTTCTCTAACATCGCTAAGTCGTATTTAGAGACAGACTTCTTACCTAAAAGCTTTGCCAATGCTTTTGGATGATTATTGGAAATACCATAGTGATCACCATAAGCAACGATCATCGAATCATCATACAAGCCTGACTTCTTGAGATAATTAATGAATTCGCCAAACGCTTGATCTAGATAATGAGCAGTTTGAACGTAGCCATCAACGGTTTTGTCACCAGTCTTGGTCTTAGCGATCGATTGATTCTGCTTATCCAAATCATATGGGTAATGGTTAGTAACAGTAATGATCTTAGCATAAAACGGCTGCGGCAACTGCTCGAGATACTTAGCAGACTGCTTCAGAAAAATCTTATCTTTCATCCCATAGCCATTATTATAATCATCTTTATCATCGAAATAAGCCGAGTCAAAAAAGTACTGATAGCCCCATGACTTATAGGTATTATCACGATTCCAAAAACTACCCACATCGCCATGCATTGAAGCTGTTGCATATCCTCTTTGATCTAAAAACGCTGGTAAAGCCTGGTAGGTATTAGAAGAACCGTAAGATGTCATACTAGAACCAGAAGGCAAACCATATAAAGAAGTTTCTAACATCGTTTCCGCATCAGATGTTTTACCTTGACCAACCTGATTAAAGAAATTATCAAAAGACATGGTATGTTGATCCGCATAGAACCGGTTGATATTCGGTGTCACTTCTTCGCCATCAGATTTGTAATTTATCAAGAATTGCTGGAAACTTTCCAGATGGAAAATAAAGACATTTTTGCCTTTTTCTTTGCCATAATACGACACATTCGGCTGCGAACGATTTTTGTTGACGAAATCCAAGACCTTGTCCACATCACTACTATTGGCATTTTTTCTAGTAGATGTTTGCTGATGCGTTTGATAAGCTGAATATCCGGCAAAAAAATCAACGCCTAAGTACTTGACAATATAGTTATTATCAAAAGTTCGGGTCAATAATTGCGAACGGTCGCCTTCTGCCAAGCTCAAGTTGATCCCAAATAAAACAATGGCAATAACTGAAGTAATGGCACCATAACGTCTCTTAGGACGGGACTGATCAGGCTGGATCACCTTAAACGACATCATCAATATCAGGATCACAACATCCAAGAATAACAAAAAGTCAGTCGGATGAATGATCTCTAAAATACTAGAACCCAGATTATTTGAAACGGAGCTAGAAGATTTAATAATACCAAATGATAAGAAATCTGAGAACTCACGATAATATAATGTATTAGCGAATAGCCAAGTGGATTGGATCAGACTCACAATGATCTCGATCCAATAAGACTTTTTGCCGCCAAAATATAAACCAATACCTATCAAAAGTAATCCAACAGGAAGCGGATTTAATAACAGCAAAAATTGCTGCATTGTGTTATTAACACCTAAAGTAAAGTTATTTTGATAAGCAAGGTATGTTTTAAGCCAGAATAAAAAAAGGACTAGCCAGAAAAAACCTGCTCTGTTACTTAAAACTTGCCGTGTTTTTTTAAAAAACGAATTCATTTTACAAAATTCCTCCAAATTAAAAACTTGCCTGCTGACAAGTATAAAGGATTAATAAAAAAGAAAAACTGAAAATACAATATCTTCAGTTTAACTTAATAATCAATAATCAAGCAAGTCGTAAATTTCTATTGCAGCTAGATCAATGTTATCGAATTGAAATTTTTGTTTGGTACTGATCTCTTCTAATTCAAAGGCGTTTGCTTTCGGGTCGTAAGTAACTACACCACGTTCTTCCCCTTCTTTTTCAAAACGTCTTGAAACTACTTCATCATCGGCACTCTTGATCATTGCATCCAAGCGCGAAATAATCGCAACTAATTGTGAATTTTCCATGACAAACCCCTTTTCCACTCTTTAAAACTGCTAAATAGGTACCAGACAAAACTATCTGATATATCTATTACATACAAAAACGATAATAACATTTTCTTAAACAAAATAAAATTGAAATTCTTAAATTAGGTCGATTTGGCCTCTTTTTTTACTAGTACTTAACAAGCAGCAAAACCCAATCGTTCAAAAAAAGCCCCAGTTAAAAACTGAAGCTTGGAAGAACTCACTGCTTGATCCTATAAGGTTCCACAGCCAAACCGCCCATTCCCAAAAACATTCCTAAATAATATGTGATCAAACGCCAAAGTATCATTGCTAAGACGACTTTCCCATTTTGGGTCAAAAAGGTAGCAAAAATAACAGAAAAGCTAAACTCAGCGCCGCCTAATCCACCCGGTAATGGAAACAACGAAATAATCATTACGATCAAAATGTGCATACCAACGACCGTCAACGGATCAATATTAGTCACCCTTAAAGAAAGTAAAATAAAGTATGGGATGACATAGTAAAATAAAAGCTGTCCTAAAGTTAACAAACTGACCTTGACCAATGTAAGTGGATCATCGCGTAGGCTTAAACTTTCAAGGTAAAAATTATCGATTTTTTCGGTGAAATAAGCATTGTAACGCTGATAAGTCTCTGGTTTCGCCCACCACTTCACAGGTTTTAGGCAAACCCCAACAAGCTTTTTCGTAAAAGAATGCCAGTACATGATCATTAACAGCCCAGCAATTACAAAAAAATGAATTGAGAATCCAAAAATCACAAGGGCAGATAAAGCATGCAATTTTGCTGCTAAGTAATGAAATTGTGCTACCAAACTAATCAAAAAGCACACGACTATCATCGATTGATAAACCACGAATTTCATCAACATTTTAGAAGCTGCACGGCCCGCATCGATCCCAGACTGTAATAATGCGAACAGCTGCGCAGGCTGGCCACCGCTTTGAAAAGGGGTGATACCGTTAAATAATTGTTCGATCAATGGTACCCGAAAAGCATCTCGAAAGCGAAAGCCAGGATACTGCTTCTTTAATAACACATAGACGATCGCTCCCTCAAACAATAAGGAGATCAGCATACACAGCACTGCAAAGATCAACCAGTACCATCTCAGATCAGCAAGCTCATGTCTGATAATATGGAACGGTACATCTTTCATCGAATAGATAAAAATTCCCACACCTACTAGTATGACAACTAATAAGCTCAACTTATTTTTCCAATTCATCAGCGGCCCAACTTTGCTTGTCCTGTATAATATTCACGCCAAACTTCAGCCATATGATCTTCATTGTAATAAGCAGAAGCACGAACAGCTTTATCCTTCAACTCACCTAAAGCTTGTCGATCAGCCTTAAAGTGCTCAATTTTAGCTTTCATCTGGACGACATCAACAGCCGGTTCATAATAACCAGTTAAAATTGAATGATACAGCTCCAGATCACGTAACAATACTGGCACTTCACAACTAAAAGCTTCCAATACACTCATCGGGAACAATTCATTGTAAGAAGGCAACAAGAACAGATCGGCTAAATTATAGTACTCATTCATTTCCTGCCGTGCTACTATTCCCGGGAAAAATAAATTAGCTGGCGGATCATCGACGACCTTCTTGAGTTCGTTATATCCATCAGTCATCTTCCCGAAAGAAAAGCCGCCAACCCAGACGAATTGCACATCAGGTAATTGTTGCGCTAATTTAATAAAATCAAAAAGCCCCTTACGTGCCTGAACCTGACCGACCCCGATCACTGTAAATTTATGAGGATCTAAGCCATGTTTAGCACGCAGTTTATTTTTTTGCTCCTGCTTCAACGGATAAAATTCTTTTTTAGATACAAAATTAGGGATATAGGTGATCTTATTCTTAGCGATCCCATATGCAACTAATTTTGGAATAAACGACGGATTGACCACTACCAAAGCGTCCATCCTCTTATAAAAAGAAATCATATATGAATTAAAGACCTTGGCAGCCAATGCGGGCATTTGCAGACTGCCCTTCATCGTTTCCGGCAAAAAGTGAACGTAACCTACCTTCCGACCACTTTTCGGCGAAAATGTCGATAAGTAAAACTGCGGGTCGATCGTGTGATAATGACTAACGTCAGCACTGCCAAAACGATTAACGATCAAGTTTATCTCGGTCGGATAATGTTTTTCCAATAAATCGATCAATTCAGAGTAAGCGCTGCCCACTCCTTGTCCGTCGACTTTAGCCGCGGACGAATACATACGGATTGTTAACATGTTGATCGCTCCTACACAAAACTTTAAATACTTTCTCTTGAACGACTCGCTTGAGCCTCAGCAAAGAAAGTAAAACTATCCTGATAAAACTGCATGATCTGTTCGCCAAAATTTTCTGCCGAAATACTGGCAATTTTTTCCTCGCGAAACCTTTGATCATTAAACTTGGCCGGTTCATTCAAATATTTGACCACTTCTTGGACAAATTGCACTGGGGTTTCAAAAATAGTCCCAATATTTAAGTTATCCAACAAATCATCTGTATATGGGCCACTAGCAGCAACAACTTTTAAACCGGCAGCAATGGCTTCGATAAAAGTTAATCCCTGTGATTCTGAAATAGAAGTAGAAACAAAGAGATCTGCCATATGATAATAAGCAGGTACATCATCGTGATCGATCTCTCCAGTAAAAATGATTTTGTCAGTCAAACCCATCTGCGCAACTTGTTGACTTAGTTGGTCCTTAGCTGGACCATCACCGCAAATCATCAATTTCACTCCTGGGACTTGTTTTTGGATCTCAGGGAATGCATCAATCAACCGATCAATATCCTTTTCATAGGCGACTCGACTCAACGTTAACATTAAAGGCGTCTTCGAAGAAATATCATATTTTTCCCGTAACTTCGTATTTTTTGGCCCAGAAAATTTTCTGACATCTACTCCTGTGGGAATAACCGAAATCGGCTCTTTGACACCATAACCGGTCAAAGTATCCAAGACACGGGTACTAGGTGCGACTATTCCCGCCATGTGCTCGCAATAAGTTTTACTGAGCTGTTTAACATGCGAAGGCCGTAAAACTTTGCCTTTCATCACATAATGTAAATAATCCTCATACATCGTATGGTAAGTATGCACGCATGGGATCTTCAAATTTTTAGCAACAAACTTGCCGATCATTCCCATTGAAAATTCTGTCTGTGTGTGAACCAGATCCAAGTTGAGCTCTTTGGCGATCTCATACGCTTGAAAAAGACCACGGACAGCGATCCTGCGATCCGTAAACGAAATGAAAGGAAGACTCGTAAATCGAAAAACATTTCTTTCAAAAACGTTTTGATCGACCTTAGGGTCCGTTGTTGTAAAAATGTACACATTATTCCCCAAACTCTCTAGTTGTTCACGCAATGTTTTGATCGAAGTCGCAACACCGCTGACTTGCGGATAATATGTATCTGTAAATATACCTATATTCACGGTGATCCCCCTTAGTCTGAATAATAGTCAAGTATCATTATATTGTTTTCGACAACTATAAGCAACTAAATGCCTGTTAACACAATCTTTTCTTAAACAATTTATTTTAAAAACGACAAAGCTGATTATACAGTCTTCCACTTACTTGTCAAACTGTTTACAACAAAAAAAGCTCGAATAAGCCCACAAAATGCGAGTTATTCGAACCTCTAATTTATTTGTAATTAGTCAGTATACTTGTGTACTAAATCAACAACTTCTTCAGTTGTTTCACATTCAGTCACAGCTTTATCAGCTAATTCTTTCATCTTGTTTGTGTCAAGTTTCTTCAACAAGCTACGAGTCTTCAAAATTGAAGTTGCACTCATTGAATACTCATCTAATCCTAAACCTGCAAGCAATGGAACAGCGACTTGATCGCCGGCCATTTCACCACACATGCCAGTCCATTTGCCTTCCTTATGGGAAGCATCGATGATATTCTTGATCAAACGTAACAATGAAGGATTATATGGTTGATACAAGTATGAAACGTGTTCGTTGCCCCGGTCTGCAGCCATTGAGTACTGAATCAAGTCGTTAGTACCGATACTAAAGAAATCAGCGTATTTAGCTAACTTGTCAGCAATCATTGCAGCTGCAGGGATCTCCATCATCATACCAACTTCGATATCATCAGAAACCTTAACACCGTCAGTAACCAACTTAGCCTTTTCTTCTTCAAAGACAGCCTTAGCATCTTTGAATTCTTTGACTGTTGCGATCATTGGGAACATGACTGCTAAACGGCCATAGGCAGAAGCACGTAACAAAGCTCGTAACTGTGTCCGGAAAATATCTTGGCGATCCAAAGAGATCCGGATAGCACGATAACCCAAGAACGGATTTTGTTCTTCAGGTAATGGCAAATAAGGTAATTTCTTATCGCCGCCAATATCCATCGTGCGCACAACTACTTGTTTGCCATTCATACCTTCAACTGCTTGTTTGTATGCTTCAAATTGGTCATCCTCAGATGGCAACTCGGAAGCATCCATGTATAAGAATTCAGATCTGAATAAGCCAACTGCTTCGGCACCATTATCAGTGGCACCTTCAACATCTTTTGGAGTACCAATATTGGCACCAAGAGTAACTTGCTTACCATCAGCAGTAACAGACTGTTCGTTTTTCAACTGAGCCCATTCTGCTTTTTGTGCGGCAAAGTCGTCAGCTTTTTGCTGATATTCTTTTAATTCAGCATCACTTGGGTCAACTAAAGCATCACCATTAATACCATCGATGATCACTGTTTGATCAGCTTTAATGTCATCCGTAGCGGAACCGGAACCAACAATAGCTGGGATCTCCAGTGTCCGTGACATGATTGCAGAATGTGATGTCCGTCCACCAATATCAGTGATAAACCCTTTGACATACTTACGGTATAATTGAGCTGTATCAGATGGTGTCAAATCATGAGCTACAATGACAACTTCTTCATTGATCAAAGCAGGACTCGGTAAGGTAACACCCAGTAAATGACTCATCAAACGTTTCGTAACATCACGAACATCACCAGCACGTTCTTGCATGTAGGCATTATCGGTCATACCTTCAAACATTTGAATGAACATGTCAGTCACACTCTTGACTGCAGCTTCTGCGTTAACTTTATCATTCTTGATTTTATCACTGATCTGACCCAACATTTCTGGATCAGAAAGAATGGTCAAATGCGCCTCGAAAACCTGTGCTTCTTCATCACCCAAATTTTCAGCAGCTTTAGTTTTAATGACCTCAAGCTCTTTTTTCGAAGCTGCAACAGCGTCGTTTAAACGAGCAATTTCAGCTTCTGGGTCATCAATTTTTGTCTCGGAAAATGATAAATCGGGTTGCACAAGCATGTAAGCTTTAGCTGCGGCAATACCATCACTGGCTGCTATCCCTTTCAACATTTTCGTCATTATTCAGCAAGTCCTTCCTTTTTCATTGTCTCAGCAACTGCTGCAATAGCATCTGCTTCATCTGCACCTTCGGCAGTAATAGTTACGTCTGAACCTTGGCCAACGCCCAAAGACATAACACCCATGATCGACTTCAAATTAACTGATTTGTCGTTGAATGCCAATGTGATGTCAGAATTGAATTTGCTTGCTGCCTGTACCAACAAAGTAGCAGGACGAGCGTGAATACCTGTTTCTGCAATTACGTGAAAGTCTTTCTTTTCCATTTTAAACCATTCTCCTTTGAGTATAAAAAATTGTTGAGCTTGACCAATGAAAAGTGAGACAAATTTTCCGAACACGTTTACATTTAAAACTGTCCATAAAATGCTACTTCATGGTAAAACTCGCTAAAAAAATAATACCATGTATCATGTGATAAAACAAGTTTGTTTTGCTTTCCAATCATATGAGTTCACGCGATAAAGCGCTAAAATCAAAGGTTCTGCGTGTAGCTAATGTTTAAACAAGGTGCTACCCTATGCGATTGTATTTTCATAGTTTTTCATTAATTGAATTGAAAACTATCTTTTGCACAATTCATTTTCATCATATTAAACTACATCTTACAGATAAAATAATCTTATTCATGCTCCGATGTGTGATCATAGTGATAGACAGCTCCACCGCCGCGTTTAGCACTCCCCACAACTTTTTTGCGATGCGAATACTCCATCAAAACTTTTTGAAAGTCCATAAATTCGTCCGTATTGATCTCGAATTCCTCTAATTCACCCGAACGTATCTGCTCTAACATCTGCTGATAATCTTTGCTCATAACTGCCCCTTCTTTCCTTATTTAATTCCGAATGCAATTATAGCATGAAAAACAAATATTTTTCTAAGCGTATAGCTTGAAGTTTTCTCAGAACTTTGTATAATAAAACCATAAAGGTCAAAGAAGGTCAAATGTTTTTGACTTTCAAAACCTGATCTTACGAAAGGTCGTGAAAAAATATATGTTATGTCAAAATTGTCATCAGAACCCAGCAACGATCCATTTGACAACTAGTATCAACGGTCGGCAAACTTCGATCGATCTTTGCCAAAACTGTTATCAGAAGTTAAAAGATCAAGCTGGGAATAACGGTCGTTCTAGTTCCATGATGCAAGATCCATTTGGTTTTGGTAACCTAGACGACTTATTCCGAGCAATGTCTAGTGACCAACAAGGTGCACAAAGACAAGGACAAGTTCCGCCAACTCAAGCTGCTGGCGGTAATGGCCGCAATAACGGTAGCAATACGATCCTCGGTCAGTATGGCCTGGACCTTACTAATGAGGCTCAAAATGGCAGGATCGACCCAGTGATCGGTAGAGATAAAGAAATTGAGCGCGTGATCGAGATCTTAAACCGGCGAACAAAAAATAATCCAGTCTTGATCGGTGAAGCTGGTGTTGGTAAAACAGCTGTTGTTGAAGGCTTGGCCCAAAAAATTGTTGATAATGATGTTCCGCAAAAATTGCAAAATAAAAAAGTTGTCCGCTTAGATGTTGTTTCACTCGTTCAGGGCACGGGGATCCGTGGTCAGTTCGAAGAGCGGATGAAACAATTAATGGATGAATTGAAAAAAGAGAAGAATACGATCCTCTTTATTGATGAAATTCATGAGATCGTGGGTGCTGGCAATGCCGAAGGCGGTATGGACGCGGGTAACGTTTTGAAACCAGCCCTGGCTCGTGGCGAACTGCAATTGGTCGGTGCTACAACATTAAATGAATATCGGACGATTGAAAAAGATGCTGCCTTAGCTCGTCGTTTACAACCGATCCAAGTCGATGAACCTTCAGTTGAAGAAACGATCAAGATCTTGCAAGGGATCAGTGGCAAATATGAAGATTATCATCACGTTAAGTTTTCTGAAAAATCTTTGGAAGCTGCAGCTACTCTATCAGACCGTTATATTCAAGACCGTTTCTTGCCTGATAAAGCAATTGACCTCTTGGATGAAGCCGGCTCGAAGAAAAACCTAACGATTCATACAGTTGATCCAGCAGTGATGGATGAAAAAATCAACAAGGCTGAAGAAGAAAAGCAGGCCGCTTTGAAAGCTGAGGACTATGAAAAAGCTGCTTACTATCGTGATCAAGTTTCCAAGTTCAATAAGATGAAGGAAAACTCGACGACTGATGAGTCGACTCCTGAGATCACTGAAAAAGATATGGAAAAGATCGTCGAAGAAAAAACAGACATTCCAGTTGGCGAATTAAAAGAAAAAGAGCAAACACAACTGAAGAATTTAGCAAATTCACTAGAACAGCATGTGATCGGGCAAGACCAAGCTGTGACGAAGGTTGCGCGGGCGATCCGGCGTAACCGGGTCGGCTTTAACAAATCCGGCCGTCCGATTGGTTCTTTCTTATTCGTTGGTCCAACCGGTGTCGGTAAAACTGAAACTGCTAAGCAATTAGCTCGTGAGTTATTCGGAACCGAAGATGCAATGATCCGCTTTGATATGAGTGAATACATGGAGAAATTCTCAGTTTCGAAACTGATTGGTTCACCGCCAGGATATGTTGGCTATGAAGAAGCTGGTCAATTAACCGAACAAGTTCGGCGTCACCCATACAGCTTGATTTTGTTGGATGAAGTTGAAAAGGCCCATCCGGATGTTTTGCACACATTCTTACAGATCTTAGATGATGGACGTTTAACAGATTCTCAGGGTCGGACAGTGTCCTTTAAGGATACGATCATCATCATGACTTCTAACGCCGGCAGTGGTGATTCTGTTTCTTCCGTAGGTTTTGGTGCTGAAGCTTCCGGTGAGACTCATTCAATTTTGAACAGCTTATCCAAATACTTCAAACCTGAATTCTTGAACCGTTTTGACGGTATCGTTGAATTTAATGCTTTATCCAAGGAGAATTTGCATCACATTGTTTCCTTAATGTTAGATGATGTTAACGAAATGTTGGCTGCTAAAGGGATCGAACTTCACGTTACTGGTCCAGTTGCTGATAAATTAGTTGACCTTGGTTATGACCCGAAGATGGGTGCACGTCCATTACACCGTGTTATTCAAGAACAACTAGAAGATAAGATAGCTGATTATTATCTTGACAATCCTAACAATAAGAACTTATCTGCTCGACTTGAAGATGGCGTGATCAAGATCACTAAAAATGATGAGCCAGTCGAAAAGTCTGCTGAAGATAGCAGTTCCCATACAACTGAATAGTAATTAGTGCTTGCACAGGCGCTCAGTATGTTGAGCGCCTGTGCTTTTTTTCGCTGTTTTTGATTAAAACATAGTAATTTATCACTTTCCTTTAATAATTGACTTATTTCACAAACTTTATGTTTTATGGGAGTTAAAAAATCTCCTCTTTTGAGTACTTTAAATTTTTGGATTGGTAAATTTTAATATATAATATAGTCAAAGGACAAAACACTGGGAGGTCATAAAATGTTGAATTTAGTCGACGTTACAAATAGTTATGCACATGAGATCAGCAAAGAACTAAGAAATTCACCTGCTCACTTTATTAAAGTTTACACGCTGGGGAATTCGATCGTCGTTCACAAAAAAAAGGAAAGTTCCAACGAGATCGTGATCTCTAATAAATTACGTTCCATCACAGAAAAAGAGATCAATTTTGTTTTAGACAACCTCTTAGGTGAATCCAAGGCCGATGCTACCATCTCCAGAGCGGATAAAGTGATCGAGATCCAGTCTGACCTCAGTTAAAACAAGAGTCCAAACAATTTAAAAAAATATTTCAGCCAGCAAAATACGCTTTCAGTTTTGAACCTGGGTTCGGACTCTAGTATATTTTGCTTTTTTAATGTTTTTAACTAAGTTGTGCAAGCATTACTAAATTCATATTTAAAAAAGCTCCCTTGTTACGTTATAATAATAAGTAAGAAATAAAATTTAGGTGGAAGAGGTGGATTGTATGTCAGGTTTCGAACCATTTAACGTTATCAAACGCGGTTTGAAAGTACTTAGAAAAGAATTTTCAGCTGAAAAAAACGAAAAAACACCTTCCACAACAGAATATACTCAGACACGTATTTATCATGAAAATAACGACTCTAAAGTCACAATACGACCTGAGATCCACTCTGAGATCATGAGTGTTTCAAAAAAACAAAGTTTTAACCAAGGTGTACTGACTTCAACTAGTGCAAGTGCACGTCCGATCCCTGCTGCTTTATTGGTCTTGTATCTAGATGAAAAACAAAATTATTTGGCAGCGGCTCAAGTTTTACATGGCTATCGCGGACAAGAAATTGATCTCAAGCTGAAACGATTTAGCGATTATTATATCAGTCAAATCGAAGGCTATACATCTACTTTCATTCACAAATATGGTGTGATCAAAATCCACTATCATAGGCATCAAGCAGCAGTTGTGTGGCTATTGGCCAAAGATATAGATCAACAAACAATGCTGGCTAAACCTGAATTTGTCCGCGGAAAATTACATGCCCCCTATTCCCTGGTTGCTCCAAGTTTCGCTAATTATCGTTTATTGCAGGCTCGGGGACCGGTAACTGGGCATTTCTTGGAAAGACAACAGTTTGTGACTTATTTGTACCGTCAGAAATTATGGGAAAAAGTTGACGAAGAGTTACGGTTGTTAAAAACCACTGACTTCATTAAATGCGTCAGTGAACCCCACGGTCGAACTTTAAAGATGACTTTAGCTAAAAATACTTTTTGGCAAATTTTTAAAACCGTCACAACGACTGACAACCAGATCTGGTATTGTTTAGGCGGAAATACCTGGGTAAAAGCTGACGAAAATATCAAATTAGTTGATAAAAACAAATATTTAACACAGATGGCTCAAACCAATAATGTCCCTGAAAGTTATGCTGTTTCCCTTAAAGCATCAGCCAGGATCGATTTTATTCCAGGCAAAAAGGTTAATTTATATGATCTTCCTTGCGGTAAAAAAACAGCACAATTAATGGATGGTCAGACTGTTAAACTTAGCGCACAAAAAAACATCAACGGTATGCAGTGGTACCAAGTTGCTAATGTCGGCTGGTTACTAGCCGAATATTTAAAATTTTAAAACCTAAAAAGCTCGCGTCCTTCTCGTTTTCCTGAAGAAAAAGAAAGACTCGAGCTTTTTTGAAATTAAATGCCACTTTGTTTTTATAGTCAAGTTCCAACAAGCAAGAAGCTCCGTCTATCCAACTTCAACCCCACAGTACTAAAAACGTACTATGGGATTAAAGTCCGATATACTCGCTTCTTCCCGCTTGTTTCCACTTTGTTTTTATAGTAATGAAAACAGCTTAACATCTGGATATTTATCAGCAAACCAGCGTTCAGCAAACTCGTTTTCAAATAAGAATAATGGCTTTTCGTTTCGATCTTTAACCAGCATATTTCTGGAACTAGCCATCTTTTCGTCTAATTGTTCTGGATCGATCCAACGGGCGATCTTATGTCCTAACGGAGTCAAAACAACTTCTGAGTGATATTCATTTAGCATCCGGAATTGAAAAACTTCAAACTGCAGCTGCCCTACAGCACCCAAAATGTAATCACCTGTCGAATAACTCTGATACAGCTGAATTGCACCTTCCTGAACTAATTGTTGAATACCTTTATGAAATGATTTTTGTTTCATCACATTTTTAGCAGTGACTCGCATAAATAATTCTGGGGTAAATTGTGGTAATTTGGGATACTCTACCGCATTTTTACCCGTGTAAATAGTATCACCGATCTGAAAATTACCGGTATCATATAATCCAATAATGTCCCCTGCCACTGCACTTTCAACGTTTTCTCTGGTGTCCGCCATAAATTGGGTCGAGTTAGATAAACGCATCTTTTTGTCAGTACGCTTTAAGTTGACATCCATGCCGCGCTCAAACTCTCCGGAACAGATGCGCACAAATGCGATCCGGTCCCGATGGTTTGGATTCATATTAGCCTGGATCTTAAAAATAAAACCAGAAAAATCTTCTGAATCGGGTTGAACTTCGGTCTCTGCAATAGTTTGATGTGAAGCAGGGGCTGGAGCAAACTGCAAATAAGCATCTAGGAAAGTTTTGACCCCAAAATTAGTCAGAGCTGAACCAAAGAAGACTGGTGTAAGTTCACCTTTAGCTATCTTGTCAGCGTCAAATTCATTCCCGGCATCTTTAACTAACTCAACATCATCCAAAACCTGCTGGTAAATGCTGTCCTCAGCTAACTTGTCATCGACTGCCAAGGTCCCGTCTTCATTCAGTGGTAAGAAGTCCTGACCCTTATCTTCTGAATGATAAAGTTCGATCCGGTTATTATAGATGTCATATAAACCCTTGAGACCTTTACCCATTCCAATTGGCCAGTTCATTGCGTAAGCATCAATACCTAAAACATCTTCCAATTCAGCGATGAGATCCAGCGGTTCCCTACTGTCACGATCAAGTTTATTCATAAAGGTGAAAATCGGGATCCCCCGCATTTTACAGATCTGAAACAGCTTTTTGGTCTGAGGTTCGATCCCCTTGGCAGCATCGATCACCATCACCGCAGAGTCAACCGCCATTAAAGTTCGATAAGTATCTTCAGAGAAGTCCTCATGCCCAGGTGTATCCAAAATGTTGATCCTTTTTCCAGCATAGTCAAACTGCATCACTGAACTGGTAACAGAGATCCCACGTTTCTTTTCGATTTCCATCCAGTCTGATTTAGCGAAGTTCCCACTTTTTTTAGCCTTGACCGTTCCTGCAGAACGTAAAACGCCACCAAAAAGCAGCAATTGCTCAGTGATCGTCGTTTTCCCAGCGTCAGGGTGTGATATGATAGCAAAGGTCCGCCGTTTGGCAACTTCACTATCTAATTCTTTTTTATTCATTTTTCTCACTATTCCTCATTTTTATTTATTTCATATTTTAAAAAAAAGGACCGGTTTTAAAATTGTTAACAGACCAGTCCAGTTGTTACTATCCAGATTTTATCAAATTTACTTTCATCGATTTAGTTCAAGTTTAGCTTGAGCCTTCTTCTTCGATTTCTCACGTTCAACTCGATAGTCGACCGCCTCATGCGATAATTCTATTTCTAATTCTAACAAGCGATCATCTTCCATCTTATGAACCACGATCGTTGAACCGTCATCCAGGGTAACTGAATCAACATCGGATTCTTGTGGAATATAGCCAAGTTGCGTGATCACATAGCCGGCAATTGTATCGACATCTGGAACTTGGAGATCTTGACCAAATTCGTCATTAAAATCATCTAAGGCCATTTTTCCTTGAACCAGAAAATCAGCTGGTGTGAGTGAGATCATCATTTGATCCGGTTCATCAGACTCGTCTTCAATTTCCCCAACGATCTCTTCAATCAAATCTTCCAAGGTAACAAGTCCGACCACCCCTCCATATTCGTCCAGCAAGATCGCCATTTGATTTTGCTTTTTCTTCATTTCATAAATCAGTTGATCGATCATAATGGTTTCTGGAACAAAGAAAGGTTCCCGCATCACTTGCCGGATCGTAGTATGTTCGAAACCAAATTGTCGTGCAGCCTTCACCAAGTTTTTAATGTGCACAACACCGATAATATTATCCTTATCTTCATGGTAGACTGGTACACGCGAATAATTCATCTGTAGGATATCATCAATACTTCGGTCATTATCATTCGTAATATCGATCATAAATGCATCAATTCGCGGCACCATTACTTCGCGGGCCATCTTCTCATGTAAAGACAAGATCCCCTCGATCATTTCATATTCGTCGTTATCGATCTCACCTTTACTGCGACCCTCTTCGATCAAATCGACGATATTTTGCCAAGACATTACCTGACTAGGTTCAACCGCTACGATCTTATCCCTGCCCAACAACTTGCAGAACCAGTTGATCGCAAAAACAATTGGAATGAATAATGAAATGACCCAATGCAAAATACGGTAACCCTTTAAGGCTGCTTTAACTGGATCATGAACAACAACTTTTAGTGGCAACTTAACGAACAGCGGCTCGTTTATGGCACTGGCAACTACTCCTAGTACGATCCCACTAACGAGCACACTTGTTAGACTTTCGCCTAGTGCTAAAAAGACAGCCGTTACTAAAAATATCAAGGCAAGCAAACAGGTCGTTAAACGAGCAACCTGCGCCATTTGAAATTCATGAGGTAATCTTTTGATCAAACCTGCGACTTTTTCTTTCTTTTTAGCAGACAACGATTCACTAGCACTTTCAAGCGCCTGATTCGTTGTGGTCTTCAAAGCCCGCTCATATATAGCAAAACAAAAACCTAGTACCATCAACACTAAGGCTAGAATCAACAAACCCCACTGCTGTCCAGGATCAGCATCCATAATTTTCCACCACTCCAATAATTAAGTTTACATGGTATAAATTATACTATATATCAAACACTTTAAACAAATTATTTTGGAACTTTGACGCTATCGCCGGCAGTTAAGTTAATGTCGCTGCCCATATTATTTAGTTCTTGTATCTTAGCAACGGTCGTGGCATATTTCTGAGCCAATTCGCCGATCGTTTCCCCATCGCCAACATTAACTGTTTGTGTTTCTTCTTGTGATGAAGAACTAGCTGAACTTGCGCTCTTTTCAGAACTGGCTTTTTTCTCCGAAGCAGCCTTTTCTGAAGCGGCCTTTTCTGAGCTGGCTTTCTTTTCACTAGCTTGTTTTTTAGCCGCACTCGAGGCCGCAATATCAGAACTGGTATTGCTTTTCTTTTTAGCTGCTGCTAGCGAACTAGAGTCTGCCTTTTCTCTTTTTTCGACCTGAGAAGACTCGCTTGCCTGCTTACCGCTTAGGCTAAACTGCTGACTTTCAGCGAACCACCAACCGCCGCCAAATACCAAAATGACCGCTGCAGTCACTATCCAACCCATTTTACCCGATTTTTTAGGTTGAGCTGGAGCTGGTTCACTTTCAGTATTAACAGTCTTTTCCTTCTTCGCTGTTTTACCAACTGGATCAGCACCGCGTTCCACAAAGAAGGCTTTGCGCATACGCGGTTCATCTTTACGAGTATAACCCTGCTTAAATTGTTCGCTCTTGAACTCATCGTACAAATGACTGATATCAAAGTCGACCTGTTCTTGTTGCTTTTTAGCCAAATAATCATTTTGTTCCGGCAGGCTCAAACCATAATAATAGTCAATAAAGTATTGATACTGTTGCATCACGTCACGTGACGGGCCAAAGTCTTGTTGTTCACCAAACTGCAGCCAAACTGTTCTTTCACAGAAAGCCTCAACGTTCAAACCGCGTGAATCACTAATGAAAAATGAAACCCCGAGATCTTTTAACCGTTGGATCCTTGCCGCCGTTTTTTGAAAGAAATCCTGATCCAACAAGAAAAACAAATCATCGATCAAAACCAATTCTGGTTGAATATATAAGGCGATCCCCAAGCTCAAGCGAGCCCGCATACCAATAGAATATTCCGAAACCGGCCGATACAGCCACTGACCCAGTTCACAAAAATTGATCACTCCGTTGGTCAAATGGTCACCTTTGAAACTATCAATATCAGCTTCAGCGATCTTAGTACGAATGTTTTCCAACCCAGTCTGGTCATCAGCCAAGCCGTGGGTTGCAGAAGCAAGATTGATCCGGCTCGGACAAGTAATAAAGCCAGTCGTTTGTTGTGTTAAACCGGCAATGATCTGCAATAAAGCAGATTTACCTGATCCATTCATCCCGACTAAACCAACAGCTTCGCCATCATTTATGTCTAAAGAGATACCGCGTAATTGCCAAAAACTATCATTTTCGGCAGTTTGTACAACACCTTTGTTACGTTCTTTCTTGTCGATCAACAAAGGACTTTCTTTTGTTATATATTTTAATTCAATTTTAGCCATCATAATCTCCCTGAAATTTTTAAACTCGGATATGTTAAATATTAAAGAAATAGCCAGTAACTGTCAATTACTAGCGGAATAATTAAAGAGAATGAAATAATTGTCCACTACCAATTAATAGGACCTCAACTAAGAGAAAGACAATTTAATTCTCCAGCCGAGGTCCATTTATAATGAGACATGATTTAGTTTTGTTCAGTAAAATTAAAAGTTGAAGCACTTTCTTCTGACTTTCCTTCACGGGTCATCAGTCCGCCCACTTCTTCTTTAATGTCCGCACCTTGGTATAAAACATTATAAATTGCAGTGGTGATCGGCATGTCGATCTGTTTTTGCTGTGCGAGCTCGTAAGCTGCTTGTGTAGTGTTGATCCCTTCGATGACCATTCCCATATCGGCAATCACATCTTGCAGTTTTTTACCGGCACCAAGCTGGTCACCAGCACGCCAATTACGGGAATGGACACTAGTACAAGTAACGATCAGATCTCCGACACCAGAAAGGCCGATAAAGGTCAGCGGATCAGCCCCAAAGGCCACTCCGATCCGACTGATTTCAGCCAGTCCACGAGTCATAAGGGCTGCTTTGGCATCATCGCCATAGCCAAGACCATGCAAAGCACCTGCACCAAGCGCGATAATATTTTTAAATGCAGCTCCTAATTCAACTCCTAAGAGGTCTGGGTTAGTATAAATCCGCAAATACTCGTTCATAAACAAAGACTGAACTTCCTTAGCACATTCTAGGTCTTCACTAGCAGCAGTGATCAGAGTCAAGTCATGGTGCGCAACTTCTTCAGCATGACTAGGTCCGGACAAGGCAACTATCCCCTGCCGATATCCTGATGGGATCTCTTCATCGATGATCTCAGAGATCCGCTTGTAGGTTTTTAATTCCAAGCCCTTGCTGGCATGAACGATCAAGGGAGCATTATTGGTTGAACGCAAAACATCACAGACTTGAACTGCAACCTCACGAATAGCTTTAGTCGGCACAACAAATAACACAACTTCAGCATCCTTCAAAGCTTCATTCATATCTGTTGTTGCATGCAATTTCTCAGAAAAATGATAATCTTTGATGTATTTATTATTGGTATGTTGTGAATTAATTTCGTCAGCTTGAGGAGCCTTATAGGTCCACAATTCAACTTGGTTTTGGTTCTCGATTAAAACATTTGCAAGAACGCTACCCCAAGAACCGGCGCCTAAAACAGCAACTTTTTTACTCATGATCAACGTTTCATCCCAATCTTATTTTTTCGATAATTACGAACTATTTACGAGAGTAACAATACCATATTTATACTTTTCAAGCAATCTGATGACAAATCAAGTCCGATTTAACAAGGTTTTAAACAAATCTGTTTACTAATATTAAATAATTTTCACCGCAAACTAAAAGGACAAAAGCTATCCTTTGATCAAAAAAGTTCAACGACACACAACCTAAGTTGCCATCGTTGAACTTTTTATTGTTATAAACACCGGTCTTGGTTTACTGCCGCTTAGATAATTCCAAGTAGCGATTGTACCAGATCTCGACATATTCTTGTGAAAACGGTCCTTTTTTATGATCGATCCAATCCACTAATGTCCGCACATTATGTTTTAAGATCTTGTCTGTTTCCGCCGAATAATGCCAACGTGAACCAAACTCCTGATATTCATCGACATCTAAGAGCCGCTTTTCCCCATTTGGAAAGACCTTCACATCCAAGTCATAATCAATATACTTCAATGCCTCTTTATCTAAAACCGCCGGTGAAGCCAAATTACAATAATAGGAGATCCCATTATCACGGATCATGGTTACAATATTAAACCAGTAATTAGCATGAAAATAAACCAATGCCGGCTCCCGGGTGAGCCATCTGCGCCCATCAGATTCTGTGACTAAAGTATGGTCATTGCATCCGATCAAAGCATTTTCACTAGTTTTCAAAACCATCGTATCACGCCATGTGCGGTGTAAACTACCATCGTGTTTATAACTCTTTAAAGTAATGAACTCGCCTTCCTTGGGTCCACTGAAATGTCGCATAAACTTCCCTGCTTTCCATAAACACAGGTGTAAATACACCGAAATCACTCTAATTATAGCAAAACAAGCCGAAATGCACAAAGTATATTCCTAGACTTTTGTTCATTTCAGCTTAGTTTTTTATTTTTTCAATTTAAGTTTAACCACTGCTTCACTGCGTGCCGTTTGCGGGAACATATCCAGCGGTTGAATGTATTCTACTGTGTAAGCCTTGGTCAACAAAACCAAGTCAGCAGCCAAAGTTGAGGGATTACAAGAAACGTAAACAAATTTGGCCGGTCGATATTTCAAGATAGTAGCGATCAGCTTATCATCCAGACCGGTTCGTGGCGGATCAACAACCAAAGCATCTGGGATGATCCCTTGACTGGTCCATTTTGCAAACCAATCTTGTGCCGTTCCAACCTCATAGTGGGCGTTAGTCAGACCAGCCAGTTGCGCATTTTGCCGTGCATCAACGATTGCTTCAGGTGTGACATCCATGCCGTAGACCCCACGAGCTTCTTGTGCCAGAAAAATGCCGATCGTTCCGACACCGCAATAGGCGTCAACTAACAGCTCCCCTGCCTCTAAATCAAGAGCTTCCTTCACTTTTGCATATAACTTTTCAGTCTGAAGAGTATTCAGCTGGAAAAAAGCGCGCGCCGACAAACGGTACTCAACATTGCCAATTCTTTCAACTAACTGGTCTTGTCCATAAAGATGAACAGTTTTGGCTCCCCACACTAAAGATGTTTTTTGCGGATTGATATTTTGCATGACCGAAACGACAGCTGGTTCTTGCTTGACCAGATCAGTGATCAGATTATTGATCTGGGGGATCTTTTTAGTCCGACTGACAAGTACGACTTGCAGTTGATGGTTGGCAAAAGACTCACGCACGACCACCGTTTTAACGATCCCTGCATCTTGACGTTCATGGTATGGTTGGATCTTCCACTTGGCTAACAACTTGCAAATCAAACGCACGGTTTTCAGCGAAAGGTCAGTTTGGGTGGAAAATGTTGGCAAGTCAACTAGCTCATGACTGTCTGGACGATACAAACCTGCCTTGATCTTGCCGTGTTCTCCCGCCCGTACCTGGAATTGCAGCTTATTACGGTAATGATACGGCTCTTCCATGCCGATCGCTGCTTTGATCTGATAGTTAGCAAAATCGGCAGGACGGTATTTTTTTAGAGCTTGCTTGATCACATCTCGTTTAAATTTAAGCTGAGCTGGATAAGCCAAATGTTCCAGCTCAATGCCGCCAACATTATAATGATCGATCGGTTTGACCCGGTCTTTGCTCTTCTTTTTGACACGGACCAATTCGCCTTCCAAATATTTCTTTTTTTCAAGCGTGATACGTGCTAACACATCTTCATGTGGTAAGGCTCCCGGAATAAAAATAATCTTCCGCTTATAATAGCCGATGCCTTCACCATTAATCCCAAGTCGTTTAATAGTTACTAAAATGACCTTTTCCAGCAAACTATCACGTTGGGAGCCGTGCTGCTTTTTATTATGTTGTGCTGTATACTGATTATTTTTCATTACTTTTCCCTTCATACCGGCAGTGAAATTAGTTTTCTGTCAGTCTGTCGCTTTCGATTATAACATGCTAACCGTGGAAAATAGCTGCTTTTGCTATTATAATATCTATAATAACTAATTTTTGAGAGTTAAGGGGAGGACTATTTTGACAAAAACGATCACCCTGATCAAAACACAGAAACGTAAGGGTCGCTACAATGTATACCTAGATGGTAAATATTCTTTTCCGATCGGTGAAGATGTTCTGATCCGCTTTGCGTTAAGCAAGGGTAAAGAGCTAACTGACGAAGACATCGAAAACATCAAAGAGGCTGACAATACTTCTAAAGCCTACCAAAAAGCTTTGAATTACCTAGCCCATCAGCTACGAACAAAACGCGAAGTCCGCGACCATTTGCGTCAAAATGAGATCGCAGAGCAAGATATTGAATCGACTTTAGCCAAATTAGCAGAAATGGACTTGATAGATGATCTGCAATATGCTCAAAGTTATGTTCGCACCATGGCTAAAACTGCAGATAAAGGGCCAACCGTGATTGCCAACAAACTCCGCCAAAAAGGAGTCCCTGCAGTTGATATTGAAGAAGCACTGGCAGAATTTCCAGAAGAGCAGCAGGTAGAAAACGGAGTGACTGTTGCTAAAAAAAGCGCTAAGCACTTTCACGGCGAATCATTCCGCACTAAAAATAATAAGGTCCGGCAGCAATTAATGCAAAAAGGTTTTTCCAGTGATGTGATCAACTTGATCATGGACGAATTAGACCTTCAACCCGATGATCAAGAAGAAACAGCTGCTCTACAGGAACAAGGCGACAAACTTTGGCGTAAAAACCACCGTTATGAACAAAAGCAACGAGTACAAAAAGTTCGTCAGGGTCTCTATCGCAAGGGATTTTCAGGTGATATGATCACCCGCTATCTTGAAGATAAAAATTCAGAATAATCATTAGCAAACTCCCAGTCAGATTTTCAACCAAACTGGGAGTTTTTCTGAAGTTACTTGAACTGTTCTAAAGACTGATTTGCGTTTTCCAAATAAACTTTGCCAGTAAGTTATTGAGCGTGGCGTTTCAAAAACAGAGTAGTACCAGACAATAAATTCAAAATACCCCATAACTAGATCGTTTGTTGCACTTCGATCTAACTATGAGGTATTTTGAATTAAAACTTTTTATTTAGTAGACTTTTTCTTTTTAGAATTGTCTTTATTCATTGGATCCACCCGATCATACAATCTTTTAATAGCAGTCTTTTTAGGCTCGATTTTACCGTAGTGATACCTCTCTAAAGTTGAATTCAATAAAGCCCCCAGTAAAATAAGCCAACTGGAAAAATTCAACCAGAACAGCAAGACGATAAACGTTCCGATCGTCCCGTAACTCAGAACTGATTTGGCAAAATATTTCAAATAGATCGAAAAACCTTGTGTCAAGATCATCCACCCTGCTGCGGCAAATAACGCTCCAGGCCACACATAACGCAAGTGGGTCTTGGCATTAGTCAAAGTCACATAAAGGAAGACCATTACCAAAAAGATAATTACCAGAGTAGCTAATGATTTATATTTCGAAAAAGCATCTAACCACCCTAACGATAAATGGAAAATCGGTGTTAAATATTCAAGGACGATCTGACCAAAACTGTTGACAACAAAAGCCACGATCACGATGATCGCAAACAACAAGATCATAAAGAATGAAAAGATGCGGCTGGTAATTGCATTATCATAATCTTTGACCCCATATACTTGGTTGATCGACATTTTTAGGGCATTAACTCCCCGACTTGCTGACCAGATCGTTAGTATCCCAGTCACTGAAGCCAAACTACCAGAACTATTATTCAAAAAGTCCATCACGATCGGTTTGATAGTACTAAAGACCGTTGATGGGAAAGCTGTTTGCAAATAAGGCAGGATCGTGTCCGCCTTCAGACCCAACATTGGAAGCAGGTTAGTTATAAAAATCAGCATCGGAAATATTGCTAACAGTGAATAATAAGCCGTCACTATCGCAGTATTGCCAATGTTCACTTCTCCAAATTGTTTGATCACTAGCCGCACAAATTTCTTGACCGGCTGAAATTTTTTTCCGAGATCCATTCAGTTAGTTCACATCCTATATCACTTTTACTGTCCTGAGCTATCTGCTGAATTCCCCGTTGAAGTATTACCATTAGCTGGGACCTTAAGTTGGACTCCAGCCGAAATATCACGACTTTCTAAATCATTTAACTCGACTAACATGTCGACTGTCGTATTGTAATTGTTAGCGATCGTTGACAAATATTCACCCTGTTTGACCGTGATGTAGATATATTTTTGATCACTTGACGTTTTTTTAGTAGAACTGTTTGTTTTACTTGCAGAGGAACTTTCTTTTGCCGTCGGTTTTTTTTTAACCGCAGCAGTATTCTCCGTTGTGTCACCATATTTCTTCTTGGCAAAGGCACGTTGCTTATCGTACTCCTTTTTTTGATATGCCGCATTATTGCCAAAAGAAGCCTGAACACGACTCTGAACCAACGTACTGCCCCAGGCCCACGAGCCAACAGCGAGTAAGATCACGACAGCTAAGACTGTCCAGCCAACTTTCTTCAGTGTTTTCTTGCGTCTTGAGTGTACGTGTTTCTTATGTTTTTACATAATACTACTCCCCTACTATTATTAAATGTGTATTGAAAAATAACTTTTACAGATGTGTACATATAAAATACACAATAATTATTACACCATTCATTTTACACTAAAAATAAAATAAATAGTAGAGTCAGAAATATAAACACTGGAAGTGTACCATCTCACTCTTTAAAAAACCAATCAAAACTCTAAAAAAAGAGCTCTGATCTTGATCAGAACTCCCGTGATTATTTACCAGCATCAATTTACTTAATTTTTTTGCTGAGATCTTTAATGTATGCTCGTAATTCATCCTTAACTTCTGGATGACGTAAGCCAAATTCGATCGAAGTCTTCAAGTAGCCAAACTTGTAGCCGACATCAAAACGGTCACCTTTGAATTCATGAGCAAATACGCGTTGGATCTTGTTCAAACGATCGATCGCGTCAGTCAATTGAACTTCGTTACCGGCGCCCGGTTTTTGTGTCTCTAACATTTGGAAGATCTCAGGCGTTAACAAGTAACGACCAATAATTGCCAAGTCAGATGGCGCCTTATCAACATCCGGTTTTTCAACGAAACGCTTAACATCGTACAAGCCAGGTTTTGTCTGTGCGGCTGGGTCGATCACACCATATTTATTAACTTCTTGATGTGGGACCTTCATTACTGCTAACGTAGATGCATGCGTATCTTCATAGCGTTGCATTAATTGCTTAGTCAATGGTACCTTGTCTTCCATGATGTCATCACCTAACATCACAACAAAGGGTTCATCGCCCACAAAATCTTTGGCCATCAAGACAGCATCGCCTAAGCCACGGGGATGAGATTGTCTGATGAAGTAAAGGTTGATATCCGTAGTCTGTTCAACTAGCTTTAAAAGATCTGTTTTGCCCTTATCTTTCAAATTTTGTTCCAATTCAGGGACCGAGTCAAAGTGATCTTCGATCGGACGTTTACCCTTCCCTGTGACAACTAAAATGTCCTCGATACCTGATTTTTTAGCTTCCTCAACGATGTATTGGATCGTTGGTTTATCAATGATCGGTAACATTTCCTTAGCTAAAGCTTTAGTTGCCGGCAAAAAACGCGTTCCTAGTCCAGCAGCTGGAATAACAGCTTTTCTTACTTTCATTTGATCGCTCCTCTATAATAATTAGTACATATTACTAGCATTATTAGTACAACTAACTTACTAGGTAGTCCGCTGACATTATATCAATTAATAGGCTATTAGTAAATGTATCCCTTTTCATAACAAAAATGTTTACCTCTAGCCTGAATTATACTTACTTAAAATTTTAAAGCAAATATTTTGAGTCAAACTCATGATCCTGGGACGTTAAAATCTTCGGCCCATCATTGGTAATAGCCAACGTATGTTCGAATTGACAAGATAAGCTGCCATCTTGTGTCCGTGCTGTCCAGCCATTTGGGTCATCCATAACTGCTTGCCAGCCGCCCATGTTGATCATTGGTTCGATCGTGATTGTCATGCCAGGACGTAAGCGCAAGCCTTTACCTGCTTCACCGTAGTGCGGTACATTAGGGCTTTCATGCATTGTAGGTCCGATGCCGTGGCCGATAAATTCACGAACATCGCCATAGCCGTTTTCATCTTCAGTGTAATGTTGGATCACAGCACCGATGTCACCGATCCGATTACCGACCTGAGCTTGGTCAATTCCCAAATATAAAGCCTTTTTCGTAACATCCATTAACCGGTCGATCTCAGGTGTTGATTTACCGACCACATAGCTCCAGCAAGAATCACTCATTGCACCATGATAGTTGACAACAGTATCCACTTTGATCAAGTCGCCATCTTTCAAGATCAGGTCTTTACGTGGAAAACCGTGGCAGATCTCATCATTAACACTGATACAAGTTGCGTACTTGTATCCTTCAAAACCAATTTGTTCAGGGATCGCATCGTGCTCTTTAAAATACTTCAGTGCAAACTCTTCGATATCCCAGCTTGACATACCTGGTTTGATCAAATCACGGATCCCAACGTGCATGCCGGCCAAAATTGCACCAGACTCAGCCATTTCTTTGATCTCGCGGTCCGATTTCAAAGTTATCATCTATAAGTTACCTCCATTAATTCCAGATATTTGAATAATATTTCGTTCTATTTATTCAGTATTCCTAAGCAAACACACTACTACAAAACAGAAGATCTTTCCAGTGTCTACTCGGGTACCCCTTCATTATAGCGTATTTGAGAATTAATGTTTAATTTTACCAAACTAAAGGATAAATTTCTCACATAATCTGCTATAATAGCTGTTGATATAAATTTTGAAAGAAGGATCAGTCATGCCAACGGCAAAAGTTGTTTTCGCCACAATTACAGGGAATAATGAAGATATCGCAGATATTGTGTCTGATAATTTAGAAGATCAAGGTTTTGAGATCGAGCAAATCGAGATCTCTCAAGCAGAGATCGAAGACTTCGAGGAGGCAGATATTTGTGTGATCTGCCCTTACACTTATGACGAGGGAGCTTTGCCTGATGAGGGGCTAGACTTCTATGACGACCTCAAAGAAGAAGCGGATCTCAGTGGTAAAGTATATGGAGTTGCTGGATCTGGCGACACCTTCTATGAAGGTTTTTACTGCACTGCTGTCGATGATTTCAGCAATGCCATGAAAAAAGCCCATGCGATCCAAGGCGCTCCAGACCTTAAAATCAATCTAGCACCAGACTCTGATGAAGACCTGGCAGCATTAGATGACTTCAGTCAAAAATTGGTAAACACATATAAGGAACAACAAAATAAATGACAACCATTAAAAAAATTTGGCTTAAATATAAAGGTGTGATCGCCTATCTTTTCTTTGGTGTCTTAACCACACTGATCAACATTATCGCTTTCTACTTATTTGGAACAGTATTTGCTTTGTACTACCAGCTAGCAAACGTGATCGCCTGGCTGCTTTCGGTGCTATTTGCCTTTTTCACTAACAAAGTATGGGTTTTTGGTTCCAAGTACACTACAATGAAAGCCTTTTGGAGTGAAATGGGCAAATTCTTTTTCTACCGCGGTGTTTCCTTGGTGATCGATGCTGCCATCATGTTTTTAGGCGTTTCAGTCTTGAAAGTTGATAAAAATTTAACCAAGTTACTCGACCAGGTAGTTGTTGTCTTGATCAACTACTTCTTCAGCAAGTTTTTGATTTTTAAAAATGGCAATAAATAATAACAGAGCGAAGTGAACCGGTTAAAAGTTGAGCACTATCGGACTTTGACGATAAATCGTGTTTTTTACGACTTGTTGTTAAAGTTGGATAGGCGCAGACTTTTGGTTCACGGAGCTCGACTACTAAAACAGAGCGGAGCATGGCGTTCAGAAGTTGAGCACTAACGGGCTTTCACGCTATAATGCGTTTTTCAGCATTGGAGTGTGAAAGTCGGTTAGGCGCAAACTTCTGCCATGCGTAGCTCGACTATAAAACAGAGCGGAACAAGCCGGGAAAACTCGAGCACCAAGGGACTCAGGCATTATGACAAGTGCCTTTCTTGTCGTGATGTCGGAGTTGATTGGGCGGAAAGTTTTGGCTTGCGTAGCTCGACTAAGATAACAGAGCGGAGGCAAGCCGGGAGTACTCGAGCACTAATGGACTTGAGCATTATGACAAGTGCTTTTCTTGTCGTGATGTTCAAGTTGATCAGGCAAAAAGTTCTGGCTGGTGCAGCTTGCCAGTCAAAATTAGAAGAAACAATTAAAAAATCTCCAATTCAATATTGCTCAGGCCTTTTTTAGGTTACAATATTAAAGAATGAATTGGAGGTTTTTTTGTGCATTTTTCGGTCAAACATCATCAAATCAAACATCTCTATCGTGATTATACGATCGTCTTTTTAATCGTCGCAGTCTGTATGTTTGGAACATACTTATTGACAGGACATTCGTTGATCTGGCGGTTAGATGGAGCTAACCAGCATTTACCCTTGCTGGAAAATTTCCGCCAAGGATTAGGAGACCTGCTCAGCGGTAAGATCTCTTCCTTACCCCAATGGTCTTATCAAATGGGCTTAGGCGGTGACAATTTTTCCGTTTACTCCTACTACTTGATCGGTGATATTTTTGCATATTTAACACTGTTGTTTCCAGCGGCTAAGGTCGTTGTTGTTTATCAGTGGCTGATCGTATTGCGACTATATTGTGCGGGATTGTCATTTGTTTTTTTGGCGTCTCATTTTGACTTCACCAAAAATGTCATCAATACAGGCGCTTTGGTTTATTTATTTAATGCCTTTTTATTGTATTCTGCCGAAGCTCAGCCTTTTTTCACGACACCTTTTATTATTTTTCCGTTCCTGGTCTTAGGAATCGAGAAAATTTTGCAGAAAGGATCACCCTGGCCGCTCACAGGCGCTTTTATTTGGATGTTGGTCAGCAATTATTATTTTGCCTTTGTACTTGGTTTAGGTGCGATCATTTATTTAGTTTTAAGAGTGTCCTTCTATTATTTACATGATTTAAATTATCTAAAAACTTTGGGTAAACTAGCCTTTGCGACACTCACTAGTATCTTGGTATCGTCGTTTATGCTAGTGCCGGAAATTTTTGCTGTTATGAATTCGACCCGGGCAGCCGGTAATTTTGCAAATGGTTTAAAAATCTATCCACTCTATTACTATTTGGCTTTGCCTTCACAATTTATCAACGGCGGTAACCGTGACTTTTACTTCTGGTCCGCACTTGGATATGCCAGCATCGCTTTTTTTGCAGTCGTCTTTATTTTTAGCAGGCTCAAACGTTTCCCATTATTATCAACGACTTTTATTATCAGTTTTGTCATGTTGTTATTCCCGGTATTTGGTGCGATTTTCAACGGTGGTATGGCACCATCGAACCGCTGGACCTTGCTATTATGCCTGCCAATCTCTCTGGCAACTTGTGCCTTGGTCCAAGATTCTGTCAAACTGTCCGACCGCTTATTTAAGTATTTTTCTTATGCACTATTGATTTATGCCGTAATCATCGGGATCACTTATTATTTTCAAAGTGACGAGAAATTATTCGTGCCGTTTATCTTTTTGTTTGTCAGCTTAGCAGCGCTAATGATCATTCATTTTAAGCAGTTAGCTCACCCGCATCGTTTCTTAATGCTGATAGTCTTGGCCAACGTTTCTCTAAATGCGATCTACTATGAAGCACCATACAATGGCGGCTATTCCAACGAAATGCTGCCGCTTGGGGCATATACAAATTTGAATGATAATTTGTACTCTGGTTTGGACAAAAAATTGGCACCAGTCGACCAGCGAGGTTACCGAACTTCTACGACCAGCAATAACTTTGACTTAGGCGCAGGCTATCATTTGTACAATAGCTTGCCCAATAACTCCACGTCATTAACGTCGTATTATTCTGTTCAAAACAAATATATCGGTCAGTTCGCTGAAGAGATGAAAAACATTCAGTATGATGCAAATGTTCCTTTGCGCCAAGTAGATGATCGGACAATTTTAAACAACTTTTTGGGAGTCCGGTACATCTTCAACTGGCTCAACCAAGATAACTATCAAAAAGTCCCAGCTGGTTACTACTTAGACAAAACTTCTCAGTTAGTCACTGATCCAAATGGCACTGGAGATAAGGACCAACAGGCCAGACGATATAAATCAGATAACGCCTTCCCACTGTTTTACTGGCAAGGCCAAGTCTTTACTCATAAACAGCAGCGTAAATACACTGCCAGTCAAAAGGAAAGAGCTTTAGCCAGTGGGGTAAAGGTCAGTGAGAAAGCCGCTCGGGGTTTAAAACGAGCCACGGTCAAAAATGAAACTAACAAGATCCCTTATCGTTTGATTTCAAGTCGCGGCAACGAGGTCGACCCTCATCATCTCGAAAAAAAGGATAGTGAAGAAACTTATCAGATCGTCTTGTCGCGTCCAGTGAACGAAGAAAGCGAAGATTACTATCCGGACTCGGAGCTCCATTTGGAATTCACGAATATCAAGTATCAACCATATTCACTGGATCAGCAAATCAAATTCGAACAGCTGCACCAAAGTTCTCGCGGGATGACAGGCTTGCTATCGCAAAATAATCAGTATAACTATTACAAGTATTTGCGTTATCACGTTTTGCAAGGGTCACCAGACACCAGTTTCAAGTTGAATGTCGATTCTTCTTTGGGAACTGAAACGATCGAACAGCCCAAACAAAGTGCATTGTCATTTTACAAGGACATTAAGGGCGGTTCGATGAATGTCGGTCACTTCAATAATTCTTTGCCGCAGTCTTTGACGCTGACACCTTCAAAATTAGGTGATTATAGTTTTGATCTGAAGGTCGTAGCGACGCCTTTGGCTAAAAACAGCAATTATCAAAAACAGGTCAAACAGATTCAAAAAGATAAGCTGCAAGATCTAAAAATGTCACAGGATAAAATTTCCGGTCAGATCACCACCGCGAATACAGGGATCCTGACCTCCTCAGTCCCATACTCAAAGGGCTGGCAAGTCAAAGTTGATGGCAAAAAACGCCCAGTCTTAAAGACAAATACAGCCTTTATTGGAGTTAGACTTCCACGCGGACACCACCAGGTAACATTTACCTACGAGTTACCTGGAGCGAAATTAGGCCAAAAACTCTCGATCACCGGCTTATTAGCGGCCCTGCTCGGTGGGATCGTCTCACTAATTTACTATCGTCGCTCGCGCCAGAAATAAATATCTAAAAAAAGAGATGCAAAAATCCTCCTGAAGTTGATTTTTGCATCTCTTTTCTATTTATCCAGACATTTAGCTGAGGAAGGAAAGTTCGCTATTTTTATGTGTCTCGGACTGTACTTCCCAGTTTCAGCGTAACCAAAAACGGCGCTGATGATCAGTCCGCCGTTTGCTAAAAATCTTATTTAAAATCTTCTGGTCGTTTTGCTTGGGCTTTAAAATGGTATTTAATAGCGGCCAAGATCCGTTCAGAGGCATGTCCATCTCCATATGGATTAGAAGCCTCCGCCATTTGCTGATAATTGTCTTTGTTATCCAGCAAGTTGAGCATTTCTTTTTTGACTTGGTCGTGATCTGTCCCGACCAACTTGAGCGTACCGGCAGTCACACCTTCTGGGCGTTCTGTCGTATCACGCAAAACCAGGACAGGTTTGCCCAAAGACGGTGCTTCTTCTTGAACGCCGCCAGAATCCGTCATAATGAAATAACTACGAGCCGATAAGTTATGAAAATCGATCACATCTTGCGGTTCGATCAAGTGCACACGTTTAACATTAGCAAAAACTTCGTGGGCAACTTCACGCACAGCAGGACTTAAATGTACCGGATAAACGATTTCTACATCAGGTCGTTCATCTAAAACTTCTTTCATTGCATGAAAGACTTGGCGCATCGGTTCGCCTTGATTTTCCCGGCGATGCATAGTGACCAAGATCATGCGATTTTCAGCGGCAATTTCATCTAAAGCTGAGTGATGATAATCTTTTTGCACAGTCTCATGTAAAGCATCGATTGCAGTATTACCGGTAACAAATATCTGGTCAGAAGGATGATTTTCTTGCAGCAGATTTTGCTTGCTTTGCTCTGTTGGTGCAAAATACAGGTCACTTAACACATCCGTCATTTGCCGATTCATTTCTTCAGGGTATGGAGAAAACTTATTCCAAGTCCGCAACCCGGCTTCAACATGACCTAAAGTCTTTTGCCGGTAAAAAGCAGCTACACTGGCAGCGAAAGTGGTCGTAGTGTCACCATGGACTAAAATAATGTCAGGCTCAGCCTCAGCGATGACTTGGTCAAGCTTTTGTAAGACGTCAGTCGTGATCTCGTTTAAGGTCTGTCCCTTGTGCATAATATTTAAGTCAAAATCAGGTGTGATCTTAAATATTTCCAGAACCTGGTCTAACATTTCACGGTGCTGTGCCGTTACCACTGTTATTGTTTCAAACTCCGCGGGACGTTGCTGCATTGCTTTGATCAGCGGCGCCATTTTAATTGCTTCAGGACGAGTGCCAAAGACAGTCATAATTTTGATCTTATTCATTTTCTCCACTCCATTACCTTATTTGTTAATTTATCTTACTAATGTTTACTTAATTAAGTTTAATGCCTGATGTGACCCTAACTTTGCCATACTTGGGGCGACATCGACCTCTTCTGGACCTAACTTTACCAAACTTGGGGCCACATCAACTAATTGATGTACATTTGTTTTGCAGATCTGCGTGCAGATAACAATCTTTTTGTATGTGGGTCTGCCTAGCTCTCAACACCAATTTCATTAGGAGCCAAGTTGCTTCCATCATTTAAAAAAAACAACATGCCTGCACCATGCAGTCATGCCGTTCATATACTATGCGCTTGATCGGAATTGAACCGATGACCTACCGCTTAGGAGGCGGTTGCTCTATCCTGCTGAGCTACAAGCGCATGTAGCAACCAGCCTTTACTAGTATAGCGGTTAAAAAGCCATAAAGTCAATAGTATCAATTATTTTTAATAACCAATTTCTAGTTGCTTCAAAATTTTTTTGAAATTGTTAGCCAACAGCCAATCAAACAAAATGCTGTTCGTTTTGTTTTTCAGCGCTACCAATAAGTTCTTAGCTTTTACCTTTTGAGTGTAGCTGACCTCGACTTGATCTGCAGCCAGTTTTTTCAAATCATAGGCCTTAGAAACTATTTCATCTTTGGTTTCGACCTGAAAGTGGTAACTGGCCGCAGAAATCAACTTTGTGATTTGGATCTGACACGATTCACCCTCATCGTTGACCGACGAATAGGCAAAGCCAGCTAACTCATCAGCAGCCATAAAACGCCCAGTGGCCTCAAATATATCGTAGATTCGTGAATCTACCAGTCGTTCGAAAATGTATTGTGCCGAAACATTTAGTTTAATTGAAGTCTTCATCAAAGACCACCTCGTTTTGATAAGCATTTGTCTACTCTATTATCATAAGCCATTTACGACCTGATTAAAAGCAGTTTGACCAACTTTGCAACTTTCCTTTACTTGGGCCCAAACTTCTTGGCAAATGAAGTTCGGTTACTCGCCTTGCCTCTTTTTTGGCTTAGGCTTACCCTTATTTTTTCGGTCACGTTTCCGATTTTTCTTATGCTTGATACTTTGTTTCTTTTCTTCAGCTCGAATTTGTTTTATCTCAGTTTTAGTTTTCTTTTTCTTCTTTTTAGGTTTATTTTGCTGCTTATTTTCAGCTTGAGCCGCTTTAAGATCAGTAACCAACTGATGCTGGTATATATAGCCCGTTTGCAGATCATAGTCTTTGTCTTTGACCAGTTGTTTAAACTGACGCAGATCATGTTCGTTGCCTAAATTGATCACTGTTCCTTGCGCACCCATCCGACCGGTCCGACCGCTGCGGTGAATGTAGGTTGTGAGGTCACGGGGGATATCAAAATTGACAACAGCCGGCAGTTCTGCAATATCCAAACCACGCGCTGCTACGTCCGTAGTCAATAACAATCTGATCTTTCGTTTGCGCAGATCAGCCAGGGCTTGCTTACGTTTTTGAGAACTTTGCCCCGAGCTTAATTCACCGATCGCAACGTGTTGAAAAGCAAGTTTTTCGGACGCATCTTTGACTTGAGTGGTTGAATCAAAGAAGACTAACCCTGCAAAGTCATCCAAATTAGCAAGTTTCCGTAACATTTCAACTCGCTTTCGAACCGGACTTTCGATCAAATAATGAGTCACATGACCTTGAGTATTGTCGATCTGACGTACATCGATCACCTCAGGCTCGACTCCGAACCAATGATGAACGTCGGATAAATTAGCAGAATCTGTTGCAGAGAAGAAAGACAATTGGATATCAGCATGAGCATGACTGACGATTTCTCGGCATAAAGCCAAGGATGCCTCATCAGCCAACATTTGGTCTGCTTCATCGATCACACATGCAGTTAACTTGTGCATCTTCAGCTTGCGCTCTTTGATCACGTCCAAGACCCTGCCCGGAGTCCCAACGATGACCTCTGGGTGTTTTTTCAGCTTTTCGTACTGGCGCTTAACATTGGCTCCACCAATCACAGCGATCGACTTCATTCCTAATAAAGACGCAAAACGCCCCATAACGTTATTGACCTGTACGGCTAACTCCTGCGATGGTACCAGCACTAACAACTGGGTCCCATCCTTGGGCAGCAGTGTCTCTAACAAAGGCATCGCGTAAGCTAATGTCTTACCGGAGCCAGTTGGCGCATACCCAATTACATTTTTACCAGCTGATAAGGGTTCGTAAACAGCCTCTTGGATCGGGCTTAAGCCGGCAAACTTCTCTTTTTCAAATTCTTCAACAAACTTAGGATTCATTATTTTCCTCTTCTACTTCTTCGGCCACTCTATCGGCCTTAAATTTAATGTTGGCGCTTTGCCGCAATTGATACAGGACTTTATTGACCTGCACAGCATAAGCGAGCCAGTCTTCTTCTAATTGTTTTGCATCGTTGGAGCCTTTGTCATTTAGCACATCGGCAAATTCATTAGCTTCAGCGACCATTGGATTATCCTTTTGCGGCACAGATAATTCCTTTTGATGTCCGTTACCATCGTCTAAAACAACCTTATTCAAATCACTGGAATGATCCATCCGGATGGTTTCTTTAAGTCCATAAATCTCGCCTGGCAAATACGAATTAACATTCTTGGCCAGATTAAGTGTGACATCAAAACCTGGGTAGTGCAAGATTGCAACACCCTTGCCATCAACTCCGGTTGGGAGCATAGTAGCATGATAATCGACAGAACTCGGCATACCAAACCACACGATTGCATCATACACAAGGTAAACACCCAAATCTTGGACACATCCGCCAGAAAAATCAGGCGAGAAAATATTAGGTTCTTTACCTGCTAAAACCGCATCATACCGTGACGAATACTTGGCATAGGTCAATGTTGCACCTTGGACCACATTCAATGATTCAACAGCCTTGCTGACTGCCTTAAAGTTCGGTTCGTGAACATGACGAGCTGCTTCGAACAGGAATGTTTCTGGATGTTCGCGCAGGACTTGAACCAACTGTTTCATTTCAAATGGATTTGAAGTGGCAGGTTTTTCAACCACAACGTCTTTTCCGGCCAAAATTGCTTGTTTGCACTGTTCAAAATGTAGACTATTTGGTGAGGCAATGTAGACAATGTCAAAGCTCCCTTTTTCAAAGAAATCATCCAAGTTATCAAAAAATTCGGAAGTGCTTGCAAATTTATCGCCAAACTGATGAGCTTTATCAAGGGTACGTGAATAAACAGAAGTTAACTGCCACTTTTTTGTTTCATGAGCAGCATTAACAAATTGTTCAGTGATCCAGTTAGTCCCAATGATGCCAAGTTTTAACATGAAATTACCTCCTATTTAAAAAACAGAGCGAAGTGAACCGGTTAAAAGTTGAGCACTATCGGACTTTGACGATAAGTCGTGGTTTTTACGACTTGTTGTTAAAGTTGGATAGGCGCAGACTTTTGGTTCACGGAGCTCGACTACTAAAACAGAGTGGAGGCAAGCGGAAAGAAGCGAGTATATCGGGCTTTAACAGCCATAGTACGTTTTAGGCACTGGGTTGTTAAAGTTGGATAGACGGAACTTCTTGCTTGCCAGAGCTCGACTATGAAAACAGAGCGGAGCATGGTGTTCAGAAGTTGAGCACTAACGGGCTTTCACGCTATAATGCGTTTTTCAGCATTGGAGTGTGAAAGTCGGCTAGGCGCAAACTTCTGCCATGCGCAGCTCGAATACAAAACAGAGCGAAACGTGACGGATGAATGCGAGAACTAACCGACTTGTACGCTATAATGCGCTTTTCAGCATTGTAGTGTGCAAGTTAGTTAGGCACGGCCTGCTGTCACGTGCAGCTCAAGTAAAAGCGCAACTTTTCTTACTCTACTTCAAATTTCGCTTATTCCTATTCTAACAGAAACCACCGCTCACGTATAACAACAGAAACATTTTTCTGTGATTTTTACTACTGATCGCTCAACATTAAAAAAGCCTGCCAAAATCATTCTGGCAAACTCCTCTAAAAAGTGGAAATTTAATTATGAGTATAAATTTCTTTTAACGCACGCAGATCTGCATCCGAAAATGAAGTTCGTCCTTGGTCGATCGGGAACATGATAGAATTACGGTCATTGCGATGATCCAATCCCAGCGAGTGCCCGATCTCATGTAAAGCCACGGATAAACGCGGCGGGTATTTACTATTCAAATTTGCCTGTCCACTATTCATATCAGAACCGCCAATACCCATCTTAGGATAGATTCGCGGCCCACCAAAGCCCAACTCTCTTAATCCTATCTGACTCTGACTTTGAGTCCGGTTTTCTTTTTGATAAACACCCAAAGTCAATTCATTATCTTGGCCGCTGCCCTTACCCGGAACCAGCTTAACGATCCCAGTCTGATTATAGAGAGCAATCGCCTGTTTAAATTTTTGCTGGAAATTGGCAGGAACATTATTAGCGAAATGGTAATAATATTTATTCGACAGGTTACGGTTTACGACAATATTTTCGATACCATCTTTGTCTGTTTTTTGATCGTCTTTTTGAACCGCTGTATCAGCAAAATTTTGCGTCACTTTTTGTTCAACGATCGAACCAAAATCTTGTGTCTGGTCAACTAACTTTTCACCCAAATTAGGTGTCAAAAAAATATTGAAAGTCAACACGACCACAACGGCCGAAATGACTCGTTTGACCCATTTCATCATAATTTCCTCCATTATTCACATCACAGAACATGATGCAGCGTTCAGAAAACAAACCTCACGGACTTAGGGTGTGTATAGTCGTAAGTTAGCCAGTCCGCAATCTTTCACTGTACAAAGCCTGTCTGGTCTGAGCTTCAAAGTCCTTGTACATTTACAATCTGCTGTTTTCCTAGCTCAGACTATAAATTCTCAGTACCATGATCGATTTTAACGATCCTCTGTGCAACCGTTGAATCATTGTACTGCTGTTGGACCCAATTGGATGAAGTCGCTAAGAATAGATTCAAAACTACAAAAATCAGCAAATATTGGACGGCGATCCCAGCAAAGATCCCCAAAATAGAATTTCCGATATGCAAAAACGGCAGCCGTGTCAAATTATTCAAGCTGCGCCAAATTCCTTGAAAGACTCCGCTGGCGAGTGTAAACAGGACAAAAAAAACAACAATATTAGTAAAGTAACGTTCTGGGACTGAAAATTGCATGTGGGCATATTTAGTCAACATCTCGGTTGCCCAGTTTGCCGCCGTTTGCCCGTAAAACATCGCAAAAATTACGCCCAAAACTAAAGAAAGCAAACCACCCAATTGCAAAATAAAGCCTCTTTTATAACCGGTAATGGCTCCGAAAATCAATAATATAATAATGATTGCTGACAAGATCATAGAATCATTCCCTTTTTCTCTTACTCTATCCATCTCAAAAACTATACCTATTATTTTAGCGCATTATGTGTCTTCTCATCTACCTATTTAACTCGTTTTAACACTATTTAACGCTTCTTAATCCTTTGTCAAAATCGGGTAGGAGATAGTTCACACTATCGACCTCCCACACCACCGTACGTACGGAACCGTATACGGCGGTTCAACAATTTAAGCTTTACTTTGTATTGACTGATACAACTGAGACATGTTTAATAGTCCCCGTTGTGTCAGTCTTTTATTGGTTATGGTCATCAACAGTGTTTTACTGTGAGCGTTACGCCAGTATCCTTTCCGCGTATTTGCGTAGGTTTTGGCTTGTTTGTGGCTCATCCCCAATTTGACCAGCGCTTTGAATCGGGTTCCAATATTCTTCCACTGCTTCCAGATGTACTGACGGATGCGCGAGCGCAACCATTTGTCTAGTTGTTGGAGAAAGGTTTTCATCTTCCCAATGGAATAATATTGGATCCAGCCCTGCATTTTCTGCTTAATTTCATGCAGAATCCTATCAAGGCTGACGCCTCGGCTTCTCTTGGTGATTCTTGTCAATTCCTGTTTAATTCTCTGTTTAGGTTTTTGATGAGGACGCGGGTAGGCGCTATTGCGTCCCACACCCAGAGAAAAACCTAGAAACTTCAGTCTTAGTGGAGAACCGACTTGCGTCTTTTCTGCATTCACTTCAACTTTGAGTTCCTTTTCTAAAAACTGGGTGATGCTTTTGAGAACCCGTTCACCCGCACGCTTACTTTTAACATAGATATTACAGTCATCCGCATAGCGTACAAATTTATGTCCTCTTCTGGTCAATTCTTTGTCCAGCTCGTTCAGATAAATATTTGCTAGTAATGGTGAAATATTGCCACCTTGCGGTGTACCTTTAGCGGACTTCTCGAAAAATCGACCATTCATAACACCACTCGTCAAGAACTTACGAATCAAATGCAAGACCTATGGCTCACTAATGTAATTTTCAACAAATTTAATTAGTAAATCATGGTTCACATTGTCAAAATAGGACTTTAAATCAAGGTCGACCACGTAGTGATAACCCTGATTATAATAAGCAACCACCTTTTTCACAGCACTTTGTGCACTGCGGTGTGGGCGAAAACCATAACTATTATCTGAGAATACTTTTTCAAAAATAGGAGACAGTTGCTGTTGTAACGCCTGTTGAACCACACGGTCAACGACCGTTGGGATTCCTAACTGACGTTTCGAACCATCTGGCTTAGGAATCTCAACTCGTTTGACAGGTTGGGGTTCATAGCTTTCGATTCGCAAGGCCTCGATTAGTTTTACGTTATTCTCTTTCAAGTATGGGCCAAGTTCCTCAACGGACATGCCGTCAATTCCTCCAGCCCCTTTATTACGCTTGACATGGACAAAGGCCCGATTTAAATTATTCCGGTCTAAGACCTTCTCACGTAATAAGCCATTTTGAGTTCTCTTTTCACCAGAAACAACGCTACGCGCTCCTGTTTGCTCTGACCCTTCCAGGGTTACCCTCCGCAGGTAGTCAGCTTTATTTTCTGTTTTCTGCAATTGTCGCATTGTTTCCACCTCCAGGATGAATCAAAATTATTGTTGTTCAGCCCTTCACCATTACTGGCTACTATGGCCTCGGCTGACTTCTGTCATGGACAACTCAACATTACTATTGAGCCTGTTCCTGCCAGAAATAACTTCCAGCTTGAGAGAACTACCATGACAGACCTCCCCGGGTAAGAGCAGTAGCTTTCGCATCAAACCGTTGGCTTTACTGTGACGGTTTCGAGTGGTCAGGGACTTCGATTTGTTAGGCAATCTCATCCCACCGTTTCCAGCCTTTTAGCCACTTCTTGTTCATCGATTCGATGTTTCGTCTAGGACTTCCTTCAGATTCTACCTCACGATAGACACCCTTGTCTTCGACTCGTGATACCGGCCACTACGGCTCACAGCGGACTTACACCGCCTAGTTACTGCCCATGCCGGGCGCACCTAAAAAAATTACCTCACCTTTGGGCAAATGAGGTAATTTCTTTCAAATATTTAACAAGTTATTCTTGTTGCAGAATGCTTATTTATCTTTGACCTGCCCATCTGGATCCATCGTAACTTTCATGTTATGGACACTGTAGTAACCCAGTTTAGATACCAGACCTTTTTGAACATCTTTGGATAAAACATAGTCGATCAGCTTTTTAGCAGTCCCTTTTGCTTTGCCTTTGGTATACATGTGTTCGTATGACCAGATCTTCCATTTGTTAGTAGAAACGTTGCTGTAATTTGGCTTAACGCTATCGATCGAGAGTTCTTGCAGATCCTTGTTGACATATGAGAAGGCTAGATAACTGATTGCTCCTGGTGTTTGGCCAACAATTTTTTGAACTGTCCCATTGGAATCTTGTTCTTGTGCATTGACCGGCTTGTCGCCTTCTTGCAAAACAGCATTTTCAAAGGTTGCACGTGTGCCAGAACCTTTGGCACGGTTGATGACAGAGATCTTTTCGTCTTTACCGCCGACGTCTTTCCAGTTAGTGATCTTACCCGTGAAGATTTGACGTAACTGATCCATCGAAACATTCTTGACCCCAACATCTTTGTTGACAACTGGGGTCATCCCGACAACGGCCACTTTATGATCGCTTAATTTTTCAGGATGGATCCCTTCTTGTTGTTCGGCAAAAATATCAGAATTTCCGACCTGAACAGCACCTGATTGAACTTGACTCAAGCCTGTACCTGAACCGCCACCTTGGACAGTAATGTTAGCTCCTGGATTATCATTTTGGAATTGTGAAGATGCCTTTTCTATCAAAGGCTGCAAAGCTGTTGAACCAACAATGGTGATTTTTTCTTTGGAAGAACTTGACGAGGACGAATCCTTACTCCCAGAATTAGAACTGCATCCTCCAAGTACCAAACCAAACAAGCCCAAAGTCGCCACTGCTAGCGTCGCAAATTTTGTCTTTTTCATCAATAGCCCTTCTTTACTTTTAATATTTTTTGACTGTCTCTAGAATAACCTTTTTTGGTAAAGCCTATATGTTGTTAATGTAAAGGATACGTAAATTTACATTTGAAACATTAATTTGGGCTTTTATCGAATTATTTTTATGCAAATCACAATTTTTTTGACACATTTCATTATAAAAGCGCTTAACAAATACAAAACTATTTCAAAATTTTTGGTTCTATAATATTTGGTACTGATAGAAAAATCTTCTCTCAGTACCAATTTTGTTTTATGACGTCGTTTGTAAAATTAAGTTAGAAATAAAAAAGCCATTTGTGGTAGACTTTTGAATATCCCTAATCAAAAGAGAGGTAACCACAAATGACTTATAAACATCTTACCACACGTGAATTAACCTTTATATATAATTTTTGGAAGCAAGATATTAAAGCCTATCATGCCGCTAAAGCTCTTAAACGTTCCAGCGAAACCGTTTATCGTGTTTACCGGTTTCTAGATGCTGGTAATTCAATTAGTCAATTTCAAGAAAATCATCGAGTTAATAAAACTCATTGCGGTCGAAAAGCAATTGAATTACCAGAAGATGAAACCAAATACATTAAGCAGAAACTCGCATTAGGTTGGACCCCTGATACGATTATTGGTCGAGCTGAGATACAGATCAGTTGTAGTATGAGAACCTTATACCGACTTTTTCAAAGAGGTGTTTTCAATGTGAAATTGTTGCCAATGAAAGGTAAAAGGCATCCAAATGGTTACGTTGAACGGCGTGGTAAAGCTGGCCGACTCGGCAGAAGTATTTATCAACGCTATCAGGATTATCCTCATTTTCAACATGAATTTGGTCATTTAGAAGCAGACACCGTCCAAGGCAAAGCACATCAAGGTGCAGTTATGACCTTAGTTGAGCGTCTCTCCAAAGTTGAAATCATTTTAAACATCCAACAAAAATCGGCTGAATGCGTTAATAAACATCTTAATCAATGGTTGTCCCAACAGCCAAAACACCTTTTCAAGTCAATTACTTTTGATAATGGTAAAGAATTCACTGGTTGGAAAGAAATCGCAAATAAGCATGATATTAGTACTTATTTTGCCGAAGTTGGGGCTCCTAACCAGCGTGGCTTAAACGAAAATAATAATGGACTAATTAGACGAGATGGTCTCAACAAGAGCATGGATTTTCGCAATTTACCAAATGCTTTAGTTCAACAAGTCAGTAGCCGGCGTAATCATATTCCAAGAAAATCATTAAATTATAAAACACCAATTGAGGTATTCATGGAAAACATCACAGATAAACAGCTATGTTATTTCTAACTTAATTTGACATTTCAAGTGATAAAAAATAGAGATGAAGACACACTTCATCTCAAAGAAACAATCCCTACACTGAAAGGAATGTCCTACATGAAGAATTGTACACTGGATCTATTGGGAATTAAAGACTCACACCTGGAATTTGATCCAAAATATAAGAATAAAGTGATAGCTGCAGGATTTTACCAACATAAAAAAGTCCGCAAGATCCATTTGCGGCAATCTTATCCTTGTGCTTGCCCAGTTTGTGGTCAAAAAATGCGCTACAACGGTTTTAAAACCGTTGAGATGCTCGGTTTGCCTTCGGGTGGGATCACAAATGTTTTTTCGATCCGCAAACAAAAATATCTCTGCCCGGCTTCAGCTGCCTGCCCTAAAACTATTACAAAACTTGCGGAGATCAAGGACGTCAAGGCTAACGACCAAATCTCACAAGCCGTTAAATATCAGGCTATTTCTAAATTAGACCAGAATATCTCACAAAAAGATATTGCCGCTGATTTTGGGATCTCTGGAATGACAGTGATGCGCTTTGCGCAAGAGCTCTCAACTTACTTAAGGCCCAATCATCATTTCTTACCGCAAAATATCGCTTTTGACGACTTTAAAGCGGGCAACTTTTCTAGTAGCGGCATGAGTATCATTGTCATGGACATTGCGACACGCCGCACGTTAGATATCGTGCGTTCTCGGCATAATACATACTTACGGAGTTACTTTTTACAATATGACCGTCAAGCTCGCTGGGCAGTCCAAACGGTCACAGTTGATCTGTACTCGCCTTATCGATCCTTGATCCATGAGATCTTTCCGCAAGCGCTGATCATTGCCGACCGCTTCCATGTCGTAACCCAAGCTTATCGGGCCTTAAACTTAGTTCGGACACAAACCATGAAACAGGCGGGACAGGGTTCGCACAACGCACGTGCTTTGAAACATTATTGGAAATCGTTAACTAAAGACTCGACCAAACTTGATTTTAAAACCTATCGTAAAAGCAGAAACTTTCGTAATATGCAGTTATGTGAACAGGATATTGTGGAGCGTTTATTAAACATGTCCTCCGCTTTGCGACAAGCTTACGTTTATTATCAAACACTTTTACAAGCTGTCCATCAGCGAGATCCAAGGCTCTTAGAAAGTCTAACACGTTCAGCTGCAGGCATGCCTGAGCCCATCAAAAAAACTAATCGTACCTTGCGTAAACATCTACAAGAAATCAAGAACAGCTTTCAGACGACCTTTTCTAATGGACCCGTGGAAGGAACAAACAACAAGATCAAAGCCATTAAAAAGACTGCTTACGGTTTCCGGAACTTTGAAAACTTCCGTTTACGTCTTCTCATCGAATTAAAGAATAGTTATGTCAGTTTGAATTTTCATAGTCACAATCGGGTAGGAGATAGTTCACACTATCGACCTCCCACACCACCGTACGTACGGAACCGTATACGGCGGTTCAACAACTTAAGCTTTTGCTTGAATAGACTGGTACAGTTTGGACAGATTTATTAGCCCACGCTGTGCCAGTCTTTTATTAGTTATGGTCATCAACAGTGTTTTACTGTGCGCGTTGCGCCAGTATCCCTTACGAGTATTGACGTAGATTTTCGCCTGTTTGGGTGTCAAGCCTAGTTTAATCAATGCTTTATAACGGGTTCCGATATTCTTCCACTGTTTCCAGATATACTGGCGGATGCGCGAGCGCAACCATTTGTCTAGTTGTTGGAGAAAGGTTTTCATCTTCCCAATGGAATAATATTGGATCCAGCCCTGCATTTTCTGCTTAATTTCATGCAGAATCCTATCAAGGCTGACGCCTCGGCTTCTCTTGGTGATTCTTGTCAATTCCTGTTTAATTCTCTGTTTAGGTTTTTGATGAGGACGCGGGTAGGCGCTATTGCGTCCCACACCCAGAGAAAAACCTAGAAACTTCAGTCTTAGTGGAGAACCGACTTGCGTCTTTTCTGCATTCACTTCAACTTTGAGTTCCTTTTCTAAAAACTGGGTGATGCTTTTGAGAACCCGTTCACCCGCACGCTTACTTTTAACATAGATATTACAGTCATCCGCATAGCGTACAAATTTATGTCCTCTTCTGGTCAATTCTTTGTCCAGCTCGTTCAGATAAATATTTGCTAGTAATGGTGAAATATTGCCACCTTGCGGTGTACCTTTAGCGGACTTCTCGAAAAATCGACCATTCATAACACCACTCGTCAAGAACTTACGAATCAAATGCAAGACCCATGGCTCACTAATGTAATTTTCAACAAATTTAATTAGTAAATCATGGTTCACATTGTCAAAATATGACTTTAAATCAAGGTCGACCACGTAGTGATAACCCTGATTATAATAAGCAACCACCTTTTTCACAGCACTTTGTGCACTGCGGTGTGGTCGAAAACCATAACTATTATCTGAGAATACTTTTTCAAAAATAGGAGACAGTTGCTGTTGTAACGCCTGTTGAACCACACGGTCAACGACCGTTGGGATTCCTAACTGACGTTTCGAACCATCTGGCTTAGGAATCTCAACTCGTTTGACAGGTTGGGGTTCATAGCTTTCGGTTCGCAAGGCCTCGATTAGTTTTACGTTATTCTCTTTCAAGTATGGGCCAAGTTCCTCAACGGACATGCCGTCAATTCCTCCAGCCCCTTTATTACGCTTGACATGGACAAAGGCCCGATTTAAATTATTCCGGTCTAAGACCTTCTCACGTAATAAGCCATTTTGAGTTCTCTTTTCACCAGAAACAACGCTACGCGCTCCTGTTTGCTCTGACCCTTCCAGGGTTACCCTCCGCAGGTAGTCAGCTTTATTTTCTGTTTTCTGCGATTGTCGTATTGTTTCCACCTCCAGGATGAATCAAAATTATTGTTGTTCAGCCCTTCACCATTACTGGCTACTATGGCCTCGGCTGACTTCTGTCATGGACAACTCAACATTACTATTGAGCCTGTTCCTGCCAGAAATAACTTCCAGCTTGAGAGAACTACCATGACAGACCTCCCCGGGTAAGAGCAGTAGCTTTCGCATCAAACCGTTGGCTTTACTGTGACGGTTTCGAGTGGTCAGGGACTTCGATTTGTTAAGCAATCTCATCCCACCGTTTCCAGCCTTTTAGCCACTTCTTGTTCATCGATTCGATGTTTCGTCTAGGACTTCCTTCAGATTCTACCTCACGATAGACACCCTTGTCTTCGACTCGTGATACCGGCCACTACGGCTCACAGCGGACTTACACCGCCTAGTTACTGCCCATGCCGGGCGCAATCGGGTAGGAGATAGTTCACACTATCGACCTCCCACACCACCGTACGTACGGAACCGTATACGGCGGTTCAACAACTTAAGCTTTTGCTTGAATAGACTGGTACAGTTTGGACAGATTTATTAGCCCACGCTGTGCCAGTCTTTTATTAGTTATGGTCATCAACAGTGTTTTACTGTGCGCGTTGCGCCAGTATCCCTTACGAGTATTGACGTAGATTTTCGCCTGTTTGGGTGTCAAGCCTAGTTTAATCAATGCTTTATAACGGGTTCCGATATTCTTCCACTGTTTCCAGATATACTGGCGGATGCGCGAGCGCAACCATTTGTCTAGTTGTTGGAGAAAGATTTTCATCTTCCCAATGGAATAATATTGGATCCAGCCCTGCATTTTCTGCTTAATTTCATGCAGAATCCTATCAAGGCTGACGCCTCGGCTTCTCTTGGTGATTCTTGTCAATTCCTGTTTAATTCTCTGTTTAGGTTTTTGATGAGGACGCGGGTAGGCGCTATTGCGTCCCACACCCAGAGAAAAACCTAGAAACTTCAGTCTTAGTGGAGAACCGACTTGCGTCTTTTCTGCATTCACTTCAACTTTGAGTTCCTTTTCTAAAAACTGGGTGATGCTTTTGAGAACCCGTTCACCCGCACGCTTACTTTTAACATAGATATTACAGTCATCCGCATAGCGTACAAATTTATGTCCTCTTCTGGTCAATTCTTTGTCCAGCTCGTTCAGATAAATATTTGCTAGTAATGGTGAAATATTGCCACCTTGCGGTGTACCTTTAGCGGACTTCTCGAAAAATCGACCATTCATCACACCACTCGTCAAGAACTTACGAATCAAATGCAAGACCCATGGCTCACTAATGTAATTTTCAACAAATTTAATTAGTAAATCATGGTTCACATTGTCAAAATAGGACTTTAAATCAAGGTCGACCACGTAGTGATAACCCTGATTATAATAAGCAACCACCTTTTTCACAGCACTTTGTGCACTGCGGTGTGGTCGAAAACCATAACTATTATCTGAGAATACTTTTTCAAAAATAGGAGACAGTTGCTGTTGTAACGCCTGTTGAACCACACGGTCAACGACCGTTGGGATTCCTAACTGACGTTTCGAACCATCTGGCTTAGGAATCTCAACTCGTTTGACAGGTTGGGGTTCATAGCTTTCGGTTCGCAAGGCCTCGATTAGTTTTACGTTATTCTCTTTCAAGTATGGGCCAAGTTCCTCAACGGACATGCCGTCAATTCCTCCAGCCCCTTTATTACGCTTGACATGGACAAAGGCCCGATTTAAATTATTCCGGTCTAAGACCTTCTCACGTAATAAGCCATTTTGAGTTCTCTTTTCACCAGAAACAACGCTACGCGCTCCTGTTTGCTCTGACCCTTCCAGGGTTACCCTCCGCAGGTAGTCAGCTTTATTTTCTGTTTTCTGCGATTGTCGCATTGTTTCCACCTCCAGGATGAATCAAAATTATTGTTGTTCAGCCCTTCACCATTACTGGCTACTATGGCCTCGGCTGACTTCTGTCATGGACAACTCAACATTACTATTGAGCCTGTTCCTGCCAGAAATAACTTCCAGCTTGAGAGAACTACCATGACAGACCTCCCCGGGTAAGAGCAGTAGCTTTCGCATCAAACCGTTGGCTTTACTGTGACGGTTTCGAGTGGTCAGGGACTTCGATTTGTTAGGCAATCTCATCCCACCGTTTCCAGCCTTTTAGCCACTTCTTGTTCATCGATTCGATGTTTCGTCTAGGACTTCCTTCAGATTCTACCTCACGATAGACACCCTTGTCTTCGACTCGTGATACCGGCCACTACGGCTCACAGCGGACTTACACCGCCTAGTTACTGCCCATGCCGGGCGCACCTTAAAAAAGCTGCTCATTCCATTCAGGAACAAGCAGCTTGACCAAGTAGACCAATTGCTTATTATTTTTAATAATTCATTTCATCAGTACCACTTGATAAAGAACCAAATTTCTAAATTGTTGCAAATAGTTCTATTTACGTTTAAATCAAAGTTCTTTTCTGTTTTTATCTATTAAATGGTGTTATATTTAGATTATGATATATATTGCCAAAGGTGAGAAAGAGGGAGCAAAAATGGGATTGATGCGCTTCGGCAAACGGAGGTCACATTTAATTGGAAGTTTTTTGGCTAAAATAATCCGGCCGGGCAAACAAAAACAGCAACCAAGCAATAATCTGGCGGGTATTTTTGCTGGAAATTGGCAGTTCGTTGATGAAAATAATTCTCGGATCCATCATTTACACATTAGCCTGGACCTTTCAATTTCATTAGATGGACGGTCATTGCCAGGTTCAGTCTTGAATCTCAACGAAAAAGAACTCGTTTTTCTAGATACTTATGGTTACCATCTCCGAATAGATGCCATTGACGAACACCCGATCAGTGTCTATGATGAGGCCGATGATCGGGTTTACCAGTTGACTCCTTGTGATTCCACTAACTTATAGGCAGCAATAATTAAAAACGGTTGAGCCTTGCTAACAAGGCAGGGTATTTTTTAGAAAACAAAATAACTTTCCAGCTTGGACACTGCTATAGCCCCTGAAAGTTGCCAAATGAAAAAGTATCATTCATCTGGCAAGTTTCAGGGACTTTTATTATGTCTAGAACAAAGTTTACGACCACAGAAAAATTAGCTACTATTCTAGGGCTTGCAAAAACTAATTTAGCTAGAGCAAAATTTCTTAAGGAATACAGTGTCAGCTGGGTGGCCTTTACCAGTTGTTAGGAATTTTATCTGCAGAATGACTTAATGAGTGTACCACACCACAAGTAAAGATCATTCTAATCAATCCAAGTTAGACCTACTAAACTAAAGAAAACAAAAGCAAGCCTCATTCCAATTGTTTATTACCAAAACGATGTGCCTTCTAGTAGTAGGCACATCGTTTTGAAAAACTGGAACTCACAAATCGAACCATATATGAAAAAAACCTACCTAAAGGATAAACATCCATATAAATCAATTACTGATGTGCGCCGCTTTCTAAATAACACATTGGTTCAAAACACACGGGCAAGTACTTTACAACCGCTTAAGCTCAAGAACTCATTTACCACTAGCCTCCGCCCTCGACTTTGTTTCTTGTTGCGCAGAACATTTAAGAACACACGAATTATTAGCAATTTTAAACACACTCATTATTATCATCTTGGGAGCTTGCTATTTTAACTTTTCAAAATCCTGCTTTCTTTATGTGCAGTAAACCTTCTTTTTATCAAATTTATACCTAATACGTTGTACGAGAAAAGAGGACTAAAAACAGGTTCTACAATATCTGTTGTTGGTAATAGATTTTCATCTATTACCGATGACAGATTTTTTATTTATGGCTAGAATAAAAAAGCGGACATTTCCTGTCCGTTCATCCAAGTCAACCACCACGAAGATTTTTCAGAAAGAAGGAAATGCCCTATGTGTCATGATACTACAAAATTATTATTAGGAATAGCTGACGAGAACCTAAAAATTACTGACGGTGAAACTGGAGAAGACGGGGTTATTCGCTTAACTGGCCACTTGGATTACACGCCGAAGGCTTGTCCCAAGTGCGGGATTATCAATGATCAAAAGATTATTAACTACGGCTGGCGCAATACCACTATCAGATTCTCGAAGGTTCTGAGCAACACCGTCATCTTAGCCTTAAAGCGTCGCTATTTCCACTGTAAAGAATGTCACGGCAACTTTCTTGCACAAACAGTGGCAGTTCCGAAACACTGTACAATTTCAAACCCCAGCCGCAAAGAATGCCTAGAGAAGCTCGGTGAACCGGTCTCTTTGAAGCACATTGCCAATGAAGTATCGGCATCAGATTCATTTGTGGGCCGCCAGTTAATGCGCGCTGAACGAGACTTTCAAACCAATTGGCACTATTTACCAGAGATCATCTTAATGGATGAGGTGAAGAGTACCAAGAGCGCTACTGGTGCCATGAGCTTTGAGTTCATGAATGGCGAAACCCATGAATTAATCGACTTACTCCCTTATCGAACCATCAATAAACTAGAGAAGTATTTTTACCGCTTCGATCAAGCTGCCCGAGAAAACGTCAAAATTATTGTGACTGATATGAATTATACCTACCCCAAGCTTGTGCAGACCGTGTTCCCCAATGCCATGGTGGTCATGGACAAGTTTCATATTATCAACGCCCTAAATCGGGCGTTTAACAAAACCAGAATCAAGGTGATGAAGAAGTTTACCCCGTCTTCTCGCGAATTTCACGCCCTTAAGCGCTACTGGAAGCTGTTGTTAGTACCAACTGAACAGCTTAACTTTGAACAATTCAAAAAGTGGACTAATTTTCCTTACTGGATGGCTGCCACCGATGTTGTCCATCAGCTGTTATCGTTGGATTCAGAACTAGAACAAACTTATCAAGTCTTAAACAGCGTCCGGTCAGCTGTCCAACATCAAGATTGGCATAACTACAATGCGGCATTTTGGAATAACAAAACGTATTCTGAAGAAATGAAGAACACGATTAAAACACTTGAAAGCCATCATGATGAGATTCGTAACACCTTTACCACACACTATTCAAATGGTCCTTTGGAAGGTTCTAATAATAAAATCAAGGCGATCAAACGAGCCAGTTTTGGCTATCGCAGCTTCTGGAGGTTTAGAACTCGAGTACTATACGTTTTCAAAATCAAAACAAAAAGAGCCCTAATCACGAAGTGATTAGAACTCGAAATATGGATTCACCAACAACAGTTGACGAAGAGCCTAAAAACACCCCATGATCGTTAGTTTCTATGTCTAACGATTATGGGGTAATTCAAGTTTTCAGCTGTCCTCTTCAAGTTTAATGGCTAAAATGAAAAGTCTAAATTACCAGCGTAAGCAGCCTGGAAGATCTTCACGATATCTTCTTTGGTGCCAACACGTGGATTAGAAGCTGCATTTCCATCTTTCAGGGCATTTTCAGCCATCAGCTCAAAGTCTTTCGGGTCAGCACCAATATCTTTGATCGTTTCTGGGATACCAACATCATCAGACATCTGCTTCATAGCTCTAATGGACAATTCAGCAGCATCACGAGTTGATAAACCGGCTGTATTTTCGCCCATAAATTCAGCTAATTCCGCAAACCTTTGCGGGTCAGCGATCAGGTTATACTTTTCCACGTATGGCAGCAACAAAGCACAGCAAACACCATGTGGTGCGTCATACTGACCGCCCAATTGATGAGCCATCGCATGCACGTATCCAAGGTTAGCGTTATTGAAAGCCATACCGGCTAACATTTCAGCTTCGACCATCTTCGTTCTAGCCTTCAAGTTGTGGCCGTTTGCGACTGCTTCACGCAAAGAAGTCTCGATCAACTTGATGGCTTCAATACATTGAGAATCTGTGATCGGGTTATGGTCAACTGAAACATATGGTTCAATCGATTGCACGAAAGCGTCCATCCCGGTCGCGGCTGTTAAGCCCTTCGGTACATCCAACATCAAGCTTGGATCGTTGAATGAAACCAGCGGAATATTGCGCCATGAAACGACAACAAACTTCAAATGAGTCTCTTCGTTAGTGATCACAGCGTGGCGAGTCAATTCAGAACCTGTACCGGCTGTGGTGTTAACAGCGATCAACGGCGGTAAGGCATTATCCAAAGTCTCGATCCCAGCTAACTTGGTAATATCATCACCATTAGTCAAGATGATCCCTGCACCCTTGCCCGTATCGTGAGCGGATCCCCCACCAACCGTAATGATGGAATCAGCGTTTTCTTTTTCAAATAAGGCCTTAACTTCTTTAATGTTATGGATCTTTGGGTTAGGTTCAACACCGTTGTAAATAACATAATCAACGCCGGCTTCGTCTAAGGAAGCAAGTGTTTGTTTAACAGCACCACCTTCCAAATTTTCCAGGAACTTATCAGTCACAACGACTGGTTTTTTCATCCTCAGCATTTTTGCTCTTTCACCAATTTTTGCAATGACACCTGAGCCAAAAAAGTTAACGCTTGGCATTAAAAAATCATAACTGCGTTCTGCCATAAATAAAGACCTCCTGTTTATATTTATTTGAAAAATACTGCACAATGTTTGCCGTCAAGTGGAAACGTAAAGTAATTTTATCAGGAATGGACTCTTTAAAAAAATATTTGTATGCATTTTCACTTGATGTTTAAAAATAATGTCTTAATAACATAATGCATTAATTTTTAAATATGATTCATAATCATTTTAACACTTATTTTTTCACATGTAAAGATTTAGTCTTAACGGTTCAGCTCTAAATGAAATTATATTCACATAAATTTGACAAATAGAAATTAAATGGTAATCTAATAACGTAATTTTTAAGTATGTTAGAGAAAATATAGGAGAAACTTTGCATGATTTTTAAAAGAAGATATTTTTTAATTTGGTGGTTTTAGTAGTTATTTCTTTTGATAATAGGTTGTTCTCAAACCACTAAAAAGCCCGCACCTACTGCTCAGGTCGAAGGACACTTATCAATTACAAAATAACAGCAATCAAATCACTCCCAAAAACGTTCATGTAAAGAAAAACGCTACGGTCTTGACCGAACTAAAGAAAGCTTTGTCAGTCAAACTCTAAGGAAAATGGTCACACAGACCAGCAAACATAAATAAAACGCTAATAAAACCATCTACTGGGCATATAAGGTCAACGGTAAAACTTCCAAGAAAAGTGTCCAGCAACAAAAGTCAAAAAGAAGGACAAAGTCGCCCTTAATTCAAATCAATGTCAGCATGTAAGGATACCGAATGAATCATTTTTAGACGTTTCAAAGACGTGCTTATACCGTTTAAGCATTTCACAAATTAAGTAAAACTGCGTCAATATTAAGCTGGCTGCCTTCATCATTGGAAACCGACGCATAGAAGAGTTGTATTGTGCTTTTAGTCCTTTTGAGTTAATGGCAATACCGACAAGTAATTTTCTTTGGTGAATGGCCCTTTTTCATTGAAACTATCTGCTCTTAAGTTAAACACTGCATGAGAGTCCCTAACTATAAATCACTAAAAACATTCTCGCACCATAAATACTCGTAAGTCAGTCAAATTAAAGCTGCGACTAGCTCTGCTAAACTAGTTGACAGATCGATCGATACAACATGTGGTTGGTACTTAAAATGATTACCTGGGCGCCAGTCTTAAAAAGTAGTTGGACTACAGGATAAATGATCCTATACCAGTTGATCAAAGCTAATGACACTTAGAGATTATCATGTAATGTCCAACAAGGAAAGTTGTCATATCACTAAAACTTGGTTTAAAAGCCAATGTTTAATTTTAATAATACGAGGAAGAATAACGATGAGACAAGCGCATAATTCCATTCGGAAAATAACGATGTTGGGTTTGTTAGCGGCCATTTGTACTGTCTTGCGGATCATTAAGGTCCCGCTCCCCAATGTCCAACCAGTGACAGATATAATCATGATCGTTACTTTGATTAATGGTAGTGGTGCTGGTTTGGTCTTGGCGATCTTGACCATGTTGGTCTCCAACTTGTACTTAGGATTTGGCATTTGGACTGTTCCGCAAATAGCTGCTTATATTGTTTGTGTGCTAACAGTCTTGCTTTTCAAAAAGCTGTTCTTTTTACAGAAATTTTGGTGGTTGCAGTTAGGAGTGGCAACTCTTCTAGGCTTGGAATATGGCCTGATAGTTAGCTTATGTATGGTCGTAATTGGTCAGACCCCTGCTTTTATCGCCTATTACACCAGCGGATTTCTATTTGACATCTATCACGCAGCCGGAAATTTAGTCTTCTATCCTTTGATTTACTGGCCGTTGAGCAAAGTTTTACAGAACTACGCTCAGGAATAGTTTACTACTAAGTGTTAATATTTTAAGGGTAAACGACTGAAATCTAAACAAGTAAGCGGTATACTAAGTGTAAGTAGATATCTCTAATATCTGCATAATTTTTAAGAAGGTTGATATCATGGCAGAAGAAATGGATCCACATACAGCAAAACGACTGGGTATTCCCAAGCCAACGACTATCAAGTTGATCAACGGTGAGATCATCAAGGGAACATTAAAGATGGTCAAGCCAAAACGGATCGTTGTTGACTGCGACGATGGTCGCACATTAAAGATCTTCAAGCACTCAATTTTGTACTATGAAGACTAAAACATGACATAAAAGTGGGATAAGTAAACAGTATCAGCATGAAGTGCCCCATAGTTGTTAGTTTTTATGTCTAACAATTATGGGGCACTTTTTACTCTCTAGAGAACAGGTAGTTTTACTATTACTCTATACATTTAACTTTGATTTGGCTTGACCATCAGTTTTTTTACCACAGGAACGATAGTCATCAATAATCCCCAACTTCTTAAAAATTGTCTGTTTATACGCAATATCAGCATTCCACTCCACCGTTTCAAGAACTTCTGTTGCGGCATGTAAATCGGTATCTGTTATCAAGACACCATGACTGTCCAGCAAAAAGATGTTCTGTGTCGCATCGTTCCCTAATTTTTTAATCTCTGATTGAACAATGTCGGCTAATTCCTGTGAGCAAGCTTCGCGGTATGGTAAGCATTTAATTTTTCCTAATGGAACATTCACAGAGGTCACTTCTGTCAGGTTAGGCATATCAACCCCTAATGTAGCCCAAAACATACAGTTTGGAGCATGAGAATGATAAACAACATTAATATCTGGGTTAGCCCTATAAGCTCCCTCATGCATATTAATTTCCCTAGTCAGCCTTCCCTCACCAGCCAACTTTTCACCTGTTTCTAAATCAACTACTAAAATTTGCGAAAGACTCATCTTGGCAAACCAAGCTTCCGACATAAAGGTAGGTGTCATCAATAAATAATCATGACCAGCTTTATACTCTTGTCCATCATAAGCAAAAGTTTCATCAGGAGTAACTCTAAGTGAAATGTTTCCCCCAGCCACATTAGTCATTTTTCTGTTAAACATCTCACGGGCAACATTAGCCAGATCTTGTCGCTCTGTTTCAAAAGGCAGGCGTTCTTTAGTAATATTTTGTTCCATCATAATTTTTCGTTCCCCTTTCGATTTTTTCTCATTTTTTCAAAAGCTTCATACTTTTCTTTACGTCTCTGATTGTAGTTTTTAAAAATAACTGGATCACCGTATTTTGATAGGTATAAGCCAAAAGCAATCACAGCAATACACCCTGGAATGTTCTTTGTGAAAACTACCAAAACTGTCAAAATAACATTAATGAATAACGCTAATGACCACAATATTTTCGCACCAACATTTTTCTGTGATTGATTTTTTTCCATGCTGTCTCTCCTCATTTTATTTTCTATTATAATTACTAAAATCCATACCGTTGATCTCATCAACACTTGTTGCTTGTTTACTCTTAGGTTTTTTATTCTTTTTAACGTTGCTAAAATCAAGACCGTCTATATCAGAAACTTTCCATTCTTCTTTAGCAGAACCATTCGTTGCACTATTAGATTCATGTTCATTAGAGACATCAACATCTTCAATACCAGCTAACTTATAACGCTTACTTGGAATGGAGATTTTATTTTGATCCTTATACAGCCAAACAAAAACCAATAGCCATACGATTGCACCAATTATTGCCCACCATTTTCCATTATAAACTTGCGCGAATAACATCCGAAAATCAGGTCCTTCAAATGTCGACCATGAAAGTTGTTGTCCCGGTCGAACCTTGACAGCACCAGTAGATTTTGCCAAATTAGTGATAACTGGGGCAAAATAAGTTGCACCGTATAGGAAAATTGGCGTTGTGATAATTCCAAGTGTCAGCATTCTCCACAAGTTAGCACCAGTTAATAGCAAGGCAGCAACTACAAAAGATAAATTAATAATTCCAGCAAATGGAAGGACAGTGTTACCAGGCAAAACCATTGCCAATATCAGCATTACAGGAACTAGTATGATTACAGTAACCCATAATTCATTTCGCCCAGCTAAAATCGGCCAATCAAGTCCAATAAATACTTCACGTCCTTTAAAATGATCTTTCATCATCTTATTCATTGCATCCGCGATTGGATTTAAAGCTTCCATGAATAATTTTGAAATCATCGGGAACATGGTCATGGCTGCTGCAGCTTCAATGGCTAATTGCAACGATCCTGAGATAGAATATCCAGCACCAAATCCAAGTAAAACACCGATTATCGCACCCATAACTGAATTATCTGCAAAAATCCCAATTTTCTTTTGAATAGCATTAGCATCAGCCGGTTTATTCATTATCGGAATAAAATCGAGTAATTTATTAAGCGGCATTAAAATTACAGCAAATAAAGTAATAAAATGTGGAACTGTAACTCCTGGAATACCTGTCAGATCTTCAATATGCCTTTGCCACATATCCCCTGCTTTTAATTCTAAAATGATCTGTAGGCTGGCGATCGCAAAGCCATACAGCGAATTATGCGTAAAATATAAGACAACAACATATGTGAAAATTTTATTCCAAACATTCCACATATCAACATTCAAGGTTTTAGTCCAATTAATTGATAGCATGATAAAATTAATAACCAATAAGAGCGGGAAAAATAGGAAAGCCGTTTTATACGACCATGTGATTGCAGCCACACCTGGCCAACCTTGATCGATCGCATTTAAACTCAAATGCATCAATTTCGACATTGATTTTGCTGCTGGTGAAATTGCATCTGTCATATAATTAACAACTAATGTCATTCCACTAAAAGCAACGCCTAATGTTAATGCTGCTTTAACGGCCTTGCTAAGCTTCAATCTGGCTAACAATGAAATCAAAAACATGATCAACGGAACAAAAACTGCTGCACCCAAATCTAAAACATAATTAACTATTGTTTTTAAGACTTCCATAATAGGTTTCCCCTTTCTTAGTTAGGATGCACTCTTTAAACTCATTAAAGCATTTACGAAATCTAAAAAAGTTTTATCACCCTTTGATCCAGTCAAAATGTCAACACCATTAACATCAGGAATACCTTCCTCATCACAAATCTGTTGAATTTCCGGTGTTGGTTTTGCCAACCAAACATATACATCATAGTTAGCAAGTACTCCCGCTAATTGCTTAAAATCAGTAGTTTCAACTTCAACACCACTAACAGAATGTTCTTCTAAAAATGTTCTAAGTGAACCTACCACTGTTTCGCTAGTAGCAATTCCGCTACCACAAGCAACTACAACTTTTAGCATTTTAATTACCTCCTAAAAATTATTGATCAGATAATCATACATATCGTCTGGCTTTTTTATTTCCTTAAAGTCTAAAACAAATTTTTCATCATTCATCAGTTGCATAAATCTTTGTAATAACTTGACCTGCAAATCCTGAGTTTCCTTAACAATCCCCAAAAAGAAGAAGTTTTTGGTATCCTCGTCTTCATTTGTTCCCATTTGTTGAACACGAATATCATCTTTTGTTTGAACAACTGCAATAAAGGGAAGATTCACATTTTCTGGATTAGCATGTGGTAACGCAATTGGTAAAAACTGAGTGACTACACCCGTTGGGAACTCATCCTCTCGCTTAGTCAAAGCATCTAAATAGCTTTCTTTTACAATTCCTTTTTCTGCCAATTTTTCATATACCTTTTTAAATAGCTCATTCCGATTCGAAACATCTAAATTCAAAAAAATTAATTCTTTATCGAACAATTTAGAGTAATCGCTCATAGCAAAGCCGCCTTTCCGTTCATGCTCATGAACATAAGTGATTTTTTATTCTACAGTTAATCCGATTAACAGCTTCATTATAAAGCGCTTTCTTTGGCTATTAAAGCGTTTTCATTTATTTTTTAGCGGGCTGATATACAATGAACATTGTTCATAATTGTTCATTTTTCAAAATGTTTCTACCATCCTGTTGACATAGCTGAATAAATTGGATATACCTTTAATAAATACAGTGTCTTCAATCCTGTTAGCGCTTAAAATTGAACAAGATTCACATTTTTATTAAGTAAATTATTCTTTTTCTCACTGTTCAAATTATATAGAAAGAAGTGAAACCAAATTGTACCTTCAAAAAGATGAACGACTTAAAAAAATGTTACGTATTCTCTCACAAAACAAAAAAATTAGTACAAAGAAATTACAAGCGATGATGGATGTTAGCACCTCTACACTTCGACGAGACCTACTGGATTTAGAAATGACCAACTCTATTCGAAGAACACACGGCTATGTTAGTTTACTAGAATATTCTAATGTTGAAATTGCCTACGGAACTAGAAGTAGCAAAAACGGAACAATCAAAAGTAGAATATGTAAAAAAGCAGCAACACTCATCAATAACGACCAGGCTATTTTCTTAGATGGATCGTCAACCTTATCCTTTTTACCCAAATATTTTGCGAACAAAACCAATATTCATGTTATTACTAACAACATCAACATCGCATCAGAGGTTAATCAGCTGAAAAATATTGATTTATATGTACTTGGTGGAACATTACTCTATCGTTCTAAATCAATATTAGGTCCACGTGCAATTTCAGACTTAATTTCAAACTTTCGACCAAATATTTCGTTCATGTCATGTAAGTCCATTGATGCAAATGGATTCTATATGGCTAATGAAAAACAAAACGAACTTAAACGAACCGTATTCCAATGTTCCGAAAAAAATGTCTTACTTGTGGATTATTCTAAATTTAATAAAAAAGATTATATTCTTTTAGATAGTTTCAACTCTACTCAAATTGATATAATTATTACTGACCAGCTGCCATCAAAAGACATCTTAGATTCAATAAAAAGAAATAACATCAAGCTGATGATCGCTGAATAGTTTTGTCACCTTATTTTTATCATTCTTACAAACTATATTATTTCTGATGAATATAAACATGGAGGCTCAGTGACGAAGAATATTCTAATTAAAATGTTCCGTCTCTGTAATTCAAAAGTAAGCAGTGTTCAACTGGACGGTTAGACAAAACCATTTAAATTTGCTTTGACAAAATAGAGATCCCTGACACGAAAGCAAACCTTGCTTCATATCAGGGATCTTTGGCGCTATTTAAGTTTAATTCCAGGGTAAATAAGGCTCTAGTTCTTTTTCAGTTGGGAAAGGTCCCAGCTGAGGAACTACAGTCAGGATTTTGGTTAAATATTTTTGCGGATCAAGGCCATTAGCTTTGGCACTTTCGATCAAGGTCAGCCAGATGGCATTCGCCTCAGCGCCTGCCACACTTGTACTGAATAAAAAGTTCTTGCGGTCGATAACCAACGATTTTACCGCCTGTTCACAAGTATTATTGGAAATATCGATCTCACCATATTGTAATAATTTATTGATGGCTTCCCTTTGTCCTAGTGCGTATGCGATAGCTTTCCCCAATAAGGACTTAGGTAGAGCAGCGCAAGTTGCCAAAGCCTGCCAAAATTTTTCGAACAAAGGCCTTAAAAACTCATTCCTTTTGTTTATTCTAGCAGAACTATTTAAACTGGCCCATTTCTTTTCTTGGTGGAAAATCTGATCCAGGATTTTTAGCGGACCTTTAGCGGCCTGACTGTATTTGGCTGCCTCAAAAAATTTACGGCGCACATGAGCTAAACAACCAACGCGGTCGGCACAATCTACTTTAGGGTAAACCTGATAACCATCACATTGTAAAACACCAGTAAAGCCACTGTATAAGGAACAAGCCGATTTTTCAGAACGATCGCGCCGATAGGCATAATAAATAGCTTGTAGTTTGTCTTTTTGGACCGTGCGTTGCACCCACATTCGTGATTCAGCCGTAGGCTTTTTCCCAGGTTCACGCAAAACCTTGACAACAGTTTCATCACCTTGTAAATAGGGACGTTGCAGCAATTTTTTATGTAGGAGATCATACAATGATCTTAGCATATCTGCCCCCTGAATGACCCAAGCAGCTAAAGTCGGCTCACAGACATTCCACCCGAAACGACGCCAATCTTTTAATTGACGATAAAGAGGTGTCCCTAAAACGTATTTTTGATAGACGATATTCTCTAACAGAGTGGGGGTAGCCAGACTATGTGGGAATAAAGGCGTCGCTTTTTCGGCGCTAAAGAAAGCTGTCTGACCGTTATTTTGCGCCAGACAAGCAGCACAAGCACAAGCGTAGGTTGCAACGTATTCCTCGACCACCCATAATTCGGCTGGTTTGTAGTGCAGTTTTTTCCCTATAAATCTCTCTCCAACAACCTTAAGTGCTTGTCCGTAAGGACAAGTAGTTTCTTTGAGCCGTTTAATGTTTTTAACTATCTCTAAATCTTCTATTTGCTTTTGCCGTTTTTCCCGCTTTTTCGGTGACTTTTGGATCTTTTCTTGAGAACTTTCTGCGCTTTGTTTGTCAGTGTGCTCTGACCAGGTAAAAACACTGTCATCATCCCAAAGTGTCATTTGATTTTCGTTAACCGAGACAGTTTTTTCTGACTTAGTCCCGAATAATTTTGCCTGAAAAGACTTTAAAAGAGTTTCCAGTTCAGCAATCCGCTGTTCATTAGCCTTGTTTTGTTTACGGAGTTCTTCATTTTCAAGTGTTAATTTAGCAATCGTTTTTTGTTGATCCATTTAACTTCACCATTTTCTGATCAGCGATGTAGCTGATGTTTTCAAAAGTTAGCATAGCACGCTTTCAGCATAATTGCATCCACAGATTTAAAACTGTGGATGAGCAAAAAAGATTTAGTTTTCCACAGGGAAAACTAAACCACATTGTTCTTTTGCTGCAGTCTTAAATGTGCTGGATCAAAGTCATGAATCGTCGCATCTATGGACCAGCCTTGTAGTAAACGGACTAATTGAGCGGGTTGAAGCTGCCGCATTTCAGCTTGGTTCCTCGGCCATTGAAGACGACCGTCTTCAAAACGCTTGTAAAGCAACAAAAAGCCATCTTTCTGCCACAGGAGTCCCTTAAAACGATCTTTGCGACTACCACAGAATAAAAATAAGGTACTCTGGTATGGATCCAAGGCGAATTGTTCGGTGATCACAGTAACTAAACCGTCAATTCCTTTGCGAAGGTCAGTTTTCCCAGTTGCCAAATAGATCCGGTCGAGCTGGGACAAATCAAGCATCGTCATGCGTAAACACCGCCTTCAAAAAAGCATCTAGGATATAATTATTGATCCGATTATAAATGACGCCAGTCTTATTTTGATCTACACGCAACTGCATGGCTTTTTGCGGCTTATAATCTTTGTTTTTAAGCGCAGCCACCTTAACTTGCACAAATTCTGGTTTATCTTCCAAAAAATCACCTCTAGCTAATTGAATAAGGTAATTGTATAAGAATCAGCTTCTACTTGAAATCCGTCCAGTTGAACACTGCTTACAATTAAAGAATAGTTATGTCAGTTTGAATTTTCATAGTCACAATCGGGTAGGAGATAGTTCACACTATCGACCTCCCACACCACCGTACGTACGGAACCGTATACGGCGGTTCAACAACTTAAGCTTTTGCTTGAATAGACTGGTACAGTTTGGACAGATTTATTAGCCCACGCTGTGCCAGTCTTTTATTAGTTATGGTCATCAACAGTGTTTTACTGTGCGCGTTGCGCCAGTATCCCTTACGAGTATTGACGTAGATTTTCGCCTGTTTGGGTGTCAAGCCTAGTTTAATCAATGCTTTATAACGGGTTCCGATATTCTTCCACTGTTTCCAGATATACTGGCGGATGCGCGAGCGCAACCATTTGTCTAGTTGTTGGAGAAAGATTTTCATCTTCCCAATGGAATAATATTGGATCCAGCCCTGCATTTTCTGATTAATTTCATGCAGAATCCTATCAAGGCTGACGCCTCGGCTTCTCTTGGTGATTCTTGCCAATTCCTGTTTAGTTCTCTGTTTAGGTTTTTGATGAGGACGCAGGTAGGCGCTATTGCGTCCCACACCCAGAGAAAAACCTAGAAACTTCAGTCTTAGTGGAGAACCGACTTGCGTCTTTTCTGCATTCACTTCAACTTTGAGTTCCTTTTCTAAAAACTGGGTGATGCTTTTGAGAACCCGTTCACCCGCACGCTTACTTTTAACATAGATATTACAGTCATCCGCATAGCGTACAAATTTATGTCCTCTTCTGGTCAATTCTTTGTCCAGCTCGTTCAGATAAATATTTGCTAGTAATGGTGAAATATTGCCACCTTGCGGTGTACCTTTAGCGGACTTCTCGAAAAATCGACCATTCATAACACCACTCGTCAAGAACTTACGAATCAAATGCAAGACCTATGGCTCACTAATGTAATTTTCAACAAATTTAATTAGTAAATCATGGTTCACATTGTCAAAATATGACTTTAAATCAAGGTCGACCACGTAGTGATAACCCTGATTGTAATAAGCAACCACCTTTTTCACAGCACTTTGTGCACTGCGGTGTGGTCGAAAACCATAACTATTATCTGAGAATACTTTTTCAAAAATAGGAGACAGTTGCTGTTGTAACGCCTGTTGAACCACACGGTCAACGACCGTTGGGATTCCTAACTGACGTTTCGAACCATCTGGCTTAGGAATCTCAACTCGTTTGACAGGTTGGGGTTCATAGCTTTCGGTTCGCAAGGCCTCGATTAGTTTTACGTTATTCTCTTTCAAGTATGGGCCAAGTTCCTCAACGGACATGCCGTCAATTCCTCCAGCCCCTTTATTACGCTTGACATGGACAAAGGCCCGATTTAAATTATTCCGGTCTAAGACCTTCTCACGTAATAAGCCATTTTGAGTTCTCTTTTCACCAGAAACAACGCTACGCGCTCCTGTTTGCTCTGACCCTTCCAGGGTTACCCTCCGCAGGTAGTCAGCTTTATTTTCTGTTTTCTGCGATTGTCGTATTGTTTCCACCTCCAGGATGAATCAAAATTATTGTTGTTCAGCCCTTCACCATTACTGGCTACTATGGCCTCGGCTGACTTCTGTCATGGACAACTCAACATTACTATTGAGCCTGTTCCTGCCAGAAATAACTTCCAGCTTGAGAGAACTACCATGACAGACCTCCCCGGGTAAGAGCAGTAGCTTTCGCATCAAACCGTTGGCTTTACTGTGACGGTTTCGAGTGGTCAGGGACTTCGATTTGTTAGGCAATCTCATCCCACCGTTTCCAGCCTTTTAGCCACTTCTTGTTCATCGATTCGATGTTTCGTCTAGGACTTCCTTCAGATTCTACCTCACGATAGACACCCTTGTCTTCGACTCGTGATACCGGCCACTACGGCTCACAGCGGACTTACACCGCCTAGTTACTGCCCATGCCGGGCGCACTTAAAAAAGCTGCTCATTCCATTCAGGAACAAGCAGCTTGACCAAGTAGACCAATTGCTTATTATTTTTAATAATTCATTTCATCAGTACCACTTGATAAAGAACCTTAAAATCAGAATTAGTACACTTTCAATCACCTATAAATGCCGTCAGAGCGCGGATTGTCGGCTATTTTTCTGTACGTTCCAGGACAGTAACGCTCTCTACGTGCAGTGACTGGTTTCTGCCAATTGCACATTGGGGATAAATGGCAATGTGTCGCGGTTGTCTATGTCTGTGTAATAGTAGCAAATACATCTACACAACCCTCACGCCCCATGGATTCAGAGATTTTCATCATTACTAAAAGGCAGGATTTTTAATCGATCTGTGGAAACCTATTAGTGCTATCAATCAAGACAGTGTGTTTGTGGGAACAATATCCGGCACCCTTGACGGACCATTATCTAATAAGGCAATTCATTATGTTTGGCCTTTATGTTCTGCTCAATAGTATTGAATATCTTTTTATGTTTTTCATTAAGATCCACAGTGTCAAGTATTAGACAATCATCTACAATTTCATACAATTCTTCAGCCTTTTTTGTAAAATCATTCGTAGTAATTAAAATATTTTTCTTAGCTTTAGACCCTTTTACCGCTTTAACAAACTTGGCAGTATCCTTCGCATTAAACAGAACTGATTCAACAGGATAAAAAAGTGCGAAATCATCAAACTGACCATAAGGGAATTCTGTATTTTGTCCCCATTTAGTAAACGACACCGTTAAGTCTGCTAAGTCAAATTCATCACTTAAATTAAAAGTTGGCAACTTGTTCCTAAATATTCTTTGAAATAATTCTTGTTCATGTTTTATAGTAACGTTACCTAAAACGATAACACCTTTATGGCAATATTTGTTTTTACTAAGAATATTAAATACGGATAGTAACTTATCTACGTCATAAAAGCCACGAATTAAAAGACTATTTTTATTGCTGTCACTGATAAACTCATCAAATTTATCAGCAAATGCATCTATCTTTAATTTATATACAGCCAAAAGTTACCAACTCCTAGTTTATTAATAGTTATCTTGTCCCTTATTTTTTCTTACAACAGCAATAATAAAGTCTGACATAGTTACGGCCGAATTAGCTGCTAATCCAGCATGGTGTTTATCAATTTTTAATCGACGATTTCCTACACCATGTGCATCACTATCACTGTCTCTCATCTCTGCAATAGCACTTACTATATTTTCTAGTCCTGATAAAAGCTTATTTATTCTTTTATCTGCAACATTATCGGTATGCATAGAGTATAAGTTCTTTACTTGTTTATATAATCTGTGAATATTACCATTTGTAGATGCTTCTTCACCTTTTTGCTCAATAGCATAATTAAACGTTTCCTCTAATAGAGTTCTAGATTTAGTTATAGCACTGTCATATTCAGATCTATCGATATCATCAAATACTCTTTCGGACAATTCTCTTATGTAGTTCACATCAATCCTATTAATGTTGGGATCGTGAACAGCAGATAATTGTTTATCTACTATGAAAGCAGTATCATTTTTTATTTTTAATTTGAATCCACTAAATTCAAGTAATCCATTTATACGTTCTAAAGCCATCCTCACAGTTGCATCATACAGATCTAAAGAACCCTCTTTAGCTAAGTATTCAGATTTACTAAAAATATAGGCTATAACCTTGGAAATAACATTGCTAGAAATAGCTTTGTCCATCAGTAAGTACATATATTTCCAACGGCTAGGGCATTCGTAATTCTGTATTGAACACGAGAAGCGAACTGAGATTTCTTTTATCATCGGTCCAGATAAATACGGCATCCTTATTTCATCTGAAAAAGGATCATTTTCATCGATGAATCCTAAACGCTCATCCCCGTCCAAAACTGCCACAATATCTCTATCCTTTAAAACCTCAAAATTTGAATTTTTGATATTAATTCTCCTACAATTCCTGATTCATTTGCAGCTTAGCAACAATACCATTAACGACATCATTAATAGTACCCAAATCAGTCACAAACCATTCTCGTGGATGAATAAGTCTACCATTCGGTGCTTTAATATCTACATCCAAGCGATAATTAGCTAAAGCATGATGAATTGCCGTCTCCAAGGCCTCAGAGTTTAAGTTGCTTACTTGAAACTCCTCACAGATCTTAACAGGACCATAAAGATAAGTTGGCTCATTCTCAGCATTAGCAATCCGTTTTTCAACCGATCCTGTGGTGTAACCAACCTTGTACAATGAGTGTTCTTCTTGAACACGGCGTACCTCAGGATTATCACTCTCGGATTTCAATACATAAATATAACCGGTAACTTCTTCTGGTGACAGTTCAATATTGTCATCTGGTTCAGTAACGATTTTTCCATTACGCCCATACATAGAGGCTGCCAAGCCATTTAGTAGTGGTGTATTCTCGGTACCATTCTCATAGATTACATGTAGTCTAGCATCTGTCTTACGCTGACTCTTATTATTGGTCAATTTACGGTCACCAACTGCTTCAATATAAAGCAGTTGTCCCTTCAAGATATAGAAATGATGCAGCAAAATTTCATAGTTTTTAAATGGACGCAATTGGCGTTTTCCGGATGCTAACTCAGCCTGTACCTTTTTAAACAAGGGCTCATACTTCTCAAAATCTGCCATCTGGTGACGTTGGGAAACCTTCTCTGGCTGGTTTTCTTGTTCCCGTTTGATCTCGTGCAGCTTTTTAGTATCAAACAGTTTACTGTTAACAGTATTTTGATTGCTATCACCGAATAAGATCGAGTCATCACCCAATATATCATCAAGCGAATTAAAGTCCTGCTGTTCACTCTTAACCGTGTCTTCTAAGGTGAGCTTTTGACTTTCCTGATTTAACAAGCCAAGTTCATCATATGGTTTCAGTAACTCAATCATATCGGTATGGCTCCGGTAACCTTTCAGCCGGTTTGCCATCCGTCGTTCTGCCATTCTTGACATATCCCGAGTTTTTTCCGGTTCCTTGCCATGATGTTGCTTAACCCATTCTTGAATTTCTTTAAAATTCTCAACGTCCGGATCGGTTGAAACTGGCTTTTTCTTCGGTTTAGCTACAAGCAATTCATCTGCCTCAGGATCATTGAACACATCCTCAAGAGAATGGATCAGTTGATTATTCATTTTCTTGATTCCTCCTTGCCCGCAGATCTGCCAATTTAGCTAAAGCATAGGCCATCCGAACTTCTTCTTCATTGTTAGAATTTTTGTCTGGCCGCCGACCATGCTCTGCAACAAATTGCTTAGCGTTCTTGTATAGCTGAACTAGTTCTTCATCCGTAAAATCGTACTTCTTGGAATCAATTGATCTCTCAATTAAGCGCAATGTGTCACTATCAATATTTTGTGACATCACATCGTAAGCACGCTGGAATGGATTAATCGATTCGATCAGGTTAATGTCTAGCTGGTCAACATTGATAAACTTATCTGCCATTCGTAAGAATTGATCAGTATTGCCTTTACTATCCTGAGTCGTTTCAACTTTAGCATGACGAACAATCGTATCAGCTAAGGCATATTGACTGACCTGATCAATTTCATCGTCATTCAGGTCAGGGTAACGAGTCATAACTACTTTGGGAATGAGTTCCCTATTCATAACTTCCGCACTCACATTGGCAGCAATGCCTTGTTTAACTGATGAATCCTGCAAAATAGCTGCCTTTAAGTCCGGTAAATCATTTTCAATGATGCTCTGAACTCGTTTGGTAGAAGGTTCTTTCAATCCCTTGATCAAAATGTCAGTATCACCGGTTGGCTTCTCATTTTTATGTTGACGCCGCTTCAAATGAATCTCAGGTGCCAACACTTGTTCCATCAATAACGATGCGGTAATAGCCTTCAAAATCTGATTGACCGCATACTCAACATCGCCATCCTTGGCATCAGGTTGTTCGATCATGTTCGTAAACTGGGCATGATTCTTATTAGAGCTGTCACGAGTAACTCGGCCGATAATCTGAACAATTTCAGTTAGCGAGTGCCGATAACCGATCGTTAATGCTTGCTCTGCCCATGACCAATCAAAGCCTTCCTTAGCCATGTTTAGTGCCACTATAATATCCAAATCATTGGGACCACTAAGTTGCCGTAAGTATTCACCGACTTTTTCCCGGCCATCCTCATTCACCAAATCAGCAACTTTTAGCAATTTCCCGGTGTGTTTATCTTTAATGAAGTAAATACCAGTTTGCTCGTCTTGATGATCAATATCACCAATCGTGTCAAAAATACGATCAACTTCGTCATACTTATCTTTAGTTGATTCACTTGAATTAATACTTGGAATATGAATAATTGTTTTCTTAGTTGTGTCCTGTGCCTCATCTAAAGCATCAGTATAGCGACCTTGATAGAACTTATAGTCAATTCCAAAGGACTTCAGATACTGGTAACCATCCAATTGTTCATAATAAGTGTAAGTAACCTTATCAAACATCTGCTCATCTTCTGGAGACAAAATTGGTTCCGAATCACCTCGGAAGTAGGAACCCGTCATCGCTAAAACATGGGCCGATGAGTTGTGCATGATATTCCGTAAGGCATCTCCTAAAACAGAACTATCGTTTGAAGAAACATGGTGAAATTCATCAATCGCCACCATGACATTGTCAAAGGCATGATCATCTACCACCTTTTGATAAGCAAAGCGCAGGGTAGCGTGAGTACAAACTAGAATCCGTCCACTGGGATCTTTCAGAAAATCTAGCAATTTTTGCACTTTACTTTCCTGTCCACCGTTTAGTGTCAAATCATATTGTGGATCAACTTGCCAATCCTCATAGAAGCCAAACTTAACTAAATCGGTATTCTTAAATGACCGCCCAATTGAACGTTCAGGGACGGCCACGATCACTTTTTTAACACCTTGGTTAGCTAGTTTATCTAAAGCCACGAACATCAAAGCCCGGGACTTACCAGAAGCTGGTGGTGCTTTAACTAGAATATATTTTGACTTCCGATGTTGATAAACACGGACCTGCATTTCCCGCATTCCTAGTTCATTGGTGTTGGTACTTTTACCAGTCTGGTGGTAATTAACCTCCACTACATTTTTATCTTTCATTTACTTCTCCTCATTAACTTTCTGACTGTACATTTCTAGTAGTAATGCTAATCGTTCATTATCATCTTTGAATGGTCGAACCCGATATGCTCGATCGACAACTTGGTCCAGTTCTTCATGAGCAGCCTTAAGTCGTGGATTCATTGGCTTCGGGTTTTTGGCAGCCAGCGGGGACCCATACAGCTCGGCCAAAGTGCCGCCCTCTTCATCACGAATATCGAGGATCTCCCAAACAATTTCTTCAATCTCATTTTTACGACGCGATGATAATTCCGGAACAGGGAAAGTGTTATAAACAAGCCCAGCTGAATACCTATAATCCGTCTTTAACCTTCCCCCAACTGCACGTAGCCAAGTCATGTGCATGCGTGACTCAAGAAGTCCAAATAGCCACAGTGGGGCATTATAAATTGCGGTTGCAGAATCAGATATAATTGTGTCTTCACCAACTATTCCCATCGGTACATATAACCTATTTTCAGATGAAACTCGTGGAATAATTATCATTAATAGTTTTTTTTGATCATTGTGGGATTTAATAAGAGCTTCATCTCTTAGTTCTCGAGTAAAAAATTTATAGGGGGTATCTATTGCACCACGAGCCGACTGCCCCCCATTTTTCCGAAATTGATAAACCAAATCCACTCTTTTTTTCACAATGGGTATATTTGAATATTCCTTATAGTTGCTTTCATTCATCCAAAATACATATCTTGTTTTTCCATTAATGAATTCAGAAGAACCTATAAACTTCCTGATTATTTTTTTTAAGATCGGATATTGTTTAACAACGGTGCCGTACTCATCATTGGATAAAATAAGGTTACCACCATCTAAAGGAAGGCACCCTAAAGCTGCAATTGGTAACCCTCGCCCATTTATATTTTTTCTCGTACTCGATACTGTTTCATCAGAACCTTCAACAATATATGGAGATATATGATTTACTGAAAGTACATGGTTTTTATTAAACAAATAACATTTATTACTCAACTGTTTTTTTGCTGCTAAGCCAATAATACTAACGGTTACACCTGCATTATTCTTCGCACTGTTAGTCCACTTAAAAGATGCATAACCAAATATAATAGTTGCAAAATATAAGATTGAAGGCCAAATCATACTTACTTGTTCACCTTGGATAATAGAATTAGTGGTAACAAATCCCGCCGTAGCCACTGAATCCTTAATATACAGTGCTGCTTTATAAAACCAACCACTTATGTAATCCAATTTTCTATATTTCTTATTGTCGATTAAAGCAGCCTTCAAATCTGCCTTTTGATCTTTGTTTTGTTTCTTTGCTCCTAAATATGGTGGATTCCCAAAAAGATAAACTTCATCATCCTTTTTATGTGGCAGTACTTCATTCCAATCAACCCGCAAAGCATTACCACAGACAATCGCACCAGCGTGCTGCAGAGGTAATGTTGGTCGAATAGCATCCGCAATTTCCTTATGCAGCTGTTTGTTCATCTGGTGTTCCGCAATCCACAAGGAAAGACGGGTCACATCACATGCAAAGTCATCAATTTCAATCCCATAAAACTGATCAAGGGTAACCGAAGGAACATACATCGTGGCAATTCCCATTCGGTTTAATTCTTTGAGAATATCAATCTCTAACTGCCGTAGTTCCTTATAAGTAATGATCAGAAAATTACCAGACCCACAGGCTGGGTCCATAAACTTAATTTTGCCGACACGGTCATACAATTGATTGAGTTTCTTTTCGTTCCCCTTAGCATCCTCAAAAGCTTGGCGTAAATCATCAAGAAACAATGGCTTGATAACTTTCATAATGTTAGGCACAGAAGTATAGTGCATTCCCAAGTGACTCCGACTGTCTTCACTCGCCACCGCCTGAATCATTGAACCGAGAATATCTGGATTAATTTGATCCCATTCCAGCTTTTCGCCGGCGTCAATAATTAACTTGCGGGAGTACTCTGTAAACTTCAAATGCTCATGCGGATCCTTAAATAAATCTCCGTCCACATACGGAAAATCACTCAGCCAACTTGGTGTCTCAGCTGGCCGCCGTTTTTTTTCGATATCTAACACGCTAAATAAATCACTAATAAAGCTGTCCAAGTCACTGCCATCTGGCTTAGTTAACTCCTTTAAACGATTAGTAAACAGATTCTTTTCAAAGATATCGGTATCTTCCGCAAACAGGCAGAACAATACTCGAATTAAAAATAAGTTCAGTCCATGACGGGTAGCGGTCGGATTGTCTTTCACCACCACGTCATACAGTTTTGCAAAACGCTCAGCTGCTCGAATATCCGCCGGATTTTCCCTGTCAAAGTCGGCCTTTTCAATCCCGTTCCAAGCCAAGAAGAATTCAAACTTTTGTGGTAGGCGTTCAAATTCAACATCAAGTGTATCGTTTGTCTTGGTGTCCTCGGCTAATACGTCCTTAAAGTCCGTCACCATTATATACCGTGGTTTGGATCCCAGCTGGTTAACCTTATCCTTAACATCAATAAAACTCTGCATTAGGTTCTCATCAGTCTGTTTAAAGTACAAGCGATTTTTCAGATATACTTCGTCCTGTTCTTTGGCTAAATTATTGGTTCCCTTACGTAACTTAGTAATAGTAGCCTTAGGAAAATCATACACACTCAAAAAGTCATAAATAAACTCATTTGGATCATTTTGGTTAATAATATCTGTAATACGGTCTTCGATTTCTGTAATTGCCATTTACTAAATAACCACCTATCTTTTGATTTCAAGAATGTCACTAATGTTGCAATGTAAAGCACCACAAATCTTTAATAATATATCAGTCGTAACATTACCATTTCTACCTAACTTAGCAATAGAAGCAGCGCTTATTCCACTAGCCTCTTGTAATTCTTTTTTCTTCATTCCACGATCAATTAACAGCTTCCATAATTTGTTATAACTGATGCTTAAGTTTTCGTTATTCATGATTACTTCCTCTAAATAAAAATTTCTGGAACGTTTATTTCAATTTCCTTAGTCTCACTAACAGCATCAAGATCGTTCGCTTTTAAAATATTCTTGGAGACAAAGTAATTATTATCGGCTTGAATGATAAATTCATCTTTATTGTCTTCTATATATTCTGAGGATTCACGTGAATATCCATTTTGTTGTAGCCAAATCCGTAAGTCACTATCTGTTCCATACTCCATAAAACGATACCAGTCGTTTTGCGGTGGTATTCTGCTTTTAGTCAGCTCCTGTGTAACCTTTAAGAAATATTTTCCTAATATAAACTGAAGTTTTTGCAATCTTTTCATCACTTTATTGATGGTTATAGTCTCCCAGTTAATATTAGGTGTGTCATTATAACGTTGACTTACTCTATTTAGAAACCTGGTGTCTCCATATCTCGGATCGCGGATTCGAATTGCGATGTCACAAATTTGCTTTAAACTGTACCCACTCATCCAAAGTAAGATTACTTTCGCATCATCTTCTACTATCTTATCTCGAGTCTCTTTATCTTGATTTGACTGGACAAAGTCAGATTCATAAATAGCCCAGTTAAATATTTCTGATAGTTTGAGTAAAAAAGCTTTGGCTTCCGGCCACCTCAATTTTTCCCCATCATGAATATTAGGATATCCTTTAATATTTTCCTGACTAATCTTGTTTCTAAGACTTTCAGACTGATCAGAAGAGAAGTTAATATCATCCTCTAATTCGTCAGCATATCGTTCTTGTAAGGATTGTAAAATTTTTCGTTCTTCTTTGTAGGTTATATGTTTTGCTAAATGGGTTCTAACTACTCCATGATGATCATTCCGTAATTCCTTGACATAAAGTAATGATAATTTACGAATTAAATCATAGTTCTTATCTTTTTCAATGTTATCTAAACGTACATCGCCTTTCTCTAGCCTCTTCTTAATTGCTGCCGCTTGCTTAGGCTTAATAACATCAACAGATAACTTAGCTTTTTTTAGTCTGTTATTCATCCTAGATAAATAAGCAGCACGGTTACTATGCGAATTCTCTGTATCGCCAGTAATTAGAAAGACATTTCCTAGCATGGAGTGACCTAACCTACCCACTCGACCAATTAAGTTCAAGAAGTCTAATTGACTGAGCGTCCTTTTTCCATTTTGCAGCGTAGTAACGAAAATATTATCAGCCGGCAAATTTACTCCCTCCAGTAGGGTACTGGTGCAGAAAACCAGCTTTAAGATTCCTTGCCGACAGGCTTCCTCGATTCTAATGCGAACGTCAACTGGCAATTCTCCAGTGTGGAAGGCTATTCCTTTTCTAACTAGTTTTACCAAGATGTATTTAGGGTGAATTTTACGTGAAATATAATCAGCTAACTCTATCAACCTTGGATCGTTACTTTCTTCCATTGAACGACTAACAACCACAGCATCTGAAATGGCATTGACTTTTGAACCATAATAAACCAAGTTGCAATTACTATTCCCTAAAATGCTTATCATCTTCCGAATAATATCTGGTACTGATAGCGTTTCTTTAAATGTGCCTATCGGAATAGTATTTTGATTCAAATCATCATATACTTCCGCTTTATTAGCGTAGCGATCAAAGATAATTTCCACCTGGGTTATTGGGGATTCGACAATGCGAAGGCCATCATTTGCTTCGGCTGTTTGTACTAATTTTTTAAATATTCCTGGATTTGGAATCAGTGGTGATGCAAAGGTTACCTTCGGCTGACTTTCCCATGCACTAATTTTGTCAAATATCTCATAATAAAAGGTGCTGCGTGAACTCGCTTCTGTAGCTTTTTGAGATTCATCAATAAATAGATGTATTAACCGTACTTCTGAATATTGTGTTAACAGGGCCAATAGACGTTCTGGCGTCATCACACAAATGTAGCTGCCCTCATAATCTGACCGGTACTCATCAGGATGAAAAATCACTCGGTATGTTTTTTCTTTCAGCTTCATGCCTAGATCATCAATAAGCTGAGTCTTCACTTCGGTAATAAGAGCTTTACTGGGCACAGTAATTGCAAAGCTACCTACGGTACCTGACTTTACCTTGAACTCAATATACTTCTCAATTAAGAAAGTCTTCCCCATTGATGTAGGAGCTGAAAAACTGGTAAGTTCGTTACTCAATGACTTAAAAATTATATTCTGCTTACCGATGAATGACTTATCCTCTTCTCCAGGGATTTGGCGTTTTCCTTTTTGGTAGTTTATCAAGGTCTCATTCCATAACCGTTCAATTGTTGGAACTAACGTGTAGCTCTGCTCACGACGAGGCAAAAAATTATTAAAACTGGTTAAAACCTCGTTAGCAATCAGCCCTACTTCAGGATCATCAGGATACATTTTGGATAAGATGGCAATAATTTTTAATGCAATGTTTTTTTGCCTATTGTCTCCCTTTTCATTGATTGATTTTGCTAGTAGGTCAGCGAACCGTAGTAAATCATGCTTTTGTTTATTCGTTAGCTTCCAATCAAAACCGAAGAGCCAACAAGCATACTGCTTAGACAAAATACTCATCAGCTTGTGTAAGTATTTATCATTTTCCAAATACTCATAAAGGTATTCACCCAGTTTTTTCCCCTGTTGTGGCATAATCTTATTCCCCTATCAAATCCTTCATTATTGCATGGCTATCCTGTTCAGCATTAGTAAAAGGTAACAAATACACATAAAACGACGATTTTTGCCAATGATGCTGCTGAATAGCTATATTCAATTGACCAACCGCTTGTTCCAAATCACAATTAATAGCTTGACGACACTTCTCTTTTGCTTCTTCTTGCGTGCAATCATCTAAATCTAACTTGGTTCTAAACTTATAGCCAATAAAGATCCCATATGATGCAATATCTTCAAAGTCTGTTTCAGTTGGTGCCATTAACTTAATAATGGCATTACTCTTATCTTCACCAAATTGAGTCTGAAGAATGGAACTGTCAACTATGTCGGTAGCCAGCACCATCTCATTGGACCGATTATTATCAAAGGTTGCTATTTTCTTCACTACATTATTAATTGCATTCTCGAGATTATTGTTTAATTGTGATGCCCCAAGGATTAGTTGAGTTTTACCCTGGTCTCTTTTCAGATATATGCCTTCACTATCGATTGTTCGCTTGACTTTTAAAATTTCCGCCCTGGTATAGAGTTTGAGTGCATTATCCTCATGCTCTAAAAAAATATATGCTAGCAATTCACCTAGTAAATTATTTGGAATACCACTTTTAGCATATTTTCTTAGTAAATTTGCTGCTTGCAAACCTATAACATCCGTTTTGCTAACTCCACGGGCTATTGCGTAGCTAGTAATATTGGATGTCATTAGATCCTTTAAATTCGTATAGCTAAAAGGCAACAGTTCTGGTTTCAAAACAAAAGCATGAATTATATTTCTATTTTTCACAGCATCCATCTCACTAGCATTAACCTGACGAAAGACTGTTGTGAACGTCTCATCTGAAACAGTTTTTGTAAATATATCCTTATCCTCACTTTTTGTGGGGATTTTTTGTTTTCTTAATTGCTTTTTACGCTTTGCTTCTTCTACTAATTCGGACATTAGGTTAACGCAATAATATGCAAGACTTTCTGCCGGAATTTCTTCTTTTAATTGCAATTTTTCCAAAAGATACTTACTGATTGATTCTTTTTGGGAATAACTAGCCTCATTGATATAATCCTTGAATTTATCTTTGGCTATACCACTTTTTTCAAGCTTATGAGCAGCCGAACGATTCAACCCTTTGTAATACAGCCTTTTATAGTTTGATTCTTGATAATTATGTGCATTCCAGTTTTTTGTGTAATTCTCAAATATCACTAGTACTGCATCTTGGATAGGTACTGACTCATCGATTTCACTAAGAGGCTTTAATGCATCTACTAGTACCTGAAACCTGTTAATCGCCAATTTCCCCACCTTCTAAAAATAACTTTCAGTGACTTTGAGTATCTAAAATGACTGAGATGACTTAATTATCTTGTTACTATTCAAATATCAGTTAGAGATTAGTACTCGACAACGATAATTATACCAGATTAGCCTTTCCTTTCGGATAATTATCTTTACATTCGCGTATATTTTTAGCTGATTAATTAGCATGTGTTGCCCGATCAACAACTTTTACTAGCATGCACCCAATTGAATAACTCTCTGTGACAAGTCACTAGTAAGGCAAGTTGCAGTACCCAAGCGATTAATCGTTTAGGTCTGTTTCTTATTGCCCTACTAGTGGCTTTTAGTATGCCTTCAATTCCTTCGCTTGGGAGATCCAAGAGGAGGAATTTTTATGAAGTTTAATAATAGCGAGTACGAATTAGTCAGCAAACAAGATGACAAACTTATCGTCCGCGTAAAGCATATGAGCAGCCAAACGGTGATGATTACCAAAGCCGAGGGCAACATCATCTTTGACCTCGACCATCAGCAATACAATTCCGACCACCGAAATGAACGCCACCAGGATAAGTTTTTCAAGCAAGATCCGACCAATTCGGATATGAATATGATAGATACCTTGGCCGATCGAGGATCGATTGAAGTCACCTCAGTCTATGGCAAGAACAACCTACTCGACAAAATCATTGAAAAAGAGAAGCGTCAAAGTCGTCAAATGCTAGTTGAGCAATTACCGGCTGCCATAGCTACTTTAACGGACAAACAGAAATATGCCGTTACTCAGTATTACTGTAATGGTACTAAGAAAAATCAAATTGCTAAGAAGATGGGAATCAGCAAGGTTATGGCCGGCCGGCATGTGAAAGCTGCCGCCAAAAAGCTACGCCAATTTTACGGCACTGAAAATTAATTAGAAAAAAGTGGACCAAAGTAGGTTCACTTTTTTGCTGTCTCTGGCAAATAGATGTGAGGAATAACTCACTACATCTAATGAAAGGAGACCAGAAGATGGCTAATAAGGTATCAATCAAGGTTACTAAGCACCCCAGACAAGATGGTGTTATCAGCATGCGCAACATCACGATCCGGGAACGATTACTCCGTTTGCTGCTTGGCAAACCACATCACTTGATGGTGATTGCGCCTGGCAACGATGTTCAACAACTGCAGATTAACGAGGTAAAGGAGGCTTCCCATGAGCGCAATGAATGACTTAGATCTTCGATTAAAGGAGTTTGATAAGAACTGTAAACGAATGGAAGAAGCAGCTGCTGAGGGGCATAAGCTGGTTCAAGCAATCCGTCAAAGCTTAACTGACAATGGGAAGTGTGAACCGGCAGATAACCACCTAAAACGTGACCCAATCCAAGATAAGGTCACGATCCGTCAATTGTTGGCTAAGAAGTGCCAAGAAGGTTATACCGCTCAGGTCAAAGACCTTCTTCACAAGTTCGGTGCTGAAAAGCTGTCGGATGTTGATCCAAAAGATTACGAAGATCTGTATTACAGCGCGGAGGGGAGTGGTCAATGAGTTCACCTAAACGCCATGCCTTACTATCGGCTTCCAGTGCTAATCGTTGGCTAAGTGCTCCACCATTACCACGTCTAGAGCAATACTCCCCCCACTCCACTTCAAGTGCAGCCGCCGAAGGAACTGCTGCCCACGCCTTGGGTGAATACAAAATCCATCGGCTGCTCGGTGACCAATTCAAGCGCCCTGCTTCTGATTATCAATCAGACGAGATGGAAAGCCTGACTGACGACTACGCCAGTTATGTCTTGGAGCAATATCAGAAAGCCAAACGATATACCAGAGATGCCACCATCAGTGTTGAACAAAAGCTGGACTTCTCCAAATATGTCCCAGATGGCTTCGGCACTGGTGACTGTGTGATTGTTTCCGACCACCTGCTCCATATCATCGACTTCAAATACGGCAAAGGTGTCCGTGTTGAAGCTAAGGACAACCCGCAAATGAAGCTTTACGCGATCGGAGCCCTTGAGATGTTCGGCAGTCTTTACAATGTCGATGAAGTCGAAACAACGATCTTTCAACCCCGCATGGGCAACATCAGCACTTGGACCATCAATGCCAAGGAATTGATGCATTGGGCTAACACCGAGTTGAAAGAAAAAGCCGAACTCGCCTTCGCCGGTCAGGGAACGGTTCGATACGGTCCCTGGTGTCAATTTTCAGCCTGCAACGCAGTCCTGCGCGCCCGCTATGATTACCATCACAAGCTCACTCGTTTTCAACTCCGTTCACCAAGTTTGCTGACGGACAGCGAAGTGACTGAAGTCCTGGAGCATATCGATGACTTGAATCGGTGGGCGTACGAAGTAAAAGCTTACGCTGCTGACCTGGCTATCAATCATGGCAAGCGGTGGCCCGGCTACAAAATTGTCGAAGGCCGCTCCACCCGGCGTTATAAAGATGAAATGCGGTCGCCAAGATCGCTGAAGCTAATGGCTATCATGATATCTATCAGAAAAAGCTGCTTCCTATTACAAAGTTAAAAAAACGGCTCGGTAAAAAGAAATTCACCGAACTGTTCAGTCAAGAAATTGTTAAACCCGCGGGCAAGCCAACCCTAGTGCCGAATTCCGACCGGCGGCAGAGTATTGGCAAATCAAACCCAAAGGATGAATTTAAGGAGGAACCATAACATGTCACAACAAACAAAAGTCGTTACCGGTATCAATACCCGTCTCTCATACGCTAACATCTGGGAACCAAAATCCATCAATGGCGGCAAAGAAAAGTACTCGGTCAGTTTGATCATCCCCAAGTCCGACCAGAAGACAATCACTGCCATTGAAAAAGCCATCGATGCCGCCATTCAAGAAGGCATTGGAAAGTTTGGCGGTAAGAAACCAAACAAGGCTACTCTCAAGCTTCCCTTACGTGATGGCGATGTTGAACGAGATGATGACGCTTACCAAAATAGTTACTTCATTAACGCTAACTCCATTACTGCCCCACAGATTGTGGATAAGCATGTCCAACCCATTCTCGACCGCAATGAAGTTTACAGCGGATGCTACACGCGAGTATCAATCAACTTCTACGCTTTCAACACTAATGGTAATCGCGGAATTGCCTGTGGACTTGGCAATATCCAGAAGATTCGGGACGGGGAGCCGCTTGGCGGTCATGCTAGTGCTAGCGATGACTTTACCGCCATTGATGACAACAGTGATAATGATTTCTTAGCTTAAATCAAAAGATGGGCAGTCGTATATGGCTACCCATTTTTTGTAGAAAGGATTTCTAATGAAGCAACTCTCAATCGATATTGAAACTTATTCCAGCACTAATTTAAACCAGACCGGTGTTTACCGTTATGCCGATAGTGATGACTTTGAACTCTTGTTATTCGGCTATGCTGTCGACTTTGGACCAGTTAAAGTCGTTGATTTAACCCAAGGTGAAAAGATTCCGTCGCAAATTATCCAAGCCCTAGACGACCCCGCCATTATCAAAAGTGCCTTCAACGCACAGTTTGAACGCGTCTGCCTGTCACGTTTTGTTGGCCACCGCTTAAAGCCTGCTGGTTGGCATTGTTCACGAGTCTGGTCTGCCACCCTCGGTCTGCCCTTATCACTGCGCGATGTGGGAACGGTGCTTGGACTCCCTCGCCAAAAAATCACCGCCGGTAAAAAACTAGTACGCTATTTCTGTACCCCTTGCAAACCCACAAAGGCTAATCTGAATCGCACACGCAATTTTTCCTACCATGCACCGGACAAGTGGCAGCAATTTAAGCGGTATAACCAGCGTGATGTGGAAGTTGAAATGGAAATCACCCAGAAGCTCAGCCGCTTCCTAGTCCCACAAAACGAATGGGAAAACTACTGGATGGATCAAGATATCAACGACCGAGGGATTCAAATCGATCAGCAATTGGTTAATAATGCCATCAAATGTCAAAAAGAATTTCATGATCAATACTTGCGAACTTCCCAGCAATTAACTGGTTTGGCTAATCCGAACTCGCCATTACAGCTGAAAGATTGGCTTCACCAACAAGGCGTGGAAACAGATTCCCTCTCGAGGGCTTCGGTCGCCCAACTCTTGAAAGCTACTACTGGCACCGTACATCAGGTATTAGTGTTGCGGCAACTACTCTCTAAATCCAGTGTCAAAAAATATCAAGCCATGCAAAAAGCAATGTGCAGGGATGGCCGGGTTCATGGACTTTTGCAATTTTATGGAGCCAATCGAACCGGTCGTTGGGCTGGACGCCTGGTGCAAGTTCAAAACCTTCCTCGTAACTCGATGCCCGATTTGGAAGAAGCACGCGAGTTGGTTAAACAGGGCAACACAAGAGCACTCGCAATGCTTTATGATTCAGTGCCAGATGTCTTATCACAATTAATTCGGACTGCTTTCATCCCCAGCAAGGGTCATCACTTCTACGTGGCTGACTTTTCAGCTGTCGAAGCACGGGTGATTGCCTGGCTGTCCGGTGAAGAGTGGCGGCAAGCAGCCTTTGCTATGAATTAGGATATCTACTGTGCATCCGCCAGTCGGATGTTCGGTGTCCCGGTGGTCAAACATGGGGTTAACGGTGAACTTCGGCAAAAAGGAAAAATTGCAGAATTAGCCCAGGGCTATGGTGGATCTGTTGGCGCTCTTAAAGCCATGGGGGCCATTAAACTAGGTTTGACTGAAGATGAGCTCCCGCCATTGGTTCAGATGTGGCGCAATGCCAGTCCCAATATCGTTCAGTTTTGGTAAGACGTCGACAAGGTGGCCAAAGAGTGCATCAAAACTCACCTGCCCCAAACCACTCACGGAATGAAATTTATCTACCGCTCTGGTTGCTTGTTTCTCCGTTTACGGTCAGGACGCTATCTTTGCTACCCACAGCCGAAAATCGGCATCAATCGCTTTGGTTCTGAGTCCATTACTTTCATGGGGATCAACACAGTGAAAAAATGGGGTCGGATCGAAACCTATGGAGCAAAACTAGTTGAAAATATTGTCCAGGCTACCAGTCGGGATCTCTTGGCTGAAGCAATGCGTCGCTTAGAAACAGCTGGCAATCCGGTCGTCATGCACATTCACGATGAGGCAGTCATTGATGCCCCAAAAGACAGTTCACTAAATACGAAGATCAATATCATGACTGAAGTTTCTAATTGGGCTGACGGCTTGATCCTGAATGCAGCTGGATTTGTTGGTGATTTTTACAAAAAAGATTAATTTTGACGGTTTACTTTCTGCCCTCATCTGGCTTATTGGTGAGGGCTTTTTAAGTACTCAAGATTTTTTATGAAAGGATCTGAATCTATGTCAGAAGCAACCAAGGCAATTGCCAAGCTGCGCCAAGACAAACCGAACCCACACTACCGACCAATGATCTTTGTAGTTGCTCCCTTTACCGAAGCGGTGAAAGGCAAGCCGACAAGTCTCAGAGCAGTACGCTCTTACTGCCGTTTTGTATATCAACACGGCGGAATTCCCGTTTGTCCACAGCTTTACCTGCCACAATTTATTAACCTGCACCGTTCCAAGGAGTTTCAAGCCGCGGCCTTTATCAACATCGTCATGCTCACCAAGTGTGCTGAAGTCTGGTCATTTGGCAAATCAACGCACGACATGCGCTACTTCATCCGTCTAGCTAGGCGTAAAAACAAGCACATTCGCTACTTTAATATCGAAATGGAGGTCCGCTAAAGATGCACTTTACCTTATCAACTGCAACCAGTGCTGGTCAGGCTAACAACACGATCTATCCCCATCAGTTGACGGTCACTAACGTTAAAGAACTAGAACAAGCTGTCCACTACGATCATGTTTGTGGATTATTCAAAAACAATCAGCGCAACATTCCGAACTTCATAAAAGCCGATTGTCTGGTGATGGATTGTGACAATGATCACTCAGATGATCCTACAGCCTGGATCAAGCCCGCCGATATTGCCAATTACTTTGATGGTGTTGTCTTTGCTATCACACTGTCACGCAACAACATGAAAGCCAAGAACCAGAAGGTACCCCGACCTAAGTTTCACGTCTACTTCCCTATTGCTGAGATTACAAATGCGAAAACTTATGCCGAGCTGAAACATGAACTCCAGGAATACTTCCCCTATTTTGACGCTAACGCCCTCGATGCAGCACGTTTTGTCTTCGGTGTTTCAACCACAAAAGCTTCTTGGCATGAAGGAACACAAACGGTGGACCAATTTATGATGGCCCAGCGTTACTTTGCTAAGCAAGGTGTCGGCACCATTTGCGAAGGCAAGCGCAATGCAACCCTTTCCCATTTTGCTGGACGGATCATTATGCGGTTGGGCGATACCGCTGAAGCCCGTCAAGCATTTCAAGATGAAGCAGCCAAGTGCGATCCACCATTAGAAGAGCAAGAGCTACAAACTATCTGGCACAGTGCCATTAAATTCGGGCAGCGAATAGCTAGTCAAAAAGGCTATATTCCACCAGAAGAATATAACCAGCCTAACGATGACCTGCAACCCGATGACTATTCTGACACTGGCGAATCCTATGTCTTTGTCGACAATTGCGAGAACCGAGTCTGCTACACCAACCAGTCAGGATTCATGTGGTTTGATGGCAAGGTCTGGCAGGAATCAGAACCGCTAGCTCTCGGTGAGGTTCAGCGTTTCACCGATCAACAACTAGCTGATGCCCAACTCCGTGTCTCTCAAAGTTACCAAGCAATTAAAAACAATGGGGTCGCTAACGCCCTGCAAACAATGGGCAAGACAAAAGCCAGCCGGACCTTTAATGATGAACAACAAGTGGCGTTCAAAGACTACGAGAATGCTAAAAACTATGAGACTTTCATTTTGAAAGAGCGCAGCACTCGGGGGATTAACGGGATCTTAACCAATTCACGGCCAAAGCTTGTCAAAGAAATCAACGAGTTCGATGCCGATCCATTTTTACTGAATACCCCGATTGGTCCTTTCAATTTAAAGAAAGGGATGCACGGCCAACAGGATATTCAAGCAAGCAAATTAATTACTAAATCAGCTTCCTATATTCCCGGTAATCAGGGAATGGACCTCTGGCAAGAAGCATTGAAAACTTTCTTCTGCAACGACCAAGCATTAATTAATTATGTTCAAGAAATCGTGGGTTTGGTAGCAATCGGTCAAGTTTACTTAGAAGCCCTGATCATTGCTTATGGCAGTGGACGAAATGGTAAATCAACTTTTTGGAACACGATTGCTAATGTACTTGGCACTTACACTGGCCACCTCTCGGCCGATGCCTTAACGACTGGTGTCCACCGTAACGTCAAGCCAGAGATGGCCGAAGTAAAAGGCAAGCGACTGATCATCTCCGCTGAGCTAGAAGAAGGCAAACGGCTGAACACCTCCATCGTCAAGCAGCTCTGTTCGACCGATGAAATTTATGCCGAAAAGAAGTACATGAAGCCCTTCTCCTTTACCCCCAGTCACACCATCGTCCTTTACACCAACTACCTCCCCCACGTGGGTGGTAATGATGAAGGAATTTGGCGGCGGTTAATTGTGATTCCCTTTAAGGCCAAGATTGCCACACGGAACGACATTAAAAACTATGCCCAGTATCTAACCGAACAAGCTGGTCCAGCTGTTTTGCAGTGGATCATTGAGGGTGCGCAACGAATCATTCAGCAAAATTATCGGTTAACTACTCCGGCTGCAGTCGAGAAAGCGGTCAATGCTTATCATGCCGACAATGATTGGCTTGGGCACTTTCTCAACGAAAAATGCGAATTGGACCCGAACTATGAGCAAAAGTCAGGTGATCTCTATCAAAAATACCGTGAGTACTGCCAAACCATCGGTGAGTATACCCGAAGCACCACTGACTTCTACACCGCCCTCAAGAATGCCGGCTTCCAACGTCTGCGAAAACAACATGGAAGGTTCGTCAAAGGACTACGATTGAAGGTCGATGCTGACGAGTTTCTCAGCTGAGTGTCATTGACCGTCATTCTCAATTAAGAAAAAAGCTTGATCCATCAACCTTCCTTAACAACTATGACACTCATGACAGTCTATTTTCTTACTTGTATATAGAAATAAAACATAGAAAAAGAAGTATAGAGAAGAGTAGTAATTCAACTGACATGACCGTCACAAATCGTGTGAAAGCGTTGATGAATCAGCGATTAGAAAGGATTATCAAAAATGTTAGAAAAACGAATCGAAGCCGCTTTTGTGAAAGCTACTCAGCATCGCGGCGGACTCTGCCTGAAGTTCACCTCTCCTTCCATGGCCGGAGTGCCAGACCGGTTAGTTCTGCTTCCTGATGGTCATATGGGTTTTGTGGAAATGAAAGCTCCAGGTAAACATCCCCGCCCACTGCAGGTACAAAGACTCAATCGGTTAAAACAACTTGGCTTTCAATTCTTTGTCTGCGACCAATTAGATCAGATTGGAGGAATGCTCGATGCAATACAAACCGCATGAATATCAACAATATGCGACTCAGTTTATTCTGGATCATCCAGTCGCTGCCATCCTGCTTGACATGGGCCTGGGTAAAAGTGTTATTACCCTGACGGCCACCAAGAAGACAAAGTTCACCGAGTCTTAGTTGTGGCCCCGCTTAGGGTGGCTAAACAAACCTGGCCAAAAGAAATTGAGAAGTGGAATCACTTAAAGGATCTGACCTATTCGGTCGTAACAGGTTCCAAGCCACAACGTATTAAAGCCCTGCACCAAAATGTCGACATTTACATTATTAATCGGGAAAACTTAAAGTGGCTAATCGAGTCTTCCGGCGTACCCTTTAATTACGATATGCTGGTAATTGATGAGCTATCAAGTTTCAAATCTTATCGTTCCCAACGCTTCAAAGCCCTCAAACGAGTACGGCCATTAATCAAGCGCGTGGTTGGTTTGACTGGCACGCCATCCTCCAATGGATTGATGGATCTGTGGGCAGAATTCCGGGTGCTGGACATGGGAAAAAGACTCGGCCGCTTCATTTCTTACTACCGAGCCGCGTATTTTGATCCAGATAAACGAAATATGTACTAGGTTTTTACCTACAAGCCAAAGCCAGGTGCTGAACAAAGTATTTACCGAGCCATTGATGATATCACAATCTCCATGAAGTCTCAGGATTACTTAGACCTGCCGCCGCTAACCATGAACACGGTGCCGGTCAAGATGAGTCGTAGTGAACAAGCCATTTATGATGAACTCAAGGCCCAGTTGGTGGTTTCAACCCAAGGCCAGCAAATTGATGCACTGAACGCGGCCAGTCTCTCCAACAAGCTATGTCAGATGGCTAATGGTTGTATCTACGATCATCAGCAGCAAGTTGTTCAAATCCACCAGCGCAAACTCGATGCTTTAGAAGATCTAATCGAAGCCGCAAACGGCAAGCCCGTGCTAGTTGCTTACTGGTTCAAGCATGATCTTGCACAGATTAAACAACGTTTCACGGTTCGCGAGATTAAAACACCTAAAGATATTCAAGACTGGAACGCTGGCAGGATTCCACTCGCACTGATCCATCCTGCTTCCGCGGGTCACGGGCTCAACCTGCAAGCTGGTGGTGCCACCTTAATCTGGTATGGACTGACTTGGAGTCTGGAACTTTACCAGCAAACCAATGCCCGGCTCTGGAGGCAGGGTCAGCACCAGCCCGTGGTGATCCACCACATTATCACTGAAGACACAATTGATGAGAACATTCTGGCCGCCTTGAAGCACAAGGATAAAATCCAGCTGGCATTGATCAACGCGGTGAAGGCTAACTTGAGAGGGAGTGTTGTGGCATGAGTATCATGTGGAATTACCTAGATAAACGAAGAGCTACCGTTGCAGCTTTAAAAGACTACGATGGCATGAAGTTCATCATTGATTCTTACCAGGATGATTTGAAACTGGCCAAAGAACAGATGCTTGGTGTCAGTTCCCCACAGTATGGCTTCGCCCCGAGCAGCAGCAACAAGGACAATCCCACCGAACACCGGCTGATCCATGGCATTAGCCAAACTGCTAAGCTGAATGAACGCTACCAGCAAGCCCGGCTTTACTTCAAATGGTTTGAACCAGCCTGGCAAGAGCTGTCTGAGGACGAGCGTTTTGTTCTCGACGTTTGTTACCGAACCCCCAACCAGTCAATGAACCAAGGACTAGCCATGCTGATGGACAAGTACTTCATCGCTAAAACCACTGCCTACAACCGAAAGAATAAGGCACTCGACCACCTTACCCTCCTGCTTTACGGAGCACACCATTAATGAGGTAAAACAGAGAACAAATAGAAGCCTTATTCATGTTACGATGATAGTGTAGAAAATTAAGACAAGGCATTTGCTTTATAACACTGAGGCCTGGCAGGTTACCCTGCTGGGTTTTTCTTATGCCTGCAGAAAGGAGGAGTGCCATGCCTTACTCACCTAAGAAGCCCTGTCGGTATCCTGGCTGCCCGCGACTGACCCACAACACTTACTGTGATATTCACGCCAGGCAAGTCAGCTCCCACTACAATCGTTACCAACGACCAAAGCGAAGCCGACCACGTTATCATCGTGGCTGGCCAAAGATCAGGCAGCAGTATCTGCTCCACCACCCTTTCTGCGAGATGTGCTTGAGCCAAGGCAGGTACACCCGGGCCACTGAGGTCCATCATGTTCTTCCTTTAGAACACGGTGGAACCAATGATTTCAAGAACTTGATGGCATTATGCAAGCCTTGTCACTCCCGGATTACCGCCCAGATGGACGATCGTTGGCATCAAAAGCCACGTCAATACCACTATTAATCAACGGAGGGGGCCAGCAAATCGTTAAAAATTCTTTGCGCGGGAGCGGGGCTGGGCCTTCGTGTACAAAAAATAGAAATCAAACAGGGTATTAACCCCTGCCGGAAGGAGGGAGAGATTTGGCTAAAGATGGTACAAATCGTGGCGGGGCTCGGATCGGAGCTGGCCGGAAATCTAAATCACTTCACAATAAGCTCGAAGCCGGCCAGGAAGCAACTGTAATTGATTTGCCTACTCCGACTAATCTTGAAGGGCATGTTATGCCGCCAGTGAAGAAGTACCTCAAAGCCAAGCAGAAGAATGGTTTAGAGTTTGACGCCGCCGACATCTTTCATGAAACCTGGGAGTGGCTGGGGGAACGCGGGGGCGAAAAACTAGTCAACACCCAGCTGATCGAACAATATGCAGTTAGTGTTAGTCGGTGGATTCAATGTGAAGAATGCATCTCTAAATTTGGCTTCCTTGCTCGCCACCCAACTACTGGAAACGCAATTGCATCACCCTACGTGTCAATGAGCCGCGACTACATGAAGCAATCAAGCCAATTATGGTTTCAGATCTTTCAAGTGGTTAAGGAAAACAACGCAACAGCCTATCAAGGATCTACACCACAGGATGACGTCATGGAACGGCTCTTGAGAAGCAGGAAAGGAATGAATTAGAAGCATTATTTAAATTGGCCCCAGTACTCATTTTTTGCCTCAGTAACGGGATCATCTGATAAAACGTGTCGCTGAATAAGCTGGTCTCGAGCAATGGCATAATCTATTGAATCTTTTTCAGACTGTAGTGCTTTTTCCATCCAGTACAATTTTTCCTGTGACATAACAGCAACTGATTGATTATTAGTTCGAGAAACATAAACTATCTGATCGTTCTGGCAAATTTGATCTAAATAAGCATTCATATGAGCCTTAAATTCACTTTGCTTTACTCTCAACGTCATAAATATCAACTCCTTACATCATATTAATAGCATTAAACAATTGGTAATTCAAAATAATCTATGAAAATAGTGAGTAGGTAGGTGGTCTAGGCAATAAGAATAAGGTGTCTGAATGTTAAAGTTTAAATCACTATCGTTAAAACATTATTCTGGACAAGTCAAATAAACCTACACTTAGCTAATTTTTTCGCTAAGCAGGTTGTGGTTGAGTTAGGAATTTTTCAGTTAGTTCAAGTAGTTTGAGCCACTTCTGTGGCATATCGGCACATGTTTTTAGCTCAGGAATTTGAACCGGAACATGTTTGTCTTTAAGCTTTGAATGTGGCCGCAGAAAGTTGAAATAAGTGGTAAAAAGTGCCACATGAGCGATCGAGCCAGCGTCTGAATTAAAACCACCCAACATTTTATAGTTACCTTTAAAAGTGCGATTTAAGCGCTCGATAATCTGTTTTAAAGGTCGATATTGGCGCGAAACCTCATCTTCATTGGTTAAGCCAATGACTTGCGAGATTTTAAAAGGGAAACCATTTTCTTTAAAAAAGGCCTGGGCTAACTTGTAAATGGGATTACCATCCACGATCAAGTTTAAATCTGCTGGAAGTGGATCCAGACGTCGAATGACATCAAAGATAGCTTGAATCGCGGTTTTAGTATCACGATGTGGACTGACACGATGTGACAAAATAATTTTATTAGTGGCACCAAAGAAGAAGTATATGTAGTGCCACTTTCCTGAAACTCGGATGTAAGTCTCATCACCACAGAACTGATCGGACAGCTGGTATGGATAGTGATCAGTAAAGGGTCTCACATAAGCTGCGACTGAGCGTGCGTAGTTCCGAATAGTTTGACCAGAGATTTTAACCTGGTGGACGTCATACATGAGTGCGGCAGTTTTTTCAGCTGACATCCCATAATTAACATGGTAGGTCAAAATCAGTCCTAAGACTTGGGGTGAACTATGAATGTTATTTAAGTTAACTCGTGTGGGAATGTCACTGTCTTGTTCTAGATCTGCCAGCTTAAGATGGAACTGACGGTAGATGTAACGCATTTTAAAACGATTTGGTTCACTTTTAAAAAGTTTGCGTTCCTTCTTAGAAAGCTTGCTTAATCTTTTTTGGTAATAAGGGCAATCGGTGTGTGGACAACGATAAATATCAAAGTCCTTGCGTGTTTTGATCTTATAAATTCGCCGTTCACAGTGGGGACATAATAGCTCGATATCTTTTGAGTGTTTCTTATGTGCAATAAAACGTTCACCACAAATTTTACAAACTAATTGTCCTTGTGCTCCATTGTTTTGATAGAGATAAATCTGTGGCGCACCACAATGTGGGCAGACGGAGTCTGCTGCCGGGCCTTGGTTTTGACCATGACGCACGATTGGTTTGATCGGTTTACCAGTGAGTTGGAATTTTTCTTGTAGTAATTGACGGTAATTAACGGTTTCTGCTTTAACCACTTTCGGCAGTTTGTCGATTGTTAATTTCTGGAAATCAAGGTCAGCCGGTTTATCAAACTGAGGCTTTTTAGAATATTTTTTAAAGGCGTTGATTTCTTCTTCAAGTTCATGAATTTTTTGAGATTGTTGGTCAATATGTTCGCATAAAAACTTGATAATTTTAAACAGATAAGTTATAAATGGAATTAGCACTTGTATCTCCTCTTTTCAGTTGGTGATTTGTGGTAATCTCATTTTAACTGACTTGTCTGGAGAGGCAAGTGTTTTTTTGTGTCGCGAAGTCTGACCTGGATGCTTGCAGGAATTATTTCGCCTCCAGTAGTTGCATGTCAAGAGCCGCTACGCTCTTCCTCTTGACATTCAACTACTTCCGGCAAGACCTGGTTGACAAGCATGCAAGGCACAGACTGGCAACTCAGGTTCACAATTTTGACTAAACGAAAATAGTAACAGTGGTGCTTTAAGGGGGGATACTCAAAAAGCGGCTTAAAGCTTGTCACTGTTAGAATAACAAGGAAATAAAGAAATAAAATTTTGAATTACTGTCAGAACGGTAATTCAAAATAATCTATGAAAATAGTGAGTAGGTAGGTGGTCTAGGCAATAAGAATAAGGTGTCTGAATGTTAAAGTTTAAATCACTATCGTTAAAACATTATTCTGGACAAGTCAAATAAACCTACACTTAGCTAATTTTTTCGCTAAGCAGGTTGTGGTTGAGTTAGGAATTTTTCAGTTAGTTCAAGTAGTTTGAGCCACTTCTGTGGCATATCGGCACATGTTTTTAGCTCAGGAATTTGAACCGGAACATGTTTGTCTTTAAGCTTTGAATGTGGCCGCAGAAAGTTGAAATAAGTGGTAAAAAGTGCCACATGAGCGATCGAGCCAGCGTCTGAATTAAAACCACCCAACATTTTATAGTTACCTTTAAAAGTGCGATTTAAGCGCTCGATAATCTGTTTTAAAGGTCGATATTGGCGCGAAACCTCATCTTCATTGGTTAAGCCAATGACTTGCGAGATTTTAAAAGGGAAACCATTTTCTTTAAAAAAGGCCTGGGCTAACTTGTAAATGGGATTACCATCCACGATCAAGTTTAAATCTGCTGGAAGTGGATCCAGACGTCGAATGACATCAAAGATAGCTTGAATCGCGGTTTTAGTATCACGATGTGGACTGACACGATGTGACAAAATAATTTTATTAGTGGCACCAAAGAAGAAGTATATGTAGTGCCACTTTCCTGAAACTCGGATGTAAGTCTCATCACCACAGAACTGATCGGACAGCTGGTATGGATAGTGATCAGTAAAGGGTCTCACATAAGCTGCGACTGAGCGTGCGTAGTTCCGAATAGTTTGACCAGAGATTTTAACCTGGTGGACGTCATACATGAGTGCGGCAGTTTTTTCAGCTGACATCCCATAATTAACATGGTAGGTCAAAATCAGTCCTAAGACTTGGGGTGAACTATGAATGTTATTTAAGTTAACTCGTGTGGGAATGTCACTGTCTTGTTCTAGATCTGCCAGCTTAAGATGGAACTGACGGTAGATGTAACGCATTTTAAAACGATTTGGTTCACTTTTAAAAAGTTTGCGTTCCTTCTTAGAAAGCTTGCTTAATCTTTTTTGGTAATAAGGGCAATCGGTGTGTGGACAACGATAAATATCAAAGTCCTTGCGTGTTTTGATCTTATAAATTCGCCGTTCACAGTGGGGACATAATAGCTCGATATCTTTTGAGTGTTTCTTATGTGCAATAAAACGTTCACCACAAATTTTACAAACTAATTGTCCTTGTGCTCCATTGTTTTGATAGAGATAAATCTGTGGCGCACCACAATGTGGGCAGACGGAGTCTGCTGCCGGGCCTTGGTTTTGACCATGACGCACGATTGGTTTGATCGGTTTACCAGTGAGTTGGAATTTTTCTTGTAGTAATTGACGGTAATTAACGGTTTCTGCTTTAACCACTTTCGGCAGTTTGTCGATTGTTAATTTCTGGAAATCAAGGTCAGCCGGTTTATCAAACTGAGGCTTTTTAGAATATTTTTTAAAGGCGTTGATTTCTTCTTCAAGTTCATGAATTTTTTGAGATTGTTGGTCAATATGTTCGCATAAAAACTTGATAATTTTAAACAGATAAGTTATAAATGGAATTAGCACTTGTATCTCCTCTTTTCAGTTGGTGATTTGTGGTAATCTCATTTTAACTGACTTGTCTGGAGAGGCAAGTGTTTTTTTGTGTCGCGAAGTCTGACCTGGATGCTTGCAGGAATTATTTCGCCTCCAGTAGTTGCATGTCAAGAGCCGCTACGCTCTTCCTCTTGACATTCAACTACTTCCGGCAAGACCTGGTTGACAAGCATGCAAGGCACAGACTGGCAACTCAGGTTCACAATTTTGACTAAACGAAAATAGTAACAGTGGTGCTTTAAGGGGGGATACTCAAAAAGCGGCTTAAAGCTTGTCACTGTTAGAATAACAAGGAAATAAAGAAATAAAATTTTGAATTACTGTCAGAACCACGGGAGGAAAACAATGAAAAATATGCCTTCCGTTGCTTCCTGCTACGACTTGGCTTCATTGGCCCAAAGTTTAAGGCACAACGGAAGGTGCTGCTCCGCAACTTAACTGGCTCTGCTGCATTTAAGAATCAGGAGGCTTAATTATGAATCGGATTAAAGATGAATTAGCTAAACGAGATCGGATCCGTCAACAGGTCCTTTTAATTCGCAATACGGGCGAAACGAATATGTTTGATGTCGAAAACGTGAAACGCCTGGCCTATTACTATAATTGCCATGAATTGATCAACTATTTGAATACTGATCGCGCTGGATACATCAATCTGATTTTGACAGGCAAGTTCAATTAATCAATTTAGCATTGGGTTAAAGCTCAGTGCTTTTTTAGTACTACCGAAAGGATGTGATCTCGCTTTGCGCAAGCTAAAGAATTACCAGCCAACTCGTTTTATGGCTAAAGACTCCACCTACAACAAAGATGCAGCCGACTTTGCAGTTTCGTTTATCGAATGTCTTTGCCATACCAAAGGTACCTGGGCAGGAAAACCTTTTGATCTGATTGATTGGCAAGAAAAAATCATCCGTGACATCTTCGGAATTCTTAAGCCAGACGGATACCGGCAGTTCAACACTGCTTATGTGGAAATCCCCAAGAAACAGGGCAAGTCAGAATTGGCTGCGGCAATCGCCCTGCTGCTTTGTTGTGCCGATGGCGAAGAACGAGCTGAGGTTTATGGTTGTGCCGCTGATCGCCAACAGGCAGCAATTGTATTTGATGTGGCTGCTGACATGGTACGAATGAATCCGGCCTTAAAGAAGCGTTGCAAAATCTTAGCTTCCCAGAAACGATTAATTTATGAGCCAACTAATAGTTTCTACCAGGTTCTATCTGCTGATGCTTATTCCAAACACGGATTTAACGTTTCTGGGGTTATCTTTGACGAATTGCACACTCAACCGAATCGAAAGCTTTACGATGTGATGACGAAAGGTTCTGGGGATGCCCGCACCCAGCCGCTTTACTTTTTAATCACTACCGCCGGCAACGATGAACATTCCATCTGCTATCAAGTTCATCAAAAAGCGATCGATATTATGAAAGGCCGCAAACATGATTCTCGTTTCTATCCGGTTATTTACGGAGCCGGGCGTGACGAGGATTGGTCCAGCCCCGAGGTTTGGAAAAATGCCAATCCCTCACTAGGAATTACCGTCAAAATGGAAAAAGTAAAGGACGCCTACAATTCAGCCAAAGAAAATCCGGCTGAAGAAAACACCTTCCGGCAGCTCCGACTAAATCAATGGGTTAAACAGGACGTTCGTTGGATGCCGATGGATAAGTGGGATGCTTGCGTTTTTCCAGTTGACCCCAATGAGTTGCGCGGGCGCGATTGCTATGGCGGATTGGACCTATCTTCCACCACTGATATCACGGCCTTTGTCCTTGTCTTTCCACCTCGTGATGAATCGGAAGGCTACACTTTGCTCCCCTACTTTTGGATTCCTGAAGACAATGTCGACTTACGGGTTCGCCGCGACCATGTTCCATACGACATCTGGAAACAGCAAGGATATCTGCAAACTACCGAAGGTAATGTCGTTCACTATGGTTTTATCGAACATTTTATTGACGATCTTGGTAAGAAATATCATATCCGAGAAATCGCGTTTGACCGATGGGGAGCTGTTGAAATGGTGCAAAACCTGGAAGGAATGGGCTTTACGGTCGTGCCATTTGGCCAGGGCTTTAAAGATATGACGCCGCCAACCAAGGAGCTGATGCGGTTAACCCTCGAAAAGAAGATCACCCACGGTGGCCACCCGATAATGCGCTGGATGATGGATAATATCTATATTCGGACTGACCCCGCAGGCAACATTAAGCCCGACAAGGCCAAATCCACTGAAAAAATTGATGGCGTAGTAGCAACTATCATGGGTTTGGATCGGGCAATCCGAAATGAAGACAGTGGTGACTCGGTTTATGACGGACGTGGACTATTGATGCTTTAATCATCAAAATAGAACGCATTTGCATTCTAATGTGCTATAATATCATTAATAAATCCGAGGAGGTCTAAACATGGCAACTACTACTAAGTCCACTACTATCCGTTTTGATGAAGATGTCTTAAAACTGATTCACAAACAAGCGGATCTTGATGGTCAAACTTCTACTGAATTCATGCGAAGTGCCGTTTTAGAAAAGCTTGAGGATAGCCTTGACTACCAAGATGCAGTCAAAAATATCCGCGAATCCCATGGTCAAACCGTATCTCGCAATGACGTTAAGAAGCAATTAGGTCTTTAATGATGAAATACACTTGGTCATTTAATCAAAAAGCACTAAAAGATTTTAAGAAAAATCTCGATAAACCTGTTCAGCGACGAATCATTAATTGGCTTGACAAACATATCGAAGGTTCTGATAATCCTAGAGTTTGGGGCAAAGCCCTGGAAGGTGAACTCGGTACTCTGTGGCGTTACCGAATTGGTAGTTACCGCATCATTGCTGATATTCAAGATGAAGTCTTTACGGTTGTTGTTGTCAAGGCAGGTAAAAGAAATGACATCTACAAACGAAAAAGGTAAACGATCATTAGATCTATCAAAGCTATCAAAAAGTGAATTTAACCGAGAAATTCAAAGGGGCTTTGATGATTTCAAGCATGATCAAACATTTACTGCCCAAGAAATTGAAAAAGAATTAAATATTCAAAATTAGCATCGGCTTTAAACAAGTCGGTGCTTTTATTATGCCCTGAAAGGAGTTGATGCTATGGGCTTTTTCAATAAACTATTCCACACCAACAAAGCTTCACCTAAGAATACCTTGTCTAGCACTATGTCATTTCTTTTCGGCAGTTCGATGGCAGGACAAACAGTAACTGAACGCACAGCAATGCAGAATACGGCTGTTTATGCCTGCGTCAGGGTATTAGCTGAAGGGTTAGCAGAATTACCACTTCATATTTACCAATACACTAATGATGGCGGCAAGCAACGGGCGATCAAGCACCCGCTTTATTTTTTGCTGCATGATGCGCCTAACCCAGAGATGACCAGTTTCATCTTCCGGGAAACCTTGATGAACCATCTTTTACTTTGGGGTAACGCCTATGCCCAGATTATCCGGAATGGTCAAGGGCAGATTACTGGTCTTTATCCTTTAATGCCGGATCGAATAGACGTTAACCGCGCCACCAACGGTGAACTCTATTATACCTACACCAGAAATTATGACGATTACCAGGCGAAGAATAAATTCAAGCAAGTGATCCTCCTGTCTGATGAAGTTTTCCACATTGCTGGGTTAGGTTTTGATGGCCTAATCGGTTATAGCCCCATTGCCATGGCTAAGAACGCGATAGGCTTATCGATGGCTGCTGAGCAATATGGTTCAACCTTCTTTAAGAACGATGCAACCCCTGGCGGCGTTCTCGAACATCCTAATGTGGTGAAGGACCCGGAACGCCTGCGCAAAAGCTGGCAATCTCAATTTTCTGGATCTAACAATCATAGCATTGCGGTCCTTGAAGAAGGGATGACTTTTCACCAGCTCTCCATTCCGCCAGACCAGGCTCAGTTTCTCGATACCCGGAAGTTTCAGCTTGACGAAATTGCCCGGATCTTCCGGATACCCCCTCATATGGTCGGTGATCTGGATCGATCAACCTTCTCCAACATCGAACAACAGTCACTGGAATTTGTGAAGTATACCTTAAACCCCTGGTGTGTTCGTTGGGAACAGGCCATGAATCAGCAGCTGCTTTCCACTGATGATCAGCAGAAATACTTTATCAAGTTCAACGTTGACGGCTTGCTTCGTGGTGATTATGAAAGCCGCATGAATGGCTAAGCCATCGGTCGGCAAAACGGCTGGTTGTCCGCTAACGACATTCGGGAACTTGAAGATCTCAACCGAATTCCGGCAAGTGAAGGCGGTGATCAGTACTTGGTTAACGGCAACATGCTGCCGCTAAGTCAAGCCGGCAATTTCTATAACCCAAAGCCAAAACAAGAAAGTGAGGATGATCAGATTTGAAAAGATTCTGGAACTGGAACCATGATGGCGGCCAGCGTCAACTAGCAATTTCGGGAGTCATTGCCCCAGATAGCTGGGTTGAAGATGATATTTCACCACAAGTGTTCCAGGATGAACTCAACGAAAGCCAAGGACCAATTGATCTCTGGCTTAACTCTCCTGGAGGTGACTGCGTAGCTGCCAGTCGTATTTACATGATGCTGATGAATTATCCCGACGATGTTAATGTCAAGATCGATGGGATTGCCGCTTCTGCAGCATCAGTAATTGCTATGGCGGGAACCAATGTTTCAATGGCACCGGCAGCAATGTTAATGATCCATAATCCTTTAACCATTGTCGGTGGTCAAAAGAAAGACTTGGATCAAGCCGCTCAAATGTTAGCCGAAACCAAAGAATCAATTAACAATGCTTATGAGCTGAAAACTAACCTGCCCCGAGAAAAGATTTCAGCCATGATGGATGATGAAACTTGGATGAACGTCAACAAAGCGATTGAATTGGGCTTTGCGGACAAAATGCTTGGTCAAGATAAGAACATAACAGATTGTTACTCATACTCTGACAAGCAATCAGACCTTGTTTTACTTAATAAACTCAAGCCAACAACTAAATCAACTATCTCTGTAAAGTCGCTGCAAAAGCGGCTTTCTTTGTTATCGCACTAATTTGAGGAGGAACATACCTATGAATAAGATTACTGAACTGCAAGAAAAGCGTGCCCGGATCTGGAAGCAAGCCAAGGACTTTCTTGATACCAAACAAAAGGAAGCCGACGTATTATCCGCTGAAGATAATGCTACCTACGAAAAAATGGAACAAGATGTCGTCAATCTCGGCAAGGAAATTGACCGTCGCCATAAGCAAGAGGAAATTGAAGCTGCTCTAAATCAGCCGACTTCCCAGGCCATTACTAATACCCCGGCTGATGGAACTCTATCCAATAAACAAACAGGGTATGCAAAAGACTTTTGGCAAATGATGCGTGGACGTGGTGTGGTCAATGCCTTAAAAGAAGGTGCCGATCCTGATGGCGGCTTCCTGGTTCCTGATGAATTCGAAAATCAATTAATTCAAAAGCTGCAGGAAGCCAACGTTCTACGGACCATTAGCCACGTTATCCAAACTAACAGTGGCGAACATAAAATTCCCGTTGTTGCCAGCGAAGGAACCGCGGCTTGGCTTGACGAAGAGGCTGCCTACACGGAATCCAACACCCAATTTAGCCAAGTATCGCTCGGTGCACATAAACTTGGCACCCTGATCAAGGTATCGGAAGAGCTACTGAACGATTCCGCCTTTGACTTAATGACTTACCTTTCCGATGAATTTGGCCGCCGGTTGGGCAATGCCGAAGAGCAATCCTTTTTAACCGGTACGGGCACGGGCCAGCCATCCGGCATTCTTACTGATACAAACGGGGCTTCAGCCGGATCTACTGCCGCTAAAGCAGATTCCCTGACCTTTGATGATTTAATCGACCTCTTCTATTCCTTAAAAGCGCCATATCGACAAAATGCCGTCTTTCTAATGAACGATAACACCGTTAAGGCAATTCGCAAAATGAAAGATAAGAACGATCAATACATCTGGCAGCCATCTGTCCAGGCGGGACAACCTGATCGAATTCTCAACTGCCCAGTTTATACCAGCCCGTTTATGCCAACACTAGCTGCCGGTAACAAGCCGGTGCTTTTTGGTGACTTCAATTACTACTGGATTGCAGATCGCCAAGGACGAACCTTCAAACGTCTTAATGAACTTTACGCCGTAACTGGTCAGGTTGGTTTCCTAGGCTCACAACGTGTCGATGGTAAAGTCATTTTGCCAGAAGCTATTAAGACACTCGCAATGGCTGCCAAGTAGAAAGGAATGATGGAATGTGGCTGTTATTACTTTGGCTGAAGCAAAAACCTACCTGAGGGTTGACGTCACAACAGAAGATGACCTTATCACCAAACTGATTGGTTCCGCAACTGCTACTGTCGAGAATGTGCTCCGGCAGCCATTGTCGGTATTTGATCCCCTCCCTGACGATATTCACACAGCGGTGCTCTACACGATTGCCTACCTTTACGAATACCGAGAAACGGCCGATTTTGATGCCATGATTAAATTTCTCCGTGCTATTTTAGCGCCTTACCGGAAGGAGGAATTTTAATTGCAGCAGCAAAATAAACGGGTCAGCAAAATCGCTGATATTGGCGAACTGAACAAACGAATTCAGTTAATGAAAATGATGGATACTGGGAAAATCAACCCTAATACTGGTGAAGATATTCGGGAAAATAGTATTTTTGCAGAAGTTTGGGCCAAGGTTTCTGCTCTGCATGGCCAGGAATATTACACCGCCGTTTCCGTAAAGCTGGAAAAGCAGCTCTCTTTCATCATTCGCTACCGTAACGATATTGACGAAAACACTAACATCTGGTTTGAGAACCGAGGTTACAACATTGGCTTTATCGATTATGTCAAATACGGTCATGAATATATGGAAATCAAAGCTGAATACTCGAGAGGAGTTTATTTACCAAGATGAAAACAAGTTTGCTTACTATCAACTCCTGCTGTGGTGCCATTGGTGCTTTTCTTGGCTGGTACTTGGGCGGGCTGGATGATTTCTTGTATGCCCTGCTGATCTTTATGGTGGTGGATTACTTAACCGGAATCCTCTGTGCCATCAATGAACATCAGCTATCGAGCGAAATTGGCTTCCGAGGACTCACCAGGAAAATTCTCATTTTAGTTTTAGTGGGAATTGCTAATGTCTTAGACATTCATTTATTGAAGAACGGTTCGGCAATCAGAACGGCTACCATCTTCTTTTACATTTCCAATGAAGGTATTTCCCTACTTGAGAATGCCAGCCGCCTCGGTTTGCCAGTGCCCGATAAACTAAAGAGTGTTTTGCAGCAATTACACGATAAGGATGGTGATAAATCATGATCCAAGGAATTGATATTTCAGAGTGGCAGGGGCATGTTGACTTCCAAGCTGTCAAAGCTAGTGGTGTTAAGTTCGTCCTAGTTCGCGCTGGATATGGACGCTCAGCTAGCCAAGAAGATCGCTATTTTGCAGAACACTATGCTCAAGCGAAGTCGGCTGGTTTGCAAGTGGGCGCTTATTGGTACTCCTATGCGATTTCACCCGCTGATGCTGCTAACGAAGCCTGCGCTTGCTTAACCGTCTTGGGCAATCGTCACTTTGACTTTCCAATCTACTTTGACCTGGAAGAACAGTGGCAATTCCGACAAGGACGGAGTTTTTGCGATAGTTTAGTAAAAAGTTTCTGCTCGGTTCTTGAACAGCATGGTTGCTACGCAGGGTTATACATCTCCCAATCACCACTGCAGACCTACATCTCTCCAGTAGTCGCCCAACGTTATGCTATCTGGGTAGCTGAGTACGGATCACGTTGCAACTATAATGGCAGCTACGGCATCTGGCAGCATTCTTCTACCGGTTCCGTGCCTGGTGTTAATGGTAGCTGCGATTTAGATTATGCGTTTATCGATTACGCTGCCGTGATTAACAAAGAAAGGCCAGTCACCAGAAAGAGTTCTGATGAACTGGCTAATGAAGTACTAGCTGGTCAATGGGGTAATGGCGCTGATCGGCAACAGCGTTTAACCGCGGCGGGTTATAATTACCCAATCGTCCAAGAAAAAGTTAATCAACTATTGAATCGAAAATCCGTCGACCAAGTGGCCCGTGAGGTAATTCGCGGAACCTGGGGTAACGGTAGTGATCGAATTAACCGTCTAAGACGAGCCGGTTATGACCCCCATCAAATTCAGCAACGTGTCAATCAACTACTTTAATTCATGCCTGTGGACTGCGGTCTGCAGGCTTTTTTATTTTGCCATGGTTTACTTTTTGGACTTAGCTGGCTTATCAGTGGAGGTAATTACAATGACTAAAAAAGTTAAAACCGTGACTCACCAACCACTGATGCCCTTTAAAACTAACGTAACACAACAACAATTACTGAATGAACTGCATTATCAACAATCCCGCCAGCTCATCACGAAACTACTAAACAAGGGATTGATCTCCGAGAATGAATTCAAGCAAATTGATCAATTAAATCAGCAATCCTTTCCACCATTAAAGCCAGAAAGCGTTGATACATCAACTGTTCAGAGCTAACATACCACACTGATGAAAGGAGGTTTGCCATGTCAACCATTACGAAAATTCAAGGCTACCAACGTGATGTGAAACAATTAAGAGTAGCGGCTTATTGCCGGGTATCCACTGATAACGTAGCACAATTGGAAAGCCTGGAAAATCAGCGGCAGCATTATCAGGAATATATCAACCGCCATCCTAATTGGCAGCTAGCTAGAATCTACTTTGATGAGGGGATTTCGGGCACCAAACTGAATCACCGCAATGCCTTAAAAGAATTACTCGCTGATTGCCATAACCACCGGATCGATTTGGTGATTACCAAGTCAATTAGCCGACTATCACGTAACACTACTGATTGTTTGCAAATTGTTCGTGAACTACAACAATTAAACATTCCAATTTACTTTGAAAAGGAACGAATCAATACGGGTGAGATGGCTAGTGAACTGTTTCTTTCTATTCTCAGCAGCATTGCTCAGGATGAATCACACTCAACTGCGGGTAATTTACGCTGGTCCATTCGAAAGCGGTTTGCGGATGGCAGTTTCAAAGTTTCTTCAGCACCATACGGCTACTCGATTCAGAATGGCAATTTGGCTATTAGGCCACGAGAAGCTCGGATCGTGAAACAAATCTTCAGTCAGTTTCTCCGAGGCACATCAACTGGTCAAATTGCTAAGCAGCTGAACAATGAACATATTCCAACCCAGCGTGGCCACCATTGGTGGAGCAGTACGGTCATTAATATTCTTCGCAATATCAACTATACCGGCGATATGCTGTGCCAAAAAACTTACCGTGATGATCAATACCACCGGCATTTTAATCAAGGTGAACTAGCACAATACTTAATTGAAGAACATCATCCGGCCTTAGTCAGCCATCGCGAATTTAATGAAGTACAAGAATGGTTAAAACAAACTGCCCAACAGCGAAATATTGAGTCCGGCAGTCATAAGTATCAACAACACTACCTATTCTCTAGCAAGATCATTTGTGACCATTGCGGCTCCACTTTCAAGCGTCAAACCCGCCCTAACAAAATCTGCTGGGCTTGTCAGAAGCATTTGCACTCGGCAAAGCTATGTCCAGTGAAGTCGGTTTCTGAAAAAAGCATTCAAAATGCCTTCTGCATCATGATGAATAAACTGATTTTCAGCAGGAAATTTTTACTCTCTCCATTGGTACAAGAGCTGAAGGAAAACTTCAACGATCCAGACGGATAATTAAGCAAATTAACTAATCAGATTGAGTCCAACGATCAGAAAGCCGAAACGCTGATGAAATTAGTGAAAGAAGGCTTAATCGATAAGGGGCTGTACATTAATCAGACCGCTGAACTGGAACAAAGTAGCTATCAATGCCAGCAACAGATCAAGCAAATTAGCAGCAACAATACTGATAATGCTAATAACCTGGGAGATTTTCGTGACCTTCTTCGCTGGTGCCAACAGGGACAAATGCTGGACGACTTTGATTCTGGCTTATTCAAGGCTTTTGTCCAGAACATCAAAGTTAATAGCCAACACGAGATTGTCTTTCAACTCAAGTGCGGACTGCATTTGGCTGAACACCTGCCGAAGAATACCTTGGTCAGTCAGCATTTTTATCGTGAGGTAATTCGTCAACGTTTTAATGAACCATTAAAACAAGCAGAATATCTGTATAGCATCATCAAAAGCGAGGTAGATTTAATTGGGTAAAGTACGTATCATTCCGGCTCATCAGCAACACGGCAACAGCATTAACCGTTCTCCAGATGAACCGCAATCAGAAAGGCTGCGAGTTGCTGCCTACTGCCGGGTTTCAACTGAACTCGATGAACAGGCTAACTCCTACGAAACACAGGTTAGCCACTACAAAGAATTGATTCAAAAAGACCCCAGCTGGGACTTTGCTGGAATCTTTGCCGACGATGGGATCTCGGGAACTAACACTAAAAAGCGTGATCAATTCAATAAAATGATCAAAGCCTGTAAAGCAGGGAAGATTGATCTGATTGTCACCAAGTCAATAAGCCGTTTTGCTCGAAACACGATCGATTGTTTAAAATACATTCGTGACCTGAAAGCCATCAACGTGGCCATCTTCTTTGAGAAGGAGAATATCAATACCATGGATGCTAAGGGTGAAGTCTTAATTACCATTATGGCTTCCCTCGCCCAGCAAGAAAGTGAGTCGCTATCGCAAAACGTTAAGCTCGGCCTGCAGTACCGTTACCAGCAAGGCAAAGTGCTAATCAACCATAATCACTTTCTCGGCTACACCAAAGATAAAGAGGGCAACCTGGTGATTGAACCAGAGGAAGCCAAGACAGTTAAACGGATCTTCTACAGCTACCTGCAAGGGATGACGATGAAGCAAATTGCCGAAGCACTCAAAGCAGACGGTGTATTAACGGGTGGAAAGAAAACTAATTGGCACTCTAGCGGGATTGCCTTGATCCTCAAGAATGAGAAATATATGGGTGACGCTCTACTACAGAAAACTTACACCGTTGACTTCTTAACCAAGAAGCGCGTTAAGAACAATGGCATTATGCCGCAGTACTATGTTGAGAACGACCATCCCGCTATTATTCCCAAGTCCGTTTTTATGCAAGTACAGAACTTGATCCAGCGGCGCCATAACGGTATCACCACTAAGAATGGCAAACACCGGAGAGTTAACAGCAAGTATTGTTTTTCGCAACGGGTCTATTGTGGAAAATGTGGGGATATCTTCCAACGAAATATGTGGTATAACCCCGTTAAGGTTGCAGTTTGGCGCTGTGCCAGCCGTATTAAACGCAGTAAAAAAGGCAGCCGCTGCATGATCCGCAATGTCAAAGAACCTCTTCTCAAAACCGCTACCCTTGATGCCATCAATCAGCTAATCGAAAGCCATGAATTAGCGGATAAGCAAATCAAAGCGAATATCATGAAAATCGTTAAGAACTCCAAAGGGCCTACGATTGAGGAGCTGGACAAACGACTAGAAGAAGCGCAGTTGAAGCTGATCCAAGCAGCTAACCAGCATCAAAATTGTAATGACCTTACCCAGCAAGTAATGGAGCTGCGTAACCAAAAAGAAAAGGTCCAAAGGATTGAATCCGAAAATCAAGCCAAGCTCCATAATATCGACCAGGTTAGCGACTTCGTGGATGAACATCAACACGGTATTCAAGAATTCGACCCGCAGTTGGTTCGCCGGTTAATCGAAAAAATCACCATCTTTCAACGCTACATAGAGTTCGCATTCAAAGATGGTGAAGTGATTAAAGTTAAGATGTAAATATTTAGGATCTGCGGCACTCAGCTATTTTGGCTGGGTGTCGTTTTCTATATATCGTTACTAGAAGTATTTTCAGCATCACTTATTCTTGTTAAAAGCAATAAAGCAATTATCGTAATCAATATTGTTGAAGCAAATGCTCCTTGGTAGCCTCGTGTCATTGCTAATAATATTGAATCATGATGAACTATCTGCCAATTTTGTACCAGGCCTTGGATAGCAACTGCCAGAGTCGTACTAAATGAGTTTGCAACTTGAACCATTGTGACGATAATCGTATTTCCAGAGGTAACTTGCTTTTGCGAAAGTGAATTTAACGCATAAACACTGGCCGGTGTGTATGCCAAGGTTAAGTCACCACACCGAATGGAATAAAGGATCGTAATTAAGACAATGCTAGTACTTGCATCGTAGAAAAACATTGGCACCGCTGTTAAAAGAGCAATTAATGAACCAAAGATGCCCAGATGTTTAATTCCAAAGTCATCATATAAACGACCCGCAAATGGTGACAAAAACGCCATCGCTAAGGCACTCGGAATCATCACTAGACCTGATATCAAGGCACTAACTTTTTTTACATTTTGATTAAATAGTGGCAATATCAACTCTGGCGCCATAATCGCAGCTGAAATTAATAATGCAATTGTCATCCCTAAGCAAAAATGTTTGGACTGGAAAACATGAAGATCCAATAATGGATTATCCAGTTTTAATTGACGCCTGGAAAAGATCAGCAAGGCCATTAATCCAATCCCAATGAGTCCCATCGTGATTAGGAAATTATGACCCATTTCACCAAGGCGTCCTAAACTGTAGAGTAAAATCCCCAACCCGAACATAACTAGAATAACTGATGGAATATCAACTGGAATTGCCACTGGCTTCAACACATTTTGCACCCAAATATTTGTGGCAATGATCGTTATAATGACAATTGGAATCAAGATAATGAACAACATTCGCCAATTAAAATACTCCAAAATTACTCCTGACAGTGTTGGACCAATAGCTGGGCCCAAGTTAATAATGATTCCTGCAAGCCCCAGTGCTAAGCCTCGATGCTCCACTGGAATGATTACCGTTAAAACGTTAGTCACTAACGGCATATTGATTCCCACTGCGCTGGCCTGAATTAATCTTCCTAATAATAGAATTGGAAAATTAGGAGCTGTTGCGGAAATAATTAAGCCAGTTAAAAAGACTGTCATGGTCACAGTAAAGATCCGCCGCAAAGGAAACCGATGCATGATGAAATTAGCTAAGGGCATCATCATACCGCTCATCAGCATATATCCCGTGTTCAGCCACTGAGCGCTCATCTGGTTGACATGTGTTTCTTTCATAATAGCTGGCAAGCCATTATTCATTAAGGTTTCTGCAAGTGTTGTTACAAAACTACCAAGTAATAATGTTGCCATCATCAAAAATATTCTTCTTTTATTCATAATGGTGGACATAAAAGCCTACTTCCATTCAAATATCGGGTGATTCTGATCAACAATGCCGTTTTGTACTTTAACCTTAAAAATCATTTCTAACTTGGCTGATAAGTCTTGCACAGCCTGATCGACCAATTCCTTGTTAACATCCGCAAAGCCATCAATTGGGAAAAAGACACTCCTTGTATTCGGCGTAATCTTCCCCTGATCACTTTGCCGCCAAGTCCAACGTCTCGTCCTAACTTCATTGCCAACTGCATAAATAACCTCGCCAGTATCTGGCTTCTCTATATTTTCTGCTGTTTTACCCAGAGGAATAAAGGTATCAGTGTTTGAGTCAGCAAACCGCATCTCAATATTTCCTTGAGTATCATCTAAATTGTGAGTACCCATTGGTAGTGTATATTTCAAAGAAATCGCATTGTTGAGATCAACGAGCGGATTGATATGAGGTAAACTCTTTCCTTTTGAGAGGCGCTTAAACAAGGCTTCAACAGAACACGGGTACTTATTCGGATTAATTCCTAATTGCCGAAAGGCCTCTCGGTAGGGTATAATCTCTGGACGTTTTTTAACATTAACGCCAGCAAATTTATCTTGCGCTAGTTTTTCATATTTATCTAACATTTGCGAAATTTCTGGGTATGACGTTTGATTATCGATTTCATGAGCAACAACTACCCCAACATACATACTCGGCAATTTTTCAAATATTCCTGGTTTAATAATGAATTTCATAGTGTTTCCTCCTAAAACAAAAAAGCTGGATAAGAAACCCGCTGCCTTAGCAACGCCCTTATCCAGCCTGTAATTTTTACAAACCCTCTGAACTTTAGTTATTCAATTGCTGTTAATTCTAACAAATCACATCTTTTTTATCAAGCATGGCCCCAGCTACCGACAAGTCGAATCTGCTAGTATTCTGTTAATTTTCGTTGCCGGAAAATATAATACTCGATTTGTCACTGTGCCTTTGTCAACTGGTCCTGCAACACTAAATTTCTTATTTTTTATTCAGCCCAAACTGCTCTACATCGACTATTTAAGCTCTTTCCATCACCTTAACCAACTCAACTCCCCAAAACGGACACTTGCCTACTCAATCCGAAAAAACAGGACGCTGTCCACTCAACCCGCCAGTCAGAAAAGTAAAAAGTGTACTAACTCCCATCATCAAAAAAAGAACTAGTACACTTTCAATCTATTAAGAATGCCGCTACACTGGCATTTATCGCCTATTTTTCTGTGCGTTCAAGAACGGTTACGGATTCGACATGTGTCGTTTGCGGAAATTGATCGAATGGTTCCAGCGGACGTTTGACAGAGTAACCCTGCTCGCCAAAACGCTCGATGTCGCGGACTAATGTAGCCGGATTACAGCTGACATAGACAATTTTTTGCGGAGCAGTTTTAGCAGCTGCTTCGATGAAGTCGGCCGTCAAACCTTTACGGGGTGGATCAACAACGATCACAGCGGGCTTAATACCATTATCAGCCCATTTTTTCATCGTTTCCTCAGCCGTTCCTACTTCAAAATGCAAATTATCAAGTTTATTCAAACGAGCATTTTCCTTAGCGTCCTCAATGGCCTGGGGTACAATTTCCACGCCATAAACTTTTTTAGCAGCTTTGGCTAAACTGAGAGAAATAGTTCCGATACCACAGTATGCATCGATCACGGTTTCATCACCGTGCAGATCAGCTAGCTCAACTGCCCGAGCATAGAGTTTCTCTGTTTGCACTGGATTGACCTGGTAGAATGATTGTGCCGAAATATTGAAGGTTAAGCCATTTAATTGGTCTTGAATGTAGTTTCGTCCACGCATAACCTTAGTCGTCTTGCCTAAGATAACATTCGTCTGATCTGGATTGATATTTTGTTGAACGCTGACAACATCAGGACATTGTTCTTGAATTTTAGCCGAGATCTCAGCGGCACCCTTCAGCTTCTTAGTCCGTGTGATCAAGACGACCATCACTTCACCGCTATAATGACCACGACGGACCATCACGTTACGGATCACACCGGTGTGTTTTTCCTCATTATAAGCTGGCACGTTGAATTCGCGTAAAATATCGCGGACTGCGAGGATCACTTCATCGATCCGCGGATCTTGGATCTCATAATCTTCAAGCTGGATAAAGTTGTGGCTGCCTCGACGGAAAAAACCAGTCGTCAGCTGGCCTTGGTATTCGCGTGCTGGGACCTGTGCTTTATTCCGATAGTGACGTGGTTCATCCATGCCCACCGTTTGAGCGACTTCTAAGTGTGACAAATGTGCTTTTTGTAAAAGATCGACTACTAATTTGCGCTTATATTTCAATTGTGCTGGATAAGCCCAGTGCTGCAAGGGCGCGATCCCCGTTTGAACGAGTTCTTTTTTACCAACGGCAACTCGCTCAGGGCTGGTAGTCAAATACTCGACTGCCTTGGCAAAACCATATTTCTTATCAGCCTTCAAAACGTGCAGTTTGACCTGCTCGCCTGGTAAGGCACCAGCAACAAACAATGGATAGCCGTCGATCTTGGCAACTCCCATGCCTTGGTACGTTAAGTCCGTGATCGTTGCGGTTAATTCGTCATTTTTAGTGACGGGTGTTTTTTTCTTCATTTCATACTCCTTAAATTATGGTGCTTCATTCTTATTTCGTTTGTCAGTATCGCTCATAGTGTACAAAAGGACTGCCAGAGGTGCAAGTTAAGTTTGCCATTTCCCCTGGTTGGCGTCATTTTTCATGCTTTGATCTTCAACAGCTTAGTGCAGCACGCATCTAATATAAATGTAATGCTTACTTTGGTTAAGTTTGTGTCACATTTCTATTTGTAACATTTACTTTGCCGAAGTTTGCGTTACATTTCCACTTGTAACACTTACTTCGCCTAAGTTTGTATCACATTTCCACTTGTAACGCAAACTTCGCCAGAGTTTGCGTCACATTTCTATTTGTAACACTTACTTTGCCGAAGTTTGCATCACATTTCTACTTGTAACACTTACTCTGTCTAAGTTTGCGTCACATTTCCACTTGTGAGATTTACTTCGCCAGAGTTTGCGTCACATTTCTATTTGTAACACTTACTTTGCCGAAGTTTGCGTTACATTTCCACTTGTAACACTTACTTCGCCTAAGTTTGCGTCACATTTCCACTTGTGAGACTTACTTGGCCAAAGTTTGCATTACATTCTCACTTGCGACATTTACTTTGCCAAAGTTTGCGTCGTATTTCCTTTTGTAGCACTTACTTCGCCAAAGTTTGCGTCACATTCTCGCTTATAACACTTACTTTGCCAGAGTTTGCGTTGCATTCTAGCTTGTAACACTTACTTCATCTAAGTTTGCGTTACATTCCTACTTATAAACACCTACTTTGCCAAAATTTGCTGCACACCATCGCTTGTAACATCTACTTTACCAAACTTGGTGGGATAGTATTGCCAGTCATCCGGCTCAAACGTTTGCCAAAAATCACCTGTTAAAAAGCGGCCGCAACAAAGCTGATTGTTACGACCACTTTTATCCTTAGTACAAATTATTTTTCATTAACACTTTCGTCTTCAGACCCACCGTCATCTGGCAACTGTTCCATCTCATGAACAAAACGGTCACGCGCATCTTTTGCTAAAGCCGTCTCGGCCGTGATCGCTGAATTTGGGATCTGATCAATGTTAGCACACATTTCAATATGTTGTTTATGGTCAACAAATGTCATCGGTGCATCTCCCCCATATTCACCATCAACGTTAATCATCATTCGTTGCCCCGGTGAGCTGGCTTTGATTTTAGAAGTTTTAACGTAAACGATCCGTGGGTCATCCACGTGCTTACCACCGTTAAATACTTTGCGGATCAAATGCAATATCTCGACCAAATTACTAGTCTTCACAATGATCAAAGTAAACTTGCCATCGTCAAGTGAAGCATCTGGTACGATCTGTTCAAAACCACCGACAGAGTTCGTTAGAGCAACGAAGAACATTGAGGCCTTGCCGTCAAACTCACCATCGTCATACTTAATTTTCATGTTGACTGGTTTAATTCGTGGCAATAACTCTGCCCCTTTGGCCAAATACGCCAAGTAACCAAACTGTGACTTCAATTCAGACGGCACAGAATAGGTAATTTCTGATAACAAACCGCCTGCAGCAATATTTACGAAGTAATTATCATTAGCCTGACCAATGTCCATTCTGATCGTCTTTCCCTTAGCAATCACTTTAGCTGCTGCCAACGGATCTTCACGCGGGATCTTTAAAGCTCGCGCATAATCATTGGTCGTTCCAGCAGGAATGATCCCCATTTTCGGACGTTTTTTCAACGGCGCGATTCCGTTGACGACTTCATTGATCGTGCCGTCACCACCTGCGGCGATCAGCAGATCAAAGCCATCGCGTGCAGCACGCTTGGCTTCATTTTGAGCGGAATTTTCCTCAGCAGTAGTTGCAAAGGCACTTGTTTCATAACCGGCATTTTCCATAATATCTAAAATACCGACCAAATCCTTCTTCATGGCTTCCCTGCCAGAAGTGGGATTATAAATTACACGACAACGTTTTTTCATAGTTCTAACGATCTCCAGGGAAACTGAACTCCCTTACCTTTCTTTCAAACTAGCCATTAAGAGTTTATTGACAACTTTCGGGTTGGCTTTCCCACGAGTCTGCTTCATGATATTACCGACCAAGAACCCAACAGCGCGGTCCTTACCATTCTTGAAGTCTTCGATCGATTTAGCATTGTTATCCAAAACATCATCGATGATCGGCTGCAAAGTAGCGGGATCAGACAATTGCACCATACCCTTTTCTTCAACCCAGGCTTTTGGATCAGTATCGTTGGCAACGATCTGTTTGAAGACTTTCTTGGCAATCTTGCTAGAAATGGTCTCATCTTGGATCAAGCCGATCATTTGTGCCAAATGTGCAGGGGTCAAGGCTAAGTCTGCCAATTCAACCTTCTTGTCGTTCATATAGGCACTTACATCACCCATCAACCAGTTAGCGGCTAACTTCGGATCAGCACCTGCAGCAACAGTTGCTTCAAAAAAGTCTGACATTTCCATCGTTTGTGTCAAAACGTCGGCATCATATTCAGTGACGCCCCACTCATTGACATAACGTTTACGACGATCTTCCGGCATTTCCGGGATCGAGTCTTTGATTTTCTTGATCCAATCATCTGAAATATGGATCGGCGGCAAGTCTGGTTCTGGGAAGTAACGATAGTCGCTCTTACCTTCCTTAACACGCATCAGGACTGTTTCACCAGTATTGACATCAAAACGACGAGTTTCCTGTTGGATACTGCCGCCAGCTCGGATGACATTTTCCTGGCGTTGTTCTTCATACTTCAAACCTGAACGTACGTGTTCAAATGAGTTCAAGTTTTTCATTTCAGTTTTAGTTCCATATTGATCAGAGCCAATTGGACGAACCGAAATGTTGACGTCGGCCCGCATGGAACCTTCTTCCATCTTCACGTCAGACACGCCGGTAAATTGGATAACTTGACGTAGTTTCTTTAAGTAGGCATAAGCTTCATCAGCCGAAGCAATATCTGGTTTCGAAACTATTTCGATCAACGGTGTTCCCTGACGGTTCAAATCGACGTAGGAATATCCATCTGGATCATGGGTATTTTTCCCAGCATCTTCTTCGACATGCATTTCTTCGATCCCGATCTTCTTAGTTGAACCATCTTCCAGTTCGATCTCTAAGAAACCATCATGACCAATTGGCGTTTGAGCTTGTGTGATCTGATAAGCTTTCGGATTATCTGGGTAAAAGTAGTTCTTCCGATCAAAATGGATATCTTGCGTAATTTGGCAATTTAAAGCCAAAGCAGCACGCATCCCATATTCCAAAGCACCCTTGTTGACCTCAGGTAAAACTCCCGGATAACCCCAGTCGATCACATTCGTGTTGGTATTTGGTGCTTGACCATATTGGACTGGTGCGGGAGAAAATGCTTTAGACTTAGTTTTCATTTCAACGTGGACTTCAAGTCCGATTGTTGTGGTAAAGTTCATTAATTTTCCCCTCCGATCGTTGGTACTTCTTTATGAAAGTCAGTTGCTTGTTCAAAGGCATAACCGGCACGATACATCGTTTCTTCACCAAACTGCGGTGCGATCAGCTGCATCCCGATCGGCAAACCATTGGAAAAACCTGCTGGTAACGACATTCCTGGCAAACCAGCCAAGTTAACTGGAATAGTCAAAATATCATTCATATACATTGTCACCGGATCATTGATCTCTTCACCGATACCAAAGGCCGTTGAGGTCGTGGTTGGCGCTAAGATCAAGTCGTAATTAGCAAAAACGTTGGCGAAATCTTGACAGATCAAGGTCCGGACCTGAGCAGCCTTCTTGAAGTATGCATCATAGGTCCCGGCTGAAAGAGAGAATGTCCCCAACATTATCCGCCGTTTGACTTCGTCACCAAAGCCCTCGGAACGGGAACGCACATAAACATCTTCCAAATTCTTCACATCGTCAGCCCGAAAGCCATAGCGGATCCCATCGTAACGCTGCAAGTTAGAAGAAGCTTCAGACGAAGCAATGATGTAATAGACCGGTACACCGTACTTGCTGTAAGGCAAAGAAACTTCTTCAACAACAGCACCTAATTTTTCAAAGGTCTTGGCCGCATTTTGAATAGCGGCACGTACATCTTCATTAACACCTTTATCCATGAATTCTTTAGGTAGACCAATGCGCATTTTCTTGATGTCGCCGTTTAATTTAGCGGTAAAATCAGGGACTTCACGTTCAGAGGAAGTAAAGTCATGCTTGTCATGACCAGAAATGGCACTCAACATCAAGGCATTGTCCTTGACCGTCCGAGTCATTGGACCGACCTGATCCAAGCTAGAACCAAAGGCGATCACACCATAACGGGACACGCGGCCATAAGTCGGTTTAACGCCAACGATGCCGTTAAAAGCAGCTGGCTGCCGGATCGAACCGCCAGTATCGGTACCCAAGGCAACTAACAATTGACCAGAAGCCACAGCGGCTGCCGGTCCACCAGAAGAACCACCAGGAACTTTAGTTTGGTCCCAAGCATTTTTAGTAATTTTAAAGGCCGAGTTTTCAGTAGAACCACCCATGGCAAATTCATCGAGGTTCAACTTACCCACGTCGATCATGCGAGCAGCTTCCAACTTATCCATCACAGTTGCGTTGTAGATTGGTTCGAAGTTACCCAAAATCTTACTTGCAGCAGTTGTCTTTAACCCCTTTGTAACGATATTGTCTTTGATACCAACTGGGATGCCGGCTAATTTGTCAGCATCAGTGATGCCCCTTTCATCAACTTTTTGGGCAGCAGCCAAAGCTTGTTTCTCGTCCAAAGTCAGAAAAGCTTCGATCTTGGCATCGGTAGCCTTGATTTGCTTGAAGGTTTCTGTTGTTAGTTCTTTAGAACTAAAATCTTTATTAAGTAAACCTGCATGGATCGATGACAGGTCATTTTTAAAGTAATCCATTTATCAACCTTCCTCGCTTTCATCAATAATTGCAGGAACTTTAACAAAGCCCTTGTCTTTTTGAGGAACATTATGCATCAACTGGTCACGATCAGTTCCCTTAACTGCCACGTCTTCACGCATGACATTCTTAGCTTCAGCAACGGTAGATGTTACTGGAACGCCTGTTGTATCAACTTCACCAAGCTGCTGGACCATTTTGATGATATCATCCATCTGGCCAGCAAACATTTGTAATTCATCATCAGTGAATTCGAGCTTGGCTAATTTGGCGACATGCTTCACTTCATCGGCTGTGATTGCCATTTTGTTTCCCTCTTTCTACGTTGTTTTCAATTTGTTATCTGATACTGCTGTAAAGAATTATTGTTTCCCGCAAAAAATTGCAGAAATGTTGCAAGTTAACACTAGCTATTCTAGCATATTTCCAGAAAAGTTTGGCACTAATATAACTAAAAACTGGACATGTCTGTGTGACACATCACAGTTTTAGCTGTCCATCATTTGTAAAGAGCAGTGATTTGCTGCTTAGTGAGAAAATTTATCCACAGCTCTCAATTGTGCGCATCATTCTAACTGACTTACTCTTGCATCTTAATTGAGAGGTCTTTAGCAAATTTTTTCGGCATTTGTAAAGAATTGCTACATTCACCGAGCTTTCTAACATTAGTAACTGCTAAAAACATGGGAATAGAAATCACCATTGTCATCTTCACGCGATAAGAAAGCTTGGACTGTGCCATCGGCGCCCTTGATCGTGATGTCGATCGGGATCCCTGTTGGCAAATATGTCCGTGCGGCTTGCGCGACATACTGCGTGAAACTTGTGATCTCTGTTTGACTATAGAACTGGGTCGTAATATTGACCTTCATTCCTTGCAGCGTCTTATTTTTGTACTGTCCTTGTGCCGTCACACCTGCTAAGTTCGGGAAGAAGTCCTTGATCTTATTCTGGAAGCCTTCAAATGATGTCTCATCATTGTCATTTGGCACCGACTTAGTGGCCGTAGCTGGAAAAGTATAGCTAGACAAATGAGTGTCCTGCCAATTATTGATCTCGTTACCGCTCTTACTAAGTGTTGTAGAGTAAAATGAACCGCCGACTAAACTATCGTTAGGAGCCTGTTCAAACATTGCGATCATGATCGGCGTATCGTTAGTAACGCCCTTTTCCTTCCGTAAACGAGCCAATATTTTGGCAGCTGCGATCCGGCCTTGCTTGACCATTTCATCCTGCGAAATATCGGTCGAGTAAGTTGCACCATACTGTTCTTTTTGATAGTAATCCTTACGATTCATTCCGATCCCGATCGTGATCCCGCCTAAACTCAGCTTACCGTTGTCATCATTCATGTAATCTTGTTCTTCGATTTGTTGAATGTATTTCGGCGTCCGCTTTTTAGCATCCTTTTGCCCGTTATCTTTAGGGTTTAAGCCCGTAGGATTATCCCTTGATTGCCGGTCTAGCCAGTTTTCAACGGTCGAACGCGAAAGAATCTGGCCTTCTTGGAACACATACTTCTTAGGAGAAAATTGGGTCTTAGAAAGTGACGTCAATCCCGATTCAAAACTCTGCAGGTTCAATATGTTATCAGCGTCCTGAGTGATCCCGACACCACGTGCCCGACTAGCCTTGTACCTGCCATTCTTGATCACACCTTGGTAATCTGAATCCGCAGTTTTTCCCGTAGTCTGATAACCCTTTTTTGAAGTAGTTTTATTTGTACGTGCCGTGTTAGTCGAACCGCCGTTATTATCGGACGTATTCGAACATGCACTGATCAGCAGGACCGACATCAGTAAGCTGATAACAATTGCTGCCTTTTTTCTCATCGTTCTGCCCCCATTTTCTTAACAAACTGTGCCTCATCCATGATCTGCGTACCTAAGTCTTGGGCTTTGGTCAGCTTGCTGCCGGCATCATGACCCGCGATCAAAAGCGTCGTTTTCTTAGAGACACTGCCCGTGACTTTGGCGCCATGCTCTTGCAGCCATTTTTTAGCGTCAGCTCGCGTGATCGTATCCAGCGTTCCGGTCAAAACGACCGTCTGCTTGTTAAATTCACTTTCTTGAGCTTGTTCTTCAACTTGGCTGGCTGTTTTGCCCAAATAATCCATGTTGACTTTTTGTTTCTTTAATTCACCGATCAAGTCGGCCACTTCAGCAGTCGCAAAATACTTAACGATACTTTCTGCAATAACTCCACCCATCGAATCGATCTCCTCGATTTCTTGTGCCGAAGCATGACTGATCTGATCCAAGCTGCCAAAATGTTGCGCCAAGATCCGTGCAGCTTTTGCACCGACATGCCGGATCCCTAAGCCAAACAACAGATGCTCCACTGATTCTTGGCGGCTGGCATCGATAGCCTCAAGCAAATTAGAGGCTGACTTATCTTTGACCTTATCTAACCTGAGCAAGTCTTCTTTAGTTAACTTATACAGATCAGCGACATCCGTGATCAGCTCCAAGTCAAACATTTGCTGGATGATCCGTTTTCCCAAGCCCCGAATGTCCATCGCGTTTCTGGATGCGAAATGGATCACACTTTCTTTCAAAAGTGACGGGCATTTAGGATTGACGCAACGTAATGCGACTTCATCATCCAAGTGTACCAGCTTTGCACCGCATTCTGGGCAGTGGGTCGGGATCTCATATAAAGTAGAGTCAGCGGGACGTTTGTCAAGCACGACCTCTGAAATTTCAGGAATGATATCGCCAGCCTTATGCAGCTTAACGGTATCTAAAACGCGGATCCCTTTTTCTTCCAAGTAGTCGGGGTTGTGTAATGACGCCCGACTCACCGTTGAACCAGCCAATTGGACTGGATCCATGACCGCAGTCGGTGTCACCACACCAGTCCGTCCCACCGTCCATTCAATGTCGCGGACAACAGTTTCTTGTTCGTCTGGCGGAAATTTATAGGCGATCGCCCAGCGGGGAACTTTGACAGTATTGCCTAACTCTTGCTGGACTGTAAATGGATCAGCCTTCAAAACGATCCCGTCGATATCATATTCGAGCTGAGTACGTTTGTCCTGATAATCATCAATATAGGCGTTAACTTCATCCATATTAGTTGCTAAACGTGAAGCGGTATTCGTCTTAAAGCCCCATTCATGCATCTTTTTTAAGGCAGCACTTTGTGACTTGACACCAAATTTTTCTGGTTCCATTAAGTAATAGATAAAGGTACTCAGATTTCGTGCCGCTGTGACCTTTGAATTCAATTGACGTAAAGACCCGGCCGCCGCGTTACGCGGATTCGCAAAAACCGGTAAGCCCTGCTCTTCACGGTATTCATTCAAGTGTACAAAAGAACTCTTAGGCATGTAGCACTCACCACGAACTTCGACTGAAACAGGTTCGCTCAAGCGCAAAGGGATCGCCTTGATCGTTTTCAAGTTTTGAGTGATGTCTTCACCGATCATCCCATTACCACGGGTCGAGCCTTTGACAAAGACTCCATCCTCATATGTCAATGAGATCGCTAAACCATCGATTTTTAATTCACAATTAAAGGCGACCTTTTCATCAACGTTGGTATGCAGGCGGTCAATGAAGGCCCGCAATTCATCTTTTGAGAAAACATCTCCGAGTGAAAGCATTGGTGTTTCGTGAGTAACTTTTTCAAAGCCGGATAAAATATGTCCACCGACTCGCTGAGTAGGTGAATCCGCAGTAATGACTTCGGGATGTTGTTTTTCTAAGTCCTGCAACTGCCGGTAAGTCTGATCATAAACTGCATCTTCGACTGTCGGCTGATCCAAAACATAGTACTCCCGGCCCCATTGATTTAATTGTTGTCGTAATTCTTGCGCTTGTTTTGCGACATTTGCCTGATCTGCGGCCATCGTTTCTCCTCCTCAAACTACTATTGAAAAATTGGTAAAACAAATGGTCACTCCCAATTTTTCAATCATTTCTTATTTTATTTCTCTGGTAACTATTAATTAAGCTTTATTCCAAAATTTTACCAAACCTTATGGCTAGCGTTTACTGATCGGCGCAAAGGATGCCAGCAAACGTTTGATACCTTGCGAATCAAAAGCAATATCCAGCTCGGTATTTTCACCTTCACCGCTGACTTTCACGACTGTTCCTTCACCCCAAGCCTTGTGGAAGACTTTATCGCCCACGTTCCAAGCCTTCTTTTCGGCTCCGGTCGTAGTTGGCTTCGTCACGGTCCCTGGTCTTAGTGAAGCTTGCTTGTAAGGGTTGATCTGACGAGCAGTCCGATGCTGTGTGAAGCCGGTACTCGACGTCCGCTGTTCATTTTCTGACTGTAAGAGGTCATCATCGATCTCCTCGATAAAACGAGAAGTTGGGTTATTTTGTTTGCGCCCATATAACATCCGTGAAAAAGCATTAGTCAAAAATAATTCTTGTTGCGCGCGGGTAATACCGACATACGCTAATCGGCGCTCCTCTTCCAGTTCATCTTCATCGGTCATTGCACGGGATAACGGGAAGATCCCCTCTTCCATTCCGATCAAGAAGACTACTGGAAATTCCAAGCCCTTAGCAGCATGAAGAGTCATCATCGTCACTTCATTTTGTTCTTCATCGACACTGTCCTGGTCAGAAACCAGCGACAGTTCGGCCAAGAAGTCAACGAATGGATCTTCATGTTCTTCGTCTTCTTGCCAGGATGAATCGAATTGTTGGGTCACAGTCAAGAATTCGTCCAAGTTTTCCAAACGACTTTCGTTTTCCAGCGACTGTGTTTTCTTCAAAGCTTGACGGTAACCGGCACGATCTAAGATCGCATCAGTCAGTTCCGTCACGGTCGCACTTTTTTCCATCTCGTGCAAGTCGCGCATTAACTTAGCAAACTTCTCTAACTGCTTAGCAGCTTTGCCCGTGACATTAGTCATCACAACATTTTCAGCAGCTTCCAACATACTTAAACCGTTCATAGCGGCAAAGTCGTTTAATTTATCCAGGCTAGCCTGACCGATCCCACGTTTAGGTTCATTGACTACCCGATTAAAACTCATCGAATCTTGCGGATTAGTTGCTAAACGCAAGTATGCCAAAATATCTAAGATTTCTTTTCGATCATAAAAACGATGAGCGCCCACGATCTTATATGGAATATTGGTTTTGACAAATGTTTCTTCCATCACACGCGATTGTGCATTAGTCCGATAAAGAATGGCAAAATCATTGTACTTTCTGCCCTCTTCACGGATCTTTTGCTGAATATTTTTAACGACAAAATAAGCTTCATCATTAGCGTTCATGCCGCGATAATAGTGGATCTTATCGCCAGCCTTATTTTCAGTCCATAAAGTTTTGACTTTACGGTTAACGTTATTTTTGATAACTGAGTTAGCAGCATCCAAGATCGTCTTAGTAGAACGGTAATTCTGTTCCAATTTAACGACTGTGGCATCTGGATAGTCTTTCTCAAAATTCATAATATTTTCCATGTTAGCACCACGCCAACCATAGATACTCTGGTCTGCATCACCCACGACACAAAGGTTACGGGAACCTTCAGCCAACATGCCGACCAAACGATACTGAGCTTCGTTAGTATCCTGGTATTCATCAACATGGATATACTGGAATTTACGCTGGTAGTACTCCAAAGTTTCACGATCTTTTGTAAATAACTCGATCGTTTGCATGATCAGGTCGTCAAAGTCCATCGCCGAGTCCTTACGTAATTCTTCTTGATATTTTTCATAAGCCTGTGCCGTGATTTGTTCCACGGGACTTTCAGCATTTTTCTTATAATCATCGACCGTTAACAGATCATTTTTAGCATTTGAAATATTGCTTAAAACCATCCGAGGATCGTAGCGCTTAGTATCAACATTCAGATCAGCTAGAATGTGTTTCATCAACGTCCGCTGCTCACTAGGACTGGCAATTGTAAACGAACGGTTAAAACCGATTTTTTCAGCTTCCCTCCGTAAGATCCGCACACACAAAGCATGGAAAGTCGAGACCCAAATATCCGAGCCGGCTTCTCCTAATAACTTGTCAACACGTTCACGCATCTCTCGCGCAGCCTTATTGGTAAAAGTGATCGCCAAAACATGCCACGGCAAGACATTTTTTTCTTGGATCAAATAAGCGACCCGATGCGTTAAAACACGCGTCTTACCACTGCCTGCTCCAGCCATGATCAAAAGCGGTCCCTCTGTACAGCGAACCGCTTGTGCTTGTTTATCATTCATTTTGTCTAGTAGGTTATTTTGACCCAAATTATTCAATCCTCTCTAAATCTTCAGTCTGTTTCATTATAGCACAGGACACCTCTGCTTGGGCACCGACTAAGCCCATGGAAAGGCATCCAATTCAGATAATTAGTCCCTTGAGAAAAGTGATGTGTTTAGGTGAAATAGTATGAAAGTGAAACGGACATTTACTCAAGTTCTTTCTACATTATTTCTTGGTCTGGTGCAAATATCTGAACCCGAAGAATTTTGTTTAACCTTTCGACTCATGCACTCTTAACTTCATCTGGACCGTCTTATGTGATAGGAGGCCACATCATGTACTAATACTTCGTTTGTCTGGTAAATAAAAAGGAGCCCATGATTTTTCTCAGGCTCCATTCCTATTTACTCGTTTTTATCTTCTTCTAAACGTGCTCCGTCCCAAATGCCCGTTGAATCCAACTGTTCTTTGGCCTCGGTCCCAGTCTGCCCAGCTGTGAACACAAAACCGCTCGTTGATTGCGGTAACATTGATGCTGGATAACGGAAGAAGTTATAGAACCAGTTTTCCTTTAAGATCCACTGCGTCTTGATGGCATTGAAGTCTTTTTCCTGCAGAAAACCAATAGCACCTTTTTGGACCACCTTAGGCAAAACGATTGGCATATTTGCTGCTGCCCGCAACTGTTCTTCTTCCAAAGACACGTTGCTGATGTACTGATAAATATCCCCAGCTTCATGGATCGCAGGCACGATTCGTTTGACATAAATCGCTCCTGCTTGCGTAACAAAGAAACCAACTTCGATCACACCGGTATAATTCAGGTTATCACCGATCAATGTGGCGATATTCTTTGCCTCATCCCAAATCGGTTTGTCGATTTCTGCCGGTCCAACAACTTGAATCAATCGATGTTCTCTATAATGTGTCTCCAACGGCGCCATATAAGTTAACGTGCCATTTTGGTCACGAACTAAGACCACCGAGATCTCCTGTTGATATGGGATCCACGATTCAAGAATAAACGTACCTTGTTCGATTAGTTCTGCACATTTGGCAATATCTGACTGCTTGCGTAAAACAAACTGTGCGGTACGCATCAAGCCCTTCTGAATCGGTTTTAACACGCAAGGAAATCCGATCGAAGAAATCGCCTGATAAATATCATCCAAGCTAACGATCGTCACGTATGGAGCAATATTGACATTTAATTGTTCAAAAAATGCCCGTTCCAACAACCGATCCTGCATCAGTTCAAGAGCCTCGCTGCCCTGAGGCACACTGGTGAATTTTTGGATATATTTAATAGACTCCGAACTGACCTGCTCGGACTCATAAACTACCAGATCGCAGCGTTCAGCAAATCTCTGCAACTGTAATTGGTCGTTGCCTCGACCCACGATCGGCAAATCTGCTTCTCGTAAGGTCGGACTTTCAGCGTTAGAACCATAAGCCGCTGTTTTAAAACCCATTTGCTTAGCTTTACGAACTAGGGCGATCCCGTTCGGACTGCTGCCGATCACACCGATCGTACTATTAGGAAATATGACTTTCTCTGCCACTTTAAATTCACTACTTTCCTTGACTTCAAATATTACTTTTCAAATAAAATCATAACATAGTTTTACTTGTATAACCTGTGATAACTACTCTTTTTAGTAAAAAATATAATCTTTTTAAATTAACCTAAAAAAAGCTGCTCACATCTTATGAAAGCAGCTTACCTAACGGCTCTTAAACCACACATTAATCACCAACGAAATTAACTTTTCCATCTTCAAAAGAAGAGATCCGAGCTAATGATTCCAAGCGAACACCTTGGTCACGCAAGAGCTTACCACCAGTTTGGAAAGCTTTTTCGATAACGATCCCAACGCCTTCAACATGTGCATCTGCTTGCTTGCAGATCTCCAACAATCCTGAAACGGCTTGACCATTTGCTAGGAAATCATCAATGATCAAGACATTGTCTGTCTGGAGTAAAAACTTCTGGTCAACTGAAATTTTGTTGGTAACTTTTTTAGTATAAGAATACACATCAGCGGTAAAAAGTGAAGTATTCATAGTGGAACTCTTAGTCTTACGAGCAAACAAAACCGGCACATGCAAGGCCAAGCCGGTCATGATTGCAGGAGCGATCCCGGAAGATTCGACCGTCAAGATGCGCGTAATATTGTTATCCCGAAATAAATGGGCAAATTCCTGTCCGATCGTATTCATCAATTCCGGGTCGATCTGGTGGTTCAAAAATGAATTGACCTTTAGCACATTGCCTGGCAAAACTAAGCCGTCTTCTCTAATGCGTTCCTCTAATAATTTCACTGAAATTTTCCTCCTATAAGCCTAACCTATCCCTTGTAACTGCACTATCACAGCCTATATTACTATTCAAGAATAGCACATCAAAAGACAACCGACAATATCCACCAGCAAAAGTTTGCCATTCACATGTCTTTCTTACAGATCATATTGATCTAAATGATATTCCTTGATCAAGTCAATCAATTTTTGTGCGTAGTCTGGGTCAGTTGCGTAACCCTTAGACTGTAAAGCCCGCGCGGCTTCCTGATAATTCTCAGCATTTATGACGGCTTGATAATGGCCCGAATCCCAGCCAGTCCCACTGACAAATAATTGAGTATGAGCACTGATCGATTCATCGTAATTATTATAAGCTGCAAACCGTGCCTTAACAGTGATCCACTGGCCATTAACATATTCTTTTGTTGTCAGTAACGGGCTATTAGGATCTGAACTTTTGATCCCAAATAAATTATGATACTTCTGCGATAATTCACTTGTACCCCAATCTGATTCTAAACTAGCCTGCGCCAAAGTGATACTTGCAAAAACATGATACTGCCGCTGCTGTTTTTGGGCGCTTGGGACCAGTTGTTTAATAAAAGCCTGTCTGCTCTTAGTCTGTGATGTCTGTTCGACCTTGGGTGTTTCTTGAGCATGATGATCGAGCCATTTGATCATTTGCACCGAAACTAATGTTATCAAAAGGATTGCCAAGATCAGGTCCGGCCACCTAAATGCAACCTTTTTTGACTTACGCTTGGCAGCTGGGCGGCGCTTTTTTATTTGCCTTGTTTTTTTAGTACTCCGTTTTTTTTTTGTGCCAATCAGCTCATCCTTTTCGTACTCGACCCATTAACGGTTTAGCGATCAATGGTGCAACGATCGCAGCGATTATCGCTTCAGGGATCCCATTTGTAGCAATGACTCCCAGCAAATATGGCATCATTGCTTTCGTATCAATTTGATAAAGTGCCTGAGAATGTCCATTATAGAAGAGATAGATCTGCCCTAACACCAAAAATGTGTTAGTCAACGAACCTAATAAGCCGGCTATTCCGAGTGCTAAATACTGCTGCCTCATTTTGTGCGTCAACCAGCGGAAGACATACCCTGCCACAACCCCGATCAAGATCCGAGGCAACACCGAGACCAAAGGATTCACAAAAACGATAGCGGCTAGTGGACTGGTCGGCCAGACAAACGCTCTGACAAATGTAATACCGCCCCAGATACCGCCAACAATGGCACCTCCACTTGGCCCTAGGGTCAGGGCAGCTATGATCACTGTCACATGAATGATCGTTAAATTCAACGGACCAATAGGAATATAGCCCAAAAATGGCACAAAATTTTGGACAATAATAATTGCTGTAAACAACGCATATAGAACTTTATGGTAAACCTGGTTATTTTTAACCACTTATTTTACCCCCATGAAATGAAAGAACACAGCGAGACGTTTAAGAGATGACTGTTATCAAAGATTGAAACTTATAATAACTTGGAGACTTAATTGAAAAAACAAACTCTCTTATCTCACAGAAATTGGCTAAAATAGCTGAGCATAGCAAAGCTTAAACTCCTGTTTTTATCTTCAATAATTCGCTTTTAGCATAGAAAACAGGACTTAAATAGGTGCAAAAAGCCGCTTTGACAACTCAACAAAAATTCAAGGTGTACTAACTCGAGATGATTTTTTAAACGTTTAATTGTTGCTTATCATTATAGCATATTTCCGAAAGAGGCTGATTGCCTATTTTAAGATCAGGCGCTAACAAAAACGACCGCCCCGGGGCAGTCGTTTTTTTCATTATAATGGATCTTGTTTAAAGCTCTTCATGAACAATATCGACCGTTTGACCAAGGACCCGCTTAAAAATAGCAAAATCACGCGGTTCAATTTCGTCTTCCAAACGTTGCTGCAACGTTTCCCAAAATTCTCCATTAGCTTTAAAACTATCTGAATATCTTTCTGTAGTAGTCAGGTGAGTGACCCTATGATCGGATGGGTCGATCCGTTTTTCGATCAAACCCATGTTGATCAGTTTCTTGATATGATAGTTGGTATTTGGCGTCGATTGCCCTAACAACCGCGAGATTTTACCGATCGTCGGTTGTTTCAGCTGATAAATAGCTTCCAAATAATAAACATCGATAACCCCCAGCTTAGCCGACTCCTCATCTTCATACTGCTGACTTGTTAACTGTAAGATCTGTGTTAGATCTGTTATAAGCTTCTGTAGCGAACTCACAATTTACCCCCCATTATTTAATTTCCCCAACAAATTTATATGTCTAAATGCGTGATTCATTGAAGACCTTCAACATTCACTTTTAGACATGTACACATTATATTGTACGACATTTGCCAAAGAACGCAAGAAAATTATCTTAATTTTTTCAAATTAAATTTTTAACACAGAATGTGAAACTTTTTAAACTCAGTTTGTATATAAAAAACCAAATATTTTTCTAATGTATGACAGTAATTTTTTGAAATAAGCTTACTGCGCTTTCACATGTCTAAAAAAATACTTTATCTTAAAAGTTTTCTGTTAGCGGATTCGTACTTTGCCTCATCAAAAAATATTTTTGCGTTTACATTTAATTAATCACCTTAACTAATTCTTATAAGCGTTGCGATATTCAAACCGCTGCCAACGTGCTATAATCAGAAACAATTGAATGTAAGTTACTAGTAGCATTCGACCAAGTTGGCTGTTGTTAAGTAAACTTGGTTGAAGCTATTCCCCATTATTCGTTTGACTCCAAGTTTTTAAGGAGGGATCCTATTGACGCAAAATATTACTAAGGTGTTATGGTGTTTGCTGACCGTGGTCGCATTTGCTTTAGCTTTGATCGGGTTGGCTCTACCGGTTATGCCGCAACTGCCTTTTTTGATCACAGGATTTTTCGGTTTATCCAAAGTTTCTCCACGTTTTCATCATTGGATAACCAATACTAAAGTTTACCGGATGTTATTTAGCGGTTTGACTGAACATTGTAAACAAAAAAGACAAGAATTTGAAGAACGTGGAATGAAATGGTATGAATCACTATACTTCAAGATGATGACAGTGATCATGGTCCAAGATTAATTATATTTGAGTCATTCGTGCTGATGCCCGTTTGACCCATGCTATACATAAAATAAAAATTAAAAGCAGCTGCTTCACGTCAATGTGAAAACAGCTGCTTCTTTACTTTTTCGAAGAAAACCCGACTCTTACTTTTCTTGCATCGCTTTTTTCAAAGCAGCCGCCAATGGACTTTCTACCGGTTCATCATCTTGATTGACCTTTTTGAGCAAACGTTTTTCCTCATGCTTGGTCATTTTCTTATTCTTCTTACTTTTACCAGTTGGCTTTTCAGTGGTCCCATCGTACTTGCACCGGAAATAAGTTCCATTCTTGCCTTCGATCAGCAACATTTTTCTGTGACATTGCGGGCAACGATGGTTAGTAACCTTCGCCTCGGCGCGCCGGTGATAGTCACAATCCGGGGCAGTGCAAACTAAGATCTTGCCATTCCTAGTATTCTTCTCTTTCAATAAGGAACCACACTTAGGACATTTCTTCGAAGTCAAGGAATGGTCCTGATATTTTTGCTGGCTGTTTTTGATTTCAGCTACAAGATGACCGGTTTCCCTTTCGATCTCTGAAATAAAGTTCTGACTATTATACTTGCCGTGGGCGATCTGTTCCAATTGTTCTTCCCACTTGGCAGTCAGTTCAGGTGTGATCAAGGCAGGATTTACCAGGTGTAGGAGCTGTTTGCCCTTTGGTGTGACTTGCAAACTTTTCCCTGTTCTCTCCATCAATTCTGTCTTAACTAATTTTTCAATAATCTCTGCCCGAGTAGCCGGAGTACCCAAACCGTATTTCTCCATCTTGGCAAGCAAACTACCTTCGTTCAAGGGAGCCGGTGGCGTAGTTTGTTTTGCCGAGACCTTAAACTTCGGGGTAATTTTTTCACCGACCTGCCAGTCTCTTTGTTTACTTTCTTGTACTTTAGCTGTCTTCCATCCCGCTTCAACGACTTTTTCTTGCGTAAAAACGAAAATATCCTGACCAAATTGAACAGTGATTTTTTCTTGTTTTATCTGGTAAGGCTGCGCAAACAAGCCCGCAAAACGTTTGACGATCATACTATAGATCCGGTGCTCATCTTGCGACAGCTTTTCATAACGCGGCTTTTGTTCCGTTGGTATCAACGCATGGTGGTCAGTGACCTTTTTGTCATTAAAAACCTTCTGCAAAACAACGTGACTGCCGTTTGCCAAGTAATGTTTAGCCTCAGGTACTAAGTTGCTGATGGCCTGCAAACGTTCCTTCATGGTCGACTTGAGGTCAGTGCTCAGATATTTGCTATCAGTCCGTGGGTAAGAAACGATCTTATGAATTTCATAGAGACTTTGGACTAATGACAGAGTTTTTTTAGCGGAATAGCCATAAATCTGGTTGGCTTCCCGTTGCAATTCTGTCAAATCATAGGGTAACGGTGCCTGTTGTGATTTATCTTTTTGACTAATATCAACGACTTTCCCACTATGTGTTTCAAGTTCTTTGACGATTCTTTGTGCAGCTGGCAGATCCTTGAGCTCGAACTTATCTTTCTGCTGACGGTCTGCTTTTTGACCAGCGACATCCAAACTGATCGTGTAATATTGCTGAGGTTTGAATTGATTGATTTTTTGCGCCTGTTGATTAACTTGAGCTAGCGTCGGTGTTTGAACACGGCCCGCTGATAAATTATCATCATACTTGACTGTTAAGGCACGAGTCACGTTTAACCCTACTAGCCAATCCGCCTTAGCCCGTGCTAAAGCGGAGTAATACAGATCATCATATTCCTTAGCCGGCTTCAAGGAATCGAAGCCTTCTTTAACTGCCTTATTCGTTTGCGAAGAGATCCACAAACGTTTGACAGGTTTGCTGAAACGGATATACTGCAAGATCCACCGAGCAACTAACTCACCTTCACGTCCAGCGTCAGTCGCGATCACAGCTTCTTTAATATCTTTTCTTTTTGCTAAACTTGAAATAGTCTTTAGTTGGCCCTGCGTTTTAGGCAACGGCTTGATACCGATCTTCTTAGGGAGCATCGGCAAAGTTTCCATCTGCCATTTTCCCCACTTTTTGTTGAGATCTTCCGGCATCTGTAAGCCTAACAAATGGCCTAAAGCCCAAGTCACAACGACCTTGTCGCCTTCAAAATAATTTTTATGTTTCTGTGTCGCACCTAGAGTCTTGCTGAGATCTCGTGCCACACTTGGTTTTTCTGCCAAAATCAGTTGTTTCATTCAATAACTTTCCTTTCAAAAACGAACTCGCTTTATTGAGTGTAGCACATTTCGAAGCTCAAAACGACTATCGCAAAGTCAGCAACAAATTGGCTGCCTGGGTACAGCAGACGGCTTCAGGCTGGATAACTTGTGGGACTCACTTGGACGAAGTTTGCGTCACATTTCCACTTGTGTTGCTTACTTCGCCGGAGTTTGCGTCACATTCCTACTTGTGGGACTTACTTTGCCGAAGTTTGCGTCACATTCCTACTTGTGTTGCTTACTTTGCCGAAGTTTGCGTCACATTCTCTCTTGTGAGACTTACTTCGCTGGAGTTTGCGTCACATTCCTACTTGTGTTGCTTACTTTGCCAAAGTTTGCGTTACATTTCCACTTGTAACACTTACTTTGCCAAAGTTTGCGTCACATTTCCACTTGTGGGACTTACTTTGCCAAAGTTTGCGTTACATTTTCACTTGTGAGACTTACTTTGCCGGAGTTTGCGTTACATTCCTACTTATGAGACTTACTTCGCCGAAGTTTGCGTCACATTTCCACTTGTGGGACTTACTTCAACAAAGTTTGCATCGCATTCCTATTTGTTGATCCCTCAAAGCCAACTTTTTTTATAAAAGAGCACAAAAAAGCACCCCTCCGACAGGAGAGATGCTCTGACATTCAAAGAATGATTATTTAAGGTTAACTGTAGCACCAACATCTTCAAGCTTAGCCTTGATATCTTCAGCTTCTTCCTTAGAAGCGCCTTCCTTGATAACTGAAGGAACATTGTCAACCAAGCCCTTAGCATCTTTCAAGCCAAGACCTGTGATGTCCTTAACAGCTTTGATCGTCTTAACCTTAGCTGTACCTTCACTAGCTAATTCAACGTCGAATTCTGTTTGTTCTGCAGCAGCGTCGCCACCAGCAGCACCTGCAGCTGCAACTGGAGCAGCTGCTGAAACGCCGAATTCTTCTTCAATAGCTGAAACTAAATCGTTTAATTCAAGAATGCTGGCTTCTTTAAGGTCAGCAATGATTTTTTCTGTATCTAATGCCATTTTGTTTTCCTCCAAATTTTTGATCAAATATATTTAAAATACAACATTAAGCTGCATCTTCATCCTTGCTGTCGGCAACAGCCTTAACAGCATAAGCAACGTTGCGCACTGGTGCTTGCAATACTGAAAGCAACATTGACAACAAGCCGTCGCGGTCTGGCAACTTGGAAAGTGCATTGATATCTTCGACAGAAGAAACCTTTCCTTCGATAACGCCACCCTTAATGCTTAATGCTTCATGGTCTTCAGCAAATTTTGCGATCACACGTGCAGGAGCAGCAACATCTTCACTACCAAAAGCAACTGCAGTAGGACCTGAAAATACTTCGTCCAAACCTTCATAGCCTGTTTGGTCAGCTGCACGCTTTAAGAATGTGTTTTTGATGACACGCATCTCAACGCCTTCTTCACGTAATTGCTTACGTAATTCAGTAACTTCTTCCACCGTTAAACCACGATAATCAGTAACCACGATCGATGAAGCATTGTTGAATTTTTCAACAACACCGTCAACAATTTTAGCTTTTTGGGTAATAACTTCTTTACTCACTTGATTCACCTCCCAGTCATTGTGTAGAACTTTTCCAAATAAAAAAGCTCCGTATCCACCAAGACACAGAGAGAGAATAATAAACATTACTCCTCGGCAGGATATTAAGGCTTACGCCACCTGAGTCTTAGGTAGAATCATATAAAAAATTGACCTCTAATAATGTAACATGTACACCATTAGAAGTCAACTATATTCTTAATTTAATTCATTAAATTAAAGAGATGAAATATCAAGTGTTACACTTGGGCCAAATGTTGAAGCCAAGGAAACGTGTTGGATATAGATACCCTTCACAGATGCTGGGCGAGCCTTTGTGATCACATCACTGATAGTCTGGAAGTTGCCTTTGATAGCATCTTCGCTAAATGAAACTTTGCCTAGCGGAACATGAACATTTCCGTCACGGTCAGTTCTATAAGTAACCTTACCGGCCTTAGATTCCGTAACAGCTTTGTTTACGTCCATTGTAACAGTACCTGTCTTAGGGTTAGGCATTAAGCCCTTAGGTCCAAGGACACGTCCTAAACGACCTACTTGAGCCATCATATCTGGTGTAGCAATAGCTACATCAAAGTCTAACCAACCATCTTGGATACGTGCAACTAAGTCATCGTCACCGACAACATCAGCGCCAGCATCTTTAGCTTCTTGTGCTTTAGGTCCTTTAGCAAAAACAACAACTGTTTGGTCTTTACCTGTACCATTAGGAAGCACAACAGCACCACGTAATTGTTGGTCTGCTTGTTTTGTATCAACGTTTAATTTGAAAGCTGCTTCGACACTTGCATCGAAGTTAGCAAAGTCGATTTTCTTGACCAAGCTAACTGCTTCATCAAGACTGTATTCTTTGTTTGCTTCTACTTGCTTAGCGGCTTCTAAATATTTCTTGCTTTTCTTTGCCATTAGTAAATTTTTCCTCCTTGCAATATGTGGTCTATCGGATAAACCTCCCACTTGATACATTCACTTTCGCGAAGTATCCGACTGGAAAGCATGGTGGCTAGCGACTAGCCTTCTACTGTGAAGCCCATGCTTCGTGCAGTACCTTCAATCATGCGCATAGCAGCTTCAACGTCTGCAGCGTTTAGATCTTGCATTTTTGTTTCGGCAATTTCCTTAACTTGGTCTTTAGTTACACTAGCGACCTTGTTTGTGTTAGGTTCACCGGAACCGTGTTCTACACCGGCAGCCTTCTTAAGCAAAATAGCTGCAGGTGGAGTTTTTGTAATGAAGTCGAATGAACGATCTTCGTAGACACTGATCTCAACAGGGATGATCATGCCTTCTTGGTCAGCAGTACGGGCATTAAATTCCTTTGTGAAGCCCATGATATTGATACCGGCTTGACCCAATGCAGGACCAACTGGCGGTGCAGGAGTTGCTTTACCAGCAGGGATCTGCAATTTAACGACGTTTGTTACTTTTTTTGCCACGGTGTATTCCTCCTTATATTCCGTGTGTGGTACGGATGGCCATGAAATTTGGCCTCCCACTAGTATGCCATAAGCATACCTATAAAATATAGCATGCCCGTTAGTCGTTTGCAAGGTGTTTTCACAAATTTGCACAAACTACCAGCAACACACTAAACTCGGACAAGTTTCGATGCTGCTTAAACTAACTTATCAACTTGATCAAAGTTCAATTCGGCTGCAGTTTCACGGCCAAACATTTCAATGTCAACGCGCAGCTTCATTTTTTCATTATCAATTTCAGTGATCTTGCCGACCATGCCAGAAAAGGCGCCATCAACGATCGTAACTGAGTCGCCTACTTCAGCATCAAATTTCTCGTGGCGAGCACTCAAGCCCAACTGATGCAAGATGCTGTCAATTTCTTCTTCAAGTAAAGGAGCTGGTTTACTACCTGCGCCGTGGGAACCGACAAAACCTGTTACTCCAGGTGTGTTACGGACAACGTACCATGACTGATCTGACATCACCATTTCGACTAAGACATAACCAGGGAAGGTCTTTAATTTCTCCACCTTTTCTTTACCTGTTTTAGTGGTTTCCCGTTTTTCTTCTTCTGGAACAACAACTCTGAAAATGTTGTTTTCCATTCCCATGGATTGAGCCCGTGATTCCAAGTTAGTTTTTACTTTGTTTTCGTAACCAGAATAAGTATGCAGCACGTACCATTTCTTTTCCATATTCTCAGCCATGTTATTCTATTCTCCTTTTTCAAACTTTAGTTATCTTTATCAAAATATTTCTCCAAAATAAAAAAACCTCGACCACGCGAAGTTTCCTTACAAACGAGATTATATCAAATTACTGGCTAAATTGCTAGTTTGTCCGTCTGATCAACTACACAAAAAATTTAATGATCAATTGAACTAGATAATCGACGATCCCAAAGAAAATCGCAAAACCAATTGCCATCAAAACAACGGTCACCGTGTCTTTACGGTTTTCGCTAGCTGTCGGCCAAGTTGTATCTCTCATACTTTGTTTAACATCTTTTAAAAATTTCATCGTTAAGCCTCCATAGATCCACGAAATTAAATGAGTTTATTTTGTCTCGCGGTGCACTGTATGTTTGCCGCAATACTTACAAAACTTCTTAACTTCAAGTCGAGAAACCCGAGCAGGATTTTCTACCAAAGTGTAATTTCGCGAACCGCATTCTGAGCATGCCAAGGCAATTTTTCTTTTTCCTGCCATCTTCAGTTCTCCTTAAATTATATCATTGTAACCTTATCATGGACATCAAGGCAAGTCAATACAAAGACAGCCCCACCGTCTTATATTTTAGTTATCCTGTTTTTATTTTAACGCCAGTAGCAAACATTCCTAAAATAAATCACAAAAAAACTAACCTACTCACTACTAATTTGCAAGTAAGTAAGTTAGTTATTTTCATTTCGCTATTAACGTTGCTTACGCCAGTATAAGAGTGAGTACCCTCCACCCGCCAGAAGTCGAATTAATGCTGCTAATTTTTGAAAAATCCACCTGTTTGTGGTAATCGCCCAGAGTTTTACTTTAAACTGTTGGTAATTCAGTTGCTGTCGGAGCGCTGAATTATCAGCTGTTTAACTAAACATAATAAGCGATGGAACACGGGACAAGAAAAGTCAAGCACTAGTTGACATTAGACTCAAATCGCAGGTTGCGCGAAGTGAATCTGGTGTTGGACAGGCACCGATTTTTGTTGCACGCGATTCGACTATAAAAACACCTCACACTCTTGGGAAACTTTGCCGTTTAATATTTTATTTTTATCAAATTTATGCGGCTTTTATTGCGACAGATGCTGCAGTAAATTTCTTAACTCAATCAACTGCTCTTCGCTCCATGGATTACTTCTGACTGAGTGTTCATCTTGATAATGCCGTGCCGTTTGCTTAACTTCTTTTTGGGCCCGCCGAATATCTTGAGCTAGTTCCCACGCTGGTTTGCGCAAAGCGCCCTGCGAGAAAATAGTCCATTGCTCAGCTTGATCACTTGTTGCCACCGTCACTTGCGTCAACGGGTTCATCAACTGCCCCGCCAAAGATTCAATATAACTATCCGCAGTCTGACCCTCATCCGTCCAAATTACCTGTAAGGTATACTGTTTGTATCTTTTAGACAGACCTGGCACATACATGGCATCAAAAACCACGATGATCTGATAACCACTTTGCTTATGATAATCAGAAAGAACACGCAGCAATTGGTCACGTGCCTCTTCTAATTGGTCATTTTTCTTAAGCTTATTCAATTTTGGCCAGTTACCGATCATATTATAGGCATCGACGATCAGAATGTTTTTCTTCATTATCTGCTTACTTTCCTCTACTTGTATAGACTTGATAGATCAATAAACTTGCCGCAACACTGGCGTTCAAACTTTGCACGTGTCCACTCATCGGGATCGACACCATACCGTCGCAGTTTTTCTTTAACAAAGGAGAGACCCCCTTGCCTTCGTTACCGATCACCAAAGCTGTCGGGGCAGCCCCATCAAATTTGCGAAAATCTTGTCCTTCCATATCGGTACCGAAAACCCAAACACCGCGTTTTTTTAATTCTTTAACGACATTAGTCAAATTATTAGTGCGCATCACCGGCACATACTCAACTGCACCTGTCGATGTCTTAGTCACTGTCGCAGTCAACTGGACAGCTCGCCGTTTGGGAATAATGACTCCGTGAACTCCAGCCGCATCCGCTGTCCGAATGATCGAACCTAGATTATGGGGGTCTTCGATCTCATCTAAGATCAAGAAAAACGGAGGTTCTCCCACAACCTGAGCTTTGGCAAATAAATCATCTAGTTTGGCATATTGAAATGGTGCCACAGAAACAGCCACACCCTGGTGGTTAGCGTGATCACTCAACATATCCATTTTGGCCTTAGGAACACGTGAAACGACGATCGATTTTTTGCGTGCCAGCGTTGCCAACTCGTGTAAAGCATCGGACTTCAGCTTTTCTTGGATATAGACTTTATTGACGGGTTGGGTCCCTTTTAGGGCAGCCATGGCAGCGTGACGTCCAATCACTAAGCCTTGCTCATCAGTCTGATTCTTATTATTCATATCTTTTTCTTCCTTTTATTTGTCTCAACAGTTTCAATGCACCAGTGGGCAAGCGCTTGTAACCGTTCATCTTGTTCACTGGTATAAAGATAGCCAAACAAAGCTTCAAAGCCAGTCGAGATCCGGTAAGTCATTACCGCCGTATTTTTAGCGGAAGTGTGACTTTTGGCATTACGCCCCTTTTTGAAAAAAAGCCACTCTTCTTCAGACAGCTTGTCTGCTTGCTCCATTTGATCGACCAAAAAAGCCTGGGCTTTGGCTGAAACATAGTGAGTCGCAGTGTGCTGAAGTTTGTTGGGCTTAGTTAACCCAAGTTCTAACAAATGTTCACGCACAAAAACTTCCCACACCGCATCGCCGATATAAGCCAGTGCGATCCCATTGATCTGTTGATAATTTGCTCTTGTCATATTACTTTATTCTCTCTTCCAGCGGGTACCTTGTGGAGTATCCTCCAAAATGATCCCTTGTTCTTTTAATTCATCCCTAATTTGATCACTCAAAGCAAAATCTTTATTCTTCCGCGCAGCATTTCTTTGTTCAATTTTAGTTTCGACCTCATCATCCAAAATGTCAGCATGCTTGAGCTTAATACCAAACACGCCCACGATTTTTTCAAAGCCGTCCAGCAGGTACTGCAAGGTTGTTGCAGTCACCTCTTCTTTAGCCGCATAAATGTTAAGTTGTTTGACCAGCTCGTAGACAACCGCGATCCCATTTTGCGCGTTGAAATCATCATCCATGGCTGCTTCAAATTCAGCTTCATGGTCTTGAAACTCTTTTTGGACTGTGGGATCAACAGCACCTTGCTTTGCGTCTTGCAACCGGTAGCCGATATTAGTTGCCGCCGTTTGGATGCGTTCGAGGTTTGTTTTAGCCTCGTCTAAATTAGCTGATGTGTAGCGGATCGGTCGTCTGTATTGGGTAGTTGCCATAAAGAAACGGACGATCTGCGGGTCAACTTCTTTTAACAAATCACGAACAGTTACAAAGTTCCCCAAAGATTTACTCATCTTTTCGTCTTCTTCACCGATCGTTACAAAACCATTATGCATCCAGTAGTTGGCAAATTTCTTGCCAGTTTTAGCTTCACTTTGGGCGATCTCATTTTCATGATGCGGGAACTCTAAATCTTGGCCACCGCCATGAATGTCGATGGTGTCACCCAAGTATTTGGTAGCCATTACCGAACATTCAATATGCCAGCCTGGACGCCCCTTGCCAAATGGAGAATCCCATGCAATCTCACCAGTTTTGGCAGACTTCCACACCGCAAAATCCAGCGGATCTTCTTTTTTGGCCTGATCCTCGGCGCTTAACCGAGCACTAGCACCTTGTTCCAGATCATTAACGGATTGACCAGATAACAGACCATACTTCTTGAATTTACGGGCACGGTAATAAACGTCACCGCCGGATTCATAGGCATAGTCTTTGTCGACCAGCACCTTAACAAATTCAATGATATCATCCATATTGTCCATCACGCGTGGATTGAGGTTTGCACGTTTGACGTTTAAGGCATCCGTATCAGCATAGAAAGCTTTGATAAATTTTTCAGTAACTTCGGGGACGGTCAGACCCATTTCCTGACTGGCCTTGATGATCTTATCATCAACATCCGTGAAATTGGAAACATACTTGACTTGATACCCCCGGTACTCCAGATAACGGCGAACCGTGTCAAAAGCGATCGCACTACGCGCATTACCGATGTGAATATAATTGTAGACAGTCGGTCCACAGACATACATCCTAACTTTTCCCGGCTGCATCGGCACAAATTCTTCTTTTTTCTTAGTTAAAGTATTATAAAGCTGGATCATTTAAAAGCCTCCCTACGGACCCCAGTTAGAGTCGCTGATTTACCTTTCACTTAATATATACTGCAATCATACAGTATTTACACTTTTTTTACTGGAATTTTTTGTTGATTTAAAAAAAATACTGCTTCAGTGGTTGCTTACTTTGCTGAAGTTTGCGTCACATTTCCGCTTGTGAGACTTACTTTGCCAAAGTTTGCGTCGCATTTCTACTTGTGTGACTTACTTCACCGGACTTTGCGTTACATTCCCACTTGTGAGACTTACTTTCCTGAAGTTTGCGCCACATTTCTACTTGTAACACTTACTTCGCCAAAGTTTGCGTCACATTTCCTCTTGTGTTGCTTACTTCGCCGAAGTTTGCGTCACATTCCCACTTGTGTTGCTTACTTCGCAAAAGTTTGCATTACATTTCTACTTGTAACACTTACTTCGCCAAAGTTTGCGTCACATTTTCTCTTGTAACACTTACTTCGCCAGACTTGGTCTTTCAAGCGCCGCCTAAGAGGAAAGGAACAGCATCTCACTTACCCAATTTAACAAAAAAGTCCGGTGACAAAACAAACTCAGTTTTGCTTCCGAACTTTTCACTTATCAGTGTTTAAAACTAAATTCCTAATTCTGCAAAAGTCTTATCCAAGTGCGACAACACTTTTTCACGGCCAATCAATTCGATCGAAGGTGCCAGATCTGGTCCGTGCATTTCACGGGTCGTGGCGATCCGGATCGGCATATACAGCTTGCGGCCGCGAATACCCTTTTCCTTTTGGATCTGCATGATCACTGATTGGATCTCAAATGCATCGAAGACTGGTAATTCCTTGATCTTAGCAGCAAATTCCTGCAGAACTACCGGAGCAGTTTCCTGTGATAGTTCTTTCAAAGCATCTTCACTTAAAGACTCAGGTTCATCGAAGAAGACGGACGAAAGATCGATCATTTCAGCAGCGTAAGACATCTGTTGTTTGTAAAGGTTTGTCAACTGACGTGCCCATTCGATCTTCTCTTTCGATGGATTTTCTGGCAAACGGCCTGCCTTGATCAACTGTTTGATCGCTAATGAAGTGATCTGGTCGGCGTTACCGGCCTTGACGTACTGGTTGTTGACCCATTCCAATTTCTTGTTATCAAATGAAGCTGGCGATTTACTCAAACGTTTGGGATCAAACATCTTGATAAATTGCTTCTTCGTAAATATTTCGGATTCACCTACTGGTGACCAGCCTAATAATGTAATAAAGTTAAACATCGCATTTGGCAAATAACCTAGTGAACGGTACTGTTCGATAAACTGCAACACAGTTTCGTCACGTTTACTTAACTTCTTACCAGTAGCAGTGTTGATGATCAATGACATATGACCAAAAACAGGAGGTTCCCAACCAAATGCATCATAAACAGCCAACTGCTTAGGAGTATTAGCAACATGGTCATCACCACGTAAAACATGGGTAATCGCCATCAAATGGTCATCGACGACCACGGCGAAGTTATAGGTTGGCATGCCATCGCGCTTAGCAATGACAAAGTCGCCGCCGATCGTATCAGACTGAAAACTGATCTTGCCCTTAACGATGTCGTCCCATTCATATAAATGATCATGTGGTACACGCAAACGGATAACCGGCTTGATCCCCTTGGCTTTAGCAGCTTCTTGGGATGCCTTGATCTCGTCTTCACTCATACCTTCATATTCATAGATATAACGAGGAGCTTCACCGTTAGCCCGTTGTTCATCACGTTGAGCTGAAAGTTCTTCTTCAGTCATGTATGATTCATAAGCCAGATCTTTATCCATCAATTCTTGGATCAATGGAGCATAGATGTCACGTCTTTCTGACTGACGGTATGGCCCATATTCGCCAGGCTTGTCTGGACCTTCATCCCAATCAATGCCTAACCATTCCAAGTTTTCCATCTGGCTTTTTTCGCCATCTTCAACATTTCTTTTAGTATCAGTATCTTCGATCCGCAAAACAAATGTCCCATTGTTATGCCGTGCAAATAAGTAATTGAATAACGCTGTCCGAGCGTTTCCGATATGCAAATGTCCTGTTGGGCTTGGAGCATACCGTACCCGAATTTTATCACTAGCCATTAATAAATTACGCCTCTTTCATTGATATTCCTCTTCTGGGCCGTTAAAACAGCCACACCATTAAATTGTACTATGCTTACCAGCAAAAATAAACACTCTTAAGCAAACTAATTGGAGTTTTTCTCGTTAATGCCACGTTTAGAATGTGTCGGTTTAGCGAAGATCATCCGTCCGGCATCCGTTTGGAGCGCACTCGTAACTTCAACTTCGATCGATTTGTTCATATAATAGTGCCCATCTTCGACCACGATCATAGTGCCATCATCCAAGTATGCAACACCTTGCTGCCGTTCTGTTCCGTTTTTAATGATCATCACTTTCAGTGTTTCGCCGGGGATAACTCGCGGTTTGAGCGACTTAGCCAAAGCATTAACGTTTAAGACCTGAACATTTTGAAATTCAGCGACTTTGTTCAAATTATAGTCGTTAGTAACAACAACCGCATCGATCAGTTTAGCTAACTTCAACAATTTGCTGTCAACTTCTTGGATATCGTCAAAATCGCCATCATACATTTGGACCGGCATGATTTTTTCATCCCGGAGTTTGTTCAAAATATCAAGACCACGCCGTCCACGCACACGTTTGACACTATCAGCCGAATCAGCAATATACTGCAATTCATACAAGACGAAGTTCGGAACGACTAAGATCCCTTCCAAAAAACCAGTCTTGGCAAGATCGTAGATCCGGCCATCGATCAAGATGTTGGTGTCTAGCAACTTATACTTACGAAAATTGTCGCCTGCTTTACGCTCTAAAACATCACCAGAATGCTCGCTGTCCTCTAAACCCGTCTTCTTGCGGCGAACAAAGATCTTGCGAATATCATTAAAACGCGAGCGTCCTAAAATAAATCCCAGGTAAGCAAACAAAATCAATAAAACAATGGGTAAGATCGTGTTTAAGAAAAATAATTGCGAATTCGAGAATAATAAGGAAATCAAAACCGCGATCAATAACCCAATAACCGTCGAAATAACTTCAGTTACGATCATCTCCGGTTTTTCATTAGTTAAAAATTTTTCTATCCTTTGAACTAACTTTTCAACCGGTTCGATCAAAATAATACTTAAAACAACAAAAACGACTAAACCGATCACCATATCAATAAAAATATTGTTAAGCCATCGATTTTGCACGTTAAATCCCGCCCATACCATTGGCATGAATGAGTAGCCCGCGCCTATTCCTAAAAGTGCGAAAATTAACTGGATCATTCTTTTTCGCATCCTTATCACTTCACTTTCTCCTGATTTGATTTGTCACAGAATGTTTTACCATCCTTTAAATATTTTACCAAAAATAAATTAATTATGTGTCTTTTTTTACTTAATCGAAAGCGAAATGTAACGCTTGATTTAACGTTTTAACACCACGGACTTCGATATTCTCCGGCAGATCTGCTTCAGACAGGTTATTTTGCGGAATAATGATCTGCTTGAATCCCAGTTTTTGGGCTTCACGCACGCGAGTTTCAATATCAGAAACTCGTCTGATCTCACCTGTCAAACCAACTTCTCCAATAAAGCAATCTGTTGCGACTGTTTCTTTTTCACGGTAGCTTGACGCAATACTGATCGCTAATGCCAAGTCAATGGCGGGCTCGTCTAACTTAACTCCGCCTGCTGCTTTTAAATAAGCATCTTGATTTTGCAGCATCAAGCCGGCTCGTTTTTCCAAGACAGCCATGATCAATGACACCCGATTTTGGTTAAGACCTGAAGTGGTTCTTTTTGCATTGCCAAAGGCCGTCGGTGTCACCAAAGCTTGGATCTCGACCATGATCGGCCGTGTCCCTTCTAATGAAACGACCACCGCTGACCCTGTTGCTCCCTGCAAACGTTCCTCCAAGAAGGTCCGGGATGGATTGCTAACTTCGTACAAGCCACCTTCGCGCATTTCAAACACCCCGATCTCGTTAGTTGAGCCAAAGCGATTTTTGACTGCTCGTAAAATACGATAGGAATGATGGAGGTCACCCTCAAAATACAAAACAGTATCCACCATATGTTCTAAGATCTTAGGTCCGGCGATGGCGCCCCCCTTAGTCACATGACCAACAACGAAGATCGTGATACCCTGTCCCTTAGCCAAGCGCATCAAGTCCGCGGTCACTTCACGGATCTGCGACACACTCCCAACAGCTGACGACATCTCGGGTTCTTGCATGGTTTGCACGGAATCGATCACCACGTAGTCTGGCTTCAAACTATCAATATTAGCTCGGATCGCGCCCATGTCAGTTTCCGGATAGAGGTAAAAATCATCACTAGAGACTGACAAACGGTCAGCACGCATCTTGATCTGATTTGCACTTTCTTCTCCAGAAACATAAAGGACTTTGCCGCCCGTTTGTGCCAACTGTCCAGAAACTTGCAATAACAAAGTAGACTTACCGATCCCCGGATCACCACCGATCAAAACTAATGAGCCCGGTACGATCCCGCCACCGAGCACTCGATTTAACTCATCGATCTGCGTTTGCACCCGTGGCGCTTGTTTCAAGGAAACATCTTTTAATAGCTGCGGCTTGCTGGAAGTCGCTGTTCCGCCGGAAAATGAAGAAACAGACGCCTTAGGTTCTTTTCTTTCGACTTCTTCAACTAATGTATTCCACTGACCGCAATTCGGACATCTGCCCAAGTAGCGCGGTGAAGAATACCCGCAGTTCTGGCAGACATATTTGATTTTTGCTTTTGCCAATTGGCTGCCCCCTTTCTTTCTAAATAGATGGATCACAACATCAGCTTGCGACAAATGTAGTATCTTGTGCAAATTATAGCCGTTTCGGCGTTCAAGCCCAAGTTTTACGTCGTTATTCAATCAAAAACAATAGCGCGTTTTTCGGCGCTATAAATGTGTCAAAACATGACACACTTTTCAAATAAATTTGTTGACCTGATCAACGAACTGATTTTCTCGAACTACCAGCGTAAAATCTGCTTATTATTCTTTCAAAAAAACTTAGTCTTATCTGCCGGAAGAACCAAAACCGCCTGTCCGCTTGGTTTGCGGTCTTTCTTCACCATCAGCTGTTAAATACGGCATAAAGATCCCCTGGCCGAGTTTTTCACCTTGCTTGATCGTTTGATCAAAGAGAGAAAAGTTCAAAAGTTGAAAGAAAATTTCTCCCTCGTTGCTATCGTTATTATAATAATCAGCATCGATGATACCCACACCATTGGGTAAGACCAAGCCGCGTTTCAATGGCGCACTGGAACGATCAGCCAGTAATAAATATTCATCGTCACCCATATAGGCTTTGATACCCGTTGGCACTAAGTACGGTTTTAATATTTTTTGAGCATTTGCCATTTCATCCTCATTGATCGTTAGGCCTTTTCTAAGCGCAGCGAGAACTTTAATGAAGTTTTTCTTCCAAATACTTGGTAACACAAAATCTTTCGCAGCAAAAAAATCGTAGCCTGCAGCATTTTGTGTTGCTCTTTGTGGTAATTTTATGTCCTGTGCAGCATAACTGCTAACTTTTTCGAATCCTCTTTTCACTTTCGACCCTCATTTTCACATAAATTTTCATATATTTTCATGATAACATATTTCAATATCCGATTGACCCATTAGAACTTTTTTTTTAATTAAATAAACCTTATGCTATAATATAGGAACTTAAAGAAATCAAGTTTAACAAATTTTTCCGCCGTTTACCGAAAAAAAACTTTGTTTAAACTTAAGGAAAATCACGAGGAGGAGACAGCTCGTCATGAAGCAGGATGAATTAAAGAAACTGGTTGGTGAAAAGTCCGTTGAATGGATCAAAGACGGTATGACAGTTGGTTTAGGGACCGGTTCGACCGTAAAATTTATGGTCGATGCCCTCGGACGTCGCGTCAAAACTGAAGGATTGAATATTACTGGAGTCACCACTTCCAAAGCCACTGCCAAACAAGCCGAAGATCTCGGGATCACTATCAAATCAGTTGATGCCGTTGACCATATCGACTTGACCATCGATGGTGCCGATGAGATCAGCGATGATTTTCAAGGTATCAAGGGTGGCGGTGCAGCCCTATTGTTTGAGAAAATCGTTGCAACTAACTCCGACAAGGTCATGTGGATCGTGGATGAAAGCAAGATGGTCAAAAACTTAGGTGCTTTCCCACTGCCGGTTGAGGTCATTCCTTACGGAAGTCAAAAAGTCTTCGAACGTTTTGAAAAGAAGGGTTACCAACCAACATTCCGCAAGAGTGCAGATGGTAACAGCCTACTCTTAACTGACTCAGAAAACTATATCATTGACCTGCACCTCCATGATATCTTGGATCCAGAAACCTTAGCTGCGGATTTGATCAAAGAAGTTGGTGTTGTTGAGCACGGCTTGTTCTTGAACATGGTCAACACCGTGATCGTTGGCCGCTCCGATGGTCCAGAAGTTTTAGATGCCCACCGTTAAATTAAAATATTTCCATATGATAAGAGAGACTGGTCAGCCTCTCTTATTTTTATTGAGAAAACTGCCAGCCTGTGCAAATTTCTCCAGGTGCCTTGCTGGCTACCATTGCTTTGAACCATCTGCTTATGTTTTGTAAAATATGTCTGAGCAAATTATATTTACTATTATTAAAAAATGACGTAATATATGAGTAGACTGTTAAAGGAGAGTGACTTTTTAATGACCAAAGCTATTACTGCTGATCAATTAAAAAATTATCAACAAGATCTTGATAAACATGAAGGCGCACAAGTTGCCGAACGTGCTGTAACGAAAAATGGTATCTTAGCTACAAGTATCGACTATCGTTCAAAAATCAATATGAATCCTGTTTTCTCAATTGATTTAGACACCGGTGAAGTAGCTAACCAAAAACAATCTGGCCGTTGCTGGATGTTTGCTGCATTGAACACGATGCGTCATGACATTCACAATAACTTCAAAGTTGCCGATGACTTCGAATTATCCCAAAGCTACACTTATTTCTGGGACAAACTTGAAAAAGCAAACTATTTCTATGAAAATGTTTTGAAAACGGCAGACCTTCCAACTAGCGACCGTAAAGTCAGCTGGTTGATGACAACGCCGCAACAAGATGGCGGCCAATGGGATATGGTCATCGCTTTGATTCAAAAATACGGTGTCGTTCCTCAATCAGTAATGCCTGAAACCAAGAGTTCATCAGCTTCTGGCGAATTCAACAGCACATTGAATCTTAAATTACGTAAAGATGCCGTTGAATTACGCGAATTAGTCGCAAGCAAGGCTAGCGATGAAGACATTCAAGCACGCAAAGACAAGATGTTGAATGAAGTTTACCGTATGTGTGCATACAGTTTCGGTGAACCAACACAAACATTTGACTTCGAATACCGTGACAAGGATAACAACTATCACATCGACCAAAACATCACACCAAGGGAATTCTTTGATAAGTATGTTGGCTGGAACTTGGATGACTACGTTTCGATCATCAACGGACCAACTGATGACAAACCATACAACCATATGTACACAGTTGAAATGCTGGGCAATGTCGTTGATGGCCGTCAGGTTCGCCATTTAAACGTTGACATGAACACCTTCCGTGATGTTGCTGTTAAACAATTAAAATCCGGCGAAAGTGTTTGGTTCGGCTGTGACGTTGGCCAATCATCTGACCGTCAGCAAGGTATCATGGATACTGAACTTTACAGCAACGATGAATTATTCGACATTGACTTTTCAATGTCTAAGGCAGAGCGTTTGGATTATGGCGAAAGCTTAATGACTCACGCTATGGTCTTGACTGGTGTTGATTTGGTAAATGATCAACCAACGAAGTGGAAAGTTGAAAACTCCTGGGGTAACAAAGTCGGAACAAAAGGTTTCTTCGTAATGAGTGACAGCTGGATGGACGAATACTGCTACCAAGTTGTTGTTAACAAGAAGTTCTTGCCAGCAGAATTGCAAGAAGCTTTGAAAGAAGAACCTAAAGTTCTTGCACCATGGGATCCAATGGGTTCATTAGCTTAATTTAATAGGATATTTGAAACACCACGTGTTGCTTGTAGTAGTATGTGGTGTTTTTTGTTTGTCTTTATCTTTCTGCTGACAAAACGGGCTGTCTCTCGTTTTGTTGTTGCCGCTTTTACAGTCTCTTGCAGCATTTGCGATTATTACTGCGCTGGAGTTTGCGTTACATTTTCACTTGTGAGACTTACTTCACCCGACTTTGCGTCACATTCCGACTTGTGACTCTTACTTCACCATAGTTTGCATCACATTCCGACTTGTGCGACTTACTTTGCCAAAGTTTGTGTTATATTCCAACTTGTGACTCTTACTTTGTCATAGTTTGCATCACATTCCAACTTGTGACTCTTACTTCGCCCGACTATGCGTCACATTCCAACTTGTGACTCTTACTTGGCCATAGTTTGCGTTACATTCCAATTTGTAACTCATACTTCGCCATAGTTTGCGTTACATTCTCATTTGTAACACTTACTTCACCATAGTTTGCGTCACATTCTCACTTGCGACACTTACTTCACCGAAGTTTGCGTCACATTCTCACTTGTATGACTTACTTCGCCAAAGTTTGCATCACATTCCCATTTGTAGCACTTACTTCACCATAGTTTGCGTCACATTTTCATTTGTAACACTTACTTTGTCAAACTTTGCGTCACATTTTCATTTGTGACGCTTACTTCGCCCGACTTTGCATCACATTTCTCTCAAATTAAACAAATTTCACCACTCATTCTGCTGCTCTGACTCAACAATTCAGTCCAAACAAAAAGCCTCTCAGCCCTAATAGCCAAGAAGCACCGTTATCTAAAGTTCCGTGATCACTTGATTTAATGCGTGATTATTTGTTTGTCTTGTAAATTTAATTTGTCATCGAAAGTGTAAATAATCGGTTCGCCATTAGCAACTTCAACTCCATCAATATCCTTGTCGCTGATCTGCTCGATAAATTTGATCATCGCACGCACCGTACTACCGTGAGCGACTACTAGCTGATTTTTATCCGCCAACAATTTAGGGGCAATTGAATCTACCCAATAAGGCACGATCCGCTCCGTCGCCATTGCCAAACTTTCCGCCAACGGTAATGAACTATCCGGTAAATCAGCGTAACGACGGTCTCGGTCTGGAAATTCCAACTTAGGAGGTACTGCATAATAAGAGCGTCTCCACAAAGCAACCTGCTCGACTCCGAAAATTTTACGGGTGTCATCTTTATTCCAGCCTCGCAATGAACCATAATGGCGCTCATTTAAACGCCAAGTTTTATGAATTGGGATATATGACTGGTGTAATTCATCCAGAACAATGTTGGACGTTTTAATAGCACGGACCAAAACCGAAGTATGAATATCAGTAAATTCAAGTTGCTGTTTTAGCAGTAATTTGCCTGCTTCATGAGCTTGCTTGATCCCATACTCTGTCAGCGGGGAGTCTGACCAACCCGTGTATTCATTGACTTTATTTGCCAAACTTTGACCATGACGTAAAAGAACCAATTTTGACATTAGAGCTCATCCTCTCTACTCTCTTCGCCACTTATCATAGCAAATTTTTAATGTAAAAAACAGTCCTAGCAAAAAAGCACAGGATCTCTCCCGTGCTTGGATAATACATCTTTAATCTTAATTTAAACGAACAGCAAATGATGGTGTGTAATAGTGAGTATTGCCAACTGAAACATTTTGTCCGGGTGCCGGTGCATGAACAAAGCTTCCACCACCTAAAGCGATGGCAACGTGGTATGAACTGCCACGTCCGCCCCAGAAGTATAAGTCACCAGCTTGAGCCTGACCGACAGGGATCTGAGTACCCGCGTTTTCCTGTGCAGTCGTCATACGTGGCAAGGACTTGCCTTTTTTGCCAAATACGTATTGCACGAAACCAGAGCAATCAAATCCTGCAGGAGTTGTCCCGCCCCACGCATATGGCGACTTGTCTACAAATGAAAGTGCATACGCTGTAACTGAACCATATGACGCAGCCGATGCAGGCGTGAAGCTCCCACTACCACCGTTACTGCCAGCACTATTATTACGCTTTGCATTATTGTTATTACTTGCTAATTGAACTGTCTGTGTGCTCGCAGGTTCTGTTGCTTGCTGGCCTTGGTCTTTATTGCCAACACTGTCTTTAGCAGTGTCAGCAGCCTTAGTTGCGGCAGCAATAGTTTTAGCCTTGTCTGCGTCGTCGGCAGCCTTCTTGGCATCTGCAGCCGCTTTTTGTGCAGCTGCGTCTTCTTTATTCTTTTTAGCATTCAGTTCCGCCCGCTTAGCATCCAAGTCAGCACTACTTTGCATTAACTCGATCTGTAAAGTCTTGTCTTTCTTGATCGACTTATTCAAAGCAGTTTGTTGCGCTTCAACTTCGGCTTTGTCGTCTTCTTGCTGCTTCATAGTCTGATTGTTAGCCCGTACGACTGTAGCTACAGTGATAGTCCGACTCACAGCATCGGAAAAACTCTCTGAATCAGAGATAAATTTCAAAACAGAACCTGAATTATTGACCTGTGCTGAGCGTGCTTGCTTTTGTAACTGACCGTTTCTTTCTGAAATGTCTTTTTTTAAATCAGCAATTTTTGCGTCTTAGTTACTTGTAATTTTGTGTTACTCCCAATTTCTTGCTGAGCAGCCTTCAATTTCTGTTGTGCAGCTGCAATTTCAGTATTAACGTTTTCCAAATCAGAAGTCGTGTCTGCTGAGATACTTGGAGCAGTGACACTCAATAACGTAACGGTTGCCAGTGTAAGAGCACTTTTGCTTAAAAAGTTTTTTCTCATAATATACTATTCTCCTATTAAAAGTCACCAGACATAGGTACCTGCTATTAGTAAAGCAGCACCCGACTAGTTTACAACGCTTATATATGTAAACCCTACAAACAATTTAAATCCTACAATGGTAATAATATCATTAAGTTATGCCCATAACCATTACAGTTATTTTACAAATTTTTGTGAAACGCCGGCAAATCAACTCTTTTTAGCCGCTTGTTCCACAATAGCTTTTCCTTGTTAATTGCTGAGCTTTGGTCGTCCCTTACTTTTGCTGCAATTATTATTTGCTTATTCATCACCAAGTTAGATTACATTTTGTAACATTTGGATAATTTATTTCCAGATATTTCAAATATAAAGTTTTACGTATAACAAAAAAGAGCACACAAGTGTACTCTTTTTTCATATTCATGTTTAATATTTATTATTGATGAATAAATGACATACCTGATCCTAATGTTACAGTCTGTGGATTGCCACCCATAGGATTTGAGAAACCATTCCCGCCTTGAATGATACTAAAGCTATTTCCATTCACAGCAGTAACGATTGCCACATGTCCATAGCCGGGCGCTGCAATCCATCCCCCCACATTTGAACCACCTGGAAATACAACTACTGACCCAACAGAAGGTGAATGATCAACACGGAAACCTGCAGCAGCTGCTGAACCAGCCCATTCCTGACCATTGCCCCAGTGTCCGCCTACCCAAGGCGCATGAACTTTAACAAAATAAGTGCATTCACCATATGGATAACCGTTAGCACCGCCACCATTACCATGACTGACCGTGCTGACTTGTTGCATTGCAGCTTGGGCAGTTTGGTTACCAGCATTTGAACCGTTGTCGACAGATGCTTGTTGCTTTTGCTGATTATCTTTGTTGGTATCAGAATGAGCAGCAGCGTTAGCTTTATCAGCCGCCAATGAAGCATCTTGTGTATTCTTAGCCTTCTTAGCTGCTTTTTCAGCTTGAGCTGCTTTTTCAGCTGCTTCTTGTTTTGCCGCATTTTCTTTATCATTTTGAGCAGCTAATTTTGCTTCTTTAGCGTTCAAGGAAGCCATATCCCGATATAAACTCATCTTTGATTTTTCTTCATCTTTAACTGATTTAGTCAAATCTGCTTGTTCTTTTTCAACTTGCTCTTGATCATTTTTTTGTTGTTCCATTGTTTGGTTGTTGGCATGAACAACACGTGCAACAGTGACAGTCCGACCAAGCGCGTCTGAAATGCTGTCAGAATCAGTCACAAAATCCAAAATAGAACCGGAATTGTTGATTTGGGCTGATTGAGCCTGTTTTTTCAACTGACCATCACGTTTGCTGATCTGAACTTTTAAATCGTTGATTTTTTGAGATTTCTCCATCTGCAGTTCTGTAGCTGCATCGATCTTCTTTTGTGAATCTGCGATTTTCTTCTTGGTAGCTGCGATTTCAGTGTTAACATCGTTTAAATCAGCAGCAGTATCAGCTGAAACAGCTGGCGCAACGACACTCATAGTTGTAACTGTTGCCAAAACGATGGCACATTGACTAAGTAAGTTTTTCTTCATGAATATGTTCTCCTATGTAAAATAATGTAATTTAATAAATATTTTTCGTTCGCTTAATTACCACGATTTCCATATTATCATTATTAACATAGGATAACCATTACATTATATTTACAAAAACTGATATTATTTAAGAAAAAAGACTCTTATATTACAAAAATGTTTCACAAACAAAAAACAACAACGCTTGTTCATCAATAAACATGATAACCAACAAGGTTTTGTGCCTACAACTAGCTTCTTTATATTTTCCACAATTTTTAAGATTTGTTACAATAATTTCATTCAGTTGCGAACTTTTTTTTAATTTTTATTCGGAATTAACTATATTTAGTGAAAAATAACCTCTAACGCCCTGATATTGACGTTAAAGGTTATTTGCTTATATATTATATATTCTGCGTCAAAGCCATTAAGATTGGGACAACTATCAACGCGAGAAAAGTCGTCTCTGTGACCATTACGGAGGCATAATCAGCATCAGCATTATACAAACGAGCAACAACTGGTGCATTTGTCATCACGGGCATCGCTGATTGCAAAATAAAGACTTGTTTCATTAAAGTAGGAAAATTGGTCGATGCCACCAAAAGTGTCATCAATAATGGTGCTAACACAAAACGTCCTAACAAGATCAATAGATTGTCTTTCTTCAGTGACAGCTGCTTTAGGCCGGCATTATACACACAGATCCCAATAAAGATCATGGACAAAGGGGTCGTCAAATTACCTAGATAGCTTAAGTCCTTGATCACAAATAACGGTAATTTGATTTTTAGCAAAACAAGCAGTACCCCAACGATAAAACCTAGCAATGGCGGTGAAAAAACTTTTCTGACCGTAGTCTTTAGGTTAAACTTAGCATCTTGCATCCCATCTCTTTGAATAAAATATGTCCCGATCGTCCAAAAAATCGTGGTATTTGCCATATAATAGATCAAAACAAAGGGAATACTCTTGCTGCCAAACAAGGCTTGGTTAATTGGCAAACCAACAAAAACTGTATTTGAATTGAAGAACATTGATGAAAATAAGCCGCGATGACTGCCGGAAACCTTAAATATCCGGGCAAAAAGAAGTGCCACGACCATCAAGATCAACATCGAAATGATCGGAAACACCAAGTCAGGAATGATCCCTATCAGCTGATGTGCTGTGAACCGACTAGTGATCGTATCAATCATATAACATGGTAAGCCGATCTGCGTAACTAGCTCAGCAATCAGCTTGTCAGTTGAACCGGGAAACCATCCTCTAGCTGCCAGAACATATCCGACGATGATCAAGACCAAAATAATAATGACACCCGAAATACTTTGTAAAAACACACTCAAAATAAACTCTTCTCTCTAACTCTGTATTACAAAACCTATCTTACTTGTGAGTATACTCGTTTTTTATTTTCATGAAAAGCGAAGCAAAATATTTTATATGCTCACCACACTTTTCATACTCTCTCAGCAACCACTCATTAAATTCATGAATTTTTTTGCTAATTGTTTAATTTTCCTAAAAAGCTCTTCAGCTTATTTCAAAAAAAAGGCTTAAAGTGTATAATTCAATTATGTTTGAGAACACATAAAGGAGTCATATATGGCTAATAAAAATAACAACGAAGAGGACTATTATGAAACACCCCTGCGTCGGCAAGATAACGGGAGTTCACACCAGTTCAAAAAAAAGCATACCTGGCGCAAAAGGATCTGTGCTATTCTTTTAGTCGTTGGACTGGCAGTAATTTATGGCGGAACTGCATATGGTTATCACATGTTACATTCCGCTAAAAATACCCTCAACGATACTTATACAGAATCAAATGTCAAAAAAATGCGCAATGTTTCTGACGTGATCAAAAATAAAAAGCCTTTTTCCTTATTGATTTTGGGAACGGATACCGGTGATCTGGGTCGTTCAGATAAAGGCCGCACAGATACGATCATTATCGCAACAGTCAATCCGGAAAAAAAGCATGTCACTTTAACAAGTATCCCGCGGGATACTGAAGTTAGGATCGCCGGCTCGGATAATTCCTACGATAAGATCAATTCGGCTTACACCATCGGCGGTGTTTCGACTGCGATCAAAACCGTACAAAATACATTGGACGTCCCGATCGATTTCTACCTACTGGTAAACATGGGCAGTTTGCGTAAGATCGTTGACACATTAGGCGGTGTCACCGTCACCCCAACTTTGACTTTCAAATACAGCGATGCTGATGTTACTAAGGGTAAAAAAGTTACATTGAATGGTAAACAGGCTCTCGCGTACTCACGAATGCGTTACGATGATCCAGAAGGTGATTATGGTCGGCAAAAACGTCAACGGCAAGTTATAGAAGAGATCATTAATCAAGCAATCAGCGTCTCATCTATCACTCAGTTCCAAGACTTGCTCAAGTCGATCCAAACAAACATGAAAACCGACCTAAGTTATGACGATATGATGACGATTGAAAGCAACTATAAGAGTGCTGGTAAAAAAGTTGACTCCTACACATTACGTGGAAATGATGCAATGCTTGGCGGTGCTTCTTATCAAATTGCCTCATCGTCAGAAAAGAAGAAGACTTCTGACCGGATCCGTGAACAGCTCAACTTGCAACCAACTACCGAAACTTTCAGTAACCCGGTCGAAAGTGATGGCTCAAGGGGTCAGGGACAAGGCACCACAGGGTCTACGACTGATCAAAGCCAAAATGGACAAGCCCAAATATATGGCGGTGGTCAAGATTATTCTGGACAACGATCAACCTACAGCCAATCTCAAGACACTGGCACTTACGGCTATTAAAATACAGATAAAAAATATCCTGACATTGAAATGAACAGTGTCAGGATATTTTATTGCCATTATTGATTCAGGTCACAACCGGAGAAATTTAGTAATAAGCTACCATAGGCCAAACCTGCCCCAAAACCGCTCAACAAAACTAGGCCCACTTGATCCCTATCATTTAACTCTTCAGTTAAAACTGATGGGATACCGACTGAAGAAGTATTTCCATGGTCGGTAATATTCACGCCAAAGCGATCCGTTGGCAAGTCCAGATAAGCCGCAATCTTTTCGATCAAACGTAAGTTAGCTTGATGAGGTACCACTAAATCAAGTTGCTGCGGTGAGATTTTTTGTTTCTGTAAAAAATCAGCAATGTGTTTCGTGACGGTTTCAGTTACAAAATTAAAAACAGCGTGTCCATCCTGGTAAAAAGCATCTACCTTAGGATAATTAGCAGCAGAGATCTCCTTTAACGGTGCGATCCTTCCGCTGTGAATAACGTCAGCATTGCCAGCGGTACAAAGTTTTTCAGCAACAAAGATCTCTTTTTCTTTTTCCGGCGTAGAACTGATGATCATCCCAGCTGCCCCATCGGCAAAAAAAACTGCTGAAGTCCGGTCCTTAAAGTCTTGCATCTTCGAGTTGTTTTCCGCACTGATCACCATCACATTATGATAGGCACCGCTGCGAATAAATTTTTCCGCAGTGCTTAATGCAAACACAAAACCCGCACAGGCTGCCGAAATATCATATGCAAATGCTGTGGTCGCTCCCAGATTAGCTTGGACCAAGGCGGCTGTTGACGGTGTTAAAGCATCAGGAGAGATCGTTGAGACAATGATCATATCTATTTGAGCAGCACGAAGTTTAGACTGTGCCAGCAACTTCTCGCCGACCTTAGTTGCCATCTCAGAAGTATTCTCATCAATTGCGATGTGGCGAGTTTTGATCCCGGTATGTGTCTGGATCCACTTATCAGACGTTTCCATTAAAGAGCTCAATTCATCGTTATCTACAACTCGTGGCGGAAAATATTCGGCCCAAGCCCTAGCTGTTACGTATGTCATATTCTGCACCCCAGATTCATTTGCCAGCTAACAGCTGCAAAAAGTTTTTTGTTTTTAAAAACAGCACAAAAAAAACACTGCTCCCCCTATTTTTTCATAAGACAAGGCTTAAAACACTTGCCTTACGAAAAAACCGCAGGAAACTTTTCAGTTTCCCACGGCCTATTTTGATGCGGGTAAATGGATTCGAACCATCACGAGCGCAATGCTCACCAGATCCTTAGTCTGACGCGTCTGCCAATTCCGCCATACCCGCGACAACAAATATTATTATATCAAAGGTTGATTAATTCTGCAATAGTTTTTTATTGTACTAGCCATTACACTAACGCAGTACCTCTTTATCGCCGATCCAAGCGCCATTTGCAACCAGCTGCAAATGTCCGTGGCAGCGAGAACACACATAACGATCGGTATTGACTCGCCGGACCCGTGGATATGTTTGCCCACATGAAACACACTGGTACAAATACTTTCGTTTTTGCCGGACAGCTTGCTTCGCTCGTGGTGCATAGCGTGAGCCGCCGACTTCTTGTAACAAACGTTTGAAATCATTATCGCAATGACGGTATCCTGCATGCACTAAATGCAAGTGATAGTGACATAACTCATGTTTGATCACGCCGACCAAAGTTTGTTTGCCATGTTCTGTCAACATTTTTGGATTGATCTCAATATCATGGGTCGCCAGCTGATATCTGCCGCCGGTCGTACGCAAACGTTTGTTGAAAAAAGCACGATGCAAAAACGGGCGCCCAAAGAAATCGTTAGAGAGTTTTTCAACTAAATTTTGCAAGTCATCGTTTGTCATTGGACACTTCCTACACTAATTTAAATTCAAGTCTAAAAATCTCTTCCATAAAATGCTAAAATTTAAGATGAAGTTTTTAGAAAGGAGCTTTTCTTTGACTCCACAAGATATATTAGAAAAATACTACGGTTATACTGAATTTCGCCCTGGCCAAAAACAGATCATTGACCAAATCTTGGCCGGGCAAAACACCTTAGCAATCATGCCGACCGGGGGTGGAAAGTCGCTGTGCTACCAGGTGCCGGCTTTATTGCTGCCTGGCTTGACTCTGGTAGTTTCACCGCTGATCTCCTTGATGAAAGATCAAGTCGATTCCTTAAGGGATAGCGGGATCCACGCCGGATTCATCAACAGTTCGCAAAGCTGGGGAGAAACACGCCAAATCTTAGCAGCAGCAGCTAATGGTGAGCTAAAGCTTTTATACATTGCACCAGAACGTCTGGAGCAGCCGGGGTTCATGGAACGGCTCCAACACTTACATGTTGCTTTAGCAGCCATCGATGAGGCTCATTGTATTTCACAATGGGGACATGATTTTCGTAAAAGTTATTTAGCTCTAAGCTCTATTCTACCACAGATCCAATCTCAGCCAACGATCATCGCTTTGACTGCCACAGCAACGACTGCGGTCGCACAAGATATCATGGCACGTCTAGATATTCCACCAGAAAACGAAGTCAAAACCGGTTTTGCCCGTCCTAATTTAGCTTTTAAAGTAGTCAAGGGGCAAAACAAAAACAATTTTATTTTAAAATACGTCAAAGCTAATCGAAATTCAGCGGGGATCATCTACGCAGCGACCCGCAAAAAAGCAGAACAGATCGGTGCTATGCTGCAAAAAGCGGGGATCAAGGCCGCAGTCTATCACGCTGGTTTACCTGAAGATGTTAAGAAAAAGAATCAGGAAGATTTTTTATTCGACCGCTTATCAGTCATTGTAGCAACAAACGCATTTGGCATGGGGATCGATAAAAGTAACGTCCGCTATATTATCCATGCTCAAGCGCCAGGTAGTTTAGAAGCATACTACCAAGAAGCCGGCCGGGCTGGACGCGATGGTTCAAATGCAGAGGCGATCTTGCTGTATGCTGCGCAAGACATGCAGATTCAACGTTTATTTGCAGAAAACTCTGATGCCGATGAAAAACATAAAGAAGTCATTTACCATAACATTCAAAGTATGGTAAATTACGTCAACACACAGACTTGCTTACAAAAATTCATCGTAAATTATTTTGGTCAAGACATGGAAGATTGCGGTACCTGTTCCAACTGTACCGATGACCGCCAAGAAACTGACATTACCGTCACAACTCAAAAGATCTTGTCATGTGTAATGCGGATGCACCAACGTTACGGTCGGAAACTGGTTGCCCAGGTCTTAGCCGGCTCAAAAGCCAAGCGAGTGTTAGAACTGAACTTGACCGAGCTGCCGACCTACGGTATTATGCACGACACCAAGGCCAATCAGATCGAAGAATTGATCGATTACTTAACGGCCAGCGGTTACTTGACGATGCCGGACCCGCAGTATCCGACCTTACATGTCACACAATTAGGGGCGGATATCTTGCGGGGACAAGGTATGGTGACTCGCAAAGTAGCTATTATTCAAAAAAATAGTGCTAACCCCGAGGATTCTGAATTATTTGAACGTTTGCGAGCTTTACGCTATGAACTGGCCGAAAAACAAGGAGTCCCGCCCTACGTTATTTTCTCTGATCAGACTTTGCATGAAATGTGCAGTCAATTGCCGGATGAACTTGAGCAAATGTTAGAGATCAAGGGTGTCGGCCAACAAAAATTAGCCAAATACGGACAACAATTCCTGACCGTACTCGACAGTTATCGTGACAAAGAACCTTCCGACCTAGCTTAAATAAAAAAAGCATTTTCTCGTCTGCTGCGGGGAAATGCTTTTTTATCCACCCTATCTTAACCGACTCGTTGCATGATCCGGCCAATATGGGCATTAACGTGATCCATGGCATCAGATTGTTCCTGTTCTGACTCCTTAAAGGCTGGGCCATCAATCTTTTGCCCCGAATAATCAATGCTGGCATGCATTTTCTCACACCCAGCAACAAAATCACGGTACGCTTTCACTAACTGCTTATGCGGCCCGATGATTGCAACTGGTGCGCTGATTTTCTCAAGCTTAGCCATGTTTTGCTGATAGACTTCGATTCCCTGGCTAAAGCTTTCCTGGATCTGTGCGTACTGGTCTGCACTTAATTCTTTCTTGTCAGTCGCGACTCCATTTGCCAAGTCAAAGTATGAATTTAGATTTCCACCCATATCTTCAGTCGCTTGTAAAATGTCTGTGATCGTTTGTAAGTAGTGCCCCAGATCAGCTTTTTTCTTCAAAATCGTTCCTCCTCTAGTTCCAATTACAACAAGTATACCATTTTATTGCCCACACAAAAAAGAAGGGTCATCCCCTTCTTCTTTGCTTTATTTCCAAAAATCATCATAGACGTTGATCGGTAAATGACGTTTGTGTTGTGTTTTCAAATACCAATTTTCAATTTTTTCAGCGGCACTATCTGCAATCTCTTTACCTTCCAGATAGTCATCGATCTGTTGATAAGTGACGCCTAAAGCCACTTCATCCGGTAAAGCAGGTCGATCTTCTTCCAGGTCGGCTGTCGGAACTTTTTCATACAAATGCTTAGGAGCACCTAAATAAGTCAGTAAAGCCTTGCCTTGTCTCTTGTCTAGACGCCAAAGAGGTGTAATATCGGCACCACCATCGCCAAATTTAGTATAAAAGCCAGTTACCGCTTCAGCGGCGTGATCAGTCCCAACGACAGCACCAGCCTTAGCACCAGCGACAGCGTATTGAGCAATCATACGGGCCCGGGCCTTAATGTTGCCCTTATTGAAATCACTGACAGTGAGATCATTAGCTTCAACAGCGGCCATCATGGCATCGGCACTATCCTTGATGTCGACTCGGACCATCTGATCGGCCTGCATAAATTCGATCGCATCCAAGGCATCCTGTTCATCAGCTTGTGAGCCGTATGGCAAACGGACGGCAATAAATTGATAGTCCTGGTCTCTTGTTTCTTGGCGCAATTCACTAACGGCTTGTTCACACAAAACACCGGCCAAAGTTGAATCCTGCCCACCAGAGATCCCTAAAACTAAAGACTTAAGAAATGAATATTTTCTGAGATAATTTTTCAAGAAGTCGACTGAACGCCTGATCTCTTGTTTGGGGTCGATCTCAGGAACTACTCGTAGTTCGGAAATAATTTGTTTTTGCAACGGACGCATCCATATTCCTCCTCGTATGGTTAAAAATAAACGTTGGTTTTTAAACCAGGTTTACTAACAATTTTTACTTTCTTTATTGAACATTACATGGTAGCCTTTAATGTCATTGACTTTGTTCAAAGTGGTATAGGTTGATTCCCCCCCGTAATTAGCCGAGCAAATTTTGCACTTTTCCTGCCAAATTGACAGCAGTTAAAGCTGATCAAAAATTGATGTCATATTTTCTACCACAGGTGTTATTTTACACTTTTTAAGCGATTTTTACACGAATATCACCATTTTTTTCAAAAATTTTGCACCAGACTCTTTTAAATCTTATTGTGGAACATGACTGGCTATTCGTACACACATTTCGCTAAACAACAGCAATAATTATAGCATTTTTAATAAGATTTGGACTTGCTGGTCTATTCAAGCATACATTTGGTATAATGGTAGCAACTTATAAGAAATAAAGGCAGGGTCAAAATGAGCCAAAAGTTTACGGAAGTCTCCGTACTCGGAGTTAACTTTATTCAAGCAACTGTCCAACAGTTTCTAAATCAAGTCTATCAAGACAGCCTTGACCAGCAAAACCGCTTTATCGTAACGGCCAATCCAGAAATAGTTTTAACGGCTAGGGCAAATCATAAATACGCCCAAATAGTTGCTGGGGCGGACTACACCACCGCCGATGGAATCGGGATCATTAAGGGCGCTCAAATCCTCGGGACCCCTCTTCCAGAAAGGATCACTGGCTTTGATAGTATGCTAGCTTTATTGAAATGGGCGAGCCAACATCACAAACGCGTCTTCTTGTTGGGAGCAAAACCGGAAGTGGTCAAAGCTGCCGTCACTAAAGTTGAAGTAAAATTCCCTGGGATCAAGATCTGTGGTTGGCAAGACGGCTACTTTGAAGACGAAGATGCAGTGGCAGAAAAAATCAGAAGTGCTCATCCCGACTTTGTCTTCGCAGCGTTGGGTTTTCCCAAGCAAGAATATTTCATTGCTAAATACCGTCATGTTGCAGATGCCATCTGGATGGGTGTAGGCGGTAGTTTCGACGTCTTAGCGGGTTTTGCCCAAAGAGCACCCCAAAAATGGCAAGATCACCATGTTGAATGGCTCTATCGTTTTCTGAAAGAACCAAGCCGCATAGGGCGAATGATGGCACTTCCCAAATATTTAGGCTTGGTCTACCTGCAAAAACTAACACACAAAAGCTAAGCCAGAAATGATTTTAATTAAAATGTTACTTAGAAGTACTAAGGCAAAGTTAAGTTTCAAGTAAAAATTGAAAATTGTGGTCTACCGGGGGTCTTGTATTTCACCTCTGGTGGGCCACAATTTTTTTACCCTCAATTGTCAAGTTAAGTGCAACACTAATGGCCTATTCTTATAATTGGTCTAGAAAGTTAAACCAGTTGTGGCATAACATCCGCTGGACAACTATAGCTTAAACAGCGGCGGGGACGGTGATTCAGCGTGTCTTGAACCAACTGCAGATCCACTAATGAGAGGTTTTTAAAGGAATGCCCCTTTGGGAAGAACTCTCTTAATTGACCATTCACATTCTCATTAGTGCCCCGTTCCCAGGGAGAATATGGATGGGCAAAGTAGATTTCCGTTCCTTGAACCTGATTTAAACTAGCGAATTCCGAGCCGTTGTCAAACGTGATCGTCCGAAAGTTTTCTGCACCGTAATCATCAATCGTATCTTGGAGGGCTTGCCGGCAAGTCTCTGCCCGGTAATCAGGCAATTTAACGATAATTTCCATCCGGCTAACTCGCTCGGTTAACGTCATTAAAGCTGGTTCGGACTCAACCCGTTTGGCTTTCACTAAGTCGCCTTCCCAATGGCCCAACTCCTGACGTTTCCGAACCACTGCGGGCCGGTCTTCAATGGACTGTCCAAGCCGTTTTTTATTCAGGCGGGCATGTCGGTGATTCGGGCGTTTAACGCGGCGACGTAGCTTCATGGGTAAATCATAGTTGTGAAGCTCCGGGAGCTTGCCAGCCTCGATATACCGATAGACCGTAGCCGTTGATGGGCAGGGAAAGCCCGGGTAATGAGCTTTGAAATAGTGGACATACGTATCGACACTGAAAACTCGTGGCTTAGCTTTTAAAGCTTTCGGCAGGGACTTGAAGAACACGGCAGCCCGCTGCAGTAAACCTTTGGGGTGACACTTGGCCCGCTGTTCTCGATAGTAAGCCGCCCCGCGCTCGGCAAAGTAGCCCTGATATGACCGATGTTTCTGGGAATCAATCTGGGTGGTTAACCCGCGTTTTAATTCGCGAGAAATGGTGCTGGGACTCCGGTGAAGCCGGCTGGCGATCTGACGAACGCCAAATCCTAATCGAGTCAGGGACTCAATTTGACCGCGTTCAAAAGATTGGAGTTGTTGGTAATGCTTAGGCATGATATTCTTAGTTTGGGTCATGAAGACACCTATCCTTATCTGTTGATTTTGTCGTTAATAATAAGAATAGGCCTTCATGGCCTTTTAAGCTAGTCTAATTGGTCTAGTTATCAAGTGTTGCACTTCAATTTTAAATCGGGGACAATTTTTTTACGGCAAATTTAGTAAGTTATGGCCGCTCAAGTTTCAACTGGCATTTGTGCCTCTTATTTTGCAGAACTTCTGGCACTTACTTTATCGAAATTAGGCCACGTTCTCATTTTTCAATACTTTACGCTTTGAAACCTGACTGATTTCTGATACTTAAAACTGTTGCAATTCTCCACTTTCATTGTGAATAAACACCAATTATTTTCTTAGCAGTCTTCCCATTTTTTCAAAAGCACTGTAAACAAAAAACACTCTCCGTAATGGAAAGTGTTTTTGGAATAAACGATAATAAATTAACGTTTTGAGAATTGTGGAGCCTTACGAGCCTTCTTCAAACCTGGCTTGCGACGTTCCTTCATACGGGAGTCACGAGTCAAAAGACCAGCGCGCTTCAAAACACCACGAAATTCTGGGTCAACTTGCAACAAAGCACGAGCAATACCATGACGAGTTGCTCCGGCTTGGCCTGCATAGCCACCACCATTAACGTTTACTAAAACGTCATATTGGTCTGCTGTTTCTGTAACACCAAATGGTTGCTTGATAACTTCGATCAAGTTTTCAAATGGAATATATTCTTCAACTGATTTGCCGTTCATCGTGATCTTACCAGTACCGGGTACCAAACGAACACGAGCAACGGAGTTTTTACGACGGCCTGTGCCACTATATTGTACTTGAGCCAATTTCGAATTCCTCCTAGATTAAAGTATTGATATCCAAAACTTCTGGATTTTGTGCTGCATGCTTGTGATCTGCACCGCGATATACATGTAACTTCTTAAGTTGTTGACGGCCAAGAGTACCCTTTGGAAGCATGCCTCCAATAGAGAGTGCAAGCAACTTCTCTGGATCCTTTTCACGGTAATCCCCAGCAGTCCGTTCCTTCAAACCACCTGGATGTAATGTGTGATGATAATAGATCTTTCTTGAAGCTTTCTTACCTGTCAAAGCAACCTTGTCAGCATTGATAATGATCACAAAGTCGCCTGTGTCAACGTTTGGTGTATAAGTTGGCTTATTTTTACCGCGTAAGATAGATGCTACTGCGCTTGACAAACGACCCAAAGGGACATCTGTAGCGTCAACGACATACCATTTACGATCTACTTCGCCTGATTTTGCTAAATATGTTGTACGCACGTTTATTTCCTCCATTTATGATGCTTGTTTGACATACAATAAGTTAACGGGGCCTACTGTGGGGCAAACAATACCATGTACTATAGTACGATTTTTTTGACGACTAGTCAAATAAAAACCGATAAAAAGATAACTTTTTTCGTCCTAAATTCAGCTGACCTCTTGTTGATTTCTGAAATTCTCAACTCAGTTTTGCAAGTGTCCTTTTTTTTCAAGTTGTTGCGCTTGTTGTCCATAGTAAACTTCTTTTAAGTATAAACCGCTGGCCGGCGCAGTTTCTCTGGCCTGATTACGATCCTTGACCTCATACAAACGTAAGAAATCATGGACCGGTCGTCGCTTATTACCGATCTCCAATAACGTGGCGACCATAATACGGACTTGATTATACAAAAAACCATTACCGCAAAATTCAAAGATCACTTCATTGTTTGCTTGGTCTTCACGAACAGTTGCCTCATAGATCGTGCGAACATGAGATTTTGTTTGACTGCCTGAGGCAACGAAACTACTGAAATCGTGAGTTCCAACAACATCTCCCATCGCCTGCTTGATCCGTTCGATGTCCAAGGGATACTTATAGTGTCCAGTGTAAAAACGTTTGAAAGGGTCAATGAACCAGGAACGCGAAACCCGATACATATACCTCTTCGCGTGAGCTTCATAACGCGCATGAAAAGTCTGTGGCACGATCTGGCAGTCAACAATTTCAATATCTAATGGCAACATACTGTTAAGTCCCCGTAACATGGCGTCGGCCGGCATATCATGGGGGAAGTCAAAATGAGCAACCTGCCCTAAGGCATGAACACCCGAATCGGTTCGTCCTGAGCCAAAAATCGTGATATATTCATCAAACTTGCTCATTTTGTTTAAGGCTTGTTCTAAGACAGATTGCACTGTCCGTTGCTTAGGCTGACTTTGAAAACCAGCAAATCTTGTTCCATCATATGCTATTGTTATTTTGTAACGACTCGTCATTATTTGTTCCTTTTCTAATACATTTAATTATTTCTGAGTAAGCATTTTGCTCTCTTAAAGAATACACTTTTATTTTGGTTGTGGTTGCCAGAAAACCAGATCTAGCTCGGCTTTCCGGCGAATTTCTTTCCCCAGTTATTTTCTAAGCACGACTAAAGCTATCGTTAGCACGACAAATAAAATAACTGCGATCGTATCATTTCTTTTCCATTCCTGCTTGCGATACTTGGTTCTTCCTTCGCCTCCATGATACCCGCGTGCTTCCATCGCTGTCGCTAAATCTTCAGCCCGGTTGAACGAACTTACAAATAAAGGGATCAGTAATGGGATCACCGACTTGATCTGCTTGATCAAATTACCTTCACCAAAATTAACACCACGTGCTCGTTGTGCGTTCATGATTTTCGTAGTCTCATCCATTAAAGTTGGGACAAAACGCAAGGCGATCGACAACATCAGCGCGATCTCATAAACCGGCACTTTGATCTTCGTCAACGGTTTTAAAAGCAATTCTAGCCCATCCGAGATTTCGATCGGTGTCGTAGTTAAAGTCAGCAGTGTCGACATAAAAATAATCAACACAAAACGGCAAAAGACAAAGACACCATTGATCATCCCGCTGTCGGTAACTGTAAAAGGACCCCAGTGCCAATAAACGTGTCCACCACTGGAAAAGAAAATCTGCAGTAAGACTGTAAATAAGATCAGCCAGATCAATGGTCTGACACCCTTAATGAAAAAGCCAAGCGAAATATCTGAAAGTTTAACGAACAACATGACCATCGCAGTCATTAGGACATAAGTTTCCCAATTATTACACAAAAAGACGATCACGATAAAGTAAAAACTAAGAAACAACTTCCCTCGCGGGTCCATCCGGTGGATCAAAGAGTCGCCATTGATATAACGACCTAACAGCATTTTATCCATGTTGTTCATCTCCCTTGCCTGCCAAAAGCTCGGCCAGCTGTGCAGCCAATTGCTCCTCGGTCAAAGGTAAATTTTTAAATGGGACACCCTTGTCTGCTAATTTAGCCGCAAAAGCCGTTGTTTGCGGCAAACCCAAATGATGCCCTTTCAACCACTTAGGATCACTGAACACTTCTTGTGGTGTACTATCTGCGATCAAGCGGCCTTCTTCCATCACAAGCACGTGATCAGCATAATTAGCCACATCATTCATCTGATGAGTTACTAAAATAATTGTGAGGTTTTGTTGCTGGTGTAATCGTTCAAACATTTCCATCATTTCCAAGCGGCCTTTAGGATCCAATCCGGCTGTAGGTTCATCTAAAACCAAGATCTGTGGTTCCATAGCTAATACTCCTGCGATCGCGACACGACGCATCTGACCACCTGATAACTCAAATGGTGAATTTTGCAAGACACTTGCTGGTAAGCCGACCAATTCAGCCATTTTGGCAGCGAGGTCTTCGGCTTCTTCATCACTTTTACCAAAGTTTTTTGGCGCAAAGGCAATGTCTTTTAAAACTGTTTCTTCAAACAACTGTGCTTCAGGGAACTGAAAAACAAAGCCCACGTGACGTCTAAGCTCGTTTAATTCCTTATTTTTTGTTTCGGGTGTGATTTTGTTGCCTGCCACCGTCAATGTCCCGGCAGTTGGTTTGAGCAAACCATTTAAATGTTGCAGTAAAGTCGATTTACCGCTCCCAGTGTGACCAATAATAGCAGTATAACTCCCATCAGCAATATCCAGTGAAACATCTGTCAAAGCACGGTGAGAAAATGGTGTCCCACTTTGGTAAACGTAATTTAGTTTTTCAATATGGATCGACATAACCAATTCACCATGCTTTCTTCATCCATGTATTCTGCCGGTATTTGAATACCACGTTTTTTTAGTTCAAGTTTTAAGCGTTGCGGATAGGGAACATCCAAACCAATATCGATCAATTGTTCACCCTTTTGAAAAAGCTTTTCCGGCAAACTGTCATCAATGATCTGACCGTCATCGATCACGATCACTCGGTCAGCTAGCGACGCCTCATCAATATCATGTGTAATAGAGATCACCGTAAATCCTTCGATTTGATTCATTTGTCGGATCAACGAGATGATCTGCAGTCGTCCTTCAGGGTCCAACATACTGGTCGATTCATCAAAAATGACAATTTTAGGTCGAAGAGCTAATACTCCCGCGATCGCGACGCGTTGCTTTTGCCCGCCCGACAAACGAACTGGTTCGTGCTTGGCAAAATTCTGCATATCAACAACTTCCAAAGCCTTTTTGACACGCGCATGCATTTCTTCACGCTCTATTCCTTGGTTTTCGAGCCCAAAGGCCACATCTCCTTCAACATCAGCACCAACAAATTGATTGTCCGGATTTTGAAAGACCATGCCGATTTTTTTTCGAATATTCCATAAGCTTTTGTCTGTTAATTTTTCCCCACCTATGAATACTTCGCCAGCTTCTGGTTCGATCAAACCATCGATTGCCTTGGCCAAGGTACTCTTTCCACTACCATTATGGCCAATGATCGCCAGCCATTCACCTTCATTGACATGCAGGTCGATATGGGAAAGATCTAATTTCTCATTTTCCTGTGAATAACGAAAACATAGATCTTTAATGTCAATTATTCCGTTCATTTTACCTGCCCTTTCAAAATTAGTCTATAGCTTTAATCATACCATAATGCCATAAATGAAAAAATACAAATTAACAAGACCCGCTCCAGCACGTTGATTTCTCGATATGTAAAAACGACTCACGAAATATTCGTAAGCCGTTTTAAAAAATTCAAAAATTATACCAAACAAAAAATCACTTTTTACGACAAAACTTTCACAGAGAACTGCTACTTAAGACTAGACTCGGTTTGACCCATCATCGTAACGCCTATCTATTGCCATAAAAGTGACACTTGTTAATTTATTTTTAGATGCATGTAAAAATTAATCAACTAATTCCAAAACAACCATTTGGGCTGCATCTCCGCGACGTTGATCCATTTTTAAGATCCGAGTGTAACCACCGTTACGCTCTGCATAACGTGGAGCTACCTCATCAAATAATTTTTGTAAAGCAGTTTGGATAACAACTTTATCTTCGTCTTCTTTAACATCAGCAACAACATCCATCATGAATGCGGCAGCACGACGACGAGCAGCTAAGTCACCCTTCTTACCCAAAGTAATCATTTTTTCAACAAACTTACGTGCTTCTTTAGCGCGTGGTTCAGTTGTAACAACTTTACCATTAACGATCACGTCAGTTGTCAGGTTGCGCAACATTGCTTTACGATGAGCACTGTCACGCCCTAATTTACGGTATGCCATGAACAGATTCCCTCCCTTGTTAGTTAGTTGATATTACTAGTCATCATGACGCAATGACAAATCCAAATCGGCCAATTTTGCCTTAACTTCTTCCAATGATTTCCGACCCAAATTACGGACCTTCATCATGTCTGCTTCTGACTTATTAGTCAATTCTTGCACGGTATTGATACCGGCACGCTTCAAGCAGTTATATGAACGAACAGACAAATCGAGTTCCTCAATCGTCATTTCGAGCATTTTTTCTTTATGAGTCTCTTCTTTTTCGACCATGATCTCGGCATTCTTAGCCTCGTCAGTCAAATCAACAAATAAAGTCAAATGTTCTGTCAAGATCTTAGCTGACAGACTGATTGCTTCACTCGGAGTAATTGATCCATTAGTCCAGACATCAAGCGTCAATTTGTCAAAATCACTCTTTTGACCAACACGTGTTTTTTCTACTTGGTAGTTGACACGTTCGATTGGGGTATAAATCGAGTCGATTGCCAATACACCGATAGGCATATCTTCAGTTTTAGCTTTATTTTCATTAGCTGAAACATAGCCACGACCCTTGTTAGCAGTCATCCGCGCATGGAACGAAGCACCATCAGCGACTGTACAAATATACAAGTCAGGGTTGAGTACTTCAACTTCACTGCTTCCTTGAATGTCGCCTGCAGTTACTTCCATTGGGCCGGTAACATCAATTTCCAATGTTTGAACGTCTTCGGAATTTAACTTCAATGCAACTTTTTTCAGATTCAAAATGATTGTGGTTACGTCTTCCAAAACACCATCAATTGATGAGAATTCATGCAAAACGCCATCAATTTGAACATCGGTGATAGCAGCACCTGGCAATGAAGAAAGAAGAATCCGACGTAAAGAGTTGCCTAGGGTTGTCCCATAACCGCGTTCTAACGGTTCAACAACAAATTTACCATAGTTTTCACTTTCTTCAACTTTTTGAATTTTTGGTTTTTCAAATTCGATCATTCTTACCTTTACCCCTTTCAAAACGTAACGTGCAATCTGGAGACAACATCATGAAGATTTCCTTCAAAATGAATGCATGTCCAAATTAAACACGACGGCGCTTTGGAGGACGGCATCCATTATGAGGTACTGGAGTAACATCTTTGATAGAAGTTACTTCAAGACCTGTTGTTTGAAGTGCACGAATTGCAGCTTCACGACCAGAACCTGGTCCCTTAACAGTAACACCGACTGTCTTCATACCATAATCCATTGCACCTTTTGCAGCTGCTTCAGATGCCATCTGAGCTGCGAATGGTGTGGACTTACGTGAGCCTTTAAAGCCCAATGAGCCAGCTGAAGACCAAGCAACAGCGTTACCATGGACATCTGTGATCATAACAAGTGTATTATTGAAAGTAGAATGAATATGTGCAACGCCGCTTTCTATATTCTTCTTGACACGACGCTTACGAGATTTATTGACTGCCATTAATTAGCTGACCTCCTTTTTTATTAGATTATTTCTTCTTGCCGGCAATTGAAATTGCTGGGCCTTTGCGTGTACGTGCATTGTTCTTCGTGTGTTGTCCACGAACGGGCAAATTACGACGATGACGCATGCCACGGTAAGAACCAATTTCTGACAAACGTTTGATGTTCAAAGCGACTTCACGACGAAGATCACCTTCAACCTTATAGTTATCAACAACAGCACGGATCTTATCTTCTTGATCAGAAGCGAGATCGCGTACACGAACGTCTTCAGAAACACCTGCTTCGCTCAAAATCTTTTGAGCAGTTGTTTTACCGATTCCGTAGATATAAGTTAAGCCGATCACGATACGTTTGTCACGTGGTAAATCGACACCTGCTATACGAGCCATTACAATTACACCTCCTATTTATTATTATCCTTGTCTTTGTTTGTGCTTCGGATTTGAGCAAATAATCATAACGCGACCTTTGCGTTTGATTACTTTGCAATGTTCACACATTGGCTTAACTGATGGTCTTACTTTCATGAATTATACCTCCTACATAAGATTGAAGTACAATCTATCTGTAACGATAGGTGATGCGACCCTTACTTAAGTCGTATGGAGACATTTCAACCGTCACCTTATCACCCGGCAAAATACGAATATAATGCATCCGGATCTTACCTGATACATGAGCTAGAATCTCATGCCCATTTTCGAGTTCAACTTTGAACATCGCATTCGGCAAGGTTTCCTTGATCGTACCCTCAATTTCAATCACATCATCTTTCGCCACGCTAAAAGTACCTCCTTAAATTGGTTTTAAAACTTTACACTTAAAAACGTGAGAAGCTTTGTTGGAGTCCCACCTTTTTTCCGTCAGGTTTCGTTTCTTACCCTAATTTTGGGCGAACTTAACCTATTGAAAAGATAAACCTAAGTTATCATAGCATAGCAGTCCTTGACATGCAAGGACAAATTAGCAAGAGCGGCAAATAGTTTGAAAAAGTTGCTGACTTGTTATTTAGTCGAGCTCCACATGGCAGAAGGTTGCGCTTAACCAACTTTCGCCCTCCAATGCTGAAAAACGCATTATAGGACAAAAGCCCGTTAATGCTCCCATTCAACCCGCCATGCTTTGCTCTGTTATTATAGTCAAACTCCCAAACTCAAAGATCGTGCCTAGCTATTTTGCTTGCCATGATGGTCTCTTCCAACAAAACTTCTCTTTATCAACTACTTACTTTAATGCATCTAAAATGTTCTCAATATCCGCATAGACTGCTGAGATCTCCTGATTACCTTTAACATTATGCAAAAGTCCCTTTTCTTCATAGAAGTCCAAAAGCGGAGTATTCATTTTGATATTAACATCCAAACGATTCTTAACAGTTTCCGGCTTGTCATCATCACGTTGATAAAATTCATGCCCGCCGCAACGATCGCAAGTTCCTTCTACTTTAGTTGGGTTGAATACTTTATGATAAGTTGCACCGCAATTACGACAAATATACCGGCCTGTCAAACGTTCCATCAATGAATCAGGGTCAACATCAATATTGATCACTCCATTTAATGGACGTGAAAGTTCCTGACCGATCTCTTCCAAAGCATGTGCTTGGGCCATGTTACGTGGATAGCCGTCCAGCAAATAACCATCTTTGACATCGTCCTCACTTAAACGTTCCTTAACGATACCATTAGTTACTTCATCAGGGACCAATTCACCTTTATCGATGTATTTCTTTGCTTCTAAGCCCATTGGGGTTTCGTTTTTCATTGCTGCACGAAAAATATCGCCAGTAGAAATGTGAACTACTTTATATTCATCAACGATTCGTTCTGCCTGTGTTCCTTTACCGGCACCTGGCAGACCCATTAACATCAGATTCAATGCCATCAATAACCCTCCTAAATTTTAAAAGAAAAACTACATTATAAGTACCAGAAGACTACATTTAAATTATTAAACAAAGTCCTCTCACAAAAAATTGGGTGAGTCCAAGTCAATGAACACAACCCAATTTTACTATTCACGAATGAAACCGACGTACTCTTGTTTCATCATCATACCTTCTAATTGCTTGATCGTTTCAAGTGCAACACCGACAACGATCAAAAGACTAGTACCACCTAATCCGATAGATTCATCCAAACCAAAGTAGGCTGAACCGATCAATGGGATCAATGAAACCAAGCCTAAGAAAAGTGAACCCACTGTACTCAACCTCATTAAAAGAGAAGAAACATAGCGTTCAGTTTCCTTACCAGGCCAAACTGATGGAATATAGCTGCCTTGTTTTTGCAAGTTCTCAGATAATTTTTCCGGATTAACTTGCACAAAGGCATAGAAGAATGTAAATACAACGATCAATACCGTATACAGGATCATCCCTGGTGTAGTTTGCATACTAAAGATACTTGACATTACTTGATACCAGGTATCTTGCGAATGGTTCTGCGCAAATGCCATCAAGATCGTTTGTGGTGTTGCAATAAACGAACTGGCAAAAATAACAGGAATAACACCCGCTACGTTGACCTTCAATGGTAAATATGAGTTATTACCAGCACCGGCCAAGCGTCTAGTATATTGAATCGGTATCTTATAATTAGCTTGTTGAACATAAGTTACAAAGGTAACGATCGCTAACAAAACTACCAAAAGAATAACTACATATAGAATCGGCTGCCAAACTTGGCTCATATGCACACCAGCAAACTGCTCTTGAGCTATTTGCTGAATACCTACAGGCATCCGCGCGATGATCCCGGCCATAATGATCATCGAGATCCCGTTACCTAAACCGCGATCTGTGATCATATCACCAAGCCAAGTTGTAAACATCGTACCACCAGTTAAAATGATACCGATACTAATATAAGTTTTTACACTCGGATTTTCCACAAGACTCAAACTACTCAATGTATTAAATCCGGCAGTGATCCCGATTGACTGTATAAACGCCAACACGATTGCCAAGTATCTCGTTACTTGATTAAGTTTACGCCGACCAACTTCACCTTGCTTACTCCACTCAACAAACCGCGGTACAATGTCCATTTGCAACAGTTGCACAACAATTTGAGCAGTAATGTAAGGTGAGACTCCCATTGCTAAAATGGAGTAGTTAGTCAGTCCACCACCTGAAAAAGTATTCAAGATACTAATTAACCCTGAAGACGCAACGCCATTCAAAGCTTTAGCGTTGATCCCAGGGACGGTAATATAAGTGCCGAGACGAAATACAATCAAGACACCAAGTGTAAAAAAGATTTTTCTGCGGATCTCTTTAACAGCAAGGGCATCTCTCAGTGTCTTCAGCATTTATTAAATCACCTCAGTTTGACCGCCTGCTGCTTCAATGGCAGCTTTTGCAGATGCAGAGAATTTGTTAGCTTTAACAGTTAACTTCTTGCTAAGTTCACCATTACCCAAAATCTTAACGCCGTCTTTTTCGTTCTTAACGACACCGGATTCAACGAGCAATACAGGTGTAACTTCTGCACCATCTTCAAATTTATTAAGTGTTTCAACATTCACGATCGCATAATCTTTACGGTTGATGTTGTTGAAACCACGTTTTGGCATACGGCGGAACAAAGGCATTTGTCCACCTTCAAAACCCAAACGTACCTTGCTACGAGCCTTTTGACCTTTTTGGCCACGGCCTGCAGTCTTACCATTACCAGATGAAGTTCCACGGCCGACACGATTACGTACTTTACGTGAGCCTTCACTTGCTTGTAATTCATGTAATTTCATTACGGTTGGCACCTCCTTGTCCTAACTAAATAATTATTATTCAGCTTCTTGAACGTCCACTAAATGGTTGATCTTGCGAATTGCTCCACGCATTGCTGCGTTATTAGGAACAATAGCAGAACTGTGAAGTTTTGTCAGGCCTAAGCTCTTAACAATTTCACGCTGATTTTGGGGACGCCCGATAACTGAGCGAATTAAAGTAACTTTAATATTAGCCATTATTTGCGTCCTCCTTATTCAGCAAAGTGGGAAACAGAAACACCACGACGGGCTGCTGTTTCTTCTGCACTACGCATGTTTTCTAAACCTTTAATAGTTGCACGTACGACGTTAACAGGAGTATTTGAGCCAAGTGACTTACTTGTAACATCATCAATACCTGCAAGTTCCATAACGGCACGAACAGCGCCTCCGGCAGCAACACCGGAACCTGCTTGAGCAGGCTTAAGTAAAACTTTGCTACCACTGTGTTGGCCAACAACTTCATGAGGAAGAGTTGTTCCAGCAACTGGAACTTCGATTAAGTTCTTACCAGCAGCATCAACGGCCTTACGGATAGCTTCAGGAACTTCCTGAGCTTTACCAGTACCGAATCCTACGTGACCATTATGGTCGCCGACAATTACTAAAGCGGCAAAACGCAAACGACGTCCACCTTTTACAACTTTAGTAATACGGTTGATCGCTACGACACGATCTTCCAAATCTAATTGAGCTGGGTCAATAAAAGCCATAAACGTTAATTCCTCCTTCTTTTAAAAGTCTAAGCCATTTTCACGAGCAGCATCAGCTAATGCCAACACGCGACCATGGTACAAGTAACCGCCACGATCAAAAATAACTTCTTTGATGTTCTTATCTGCAGCACGTTTTGCTACCAAAGCACCAACGGCAGAAGCTTGTTCTGTCTTTGTACCTGCAGCAATTTCACTATCTAAAGTAGAGGCACTAGCCAGCGTCACACCCGCTACGTCATCAATAATTTGAGCGTAGATGTTTTTGTTTGAACGATAAACATTTAAGCGTGGGCACTCAGCAGTACCAGAGATCTTATTACGGACACGAATATGACGTTTTTGACGTGTCTTATTTTTGTCTGGTTTCGAAATCACTATTTTCACCTCTTGAATTTATTTAACAACTATCATGCTGCTTTATTACTTACCAGTCTTACCTTCCTTATGAGCAACATATTCACCAACATAGCGAATACCTTTACCTTTGTAAGGTTCTGGTGCACGTGTAGCACGGATCCGGGCTGCAGCATCACCGACAAGTTCTTTGTCGATACCAGAAATAGTAATTTCTGTGTTAGAAGGAACTTCGACAGTAATACCTTCTTCTTCGGCAAATTCAACTGGGTTAGAATAACCAACGTTTAAGATCAGTGTTTTGCCTTTCATTTGTGCACGGTAACCAACACCACGAAGTTCAAGGTTTTTCTTGAAGCCTTCTGTGACACCAATTACCATGTTGTTAAAGTTAGCACGGGTTGTACCATGCAAAGCTTTAGTTTTGTAGTCGTCAGTAGGACGATCAAAAGAAACTTCATTGCCTTCGATCTTCATTGAGATCACGTCAGAGAATTCACGAGTTAATTCTCCTTTTGGGCCTTTAACAGTAACAAAGTTACCATCTTGTTTGACTTCAACGCCTTCTGGGACTGTAACAGTTTTATAACCAATACGACTCACGAGATGTACACCTCCTTGCTTCTATTTAATATTACCAAACGTAAGCGAGAACTTCGCCACCGATGTTCTTAGAACGAGCTGTTTTGTCTGTAATAACACCCTCAGATGTTGAGATCAAAGCAATACCTAAGCCGTTTAAAACTTTAGGAACTGCATCAGCTTTGACATAAGAACGTAAGCCGGGCTTTGAGATCCGACGTAAACCGGAGATAACACGTTCGTTGTTCTTATCATATTTTAAGAATACGCGGATGACACCTTGTTTGTCATCATCAATGTATTCGACATCACGGATAAAGCCTTCATTCTTAAGAATTTCAGCCATACCGCTTTTGATTTTTGAAGCAGGAATTTCAACTGATTCGTGCTTTGCCATGTTGGCATTGCGAATGCGAGTTAAAAAGTCTGCAATTGGATCGGTCATTGCCATGTTGTTTGCCTCCTTTTACTGTATATTATGGTTTACCAACTAGCCTTTTTCATGCCAGGGATCTGACCTTGATGAGCAAGTTCGCGTAGGCAAACACGGCATAATTTAAATTTGCGATAGACAGAATGTGGACGTCCACAACGTTCGCAACGTGTATATTCACGTGATGAGAACTTAGCAGGACGATGATTTCTTGCAATTTGTGACTTCTTTGCCAAGTTTGTAACCTCCTTATTTAGCGAATGGCATTCCAAGTTGTGACAACAATTCCTTGGATTCTTCGTCAGTCTGAGCAGTTGTAACAATAACGATATCCATTCCACGAACTTTGTTGACATTATCAAAATCAATTTCAGGGAAAATCAATTGTTCACGGACACCAAGAGTATAGTTACCACGGCCGTCAAAGGCACGCTTACTTACACCATGGAAGTCACGCACACGCGGCAATGATACAGAAACCAACTTGTCTAAGAAGTCATACATACGTGTACCACGTAATGTGACCTTAGCACCGATCGGCATTCCTTCACGTAAACGGAAACCGGCGATTGATTTCTTAGCCTTTGTAATAACTGGCTTTTGACCAGAGATCAAAGTCAATTCCTCAACGGCTTCGTCAAGATTCTTAGCGTTGCTGACTGCATCACCCACACCCATGTTGATCACGATTTTTTCAACTTTAGGTGCTTGCATGATTGATGAATAATTGAACTTATCGATCATTGATGGAACGATTTCGTTTGTGTATTTTTCTTTTAAACGGTTAACCATGAAAAAGTGTTCCTCCTTCCTTGCTAGGTTTAGATAATTTCACCAGTTTTTTTCGAAACACGGACTTTCTTGCCATCTTCTACCTTGAAGCCAACACGAGTTGCTTCATTGTTAGAAGGATCGATCAACATAACGTTAGAAACATGGATCGGAGCTTCAACTTCAACGATACCACCACTTGGGTTATCATTAGTTGGCTTTTGATGTTTCTTAACGATATTGACACCCTTCACGACCACACGGTCTCTAGCAGGAATAGATTGAAGGACTTCTCCTTCTTTGCCCTTATCTTTACCGGCAATTACTTTAACTTTATCATTTCTTTTAATGAACATTATTACTTGTGCACCTCCTTGTCGGATAGACGGTTGTTTTACAGAACTTCAGGTGCGAGAGAAACAATTTTCATGTAGTCCCCAGCACGTAGTTCACGGGCAACCGGTCCAAAGATACGGGTGCCTTTTGGTGATTTATCATCACCGATGATAACAGCTGCATTTTCATCAAACTTGATGTATGAACCGTCTGTACGATGTGTACCATATTTAGTACGAACGATGACTGCTTTAACAACATCGCCCTTTTTGACAACGCCACCTGGTGTTGCTTGTTTAACAGTAGCAACCACAATGTCACCGACACTGGCAGTTTTAACACGAGAGCCACCTAAAATTTTAATAACTAAAAGCTCACGTGCTCCGGAATTATCAGCAACATGTAAACGACTTTCTTGTTGGATCACAGTTATGTGACCTCCTTTCGTTATTAGATCAGAATACGAATCAGTTTATTGATTGTCTCTAAGTATCAATTAAAGAACAACTGCTTTTTCAACGATTTCTAATAAACGGAAACGTTTTGTAGCTGACAATGGCCGGGTTTCCATGATTTTTACGATGTCGCCCGTTTTTGCTTCATTGTTTTCATCATGAGCCTTGTATTTCTTGGAATACTTAACACGTTTGCCATATACAGGATGAAACTTGTATGTTTCAACAACGACAGTGATCGTCTTGTCCATCTTATCAGAAACAACACGGCCACGGTAAACTTTACGGTAGTTACGACCTTCACTCATGCGCGATTAGCCTCCTCTTCGTATTCTTTATTTTGCAGCTTCGTTTTGACGCAGCAAAGTCTTAATGCGAGCAATTGCTTTCCGAACTGTTTGCAAGCGAGCAGTATTTTCAAGCTGACCAGTTGCAGATTGGAAACGCAAATTGAACAATTCTTCTTTGTATTGCTTTTCTTTAGCAAGTAATTCGTCAGTGGTCAATTTGTTGAGTTCGTCTTTGAATTCCTTAGTTTTCATCAGATTCGCCACCTACTTCCTCACGAGAAACGATTTTAGTTCTAACAGGGAGCTTGTGTGAAGCTAAACGCAATGCTTCGTGCGCAACTTCTTTAGAAACTCCACCAACTTCAAACATGATCTTGCCACGCTTGACAGGTGCTACCCAGCCTTCTGGTGCACCTTTCCCGTTACCCATACGAGTACCGATACCTTTTGAAGTATATGATTTATGAGGGAAAATCTTGATCCAAACTTTCCCACCACGCTTCATGTAACGGGTCATAGCGATACGAGCTGCTTCGATCTGACGGTTTGAGATCCAATGTGAATCAAGTGCTTGTAAACCGTATTCGCCGAAAGCAACTGTCTTACCACCTTTGGCTTCCCCGCGCATCTTGCCACGGAATTCGCGACGATGCTTAACACGCTTTGGTACTAACATAGACTATTTCCCTCCTTTACTTTGATCTTTCTTTTCAGGTAGAACTTCACCACGGAAGATCCAAACCTTAACACCGATCTGACCATACTGAGTATTAGCTTCGACCCAAGCATAATCAATATCAGCACGAAGTGTGTGCAAAGGAACAGTTCCTTGTGAGAAGTGTTCCACACGTGACATGTCGGCACCGTTCAAACGTCCAGCAACCTGAACTTTGATACCCTTTGCACCTGCACGCATTGTACGTTGCATTGGTTGTTTCATAGCACGACGGAAAGCAACACGGCCTTCCAATTGTTGTGCAATGTTTTCACCAACTAATTTAGCATCCAAATCAGGTTTCTTGATTTCGATGATGTTGATGTGTACACGTCTGCCGGTCAAGTTGTTTAATTCTTTACGTAATTTTTCAACTTCAGAACCGCCTTTACCGATAACCATACCTGGTTTTGCAGTATGGATAGAAATGTTAACGCGCTTTGCGGCACGTTCGATCTCAACGGTAGAGACAGATGCGTCGGCTAATTTCTTTTGAATATATTCACGGATACGGATATCTTCGTGAAGGTATGAAGCAAAGTCCTTTTCAGCATACCATTTGGATTCCCAATCACGAATAATACCAACACGTAATCCAGTAGGATTTATTTTGTGACCCACGCTTATCCCTCCTTATTTTTCAGATACCACTACAGTAATGTGACTGGTACGCTTGTTGATTGGAGAAGCAGAACCCTTAGCACGAGGACGGAACCGTTTTAAAGTCGGTCCTTCGTTGACAAAAGCTTCGCTTACATATAAATCTTCAGCATCCAAGTCAAAATTGTTTTCTGCGTTGGCAATTGCGGATTTTAAAACTTTTTCAATTAGGTAAGCACCAGATCTTGGAGTAAACTTCAAGATACCAAGTGCTTCAGCAACACTCTTCCCACGGATAAGATCGATCACAAGACGCGCCTTACGTGCAGGGATGCGAACTACGCGAGCAGTTGCTTTTGCTGAGGTTACTTGTTCAGCCATTTTATTTCCTCCCTTAGATTATCTTGCGACGGTCTTTTTATCGTCAGTGCCATGACCATGGAATGTCCGTGTTGGAACAAATTCACCAAGTTTATGACCAACCATATCTTCTTGGATATAAACTGGAACTTGCTTGCGGCCGTCATGAACAGCGATCGTATATCCAACAAAGCTAGGATAGATCGTCGAACGACGTGACCAAGTTTTAATAACGGATTTCTTTTCATTATCAGCTTGTGCTGCGATTTTTTTTAACAGATGTTCATCTGCAAAAGGTCCCTTTTTCAAACTACGACTCAAGAGTTATCCTCCTTTCGGATAGAACCACCATGATTTTACTGGTGATTATTTCTTCTTGCGACCACGAACAATAAATTTATTTGAACGTGCTTTCTTAGAACGTGTCTTCTTACCAGCAGTCTTCTTACCCCAAGGAGACAAAGGACTTGGCATACCAACAGGAGCCTTACCTTCACCACCACCATGCGGGTGATCATTAGGGTTCATTACAGAACCACGAGACTGAGGACGAACGCCCATCCAACGTTTACGACCAGCTTTACCAAGCTTGATCAATTCATGCTGTGCATTACCAACAGAACCGATCGTTGCACGACAAGTACCTAAGATTTGGCGTACTTCACCGGAAGCCAAACGTACTGTAACATACTTCTCTTCCTTACCAAGTAATTGTGCTGATGTACCAGCAGAACGAACTAATTGTCCACCTTGGCCAGGGTTTAATTCGATGTTATGAATAGTAGTACCAGCTGGCATATTCATTAATGGTAATGTATTACCAACTTTGATATCAGCATCTGCACCAGATTCAACAGTCTGGCCAACTTCAAGGCCCTTAGGTGCGAGAATGTATGATTTAATACCGTCAGCGTAAACGATCAAGGCGATGTTAGCTGAACGGTTAGGATCGTATTCGATCGTCTTAACTGTTGCGGGAACATCATCTTTAATACGCTTAAAATCGATCAGGCGATATTGACGTTTGTGACCGCCGCCACGGTGACGAACAGTTTTATGACCGTAAACATTACAACCAGCAGTTTTGCTTTGAGAAGAAAGCAATGACTTTTCAGGAGTTGTGCTTGTAATTTCTTCAAAGTCAGAAGTAGTCATATTACGGCGACCATTTGAGGTCGGTTTGTATACTCTGATCCCCACTATTTTTCCCTCCTATGTTAATTATTCTTCTTCAAAAATTTTAATTTCTTTTGATTCAGGTGTTAAAGTAACGATTGCCTTACGACGCTTCTTTGTGTAGCCTTCGTAACGACCCATACGTTTCTTCTTACCTTTTAAGTTCATGACATTAACTTTTGCAACTTTAACATCAAAGATTTCTTCAACAGCATCTTTGATCTGGAACTTCGTTGCATTAGTATTAACATCAAATGTGTAGCGCTTGTCGTCCAAGTCAGCCATCGATGCTTCGGTGATAACTGGACGTAAAATTACATCACGTGCTTCCATTATGCTAGACCCTCCTCTACTTGAGAAAGAGCTCCTTTTGTGATGACAACTTTGTCACTGTCAATAACGTTCAATACATTCAAACCTTTTGCAGGAAGAACTGTAACATTTTTAAGGTTACGAGCTGAACGAGCAGCGTTTTCGTTATCATCTTCAAGAACTACTAATACTTTAGAGTTAACATTTAAACTCTTAAGAGATGCTGCAAAGTCCTTAGTCTTTGGTTGTTCGAATTCAAATGAATCAACAACTACTAAGCTTTCATCAATTACTTTTTGTGAAAGAACAGATTTAAGAGCCAAACGACTAACTTTGCGTGGAAGTTTGTAGGCGTATGAACGTGGTGTTGGTCCGAAGATCGTACCACCGCCGACCCAAAGTGGTGAGCGTGTGGAACCAGCACGAGCACGGCCAGTACCCTTTTGACGCCATGGTTTCTTACCACCACCGCGAACGGCAGTCCTGTTCTTAACAGCATGTGTTCCTTGGCGAAGTGATGCGCGTTGCATCAAGACTGCGTCATGAACTGCGTTGTTGTTTGGTTCGATACCAAAAATTGTGTCGTTTAATTCAACTTCACCATTTTTGCTACCATCTTGTTTAAATAATGCAACTGTAGGCATGTTTGTATTTCCTCCCTTCCCTTAATTTATTTCACTGTACTTTTAACAGTAACGAATGACTTGTTCGCGCCAGGTACGTTACCCTTAATGAAAAGTACACCATTGTCTGTATCAGCTTTAACGATCTTTAAGTTTTGAATCGTTACCTTGTTACCACCCATACGTCCTGGAAGTACCTTGCCAGGAAATACGCGGTTGATAATTGCACCCATTGAACCTGGGCGACGATGATAACGAGAACCGTGTGCCATCGGACCACGAGCCTGGTTCCAACGTTTAATGTTACCTTGGAAACCTTTACCCTTTGATGTTCCGGTTACATCCACGCTGTCTCCTTCTGAGAAGACGTCAGCATGAATTTCGTCACCGACTTTGTAATCTCCCAGCTCAACATCGCGGATTTCACGAACGAAGCGCTTAGGAGCAGTATTTGCTTTTGCTGCATGACCTTTAGCAGGTTTGTTAGCCTTGATCGCACGCACATCGTCGTAGCCCAATTGGACTGCTTCGTAACCGTCATTTTCAACAGTTTTGATCTGCATTACAACGTTGGCATCAACTTTCACAACAGTTACGGGAACTAATTCGCCGTTCTCTGTGAAAACTTGAGTCATACCTACTTTTTTTCCTAAGATTCCTTTTGTGGTCATGAGTACACCTCCAATTAAATTGATTTAAAATAGAAAAAATGAATTAAAGCTTGATCTCAATGTCAACGCCAGAAGGCAAGTCGAGTTTCATCAATGAATCAACTGTCTTTGGTGTTGGGTTGACGATGTCGATCAAACGTTTATGTGTCCGCATTTCAAATTGCTCACGAGCATCTTTATGCTTATGTGGTGATGAAAGAACTGTGTACAATGTACGTTCTGTAGGCAATGGAATTGGGCCTGAGATTTCAGCACCTGTTCTCTTTGCTGTTTCAACGATCTTGTCCGCAGACTGATCTAAAATACGGTGTTCGTATGCTTTAAGGCGAATACGAATTTTTTGTTTTGCCATGTTGTTCCCTCCTTCGTCCATTTTAGAAATAAGACTAGCTCCGCGAAAATTACCGATATACCCGTGGCAAAGCATCCGGGTGTGTCGCAACCTTTCGCATCAAAGCTCGAAATATCCGTTTGGCGGCGTCCCAAACGACGTACCTGTTCAAACAGGTACCTAACTATAGTATTACATTTATTCCGTGTTAGCAAGGATTTTCTGAAAGTTTTTTGAAAAATCTCTAATTTTCGCAAATTTAAAGAAGATCCTATCTAACTTTCATAATCCTGAATTATTCATACTTTTCCCTTAAGGACTACTTTTTGTTGTTGTCATGCTAGTTCGCATCTTTTTCGTTTTTCACCTGTTGGGTGTACAAAAAGAGCACATCCTGTGCTATTGTAAAGTCGATGAAAACCACAAAGAACAGGAGTGCTCCTTATGTCAACTTTACATCATGAAAAACTTTTATTCAATGACCAGATCAACATTTCTAATGACGGTGGTGAGTTAGCGAACGATGCCGGAACTTTATTAATTGCTGAATTTCTGCACCAAATTCACTTTGACCAGCTCTTAGAAGATAACTTGCATTTTAAAGATGACCGTAAATATTGTACCTTTCCCTTGAACAATTTATTTAAGCAGTTGCTGTTGCAATTGCTGGCAGGATACTGCCAAGATCAGTCGGCTAATACCTTGTCACACGCCGTTGATTTTAAGCTGGTCTTGTCTCAAGCGGTCGCTTCCCAGCCGACACTTTCACGCTTTATCAATCACATTTCAGCGTCTGGGCTCTTTTCAGTCAAATCATTGCTCGGCTCGGTAGCTCACTTTGTTCTTGGGCAGCTAAATCAACATCAGCTGATCCTTGATCTAGATTCGACACATGCCGATACGTTTGGTGACCAAGAAAAGAGTGCTTATAACGGTCACTACCAGACCAACGGTTATCATCCTTTACTAGCCTTTGATGCTTTATCGGGCTGCTTGTTGAATGCTCAATTACGCCCCGGCAATCGCTATACTTCCCAAGGTGCGACTAAATTTTTATTACGGAGCTTACGGGCCTATGACGGATCTTCCCTGGATGTCTTAGTGCGGGGAGATTCTGGTTTCGCAGCTCCGGGGATCTACCATGCGTGTGATAAAAAGCAGGCTAAGTTCGTGATTCGTTTAAAAGCGAACTACCAGTTCCAAAGTCGGGCTGAAAATCTGATCCAAGTGGGTGACCAGGACTTCACCGAAGCTGAAGTCCAATGGCATGTCCTGCGAGACTATTGTCCTCAAAGTTGGTCACGACCTTATCGTGTGATTATTAAATCAACGCGGCCGGCGGGCAACTTTCTGTTTGACCATGAGTTTATCGTGACCAACTTGGAAGAATTAAGCGGTCCACAAGTCTTTGCCCTCTATCACCAACGCGGTTCCATGGAAGACTTGATCAAAGAAGTTAAACGTGGCTTTCACTTTGATAAAACGGACAGTTCTAGTTTTGAGGCCAATGAGTTCCGGATGCTGGTAGCTGGGGTCGCTTATAATATACTGCAAGCCATGAAGAACTTAGTTTTACCAACAAAGCTTAAACACGCTCAGGTCGGGACGATCCGTTTTAAATTACTCCATGTGGCAGCTAAGGTCACGCACCATGCGCGTCAAATCTGGGTCCATTTATCTCAGACCAATGTGTTCGATAAATTATTTTGGCAGACACTGTTCAAGATTCAAAATCTAAAAATATATCCGCTGTGAACTCACAAAATAAAAAATGTTTTTCTTAGGGAAAGGGTGAAGTCTGTCCTTTTTTAAACAGTCCGACAACAAAACTAACAAAAAGCTGCTTTTTTTACACACTAAAGTAACTTTGCACAAAGTTTTAACTGCAACGAAAAGTATGAATAATTCAGGATAATTAAGACTATTTAATAGTCAAATACTAACTTTCTACAGATAGATATCTGCTTTACTCTTATCCATCTGACTCTAACTTGTTTGCGAAATGAAAAGTCAGGCTTATTTAGCACAACCTGCAAAAAGTTTTTTATTGAACCTTTTCATAGATATAGGTAAAATATTGGCAAAGTACTTCATTATCTCACTCAAAGGAGTCTTACCATGTCAAATAAAAAAGCATTACTAGTGATCGATTATACGAATGACTTTGTCGCAAGTGACGGAGCTTTGAATTGCGGTGAACCTGGTCGTGCAATCGAAGATGATTTATTGCAACACGTTAAAGAATTCGACGAAAAAGGCGATTACATCATTTTGCCAACTGACTATCATTTTAAAGATGATCCTTTTCATCCTGAAACTGCCCTTTTCCCACCTCATAACATCGCTGGTACACCTGGGCAAGAACTTTATGGTCAGTTAGCCTCCTGGTATCACAAACATCAGGACCAAGACAATGTTTACAAATTCAACAAAAATCGTTATTCTAGTTTTCAAAATACCAACTTGGACAACTATTTGCGCAGTCGCGACATCAAAGACCTTTATTTAACAGGTGTTTGTACCGACATTTGTGTTCTGCATACTGCCATTGCTGCATACAATTTAGATTATCACATTAATGTCTATGAAGACAGCGTCGCCAGCTTCGACCAAGTCGGTCACAAGTGGGCTCTGGCGCATTTCAAAAACTCACTCGGAGCTAACGTGCTTACAACTGATAAATGATTTTTCGGATCATACGAAAAAAGAACCGCTCGAGATTTAACTCGAACAGCTCTTTTTTTGTTTTCATTCAAGCTTACTTAGCTTCTCCGCCGTTCTTCTTGATGATATCTTCTTGAATTGACTTCGGTACTGGTTCGTAGTGGTCAAATGTCATTGTGAAGGTACCACGACCCTGAGTTGATGAACGCAAGGTAGTAGCATAACCAAACATTTCTGACAACGGAACGAATGAATGTACTAACTCAGCGTTACCGCGAGCTTCCATACCGTCAACACGTCCACGACGAGCAGTAACGTGACCCATAACATCACCCAAGTTATCTTCAGGGGCAACGATATCGACCTTCATGATCGGTTCAAGGATCACAGCGCCACCACCTTTAGCGGCATTACGCAAAGCGATCGAGGCAGCAACTTTAAAGGCCGCTTCACTAGAATCGACATCATGGTAAGAACCATCGTATAACTTAGCTTTAACGTCGATCAAAGGATAGCCGGCAAGAATACCGTTAGCCATTGATTCTTTCAAGCCTTGTTCTACAGCAGGAATATATTCACGAGGAACAACACCACCAACGATAGCATTTTCGAATGAGAATCCTTCGCCTTCTTCAGCAGGTGTGAATTCGATCCAAACATCACCGTATTGTCCCTTACCACCAGACTGACGAACGAATTTACCTTGAGCAGAAACCTGCTTAGTAAATGTTTCACGGTAAGCAACTTGTGGTTCACCGACTTTAGCTTCAACGTGGAATTCACGTTTCATCCGGTCAACGATGATATCCAAGTGAAGTTCACCCATCCCAGAGATCAATGTTTCACCAGTTTCCTGGTTAGTTTCAGCCTTGAAAGTAGGATCTTCTTCAGCAAGTTTTTGCAAAGCAACATCCATCTTGTCTTGGTCGGCCTTAGTATTAGGTTCGATCGAAACTTGGATAACTGGATCTGGGAATTCCATTGATTCAAGGATCAATGGACGGTCTGTTGCTGTCAATGAGTCACCTGTTGTGGTGTTCTTCAAACCGATCGCAGCAGCGATATCACCAGAGAATACTTCTGGGATCTCTTTACGGTGGTTAGAATGCATCTGCAACAAACGTCCAACACGTTCACGTTTGTCTTTAGTAGCGTTCAAAACATATGAACCGGCTTCCAAAGTACCCGTGTAAACACGGAAGAATGTCAAACGACCAACGAATGGATCAGTAGCGATCTTAAATGCTAAACCAGCAAATGGTGCATCATCGTCGGCATGCAATTCAACTTGGTCACCTGTATCAGGATCAGTTGCATTGTATGGACGAACATCAAGTGGTGATGGCAAGTAATCATTCACACCATCAAGCATCATCTGAACACCCTTGTTCTTGAAAGCAGAACCAGCAAAAACAGGGTAGATATCTAAGTTCAAAGTAGCTTTACGGATAGCAGCCTTGATCTCATCAGCAGGAATATCTTCACCTTCAAGATATTTTTCCATGATATCATCATCAAGATCAGCTAATTGTTCAAGCATTTGATCACGATGTTTTTGAGCTTCTTCCTTCAAGTCATCAGGAATATCAACGGTATCCCATTCTGAACCAAGTTCATCTTCATCATACAAGTCAGCTTTCATGTCGATCAAATCGATGACACCTTGGAAATCATCTTCGGCACCGATAGGCATTTGAACGGCAACAGCATTAGCTTGCAAACGATCCTTGATCGTAGATACTGAGTAGTCAAAGTCAGCACCAAGCTTGTCCATCTTATTAACGAACACGATACGGGGAACATTATAGGTTGTAGCTTGACGCCAAACATTTTCAGTCTGAGGTTCAACACCTGATTGACCATCCAAGACAACTACAGCACCATCAAGGACACGCAAGGAACGTTCAACTTCAACTGTGAAGTCAACGTGTCCTGGGGTATCAATAATGTTGATGCGGTGGTCTTTCCATTCAGCTGTTGTAGCAGCCGATGTGATAGTGATCCCACGTTCTTGTTCTTGGTCCATCCAGTCCATTTGTGATGCGCCATCATGAGTTTCACCGATCTTATGAATACGGCCAGTATAGTAAAGGATACGTTCAGTCGTAGTCGTTTTACCTGCATCAATATGGGCAACGATCCCGATGTTCCGGGTTTTTTCCAATGGAAATTCACGTTTATTAGCCATTGAGAATTTGTCTCCTTCCAAAATCATTAGTTAACCGGCCCAGACAAAGTAAGGTCGGCTGACACCTGGCAAGTGTCTAACATTATTATACAATCTAAAAAACGGCCATTATAGGATTTCTTGAAATCATATAACAGCCATTTTCAAAAAATTACCAGCGATAATGTGCAAATGCACGGTTAGCATCTGCCATTTTATGTGTGTCTTCACGTTTCCTAACAGATGCACCGGTATTGTTAGCTGCATCCATGATCTCACGTGCTAAACGTTCTGACATTGTGTGTTCCCCACGCAAACGTGAGTAATTTACAAGCCAACGTAAGCCAAGTGTTGATCTTCTTTCAGGACGAACTTCGATCGGGACCTGATAGTTAGAACCACCAACACGGCGAGCTTTAACTTCCAAGACTGGCATGATGTTCTTCATTGCTTCTTCGAAAACATCAAGTGGTTCATTTCCTGTTTCAGATTTAATCATATCAAATGCATCATATAAAATTCTTGAAGCTGTCCCACGTTTACCGTCAACCATCAAACGGTTGATCAAACGTGTCACCAATTTAGAATTGTAAATTGGATCTGGGAGTACTTCGCGTTTTGCAACGGCACCTTTTCTTGGCATCGTAGATAACCTCCTCAAATTCTAGAAAAATATGTTTATTGTAACTGAGCGACTAAGTAGTCAGCTTATTTCTTAGGCTTCTTTGCACCGTACTTAGAACGGCTTTGCATCCGGCCTTCAACACCTGCAGTATCCAAAGCACCACGGATAACGTGATAACGAACCCCAGGCAGATCCTTTACACGACCGCCACGAACCAAAACAACACTATGTTCTTGCAAGTTATGGCCGATACCAGGAATGTAAGCTGTAACTTCGATCAAGTTAGACAAACGAACACGCGCATATTTACGCAAAGCTGAGTTAGGCTTCTTTGGTGTCATTGTACCGACACGAGTAGCAACACCACGTTTTTGCGGAGCAGCATTTTTTGTAGTTACTTTTCTATAACTGTTATACCCAAAGTTTAAAGCTGGGGAATCAGACATTGAAGAATTAGATTTACGACCTTTACGAATTAACTGGTTAATTGTTGGCATCTAAAACTTCCTCCTTCCTTGTTTTCGATAATTTTAAGTCCACACATCCAGGAGTTTCATTTTTGTTCATAAAAATAAACGTCGCCAGACGTAATGTCATACTTGCGCTAACTTGTTCACAGCCAGCACGATCTTGGCAAGACCAAGAGAACTGTTCACATAAAGCACCTTTACTAGGGTACCATCATTTTCTGTTACTTGTCAAACAAATTCTGCAGTTTTTTGCGTATCTTTTAATGAGGTGATCAAATTGCTAAACTTTTTAATTTTTTGTTGCGGTGCCAGTCTGGCATCCTTTACTGTCTGCACAGCTTTTCGCTATCAAAACAAAATTTCAATACTGACGCCCCGCTCATTTTGCGACCACTGTCGCCGGCAATTAAAGTGGTGGCAGTTAGTCCCCATACTGGGATGGCTTTTGCAAAAGGGACGTTGTGCTTTTTGCGGGCACAAGATACCTCTGCTAAGTTTTGTCCTTGAATTGATCTACGGATCATTATTTATTTTCATCAGTTACCACAGTCTGACTCGTCAGGCTTTTTTGCTGGCAACTTGCCTACAGATCTGGTTATTACTTTTAGCTCTCGAAGATCATTATACTATGCATGTCTCTAGTCGCCTGCTGTATTTCGGCAGTTTGCTAATATTATTGCAGGCCCTGCCTCAAATATATCTTTCATGCACAGCTTCTTGGCTCCAATTGCTGCTTTTCTTCTTATTATGCTTTACTTTTGAAAAAATGAATAAGTTAGGACAGGCTGATACTTTTTGCCTGTTAGTTTTAATGTTGATCTATGGTTTCGAACTTGGTTGTTACATACTGTTAGTTGCGACCACTTTATTTTTGCTAAACTTTTACCGGCAAGGTCGACACACTCCCCATGCTTTTCTTCCTTGTTTAACCGCTGGGTTTGTAATTTTAACCTTTTTAGGCTTGATTTGAAGATCGGGTAGGAGATAGTTCACACTATCGACCTCCCACACCACCGTACGTACGGAACCGTATACGGCGGTTCAACAACTTAAGCTTTTGCTTGAATAGACTGGTACAGTTTGGACAGATTTATTAGCCCACGCTGTGCCAGTCTTTTATTAGTTATGGTCATCAACAGTGTTTTACTGTGCGCGTTGCGCCAGTATCCCTTACGAGTATTGACGTAGATTTTCGCCTGTTTGGGTGTCAAGCCTAGTTTAATCAATGCTTTATAACGGGTTCCGATATTCTTCCACTGTTTCCAGATATACTGGCGGATGCGCGAGCGCAACCATTTGTCTAGTTGTTGGAGAAAGGTTTTCATCTTCCCAATGGAATAATATTGGATCCAGCCCTGCATTTTCTGCTTAATTTCATGCAGAATCCTATCAAGGCTGACGCCTCGGCTTCTCTTGGTGATTCTTGTCAATTCCTGTTTAATTCTCTGTTTAGGTTTTTGATGAGGACGCGGGTAGGCGCTATTGCGTCCCACACCCAGAGAAAAACCTAGAAACTTCAGTCTTAGTGGAGAACCGACTTGCGTCTTTTCTGCATTCACTTCAACTTTGAGTTCCTTTTCTAAAAACTGGGTGATGCTTTTGAGAACCCGTTCACCCGCACGCTTACTTTTAACATAGATATTACAGTCATCCGCATAGCGTACAAATTTATGTTCTCTTCTGGTCAATTCTTTGTCCAGCTCGTTCAGATAAATATTTGCCAGTAATGGTGAAATATTGCCACCTTGCGGTGTACCTTTAACGGACTCTTCGAAAAGTTGACCATTCATCACACCACTCGTCAAGAACTTACGAATCAAATGCAAGACCCATGGCTCACTAATGTAATTTTCAACAAATTTAATTAGTAAATCATGGTTCACATTGTCAAAATATGACTTTAAATCAAGGTCGACCACGTAGTGATAACCCTGATTATAATAAGCAACCACCTTTTTCACAGCACTTTGTGCACTGCGGTGTGGGCGAAAACCATAACTATTGTCGGAAAATACCTGTTCAAAGATTGGTATCAACTGTTGTGCCACGGCTTGTTGAACCACACGGTCGGCGACCGTTGGGATTCCCAGCTTGCGCTTTGAGCCGTCCGGCTTAGGGATTTCTACTCGCCTGACCGGCTGAGGCTGATAGCTTTCAGAGCGCAACTCTTCCACCAACTTGGTGTTATTTTCTTTCAAGTAAGGACCGAGTTCTTCAACAGTCATGCCGTCGATTCCTCCAGCTCCTTTATTACGTTTGACATGTTGGTAGGCCGTATTTAAATTGTTACGGTCTAAAATCTTCTCACGTAATAAGCCATTCTGAATTCTCTGTTCACCAGAAACAATACTACGCGCTCCTGTTTTCTCTCGCCCTTCCAGGGCTACCCTTCGCAGGCAGTCAGCTTTATTTTCTGTTTTCTGCGATTGTCGCATTGCTTCCACCTCCAGGATGAATCAAAATTATTGTTGTTCAGCCCTTCACCATTACTGGCTACTATGGCCTCGGCTGACTTCTGTCATGGACAACTCAACATTACTATTGAGCCTGTTCCTGCCAGAAATAACTTCCAGCTTGAGAGAACTACCATGACAGACCTCCCCGGGTAAGAGCAGTAGCTTTCGCATCAAACCGTTGGCTTTACTGTGACGGTTTCGAGTGGTCAGGGACTTCGATTTGTTAGGCAATCTCATCCCACCGTTTCCAGCCTTTTAGCCACTTCTTGTTCATCGATTCGATGTTTCGTCTAGGACTTCCTTCAGATTCTACCTCACGATAGACACCCTTGTCTTCGACTCGTGATACCGGCCACTACGGCTCACAGCGGACTTACACCGCCTAGTTACTGCCCATGCCGGGCGCACCTTAAAAAAGCTGCTCATTCCATTCAGGAACAAGCAGCTTGACCAAGTAGACCAATTGCTTATTATTTTTAATAATTCATTTCATCAGTACCACTTGATAAAGAACCAAAAAAAAGAGCTCTAGCCCAAAGTCTAGAACTCTTTTTTAGCCAAGTCATACTCAGCTTTTATTGATGATCCGATGGCAATTCATTATTTTCTTCGATGTTTAATTTCTTAGCAACATCTGAAATCGAATAAACGCTGTCGGAAACACTACTTTTTTCTTCTGGTTCAATGTTACGGTATCTAGCCATACCAGTACCAGCAGGAATGATCTTACCAATGATAACATTTTCCTTCAAACCTACCAATGGGTCATTCTTACCGCGGATAGCAGCATCAGTCAAGACACGTGTTGTTTCCTGGAAGGAAGCAGCTGACAAGAAACTATTTGTTTCCAAAGCAGCTTTCGTAATACCAAGTAAAACAGGACGTGAAGTGGCTGGGATACCGCCATTGATCAGTGTTTTAACGTTACGAGCAGAGAAGTCCTTAATATCCATCAAGTTTCCTGGCAATAAGTCAGTGTCACCTGGGTCCATGACACGAACCTTCTGTAACATCTGCCGTGTCATAACTTCGATATGCTTATCGGAGATATCAACACCTTGCATACGGTAAACTTTTTGAACTTCAGCCAAGATATAGTTTTCGGTTGACAAAACATCACGAACTTTGATCAATTCCTTAGGATCGATCGAACCAACTGTCAATGGGTCACCGCGGTGGATCTGATCACCTTCAGCAACACGTAAAACAGCAGTAAACGGTAAACTGTAAGTTCTTGTATCTGTTTCACCCTTGACTGTAACTTCTTTAGTCCGGTCAGCCGGATTTTCCTCGATCGAATCGATCACACCAGTAACTTCAGTGATCACAGCACGACCTTTAGGATTACGTGCTTCAAACAATTCTTGCACACGAGGAAGACCTTGAGTAATATCACCGCCGGCAACACCACCGGTATGGAAAGTACGCATAGTCAACTGAGTACCTGGCTCACCGATAGACTGAGCAGCAACTGTACCAACAGCTTCACCGACTTCAACAGGATCTCCTGTCGCTAAGTTACGTCCGTAACATTTACGACAAACACCGTGACGTGTATTACATGTGAAAGCAGTTCTGATCGTAACAAGTTCAACACCTGCATCGATGATCTTTTGTGCAAGTTCTTCATTGATGAATGTGTCACCAGGGACGATAACATCCCCCGTTTGCGGATCATAAACAGTCTTCATAGTAAAGCGGCCTAAGATCCGGTCATATAACGGTTCGATCATTTCATTGCCTTCGCGGATAGCAGTAACATCTAAGCCGCGATCAGTACCGCAATCATCTTCACGGATAATAACGTCCTGAGCAACATCGACTAAACGACGAGTCAAGTAACCAGAGTTAGCAGTCTTCAAAGCCGTATCAGTCATACCCTTACGAGCACCGTGAGAAGAAATAAACATTTCCAAAACGGAAAGACCTTCACGGAAGTTTGAAATAACTGGCAACTCCATTGTTTTACCAGAAGGAGAAGCCATCAAGCCACGCATTCCAGCTAACTGAGTAAAGTTAGAGATATTACCACGGGCACCGGAATCACTCATCATTTGGATAGGGTTAGACGGATCCATGTTAGCAACCAGCTTTTCTTGGATGTCGTCTTTAGCCTTGTTCCAAATCGAGATAACTCGGTTATAACGTTCGTCATCAGTGATCAAACCACGACGGAACTGTTTACCAACAGTAGCCACGTCTTTATGGGCTTTTTCAATGATAGCAGGTTTCTCTTTCAAGTCAGTCACATCAGAAACACCGACTGTCAAACCAGACTTAGTAGATTCTGCATAACCAAGATCTTTCATCCGGTCAAGTAATTCAGAAGTTTCAGTTACCTTGTAGTCTTGATAGACTTGGGCAATGATATCTGACAAGAAGCCAGATTTGAAAGGCTTGACCAATTCTGCATCACGCAAATATTCATGGATGTCTTGACCTGGTTCTAAGAAATACTTGTCTGGTGTCTGATCGATCAAGTTATCTTCAGTTGGTTCATTCAAGTAAATGAAATCAGCAGGTAAGATCTCGTTAAAGAACGCCTTACCAACACTGGTGACTAAGATCCGTTCTTTTTGCCAGTCAGTGAATGGTGTCCCTTTTTGTGCCAAGGATGATGCCTGTAAACCGATCCGAGTATGCAAATGAACATAGTTGTTCTGATATGCAGTCCTGACTTCGTTAACATCCTTGAAGATCATCCCTTCGCCTTCACGCTTGGATCCTTCGATCGTAATGTAATAGTTACCGATCGTCATATCCTGTGATGGTGAAATGATAGGTTTCCCATCTTTTGGTGCCAAGATATGGTGAGCAGCAAGCATTAACAAACGAGCTTCAGCCTGAGCTTCATCGGACAAAGGAACGTGAATAGCCATCTGGTCACCGTCAAAGTCGGCATTGTAGGCTTCACAAGCTAAAGGATGCAAACGCATCGCTTTACCATCGACCAAAACTGGTTCGAAAGCCTGGATACCTAAACGGTGCAATGTAGGGGCACGGTTCAACAAAACCGGATGTTCTTTGATAACATCTTCCAAAACATCCCAGATATCTTCATCACGACGATCGATCTTACGCTTAGCATTCTTGATGTTTGAAGCCATTTCGCGTTTGACCAATTCTTTCATCATGAATGGTTTGAACAGTTCCAAAGCCATTTCATGCGGAATACCCATTTGATTCAAACGTAATTTAGGACCAACATCAATAACGGAACGACCAGAATAATCGACACGCTTACCTAACAAGTTCTGACGGAAACGTCCTTGCTTACCTTTCAGCATATGTGAAAGTGACTTCAATGGACGATTACCAGGACCAGCCACCGGACGACCCCGACGGCCATTATCGATCAAGGCATCGACAGCTTCTTGCAACATCCGTTTTTCATTTTGAACAATAATGCCAGGAGCATTTAAGTCCAACAAACGTTTCAAACGATTGTTTCGGTTGATCACACGACGATAAAGGTCATTCAGATCGGATGTGGCGAAACGTCCGCCTTCCAACTGAACCATTGGCCGCAGATCCGGCGGGATGACCGGGATTGCTTCCATGACCATCCACTCTGGTTCATTGCCAGAGTTCAAGAAGGCTTCCAAGATATCCAAACGACGAACAGCACGAGTACGTTTCTGACCAGTAGCCTCACGTAATTCATCTTTTAACTCTGCACATTCTTTTTCAAGGTCAACGTCTTTTAACAGTGTCCGAATTGCTTCGGCACCCATGTCAGCCTTAAAGCCATTACCGTATTCTTCACGTTTCTCACGATACTCACGTTCAGTCATCAACTGCTTTTTCTCAAGCGGAGTGTCACCAGGTTCTGTTACAACGTATGAAGCAAAATAGATAATTTCTTCCAAAGCACGAGGGCTCATGTCTAAGACAAGACCCATCCGGCTAGGGATCCCTTTAAAGTACCAAATGTGAGTTACAGGAGCAGCAAGCTCGATGTGGCCCATCCGTTCACGTCGTACTTTAGAACGAGTAACTTCGACGCCGCAACGATCACAAACGATCCCTTTATAACGGATCCGCTTATATTTCCCACAAGCACATTCCCAGTCTTTTGTGGGTCCAAAAATACGTTCATCAAACAAACCGTCTTTTTCAGGTTTCAGAGTCCGATAGTTGATAGTTTCTGGTTTTTTAACTTCCCCATATGACCAGCTTCTGATCTTATCAGACGAAGCCAAACCGATCTGCATACTATCGAATTTGTTGACATCGATCAAAGGACCGACCTCCCTTTTTTAATGTTGAATTTATTGTTCTTAAGATTTTTGTTCAGTCTCTGAATCTTTACTTTCTTGTGCCTCTTCAGCCTTTTTATCAGCTTGTTCTTTAGCATACTTGTTCAAAGCGTCTACGTTGACGACTTCATCATCATCGTCGTCCATTTCACGTAATTCGATTTCTTGCTTGTCGCTATCGAGCACTTTCATGTCTAAGCCCAGAGCTTGTAATTCCTTAACAAGTACGCGGAATGATTCCGGTACTCCTGGTTGAGGGATCGGTTCACCTTTGACGATGGCTTCATAAGTCCGGACACGTCCGGTGACGTCATCAGACTTGTAGGTCAAGATTTCTTGCAGTGTATAAGCAGCACCGTAAGCTTCCAAAGCCCAAACTTCCATTTCACCGAAACGCTGCCCACCAAACTGTGCTTTACCACCTAATGGTTGTTGCGTAACTAGTGAATATGGTCCAATTGAACGAGCATGGATCTTATCGTCGACCATATGAGCTAACTTCATGTAGTACATAACACCAACGGCGATCCGATTATCAAACGGTTCACCTGTCCGGCCATCGTACAAGATGCTCTTACCATCGTTAGGCAAGCCGGCTTCTTTCAAAGCAGCCCAAATGTCATCGTCAGTTGCACCATCAAAAACAGGTGAAGCAACATGGATACCTAACTTACGGGCAGCCATTCCCAAGTGCAAGTCCAAAACCTGACCAATATTCATCCGGGAAGGAACACCCATTGGCGACAACATAATGTCGATCGGTGTTCCATCAGGCATGAATGGCATATCTTCTTCTGGGATAACAACGGAAACAGTACCCTTGTTACCATGACGTCCGGCCATCTTATCACCAACTTGAAGTTTACGCTTCTGAGCGATATAAACGCGGACCATTTGGTTAACACCAGGCGAGAGTTCATCGCCGTTTTGACGAGTAAAGATCTTGACATCTTGAACGATACCGCCACCACCATGAGGAACATGGAGTGAAGTATCACGAACTTCACGGGCTTTTTCACCGAAGATAGCATGCAGCAAACGTTCTTCAGCTGATAATTCAGTCACACCCTTAGGAGTAACCTTACCAACCAAAATGTCACCGTCTTGCACTTCAGCACCAATGCGGACGATCCCAAATTCATCAAGATCTTTCAAAGCATCTTCACCGACGTTCGGGATCTCACGAGTAATTTCTTCAGGTCCCAGTTTGGTGTCACGTGCTTCAGATTCATGTTCTTCAATATGGATCGAAGTGTAAACATCATCTTTAACTAAGCGTTCACTAATAGCGATCGCATCTTCAAAGTTATAGCCATCCCAAGTCATAAAGGCAATCAATGGGTTTTGTCCCAAAGCTAATTCCCCTTGTTCCATCGAAGGACCATCGGCTAAGACAGAATCTGCCTCGACCTCTTCACCAACATGGACGATCGGAGTTTGGTTATAGTTTTTACCACCATTTGAACGGCGGAATTTCATTAATTTATATTTGTCGAGCGAACCGTCTTCTAGACGAACACGGATCTCTTTAGCATCAACATATTCAACTACCCCATCATGATCGGCGATCAAAGCATCACCAGAATCATGAGCAGCCTTGTATTCAATACCAGTTCCGACTAACGGAGAATGCGGCTGCAGCAACGGCACAGCCTGACGCTGCATGTTGGCACCCATCAAAGCACGGTTAGAGTCATCGTTTTCCAAGAAAGGAATACATGCCGTAGCAACTGCAACAACCTGCTTAGGAGAAACATCCATGTAATCGACCTTATCGATGCTGATTTCCATGTTTTCTTCTTCTTTACGGGCCATAACGATGTCATTGACAAATGAACCATCATCGTTCAACGGAGTGTTAGCCTGAGCAACTACGTATGGATCTTCTTCGTCAGCAGCCAAGTAGTCGATCTTTTGGGTAACTTTATGCGTATCCCAAGATACACGACGGTACGGAGTTTCAACGAAACCATACTTATTAACACGGGCGTACGATGCCAAACTGTTGATCAGTCCAATGTTAGGACCTTCAGGAGTTTCGATCGGGCACATCCGGCCATAGTGAGTATAGTGAACGTCACGAACTTCATATCCGGCACGATCACGAGTCAAACCACCAGGTCCCAAGGCAGATAAACGACGCTTATGCGTTAATTCACCCAATGGGTTAGTCTGGTCCATGAACTGTGACAGCTGTGAACTACCAAAGAATTCTTTGATCGAAGCCACAACTGGACGAATATTGATCAATTGTTGCGGTGTCACTGTGGAAGTATCTTGGATCGACATTCTTTCACGAACAACACGTTCCATCCGGGATAAACCGATCCGGAACTGATTTTGCAATAATTCACCAACAGAACGGATCCGTCGGTTACCCAAGTGATCGATATCATCAGTTGAACCGTAGCCTTCTTGCAAGTTGAAGAAGTAGTTCATGGAAGCGATGATGTCGGCTGGAGTAATATGCTTGTATTTCAAATCAACATTACCATTACCCATAATATTAACGACACGTTCTGGGTCATTTTTCGAATAAACCTTAATGATCTGCAATTTCATTGGTTCTTGAACTACACCATCATCAGAAGGTTGGAAAGTGACCATCTTAAAGTCATCGCGTTTCAAGTAAGGTGCTAATTTGTCCATTACTCGTTTATCGATCGTTTCGTCTTTGTTGACGATGATCTCACCCGTATCAGGGTCAGCCAAGGTTTCAGCAACTACTGAGTTCAGTAAACGAGTCTTCAAGTCTAATTTTTTATTGATCTTATAACGACCAACAGCAGCTAGGTCATAACGTTTAGGATCAAAGAAACGTGCAGTTAACAAACTTCTGGAAGAATCAGCCGTCTTAGGTTCACCAGGACGCAGCCGTTCATAGATATCCTTCAGTGATTCTTCAACTCGAGAATCTTCAGGATTCTTATGCACGTCTTTTTCTAAGGTGAACATTAAACTATCTGTTTCGCCCATCATATCCAAGATCTCACTGTCAGAACCATAACCTAAAGCACGGATCAGTTCAGTCATCGGGATCTTACGTGTCCGGTCGATCCGAACATATGAGATATTCTTAGCGTCTGTTTCATATTCCAACCAAGCACCACGGTTAGGAATGACTGTAGTCCCATAGTTGGTCCGGCCATTCTTATCCAGCTCAGAATTAAAATACACACCAGGGGAACGAACTAATTGTGAAACGATAACACGTTCTGCCCCATTGATAATAAATGTTCCTTCCCTAGTCATTAAAGGAAAATCACCGAAGAACACGTCTTGTGATTTGATTTCATCTGTTTCATGGTTGATCAAACGCAAAGTAACGTGCAGTGGTGCAGAATAGTTAGCATCATGTTCACGTGCCTCATCAACGGTATACTTTGGTTCTAAAAGTTGATAATCGACAAATTCCATGGAAAGCTTACCCTGGAAGTCATCGATCGGCATAATGTCTTCAAACATTTCCCGTAAACCTTCATCTAAGAACCATTTATAGGAATTAGTTTGGATCTCGACCAAGTTAGGCAGATCAAGAACTTCCTTAATGCGGGAATAACTTCTACGCACACGGTTTTTGCCGTATTTTACCAAGTGTCCTGCCAAATTGTTCACCTCTCAAAATATTTCTGTGAATTCAGTATCTGACTAAACTGAAAAGACTAATGTTACATTTTATTTACAAATTCAACTAATGCAAAAAATTTCGTGATTTTAAGCAAAAAAAAGCAAAAACAGATCGTCGCTAAAAATGGACATCACTATTTTTGCTATTTCTCTATCAACCATGGACAATATATCACAGCCGATAGCTAAATTCACAGTTTTTGCAATTGTTAATTATACCAAGTATTTCAACTTTGTCAAGCCTAAATACTCTAAAAGCTGTTGAGATCCAAAGGGTCAATCACCGGAACAAAAGCTATTTGCTTTGGGTGACAGGTTCTTTTGTTTCTTGTTCTTTGACCTTCAAAGAGATCTTGCCCTTTTGAGCACCGATCGTTACAGTTGACCCCGGCGTGATCTTGCCTTCTAGCAAAGACTCACTTAATCGGTCTTCAATTTCACTTTGAACAGCTCTTCTGATTGGACGCGCACCATACTCTGGATCAAATCCTGCCTTAGCAACAACGTCAATGGCTGCTGGTGTGATCTTGAGCTTGATATTTTGCTCCTTGATCCGTTCGATCACGTCATGGGTCATCAACTTGACAATTTCATGCAATTGTTGTTTATCCAAGGAATGGAAAATAACAACCTCGTCGATTCGGTTCAAGAATTCCGGTCTGAAAGATTGTTTCAAACGACCCTTGATCTTATCAGACATTGCCTGATATTCATCAGTAGTGGCCTTGGCACCAAAACCAACTTCCTTTTTATCACGGATATCAGTGGCACCTAAGTTAGATGTCATGATGATGATCGTATTTCTAAAATCGACCTTGCGTCCCTTGGAATCTGTTAAGAAACCATCATCTAAAACTTGCAGCAAGATGTTGAAAACATCAGGGTGAGCTTTTTCAACTTCATCGAGTAAAACAACTGAATACGGCTTATTTCTGACCTTTTCAGAAAGCTGTCCACCCTCATCATAGCCAACATAGCCCGGAGGAGCACCAATCAGACGACTGGTTGAATATTTCTCCATGTATTCACTCATATCGATCCGGACCATATTGTCTTCATCACCAAACATTGCCCCGGCCAACGCCTTAGCCAATTCAGTCTTACCGACACCAGTCGGCCCCAAGAACATAAACGAACCGATCGGACGAGTCGGGTCGCCTAAGCCGCTGCGAGCACGCCTAATGGCCTTAGAAATAGCAGCAATTGCTTCATTTTGACCGATGACACGTTTGTGCAAGATATTTTCCAGATTGACTAACCGATCACTTTCACTCTTAGTTAACTGAGTAACCGGGACACCGGTCCACTCAGAAACAACGTTAGCAACATCTTCCTCGCCAACTTCCTTAGTGTAATGACCGTCTTGTCCTTCTTCTTGTGCCTCTAACTTAGCCAGCTTTTCTTTCCACTTTAATTCCTGTTTACGGTACTTTGCAGCATCCTCGAATTCTTCATCAACTAAAGCTTGTTCTTTAGCGGCCTTGGCATCTTTTAACTTATGCGAGGCCCGAGCTAGTTTTTGTTGGCCGCCAGATGCTGCAATATGAACTCGAGCAGCAGATTCATCCATCAAATCGATGGCTTTATCCGGCAAGAAATGGTTAGTAATATAGCGATCACTCATCTTAACTGCGGCCTGCAAAGCTTCATCAGATAATTTCAACTGGTGATGCTTTTCATACTTCGGACGCAAGCCTTTTAAAATATCAACTGTTTCTTCTGGAGTTGGTTCATCAACAATGATCGTTGCAAATCGTCTCTCCAAAGCAGCGTCTGATTCAACATATTTCTGATATTCATCCAAAGTCGTGGCTCCAATGACTTGCATTTCACCACGAGCTAAGGCAGGTTTCAAGATATTAGAAGCATCGATCGCACCTTCAGCACCGCCGGCACCGATCAAGGTATGCATTTCATCGATAAACAAGATGACATTGCCGTCATGGTAAACTTCATCCAAAATTTTTTTCAGTCGATCTTCAAACTCACCACGATACTTAGTTCCAGCAACTAATGAGCCCATATCGAGCATCATGACCCGTTTGTTGGTAAGCTCTACCGGCACATTATCATTAATGATTTCTTGGGCAAAGCCTTCAGCAATAGCCGTTTTACCAACACCTGGCTCCCCCAGTAAAACTGGGTTATTTTTAGTCCGTCGGCTTAAAATCTGGATCACACGGGTGACCTCTTTTTGTCGGCCGATAACAGGATCGATCTGACCATTTTCAGCCATTTCATTTAGGTTACGAGCCAAACCATCCAAGGTAGGTGTTCCTTCGACCTTGTCTTTTTTCTTCGCATTTCTGCGAACTTGAGTCTGGCTGATCCCCAACTGTCTGAAAACTGTTTGTCTGATCCGCTTAATGTCGATATTTAAGCTATCCAAGATCCGTGATGACAAAATATCGTCATCTTCAAGTAAAGCCAATAAAATATGCTCTGTCCCGATCTTTTCGGAATTTAACAATTCTGCTTGAGCAACGGCACGAGTCAAGATTTTCTTTGCTTTAGGTGAATATGGCAAGTAATTGTCTGGTGCTTGTCTTTTCAAAGTGCCATAACCTGTCAAGCGTTCAATTTCTTCCTTGATATCAGTGGGCGTGATCACGAATTGTGCCAGAACTTTATGGGCGATCCCCTGTTCTTCAGAAACGAGGGCCAGCAACAAGTGTTCCGTACCGATGGCCTGATGCCTAAAGCCATTTGCATTGACTTGTGCGAGTTCTAAAACTCTTTTAGCACTAGGAGTATATGATTCATTCATTTCAAGTCCCCCTTATATAGTCAGGTTTTTTAAAGCAAAAATTCTTTTCTTTAAAAAAGAAGACTTCTTTACTTAAGCTATTTTTTACGATCACAAGATACAAATCAATCTGCACACCTTAAGCGATTTAAAACACTAACTAAGATCCGTGCACGAACCGCGTTTTCCAAACGTTTATCGGCAAAATCTAAAGTCGTCCGATCCATAGTCGCTAATACTAGGTTTGCTTCTTTTTGTGTCAAAAACTTATCCTCGTAAAGACTTTGTATGATCTGCAAAGCTTTACCAGAAGTAATACTTTCTCCGATAAGATCGATCAGTTGGTCCAAAACATCGGTGTCGTCGATCAAATTGACTTTTGCGATCCGAATGTATCCGCCGCCACCGCGTTTACTCTCAACTAAATATCCATTTTGGATCGTAAACCTCGTTTTGATAACATAGTTGATTTGAGAAGGAACAACATCAAATTGCTCCGCGATCTCAGAACGCTTGATCTCTATTTTTTGCGAATCGGCTAAAATACTTTTGAGATACTTCTCAATAATATCGGATATGTTGCGATTTTGCATTTAAACCACATTCCTTATTATCCAACTTTGACTAATATTGACTATTATTATATATGGAAACATGGTCAAATTGCAAAGATAATGCCATATTTGTTTAAATATCTTTCAAATCACGCTGACAAATTGTACTCCTTATAATGATCTGACCGCAAGTATTTTCTTTGAGTTGTTTAAACTACCACTAATCAAAGCGAGTAACCCATGGAAACAAAGCTAACTTATTTTATTATATTTATCTCTAGCGATAGCTGTCATTTCTTTTGACGACGGTCTTTCTTGGGCCGTTTTTTCTTAACCCCACTAACGCTGATGTTTTTATTTTCTTACTCCTAGGACTTATCAAAATACGATCCGCTCAGCGCATAAACCAAGGTACTTTATCTAACATTTTGATGTTTCAGTCCCTTACAGCTATCCATTACATGCCGCAGCTGCAAATCGTTCACTATAAAACATTGATCAGATGCTCTATTATGGCCATAGTTCAAAAAATTGCAACTAAAACGCACAAAATAAGATCCTTGCTCGCTGTTCTCAAAAATTAGGCCACAAAAAAGACAGGCGTCAAAAACGGGTCTAAACTTTTTAGTGTTGATGAGCGTTCATCAGCACTATTTTTGTACAAAAAAGGACATCATTTGTCCTCATATGCTACGATTAAAGCGACAAAACCAAATCAAAGCGAGGTATAAATGATGTCCCAAACTGATTCTATCCTAAATTTACTCAATATCCAAGACCCAAATATCAAAATTTCAGCTTGTACTGATTTTTCACAGGCCGGAGTTCACGAAAAACTGCTTTCAGCTACGCTGACTTACCCCGTCGAACGCTGTGTTAATTGTGGTTCCACGAATATCGTTCAGAATGGGACCCGCCTGACCAAGATGAGACTACCCAGCCTAGGTGAACAACCGCTCCGCATGAACTTGCGCAAACAGCGTTATCTGTGCCGGACTTGCCACCATACTTTTAGCGCGCAGACGCAGCTCGCTCCACCTCGGCACTCGATCACCCGCCAAGCAGTCCACGAAATCGCGACTTTGGCTAAGAACTCACTGCCAGTCAAAACGATCAGCCAGACCGTGGGAATCTCAGCTTCCTCGGTTCAACGGATCTTGTATAAGGATCAGCGAGCTTTAGTAACGCCCAAAGAGCTGCCGACAGCTCTCAGTTTTGACGAATTTCGTTCAACTAAGAACTGCTTTTCTTTTATCTGCATTGACGCAAAAACCCATGATTTGGTCACCTTATTGCCAGATCGTCTCTCGCAGACGATCCGCGAGTATTTCACCAATACTTATACACTTTCTGAGCGTCAAAAAGTTCAACTGGTGACCATGGATCTGAATGCGCAGTATCAGACTTTCGTCCGTAGTCTTTTTCCTAACGCCCTGATCGTCTTTGACCGTTTCCATATTGTTCAGTTAGCGGGTCGGGCACTTGACCATGAACGGCTGCGTGTTTTAAAAGGGATCAACGACCACCACGACCGCAACTATAAAGTTTTAAAAAGCAACTGGCGCTTATTCCACTTAGCTGAAAATCAACTTGAGACCTCCCAGGTTAAATATTATCGGGGATTAAATGAATACACGACTGCCCAAAATGTGGTCGATCTGGGACTCAAGAATTTTCCACAGTTCGCAGAAAACTATCAGACCTATCAAACGATCTTAACCTTTATTCGCAACCGCGATCGGGCTACTTTACAACAATTAGTTATGAACTACCGTCCCAATGGTACTGAAATGGATACCGTCATGAGGACCATTCAAAAGAACTACTTAGGGATCAGGAACGCTTGTCTCTATGACTACTTTAATGGGCCGTTAGAGGGGATCAATCGCAAGATCAAAGAACTTAAACGTAGCTGTTACGGATTCAGTAACTTAAGGCATTTCTTTATCCGCATCAAATTGATCCATGCCTAAGATAAAAAATTTAGGTCAACACTGTGGGAGGCAGGTGCGGGCCCATTTCGCTACGCTTCGGACCCGCACCTGCCTCCCAACCCAAACACTTTAATCTAGCTATGGCAGTAAAAAAAGAACCCTACCATAAAGATAGAATTCTATGGGCCATCAACACTATTTGACAAAGTCCCTCAAAAACGTCTGCCTTCAAAGTTATCGGGAAAACAGGATTCGAACCTGCGACCTCCACGTCCCGAACGTGGCGCTCTACCAAACTGAGCTACTTCCCGTTGAACATATGCAAATAACACAAAAGACAACTTCAATAACAAATTACTCTGTCATAAAGCTATCTTTGATATATTGTAGTGATCGGGAAGACAGGATTCGAACCTGCGACCCCCTGGTCCCAAACCAGGTGCTCTACCAAGCTGAGCTACTTCCCGATAAAAAATGCACCCAGTAGGAGTCGAACCTACAACCTTCTGATTCGTAGTCAGACACTCTATCCAATTGCGCTATGGGTGCATATAAGTCTATTATAATTTAATTCACTGAAAATTCCAGCGAAGCGGAAGACGGGATTCGAACCCGCGACCCCCACCATGGCAAGGTGATGTTCTACCACTGAACTACTTCCGCATATGCCGACTAGACGATTCGAACGCCCGACCCTCTGATTACAAATCAGATGCTCTACCAACTGAGCTAAGTCGGCATTAAAATGGTGCGGGTGAAGGGATTCGAACCCCCACGTTAAAAAACACTAGAACCTAAATCTAGCGCGTCTGCCAATTCCGCCACACCCGCAAAAAAAGCAATGAGTCGTGACAGGCTCGAACTGTCGACCCTCTGATTAAAAGTCAGATGCTCTACCAACTGAGCTAACGACTCAAGAAAAATGGAGGATACAGGGGTCGAACCTATGACCCTCTGCTTGTAAGGCAGACGCTCTCCCAACTGAGCTAATCCTCCAAAAACAAAGCGCGGCAGCTACCTACCCTCACAGGGGGCGATCCCCCAACTACTCTTGGCGTGACGAAGCTTAACTGCTGTGTTCGGCATGGGAACAGGTGTAGCCTTCGTGCTATCGCCACCGCACTTCTGTTTTTTTCTTTGAGAGATCCATTCCCTCAAAACTGACTAACATTCATTTCTTGCTGCTTTTATCTGACCGAGCCCACTCACGCGACTCGTTGGTTAAGTCCTCGACCGATTAGTAATGGTCCGCTCCATGCCTCACGGCACTTCCACTTCCATCCTATCTACCTGATCATCTCTCAGGGGTCTTACTTCCATAAAGGAATGGGAAATCTGATCTTGAGGCGAGTTTCGCACTTAGATGCTTTCAGCGTTTATCTCATCCACACTTAGCTACCCAGCGCTGCCTTGGGCAAGACAACTGGTACACCAGCGGTGTGTCCATCCCGGTCCTCTCGTACTAAGGACAGATCCTCGCAAATTTCCTACGCCCGCGACGGATAGGGACCGAACTGTCTCACGACGTTCTGAACCCAGCTCGCGTACCGCTTTAATGGGCGAACAGCCCAACCCTTGGGACCGACTACAGCCCCAGGATGCGATGAGCCGACATCGAGGTGCCAAACCTCCCCGTCGATGTGGACTCTTGGGGGAGATAAGCCTGTTATCCCCAGGGTAGCTTTTATCCGTTGAGCGATGGCCCTTCCATACGGAACCACCGGATCACTAAGCCCGACTTTCGTCCCTGCTCGACTTGTAAGTCTCACAGTCAAGCTCCCTTCTGCCTTTACACTCTGCGAATGATTTCCAACCATTCTGAGGGAACCTTTGGGCGCCTCCGTTACCTTTTGGGAGGCGACCGCCCCAGTCAAACTGCCTACCAGACACTGTCTCCCGCCGGGATCAACCGGCGCGGGTTAGAGTGTTCATACAACGAGGGTAGTATCCCACCACTGCCTCCAACGAGACTAGCGTCCCGTTTTCTACGGCTCCTACCTATCCTGTACAAGTTGCACGAACACCCAATATCAAGCTACAGTAAAGCTCCATGGGGTCTTTCCGTCCTGTCGCGGGTAACCCGCATCTTCACGGGTATTATAATTTCACCGAGTCTCTCGTTGAGACAGTGCCCAGATCGTTACGCCTTTCGTGCGGGTCGGAACTTACCCGACAAGGAATTTCGCTACCTTAGGACCGTTATAGTTACGGCCGCCGTTTACTGGGGCTTCGATTCTGAGCTTCGCTTGCGCTAACTCATCCTCTTAACCTTCCAGCACCGGGCAGGCGTCAGCCCCTATACGTCATCTTACGATTTTGCAGAAACCTGTGTTTTTGATAAACAGTCGCCTGGGCCTATTCACTGCGGCTGGTCTGTCGACCAGCACCCCTTCTCCCGAAGTTACGGGGTCATTTTGCCGAGTTCCTTAACGAGAGTTCACTCGCTCACCTGAGGATACTCTCCTCGACTACCTGTGTCGGTTTGCGGTACGGGTGATCAGATCCTCGCTAGAAGCTTTTCTCGGCAGTGTGACATGACTTCCTTCGCTACTTAAATTTCGCTCCCCATCACAGCTCATCTACCACCAAAACAAGCCTTTCACTCGTTTTGCGACTCGCTGCTTGGACGTGCAATTCCAGCTGCACGCTCCGTTAGCCTCCTGCGTCCCTCCATTGCTCAAACAGATCTGATCAGTACAGGAATCTCCACCTGTTGTCCATCGCCTACGCCTTGCGGCCTCGGCTTAGGTCCCGACTAACCCTGGGAGGACGAGCCTTCCCCAGGAAACCTTAGTCATACGGTGGGTCAGATTCTCACTGACCTTGCGCTACTCATACCGGCATTCTCACTTCTAAGCGCTCCACCGGTCCTGACGGTCCGGCTTCTTCGCCCTTAGAACGCTCTCCTACCACCCGACCTGACGGTCGGATCCACAATTTCGGTAATGTGTTTAGCCCCGTTACATTTTCGGCGCAGGATCACTCGACTAGTGAGCTATTACGCACTCTTTGAATGGTGGCTGCTTCTGAGCCAACATCCTAGTTGTCTGTGCGATCCCACATCCTTTTCCACTTAACACATATTTAGGGACCTTAATTGGTGGTCTGGGCTGTTTCCCTTTCGACTACGGATCTTATCACTCGCAGTCTGACTCCCGGAACAAGATCAGTGGCATTCGGAGTTTATCTGAATTCAGTAACCCAAGACGGGCCCCTAGTCCAAACAGTGCTCTACCTCCACGATCCTTAACTTCCGAGGCTAGCCCTAAAGCTATTTCGGAGAGAACCAGCTATCTCCAAGTTCGTTTGGAATTTCACCGCTACCCACACCTCATCCCAGCATTTTTCAACATACACGGGTTCGGTCCTCCGGTGCGTTTTACCGCACTTTCAACCTGGACATGGGTAGGTCACTTGGTTTCGGGTCTACGTCAACGTACTCGTGCGCCCTGTTCAGACTCGCTTTCGCTGCGGCTCCGGTCTTTCCACCTTAACCTGGCACGTTAACGTAACTCGCCGGTTCATTCTACAAAAGGCACGCCATCACCCCTTAACGGGCTCTGACTACTTGTAGGCACATGGTTTCAGGAACTGTTTCACTCCCCTCCCGGGGTGCTTTTCACCTTTCCCTCACGGTACTGGTCCACTATCGGTCACTAGGTAGTATTTAGCCTTGGGAGATGGTCCTCCCGGATTCCGACGGAGTTTCACGTGCTCCGCCGTACTCAGGATCCTGGACTGAGGAAAAACTGTTTCGTCTACGGGGCTGTCACCCTTTCTAGCCGGCCTTCCCAGGCCGTTTGACTACAGTTTTTCTTGGTAACTCAAATGTCCAGTCCTACAACCCCAAGAAGCAAGCTTCTTGGTTTGGGCTGTTCCCCGTTCGCTCGCCGCTACTGAGGGAATCGAAATTTCTTTATTTTCCTGCAGGTACTTAGATGTTTCAGTTCCCTGCGTCTGTCTTCCACCGGCCTATGTATTCAGCCGGCGATAATAACTCGTTACAGTCATTGGGTTGCCCCATTCGGAGATCTCCGGGTCATTGCTTACTTACAGCTTCCCGAAGCATATCGCAGTTAGTCACGTCCTTCATCGACTCCTAGTGCCAAGGCATCCACCATGCGCCCTTCCTAACTTAACCTCTCATTTATCAAAGATAAATGGGTCATGAGTTTGCGTTTAATACTTAATAATTGAATTCTTGTTTGAAACTCTTTCAAACGCGGTGTTCTCGGTTTAATAAAATTATTGATCAAGAAATAAATGTTATTCAGTTTTCAAAGAACGGATCCATGATGACTAACGTCATCAATGGAGGTTAGCGGGATCGAACCGCTGACCTCCTGCTTGCAAAGCAGGTGCTCTCCCAGCTGAGCTAAACCCCCATCACAAATGGGCCTAAATGGACTCGAACCATCGACCTCACGCTTATCAGGCGTGCGCTCTAAACCAGCTGAGCTATAGGCCCATAAATTATTGATTTATGGATTGAGAGTAGACCTCTCAAAACCAAACAAAGTTTCATGTAACAAATCGTGTGAGTTTCCGTAATTTTCCTTAGAAAGGAGGTGATCCAGCCGCAGGTTCTCCTACGGCTACCTTGTTACGACTTCACCCCAATCATCTGTCCCACCTTAGACGGCTGGCTCCAAAATGGTTACCGCACCGGCTTTGGGTGTTACAAACTCTCATGGTGTGACGGGCGGTGTGTACAAGGCCCGGGAACGTATTCACCGCGGCATGCTGATCCGCGATTACTAGCGATTCCGACTTCACGTAGGCGAGTTGCAGCCTACGATCCGAACTGAGAACGACTTTCAGAGATTAGCTAAACCTCGCGGTCTCGCGACTCGTTGTATCGTCCATTGTAGCACGTGTGTAGCCCAGGTCATAAGGGGCATGATGACTTGACGTCATCCCCACCTTCCTCCGGTTTGTCACCGGCAGTCTCGCCAGAGTGCCCAACTGAATGCTGGCAACTGACAATAAGGGTTGCGCTCGTTGCGGGACTTAACCCAACATCTCACGACACGAGCTGACGACAGCCATGCACCACCTGTCATTTTGTCCCCGAAGGGAATTCTGATCTCTCAGATGGTCAAAAGATGTCAAGACCTGGTAAGGTTCTTCGCGTTGCTTCGAATTAAACCACATGCTCCACCGCTTGTGCGGGCCCCCGTCAATTCCTTTGAGTTTCAATCTTGCGATCGTACTCCCCAGGCGGAATGCTTAGTGCGTTAGCTGCGGCACCGAAGGGCGGAAACCCTCCAACACCTAGCATTCATCGTTTACAGCGTGGACTACCAGGGTATCTAATCCTGTTCGCTCCCCACGCTTTCGAACCTCAGCGTCAGTTACAGACCAGAGAGCCGCTTTCGCCACTGGTGTTCTTCCATATATCTACGCATTTCACCGCTACACATGGAGTTCCACTCTCCTCTTCTGCACTCAAGTCTTCCAGTTTCCAATGCACTTCTCCGGTTAAGCCGAAGGCTTTCACATCAGACTTAAAAGACCGCCTGCGTTCCCTTTACGCCCAATAAATCCGGACAACGCTTGCCACCTACGTATTACCGCGGCTGCTGGCACGTAGTTAGCCGTGACTTGCTGGTCAGATACCGTCAGCGTCATAGCAGTTACTCTATCACGTGTTCTTCTCTGACAACAGTATTTTACGATCCGAAGACCTTCTTCATACACGCGGCGTTGCTCCATCAGACTTGCGTCCATTGTGGAAGATTCCCTACTGCTGCCTCCCGTAGGAGTTTGGGCCGTGTCTCAGTCCCAATGTGGCCGATCAACCTCTCAGTTCGGCTACGTATCATCACCTTGGTAAGCCGTTACCTTACCAACTAGTTAATACGCCGCGGGCTCATCCAAAAGCGACAGCTGACGCCGTCTTTGCCCGGCCGACCATGCGGTCAGCCGGTTGATGCGGTATTAGCACCTGTTTCCAAGTGTTATCCCCCACTTTTGGGCAGATTGCCCACGTGTTACTCACCCGTTCGCCACTCGCACTTAAAACGCTGAGTGCAAGCACTCATTGTTAAAAGATTGCGTTCGACTTGCATGTATTAGGCACGCCGCCAGCGTTCGTCCTGAGCCAGGATCAAACTCTCATTTTAAAGTTTGTGACTCATAAATTTTACTAGCGAATTGACTTCGCAAATGTTGTTTGCACTTATCGTTAAGATAAGCGACCTCACACATTTGATTTGTCGAAACTTTGTTCAGTTTTCAAAGATCCACTTGATTATTACTTGCTGTGTTGCCGAAATGACAACTTTATTAGTTTACCACGCTGAGCAAAAATGTCAACAATAATTTTAAAAAAATTTAATTGAATATTTGCTGAACGTGAAGAAAAATCAGAAACTTAATAACTAATCAATCAGCATATATAAATATACAAGCTAATTCTTAATACGTCAACTGCCATTTTTTTATTAAAGTTATTCAAAATAACAAAATTTCTTCGATTCACGAACTTAAAACTATAATATTTCAAAAAATATAAAGTTTTAAGTCGAAATAGCCTTGCTTTTTCCTATAATTCGACTTTAAAAAATGCAAAAAATTTTTAAAAATTTACGACTAATAACAATGATCAACTGCCGGCAACCATAAAACAAATTAACTATCCTCAGCACATAAGACTGCACCCTCAACCTATATTTTAATTTAAAGAGCACCGATCACACACCATATAAACACAAAAAGAGCCCTGCTCTTACGTAACTTCATTACAAATTGCAACAAAAGAAACTATGTAAGAGTAGAGCCCTACTTCGATCAAACGGATCTACTTAAGGTTTTACTTAACATTAGCTAAGAAATAACGCTTCTTTCCACGTCTAGCTATAACAAAACGACCATCAAACATAGCCGCTGGATCGATCACATGTTCAAGGTCTCTGATACGATCTCCGTTGATCCGGATCGCACCGTTATTGACATCTTCACGTGCTTGCCGTTTAGATTTCTCAATGCCGGTATCCACTAGCCATTCTATAATATTTGTCGGTTCACTGGAACATTCGACTGAAGGCATATTTTTAAAGCCTTGTTCAATATCATCAGCAGTCAAAGCCTTAACATCACCTGAGAATAGTGCCTGCGAAATACGTTCAGCTTGTTCAACAGCGTCTTTGCCATGCACAAACTCTGTTACTTCTTCAGCTAACCTACGTTGCGCTTCTCGTTTTTCAGGTTGAGTCTTGACCTTTTCAGCCAACTCATCGATCTCTGCGCGTGACAAGAAAGTAAAGTACTTCAAGTATTTCACTACGTCACGATCATCTTGATTCAACCAGAACTGATAAAATTCGTATGGAGTCGTCTTCTTTGGATCTAGCCAAACTGCGCCGCCAGCCGTTTTACCAAACTTAGTTCCATCAGCTTTGACCATTAGTGGGATCGTTAAACCGTATGCCTGGGCTTCTTGTCCTTCCATTTTATGGATCAGATCGATCCCGCTCGTAATATTACCCCACTGATCAGCACCACCGATCTGCAACTGCACATCATGTTCTTTCCACAAATGATGGAAATCAACGGACTGCAAGATTTGATAAGTAAACTCAGTAAATGAGATCCCGGCTTCCAAACGAGTTGCAACTACTTCTTTATTGAGCATTGTATTGATGTTGAACAGTTTGCCGTAATCACGCAAAAAACTTAGTAAGTCGATTTTAGATAACCACTCGTAATTATTAACGACAGTAATGTTATCAGCACCAAACAATTTCTTCATTTGAGCAGTCAAAGCTTCTTCGTTATGGTGAACAGTTTCCATCGATTGCAAAGTCCGCTCTGAGTTACGCCCAGACGGATCGCCGATCGAACCTGTTCCTCCGCCAATAATGATGTGAGCACGATGACCGGCCATCTGGAATCTTTTAAGCATCATAAAAGGGATCAAATGACCAATATGCAAACTATCCCCAGTAGGATCTGTCCCACAGTATAAGCCAACCGACTTATCGTTAACTAGTTTGTACAATCCTTCTTCATCTGTGACTTGATTGATAGCTCCACGCCATCTTAATTCATCAATAATATTTTCCAATATTCTACCATCCTCTCTGCTTCTATCAATACTAACTATATGGGCTCAATTGTTTGCAAACCAAAAACGTCAAATTGCCATCCTTAGTTTGGTCGGCTGAACCAAGTGATCACCACATCGGCTTTTGAAAACAAAAAAAGCCCCCAATGTCTCAAAGACATCAGGGACGAAATTTTCCGCGTTACCACCCAGATTACTGCACTGCTGCAGTCACCTTAACTATCTGTAACGGGATCAACCGAATCTTGCTCCATAATGTAATTCAAGTTCTTAGGATAGGCTGATTTCCAGCAACCATCAGCTCTCTTGACTAGTGCCTAAGACTCTACTGCGTTACTTCATTGCATTATTAAAATTATCCTATGCTATCATGTCTAAAAAGTCAATAGTCTTTTACTCATGCGCTGCTTGTTGCTTTGCTTGACATGCCGGACAAAGACCATAAACTTCATATTGACTATTATAAATCTGATAACCTGTTTCAACCGCCGCTTTCTTTTCCAACTGTTTAAACGAATCATCAAACACATCAACGATCTTATTACAAGAAACACAGATCACATGATAATGAGGCTTGTCCAAATAATCATAGCGCATATGCCCATCATTATCCGGAGCAACTTCAGTGATCAATTTATTAGCTTGTAATAATTCAAGCGTATTATAAACAGTCGCCAAGCTGACGCTAAAGCCGCTTTGACGAACATGCTCATATATCATTTCAATTGACGGATGCTCATGCGAAGTCATCAAATAAGCTAAAATCGCCTGACGTTGCGGTGTATTCTTGATACCGTGTTCTTTGAGATTTTCAGCTGCAGTGACCAACATTTCCTGGTTTCTGAGCATAAACTACGCCCCCTTCTCATTGTTAAAATTTTTCGTATTTGTAATTTTTATAAAACTCCTACTACATTGTTATTGTAGCACCAGTTAAAAAGAAAAATCTATCAAAAAACACAGTCAAATTTTAACAAATACGTTCTCACTTAATAAAAGGTAAAAACTGGTCAAGTGAAAAAAGCCAGGTTTGCAAGTTAGTAAGATACTTGCCAGCCAACAAACGGTCGAGTTGACCGATCCACAACAAGCGGATCTCGATCACCAGCAAACAGATCATCAACCCCAAAACCAGATACTCGCCTAAACCGCCGGTCTTATAAAAAACCACCTGGTGAGCTCCGTGTATAGCCTTCCTTTTTTTAGGCCACAACCAATTAACACCATCCCGTGAAAAACTGTCTTCTAATAAATGACATAAATAACCAAACGTCAGCCAAAAAGGAGTATAGATCCCACGACTGGTCAAATAGTGCGCGGCAATCACGCTCATTAACCAATAAACAAGCACTAAAGCCGCCAAAGAATGAGTGGCCTTGCGGTGCCCAAATGCCTTATTGGTCAGGCCGCTCGCGATTTTATTTCTTTTTCCTAAAAATGATTGCGGATGATCGATATCCGGAAGTAAACTTCCTAATACCAGCATCCCCATATTCAATACATCCACTTGTCCGCCACTTGCCATAACCGGCAAGCCTACGACCACCGTTGATACTAAATGCGTTTTATACTCCATAACTGATCCCTTTTATACTACAAAATTTCACTTCAACTCACTGCTCAAATTCATGTTCATATTTGATGACTGACCGGCCATTATCCGACAAAACATGCAATTGGTCAGGGATCTCTGTCCGCAGCTCAGTAACATGACTAATGATCCCGATCAAGCGATTTTCACCTTCGATCGCCCTCAAAGCGTCCAAAGCAACCTGTAAACTATCAGTGTCTAACGAACCAAAACCTTCATCAACGAATAGTGCTTCTACACTCACACCGCCAGCCTGAGCAGAAACAACTTCGCCCAAAGCCAAAGCCAAACATAAAGCCGCGATAAAACTTTCACCGCCGGATAAAGTATGAACTGAACGGATCTTCCCGGCATTATCATCATAAATATCAAGCTCTAATCCGGTATTTGAAGCATAACTGCCGGTCTTTTTATCCAAGCAAAAGCTATAGCGGCCGCCAGTCAATTCAGCGAAACGCTGGTTAGCGACCTCTAAGACCTGCTTAAAGTAGCTTTGTAAGACATATCTTTCAATATTTAATTTCAACTTGCCTTTACCAGAAACAACATCGGCCAATTGATTCCATTGTTGATCTTGTTCCAATTCATTTTGATATTGCTGCCAGATCTCACTGACATGTTGATACGTTTCCTTGTTTTGGTTAAACCGATGATTGACCAAACTCCGCTTTTGAAATAACTCGTCTTGCTTGACTTGCAACTGCTGAATTTCTTTTTTGGTTTCAGCGATTTGCGGCTGCGGTTGGCCTGCGATCCGCTGTTTCAACTGCTTTTGTGTAGTTTGATTGATAGTAACTTCTTGCTGGTAGCCTTGGATCTGATCTCTGAGCTGACTTAGCGTACTTAATTCACTGTTTAAAGCTGTGAGCTTCCTTAGATCCATCTGCTCATTATAGGCAAGACAGGCTTGGACCAGCTTTTGACGTGCATTTTCATGTTTCTCAATTGCTTCAGCTTGTTGTTTTGCCCGTTCTCTAAACCCAGACTCTACTCCAGCCAACTGTTCATTTAACGAAGACAGCTGCTGTTGCACCTGTTCTTTTTCGTGCTGATGAGCACTGATCTTTTCTTGCCAGGAATCCAACTGCGATTTGAGTTCCCGACTGGAGGCATATTCTGGCGGGAGTTGCGCCTGTTTTTGCTCACACTCAGTTTGCAATTTTTCCTTAGTGATCTGTAACTGAGTGTATTTTTCAGCAGCAGCTTTGCCTTTAGTCTCTATTTGCGGCTGCTCTACTTGCAATGAAGCCAATTGCGTTGTCATCGCGTCATTTTCGGCCTGGCGTTTTTCTTGTTTTTGACCGTCTTGCTCTAACTGCTTACGCTTTTCTTCTATCGCTTGAACCACTTTATCCAAACTTGAATCAGCCGCTAATGACAAATTATCAGCTAATTTTTCTTGTTGTGTCTGAATTTCTTTACTTTGTTGGTCCACATAATTACTGCGGGCTTCAAGAGTCCCCCACTTAGTATTAACAGCTGCAGCAGCTTGTTGGGCCTCTTTTTGTGCCGTTTGGACCTGTTGTTTTGTCACAGGTTTTGCAACTGCAACATTTGCAGCCGGATGCGGATGTTCAGTCGACCCGCACAAAGGACAAGGTGTGCCCGGTTTTAACCGAGCCGCCAAGAGCACTATTTGATCTGCTGCATATTGAGAATCCATCTCATTATATTTGTCCTGGGCAGCCTTGGCCGCCAACCGTAACTCAGTGAGTTCTTTTTTTAAGTCCGCGATCTGCTGTGTGGTCTGTTCTTTTTTATAAATAGACTGTTGCAGCTCTTGTAAATGTTGTTCGAAATTATGAACTCGTTGTTTTTGTTCTTGTAGTTGAAGTGCTTGCTGGTGTAAGTCAGCATAAGTCTCCAATTTTTTCGTTAGTTCTTGTTGTTTTTGCTTGCTTTCAGTCAACTCTTTTTGGGCGTTTGCGACTTTTTCTTGCGCAAGCTTAACTTGGGTCGCAATACGTCTTTGCTGCTGATGGAGTCTTTCTACCTCTTGATACAGGTTGACTTTATCTTTTAGCCTTTCAACCTTACCCTGAAATGCAAGAATTTGCGGCTCATTAGCCTTGATCATAGATTGTTTTTGTTCAATTTCTGCCAGGGCACTTTTTAGTTCACCTTGCCGCTGTTTTCCGTTTTCTTGTTCAGCCTTCAACTTGATTTGTTGAGCAGCAGAATCGGTCAGGTCTTTCAAAGTCCCCTGCTGTTGATCAGCCCATTCCAAATCTTGGACATGTTTCTTTAACTTTGTGATCTCTGCTTCTTTTTCCTGAAGTTTTTTGGCTTCTTGCTGATATTGAACCAGTTTCTGTTGATCAGCTAACAAACTCTGCTGTGCTTGATACAAACGATCCAGTTGTGTTTTCTTTCGCTCGTTAACATCATTTTCGGCCTTGTATTTGTTGAGCTGTTCGTTTTGTAACTTGAGCTGTGCAGCCAATAAATCTAACCAATCTAATACTGGTTGTTCTGGATCCACTTTTTCCGGCTCATCAAAATTAGCTACCTTTTGCAGGTCATGCAAGTGATCAAGCTGCTGTTTGGCAGCGTTTCTTCTTTCTTTGGTCCGATCCTTGATGTTTTCCACAAAGCGCTGATAAAATTCCGTGCCGAATAATTCCCGCAACACGGTTTCTTTATCATTACTGTCAGCCGCTAAAAAATTCCGAAATTGACCTTGTGGCAGTAATACGATCTGCGAAAACTGTTCCGCAGTAAGATTCAATAAATTATTGATAAACTGATTAGCTTGATTGATCTTGTCGATCTCGCGTTTTTCACCAGTCGGATCTTGATAGATCAAAGAAACCTTAGCAGCCCGAACAGTCTGACCATTACCCCGTCTAGAAGCAACTGTTTGCTTGGGTGAACGAGTGATCTGATAACTTTTTTTATGATCTTCGAATATAAAGCTAACTTCGGTCAGTTCTTGATCACTCGCAAAATCAGATCTCATTTCTTCGGCATCACGTTCACCGCCGGACGTGCGCCCAAACAAGGCAAAACACATGGCATCAAAAATCGTTGTTTTGCCTGTTCCTGTTTTCCCACTGATCAAAAAAACCGGCGCATCGAAAAAATCGCCAAAATCAACGGTCTCATCCACATACGGCCCAAAGTTTTGCATACGGAGTTTAATTGGTTTCATAAGTATCCCCTTTCTGCAGTTCTTCAAAACTTTCCTGCACGATCTGCTCTTGCAGCTGGGTCGGCTTTTCATCGGTCATTTTTTCAAAAAAACTCTCAAACAACTCGAGTGGATCTAAATTGACCTGACCGCCATTATTTTCATCAGCTATCAGGCTCTCCCGCCCATTTACCCGTGACAAACTAATTATCCGTGGATAATAATGTCGTAATTTATTCATGATATCATCGATCACTGCCCGGTCTGTTAAACGCACCGCGACGTAATCATCTGCGGGGATCGCACGGTAAAGTTTAGGGTCTGTTAATTCAGCAAAAGAATTTTCCAAAACATGAATATCATTCAGAGGCTTTAACGGGATCCACTTCGCCTGATAGGGGTCAGTATCAACGATCCACACACCCTTTTGTGTTTCTGCTTCACTAATTGAGAATTTAACAGGCGAACCTGCATAATGGATAAAAGGGTGCTTCAGAGCATTTTTGTCATGCAAATGTCCTAAAGCAACATAGTCAAACTCCTCTAAAAGATCGACCGGGACTGGGTTCAAGCCGCCAACCTCTAACATCGTTTCTGAATCTGTATGTGAACTGCCCGCAGCAAAAAAATGCGCGATCAGAACATGTTTTTTCGTCGGATCAAACTCTTGAACCATTGCTGCTGCGACTTTTTCCATGATCTCCGGCAAATTTTTAAGCGACTCATCTTGAAAATAATTGCGCGCCATCTGTGGTTGAAAATAAGGCAGCATAAAAAATTGTGTATCATTCAATGTGACCGGCTCAAAGGCATCAGAAAATTTGGTCTTGAGGTAAAATTCTGTAGCCGTATACCACTCACTGCCTGTTTCTAAACGGATCGCCGAGTCGTGATTACCGCTGATCGCCAATAAGGGATACTTTTCCTCTAAATTCAACTCTTTGAGCATCTTATTTAGTACAGCGACAGAATCTTCACTCGCAACTGCTCGATCATACAGATCACCTGCGATCACGATCGCATCGACGTTTTGTGCGGCAGCAATTTGCTTAATTTGGCAAAAAGCGTCTTTTTGTTCGGCAAGCAAGTCAAAACCGTGTAGTTTCTTGCCAATATGCCAATCTGCTGTATGTAAAAAACGCATTTCGTTTCCTCCAGTCCTTTTTTTCAAACGTTAGTTCGCTTAATTTTATCATAAAAAGAGCATCACTGCTCTTAAAGTCTGCCTGTATCAGCCAGACTATCCTTGATTCAAAATTGCTTCAAGCCCACCATTATACCCATCTTCGATCAAATCGCCATATTCATCTGGCCACAGATCGATCAAACGTTCATCAAAATTTGCAAAAACCTGTTTAGAAATAAAATCTAATAACCGATCATGCAAAAGATCGATCTCATGAGTATCTTCATCATTTAATGTAAAAGTCCCATTAGTATCGATCCGGTCTTGCGCCTTAGCCAGCAAGTCCATAGCGGCAAACATTCCCGCAGCATGAGCGATCTCTTGAATGCAGGCACTCAACGGTTGCGGAACATTAAGATATTCAATAAAAACTTGTTGTTTTTGTTGGAAAATATCAAACTGTTTAGTCAAAAATTCTGTAAAGCGTGGAGCTTGTGGTTGTTCATGGTCTACTTTTTTCATCAGCGGATCTCCTCGTAATTCAATTTAGTTTTAATTATACCTTAAGACACGTTTAAAGTGACATTTAAATAAAATGCTGTGGCACAAACAATGACAAAGCAGAGTGTTGCGGTAAATATATTTTAAATAAGACATATAACCCAATTGCTATGCAAATAAGTCCCAACGCATAAAGTAGCAACCTCACAGCAAAAGCGTCTTCCTCTTTCATTCCTGCAGCACTGACCACCATCAGTAAACCAACTAAGCAAAGCAGCAAGATAATTAATATTATTGATAACCGCATCTTTTACACCAACCATCTTAGTTATTGTACCTTAATTATATGCATATTTAGTACAAATAAAACTTCTCTTGACGAAGATTTAACAAAATCTGTAATTATTTGCCGCTCACAATTTATTTACACCTTTCAGCCGCACAACTGACCAGGCTTTGCTTAATTAAACAGTTCTTAACCTCCTGATCGGTAAATTTTTGATCACATATCCTTGTTCAAATCACAGACTTGTGGCAAACTAAAGTATAGATGAGTAAGATAATTTCGGATTTCCAGAAGCATTTTGCTGCTCTTGCAATACCTTATCTTGAACCTGACTTGCTCACCTAATTATTCAAAGGAGACTGTCATGGCCGAACTCGTATATAAACAGATCATCGCAGATCTGAAGAAAAAAATTTTCGCAGGGGAATTTTCCTCAATGCGTTTGCCTGATGAACGTTCATTGGCCGAACAATACTCAGTCAGCAGAAGCTCGATCAAGCGTGCGTTGACCAGGATGGCAAGCGACGGCGTAATCTTTAAAAAACGGGGTTCAGGTACTTTTATCAACCCTCTCTACTTAAAAAATGAATCCGTCTTTAATTATGAAGAAAGCTCCAATTTAGGTGTTTCAGACAATTTCGAAATGAACGGCAAAAGCCCTCAGATCAAAGTCTTAAACTTCGAAGTCATTCGCCCGACCGAAGAGATCCAACGCGACCTTTTTTTACGGCCAGACGACTTTGTTTATAAAATCGACCGGTTGCGGCTCTTTGATGACCAGCCCTTTATGATCGAGACTGGCTATATCCCGATCAAGATCTTGCCTAGTCTGTCACTCAAGAAAATCGAGGGCTCGATTTTTTCTTACGTAGAGCAAGCATTTGGCCAAACTGTTTCTAAGTCATTCCTATCAATTTTTGCAGAGCCATCGACAAAATATGATCAAAAACTGTTACACCTATTGCCAAACGAACCCGTAGGTGTCATGGAGGGGATCTTCTTTTTAAACAATGGAACTCCCTTTGAATTCTCGCGGATGAGGCTCCACTACAAATATATGAAATACAATACCTTCGTCACTATTTCAGATTAAACGATTAGGCTCGCCAACCGCTTTACACGCCGGTCAGCGGCCCTTTTGTTTATAAAAGGGACTTTGTCAAATAGTGTTGATGGTCCATAGAACTCTATCTTTATGGTAGGGTTCTTTTTTTACTGCCATAGCTAGATTAAAGTGTTTAGGTGGGAGGCAGGTGCGGGTCCGAAGCGTAGCGAAATGGGCCCGCACCTGCCTCCCACAGTGTTGACCTAAATTTTTTATCTTAGGCATGGATCAATTTGATGCGGATAAAGAAATGCCTTAAGTTACTGAATCCGTAACAGCTACGTTTAAGTTCTTTGATCTTGCGATTGATCCCCTCTAACGGCCCATTAGAGTAGTCATAGAGACAAGCGTTCCTGATCCCTAAGTAGTTCTTTTGAATGGTCCTTATGACGGTATCCATTTCAGTACCATTGGGACGGTAGTTCATAACTAATTGTTGTAAAGTAGCCCGATCGCGGTTGCGAATAAAGGTTAAGATCGTTTGATAGGTCTGATAGTTTTCTGCGAACTGTGGAAAATTCTTGAGTCCCAGATCGACCACATTTTGGGCAGTCGTGTATTCATTTAATCCCCGATAATATTTAACCTGGGAGGTCTCAAGTTGATTTTCAGCTAAGTGGAATAAGCGCCAGTTGCTTTTTAAAACTTTATAGTTGCGGTCGTGGTGGTCGTTGATCCCTTTTAAAACACGCAGCCGTTCATGGTCAAGTGCCCGACCCGCTAACTGAACAAGATGGAAACGGTCAAAGACGATCAGTGCGTTAGGAAAAAGACGACGGACGAAAGTCTGATACTGTGCATTCAGATCCATGGTCACCAGTTGAACTTTTTGACGCTCAGAAAGTGTATAAGTATTGGTGAAATACTCGCGGATCGTCTGCGAGAGACGATCTGGCAATAAGTCGACCAAATCATGTGTTTTTGCGTCAATGCAGATAAAAGAAAAGCAGTTCTTAGTTGAACGAAATTCGTCAAAGCTGAGAGCTGTCGGCAGCTCTTTTGGCGTTACTAAAGCCCGCTGATCCTTATACAAGATCCGTTGAACCGAGGAAGCTGAGATCCCCACGGCCTGGCTGATCGTCTTGACTGGCAGTGAGTTCTTAGCTAAAGTCGCGATTTCGTGGACTGCTTGGCGGGTGATCGAGTGCCGAGGCGGAGCGAGCTGCGTCTGCGCGCTAAAAGTATGGTGGCAAGTTCGGCACAGATAACGCTGTTTGCGCAGGTTCATGCGGAGCGGTTGTTCACCTAGGCTGGGCAGTTTCATCTTGGTCAGGCGGGTCCCATTCTGAACAAGATTCGTGGAACCACAATTAACACAGCGTTCGACGGGGTAAGTCAGCGTAGCTGAAAGCAGTTTTTCGTGAACTCCGGCCTGTGAAAAATTAGTACAAGCTGAAATTTTGATATTTGGGTCTTGGATATTGAGTAAATTTAGGATAGAATCAGTTTGGGACATCATTTATACCTCGCTTTGATTTGGTTTTATCGCTTTAATCGTAGCATATGAGGACAAATGATGTCCTTTTTTGTACAAAAATAGTGCTGATGAACGCTCATCAACACTAAAAAGTTTAGACCCTTATAAAAAAGACCGTTGGATCACTTTTTTGCACTTCAGTGTCCTCGGTCTTTTACTTATAGCTATTTATTTGTTGTCAGCATCATAAATATATTGACGAGTCATTGGTGTTCCAGTTCCGCTAGTTCCATTAATCAGCAAGTACTGCATGACATCAATATTACCTGCTTCAAATGATGCCGCACAGGCCTGCAAATACAGATCCCACATACGTGCAAATTTATGCCCGTAACGTCCCTCAACCACGGTGTAGTTAGCAGCAAAATTGTTTTGCCAATGTTCCAGGGTCTTTTGGTAATGGCGACGCAACGGTTCCAAATCAGTTAACTGTAGGCCAGCATCCATCACGTGCTGCAAGTTTTCGACCATATTTGGAATGTAGCCGCCTGGGAAAATATATTTGATAATGAATGGATCGACTCCGGCACCATCATGCTGTCCGGTGATCCCATGGATCAAAGCCCGTCCATTTGGTTTCAATAATCTTTTAACAGTTTGGAAATATTCAGCTAGATTTTCTTTGCCAACGTGTTCAAACATCCCCACGGAAGTCACGTAATCGTACTGACCTTTCAAATCACGATAGTCTTCCAAGTACACATCGATCTTATCTTCTAAGTGACGTTGTTTGATTTGTTGTTTGGTGTAATTGTATTGTTCTTGACTAAGTGTCACACCAGTAGCGTGAACACCGTATTCTTCAGCAGCAATAAACAACACTGTCCCCCAGCCTGAACCAATGTCTAACAGACTGCCGCCATCAGTGATATCCAACTTGTTTAAGATATGGTGGACCTTATTGATCTGGGCTTGCTCCAAGGTGTCATCTTCATGTTGGAAGTAAGCACAAGAATAAGTCATCGTCTTGTCAAGCCACATCCCATAAAAGTCATTCCCGATATCATAGTGACTTTGAATATCTTCTTTAGAATCCGTTTTCGAATGGGACATCTTAGGAAGGTGTTTTAAGAACGAATTCTTTTTTAAAAAACTGCCCGATTTACGGAAAGCTGAAGTTACCAGTTTTTGAATTGCATGATCTCCTTCGATCAAAAGGTCTTCATTCATATAAGCTTCACCTAAAACCAAGGTCGGAGCTGAAGTCAATTCCTTTAACGGAAAAGCCTGACGGATCTCAACTTTAACTTCTGGGGTGCCCCGACCATAATCTTCAGTTTTCCCGTCCCAGTATGTGACTGAAACAGGGATATCAAATGCGTTGCTCAAAAGTTTCCTATAAATTGTCTTCTCTAACATGTAAAAATTTCCTCCAAGTCGTTTTTCCTATATCTGACTATGGTTGAGCCTGTCTATTCTTTCATATTTGAGACTTGAACCATAAGGACACCTGGTCTTTCCTTAAGCCTGAGCAAAAATTGATTTGTATCAAACCGATGATCAACTAAGGCGTCTGATTCTAATACGATCATCTTATCATTGATCGCTAATAAATTAAATGAGGTATCAGTGATACCTTGTTCTGCAAAAAAGTTCTTGAGTCCGTCCAAATCTGCTTGACTAGGCTCGATTTCAATATGCAACCGTAAACGTACACTGCGCATCAACGAATTGATCAGTGAGTCATCATGGAAATATTTCTGAACCAAGACGATCAAAAGAGTTGCTATCACACTGGTCATATACATGCCAGCACCAACGGACATCCCAATTGCCGCTGTAGCCCAGACACCGGCTGCCGTAGTCAGACCACTGATTTGCGAGCGCCGGACTAAGATCGTGCCGGCACCAATAAAACTGATCCCGCTGACGATCTGAGCAGCGATCCGTGACGGGTCCAGATCAATGTTGGTCGTCGCTAAAATATCATAAAACCCATATTTTGAAACCAACATGATCAGCGCCGAAGCAACTGCGACCACCATATGAGTCCGAATACCCGCACTTTTACGTAATTTTGACCTTTCGAATCCGATCAATGCCCCACACAATGCTGCTACTAACAATCTAATAGTCCAATCAACACTTTGCGACATAGATCTAAGATCACCCTCTTATCATTCAATAGTGAAATTGCTGCTCCACTTAGCTTAATAAAAGTTAGTCAAAGTTTTTTCTCAAAAAATAAGTTAAGCCTGTCACAAAAACGATGATAAAGTAATATTTTTTAGGTTTAAGCTAATAACCACCTATTTATCAGCAAGTAGAAAAATTGTAATTGCTAGCAAAAAAATAATCCATATTATAAGACATAAGACAGCAAGATCCTATGTCTCATAATTTTTAACTAAATTCTAGTTTCCATATTATCATACTTTTTGATTTTTGCGACCACTAAGCATTTCAAGTAAACGTACCCATTGTTCAATGATCCGACTACCGCTAAATTCACTGGAACGCTCAAGAGCTGTTTGCCCCCAGAGCTCGCGTTGTTCGTGACTTTCTAATAAAGGTTTCAAGGCACGAAAAACAGAATTTTTTTCAAATTTTGCCAAACGTCCATATCGGCTTTCCTTCAGGTACTCCTCAGTCCCGGTATTATAAGTCGCCACGATCGGCAAACCAAAAGTCATGGCTTCACCGACTACCAGCGGCAATCCTTCCCAGCGTGAAGTCAGCAGGAAAATCGATGAATCACGGTAGTGTTCTTGAAGCTGCTCATCACTCAAGGCGCCCCGCAAAATAACCTTATTTTGCAAACCCTTGTCATCTATCATTTGCTGAACCTGCTTTTCATCTGCACCAGTCCCAGCCACGCGGAGCTGCCAAGGATCTGGCAGTAATTCGCCGACATCGACCATTAGATCGAGGCCCTTATGTGCGATATCCATCCGGCAGACCATTGAAATGACTTTCTTATTTAAATCAGCCGGTTCCTTGGCTTCTAAAGTCAAAGGATTATAAAGACGAACTGTATTTCGGTTAAACTGGACAAATAAATCAGCGTCCGACTGAGTCAAAGCAATGATGGTATCGACAGATTTCAAGCCAGACTGGAACTCCGGCTGCATATCCTTATAATATTGATTCATGTATGTGTTGAAGTTATTATGCATCCATGCCAGCTGAATAACATTTGGACATGCTTTTCTGATAAAGGGTGCAAAACTGGTCAAAGTCCCAGCTGTCAAAACAACAGCATCAAAGCGATTTTCTTTGAGCACTTTAGTCAGATCCTTGATTTGTTGATCAAAATCATTCCACGGATCGTCGCCACGATAACTCTTTCCTGTATCAAATGGGTGCTCTGCGACAAATAACGGTGCATCTAATTCAAAATACGACTTAATTGTAGATAGTGAATAAAACGAAACATCGTAGATCTGTGATAAATAGTTACCCACAACGATGTTTGCCCGGTGCGCACCATCCATTTTCAAGTTTTCTAAACAGAACAAAATTTTCATGTGACCACCTCCATAGATTCACTAAAATGAAATCACCAGTACTACTTAAGTACTGATGCTCCTTTTTCTTGATTTTGTGCGGTAAAGCTCAACTTTTTCAACTTTTCCACTAAGTAACTCTGATCTAACCTAACCTTCATCCAACCCAGAAAAACACGGTGTCCCCAAAAATTTTTTGAAAAAGGAGCCCGCTTTCGCTTGCCCCCTGCCCTTGCTAATCTTCCAAATATATCTGTTGCAGCTCTTTTTTTTGCTGCTTGGTGATCCCTAACTCTGTTTCCAAATAATGCCCCAAATCCCCGTACTCTCGCTGCATCGTACCTAGTGCACAGTCTAAATATTTTTCAGAAACACAACTCAATGCTCGCATATTTTCCGAGTAGGTCGCGTTTTGTGCTTGGAGTGGTACCCGGTCTGAGACAGGTTTAAACCCTCGACGTTTCTTTAAAAATTCATTGGAGATCAGGTAATCTGCTCGAATCGTTTCTTGATCAACACCTAAGACTGTGAGTACATATACAGCACCCATGCCTGTCCTGTCTTTCCCAGCTGAGCAATGAAAAATCACTGATTCGTTATCCCGCTCATTAGCGAGCAAGAGATCAAAAAACTTACGGTACGCTTTTTTAGCGTTTGCTGATAAAACGATGTCGTTATAGGCATCCAACATTTGCTTAAACCCAGCGTTGCGCTCGGTCAGCAAACGGTTATCTTCTTCCCGGTCATCTGTCTGACTTTTCGTCTCGTCAACAGTAAAAACTGGTGCAAAATTATAAGTCGTTTGTGCAGGCAAACGATCTGGCTGTTTTTGTCTTTCACTTGGTGAACGAAAATCGATATCATACCGTAAACCATATTCATCAAGGTAAGTTAAATCTCGTTTCGATAAAGTACTTAGTGCAGCTGAACGAATTAATTTGTGTTTCTTGAGACGTCGACCATCTGTAGTCTGATAGCCCCCAAGCTCCCTAAAATTAAAACCATTTTCAATTTGTAACTTCTCCGGCATCATGGCTTTATTCTCTCCTTTAATACGATAAAACCTAGAAAACAATACCCCTATTAAAACAAAATACACATCTATAATTTACTGCGTGTTCCTTATTAATTTAACAGACCTCAAGTTAAATAGCCAATCAAATGCTCCACAGAGCAGAGAAGCTTTAAAGAATTTCAGCAGCCTGCTTACCAAAATATGCTCGTTCATCATATCTTTAAAGAAACGTATTTACTTGCTCCGATCCAAGAAAACTCGCTATAATATTTGTATGAAAAAATGGAGGGAACAAAATGTCAACATTTTACATCGTCCGTCATGGGCAAAGTATTGCTAACTCGCAAAAAATCATGCAGGGGGCAATGATCGACACGCCGTTAACAACTACAGGTCAAGCTCAGGACTACAAAACAGCTGCCAAGCTAAGCCAGCACAATTTTACTCAAGTATTTGCCAGTCCGCTGCTGCGCGCCGCACAAACTGCCCAGATCATCGTTCCTAAAGCAACTATTACATACGACTGGCGTTTGCGTGAATTTGACTATGGCTTATGGGATGGGCAAAAAACCACGCAATTATGGCGGGAGTATGCACAATTTTTTGATGAAAATCATAATTTATTACCCGGCTCACAAGAATATTCTCACGGTGAAACACACTCACAAGCAAAGGCGCGACTCCTCAGTTTCTTTGACGAAACGACCCAAAAGCTGCCGCAAGACGCACAAGTTTTACTGGTCAGTCACGGTTACACCATCAAACTGATAGTTGACATAATTTTGGGCATCGATAACCTGACTGCCCTGGATGAACCGACAAATGCCGGGATCACTAGGATCGAATGGACCTCGCAAAGCCACACTTTAAAATATTTTAACCGTTAAAAAAACACGCGATCTCCCACGAGAGGAAATTGCGTGTTTTACTGTCTATCATCGCTGACAGCAGTTTGTAAGTAGCGAATTAATTATTCATACCTTCATCATAAATCTTCATCTTGCCTTTTACGATGCTTTCAACTAGTTCGCCATAAGGAACGCCATCTTTTTCGGCTTCTTGCGGCAACAAAGAAAGTGGTGTCATTCCCGGCAAATTATTGCCCTCAATGACCCAAACTCCGCGGTCGTTCGTGAAGAAGTCGATCCGGCCGTAGTTTTGCAGACCTAAAGCATCCATCGCTTCAACAGCAACCTTCTTCATTTCAGAATGAACTTCTGGGTCCAGGTCTTCTGGCGGGGTAATAAAATCTGTATACCCTGCTTGGAACTTATGCTCAAAATCATACCAACCGTCGTGAACTTTGATCTCAACTGCAGGGAAAGCATAACCATTGACCACACCCAAAGAAAATTCACGGCCACCAATAAATTCCTCAATGATCGCACTGTTGTCAAAACGAAATACATCTGCCAAACTTTCTGCCAATTCTTCATCATTGTGAACGATATGTGTCCCAACAGACGAACCGCCAGAAGTAGGTTTAACAACAACTGGGTAGTCAAATGGTAACTTGTGGCCTTTTGACCCTTGATCACGTTTGATCTCAACAAAAGCAGCTGTTTGGATATTGTTATATAGCATTAATTCCTTGCTATAAACTTTATTCATACATACTCCGCTGGCAGTTGAACCACTTCCAGTGTAGCGAATATTATTAAGATCTAAGACAGCCTGCACTTTACCATTTTCTCCATCGCCTCCGTGCAATGCCAAGAAAACAATATCTGCAGCCTTGCAGAGCTCTAAAACATTTGGCCCGAATAACTCAGTCGAACCATCTTCACGCAGGGCATTAATGTCGGCATCAGTGAGGATCGCGTCTGAGATCTCCAAATCCTTGCTCGTATTGGCATCCTCAAAAACTGATTCGGCACTTGCGCCTGCTGGCAGATCGTAACCAAGAAACAGGTCGATAAAAGTTGATTGGTAACCTTGCTCACGTAAAGCATTTGTGATCCGGTAACCACTTGAAATTGAAACATTCCGCTCGGTACTGCGTCCACCCGCTAAAACGGCAATTTTCATAGGTCGAACACCTCCAGGTTTATTTAGAATCTTAAGTATACCATAAAATTCTAATTTAAAGCGATATTTTTTTGGATCCGCTTTCAAAAAAGATAACACAAAACCGTCATAGTGCCGATTTACCAACGATCATAGCGAATAATATTTTTTCAATATCGACAATTTTAACTGGTCATCAGACTAATTTTCGACTATTTTGTCGGTATTTTTCCATGACTGCAACGACCTCATGACTAGTCACGAATCTTGCCGTTTTTAAATTAATATTTAACGGACTATGAACTATTTTGCCATTGGCTTGTCCCAGCAAACGTTTGTAAGCAGGTAAACTTGCCAGATACTCAGTTTCATTAGTGAGTTCCACACCCACAAACATTTGATTACCGATCAAGACTTCGTGTAAGGCTTCAACATCTGTCCATCTGATCAATTGTCCGCTTGCCGCCCAAGTCGAATGATCATAAAAGCCTTCTGGCGTTAGCTGCAACAACACTTTCCCCTTGAAAAGCCGGTGTAATAAAAACACCCCCCACCAGCCAAACAACAGTGTGCCACTCACGCCAGCCGCTAAATAAGAAATGTTTGCCCCATGCTGCCCCAAATACCACAGGCTAAGGCTGAAAACTACCAACAACAAGTCCATGAATAACAGTTGGGTCTGTTTTCCCTTCGATTGGTAGACAACATAGGGTTTATCTGTCTTCATTATCTGCACCTCATCTTTCATTTCTCACGTAATTATATCAAGAAACATGAGTAACTTGCCAGATACTCTTTAAAATGAGGTGGCCCATGAACTACCTAACAGGACTCAACGCAGTTAGGCCTCCTGTGGTGTTCTACTTTTATCCCCCTACACACGCATTTGTGAGACTTACCTTGCCGGACTTTGCGTTACATTCTCATTTGTATGACTTACTTCGCCGGACTTTGCATCACACTCCCACTTGTGAGACTTACTTTGCCAAAGTTTGCGTTACATTCCCACTTGTAACACTTACTTCGCCATAGTTTGCGTTACATTCTCATTTGCGAGACTTACTTCGCCGGAGTTTGCGTCACACTCCCACTTGTGAGACTTACTTTGCCCGACTTTGCATCACATTCCCACTTGTATGACTTACTTCGCCAGACTTTGCATCACATTCTCATTTGTGAGACTTACTTTGCCCGCCTTTGCGTTACATTCCCACTTGTAACACTTACTTTGCCAAAGTTTGCGTTACATTCCCACTTGTAACACTTACTTCGCCATAGTTTGCATTACATTCCCACTTGTATGACTTACTTTGCTAGCCTTTGCATCACGTTCCCACTTGCGGCACTATGTTGGCTTCCACATTTAAGCACAAAAAGAGGTAAATGTACTCAGCGCTCTAACACCAAGTACATTTACCCCAGTCGGACCTTGATCAAAGGTCATTTTCTTTTAAAAATTTAAACAACTCTTGATTAAAGGCTACAGGCTGCTCGGCCATCACGATATGCCCGCTGTCTTTAATGATCTGATACTTTCCTTTGGCTGCCAAACTTGCAACTTCTGGTGCATAATGGTAGTCAAAAAACGGCGATTTTTCACCAGCCAAAATTAAAAACGGACAAGCGAACTCAGCAATAACATCACGCCAATCTTGGGAAGCGTGATCTTGTAAGAAAGGCAAGTTTAATGCCGGATCGTATGGATGTTCAACCTGTGCTTTTTTATTGACCGCATATGTTTCGTCTCGGAGTTTGTGATAGGTCGACTTGCCAAACGGCTTTTTTAAAATATCCGGAAAATTATCCCAAGTGACCTCGCCTTTAAACCCGTACTTCCAGCCAGGTTCATTGATCATTTTCGGACTTTGATCAACGTCGACTATTGCTGCCACATCCTGTGTGCCAAATAATGAAGCGTAAGCAAACATGGTCGAAGCTCCCATGGAATTGCCGATCAAGATCGGCTGATGGATATCTAAAGCTTCGCAGATCTCACGCAGATCCATCGCATGCCTTGAGATCCGCAAACCTTTTTTAGTGTGCTCGGAGGCCCCTTGATTTCTAGCATCAATATTGATCACGCGGTAACCTGCGTCAACCAGCGCACTCACCTGATCGCGCCAGATCACCCGACTGCCGCCGATCCCACTCAAGATCATCACTACTGGACCTTGACCACTATCATCATACTCAAGTCTGACACCATCACTTGTTTTAAATCTCATCTGCTTACCTCCTCGTATTAGACTGTCAAATTATTTTTGATAGATTGTAAAATTTAAGTTGAACATATTAGTGGACAGAAAAACCCATAAAGGTCTTTAATAGTGTCACCACAACATTCCATTAGAAAGAAGGACCTTTATGGGCACCACTATTTTATCATTTGAAGACCGCGTTGTCATCGAAACACTTCATCATGAAAAGCACTCACTTCAATATATTGCCGATTATTTAGGCTTTAGTAAAACCACTATCTTTAATGAGGTTCATCGCTTAGCTGGTGAGTATCACGCAGTTAAGGCTCAAACTGACCATGAAGTTAAACTTAGTCATCGTGGTCGTAAAACCATCTTAACGACTAACCTAAAGCGATTGATTGAAGAAAAAATCAAGATCCAAAAATGGTCAATTGAACAAGTGGCTCATGTAGTTAGAATTGCCTACAAAACCATCTATAACTGGATTGATCAGGGACTACTGGATATTAATGTGACTGATTTACCTGACCATGGTATTCGTCGCAAACGAGCTAAAGAAACCCGTGGTACTTTTAGTCATGGACGTTCCATCGAAGATCGTCCAGCTGAAATTTCTGATCGTAATACTTCAGGTCACTTCGAAGCTGATACAGTTTTATCTGGAAAACGTAAAGGTCAAGCAGTAGCTACGTTTGTCGAGCGTAAGAGTCGGCTTACCATCGTTAAACGGCTTAATGGACGAGATAGTACTTCAATGACCAAGGCTATTTTAGAATTGGCTAACCAGTTAGGAGATAATCTCAAGACCCTTACTGTTGACCATGGGAAAGAATTCGCCAACTACAATTTGATTGAAGAACAGGCCGGTGTTCCGCTGTACTTTGCGCACGCTTATTCGCCACATGAACGAGGCAGTAATGAAAATCGCAACCGAGTACTACGCCGCTTCATTCCCAAAGGTCAACCGATTGATGAGATTACCGATGATGAATTGATTCAAATTAACTGGTATTTGAATTCCCGACCACTCAAATGTTTAAATTGGCGAACACCGATTGAGATCTTTTTGCGTAATCTGCGTTACTAAATTTGTTCAAGTTATTTCTTGCAATCTGCCTTTTGAAAAACAAGCCGCAAATTATTCCACTAATTCAAATACTTCACACACACATTTAGACTCTGGTGTAAATGTTGCATTATAAGATGCATATTCCTTAGTAAAAAAATCGACATGGACCTGGTGCCAATAATCATAACTCCGATCACCTTCACCCTCATGATATGCATGTTCTGCAGAAATATATTTAAAAGGCAAGACCTCAACTACTTTAGTCTTAGTCACACACACCGGTTCATTTTGGCTGTCTAATATAATATTATATTCCCCGACCTTAGGGAGTGGATCATTGTCAAATGCATATAATTCAAAACCGGAAGTCGTTGCCGTTTTTATTCCTTGCTTAACTAACTGAGCCAAAGTATCTGCATCAGTCCCAAAACTCCATGCTTCAGGTTCGCTCACATTGACCAACCCGTGCTCTGCCGCGAAATCATCCCAAAACTGTTTGATCTTAGTTTCCATCTATTTTCCCTGCTCTCATATTTGTTAATTACATATACTTCAGCCAGTTGGAGGTCCCCCCTCACATAATAAGCCGCAGTCTCAAGGATCTCTACATCTTGAAAACCCTTTACATTGTCAATTATAGTCAAATTGAACAACATATTTCAAATTGAATTAACGCTCAGACTGATTTAAAAAGCTTCAAGTCATATGGTTTCTGACTTGAAGCCTGTTCTTAAAAAGAATTACTTAGTGTTGGCATGTGTTCTACTGATCTCGATGATCGTCTGCGCCACTGTCTGCATTCCTTCAACCGTGACGTATTCATATTTACCGTGAAAATTATGTCCGGCGTTAAATAAATTTGGCGTCGGAATGCCTTTTTCCGTCAAAAAATTGCCGTCTGTCCCGCCTCTGAAAGGAACGATGTTGGGTTTTAATCCCAGTGTGTCATAAGCCTTCAGTGCTAACTTTACAATGGCTGGATTTTTCTTGATCTCTTCGCCAATATTGGAATATTGTTCTTTGATTTCGATTTTGACCCTTTCTTGGTCATAGCGATCGTTAATTTGCTGGGCCAAGTCTTTTAGCAACTGTTTTTTATTTGCAAATAATTGCTGATCAAAGTCACGGATGATCAATTCCAGATGAGCGTGGTCAGGCGTACTTTCTTGGCGGGGGACCATAATGAATCCTTGGCGACCCCGACTTTTTTCGGGAACCTCAGCAAGCGGTAAGCCCGCTACCAGCTCATGCGCCAGCGAAGAAGCATTGACCATCAAATGATAAGCATCGCCCGGGTGGACCGCGGTACCTTCGATCTCGACAGTCGCTGCCGCAGCATTGAAAGTTTCATACTCCAAGTCGCCTGGCTGTCCGTTATCTAAGGTATAAGCAAATTCTACTGGGAATTCTGTCTCATCGAAACGTTTAGCTCCCTGACCGATCTCTTCATCTGGACCAAAAGCTACATACAAAGGTCCATGTTTTATCTCTGGCTGGGTAACTAAAGACTGCACCGCCGCCAATAATGCAGCGACCCCGGCTTTGTCGTCTGCTCCCAATAAAGTAGTTCCATCAGTCGTGATCAAACGCTGCCCTGCTAAGTCTTTCAATTCCGGAAACTCCGCTACACGTAAAATGATCTGTTTTTCTTCATTCAAGATAACATCGCGCCCATCATAATCAGGATGACCTTGGGGCGAAACATTGTCAGCCGGATAATCAGCAGTATCCAAATGAGCGAAAAAACCCACCGCTGATATTTCCTTATCACAGTTACCGGGCACATATCCGAGTGCATAACCATTCTTTTCGTTATACCAAGCTTTGAGCCCCAACTTTTTCAAATCTGTGACCACCCGTTTTGCCAGATCAATCTGGCCTGGTGTAGACGGGATCGTCTGGCTCTGAGCGTCAGAGCGGGTATTATACCGACAAGAATCAATAAATTGCTGTTCAAGATAATTAGTGTCTATTTCCACCATGCTTGCTGCCTCCTACTGTTCATTACTGATATAGGCTTTTTTCCAATCATACGGCACACCTGCCGGATTAAAGATGATCCCTTTGACGTTTGTCCGTAACAGTTGTGATTTAGCAACTTGATAAAGCGGGATCGTACCTTGGTCTTCCATCAAGATCTTCTCTGCTTGAACCAGGTTTTGCCAACGCTTTTCAGGTTGATTGCCATATTCGTTTTCTGATTGGTCAAGCAATTTATCAAACTCAGCATTCTTAAAACCGGAAGTATTGTAACTTGTAGCGGATTCGAAAACATCCAAGAAGTTGATTGGATCAGCAAACACGGACTGCCATGTCTTGACGGTCATTTGGTAATCTTTCTGACTTTGACGAGAGATCATTTGCACAAATGGCACCTTGGATACCGAAACACTAACTCCCGGCAAACTTTCTAATTTACTTTGCAAAAATTCAGCGGCTTGCTTGCTGCTGTCAGTGTCTGATGTCAACAGGTTGACCTTCAACGACTTGATGTTTTCTTCTTGATAGCCTTCTTTTAACAAAGACTTAGCCTTTTTCAAATTAAATGAAACGGCCTTTTTAACATATGCTTCGTTCTCAAAATACTGACCAGTCTGAGGGTTATCGCCCATTTGACCGGGTACAAAACCTTTCAACGGCTCGGAACCATCTTGCAAAACTTTATCCGTCAATTGCTTCCGATCGATTGCCAGTGAAAAAGCCTGTCTGATCTTCTTATTTCTGAAAGCCGGAACTTTATTTTGGTTCAGATCCAAGCGCGTGGTGGCGGTGGGCAAACGTTTGACAAAATCTTTCTTATTCTTGTTAGCCTTGACTTGCTGCCCATTGAGTAAAGTCTCATCGACCTTTTTAGCACTGTACATGTTATAACTTGTAGTCGTACTTTCAGTCACTAGCTCTGTAATTTTATCCAAATGAACGTGCTTTTTATCCCAATAAGAACCATTTTTGACTAAAGTCCAAGACTTGCCGGTCCCGTCCCATTTTGTCAACTTGAATGGACCGTTAGATACTAAATACTTTGACTGAGTCCCATACTTGGCACCATATTTATCAACTGTCTTTTGGTTCAAAGGATAAAACAAGGGCCAGGCCAGCAACTTGTCAAAATAACTGACCGGCTTAGCTAAAGTGACTTGTAAATGATGGTCATCTAGAGCCTTGATGCCTAAAGTTTACTTGTCCTTTTTACCGTTATAAATATCCGTAGCGTTTTTAACACCATCGAAGTAAAAAGCATCTTGCGACGCTGTTTTCGGATCGACCGTCCGCTGCCAGGAATATACAAAATCCTTAGCAGTCACTGGGTCGCCGTTAGACCACTTGACGTTCTTACGCAAAGTAAAATCATAAGTCTTACCGCCGTTTGATTTTTTAGTTTTGACAGCCAAAGCTGGTTGCGGCTGACCTTTTTTATCCAAACGATACAGACCCTCTTGTGTATTCATCAAGGTATTAAAACTTAAAGTATCTGTTGCTTTGGACAGATCAGCTGTTGCCAAAGTCGAAGCTTCGGTCCAGCGCAATTCTTGTTTGTCGGCATATTTACCAGAGCCGGTCTGTCCTGTTTTTTCATTATTGCCACAGGCGGTCAAAAACAGTGCGGTAGTTGCTGCAAATGTTGCAAGTAACTTTTTATTCATAATATGTATCCCCCTCATATTCTTGTAAGAAAAAAGTAAAAGATAAGCTCAACAGTCAAAAAAAGCGCCCCTCCAGAAAATTCTGAAAGGACGCTTGTGCGCGGTACCGCCTTTTTTATAGCCAATTCACACTGACTATCTTACTAACTTCTGTTCTAACAAAAGTCGCAGGTAGTAACGGTCCCGTTCCGTGTCGCTGCTTGCACAGCCAACAGACTCTGAGCTCATCTTCACTCGACTGACCAATACGCGCTTTCACCCACTCGCGTTCTCTTTAAATTGGCTGCTCGAGCTACTCTTCTCTTCAACGTCTTTTAATGATAATCTCATTTTATCAGCTATTTCTTTAATGTCAATGTAATTCTTTAATAAATCTCTTGGCAATTTCTTTCGGTCTAGTGATCGCCCCGCCAACGACCAAAGCCGTCACACCTAAGTCTTGCACCTGTCGTGCTTGCTCTGGCGTATGGATCTTACCTTCTGCGATCACATCTAAGCAATGTGCCGTCAAACCTTTGATCAAGTTAAAGTCTGGACCAGGAAGTTGCTCACTTTCGGCTGTATAGCCGGCCAAAGTAGTACCCACGAGATCAACACCTGCTTGAGACGCGTTAACTCCTTCTTCCACAGTAGAAATATCCGCCATCAATAATTGATTAGGATATTTGCTTTTGACCTGTTGGATAAATTCGGTGATGGTTAAGCCGTCATGTCGCGGACGTAATGTACAGTCTAATGCGATCACCTCTGGTTTAACGGCCATCAATTCGTCCACTTCTTTCATTGTGGGAGTAATGTAGGGCTTTTCTGGAGGATAATCCCGTTTAATGATACCGATCACTGGTAAAGTGACCGCTGCTTTGATCTCTTTGATATCACGGACCGAATTTGCACGGATCCCAACAGCTCCAGCTTCTTGAGCCGCTCGTGCCAGCATGGGCATTACCCCGCCGGTTTCTGAGTATAACGGCTCACCCGGCAAAGCCTGACAAGAAACGATCAAGCCATTTTGGACTTGTGCAATAAAAGTCGCTTTTTTCATTTAACTCCTCCTCATTCCATTATGAAATCGGTACCGTTTTTTTAATTCTAACACGCTTTTATTTAAAATGTTAGGAATTACAAATGCAGCCCCTTTTAAGCCTTTACATATAGCGATCTTCTTGTTTGCCAGCAAATATCGCTTTGCCAAAATAACCAACCGCAAGCAAAAAAGACACCTAACAGTCGATTTCACCGCTAAAGTGAAATTAACTACTAAGTGTCTCGCTATTATTTAAGGTGGATCGTGTCGTCTTTAGTCATCACATAAGAATACTGCTCGCTGCTATGACCAAAAGTGACTGAACCTTCAACTTGATCATTTTTCTTTTTGCCGATCAAAAAAGTCATCTGCGACTTAGACCCATACACGCTAACTTGGTGACGTTTCTTATTATATTCAACCTTAGAAGCATGTTTTTTGGATAACTTCGTTTGCTGAGGTACAAATCCGTACGCCTTATCCCCATCAAAATAAACGTTTACTTTCAATTTCTCTGTACCTTCGTTGATTTCCAAATTCCATCCTTGCTTATCCAAATAACGTTTGTCTGAGTTACCTGAAAACAGGGTTGCTCCGACAATGATCACGATCACTACCAACCCAAGAAAGAAAAAAGTTTTTGGGTCGGTCAGCCAGTGATTGACTTTCTCATCGATACTTTTTTTCTGATTTGTCATTCTACACTCCATCTTGCTTTATTTACTCTTAATATTATAGCCTACTTGGCTTCAGAAAGGTAATAAGTTTATATTTTGCCGCCGTTTCCCTGCGGATAACGATCATGACGACTTTGCTTAGTGATCTAACAGCAGTAATCCTTTGTTGCTCGCCTTTTCAAATCAACTAGAAAGACTTTGGAGCAAAATGAGAGACTTACTTCGCCGGAGTTTGTGTCATATTTCCGCTTGTAAGACTTACTTTGCCGGAGTTTGCGTCACATTCCCACTTGTGAGACTTACTTCGCCAAAGTTTGCGTCACATTTTAACTTGTAACACTTACTTTGCCGAAGTTTGCATCACATTCCCACTTGTAAGACTTACTTCGCCAGAGTTTGCGTTACATTCCTACTTGTGAGACTTACTTTGCCGAAGTTTGCGTCACATTTTAACTTGTATGACTTACTTTGCCTAAGTTTGCGTCACATTCTCGCTTGTAAGGCTTACTTTGCCGAAGTTTGCGTCACATTCCCACTTGTGAGACTTACTTCGCCTAAGTTTGCGTCACATTCCCACTTGTGAGACTTACTTCGCCAAAGTTTGCGTTACATTCCCATTTGTGAGACTTACTTTGCCGGAGTTTGCGTCACATTCTCACTTGTGGCGCTTTTTTTCCATGGTTTTGCCAGTCTACTCCCATCAAAAAAGGAAGCACCATGAAAAGTCACGGGGCTCCCTGTTGTTTTAGTTAGTATTCATCTGATTCTTCGTCGTAATCTTCGTTATCTTGGTAGTTATTTTGCTCTTCGCCCGTGTCTTCATCATCGTAATCTTCACTATCATCGCTGTCTTCCCCATCAGAATAATCTTCATCTTGGTTGACGTCAGTCTCGATCCCAGCGTCTTTCTGACTTTCAGCGAGAGTCTTAGAGTGATAATAATGCATGTTCACCCAGATGCCCGCCCCACTGGCTTCAGTCAAAACTTGCGTTGGCTGTCCATTGATATTGACCGTCGTGATGTAATAATAACTTCCGTCGCCCGCACTTTGATACCAGCCGCGTAAATTGACGATCTCAACAGCCTGTCCATTTTGACTGATCGGGCTTTTATCAAAACTCATTTTCGCAAACGCAGCCCACTTATTTTGTTTATTAGCATCCATTTGTTGACTGCTGGGATCATTAAAGGCTGCTTGGTCGCTAGCTGTCCGGGCAGAACCATCATAGGCAAAAAGAGTTTGTGGCTCCGTTCCGCCGGTGATCCATTTATTATCTGCGAATGTGACTGTTTTAATAGCATTGCTATACTTGTCCCAACCGTACCAAGTGCCTTGCATTTGGCTGGGGAAAGGTGTTTTTTTAAAGCCGGTATCATCGATCCCCGATTCATTAACGTCTTTTGGTTCCTCTTTTGCAGTTGAGCTTGCCAAACTACTGCTTGATGAGCTGCTGGAGCTAGCCTGTTTCTTATGTACTTTCTCAGACTTGGGCTGACTATCTTTTTTTGACTCCTGTGTTTTTTTGGCTCCGCAGCCGACCAACAAAACTGCTGCTCCCAAAGTTTCCAACAATATTAAAACTTTCCTGTGCATTGATTTCCCCCTATTTAACTAACTAATTAGCACACCATAACTTGATAATAGCCAAAAATTTGCAGCGATACAAGTTTTTTTACTAAATAAGGAGTCCGCAATTTCCAACGGGCTCCCTATGACATTATTCTGATTTTTTAGGTTTCTTATGCAATTTCATCTGCGGGTGACCCGCTGGTTTTTGCTGCTGAGGGGAAGTTTTTCCATCTTCACGGGAAAGGACACTGTCAATGATCTTCAGCATCTTTTCTCCCTCATCATCCAAGGTTCCCTGTTGCTGTTCTTGTAACAAGACTGTATAGGCCTGTTTCATCTGCTCTAATTCTTCAGGCGAGACCCGATTTAAGAATTCCTCTCCCAGTTCGCCATGAGCGAGAGAATCCATTTCGTCATCAGACAATTCAGCCGGTCCAGCAGCGTAGGCAGCAACTAAGCCGCAGTTTGCCGTGAAAGCTGCTTTTGTCAAAGCGGCACTATTCTTGATATAGTGTAAATCGTGTTCCAAAAATGAGAAATAGTTAACTAAGATCGGCACCACCTGCCCAATCAAATTAACGTCAAATTCCATAAATTGGGGAAAGTATGAGGCGATCACGTTACCTGCTGTTTCAGCAGTCCAGCGTTTGGGTGTTCGGCCATCGCCCATATAAGCAGTTCCCGTAAAAGTCTCAATGATAAAATTAACATCATCCGGGTGTGCCGTTTTAGTAAATGGGACTCCCAGCGGTGACTTCAAAAATTTGGCGCAATTATCATCTGCCTCTGCTAAAAGTCTTTGTAAAGTTTGTTGGCTTGGCTCTTTCAATATGATCAAACTCCTTTCGAGTCTTCCTCCCTTAACAATAGCAAATTTTAGCTGTTTTGAATACACCAAATACTCATGATGTCACAAAAATTCGCCAAGATTTTTATCTGCTGCTTATGTCCGTTGCTTGCCGCATAGTCCGATCTAACACTGTCAGACCAACACCCGCTTACGACCCAAGACAGCAATCTTAACAGTTCGCTGTCACAGCTGAAATAATGTTTATTTAAAAATCGGCAAGTCTGCCAAGCCTTGGCGTAAACGTAAGGCATCCCAAGGCATGTGTTCAGCCAGAGTCAACCCTGCAATATCAGCTGTTTTTGAGATATCACCTAACAAACGCAACACTTCATCCAGCTTCAACGTCCCGATCGCAGCTCCAAAATCCCGCCGGTCTAATCCTGGCTGTGCTGGCAAGATTGCATGAAAATCAGCTGGGTCTAAGACATCCAGATCCCAGTGGATCACCACTTTAGTAAAACCGCGCTGTTTGATCCAATTTGTCACTGGCAAACTTTTTTCATGCAGTCTATCCGGCGTGACATAGCTGAGTCCTAAATCAGCGACTTTTGCATCCATTGGTCTTAACTGATCATAACGCAACCCTGCCAATAAAACGTCACTTGGGTCAAAAGGAGCCTTGATCATTTCGGCAGATCCTGGGCCGCCCTGCCCGATCAAGTCAGCTAACGCCATTTTATGCAAATGATGTGAGGTTTCTGGTGTAGCAACATCCGGGTGAGCATCCAGCCAGATCAAACCCAACTTAGCTGGATATTTGCCATGCAAATAATCAAAGGGTGCTTCTGAGACACTGCAATCACCACCCAAAGTTAAAACATTGCGCGGATCTTTTGCAGTTAAAATATTATAAGCTGCAGAAATTTGTTCTTTCAAAGTCTCACCGGCATCGATCCCGTTACCGCCCTTTGTCTCAGCACTAATCGGGGCAAAAACTGTTTCCGTTTCATCAGAATAACTTGGCGGCACAATATGTGATAAAAGCCGCGCACCAAAACTATAATTTTCATTCATCCCTCCTTGCCACTGCTCATTGACCAGTCTAATAGTTTTTACAGTCATAATACCAACCTCCAAGGTTTATTCTGAGTGATCATAATTTTTGATCGTTCACACTAATTTATTGTATCGTTTTCACAATAATTTTCCAATAAAAAGGATAGCCGGTTTCTTTATAGCAAGTTTGTTATTTTTAAATAGCAAAAATATTACTTTTCAAAAAAGGAAACGACCACAATTTCCATGGCGTTTCCTTTTTCTTTATTTTTTACAACTCATTTTGATCTACAAACACCGCTTTTTCGGTCACTGCCACTTTAGGGTCTAGCGTTTGCATTACGGGACAGTTTCGCCCGATCAACCGCAAACAGCTTGTTGCTTTCTTTTGAAGCTCTTTATCCACTCGTAAATAAAAAGTGATCTCGATCTTATTGATCGGATGAGCCTTATTTTCCACTTCATCTCTAGTGTACATAACTTCAGCTTTTTGCATTTCAAATGGTACGTGTGAATTTTCCAAGATCTCCTGGTAAACATAGCCGCCGCAACAAGCAGTCGCTGCAGCAATCATTTGCACAGGTGAATAACCGCGGTCTGCTTTCAAAGTCCAGTTTTCCGGATCGTGGGGCAGCTCAAAGCTTCCCTCTTTTGCTTCAAGTACTAGTTGCTTACCATTATCTGTACTCATGTCAGGTCCTTCCATCTTAATTTAATTTTTAAATTATTGACCAACTGCAGCAAAAAATTTCTGAAGCTCTTGCGCTAAGAAGGTAAAGTTAGCAGCAAATTGTTCTTTACGGTGCCCGTTAACTCCTGAAGGATGCGGAAAACCAGTCATGACTTGACAATACGGCAGTTCATGTTGCTGCTGTAAGGTCAGTAAAACTTCTTCGACTGCCTTGCCCAGTGGAATCACTAGCAAAGGCTGGGTAAATTCATGGACTTCCGCTAAAAAATATGTCTGCACGTAGTCTTTTAAAAGCGGGCTTTTCAAAATTTTCGGTCCATACCCGGGATAGTTTTTACCGGCTTTAAAAACCGGAAATTTGATCAATGAGGTCGTGTGTAACAACTCACTTCGACCGTCAAACAACTCTGCAGCTGACCTTAAGCCCAAGTATGCCGGTAAGTCTAGCTGATCGAGCATCTCGATCAAGTTTTTCCGCATTCCGCCTGCAAAGCGACTAGCTTTTTTACAGCTGAGCAAGCGTGCATTCAAGGTTAAATCTAAGTTGGCGCGATACGTTTGAAAGGCTATTTCTGTCTGCGTCCACCCGGGGCAAATACCTACGATCATTATGCGAGCTTTGCGCTGGGTAATTAAGTTGTGCGGCGCAAAGTAAATTTGCAGCCGCTCATCTTGAGCCAACAAAAAGCGCTTTGTGAGCAATTCTTTTTTAGTATAATGACCGTCTGTTTTGAGCGGTAACCTGCTGATTTCAGTCAGATACTGCATCAGATCTGCTTTTTCCATGCTGCCCCCTTCGCAATTAGAAAAAAGTCCTAAAAGTTAAGACTTATTTTTGCAAATATGTTTTTCTAAAGGTCGATCTCTAGGTAAATCGGTGTATGATCTTGTCTCGTACCAGAATCGATCATTTCAGATTTAATGATTTTGTCTTTGATGCGGTCGCTGACCAGGTAATAGTCGATCCTCCAGCCCGAGTTGTTCGTTTTGCTGGTTTTGACCCGTTGAGCCCACCATGAATAAGCTCCGGTGACATTACCATGAACAGTCCGGAAGCTGTCGGTAAATCCGCTTTCCAAAAGTTTAGTAAAATCAATCCGTTCTTCATCAGTAAAACCGGCGGAACGATGATTACGGTCTGGGTGAGCCAAGTCGATCTCTTCGTGCGCACAGTTAAAATCACCTGAACTGATGACTGGCTTTTGTTGATCTAATGTCTGTAAATATTCAATATATTTCTGATCCCATACCTGGCGGTCGCTCAAACGGTCGAGCTTATTGCCAGAATTAGGTGTGTAAACTTGGGTCACGAAACACTTCTCAAATTCAAGTGTGGTGATCCGTCCTTCTTGATCCATCGTCGCTGGTGCACCAATCTGTGGATAGGTGACTGTGGGGTCTAACGATTTTTTGTAGATGAACATCGTGCCCGCGTAAGATTTTCGTGCTGGCTCTTCAGAACTGCGCCAGGCAAGCGCATAGTCGGGGAAAAAGTCATTCAAAACTTCCACATGTTTTTTAGTTGGCCCCTTGGCAGAAAGCTTGGTTTCTTGAATTGCGATCACATCAGCATCGTATGTACTGATAGTTTTTAAAACATCACGCGATAGAAGTGCTCGATTAGAATCACTAGTCAAAGCAGCATTTAAAGAATCAATATTCCATGAAATTAGTTTCACTATTTTTCTCCTTTAACATTTAAATTTGTTGTTACTGATTACTATAACACGAAATACGTTTAAATCGAGCCACTCCTGCCTTTCTGCCGGCAAATCGGGTAGGAGATAGTTCACACTATCGACCTCCCACACCACCGTACGTACGGAACCGTATACGGCGGTTCAACAACTTAAGCTTTTGCTTGAATAGACTGGTACAGTTTGGACAGATTTATTAGCCCACGCTGTGCCAGTCTTTTATTAGTTATGGTCATCAACAGTGTTTTACTGTGCGCGTTGCGCCAGTATCCCTTACGAGTATTGACGTAGATTTTCGCCTGTTTGGGTGTCAAGCCTAGTTTAATCAATGCTTTATAACGGGTTCCGATATTCTTCCACTGTTTCCAGATATACTGGCGGATGCGCGAGCGCAACCATTTGTCTAGTTGTTGGAGAAAGATTTTCATCTTCCCAATGGAATAATATTGGATCCAGCCCTGCATTTTCTGCTTAATTTCATGCAGAATCCTATCAAGGCTGACGCCTCGGCTTCTCTTGGTGATTCTTGTCAATTCCTGTTTAATTCTCTGTTTAGGTTTTTGATGAGGACGCGGGTAGGCGCTATTGCGTCCCACACCCAGAGAAAAACCTAGAAACTTCAGTCTTAGTGGAGAACCGACTTGCGTCTTTTCTGCATTCACTTCAACTTTGAGTTCCTTTTCTAAAAACTGGGTGATGCTTTTGAGAACCCGTTCACCCGCACGCTTACTTTTAACATAGATATTACAGTCATCCGCATAGCGTACAAATTTATGTCCTCTTCTGGTCAATTCTTTGTCCAGCTCGTTCAGATAAATATTTGCTAGTAATGGTGAAATATTGCCACCTTGCGGTGTACCTTTAGCGGACTTCTCGAAAAATCGACCATTCATAACACCACTCGTCAAGAACTTACGAATCAAATGCAAGACCCATGGCTCACTAATGTAATTTTCAACAAATTTAATTAGTAAATCATGGTTCACATTGTCAAAATATGACTTTAAATCAAGGTCGACCACGTAGTGATAACCCTGATTATAATAAGCAACCACCTTTTTCACAGCACTTTGTGCACTGCGGTGTGGTCGAAAACCATAACTATTATCTGAGAATACTTTTTCAAAAATAGGAGACAGTTGCTGTTGTAACGCCTGTTGAACCACACGGTCAACGACCGTTGGGATTCCTAACTGACGTTTCGAACCATCTGGCTTAGGAATCTCAACTCGTTTGACAGGTTGGGGTTCATAGCTTTCGGTTCGCAAGGCCTCGATTAGTTTTACGTTATTCTCTTTCAAGTATGGGCCAAGTTCCTCAACGGACATGCCGTCAATTCCTCCAGCCCCTTTATTACGCTTGACATGGACAAAGGCCCGATTTAAATTATTCCGGTCTAAGACCTTCTCACGTAATAAGCCATTTTGAGTTCTCTTTTCACCAGAAACAACGCTACGCGCTCCTGTTTGCTCTGACCCTTCCAGGGTTACCCTCCGCAGGTAGTCAGCTTTATTTTCTGTTTTCTGCGATTGTCGCATTGTTTCCACCTCCAGGATGAATCAAAATTATTGTTGTTCAGCCCTTCACCATTACTGGCTACTATGGCCTCGGCTGACTTCTGTCATGGACAACTCAACATTACTATTGAGCCTGTTCCTGCCAGAAATAACTTCCAGCTTGAGAGAACTACCATGACAGACCTCCCCGGGTAAGAGCAGTAGCTTTCGCATCAAACCGTTGGCTTTACTGTGACGGTTTCGAGTGGTCAGGGACTTCGATTTGTTAGGCAATCTCATCCCACCGTTTCCAGCCTTTTAGCCACTTCTTGTTCATCGATTCGATGTTTCGTCTAGGACTTCCTTCAGATTCTACCTCACGATAGACACCCTTGTCTTCGACTCGTGATACCGGCCACTACGGCTCACAGCGGACTTACACCGCCTAGTTACTGCCCATGCCGGGCGCCCCTTCGTTGTTCAAGTAATCTCTTGTTTTGATGGCTTCAGATACTGATTCCAAGGTAAATAAGACTCAGCTTGTTCTCTCGTAGGAGAAGTGGGGAGCTGCGACAGCTCGTGCAGAAGACGTTCGATGTAAGTTCTTGGATCCAGTCCGTTGGCCTTTGCGGTCTCAACAATCGTCATCCAGATGGCGTTGGCCTCGGCACCCTTCGGGCTCGTCGCAAACAACCAGTTCTTGCGACCGATCACGAAGGACTTCATGTTTCGCTCTGAAGCGTTATTACTCAGATCGATCTCGCCAAACTCCAAGACACGGTTGAGCATTTGGCGCTGATTCAAGGCGTAGGTCAAAGCGACGCCCAATCGCGACTTTGGCGCTGGAGCGGCTTGTTCACACCATGCCCAGAACTGATCGATCAGCGGTTTCAGGTCGGTCTGTCGACACTTCAGACGCTCCTCTGGCGAGAGAAGGCACCACTGTTCTTCCGAATGGAACATCTGGTTGAGCAGCTCTAAAGGCTTCGTGCGAGTGAACTTACCTTTGACCTTCGCGGCGTCATCGTAGAACTTGCGTCTTACGTGGGCCCAACAACCAACCCGGATGACGCTATCGCCGAGGAGATTATAACCGGCGTAGCCATCACACTGCAGGATACCCGTATAACCTGAGTAAATTTGCTGGGCGAACTTACCGGAACGGGTATTGCCATATGCGTAGTAGACGACCTGCTGGTCGGCGAGACGAATACTGCGCTCGACCCAGATGTAAGACTTGCTCCTGGCAGACTTGCCAGGTTCTCTTAACACTTGGAATGGTGTTTCATCACCCTGAAGAAATCGCTGCGATAAGAGATGCTCATGCATAAGATCATAAACTGGTCTGACGATTTCTGCGGCGTTAATGACCCAGTTGGCCATCGTTGTTTCGCTGACGATCAGGCCAGCACGCGCCCACTCCAATTTCTGGCGGTAGAGTGGGGTCCCCAGAGTATATTTCTGATGAAGCACCTCGGTGACTAATGATGGGGTTGCCTCGCTGTGAGGAAACAACGCCTGCGGCGCCTGGCCTTGATACAGGTGAGAGACGCCATCGGATTGTTCACAGTCAGCGCACTTGTATGTCGCTTCATAAATGTTCTCAACATAGAGTCTACCTGGAATGTGTTGCACGACCTGGCGAACAAAGTGTTTGCCGACCTTTATTAGCTGATGTCCATGTTCGCAAACGCTGCTTTCGCGCTCAATAACCGTTTCTTCAACCGGTAGATTGACATCAATGGTTTCAACGCGGCGCCGTTTAGCTTTACGCTGGGTTGACGTTACGACTGCTTCTTCGCTTTGTTCCCCAGTCTGCTCTGGGTCCGTAAAAACACTACTGTCCTCCAACAGAGAAAGCTGATTCGGATCAACCAGCTTCTCTGAATGAGACCCGTAGAGTTTCCGAGTTAAATATGCGACCTGTTCCGTCAGGGCCTGAATTTGGTCAGTCAGACTCCCAACCTGTTTGGTCAGTTCGCTATTTTGCTCGAGCGCCTGCTCGAGTAATTCTTCAGTCGTTTTCGCCATCGGCGTGGACCTCAATTCATCAAGATGGGCTGAGTGTACCACTGATACGACAGGCTTCCTAGCTTTATTTAGTGGACACTTTACCAGAATTCGGCGTCTGTCTTTGTGGACAGTAAGGCCGAAATGTGGACTCCAGTCCCCAGCCCGATAACAGCCGTTCTAGTTGTTTTGCGTGTAGCTTTTTCACCTCACTTTGGGTCGTTGGCCACTGAAGTCGGCCGTCTTCGATCCGCTTATAGAGCAGTATGAATCCATCACCAGCCCAGTAGAGGGCTTTGAACCGATCCTTGCGTGTGCCACAGAATAGAAATAGCGCTCGACTGTATGGGTCAAGTTGATATTCTTCCTTGATCACGCCAGCCAAACCATCGATGCCGCGACGCGAGTCGGTCTTGCCACAGATCGGATAAATGCCGCTTAGTCTACGCACATCAATGAGCATCGTTGAACACGGCTTTCAGTAGGGCATCAAGAATGTAACCTTGAATCCGGCCATAGACCACCACGGTCTGTCACCAATCCTGACCTGGAACGCCTTAGTCGGCACGCTCTGAGTCTGCCGGCGTTGATTCTCTTCCAATTTGATGCGAACAATCTCTGGCTTCTCATCCAATAAAAATCACCTCACCATATTTGATGAGGCAATCATATCGCCCAGAAGCTGGCATTCATATCCGGTCTGTTATTAGGTGCTTACTCTCCATCAGGTAATTCGTCAAAGAAATATTTGGAAATCGTTTTCATAAGCGACCGAAAAAATTGTCTGGAATTATGTAGCCCAAAAAATCAAACGAGGAGGATAACCCAATGAGTAGTGAGCAAGAAGTGACACGAATGTTTATTCGCTATGTACAACAAGCCCTCAAAAATGAACGAATCAATCGGTATAAGGCCTCTCTTCGGCGAATCAAGGAAACACCACTGGAGGCCTTGCTACTGGAAGAAATCGAAGATCCCTATCATCTCGATGAATTCAGGTTGACCAATGAGGAAATCGAGCATCTTGAAGATTTCATCGAAAGTGAGAAGTTATCAAGAGCAGTTTCCACACTTTCTTCGGCGGATAAAACGGTCTTGTATCAATATTATTATGGCGAACTCAACGACGTCGAAATTGGCAACCGTAGTGGCAAAACAAGTCAAGGAGTAAATTATCGGCGTCAGCGTGCACTAGAACGAATTCGGGTAGCATACACAAACCTGTAATGGATGCGGAGGTACTCGATGCATTACTCAGAGATCGATAACCTAGTACCGGTTATTTTAGCAGTTCAGGAGGATGACAACGACGCTATTACGCTCTTGCTTGAATTATTTGGTCGTGATATTGACTACGAGACCAGATACGGGCAACGGCATATTGATCCGGATTTGAGGCAAGAGCTTCAAATCAAACTGATCTACATTGCAAAGTGTTTCGATGTTGAGAAACACCTTGCAATATCTTCAAAAAAACCGGTCAGAAAAAAACATAATCTTTTTTCGCCATCTCTTTCATTTCGACCCGCTTTCGTTGTCTGTATATACGAAGCGGGTTTTTATTTTCCCGCCAACGTTCTTTGACAACTGAATGGCATCATTCAGCAACGAAGGCTCCAAAACGCCACGACCTCTAACGAGCGAGCGACTAAACCAGTAGGCCAGATACTTGCACGTCACCCTGACGAAACAAGGGAGAGAGGTTCTGTTTAAGAGCCTCGATAGCCGGTCGGAACCGGGCTGAATGATGACGAATCACTTTATTATTTTTCACACTAGGTGTTGTTGCACGTACCTTTTGGATGGTAGACTGGAGCATCGGTACGATCCGTGCTCCCCAGAAAGGAGAAGAATATGGTTCACGTGATCACGATGACGAAACACGAACTGATTGCTCTTGGGTATGGTGCCTCACGCGCACAGGACATTGTCAGACGCGCAAAGCTGCTGATGGTGCGCAAAGGTGTTCCCTACTACAAAAGCCCGAAGCTCGGACGCGTACCGGTAACTGCCATTGAAGAAATACTGGGTCTCCAAATTAGCACGCGCACGTTGGCGGAACTCGCCAAAACCATGCACTCCGAAGCACCAAAGGAGAAATAAAACATGGCTACAACTAAAGACCCAATCAAAACACGCAGCAATGGTACTTTCTACTTCCGCGCCTACCTCGGTGTTGACCCTAAAACAGGCGAGAAGATCCAGAAGCAGGTCGGCGGCTTTACGACCCGTCGTGATGCACGCAAGGCCTACAAAGAAATGGTCGGTAGCGGTGTAGAGAAAGTTGTCGCGGAACGTGACCAACAACACATTCAATTCAAACAATTCTGGGAAGAATTCTTTCTTCCATGGTACAAGAACCAAGTCAAGCCGCAAACCTACGACAGTCGGCGTTCCAGTTTGAAGCACTTCAAGATGTTTGAGCACATGTACATGGACAAAATTAAGCCGGTGGACATACAGAAATGGCAGAACCAAATGACCTATCAAGTAAGTAAAAGCTACACCCGCTTAGTCCAATGCATGCTATCACGCGTCTTTCAACGAGCCATTGTACTCGGCTTCATGAATGAGAACCCCACCAAGACCGTCGGCAATGTTAAGAAAGTGAAGAACCAAGTGGACTTCTGGACGAAGGAAGAATTCGAGGCGGTCATCAAGACCTTCTATATCGAAGACTTCTACCAGAACTTCTGCTTCTTCACCTTGTGGTTTCTGTTTATGACTGGTATGCGCATCGGTGAAGCAACCGCCCTGCAGTGGGACGACATCGACTTTGAGGAAGGCACAGTTCGGATCAACAAGACGCTGTGGTTACGCAGCTACACGAACTACTCCTTCTCCACACCGAAGACCAAAGCCAGCAATCGCACGATTCCACTGGACGCAAAAACACTTGAGCTTCTCTCCGATTGGAAGAAAACACAAGCGCTTGAGTGTAAAACTGATTTTGTTCTATCGTTCAACGGCGTTCCTACTCGCCGCGATCTGGTCATGCGAATCATTAAACGACATGCAGCTCTGGCAGGAGTTCATCGCATCCGCGTTCATGCTTTACGGCATTCACATGCTTCGTTATTGATCAGTCTGGGTGAGAACCCACTGGTGATTAAAGAACGCCTCGGCCACGAAGACATTCAGACGACGCTCGGAACTTACGGGCACTTATATCCGAATATGAACTTTGAGGCCGCCAAACGGCTGAATGGTCTAGTCGAAATTTCGACCGCTAAATCAGACGTGGCGCAGGTTCAAAACAACGGTGCTACCGCTGGACTTGCACCAGAAGTTGCACGATAGTTGCACGAACGGGTTAGACAGTCATCAAAACGTTGATATACCGGCATTTATAAGCCGATTCTGTCTATTCCCACTCAATGGTGGAAGGCGGCTTAGAAGTAATGTCGTACACTACGCGATTAACGTGATCAACTTCGTTTACGATCCGCACTGAAATCTCTTGCAAGACATCCCAAGGAATTTGAGCAAAATCAGCTGTCATCCCATCGATCGAGTTAACGGCACGGATCCCGATCGTATAATCGTATGTCCGACCATCACCCATGACACCAACGGACCTGAAGCCCGGCAAAACAGTAAAGTACTGCCAAATTTCCTTGTCCAAGCCATGCTGAGCGATAACTTCACGTAAAATTGCATCGCTGTCACGCACGATTTCCAACTTATCTTCAGTGATCTCACCGATGACTCGGATCCCTAAACCAGGACCTGGGAACGGCTGACGCCAAACAAGTTCATGAGGCATATTAAGTTTTTCACCTAACTCACGGACTTCATCTTTAAACAGAGTATTTAACGGTTCGATCAACTTAAAGACCATGTCCTCTGGTAAACCACCAACATTATGATGTGACTTGATCGTTTGCGCGGTATCAGTACCTGATTCGATCACATCAGTATAAAGTGTGCCTTGTGCCAACCACTTAACACCCTTCAATTTGATAGCTTCATCATTAAAGACCTGGATAAATTCATTACCAATAATTTTACGCTTCTTTTCCGGATCAGAAACACCAGCTAGTTTATCCAAGAAACGTTGCTGAGCATCAACTTTGATGATATTCAGCCCAAATTTTCCGGCTAGACTGTCCATCACGAGCTGCGCCTCATTTTTACGTAACAAACCATGATCAACGAAGATACATGTCAGCTGGTCACCGATCGCCTTATGTAATAAGACGCCGACAACTGAAGAATCAACACCGCCGGACAGGCCTAATAAGACCTTATCGTCGCCAACTTTTTCACGGATCTTTTCGATCTGCATATCGATAAAATCTGCCATCGTCCAATTCGAACGAGCTTCACAAACATCAAAGGCAAAATGACGCAAAATGTCATTACCATATTCTGTGTTGCGAACTTCTGGATGAAATTGCAGACCATAGAATTTCTTGGCATTATTTGCCATCGCAGAAATCGGGCAATTAGCACTCGTTGCTGTCGATACAAAACCTTCCGGAACTTCTGTGACTAAGTCACCATGACTCATCCACACTGTTTGTTCCTCGGGCAAGTTTTTAAAGGTTGGCGCCTGATCATTTGTCACTTGAATCAATGCCTTACCGTATTCCTTATTAGTTGCACTTTCAACCTTACCACCCAGCTCATTTGCCATGATCTGCATTCCGTAACAGATCCCTAACACTGGGATACCAAGATCAAATATCTCAGGATCAACATCAAAAGCACCATCATCATAAACACTATTGGGACCGCCCGAAAGGATGATCCCCTTTGGTGCCATTTTCTTGATTTCAGCTGCTGTCAATTTGTGTGACAACAATTCAGAATAAACGCCGAATTCACGGATACGCCGTGTGATCAGCTGATTATACTGACTCCCGAAATCAAGAACGATGATCTTGTCGAAGTCCTGCATATCAACTTTAGCCAAGATATTCACCTCATCTTAATTTTTACAATCTTTACTCAGTTAATTGTACCGGCTGAATTCCTAGTGGTCAATGTTTTCTCAAGAAAAACCGGACAAAAACGCTATCCTAAACAAATTTGCGTAAATATAGTTCGTCAACCAGATGATTTTCACCCTTATTTAAAACTAAATCTGCGCGATTTCTGGTTGGTAAAATATATGAGTGTAGGTTTTTATGGTTCACATCATGCCAGACATTTTCCGCCATTTTACGCGCGACATCCCGATCACCGATCGCATACGCGTGGTAATAGTCATTTGGTTCATCTTGGGCACGATCCAAGATCAATTCAAAACGTTCCATGTACCATTTCTTGATCAGCTTCTCATCTGCATCAACATAAATTGAAAAATCAAAAAAGTCGCTGACAAAGATTTGCTGGTTGCTTGGCAACTGCAATACATTGATTCCTTCCAAAATCAAGACGTCCGGTTGGTCGATCAGGTCGTACTCACCTTTGACACGATCATAGACCTGGTGGGAATATACCGGAGCTTTAGCAGGCAGGCCATTTTTCACATCATTGATAAAATTGATCAAAGCTTTCATATCGTAGCTTTCAGGAAAGCCTTTGCGTTTCATAATATGCCTTTTTTTCAACTCTTCAGATGGATATAAAAAACCGTCAGTTGTGATCTGCTGGATCTTTTTGTTGGGAAAAATTTCCGTCAACAAATCACGTAACAACCGTGCAACCGTACTTTTTCCAACGGCCACTGAACCGGCTATTCCCAAAATAAAGGGAGTCGGCTTATGTTTGATACCTAAAAAGTCAGCCAATTGATTTTGACCATAATTGCGTGCCTCCATTCGCATTCCCAGCAAATGGACCAGAGGCATATAGATTTCTTCTACATCTTTTAAAGAGATCTCATCGTTTAAGGATTTGATCCGCATCAATTCCCGACTAGATAAGGGAACATAGTGATCCCGATAAAATGAGCGCCATTCTTCACGAGGGATCTGATAATAATTAAGTCGATTTTCCATTAGTGATAAACGCCTTCCACTTTTGATTTTAAGCATTCGCTATGAATTATAGCACAACAGGTCGGGATTTGTACCATTGTGTTCGTTTAAAATTAAAACGCTTACTAAAAATCAACATTTGGCATCGAGCAGAACAATTATGCTATAGTGAATTAAAAGAGTTCTAAAGGATGAGAAATTTATGCAAAGGATCATTTTATTTGGTGATAGTATCACCGCTGGGGCAACTCATGGTTACCCGACTTCAATTTTCACTGACAAATTACGACAAAAATTAGCGCCTACGCAAGCGGAAATCATGAACCGCGGCGTTTTAGGCGACAATACTCAGGGCGGCCTCGCACGTTTGCAGACAGATGTATTGGCACATAAGCCAGACCTAGTCGTGATCTTTTTTGGGACCAACGATGTTCAAGTACCCAAAATGACTTTACAGCAGTATCAAAATAATCTTGAGATCATGATAGAAAAAATAGGGGCTGCAAAATCTATCTTGATCACACCAGGGATCACAGGACCAACAAGACAAGGTCATCGCCCGATCGAGAAACTGCAACAGTACGCACTAGCCACTATTGAAACTGCCAAGGATAAACAAGCAGACTACATTGATTGGTTTGCTGAAGCTGTCAAACACTCTGCAGCAGAACTGCTGCAAGAAGATGATTTGCACTATGCACCTCGTGCCTATGACTTGTTGCTGACTCAATTGGACCCAGTTATTCAACAAAAACTACAATAATATAACAGCAAACTGCAATATAATAGGAAAATTTCAAATCCTTTTTATGTTGTAGTTTTATTTACGAAAAAAATAGTTTTCCCGATTGGCTGTTTTGCGTTTATCTTGAGAGATTCTTGAATCGAACCCGAGCCTTCATTTGATATACTTTTACCCAGTTAGCTCTCATCTGGACCCTTCTTTCGCATACTTGGGGCCACATCAACTTCATCTGGACCTTTTTGGAATAAATGAACTTAACAGACAAACGTTTGCCATACTGCTGACTAAATCAAGCAATAGCAGCTCGTTTTTTAATAATTCCAGCTATCAAAAGAGAGCCCAGCATTTTGATCAAAATGCTGGGACCCAGTTCCTATTTTTCTGTAATTTTCATTTTACAACCGATCGATCAATTCATAACGCTCAGTTGGAATGTCGGCCATCAATGGCGTTAACTTGCCAGCGGAGAAAATGTTCAAACGATGCATTGCGCGTGAACAGATCGTGTAGACTAACTGACGTTCATCCTCGCGGTGATAATTTGCCTCATTCGCATTCCAGACGATGATCGCATCAAATTCCAGGCCTTTAGCCAAATAAGACGGCACAATTATCGTTCCTGGGACTAAACGCTGATTTTCAGTTTTGATCGCAGTCACGGACTGACCTAACTCCTTCAAGTTAGCTGTCAGTTCTTCAGTTTCCTGCAAACTCTTAGTGATGATAGCTGTGGTCATCTTATCTTCTTTATTACGGTCTAACTGAGTAGCTACATCTTGAACCATGCGCTGCTCATTGGAATCGACCGTGACTGTCGGCAAATCGCCCGCCCGATCAAAAGCTTCAACTTCTTCGCCATTGTGTAAAATATCCTTACTGAAATCAGTGATCTGTTGCGTCGAACGATAAGACTTCGTTAACTGTACCACTTGCGTCTTATCAGGTTCGAACATCGTACTTAATTCATTTAACAGTGAATGGCTGCTTTCTTGCGTAAAAATCGACTGGTTCAAATCACCCAACATCGTGAATTTAGCCCGAGGAAATTCTTCCTTTAATAAGGCTAACTGGTAAGCTGAATAATCCTGGATCTCATCAATAAAGACCTGCCGCATCTCTAGGTCGCCCCGCTTGCCGATGATCTGGTCAAACAAGTAGAGGTAAGCGGTCACGTCTGTTACAGAAATGCTGCCGTTTTTCATCGTGGCGATCGTCTTTTCAACTGTTTTTTGCCACTCATTTTCAGCCAAGCCAAACTCGCTTAGGTCCAACAAATCAGGCAAGTGTCGCAAGAAATGAACATACTGACCGTTTATATTGATAAACCGATTGCGGGTGATCGCCCGTTTGATCGTTTGAAATTCGCGCGTGACATATTCTTTGGTCAGAAAAGTAATTTCCTTGTCACCATTGGCAAAGTTGCGCGGATGGTCACCATATAAGTCATTCAGTTCATCTTGGCCTAAATCTTGGACCGCTTTTTGAACTCGTTCTGTCCGTGCCTCACGGTTGACCTTGCTGCTTAATTTCTTCAGCAAAAATTCACGCGTCGCTGCCAAACGGTTGCGCAGATTGTAATTGCTGTTAAAGCTGTAATAAATTTCTTTGATCTGCTCTTTGCTAAAGAACGGCTTACCGTGAAACATGATGTTCTTAAAGTGCATCCCGTTACTATTCAAAAAGTCAGCGTAGGCATTAGTAGCCTTAAAGAAACTTAAACTATCCTTTAAGTTCTTAGCTTTTCGTTCCTGTTCGTCATTGCTTTCTTCAAAACGTTCTTGTAAGGTTTCAACATGGAGCCGCGGCACCCGCCGTTTAGCGTATTGATAGAAAGTCATTTGGACCATATTTTGTTCACCGAGTTCTGGTAAAACTTCATTAATATAGTCATTAAATAACTGGTTTGGCGAAAATAATATCACCTGACTGGAATTTAAATTGCCCCGATAGCGGTACAAGAGGAAGGCTACACGTTGAAGGACTGCCGACGTTTTTCCAGACCCTGCAGCACCCTGAACAAACAGCAAGTCTGATTTAGTATCGCGAATGATCTTATTTTGTTCTTTTTGAATGGTCGACACAATACTCTTCATCTTAGTATCAGAAGATTCATCTAAAACTTCCAACAACATCTGGTCGCCCACTGTCTCATCTGTGTCGAAAACTGTCAAGATCGTGCCGTCCTCAACCATAAACTGACGTTTCAATGTCAATTCAACGTTTTGCCTGCCATCGGGTGTTTCGTAAGACACCTGCCCTAATCCGCCCTCATAATAGATACTTGAGATCGGTGCGCGCCAGTCATAGATCAAAAAGTGATCCGGCGTGTCCGTAAAAGAACTCAGCCCAATATAAACACTTTCCGGCTTGCTTTCACCATTTTCTTGGAAATCGATCCGCGCAAAATACGGCGTTTTTTCCAAACGTTGCAGCACATCTAACTGCCGCGTTGCCTGACGCCAATTATTTTCTCTTTCTTGCAGCATGGTTTGTTGCTGACGGACCGTCAAAGACGTTTCCATCATGCCTGAATATGTCCCCGTTTTGATCCGCACATTATTTTTGAAATCATTCATGATCGCCTGCTGATCCTTGCCGGCACTATCAATGTTGGCCTGGCTTTTCTTTTCTGCTTGCTTGATTTTTGCAACAACTTCATCCATTCGCCGCTGCTCTTTTTGTTTAATAGTCAAACTCACGCCTAACGCCCCCGTTTGATTTAAAATCTAATGAAATATTTTACCATTATTTGACAGCTGCTACAAACAAAGTTTATTCGTTTTATCAAATTAAAAGAACGTTGAAAGTTGCACCTCCGGCTAAATTGCTTGTACAATTAAATCAATGTATGTAAACTACTTATTTCAACCATTACCCTAAATCTAAGGAGCTGATTTTGTGGATCTATCCCTTGTTATCGTAGCATTCGCCGCTTTTATCACCCCGATGCTCTTAGCAAAATTTAAAGTTTTACTCTTACCCAGTTCGATCGCCGAAATTTTAGTGGGGATCGTTTTGGGTAAAAGTTTTTTCAATGTGATCCACTTAAACGGCGTTTTAACGACCATGTCAACTTTAGGCGTGATCTTACTACTGTTTTTAAGTGGAATGGAGATCGACTTTTCTTTATTCAAACGAACCGACACCTCCACTGCTTTGGCAGCCAAAAAAGCTGAGCAGTCTACCTCAGAACGCTCTCCTGTCTTTGTAGCCGGAGTTGCCTATAGCCTGACAGTGCTAGCAGCTATTATTTTAGCAGCAATTTTAAAAATCAGCGGACTCTTTTCTGATATGGCTCTCGCTGCGATCTTGTTAGCGACAGTTGCCTTAGGGATCGTGATCGGTGTCTTGAAAGAAAATGAACTATTGGGCAAGAAGTTTGGCCAAACGATCCTCTTATTCGCTGTCCTAGGTGAAGTCATCCCGCTGCTGGCCTTAACGATCTACTCTTCACTCAAGAGCGGGCGCGGTGGAACATTATGGCTGATCTCACTAGTTTTCTTAGCCGCTGCCTTTTTATTATTTCGGTTTCGCAACTTCTTTACTCACTTTCAAAAATACACGAAGTCAACAACACAGCTAGATATGCGTTTCGCGTTTTTAGTGATCATCGTTTTAGTTGTTCTTGCTGAAACTGTGAGTGCTGAAAACATACTCGGTGCGTTTTTAGCCGGGATCGTCATTAAGTTATTAGAACCGGAAGAAACGACCCAGCAAAAATTAGACGCCTTAGGTTACGGCTTTTTGATCCCGTTTTACTTCATTTTAACTGGGGCCAAGCTGGACTTGCCGGGATTGCTAAGTTCTAAAACAACGCTTCTTTTGATCCCGTTGCTGCTGGTGGCCTTTATGCTGACCAAGCTACCCGCCTTCTTCGGGTTCAAAGCTCTCTTTAGCAAACCTAATGCTTTTGCGGCAACAATGTTGTCGGAAACGACCATCACACTGATCTTAGCGGCCACGACCGTCGCCCAAAACATTGGGGCGATGAAAGCCGACCAGAGTGGAGCCTTTATTATTGCAGGTATCCTGACCTGCTTATTAGGGCCCTTGTTTTTCAAACGTTTGTACCATCCAGAGCACGAACCTGCCGCCAAAACCGATGTGCACTTGATCGGTGCTAATTTAACAGCGGTCAATGCCGCCCAGGGGCTCCCAACAGACTGGTATTCAGTCAAACTATACACGGATAATCATGGGCGCTATGAAGCTTATCAAGGCGTAACTGACATTACATTTTTAGAAACGATGGATGCCAAAGAATTGATCACAGCGGGGATCTTTGACACCGATGTACTGGTCTTGGCCCACCGTTTGGCAGCGGATAACTACGACTTAGCACTCGCCGCCAAAAAATACGGAGTTCCGCGAGTCCTGTTACGCTTAGACACCCAAGACCCAGAAGAAGCGCAGAGAATGAAAGTCGAACTTGAAAAGAAAAACATCGAATTCTTTAGCACATTCACGACCGGTGTCGGTGTGTTACGCTCGGCGATCCAGTCACCTGAAGTCTTGCGCTTGTTAACGTCAAGCGATGCTGAAATATTTGAGATCCAGCTGACCAACTCTCTTTATGAAGGAACAGAATTGTCAGAGCTGCCTGAGATTCAAAATATCGTGATCAGCCGGATCGTTCGTGAACATCAATTCATTGCACCTAAAGGAGGCACACAACTGCAGCTCGGCGACCACTTATTACTTTCAGGAAGTCGGGAAGTCGTAGCACGTTTACGCCAAATTTTGAATAATCAAAATTCAGTCGACCAATAAAACCGGTTTTAAGTATTTGGGAAGATACTGTCAGTGATTTGTTGTATACTAAATATAACAACACTGTAGAAGGAGGAATTCTATAATGTCTTTTTCAGTATATCTAGTGCGCCATGGACAGACTTACTTAAATCTCTACAATAGAATGCAAGGCTGGTGTGATTCACCATTAACACAAAAAGGTGTCGCAGACGCACACTTAGCCGGAAAACGTTTGGCAAATAAACACTTTGACTACGCTTTTCACAGCGACACAATGCGCACCAAAAGAACATGCGAGTATCTTTTAGCAGAAAATCAGGCGACAGACGCTAGTCTAAAACCTAAAGAACTCCGGAATTTTCGGGAACAAAGCTTTGGCTATTTTGAAGGTTCAGATGCCAGCCAAGCTTGGACGATGATCGGAGCCAAGCACAACTGCCATTCATTCAAAGATGTCGTAAATAATTACTCATTAGTGGAAACACGAGACTTCATGAAAGAAGCAGATCCATTTGACGATGCAGAAAATGATGCAGAGTTTTGGAGTCGGGTCAAAATCGGGTTTGACTATTTGAGAGATAAAATTCCAGATGGCAAGAACGTTTTAGTGGTCAGCCATGCGATGACGATCAGAAGTATCGCTAATCTGTTTGACGAAAAAACACCCTTATTCCCAGATCCAGCTAACGGATCGGTCACTAAGCTGACCGTAGATGGGCACAATTTCACAGTCGATTATTACAATCAAACAGGCGAAGATTTCGATTACTAAAAGATTTGAAAGTAAGGAGTAGAAATTATGTCATTTAACATTTACTTAGTCAGACACGGACAAACGATCCTAAATCGCTATAACAGAATGCAGGGCTGGTGTGATTCGCCGCTAACTCCCAAGGGGATGCAAGACGGACACATGGCGGGGCACCATTTGAGCCACATCAATTTTGCCAAAGCATTTCATAGTGATACGACCCGTGCTGAGAAAACTTGTCACTTCTTATTGCAAGAAAACGTTGCTTCACCAGAGTTGCCAGAGCCAGAAGAACTGCCAGCCTTTCGCGAACAAAGTTATGGTTATTACGAAGGCAGCGACTCGGACCAGGCTTGGTTAATGATCGGGGCATCCCACGGCTGTCGCTCGTTTCACGAGATGGCCGCTAAATACTCGATGGATGACACCAAGAATTTCACGAAACAAGCAGATCCGTTCCACAATGCGGAAGACGCCCAGGAATACTGGAAACGTGTCGATGCAGGCTTCGATTATATCAAAAGCATTGCCCACGATGGCGATAACATCTTGCTAGTCAGCCATGGGACCACGATCAGAAGTATCGCAGCTCGTTTTGACAAGAACGTTGATCAGACGGTCGGACCTAAAAATGGCTCCATCACAAAACTAGTGATGAATGGAAACGATGTTCAAGTCGCATACTTTAATCAAACTGATGATGAGTTTAAATATTAAGTTGTAGATAACAAAAGATTCCAGTAAGCTTTGTTGATTTAGCTCGCTGGGATCTTTTTTGCGGCTGAACGTGTAATATGTGACTTAGTCTGGGAGACTTTGAGATGCTTTTTTGAATGTGACGCTTACTTCGTAAGCAGTGTTTAATTGGACGTATTTCAACCAGATGAAAGATATTATATGATCATCTCATCAAAAAAGATGAGGTGGTTTTTTGGAAAATAAACATGATTTTGTGGAAGTTAAACTTAATGGTCGTTCACATGAAACACCAAAAGCACCGCAAAAAGCGCTTCAAATACGGCTGGATCAAAATAAGACAGCCGTGATCTATAACCGGATCAACAACTATATTCTAGATGCATTCTTAAAGGCGGCGTTTGACCATGATGCTTGATTTAAATAAAGTTGACCAGATCTACTTAGTGTGTGGCAAAACTGACCTGCGCAAAGGGATCGACGGGTTAGTCGGCGTGGTCACTGAACAATTTGAATTGGAGCCATACCGGCGAACTTTATTTCTCTTTTGTGGGACGCGCAAGGATCGCTTCAAGGCTCTTTTATGGGAAGGTGACGGTTTTTTGCTCTTGTATAAAAGATTTGAAAACGGTAGTTTACAATGGCCGCTTGACCAAGACAATGTGCGTAAATTAACATCACTTCAATTAAAGAGACTCTTACAAGGATGGTCTTTAGATGCCACGGTCCATCAATATGACCCCCACAAAGTTTTTGAAGCCTAGCGGACATATCCACCTGTGGATATCTTTTTAACCCCCCATCCACAGATTTAAATCTGTGGATGCTATTTGCGTGGGAGCGTGTTATGCTAAAACTTGTAAAGATAAGCCGGATGGCTTATTAGTCATACCGGTGGGTGGGGATAGAAATGGACCAACAAAAACAGTTCGCAGCATTAATGACACAAGTCAAAGAACTAACTGCACAAGTGCAGTTATTAAAACAAGAAAGCCAGGCTAAAGATGCTCGGATCGCAGAACTTGAAAACATGAACGCATATCTAACTAAAAAATTGTATGCACCAAAGTCCGAAAAATCTGTCCCGGTTGATGCTGATCAACTGGAGCTCTGGGAAGAAAATGAGGGTGTTTTTACCCAGTCAGAGCCCACTGACGAACAAAGCACGCAAGAAACTCAATCAACGAACCAAAAACGGCCACAAAAAGGGCAACCACGTCAAGCGCAAGTAGCTGACCTACCTGCTAAAGAAAAAATCTATGAACTGCCAAACTTGTTTTGTCCTGAAGGACAGCCCCTGAAAGTCGTAGGCAAAAAACTTGTGTCTAGTAAATTGCACTTTGCTCCGGCAAAATTATGGGTCGAGTATGAATATGTCCGCACTTATGCCTGTGATTGTGCTGCTTGTTTTGCTAAAAAAGCATACACGGCTTTTTATCAGGCCGCCACACCTCGACCGTTGTTTCCACATAGTTTGGCGACCCCGGCACTTTTGGAAAATATCGTTTATCAAAAGTTCGTTTTGGACACCCCGCTTTACCGTCAATTAAAAGATTGGCACCGCTTAGGCTGGCAAGTCGCGGAACCCACTCTGGCAAGTTGGCTCGTGCAAGGGGCAAAGCTGATGACACCCTTGTATAACTTGATCCATCAAGAACTTTTGCGACGCCCTTATTTACAAGGTGACGAAACAGTCATTCAAGTTTTACGAGAACCCGCTAAGAGTCCTACTTCCGAGTCAAGGATGTGGGTCCTGCGGACAGTTCAAAAAGCCTCGCGGCCAGGAATCTATTATGCTTACAAGCCCGACCGCACACAAAAGTCCGGTCGGGAACTCTACCAGGGATTTCAAGGTGTTTTGCAGTGTGACGGCTACCAAGTGTATCATGCAGTCGATCACGCAGATCGAGTAGGTTGTTTAGCTCATGTTAGGCGCAAGTTTTACGATGCAGCCAAATTTGACTCACAGGCTAAGCGGCCTTTAAAGCTCTTAGATGATATTTTCCGGCAGGAAAAAGCTGGGACGGAACTTTCCAGTCAGGAACGCCGAATTTACCGCCAACGTGAACTCCGACCTTTATTCGATAAATTTTGGGAATGTGTCGCTGCTTTACCGGTCTTGCCCAAATCAATGCTCGGAAAAGCAATCACTTATGCAGTGGGGCAGCGAAGTGCCGTGGATAAATTATTAGAGTATGGTGCGTTTGATCTCTCTAACAATACTTGCGAACAGGCTGTCAAAACCTTAGTGATCGCACGGAAAAATTTTCTGTTCAGCACTAGTGTGGCAGGCGCCCAGGCTAATGCAGTCTGGTTGACCTTGATCGAGAGTGCGAAAGCCAACGGCTTAGATCCTGAACAATATTTGATTGGGCTCCTAACTCAGGTCTCGCAATTAGGACCATTTCCAAGTACAACAGAGTTAGAGCCTTATTTACCATGGAATCAAAAACAACCTAAAATTGAAAAAAACGCCTGAAGTTCAAAACACGAACTTCAGGCGTTTTCTTAACTTCAAATAATTTCCTAGCAAAAGCTATACGTCCAATTAAACACTGCTTACCTTACTTCGCCGAAGTTTGCGTTACATCCTCGGTTGTAACACTTACTTCGGTGGAGTTTGCATCACATTCTTACTTGTAATACTTACTTCGGCGGAGTTTGCGTTACATTCCCGCTTGTAACACTTACTTCGCCAGAGTTTGCGTCACATTTCCGCTTGTAACACTTACTTCGGTGGAGTTTGCGTTACATTCTTACTTGTGGCACTTACTTCGCCGAAGTTTGCGTCACATCCCAACTTGTAACACTTACTTCACCATAGTTTGCGTTACATTCTTACTTGCGGCACTTACTTCGCCGGAGTTTGCGTCACATTCTTACTTGTAATACTTACTTCACCATAGTTTGCGTCACATTCTTGCTTGTGACGCTTGCTTCGGCGAAGTTTGCGTTGCATTCTTACCAGTGCCCCAGCTTAAAGCTATATTTAGCTTAACTTCCCCAGTGGATTCTCTTTTGCAGCTTATCAAAGTATTTTTTTCTGTCACTAAACCAATACTCAAATTCGATTCCATTATTCTGATAACAAAATTGCTTGGATTTGAATTTAAGTGACTGAAAATGTTTTAGCAAGACTCTCTCCAAATAACTTCTGCTATAGTTCTGTCCCAAAAATTTCATCAATTCGCCAATCGTTAGCGTTTTTTTGAAAAACAAAGTTCCATACTCACAAATTGTGAGCACAGAAGCGGTCTCTTTAGGCTCACAGTAACCACAATGCTGGCAACATAAATAATACCGGTGCTGTTGCCATTCAAATCCATTACAATTAGGACATATAATTCCAGGCGTTAATTTCCGGGTCATCTCTGAGGAAAAATCCTTAACTGGTCGATAAGGAGTAACAGTATAGGACTCTAAGCACTCCTTCCAAGGTATTGATCCTCTTTGCCCCGACTCAGTACATAGTTTTTGCAACCAGCCGCAAAAATCCCATAAGTATTTAACCACTACTCCGGTTTCTTCCTGAATATCAAGCTCTACTTCATAATCAGTAAAGACCAGTACTTTTATAATTTCAATGTTCACATGATTTTCTGCAAAAATCCGCGCTAATATATCGTGTGCACGATCAATTTGGCCAAAGATACTGTGAGTCAAGGGCTTCCCGTTACAATACCAGGTACGATCATGAAAAGTATAATGACCATGATAATTTTTAATATCAATTAAATACAGCCTATTTCCTATTTGAAGTAACTTATCAATTTGAATTCGCTGATCATCAAAAACTAGATTCACATCATCTAGACACAAAAAAAGTCCTTTTGTGACTTGTACAGTTACTTCATCGGTCCTGCACTCTCCTTCAAAACCTTTCTGACAAGATTGCAATTGCTTTTGTTCTCTTATATTTAATGACGTTCGCTTGCTTAGCGTTTCTAGGTATTGCTGGTCGAATGATTTTTTGCGCATCTGATCATTCTCCTTTCTTTAACTAACCTCAAATACGCAAAACTGGCCCATTTCTATCAAAAAAAGAGCAACTTTTCTCTTTTTCAGAAAATAGTGGGTCTAAACTTTTTAGTGTTGATGAGCGTTCATCAGCACTATTTTTGTACAAAAAAGGACATCATTTGTCCTCATATGCTACGATTAAAGCGATAAAACCAAATCAAAGCGAGGTATAAATGATGTCCCAAACTGATTCTATCCTAAATTTACTCAATATCCAAGACCCAAATATCAAAATTTCAGCTTGTACTGATTTTTCACAGGCCGGAGTTCACGAAAAACTGCTTTCAGCTACGCTGACTTACCCCGTCGAACGCTGTGTTAATTGTGGTTCCACGAATCTTGTTCAGAATGGGACCCGCCTGACCAAGATGAAACTGCCCAGCCTAGGTGAACAACCGCTCCGCATGAACCTGCGCAAACAGCGTTATCTGTGCCGAACTTGCCACCATACTTTTAGCGCGCAGACGCAGCTCGCTCCGCCTCGGCACTCGATCACCCGCCAAGCAGTCCACGAAATCGCGACTTTAGCTAAGAACTCACTGCCAGTCAAGACGATCAGCCAGGCCGTGGGGATCTCAGCTTCCTCGGTTCAACGGATCTTGTATAAGGATCAGCGGGCTTTAGTAACGCCAAAAGAGCTGCCGACAGCTCTCAGCTTTGACGAATTTCGTTCAACTAAGAACTGCTTTTCTTTTATCTGCATTGACGCAAAAACACATGATTTGGTCGACTTATTGCCAGATCGTCTCTCGCAGACGATCCGCGAGTATTTCACCAATACTTATACACTTTCTGAGCGTCAAAAAGTTCAACTGGTGACCATGGATCTGAATGCACAGTATCAGACTTTCGTCCGTCGTCTTTTTCCTAACGCACTGATCGTCTTTGACCGTTTCCATCTTGTTCAGTTAGCGGGTCGGGCACTTGACCATGAACGGCTGCGTGTTTTAAAAGGGATCAACGACCACCACGACCGCAACTATAAAGTTTTAAAAAGCAACTGGCGCTTATTCCACTTAGCTGAAAATCAACTTGAGACCTCCCAGGTTAAATATTATCGGGGATTAAATGAATACACGACTGCCCAAAATGTGGTCGATCTGGGACTCAAGAATTTTCCACAGTTCGCAGAAAACTATCAGACCTATCAAACGATCTTAACCTTTATTCGCAACCGCGATCGGGCTACTTTACAACAATTAGTTATGAACTACCGTCCCAATGGTACTGAAATGGATACCGTCATGAGGACCATTCAAAAGAACTACTTAGGGATCAGGAACGCTTGTCTCTATGACTACTCTAATGGGCCGTTAGAGGGGATCAATCGCAAGATCAAAGAACTTAAACGTAGCTGTTACGGATTCAGTAACTTAAGGCATTTCTTTATCCGCATCAAATTGATCCATGCCTAAGATAAAAAATTTAGGTCAACACTGTGGGAGGCAGGTGCGGGCCCATTTCGCTACGCTTCGGACCCGCACCTGCCTCCCAACCCAAACACTTTAATCTAGCTATGGCAGTAAAAAAAGAACCCTACCATAAAGATAGAATTCTATGGGCCATCAACACTATTTGACAAAGTCCCCTCTTCATTTCTAATTAAACATTAGGTGTTGCTTGTTCATTTTTTTATAACTTGCCGCACGTTCTTGATAAAATGGAACTTCTTCCTCTGAACAACGAACAAAATGGCCTGGCGTAATCTCACGCAATTTACGTGGTTGGCCTGCTTTATCTTTCTCGATCGAAGCATCATAAGGAACGCGTTTACGAGTTCTTTCAAACTCTGGATCCGGTTCAGGGACCGCTGAAATCAAACTCTTCGTGTAATCATGTAACGGTGTTAAGTAAACATCATCGGCCGGACCAACTTCTAATAGGTGTCCAAAGTGCAAAACTCCAATTCGGTCAGAAATGTACTTGACCATCGACAAATCATGCGCGATGAATAAATAAGTCAATCCCTTTTCTTCTTGCAGGTCTTTCATCAGGTTGACAACTTGGGCCTGAATAGAAACGTCCAAAGCTGAGATCGGTTCATCAGCAATGATGAAGGAAGGCTCAACTGCCAAGGCACGCGCGATACCGATCCGTTGTCGCTGTCCACCTGAAAATTCATGCGGATAACGGCTGGCGTGATCGCGATTCAAACCAACAGTTTCAAGCAATTCTTCAACTTTCCTGCGTCGATCAGCTTTGTCCTTTGCCAAATGATGGATGTCTATCCCTTCAGCAATGATGTCTTCAACTGTCATCCGGGGATTTAATGAAGCCTGCGGATCTTGGAAGATCATTTGCATGTTACGAGTAAATTCTAGTTTTTCTTTCTTACTCTTAAACGAGCTAACGTCCTTCCCATTAAAAATGATCTGTCCATCAGTCGGATTATACAAATGAATGATACTCCGACCTGCTGTTGTTTTACCTGATCCTGATTCACCAACAAGTCCAAACACTTCTCCTTCATAAATATCAAAAGAAATGTCATCGACCGCCTTGACCATCTCAGGTTTGCCCACGCCGAAGTATTGCTTCAAATGCTTAACTTCGAGAACTTTTTTTCGATTTTCTGGCATGTGGTTTCTTCCTTCCTTGGTCTATTAATTTGCGCTTGCTTGCATTTTCTTGAAGATTTCTTGGCGCCGCACGATCTCTTCTGGCGGTGTGATCTTCGGTGCATCCGGATGAAGCAGCCAGGTTGAAGCATAGTGCGTTTCAGAAACCTTAAAGAAGGGCGGCTTCTCTTCGGAATCGATCTTCATTGCATAAGGATTTCTTGCTGCAAATGGATCTCCTTTTGGCGGATCCAATAAGTCAGGCGGTGTTCCTGGGATAGCTTGAAGATCTGTACTGCTCAATGTCGGCATTGAGTTAAGCAACCCCCATGTATATGGATGTTGTGGATTATAGAAAATCTCATCCACAGAACCATATTCAACAATTTGTCCAGCATACATAACAGCCACACGATCAGCCATGCCCGCAACAACTCCCAAGTCATGGGTGATGAAGATGATCGAAGTTTCGATTTTTTTTTGCAATTCTTTCATCAAGTCCAAGATCTGTGCTTGGATCGTAACATCCAGAGCTGTTGTTGGTTCGTCGGCGATCAAGATCTCTGGATAACAAACCAAAGCAATCGCGATCACGATCCGTTGTCGTTGTCCACCAGAAAATTGGTGCGGATATTCATTGATCCGCTTTTCTGCGTTGTCGATCCCAACTAGCTTTAAGATTTCCAAAGCTTGTGCTAGAGCTTTTTTCTTTTCAACTTTTTTATGTTTCATTAATGGTTCCGCGATCTGACGGCCAATCTTCATAGTAGGATCAAGAGAAGTCATTGGATCTTGGAAAATCATGGCAATATCTTTACCACGGATCCCTTGCATCTGTTTTTCAGACTTCTTTAAGATATCTTCCCCATGGAATATGATCGAGCCGCCAACCACTTCAGCGTTGTTAGCCAAAAGTCCCATTAAACTTTTAGTTGTAACTGACTTACCTGAGCCGGATTCCCCTACGATTGCAAGCGTTTCACCTTTATCCAGATGAAAGCTAACATTACGAATAGCTTTAACATCGCCTGCATAGGTATGAAAATTGATCTCAAGGTTATTTACATCTAAGATTCTTTCACCCATAAATACGACCTACCTCCTTGTTCTTGGATCAAATGCATCACGTAAACCATCACCCAAAAGGTTGAAAGCAATCATCAAGATAACCAGAACGATTGCCGGATACCACATCTGGTAAGGCAAGAACTGGAAGTTCTTTTGACCATCGTTCAACAATACACCCAGTGATGTTTGTGGTGCCGAGATCCCGATACCAATGAAACTCAAGAAAGCTTCAAAGAAGATGGCAGTTGGGATCGTGTACATCGTTTGAATAATGATAATACTTGAAACATTTGGTACCAAATGTTTCCAAGCAATCTTCGTTGTCGACTCACCTAGTGTCCGCGCAGCCAAGACATACTCTTCTGTCTTAAGTGACAGCGTCTCCGCTCGAATCATCCTGGCCATCGTAGTCCATGCTGAGATCGCCAAGGCCAAAATGATCGATGTCATCCCTGGTTTAAAGATGATCAACATCAAAACAACGATAATTAGGTTAGGGATGGACGAAATGATTTCGATAATACGCTGCATCACGTTATCAGTTCGCCCTCCTTTCCAACCCGATACGATACCATACGTGACCCCAATCAGTAAGTCAAACAAGGTCGCAACGATCGCAACTGTCAGTGAAATTTTTGTTCCGTAAATAATACGTTGTGCAAGGGAATGACCCAAATAATCGGTCCCCAACATAAAGTGCACATTATCTTTGATGCCATTTTCCTTGTAAACATCAGTCCACACGCCGCTAACCTTCATCTTACCGTTTAATCCGTTGATATTAACACCTGGGATCTTGGCTGGTAAGTTAGCATATTCAGGATTAGACTTGACCAACTCTGAATGATTGATGAAAGGAGTCGAGCCAAACGACACGATGACCATGATCAAAACGATAAACAAGGAGATCAATGCACCCTTATTCTTTTTCAAACGACGCCATGCATCTTGTGAGAACGTCAATGAAGGAGCAGCAATTTTTTCACTGTCAAGCTCTTGCTCTTGATCTTGAGCCAATGGTTCGAAGCTATCTGGTTGTAAATTATATTTCTCTTCTGCCATTTATTAGTCCTCATTTCCAGTAAGTCTGATCCGTGGATCGATAATTCCATAGATAATGTCCGTGAACAAGATGATCAAAACTAAGCCGAAACAGAATAACATGGTAACACCCATGATAGTTGGGTAGTCGTTTGTTTGGATCGACTTAACATATTGTTCACCGATCCCAGGGATCGAGAAGATGTTTTCGATAACCATTGAACCTGTCATCAATGCAACAGTATATGGCCCGATCAGTGTAACCAATGGGATCAAACTATTTCTTAAAGCATGGTGGTAAATGATCCCAAACTTGTTTAAACCTTTTGCGCGCGCCAATTCGATATAATCGGAGTTTAGTACATCGACCATCCCGGTCCGAATGAAACGCGCCGTTTCCGCTAGGGGTCCAACTCCTAAAGCGATCGTAGGCAAGACTGTGTATGAAAAACCGCCCCAATCGGCAATTGGGAACCAGCCCAGCTTCAACGAAATATAATACTGTAACAAAACAGCCAACACGAAGTTAGGTACTGACTTACCTATGATAGATAAGACTGTCGCTGTAGTGTCGACCCATGTATTCCGGTAGATCGCAGCGACGGACCCAACAATGATCCCTAAAACAACACCGAAGATCATTGCTTGAATACCCAATTGAGCGGAAGCACCGATCCGGCTTGAGATCAAGTACGAAACGGGCTGATTACTAAACTGGAAAGAAGTTCCCAGATCTCCATGAAGCATCCCGAAAATATAAATCACGTACTGTAGCCAAATGGGTTTGTCCAACCCATACTGCTGGTTCATGATCTTGATCTGCTGTGGTGTCATTTTTTCCTGGTTAGAATATGGCGTCCCTGGCATTAACTTCATTAAGAAGAATGTTATGGTAGCTACCAAGAACAGTGTCAAGGCCATATATAAAACCCTTTTTAGCAGGTATTTCTTCATAATTCACCCTCACATTCTAGGTTCATACTATGTACAACAGCAAAATCGGTCATTACCTTTTTTGCTGATGCAGCATTATGCAATTAGCATTTTTTTATTTTAACTTTTAGAACATCGATTAGCAATTGATTACTCTTACAAAGTTCGGTTTTTGCTGATCACTTCTAAGATAAGTCAAAGGGAACTGACAACATAGAGCGTGTCAATTCCCCCTGGCTGCACTCGGCTTTTCAAATTAACAAGACCGGATTATTCCTTGATATAAGTGTTCTTAAAGTTGTAGTTGGCACCAGATGAATTGTAGATAATGCCCTTAACTTTACTCTTGACCATCCATGCAGTCGATTGTTGATAAAGTGGTGCAATACCTTGTTCTTGAATCAAGATCTTTTCAGCTTGAACTAAGTCATCCCAACGTTTGTCGGTGCTGCCGGCATCAGTTGTCTTAGAAGCTTGGATCAACTTGTCATAGTCAGCATTCTTCCATTCACCATTGTTTAGCGAGTTATCAGATGTGAACAAGTCCAAGAAACTGATTGGATCAGCAAAGTCAGCACCCCAAGCTGAGATAACAAGATCAAAGTCGCCTTGTTCAGAACGTGTCAAACGTGTCTTGAATGGAACGTTTTGAACGTGAACATTAACACTGTCGCCCAATGTTGATTCGATCTGACTTTGTACGAATTCTGTTGAATCCTTAGCCTTATCTGTGTCATCACTCAATAGGTTGATATCCATCTTAGCTTCGCCGACTTCTTTCAAACCTTCTTGCCATAGCTTCTTAGCTTCGGCCTTATTGTATTCAACGCCTTCTTTGACGTAAGCTTGGTCTGCAAAATCTTTACCGTCATTCTTAGCTAAGCCCTTAGAAACAAGTCCCTTAGAAACGGTTGAGCCATCGCCTAAGACTTTGTTAGTAAGTTGTTTCCGGTTGATCGCCATTGATAATGCTTGACGAATCTTCTTGTTTTGGAAACGTTTCTGAGTTTGATTGTATTGGAAGTAGAAAGTACTTGCGTTCTTACGAACAGTAAATTCTTTATCATTCTTCAACTGTTTTGCTTGTTCAGAACTTAAAGGAGTTCCATCCAATTTATCTGTCTTGTACAAGTTGTAAGAAGTTGAGTTGCTCTTGTTGACCTTAAAGTTGATAGCATCAAGTTTAACATTCTTCTTATCCCAATACTTGTTGTTCTTAGCGGCTGTCCAGCTCAAGTTAGAGCCAGTCCACTTAGTCAACTTAAATGGTCCGTTATAAACCATATATTTCGAAGCAGTACCATATTTGCTGCCGGCATCCTTAACGACTTTCTCATTTTGTGGGAAGAATACAGGGAAGCCCATCAGCAATTTGAAATAAGGGATCTTCTTGTCGAGAGTAACTGTCAGCTTGTAGTCGCCGTCAGCTTTGATCCCTAATTCACTAGTTTTCTTTTTGCCATCCATGATGTCGTTTGCGTTTTTAACACCATCGAAGAGGTAAGCATACTGTGAACCAGTCTTAGGATCAACAGTTCTTTGCCAAGAATAAACGAAATCTTTAGCAGTCAACTTGTCACCGTTAGACCAATTTGATTTACGCAAATCAAATGTGTATGTCAAACCGTCGTCTGAAACATGAGTCTTTTTAGCCAAACCTGGTTCAACCTTGGAGTCTTTACCTAAACGATAAAGTCCTTCCATTGTGTTATTTAACTGGTCAAAACTGACCACGTCAGTTGCTTTAGACAGATCCATTGATGGTAATTCAGCAGTTTCATCCCAATTCAAAACTTGTTTTGAATCATTAGATGAAGACTTAGATCCGCAAGCAGCCAAAGTTAAAGCTGAAACAGCCATTACAGCACCCGCTGTAGCAAATTTTTTAAGCTTCATTCTAGTAACAACTCCTTTTTCTATGTATTGACAGATACCGCTCATATCTCTCTTTACGTTGTATAAATTTTATATGAAATTGATATTAAAATCAAGAGTATACTCTAATTTTTTTAATATTTATTTTTGTAATTCCGCATAAGTTCCAGTTTTATGCGGTCTAACAGTCTTAATTTTTCTCATTTTTCTCAAAATAAAATGAATGTTAGCGTTTTAATATAGCCCTTAAAAAATAAAGTATTTCAGAGATTCTTATTTTTCTTTCATCCATTCGGCAAGATTTCTAAGAGTTTACTGGCAAATATGGCTAAAAATAGTTTTTTCCTCATTTTCTAACTCTGACCAAACAAAGGAAAGTAAATGTTATAATAGCTGTGAAATACGAATGGAGGAAAATATATGGATCGTGCAATTATTGCAGGAATCGATAATGGACATGAAAATTTTGAATATAAAATGAGTGAATTGGCCGCCCTTGCCAAGGCCGCCACCATTAGTCCCGAATTGACTATCACTCAAAAATTAGATAAGCCGGTCTCTGCCAGTTATTTTGGTAGCGGCAAACTGATCGAGCTTAAAAACGCTGCTGAAGCCAAAGAAGCCAACGACCTGATCGTAAATGACGAACTGACACCCACCCAACTCAGAAACATCGAAGATGAGACTGGTCTGACAGTCATTGACCGCACTGCTTTGATCTTAGAAATTTTTGCCCGTCGCGCTCATACGCGAGAGGCCAAACTCCAAGTACAGATCGCTTCTCTGCAATACCGGCTCCCCCGGTTGCGGACTTCTAGTTTAAACCGTTTTGACCAGCAAACCGCCGGAAGCAGCGGTGGCGGTTTTACCAGTCGTGGTGCTGGTGAAACCCAAATGGAATTAAACCGACGGACTATCCAAAATCAGATCACACATTTGCGCCATCAACTTAAAGAAGTTGAACAAGAAGAACAAACCAAACGCAAAGCCCGTGATAGTTCCGGCATTAAAACAGTTGCCCTTGTTGGTTATACGAATGCCGGCAAATCAACGACAATGAACGGCTTGCTGCGCTTAACGGGCGAAGCAAAAGAAAAACAGGTCTTTGAAAAAAATATGCTTTTTGCCACTTTGGACACGTCTGTGCGCAAAGTCCAGTTCGATGATAACAAAGAGATCTTGCTCAGCGATACAGTTGGTTTTGTTTCATCTTTACCCCACCAACTGGTCGAAGCTTTTAAGACTACACTAGCTGAAGCTGCGCAAGCTGATCTCTTGGTCCAGGTGATCGATGTCTCAGACCCTCATGCCAAAGAAATGGTCAAAACCACCGAGAAAACTTTACGAGAGATCGGCGTGACTGGGATCCCCATGATCTATGCCTTTAATAAGGCCGACATGGAACCACAGTTACGCTATCCTGAAATTGCTGGCGACCAGATCACATATAGCGCTCGTGATGATGACTCACTCAAGCTCTTGATCAAAATGGTCAAAGATAAGTTATTTGCCGATTTCATGACCAAGACTTACCTGATACCTTTTGACCAAGGCAGATACTTGGAACAGCTCAACAGTAATTCAAGTGTCTTAAAAACTGATTACACAGCTGACGGGACCGTCATTACAGCGGAAGTCTCACCCACAACTGCTAGTATCTTACAGAAGTTTGAAAATTCTTAGTCCAAATAAAAAGAAGTAACGTGATAAGTTTGCACGTTACTTCTTTTTTGTTGTTAATGGACGCGCCGGTCCATGACATAGGCGGACAATTGTCGGTCACTGCCCTCTTGAAAACCTAAGTAGTGGAAAAATTTGCATGCATCATTATTGGGCTTTGCTGCAACCATGATTTGACCGACCGCCCCAAAGTAATTCAAGAGATGAAGCATTAAAGTTTTACCAATGCGTTTCCCCTGAAACTCAGGGCAAACCAACAGATCTTGAATGTACACAACTGTTGAAAAATCACTCAAAGCCCGGACAAGTCCTACCAAACACCCATCCTCATAAGCTGCGATCACAAAAGATTTCTTCAAGCCTTTTTTTAGGTTATCAATATTTTCAACATCTTTTTTCCAGCCGACTGAGTCATAAAGCGTGGTGATCTCCTTTTTAGTTAGTCTGGGATTTACAATCAAATCCATGATTTCACCTCTCCCGAACATGTATTCATGCCAAAGATTAAAGAAATATGATAATTTTATGTTTTTTATTATAAGAAAATCAGCTTTATTTTTCAAGTAAAATTTGCGAATATCCTTATATTTAGCGCTTGTAAGAACAAATTCCGCTAATTTTTCCTGATTAAAAAATGAGATTTTTTTGCTGTAAATTCCAAAATTCCTCATAAATCAATGCAGCATTATTCATTGATGTATACATTCAACTAAGCCAATGGTGTCATAATTTTATAGTTATAGAACGCGTGGTGCTAGTTCGTCACAAAATTAAAAAATCCTAAATTATAGACTAAAATTGCCAGTTCAATTTTTAGTTGAAAGCCAAAGGCACTCCGCGTTAAGTTAGTTTCAATTCCAAAATCACTAACTAAGGTAGAAAAACGCGATTCAATTGTGCGACGTAACGCCTTGAGCGCGCGCTTATTATGTTCCTTGGCCCCCTTCATATTCGAACGGTATGGTGTCCATAACGTGTAGCCTAATTGCTTAAATTCAGCGCCAAGTCGCTTGCCTACATAACCGACATCGGCCAAAACAATTGGACAAGGACAATCATCAATCAAGCTAACGGCAACTTTTGTATCATGGACCGAAGCGGCAGTCACCACATAATTCAGAATGTAGCCATCAGTGGTTACTAGCATGTGGGTTTTAAACCCATAGAACGACATTTGCTTAGTGGCATTGTAGCCAATATTAGCTTGCCCAGCAAAAATACGTGCTCTAAATTTACGTACTGGTTCACACAATGGATTCGGCAAACTATCAATGATTGCGATCTGTCCAGGTTGGGCTGCTTCACGCGTCAAACCAGTACGGATCGCATTGACCACGGGTAATAATTGTAGTGCGCGACGGTTGAACCGTGACCGACTAATGGTGATTTTTTGCGGCATAAAGGCGGTCATCAAGCGCCAAAAACGGCGTTGTGATTGGATACCAAGCGTTGTTTGTAAACACAGTAGCGCCAACAATCGACAGTCATCGATTTTAACGTGCGCCACATTACGCCGTTGCGTCACACAACGTGGGCAATAGCGCTGGTAAAGCGACTGGCACAGCTGATAAAAATAATGATAGTTACCTTGTAATTCGTGACGAATTTGTTTAAACTTAGGATGGTTCAACATCGTTAGGACTCCTTTTAAGTTTAGTCACTTATGAGTCTAACTGTGTTGGACTTTTTTGTTAATTTTTTTGTACTATTACAAACTAGCACCACGCGTAGTTATAGATTGTTCCACTATCTTCCTTAAATTCCAGGTTGTTTGGGACAAGAAAAAAATGTAGGAAAGTAAGCGGGGATTCAGCTTTGATTTTTTATTCTGGCTGCGGCAAGGAAGAAGTTCCGCTTATCTAACTTTTACGCCACAATGCAAAAAACGCATTATAGCGTAAAAGTCAGTTAGTGCTCGGCTTCTGGGCGCCATGCTCCACCCTGTGTTCTTAGTCAGGCTACTTGAACCAGAAAGCTCCGCCTAATCAACTTAAGCATCACGACAAGAAAAACACTTGTCATAATGCTTAAGTCCATTAGTGCTCACTTTCTCCCGGTTCACTTTGCCTTGTAGTTTAGTCGGGCTACTTGAACCAAAAGTCTGCGCCTATCCAACTTTAACAACAAGTCGCAAAAAACACGACTTATCGTTAAAGTCCGATAGTGCTCAACTTTTAAACGGTTCACTCCGCCCTGTACAAAAAAGCCGCTCATTCTCCTTGAACAAGCAGCTTCTCATAATTATAATTGTTAATTTTTTTAATTAAATTTAGCCGTACCTTTTTTCCATACTCTTTGCCACCAACGATAGAGCATAACAGACAATAAAGTACATCACCGCGATGATCAAATACATCGGCAGCATATATCTCGTATCTTGCCCGTAAATGATCTGCGCCCGGTAGAGTAATTCCGGCAACACAATGATCGTTGCTAAAGAAGTATCCTTGATCAAGGAAATAAACTGTGAAACCAACGGTGGGATCATCTTCAACAAGGCCTGCGGTAAAATAATATGCCACATTGCCTGCCAGTAAGACATCCCAGTCGAGCGGGCTCCTTCCATTTGACCAGGATCGACCGCTATGATCCCACTACGTACGATCTCAGCTAACATTGCCGACTCAAAGACCACTAAGGCGGTGATCGCAGCGGACATCGGCGTCATACGCAGACCCGCTTTTGGCAAAGCAAAGTAGGTGAAAAAGATGATCAGCAATAACGGCAAGTTCCGCAGGATATCGATCACGAACCCGACTAGCGCCGAAACATACTTGAAACCAACATAGCGGATAATACCCAAGATCAAACCGATCACGAAACTTAAAACGATCGAGATCAGTGAAACTTCAAGCGTGATCCCTAACCCTGCCAGTAAAAATTTAATGTTGATCCACGAATAAGCTTGACTTAAAATAGACATCTTTTCTCACCCCCTAGGCTAATTTCTTTTCGAGATAACGCATGTAATAGCTCAGCGGCAGTGTCAAGATCAAGTAAAAGACCCCCACGACCAGATAAGTATTGAACGTATCGAAAGTTGCTGATGCTAAAGCGTCACCCTGATACATCAAATCAAAACCAGCCACAAATGCTAGGACTGACGAGTTCTTGATCAGGTTGATGAACTGATTTCCCAAAGGCGGGATCACCAAACGAAATGCCTGGGGTAAGACGATATGACGCATGGCTTGCCAATAGGTCATCCCATTAGAACGAGCTCCCTCCATTTGCCCTGGGTCAACAGACTGGATCCCAGCCCGGACTGTTTCAGCAATAAAAGATGAAGTATACAAGGTCAGGCCGATCGTCCCGGCAGCAAAACCCGACATCGGTGCGACATATTGCGGGATCACCACGTAAAAGAACATGGTAATGACCAGTAAGGGAATATTCCGAAAGATCTCAATATAAATATGTGCGATCACACGAGCAGTTTTACTGGGCACGGTCTCCATGATTGCCAAGCCTGACCCGATAAGCAGTGAGAAGAACAAGGCGATCACACTGGCCAGCAAGGTATTTCCAAAACCAGTTAATAAGGTCGACCAATTATTAGTTAAAACTTGGATCATGGTTCTTCCACCTCCTTAACATCAAAGCCCAGGATCCCGCCAAACCATTTTTGTACCAAACGTTTGTATGTTCCATTAGCTTGAAGTTCATTCAAAGCTTTATTCAAATGGTCGCGCATTTCATCTTGCCCCTTATCGACAGCTAAGCCATAGGGTTCGTTAGTAAATGTCCCGCCCACGACCTCATAGTCGGGATTTTCCTTAGCAATACCGTACAAAATACCGTTATCTGTAGTCATCGCCACACCTTGTCCTGATTTCAAAGCAGTAAAGGCCTGGGCATAATCGTCTAACTCTAAGACCCTGGCTTGCGGTGCAAACTTATGCACGTTTGCGACTGCCGTCGTTCCTTTCACGGCCATGACCTTAGTGCCTGGTTTATTCAGATCGCGGATCGTCTTGATCGAACTGCCCCGTTTGACCAAAAGGGATTGACCCGCACCAAAATATGGCTGGGTAAAGTTGATGATCTTCTTACGTTCATCAGTAATGGTCATTGCAGCCGCCACGGCATCGATGTTCCCATTTTTTAACAGCGGGACTTTAGTTTTCGCAGTTGTTTGGACAAACTCTGCTTTGGCGTCTTTACCGTACATTTGCTTAGTCAATGCTCGCGCCAGATCAACGTCAAAGCCGTCGATATTGCCGGTCTTAACGTTCATTAAGCCAAACAGACGCGTATCAGCTTTAACGCCCCAAACGATCTTTTTAGCTTCTTTCGTACTTTCGTACACATTATCTGGTTTCTTTTCAGCACAGCCAGCAAGCACGGTCACCAAAAAAACTGGCACCAGCAAAGCAAGTACCCTTTTGAACCATTTTGACATGCTTGCTCCCCCCTATTTGTGCACGCTGATCTTACTTAAGAATTGACGCGCACGTTCTTCAGTTGGATGATTATAAAATTTTTCTGCCGGATCATCTTCAACGATCACTCCATCGTCTACAAAGACGACGCGGCCAGCGACTTCACGGGCAAAGCCCATTTCGTGAGTCACAACGACCATTGTCATGTCAGTAGTTTTTGCAATTGTTTTCATTACGTTCAAAACATCATCGATCATTTCTGGATCCAAGGCACTAGTCGGTTCGTCAAATAACATGACCTTAGGCCGCATTGCCAAGGACCGCGCGATGGCGACCCGTTGTTTTTGCCCACCAGATAACTGGCGCGGCTTGAAATCCACTTTGGAAGTTAAACCAACTAATTCGAGATACTTCATTGCGATCTCTTTGTTTTCTTTTTCGTCACGTTTAAGGACCAAGCGGGGTGCCAACATCACATTTTCTAAAACTGTTTTGTTGTCATAGAGGTTAAAATGCTGGAAAACCATCCCAACATCACGGCGGAGTGTATTAAGATCCGCTTTTTTATCTGAAAGATCCATCCCATTAACGAGTAACTGGCCAGAAGAAAAGCCTTCTAATCCATTGATGGTCCTGATCAAAGTACTTTTTCCAGAACCAGATGGACCGATCACAACAACGACCTCACCTTGATTGACCTTCAAATCGATATCTTTTAAAGCATGAAAGTCGCCATAAAATTTATTCACTTTATTAAATTCGATCATTGCCATATCTATCGCCTGCTTTCGTTTCAATTTTGCAAATATGTACTTTGCTTTTTGTAATACTAATTAATTTTATAGAAAAAAACAAAGAAAAGCAAGAAAATACTCAGGTGGCTTACTATTTTATTTTTTATGTTACCGCTTATAAATACTGATATTAAAAGGTTTGCAAAATTTGAATATATACATTCGGCATACATTCACGAAAAGTGACACATTTTGCCGTCAAAATCTAACTCAATGTGAGAACATTTTTGTGTACCTTGTGAAGGTAATAACTACTAAAAAATCCCCTGCTATCAATCATTTTTTGATAAACAGAGGATCAATTTTAGTTAAATTTTTCAAACATAAACCTAACATAAAGATGTCACACAAAAACTAAGTGCAAGTCTAAATTAGCGGTCGTATCTTTCTTTACGACTCAGATGATGATCAACGCCTGTTGGTGTCTCACTAGTTTTTGAACCAGTCTCATTTTCAACAACGGCTTGTTTTTCATTGGCGGCATTTGGACTTTTTTCAGGTCCTTGTACGACCTCTGCACTTTGCAGCTCTTTTTCCTTAACTGGATTTAATTTTGGAGCTGGTGCGTCCTTCTTCTTATAAGCAAATTTCACATCGATCTGATATAGGCGTTCAAACTCTTCAGCTCCCTGCCGAGTGGCTTTTTTAGCTGGACCGCCAGTTAAGGCAGCTGTTGCAAGGTACACATCAAACTTCTTGACAGCTTCGCTAGCTGGCAAAAGGCCAATAGTTTTGACCGTCGCCAATTCGGCCGAGCGCATCTGGTTGACCCCGCCGCGGATCACTAATTTCTTTTGTTTTTTGACCATTTCAAAATATGGCAAAGCTACGGGCTCGACCAATTTATGGACTTCTTTTCCGCTGTCTTGGACGCGTTTGGCAATTTGCTTATCGGTCAAGCCGGCATAATTTGCATGAACAAAACCGATATCTTGCAAAGCTTGTTCTACTTCTTGAATATTTTGTTTCTGAGTATCAGAAATATTCAGAGTAGCGGGAAGAAAATCTTCATCTTCACTAAAAATGCCATTTGTTTGAATGTAGCCCAAACCAGCATGTGCCAAAGCTTGCTCTTCTTCACTCAACGGATCTTTAGATTCAATGTGCAAAACCTCTTCAACCTTCGGCGACAAATCATATTTAGCCTGTTTGTCTGTAAAATAATACATTATATTCAGATAACAGAAATATGCAATTACCAGAAAAGCCAGAATAAACAAGCTCCCCCGCCCAGGAAAACCATTTCTAAAGAAGCGATATGACACGTACAACAGGTAGAAATTACCTCCTGTCGCTAGGATCGTGTAGACTCGACTCTTGATCGTAGCACTTAAGTTCACGTAGCCAAGCGAGGCGGCAATCGTCTGAAATAAAGCAAACATAAATTAACCCTTCCTCTCTATTCACTCTCATTTTGCGCAGTAGGTGTATTTTGGCTGCGAGTATTGTCGCCAGTATTAGTACTATTATACGCGTGGTGCTAGTTCGTAACATTCAACTATTTAGTACAAAATTTTACAAAAAAAGCCCAACAAGGTTAGACTCTTAAGTGACTTAAACAAAGGAGACCTGATCTTGTTGGACCACTTAAAGTTTAAACAAAAACGACATAATTTACAAGTCAATTTAGCTCAACTTAAAGTTCTTTGTGCTGAGCTTTATCAAAAATACTGCCCGCGCTATATTTCGCAACGCCGTAACACCACTAATTCTCGTGTTTCTGATGTGCAGATCTTAGCCTTACTGTGTTTACAGGTCATTACACAGATGCACTCCCAGCGTAAATTCTTTGCCTGGGCACAGACCTTCATCCCACATCAATTGAACATTGAGCGCTCCCGTTTTAACCGACGAGCACAACGTCTTCTCCCAGTGGTCATGGCCATGCGGCAGGGGTTGACTCGCGACTATGCGCAAACAGGACAGTTTGCGATCATTGATAGTTTGCCTAACCCTTTATGCCAAAAAGTTAGAAATAAGCGGGCCAAGGTTTTCCGCGGCATAGCTGACCTAGGCTACAATGCGACCAAAGACATGTATTTTTACGGGTTTAAGACTCATTTTGAGACCTCGCTCAGCGGTTATATCTTAAATTACACTGTCACCGAGGCCTCTAAACATGACACCCAAGCGGCGTCAACTTTGATCGCAGGCTGTCCGTGTCCCTTTGTTTTAGCGGATGTCGGTTATGTGGGACAGCCCTTACAAGAAGATTTTGGCGAGCTAGGTTATGAGCTCTGGACACCTTACCGTTCAAACATGAAAGGAGCCAAACAGCACAATGTTCCGGCTTTGAAAGATCTCCGGCGCACGATCGAATCCCGTTTCTCGATCCTAGTTGAAGATTATGGGATCGAAAAAAACCTCACGCGGTCAGTGGTAGGCTTTTGGTTAAAAATCGAATTGACCGTCTTTATTTATAATTTAGGCTTTTTTGATTTTACAGAAAATAGAATTATTACGAACTAGCACCACGCGTACTATTATCAGTGTTATTTTCTGTATTGTTATCGTTGTTAGTATCCGAGCTGTCATCATTAGAACTATTATCAGAGGATTCGTTTTGACTCTGGTCGCTATTATTATTGCTGTTATCGTTTTGATTATCCTCAGATGACGAACTTGCACGAGATGTTGAAGATGAGCTTTCTGCAGAACTACTTTCCGAAGAAGAACTTTCATCTTGACTGGATGAACTCATAGAAGAAGCGGACTCGTCTGAGTGAAGCGAACTACTACTAGACAAAGATGACGAACTAGAAACCACAGAAGTCCGTGGTTTACCTTCTGAAGAATGAGTAGCAATATTCACAACGACGTTAGTTGCACCGAGGGCAAGGACCGCCGAAAATATAGCAAACGGTGTAATAAATGGTGCCGTTCTTTTAGACACTTCTCTTCCTCCTTTTTATAAACAGGGCGGAGCATGGCGCCCAGAAGATGAGCACTAACAGACTTTTACGCTATAATGCGTTTTTTGCATTGAGGCATAAAAGTTAGTTAGGCGCAAGCTTCTGCCATGTGCAGCCTGACTAAAATCACAGGGCGAAATGAACCGTTTAAAAGTTGAGCACTATCGGGCTTTAACGATGAGTCGTGCTTTTTGCGACTTGTCGTTAAAGTTGGATAGGCGCAGGCTTTTGGTTCACGCAGCCTGACTAGATCACAGGGTGGAGAAACTCGGGAGACAACGAGCATTATCCAACTCGGACCTGATAGTGCGTTTCTGGCACTGTGAGGTCTGAGTTGGATAAGCGGAATTGTCTGAGTTTCGGAACCCGACTAGATCACAGGGCTGAGGCCAGCAGAAAGAAGCGAGTATATCAGGCTTAAACAGCGGAGTGAGTTTTTTCACTGTGCTGTTTAAGTTGGATATACGGAACTTCTTGCTTGCCGTAGCCCGACTATTAAAACAGTGGAAACAAGCGGCTTAATTTCGCCCAACCTGCTCCACCCTATTTTCTTATTATAGAATAATTTTTTCAATAAAAAACACAAACAGCTGTTTCCTTAGACAATTTTAAAAGTGTTTACCAATTTTATAAAAAAGTTGACTGCATCTCTTAGGAAACACCTTGAGCCACACATTTATCGCAGATCCCATAGATTTCGAAACGATGTCCTTCAATTTTACAGCCGGGAAGCTGTTCTTGAAAATAATCCAGCGGGCATTCTTCTAATTCAAACACCGCGCCACAATTGCGGCAAATAAAATGGTGGTGGTGCATATTGCTGAAATCGCACTGATACTTAACGATCGTACCACCAGCCTGACTTTTAGTCTCAATGATACCAATTTGCTCGAATTCACGGAGATTACGGTAAACCGTGTTATAACTCATTGTTGGATAAATTTCGCGCATGTGTTTATCGACTTGTGTGACTTCCAAATATTCGTGCTGATTATCACTCAAGTACTCCAGCAGACTGCGCCGCTGCTTGGTTAATTTATAATTGTTCTTTTTCAAGATCCGCACTGCATCAGCAATCAAATCATTCACGTCCTTTAAAAAGTAATCATTACTACTATGGTATAGTATCACGAATATTTGTCCACGTTAACTGACAGATTTTACATTTAGTCAAAAAAGCACAGTAACTGTTCTTTAGCAACAAGCAATTTTTAATCCTGAAAGTCGGAAGCAGCAACCTTCCAACCAACCTTGACCAGCCATGCATCCAAATAATGCTTAGTTTGTTCCCAGTCATCATTTAATAAAAGCTGGGCATGTGCGTGTAATTCTTGGGGTAATTCGAGATCACGTTTAGCCTCTTGGCTTGCTAAACGCTTTTTGATCAGCTCCACTCTGTCACCACGCTCCGCCAAGCGTTGCGCTTGCTTTTTTTGGTCAGAGGTTTCTAAATAGAGCACCAATGTTTCTGCCGGCATCTTTCGTAAATACGAAATTGCTCCTTTTGTATCTAAAACGATCACAGCCCAATCATTATCTTCCCAGGCACGTTGCAGACCTTCAAGCGAAGAACCATATTTTTTGTCATCATAATCAACGTGTTCTAGAAAATGATTGCGAAAAAATGTTTCATCTGTTTCAAAATAATAATCCACGCCGTCTTGTTCACCCACACGTTTCATGCGGGTCGTATGGGTCAAGACCTTTTCCATGCCATATTTTTCTGTCAAATAATTGCGCACCGTCGTTTTGCCGGTCCCAGGTGCTCCGGTGATCACTACCACATGTTTCATATCAAATTCCCCCTGTGCTTTTCTACATTCTATCATTCTCTCAATTTTCTGTGTATCAAAAAAATCGCTGGTCACGCAGACTTCTGACATCTGATGTCATTTAGACATTTTTTAAATTCAAATTATTTAAACGCAAAAATATTTTTCTAATTTTTCTTTAATATTACAAAACTTTATGATATAACCATATGTATATCAAGTTTCAAATTTGCAACTACACAAATTAATGAAAATCTCATTTACGTGACAGGTTGTTAAATTTTGTTTGGAGGCATAGTTATGAGTTTAAAAGAACGCGTGACCCGCAAAGAGAACCTCTCACGTTACCTGGATCAAGATCAAAGGTTTGAAAAACCTCTTGGTTCATCCGACCTGATCGCTATGGGCGTAGGAGCAGTGATCGGTACTGGGATCTTCATTTTGCCTGGGACTGTAGCAGCTGTCCATAGCGGTCCTGCCATCGTTTTATCATTTGTTATCGCAGCCGTGGTCTGTTCGACCGCTGCCATGTGCTACGCTGAGTTTTCATCAGCCCTGCCAATTGCCGGGAGTGCTTATTCTTTTGGTAATGTTATTTTCGGTGAGGGGATCGGGTGGTTTTTAGGCTGGTCTTTGATCCTAGAATACATGCTGGCCGTTGCCGCAGTTTCTACAGGATTTGCTTCATATTTTAATTCATTTATTGCAGGTTTTGGATTACATATTCCACAGGCTCTGGACGGTCCATTCGATCCTGCGCATGGCACATATTTTAATATCGTAGCTTTTGCTATCGTTTGGTTAATTTTCTTGTTGCTCTCACAGGGAGTCTCAACTTCCATGAAAGTCAATAATTTAATGGTTGTGATCAAGATTGCTATTATTATCTTGTTCCTCATTGTCGGTGCTTTTTATATCAAACCAGCCAACTGGAGCCCTTTTGCTCCTTTTGGCGCTAAAGGTGTCTTTTCTGGCGCCTCACTGGTCTTTTTTGCGTACTTAGGATTTGACTGCGTGTCAGCCGCTGCTGCCGAAGTCAAACACCCTGAAAAGAACATGCCCCGTGGGATCATTGGGACTTTGGTGATCTGCACGCTACTATATATCTTAGTTTCGGTCGTTCTAACAGGAATGGTCAAATACACTAAATTAGATGTGGGTAATCCAGTTGCTTTTGCCTTGCAGCTGGTCCACCAAAACTGGGTCGCCGGTGTGATCTCGGTTGGTGCCATGTTAGGAATGTTTACGATGATGATCTCAATGATCTACAGCTCTTCACGTCTGATCTATTCGATCGGTCGTGATGGTCTGTTTCCTAAGTTCTTGGGACAGATCAGCGAGAAAACTCACATGCCGACTCACAGTATGCTGGCAGTCACGATCATTATCAGCCTGACTGGCAGTATGTTGTCGCTTGACCAACTGACTAACTTAGTCAATATCGGAACTTTGATGGCCTTTACTTTTGTTTCTGCCGGCATCATCCCGTTGCGCAAACGCAAGGATATTCCGAATACAAATGGATTCAAGGTTCCCTTCTATCCCATTTTACCGATCATTTCCGTGATTTTATGTATCGTAATGCTGACACAGCTTTCTAGTGAAACATGGCTGATGTTTCTTGTGTGGCTCATCATTGGGATCATCATCTACTTCAGTTATGGTCTCAAACATAGCAAACTCGCGCAAGATGACTAATTTATCAAACGTTTGACAAACAAAAAAGATGTCGTTATCTCTGAAACAGAGAACAACGACATCTTTTTTTAGACGGTCAATTCGATTTGGTTGCCTTCCGGATCGCACACTACACTTTCATAATAGCCATCACCCGTAGTCCGCGGACCGCTCAAATGCTGGCAGCCGGCAGCCGTGATCTGCTCAGTCAGATCATCGACCGCACTCTTGGAGCCTAAAGAAAATGCCAGATGCATATACCCTAATGGATAACCTTCTTGGCGGGTCTTATTAAGGTCGTCCCTAGTCCCTACTTCCAATCGGGCCCCACTGGGAAAAGTCAGGAAATATGAAGAAAAGGTCGTGCGTGGATTGTAGTACTTATCAGAACGCTGTGCTTGAAAAAACTGCTCATAAAATTCAACAGTCCGTTCCAGATCAACTACAAATAGACCAACGTGTTCAATTTTCATTTGCTTGCTCCTTTTTTGGTAAGTGTCTTAATCATAGCATATCAAATTTATCGGTGTTTGCGTAAACGGTTTTATTTAAGGCGCAAAAAACTTCCTGCCGCATGTGACAGGAAGCCTAATTTTTAGGGACTTTGTCAAATAGTGTTGATGGTCCATAGAACTCTATCTTTATGGTAGGGTTCTTTTTTTACTGCCATAGCTAGATTAAAGTGTTTGGGTTGGGAGGCAGGTGCGGGTCCGAAGCGTAGCGAAATGGGCCCGCACCTGCCTCCCACAGTGTTGACCTAAATTTTTTATCTTAGGCATGGATCAATTTGATGCGGATAAAGAAATGCCTTAAGTTACTGAATCCGTAACAGCTACGTTTAAGTTCTTTGATCTTGCGATTGATCCCCTCTAACGGCCCATTAGAGTAGTCATAGAGACAAGCGTTCCTGATCCCTAAGTAGTTCTTTTGAATGGTCCTCATGACGGTATCCATTTCAGTACCATTGGGACGGTAGTTCATAACTAATTGTTGTAAAGTAGCCCGATCGCGGTTGCGAATAAAGGTTAAGATCGTTTGATAGGTCTGATAGTTTTCTGCGAACTGTGGAAAATTCTTGAGTCCCAGATCGACCACATTTTGGGCAGTCGTGTATTCATTTAATCCCCGATAATATTTAACCTGGGAGGTCTCAAGTTGATTTTCAGCTAAGTGGAATAAGCGCCAGTTGCTTTTTAAAACTTTATAGTTGCGGTCGTGGTGGTCGTTGATTCCTTTTAAAACACGCATCCGTTCATGGTCAAGTGCCCGACCCGCTAACTGAACAAGATGGAAACGGTCAAAGACGATCAGTGCGTTAGGAAAAAGACGACGGACGAAAGTCTGATACTGTGCATTCAGATCCATGGTCACCAGTTGAACTTTTTGACGCTCAGAAAGTGTATAAGTATTGGTGAAATACTCGCGGATCGTCTGCGAGAGACGATCTGGCAATAAGGCGACCAAATCATGTGTTTTTGCGTCAATGCAGATAAAAGAAAAGCAGTTCTTAGTTGAACGAAATTCGTCAAAGCTGAGAGCTGTCGGCAGCTCTTTTGGCGTTACTAAAGCCCGCTGATCCTTATACAAGATCCGTTGAACCGAGGAAGCTGAGATCCCCACGGCCTGGCTGATCGTCTTGACTGGCAGTGAGTTCTTAGCTAAAGTCGCGATTTCGTGGACTGCTTGGCGGGTGATCGAGTGCCGAGGCGGAGCGAGCTGCGTCTGCGCGCTAAAAGTATGGTGGCAAGTTCGGCACAGATAACGCTGTTTGCGCAGGTTCATGCGGAGCGGTTGTTCACCTAGGCTGGGCAGTTTCATCTTGGTCAGACGGGTCCCATTCTGAACAAGATTCGTGGAACCACAATTAACACAGCGTTCGACGGGGTAAGTCAGCGTAGCTGAAAGCAGTTTTTCGTGAACTCCGGCCTGTGAAAAATCAGTACAAGCTGAAATTTTGATATTTGGGTCTTGGATATTGAGTAAATTTAGGATAGAATCAGTTTGGGACATCATTTATACCTCGCTTTGATTTGGTTTTATCGCTTTAATCGTAGCATATGAGGACAAATGATGTCCTTTTTTGTACAAAAATAGTGCTGATGAACGCTCATCAACACTAAAAAGTTTAGACCCAATTTTTATGATAAATGTGCTGCTTTTAATGTTGCTGCTTTGCTGGCCAACCAGCCGTGCATCTTAGCATATGCTACTGCAAAGACGCCGATGACTGCTGTACCCTTGATCAGGTTAAATGGTATGACACCATACAAGACCATTTTGCTAATCGGCAACGACAACTTCATTCCTAACGAAGCAACGTAAGCCGGCATAATGACCGCCACATTGGCAATCGCCAGAACAACGGTCAAAGTTAACGTTCCAGCCAGACCCGCTAATAAGTAATCTTTAACACGCGGATCGTCTTTACCCTTCAAGATCAAGTACACTGGCAAGCAAATTGCCAAAGTTGAAACAAACTCCGTTGAGACATCGATCAAGTTAGGTAAAGAAACCCCCGAGACGATGAAAAACAATAATGAGCGGATCAGGTCGATCCCAATTCCGCCGCCAACCCCTAGAGCAAAGAAGCCCAAGAGGATCGGCACATCAGCAAACTCAATCTTCAAGTAAGGTACCAGCGGAATGACCGGAAATGCAATAAACCTTAAGATATAAGAAATTCCTGCCAAACCTGCTGCGATGACCCACTTTTTCATTGAACTATGCTTCATGATGAAACCCCTCCTAAAATTAATTAGAGGTTTATCTTCAACGGCAATTTGTCAACATAAAAAAGCTCTGCTACCTTTTTCCAGGGTAACAGAGCGAGTTTGTATTTTCCAAATCACTCTATCTTCTTCCATCCAGACTTTAACTGTCGGTCTTGGGATCACACCAAGTCAGCCTCATCAAAAAGATAAGGGTCGCGGACTATTACCGCCGGTCGGGAATTACACCCTGCCCTGAAGACAAACCGTATTTATTTGTTAAACTTATTCTAGCATTACCCAAGAACAAGTGCAAGCGTTTAATTAAACACAGGGCGGAGCATGGCGTCCAGAAGCCGAGCACTAACAGACTTTCACGCTATAATGCGCTTTTTGCATTGTGGCGTAAAAGTTAGTTAGGCGCAAGCTTCTACCATGCGCAGCCCGACTAAAATCACAGAGCGAAGGCAAGCGGGAAGAAGCGAGTATATCGGACTTAAACAGTAGAGTGCGCTTTTTGCACTGTGCTGTTTAAGTTGGATATACGGAACTTCTTGCTTGCCGTAGCCCGACTAAAACACAGGGCGAAGTGAACCGGGAGAAAGTTGAGCACTATCGGACTTTAACGATAAGTCGTGCTTTTTGCGACTTGTTGTTAAAGTTGGATAGGCGCAGACTTTTGGTTCACGTAGCCCGACTAAGATCACAAAGCGGAAATTGTCTGAGTTTCGGAGCCCGACTAGATAACCGGACGAAAGCTGACCACTAATGGACTTAGGCATAATGACAAGTGTTTTTTCTTGTCGTGATGCCTAAGTTGATCAGGCGGAACTTGCCGGTTCACGCAGCCAAAATAAAAATATTTGCCTACCTATGAACTAGTCCTGTCTGCTGTCTCATTTGCCAAATAATAATAGTCTTCCTAGCACATAGTCCTGCTAAAAGCGCTGACTTGAGTTATAATTGCTGGTAACAATAATTATCTAGAAAAGAAGGGAAATGTATGAAATTTAATCAGTACTCACGCATGATAGTGCCCTACCGCACCCAAGTTTCCGAACTCCAAGGCATCGGCTTTTTAGACCAATTAGTCACGCCGCAAACCAGCTTGAATGACTTGTGGCTGTCGTTTATTTATAAATCTTTCCCTCAAGCTCAAAGTCAGAGCACTTTAAAAGAGATGGTCAGCAACCTATTAGCGACGCCGACACAAAACGTCTTGGAATACATAGACCAAAAGACAGTCGATGCAGCTTCATTTTACACAGTCGGATTGCAGCTGCTCGGCTTTACTTGTGGTGATGATTTCAAGGTAGACCAGCCCTTACAAACCATGAAGGATTTTAACCTGCTCTATCATGAAAAACTCAACAACATCGAAGAACTAGTCGGAGCTTGGTACGATCTGCTCAATACTCGCGGCAAAAATGGCCAAATTTTACTTGATGCTTTAGCTGCTCAAGGATACTTTCTACCATTATATGACCTCCCCATCGCTCAAAAGCCGCTGCTTTTTAATGGCAAGTCACAACCGGTCTTTGCAACTGATGATTTGATCAGAGAGGTCGTTTACATCGAATCCAGCTTGGATACTGATCATGATGGCAAACGTGACCTGCTGAAAGCCGAGATCTTACGACCGTCTGACACCAATAATGGGTTAAAGGTCCCAGCAGTTTATACAGCCAGTCCTTATAACCAAGGGACCAACGACGAAGCTGGGGATAAAATGATGCACAATGTTGACCAGCCTTTGACACGCAAAGAACCAAATGAACTCCAATATGAAGACATTAAATACCAGCAAGACACAGAAGAATTACCGCCCGAACGCCCAGTAAAGGGCACTACCCAACAAGCCGAGGAAACATTTGGACGAGAATTCTCCTACACTTTAAACGATTATCTGGCTGCTCGTGGATTTGCCATCGTCTACGCGGCTGGGATCGGCACTCGTGGTTCACAAGGTGTCCGTACCTGCGGCAGTCCAGCAGAAACTGCCTCGACGATTGCTATTATCGAATGGCTAGCCGGCAATCGACGTGCCTTCACAAATAAGACCGACAACATTGAGATCAAAGCCTGGTGGTGTAACGGTTCTGTCGCTATGACCGGCCGCTCATACTTAGGAACACTAGCCACGGCGGCGGCCACGACTGGCGTTACCGGATTAAAAACAATTATTTCAGAAGCAGCTATTTCCAGCTGGTACGATTATTATCGCGATAATGGATTAGTCATCGCGCCTGGCGGCTTTCCCGGCGAAGATGCCGACGTCTTGGCCGAAGAATGTTTCAGCCGCCAACTAGACGGCGCCGATTATCTGAAGGTCAAACCTTTCTTTGATCAGCAACTAGCACAGATCACCCGCGGACAAGATCGCACTACTGGCGACTACAACACATTTTGGGACGCGCGTAATTATTTAAAAGACGTCGCAAATGTCAAGTGCGATGTACTCATGGTGCACGGTGTCAACGACTGGAACGTTAAGCCGCGCAACGTCTACAATTTTTACCGTGCTTTAGCCAAACTGCCTGTTACAAAAAAATTGATCTTGCATCAAGGCCAACACATCCATATCAATGCCTTTCGTTCGCTAGATTATAGTGAGATGATCAACTTATGGCTGACAAATAAGTTATATGATGTCGCCAATAACGCCGACCAGATCTTACCAGCCGTATTAGTACAAGATAATGTCCAGCCCGAAACATGGACGGCTTATCCTGATTGGGACAAAACAGAGGTTAAACAGCAAAACTTATACTTTGACCAAGAAAAACTAACTGAAAACCAACCTGCCAAAACTGCCACGGTCTCATTTTCTGATCATTTGTCAGATGAACAATTTGCCAAGTACCGTCAGAACTTCGAAAACTGGAGAAACACTATTTTGGCCGACCACGCCAGTGACTTGAGCGACAAACGTTTGCTATTCAAAACTCAGCCATTAGCCAACGACGAATTATTGCGCGGGGCGGCTCATCTGAAGTTAAAGGTTGCCAGCAACCAAGATCACGGCATGCTGTCGGTAATGTTAGTCGACTATGGCACCGCCAAACGTTTGGGAGTCTCTCCAACAGTCTTAGCACGCAAGAGCATCAGTGAAGGCTATCACTGGCGCGAAGATGACTTAAATGAGTTCCAGCTGACCAAGAAAACACCATTTAAAATGATTTCTAAAGGTCACATCAACTTGCAAAACAGGACGGCAAATTACAAAACAGACGACTTACAGGCTGGCGAATTTTACGACATCGAATTCGACTTGCAACCGACTTTCTATCACTTGCCGCAGGACCATCAATTAGGACTCGTAGTCTATTCCACTGACATGGAAATGACAGTGCGCGGCAACGAAAAAATCAACTACACCCTAGACTTGTCCGAATGTCAATTGACTCTTAAAACTAGCAAATATTAATTTAAAAAACGTTCCGCACGCACGACAAATTTGTGCAGCGGAACGTTTTTTTGATGGGTCACTACGCTAGGCGGAGAATTTTTTTTGAATTGTGCTGCTTACTTGACCTGAGTTTGCGTTACATTCCAACTTGCGACAATTACTTTGTCATAATTTGCATCACATTCTCGCTTGTAACACTTACTTCGCCTGAGTTTGCGTTACATCCCAACTTGTAACACTTACTTCGCCAAAGTTTGCATCACATTCCAACTTGTAACACTTACTTCGCCTGAGTTTGCATCACATTCCAACTTGTGACGCTTACTTCGTCAAAGTTTGCGTTACATTCTCGCTTGTAACACTTACTTCGTCGGACTTTGCGTCACATTCTCACTTGTAACACATACTTTACCAAAGTCAGTCCCGCATTTTTAGTAAACTTCATTTAAGCACCATGCTGACTCCGCTTTTCCCATTACTTCAAATAAGAAATTGGCTTTTTGACCTCAATTTTAGTCCCATGATATTGGTTTTTAACATATTTTTGGATAACCGGCTCGTGATACAGCTTAAGCAGCTTCTGGTATACTTTTTTCTTCTGGTTGCCAGCGGCAGTAGCCAAAATATTGATATTTTGCCGAGTACTTTGATTGATTTTTTCATGATATAGCGAATCGTGCAGAACATTCAATTTGCCCTCCAACGCAACCGTGTTTGAAATCAAGACTGCGTCAACACTATTCAGCACGCGCGGTCCCGTCGTGTCGTCGATTTCTTTAAACTTCAGACCCCGCGGATTTTCAACGATATCATTGGTATTGCCTAATAAACCAAAGTTCTTCTTTAACTTGATCAAGCCGGCATCTTGCAGCAACAATAAGTCTCGCGCCGTGTTGGCAGGGTTATTTGCAAGTGCGATCGTCGCTCCAGTCGGAATTTGCTTTAAAGAGTCGTACTTATCAGAGTAGATTCCGAGCGGCTCCAAGTAGGTTGTCCCGATAACAGCTAATTTATGTTGCGGATTTTCCTTATTATAAGCCTGCATATATGAATATGACTGGAACGCATTGACATTCACGTTATTTTCGGAAGTCGCGTTGTTTAACTGCACACCGTCTGAGATCTGCTTGTCCGTGATCTTTAAGTTCAATTTTTTAGCTTGCGGGCTTGCCGCGATGCGCTGCCAAACGTCATAGTCACTGCCTTGCGACCCAACAGTGATTTGGTCTGGTGCACTTTGAGCACTATAAGTATTGTAGGTATGCAAACCGACCGCTGCCAAAACACCCACTACCAAGCTGGCGCATAAGACCAGCCAGTTTTTAATTTTCACGCTTACCCCACCTTTCTTGAATGATTTTTTCAAACGTTTGTCAAACTCTTGAAACTAAAGACGCGCCAGTTTTTTGGCAAGCTGATCACCAATAATTTGCGTGGCAAACACCAGCACCAAAATTACCAGCAAAGCCGCAAAAGTCACGTCGTTTTCAAAACGTGCATAGCCGATACTGATCGCAATATCGCCCAAACCGCCAGATCCAATTGCACCAGCCATCGTGGTCAGTCCTAATAAACTAATGATCGTCACGACCGACGCTCGGATAATGTCAGGCAAACATTCACGCAAATAGATCCGGAAAACAATTTCTGTCGGACTAGACCCCATCGCCTGCGCGGCTTTGATCACCGATGGTTCAATACTGAGCAACGCATTTTGAATCTGCCGTGCATAAAAGGGGAAAATCCCTACGATCAGCGGAACTAAAGCCGCGGCCGTCCCAACGGTCGTCCCCACTATGCTGGAGCGATAACTGCCAGCAAAATAATAAAGGGCACTGACCGTAATAAATTGACGACCCTGTCTAAGAAGCTGTAAAATGGCGGATCAGCATCGATCCCTCCTGGCTGAGTCATGACTAAAAAAATTCCCGTCCCAATCCCTAATACTGCGGCGACCACGGCCGACCAAAAGGTCATATAAATCGTCTCCCAAGTTGCCTGCACGAACTGCGGCCAAATTTTGACTACATTTGGAAACCATTCAGCTATCATTTTCAGGACTCCTTTCTTGTACGGCTAAGTCTGTGACTGTCACGCCAACATTCTTCAAATAAGTGATCCCTGGTTCAACTTTTCCATCTTTTTCTGACAGGATCACCAGCATGTAGCCCAGAGAAAGTTGAGCAACTTTTTGGACGTTAGCAAATAAAATATTGGCCTTGATCCCAAATTTAGCAGTCAATTCCGAGATCACAGATTCATCAGTTACTTGACTTGAAAATTGCAAATACAAAAGACGTTCACCTGCAGTCAAGTTCGCCAACAAATCATCATCAACGACCTGCTGGCGCATCTGCGTGACGTTGGCGGCAGACTCGATAAAAGTTTGGGTCAAAGACTGCTTTGGCTGAGCAAAAACTTGTCCTACTGGGCCACGTTCGATGATCCGCCCATCTTCCATGACAGCCATTTCTTGGCAGATCGACTTAATGACTTCCATCTCATGGGTGATCAAAACCACAGTCAACCCGAATTTTTCATTTAGTTTTTGTAAAAGCTGCAGGATCGAATCCGTCGTTTGCGGATCCAGCGCACTAGTTGCTTCATCACTGATCAAAATATCAGGGTCGTTAGCCAGTGCGCGTGCGATCGCCACACGCTGCTTTTGCCCACCAGACAAATCCTCCGGGTAAGAAGCAGCATAGTCTGCCAGACCGACTAGCTCCAATAATCTCTGCGCCTTAGCCTTCCGCTTTGCGTGCGGAGTTTTTTCACTGAGCAGAGGATATTCAACGTTATTCAAGACAGTTCGCGACTGCAAGAGGTTGAACTGCTGAAAGATCATGCCGATCTTCTTGCGGACTTTGCGCAATTTTTTATCATTTAATTCTTGCAAATTTTGTCCGGACACTGTCACCGTGCCGCTTGTCGGCCGTTGTAATAAATTGATGACTCGCACCAAGGTACTTTTACCCGCACCCGAATAACCAACAATACCATAGACACTGCCTTGGCGGACCTGCAAAGAAACATCATCGACGGCGGTAAATGTCTCACCTTTTTTATCAAAGCTAACATTGATATCTTGCAGGTCGATCGCCACTTCTGCTTTACTCATCTGCTCACTTCCTCTCTTAGTCTTTAGTGGAACTTCATCCCGCCATCAACCAGCAATGATTGTCCCGTGATATAAGCAGCACTCGGCGAAGCAAACCATGCGATCACTTCAGCGACATCTGCCGGTACTCCTTCACGCCCTAAGCCGATCTCCGTTAAACAATTGGCTTGTTGTTCTGCAACCGACAAACCTTTGAGTTTAGAAGTTTTTTCGTCGATCGCATCTCTTAAAGGAGTCCGAACGATTCCCGGATTATAAGCATTAACTGTGATTTGATCAGCGGCTAATTCCTTGGCAGCAGATTGCGTTAAACCCCTGATTCCAAACTTAGAAGCAGAATAGGCACTTTGTAAAGCTGAGGCTTCGACTCCCGCTAATGAAGCAGCGTTAATGATCCGCCCACCATTTCCTTGTTGCTTAAAGCGTTTCGCGGCGGCTTGGATCCCCCAGAAAGTCCCTTTCAAGTTCACATCCAAAAGATGCGAGATCTGCTCCAGATCCGAATCAATGATCGGATCGATAAATGCTTCACCAGCATTATTCACAAAGACGGCCAGTTTGCCTAAGTCCGCCACAGCTTGATCTACTAAATCAAAGACTGCGTCCCGGTCAGCCACATCAACAATGTAGGCCTGTGCTTGATATCCCTGTTTCCGTAAATTTTGTGCCACTTTTGGCGCTGTTTTTTCGTTGATGTCAGCCACAGCAATTGCAAATCCATCCTGTGCCAAACGGTAAGCTGCAGCTTCACCGATCCCTTGTCCTGCTCCTGTAATAATTGCTGTTTTACTCATATTGATTACCCCTTTTTTAATTTATATAAAAAATTCCCCACTCCTGTCACTAAACAACAGAAGCGGGGAAGTCACTTTACCATCCTGATTTGTTTGCAGATCACTCATACAAACCTTACTAACCGGCAAGCATAACTTAACTTGTTTGCGGCTTGTCCTTTAACGGAGACAAGCCGAGACACGCTCACAAATTGTCAGCTCACGTGACCTGATCATCGGCCATTTTTCATGCAGCAAATAGTGACAACTTTCAGCAAATATCGTCTCTCTGTTAACTATTTTTCTAGCACTACTTTCCGAATCGATTCATTTAAAATTCTAAAAAAAATTCGTCCTTAAGAAATTTCTTTCCTAAGGGCGAACATCCGCGGTACCACCTTAATTTCCGACATTAGTCGGCTCAACAACCAGCTTATTTAATAAAACTGATCTCAACTTGATATTGGAAGTCGCCCACCAGTGGCTTACGAACGCTCGCCCACTTCAGCTCCAAGACCATCTTCAAATTTCTCCGCCGTTTGCTCACACCAGCTGCAAACTTTCTTTACGCTTCAAAATTCTACTCATCTCTTCATTGCTTTCTAATCATTTTTTAAGTTAATTTGTAGTTTAAGCTCATTTAACCTACTTGTCAAGAATCAAATATTTTTATTTGAAAGACGTTAGCAACAAAATTTCAGCGAGGTGCCTCGTACGACCCACTTGTGAGACTTACTTTGCGAGAGTTTGCGTCACATTCTCACTTGTAAGACTTACTTCGCCAGAGTTTGCGTCACATTCCAACTTGTAAGACTTACTTGGCCGAAGTTTGCATCCATATCCCAGCTTGTAACACTTACTTGGCCTGAGTTTGCGTCACATCCCAGCTTGTAACACTTACTTGACCAAATTTTGCATCACATTCTCACTTGTGACACTTACTTCGTCAAAGTTTGCGTCACATTCTCACTTGTAACACTTACTTCGTCAAAGTTTGCGTCACATTCTCACTTGTAACACTTACTTGGCCTGAGTTTGCGTCACATCCTCACTTGTAACACTTACTTGGCCTGAGTTTGCGTCACATCCCAGCTTGTAACACTTACTTGGCCGAAGTTTGCGTCACATTCTCACTTGTGACACTTACTTCGCCAAACTTTGCGTCACATTTCTCATAAACTTTATTCCTGACCACTTTTTCCTGCGACTCGGTAAACTACCCGCTAAAATCGCCTAACCACTCGAAAAAATCTCTGATCCCCACAAATTTACCCAATTAAATGTTAGAATATCCTCATAGCATTATGTTAGTTACTGGTGAGATACACAGTTTTCTACATAAAATTTTAAGAAACTAGGTGAAAGCAATGCGCGAAGGAAACACGATCATTACTTTAGACAACGGTTATCACTTGTGGACACGTACAGACAACGTTGGCGGTGACATCCAACTATTATGTTTACATGGCGGCCCTGGCGGAAACCATGAATACTATGAGAACTTTGCTGAAAAGCTGAAAGACTTGAACGTTCAGGTAACAATGTACGATCAGTTAGGTTCATGGTATTCTGACCAGCCTGATTTTACTAAACAGGAAAACATCGACAAGTTTATGCACATGGAATACTTTGTCGACGAAGTTGAAGAAGTTCGCCAAAAACTTGGCTTAGATAATTTCTATTTGATCGGTCAGTCGTGGGGCGGTGCTTTAGTTCAAGAATACGTGCTGAAATACCCTGACCACTTGAAAGGTATCATCATTTCATCAATGACCGACAATATTGATGAATACATGGAAAACATCACCAAGATCCGTGAAGCTGAATTTAGCCCAGAAGAATTAGCCTTCCTGAAAGACTGCGAAGCCAAAAATGACTTTAATGAACGTTATGAAGAATTGATCGAGAAACTAAATAAGGATTATATCGATCGTAAGCAACCTGCCGCAATCAGTCATTTGACCTCTACAATGGGAGTTCAGGTTTACAATTACTTCCAAGGAGATAACGAATTCGTCGTTACTGGTAAGTTGGCCGGCTGGGATCGTATCAAAGATATTCACAACATTCAATTGCCGACCTTGATCACTTACGGCGAACATGAATCAATGCCACTTGCTACTGGCAAACGCATGGCTGAAACCATCCCTCATGCACGTTTTGTAACTACACCTAATGGCGGGCACCATCACATGGTCGACAACGCACCAGTTTACTTCGACCACTTGATGACATTTCTCAAGGATGTTGAAACAGACAATTTTAACGACTAATAAAAAACTCACTATTTTAGGTATTTACTACCTAAGACAGTGGGTTTTTTTGAGTGATGGATCTGCCACGTCTGCTCTTTAACAGGACTTCTGACCGCCAAACGTTTTCCGCCATTTCGCAAGTCGACTTGTTTTTTAAACGGACAAATTCGCCATTTTTGCGCACTCACTCATAAATACGCTAAAGAGAACCATCTCTGTTTTTTTATTTAGATGTGTTAAGATATGGTTGCTTAGAAATTGAAACGAAAGGATCACTCGTAAAATGGCAATTAAATTAGCGGCGATCGATATTGACAATACTTTGCTGACATCGGCGCCTGAACACAAGTTAACCACAGAAAATATCCAGTCGATCCAGCAGGCACTACAGCTAGGAATTAAGATCGTCTTGTGCTCGGCCAGACCATTAGCTGGTGTCAAACGTTTTCTGAAACAGGCCGGGATCACTTCTAACGACCAATACGTGATCGTCGACAATGGCGCTTTGGTACAAACCGTCACCGGAAAAACGTTGGCGACCCACACTCTCGCACAACAAACAGTGAGTCAATTGGCGCAATTTTGTCAGCAAAATCACTGGCATTATAACGCCATCGACTCTACCTCCACAATGTGCACGACCGACATGCGAGTTGGCTTTTACACTGTCCAGTTGGCGGCCAAGTACCAGGCCCCACTCCAAGTCTTTAATCACATAGCCGACTTTTCCCAGCGGACCTTTGCCAAATTTGGGATCACCGAAGTCCCCGAGATCCTAGATGAAATTGAACCCGAAATTCAGCAGAAGTTTGGCAGCAACTATTATGTAGTCCGCTCTCGCCCATTTTTGCTAGAAATTCTTGATCAAAACGCCAACAAAGGGCAAGCTCTCACAGATCTCGCTCAAGAACTAAGGCTTAAAAAACAAGAAACGATGGCAATCGGCGATGAGATCAATGACCTGCCGATGTTTGAAGCCGCGGGACTTGGGATCTCGATGGGCAACGGGGTCCCCGCCGTCAAAAAAGCTGCCGATCATATCACTGATGACAATGACCACAGTGGCGTTGGCAAAGCACTCCACAAATTTATCTTAGATTTATAAGCAAAGGAACTGTCAGAAAGACTTTCCTTAATTCAGATAGGTCTCGTACTAGAATTAATTTACACTAACTGAATATCGAATATGCGACTTGATTCCTATAAACTAGAGGATTCAAGTCGTTTAGCTTTAAATATTGTTGTCACTTTTAGTATTGAAACTTTTAAAGCATCTTAACACGCTATATTTTTTTGAGTACACTTATATTGACCATGTAATTTTCCTTTAATTAGTTCTTATCAAGTAATCACTAGTTTCCCTTTGACTCAAAAAGGAAAACTGTTTAATATGTGTATAATACTATCGAAAGAAGGAAAATCAGTATGGAATACATAAGTTTATTAGGCGTTCTAGTTATTATACTTGGATTTGCTTTTAAATTAGATACGCTTGCTGTCGTTGTATTATCAGCTTTAGTGACAGCATTAGTATCAGGCATCGATTTTGTATCTTTTTTAGAAATTTTGGGCAAGGGTTTCATGGACAATCGTATGGTCTCGCTATTCTTCTTAACCTTGCCAACAATTGGTATCATTGAAAGACATGGCTTGAAACAAGCAGCAGTCAATCTGATACATAAAGTAAAAGAATTAACACCGGGTAGAATTTTTGATATTTATTTAGCAATTCGTGAGCTTGCTGGTGTATTTGGTATTTCACTGCAGGGTCATGTTCAATTCATTGCACCACTTATCAATCCAATGGCACAAGCTGCCGGCAAAGTAGACGGCGTTTTTGATAATAATTCGTCTGATTTGATCAAAGGACAGGCAGCGGCTAATGAAAACTTCGGTAATTTCTTTGCTCAAAATTTATTTGTTGCTTCTGCTAGCGTTTTACTAATTGCTAGCACAATGAAATCTTTAGGACACCCAGTATCTACAAACGGCATTGTATTGTATTCTATCCCAATGGCTGTTATTACCTTTTTAATCTGTGTATATTATAACCATCGATTTGACAAGCAGTTAGAAAAAGGAGGTAGCAGAAATGAGCACAATAATTAACAATTTGTTAACTATTTTTTATGTGATAATTGGTTTGTTCTTCTTAGCAGCTGCTATCGAATCAGTCCGTGACAAAACTAATTCTGCTCGTTATGGTACGGGACTCTTTTGGCTGTTGTTTGCAGTATTGTTCGTTGCTGGCGAATGGATCCCTAATGGTGTCAATGGGGCTATGCTTATTATCATAGCTATTCTGTCATTAACAAAGCAAGTAAAGGTTGGTCATATTAAAGAACTAGATTCAAAAATTGCTGCACATACGATTAAAAAAATTGGCAATTGGATTTTCTTACCCAGTATTTTGCTAGCAGTTTTAGCAATTTTAATTGCCCAGTTTACACCCCTTGGTGGCCAAGTTGGTATCGGATTAGCAGCGATTATTTCTTTATTAGTCGCAATGTTTTTGACAAAGTCCAACGTTAAAACTTCGTATGAAGACACTCAAAGAATGGTACGTTCTGTTGGAACAGCCGGTATTCTTCCACAACTGTTGGCAACTCTCGGGGTTGTATTTACCGCATCGGGAGTCGGCAATGCTACTTCTAAAGCAATTTCTGGTATATTTCCAGTTGGAAATCATCTTTTAGGTGTCGCACTGTATTGTATTGCAATGGCACTTTTTACTGCAATCATGGGTAATGCCTTTGCTGCTTTTGCTGTAATTACTGCAGGAATTGGAATTCCGTTTGTGGTTGCACAGGGAGGATCACCCGTAGTCGTTGCTGCTTTAGGTATGACTTCTGGCTATTGTGGAACTTTGTTGACCCCAATGGCCGCAAATTTTAATACGTTACCTGTGGCATTAATGAAGATGAATGATCAATTAGGAGTCATTAAACGGCAACTGCCCATATCTCTAATTCTTTTAATAATTCAAATTATATTGATGTATTTGTTAGCTTTCTAAAATAATAATCAAAAAGGAGAATGCAATAATGAAAATTTTAGTAACCGGATTCGATCCATTTGGTGAAGATAAAGTTAATCCTGCCATCGAGGCTGTAAAAAGACTCCCCGAGATTGTTGAAGGAGCGGAAATCGTGAAACAAGAAATTCCAACAGTTTTTGGCAAATGCGCAGAAGTAACTCGTCAAGCAATCATAAGAGAAAAACCTGAGTATGTATTGAGTATTGGCCAAGCAGGCGGCCGTTATGCCCTGACCCCTGAAAGAGTCGCAATAAATTTTGATGATGGCAGAATCAAGGACAATGAGGGCTATCAACCATTAGCAGTGCCGATTCAAAAAGATGGAAAAAATGCTTATTTTACGCAGTTACCTGTCAAAGCCATAGCTAAAGCAATACGTGCAGTCGGTATACCTAGTACGGTTTCAACTACCGCAGGGACTTACGTTTGCAACCATATTATGTATCAGGTACAGTATATGATCGATAAAGAATTTCCAAATTTAAAGGGAGGGTTTATCCATATTCCTTACTTACCTGCCCAAGTAACAGCTAAACCAGAAACTCCTTCAATGAGCTTAGCAAATGATGTAAAAGGGCTCACTGTAGCTCTCACTGCAATCGTAAAAATGAATGGAAAACCGGATATTGACAGTATTGAGGGCAGTTTAAACTAAATAATAAACGCTCAACTTTTTTCTTGAATATTCATAGTCCATTTATTAAATCTGTGATGTAAACATTAAATGTAATATCAAAAAACTAACAATAAATATAGAGCGGATACTGACAACTCTCAAAAGAGCGGTTCTGTACTATTTGAAATAGCATAATTCTTAAAATAGGAAGTAGAAATCACAAACGGTTTTCTACTTCCTATTTTTTTGAACTAAATTTATTCAAACAATGTTTTCTGCCTGTGGATAATTCTTGCACTAACAACTAAGTCACACTTTTATCCACAATTTAATTCGTGGTGCTAAACTTGTCTTTTTCTAACAGCTTTAACCATTCACACTTACAAACAACCGCAAAATATCTTGCTTATTTAATAGCACCTTCAGTCACGGAACTCATGATCTGCTTTTGCAATAACAAAAACAAGATAATGATCGGGACCATCGACAATACAAGTCCGGCCAACGCTAACTCCCACTCACTATTGGTTTCTCCGAAAAACATGTACATCTTGAGCGGAAGCGTGTACATTCCATTTTTATTCACAACCAAAGATGGCAATAGGTAATCATTCCACAATTTCATCGCATTCAAGATAATAACCGTCCCTGTCATCGGATTAACTGCGGGCAAGATCACGTCAGCAAAGGTTCGAAACGCAGGCGCCCCATCGAGAGTAGCTGCTTCATCCATCGATTTTGGAACACCCTGAAAAGCTCCGTAATACAAAATAATCGATAGTGAGACCGACAAACCAGTATTCATCAAGACCAGTGCTGTCCGATTCAAAAAGTTAAGCGCGCCAAACATCGACACTAAGGAGGATCATGATCGACTGGAAAGGAATCAACATTGTTGCTGCACATAAGTAATACACAACAGAACTCATTCGGACTTGGTGTCTGGTCAACGCATAAGCCGCAGCCGCCGAGATTGCCGTAATAACTACGACACTGCCGACAGTTATCAACACCGAATTGACAAAACTGTGCGTAAAGTCTAATGCCTGATAAGCCGTCTTAAAGTTATCCACAGTAAAGTCATGCGTAAACCACAGCGGATTGCTAAAGATCCCCCGCTTCGTTTTCAGTGAATTGACGACCACGATCACAAACGGATAGACCCAAACCAAGCCGACTAATGCTGCCAAACAGCCGTATATCAAACTTTGTGTCTTTTTATTTTTAGCTGCTTTTTTCATTGTCGCTCCCCCTTCCGGCTAAAATACAATTGTACGAAAGAAACTACCGCAACTACAATAAACAAAATTATCCCCGCTGCTTGTGCATAACCTTGCTGGAAATTGACAAACGCGGTGTTGTAAATATACATTGAGATCATTTCAGTCGAGCGATACGGTCCACCATTTGTCAGCGCTAAGTTTTGTTCGTACATCTTGAAGGAATTGGCTAAGGTCAAAAATAAGCTGATCGTAAAGGCTGGTGCCAGCTGTGGCAGTTTGACATTGAAGAAAGTCTGTAATTCACTGGCTCCGTCCAACGTTGAGGCCTCGATCGAATTTTTCGGGATGGCGTTTAAAAATGAGATGTATACCAGCATAATATATCCGCTCATTTGCCAAGTAAACAAAATCACCATTCCCCAAAAGCCGGTCGTTTCGTCACTTAACCAGCCATTGAGCCAACTTAGACTCAAGTTGACAGCCAGGGCTTTAAACGCGTTAGTAAAAATAAACTGCCAGATGAAACCTAACAATACTCCCCCAATCAAATTAGGTACAAAAAAGACCGTCTTCAAAGTATTATTGAACCAGTTGTCTTTATGCGTCACGATCAAGGCAAAGATCAGACCGACCAGATTGATCAGGATGACTGAAACGGCCGAAAATTTGACGGTTAGCCAAAAGCTTTGCAAAAAATTATAATCGTGAAATAATAGCTCATAATTTTTTAAGCCGATAAACTGGCGACTGATACCATTGGAATTGGTAAAGGAATCAAAAACTCCGTAAATAAAGGGAATAATAATGATTCCAATGATAAACACCAGTGCCGGAATGATAAAGCCGTAGTATTGATGTCTTTTTAGCATAAGCTCACTCTCCTCACCGTTAAGTCTGACACTTACTTTGCGAAAGTTTGCGTTACAATTTCATTTGTGACGCTTACTTCGCCGGAGTTTGCATCACATTCTCACTTCTAACACTTACTTCACCGAAGTTTGCGTCACATCCCAACTTCTAACACTTACTTCACCGAAGTTTGCATTACATTCCAACTTCAAACACTTACTTCGCCGGAGTTTGCATCACATTCTCACTTCTAACACTTACTTTGCCGGAGTTTGCGTTACATTCCAACTTGTAACACTTACTTTGCCGGAGTTTGCGTTACATTCCAACTTGTAACACTTACTTCACCAGAGTTTGCATCACATCCCAACTTGTAACACTTACTTCACCGAAGTTTGCATCACATCCCAACTTGTAACACTTACTTCACCGAAGTTTGCATCACATTCCAACTTCTAACACCTACTGACCGCTTTGTACTGTTTTCAGCTGTTTATACTGGTTTGAAATAACTTTCTTTAAATTCTCCCAGGTAGTTTTTCCGACCAAATACCGTTGAACTATCGGCCCGATCACTTCATTGGCAAAACCATTCGGATATTGCTTGTGGATCGGTGTAACCGCATCCTTGGAAATCCCGACTTCATAGATCTCTTTAGAAACATCGTCTGACAAACGTTTGATGTCAAAATCTTTCGTGGCGGGAACAAAACGCATTTCGTTGATGATCACGTCTTGCGCTTCCTTAGAATTGTACATCCAATTGATAAAATCTTTGGCTGCTTTCTCATGGCTGGGGTGGTCCTTGGTCAACCCCAAATACCACGACGACCCAGTCAACAGTTCATCGGAACCATCGTCTTTGACATAATAGGGCAGCATCCCCATTTTTTGTTGGACCCAGCCTTTTTGCAATCCGTCTAAAGTCGGGATGACCCAATTACCTTGCGGGATCATGGCCACTTTACCGTTAAACAGCAAATCTTGGATCGACTCATCGTACTTAACAGATAAGATCGGTTTAACACTATATTGCTTGACTAGCTGCAAATACTGTTTCATTCGTTCCTCTTTAGTCCACGGGAATTTCTTGCTGTCAAAGGCTTTGACTTGATCATTTTTATAATAGTCAGATGTGAGCTGGGCTGACATCGAGGTAATCGAATTGGTGTCTGCGCCGTTAAAACCGAAAACACCCTGTAGTCTTAACTTGTCTTTTTGAGCATCGATTTTTTGGACAGCACTGACAAACTCTGCGTAATTATGGATCCGATTTGGATCGATCCCTGCTTTTTGAAAAACCTCCTTGTTAATGACCCACCCATAGGCCTCCAAGTCAACGGGAATCCCTACCAAGCGATGTTTTTCAGTCATTCCGCCTGAAATCAAACGCGGTAAGGTATTCTTAGTGGCTGACATGTCCTTTAAAGTCAATAAGTGCTCCTTGTAGCGGTCGATTTCAGGCAAACCGCCCAGCATGATAATATCGGGTGCTTCTCCTGAAGAGAACTTAGATTGCAAAGCAGCTGCACCACCGCCTTGCCCAGAAGTTGTTAACTGGACAGAAACATTTGGATGTTTCTTTTCATACATTTTGATCAACTTTTGGTACTGCGTCGTGATCTCTGGTTTTTGGTTAAAAAAGTTAATAGTTACTTTTTTATCTTGTGTTGAGTTGGGAGACTCAGCAGATTTGCAGGCAGATAACAAAAATGGTGTTACAATAACTAGTAATAAAACTAGTAAGCATTTCAACTTTCGCATAGGTCAGCCCTCCTTGTTGTATCTTGGCACATAACTCTCAAAAAGAAATAGTCTTTTCAGTAGTCCAGCAAAGTCTCACTCATTTCTAATGGATCAGTAAAGCCCATAATTTGAAAGGTGGACACCAATGATGGCAAAAATCGAGATCAAACACTTATATAAACAATATGAAAATCAGTCGGATTATACGTTAAAAGATATTAATTTAAGTATCGAAGATAAACAGTTTGTTGCTGTTGTCGGTCCTTCAGGTTGCGGTAAGTCTACTTTGCTGCGCTGTTTTGCCGGTTTAGAAGAGATCACCAAAGGACAAGTCATGGTCGATGACCAGCGTTTCGACACGATCGATCCGAGAAAGCGCAATGTGGCAATGGTTTTTCAGGATTATGCCTTATACCCGCACATGACAGTTTTTAAAAATATGGCTTACAACCTCAAGATCGCCAGGCAAGATAAGGAGACGATCCAAGAAAAAGTTGAACAAGCAGCTGACAAATTGCAATTGACAGATTATCTTGAACAAAAACCGGCTCAGCTTTCAGGGGGGCAACGTCAGCGGGTCGCCTTAGGTCGGGCGATGGTCCGTGACCCAGAGATCTTTTTAATGGACGAACCGCTGTCAAACCTGGATGCTAAGCTAAGAGTTAAGACTCGCCAAGATATTATCGACTTACACCGGCAACTTGGAACAGTAACTTTATATGTCACCCATGACCAAGCCGAGGCGATGGCCCTAGCGGATAAGATCATCGTGATGCGCGACGGGATCATCATGCAATCCGGGTCGCCCGCCGACCTTTACGATGATCCGCATCATATTTTCGTAGCCAGGTTCATCGGCTCTCCCAGCATGAACATTTTCCGCGGTTTTCTTGATCCTGAGGCACACTTCAAGGTCGGCGAAACAAGTTATGATCTTTCCGCTTTGATTGCAAAAGAGCTGATCCCAAAAGAAACCCAGGAAATATTTGTCGGCTTCGTTCCTGAAAAGACCAGCCCGTTGACGCCGGCTGAAGAAGGTCAGGAACAGCCGCACGGAAAATTCACCTTCAAAGCGCAGTTGCATTACGCTGAATACATGGGTGCATATACTTTGTTGTATTTGGAAGCTCATGAGCGCAGCATCGTTTCACAACTGGAACGTAAGATCAAAGGCAGTCCGCATGACCGGCAAGTCACGCTGCAAGTCGCACCAGAAGATCTTTATTTTTTCGATGCTGAAACCGGCCAACGCATGTATGCTAATAAAGATCATTAGCTTGGCAAACGTTTGAATAAATCGATAGCAAGAAAACGCATACAATAAATCAAAAATAAAATAGGCTGAGGTTGAGGAATAAATTTTTCCTAGCCTCAGCCTATTTGAGCGATGCATATCATAGTTACCTCTCAGTATCTGACTGTAGAATAATATAATCAATAATTTTAGGCAAATGATTTAACTTAAAAACTCTCTGAAAATATCAAGCTTCTTCAACCAAATGGCTGTTGATCAGATTAAGCAACGCATCATAACTATGGTCAAATTCTAATGGATCCACTCGTTTGATATTTTCTAATTCTTCAATGTTTTTAAGCACATTTTCTGGACTGGTATCGTTGGTCTGTCTGACATAATTTAGGTCAGCGAACCAGTTATGATAAGATGTGCTGGCCTTGCCATAGCTATTGTCAAACACCAAGACCGGGGTTTGCGTAATGACTGAAAAAATCATCCCATGCAAGCGATCAGTCACCACAACTTTAGCGGCACGGATCTCGTCTAATTTATTCGTAAATAATTGCCAGCGTTCGTTTAATTTCAAGGTCGATCTGCTAGGGTCGTCTTCTTGACCATCCTCAACTTTAAAAGGCACGACTGTATCAGTTTGATAAACAGACCTATCAGACTCCTCTAAAACTGTGGTAATTTTGTCCAACGGATCATCACCCGTCACCTTTTCATCGTCGTGGCGCATGATCATTAGTACGCCATCGTGTTTTCCTCTTCCAGGCAAGGGGTCTAGCGAGAGCACCATATCACCCGTGAAGAGAACATTATTATCGAAATAGCGCTGAAAACGGCGAAACGTTTGAGTCTCACGAGCACACAAGGTCAAGTTAGGATTCTTACCATAGGCTTCCTGGCTTAACCCTAACTCCCTTTGCCCCTGCCGGCTATTCTCATTAAAGTTGACTGATTGTGGAAATGAGACCGTCAAATTATCGATAAAAGTGCTGAAAACTTTGCGGCGTGCACGTTCATGGTTCAAGTAATAACTCCCAACATTCCCTCCCCCGATAAAGCCGATCATATCGCTGGGGCGAAGTTGTTTTTGAAGTTCAGCTATCGCTTGATCTGTCTGCGGTTCAGTGATCTCAATATAAAGTAGTTGCGGAAAATTACGCCGGAAAAAAAGTTTCTGCGCGAAACCGATCATTTGGTCGCCTAAATTATTATAAGTCGGGATCCCGAACATAAAAAAGCGTTGCTGGTGTTGAGGCAACCGTGACAAAAGTTCTGTCAGGCTTAATTTTCCTTGTGTATAATCCAAATTCCATTGACTCAACTTATTATCCATATCAACTGACATAAAAATCCACTCCTTTGACAACAAGTTTCTTTGTCTCACTAAAATAAGTTTTACATTTTATTACGTCCATTAAGATGTTAAAAGTATTTTTCATCACAAGTTAATTATAACGTATTCATTTAAAGTAATTCCACTGATACGGACCCGCAAGTACCACCCAGCTAGTACTACAACTTCCTTTAAAATACCGTAAAAAGATCATTTGTATATTTGAATTTAAAAAATCTACTCCTATATCTAAAACATTTAGCGAACTCATTTATAAATATTATAAAACACTAAAATTTAAAGAGTATTTACTTGATTTCGCAAACATTAATCATATAATAAAGATGTAAGAGGATCACCAATATTTAAGGAGGAGTTATTATTTATGAATCAAAAATATGATTATCCTAAGACACGTGCACAACTGAACCAACTGGTCGCTGATTTGGAACAGATCCAAACCAACGTTCACCAAGTTCACTGGTATATGCGGGGCAAGCAATTCTTTAATTTGCACCCACAGATGGATGAATTCAACGAAGCATTTGCTGACGAGCTGGACCAAGTTGCTGAACGTTTGATCGCCTTAAACGGTGCACCATTTGCCACAACACATGAGTTTATCGAAAACACCGGCTTACCTGACGAAAAAATCGACTACGGTCAATACACATTGCCAGAGTTAATGCAACGTTTAGTCGATCAGTTCAGATATGTTAGAGATCAGTTCCAAAAAGCCATCGATATTACCGATGAAGAAAATGATCAGCCAACACAGGATATGATCAACGGCTTCAAGAGCGACATCGATAAGAAAATTTGGATGCTGAATGCTTACCTTGATCAAGGACCATTTGACAAGGATTAAGCTGAACTCTTGTTAACATAATTTTAAAAATAGCTTTAATACTGAAAATGAGATGGAGAAAATCACAAACGATTTTCCGCATCTCATTTTTTAGTAACTTTTTGTTTTCAATTTCAACCCCAGCGTGACTTAAATCTATGAACTTGCTGATTTTTCAAGGCTACAGGGTGCAACCTCAAAACTTCTGGACCAGCAAGTAATTTAATTCATTGATTCGTTCTTATCCAAAATTTCGATCTGCTTCATTTCATCAGCTGACAAAGCGAAATCAAAAACATTGCTGTTTTCAAAGATCCGCTGTTCATGGGTCGATTTAGGGATCACGATCTCACCCTTTTGCAAATGCCACCGAATAATGACCTGAGCGACCGTTTTATTATGCTTCTGACCAATTTTTTGCAAGAGTGGATCTTGCAGTGCGCCATTTTTAGCACGTCCCAAGGGACTCCAAGACTCATAAGCAATCCCTAGATCTTTCAACAAGGCATGTAACTCTGGCCGTTGATAATAAGGATGTGTTTCAACCTGATCAACTGCCGGCTTAACTCGAGCATGTGCCAACAGTGTGTCGAGGTCTTTCTTCTCAAAGTTAGAAACTCCGATCGCACGTACTAAGCCTTGTGAATATAGATCTTCCAGTGCACGCCATTTTTCTAAGTAGCCTTCTGTTGGCCAGTGGATCAAGTACAGGCCCAAATGATCCATGTTCAATTTCTTCAAACTGTCTGCAAAAGCTTGCTTAGTCCCATCATAAGTTGTCACAGTATTCCAGACTTTCGATGTGACAAACAAATCATCGCGTGCTATCCCGGATTCGGCTAATGCCTCACCTAAAGCCTGCTCATTACGATATAAGGTAGCCGTATCGAAATGACGATAACCAGCCTTAATTGCGGCTAAAACGGCCTGCTTGAGCACCTTATCATCCTCGATCTGGAACATGCCAAGTCCTAATTGTGGAATCTTTACACCATTGTTTAACTTGATATTCTCCATCTGTTATGCCTCCTCTTATTTCGCTAATTGTAAAAACAAAATTAAAAGTTTCGTCAAGTAAAAGGACTCACTTACAGGTGTGAAAATTTTATAGTCACCTAATTTTGACTTACACAAACTAACTGACAGCAGCCGCTCCAAACTATGTTAATCTACAACTGAGATTGTTATAATAATCATGGAAATGATTTTGTAAGAAATATAGGAGTTGTCAAAAAATGAAAGTTAGTCGTTTAGACCATATTGTTTTACCCGTCAATAATTTAGAGCAGGCTTTTCGCTTTTATCATGAAGTGTTTGATATGCAAGAGCTCCCGGAACAAAGTACCGCAGGAACAAAAACGATTCGTTGCGGCCATCAGTTGATCCGCTTGCGCCAGATCGATCAGCCTGTAAAATTACAAGCATCAGCCCCAACGAGTGGCAGCACTGACCTGTGCATCGTTGTCAAAGATAAGGCTGATGATATTATGAACCATCTTAAAAGCTATTTTGTCGACATTGTTGCAGGACCAGTTAAGCGCAATGGATCTGAAGGTCAAATGACTTCGATTTATATCCATGACTACGACCAAAACCTGATCGAGATCGCAACCTATTCCAATAAATAAAAAACACAAGCAAAAAAGTTACTTCTAGCGGACATCAGCAAAAGCAAAGTTGAAGCCCAATAGAAGTAACTTTTTTTATAACAAGGTGGAGAAATGCGAGCAGAAGCTGAGCATTAACGGACTTTAACAAGAAATCGTGGTTTTAGCGACTTGTTGTTGAAGTTAGTTAAGCTCAAGCTTTTGCATTTCGTAACCTGACTAAGAACAAGGTGGCGCGAACCGAGTATAGTGCCACTTTTCTCGCCTTTCCACGCTGTAAATTGGAAATAATTCTTCCCAACCTATAAATGTCCGTTAGCCCTCACACCATGCTGTAAACGAAATGAAGTAATATTCACTTTAATAAATAACGCAGTTTCAGATCCACCCACTAAAGGTAAGTGCTTGATGGCTGGCGGCAACTTATTGAAAAGGCTGCGTGTTCCAATATAATCACGAGCCATAAAAAGTGCATTATCATAATCTTCTCCCAGCGTATAACCTTGAAAATCCGGTAAGTAAACCAGATAATTGGATGAATTTTCACCAGTCGGTTTGATTTTGATAGGATAAACAACGAATTGATCTTGCATAGTTTTTGCTTTCCTCCTAAAAAATAAACGATATTGCAAAAGATTGTATTCCTTAAATGATTATTATATCTAAAAATTTACGTTAAATCATATAATGCACAATGTGATTTTTACCGCTCTTTATGCTATATTTCTATTTGATATTTAAAGAATAGGAGTGAATATCTTGGAGGATTCATTAATTAAAGTTTTTCATGGTCAAGATCTTGATCAAACTTTTGAAAATGCCTGCTCGCAAACCTTAGCGGATTATCGAATGGAAGACTGTCAGATCAACCATTTCAACAATGAATACGTTATCGTAGTTAAAACTGAGAAAATATCCTCACATTAATTGACTTACATATACTTTTCTCATTGTTTATTTTGTATCAGAAAAATTACTTTATCTCATAGAAAAAGAGCCTGTTGCTTACGCAGACTCTTTTATTTTGCTAAATTTTTTGTTTTTTTAAAATTATTTTTAATTTCTATAAGATACATGTGCCATTTGCGGAACTTCATTCCACGCAACCGGATAGCCAGCTCCATAAGCACAAAAAACCGAGTCTGGTGTGTTATCCAGATCACTAACTGGATCATACGACTTCTCTGCAATTACTGCGGCAGTATTGTGACACGGACGATAACCAGCAAAAATACATTCCAGTTGTCCTTTTCCATGGGTGTAGGAGCGCACTTCTTCCGCATACCCCTGCATTTCTGACACTGGCGCTTCTCCCGTTAATACCACTGTTTCTGACTGGCTAGTACTTTGCTCAGGTGTTGCAAAATGACCGCTCATTCTTTCAATATCAGTCATTGCACGCCCAACTTGGTCCGTACCGACTTGCAAATTAAACTGATACCATGGCTCCAACAACTCACACTTTCCTTGTTGTCGCAATTCCATTAGTCCTTGTCGCACAGCCCGCCAGGTTGCCTGGCGAAAATCTCCGCCAACAGTATGCACATTGCTTGCTTTGCCGCTGATCAAAGTGATTTTCATATCGGTCACAGGCATGCCGGCTAGGACCCCTAGGTGTTGCTTGGCCTGCAAATTTGTCAGGACTTGATGTTGCCAATTACTTGCCAAGACTTCCAACGAACAATCACTGCCAAAACTAAGACCACTGCCCCGTGGTGTCGGTTCTAATAATAAATGGACCTCAGCGTAATGGCGCAAGGGTTCAAAGTGGCCCACTCCTTCAACTAGTGTCGTGATGGTTTCCTGATACAAAATTCTTCCTTGATCAAATGCCAATTCTAAGCCAAAACGAGCGGCTAATAAATTTGCTAAGATCTCTAGTTGAATCTTTCCCATTAACTGAACTTGAATTTCTTGAAGTTGTTCTGACCACGTGACGTGCAATTGAGGATCCTCATCTTCTAACTCACGTAAAGCTTGCAAGCAAACTTGAATACCTTGTCCTTTAGGATCAACTGCATAATTAAGGACTGGGGTTAATTGCGGGGCTTCAGCATCTTCTTTTATCCCTAAACCTTGCCCTGGATATGTTTCTTTCAAACCTGGGATCGCGCAAACTTCCCCGCTGCTTATTTCTTTGGAAACTTCATATTTTGTTCCGTTATAAACTCGCAGTTGATTGGCTTTTTGCTCGCCTAGTACGATCGCCTTAGGATGTAACGCGCCGCTGGTGACTCGCAGCCATGTTAACCGTTCTTTTTTTTCAGTATGTGAAACTTTAAAAATACGTGCGCCAAAGTCCCCGCTGACCATGGGCTTTTCTTGTGTCCAATACTCTAAACCAGTCAACAGTTCATCCGTTTTGTCCACTTTTAAGGCTGAACCAAAATAACATGGAAAGATTTTACGCTGACTGATCAAGTCGCGGATCGCAGCTGGCTTGACGTGCCCGGTATCCAAAAATTGATTCAAAATTTCATCATCGCTCAGTGCTACAGACTCATAAAAATCATCTGCCAACTGATTGTTTTCTGCCAGTTTTGGAATGGCATTTCCAAAATCTAGACAGGCTGCTGATAAATTAGCTTGTAATTGCTGGACTAGATCTTGGCACTTTTTTTGGGTAGAATCCATTTTATTTACAAAAATAAAAACCGGCACATGGTATCGTTCCAAAAGACGCCATAAAGTTAATGTATACCCCTGAATTCCTGAGTTAGCAGAGATGACAAGTACCGCATAATCGAGCACACTTAAAACCTGTTCCGTCTGGGCTGCAAAATCGACGTGCCCTGGGGTGTCCAACAAGGTCAGCGCCAAATCGCTGGTTGTCAGACATGCTTGGTGAGAAAAAATCGTGATCCCACGTTTTTTCTCCAACTCCTCAGGATCTAAGAAGGTATTTTGATCATCAACTCTGCCAAAATGGCGGACCTCACCCGTTTGATATAGTAAGGCTTCAGAAAGTGTCGTCTTGCCCGCGTCAACGTGAGCCACGATACCTGTCACAATGTGCTTCATTTTTTAGTCTCCTTAAGATCAACGAGCTAAAACTGCTCGCTCAAATTTGTCACTGTTTTGCTAAAGTTTCTTCTTAACTATTTTAACCTAAATAACTTCCACACTCCATCCTGGAAATTAACTACACCAATCACTTTAAACACTAATAATAATAATTTTAAATATCTTTCTAACATAGTTCCCGCCATATCAACATTTGTTTGCTTAAAATCTTTTTATTATTTATGGAATTCAAAACATTTAACTTATAGTTATCCCGTGTTAAGATACAATTGTTAACAAAAGCAAGGATTAACTAAATCACTCGAAGAGGAGGAAACATTGACACGACAGTTACTCAAGGTTAAATATTAGTCATTGAAACAAGGAAACTGATCTTCGAAGATTTTCGAATGGAGGTTATACCAGATGAACAATGAAAGTATTAATTACCGTAACAAGAAAAAAGTACACTCAACAAATAATAAACTTAAGATTGCTGGTGCAACTGCAGTCTTAGCCGGTGCCTTATTTGCCGTTCCAAATTTAGCATCTGCTGATACATGGAAGGCCAATACTCCTAATGAGATCGCAGCTAATATTACAAATACTTCCAGCCCATATACGATCAAATACGGCGACAGCCTATGGGGGATCTCTGAAGCATTGAAAACGAAAGGTCTGACTGTTACACCAGATCAGCTTGCTTCACAAAATAATATCGCAAATGCTGACCTGATTTATGCTGGCAATAGTTTGACATTCAATGGTCAAACTGTAACAGCGCCATCAAATAGCGGCGGCGCTCCAACCAGTCAACCTACTCCTGCAGATAACGTTGATAAAAGCAGCTTAGAAGCAAAACTGCAAGAAGCCAATAAGTATCTCTACACCAATGGCGTTTATACCAAGAGCTCCTTAGATAACTTACGTTAGGCTGCCATGAGAGGTAATGGTGTTATCAAGTCTTACGCTGCCACTCAGCAAGACGTTACTAACGCTGTGAATAATATCTCCCAAGCCATCGACGGTTTACAAAAGCAGTAACAGTTAAATAATGTGAACCACCTATAAAGCAAAGAACTGTAATGTGATCAACATTATGTTTTTTTAATTTACACTGAAGAAAATCTATCATGTTTCTAGTCTGTCTCTGGATATTCATCGTTTCACTAAAGTTGTGGCCACACCGCCCTCGTCTGGACAGCTTGAAGGCCACATTTGTAATCAAAAGCTTTCATCTTCCTAACACTTCGTAAAAAAACTGAGACAAAACATGTTTATCGTCAAAAATGCTTTGCCTCAGTTCTATTCGATTAATTTTAAAGAATAGCAATTATTATTAGTAAAAATATGACTCCTAACAAGCAACCGCAGCCGATGTTGAAAAAGAAGCTCAAAACGCTCCACACAAAAAGGACGCATAATATAAACAGGAATGTCAGCATCATTGCCACCTCTTTATTTGCAAACCACGCTCACTTTTACCGGCTTAGATCAACTTTTTCATTGATCAGCCACACAACAATGTCGCCAATTAAAACCACAACAAATTCACCAATGCCGACTGTCAAATATGTCATCCAAAACAAAACTTCACTGACCAGATGTAATTCTAGTGCGACTGCCTATGACATTCCGGCCCCATTGATGACTATAAATTAGCAATCAAACACCCCTCATGTAACGTTTGTTGAAAACCACCATAGTATTGAGCAGTTCTGACAAACGAAATTGGATCGAGCCATAACTCAATGGTATAAAAGTAACGGTTAAAACTACATAAAGTGCAGCGATCAAAGCTGTTTTGGTGATCTCAGCAACTTTATTATTAACACGTGTCATTTTTAAAAACCTCCTAGTTTTTTTAGGTGGGATGGTCACGAACCACCATGTAACAAGTAATTATTCCATTAATACTGCACTTTCAAGTATAGAAAAAAGACGACCGTTTATCAACCTAAAAAGCATGTTATAATTTTATTATTGGACATTTTAACGACCGAGTAACTAGTCGCTAAAAATCGTGGATCAACTAACTGTCTATTCTAACAAATATTTGACACGACCCGCGAAATTTTTACAATGAATGGATATTACTAATGAAAATCGCTATTTTAACTGACAGTGCTGCGATGATCAGCAGTAAAGTCAGATCACAACCGAATATTAAGGTCTTACAGATCCCACTTTCATTGGATGGAGAAACTTATTATCCCAATGAATTGCCAGAAGTTGCTGGACTAGAAACACTAAGGGAAGCCACACTCAACACTGTAACAGAAGAGCAGATCCCACTAACAACAATTTCTGCAGTAACTGATGAACTTCAACAGGCTGGTTATACTGACATACTTTGTATACATATTGCCAGTTCGATCAGTGGCTTAGGCTCAAATCTCTCTACTTTCGCCAAGAACTGTCAACAGCCGCTTAAGATCCATCTCTTTGATTCTCATACTCTTGGTCCTGCAGAAGGTGCGTTGGTTGAACGAGCACTTACTCTGATTACTCACGGATTGAAAATTGCTGACATTTTAACAGAACTAACCAAGTACCGCCAAAAACAACATACGCTGGTCATAATGGAAAATCTCAAAAATCTGCGTCGGATCGGTTCTATTTCAAATAATGCACATCTTTTCAGTAATAATATGCTGCATTATAAAACCTTGCTGCATTTTTCCGAAAATGGTGAACTTGAAGTTCTGATGAAAAGTTCACGCACGAAAAAAATTGCAACGGCAATATTGAATAAGTTTCGCAGTTCTGCAAGCAAGCCGGAACTAGCAATCATGGCAGACAATACAATGGTCTTGGAAAAATATGTTTCTTGCCTGAAAGAAATTATGCCGCAACTTCGACTAGTAACTGATCTATATTCACCTTCGATATTTTCCTTCATCGGTCCACAAGCACTGATTATTAGTTGGCAAAATAATTAACTGCATGCAAAAAGATCGTCCTTCAATTTAAAGAAGAACGATCTTTTTTGTTTGCAGTTCTCTTATATTAACTTTTTGCTATTTAATAACGGACTCGCAATTGGCCAGCTTCTCAGCTGTCTGCTTAGTTATCTAAGTCAAATTGACCCGTCAGTTTTTGCAACTGAGCAGCAGTTTCTTCCAAGGTCGAAACATGTTGGGTAAACTCATCCATCGTAGCTTGCACTTCTTCAGAATTAGCCGAAACTTCCTCTGTTCCAGCTGCGTTTTCTTGTGTTGAAGCTGAGATGCTTTCAAGTTTATCTAAGATCATCTTTTGAGTTTCACTGATCTCTTTTGTACCCTCATGGATCTTTTGAACATTTGCACCCATAGCTTCATTATGCTGATAAACGTTCATTGTCGACTTGATAGCTTCTGTGATCAAACCAGTCTGTTTTTCACTGCTTTCCAGTGAGTCTGTTGTTGCCTTGACCAAACCAGTTGATTGTTGTCTGATCTGTTCAATGATCGACTCAATTTCTTTAGTTGAATCATTACTTTGTTCAGCTAACTTCCGGATCTCCGCTGCAACAACTGAGAATCCTTTTCCTGCTTCGCCTGCACTAGCTGCTTCGATTGATGCATTCAAAGCAAGCAAGTTCGTCTGTCTTGCAATATCATTGATAACGTTAATGATCTTAGTAATGTTTTGTACATCACTATCCATTTCCTGAACACTACTCATCAAAGCTTGCATTCCGTTGATCTCATTTGACCAGTTACCATTGACCTTGTCCATGACATCCAGGTTATTTTGTCCAACTTTTGAAGCTTCTTTGGATGAATTAGCAAGCTCTTCCATATTCGTATTGACATTATCAATATGTGCAGTGATTTTTTGAACGTTGTCCACGCTTTCAGTAGTTTCTTTTGCTTGTGATCCTGTCACTTCAGCAATTTCAGTGATCGTCTGTGCGATTTCTTCAGAAGCAGTTGTTGTTTGTTTCGAAAGGTCAAGTAATGATGCAGCTTGTTCAGAAACATTCTTGGCTTCTTGCTGTGTTTGTCCGATCAGAACAGTGACAGAAGCGATCATATTATTGTAACTAGCCGCTACTCTGTTAAACTCATGTCCATTCGCATCAGCTCTGGTCATCTTTTGAGCTAGACGTTCTATTGTTACCTTAGAATACTCGATTTTTTCACCCACTGCAGGCACGTAACTCATCTTACCTTGGCCAGCATCTATAAAGAACTTCTCAAGTATTAATAAAGCACGTTTGATCAAACCTGCACTATAGTAAGATATTATCACGGCTAAAATGATGATCGCCAACATTGAGATTGTCAAGGTTATCAACATATGATGTGTGCCTGCGCTCAAATCACTATTGTTCATTTGGGCGATGGTCCAATTGTCAGTTGTTCCATTGCCCTTGTCAAAGGTAACCTTATTGATCTGCGAACCTCCAGGAACTTTGATCGTCCCCTTCTTTTTCGCTGAAGCAGCCACTGCTTTATAAACGGCTGTCTTGTTGATCATTTTACCTGCTTTAAAAGTATTATTGCTTTTACCAGTGTTCTTTTTGATCAAAACCCTGCCGGCTTTAGTTAAAACGGCGGCTTGACCATTGTTTCCGATTTCCATCGATTCAACAGATTTTTGTACTGATGAATATGAAACAGTAATTGCTAAAACATGGGCCTTTCCCTGCTTATCTATGATTTTCTGGGAAACACTTGCACTATACGAATGATTAGCCGGATCCTCATATGGAATCGACCAATATGCATGCCCTGTAGGTGCTTTTTGATACCAATCTTGATCTAAAATATTCATATCTTTAGGCATCGCAAAATTTGAATAGGCATATGTACCATCAGTATTGACATACATCAAGTTTGTGATCGTTCCCTGAGCGTCGCCATTGGCAATTTTCAAAGTTCTGTTAGCGTCTTTTAAGTTGACATTATTGGTCAACTCTGGTCTTTTTTCCAAACTAGCAATTTGTCCAGTAACATCTTGCCGCATGTCAACTTGTTGCCGTTGCAAAACATTTACAGCCGTCACTTTTAAACGGTCATTTTTCTCGATCAATTGCTGACGTGTATTCCCGTATGAGATCAAATTCATTATAATTGCCGGTACCAATGCTATCAATAAGAGTAACGGTAAAATATACTTCTGAATACTCTTTTTAGCAACTTTTTTCTTACTTGCCATTTTCTTTCCCCATCTTTCCCTAACTATCTAATTTGACCCCCTAAGGATCTCATGACTATCGTTCACAAAACCACTAGAGCAAACAACCCCTAAATAATATGTTTGCCAGTATTTGCTTTTGCTTGCACTGAAGTCATCAAATTAACGAGCAATTACTGCTCTTTTACCCCTTTAGCCCCACTAAAACAAAACATAACTTTAACGCAGATAATCTAATATCGAAGTTTGCATGACCTTAGTCCCCATAGCCAAGGTCGAACGATATGCAATCATTTGATTTTGATATCCCATATACTTCTCTGCAACATCAACATCTTGTTTATTAGATAAAGTTTCCGCTAAAGTATTTTTCTCAGATTTATTTCGAGCTGATGCTGAACTTAAACGATTTTCGATCGAACCGATCTTAGATCTATAGTCAGTAAAGTTTTCAGTAAATTTATCGATCCCTGACAAATATTCACTGGATAACTTTCTATCTGGATCCCCCGATTTCAAAGTATCGATCAAACCGCTAAAGAATTCGGTCAGTTCAGACTTGCTATCTTTATCAATGCCAGACGAACCATCGGCGTGCATCAAACGTGACCCGTCTGTAGCTAAATCTATGTTAACGCCATCGGAAATCTCACGCTGTAAATTATCCACGTTGCCTCTGTATTCTAAGCTGACAGCTTCCCCCTCGTCTGTCACAACAGCAAATGGCGGTTCTTGTGTCTTTGTCCCCCCAAAGATATACCTGCCATCATAGTTGGTATTCAAAGCATCAACTATCCCTGAGATCGACTGCGAGATTTCTTTACGGTTCGCATTGTAAACCGCAGGTGTAGCTGTTCCGCTATTGGCCGACGACTCGATCAAATTTCTAATGTAAAGCATCAAGGTCGAAACATTATCTAAAGCTGAGTCTTGCGTTTGCGACCAGAGCTTGGAATCAGAAATTGTTTGGCCATACGTTTTGTTTTGTGAAATCGAAACATTCAGATCTAAGATCTTTGCGACTAACAAAGGATTATTAGAAGCCTTATTGACTTCTTTCAAACTAGACAGTTGATTCATTGTCTTTTGAACCTTGTTAGTACTGATCTGTAAATTCTTCAAGAAATCAGAATATTCCATTTTACTGGAAACTCTCATTGATTAAACCCCCGTTCTATTGATCAAAGTATCCAACATTTCTGAAACGACATTTAATAATTTGGCATTAGCCTGAAACCCCTGTTGAAATCTGATCACATCTGACATTTCTTCATTCAAATTAACACCAGAAGCTGCTTGGTCTTTGTATTCCAGTTGGTTCAACGCTGATAATTGAGCAGATGCCATATTGTCTGCTTTTTGTTTAGATATCCCATTTTTTGTCACGATACTGTTATAGGCACCTGGAATCGTTAAACCATCTTGAGAATTATTGAAGGTCAAAGTACCCTTATTATAATTTTCCAACAATTTCGCCGTATCAACCGGATAATCAAGCTTACTCTTAAGCGCCTTAGCCATCGCTAAAGCACGGCCATTATCTCCTTCGGCCGGATCATCACCAGTACCGACTTTCATTTTGCCTGGATCTGCGACTAAATCATCGTTGATCTTAATACTTAAAGCCGGATCACTTGGATCAGTGATTTCAAAAAAGCCGCTATCTGGAGTTTGCCCATCAGAATAAACGATATTTTCGATTTCTACAACGCCTTTGGCAAAATCATTTAATTCAGCTCGATGGCTTTCCACTTCAGCCAATGATTCTTGCAAACCGCCGATCGAACCAGACTTGACTGCTAACTTGCTGTACTTCTCTGAACCGTTCGCTGTTTCAAAAACGACCTCTCCGACCGTGAAATCTCCATCGATCGTTTGCTTCGGTTGTGTTTCATCACCACTCGGCAAAATCTGAGCTTCGCCGTTAGAATTACTGACAACAACATTTAACTTAGTCTGTACTCCTTTTTCACTGTCAACCACGGCATGGTCACCGATACTAAGTGAAGCACGGCCATATTTGTCAAACGAGACTGTTAAATTACTTTCAGCAGACATATCCTTTAACAAACTATCGCGCTGATCTAACAAATCATTGGGCTGTTCATCACTTAAATGACTGTCATACAACTGTTGATTCAAATTAGCGAGTTGTTCCGCCTTTTCATTAAAATCTAGAACAGTTTTCGCCAGAGAAGAACGTGTATCAGTAGAAACTTGTGAAACTTGCCGCGCAGTTTGCTGGATATAAGAAGCTAAAGCAACACCCATTTGAACACTATTAGTTTTAGCCGTATCTAACTCAGGATTGTCGGCTAACTTTTGTAAGCTGTCAGCAAAATTATTCAATTGTGTAATGAGTCCATCGTCTGACGGCTCATGTAATGCATTTTCTAATAAAGCCAAAACATCTGACTTTTGGACGTTAAAATTGTAATCTGAATTAGAATCTCGAACCTGTGAACGTACAAAGTCATCAACGATCCGTGAGATACCGTCAGCTTGAACACCGCTACCGATCAAACCCACTCCTGCTTTTGCATAAGGGATCTTCGTTGATAAATCAACACGCTGGCGCGAGTAACCTTCGGTATTAGTATTAGCAATATTATGACTGCTAGTCTGCAAGCCGATTTGGTTAGCATCTAACCCACTGCGAGCAGTATTCAAAGTACCAAATAAACCTGACATGAAAGTCCTCCTAAAGAATAACAAGGTGAAGTGAACCGCATAAAAGTTGAGCACTATCGGACTTTGACAATAAGTCGTGGTTTGCGACTTGTTGTCAAAGTTGGATAGGCACAGACTTTTGGTTCACGCAACCTGACTAAGAATAACAAGGTGAAGAAATGCGGTTAGAAGCCGAGCATTAACGGACTTTAACAATAAGTCGTGCATTTAGCGACTTGTTGTTGAAGTTAGTTAAGCGCAAGCTTTTGCATTTCGTAACCTAACTAATAACAAGGTAGAGTGAGACGGGAGAAAGTGAGCACTATCGAACTTTTGGTTCACGCACCCCTTCTACAACCTAAAATGACTGATCTACGATTGCCGCAGGAATATCTTCTCGCTTAGGTTGACTTTGAGTCCTATGCTTATCAACATACGTATTTTCCTGTTTTTCCAAGCTGTGTTGGATCGTATCCATCATTTTTTTCTGGTAAGCCAAGGCTTGTTGGGTCAACAATAAATTGGTTTCTTGCAACTCCTGGATCTCTTGAATCAGCATCTTTGTTTTGTCGCCAATTTCACCAGTATACTTATCAAAAATCAGTAAGAAATCTTCCTTTTGCGGAACAATTCCATTTAGCGATTCTCCGTCATCAAGAACTAAAAACTTTTGTTCACGTTTTAGTATTTTGATAAATAATTTAAGCTTAGCCTGAAATGCCCTTTCATTCATCTTTATTTCCTTCTTGTTTCATTTCCTGGAACATCTGATCAGCAATCTTTTCTGGTGAGACCTTATATGTTCCGTTTGCCAACTGCTGTTTGATTTTGTCGACCTTAGCTGCATCCACATCAGCGTCTATATCACGATTTTTAGCGTTGTTTACTAATCTTTGAGCAGTATCTGATAAGTTAACATTAGACTGTTGTGGTGCACCCTTTTTCGTTGTTTTTGAGGCTTGATTGTGATAATAGTTTTGGATCATTTGTGAATTGATTGAAGAAATATCTCGATTAATTTTCATGTGAATGCCTCCTTTTTCCTTTTTGACTTTACAAATACAGTTATCGGCCAAAATAAAAAAAGTTAAACCTAAAGGTTCAACTTTTTTTAACTTAATTTATTTTATTGATCCTTTGTTTTTGAGAAATGATCTTATTGATCCGCACACCAAAGTTTTCATTGATCACAACAACTTCCCCAGTCGCGATCAATTTCCCATTCAACATGATCTCCAAAGGTTCGTCTGTTAATTTATCAAGTTCGATAACTGAACCCGTATTAAAGTTTAAAATATCTCGAACAGTCTTTTTAGCCCGTCCCAAGACGACATTTAGGTTTAATGGAATATCTAAAATCAAATCTAAGTTATCGCCGCTGATTTCTTGGTGACTCGACAATTCTTCAAATTCAGGTTTAGAAATTTCCACGTTAGTGACCTGCGCCTTTCTTTGTGGATGTTCATTGCTTGGCTTTTGCGGGATATTAACTTGCTGCGGAGTTGGTTGTGGTTTACTAATAGTCTTGGCTTTCTCAACTGCTGGTTTCTCCACATCACGTTTAACAACGGTTGCTTTGTCAGACATCATTGCTTTCACAATATCTCTGACCATTTCCAAAGAAAAGATCTGCATAATTTCACTTTCGATCAATCCTTCTACATCCAATTTAAATGAAATACAGTAGATTTCTTCTCCGCGGTCTAAAGAGTTTTCATCCACATCGTCAGGATTTTCCCACAAGTGCACCTTAGGTGGAAGAATATCAACTTTTTGGTTGATCATAGTGGCCATGGACGTTGAAGCTGAACCAATCATTTGGTTCATTGCTTCACTCACAGCACTTAGCTCGACTTCAGTAAATTCTTCTGAAGCTGACTTTCCATCGCCGCCCATCATCAGATCAGCAATAACCGTTGCATCACTGACCTCTAGCAACATTAAGTTAGTTCCTGCCAAACCTTCACGAAATTCAACGGTCGTAGCGACCTTGGGTGCATGGATCTGGTCGAGTAATTCACCAAAATGGATTTTTTTAACACGTGGTGTCGTAATTGCCACACGATGAGTCAGAATTGATGACAGAGTTGTTGCTGCCTGTGACATGGAAATATTACCAACTTCACCGATCAGGTCTTTGACCCCTTGGCGATCTAACCCCTCCAATAATTCTTCATCATCTGATTGCGCAGCTTCTTGAGTATCACTGCCATTCATCAAAGCATCTATTTGTTCTTGTGTTAAACTCTCCGTCATTCTTCTTCCCCCTCGATCTTGCTCAATAACTCAATTGCGAATTGTCCATTCTTTTTCCCTGGTTTGACCCAGTAAAACGGTCGGTCTTCAATGTACGTATCTAACGGACTGGAGATTTTAGAGTCCAGTTTGATGACATCGCCTGGTTCTAATTTCAAGAAATCAGCCAAGTCCATTTGGGTGTTGCCCAAAGCGACTTCCATTGGCAGATCTATTGCGTTTAACCCGTGTTTTAATTCGCTTTGGTCATCTTCACTTAATTCCTGGCTTGAGTCAAACCAATTATGCAAACTCAATTTATCTAGGATACCTTCGAATGAAACATAAGGAATACACAAGTTAATAAATGTTGAAACTCCGAAAAGCTGTACTGTGAAAGTAGCTAATACGACTGGTTCATTAGGTGATAAGGACTGTAGTAATTGTGGATTTGTTTCTAGAGATTCAAGCTCAACATCAAGTGTTAGGACTTCTTTCCAAACCGATTGCAAAATTTTAGAGAATTCACTCATAACTTCATCCAATAAACTTAATTCGATATCTGTAAAACCATTTTTGTCCAAAGGCGGTTGATTTTTTCGGTTACTCTCCAAATCAGCACCGCCACACAACAATTCGACTAAAGTCATACATAGTTGGGGATTGATTTCGATCATGTGTGATCCTTTAAGTGGAGCTGCTTTAAACATTCCAATCAAAGTCACACGTGGGATTGAATGAATGAATTCGTCATAACTGATCTGCTCGATCGATGCTAATTGCATATCCAAGTTAGTCCGCAAGATATTTGAAAGAACATTGCCGCTCATCTTAGCGAAGTCTTCAAAAATCATGTGTAAAGTATTTATATATTCTTTAGATAGCCGTGTCGGTCTTCTAAAATCGTATGGCTTCGCTTGTGATTCGTCATTTTGTTCTTCATCGATCACTTCTTCGTCTAATTCACCCGAATCATAGGCATTTAAAAGTGAATCGATTTCCTGCTGTGATAACACCTGATCCACAAAGACACTTCCTCTCGCTTATTAGTTCATTCCACAATTAAAAAATCTTATCATTAACGTCGATCACATCAGCAATCGTTTGTTCACCCAAATCTACCACACCGGTAAAATAAAGGGCGGCTTGATCTTCACTTAGTTGAATATCATCAGGATCAACATCCACAACTTCGATCACTTCATCGATCAATAATCCACGACGTTCATCATCTTTTTTCATTATCATAATATTTCGGTTTGTTTTTGATTCCGGCAGTCCTACTAACTGTGCCAAGCTGATCACCGTCAACACTGTGCCTCGCAAATTTATCAAGCCCTTGACCCAAAGCGGAGCAAGCGGGACTTTGGTAATTTGAACCGTATCAACAACTTCTTCTACAGTTCCTGCGGCTATCAAATAATGTTGCTGATTCATTTTAAACAAAATCATCTGCATAAAAACACACTCCCTTTCTTAATTAAATTCAGTCAATAGAACTTTAATTAAGACAATGCCTTATCTAAGGCTTTGATCACCCGATCAGTATCAAAAGGTTTGACGATAAAATCGACTGCTCCAGCTCTGATAGCATCCATGACCATTCCTTGTTGGCCCATCGCACTGCACATCACAACTTTTGCATTGCTATCAAATTCCTTGATCATTTTCACGGCCTGAATCCCATCCACATCCGGCATGGTAATATCCATTGTTACCAAGTCCGGTTTCTCAGATTGATAAAGGTCGAAGGCTTCCTGCCCATTTTGTGCTTCTCCAGCGACCTCATAGCCGTTCTTTTCTAAAATATCCTTTAATTTCATTCTCATAAAAACAGCGTCATCAACGATCAAAACTTTATTTGCCACGCGACATTCTCCTCTCAAACTCCAAGTGATTTTATCATTTTGTCAATTACACCCAACTCTGGGATGAAGTATAGTGAAGCTTCCAGGTAATTAGAATCATAAGTAAATTCATTTCTAATCACCATGATCTCATCACCAAACTGTTCAAATTCCATATATGCACTACTGATCACGGCACCAAACATATCAAACGAACTTACCGGAACTTCTGGTTTTAATTTCTTTTCCAGCATCCCGCCAATCGATGTTAAAAATGAACTTGAAACAATGTTGGTCAATTCACTAACTGCAGAAACCTTAATTTCTTCGGTCACACCTTGATCTGTTCCCATCATCAAACTTGAGATCTCTTCAGCGGCCGGGTCCGTAATAACAAATAGCATCGCACCCTTTAAGTCACCATGGATGCTGCTCAAGACGGCATAAACTTCTTGGTCATCGGCCATGACTTGCTGGTAAAGCTCGTCATAACTTAAGATATTGACTTCTGGAACACGCATCCTGATCACACTACCAACCATTTGCGATATTGTTGTAGCTGCTTTGCCGCCGCCAATATTCATAACTTCTTTTAACGCATCTAATTGTATGTTTGAATATGCCATCTTAACCCACCTGTGCGTCTTTACAGATCGTATTGACGTCCAAGATCAATGCGATCGAGCCGTTGCCAAGGATCGTCGCGCCTTGGAATCTTTTGATTTTTTGCAACATCGGATCAATCTTCTTGATCACGATTTCTTGCTGTCCGATCAATTCATCAACTACGATCCCAAAGTCTTTATTATCACCCTTGATCAAGATCATATATTTCTTTCCCTGATCCTTTTCAGGGATATTCAAAATGTTGGCAGTCCGGATCACTGGTGTCAATCCTGTCTGTAAAGGATAGACTTCCTGACTAGCAGTTTGTAAAATATTATCTTCATGGATCATTTCGACCCGTTCAACAACATCTAACGGGATAGCAAATGTTTCTTCGCCTAGTTTGACCATCAGTGCCTGAATAATAGACAAGGTCAACGGTAATTTGATAACTGTTTTCGTACCCACATTGACTTTACTGTCAACTTCCAATGAACCGCCCAGTTCGTTGATTTTAGCTTGAACAGCATCCAAGCCGACCCCACGTCCTGAAATGTTAGTGATCTTTTTAGCCGTTGAAAAGCCAGGATTAAAGACTAACATTTGCAGCTCTTTATCACTCATACCGGTCGTATCGATTCCACGCTCTTCAGCGGTAATTTTAAGGACTTGTGGATCAAGGCCTTTACCATCATCGCTCAAAGTGATCATGACCTTATTTCCTTCTTGATAAGCCGATAATTTTATCTTTCCTTCTTCCGGTTTGCCAAGTTTCTTTCTGTTTTCAGCATCCTCGATCCCATGGTCGGCTGAATTTCTAACTAAATGGATCAAGGGCTCACTGAGTTCGGTAACCACAGTTTTATCTAATTCAGTTTCTTCGCCCTCAATTTCAAGAGTCATCTTTTTATTTAACTGGTTGGAAAGATCGCGAACCATCCGTGGAAAACGACTAAAGACAACGCTGACTTGCTGCATCCGAATTTTCAAAACCAAATCCTGCAGTTCAGATGTCAAGCGTGAAACCTGTTCTAAAGATTCATGCACTTCTTCTAAATTTTGGCGACTATTGGCATCTTCTAGTTGATTGCGATAAACGACCAACTCAGATACAACATTCAAAAAGGTATCCAACCGAGAAAGATCAACTCTGATCGACTGATTTTTGGCATTTTTTTGATGCGAAGTGCTCTTCTTAGACGGGGCTTTTGCTTTCTTAGGTTCAGGAGAAGCGCTTTTTTTCTCAGTAGTATTTTCTTTGTCAACAGCTGGTTGTGCGTCTTTTTGTGGTTCTTCAGCGGCTGCCTTTTGAGTTTTCTCATCGAATTCTGCCGTCAAAACTTCAGCGATCTCACTACTAGATTCAATGATCTTCTTAATGTCATATTGATTACTTTCAGTTAGGATCAACAATTTGAAATCTGTATCAAAATTGCCTTCTTCCAGCTGGTCAGGAGCCGGTTCAGTGTGAATAATATCTCCTTCACTGTCGAGCTTATCGATGACTAAGAATGCTCGTGGGCCTTTCAGCATTGACTCTGGATCGATTCGAACTGCCGCACTGATCACATTAAGATGTTGTGTTTTAGCCTGTTCGATCACTGATAAGTCAGCTTCTTCTAAAGTTTCAAATTTCAGTTCGAGCTGACTATCTTCTGGAGCTTTCTTCTCATCTACATTTTTATCAGCGGTTTTTGTTTGGCCGCCATCTAATTCATTTTCAACTTTATCTAATTCATTCCATAATTCTGTGATCTGATCTTCGCTTTGTTCTTCTTCATCTCGCAAGCCGTCTAGAAGTTCGGTCAATTTATCTAAGCACCGAAAAATCAGAGAAATATGATCACTTGTTACCTTCAACTTGCCTGATTTGAAAAGATCAAAAATATCTTCCATTTTATGAGTCAACTTGCTCATGACAGTATATCCCATAGTTGCTGACACTCCTTTTAGGGTATGTGCAGCTCTAAAAATTTCATTGATCAAATCGATATTGTCTGGTTCTTTTTCAAGTTCTAGAATATTATCATTTAGTTGTGTTAAATTATCTTCGCTTTCTTCGAAAAAGATATCGCGATAAACACTATTATCGTCAGCCATCAATGATCCCCCCATTCAAATTATTTACACCTAAGCACGAATGGTCTGTGCTTATTGTTAAAGTCCGCTAATGCTCGACTTTTAACCGGCTCACTCCACCTTGTTTTCTTAGTCAGGTTGCTTGAGACAGAAAGCTCCGCCTATCCAACATTAGTTCCACATCGCAAAATACGCAATCTGAATCTAGTGTCCGATAGTGCTCACTTTCTCCCGTCTCACTCACCTTGTTTCTCATATATAAACGACTCTATTTTCTTTAACCCCAGCTTTTCTGCGCTGTTAAGTGTTTCTGTTGCTCCCGTGAACAATATTCCACCTGGTACCAGCGCCTCACTTATTTTTTGATAAACTCGATCGCGTGCCTCGGGTTTGAAATAAATCGTTACATTGCGACAAATTATCGCATGAAAACCTGATTCATACTGGTCAGCCAATAAATCATGTTTCTTGAACGAAACTCGTTGTTTGACGGCTGGTCCTATTTGATACTGGTCTGGTCCTAATGACTTAAAATATCGTCTAACATCAGTATCAGAAACATTTTTTAACTCATTTGTCGAATACTGACCTAAACGTGCTTTCTTTAAAATGTCATCATCAATATCCGTTGCTAGAACATTGCCCATAAGATGATTTTTTTCTAAGATCATCGCTAAGGTGTATGGTTCGGCGCCGGTCGAACAAGCCGCACTCCATAGTTTCAAATTATTAAATTGTGGAGCAACTTTTTCTAACAAACATTTTTCAAAATTACTAAATATTTCTTGATTGCGGTAAAATTCAGTCACATTAATTGTCAAATGCTCGATAAACTCCGCTCGTTTGATTGGATCTTTGTCCAAAAGGTGTTCATATTCATGCAACGAGTTGACCCCGTTTTTATCCATAATATTTTTGATCCTGCGTTGCATTTGTCTTTCTTTATAATCATCGAGATGGATATGATATTTCTGCTCCACCCACCTATTAAAATCAGTAAAATTTTCTTCCAACATTTTAATTTCACCCAACGATCGTCTGTAGTATTTTCCCGATCTCATGCAAACTTACAACTTCATCGACAACTTGAGCTTCAATTGCAGATCTTGGCATTCCAAAAACGGTACAAGATTCCTGATCTTCAGCTATTACATAACCGCCTTCATCCATGATTGTTTGCAATCCTGCCGTTCCATCATGCCCCATTCCAGTCAGGATAAAAGCTGTTAAATTAGCACCATAATGAGCAGCCGCCGTTTCAAACAAGTAATCAACGGCTGGCCTTGTCCCATGCATCTTCGGACGTTGATCTAACTTGAGCCGGTCACCTTGGATCGTCATGTGATAATTACCAGGACACAAGTAGATCTGATTTTTGACCAGCATATTATCACTAGCCTCAACGACTGTAGCGCCGCTTTCTTCATTTAAACGCTCAGAAAACGTGCGGGTAAATCCCGCTGGCATATGTTGTACGATAAAAACAGGAATGTTTGTATGACTCACACCTTTAATAATTTCTAATAGTGCTTTTGGTCCACCCGTTGATGAGCCGATCACAACGGCTTGGGGCCTGATGTTTCGCTTTTTATGTGCTCCGTTGGGTTTGGCTTTATGATTGGCAGCAACTGGCGGTTTACTAGAACGTCCGCAAATATTTTTGATCTTTGCATACAGTTCTCTGACCCACTCGTCTTGAATTTCCATCAGGTTCACAGGTTTTTCGATAAAATCGGCCGCACCATATTCTAGAGCTTTGATGGTTACTGCCTGATCACTGACTGCACTTAGCATTATGACCGGGATAGAATAATCCTTTTTGATCTGTCTAAGGGCGCTCAAGCCATCCATAACAGGCATTTCAATATCCATTAAAATTAAGTCAAAATCATTATCTGCATCAAGGATGTCCAAACAATTTTGACCGTTTCGTGCAATTCGAACCGTTGAAACACTGGGCATTTTATTCAATATATCCGAGATCACTTTGCGCATAAATGCAGAGTCATCAACCATCAAAATCCTATTCATAAGGTATAAGAATCCTTTCACATCTTTACTTTTCTCTCTTAAACAACATTCTCAAGTCATCAATGAGCAAATTTTCGCTAATTAAAAAACAGTACATAGTTTTTAAATGTATCTATTTTCCTGTCTCACGACCCTGATCAAGGTCGAAAAATCGTTTAAATCGACGACCATGGTCCTTCCGCTGCTGCCGCCCGTATCTTGGCCAACTAACGGGATCTGCAGGCTTGCCAACTGATTTAAAACAGCGTCAACATTTCTCTGACCAATATTAGCTGTCGTGAGGTTGTTTTTAAATCTAAACATATTTGCACCACCAGAGATCTTAGCTTGAAATTTAGCTCGTGGTGCTTTTTGCTTAAGTTCTTTGACCATCAGGGGTAACGCCGTATTGGCATACTTAGCCAAGTTCAAACCTGAAGTCCCGTTCTTTTCAAACGGTTTACTATCAGGGAGCATAATATGACTCAATCCACCGATTTTTGAAACTGGATCATAAACGATCGTTCCAATACAAGAACCTAGCCCCACGGTCATTATTTTATTAGGCGCGTATGAAATTTTATAATCAGAGATTCCTACCCTGGTTTCGTTAGTGTTCTGCAGCATCATCCGTATTCTCTTCTTTTTCTGAATTTTCAGTAATGGAATCTACGGATGAAATGATCTCCTCTTCTTGTGAAGAGTTGAAAAGATAATCTAAGTTCAACTCGATCACTACTTCATCGCCCATCTTCAAAAATTGACTGATATACGGGCGCTTCAGTGATGATCTGTCCAAATCTTTTTCATAATCCGTCTCAGTCAGCGACATGATCCCTACGATCTCCTCGACAAAGATCCCCATCGTCCGTTCGCTCCAATGTGCCAAGATCACCTTAGAGTCCAGCATTGCAGGCGATAATTCGCCGTAAAGCCGCTTACTAAGATCAACGATTGGCAACATCTGTTCTTGATATTCATACACACCTAATACATAGTCTGGCACTTCCGGCAACGAGATAAACTTTTCAGTTTCGATCACTCGTTTAACCATTTCAACTGGCAAAGCAAAAACTTGCTTATGACTTTTAAAAACAACATATTGTCCCATTTTTGTACCCCTCTTTAACTTCTACAACTAAGAATTGACGCTGCTAGTTTTTTAATTTGAAACTGCCGATTTGCAAACGTCTGATCTCATCAGCTTGTTGAAGCTGTTCGACACTTTTTTCGAGTTCTTCGATCAAGGAATAAAAATCATCCAAGTTAGCCGAGACTTCCTGTGTACTTGCAGAAGTTTCAGCGATCTGTGAATCCATTTGCTGAATAGAATTATTGACTGCATCTTTTTTATCTTTGATCTCATCTGCATGTGAACTAACATCGGTTAGGCCATCGCTCAACTGCGTGACATCCTCGGTGATTTGTTCGCTAGCCTTCAGTACACCAGAAATATTCATCTGCTGTTGCTGACTGCCCTTGTATGATGCATCCAGATCAACAGTCATTTTCTTAGACTTAGCACGGATCGATTCGATCAGTTCTCTAATATTAGTGGTTGATTTGCCGGATTGTTCTGCCAGATCACGGACTTCCTCAGCAACGATTGCAAAGCCTTTACCTGCCTCGCCTGCACGAGCCGCCTCTATTGAAGCATTCAAAGCCAACAAATTAGTCTGTTCTGAAATATCATTGATCAACTGCACGATATTGCCAATACTTTGAATATCTTGATTCATCGCCGTCATTTCAGAAACAATCTTCTTTTGACTTTCTGTTTCTTGGTTCCAAGACCGTGAAACTTGGCGCATCATTTCCATGTTTTGAATATTACTTTGCTTTGATTTGTCAGCATAGCTATTCATTTTTTCAATTTTCTGGCGTATCTCTTCAATTTGGTCACCAAAAACATTCATTTGAGCAACTGTACTTTGAGAAGCTGTTGCTTGCTGTCCAGCATTAGTAGCAATAGTCCCCATCGCTTGACGGACACCATCGATCGAACTTTTAGCGTGCGTCGATTTTCCACTTAGATCGTTGACCATTGTTTCCGACTGCTCAGTTTCTTCCTTGATCCCAGTTAATAAAGCTGAAAATGCATTGGCTAAACCAAGCAACTGGTCACGAGTTTTAATAAACATTGGGCTTTGGCCGGGAACTTTGCCGATCTCGTCGATCTGACTGAAATCTCCCTCTACCATCTTACCGACCTGAACAGAAAGTTTTTTTAATCCGCCGGCTTCTCCTCCTGTTACTGCCGTATTTTTATGACCAAATAGTACATACAAGAGATGCAAAGCGACTACAATGACCGCGAGTATCCAAAACCTTCTCATCTCCGCTGTCTGTGCCGAACTTAAAACAAAAGCCCGAAAAACAATTAAAACAATGACTGTCCCTAAAACTGGCAAGAAAGCTACTTCGGAGTTAGCTTTTTTAGCCGTCTTCTTACGTTTTTCCATTTGTTTTCCTTCCCCATATAAAAGATTTGGTATCTGTCATAATACTCACTTAAGCAAAACGACACTCCAATCTGTTATATCGGTTAAAATTTTATTTTTTTAACCGTTTACCAAACATAGACATCTTTTGGATCAGAAAATCTTGAATATCCACCGTCTGGATCATCTCGGATCAGTTCTCCATTTTTTAGTTCCAAAGTTCGATGACGCAAAGAATTAACCATGGTACTGTCATGTGTTGCTAAAATGATCGTTGTCCCCATCTGATTCAGGCGAAAGAAAATTTGCATGATCTCTTTGGCCGACTTAACGTCTAAATTAGCAGTAGGTTCGTCCGCGATAATAACTGGCGGATCATTCAATAACGCACGAGCGATCGCAATTTTCTTTTGTTGCCCGACTGAAAGTTCCTGAGGCAACCGCTCAATAAATAGCATCATTTCGACACTGGTCAATACCTCTGCCATCCGCTCTTCCCACTTTTCAGTGGGGATCTCTAGCGCTGACATACAGGTTTCCATATTTTCTTTGATCGTCAATCGCGGTAAAAAAAGGTCTTTTTGCGAAACGATCCCCAATTGACGGCGTAGTTTGTATATCTGTTCATTTCTCAAATATTCAATTTCAATATTGCCGATCCGGGCTATACCAGAATCAATGGAGCGTTGAGCACTTAAGATCTCAAGTAAAGTTGTTTTCCCAGCCCCACTTGGACCAACTACATAAACAAATTCACCTTGTTCGATCACGCATGAAATATTTTTATTTGCCCAAACATTGCCATATTTTTTTGTTACATTTTTAAGTTCGATCAATTTTTTCTCCTAAATCAGTCGGTAAAGTGGTTGATGGTCTCCATCATTTCATCTGTAGATGAAGCAGCGCGGGCATTCATTTGGTAAGACCTCTGTGCTGTTAATAATTCTGTCATTTGAGTAGCCAGATCTACATTGGAACTTTCAAGAGTTCCTTGCATCACACTACTACCTGCCCCAGCGGCTCTAAAACCGCCATTGGCTAAATACAAGTTATCACCAACTGACACCAATGAATGTGCGTTGTTTGGTTCAAATAAACGTAAAGACCCTAAAACCTGATCACCGGATCTGATCGTTCCGTCTGAAGAAACTTTCAAGTCCCCTGCTGGCCAATTTTGTTCTGGCACCCGCGCGTCAACTGCAACACGATAGCCGTTGCTGGCGATCAAACCACCGTTAGCATCACGATGAAAGTCTCCTGCCTTAGTCAAGTATGTATTACCATCGGGACCAATGATCCCAAAAAAAGCATTGCCGTTAATAGCCATATCAAGTGCACGACCGGTCGTTTCAAATTTTCCGACTTGATCATCGACTCGTGCTCCCGCGGCATTTAGACCAGTATTCGAATCAACTCTTGCATTAGAATTACCAAGTGCACCGTCGCTATTAGTTAAATTATTATTCATCAGCTCATTAAATGAATTGATGATTCCCTTATAGCCTACTGTGTTTGCGTTAGCAATGTTATGTGAAACATTATCCAGATTATTTTGCAAGCCGTTCAAACCTGTTCTGTTAATGGATAAAATAGAATTCAAGTTCATTTTTACTTACTCTCCTCATTTCCTACATGATCTGTTTTCTCAAGCCTATACTAAGTACCATCAAGACTCACTGTACGCCTGAGAAAAATAACAAACTATTTGATCTAGATCCGACCTAGTTGGTTGACTGCCTTATCCAAGGTCGAATTAGTAGCTGATAGCACTTTTTGTTGAGCCTGAAATTGGCGCCCGGTTTCCATTAATGAGACCATCTCATCAGCAGTAGAAACATTAGAATTTTCAAGCATTCCAGCTTGGACCGGCAAATCAATTTGCTGGGCTCCCTGCCCGGTATAAAGCGTTCCGCCGACATTTTGAAGTTGTGCATTTGCTGGGAAAGACACCACCATCAAATTTTGTTGTGCTTGCTGGGCATCAACTGGGCCGCCATTTCGACCTATCACTTGAAAACCTTCTTCAGTGATCAGCTGACCGGCATCATTCACTGAAAAATGACCATCACGCGTATACGCGATTTGCCCATTTCCCATTCTAACGGCAAAAAAGCCATTGCCTTGAACTGCAAAATCCGTTGCCAAGCCTGTCGGTTCAAGCGAGCCTTTTTGCATGTCCAGCGCACTGCCCTGAATTTGATTGCCCCATGTAAAACCGCCAATCTCATGGCGGGTTTCATTTTTGGGACCAGCCTGGTTATTATGTAACTGTGCCTCGTTCATTGTTGCTTCAAACAAATTTTTTTGCAGGTAGCCAGGTGTCTTGATATTAGCGATGTTACTGCTAATATTTTCTTGTTGAGCTTGCAAAACATTAAAACTATGTCTTAAAGTATCAATTCCTCTAATCATCATTTTCCTCCATAAATCCTTTTAGTTTTCCAACTGCACGCCCATGGATCTGTGAAACGCGTGCAATAGAAACGTCTAAGACCAAACTAATTTCTTTAAGTGTCATTTCCTGTTCGTAATACAAACTCAAAACTAATTGTTCTCTTTCAGAAAGCTTGCTGATCGCCGCTGCCAACTCCTGTTTCATTTCTGTTTCCAACAAATGTGCTTGTGCATCGCCCGTTTTTTTATCACGAAAGATCTCTTGTCTGCTAGGCGATTGTTCTGCTGAAAACAAGACATCCTCCAAAGAGATACTAGCCATATAATGCAAGCTATCATAAATATCGTTCAGCTTTTTCTGATTGATTTGGAGCTTACTGCATAATTCTTTGTCAGTAGCTTCTCGTTTCAATTCTTGCTCTAATTCCTGCTTAGCCCGATAATAGCGAGTCAAATTGTCAAATTTATAACGAGACAACCGACCGTGACTGCGGATCTCATCAATGATGGTCCCACGGATCCGTACATAAGCATAACTTTCAAATGGTACTTTCTTTTGTGGATCAAATTTCTTAAGTGCATCGATCAAGCCGATCACTCCAGTATTGAAGAGATCTTCGTAGTCATAATCGGAGCTTTTAACAGTGATCCGAGCGACGACCTTTTCAACTAAAGGCAAATATTTGATAACTTGATCTTCCATATTCATCTCATACAAGAAAAAAGCTCCTTTCTGAAAATACCGGGTGAAGTAATTGTCTTCTATCCTTGTTCCTGCAAATATGTGTTGCAAATTGGAATGTGATGCTTACTTTGGCATAGTTTGTCTCACAAATCAGAATGTAACGCGTACTCTGGCCAGCTATCTTCAACACGCCTTCCCACAGAGTGCCTTCCTAAAATTGCAACTGCCCGACTGCCTCGATCCCGATTTCATTTGGGATCTCATTTAACGACAAAATTGCCAAATCTGGGAAGTTAAACGACAACAACTTTCTAAACGCAGTTCTAGTCTGTGGATTTGTCAAAAGGACAAAGGAAATATTTTCCACCAGCATTTTTTGATTCAGCTGAGTGATCGCATCCAACATCTTATTGACCGTATCCGGCTGCAAAACAGGATACGAACCAGTTGCTGTTTTTTTAATACTCTGTGCAACCATTTCTTCAATTTTGGGATGCACAGTAACGGCATAAATTTTGTTATCTTCACCGACATACTTGTTGGCAATTGTTCTTCTTAATGCTTGGCGAACGTATTCTGTCAGCGTTTCGGTATCTTTGGTGACGGTCCCATAATCTGCCAGAGTTTCTAAGATAGTTGATAAATCATTGATCGGTACCTTTTCTTCCAACAAATTCTGGAGGACCTTTTCAACTTCTCCTAAGCGTAAAATATCTGGGATCAATTCATCGATCACAACGTTGCTTTGTTGCTTAATGCCTTCCAATAATTGCTTAACTTCTTGGCGTCCCAAAAGTTCAGGAGCATGTGAGTAAATAACTTCCTTCAAATGAGTGGCGATAACAGTCAAAGGTTCGATAACTGTGAATCCTTGCAGGTCAGCCGCTTCTTTATCACTTTCATTGATCCACATCGCTTCTAAATGAAAGGCTGGTTCCACGGCTTGGATGCCATTAAACGGGATCTCATCCCCAGTCGGACTAAAGATCATGTATTTATCAGGATAAATATCACCCGTGCCGACCTCATTGCCCTTGATCTTGATAGAATAATTATTTGCATCCAGGTACAAGTTATCTCGGATCCTCACTGGACTGACCAAGATCCCTAATTCATGAGCAGTTTGTTTACGTAAAGCAATGATCCGGCTCATCAAACTATTGTCGATCGAACTATCGACCAGCGGTATCAGTGCATAACCAATTTCGATCGCTAAAGTTTCGACTTGGAAATCGGCTACATCTTCGTCTTCTTGGACATCTTTTTTCTTTTGTAAAGCCAAAGTCTGTTTTCGTTGTTGCTCTTCCTTAACTTTCTTAGCATCCTGTTGTTTGATCAGGAAGCTAACACCAAGTAGGGCTAACCCCATAACCATAAAGGGAATAAACGGAAAACCGGGGACAAGGGATAAAACCATTAAGATCCCCGCTACGATCCGGAATATTTGCGGATTGCGCAACGCATCTTCAGCAATATCTTTACCAAACGTACTATCATTATCAGAGCGAGTAACAATAATACCTGAGGCAATTGAGATCAATAGTGAAGGGATCGAACTGACCAAGCCATCACCGATCGACAGCTTGCCAAACTGTGATAAAGCTTCCATTGCGCTGAGATCACCTTTCATAGTAAAGATGATCGTTCCACCGATCAGATTGACTAAAACAATGACGATCCCCGCAATGGCATCACCTTTAACGAACTTGCTGGCACCATCCATCGAACCATAAAAATCTGCTTCACGTTGCAGGTCTTCCCGTCGTTTTCTAGCCTGCTTTTCATCGATCAAACCCGAGTTCAGATCCGAATCAATCGCCATCTGTTTCCCTGGCATAGCATCCAAGGTGAAACGTGCCGACACTTCTGAAACACGGCCGGAACCGTTAGTCACAACGACCAACTGCACGATCATGATGATCACGAACAAGATGATCCCAACAATATAGTTTTTCCCTGCCACAACGTCAGCAAAGGCGGCAATAACATGTCCCCCATCACCTTGTGTTAGGATCGCACGAGTCGATGACATGTTTAAACCTAACTTGAACATCGTTGTGATCAAAAGTAAGGTTGGAAAAGTAGTAAATTCCAAGACTGAGTGAGTAAACATGGTGATCAATAATATGTTCATGGCGATCGCCATGTTGATGGTTATAAAAAAATCCAAGACTGGCAGCGGAAGCGGAATGATGATCAAACCAATGATACTGACCACCAAAAGTGAAACGATCAGGTCAGCTGGTCTGAGTGCATTCTTCTTAGCTGCTTTTTGCTTGTTTTTCATCAGTTACTCTCTCTCCTATCAACTCAAATCCGGTTCAACTTTAACCAGACTTATATTTTATACTTAGCTTCTTCATCCAACCGGTAGAGCAAAGCGATCAAATCAGCGACTGGCTCAAAAAACTCTTCCGGAATGAATTCTCCTGCCTCGATCTTGGGATAAATTGCTCTTGCCAGCGGTTTATTCTCAATGATCGGTACATCATTTTTTCTGGCTTCTTCTTTCATTTTCATGGCGACCTCATCAGCTCCTTTAGCAAGCAGCTGTGGGACTGGTGTTTCTGTCTTATCATACTTGATTGCCAACGCTAAATGAGTCGGGTTCGCCAAAACGACTGTCGCATCTTTAACTTGGGCGATCGAGTTCCGGACCATCGCCTGATACTTAGCTTTCCGCTGCGCTTTGACCTTCGGATCGCCTTCCATTTGTTTCATTTCTTCTTTGATCTCTTGTTTAGTCATCTTCAATTTCTTAGTCCGACTGAAACTTTGATAGGCAAAATCTGCCAACCCCAAAACCAACAAAACCAAGGCAATCTGCATCCCTAGTTCTTTACAAAAATTGAGAATAAAAAACAAGATCTTGGCAGGACCAACAGAACCAGCATTTAAAATGTCACGTAACGTAGATATGTATTTGCGATAACACAGATATGCGATCAGTAAGAACTTTGCCAGCGTTTTTCCCAGGTTGACTATCGCATCCAGACTAAACATCCTTTTGAAACCACTTAAAGGGTTCAAACGTTTGAAATCAGGCTTTAATGGTTTAGCCGTAAATAAAAAACCAATTTGCACAAAATTCCCCAAAAAACTGATCAAATAACCGACGACCAAGAATGGTGCTGCCACGATCAAAACCATTAAGATCGCCTGCAAGCCAACCTTAGGCAGGTCTGCGTATAAGACCTGGTAGTTATCCAACTGCTCGATAAAGCCTGTCATATAAGGAAAAAACTTGCCTAATCCAAATTGCCAAGCAGGAATAAAGATAAACGAAAAGGTCAATAAAGCCAAAGCAGCTGTTAAGTCTGGACTTCTAGCAACATTTCCCTTCTTGCGCGCATCTCTTTTACGCTTAGGGGTCGGTTTTTCAGTTTTACCATCTTTATCCATGAAATAACCTTTCCTTTATCAGACTATGCCTGACCTACCGAACGCAGGAACTCGACTAGATACTCATATGACTGTGGGATTATCTTTCCCAACAATTCCACGACATTTGGCAGCATGATCAAAAAGATGATCATTCCTACAGTAGATTTAAGAGACAAACTTAACATCAGCACGTTCATTTGCGGCACAGACCGTGACAAGATCCCCAATACAATATCGATCACCATCACAGCAATGATCAAAGGTGCAGCAACATTAAAAGCCATGGCAAGGGTCTTACTAGTCAAAATGACCACACCCTTAACACTTGCATTCGTCAAAGTGGCGGTTCCTAAAGGAACAATCGTAAAAGATAGCATCACAGCGCGAAACAATTCCAGATGCAAATTTAACATGAAGAAAACTGCCAGTGCCAACCAGTAGTACATCCGACCAAATTGTGAACTGGAAACTTCCATTGTCCTGTCATAAGCCTGGCCCATCGAAAAACCATTTTGAAAATCGATCAGGGAACCCGCCATGATCACAGCTTGAAAAACCAGTTGACTAACATAGCCCATGGCAAGCCCCAATAAAGTCTCCTTTAAAGCCACCAAAGCGAAGATAACCACACTCATCGCCTTGACCTTACCAACTAAAGGAATGGCAGCAACCACCAAACTCCCCCCAACGATCAGCTTAGCAGTATTAGGAAAACTTCTTTGTGATAAAATCGGCGCTGTGACCATAAAAGAAAATATCCGGCAAATCACCAAACTAACTAATTGTACTTCGGCCACTGACGTCACATCCCCGAGATCAAGCGGAAGATATATTCCGTGAATTCTTTTAGCGTTGTGATCATAAAGTTTCCAGCCAAGATCAGGGTCACAAAAATTGCGACCAACTTAGGGACAAAACTCAAAGTTTGTTCTTGAATCTGGGTCGTAGCTTGAAAGATACTAATGACCAAACCAACGACCATCGCAACTATCACGATTGGACCTGAAACTACTAAGATTCTGATCACCGCTTCACGCATGACCGTCAAGACTAATGAAACAGACATTAAGCTCCCCCTCTAACTGAAACTATGAACCAACGATTCGACTAACAAGTACCAGCCATCTACCATCACGAATAATAATAATTTAAACGGCAATGAGATCATAACCGGCGACAGCATGATCATCCCCATCGCCATCAGCACACTCGAGACGACCATATCTATGATCAAAAACGGGATAAATATCAAAAAGCCAATACTAAAGGCTGTCCGCAGCTCACTAATAATAAAAGCCGGAGTAAGTGTCGTTAGCGGAACTGACTCCACATTTTTATAGCGATGCTTGTCTTTAGAAACATCTAAGAACAATTTGACATCTTTTTTTCGAGTTTCTTTTCCCATAAATTCCTTAAGCCTGACCTCTGAACGGTTGAATGCTTGTTTTTCAGTGATCTCCTGCCGACTATAAGGTTGGATCGCTTCTTTATAGATATCTGTATAAACAGGCTTCATCGTAAACAGGGTCAAAAACAAAGCCAAGCCAAGCAAAACTTGATTTGGTGGGTTTTGCTGCGTTCCTAAGGCACTTCTAGTAAATGAAAGGACCATGATGATCCGTGTAAAAGATGTCATCATGACTAACAACAGCGGGACCACGGATAAAATCGTCATCATCACAAACACATTAACGATCTGCGACGAATTTCCGCTCTGTCCACTATTGATCAAATCAGTAATGCCACGAGAAACATCATTGAGGCCAGCTGCATGCACTGAAACTGGTCGGAACAAGCAAGCCGTTAAGGACAACCCGCTCAGTATTTTACTTTGCTTTTTCGTAGTCATTACTTCTTTCTCTTATTCTGCAGCTTGATCGTCTTTTGCTTGAGAATGGCCGCAAAATCTATTTTTTCACTCGCTTGATCATCTGAACTGGTAAATAATTGCTCAACCTCTTCTTTTGATAACTCAGAGATCACCGTACTGCCTTGTTCTGCCAAGCTCATCAAGTAATAGCGCTCGATGACTTGCACGATCCCAAGTGCGGAAGTTTTTGAAACTGGGATTTTCTTGATAACTCGAAATTGCCGATCCTGTGGAGCAACGAATTTCTGTAAGTATTTTAAAAATAAGTTGATCAAAACGATCACGATAATTAATCCAACCACCATTTTGATCAACGACAACGTTAACTCCATTTGAATACTCCTCGTATGATTTAACTTATTGGATCACAAAATCTGTTACATAAACTTCTTGCACTATTGAACTGCCATAATTTTTATTAATAGCCTCTTTGACTTGTTCTTTGACCTCATCGATACTTTGATTATTTTTCAATAAATCTGCGGCCCTTTTTGGTTTCAAAACACGGATCATGCTGTCACGCACTAAAGGCATGTCTTTTTTTAATGCTTTTGCTTGATCATCGTCAGCCACTAACAAAGAGACCTTTAAGCGTAAATATTGTGGATCAGCTGCATCATCCGTTGCCAAATTAACAATAAACTTTTTGACGTTTACCAGACGCTGTCTTTTAGAAATGGCAGCTCCTGTTTTCACTTTTTCAGCTTTAGGTTTTGCGTCTTGACTATTAAAGTACTTGCCGGAAATGATCGTGCCGGCAGCACTAGCCCCAAATGCTAAAACGACTACTAAAACAATAAGCAATCCCCATTTGATGCCACCTGCTTTAGTTTCAGTTGTTTCTACTTCTTCATTCTTCTTCATTGTTTCCCTCGTTATTCCCTTCAAAAAGATTCTCACCAGAAAAAATTCGGTGACGATATTCTATGATCGCTTCCCTAATTTCAAACGCTGTATCTCTAACTACCAGCGTTTTCCCATCGACAAGCGTGATCACTGTATCTGGGGTTTCATCAATTCGATAGATCAAATCTGGGTTCAAATAAAATTCTTTTCCTTTAAATGAAGTTAACAAAATCATGAACCTGCCCCCTATTATTTATCCTGTACATAAAATAAAAATTTTACCTTACAGGTTCTTTTTCCCCTTTTGATCAAATTGCTGCGCTCACTATTCTAGGACAGCTCCTCAAGCCAGGACTTTCCGTCTAACCAACTTCCACACACAATGCTAAAAAACGCATTATGGCCTAGAAGTCCGTTAGTACTCGAGTCCTACCCGGCTTACCTCGCTCACTATCTAGCTCCTCAACGCAGGAATCTGCGCCTATCCAGTTTAAACATCACGGTGCCAAAAACGCACCATGATGTCTAAACCCGATATTGCTCGTCTCCTAACCGCGTTGTTTCGCTCACTATCTCTTTAGGTTGATCAATTCTTGCAACATCTCGTCTGACGTTGTGATACTCCTTGCATTGGCCTGATATGCTCTGCTTGTAACGATCATGTCAGAGAATTCTTGCGCTAAGTCAACGTTAGAATCTTCCAATGTCCCTGCTAATAAAGTGTTGGTCCCATCTGTACCAGGTACTAAATTATTGGCATTACCAGAATCCTGTGATATTTCATAAGTGCTGTTACCGATCTTGCTTAAGCCGGCTGGATTACTGAACGTAGCAATCGACACTGTACCGATCACTTCATCTTCCGCGCCATAACGCGCAGTAACTTTGCCATCAGGACCGATTGAAACGTGACCTTCAACTAACTTTTCACCAGCTGCATTTTGAGCTGGTACTGTAATTGGAGTTAACGCTCCGCCTTCCTGTCCGGGAGCATAGCCCATCACACGTAAACCATCAGCATTAGTCAAGTTGCCATTAGCATCGATCTTCAAAGCACCGTTACGTGAATAAACCTGACCATTATTACCATCTCGCTCAAATACTAAAAACCCGCTACCATTGATATATAAGTCCAAAGCACGGCCAGTCGTGTTTTGAATACCTTGACCCATGTCTGTATCGATCGCACCGACCTGAACCCCAAGTCCAACTTGCTTACCATCAATACCGCCAACGGTTGCACGTGGTCCTGAAGCATTCGCAGTTGTCTGACTTAAAATATCTGAAAAGTTAGCACGGCTTGACTTGAAGCCGATCGTGTTCGCATTAGCAATGTTGTTGGAAATAACATCCAACCTGGTTTGTTGACTCTTCATTCCTGAAACACCTGAATACAATGAACGTAACATTTAAAATTCCTCCTATTTGTGTAGCATCTTTTTAAATTTTGCTATTTTTTAATCTTTTGGTTCTCTAACTTCTTTGATGGCACCCATTTCATATTCCGTACCGTTGACGGTCAGCTTGGCAATACCGCCAGTAAAGTTGACTTTATCAACTCTTCCTTGCTTTTCATTGCTTTGTTCATCAACAACTGTGACATCCTTGCCCATTAAATTGAAAGCTTGTTGTTGCTGCCCTAAAAGCAAAGAATTATTCATCATTGTCGACATATTATTTAATTCCTGTAAGGTAGCAAATTGTGCCATTTGTGAAATATAATCTGTACCACTGCTATTGGAATCTCCATCTCCGGTCATGGAAGGGTTAGACATTGATGTCGCTAAGATCTTCAAAAAATCATCCATTGAAAGTCCCAAAGCATTTTTAGCAGCATCGTTTTGTGAAGTACTTTTTGTTATCTCACTCGAACTGCCAAGACTGTTTGCTTGTACACCGCTTAAATTGTCCATGAAATATATTCCTCCTTTGATCACGCATACTCTGGGCCGCTCAAACCAACAAACTGATCGTTCCGTGCTTGATTTGTTCTTCGCCTGGCAAATGTTCTTCACTGACCACTTGTGTCCTCGTCTTGTGCGAACGTGCAAATCGGCCTTGCTGTTCTTGCTCATTTTGCATGAAATCACCAGCTGGACCATCTCGCTGCTCGCCTAAAAGTTCAGAAGTTTCCGCCGTTTGTCTCACAGTTTCAACTTGTTTCAATGTTTTAGTCGTTGGATCAAGCTGCAGCTGCTCCATGATCTGCTCTAATTTATGTGTGCTTTTTTGTAACATATCACGTGCAGTACTATCTTGAACTTCAAATTCTAGGCTGACTGCCTGTTCATTCGTCTTTACCGCAACTTTCATCTCACCCAGATTAGCCGGTTTCAAATTAAAAACTATGCTCTGGGTATTGCCCTTACTGGATAACAAGCTTTTCTCAACTACTGGAGTAAGTGCTTTTTGCAAATTTCTCACGACCTGCTCGACCGGTCTAGTTATCGTTGTTACTTTTTGCCCCACATTAGCTTGCGTAACTGTCGCGCTTTTTTGTTCAACTACGCTTACCATACCCGTTCTATCTGTAAGCTCACTAAAATCTATGATTTCAGCTGCTTGTTTTTGTCCTGCTAGCGAAGCTTTCGTACCGATCAAGATTTTTGAACTAACTGATAAAGTTTCCGCTGACTGTTTTAGCGACGATACTGAAAGCTCGTCTGCCATCGCTGCAACTTCAGGTGATGTTTTAATTTCTTGTTTACCCAGCTGCCCTGCTTTAGAAACTAACGGGCTCTCAATGATCTTTGTAGGTTGAACCGACTCAACTTCCAGATCAGTCTGCTGAGCAGCTTCCTGCTTGATCTTTGTGTCCGAACTCACAACCAGATTTATTGTCGAGTTAGATTCTTGAATAGCCTGGCTTTCACCAGCTGACTTAGAAGTTACCATACTAACAAAGTTTGCTATCTGTTCCTTCAAGGTCGCTTGCTGGGTTGCAGACATTTCATCCAAGTCAATTACGCTTTGTGCCGGATTTTCGCCAAATTGCTCGGTTTGTTGTGGTGCAACGTCATTGTCTGCAATAATTTCGACTATCGGTCCTGCCTTGGCTTGCTTTAAGTCTAGTGGAGGAGCAGCATCCTTAGGTAATTTTTCATTTTTTCCGGCGTTATCATTTTCTTGGAGCGGTTCGACTGCTTCTGATTGGTCATGCTCGATCTCTAGTAAAATATTTTGCTTTTTCAAATGATCGCTACTGCTAACTAATTCCTTGAGTCCTTCCAGCAAATCAGGCGATATTTGGACTTTTCCTTGCTTGACCAAGTCATCCAAAGAAACTGTACCGTTTACTAACTGTTGGAACGTTTTCGAGTCAATTTGCAAGACTTGCTCTAGCTCTTTTTTTGTTTGCGAATCAGTAGTTTTAATATGTATGTTAAGCATGGCTTTAGAAGTCTCTAGTCGATTTTTAGCCTTTTTTTGTCTGAAACCTTTATCATCATTAACCGCAATTTCCGGCTTATCTTGTGCTAAAAAAGCCTGAAATTTCCCCGTTTGTTTTTTGGTTGGCTTGGCTTTAGCAACCTGCAAACCAGCAATTTTCTTACCTGTAACTACCTTTTGCATTTCATTGTCCTCCTTTCAAACCCTTGCTTTAACGTCAAGGTCAAGCGATATTTACATTTTGTTGTGGCCGGTGAAAATCATCCAACTGCTTTTGTTCCTCACGGGCTAGCTCCTTTTGATATTGTGCAAGCTGCTTTGTTTTAAGCCGCTCTAATATTTTCCGTTGTTTCTGTGTTTCGATCAATTCACTGCGAATTTGCTCTTTTTGTGCTTGCAACCCCAACAGTTGATCGTGACAAATCATGATCTGGTCGTTAAGAGCTTGAATATAGCGTCGTGTGACTTGCATTCTGCTAACTGAAAATTGTGGAGTTTCCATCATGCTGTCTTTTTCTTGCATGACTTGATCCAATTCAGTATTTTTCTCGTTTTCCAGGCGGTTGACTTCAGCAAAATGCCCCTTGACCTGGTCTTCAACTTGCAAACGATATTCCAGCACTTTTTGTAATGAAAAATTAAATTCTTCCATCCCTGATCTCCCTACTCTTCTGCAGTGATCCGACCGTCACCTAAAACATTATTCGAAGCAAACAACTGCTGCAATCTCTCCTCTGTATCTGTGAAACTTGAAAATTCATCCACGGCTTGTTGCAAAAAGTCATCGATCGGTTTGTGCAGCTGCACAGCATAGTCGATCACAGGATTTGTTCCGCTCTTATATGCCCCGATATCTATCAAATCTTTCGCATCAGCGTATGCTTTCAAATTTTCACGCAATTCACTGGCATGGATATTATGTTCTTGAGAGACCAACGATTTCATCAAACGACTGACACTAGGTTGAACATCAACTGCCGGATAATGATTTTGGGCCGCAATTTCTCGCGATAAAATAATGTGCCCGTCTAAGATCCCGCGAACTGCATCAGCAATCGGTTCGTTCATGTCGTCACCTTCGACCAAGACCGTATAAAATGCTGTGATCGAACCCTTGTCAGACATTCCGCTTCTTTCCATCAACTTGGGTAATTCGGCAAAAACCGAAGGAGTATAACCCCGGGTAGTTGGCGGTTCCCCAGTTGATAGACCAATTTCACGTTGAGCCATCGCAAAACGTGTGACCGAATCCATCATCAAAACAACTTTTTTGCCCTGATCACGAAAATACTCAGCAATTGCCGTGGCCGTATATGCACCTTTCAGTCGAACTAAGGGCGGCATATCAGAAGTAGCACACACTACGATCGACTTAGCATAACCTTCACCCAAGTCTTTTTCGATAAATTCTCTCACCTCACGGCCACGTTCACCGATCAAACCGATCACGATCACATCGGCCTGACAATACTTAGCGATCATCCCCAGCAAAGTACTTTTACCGACCCCACTGCCGGCAAAGATCCCGACTCGCTGTCCCTCGCCAACCGTTAATAATCCATCGATTGCTCGAATACCAGTCGGCATGATTTTTTCAATGTCTTGCCGTTTAAATGGATCTGGGGCTTCCTGCATCGCTGGATACCCGACCATTTCAGACTGGTCAAGCTTGGAACCTTTCAATGGACGTCCTAGGCCATCGAAAGTATGTCCCAGCATTTTTGGCCCGACCTTGACTTCAAGTGTCTTGCCAGTTGCAGCCACTAGGCAACCCGGCGCGATCCCCTCTAGCTCATCTAATGGCATCAATAAGACCGTTTGTTTAACGAATCCAACAACCTCCGTCACTGTCTTTTTGCCCGCTTTTTTCGCATAGACCTCACAGACTTCACCGACGAAGGCTTGCAAACCTTCGACTTTGATCACAAGACCAACAACTTCGCTGACTTTGCCGTATACCGAATAAAAAGGATATTTTTTCGCTTGGTTTAAATAATTTTTAAAGGGGATCTTTATCTTTGTCATTTATTTACCTCACAATTGTTCCAGAAAACCTTGTAATTCCTTTTTAATGTCAATATCAACTACCGATTCGTTTGATTCGACACGCAGCTGCAAAGCATTTAAACTATCATCATCAAAAATTATGTAACGCAGATCAGAAATTTCTTCTTTGACCTGCTCTAACTTAGTGGTCAGTGATTCATGATAAGCGGAGTTAGCCCAGACCATCAATACTTCATCTGGTTTTTCGAGTTCGAATAATAATGGACTCAAAATTGCAGTGATCTTTTCTGGCGTTAGTTCCAACTGCGTCTTCAAAATAATTTCGGCCAACTGTACTGCAAAAGAAGTGATCTCATCCTGTTTTTCTGCCAGGTACTGTTTTGACTCTGCCAGACTTTGCTCCACGTTATCTTGTGCCTGCTTGACTAGAGGTGCCATTTTTTGTTGTCCTTTTGTCACAGCCTCCTGGTATCCATCTTTTTTTCCCTGAGCATAACCAGAATCATAGGCTTCTTGCTTGATTTCTGCTGCCTTTTGTTTTGCATCTACTAACATCTCAGCTTTCAGCTGTTTTAGCTTTTGCTGGTAAGCTGCCGTCTGATGTGCTAATTTAGCGTCAAGAGCTGTTAACTGTGGATCTTGCTTTTTTATTTGAGGAACAAAATCTGCTGTCTTTATACCAACATTCTTACCATGCAGGGGCATTGCCTGCTGTTTCAAAATATTATTAGACAATGCTGTCTTGACCTCCTCGACCAATATAGATCTTGCCTCTTTCGTCTAACTTCCGAATAACTGCGACAACTTTTTGTTGCGCTTCTTCGACAGCTGATAATCTAGTTGGCCCCATAAACTCAAGATCTTCTTTGATATTTTCAACCGCACGTTGTGACATATTACCGAAGATAAAGTCTTTGATACGATCATCGCTGCCTTTCAAGGCCAGCTCTAATACATCGTTTGTCACATCACGTAATACTTTTTGCACATCCAACGCTTGCAAAGTAGTAATATCTTCGAAAGTAAATAGGTTGGCCTGAACTTCACTGGCCAATTCTGGCTGTCTGCTTTCCAGACCGGCCAAGATCGTCTTTTCGGTACTGCGGCCCGTTGAATTCAAGATATCGACCAATGCGCCGACACCACCGATATTCTCACGTTCACCATCAACCACATTGGAAAACTTATCTTCCATAACTTTTTCGATCCGCTGAATCGTTTCTGGTGAAGTGGCCGAAATCGTTGCCACTCGTTCAGCTACATCAGATTGCAATTCATCTGGAAATTCTGACAAAACACTGGCAGCCTTCTCAGCCTGCATATAACACAATATCAAAGCAATAGTTTGTGGATGTTCTTCTACTAGCAAATTAACTAATTGCTGCTCATTAGCACGACGGGCAATGTTAAACGGTTGTTCCCGCAACTGGATCGTGTTCAAACCATCCAGAACTTCTTTGGCTCGTTGCGGCCCTAACGAATTAACTAAAAGATCCTTTGCGTAGTCGATCCCACCATCCAAAACATATTGTCTGGCTGTGGCAGTGTCGACAAATTCATCGATGACAGCATTCTTTTCTTCTGGAGTCACATAATCTGTATTAGCTATTTCATAACTGACTTTTTGAATCATACTGTCAGGTAAAAGTTTCATTACCTGGGAGGACGCTTCTGACCCTAAAGAGATCATTAAGATCGCCGCTTTTTTTACTCCACTCAATTGAGCCATCTCTTATTTCCCCTCCTAGTGATGATCTTTCATCCAAGCTTTCAGCAATTCAGCCGTAACTGCTGGATTAGTCTGGGCATAATCTTTAGCCTGTTTATCCTTAGCTTGTCTTTCTTTGACTTCTGGTTTTTCCTGCAGAGGTACTGCTTTTTCCTCTTGTTTTGCTTCCGGTAACGGCTCACTATTCGCTGAAGAAGTAGGTCCAGGTTGTGGTGAATCATCAGTTACATCGACATCATAATCATCATCGTAGTAGTCATCATCGTCATCTTGGCGTTTCTTGCGAATGATCAAAAAGGCTGCGATACCAGCGATTGCGATGACACCGATCGGAAGGGCGATGTACCACCACGGCACATTATTCTTCACCGTCTTAGTCTTATGAACTTTTGGTGTCGTGTCTGGAACATCTAAAGCTTGAACAGTAACTTTATCACCACGATCCTTATCGTAACCGATAGCTGAACGCACAATACTTTTGATCTGCGCCTGCTGGTCCCCACTAACATCTCCACGAATAGCAACAGAGGTCGTTAACCTCTTCACAGTTCCCGGTGCGCTAACTTGCTTAGTCACATCAGTATCTAATTCATTATTGATCGTCCGGCTATATGAAGCGCCATTATCGGTATTATCGCCAGTTACGTTAGAGACATTATCATCGGTTTGACCAGTCTGTGCTTGTTGGATCTGTTCTTGGTTCCCATTAGCTTGAACATTTTCACTCCGTAAATTTGGATTGCTATATTTCGTAGTCTTGCGTTCCAGTGCGTCAAAATTAAGGTCAGCGTTAACTGCGACGCTGATTTTGTTTCCATCAGCTAATGGGCCCAAAACACGTGTGATCTTCTTTTCAAGTTGTTTTTCAAACTGTTTTTGGATCTGCATATATTTACTGTTCGCACCTGTCAGATCATCATTGTCATTATTCCCATCAGCCAATACATTTCCATTACTATCAACAACTTTAACGTTTTCGGCTGTTAATCCCTTAACGGCACCTGTGGTCAACTCAACGATCCCTTTAACTGCTGAATTTGAGATCGTGTTGCCATTCAACGTCAATGCAACCGATGCTTTGGCTTTTTTTCCTTTGGCATCATCACTAAAGACATCATCATCAGGCATCGTTAACATTACTTTAGCTTTTTTGACAGCATTTAAAGAACCGATCGAACGTTCCAGCTCACCAGTCGTTGCCCGCTGATACATGATCTTACGGTCTTCATCAGTGGTCATCATGCTGGTATCATCAAATAACTCATAGCCTTGTGAACTATCGGGCAGTTTGTTATCGACGGCCATATCGATCCGATACTGGTCGACTTTTGTCTTATCAACTAAGATCGTTTTACCATCATCTTTTAACTTGTACTTGATGTCTTGATCTTCCAAATCTTTCGTAACCGTCCCAGCGTCTGCGTCACTTAAATTCGAAAACAAAACGGCATACTCAACTCTGGTGTTCAGATAATATACGATCCCACCAGCAGCAAGTATGCTGATCAAACCAGCTATGATAGCAATTTTTACTAAACGATTTAGATTAGACCATTTGTCTTTTAAGTTTCCAAAAAAGTCCTTTACTTTATCCACTTCCAAGCCCCCACTACACGACTAAAACTGCATGTTCTTAAGATCGTTATAAGCTTCCAAAGCTTTATTACGAACTTGAACTGCAGTCTGTAAAGTTAATTGACTTTCAGTCATATTGATCATGACCTGCCCTAAGTCATCTTGTTTTCCACTGATCATATCGGTAGTTGACTGATCCATAACTTTCATGCTTGAATTTAAACCGGATAAAGCATGATCCAAATAATCACCGAATGTTTTACCGGCGCCTTTAACTGTCTGATCAGAATTATCGAGTCCAGTAACTTTGCGCAGTTGAGTAGCATAATTATTTAAGCCGTTAATACCATTGACCTGTGCCATTTTATCTCTCCTAATTTTCTGATATTTCTAGTGCCTTACTCAAGATCTGCTTATTGACCTGACTCGAAGCAACATTTGCTTCGTAAGATCTTTGCGATTGGATCAAGTCGATCATCTCATCCGCCAAGTTAACATTCGGTAAATGAACATAACCATTTTGGTCGGCATCGGGGTCATCTGGTTTATAACTCAACTTCTCAGTTTGATCCTGTGCAATGCCAGTCACTCTTACACCGGAACTCTGTCGTTTGTTGGCTTCCATGATATTTCCATTGTCTGCTTCGACTTGACGTAAATTTTCAGCGAATTGAACTGACTTCCGGCGGTACGGGCCACCTTCCGGCGTTCGTGTTGTATTGACGTTTGCAATATTAGTTGATGTCGTATCAAGCTTTAACCGCTCTAAGGCTAAGCCGCTGGCATTGATCTGCAATCCATTAAAAATACTCACTCTGATCTCCTCTTCTCCAATTTAGTCTTACCATTAATGATTCAAAACATAACTCATCATTTGGTAACGCCCTTTGAGTTGTGATGTCAACGCGCTATAATTCAAACCATTTTGTGCCTGATTTAACATCTCAACATCTAAATCAACGTTATTGCCATTTTCTTTAACAGCCGTATCATTGCGCACGCTTTCATGCGGTTCAATTGCCCCGCCTGCTTGCATATGCATTTTAGATGTAGTTTTTAGGTGTGTTTCTTGGTCCAAAGCATTATTCAAAACACTTTCAAACTCGATTCGTTTAGCTTTGAAACCCGGCGTATTGACATTAGCAATATTATTTGCGTTCAATTGTGCTCTATTAGAAGAAACGTTTAAAGCTTCTTTCATTAAGCCATATGTATTTTCCAAAATTAATTACACCTATTTTCTTTGATTTAACACTAATATTTTCAAACTTTTTATATTTCAATTTTCATAGTAGTTGCTTGCAGCCAAGATGTCCTCTTTATCAAACTTTTTCTATATTTTTCACAGCATTATAATTTTAGCGAGAGTATAAAATAGTTTGTGTAAATGAATAAAAGTCCTGTTGAAAAGGGAATCCCTTCCCCGTATGATTAAATCATCCAAATCAAACCAAAACGGAGGGATTCCCCATGGGTCAGTTTACCAAAAATCTAACCAAAACTCTATTGTCAAATGGCGATGTTAAAGAACTTTTTCGTCAACAACTCGAAACGGCTATTAATCACATCTTGCAAGCTGAACTGACTGCCTTACTTGGTTATGATCCTTATGACCGCAGTGGCTTTAATACTGGCAATTCTCGTAATGGCCAGTATTATCGTTTAATTGACTCTGAATATGGTAAGTTGAAAATTGCTGTGCCGCGTGACCGTAAAGGCCATTTTCATAACCACCTGCTTCCAGCTTATTCTCGTCGTCAGGACGCTTTAGAAACAACAATCATTCAGCTTTATTCCAAGGGCGTTACGACCCGTGAAATTGCAGATTTGATTGAAAAAATGTATGGCTCTTATTATTCACCTAGTACTGTTTCTAATATCACTGCTCAGGTAACAAAACAGATTGAAGCTTTTCATCAACGAACTATTAAGGCAAACTATGTTTGTCTTTTCTTAGATGCAACTTACTTACCTTTGCGCCGCGATTCAGTTCAAAGAGAAGCGGTCTATATTGCTTTAGGTATTACATCTGTCGGCATCAAAGAAGTTCTTGATTATCGAATCGCTCCAAGTGAAAATACAGGAGTTTGGTCAGAAATGGCAGAAGATCTTAAAAAACGTGGATTAGAACAAGTCCAGTTGATCATTGCAGATGGAATGGTTGGTCTGCAGCCAGCATTATTGCACGCTTTCCCGAAAGCTAAATTTCAAAGATGCCTAGTACATGTTATGCGCAATATTGGTTCGCATGTGCGTTTAAAAGATCGTGAGGCGATCTTAAATGACTTTAAAGAGTTGCATTCAGCGACCGATGTAACTGCAGCACACAAGATCTTAAATGATTTTTATGGTGCATGGGGGAAATCGTATTCCAATCTGATCCAGCAACTTAAATCCATTGAAAATGAACTATTAGCTTTCCTGAGTTTTCCCCCGGCCATTCGACCAACAATTTATTCAACCAATATCTTAGAATCACTGAACAAAAGAATCAAACGCAAGACCAAACCAAAGGAACAATTTCCAAACGAAAAATCTTTAGACAATTTCATTGGAGTTCAAGTCATAAGCTATAACGAAAAGTACTTCAATCGTAGCCATCGCGGATTTGGTCAAGTCAAAGACACGTTAGAATCACTTTTCGATTAATACTTTATTTTGCCAGGAGAAGGGATTTTCATTTACACAAACTTCTTAATACTCCCATTTTAGCTGTTAACACGCTCACAATCAAGTTAATTTTTAAGTTATTTTCAATTATTTTATTAATTATTTTTTTAACTAAAAAAGGCGAAACATCGCATTTATGTATGTCATTTCTGAACCACAAAAATTTTGAAAGCGCCTCGATCACTAATTTATATATAAATTTAAATAATGTCTGATAAATCTACTCGTTAATATACAATTTTAAAAATTAGTCAATTTTTTGGCATTTTTTACCTATACCATATTTTATAAATTATTCTTCTTGAAATAATTTTTGTGGAGAAAACAAGATTCTCTTACTGAATAACCAAGTTACCTATCCACTTTTGATTTTTCACTATTCCAATAGTGAAAATGTACTTCATCTATTTTTCAATAATAGTTTGCTCAGTTTATTTTTTTATCACTAGTTCCACTCTCCTATTTTTAGCACGTCCTGCTGGTGTATCATTAGTTGCTTTGGGGTTATTTTCACCAAAAGCTTCAATTGAGACGTTGCCTTCCGTCACTGCCTTTTGCTGCACAAAGAACCGCATGACTGAAACTGCTCGAGCAGCACTCAATTCCCAGTTACTTGGATAGTCTTTCGATTCTTGCGGCACATTATCTGTATAACCAGCAATAATAACCTCATTTTCTTTCAGTTGTTGAATCTTTGGTCCCAGTTCCTTTAAAGCTGCAGCAGAATCGGCAGTCAGATCCGCACTACCACTGTCAAATAAAATATTACTATCCAAATTTAAATGTAATCCGTCGGATTTAATTGAAGCTTTTGTATTCTTTCCTAGATTCATCTCTGCAGCGGTCTGATTTAAACTCTTCACAATTTCTTTTAACCGTTGTTCTTGATTCTGTTGCGAAATACTGCCCTTTACTCCATTTTCTTGTTTGATCGCTGCTTTTTTAGTTTTAGGGTCCGGTGCCTGACTATCTTTTTCTTTATTAGTTACTGACGTTGAATCAAGTTCGATTGCGTTTGATCCACCGACTGCCGCACTTTTATGATTTTGTTGCTCTGGTGACAAAGCCATGATCGACCCAAACTCTGAACTGATTTTTTGGAACTTACTATCATCGACCTTGGCTGAAGCAAACATCACAATAAACAGGGCAAGTAGCAATGTTAACATGTCAGAATAAGGGAGCATCCATGCTTCACTATCACTATCATTTTTTTTCTTTTTCTTACGCATGATTGTCCCACTCCTTTAAGTACTATTTATTTTTTTCGATATCGGCCCGATTTGTTTCACTGATCATACTTTCAAGGTTCTTTTCCATTGTTTTCGCTGAAACTCCTTCTTCGATCGCCAATGTTCCTGCCATGATCAGTTCTAAATTTTGAATTTCTTGTTCTGATTTACGTTGCAGTCTTTTAGCAAAAGGCATGAACACTAAGTATCCCATAAAAATACCAAATAACGTCGCAACAAAGGCCGATGAGATCGACTCTCCCAATACACTAACGTTATCTAAGTGTCCAAGTGCACCGATCAAGCCGATCACGGCACCCATCACACCAAGTGTGGGTGAAGTACTGCCGGCAGTTTGCATCATGGCAGTTCCTTTAGCATGACGTTCCTCGATCGATGAAATCTCATTTTCCATGATTTCTTGGATCTCTTCTTTATCGATCCCATCAACCACCATCTCCATGCCGCGTTTTAAAAAGGCATCTTTTTCAGGATCCAAATTATTAACAGGTGTTTCCAAGGCCAATAATCCTTCACGCCTGGCAACATTTGATAGTTCTACTAATTTATCGATTGTTGCGCGGTAATCATACTTTTTTGATTGAAATAATACTTTAAAAATTCCTGGTAAACGTTTGATGTCAGCTAACGGATATGTATTGATCAGCGCTACAATGATCCCCCCAAAAATAATCATCATGGCTTCAGGGCTAAATAGCATGGCTAGGCTAGCACCCTTTAAAATCATCGCTGCCACCACGATAACCAATGCGGCACAAATACCGATCAGTAAAAACAGGTCCATTTGTTTCTCCTCCTCTTTGATCTTCCACTTTTACTTATCGGACAAAAATGAAAAGATTTAAGCAAACTTATTAAAAAAATTTTCAAAAAAATAAAACCACTACAAAACTGCTGTCAGTTCTGTAGTAGTTTTACTAAATATTTTGTTTTTGGCTGACTTCATTCCAAGTTTCTAATAATTCTTCTAGCAATTTAACAATTGGCGGCAGTTTTTCCTGGTCTTTGCTGACATTAGCGGCCACTAACTGTTGCGTGATAAAATTATATAAACGATCTAAGTCTACCGTAATTTGACTCTCAACTGAATGATCTAGTGAAAATTTAAGTTCATCAACAATGTCTTGAGCTCTAAGCAATTCATGGTTTGCCTTTACCATATCATTTTGATCTAATGAGATTTCAGCTAATTTGATTGCTTTAATGCCTCCAGAGATCAATAAACTGATCAACTTGTTAGGCGAAGCAGTCAACACTTGATTCTTCAAGTAAAAATCACGTTGCTTTTGTCTCTGTTTTACATCCATTAATTCAATTCCTCCGCCATCAATTTAACTATTTTTTGTAATCCCAGCTTGGAGTTGCGGATCAATATTTCAGTTCGATCATCGTCCCATCGATAATTTTTTGGTGGTAAGTCCCACCCCTGGAAGACTTTTGACGATCTAAACTCTTTAATTGTTGCAACACTTTTTTCTTCTCTTTCACCGTTACTTGCATCAGACTCTGATATTCAGACATAACTTGTTGTAAAACTGCTTTTTGCGGCGCTGACAAGTTTGACTCAGTTTCCTGCAATTGAGTCAATAATTGATCATTAGCTTGTAGTAAAGCCGTGATTGAGAAAGTTGATTGATCCCAGTTTTTCATATTTTGCTTTAAATCTGTTAATATTCGTTCAATTTCTTGTTCTCCCAAACTTCTACACCTCTTTTATGATCGTTATTATTGTTGATCTACACCCAGCTGACTTTGCATGTACTGCATTTGTGAATCGGCTTGCATCATGATCGAGTCTAACTGAGTAAACTGTGCAATATATTGTTCCCGTTTATCGGCCAGACGCGCGGTGAAGTCATCGATCTGCGAATTCAAGTCTTTGACCATCTTATCAATACTGTCGCTTTTATTAGTAATGATCCCTTTTTTAGTAGCATCGTTGCTAATAAATTCATTGACCAAATTATTTAATTTAGCGGTATAGCCCGTGTCAGTACTTTCGTCGAAGCTGTCCTCACCTTGAACATAGAAAAAGTCATGGACTTTTTCCGGTGAATCAGCTAACTGTGACTTAAACTTGTCTTCATCAAGGCTCAAAACACCATCCTTGTCAACAGAAAAGCCCATATCGAAGGGACTCAGACTAGCACCATTATCTTTATCGGCTTGTGTGATCATATTTCTCAAAGATGACTGTAGCCGTTGCAAGGTCGAATCGCCAACCAGCTTACCTTGAACATTAGTCGAAGAACTATCCGCTGTGGAAGCTGACGGGTTGCCCACATCCAAGTCACTTTTGATCAAACTCATTAAGTTATTGTATTGTGTTACAAAATCAGTAGCGGCCTTGACTGTTTTAGAATCATCATTCTTCAAGGATAAAGTAACTGTATCTTCAGGCTTGATTTCTTTTTTCAAGGTGATCGTCGCACCATCGATCGCATCGGAGATCACGTTACTGTCACTTTCCATGTCAATGCCGTCTAAGCTATACTTGGCAGCCTGTCCTAGATCAGCGGAAGTATTTAAGCCCAAGGCAGCTAAAGTAGCTGTATTCTTTGTTTGATCCAGTGTTGTTTCTTTGGCGCCAGATTTGTTATTCGTCAAAACTAGGCGTTTGTTGATCACTACTGCCGAAACACCGATATTTTTTGATTCTTTATTGATCTTATCAGCAATATCGAGTAGTGAGTCCTTCTCTGTGATATCAATATCAACAGTTTCTGGGCTATCATCAGTTTTTTCTCCTTGATAAGCAAAAGTCAGTTTACCGTTCAAGTTAAGATCAGTGCTATTCGTCTCTGCTGCGCTGACCTGGCTACCAGTCAACTTATTTTGCTTAGCTAATTGACTGACCAACAACTCAAAATCACCACCATTTTTGGCGTCAGAATTTCCTGAGATCGTTGCTAGGTCTTCATTCGAACTTTTAGCAATTTTAGAATAATAACTGTCATTATTCTGCAAGGCTTTAAGCTTAGTTTGAAAATTACTTAAAGCTGATGAAATTTCACTCCAGGCAGATTTTTCCTGGTTATATTTGGTAACTTTGTTTTGTAATAGCGTTTTTCCACCAGATTCAGCCTCGATCAACTGGTCAACAACATCCGTTGTGATCCCAGAGTACTGGCCCAAAAAGCTGAGCCCAGCATTTGGTGCTGAAGTAGCACTTGTAATATCAGCCATTTACGTCACTATCCTTTCTTATCGACCGCAATTCCCATCTGATCCCAGATTTTTCCCAAAACATCAAGCATTTTATGAGAAGGAATCTCTTTTAACACTTTACCGCTTTGCATATCCACCATTTCAACGTACTGCCGTCCAGTCCGCTGGTGAATTTCGAATTTCAATTTAAAATCGCGGCCCAGTATCTTTTTATTCAATGTTTCAACTGCTTTTTGCAGTTCTTGCGGATCTACAACTACATTATCGTCTGAATCTTCAACTTCTTTAACGTTTTTACCATCATTTAAATGAAAAAGTTTACCCAAATATTTTTCCTGATCTTTGCGAATGAACGATTCGTCCATTAATGAAGTATCCATTTCATAACTATCAGTTGCAACTTTCTGGATTTTATTAACAGCCGGCGTGGGGTCAACTGGTGGAATATTATTGATCTGCATGTTACCTGTCCCTTCTTTCTGTGTCCTACATATATTCACTCCAATATTTCATTTCTTGTTAAATTCTCCCTACCCATCTTTTAACTTAATCAGGTTGCACAAGTCAACTTCTTCGGCTTATCTAAGCAACAAATTTCGATGCCAAGTTTCAAAGTCTGTTGTTCCAATGCTCGGAAGTTTCCGATTTGCTCCACCTTGTTTTTTAGTCAGGTTACGAAATGCAAAAGCTTGCGCTTAACTAACTTCAACAACAAGTCGCTAAAGACACGACTTATTGTTAAAGTCCGTTAATGCTCGGCTTCTGCCCGCATTTCTCCACCTTATTTTCTTAGTCGGGCTACGTAACCTATCCAACTTTAATACCAGGTCGCAAAGCTCACGACCTATTGTTAATCGGGTAGGAGATAGTTCACACTATCGACCTCCCACACCACCGTACGTACGGAACCGTATACGGCGGTTCAACAACTTAAGCTTTTGCTTGAATAGACTGGTACAGTTTGGACAGATTTATTAGCCCACGCTGTGCCAGTCTTTTATTAGTTATGGTCATCAACAGTGTTTTACTGTGCGCGTTGCGCCAGTATCCCTTACGAGTATTGACGTAGATTTTCGCCTGTTTGGGTGTCAAGCCTAGTTTAATCAATGCTTTATAACGGGTTCCGATATTCTTCCACTGTTTCCAGATATACTGGCGGATGCGCGAGCGCAACCATTTGTCTAGTTGTTGGAGAAAGATTTTCATCTTCCCAATGGAATAATATTGGATCCAGCCCTGCATTTTCTGCTTAATTTCATGCAGGATCCTATCAAGGCTGACGCCTCGGCTTCTCTTGGTGATTCTTGTCAATTCCTGTTTAATTCTCTGTTTAGGTTTTTTATGAGGACGCGGGTAGGCGCTATTGCGTCCCACACCCAGCGAAAAACCTAGAAACTTCAGTCTTAGTGGAGAACCGACTTGCGTCTTTTCTGCATTCACTTCAACCTTGAGTTCCTTTTCTAAAAACTGGGTGATGCTTTTGAGAACCCGTTCACCCGCACGCTTACTTTTAACATAGATATTACAGTCATCCGCATAGCGTACAAATTTATGTCCTCTTTTGGTCAATTCTTTGTCCAGCTCGTTCAGATAAATATTTGCTAGTAATGGTGAAATATTGCCACCTTGCGGTGTACCTTTAGCGGACTTCTCGAAAAATCGACCATTCATAACACCACTCGTCAAGAACTTACGAATCAAATGCAAGACCCATGGCTCACTAATGTAATTTTCAACAAATTTAATTAGTAAATCATGGTTCACATTGTCAAAATAGGACTTTAAATCAAGGTCGACCACGTAGTGATAACCCTGATTATAATAAGCAACCACCTTTTTCACAGCACTTTGTGCACTGCGGTGTGGTCGAAAACCATAACTATTATCTGAGAATACTTTTTCAAAAATAGGAGACAGTTGCTGTTGTAACGCCTGTTGAACCACACGGTCAACGACCGTTGGGATTCCTAACTGACGTTTCGAACCATCTGGCTTAGGAATCTCAACTCGTTTGACAGGTTGGGGTTCATAGCTTTCGGTTCGCAAGGCCTCGATTAGTTTTACGTTATTCTCTTTCAAGTATGGGCCAAGTTCCTCAACGGACATGCCGTCAATTCCTCCAGCCCCTTTATTACGCTTGACATGGACAAAGGCCCGATTTAAATTATTCCGGTCTAAGACCTTCTCACGTAATAAGCCATTTTGAGTTCTCTTTTCACCAGAAACAACGCTACGCGCTCCTGTTTGCTCTGACCCTTCCAGGGTTACCCTTCGCAGGTAGTCAGCTTTATTTTCTGTTTTCTGCGATTGTCGCATTGTTTCCACCTCCAGGATGAATCAAAATTATTGTTGTTCAGCCCTTCACCATTACTGGCTACTATGGCCTCGGCTGACTTCTGTCATGGACAACTCAACATTACTATTGAGCCTGTTCCTGCCAGAAATAACTTCCAGCTTGAGAGAACTACCATGACAGACCTCCCCGGGTAAGAGCAGTAGCTTTCGCATCAAACCGTTGGCTTTACTGTGACGGTTTCGAGTGGTCAGGGACTTCGATTTGTTAAGCAATCTCATCCCACCGTTTCCAGCCTTTTAGCCACTTCTTGTTCATCGATTCGATGTTTCGTCTAGGACTTCCTTCAGATTCTACCTCACGATAGACACCCTTGTCTTCGACTCGTGATACCGGCCACTACGGCTCACAGCGGACTTACACCGCCTAGTTACTGCCCATGCCGGGCGCACTTAAAATAGCCGACCGCCGAATAAACGACGATCGGCCTGTGCCAACAATATTTTATTAGCCTTGAAGTAATGACAAGACACTGTTTGGCATTGCGTTAGCCTGTGTCAACATTGATGTTGCAGCTTGTGAAAGAATGTTGGACTTCGTAAAGTTCATCATTTCTTCCGCCATATCAACGTCTTCGATCCGTGAGTTAGCTTCAGAAAGATTTTCTGTTGTTGTTCCCAGATTGTTGATCGTATGGTTCAAACCATTTTGAACAGCACCCAAGTCAGCACGTTGACTAGAAACAGTGTCAATAGCTGCTTTAATATTAGCAATTGATTGACTAGCCTTGGTAGCATCGCTTAAGTCAACACCTTTACCTGGAACAGCTGGAATTATATTTTCAGAATCTGTATCATCTTCAGGTGTTCCAGGAGTCAAAGTATCACCAACGCCCAAAGTATCAGCATCCATCTTTCCAATAGTGATTTCAGCAGTCTGACCTGCACTAGCACCGACTTGGAAAGTAAACTTATTAGCAGCTGTGTCCAACAATTTCTTAGTGTTAAACTCTGTGTTGTTAGAAATATCAGTGATGTTTTTTTGTAAAGCCGTAACTTCTTTAGTGATCTTAGTCCGGTCTTCGTCAGTCAAGGTATCGTTAGCAGCTTGAACTGCCAAGTCGTTCATTCGGCTCAAAATACTGTGAGTTTCGCTCAAAGCACCTTCAGCTGTCTGAATCAAAGAGATCCCATCTTGGGCATTACGCTTAGCTTGTTTCAAACCACCAATCTGAGCCTTCATTTTTTCTGAAATAGCTAAACCTGCGGCATCGTCACCAGCCTTGTTGATGCGCTTACCAGACGAAAGCTTTGCTAATGAATCACTCTTAGAAGCATTTGCAGCGGTTAAACGCGAATAAGTATTCAATGCTGCAACATTTGTATTAATCCTCATTTTAAGTCCCCCTAAATATTTATTGTTGGATATCTTTACACTTATAACTATCGGAACTTATTTAAAATGTTTAAGCCCTAAATTTAGCATTTTTACATAAAAAAACCGGTACAAGAATAATGGTTCTCATACCGGTTATACGTTTCAACATAATCATTCGTTAGGGTAAATTAAATTTGTTTAGAAATATTAACCTTGTAACAAAGAAAGAACACTATTTGGCATTGCATTTGCCTGAGCCAACATTGATGTTGCTGCTTGCGAAAGAATATTAGACTTCGTAAAGTTCATCATTTCTTCAGCCATATCCACGTCTTCGATCCGTGAATTAGCTTCAGAAAGATTTTCTGTTGTGGTGCCCAGGTTATTGATCGTATGGTTTAACCCATTTTGCGCTGCACCCAAATCTGCACGTTGGTCAGAAACTGTATTGATCGCATCAGTTATTTTCTTGATAGAAGCAGATGCATCAACTGCAGTTCCCAATTTGACACTGTCTGCATCAACAGCCAAGGTTTTCGAATCCATCTTTCCAATAGTAATTTCAGCGGTCTGTCCCTCACTGGCACCAACCTGGAAAGTAAATTTATTATCAGCCTTATCTAACAATTTCTTAGTATTAAATTCTGTGTTGTTAGAGATATCATCAATGTTCTTTTGCAAAGCCGTAACTTCTTTAGTGATCTTACCACGATCTTCGTCAGTTAAAGTATCGTTGGAAGCTTGCACTGCCAAATCATTCATCCGGCTCAAGATACTATGAGTTTCACTCAAAGCTCCTTCAGCTGTTTGGATCAAAGAAATACCATCTTGGGCATTACGTTTAGCTTGCTTCAAGCCACCGATCTGTGCCTTCATTTTTTCTGAGATAGCCAAGCCTGCAGCGTCGTCGCCGGCTTTGTTGATCCGCTTGCCGGATGAAAGTTTTGCCAAAGAATCACTCTTTGAAGCATTGGCTGCAGATAAACGTGAATATGTGTTCAATGCAGCTACGTTAGTATTAATTCTCATTGTTTGTTCCCCCAAATATTTTGTATTTTGTTGCTTACAAATATATATATCGGTCCAGTTTTAAATTGTTTAAGTCATTTTTTGAAATTTTTTCAAAAAGACATGTTTTAACGCCAAATATCCCTCTTTCTTAAAAAAAGAGCCGCATCTTTTGTGATGTGACCCCGTTCTTGTTATGAAATCAATTTAATACCAGTGATTCTTGACCCAATGTTTCTGTGCGTTAGCCCAACTGCCGTATCTTTGTTGGACATATTGAGCCGCAATTTTTTCTTGGTTGGCAGGTGAAAAATCACCATGCAAATAATTTTTATCTAGCTGATATTTACCAATATAGCGTCCATTTCGAGCATTATAGTTATTACTCGATTCATGCTGAATAATATAATCACGTGCACTTTTTTCTGCCCCAGCCAATGTTGGCTCTAAACTATTGCTAGAACTGGCAGAAGCGCCCTTATCAAGGTCAACATTCGCTAGTGACGTTATTGTTCCAGCATCATTGACCATAGAGGTCGGTTGCGCAGTCGAACTTATTTGCGGTCTTCCAGGAATAGTTAAGTTCTGTCCGGCTAGAATAAAATCCGGATCGTTTAACTGGTTAGCCTGAGCAACAGCTTGTGTAGTGGTGTGATATTTCTCTGCCAACTCAGAGACAGTATCGCCCTTTTTGATTTTGATCGTTTGTTGTGCTGTTTCTAAAGCATCCGAAAACTCAGCTGCTTGCTGCGAATTAGATGCCTGTGTTGTGGCTTGCATCGTCCCATTATTATGAACTTGCAGGTCATTATTAACTAAATTCATTTTTAAAACCCGTTTCTTTCTTTAATTACTATCACGATTTCTAATTATATAGTTTTTTAGAATATTTGACAGTACCATTTTGACAATTAAAAAATCCGGTGGCATATACTTTTTAATATTGAACAAATAAACTGCTTTTACCCTACGATTATATACAAAAACGAACGAAAGAAATTACCTTACAAAAACAAGATGAACTTCCTTTACTTTCAGCTTGCGCATTTTATACTTTCTCGCTTAATGACTTTCTCACCTATTAAATGAATATGACATTTATTGAGATTCGTGTCAATACTCCCTGCTATGATAAAAATGTCCTAATCTTTTTAAACCTGGATTATTCATAATTTTACCTTGAGGTCTGCTTTTGGTTGTTGCCGTGCTGTTGCTGACCTTTTTTCTTTTTCACCTGCTGGGTGTACAAAATGAGCACATCCTGTGCTATTGTAAAGTCGACTAAACACTACAAAGAACAGGAGTGCTCCTAATGTCGACTTTACATCATAAACAGCTTTTATTCAATAAACAAATCAAAATTTCTAATGACGGCGGTGAGCTAGCGAACGATGCGGGGACTTTATTGCTTGCTGAGTTTCTCCATCAACTCCACTTTGACCAGTTTTTAGAGACTAACTTGCGTTTCAAAGATGGTCGCAAGTATTGTACCTTCACTATGAACGATTTATTCAAGCAGTTGTTATTTCAATTACTAGCGGGGTATTCCCAGGATCAGTCTGCTAACACCTTGGCCCAAGCGGCTGATTTCAACTTAGCTCTAAAACAAGCAGTCGCTTCCCAACCGACGCTCTCACGTTTTATCAATCACGTCTCGGCGACAGGCCTTTTCTCCGTCAAGTCTGTAATGATCTCTTTGGCGCACTTAGTCCTGGGCCAGCTGAATCAACATCAGCTGATCCTTGACCTCGACTCCACGCATGCTGATACATTTGGTAACCAAGAAAAAAGTGCTTATAACGGTCATTATCAGACTAACGGTTATCATCCATTACTAGCTTTCGATGCTTTATCGGGCTGCTTATTGAATGCCCAATTACGTCCAGGCAATCGCTATACTTCACAGGGAGCGACTAAATTCTTATTACGGGGCCTACGGGCCTATGACCAGTCTTCTTTGGATGTCCTCGTGCGGGGAGATTCTGGTTTCGCAGCGCCAGGGATCTACCGTGCCTGTGATAAAAAACAGGCTAAATTCGTGATCCGCATGAAAGCGAACCGCCAACTCCAAAGTCGGGCTGAGCGCTTGATCCAAGTGGGCGACCACGACTTCAGCGAAACTGAAGTCCAATGGCATGTCCTGCAGGATTACTGTCCCCAAAGTTGGCCACGCCCTTATCGGGTGATCATTAGATCAACTCGGCCAGCGGGAAATTTACTGTTTGACCATGAGTTTATCGTGACCAACTTGGAAGAATTGAGTGGTCCGCAAGTCTTTGCCCTCTATCAACAACGTGGTTCAATGGAAGACTTGATCAAAGAAGTTAAACGCGGTTTTCATTTTGATAAAACGGACAGTTCCAGCTTTAACGCCAATGAGTTTCGCATGTTGGTGGCTGGCACGGCTTACAATATACTCCAAGCCATGAAGAACTTGGTTTTACCACCGGAACTTAAACACGCTCAGGTCGAGACCATCCGCTTTAAATTACTTCATTTGGCAGCTAAGGTCACGCACCACGCCCATCAGATCTGGGTCCATTTATCCCAGACCAATGTGTTTGATAAATTATTCTGGCAGACACTGTTTAAGATCCAAAACATTAAAATATACCCGCTGTGAACTCACAAAATAAAATATATTTTCTAGGGAAAGGGTGAAGTCTGCCCTTTTTTAAGCAATACGACCGCAAAACTAACAAAAAAAGCTTTTTTCTGAGACCACGGTTATTTTGCGCCAAATTTTATTTAAGACAAAAAGTATGAATAATTCAGGTTAAAATAAATTTTTTTCTTTCACATCTAATTGAAAATCAACCTACTTTGCTAGAATATAATGTGGTCGGTCTCGACCCGTTTTTGCGAAGAAATTAGTATATAAGTCTAAAATGTTAGCATGGAATTCGACAAGCAAATCGATTTTGCAAAGCCAATACTTTAGTAACAATACCAAACTTGTCAACCAAGGATTGACTATGTTTCCCTAGAAATTTGATCATTTACGTTTAGTTCTTCAACTTAAAATAAATAATCTCATCTACTACTAAGAATATTCGTATCGCATAAAAAAGCCATTTCAAAGTTAACGGGATCACAATATGTTGTATTTTCACTTGTTTTCCACAATAATTCTCTCATAATTATAATCTATCCCAGTTACTTTATCGGATAGTACAGTGCAAAAATTAAGCCCAATCTTTAATTTTTTTACTTTGAAAAATTCATTGACCGCTGTTAAAAATTTCATTAACATAATTAGTATGGTTTATAGTATATAAATAATATTGGGAGGTTAATTTTTGAATTCAAAACAAAGAAGCAATTTAAAAAAGCATGCTCGGCATTATCAAATAAAGAAAGCACTTTTAACCACAGGTATTACAACGCTAAGTGTTAGTGGTGCATTATTGACATCTTCGTTGCGCACTCATGCAGCTGAAGTACCAAATGAACTCACAACTAACCAAGTAAATTCAATGGAAAGCAGTCCTTCTGGCAAAAATGAAGTCGCTTTACATAACCATGATACACAATCAAGCGTATCCAAAGCGGAAGAGTCTGAATCAACTGAGAATATAAGCAATAATAATAGTGCTAAAGATGCTGATGACGCTGAAACTGACAACAACACAGCACAGCAAGAATCAGAAACTAATGTTAGTGAGCCAGCAGCTCCAGGAACAAATGAACAAGCTCCTTCAAACATCATGGACGAAAGTTCATCTAAATCTGAGACTACACAAGTGACAAACAGTGATGCTAGTTCAAGTTCAGCAGTTGAAACAACATCTAAAACTGACACAATTACAGGAAACGTCAGCCAAAATTCAGAAGAAAACGAAAAAAACAATGGTCAAAATGACAAACAAAATGGTCAAACTGTTTCAAACCAGCCACGCATCGCTGCACTGACTAGGACAATTTCCCCTGATCAATTTAATATTGGTTATAAACGTTACACAATCGCTGATGCTGTAGACATTTCATCTTGGCAAAATTGGATGACACAAGCGGATTTTAATTCCCTGAAACAAATTGGTATCAGAACGATCATCATCAAAACCACTGAAGGCCATGATTATACTAATCCCTATGCACAGAATCAGATCAACTTGGCTAAGAATGCAGGATTGAACGTTTCAATTTACCACTTTGTGCGCTTTAATGATACAAATAGTGCACGCAATGAAGCTAACTATGCTGTCTCGGTCATGAACAATTTTAAGTTGCCTTATTCCACTTTAATATTTGCTGACATAGAAGCCGACGAAACTATGCAAGATAACCTTAATATGAACTCTGCCCTCAAAATGTTTTGGTCTATTTTAAGTCAACACGGATATACTAACCATGGTGTTTATGTGGGACCAAACTATAAATACCTAAATCAGGTCGTCGCAACCGTTGGAAAAGATCGGACTTGGCTAGCTCAATACCCATTTACTCCTACTAAGAGTGGATATTATGAACAAAAATGGCAAGCAGCAGGTTATGGCGGTTGGCAATTTTCCTCACAAGCAAAATTACGCGAAAACTTTTTAGATGTTTCACATTCATTTAACAGTTTACTAACTAGCCCCAATAATTCCACGATCATTACAAATGGCCAACTTTCCCAAAATGGTCACTGGTACTTGTATAAAGGTGGTCGACTTCAAACAGGCTTACAATATATTTCTGATCAGCACAAGACTGTTTTTTACAATTCATATGGACAAATGGTTTATGGTGAAAATAAAGTCAACGGTCACTGGTATCTCTTTGATAACGTCACAGGAGCTAGGAAGACTGGTTTCCAATACATTAGACAAGGAAATAAAACTGTCTTTTACGATGCCAATGGTCAGATGATCTACGGCGAAAGAAAAGTCAACGGTCACTGGTATCTCTTCGATAGTGTCACCGGTGCTAGGAAGACTGGTTTCCAATACATTAGACAAGGAAATAAAACTGTCTTTTACGATGCCAATGGTCAGATGATCTACGGCGAAAGAAAAGTCAACGGTCACTGGTATCTCTTCGATAGTGTCACCGGTGCTAGGAAGACTGGTTTCCAATACATTAGACAAGGAAATAAAACTGTCTTTTACGATGCCAATGGTCAGATGGTCTACGGCGAAAGAAAAATTAACGGTCACTGGTATCTCTTCGATAGTGTCACCGGTGCTAGGAAGACTGGTTTCCAGCACATTAACCAAGGAAATAAAACTGTCTTTTACGATGCCAATGGTCAGATGGTCTACGGCGAAAGAAAAATTAACGGTCACTGGTATCTCTTCGATAGTGTCACCGGTGCTAGGAAGACTGGTTTCCAGCACATTAACCAAGGAAATAAAACTGTCTTTTACAATGCCAGCGGTCAAATGCTCTATGGTTATCAGAAAATAAATGGCAAAATCTATTATTTTGACACAATCACTGGGGCATTAAAGAACTAAAATATTTAGGAATATTTATGGATTTGAATGTATCTAAAACCTGGATACATTCATTTTTTTACTCTTATTTAACAAAAAATATAGGCCACCTATCAATTTAATTGATACATGACCTACTTCAATTCGTATTCAGTTATAAAATCCAGTTTGCTTTTGCAACCAGTGACTGCAAACCCAATAATATTCGTCATTTTACCTACCTAAATGCCTTTTCTCCAATATAATTTGAGCACTAATCTACCAAGGCTTTGGGAACAGTCACAAAACTTGTAAACTGTCCTTCTTTTGCAAAAGGCAACACTTCACTTGGTTCTGGCAGATCATCATCTAACAAGTGCTCTTTCAAAAATTCTTGTGCCTGAACGAAAGAATCCGAAAAACTTTCAGCATAGAGATACTCGTCAAAATCTGGAAAATACACTACGTAAGGCTCATCTTCATCCTTCGGTTTTGTAATTTTAACTGGGAAACTTATCGCCACATCGCTCATTTAACCACCTCCAAAAAAGTTCTTACATTATAGTTTACATAATATTGTGAGAATTGTACAATATAAAGCCTAGCTGATTCTCTTATTTCTTTAGCTCCAAGAACTCGTTGTATTTTGGTTTTTTCGTTATAACCGTTATACTGTTATTATAGTAAATATTTTTGAACGGATCAGATCTGTTAGAGAGGGGTATTATGTATGTACGTAGCAGATGACGACAGATACAATAAATTACCACACCGACGAGTAGGTGAAACTGGCCTACGTTTACCTTTGATCTCTTTAGGTCTCTGGCATAGCTTTAGCAGCGCCGACCCATTGTATGATCGCAAACGTGTGATCTTAAAAGCTTTTGATCAGGGGGTCTTTAGTTTCGACTGTGCTGACCATTATGGTTCTCCTGAGATCGGCACTTCTGAGTCACTTTTGGGTCAGGTATTAGCCGCTGAATTAAAACCATACCGTGATGAATTGGTGATCACATCTAAGGTTGGCTATCGTACTATTCCTGGACCATATGGTCACTTCCTGTCCAGAAAGACTATTTTACAATCGATCGACCGTACTTTGGAACGTCTTCAATCAGACTATGTTGATATCTACTACGCTCATCGTTTCGATCCCAATACTGATTTATGGGAAACAGCTCAAGCTTTAGACGATGTTGTTCGTGCTGGTAAAGCATTGTACATCGGAATTTCCAATTTTGATACAGAACAAGCCAAAACAGTTGCTAAAATGTTTGATGACTTGGGCACACCATATACTGTTAACCAAATTTCGTATAACATGCTCAACCGTCGTCCAGAACGGATCGGTCTTGTGGATGAAATGAAGCGCCAAAAACGCGGTATCGTTGCTTACGGTCCATTAGCTGAAGGCTTACTCAGTGACAGATACTTAGATGGTGTTCCGGCAGATTTCGCTATTCATCCAACCAGCAAGTATGTTATGCAAGCAGGTGCTGACAAAGTAACTGAGGATTTAAACAAACTCAATGACATTGCCAAAAAACGTGGTCAAACACTCTCACAAATGGCTTTAGCATGGCTATTAAGAGATCCAGTAGTATCATCAGTAATTATCGGTACTACTAATATCGATCACTTGCAAGACAACTTGGAAGCTGCCAAAAACATCCGCTTTGACCAAGAAGAACTTGATGCGATCGATGAAATCACTAAATAACTAAATAAACAAAAACTAGCTTTGATAAGAAAAGGGTTGGAAAAATCAAAAATTGATTTCTCCAACCCCTTTTTTGTCAAACTAGAAACTCTTTTCCCTAGTACTCTCTCAAATTTATCCTAATTGGAATTGTTTTATTTGGGCATACTCTTTCCCTTTAGCTTCCTCAACATTACGAATATCTATATCATTTTGTAAATTCAAAAAATAGCGGTCAGAAACTCCAAAAACTCTGCCCAATCTAACGGAAGTATCGACCGTGATTTGCCGTCGGTCATGTAAAATATCCTGTATCCTAGACGTTGGAACATTGATTCTTTTTGCCAGCGCATAGGCTGAAAAATTCAACGGTTCCATAAACTCTTCTTTCAAGATCTCACTAATTTTTGGTGTTGGGATCTTATTCATAATATTCACTCCCCTTAATGGTGATAATCAACAACTTCAACATTGATAAAATCATTCTGGTTCTCAACAGAAAAGCAAAGTCGGTATTGTGCATTGATCTTTATACTATACTGTCCTTCACGATCTCCCACTAGTTGTTCCAGATGATTAGCGGGTGGAACTCTTAAATCATTGATATTTGTGGCATTGTCTAACATAATTAGCTTTCGTAAAGTTGCTTTCTGAATTGCTTGAGGTAATCTTTTAGAAAATTGTTGACTAAATATTTTCTTGGTTTCCTTATCTGCGAAATTTCTTATCATAAGTTTTTCCTTTGTTTTGTTTAATATATTATACCTTAAGTACGTGTATATGTAAACAAGTTATAGTTGAGATTTATTATACAAAACTATAACCCATTTTTTTATTCAAACATTTTCTATAACTTTTCTAAAAGCCGTCTTTAGCATAAATAATAATTATTATAAGCTTGATTTTGTCTGTAGTTACGGTAAAATGTAAGCGGGTACACAAATATTAGCAGGATTTCTTGTAATTATTATACTTTTAACTAAATTTTTCTGTATAAAAATTATACGTTATTCTGCAGAAAGGAGGATAATTTTACCAACTCAGTAACCATTTTGCGGAACATGACTACTTTAAAGTGCTTTAAAAAGAACATGCCTTATAAGCACACAGCACATAGAGAACAACTTATTTAGGGAGAGATAGGTCTAATTATTTATTTGGTAAAAGAAAGTGCCTTACTGTCATGTTTCCGCTTAATTTCCATCTTGTCACAGCCAATTTTTGCAACAGAATTTCGTTTTGTCCATAAAAAAGGAGTGATATTGCATGAAGAACCTGAATCGTTTTGGGGCACTGATAGTCTCAGTTGGAGCTGGAATACTGATCGGTACGGGCTTAAATTTTCATAATAGCAATACAACAGTTCACGCTGACCAGACCTTATTTTCGACTTCTTTTGAAACTGATGAGAACCAAACTTTTCCTGAAAATGACCTAAATTCCAGACTGGGGTCCAGTAACCTCAGCAACACTTTTGCGCCTGAAATTGATGGTGATCTGACCAACCAGGTCGATCAAGACTCGATCAAGGGCAGCAAAGACTTTAATGATTCTGAAACCAAGCAAAATCTTTTTGACTCTGATTTAAGTACTAAGTTTTTATCTAATGAAGATCAAGGCAAAGGCATTTGGGTCAGCTTTTCTTTAGAAAAGGCACAAAAGATCGGTGTTTATGCACTTGGATCCGCTAACGATGAATCTAGCCGTGACCCCAAAAATTGGCAGCTTTACGGCAGCACAGACGGTCAGAAATGGGAGAGCATCGATCGACAAACCGACCAGAAATTTAGCGGCCGCAAGCAATGGAAAAAGTATCAAGTCCAAGCTAAAAAAGCTTATAAGTACTACAAATTCCAAGTCGATAAAAACAATGGTGCTGACATGACCCAACTTTCTGAATTGAAAATTGGGACAGGCAATAAAGATGATAACCCGGGTCCTAGCCCAATGATGTCGTCAACTCTTAGCACTGGTCCAAAAGATGCGATCAATCAACAAAATAACATGGGCTGGACTGGAAAAAAAGCTCTTGAATTCAAGGGCAGTGTGGCTAAAAATGGTCATGCCTATTCCCATAACAACCTGATCAACGATCTCAACATTAAGGTCAATAGAAATACAAATCTCCAATATAAGATTTTTCCTTCCAACGGACAGCATGACTATGATAATAACTATGATTATGAATTTACCCCCATGTATGCTTCCATCAACTTGGAATTTAGCGATGGAACTTACCTTAGTCAGCTAAAACCGTTAAGCACTGATAATTTTGCAGTTACCCCTCAAGAGCAAGGAAGCTCTCGTTCACTGTACTACAACCAGTAGAATCAGATCACGACTAATATCGGATCAGTTGCCGCAGGGAAAACTATCAAACGTGTCATGATCAGTTTTGACGATCAAAATGCCAAAGCCGGCAAAACGTTTGATGATTTTATCGACGATGTTAAGCTCTCTAATAGCAGCACAGGGACAACCAGCGCCGCCAATAAGACGGACTATGTCAATACATTACGCGGCACAAACGCTACAGGCGATTTCTCACGCGGTTTGAATATTCCGGCAACCACCGTGCCAAATGGTTTTAATTTTTGGACACCTGCCACGAACTATAATAGTAACCTAGTTTACGAATATCAAAATAATGGTGACAGAAAATTCCAATACATGACCGTCAGTCACGAACCATCGATCTGGGTCGGTGACCGTGGTACCTGGCAATTTATGGTCAATACTTCCATTGACAGCTCCAAAGTCTCAAGTGGAAGCGACATTGACCATACTAAATATGCTTCCGATTTCAGTCACGAAAATGAAACGGCTAAACCGCAGCTCTACTCGATCGCTTTTCCTGACAAATCAAATGCTGCTGGAGCTAAGATGAGCTTGACACCAAGTATGCACGGTGCGATCACCCGTTTCCAATTTGACAATAATGCCAAAAACAAAAACGTTGTTTTCGATTCTTCACGTGCAGACGGCAACCTGGAATTTGATGCCACGAACAACTCATTTTCCGCCATTACCAAAGACGGTAATAATGGGATGCACCAGATGTATGTCTATGGAACTTTTGACAAACCTTACCAAGTAAGCAAGGTCGAAAATTCCAAACAAGGGATCGTTTCCTTCAAAGATAACGATGTTTCCATGAAAGTTGCCACATCATTTGTCAGCGCTAAACAGGCTCAAAAGAATTACGAGCTCGAGCTAGCCAACCAAAACTTTAACAGTTTACAACAACAAACGACCTCTGAGTGGGAAAAAATCATGAATAAGGTTCAAGTTAAGGGTGCTACTCACAATCAGTTAGTCACACTTTATTCAAATATGTATCGCTTATACATGTATCCTAACTTCTATGGTGAAACGCCCGCCCAGACTGGGTCCATAGTGATCCATACAGCGGCTCTATGGAAAAACCTGTTGCTAAAAGCGGTAAAATGTACTTTAACAATGGTTTCTGGGATACCTACCGAACAGCATGGCCGGCCTATTCCATCCTCTCACCTGATAAAGAAACAGATTATCTGAATGGCTTAGTTCAACACTATCGTAACCAAGGATGGGTCCCACGTTGGATCGCACCAGGCGGAACAAATAGTATGGTCGGGACTAGCTCAGATATAATCTTCGCAGATGCCATGATGAAAAATATTCCATTCGCACACAAGGATGCTTATGAATCAGCCATCAAAAATGCGTCAGTCCAATCTGAAAACTTAACTAACGGTGGACGCAAAGCTCTCAATCAGTCTAACTTCCTGGGTTATGTTCCTTCAGAAAGTGATAACTTCGGTTTATCATGGTCCATGGAGGGTTATATCAATGACTGGGGCTTATATCAGATGTCTAAAAAACAGCATAAATTAGCTGAAGCAAAATATTACAAGAACCGTGCTTTAACCTATGCAAAGATGTTTGACGGTAACGGACAGCAAGCCGCCGACAAATGGTTTAAGGGCAAAAAACAAGATGGTTCCTGGACTACAGATCCGCAGAATTTTGACCCAACATCGTGGAGTCGCGACTACACCGAAACAGACGCTTACAATATGGCAGTTTCAGTACCGCAAGACGGAAATGGACTAGCTAATCTGTATGGTGGTCCAGCAGGGTTAACACAAAAGATCGACCAGATCGTGAATACTCCTGGCGATTTTACAACTGATGGCGGTGTGATCCATGAAATGCGCGAACAAAGAGAAGTTAAACTGGGACAATATGGGCACAGTAACCAGCCCGCCCATGATATTTTGTATATGTATGCTTTCTCCGGCCAGCCATGGAAAACACAGAAATACACGCGTGATATTTTGAAACGTCTCTATGTTGGCTCTGACTTCGGCCAGGGATATGTCGGTGATGAAGATAATGGCGAACAATCTGCCTGGTATATCCTTTCAGCACTTGGCATCTACCCACAAAACCTGGCTTCTAACCAGTTTGTTCTAGGTTCACCACTCTTTAAAGAAGCTAAAGTTCAACTGCCTCATGGTCGTTCACTGACTGTTAAAGCACCAAACAATAGTGATAAGAATGTTTATGTAAACAGTGTTTACTTGAACGGTCGGCGGATCGACAAAACGTACTTGGATTATAAGCAGATCATGCGTGGCGGTGTCTTACGCTTCAACATGTCTCCTCGGCCAAGTACGCGGCGTGGGACACAGCAGTGGCAAAAACCTGCATCTTTGACACAAGGTCGTAAAGCTCCGCAAGTCAAGACTGATGCATTTGATAAAGGGCAAGTCGTTGGCAGCGACCAAGATTACAAGAAGCTGGTAGATAATGATAGTAATACTGTTACTACAGTCAAAAATAACAGTACCCTTGATGTCAAGCTTGACCGGGCTCGCAGGATCGATATGCTGACCTTGTCTAACAGCACGAAAGATACCAAGTTCAAGAACGTCAAGATCTATGGTTCTCGTGACGGCAAACACTTGCGTCCAGTAGATCAGGTCAGAAACGTCAAGTTCACGTATGACAAATCAACCAAACCATACCTGATCAGAAAAACATTTGTTCCATATCAACACTATCGTCTTAAATTCGAAGGCGGCAGCGGTCAATTAGCTGAAGTTGAATTGTTAGGAAACATGGACTAACATTGTTGACCGCAGTCAAAGAAATAGCCTGAGAGCTCCGAAGTTGGAGTTTTCAGGCTATTTTCTTATACTCTGGATCCTATAGCTCAATTTTTAACGATAACAGATCGTAAGGCTTGATCTCTGTTTGCTTGATCGGTTCTTCCAATGCGGTAACTGCCTGCGCTTTTTCCAATAAGTCTGCGGGCAGTTTTTGAGACACGGAGCTTAGGTTTTGCAAACGTAAAATATAGGCTCCTTGACTTGAATAAGCTGGATATAATGCCGAAACATCAAGTTCTGGCGGCAACTTCAGCATTGCCAGTTTTTCTGGTATATGCGGCTCATTTTCTGTTTGCCAGATCTTGTTATCCAAACGATTGATAAAGACATTCAAAGATTGATTTTGATATGACACGCTGGGTGCTAGCCATTCGCGGGTCAGTCTGTTATTAGTTGCAGCTGTAAATTTTTCGTTGCTGAATTTAAAAGCAAAATCAAATTCATTGAATCCACGTTCTTGCGCAAGTGGTGTCGGCATCATAATGTGTCCTTGGCTCGTGGTGTCTCCTGAGGCCCTGCCTGGGCGCCATGCCAAGTTTGGTTTGCCCAGCTGACCTGTCGTGGCCATTAAGGTAACTAACAACCGCTGGTCACGATATTCGTATTCCTTTTGTCCAGCTCCCCAAAAAGTAAAATGCTGCTGTTCCGTCATCAAGGTCAGGCTTTTATCAAAGTTGTATAAGTTGACCGGTTTTTCGACAAATTTATCAGCCCAGTCTGCGGGCAGCGGCTCATTTCTAGTCCTCACATAACCGGCTTGGATCTGGGCATTGACCTCGTCTGTCTCGATCTGTGGTGCGAAGCAGAGCCGTAAGCGATGAGAATTAACTTCATTGTCCACTTTCAAGTGAGCATTGATCTGCCCGTTCTCATTAAAACTAAGCTTAATACTATACGTTAATACTCCTAGTTTCGGACAGGTTTTAGCATAATCATCCAAGTTTGCCGGTAAGCTGGCGGAACCACGAACTAACAATGCATCTTCTTGTGGACTTGAAACCACCGTGCCCATGTTAAGCGGTAAGCGTTGTTCTTGAATTCCATTGAATGGCGAGGAATCATAAGTGTCGCCATCGTTTGGGGCATCTACCAAGGAAAGAATGTTTTTGATCCTGTGCTGATTGACTATCAGATCTATGCGACCTTCAACAAATTCAAGCCGTTGCTGCCCTTTTTCGATCTTGCCATAAGAGCCGAATTGCCCTTTTTTTGTCTGAACCATTTCAGTATCAGCTTGCTGGATCCGTAAAACAACATACCCCAGAGCGGGTAACTTCACATGACCAGTAATCTCTAATTCATAGTACTCTGGCTCATTTGTGTATTCTTGTCCTCTAGAAGTCATCATCAAAATATGCTGCCGTGCAGAATATTTCTTGGCTGCCGTGATGACCGGATCTTTCATGCCAGAAAGCGCGATTTTTTTGGAAGAAGCAACTATCTTGACCGTCTTATCCCCATTAAATTCGTATGGTTCTGTGTTAAATACGAGAACTTGATCAGACTGCAATTGCAAATACTGAGCAATTTTCTTTTTGACAATGTTTTCGATCCCATCTGCGAGCTCATTAGCTTCCTTAAAGCGGTGCAAAATATCTGTGGCAACATTATCCGACACACTGCCGCCTAAAGTATCATGAGCCTGACATTCTAACAACTTCTTCCACAATTTAAGCAACAGGCCATTGCCGATCTGTACTCCGACTTTAGCACCGATCACACAGAGCGGTTCAACTCTCTTTAAGATTTTTTGTTCCAACTGAAAATTTTCCCGTTTGATCTGACTTCTAACAGAACCGATCGAGCGATGAACACGTGCATAAGTTGGCAGCCGTAATTCACCTTGATATTTTGGTAATTGTTCCTTCTTTTTCCTGATAATATCAACAAACTCCGGATAGGTACTGATTTCTGTTTGATATTTACTTTGCTTATTTAACTCAGCCACTGTCTGCTTGATGTTTTTAATGATGTTCATCTGATCAATTCCTGATGGCATTAAGACATCTTCATGATTGCCATGCTCAGATTCAAACTTAACAGCTGGATCATAACGAACTTTGGCGAATTCAGCGAGATTTTGCTTAGTTTCTGGAGTAATTTGCCCGGTAAAATAACCAAAAGGAAAATCAATTGCTAATACTTCCTGCTCATTTAAACCACGCCACCGAAAATAAACTGAATTTGTCTGCTGGCTAAAATTAGTTCCCCGCCAAAAGAGGAAGTTGTCGATCCCAACTTGTTGCAAAAGAGTCGGCATTTGCGCATTAAAACCAAAAGTATCAGGTAAATATCCGACTTTCATCGGCTCTCCATAATTTTGCTGCATATCTTTCATCCCGATCACTAAATTGCGAATGATCGATTCTTGGTCAGGAATCAACGCATCGGTTTGTGTGTACCACGGACCGACGAACAAACGTCCTTCACCGACCAGCTTACGGATCCGTTCCTTGGCTTCTGGATGTATTTCAACATATTCATCCACCACTGAGACTTGACCATCCAGACAAAAATTAGCGTCGCTGTTTTTTTCCAATTCATCCAAAACTTCAGTAAATAACTGCTCACTTAAAACCTGTGCGTCCATCGTTGTAAAGTACCATTCACGATCCCAATGGGTATGATTAACTAAATGTGCCTTAACCATGCACTATTCCCCTTTCTTACTTGCCGCCTTTAACAACAGAAAAGCATCACTGAATTGTTCAACAATGCTTTTTCGTCTATCAAATTCACTTATTCAAATTTAAAATCAATATCATCTTCATCATCGGCGTTATCCTCTTCAGTATTAGTAACTGTAAAGTCAACTGCCAATGGTGCTAAGACACCAATGATCAAAGCACAAACTGCTAGGCCGATCAGATATGCCCACCCATTATGCAGAGTAACGAAGCCATAAATACCGCCGACAGGAGAAATATTAGCTTTGGCCCCTAGCAAAACAGTTGTTGCCGAGCCCGCAGCTCCGGCTAACATATTGATCGGGATCAACTTCAAAGGACTCATCAAAGTAAATGGGATCGCACCTTCTGTGATACCAACAAATCCCATGAACCAATCCCTCCGACCCGCATCCAATAGTTCAGAAGAAAATCTCTTTTTGAATAACAAAGTAGCAACGGCATAGCCCAAAGGAATACCAGCAATTGCGACGTTGGCCATCATAGCTGGAGTATAAATTTTTTCTGCAAGTAAAATATTACCTGTCATCCAGGCAGCTTTATTGACTGGTCCACCTAAATCAGAACCGATCATACCGCCGATGATCAGTGCCAAAACAACAGAACTGACCCCGCTGTTGACCATTCCTTTGACCCAAGCTACCAGTGAGCTATTGATTCAAAGTAGTGGATCTTTCAAAATAACCCCCATTAAAATGGCGATCACCATAGTCGAGTTCAGAGGTACGACAACTAAAGGCATAATTGTTTCGAATTTTTCACCAACATGAATATGGTTTTGGCACCAGCGTGCTGTATAACCAGCAGCGAATCCGGCAACCAAAGCTCCCAAGAAGCCCATATTGGAATCTGTCGCAAAAGCACCACCGATAAAGCCCGCAGCTAAACCTGGTTTATCACCGATCGCATAGGCAATATAACCAGCTAAGACCAAGTTGACTAAGCCGATCCCAGTCCAACCGATCTGTGCGATTTCATTCATCAAATGCCAAATGCCGGTTTTGTATGAACCTAGATTAGTAACGCCAAAACACAACGCGATAATGGTAGGAACAGCAACGACCAGTGAACCGCCGATCACAACAGGCAACATGTATGAGATACCTGACATGAGGTATCCCTTCCAATCATTTAATAATTTCTTCATGAAGCACAGCCTCCTTTAGTTTGACTTTTGTCTCTGCGCGACAGCTTTAGCAGCTTTTTTTATAACTGCTTTAGGTTTTTCGATACAGGTGTCGATCGAAACCCTTAATTTGGGAATTTTTTCAAAGCGGTCCAGTTTTTCTATTTTCTGATCAGAACCGATCAGCAAAAATTTAGCACTGTCTGCCTCTTCTTGGGTGATCTCATTTTTTAAACCCATTGCTCCTTGTTGTTCGACTTTAGCTTCTAAACCTAATTCACTAGCAGCTTTTTCAAGTGCTTTCGCTGCCATCGGTGTATGTGCCAAGCCAGCGGGACACGAAGTAATTGCAACAAAATCCATAATAAAAACTTCCTTTCCAATTTACCTAGAGTTATCGTTTTGATTCAAAAAGTCATAAACTTCATCAACTGATAAACAAGCTGCTAGTTTTTTTCTTTGCTCTTCATCAACTAGTTCGCCCGAAAGGTCTGCTAAAGTTTCCAGGTGTTCTTGCTCACCATCTTTGGGAACTAACATCGTTATCACCTGCTTGACCTGACTATTGTCGATCGTTTGCCAGTCGGTCACACCTTCTTTAGCCCGAATAAATAAAATTGCTGGCACCTTGATGTCAGCGCTGATTGCATGCGGGATTGCGATCCCATCTAACAACCCGGTTGAAGACTGCTCTTCGCGCTCGGCTAATGATCTGCCAACAGCGACCTGATTTTCCGCTAATCCAAGCTTGAATGACTCTTTTGATATAAAGTGAAACACTTCCTCTCTGGTGTGCAGATCCACATCTAAATAAATATATTTTTTTTGCAAGAGTTCTCTCATTCTGCCATCCCCTATTTTCGTGTACATTTGTAACAAAGCTGCTTGTTTACACATCTAATTCACTATTCTCTAAAAGTGTAATAATTGCCTCACTTGAAGAAGCATGGACCAACTGGTCGATGATCTCTTGGTTTTTGATCAAACTATAAAAGTAGGCATAAATATCATCCATTTGACTCTCTAACTGTTGCCCCGATTTAAAATTGAAGTGCAACACTTGATAACTAGACCAATTAGACTAGCTTAAAAGGCCATAAAGGCCTATTCTTATTATTAACGACAAAATCAACAGATAAGGATAGGTGTCTTCATGGCCCAAACTAAGAATATCATGCCTAAGCATTACCAACAACTCCAATCTTTTGAACGCGGTCAAATTGAGTCCCTGACTCGATTAGGATTTGGCGTTCGTCAGATTGCCAGCTGGCTTCACCGGAGTCCCAGCACCATTTCTCGCGAATTAAAACGCGGGTTAACCACCCAGATTGATTCCCAGAAACATCGGTCATATCAGGGCTACTTTGCCGAGCGCGGGGCGGCTTACTATCGAGAACAGCGGGCCAAGTGTCACCCCAAAGGTTTACTGCAGCGGGCTGCCGTGTTCTTCAAGTCCCTGCCGAAAGCTTTAAAAGCTAAGCCACGAGTTTTCAGTGTCGATACGTATGTCCACTATTTCAAAGCTCATTACCCGGGCTTTCCCTGCCCATCAACGGCTACGGTCTATCGGTATATCGAGGCTGGCAAGCTCCCGGAGCTTCACAACTATGATTTACCCATGAAGCTACGTCGCCGCGTTAAACGCCCGAATCACCGACATGCCCGCCTGAATAAAAAACGGCTTGGACAGTCCATTGAAGACCGGCCCGCAGTGGTTCGGAAACGTCAGGAGTTGGGCCATTGGGAAGGCGACTTAGTGAAAGCCAAACGGGTTGAGTCCGAACCAGCTTTAATGACGTTAACCGAGCGAGTTAGCCGGATGGAAATTATCGTTAAATTGCCTGATTACCGGGCAGAGACTTGCCGGCAAGCCCTCCAAGATACGATTGATGATTACGGTGCAGAAAACTTTCGGACTATCACGTTTGACAACGGCTCGGAATTCGCTAGTTTAAATCAGGTTCAAGGAACGGAAATCTACTTTGCCCATCCATATTCTCCCTGGGAACGGGGCACTAATGAGAATGTGAATGGTCAATTAAGAGAGTTCTTCCCAAAGGGGCATTCCTTTAAAAACCTCTCATTAGTGGATCTGCAGTTGGTTCAAGACACGCTGAATCACCGTCCCCGCCGCTGTTTAAGCTATAGTTGTCCAGCGGATATTATGCCACAACTGGTTTAACTTTCTAGACCAATTATAAGAATAGGCCATTAGTGTTGCACTTAACTTGACAATTGAGGCTCTCTAACTGTTGATTAAATGCAATAAAGAACACTAAATTCACTTGACCATCATGATTCCACTTAACTCCTGCCTGGGAAGTTAAGATCCCCAAAGTTGGCTTTAAAACGTGCTCGATCCCACCATGCGGAATAGCTATTTTACCCAACTTAGTTGTTGCCAGTTTTTCTCTTTCCAAAGCAGAGTCAGCCATTTTCTGATCCACATAACCGTGTTGTTATAAGCGCTTTGTTAGCTTCTGAATTACAGCATTCTTGTCAGTTAGCTCTGAATCGGCAATAATACATTCCGGCCGCAGTAATTCCATAAATTCAGCATGAATATATTCTCGTTTTCTGACCTCATCACAAACTTTCTTTAACAATTCCACTTCAGTCTCATTTAAAAATGGACTAACTTGCAGGACACGTGTTTTAGCCATTTTTAACGGGACCGTCGATAGCACGATATCTGTAACGGGTGCCTTTTCCATAAAATCACTGACTGACATCGTACCTACTATGGTAACATCCTTGACACTTTCTATGACTCGCTGTCGCAAGAGCTGTGCCGTTCCATAACCCGAACTGCAAACTATCACGAGTGTGACCTCGTTTGCTTGGTGCGGATGACGTTTATTAAAAAGCTCCAAGTGCAAAGCCATGTAGGCGATTTCATTTTCTGGCAAAACAACTTTAAAATGTTGTTGGATCGCTAGCGTCAAGTCAAGCGCCTGGTCAAAAGCAGTCGGAAATTTTTCCTTTATTTCACTGGCATACAGATTTTTAACAGCGAAGCCCATCTTTCCACGTTTAAGTGCGGGCACTAGATGGGTGGCCAGGTTACGCAAAAGCTCATCGTCATATGCTGACAAATTTTGCTTCAACCATAAGGTCAACTCGCCCACTACTTGCAAATTACTGAATGAATCAAAATTATCGTTAAAAACCGCTACATAAAGTTCTAAATATTTAGCTTCTGCGAGTGGAATAGTAAACTTAAACTTTTGTTCCAGTAAAGTGATCAAGTACTGAGTTGCCGGCGAAATAGTCAAATCAAAGATCTCTTTTTGGTCAATGTATTTTTTCTCACTGATCCTTTTCATTGATATTGCAATGTGCACCAGTAAGGGCTCATATTGATATTCATTAGCACGAATATTATACTTTTGACTAAATTCCACCAAGACGTTTTGAACCACAGAAAGGATCTGCGGATCAACATATTCCCTTAAAAAATCAGGAATCTGAAAATCTTGAACCAAATGCCCCGTTTTTTTATTTTCGGTCAAACTTTGATTCCAGTTTTCTTGAGTCAACTTACTTAAAATCTGTCTGACCTCAAGCTCATCATTATTCAAAGAAATACCTTGCTGGGTCTTTTTCAACTGCACTCCAAAGTGTTCTTTAAGATAATTTAGATCCCGTTCTAAAGTACTCCGACTGACAAAAAAATGTTGTGCTAGATCATCTAATAAGCTCGGCTGCTTTAACTCAAGTAAAAATGACAACAGATCTATCCGGCGTGAATCATCGCTTTGTTCGGCAGCATCACAACCTGGCAGACTGCTTCTTAAACGGTCCAAAGAACCCGTCAGGTAAATGACTGCTCCTCTCTTGCGAACCAAAGTTACATCATATTCGGCAATCATTTTTTCCACTCGATCAAGGTATTTAGAAATTGTTTTACGAGAAAGGTTGGTATACTCCATTAAATCTACATAGTGCACTACTGACTTAGAAAGAAGATATTTAGTTATTTTGATAGTTAAATTAGTCGACGAATTATCTGTATTCAAAATACTCATCCTTTCAAGTTAATTTTAAAGTAAGCGTATTCAAAAGTTAATGTCAACCTAGTACACTTGTAGTTAGTGTACTTCTTTTTTACTATTATTCATGATCCTGAATTATTCATACTTTTTGTCTTAAATAAAATTTGGCGCAAAATAACCGTGGTCTCAGAAAAAAGCTTTTTTTGTTAGTTTTGCGGTCGTATTGCTTAAAAAAGGGCAGACTTCACCCTTTCCCTAGAAAATATATTTTATTTTGTGAGTTCACAGCGGGTATATTTTAATGTTTTGGATCTTAAACAGTGTCTGCCAGAATAATTTATCAAACACATTGGTCTGGGATAAATGGACCCAGATCTGATGGGCGTGGTGCGTGACCTTAGCTGCCAAATGAAGTAATTTAAAGCGGATGGTCTCGACCTGAGCGTGTTTAAGTTCCGGTGGTAAAACCAAGTTCTTCATGGCTTGGAGTATATTGTAAGCCGTGCCAGCCACCAACATGCGAAACTCATTGGCGTTAAAGCTGGAACTGTCCGTTTTATCAAAATGAAAACCGCGTTTAACTTCTTTGATCAAGTCTTCCATTGAACCACGTTGTTGATAGAGGGCAAAGACTTGCGGACCACTCAATTCTTCCAAGTTGGTCACGATAAACTCATGGTCAAACAGTAAATTTCCCGCTGGCCGAGTTGATCTAATGATCACCCGATAAGGGCGTGGCCAACTTTGGGGACAGTAATCCTGCAGGACATGCCATTGGACTTCAGTTTCGCTGAAGTCGTGGTCGCCCACTTGGATCAAGCGCTCAGCCCGACTTTGGAGTTGGCGGTTCGCTTTCATGCGGATCACGAATTTAGCCTGTTTTTTATCACAGGCACGGTAGATCCCTGGCGCTGCGAAACCAGAATCTCCCCGCACGAGGACATCCAAAGAAGACTGGTCATAGGCCCGTAGGCCCCGTAATAAGAATTTAGTCGCTCCCTGTGAAGTATAGCGATTGCCTGGACGTAATTGGGCATTCAATAAGCAGCCCGATAAAGCATCGAAAGCTAGTAATGGATGATAACCGTTAGTCTGATAATGACCGTTATAAGCACTTTTTTCTTGGTTACCAAATGTATCAGCATGCGTGGAGTCGAGGTCAAGGATCAGCTGATGTTGATTCAGCTGGCCCAGGACTAAGTGCGCCAAAGAGATCATTACAGACTTGACGGAGAAAAGGCCTGTCGCCGAGACGTGATTGATAAAACGTGAGAGCGTCGGTTGGGAAGCGACTGCTTGTTTTAGAGCTAAGTTGAAATCAGCCGCTTGGGCCAAGGTGTTAGCAGACTGATCCTGGGAATACCCCGCTAGTAATTGAAATAACAACTGCTTGAATAAATCGTTCATAGTGAAGGTACAATACTTGCGACCATCTTTGAAACGCAAGTTAGTCTCTAAAAACTGGTCAAAGTGGAGTTGATGGAGAAACTCAGCAAGCAATAAAGTCCCCGCATCGTTCGCTAGCTCACCGCCGTCATTAGAAATTTTGATTTGTTTATTGAATAAAAGCTGTTTATGATGTAAAGTCGACATTAGGAGCACTCCTGTTCTTTGTAGTGTTTAGTCGACTTTACAATAGCACAGGATGTGCTCTTTTTGTACACCCAGCAGGTGAAAAAGAAAAAAGGTCAGCAACAGCACGGCAACAACCAAAAGCAGACCTCAAGGTAAAATTATGAATAATCCAGGATGATATTACTTATGGTGAACAAAAGTTTTAGTGATTGCTGATTTTTGTAACCGTTTTCTATTGTGATTTAAGGAAGGAGTCACACAAAATGAAGAAGTATTTAAAACCAGTACTTGTTTTTAGTCTCTTCGCTTTAGCTTTCTTACTACCGTCTCTTACTGCTCACGCTGCAAGAACACAAGGACTTCCAAATATTAAGTCAACTTATGCAGAAAAATCATATAATAGTTTTCTGAGATCTTATTGCGATCCTAAAAAGGGCTATTTTTACATGCAAAGTGATCATAATATCGACCCCACTCACCAAGTTGGCCCGGAAAACGGGCGTTATAGCGACTATTGGTGGGAAGCCCAGTCTTTTGACCTGGTACTTGACCACTATCAACGCACCCGTTCGCCGCGAGATCACAAGATCATCGAACAAGCTTATTATGGCTTTTTAAAGGCTTATCCGAACTATCTTCAAAATGATTACAATGATGATATTGGCTGGTGGGCGAATTACTTGGCAAGAGCCTACCAGTTGACTGGGGAAAAAAAATTCTTGGTAACTTCACAAAAAATGTTTAACTTTATTCTCGGTTATGAAGATTCAAATTTTGGTGGCGGTATTTGGTGGAAAAACACCGAGACCGGTCCCAATGCCGACAATGAGAAAAACGTCGCCACAAATGGGACAGCGGCAATGACAGCCACCCGACTTTATCGGATCACCGGACAAAGACATTACTTAAATACAGCCACACGTCTATTCAGCTTCTTGAAAGACAATTATTACCATAACGGACGGATAGTGGATCGAATCCGTAACGGTCAGCCGATCTTTCAAGATTGGATTTATGACTATGGACAATTTGCGAATGCCTCTTTTCAGCTCTATCGCCTGACGGGTAAAAGAGAATACTACCTGCTAGCAGATAAGACCTATGACTATTCGATCAAAAATGTCGCACAAGATGGCATTTTGCCAGCTGAAGGCAACTACGATGCCGGCGGCTTTAAAGGCATTTACGTCAGAGGTTTGGCTGAATTTGCGCAGAAAACTCATTCATTCAAATATTCACGTTTCTTGCAAAATAACGCCTATCATGTTGTCATGAATCAAAACTCTCAGGGACTAGCGGCAATGACTGGACCACCAAAACACCGGAAACAGCTATTCAAAGTCACAGTGCGGCATCAGGCGTGATTTTATTGCAATATGCTTATCCGCTCGCTCATTAAGCAAATGAAACAAAATATAGCAACCACCAACTTTTGTATCATTCTTTTATTGCCCGCAGCTTATTTTTGCGGATAATAAAATTAGCGTTAATAGATATCATCATTAACGCTAATACATAATTGTTATTATTGAGACGGCTTACCAGTCTCAATCTTTCTCTGCTGGTTTCCCCGGCTTCTTAGCAGCTGCGATCAAACTATCATTGATCACCTTAGCATATAGACGATCTCCAGCTGCACGACCTGCAAAATGAACACCATCAGTCCCATTGAACACTTCTGGGTGCTGTGGCGCGATCTTACCCCAATCAGCGATCGTGATCCACTTATACTTAGTGGGCAAAGTTCTTTCAAACTCACCCAACTTGGTCGAGTTCCAAGAAGCAGTCGCTGTTTTGTCATAAGGTGTCATAAAAACTAATTTATGTCCTGGTTTCAAGTCAGCAATGATTTTTTTAGCCTGTTCTTCATAATCATTCAGTGAGTTAGTTCCCACACAGACCACAACAAATTCTCGCAAAGTATTATTTTTTTGCTGTTCCATCATGACACCATGTGCCTGATCTAACTTGCGGTCACCTTCAGCATCGACCTGAGCATCAGCAACATGCGGCTCTAGGTAACGTCGTGTTCCCAAGGTCACACTATCACCAATAATGGACACTCCTGGCGGAAGTTTAAACTTCTCGGCGGTACTTTGCTTATTATACTTGCGATAATCATTTGTATCTGTCTTTTGTTCAGCTTCATCTTTCTTTTTTGCCTTAGGTGAAGCAACTTGGGCCATCACTGTATCCTGTGCAGCTTTGACTCCATCTGCATCCTGATAGATCCCGCCAATCCACAAGTTTCTTTCTAGCTTAGACATCTGCGGTGCTTTATTTTCAGTAAATCCTGTGGCCACTAACAAGCCCGCGATCAGGGCTGTCAGCGGGAGAGTGATCGCCTTGCCGGAAACTCGATAGCCAAACAAATGGCCCTTACGGCCAGCAACAAGCGGTTCAACTAAATAATACGAAAAAGCCGCAAATAAAAAGCTTAACACTATGGTCCAGACAGCTGCCCAGCCGTTTGACATTTTATGCGAAAAAATCACATACAAAGGCCAGTGATACAAATAAACGCTATATGAACAATCGGCAAGAAATCCAAAAAGCCACGGTTCACTGACATTAGGAGTCTTTTCATGTAAGATCCGTGCCCCGCAGATCATGGCAGCTGCCAATAGCACAGCTAACACCATCCCGTATGGATAAGTAAAGGATGCACTAAAGTCAAGTTTGAAAGTAATAACTAACAGACCGACAAAAGCGGCCGCCATCAATAAAATAGCTCGCGGCGCGGTCCATTTTTCAGCGATATGTTTTTCAAATGAATGTGGCAAAGTTGAGACTCCAGTGACGGTACTTAAAACCGCCCCAATAAAGAAGGGGAAACAATGAGTCAAACTAGAAAAATAAACAGGTGAGAAATCCCTTAAACCTTCCCCGCCGATCTTCATTCCAACAATACTGGCTAATGCAAAGATAGCTGAGATCAAGAAAATAATACTTCGAAAAGTTTTTAACTGCTGGTGGCGACCACCAGGGATAAAGTGAATGGCTTTAGAAAAAAGATAGACCAAAAAGCCCCAGATAATATAAAAATGCATTTCGACTGCTAATGACCAGGTATGCACAAATAAATGCGGAATAAAGTTATTTTCATAGCTGCCGCCAGTGGCGATCTCAAAATAATTGGTGACAAAACCAAATGCAGCCGCGATTTGTTTGCCGATCCCCGTAATAAAATCAGTCCCGACTAGATAAGTAAACGGCATAACTATCAAAACTGATAAGATCAGCGGCGGAACGATCCGATAAAATCTCCGTTGATAAAAACTGCCGAGCTTAAAAGAACCGCTCGCAGCAAATTCATCGAACATCAGTGATGTGATCAAGAAACCTGAAAATGCAAAGAACACATCGACCCCAACGAATCCGCCTGGATAAGTATTCTGGAAAAAGTGATATCCAAGTACCAAAAATAGTCCAGTGATCCGAACGAGGCTAAACCATTTAATTTTTAGTCTTTTTGGCTTGCTTGAAATTTCCATTAGCAAATTCTCCTTGATAAACTTTGTCCTTAGCTGTTGTCAACTTTCCCCGGCCTGTGACTTGTCCCCTGGAAAAATGACCCTCAAATTTCCAACCGGAGTTTGAAATGAAAGTTCCTTGGCCATCAAAGCGTCCATCTTTAAAATGCCCATGATAACGATCACCATTTTTTAGCTTCAATGTACCTTGACCATTAAATTTATTTTTAAATACTTGTCCGTCATAAACAATTCGGTCTTGATCAAGAGTGTAATGCTCATCTTTTTGTTGAGCCGGCCGTAAAGCTGCCCACGCAAAAAATATCAAGATGATAACCGTCAATATTTCGGCTGTAATTCTAATTCGCTGATACTGCATGATTATCTCCTCCTCGTAATTCCTGTGAAGGCGCTGATGTTATCTGCTTTTATCATAACAAACTAGTGTATATTTGCATAACAAAAATCGCTTTTTTCAACTTTCAAATTCTCCATTTTTAATAAATGAAAATTTAAATATTAGCGGTTTTGCCTATTAGTTGGGCCTTCGTAACACTTAAGCTTCATGAGGTTCTTCTAACATATTTTTTAATTTTAATTTTTTAAGTTCCTTGACTTCACGCAGGCCAGCATGGATCAAAACAAAGATAGCGACCCAGCCGCTGATGATCAACAATACTAATTTCACGTCAGTAAAAGGTGTCTTCAGATCCCATAAAGCATGTAACAGCACAGACAAGAGATAGAAATTAATAAAATGACGGTCAGTAAAATGTGCTTTAGTCAACTTATGATTTTTTTTGACCATGACCAGCGCAGCTCCAATAATCGCACTCCAAATCGTGTGACTACCCAAGGAGCCGAAAGAACGGACCAACAATACTGCGATCCCGTAATTTTGTGCGTAACCTGCATTTTCAAAGACGGCAAAGCCCGCGCCGATCGCAGCACCGATCAACATTCCATTAAAAATATGAGAGACATTAGCCTTATGAACAAAATAGCTAATGATCACTAACTTTCCGGTCTCCTCAACTAGTCCGATCAAAAGCGAACCCAAAAGCGAAAAATTTCCACTGCCGGTGAGTGAATAAATAAAGACTGTCATCAATAATGAAAAGGCTCCGCCAATGAAGAAGATTTTCATCACTTGATAAATACTAATGTTTTTAAAGACATTGATTTCAAAAAAGAAGATCAATAAAGAAAATGGCACAGACAGCGCACCCATAAATAGCAGACCTGGATAAGCGTTACTATTTTGGAAAATCATCAAAACTGCCAGTAAGATCAAAAGTAAAGATGACAGGTACAAGAACACCCGCGAAAATAACCACGGCCTGACTTCTTTATCAGCAACTTCATTTAAAGTTGGAGTTGTTTCTTTAGTACCCGCGATAAAAATTCGGTCTGTTTCATCTTGTGTATGTTTTTTAAAAACTTGGTTAAAAATCGACTTAAAATTGATCTCGACACTCTTATCTTCACCGGTCCAGCTGTTCATTTCCTTGGTAGCATTATCTAAAATATTACCCGTCCGTGAACCCTTTGTTTGCTTATCCTGCTCAATCAAAGGCTGCCCGCATTCTAAACAAAACTTATTAGTTGCAGCGTTTTTAGTACCGCAATTGGTACAATATGTATACTTTCCAGCATCTTCTGCCATATTAATTCCCCCAATATTTTCAAACAAGGTGGAGTGAACCGACTAAAAGTCGAGCACTATCGGACTTTGACAAGAAGTCGTGTCCTTTGCGACTTGTTGGCGAAGTTAGATAAGCACAGACTTTTGGTTCACGCAACCCGCGTAAATTCACAGGGCGAAGGCAAGCGAGAAGAAGCGAGTATATCGGACTTAAACAGTGGAGTGCGCTTTTTGCACTGTGCTGTTTAAGTTGGATAAACGGAACTTCTTGCTTGCCGTAGCCCGACTAAAATTCACTTCATAAGTAACTAACATTATAACTTATCTTTTGTATTAAACAAATATTATGATTGTGTTTAAAAAGTCATGCTCACTAGTGTTTCGTGAACATGACTTATAGCTTAAACTATTTATTTTCTGCAACTTTCTTTGCTAAATACTGACTTAAAGCAGCTTTGGGTTTGTAACCAGTGATTTTCTCCTTCGCCACACCATCTTTAAATAAAATCAACGTCGGAATACTCATAACATTGAATTGGACTGCCAAGTCTTGCTGATCTTCAACATCCAGCGATGCAAAACTGACCTGTCCGTCAAAGTCTTCTTCCAATTCCTCAAAAACAGGTTCAAGCATATGACATGGGCCACACCAATCCGCCCAAAAATCAACCAAGGTCAACCCGTTTGCTGTTTCAGCCACAAAATTTTCAGCTGTAATTTCTACCGCCATTAAACTACCTACTCTTCATTAAAAATAAATTTATCGATCACTTCAGCGATCGGGTCGTGGTTGTTGTCCGCTTGGGTAACATAATTAGCTGCAGCCTGAACGAAATCTCGTCCATTAGCGACACTGACTCCTAAGCCTGCATCCTTGATCATTGGAAGGTCATTGCTATTATCACCGATCGCTATCACTTCACTGGGTTTGATCCCTAGTTTTTTCGCCAAAGCCATGGTGCCTTGACCCTTATCCGCGGTTGGATCGTTGAATTCAATATAGCGATCTGAAGAAAAACTGATATTCAGCGCAAATTCAACATGTTCATTAACATAATCTTGCATGGATAAACGTTTTGCTTCTTCTTCGATATTAAAGATGATCTTGGTGATCGGCGTATCCTGTAAGAATTTAATATTATTTTCACGCATCAAGTGCCAACCAGTTACCCGGCCATCCAGATAATTTTCTTCGTTTTTGTTCATATTCCAGATATATAATTGATCCACAGTATAAACGTGAATACAAACGTTTTCGTTCATGCCGATTTGGAAAAGTTGATCGACTATTTCATGTGGCAAAGCGTTGACTTGCAGGACTTGATTCTCTTTGTTCTCCACGATCGCAGCCCCATTATAAGAAATCACATATTGATCAGGCTTTTGACTTAAACCCAGTTCGATCAAATTATCTTGAATACTCGTAAAACTGCGTCCAGTGTTAGGCACAAAATGAACTCCAGCGGCAGTCGCCCGCTTGACCGCCTCAATTGTCTTCGGCGTAATTTTTTTGTTGTCATTTAATAAAGTTTCGTCCATATCACTCGTAATTAGTTTATACATTGAATATCCAACTTTCTTTAATTAATTAGTGGACCATCTAATAAGCCTTCATAAAATAATGCTTACATTTATAAATCTATCGTACTTTCTCTTACATTTCAAGTTTAGCATTTGTAGCCCTTTTCACTAAAAAGCGAACACATTTTGATAATCAAGAAAAAAGAGCATTCAACCAACTCCGGTCTAAATGCTCTTTCGTTTTACTTTCCAGCCTTATTGTTTTTGATTCGGTTCACTATTATAGCTCCTAAAATAGAGAGAAGCACTATTGCACCAAAGACAACTGCTGGGATCTCGATATCAATTGCGGGAATCGTTAGGAAGAGTTTGACCGCGATCAGTGCGATCAAACCATAAGCAACAACTTCAAGTTCTGGGACGATTTCAAGTAAGCGCATGATGATCTCTGCCACACCACGCATCGCTAAAATTCCTACTAACCCACCGATCAAAACGATCACTGGATTAGGTGAAATTGCTAACGAAGCAAGGATCGAGTCGATCGAAAACACCACGTCCATCGCTTCTATCGAAATAACAACTGACCAAAACAAGGGCAAGATAGGCTTTCTCTTCTTTTTAGACGAGTGTTCTTTATGTGGATGAGCACGTCCCCAGAAATGCTTCACAGATAAATACATTAAATAAGCGGCGCCGATGACCTTGATCTCCCAGAAATTGATCAGATAACTACCTAATCCGATCAACAAAAATCTGAAAATATAAGCTCCCCAGATCCCGTAAAACAAGGACTTCTCTTGTTCTTTTTTCGTCGGTAATTTCTGAGTTTGCGCAGCCAATACGATAGCATTATCTACTGACAACAAACATTCGATCAGAATCAATGACAAGATGATCATCCAGTCTTGTCCAGATGTTAATACAGTTTGCCAATTGTGTAAATCAAAAAAAGGACCATATAAATTTTTAATCAGTGACAATCAAGATTTCCTCTCTGTAGTTTATTTGGAGAATATAATATTCTAACATAGAACTTATTATCGTAGACTATTTTTTACCAGGCTTTGTTTATCTTTGACTTTAAAGGGAAACTTTCTTGGAAAGAAAAAGGACCTGATCACTGGGATATGGGGAACAATAATGGAAGCCACCCAAATAACAAACAACCGATAGCAAATAATTACTACAATGGCAACTTCTATCTTCCCGCTCATTGTAACTACTTTGTTAAAAAGTCTTGGCCCAATCAAAAAAGCATTTAAGTCAATCAAGTGGAAACATAACATAACCAATGAATCTTTACCATACTTTCGAAAGACAGGCCATTGATATTGGCTTCTCATTAATAAGCAGCATACTCTCATGATAAAATAACTGCCGCCGACTGCTCCAAGAGTAGCTAAAATTGGCGAATCTGCATACCCAATATTCATATAAAAGAAACCCGACTCAGCAGAAAATACCCAGAACAACAATCCAGCCAAATCCAACAAAAGTTTACCTCTTTCAATCAAGTTAAGCTGGCGGACCATATAGCCAAAACAATAAAATGATTGGCTGATCAACGCTGCATCAAATGACCATGGTAATTGTATTTTTTTACTTAATAAGAATCCCAAAACCGTTAATGCCAAGCTGAAGATAAGCAATAAAGTTTTAGCGTGGACAAATTTTTTACTGAGTTTAAAGGCGGCATTAAACACTATGTTGCCAACAAACATCGCTGGTAAAAACCATATGGCTCCGATTGCTGACACCGTCACTTTAATTCCTGGGATAAAAGAGTTTGTTCCTAAACCGTATAAGGCGCTCACTATGTATTGAACCACTCCAATCGGACTGATCCAGTTAGGTACAAAATTATGACCAACTAATTTAATGAGCCCAATTAAAGCTACAGTTGAAAAGTAAGGTAACAATAAGTTCCGACAAGCATTCTTAATTACATCGCTAAATCTTTTTCCTGAACAAGTATCCCGACAAGATGAAAAAAATCGGAACATTAACTACAAACAACAATGCAGAAAAAAATGATCTTGAATACTGACTCAATGAATGAGTGATCACGATCATAATTATGGCAATTCCACGAGCCATGTCGATCCATTCAATTCTCTTACTCATCCATAATCACCATCTGTTTAAACACAGAATCCCCCCATAATGACAAATAAAAATATTTAATAAACTATTCTAACGGCAAAGTTACCTGGTTGCTTTCTCCCTCATCTTCATCTTGCGTCGGATATTTTGCTCGTAAATATCCTTTGATCATACCGTAAACAGCATTACGATCATTTTTATTCAAGGTTTTACCATTAAAACGTAAACGAGAAGTTGAAGCAAAAATGTCTTCGATCTCAAAATCGTCATAATCTCGACCAATCAAAAAATCCAACGAGACATTAAAGTAATCAGCTAATTTGACCACTTCAATATAAGAAGGAGTATTAACTCCCCGTTCCCAACTACCGATTTGGTGACCCGTGTTATGCCGTTCTTCAGAACTACCCATCACTTTATTTAATTCTTTAGCCAGACCAGACAAAGATAGCCCTCTGCCTTGCCTCAAAGCTCTTAACCTAACTGGAAACATCTGCTCATTCACCTGCCTTCTTAAAATTCAGAGTTTAGAAGAATAAAAATCTCTTCTTTTTTGTAATCGGCGAATAGTCATGCGCCGCTACATATTCACCATTGATCAAATTTTCAGCATTCTTTTCAAATTCAGCAGCTTTTTTTTACCAAAATCCTGGGCAATTTTGTCCAGTGCTTCACCTAAAACAAACTTGCGTCCTTTTAAAGCATGAGCATCGGAAGCGACGATTTGCACTAAATTATTTTCAACTAACTGGTGTGAGATCTTAGCAACATGTTCCCCAAAACCACCAACATAGCTAGTAGCAGTAACTTGTGCCAAGGCACCATTTTTGATAAATCCGTACAAGAGATTCAGGTCGTTTTGAATTCCCTTGTTTCGTTCCGGATGAACGATCACCGGTGTTGTACCCTGTTTTTTCAAATCAAAAATCAACCGATCAGCATAATGCGGTACTTCACCATGCGGAAACTCTAGCAGCATGTATTTTTTGGTTTCATCGATTCCTAGCAAATCATCATAATGAGCTACCAAATTACCGTTGATGTGGACCTCTTGGCTCGGAAAAACAGTTAAAGGAATCTTTCTACTATCTAGTTCTGCCTGAAACATATCTGCTGCTTGAATCACATCACGTGCATGATTGACATAATCATTATCCAAGTGATGAGGTGTTGCTAAAATATGAGTCACTCCATCATGTACTGCATCATTTGCCAGTTGCAAAGAACTCTCCAAGTTGGGCGAGCCATCATCTATTCCTGGCAAAATATGGCAATGCAAGTCGACCATCTTTTCAAAATTCAAAATTCCACCCCAGTTCCCTATATTCGCTTGTTAGTTTATTCTTTTTGTATTATCACCTAGTATACACTATTATCTTTTCTACTGTTAAAAATGGACAACGTTTGCTTCTTTTTTCAAGAATTCTATCATATGTCTTAATTTTTTGATAACAAAGTAAGATAATTCACTTTTATTATTTTAAAAGGACTCCACAACTTGGTATAATAGTTGGGATGTGTACTGCATTCAAGCAAAAAATAAAACATAGTTAAAATTTTTAGAAGGAATGAATACATTGGAAAAAAAGCAATATCTTAGTTTTTTTAGAAATATTGACTGGAAAATAAAAGGTAAGAATACATTAACCATTCTCAGATGTATCTCCTTAATGCTACTAGAGACTATGGTAATTGTAGCTATTACTCAAATGTTACAAATCGGAAATGTCGATAAGGGATTAATTTGGGTGATCATGCATAAAAAGATTTTTGCAGTTACCTCACTGAGTTTAACTGTACTGGGAGTTTCGTTATGTGCACTAATTGGTAGATTTTGGACTTCTAATACGATTCTTCTTACTTTTGAAATCGTTTTCGCCTTTACAAACCAGCAAAAACTCGCTGCTCGTAGTGAAACTCTGCTCCCAAGTGACCTGATCTTCATCAAAGAACCTGACGAAATGTTAAAAATGGCCGACCAGAGTATGTTGCTAAAAATTATTCTCGGCATCATCATGTTGATTGTATTAACAGTTCTGCTTGAAAAGTTTTTCCCGATCAAGTGGCAAAACTTAAAACGTTTTTGGGTTATTCGGATCGTCATTATTGGAGTGACCATTCTTGGTTTTTCCAATTTTAATAAAATCAATACTGCGGGCTCAGCAATGAACGATCTTAGTAACTGGATGGGAAATAAAATTTATTTTTGGGATGCAAGAGCAGCAGGAAATGATAATGGCCCATGGCTAACTTTTGTTAATTTCTTAGGTAGTAAAACTATGGAAAAACCTGCTGGATATTCGAAACAGAATATGCAAAAAATTGCAAAAAAATATACTCGCAAGGCTGAACAAATCAATAAAACACGTAAGAACAAAGACATTAATAAGCAGACCTTAATTTACGTCTTAAGTGAAAGTTATTCAGATCCTAAAAGAGTCCCTAACATGAAAGTTAATCAAAATCCAGTCCCTGAGATTGATGAAATAAGAAAAAACAATACTTCTGGACTAATGCTCAGTTCTGGTTATGGTGGTGGAACTGCCAATATCGAATACGGAGTCGAAACTAGTTGGGATCTCCAGCTATTTGATCCTAGTATGACGACTCCGTTTACACAAGTTGTAATGAAATCTAATTATAATTCTAGCGTAGTTGATCTTTTCAAAAGAAAAAACGCTATTCATCCATTCTTGGGCACATTTTATCAAAGAAGAGAAGTTTACAAAAGATTTGGCTTTCAAACTTTCCGAACAACGGATGGTAAAGATAAAAACGAAAAACTAAAATACCAGAAAAAAATTCAAAAAAGTGATCTAGTCGGTGACAACGATGCGTACAAAAATGTTTTATGGCAGCTTAATAAAGAAAGAAGAGGACAATTCATTAACCTAGCTACTATGCAAAACCACCTGCCATTTACTGATAAATACAATGAGTATCCATTTGAAGCTTTTGGTCAGGCGGTAGCTAATCCAGAACTCAAAGAACAAGTTAAACATTATATGCAGGGAATTGCACTAACTTCTAAGTATACTAAAGACTTTCTTGATCAGTTGGATCAATATCAACGTCCAATCACAGTAGTCTGGTACGGCGATCATCTACCAGGGATCTATGACGGTGATAACATGAACGATTATTACGTTCCTTTACACGAAACTGATTATTTTATTTACAGCAATAAATACGCTAGAAATCATGGAGACAGTATCGGTAAACAAACTGATCATGTCCAAGTGGTCAGTCCAAACTCATTTACGGCATTAGCGCTTAAGCAAATGAACCAAAAAGTCAGTCCGTTCTACGCTATGATGACACAGGTCACCGAACAGCTTCCCGCGCAATCACGCGGTAATAATGACACTTCTGACGGATTACTGGTAGACAAACAAAATAAGGTTTTGAAAGAAAAAAATCTTACTAAAAAGCAAAAGGAACTGCTAAATGATTATCGTTTGGTGCAATACGACAATACTACGGGTAAACATTATCTAAAAAATATGCACTTTATGAAATAGGCAATCATCAAAAGACAGCAAAGGAGATCCGCTCGTAGTTGAAAGCGGATCTCCTTTGCTGTCTTTTATTTGTTTTTTAAATTCAGTGAACCAGCCCGTCAGACTTAGTATAAGAAGTCTAAAAACTCTTTATCAGACTTTTTCCCGTGCACAACAACTCGGGTGTGCGGCTTAATATTTTCTTGCAACCACTTAGCATCAGGAACGGTCAATCTAATTGAACCATAATTCTTGATATTATGCTTTTTAGTTACCTTTTGACTTCCTAAGCGTCCTGCCTGTTTTTCGATGACCTTACCATTTTTATCAAATGGCACTGACTCAAAGCGATAAACTCCATGACCGCTAAAAGAAGTCCAATACTTGGCGCCATACTTCTTAGTCGCGTCATAGTATTCTGGACCATGTTCCTTTTGCAGCCTAAAGTCACCAACAGGTGTTCGTTGATAATCTTGTGTATGACCATCATAATTCTTGCCAATAGAAGCATACATTGTATAAAGGATGTATCTTCCCTGCATCACATACACACGTTGCTTACGAACAGAAACATCAAGCCAGACCTTGTCTTTCTTTTTCTTGATATGCCGATAAGGAGTCAAGTCTGGATATTCTCCGGTCAAAGACGGCTTAGACCAATCCACTAGCTTGCGTGCCCGCTGTTTCTGATCTTTTTTTTGCTTGGCGATCTTTTGATCCCTTTTTTTGTCAATAGAGGCCTGTTTTGCCATCTTAACAGAATTGGCCTGTTCTGCTTTGTGCACGTGAATAACGCTATAACCAGCGGCAGCTACTAAGAGCAAGGCAACCAGCCAATATAGCCATTTCTTATTTTTCATTGATCCTACCTCATATTAAAGTATAGTTAGATAATAAGTTAATTTCACATATAATTTTGCGAAAAAATTACGCTATTAAAAATATACGAATTAGCGTGATGAATGTCAAATCGTTCAAGCCCTTTTCACTACACGTTGGGTAACTTACTATTTCGCTTATTTGGCTCCTAACAGTTCTTCTTTAGCATGGATCATTTCAGTGATCAAGTCACAGTATGGCGTGGGGACACCATATTTACGCCCTTTGCGCGAAATTGCACCGTTAATATAGTCTATTTCTGTCTTCCGTTTGTTTTGAATCAGATCCTGATACATGGAAGGATAGTGTCCTGAAATTGAAGGGTCATAACACGATTCAACATGTGCGATCAATTCATCAACATCCAAATCAATTTTTTCAACCTTTGCGACTGCTGCAAACTCTTTCACGATCGTAACGACGATCTGGTGCGCTGTGCTAGTAGCACCGAACTGTCCCATATTGCAATCAAGCAAAGTCGTCAGACAATTCATCGTCCCGTTCACGCAAGCTTTACGATAGATCGAATACAAGATATTGTCTGAATAACTAGCATTCAAGCCAGAAGCTGATAAAAATTCAGCCAGTTGCTTGGCGTCATCTTGTTTTCCATCTCCAACGTTTTCCAATTCAACTGAACCTGAGCCAAATAATTTAACTTTTCCTGGTCCTGTTAACCCAGCAGTCCACATCGTATTTCCCAAGAAAATATTATCTCGCTGGACATATTTTTCTAAAGTTTCCACGTGTCCTAGGCCATTTAAGAGACACAATACTTTCGTCTGTTCACCGAGCACACCTTGAATATCATGCAGCATTTGTGCTAACTGCATTGATTTAGTAAATACGACCACTAAATCAAACTTCTCAGCGCGGCCAACTTCTGCTTGCAACATAACCGGTAACTTAACAGTAACATCCTTACCATTATAATTAGCTTGTAAACCATTTTCTCGAATAGCATTGATATGCTCTTTCCATCCATCGATCAAGGTTACATCAACTCCGCCTTGAGACAGCATTAGTCCAAAGCGACTTCCCATTGCTCCTGCACCTGCAATAGCAACTTTCACCTTTAAGACCCCCAATTACATATTTTTTAACGTTGTTCATTATACACTCAATTTCACTGGTAAAAAAGACAGCTCTTCCAAGGCCGTCCTTCTCATTGACCGTTTTGTTGGAATCAACTAACCGGAAACCGTAATACTAACATTATCACCAGCTGCGAAATAAAAAAGGCAATAAAGGTTTCCGAGTAACTTAAGAAGTTATCAAGTACACCACACCCCTAAAACTGGTCCTAATGCGCTCCCTAACGTATTAGATAAACTTCCTAATGACTGCACAAAACCATGGTGTTGTCGCTCTGAATATTTGCTTAATAATAAGGGGATCATGGGTGTGACCAAGATCTCATTAGTAGTCAGAATAACAATACCCAAAATAAAGCACCAATACTGACTTGCACCGAAAACTATCAAAAACGAACTGCCATACAAAAACAAGCCAAGTAGCAGACAAAAACGTTCGACCCCCGGTTTATGTGGAAAAACTTATTAAAAGCGGTTGGAAAATAATCACCTGCCTAGTAGCTATTGTGAACAACAAACTATATTTCTGAACTGGTATCTCTTGTGAAGTCATCAGAGCTGAAATATTACTTTCCCATTGTTCGTAACTAATACATGTCAAAAACATGAAGGACCAAAGGAGCGCAATACTAGCACGTTTCATTTCAGTGGGAAAACGTGCTCAACGAGCTTTTCATCTCCCGCTTCTAAATGATCTTGGTTTTTCGGCAAAGAAAAATAACGAACAAAAATAAATAATCCGCCAGTAAAGCTGAGCGCCAAAGCCCTTGCCCAGCTCCATATAAAGCCAAAAAAGTGATCAGAAAGGGCCATTTAGGAAAAAGTGCCAGTAAGAACAAGAAAAAGATGGCCAGAGTCCCACCAATATAAACCAAAGCTTCTGGTTGCCACACATCAAATAAACGACCACCTAGCAAATATCCGACTGCGATCATCCCTGAATATAAAAGAAGTACATAGCCAGCAGTTACCAGACTTTTATGTAGATCATTATGGATATAAAGTGTAATGATTGGGGTGATCAGTCCACTTCCCATAGACAGTAAAGTATTGATCGATAAAAACATTTTATTTCTGATCCGCAATAAAAGACATCCTCACCCAAAATAGGCAACAATGCTTTAGCTTATCACACTATAGATAGTTCACCGGAGAGTTTTAAATACTTGAACTTGTATGATTACAAATAAAAAGCTGGATCATTGATCCAACCTCTATCTTTACTTATTATTGATCATGTTTTACTTTAAATAACTGACTCAATAAGGCTACATTATCCTTGATTTTTTCAGAACTTGCTTCTAGTTCATACAACGAATCTTGATTTTGCTTAAAACCATTTAAAGCTGAGTCGATTTGCTCACTAGTCTGCTTGGAGGTTTTATCAAGACTTTCAACTTCATGTAAAATATTTTGCAAAGTTTCTCTAATACTCTCAGAAGATTGATCCACATCTTTAGATAACTTACGCATTTCTTTGGCAACTACTGAAAAGCCATTGCTATTTTCGCTTGAACGAACGGCCTGCAAAGCCGTATTGACAGCCAAAATATTAGTATGGTAGGCAATCTCATGCACGGTTTTTGTAATTTGCCCAATTTCAGTTGTATCATTTTTCAACGCACCAGTGTTTTCCAAGTTATCAGTCGAGCATGATTGCATGGAAGCCATCATGCTTTTCGTCTCACTCATATGCTTCATTTGAGAATCATACATTTGTTCGATTGCATCTGAAACTGAAGTAATATCAGTCAACGCCTCATTAATGGCTGAAGTACTCTTTGTTTTATCAAAGCAAATTTTGCAAACTCCTGTTAACTTATGGGTCTCATCGTGCAAAGGAAAATAGTTGGCTTCCAAATATATTTTCTTGTCTCCCTTGCCTTTTCTCAAGACTTGGTCTTGAAATGGCTGTCCTGCCAATAAACGATTCCAAAATTCGGTATAACTTGCACTATTGACAAAAGAGTCAAAACAAAGGTCTGGGTGTTGCATTGTCAATAATTCTTCTTTGGAATATCCCATTGTTTGAGCGAACAAATCTGTCACATAAGTAATATTCTTTCTTGTATCAAAAATTACTACAGCTAAATTCTCAGCCACAGAACTTAAAAAATCTGAACTCATTCCCAAAATTATTCTCCTCTTTCCATTTACTTTTCCACCGAATGTATTATCGGCTATTTCTGTCAAAGTTAAAGTACTATTATTACTTTTAAGGTAAAAAAATCTATCAAAGTAATTAAACATTTCACTTTGACAGGTGAAAAGATTTTAAATTAACGTATGTGCCCACTGCGATTCCTTTTCAAGAAAGACTGCACGAACCTGTTTCTTTATCGCTCGACATCTAATAGATCCAAGTTGCTTTTCATTATCTTTTGAAAATCAAATAATAAAAAAAGCTGAGTCACTGACCCAACTTCTAGTCTTACTTATTCCTTTTTTAAAACCCTTAAAACTTAGTATAATTGCTTAAAGTCTAGTATGCATCTTGATCAATAACATTTAGTTGATGTAAAATATTCTGGACCGTTTCTCTGATGTCCTTTGAAGATTGATCGACATCCTTAGATAACTTACGCATTTCTTTGGCAACAACAGAAAAGCCGTTACTATTTTCGCTTGAGCGAACAGCTTGTAGCGCCGTATTGACAGCTAAAATATTAGTATTATATGCGATTTCATGCACTGTGTTAGTGATTTGACCAATTTCGCCAATAGACTTGATCAGAGTTGAAGTACTTTTAGTTTTATCGAAACAAACCTTACAAACCCCCGTTAAATTATGCGCCTCATCGCGCAAAGGAAAATAATTAGCCTCTAAATAAACTTTCTTGTTTCCCTTACCTTTTCTTAAAACTTGATCTTGAAAAGTCTGCCCAGCTAATAAGCGCTTCCAAAATTCCGTATAACTTGCACTATTAACAAAAGAACTAAAACAAAGATCTCTGTGTTGCATTTTTAACAATTCTTCTTTGGAATATCCCATTGTTTGAGCAAATAAATCTGAAGCATAAGTAATATTTGTTTTTGTATCAAATGTTACTACGGCCAAATTTTCAGTTACAGAACTCAAAAAATCAGAACTTGTCTCCACTATTATCCACTTCTTTCAATTTACTTTAGTTAGCTCCAAAATAGTTCTTTACCACTCAGGTATTATATCGGACATTTCCGTAAAAGTTAAAGTGGAATTACCCATTATTATTACATTTAGAACAAAAAAGCCTATCAAAGTGTGCAACTAGACCACTTTGATAGGCAATAAAATTTCACTTTTTTATTTTTCGATTTGGGCTTCAGATGGTAATTTCTGTTGTAAGAAACTTATCAAATCATTCAGCGACATTTCAAAAACTAATGCATGTTGCCGCTGCGATTTCTTTTCAACAAAGGTTGCCACGATCACATTTCTTTCTTGATCAACATCTACTGGTTGCAAGTTGACCTTTATTATCTTTTGAAAATCCAATAATCTTGTTAACAGATTCGGCAGCAGGACCCCATGGTCTGTCAGGCCATTACGCCCAGCAATAAATGTCAAGATCACTAGAGCAGACATCATCATTAAAAAGAGCACTGAATGCCCAAACGTCTGCATTAGCGGACTCAAGAAGCCTAACAAGATCATACCACCCAAAACAGGAGAGAAATTATATTTGGCCTTGCGTTCTAATTGGGATTGAAAATAAACACGACGTACTAACGAGAAAAACAGCAGAACAGCCATCACTATAATAATTAGCAAACTATCTAACCTCCTTTTTGGTCTTGCTTAATTTTTAATTCGTGTTCATTATACCGCACTCATGTATAATTTCCATCTTCGAAAACTCAATACCGCTAATACTTGTCCATAAGTCGCCAGACGATACTATCCAATTAGCAATTAAATATTTTTATATGTTAATTATTTAACAAAGTTAAAAATTTACGTTAGAGTGAAATAAAGGCTAGTAATTAACTCTTGTTTGGAGGTTTTATTTTTGAAACGGAACGCTGGTAAGTTATTATCACTGTTGTTGATCATGCTCTCAGCTTTTTTGTTAGCAGCTTGCAGTAGCCAACAAGCAAAAGCGTACGATCCTGATAAAAAAATTGGGTCCGCAATTAAATTATACGGTCACCGGGATCGATGCTTCTTCTGGTGAGATGGGTAAAGCAAAGAAAATGCTGACGGCTTACGGTCTAAAAGAAAAAAATTGGCAGTTAATGCCCAGTTCAACAGCAGCCATGGTCAGTACTCTAGGTAAAGCAATAAAAAATAAGGAGCCGATCGTTGTAACTGCCTTTCAACCCCACTGGATGTTTGCGAAATACGATATGAAGTGGTTGAAGGATCCCAAAAATATCTTCGGTAAAACTCAGCATTTTAGTACTGTTGCACGAAACGGCTTGCAAGAAGATAATCCTGGTGCCTATAAACTATTACAGAATTTCCATTGGACGATCAGTGATTCATACTCAACTATGCTAAAAATCAATGGTGGCATGAAATCTAATAAAGCAGCTAAACAGTATATCAAAAGCCATCCTAAAAAGGTAAACGAAATATTGCAAGATGTGCCAGTTGGTCATGGTCAAAAAATCAAGCTAGTTTATACACCTTACGATTACGAACGTGCCGTCACTTATGTAGTCAAAAACTTATTAGTTCAAAAAGGTTATCAAGCTACTACTCAACAATTGGATGTTTCCATCATGTGGCAAGCACTAGCTTCTAAAAAAGTTGATGCCACGATGGTCGCACAACTTCCAGTCAGCCATGCTGCTTACGCGAAAAAGTATCGTGGTCAAGTTGATGAAGTACGCATTAATTTGCCACATGCTCGCATCGGACTAGCAGTGCCAACTTATATGAAAGATGTTAATTCAATCGAAGATCTGAAAAAATAATACCTGCCTTGAACCTGTTTATAGCAACAGGTTCTTTTTCTGTAATTAAAAAACCTTCATCATTTTATCAAAATATCTTTTGAAATCTATGATCAAATTTTTTGTTATGAGCATTTATTCCACAGACTACTCGCTTGAAAATATTCAAATATGTAAGACTTATCAATACAGGATAGCCAAATAATTTAATAAGTCTAAAATTCTGATCAATAATTTTAAACTCCAGGCATATTTTTTCTTAGAAAATCTAATCCAGATTTTTTCCTGAATTATTCATACTTTTCCCTTAAGGACTACTTTTTGTTGTTGTCATGCTAGTTCGCATCTTTTTCGTTTTTCACCTGTTGGGTGTACAAAAAGAGCACATCCTGTGCTATTGTAAAGTCGATGAAAACCACAAAGAACAGGAGTGCTTCTTATGTCAACTTTACATCATGAAAAACTTTTATTCAATGACCAGATCAACATTTCTAATGACGGTGGTGAGTTAGCGAACGATGCCGGAACTTTATTAATTGCTGAATTTCTGCACCAAATTCACTTTGACCAGCTCTTAGAAGATAACTTGCATTTTAAAGATGACCGTAAATATTGTACCTTTCCCTTGAACAATTTATTTAAGCAGTTGCTGTTGCAATTGCTGGCAGGATACTGCCAAGATCAGTCGGCTAATACCTTGTCACACGCCGTTGATTTTAAGCTGGTCTTGTCTCAAGCGGTCGCTTCCCAGCCGACACTTTCACGCTTTATCAATCACATTTCAGCGTCTGGGCTCTTTTCAGTCAAATCATTGCTCGGCTCGGTAGCTCACTTTGTTCTTGGGCAGCTAAATCAACATCAGCTGATCCTTGATCTAGATTCGACACATGCCGATACGTTTGGTGACCAAGAAAAGAGTGCTTATAACGGTCACTACCAGACCAACGGTTATCATCCTTTACTAGCCTTTGATGCTTTATCGGGCTGCTTGTTGAATGCTCAATTACGCCCCGGCAATCGCTATACTTCCCAAGGTGCGACTAAATTTTTATTACGGAGCTTACGGGCCTATGACGGATCTTCCCTGGATGTCTTAGTGCGGGGAGATTCTGGTTTCGCAGCTCCAGGGATCTACCATGCGTGTGATAAAAAGCAGGCTAAGTTCGTGATTCGTTTAAAAGCGAACTACCAGCTCCAAAGTCGGGCTGAGCACCTGATCCAAGTGGGTGACCAGGACTTCACCGAAGCTGAAGTCCAATGGCATGTCCTGCGAGACTATTGTCCTCAAAGTTGGTCACGACCTTATCGTGTGATTATTAAATCAACGCGGCCGGCGGGCAACTTTCTGTTTGACCATGAGTTTATCGTGACCAACTTGGAAGAATTAAGCGGTCCACAAGTCTTTGCCCTCTATCACCAACGCGGTTCCATGGAAGACTTGATCAAAGAAGTTAAACGTGGCTTTCACTTTGATAAAACGGACAGTTCTAGTTTTGAGGCCAATGAGTTCCGGATGCTGGTAGCTGGGGTCGCTTATAATATACTGCAAGCCATGAAGAACTTAGTTTTACCAACAAAGCTTAAACACGCTCAGGTCGGGACGATCCGTTTTAAATTACTCCATGTGGCAGCTAAGGTCACGCACCATGCGCGTCAAGTCTGGGTCCATTTATCTCAGACCAATGTGTTCGATAAATTATTTTGGCAGACACTGTTCAAGATTCAAAATCTAAAAATATATCCGCTGTGAACTCACAAAATAAAAAATGTTTTTCTTAGGGAAAGGGTGAAGTCTGTCCTTTTTTAAACAGTCCGACAACAAAACTAACAAAAAGCTGCTTTTTTTACACACTAAAGTAACTTTGCACAAAGTTTTAACTGCAACGAAAAGTATGAATAATTCAGGTTTTTAGCTACTATTTAAGATTTAAATTCAAATCATTGAAAATTTTTACTCAAGGTATGATAATAATCCAATAGAATAATGGGATAAGCAAAATAATTTGCTTGTTAACCATTTGTAAAATCTGTAATTATTCTGTAATTTTTAGCAAGTTAGGCGTATAATCAGGGGTTGTTAAACAAACAGTTCGACTGTTTACATTTTCTAAGGGGGAAATTTTTTTGTGTGGAATTATTGCTTTTAGTGATCCGCAAGTGGATCACTAAGAAGAAACAATCAACTCAATGATGAAGCTGATTCAACACCGTGGTCCTAATATCGACGGTTGTGGCAACTTTACGGACGATAAGGTCGCAATGGGATTTGTTCGTCTGAGTGTAATCGACCTAAAAAGTGGTGCTCAACCCTTATATAATGAAAATAATTCAATTTTGGTCACTTTTAATGGTGAAATCTATAACTATCAATCTTTAAGAAAAGAATTAATTAATGCCGGCCACGATTTTAAGACAGCCACCGATACTGAAGTACTGTTGCACGGCTACGAAGAGTGGGGTATGGCAGGTACTTTAAAGCGAGTTCGCGGTATGTTTGCCTACTTTATCTATGATACTAACAAGCAAACCATGTATGGTGCACGTGATTTCTTCGGGATCAAGCCTTTATATTATTATTTACAAGGCGAAACATTTATTGTCGGTTCAGAGATCAAGTCATTCATGCGTCATCCTAATTTCAAAATGGAACTGAATAAAAAGGCTGTTAAACCTTATTTAATGAACCAGTACAATGACTTAAAAGAAACGTTATTTAAAAACGTCTACCGTTTTCCTGCTGGCCACTGGTTCGAGTATTCTAACGGTCATTTAACAACGCACAAGTATTGGGATGCCCAATACAACATCGATGATAATCGCAGCGAAGAGGAAGTTATCGATCAAATCGATAAGACAGTCACTGAATCTGTCAAGCTTCACAATATTGCTGACGTTAAAGTTGGTAGTTTCTTGTCGGAAGGTGTTGATTCTTCCTATGTCACTTCCGTCTTGAAGCCGCAAGAAGTCTTTAGCGTCAATTTTGCCAACGGCCCTTTCGATGAAGCAAGTGTCGCAAAAGAGTTGGCTGATGAAAACGGCCTGAACTTTAACGTTGAAACAGTTGATGCCAAGGAAGCCTTTGATGATTTTCCAGAAATGCAGTATCACTTGGATGAACCAGATGCGAACCCCTCAGTAGTTCCATTATGGTATCTCTGTCGGCTAGCTCGTCGCAAGGTCACTGTGGCACTTTCAGGTGAAGGTGCTGATGAATTATTTGCTGGGTATGTTAACTATGGGATGCATTCTAAAAATGATACCATTAAATCAATTGCTTCTCGACTACACAACTTACCCGAAAAGAAACGTCAACGTGCAGCCAAAATAATCAAAAAAATGCCAAACTTTCCAGGTAAAACACAGCTTTACACTTGGGCGGCTGAACCATCTAATTATTATACAGGCGAATCATGGATCTATGATCCAACGCAGCCTTCGATTTTCACATCAAATCAGGCTAACCTGGTACTTCAGGGTGACTATCAAAATAATCTGACTATTAACAGTATCTACCAGGATGATTTTGGAAAAGTCAAAGATGTCGATGATGTTAAACAAATGCAATACATTGACTTACATCACTTCATGTTTAGCGATATCTTACAGAAAGCAGATAAGATCTCAATGGCACATTCGCTCGAATTGCGGGTCCCATTCCTTGATCGTAAGGTTGCCGAAGTCGCCAACAACATCCCGACTAAAATGTTGTTGAACAAAAATGGCTCTAAGCAAGCTTTCCGAAAGGCTGCTTTAAGGCACCTACCAGAAGACTTCGCTAAGCGTCCAAAACTGGGGTTTCCTGTCCCAGTCAAAGATTGGTTAGAGGAAGAAGAATACTGTGACCAAGTTCGAGACCTCTTTGAAGAAAGTTGGGTCAACGAGATCTTTAATCAAAGACAGATTCTAAGACTGTTGCAAGATAACTATGAAGGCAAGATCAATGGTCGGAGACAGATCTGGACGATTTACACTTTCTTAGTTTGGTACAAACTATTCTTTATTGATTTTGATAACACAGTCAAAAAATATGGGCACGCTCAACCTGAAGTTCAAGCCTTAATGGATAGCGGAAAACTGGTGTAACTACAAATTACAAAGATAATAGCACAACTAAAATAAAGATCTTGACTGAGTACTCAATTTCAACCCTTTTAGGGGCTGGAACAAAACTACTGGATTCTAGCTTTAAATACAAGAACTACATCATAGGATGAAAGAATCCCACTATGATGTAGTTCTTTTTTGCTACAAGATTATTTTCCTTTTAATGCTAGTTTTGTCCCAGACTTTTTGTAAACAATTCATAGAAATAAAACAAAAATTTAGGATGTAATTGTTAGTCTGATTTTTAAAACTGTCAGGAAGTCCTTTTTTAGTATTTACTGAATGTTTAAATTATACGTTTCACTTATTTATTTTTTAGTTTTAAAAGTTTATGAAAGAGAGTATAAAATAGTTTGTGTAAATGAATAAAAGTCCTGTTGAAAAGGGAATCCCTTCCCCGTATGATTAAATCATCCAAATCAAACCAAAACGGAGGGATTCCCCATGGATCAGTTTACCAAAAATCTATTGTCAAATGGCGATGTTAAAGAACTTTTTCGTCAACAACTCGAAACGGCTATTAATCACATCTTGCAAGCTGAACTGACTGCCTTACTTGGTTATGATCCTTATGACCGCAGTGGCTTTAATACTGGCAATTCTCGTAATGGCCAGTATTATCGTTTAATTGACTCTGAATATGGTAAGTTGAAAATTGCTGTGCCGCGTGACCGTAAAGGCCATTTTCATAACCACCTGCTTCCAGCTTATTCTCGTCGTCAGGACGCTTTAGAAACAACAATCATTCAGCTTTATTCCAAGGGCGTTACGACCCGTGAAATTGCAGATTTGATTGAAAAAATGTATGGCTCTTATTATTCACCTAGTACTGTTTCTAATATCACTGCTCAGGTAACAAAACAGATTGAAGCTTTTCATCAACGAACTATTAAGGCAAACTATGTTTGTCTTTTCTTAGATGCAACTTACTTACCTTTGCGCCGCGATTCAGTTCAAAGAGAAGCGGTCTATATTGCTTTAGGTATTACATCTGTCGGCATCAAAGAAGTTCTTGATTATCGAATCGCTCCAAGTGAAAATACAGGAGTTTGGTCAGAAATGGCAGAAGATCTTAAAAAACGTGGATTAGAACAAGTCCAGTTGATCATTGCAGATGGAATGGTTGGTCTGCAGCCAGCATTATTGCACGCTTTCCCGAAAGCTAAATTTCATAGATGCCTAGTACATGTTATGCGCAATATTGGTTCGCATGTGCGTTTAAAAGATCGTGAGGCGATCTTAAATGACTTTAAAGAGTTGCATTCAGCGACCGATGTAACTGCAGCACACAAGATCTTAAATGATTTTTATGGTGCATGGGGGAAATCGTATTCCAATCTGATCCAGCAACTTAAATCCATTGAAAATGAACTATTAGCTTTCCTGAGTTTTCCCCCGGCCATTCGACCAACAATTTATTCAACCAATATCTTAGAATCACTGAACAAAAGAATCAAACGCAAGACCAAACCAAAGGAACAATTTCCAAACGAAAAATCTTTAGACAATTTCATTGGAGTTCAAGTCATAAGCTATAACGAAAAGTACTTCAATCGTAGCCATCGCGGATTTGGTCAAGTCAAAGACACGTTAGAATCACTTTTCGATTAATACTTTATTTTGCCAGGAGAAGGGATTTTCATTTACACAAACTTCTTGACACTCCCCTGGTTAAAAACATACCCAAGAAAACTATTAAATGAAACTAATAAACAGGTGGTAGTTAATTACAAAGATTTTTAATGACTTTTGAATAGATACAATACTCTATAAAAGTTGAAACGAAGCTAGTTTATATTGTTAATACTATTTGTACATGGAAAACACCCCTTTTTATTGTTTTAGAAGCTTATATGATACAGAAAGCGGCTTGCTGTCTACATAAAGATAAAATGACCTGTCGGCAAAAGTTAATACCTTTACCGTACAGGTCATTTTTACATTAAAACTAATTTTCGCAGCGTCACAAAAAAAGCCACCATCCCACAAGAAAATAGTGACTTCTATAATTGTACAAATGTTGAAAAGCTTAATTAAAGCATACTTTTTATCTCAACCGCACCGCATAGCTTGGACCCCAGTACTTAAGATTAGAAGTAGCAACGCCATCACGCGGATTTTCAGCAGAAATAAAATTACCATTACCAGTAGCAATACCAACATGACCGCCACCATTAGTGATGATCAAATCTCCTGGTCTTGCTTGGCTCGTAGAAATACGTGTTCCTGCGCTAGCTTGTGCTTGACTTGTACGCGGCAAGCTCTTGCCGTATTTAGAATAAACGTATTGAACAAAGCCTGAGCAGTCAAAACCTGAAGGTGTTGTTCCACCATAAACATAAGAAGAACCAGTAAATGATTGAGCATAACCTACAACAGAACTATAGTTAGCAGCGTTAACATTGTTATTCTGTGTTTGAGGTTGTGATGCTTGGCTTCTAGCATAACTTTGATTGCTGTAATTAGAACGTGCTGTATTATAAGTAGTAGAAGCAGAATTGTTTTGAGCAGCATAGTTATTAGCAGCTGGCCTTGCTTGAACTTGCGCAGAAGGCGTTGACTGTTGTGCTTGGTCCTGAACTTGCGTAGTAGTAGCAGTTGCTTGTTGTGATTGCGTCTGATCCTGAGCAACGGTAGGTTGTTGTACTTGAGTAGCGGCACTTTGTGTTGCATTGCTATTGATCACTAACTTTTGACCAATCTGTAGCGCAGAACCTGTTAATGAATTAGCTTGACGAAGTGCAGCAACCGAAACACCATGACTTTGGGCAATCGTGTACAACGAATCCCCAGATTTTACAGTATATGTAATATTTGTTTGAGGTGTACTTTGCTTAACCGGAGTCTTTACTTCATTACCTTTGTTAGGGATTTGAACATTTTGACCAACGTTAATTAAATGTGAACCTGTATTAATATGGTTCAATTGTTCAATAGACTTAATTGAAACACCATATTTTTGAGATAAACCCCAAACTGTATCGTTTGAAACGACCTTATGTGTTGTTGATGCACTAACACTAGCCGAAGCTACAAATAAGCTGGCTGCACCAACAGCACCAAGTAGAACTTTTTTTGCTGAATTATTCAAAAGCACTCGCTCCTTAGTTGTTATTTTTTTCACATCATCTATTGTAACGCATTTATGAAAAATGTCTATAATATTTTTGTTACATTTTTTAACCATTTGTAATAATCCTGAATTATTCATACTTTTCCCTTAAGGACTACTTTTTGTTGTTGTCATGCTAGTTCGCATCTTTTTCGTTTTTCACCTGTTGGGTGTACAAAAAGAGCACATCCTGTGCTATTGTAAAGTCGATGAAAACCACAAAGAACAGGAGTGCTCCTTATGTCAACTTTACATCATGAAAAACTTTTATTCAATGACCAGATCAACATTTCTAATGACGGTGGTGAGTTAGCGAACGATGCCGGAACTTTATTAATTGCTGAATTTCTGCACCAAATTCACTTTGACCAGCTCTTAGAAGATAACTTGCATTTTAAAGATGACCGTAAATATTGTACCTTTCCCTTGAACAATTTATTTAAGCAGTTGCTGTTGCAATTGCTGGCAGGATACTGCCAAGATCAGTCGGCTAATACCTTGTCACACGCCGTTGATTTTAAGCTGGTCTTGTCTCAAGCGGTCGCTTCCCAGCCGACACTTTCACGCTTTATCAATCACATTTCAGCGTCTGGGCTCTTTTCAGTCAAATCATTGCTCGGCTCGGTAGCTCACTTTGTTCTTGGGCAGCTAAATCAACATCAGCTGATCCTTGATCTAGATTCGACACATGCCGATACGTTTGGTGACCAAGAAAAGAGTGCTTATAACGGTCACTACCAGACCAACGGTTATCATCCTTTACTAGCCTTTGATGCTTTATCGGGCTGCTTGTTGAATGCTCAATTACGCCCCGGCAATCGCTATACTTCCCAAGGTGCGACTAAATTTTTATTACGGAGCTTACGGGCCTATGACGGATCTTCCCTGGATGTCTTAGTGCGGGGAGATTCTGGTTTCGCAGCTCCAGGGATCTACCATGCGTGTGATAAAAAGCAGGCTAAGTTCGTGATTCGTTTAAAAGCGAACTACCAGCTCCAAAGTCGGGCTGAGCACCTGATCCAAGTGGGTGACCAGGACTTCACCGAAGCTGAAGTCCAATGGCATGTCCTGCGAGACTATTGTCCTCAAAGTTGGTCACGACCTTATCGTGTGATTATTAAATCAACGCGGCCGGCGGGCAACTTTCTGTTTGACCATGAGTTTATCGTGACCAACTTGGAAGAATTAAGCGGTCCACAAGTCTTTGCCCTCTATCACCAACGCGGTTCCATGGAAGACTTGATCAAAGAAGTTAAACGTGGCTTTCACTTTGATAAAACGGACAGTTCTAGTTTTGAGGCCAATGAGTTCCGGATGCTGGTAGCTGGGGTCGCTTATAATATACTGCAAGCCATGAAGAACTTAGTTTTACCAACAAAGCTTAAACACGCTCAGGTCGGGACGATCCGTTTTAAATTACTCCATGTGGCAGCTAAGGTCACGCACCATGCGCGTCAAGTCTGGGTCCATTTATCTCAGACCAATGTGTTCGCTAAATTATTTTGGCAGACACTGTTCAAGATTCAAAAGCCCTCAATTGTCAAGTTAAGTGCAACACTAATGGCCTATTCTTATAATTGGTCTAGAAAGTTAAACCAGTTGTGGCATAACATCCGCTGGACAACTATAGCTTAAACAGCGGCGGGGACGGTGATTCAGCGTGTCTTGAACCAACTGCAGATCCACTAATGAGAGGTTTTTAAAGGAATGCCCCTTTGGGAAGAACTCTCTTAATTGACCATTCACATTCTCATTAGTGCCCCGTTCCCAGGGAGAATATGGATGGGCAAAGTAGATTTCCGTTCCTTGAACCTGATTTAAACTAGCGAATTCCGAGCCGTTGTCAAACGTGATAGTCCGAAAGTTTTCTGCACCGTAATCATCAATCGTATCTTGGAGGGCTTGCCGGCAAGTCTCTGCCCGGTAATCAGGCAATTTAACGATAATTTCCATCCGGCTAACTCGCTCGGTTAACGTCATTAAAGCTGGTTCGGACTCAACCCGTTTGGCTTTCACTAAGTCGCCTTCCCAATGGCCCAACTCCTGACGTTTCCGAACCACTGCGGGCCGGTCTTCAATGGACTGTCCAAGCCGTTTTTTATTCAGGCGGGCATGTCGGTGATTCGGGCGTTTAACGCGGCGACGTAGCTTCATGGGTAAATCATAGTTGTGAAGCTCCGGGAGCTTGCCAGCCTCGATGTACCGATAGACCGTAGCCGTTGATGGGCAGGGAAAGCCCGGGTAATGAGCTTTGAAATAGTGGACATACGTATCGACACTGAAAACTCGTGGCTTAGCTTTTAAAGCTTTCGGCAGGGACTTGAAGAACACGGCAGCCCGCTGCAGTAAACCTTTGGGGTGACACTTGGCCCGCTGTTCTCGATAGTAAGCCGCCCCGCGCTCGGCAAAGTAGCTCTGATATGACCGATGTTTCTGGGAATCAATCTGGGTGGTTAACCCGCGTTTTAATTCGCGAGAAATGGTGCTGGGACTCCGGTGAAGCCGGCTGGCGATCTGACGAACGCCAAATCCTAATCGAGTCAGGGACTCAATTTGACCGCGTTCAAAAGATTGGAGTTGTTGGTAATGCTTAGGCATGATATTCTTAGTTTGGGTCATGAAGACACCTATCCTTATCTGTTGATTTTGTCGTTAATAATAAGAATAGGCCTTCATGGCCTTTTAAGCTAGTCTAATTGGTCTAGTTATCAAGTGTTGCACTTCAATTTTAAATCGGGGAAGATTCAAAAGCTAAAAATATATCCGCTGTGAACTCACAAAATAAAAAATGTTTTTCTTAGGGAAAGGGTGAAGTCTGTCCTTTTTTAAACAGTCCGACAACAAAACTAACAAAAAGCTGCTTTTTTTACACACTAAAGTAACTTTGCACAAAGTTTTAACTGCAACGAAAAGTATGAATAATTCAGGATAATTATACCTGAACTAAATTAAAACCATCAACTCAAAATATTTTCTAATGAGCGCTTTCAATTAAAGCAGTGAAAGCCTCATTTTTACTCTTTTATCTTCCAACTTAATACTTGGGATTCAATCGTTTTTGACTTCTGGATAGCATGGCCCAAATTCAAGTATTATTTGCAAATAACCAAGTCTGTAGTTCTCAATAAAAAAACTCAGATTTCTTTTCTGAAACATGATTTCACTTCCAATTAAATAGTGCAAATACCAAACCGACCACAAAATTTGAAGATAGAAAAAAGCCCACTTCAATTCGAGATGGACTTTTCTATATGAGCACCCGTAATAAAATTTACACTAACGAATTCTTCCCCTAACTACTAAATCTACATTTTAATTTCCGCTCACTACATTCACTGGATCATTTTCTAAATACTTCTCCAGATTTTTAACGGCAATGTCCATCAATCTTGCCCGTGATTCGTGCGAAGCCCAGGAAATATGTGGAGTAATGATACAATTATCTAGCTCTAATAAAGGATTATCCTGTGCGATTGGCTCTTTTTCAACTACATCAACTGCAGCGCCAGCAACTTTGCCGTTCTTTAATGCTTCAGCTAGTGCTTGCTGGTCAACTAACTCTCCGCGTGAATTATTAATGAGAAAAACATTATTCTTCATTTTTTAGATCGTATCTGTATTTATTAACTTTCTGGTCTCTTCTGTCAGTAAACAATGTAAAACAATTACATCTGCGGAATGGAATAATGTATCTAAAGTTACATAACGCGCTATAGTATCTGAACTTGGAGCAATATCGTAAGCAATTACTTCCATTCCCATTGCTTGTGCAATTTTGCCCGTCTGCTTGCCTATTCTGCCATAACCAATGATTCCCATGGTTTTGCCAGCCAGTTCTGTCAAAGGATAGTTCCAGTAGCACCAGTCAGCGTTGTTCGCCCAATCACCATTTTGGACACTGCGGTTATGCTCGCCGATATGGTGGCACAACTCCAGCAACAGCGCAATTGCGTACTGGCTGACTGCGTTTGTACCATAGGTTGGAATATTAGTCACAGTAATTCCCAACTGTTGTGCCGCAATAACGTCTACCACATTAAAGCCAGTTGCTAGGACGCCAATATATTTCAAGTGCGGCAACTGCACCAACATTTTCTTAGTCAACGGTGTTTTATTGGTCAAAATAATTTCGGCATCCTTTGCTTTTTCAACCACCGCGGTCACATCTTCTGGATCAAACGTCGTCCGATCATAAACTTTAACAGTACCGAATTTTTCAAATCCTTGCCATGATAAATCACTCGGATTTAAAGTTTTACCATCCAAAACTACAATTTTCATTAAAAACACCTTCTTAGTCTGCCACCAATGCCCAGGCACGGTTAATGACCCGCTTAGTATTAGCAATCACAACTTCTGCATCTTCACCAGGGTAAGGCTTCACTTCAAAAGACATGATATACGGATTTTTAGCGTTAAAGAACCCTTCAATTCTCAATATCTCAAAGAAGTCAACCAGTTCTGCGACATCATTACTACCACCTGGAAAACCAAAGCGCGGATGAGTATCACCATAGTAGTCAGCACCTGCTTGCACGACACAATTTCCAATATGCAAGTGCGTAATGTAAGGCTTCAAGACCTGGATCACAAACTGTGTCGTTTCATGCATGGTCGGAAAATGAGATAAGTCGACCAACAATCCAAAATTGCTGTGTTTCATTCGAACTTCTTCGGCTAACTTTAAAGCCAAAGGAGCTGGTCCTACCAAAGATTTTTTGTCCAAATCACTGTCAAAAAGCTCCAACTCAATTAAGATTCCCTTCTGTTCCCCATAGGCACACAGACTTCCGGCCGTCTTAGCTAATTGCGCCAGTTGTTTCTCTCTTGTTTCTTCAGCTCAGTGACCAGCCAGAAAAGCCAGAGACTTACAACCAAGCTCCGCAGCTTCATCAATCCCCTTCAGCAACTCAGTTTCTGTTTCTTCCCGATTTTGCTCATCAAGGTCATTTGGATTCAACTTCGTCCCTAACAAGGTCGGCTGGGCGCCGTAGGCAACCGTCAGGTGCGACTGACTCAATATTTCTGTGGCTGCTTTTCTTTCAGCTGCGCTTGGAAAAGCCTTCACTTCTAGTGCATCGAAAAAATCGTCCTGAGCGAATCTGCGAATGGAATCAACGACGCTTTCTGTCGGATGACTCATCCACTGAATCGTCCCAAGCTTAAAATACTTATGAATGCTATCCTTCATAATAAAGCCCCTCCTTGATCACCTTTCAACGATTAAACTTGGCTAAATATTTTCGTCTGCCCGTCGGGACAAAGTCTGCCGGCATTCTGATTGGGCCACCAGCAGCCAAAGTCTTTAAATAAATCAAGCAAGCTTTTTCCAAGATTTCCGTCGAGGTAAAAGCACTTTCAATGTCGATACCAACACCTAAAGCTCCATGATTACGCAACAGTACTCCAGCTCTGTCCCCCATTTTATACTGGACGTTATTCGCCAGTTGCAAGCTGCCCGCTGGCGCAAAGTCAGCAATGTTGATGTCTCCACCCAGATATGAGACCATTTCCAATTCCATTGTCGGTAACTTATCAATGTTGCGCGAAGAAGCAGCCGCGATCGCATTGGTCGAATGAGTATGCACGATTGCATTCACTTCTTGCCGAGACTGATAAATCATTCTGTGCATCGTTTTTTCAATCGATGGTTTTTTATCGCCGTACACGACTTCATCTTTGAAATTTAAAAAGACAATGTCTTTCGGTTGCATGGTAAAGTAGTTAGTTCCACTGGGTGTAATGGCAAATAAATCATTACTGATTTTAATACTGATGTTGCCCGCTGTACCCGAAGTTAGTTTCTTTCGGCACATCTCCTGGCCAGCCCAGACTAACTTTTCACTAACTTGTTGTTCAATTTCTTTCAAATCACTCATCTTATTCCTCCACTGAATCCTCTTTCGTACCTGCAAACAACTGTTTATTTCTCTTCAGCATGATCTTCCGGTAGCCAAACCAACCAGCCGCATACAAGAGAATGTACAAGATTCCAATATAACTGCCTATTGTTACCTTTGAAGCTTCAATAATAGCGTATCTAAAAATCGGTGCCTCAATTCCCATCCGTGTGATCATCTGTCCCGCTGGAATGTCGATGCCACCCACGGCTTTTGCTAAATCAGTGATCCCCGGGGCTAGATAACTTCCGACCCACAGGAAAACTGGAATCAATAAAGTCGATAAAATTAGCATTTTAACCATGTCCCCACGGGTAACTAACAAGGCAGTAAATGCCAGTCCAGTCATCAAGATCCCCCCGAATGGTAAAATTGAATTGCCTGGAATGATAAATGCCATCAAGAGAATAATCGGAATAATCAAGATCATGACAACCCAGATTTCTGGTTTTCCGGCTAAAATTGGCCAGTCCAGACCGATAATAAAGTCTCTGCCTGGAAATCTCTTCTTAACAAAAGTACTGGTGGCATCCGAGAAGGGTGCCAGAGCTTCCATAAACAGCTTGGCAACCATTGGTAATAACAGAAGAGCCGTAGCAGCTTGAACCCCCAAGACCAACGTTTTCTTAAAGTTATAGCCCGCTAAAATAGCAATAAAGATTCCTAAAATAAAACCCATTATATGGTTTTCACCAAAAATCCCCACTTTTTTCTTCATCGTCGCAGCATCCAAATGAACATCTTTAATTCCGGGAATTCTATCAAGCACCATATCAAGGTATGTCATCGGCATTGCCACGAGAGCGTGGGGATGAGTCACCGTCACACCAGGAATCCCCGTTGCTTCCTCGACTGACTTTTGAATCAAATCACCGTTCTTTAATTCTAAGATAATTTGCACACCGGCCCCGATAAAGGCTAAAATCATGTTTTTGGATACAAAGTAAATCAAGACCGCTGTCAAGATCTTGTTCCAAACATTCCACATATCAACATTCAAGGTATCAGTCCACTTAAAAATCAGCATGACGATGTTGATCCCGATTTGATAAGGAAACATCAGGAAGGCCAACGGCCAGGCCCAAGAAATCGCGGACAATGGCGGCCAGCCCACATCAAGTGCAGTCAGCTTGATGCCAGTATGTTTAACTAACTGCTGAGCCGCTGGACTGATCGCATCTGTCATAAACCCCATCACCAAACTGATCCCGGTAAACGCCACACCCAGTGTCAGCGCTGCCGTGATATTTTTCTTCAGCGGCATTCTAACAACGAGACCCAATAAGAACATGATGGCTGGCATAAAAACACCAGCACCCAAGTCAAGCACATAGTTAACAATGGTTTTTAAAATTTCCATTCTTTTTTCCTCCACGTTCTAGCTCAAGGCCTGTTTTAGTTTAGCGAATTCCTGCTCGATCTGATTACCAGTCAAAAACGGGATCCCGCTGACTACGGGGATATCCCACTTTTCGCCACTGTTCGGAACAATCGAAACATACACATCCACGCTGTCGATAATGCTAGCTAAATGGCTGATATTAGTGGCTTCGACCATAACGTTCAGACCTGCCTGGTCGCACATATCCAGGATCTTAGAAGCTACTGTCTGTGAAGTTGCGACACCTGAAGCACACGCAACCACAACTTTTTTCTGTGAACTCATTTTGTGACCTCCTTATTTCAAAACCGCGCTTAATTTTTGATAAATTTCTGGTGCAGAATTTGCAGTCTGGATCTCGTTTAAAATCTCATGTTCAGTAAAGATCCCCATTAGCTTACTCAAAGTCGCCAGTTGAACTTTGGGTTCTGCGATCGCTAACATAAAAACTAAAGACACTGGCATTCGCTGGTCATTAGTGCCCATTGCCATAAAATCAACTGACTGCTTCAAAGAAGCGACTAAGATTGCTGGTTTAATAACATGCTTTGCGTCGGTATGCGGTAAAGCAACCTTCACTGTACCGGTATCAAGCCCTGTCGGAAACTTCTTTTCTCGCTGGATGATCCCTGCGGCAAATGAATCTTTAGCATAGCCGCGTTTAAATAATTCCTGACTCAGCTTCTGCAGCAACTCGAATTGATCACGAGCTGTCACATCTAAGAAAATCAACTCTTCCTGTAACAAGTTATTTTTGACTGTCATCCCATTAATATCCTTTCGCCGTTTTAGTCTTGTAACTTTAAACCATTAATCATTTCATAGTAATTAGCAATCGCACTATGGTCTTTTTTTCTAGACCATACGCCTTTAAGGACTGCATAACTTCCATGGCTAAAGCAGTAAATGGGGTTGAGACGGTAATTTCATGACCAGTATCCAAAGCATTCTGCAGATCCTTGATATGCAACTCAACTCTAAAACCTGGTTCAAAGTCGCCTGCCAAAATCTTCGCCGACTTCTGTTCCATTACAGCTGAACCTGCCAAACCACCACGGATCGCATGATAGACACTTTCTGGGTCCACATTGGCCTTTTTTGCCAGAGAATATGCTTCCGAGACAGCAGCGATGTTGATTGCCACTATCATCTGATTAGCCAGCTTGGTAATATTACCCGCACCAACACCGCCAACTAAAGTTGCCGAACCACCTAAAACATCAAACAATTCTTTGAACTTATCGAAGACCCGCTGTTGACCACCAACCATGATCGCAATTGAACCATCGATCGCACCTGGTTCACCACCAGAGACTGGCGCATCTAAGAAATCGACTTGGTAATCATCCTGCAGTCTTTGGGCAAACTGTTTTGAGGCCACGGGCGAGATCGAACTCATGTCGATCACAGTCTGGCCAGCTGTGAGTCCAGCTGCGATGCCATTGTCCGCAAATAACGCACTGGAAACATTCGGTGAGTTTGGCAACATGGTAATCACCACGTCAGTTTGTTCTGCCACTTTTTGACCACTAGCAGCTTCTTTAGCTCCAGCTGCTGCCACTTCAGCAAAAACCGCTTGATTAAAATCAAAAACAGTCAATTCATACCCTGCTTTAAGCAAGTTCATTGCCATGGGTTTGCCCATGATCCCTAAACCAATAAAACCAACTTTCATCTTATACACCTGTCCCTTTCACATTACTACCTAACAAATAACTTCTAATTGCTGTTTCACCGGCACTCTGCAATAATGAACGCGTCTCCCCTATTGCCTGTTTTAATTTCATTGGTCGATTGACCGTCGTTAATACTAAGTCAACTCCATGATCATAGACCTTTTCAATGTCACCACTGATACCACCGACGATGGCAATCACTGGCAAACCATACTTTTTAGCACGTTGGGCGATCCCAAGCGGTGCCTTACCATTCAGCGACTGTGCGTCAATTTTTCCTTCACCCGTAATGACTAGGTCCGCTGATTTTAACAACTGGTCGATTCCTAACAAATCCAGGATCTTATCAACTCCTTGGTAGAACTCTGCTCCACAAAAAAGCATCAACCCTGCCCCGAGACCTCCAGCGGCTCCACCACCGGCTTTAGTCCGAATATCTTTCTTAAAAAACACCTGCAATAAAGATGCGAAACGCTCTAGAAGTTGATCAAGCAGTGACAAATCATCTTCAGTGGCTCCTTTTTGTCTGCCATAGACATAAGAGGCTCCGTTTATTCCCACTAGTGGATTAGTCACATCAGATAAAATCGTAATTTTCGTCTTAAACAAACGTGGATCAACATTCCGTTTAGAAATACTCTTAATTTTAATAATTTCACTAGCCCCATAACCAACTTCTTGACCAGACTCATCCTTAAATTCATAGCCAAGAGCTTGAGCCATCCCCAGCCCGCCATCATTAGTAGCACTTCCGCCGATTCCGACATAAATCTCTTGCACTCCATCATCCAGAGCCGCCCTGATCAATTCGCCGGTTCCATAAGTAGTGGCCAGATAAGGATTCAAAGCATCAGCCGGAACCGTAGTTAGTCCTGAAGCTTGCGCCATTTCAACAATTGCTCTACCTTGATTCAGTAACCCATAAGCGGCTTCAACTGGCATTCCGAGAGGACCAGTGACAGTCACTGTTTTCATTTCTCCACCCAGCGCAGCAGTTAAAGCACGGGCAGTGTTCTCACCTCCATCACCAACTGGTAGTTGTTTCACAGTTGCCTGCGGTAAAACTCTTTTAACTCCCGCAGCGATCGCTTGATTAACTTCAAATGTCGAAGCGCTGCCCTTATAAGAATCCGAGGCAACTACTATCTTTAAATTTTTCTGCATTTTTCTCACCTCCTTTCAAGTGGACCAACTTAAAGCAAATTTGAGCTAAAAACGAAACTTTAAAATTGCTAAAAATAAAACCCGGATCTTTTTCCAGAATTATCTGTGAAAGATCCGGGTCAAGCCTACCAAGCAGTTGCTCCCCAATTATTTAGTTTTATTACCAGCAAAAGCTAATGCATTAGCAGCAGGACAACCGTAATTTCTTCATTAAGAAATCCCAAATTTTCAATAAAATGAAAATTTAGGTTAAGCCTACCAGATAGTTACTCCCTACTAAAGCGTGTTATTTAACTGTTTTTTCAATAAAGATCCAGGTTGTTGGTCGTTGGTGAACCAAGTCGCCTCTCCTTTTCTTAAAGCCAATTCCTTTGTCGACCAACATCATACTTTCACCCGAACTATTACGGACTCTAACAGCGTTTTGACCATAAACTTGAATAACTTTCATTACAACCTCTCAACTTACTAGCCATATCGTAAACGTTACCACTTATCTGCAAAAAAATATCATTCTAAAAAAGATCCAAATTTTTTTCTGTCACTAGCCTGCCTTAAACCATCTATGCAAGAAAAGAATGCTTTTATCAAATAGACAAGGAAGCAAAATCAAAATATTTCTAAGTACCCCTATAATACCAAGTGGTTAAATTTAAAGTATGTTCTTACCCAGCTTTGCCTGTTATATTCCAATATCGTATATATATGACAATAAAAGGCGTGTTAACACCTAGAATTATGATAGAGGTGATCGCATGTATAGAAGGATTCGCAACTTGCGCGAAGATTTGGACATCAGTCAGGAACGCGTGGCTAATTTATTAAATGTCACGCAAGCCACATATTCACGTTATGAAAACGGAACTTTACAAATACCACTTGACTCTTTAATTAAACTTGCACTTTTTTATAACACGAGCACCGACTATTTGTTGAACCTAACTTCAAATAAAAAGCCCTATTCTCGCAATTAACAGCTTTCAACAGCATCATTATTCTCTTAAAGTATAATATTGCTGTTTTTGTTTTCACTCACTCCTTTATTATGTGTTTTCATTCACAATCATTATATTATACGATTAACGAATATATATCAAATGAAACTTACTAGATAGTGTCAACTTTGTGTGGGTAAATTTTTAAAAGGCTTGTTCCTCTGCTTTTTGTAATTGCTCTATTTATTTTTAGTCCAATGCTGTGCTTGAATTGAGCGTCTTTGAACTACCAGCCAACTTGCAGACCATGTTGCCACAAACTCCGATGTCCTCGCAAATGCCCACTGAACGCAGCTTGTGCTTGTTCATAATACTTATTTTTAATGTTTTTTCTGACATTCAAACGCCGGTCGAACTGGCTGATTTTTTCTTGCTTGAGCGCTTTTAGCTGTTCTGCTTGTAAGAAATTGGTGATATTGCCGCCATTCAGCTGAAAGATCCGTGTTCGGGCGACACTTTGCGCACCCACTAAACTCCAACCTTGCGGACGTGAGCTTAAGCGCCGGGACAGATAATGACTGATATGGCCCTCAGCCGAACAGCCATGATAATCCTCTAAGCGGTTATCGCAAATCGCTGCGGCATTGTTGGTCAGATATTTAGCGGCTTGTTTCAAGCTGTGACATTGGCTGACAGTTACCGTTGGGTCACTAAAACGGACCCTAAAGTAATCCTGGATAAAATTAGTTTGTCCAGCTAAAGCCCAATGGTATAAAGTCCGGTCCAGACCAGCGATCCCTACGGAAGCTTTTTTACAATATTTACGTAAGTGAAACCGATCCAAAATGAACGTGCAGTGCGGAATAAAGTCGGCTCCGTGCTTGATCCATTGAGCACCGTCACCGCTTAAATAAACTTTTTCTGGCCGATAGTTGGTCTCTATATAATCTAGAACTTCTGTCCATAATTCTTCGTTGTCTTTGCCCGGATAGTTACCCGTAAAGTAATGCGCTTTGATCAGTGGATGGCGCGGATCAGTTACGTCATAACCTTCATGAACATAAACTAGTTTCATGAAACGATTAGTACTGTCCTGATAAGCAACATGATCTTCGTCAGCTTCAATAAATAGCGTTTGGATCGGTTTGGGGGCGGGCTTCTCAGTCACAGAAGGCTCATTGGGCAGTTGTTGACCTTCACGGTGAACAATGTTCATGACTGCTGTTTTAGAGTGGATCCCCAAATGGGGGATCATCGTGAGCGCTTCTTGGTAAGTATGTCCAGCAACATTTTCTAAGATCTGCGCTTTGACTCCCAGCGTCATCCGGCTATATTTTTGCCAGCCTAAGACTTTATCCAACAAAAAGAAATACGCCCGGGTTTCTTTATTTTGATAATATGTCCGCTTCACTGTGAGATCACCGTACAAAGTCGACTTAGTCGTTTCACGGATCGCTTTGATCGCAAATTTATCCTTGCGGATCTCAGACTCCTTAAACTGCCGGTCGGCTTCTTCTAAAAAGACCCTGATCAAGTTTAGGCATAGTTTTCTCCCTGCGGCCATTGTATTTTCGATCCAGTCATCAAAGGCAAGATCTTGGTACAGAACTTTTTCACCATTTTTTGTAAAATTCGCCCACATTTGTTCGCTCATCTGTTGTAAAATATTCATTGGGAAATAACTCTCTCTTTCATTGTTTTGTCGTAATTACAATTGTAACAGAGAGTTATTTCTCTTTTTTTGTCTTTTTAGACTTCCACCCACAAATACTTTACGCTAACAACTTACTATCCATTAACAAATTGTAATTAAGCAAAAAACGCTACTGTCCTTCTACTATAGTCACTAAAACATAACAGCTGGGTCTTTAAATCGCTATAATGTTCCCTAATATTTTTACAAATACTCAAATCACCCATTCCATTGTTTAATTCACTTTTAACCAACAACACTTCCTTTGTTATAACCTTCTTAAATGAATTGATACGAAAATGAAAAATCTCGCACATTAACTTCTATTTTCCTCTTATTTGTAACCTATTTTCCTGCAAATTATAGTAAACTAGGTTTGTCATATGTTCAATACTTGTTTACTCTTTTTTTGCAAAAAGGATGTACTTGAAAATGAAGTAGGAATAACTAAACAGGTGAAGAGGAGTCAGCCCACTCACTACGCTTCCTGATCTGCCTACTCACTGAGCTAATAGATTTACTTATAGTTTAATCTTTACGCTTGTTGCACTTGATTTGAAAATTAAGGAAGGAAATTTAATCACTTACATAATAAGAAAAGCAACTAACTCAATATTTTTTTGCTATAATAATCATGGTAGTACGCGTGGTGCTAGTTCGTAATAATTCTATTTTCTGTAAAATCAAAAAAGCCTAATTATAAATAAAGACGGTCAATTCGATTTTTAACCAAAAGCCTACCACTGACCGCGTGAGGTTTTTTTCGATCCCATAATCTTCAACTAGGATCGAGAAACGGGATTCGATCGTGCGCCGGAGATCTTTCAAAGCCGGAACATTGTGCTGTTTGGCTCCTTTCATGTTTGAACGGTAAGGTGTCCAGAGCTCATAACCTAGCTCGCCAAAATCTTCTTGTAAGGGCTGTCCCACATAACCGACATCCGCTAAAACAAAGGGACACGGACAGCCTGCGATCAAAGTTGACGCCGCTTGGGTGTCATGTTTAGAGGCCTCGGTGACAGTGTAATTTAAGATATAACCGCTGAGCGAGGTCTCAAAATGAGTCTTAAACCCGTAAAAATACATGTCTTTGGTCGCATTGTAGCCTAGGTCAGCTATGCCGCGGAAAACCTTGGCCCGCTTATTTCTAACTTTTTGGCATAAAGGGTTAGGCAAACTATCAATGATCGCAAACTGTCCTGTTTGCGCATAGTCGCGAGTCAACCCCTGCCGCATGGCCATGACCACTGGGAGAAGACGTTGTGCTCGTCGGTTAAAACGGGAGCGCTCAATGTTCAATTGATGTGGGATGAAGGTCTGTGCCCAGGCAAAGAATTTACGCTGGGAGTGCATCTGTGTAATGACCTGTAAACACAGTAAGGCTAAGATCTGCACATCAGAAACACGAGAATTAGTGGTGTTACGGCGTTGCGAAATATAGCGCGGGCAGTATTTTTGATAAAGCTCAGCACAAAGAACTTTAAGTTGAGCTAAATTGACTTGTAAATTATGTCGTTTTTGTTTAAACTTTAAGTGGTCCAACAAGATCAGGTCTCCTTTGTTTAAGTCACTTAAGAGTCTAACCTTGTTGGGCTTTTTTTGTAAAATTTTGTACTAAATAGTTGAATATTACGAACTAGCACCACGCGTATGGTAGTATTTATATATAAAAAGCAGGTGTATTATAATGGTAAAAAAAGATAAAAATTACCAACATAGGCATCATCACTCCAAACATAGAAAAAATCGTGTTTGGAAATGGGTTTTAGGAATTGTATTAGCTTTATTGTTAATCAACGGTACTGTTTTAGCTAAGTTTTATTTTGACGCGAAACATTCTGTAGAGTCTACATATACTCCAGTCAAACATAAGACTGGACGCAATAACGAAGTAAGCTTGAAAAATGGACAGCCATTTTCTTTACTTTTATTGGGGACTGACACAGGCGATTTAGGAAGAACAGAAAAAAATGGACGTTCTGATACAATTATGGTTGCAACCGTAACATCCAAAAAGACGACCTTATTAAGTATCCCTCGAGACACATTAGTCAACATCCCAGGCCATTCTGGAAACAGCAAAATTAATGCAGCCTATTCTTATGGCGGATTAACTGGTTCTTTAAATACTTTACAAAGTTATTTAGGAATTCCGCTAGATCACTACATTGAAGTAAATATGAAAGGTCTTCAGCAATTATCAGCTGCGATTGGACCAGTTGAAGTAGAAAACGACCTAGATTTCACTCAATCGGGAAATCATTTTGAAAGGGGTAAAGTTACAATTGACCAAAATAATATTTTGCCATTTTCACGAATGCGTCATGAAGACCCACGAGGTGACTACGGACGTCAACTTCGTCAACGTAAAGTTGTAACTGCCCTAGTTAAAAAAATTGCTTCAGTTGGAAGTATCACAAAATATAAATCTATTTTAAATGCCATTTCCTCAAATATGAAAACTGATATCTCATTTAACCAAATGAAAGAAATATATTCTAAGTATAAAGGTGCTACTAACATTTCACAAAAGCAGCTACAAGGTCAAGGTCAAATGATTGATGGTGTTTCTTATGAAGTAGTTTCCGACAGTACTTTGAATTCTGCACAAAAAGAGTTGAAAACTGAATTAGAAATTAAATAACATCTCAGATAATCCTAGATATTATTATTTTTGGGTCTTTGTCAAATAGTGTTGATTTCACTTTTAGGGTCCTATCGTAAAGGTAGGATCTTTTTTTGTTTTAAGTGCTAGCTCAAGCGGTGTTTTTTTTAAATAATTCATTTCATCAGTACCACTTGATAAAGAACCAAATTCAATCAAAGCGAGGTATAAACATGCTCCAAAAATCTATTCTAAATCTACTCAACTATGTCAAAACACAAAAATTAAATCAGTTCAAAATACTCGAATTCATCATCAGTTCGAACATATTTATAATTATCTTTAATATTATCCATAGCTAATTCGGTCACACCCCTGTCATACTTCTTAATGTCACTAAGCTTGATTCGAAATTTATCTACCTTTTGTAGGTTAATCGCATTTTGTGCAAGATGTTTAACTTCAAGTACCACCCCACCCGAAACTTGATCACTATGCTCAATCATTTTAAAATCATCCTTGTATTAAGAGATAATTTATAATACTTCCTGAATTATTCATACTTTTCCCTTAAGGACTACTTTTTGTTGTTGTCATGCTAGTTCGCATCTTTTTCGTTTTTCACCTGTTGGGTGTACAAAAAGAGCACATCCTGTGCTATTGTAAAGTCGATGAAAACCACAAAGAACAGGAGTGCTCCTTATGTCAACTTTACATCATGAAAAACTTTTATTCAATGACCAGATCAACATTTCTAATGACGGTGGTGAGTTAGCGAACGATGCCGGAACTTTATTAATTGCTGAATTTCTGCACCAAATTCACTTTGACCAGCTCTTAGAAGATAACTTGCATTTTAAAGATGACCGTAAATATTGTACCTTTCCCTTGAACAATTTATTTAAGCAGTTGCTGTTGCAATTGCTGGCAGGATACTGCCAAGATCAGTCGGCTAATACCTTGTCACACGCCGTTGATTTTAAGCTGGTCTTGTCTCAAGCGGTCGCTTCCCAGCCGACACTTTCACGCTTTATCAATCACATTTCAGCGTCTGGGCTCTTTTCAGTCAAATCATTGCTCGGCTCGGTAGCTCACTTTGTTCTTGGGCAGCTAAATCAACATCAGCTGATCCTTGATCTAGATTCGACACATGCCGATACGTTTGGTGACCAAGAAAAGAGTGCTTATAACGGTCACTACCAGACCAACGGTTATCATCCTTTACTAGCCTTTGATGCTTTATCGGGCTGCTTGTTGAATGCTCAATTACGCCCCGGCAATCGCTATACTTCCCAAGGTGCGACTAAATTTTTATTACGGAGCTTACGGGCCTATGACGGATCTTCCCTGGATGTCTTAGTGCGGGGAGATTCTGGTTTCGCAGCTCCAGGGATCTACCATGCGTGTGATAAAAAGCAGGCTAAGTTCGTGATTCGTTTAAAAGCGAACTACCAGCTCCAAAGTCGGGCTGAAAACCTGATCCAAGTGGGTGACCAGGACTTCACCGAAGCTGAAGTCCAATGGCATGTCCTGCGAGACTATTGCCCTCAAAGTTGGTCACGACCTTATCGTGTGATTATTAAATCAACGCGGCCGGCGGGCAACTTTCTGTTTGACCATGAGTTTATCGTGACCAACTTGGAAGAATTAAGCGGTCCACAAGTCTTTGCCCTCTATCACCAACGCGGTTCCATGGAAGACTTGATCAAAGAAGTTAAACGTGGCTTTCACTTTGATAAAACGGACAGTTCTAGTTTTGAGGCCAATGAGTTCCGGATGCTGGTAGCTGGGGTCGCTTATAATATACTGCAAGCCATGAAGAACTTAGTTTTACCAACAAAGCTTAAACACGCTCAGGTCGGGACGATCCGTTTTAAATTACTCCATGTGGCAGCTAAGGTCACGCACCATGCGCGTCAAGTCTGGGTCCATTTATCTCAGACCAATGTGTTCGCTAAATTATTTTGGCAGACACTGTTCAAGATTCAAAATCTAAAAATATATCCGCTGTGAACTCACAAAATAAAAAATGTTTTTCTTAGGGAAAGGGTGAAGTCTGTCCTTTTTTAAACAGTCCGACAACAAAACTAACAAAAAGCTGCTTTTTTTACACACTAAAGTAACTTTGCACAAAGTTTTAACTGCAACGAAAAGTATGAATAATTCAGGATTTATATGCATATATATGTTTCACTGATTAATATTTTATCAATATTTTATTTCTCTTTGCCCTTTTACGTTTCTATTTCAAATCAGTGTTGTTGTATATGAATTTGAAACTTTAAAATGATGAAAAGGCTCTCTAATATATAGGTTATGTAATTGAGAAATCTTTCCATCGAACTTAATGACCTTATTTGCTACATTTTTTAATTTTTTTCTCGCTACATTCAGCTAATAATTCTCTTTTGTTTTAAGTTCTTTGTCTACCCTATAGATTGGGATCTAAAGGCATTCTTATCCCGAATAAATGGAACTTTTATGTAAAAAAGCACTGCATAATTAACGTGTACTCAAATTTTTTACAACTTTTCCGTATACATTGATTATACTGCGCTCTCAGTTCAGGCTTACACTTCTATGCAATTCTCTTAAATATTACTATTTCACTTTTTAGCTAAATCTCCCCCACGACGAAAATCTCTTTTTGCCACTAGACTCTCCCGTTGCCAGATACCCATACTGTCCCTTTCCTCGTGGTTGTCTGATCCACACATACCCATCACAATGGGCAAACGCATCATATTTCACGATCGATCCTACTGGCAGTACCGCTATCTTGGTTGCTGAAGTCTTGGCACCCCAGCGTAAAACTATTGCGCTATCACTAGTAAACGTTCTCTTTTCGTGATACCAGGTTACTCCTAAATCATCGACCCATTTGTTTTTAACTTGTGCTTGGTTTTTATCTACTTTTGGACCTCTAGTAAATTTTCCTGAATAATCCACCGAAATATCCGTTTTTACCGCAGCAATGATTTGTGTACTTGAATACTGCCAGGCTGCACACGAAATACCGGCATTTTTTGTTCCAAAACTAGCAAGCCAAAAGGTTTGAGAGTTCAAACTATTTTTCAATAAACGCTTCTTCATCCAGAAAGTATTGGAATATACACTGAAATTTTTAAAGCCCAGTTTTTTCAACTCAGCAAAAAACGCATTTACCTGCGTAGTTAGAGTCCCTGGATTTTTAGTTAAATTATCAGCTTCAACATCGATTGCCAGCATGGAGCTGGTTTTTAACCCTTTCTTTTTTGCTTCTCTGGCGAAAAACTGTGCTTCCTCTTGTGCATCCTTAACTGAAATCGCACGAAAAAAATGATAACCACTAACAATCAGCCCAACTGCTTGCGCATTTTTAACCTGTTTATTTGCTTGTGGATTAACGTAATTCGTACCATTCGCACTTCCTTCGGTAATTTTAACGACCACTCCCTTAATTTCTTGCGCCCTTGCTGCCTTAAAATACTCCAATGTAGCTGGTTGATAACTTGCAACATCGATAAACTTTGCTACCATTAATTTTTCCTCCATCCTAATGAAAAAGCCTTAATGTTACATCTGTGACGTAACGCTAAGGCTCGCTGTTAATTTACACATTTACTTTTCTTCGAACAATACATGATCTTGCTCGTCGATATAAACAGCCGACACTGGTTTTGCATATAATAATTCTGCATTTTTATCGACAAAAATCTTAGCATCGATGATCTGTTGCATCATATTTTTAACCGTTTGTGCATCAAGATCTGACTTAACGTCTGTCAATTTCAAATGACGTAAACCACCGTTAATATTCGAACGAAATACTAAATCTATACTCTTCATAAACCATTAACTTCCCTTCTCGATAAGTTATTCTTCGTCAGCGAGCTCACTAGAAACTGTCACTGCAGTTTCAACATGAGGCTCACCTGTTAGCTGTGCTACTATTCCAGCAAAAGCAAAAATTTTTTCAGAAGTCGCGTCCTCCGCCAAGTTATTAAAACTCCGATCACGAAAGTCGCCTTCCGCTGTCCCTGTCTTAACCTTGATACCCGTTTTGCTCCACTTTTGACTCATTTTAGTTCCTCCTATTTTTAAACACTCATGCTCTATCAACTGAGACCGCAATGGTTCATGTCAAATTAGCCTAAGTGTTGTTATTTAGTAAGTCGCGCGCCTTACATATTTACTAACGAAATAAAAAACGAATCTGTAAAAGTTATTTTTAATTAAGCAACAAAAGTAAATTTGCAACAAGGCAGAAACCACTATTTTTGTAACCAAATAAATATATGGAACGAACACAAACAACGCCGCTTAACACAACTACCAGTTCTAATAAAAGAAACTGAAATGACACATTAGTAAACTTGCGATAATAAGCAAAAAAACCACGGTGAGAATAATTTTTACTCCTACCGCAGGTTTTCTATAATTCACTAGATAAGTAAGTCTTTTTATTGTTTTGCTGATGTTAACTTTCTATTTATCCCACTTGCAAAATGTTTTGTTTAGTCTCGGTTATTACCATTACCAAATAACAGTACTAAACGCAATAACTGCAAGAAAGTGGATAATGCAGCAGCAACATAGGTTAAAGCTGCAGCAGTTAAAACTTTACGCACCATTGGAACTTCTTCTGGGGTCAATAGGTCTCCGTCAGCTAAGATGTGTAACGCACGTGACGAAGCATTAAATTCGACCGGTAAAGTCACTAATTGAAATAACAGAGCAAAAGAAAACAAAAATATTCCAATGTGGATCAAAAGCTGATTATAGCTTAACAAAACACCAACTACGATCAAGGGTAGCGAAAAGGAACTCCCAAAATTAGCAACTGGCACTAGACCTGTCCGTAACCGCATTGGCCAATAATTATGAGCATCTTGAACTGCATGACCACATTCATGAGCAGCCACCCCAATTGCAGCAACTGAATCAGAATCGGCAGTCGAATCCGATAAATTAAGAGTTTTATTTCCGCCGTTATAATTATCTGTCAGCTCGCCACTGGTCTGCTGAACTGCAACATCATTGATCAAAGATTGCTGTAAAATATAATGGGCAGCATCAGTTCCAGTTATCCCTCGTTGCGAATGGTACTGGTCAAACTTTTTAAAGGTCGAATTAACATATGCGGAAGCTGCCACCGAAATCACAAGTCCTAAGACCACCAGCAAGTAAGTTGGATCAAAAAAGCCAATATATGGCATGAAATTCACCCTTTCCTTAATAATTTATTTTATGTGGACGTGTAATCTTCAAGGCCACACACTAGACGTGAGCTAAGCTACTCCAAATTTTATATTCTGCACAGTTCTCTCTACCTCCAAACCGTGATAAATCTTACTGCACCCAGCTGTCTTTGCATTTACTATTGAAAATGAACATTACACGCAATAGTAACTAAGAAATTACCAGTTTTGCACAAATAACGCAATCAAACCAACAGCCATCAGCTCAAATTTAGGAACATATTAATATTTGCAGATAACCGCTAGATGGTTAATTATTAGGCGCTGGCTATTTATTGACCCACGCTAAAGACATAGGTTTCCAAGTTCTGCTTTTTTTATGATCGGCCCTGAATTTTTTACCCAATGTGAGCTCTACATTTTAAGCTGTGTTCTTCTTAAACTTGTTTCTTAAACTCTTTCTTTAGATTGCTTAAAAAAGACACATAGTTCAATTCGACCTCATAAGGTTGTTCCTAGTAGTTTAAAAGCATAGTCACAAAAGATGGTGGGCAATAACTTAGTATTCAACTCGGAAAAACTTCGCCGCAACATTTCTTAACTGTAAGTACTTAGACACTGTCAACAAACGAACCAGCATTCCTAACTCGTAATTTTTGTTCACTTACCCCAAAATTCCCATGCCTAGAAAACAGGCATGGGAATTTATTTATCCGTTAGGCTTTGTCGTCAAACAAAACATTGTCTTGTTCCGTCACATATGTGGCAGAAACTGGCTTGGAGTACATCTGTTCACCTTTTTTATCGACAAACAGTTCTGCATCTGCGATCTGCTGCATTGCAGCTTTGACCGTATCTGCGTCAAGATCAGTATTGACATAATTCAGTTTCAAATGATGGACTGCTCCACCAATTGCAGAACGGAACGCTAAATCTAAACTCTTCATACTATCCTTCCTTTCAAGTCCAATAAATTAAAGTTCATTTAACTGCAAACTAGTTGCTAAGCCAGAGCTGTTGTCACATTAACAGTTACTTTGTCAGTGGCTTCACCCGTTAATTGGGCCACCAACCCACCGAAAGATTGTAACTGTTCATCAGTTGCTTTTTCGGCGATGTTGTTAAAATTGCGTTTGCGTGCTGTTCCGTCTTCTTTAGTCGACTGAACGACCACGCTTGTCTTTTCCCACATCTTATCCATGTTATTTCCTCCTTGTTTTTTACTGGCATCAAATCACAATGGCTGCTGATCTACTAACCAGTTTAAATTTTCGGGTAAGTCGCGCGCCTTACATACTTACCAACGAAAATCAATTTCAGTTTGTAAAAAGAAAGTTACTGTAATTTAAAAAGTTTCTGACTCTTTTGTTTGAGCCGATTCTTCCAGTAATTGACTGTCTGACGGGAAACGCCCTCCTGCTCGGCAATTTCTGCCACACTATAACCATAAAAAAGACGTTTGATCAGAAATTTACGCTCATTCTCATTACAGATCATGATGATCTCACGGACTAGTTCCCAAAATTCATAATTATCGACCAATGCGGGCTCAGTTGCTGAAAGTACCTGTTCGAGAAAAAAGTTTTGTTCTTCATCTTGTTTCGTTGGTTGAACTATTTTAGCTTCCTGTTTCCATTCCTTGCGTAAAAGATCTAGTAATCCCCACTTGATTTTGCGGAAAGCATAACCCATCAATTGTTGCTCATTCAATTCTTCATTTTTGCGTTGATAGTCGATATAAGCTTGAATAAAAAGTAGTTCTCCTTCAGCCACTAAGTCTTCGAAATATGCTGTTGCTGGTGAAACATGTAGTTGTTTTAAGACACCATAAATGACTTTGATCCGATTATTTTCCAACAGATAATTTAAAGCTTCATCATTCATCTAGACACTTCCTAATTTAAATTATCCAAGGCCTTGAATAACCTAAGCATAAAGAAAGACCGCTTCGCCGTAAATGTCCCCAAAACACGTATTTTGTGCTGATTATAGGCATTTTTGTGCCGTTTAAATATTATTCTTCATTTATTATATTGATTTATATATTTTAATTAGCGTATAATATATTACGTTATTTCTTTCACAATGTTTATAAGTCACTTTTCGAGATAACCTTAAAAAAATATTTCTATAGCAAGGTGGTTAAAAAGCATGCACAAATCAAATTTATTTTTAGACGAAACAGGTATCAGAAAAATTTATCGCGAAGCCTTTCAAGATGATCAGGCACTTATCACATCAACCACAACCATGGTAATTGACACTCACAAGCTTGGATTACCCAATTGCCAGGCAATCTTGCTCGATAAAAAGAGAGGAACTATTTTCACTAAACGTTCCACTAACATGTTGGTCAAAAAATTTATCAGCTGGCAAAATTTCAACTTTGTGTTGTCTACTTTCATCATTGAAGAACTATATCATGATCATTCACACCGTCATATTGTCCCTTTTGTTTCGGGTAATAAGATCCTTTTACCAACAAGAGGCTATGTTCATAGTCCAGCGAGCTGGATCGTACAAGCCAACTTAATTGATTATTGCTGTCTAGGCCAAAACAAAGTTGGTCTGCAGTTTAGCAAGCAGCATGGTCCTGAATACATAATTCCTGTAAATTCACACCAATTCACTACGATCTATGCCAATGCATTAATAATTGCAGAAGTTCAAACTCGCATGATCGAACAATTAATTGCAGATTTTCCACATAAGTTCATTAAAGGTATCCATAATAAAATCAGAGAACTTTTCCCACAACAATTACCACAAGATATTAACTTCCATAAAATAACGGAATCTTTTATCGACAAGATCATTGAAGATGTCTTGCAATACAATTTCTCTCTGATCGATGAAAAACCCGATGAAAAATACATTTTACAAGTAAAAAATGCCGTTAAAGAACGGCAGAAACGACTTAGATGATATATCTTTCCTAAAAAGCACTTTAATTTGTTTCTGATAACCATAATTGGTACGAACATGTTATAATGAACTTAGAGAGCGTTTGCATTTATTTTAGGGGGTTTTTAAAATGGCGTTTTTTGGGTTCAAGGAGCTGGACCGTTTGTCGGAAGTTGACATGGCTATTTACCGTTTCTTCACAGAAAATGTAGAAAAGGTCCCGTACATGCGAGTCAGAGACATTGCCACTGAAGCACATGTTTCCAATTCCTCGGTAATGCGTTTCATTCATAAGCTCGGTTATGATAGTTTTCCAGAATTTAAAGTATCATTCCGTTCGGAACAACGACGGTCTCAGACAAATGACCATGAGATTTCTTTCATTACCGCAGAAAACTTTCCACCAGACATTTATGAAAAGATCGAGTTGATTGCTGACAAAATGGAGCAATCAGATCAAATCATCTTCTGCGGCATTGGTTCATCCGGGGCCTTAGCGGAATATGCAGCCCGGCAAACTGCGGCCGTTGGCTTTAATTCTTTTTGCGTTAAGGATCCTTTTTATCCCTTGATCACTCAGCTGAAAAACACCAGCAATAACTTGTTGATCACCTTTTCAGTCTCGGGAAAAACCATCGAATTGATCGAAATGTTAAACAACTTCGTAAATGATGAAGATGTGACCCTTGTAGCTGTCACTGCAGACCCAAGTAGTCAATTAGCCTTAATGTCGCGTTACGTTCTCTGTTATTCGACCAGCCAAGAGCGCTTGGCCAAGTACTACGACTTAACCACGCAGGTCCCCGCAATGTATCTGATCGAGCAACTGATCTCGACCGCTCGGCGCTTGGCAGTGGAACAAGATCACGAATCCATTTAATAATTATTTTTTTCGTTTGGCTTGGTACAAGGTGTTTCATCTCTGGAATATCTTGCTATTGTATGGAACGCCGACCAAATACTTCGAAAAGTATTGCTTCTGTGAAATCGCTTTTATATGCTGGAAGTGGTTTAGAAATTATATTTTCATCATATAGGAGTGATATTTCATGTCTAAAATGGATTCATACAATGCTTTCATGGAGAAACACATTGTACCAGCCGCAGCCAAGTTAAACGAACAACGGCATATTGCGGCCATTAGAGATTCTTTTATGTTTACCTTTCCGATCACAATGTCGGCGTCTTTAGTGATTTTGATCAATAGCTTGCTTTTCAGTAAAGACGGTTTTTTAGCGCAGATCCTGTTTCTCAATAAGATCTTTCCGCATCTGGAAGATATGCAAGGCTGGTTAAATTCCGTGACCAACGGGACCATGGATATTTTATCGATCTTCATCGCTTATATGGTTGCTGCCGAATTAGCGCGCCATTTCAAAGCAGATCAAATGCTGACCGGGATGACATCGATTGCAGTCTTCATGATCTTGTATACACCACCGATCGTTAAAGACGGGATCAACTACTTACCTAAAACTTTCTTAGGTGCACAGGGTCTCTTTGTCGCAATGTTTATTGGGATAATGGTTGGTGAATTTTTACCTAAGTTGTTCAGTATCAAGAAAATGCAGATCAAGATGCCTGATATGGTACCGCCCGCAGTTGCTCGTTCATTTAATGGTTTGATCCCGATCGTGATCGTAATTATGATAGCAGCTATCTTAAATCATCTATTATCATTAGTTGCACCTGAAGGGATCAACCAGATCATTTATGACACCATTCAAACACCACTGAGAAACATCGGGGTTAATATCTGGAGTGTCACATTATTAGCAATCGTGCAAAACTTGCTCTGGATGGTCGGGATCCACGGTCCAAATACCCTGAATGCCTTACGTTCCGTGATCTTTACCGAAGCAGATCTCAGCAATCAGCAGTTTATCAATAATCACGGCAGTATCTGGGATGTCCCTTACCCCGCTACTTGGGGCAACATGAATGATACCTTTGCCAACATGGGTGGCAGCGGTATGACCCTTGGCTTGATCATCGCGATCTTCTGGGTCTCAAAACGAAAAGATTACCGCGCTGTCGCCAAATTAGGACTTGTTCCAGGACTCTTTAACATCAATGAGCCACTAATGTTTGGTTTACCGATCGTCTTGAACCCGATCTTAGCAATTCCATTTGTCCTGACTCCTGTCATTAACATTTGGGTCGGCTACTTAGTCACCAACATCTTAAAATGGATACCAACGCCGGCTTTAGGTATGACGTGGACCACGCCGGGACCGTTAATGCCTTTCTTAGGAACTGGCGGTAACTGGCTAGCATTGATCATTGGTTTTATCTGCCTAATAATCTCAGTCTTCACTTATATGCCATTCGTTTTGGCCGCAAACAGAGTTGCAGAAAAAGAAGGACAATTAGATTAACAGAGCTGCAAAAGACAGTCACTAAAACTTAACAGAGCTGCAAAAGACAGTCACTAAAACCATAGGAGAATTCAAGTATGTACCATCGAAGTTATTTTTGACCATCAAAAATAATAATCACAAATCAGGAGGAAAATTGTATGGCAGAAGATAAAAGAGAATTTCCCAAAGATTTCTTATGGGGAGGTGCAGTAGCGGCGCACCAGTTAGAAGGCGGTTATCAAGACGGCGGCAAAGGCTTAAGCATTGCTGATCTCTTTACACTAGGCGACAAGGATCATCCACGGACGATCACTAAAAAAATCGAAGCCGATCAGTACTACCCTAATCACAAGGCCATCGATTTTTACCATCGTTACCCTGAAGATATCAAGTTATTTGCCGAGATGGGCTTTAAATGTTTTCGAACTTCCATCGCTTGGTCACGGATCTTTCCTAATGGAGATGAAGCAGAACCTAATGAAGAAGGCTTGAAGTTTTACGATGACCTTTTTGATGAATGTTTAAAATACGACATTCAACCAGTCGTGACCTTGTCTCATTTTGAAATTCCTTTACACCTTGTTCAAGAATACGGTGGTTGGCGTGACCGTAAGTTGATCAAGTTCTTCGTTCATTTTGCCGATGTCTGCTTCAAACGTTATCACAATAAAGTTAAGTATTGGATGACCTTTAATGAGATCAATAATCAAACTGATTTTGAAGCTGCCGGTCATCTATATACCGACTCTGGAATCGTGCCAGAAGAGGGAGAAGATAATGAAAAATTGATGTATCAAGCTGCGCATTATGAATTAGTAGCTTCTGCTCAAGCAGTTAAATTAGGTCATCAGCTCGATCCTGACCTGCAAATCGGCAGCATGATCGCGATGTGCCCGATTTATCCACTGACATCCAAGCCCGAAGATATTTTGTTTGCTCAACGTGCAATGCAAACCCGTTACTGGTTCTCCGATGTGCATGCTAACGGTTTTTACCCACAGTGGCTGCTGAACTTCTTTGAGAAAAAGAACTTTAAGTTAGACATTACTACTGCTGATCTAGCGCAACTTAAGGAAGGTACCGTTGACTATATTGGCTTTAGTTACTATATGTCTTTCACAGTCAAATACACCGGTCACGAAGACTACAACGAAGCACACGACCTAGTCCCTAATCCTTACGTCAAGGCCAGTGAATGGGGCTGGCAGATCGACCCAACGGGTCTGCGTTATGCCTTGAACTGGTTCACTGATCGTTATCACTTGCCGCTGTTTGTAGTTGAAAACGGGCTAGGTGCTGTTGACCAGTTGACTGAAGATCATAAGGTGCACGATGACTACCGGATCAAGTACATGCATGATCATATTTTGCAAATGAAGCGAGCTGTTCTAGATGACGGCGTCGATTTAATGGGTTACACACCGTGGGGCTGTATCGACTTGGTTTCAGCTGGAACTGGTGAAATGTCAAAACGTTACGGTTTCATCTATGTTGATGAAGATGACCACGGTAATGGTTCACTTGACCGTTATCGCAAAGATTCATTCTACTGGTTCAAAAACGTAATCGAAACTAATGGTGCAGAATTGTAATTAAGCTACCTTAAACCGGGCATTTACTTGTCCGGTTTTATCTACATATGATTGCAGAAACGCTGAATAAATTATCTTTAATTAGGAGATGGAAATACTTTGGAAAACTACGTTGGGATCGACGTTGGTGGAACTTCAATCAAATATGGTCTAATTAGCGCAGATGGTCAGATCATTGAAAAAGCCCACAGCAAAACAGCGGCAAAAAAGGAACAAGTTTTAGCTGACATGGCACATATCGTACAAGGATATCTGGATAAAGGACAGCATATTGCCGGGACAGGTGTCTCAATGCCCGGCGTGATCGAGGCGGACGGTATGCTAACCACGGCCGGTGCTGTAAAATGCTTATATGGCATTAATCTCAAAGATGAATTGGAACAACGCACCGGTATCAAAACAACTATCGAAAATGATGCCAACTCCGCGGCTATCGCCGAACAATGGCTCGGTGCAGCTCAAGGACTGCATAATTATCTGGATATTGTTCTGGGGACAGGCGTTGGCGGTGCCTTGGTGATCAATGACCAGATCTACCGTGGAGCTCATGCCCGCTCAGGGGAATTTGGCTGGATGCTACTTGATGACCAGCACGATGAACTAGAAGATGGCAGTCTAAACTTCCAAAGTGCAACCGTGATCGGTTTGTTGCGGATCTATAATATCAAAGCCCAAGAAGAAGTGACAGATGCACGAGAGATCTTTGCTCGCGCAGACAACGGAGAGCCAATCGCGCAGCTAGTCTTACACAATTACTTCCGCAAATTAGCTCAGGGGATCTTAAATTTGGTCGTTTCTTTCGATCCAGCTCAAGTGATCGTAGGCGGCGGAATCAGTGTTAATCCTGCATTCCAGTCTGGACTAAACCAGGCTTATACAGAATTGCAAAGTGAGCATAGCAGCGTCCGTGATTTGGAACTTCCTGAGATCGTCCCTGCTAAGCTCGGCAATGATGCCGGCATGATCGGTGCCGTTTACCGCAGAATACAGGAAAATAAATAACAAATTAAAAGGCCACATTGAATTTACACTAATTGTATTTTAATGTATGGTCTTTTTTTTATTATTGGAAAACTGTATAATAATGCTGTTATATTAATTGTCTAGGAGAGAATATACTGTGAAATCAAAACCAAGAATGTCAAATTTCGAATTATTAAGAATAATTGCGATGTTTATGATTGTTTTGCATCATTCCATTGTCCATGGGGTTTTAGGAGAATTTTTTCCTCAAAACTCATTCAACCTTTATAGTAATCACCCTGTAGTATTTTTTGTTGCACGTCTTTTTGCCTTTGGCGGCAAAACAGGTGTTGCTCTATTTATTTTAATTACTGGCTACTTTTCTATTAACTCCAAAATGAAATGGTCACGCATTCTTAAAGTTTGGGTACCAACTTTATTTTATTCGATTTTGTGCTATATATTATTCAAGTTGTTTGGTCCTTCTTTAACTGACAAAAGACAAGTTTTAGCCTCATTTTTCCCAGTTACTTTCCGCTCCTACTGGTTTATCACTCTTTTCATCATGTTATTGTTTGCAATACCAGCTTTGAATACACTCTGGCATCACTGTTCAAGAAAACAACAAGGCTACATAATAATTTCACTTTTTGTGACCTATATACTTCTTCCAACTCTTGGTTTATATGCAGATAACTCACTATTTTTTATATTTATAATGTATTATCTAATCGGAGGATACATAAGAGGAACTCCTAAGGTTTCATTTTGGAATAAAAAAACTGTTTATATAGTTGGAATTTTATTATCGTTAACTGGTTATGCTTACCTTACTTTTCATGGAATTAGAGCTGGATACTTAGCTCATTCCTCAGATATGATCAACGCTACAACTAAATTTTTCGGCGACAATAACATTTGTGTTGTAGTTTTTGCTGTTAGCTTTTTCATGTTCTTCAATCATATTTCCTTACGCCCTAATCGGCTTATCAATCTAGTTGCATCTTCAACTTTTGGAATTTATTTAATTCACGATAATCCATTTGTCAGGAAGTTCATCTGGTTTGACCTTCTCCACTTTGAAAAACTAGCAACTACTAACTTAATCAATTTTGTCGTAATAGATTTAATAACAGTCCTAATAATTTTTGGAATTTGTTCCACCATTGAAATCATTAGAAACAAACTCTTCAACCTTTGCGGTTTTTCAAAACTTTTACAAAATAGATTTAACGATTTTAACTTGTTTTAAAATTATACTGTAAAAGCAATTTCTTAAAGAGAATTAGCAAACAATCAACCACAGTCAACTGTTCAATAAAGCGCTCTGGTTAAGTCCGTTTTTTGAAGTCCTGGCAATAGTCTTTGCATTCATTATGATTTGTTACGACTCACAATGATTCATCTTTAAAACAGTTTTGCTAAAATTGTTCAAACATATACAAATATAAAATTTAATAAGACACCTGAATTATTCATACTTTTCCCTTAATGTAAAAGGCAGCTATAAAATGTAGGAAAACGGCAATCAAAAATGTCGGTCTTTCTACATTTTTTTGTATCATTAATTACATCAGTATTTTTAGTTTTCAAGGAGGCAACTGATGTGAGAAATGATTTAAGACAAGGAGTGCTAAAAGATATGAAAGAAAACATTAAACCAAATTACGCTGCTCTAGGAAGGCAATATAACGCGGATTATCGCACTATTAAAAAGGTAGTTGAAGAAATTGCTACCGACCAAGTCAAAACCAGGAAAGTTGTTAAAAAGCCAAGCTTACTGGAGCCTTTTAAAGCAATCATCCATGATAAATTAGCGCTTAATTGCTCTGCCATGGCAATCTTTAAATTTATTCAAAAGAAAGGCTATCTAGGTAGTTATTCAACTGTAAAAACGTATTGTCGTAAATTTAAAAACCATGAGGTCAAGAAAGCTACCATTCGAGTCACTCATACTCCGGGCCTCTCGGCCCAAGTGGATTGGAAAGAAGAAATGAAGCTCAGGAACAGTGAAGGTATCCTCTATAAGTTTAATATTTTCTTATATGTGCTTCCTTATTCTAAATACAAATACTTAACCTTAACTTTTGATCGCTCACAGGATACTTTATTTAGCTGTTTGGCGCAAGCTTTTGAAGCTACGGGCGGAATCCCACACGAAATTTGGTTTGATAACATGAAAACTGTCATAGACCATTCGAAATCTTCCTTTGGACACGCAATTTTTAACCAGCGTTTTTATCAATTCAGTAAAGACGCCGCTTTTAAACCAATTGCTTGTCGTGTTTTTCGCCCGCAAACTAAAGGTGCCGTTGAGGCACTAGCACGAACTGTTGAGCGTCTGCGTCCCTATAATTACGAACCTTTTGACGGAACGGATCTAATCGAACTAGTGGATAACTTAAGTGATGAACTTAATCAGGAAATTTCTCAAGCCACGCATCTGCAACCTACACTTCTTTGGGAAGACAAAGAAAAAGAGCAATTACATTCAACTCCCGTTGACCTACTCAAGCCTTATTTTGAAGAAGATATCTCACGTATCGTCTCTAAGGAAGCTATGGTCAATTTTCGGAAATGTAAGTACTCTGTTGATCCAAAATATATTGGTGAACAAGTTACTCTCGAAGTCAGTGATGATGAGAAACATGTTCAGATTTATTATAACCGAAAATTGATCCGCTCTCACGAAATAACTACCCAACAATATAATTATAACTATGAAGATACCAAGGCAATTTTACGTTCAGATTTAATGAACGGTCGTAATGAAGATGACATTGAACAATTCATTAGTAAAAATCTAAGTGCCTATGACCAAGTCTAATTCTCAGGAGGTCCTATGAGATGAGTAGTATCAATCAACGACTTAACAATAATTTGCTTCAACTTGAACTGCTTGAAATAAAAAGTTACCTGCCTAATTATCTGGAACAAGTAACAGCCGGAAAAATGTCATTTTCGGAAGCACTTTTAGCTTTAACGACCAAAGAATTAAACTATAAACATCAGGCTCAGGTTGAACGAACGATTACCAGGGCCCGTTTTCCCAGCGTTAAAACGCTGGAAGCATTTGATTTTACCTTCCAGCCAAGTATCAAAAAACAGGAGATTCTAGAATTAAAAAGCCTAGCTTTTATGGATAAAGCAGAAAATATTCTTCTAGTAGGCAGCCCCGGGGTAGGAAAAACACACCTCGCAATCGCCTTAGGGCGCGAAGCCTGTCAACAAGGTGCAAGAGTGTTATTTATTAATTGTCATGAGCTTTTATTAAGACTCAGAAAAGCCGATGACAAAGACGAACTAGATCGTGCACTAAACCGCTACGCCCGTTACGATTTATTGATCATTGATGAATTAGGTTATCTGCCCATTAAACACGATGAAGCTAATTTGTTTTTTCAATTGATCAATGCCAGGTATGAAAGAAAATCGACAATTATTACTAGTAACAGTGCTTTATCTTCTTGGGTCGATATTTTTCAAAACCCAACTGTCACTGCAGCTATTTTAGATCGATTAGTTCATCATGTTCATACCATAAGAATCACGGGTAAGTCTTATCGATTAAAAACTAAACTGTAATTGTCAAAAACCTACATTTTTGATTGCCATAAACCTACATTTTTACGTTGCCCTTGACACCTTAAGGACTACTTTTTGTTGTTGTCATGCTAGTTCGCATCTTTTTCGTTTTTTACCTGTTGGGTGTACAAAAAGAGCACATCCTGTGCTATTGTAAAGTCGATGAAAACCACAAAGAACAGGAGTGCTCCTTATGTCAACTTTACATCATGAAAAACTTTTATTCAATGACCAGATCAACATTTCTAATGACGGTGGTGAGTTAGCGAACGATGCCGGAACTTTATTAATTGCTGAATTTCTGCACCAAATTCACTTTGACCAGCTCTTAGAAGATAACTTGCATTTTAAAGATGACCGTAAATATTGTACCTTTCCCTTGAACAATTTATTTAAGCAGTTGCTGTTGCAATTGCTGGCAGGATACTGCCAAGATCAGTCGGCTAATACCTTGTCACACGCCGTTGATTTTAAGCTGGTCTTGTCTCAAGCGGTCGCTTCCCAGCCGACACTTTCACGCTTTATCAATCACATTTCAGCGTCTGGGCTCTTTTCAGTCAAATCATTGCTCGGCTCGGTAGCTCACTTTGTTCTTGGGCAGCTAAATCAACATCAGCTGATCCTTGATCTAGATTCGACACATGCCGATACGTTTGGTGACCAAGAAAAGAGTGCTTATAACGGTCACTACCAGACCAACGGTTATCATCCTTTACTAGCCTTTGATGCTTTATCGGGCTGCTTGTTGAATGCTCAATTACGCCCCGGCAATCTACTTCCCAAGGTGCGACTAAATTTTTATTACGGAGCTTACGGGCCTATGACGGATCTTCCCTGGATGTCTTAGTGCGAGGAGATTCTGGTTTCGCAGCTCCAGGGATCTACCATGCGTGTGATAAAAAGCAGGCTAAGTTCGTGATTCGTTTAAAAGCGAACTACCAGCTCCAAAGTCGGGCTGAGCACCTGATCCAAGTGGGTGACCAGGACTTCACCGAAGCTGAAGTCCAATGGCATGTCCTGCGAGACTATTGTCCTCAAAGTTGGTCACGACCTTATCGTGTGATTATTAAATCAACGCGGCCGGCGGGCAACTTTCTGTTTGACCATGAGTTTATCGTGACCAACTTGGAAGAATTAAGCGGTCCACAAGTCTTTGCCCTCTATCACCAACGCGGTTCCATGGAAGACTTGATCAAAGAAGTTAAACGTGGCTTTCACTTTGATAAAACGGACAGTTCTAGTTTTGAGGCCAATGAGTTCCGGATGCTGGTAGCTGGGGTCGCTTATAATATACTGCAAGCCATGAAGAACTTAGTTTTACCAACAAAGCTTAAACACGCTCAGGTCGGGACGATCCGTTTTAAATTACTCCATGTGGCAGCTAAGGTCACGCACCATGCGCGTCAAGTCTGGGTCCATTTATCTCAGACTAATGTGTTCGCTAAATTATTTTGGCAGACACTGTTCAAGATTCAAAATCTAAAAATATATCCGCTGTGAACTCACAAAATAAAAAATGTTTTTCTTAGGGAAAGGGTGAAGTCTGTCCTTTTTAAACAGTCCGACAACAAAACTAACAAAAAGCTGCTTTTTTTACACACTAAAGTAACTTTGCACAAAGTTTTAACTGCAACGAAAAGTATAAATAATTCAGGAGACATAAAACCATGCTGTTTTACATTTCGTCAATATTCTGAATTTGGCATTAAAAATCAAAAAATAGTCCTGAATCTTATCACAGGGTCAAGGCTTATTTATTTAAAATCTCTCTTTTGTTGAATTTAAAAAGGCATTCTTGTTAGTGTCTAAAAATGAAAAATACTAATATTTAATGCCACAGCAGAATTATATCAGGTAGAACCTCTTCTTTTTGTACTTTCAATTTTTGTTTTTTACGACACCAACTGTCGTTAAAAGTTACTCCACCATGCCTTATTTTTCAAATACCACTCAATGGTTCTCTTTAGACCTAGTTCAAAACTAACCTGTGGTTTCCAGCCTAATTCAGCAGTGATCTTACTAGAGTCTAAAGCATAACGTTGATCATGGCCTAACCGATCAGTCACATATTCGATTTGCTCTTCATTTGCACCAAGTTTATCGATGATCAAATGAACAATTTCATTATTGGTATGCTCACTATTGCCGCCAATATTATAAATCTCGCCCTTTTTTCCTTGATGGATCACTAAATCAAGTGCCCGACAATTATCCTTAACATATAACCAATCACGAATATTCTGACCGGTACCATAAATTGGCAGTTTCTTTCCTTGAAGTGCATTAGTGACCATCAATGGTATTAGTTTTTCAGGGAACTGATATGGTCCATAATTATTAGAGCTCCGGGTAATATTAGTATCTAAGCCATAAGTCCTGTAATATCCATGAACAAACATATCTGCGGCAGCTTTACTGGCTGAATACGGTGAGCTAGGTAGAAGCGGTGATTGCTCAGTAAAATAACCGTTCGTCCCTAAAGAACCATAAACTTCATCTGTAGAAATCTGCAAAAACTTTCTAAGTTTTGTATTTTTAGCAGCTTTAAGTAAAGACAAAGTTCCCCTGGTATTTGTTTCAAAGAAAATATCAGGTCCAACTATTGAACGATCGACATGACTCTCTGCAGCAAAGTTAACAATTATATCTATCCTATTCTTTTCAAGGATCCTTTGAACTAAATCTTGGTCGTTAATATCACCTCGTACGAACTCATACCGTGGATCTTTTTCAATATCTGTTAAATTTGCTAAATTTCCAGCATAAGTTAGCAGGTCTAAATTAACTACCACACAGTTTTGGTATTTCTTTAACAAATAATGAATAAAATTACTCCCAATAAACCCTGCCCCGCCTGTGATCAAGTATCGTTCCATACACTCACTTCCTCGTCTATTCAAGTAATCAATATCTCATGTCTATTGTAACTTAAAGGGCAAACTATTTTCATATCCGTCATTATCTACATTTAAAATCCACTTTTTATGAATGATGTCGTTTCCATTATTTACGCCAGTACATTTTTAATATATACTGATATTGGTTAGTTTTATTTAGTAGACCGGATATCCAAACTCTTATTCAAGGAGATTTTTTTATGTCACAGTCAATCAAAATAGTGACCGACTCCTCGGTTCTTTTGACAAAAGATGAAATCATAGACAATTCAATCACAGTCGTCCCACTTTCAGTAGAAGTAGCTGGCAAAAACTACGTTGATGGGGTCGACATTACCCGCCAAGAATTGGTTGAAGCTTTACGTGAGGGAGACATTCCTAAAACAAGCCAACCTGCCTTAGGAAAATTTGTCTCTGCCTTTGACAAGCTAGGAGAAGACGGCAGTGAGGTAGTCGCTATCATTATCTCAGATGTTTTAAGCGGGACTTTCAATACAGCTCAACAAGCTGCAAAAATGACTAATACGAAAGTAACAGTCATTAACAGCAAATCCACAGACCGTGGAGAAGCGTTTCAGGTACTAGCTGCTGCTAGGGATGCTCAAGCAGGCAAAAGTGTAGCAGAAATCAAGGAACACTGTGCAGATATATATTCGCGCACCTCGATCGATGTTTTGATCGATAACTTGGATTGTCTAGTAGCTGGCGGACGGATCAGCAAAATGACCGGCTTGATCACCAAGCTTGCAAATATCAAAGTCGTGGTGGAATTACACGATAAGACTTTAGATGTTGTTTCTAAGGGCAGAAGTACCAAAAGCTTGGTTAAATTCGTGGAAAAAATAGCTAGAGTCCATGAAGGACAGAATAATCAGATTCAAGCTTTATCACTTTCTAATGTTGCTGCTGATCATTCAATGTTGGATAAAACCAAAGATATTTTACTTGGTGCAGAGTCTAAAACACCTTTTATCGCGGAGCTAACTAGCCCCGTGATCATGACTCATACTGGGCTAAAAGCCATCGGAGTCATCACGTTATCTGAAAAACCCGTCCCCAATTTTTAAATTAGCATAGTATTGTTGTTCCCGTCATTTTCTTGGAGATGGCGGGATTTTTTATTTGGCCCTAAAAAAATAAAGATTTAGGACCATTAAGACCCTAAACCTCTGTCATTACAAATACTCCGTAAGTAGTGTTCAACTATACGACTAGACAAAAATGTTTATATTTCTTGGACAAAACAGAGCTCCCTGATATGAAGACAAAATTGCTTCATATCAGGGAGCTCTGCCGTTATTTAAGTGAGCTTAAACTTTTCTATAAGCATGGGTTATGCTGAGTCAGGACTCGTAACAGTCCTATTTGTGTGAGTAAATTATAGCAATTATCGAAAGAGCTGTGTATGAAAGCACAAATGAAAATAATTCTCAATTAGAAAATTATTTTGTAAAAACAAAATAGTGGTTTTTCTTTGATAATAAAGCATTTTTCCAATCTAATTGAAAATATTTCTCATTTAGAAAGTTTATAATTTACATTTTAAAAGACTGGTGTTATTATCAGAATGAAAAAAGAAAGAGAGGTTCGGAGTATGAAACATATACAAAAATTAATCGCAATTTTCGTAATAGCAATCTTAGCTTTAATAATGGAATTTGGTCTCCATCACCCTCTCTGGGCGCAAATTTTGATCACATTAACTGGCGCATACTTAGCATTCACCATGTTTGTTGAAATGATCAAAACTCTAATGTCCGGTAAATATGGGGTCGACTTATTAGCCATAACCGCAATCATAGCTACATTATCCGTCGGACAGTATTGGGCAGCCATGATCATTTTGCTAATGCTGGTCGGTGGTGATACCTTGGAGGATTATGCTGCACATAAAGCAAATTCTGATTTAAAGTCATTATTAGAAAATTCACCACAAGTTGCGCATCGCTTGAATAGTAAAAACAATACTACAGCAGATATCGAGATCGATGATATCCAAGTTGGCGATTGGTTATTGGTGAAAGCACGTGAAATCGTCCCAGCTGACGGTCATATCTTAAAAGGATCAAGTTTCTTCGATCAATCATCATTGACTGGCGAATCTAAACCTATCGAAAAAGACATCGGTGATGATGTGATGTCTGGTTCATTGAATGGTGACACAGTAGTCATCATGCAGGCGGACAAAGAAAGTAAGGACAGCCAATACCAGCGTCTGATCACCTTAGTCCGTGAATCAGAAGCAAAGCCAGCACATTTCGTCCGGATGGCTGATCGTTACGCCGTACCTTTTACCTTGATCGCCTACGTTATTGCAGGCTTCGCATGGTTTATTTCTAAAGACCCAGTTCGTTTCGCTGAAGTTTTAGTGGTTGCTTCACCTTGCCCACTGATCCTTGCGGCACCCGTTGCCCTAGTTGCCGGAATGAGTCGGGCATCAAGAAACGGAATCATTGTTAAAACTGGTGATGTGATCGAAAAACTAGCAACCGCCAAAACTTTCGCATTCGATAAAACAGGAACCATCACCCGCGGAACTCTGAGTGTTGACAAGGTAGTCCCTGCTGTCGGTGTTGACCGGCAAGAACTAATTAAGCTTTCAGCCAGCGTGGAAAATAATTCTAATCACATTTTGGGTCGTTCATTGGTAGGCTATGCTAAAGATCAAAGGATACCAGTGAAAAAAGCTAATTCAGTCAAAGAAGTAACTGGGAATGGAATTCAAGCTGAAGTGGACGGAAAAATAATCAAAGTCGGTAAAAGCACATTTGTCACGGGAGCAACATCAGAACTTGAGCAAACACAAACAGCAATGTTCATTAGTATCAACGACCAATATGCCGGCTACATGACTTTTACGGATCGTATGAGACCTGAAGCAAAGCAGACTATGAATGTTTTAACACAACAGCACCACGCTAGAGTCATGATGCTGACTGGTGATCAACAAGAAACCGCAGAAGACATCGCCCAACAGGCTGGAATTTCGGAGATTCATGCGGAGCTGTTGCCAGATGAAAAAATTAAGCTGATCAAAAATACTCCCAAAGATCATCGCCCTGTTGTGATGGTCGGTGACGGTGTAAATGATGCCCCGGCTTTAGCAGAAGCAGATGTTGGGATCGCTATGGGGGCTCACGGAGCCACAGCTGCCAGTGAAACAGCCTCAGCCGTCATTTTAAAAGATGACTTGTCCCGAGTGGAAAAAGCTGTAGAGATCTCAGAGGATACAATGAAAGTGGCACGCCAATCAGTAATGATTGGAATCGCAATTTGTACAATCTTGATGCTGATTGCTAGCTTCGGTGTACTGCCAACACTTTTCGGTGCTCTCTTGCAAGAAGTCGTCGATACGGTTTCGATTTTGTGGGCACTAAGAGCACGTCATGGGCACAGTAAAAAGGCACCAACATCCGGCAGTCACAAGATGGTTTTCAATTCTTAATAAAATTGTTTGAATTTGTTAAGTAATTCTTTAACTCTTAGCTGTATAGTAAACAGCATAAACGAATTAACTTACTCCCCCTATATGTAAGTAAAATTTGTAACTATATTGTCTTCTTAGACATATAGTTTGTACCATTCCTTTTTAGCTCCATGCCAGCAATGGTGTGGAGTTTTTTGTGTCTCTAAAAAGCTGCTGAATATTCACTTTATTTTTTAATGTAAATGTTATTTTGAAAATAAAAAAGACCCCTCAATTGTCAAGTTAAGTGCAACACTAATGGCCTATTCTTATAATTGGTCTAGAAAGTTAAACCAGTTGTGGCATAACATCCGCTGGACAACTATAGCTTAAACAGCGGCGGGGACGGTGATTCAGCGTGTCTTGAACCAACTGCAGATCCACTAATGAGAGGTTTTTAAAGGAATGCCCCTTTGGGAAGAACTCTCTTAATTGACCATTCACATTCTCATTAGTGCCCCGTTCCCAGGGAGAATATGGATGGGCAAAGTAGATTTCCGTTCCTTGAACCTGATTTAAACTAGCGAATTCCGAGCCGTTGTCAAACGTGATAGTCCGAAAGTTTTCTGCACCGTAATCATCAATCGTATCTTGGAGGGCTTGCCGGCAAGTCTCTGCCCGGTAATCAGGCAATTTAACGATAATTTCCATCCGGCTAACTCGCTCGGTTAACGTCATTAAAGCTGGTTCGGACTCAACCCGTTTGGCTTTCACTAAGTCGCCTTCCCAATGGCCCAACTCCTGACGTTTCCGAACCACTGCGGGCCGGTCTTCAATGGACTGTCCAAGCCGTTTTTTATTCAGGCGGGCATGTCGGTGATTCGGGCGTTTAACGCGGCGACGTAGCTTCATGGGTAAATCATAGTTGTGAAGCTCCGGGAGCTTGCCAGCCTCGATGTACCGATAGACCGTAGCCGTTGATGGGCAGGGAAAGCCCGGGTAATGAGCTTTGAAATAGTGGACATACGTATCGACACTGAAAACTCGTGGCTTAGCTTTTAAAGCTTTCGGCAGGGACTTGAAGAACACGGCAGCCCGCTGCAGTAAACCTTTGGGGTGACACTTGGCCCGCTGTTCTCGATAGTAAGCCGCCCCGCGCTCGGCAAAGTAGCTCTGATATGACCGATGTTTCTGGGAATCAATCTGGGTGGTTAACCCGCGTTTTAATTCGCGAGAAATGGTGCTGGGACTCCGGTGAAGCCGGCTGGCGATCTGACGAACGCCAAATCCTAATCGAGTCAGGGACTCAATTTGACCGCGTTCAAAAGATTGGAGTTGTTGGTAATGCTTAGGCATGATATTCTTAGTTTGGGTCATGAAGACACCTATCCTTATCTGTTGATTTTGTCGTTAATAATAAGAATAGGCCTTCATGGCCTTTTAAGCTAGTCTAATTGGTCTAGTTATCAAGTGTTGCACTTCAATTTTAAATCGGGGAAATAAAAAAGACCTCGAAAATTTCGAGATCTTTTCTGGTTCATGTTGATCAATTATTTCGGTTCTATAATATTTGGTACTGATAGAAAAATCTTCTCTCAGTACCAATTTTGTTTTATGACGTCGTTTGTAAAATTAAGTTAGAAATAAAAAAGCCATTTGTGGTAGACTTTTGAATATCCCTAATCAAAAGAGAGGTAACCACAAATGACTTATAAACATCTTACCACACGTGAATTAACCTTTATATATAATTTTTGGAAACAAGATATTAAAGCCTATCATGCCGCTAAAGCTCTTAAACGTTCCAGCGAAACCGTTTATCGTGTTTACCGGTTTCTAGATGCTGGTAATTCAATTAGTCAATTTCAAGAAAATCATCGAGTTAATAAAACTCATTGCGGTCGAAAAGCAATTGAATTACCAGAAGATGAAACCAAATACATTAAGCAGAAACTCGCATTAGGTTGGACCCCTGATACGATTATTGGTCGAGCTGAGATACAGATCAGTTGTAGTATGAGAACCTTATACCGACTTTTTCAAAGAGGTGTTTTCAATGTGAAATTGTTGCCAATGAAAGGTAAAAGGCATCCAAATGGTTACGTTGAACGGCGTGGTAAAGCTGGCCGACTCGGCAGAAGTATTTATCAACGCTATCAGGATTATCCTCATTTTCAACATGAATTTGGTCATTTAGAAGCAGACACCGTCCAAGGCAAAGCACATCAAGGTGCAGTTATGACCTTAGTTGAGCGTCTCTCCAAAGTTGAAATCATTTTAAACATCCAACAAAAATCGGCTGAATGCGTTAATAAACATCTTAATCAATGGTTGTCCCAACAGCCAAAACACCTTTTCAAGTCAATTACTTTTGATAATGGTAAAGAATTCACTGGTTGGAAAGAAATCGCAAATAAGCATGATATTAGTACTTATTTTGCCGAAGTTGGGGCTCCTAACCAGCGTGGCTTAAACGAAAATAATAATGGACTAATTAGACGAGATGGTCTCAACAAGAGCATGGATTTTCGCAATTTACCAAATGCTTTAGTTCAACAAGTCAGTAGCCGGCGTAATCATATTCCAAGAAAATCATTAAATTATAAAACACCAATTGAGGTATTCATGGAAAACATCACAGATAAACAGCTATGTTATTTCTAACTTAATTTGACATTTCAAGTGATAAAAAAATAGAGATGAAGACACACTTCATCTCAAAGAAACAATCCCTACACTGAAAGGAATGTCCTACATGAAGAATTGTACACTGGATCTATTGGGAATTAAAGACTCACACCTGGAATTTGATCCAAAATATAAGAATAAAGTGATAGCTGCAGGATTTTACCAGCATAAAAAAGTCCGCAAGATCCATTTGCGGCAATCTTATCCTTGTGCTTGCCCAGTTTGTGGTCAAAAAATGCGCTACAACGGTTTTAAAACCGTTGAGATGCTCGGTTTGCCTTCGGGTGGGATCACAAATGTTTTTTCGATCCGCAAACAAAAATATCTCTGCCCGGCTTCAGCTGCCTGCCCTAAAACTATTACAAAACTTGCGGAGATCAAGGACGTCAAGGCTAACGACCAAATCTCACAAGCCGTTAAATATCAGGCTATTTCTAAATTAGACCAGAATATCTCACAAAAAGATATTGCCGCTGATTTTGGGATCTCTGGAATGACAGTGATGCGCTTTGCGCAAGAGCTCTCAACTTACTTAAGGCCCAATCATCATTTCTTACCGCAAAATATCGCTTTTGACGACTTTAAAGCGGGCAACTTTTCTAGTAGCGGCATGAGTATCATTGTCATGGACATTGCGACACGCCGCACGTTAGATATCGTGCGTTCTCGGCATAATACATACTTACGAAGTTACTTTTTACAATATGACCGTCAAGCTCGCTGGGCAGTCCAAACGGTCACAGTTGATCTGTACTCGCCTTATCGATCCTTGATCCATGAGATCTTTCCGCAAGCGCTGATCATTGCCGACCGCTTCCATGTCGTAACCCAAGCTTATCGGGCCTTAAACTTAGTTCGGACACAAACCATGAAACAGGCGGGACAGGGTTCGCACAACGCACGTGCTTTGAAACATTATTGGAAATCGTTAACTAAAGACTCGACCAAACTTGATTTTAAAACCTATCGTAAAAGCAGAAACTTTCGTAATATGCAGTTATGTGAACAGGATATTGTGGAGCGTTTATTAAACATGTCCTCCGCTTTGCGACAAGCTTACGTTTATTATCAAACACTTTTACAAGCTGTCCATCAGCGAGATCCAAGGCTCTTAGAAAGTCTAACACGTTCAGCTGCAGGCATGCCTGAGCCCATCAAAAAAACTAATCGTACCTTGCGTAAACATCTACAAGAAATCAAGAACAGCTTTCAGACGACCTTTTCTAATGGACCCGTGGAAGGAACAAACAACAAGATCAAAGCCATTAAAAAGACTGCTTACGGTTTCCGGAACTTTGAAAACTTCCGTTTACGTCTTCTCATCGAATTAAAGAATAGTTATGTCAGTTTGAATTTTCATAGTCACAATCGGGTAGGAGATAGTTCACACTATCGACCTCCCACACCACCGTACGTACGGAACCGTATACGGCGGTTCAACAACTTAAGCTTTTGCTTGAATAGACTGGTACAGTTTGGACAGATTTATTAGCCCACGCTGTGCCAGTCTTTTATTAGTTATGGTCATCAACAGTGTTTTACTGTGCGCGTTGCGCCAGTATCCCTTACGAGTATTGACGTAGATTTTCGCCTGTTTGGGTGTCAAGCCTAGTTTAATCAATGCTTTATAACGGGTTCCGATATTCTTCCACTGTTTCCAGATATACTGGCGGATGCGCGAGCGCAACCATTTGTCTAGTTGTTGGAGAAAGGTTTTCATCTTCCCAATGGAATAATATTGGATCCAGCCCTGCATTTTCTGCTTAATTTCATGCAGAATCCTATCAAGGCTGACGCCTCGGCTTCTCTTGGTGATTCTTGTCAATTCCTGTTTAATTCTCTGTTTAGGTTTTTGATGAGGACGCGGGTAGGCGCTATTGCGTCCCACACCCAGAGAAAAACCTAGAAACTTCAGTCTTAGTGGAGAACCGACTTGCGTCTTTTCTGCATTCACTTCAACTTTGAGTTCCTTTTCTAAAAACTGGGTGATGCTTTTGAGAACCCGTTCACCCGCACGCTTACTTTTAACATAGATATTACAGTCATCCGCATAGCGTACAAATTTATGTCCTCTTCTGGTCAATTCTTTGTCCAGCTCGTTCAGATAAATATTTGCTAGTAATGGTGAAATATTGCCACCTTGCGGTGTACCTTTAGCGGACTTCTCGAAAAATCGACCATTCATAACACCACTCGTCAAGAACTTACGAATCAAATGCAAGACCCATGGCTCACTAATGTAATTTTCAACAAATTTAATTAGTAAATCATGGTTCACATTGTCAAAATAGGACTTTAAATCAAGGTCGACCACGTAGTGATAACCCTGATTATAATAAGCAACCACCTTTTTCACAGCACTTTGTGCACTGCGGTGTGGGCGAAAACCATAACTATTATCTGAGAATACTTTTTCAAAAATAGGAGACAGTTGCTGTTGTAACGCCTGTTGAACCACACGGTCAACGACCGTTGGGATTCCTAACTGACGTTTCGAACCATCTGGCTTAGGAATCTCAACTCGTTTGACAGGTTGGGGTTCATAGCTTTCGGTTCGCAAGGCCTCGATTAGTTTTACGTTATTCTCTTTCAAGTATGGGCCAAGTTCCTCAACGGACATGCCGTCAATTCCTCCAGCCCCTTTATTACGCTTGACATGGACAAAGGCCCGATTTAAATTATTCCGGTCTAAGACCTTCTCACGTAATAAGCCATTTTGAGTTCTCTTTTCACCAGAAACAACGCTACGCGCTCCTGTTTGCTCTGACCCTTCCAGGGTTACCCTCCGCAGGTAGTCAGCTTTATTTTCTGTTTTCTGCGATTGTCGCATTGTTTCCACCTCCAGGATGAATCAAAATTATTGTTGTTCAGCCCTTCACCATTACTGGCTACTATGGCCTCGGCTGACTTCTGTCATGGACAACTCAACATTACTATTGAGCCTGTTCCTGCCAGAAATAACTTCCAGCTTGAGAGAACTACCATGACAGACCTCCCCGGGTAAGAACAGTAGCTTTCGCATCAAACCGTTGGCTTTACTGTGACGGTTTCGAGTGGTCAGGGACTTCGATTTGTTAGGCAATCTCATCCCACCGTTTCCAGCCTTTTAGCCACTTCTTGTTCATCGATTCGATGTTTCGTCTAGGACTTCCTTCAGATTCTACCTCACGATAGACACCCTTGTCTTCGACTCGTGATACCGGCCACTACGGCTCACAGCGGACTTACACCGCCTAGTTACTGCCCATGCCGGGCGCACCTTAAAAAAGCTGCTCATTCCATTCAGGAACAAGCAGCTTGACCAAGTAGACCAATTGCTTATTATTTTGGTTCTATAATATTTGGTACTGATAGAAAAATCTTCTCTCAGTACCAATTTTGTTTTATGATAAAAAAATAGAGATGAAGACACACTTCATCTCAAAGAAACAATCCCTACACTGAAAGGAATGTCCTACATGAAGAATTGTACACTGGATCTATTGGGAATTAAAGACTCACACCTGGAATTTGATCCAAAATATAAGAATAAAGTGATAGCTGCAGGATTTTACCAGCATAAAAAAGTCCGCAAGATCCATTTGCGGCAATCTTATCCTTGTGCTTGCCCAGTTTGTGGTCAAAAAATGCGCTACAACGGTTTTAAAACCGTTGAGATGCTCGGTTTGCCTTCGGGTGGGATCACAAATGTTTTTTCGATCCGCAAACAAAAATATCTCTGCCCGGCTTCAGCTGCCTGCCCTAAAACTATTACAAAACTTGCGGAGATCAAGGACGTCAAGGCTAACGACCAAATCTCACAAGCCGTTAAATATCAGGCTATTTCTAAATTAGACCAGAATATCTCACAAAAAGATATTGCCGCTGATTTTGGGATCTCTGGAATGACAGTGATGCGCTTTGCGCAAGAGCTCTCAACTTACTTAAGGCCCAATCATCATTTCTTACCGCAAAATATCGCTTTTGACGACTTTAAAGCGGGCAACTTTTCTAGTAGCGGCATGAGTATCATTGTCATGGACATTGCGACACGCCGCACGTTAGATATCGTGCGTTCTCGGCATAATACATACTTACGAAGTTACTTTTTACAATATGACCGTCAAGCTCGCTGGGCAGTCCAAACGGTCACAGTTGATCTGTACTCGCCTTATCGATCCTTGATCCATGAGATCTTTCCGCAAGCGCTGATCATTGCCGACCGCTTCCATGTCGTAACCCAAGCTTATCGGGCCTTAAACTTAGTTCGGACACAAACCATGAAACAGGCGGGACAGGGTTCGCACAACGCACGTGCTTTGAAACATTATTGGAAATCGTTAACTAAAGACTCGACCAAACTTGATTTTAAAACCTATCGTAAAAGCAGAAACTTTCGTAATATGCAGTTATGTGAACAGGATATTGTGGAGCGTTTATTAAACATGTCCTCCGCTTTGCGACAAGCTTACGTTTATTATCAAACACTTTTACAAGCTGTCCATCAGCGAGATCCAAGGCTCTTAGAAAGTCTAACACGTTCAGCTGCAGGCATGCCTGAGCCCATCAAAAAAACTAATCGTACCTTGCGTAAACATCTACAAGAAATCAAGAACAGCTTTCAGACGACCTTTTCTAATGGACCCGTGGAAGGAACAAACAACAAGATCAAAGCCATTAAAAAGACTGCTTACGGTTTCCGGAACTTTGAAAACTTCCGTTTACGTCTTCTCATCGAATTAAAGAATAGTTATGTCAGTTTGAATTTTCATAGTCACAATCGGGTAGGAGATAGTTCACACTATCGACCTCCCACACCACCGTACGTACGGAACCGTATACGGCGGTTCAACAACTTAAGCTTTTGCTTGAATAGACTGGTACAGTTTGGACAGATTTATTAGCCCACGCTGTGCCAGTCTTTTATTAGTTATGGTCATCAACAGTGTTTTACTGTGCGCGTTGCGCCAGTATCCCTTACGAGTATTGACGTAGATTTTCGCCTGTTTGGGTGTCAAGCCTAGTTTAATCAATGCTTTATAACGGGTTCCGATATTCTTCCACTGTTTCCAGATATACTGGCGGATGCGCGAGCGCAACCATTTGTCTAGTTGTTGGAGAAAGGTTTTCATCTTCCCAATGGAATAATATTGGATCCAGCCCTGCATTTTCTGCTTAATTTCATGCAGAATCCTATCAAGGCTGACGCCTCGGCTTCTCTTGGTGATTCTTGTCAATTCCTGTTTAATTCTCTGTTTAGGTTTTTGATGAGGACGCGGGTAGGCGCTATTGCGTCCCACACCCAGCGAAAAACCTAGAAACTTCAGTCTTAGTGGAGAACCGACTTGCGTCTTTTCTGCATTCACTTCAACTTTGAGTTCCTTTTCTAAAAACTGGGTGATGCTTTTGAGAACCCGTTCACCCGCACGCTTACTTTTAACATAGATATTACAGTCATCCGCATAGCGTACAAATTTATGTCCTCTTTTGGTCAATTCTTTGTCCAGCTCGTTCAGATAAATATTTGCTAGTAATGGTGAAATATTGCCACCTTGCGGTGTACCTTTAGCGGACTTCTCGAAAAATCGACCATTCATAACACCACTCGTCAAGAACTTACGAATCAAATGCAAGACCCATGGCTCACTAATGTAATTTTCAACAAATTTAATTAGTAAATCATGGTTCACATTGTCAAAATAGGACTTTAAATCAAGGTCGACCACGTAGTGATAACCCTGATTATAATAAGCAACCACCTTTTTCACAGCACTTTGTGCACTGCGGTGTGGTCGAAAACCATAACTATTATCTGAGAATACTTTTTCAAAAATAGGAGACAGTTGCTGTTGTAACGCCTGTTGAACCACACGGTCAACGACCGTTGGGATTCCTAACTGACGTTTCGAACCATCTGGCTTAGGAATCTCAACTCGTTTGACAGGTTGGGGTTCATAGCTTTCGGTTCGCAAGGCCTCGATTAGTTTTACGTTATTCTCTTTCAAGTATGGGCCAAGTTCCTCAACGGACATGCCGTCAATTCCTCCAGCCCCTTTATTACGCTTGACATGGACAAAGGCCCGATTTAAATTATTCCGGTCTAAGACCTTCTCACGTAATAAGCCATTTTGAGTTCTCTTTTCACCAGAAACAACGCTACGCGCTCCTGTTTGCTCTGACCCTTCCAGGGTTACCCTCCGCAGGTAGTCAGCTTTATTTTCTGTTTTCTGCGATTGTCGTATTGTTTCCACCTCCAGGATGAATCAAAATTATTGTTGTTCAGCCCTTCACCATTACTGGCTACTATGGCCTCGGCTGACTTCTGTCATGGACAACTCAACATTACTATTGAGCCTGTTCCTGCCAGAAATAACTTCCAGCTTGAGAGAACTACCATGACAGACCTCCCCGGGTAAGAGCAGTAGCTTTCGCATCAAACCGTTGGCTTTACTGTGACGGTTTCGAGTGGTCAGGGACTTCGATTTGTTAAGCAATCTCATCCCACCGTTTCCAGCCTTTTAGCCACTTCTTGTTCATCGATTCGATGTTTCGTCTAGGACTTCCTTCAGATTCTACCTCACGATAGACACCCTTGTCTTCGACTCGTGATACCGGCCACTACGGCTCACAGCGGACTTACACCGCCTAGTTACTGCCCATGCCGGGCGCACTTAAAAAAGCTGCTCATTCCATTCAGGAACAAGCAGCTTGACCAAGTAGACCAATTGCTTATTATTTTTAATAATTCATTTCATCAGTACCACTTGATAAAGAACCATTATTTTTAATAATTCATTTCATCAGTACCACTTGATAAAGAACCATTATTTCAAAGCACCAGTTACACGATCAAAATTATAAACATGACCATTAATAACTTGTCTACCGTATAACATTTGCCCATTTGCATTATAGTATACCGTCTTACCAGATAACTTCTTAAAACCTGTTGCACGACTACCCGTTATTTGGTCAAAATAATACCAGTGACCATTGATTTTTTGTTCTCCATACAGCATTTTTCCGTCAATGTCATAATAAACAGTTTTCTTCGCTTTTGAAATATTGGTAAAACCGGTATCCATCACACCCGTTTGTGAATCAAACATATACCAATGACCATTGATTTTTTGTTCACCTAAGACCACAGTACCTTTATCGTAATAATAGGTTTGACCTTTAACATGGATCCAACCAGTACTCTGAGAATTATTACTCAACCATTTTTCTTCAGAAGTAAATTCACTTGGCAATTGTGTATGCAATAAATGGTTATTACCACTTTCAACATAATCATAATTACCATCTTTTTCTTTCATAACCCTTCCGATCCCAATATTTTGAGTTGAAGTACCATTTTCATATTTCGCGGACCATTGGGTAATATGCGTACTTGAATCAGGTGCAACCCCGGTAGAACCTGCCTTAGTCGTAAACAAATCTGGATACTTTTGCTTTAGTTCATCCAAGAACTTACCACCATAGGTAGACTGCCCTTGACCACCACCAATTGTATAAGGAAGATATACTTCATTAGCAAAAGTCTTTCCGTCTACTGAAAGGGTATTACCATAATTATCAGTCCGACTAACAGTAACCGCTTCTTGGGTTGGAAAACCGATCATTTGATTCATAACCATATCAACTTGAGCTTTCATTCCTGCAGCATGAATAGCTTTTAATGCATCAGCAAGTTGGGCGCCAGTTCCATATTTTGTTGGTGCTTCATCTGTTCCTAATGTATAACGATCATTGATCGAATAACCTTCATTATATCTGCTCATAGAAAAAGATGTATATGGTGGAGCCATCCAGAAATCAGTAACACCCATATCGGCGAAATCTTGTGCGTGATCTGCTAGAACAACATAGGCTGATTTATTGATGTCAGCGAATTCTGGTTGATAAAGACTAAAGTCTTCATAAATGACATGTGAATCCAAAGCAGCATTTGATTCATATATTTTTCCAGAGGACTTTTTAGCAGTTGAATCCGCAGTCGTTGCCACCTGATCTTCAGCAGCACCAACTGGTACCCACACACCCAAGTAGCCATTTACCAGTGGATTTGCATAGCCCTTTATAGTTAAAACTAAATTACCATCAGAATCCGTAGTTAAAATTGAGTCGGAATTATAGGATACACCGCCAACATTGGAACTTGAAGCCGTAGTATTGATCAGATTCATATATTGTTGATTTGCATGTGCCTTCCCCATTGCAACTGTAATCGTTCTTTGCTGCATTGTTGGGTTATTAGAGACAATAACTGCCATACCTGTAGTTCTCCCCAATGGATCTGAGCCCTTGGCTTGAGCACTAGCATTTCCCTTTCCATAACGAACACTCGCAATTAAATCATCGCCATATGATTGATAGGATTGACCACCAGCGACATACTTCTGGCGTGCTTTAAGCATTGCTACTATGCCATCATAATATATAGACTTAGATTCCATATAGGGCTTAGTTTCATCAAACATATCGCCATAATATATTTGAGGTACTGTGTCTTTATTACTTAATAAAATAGCATATTGGGCTAAAACATTATAAATAGCGTATTGCTTATTAGTCTGCAGTTCATCATTATAATACTTTTCCCATGCTTGGACTGCATATTCCGCTTTATAACTATCACCCATAATATCTGTTACGCCAGGATGTGAATCGATGATAATTTGATTGATCACATTTTTCCTTTGATCATGATTGGTTACAAAAGACCAGTTAGGTTGAGCAGAAGAATCAGTGTTATCATTGTGACGATCAACAACACTATTGGTGATCAAATCTGTTAGCTTATTGCGTTTCCCATGAGCTTTACCAAGAGTATTCAACAATGTATAGAACTCTTGACTATCCATATACAACTGCTGGTTATTCTTATTTCCTAACATGTTAGCGGCGCCAGAATGATGGCCTTCATTGTACACTAAATGTCCATTTGCATTTGCTTCTGAACCTTTCAAATCAAACATGTCATTTAATAACTGTGCTTGTTGATCCAAAACATCTGCATCAATATTATCAGCAGCATCATTTCTAAAGCCATCAAAATTGGCGTCTGATCCATAGCCCATTATTTCGCCATATTTAAGCAAGAAATATTCCCAATTAATGTTTTCAGCCTGTACAACCGGATTAGAATTATCAATATCATTACCAACAAGTAATTCAGGTCCAAATTTATTGCCATCTTTTTCAGTTCCATATTGATTCCAAATAGTATGATTTAGATTACGAAATTGGCTGTCTGCATTCGTCGTGTTACCTTGTTTTTGATTACCATTACCACTATTAACAAACAAAAGCTGATCATTATCTACTGTGCCGCTATTATCAGGCTTGTAGCCAGGTTGTTTTTCAACAGGTAACTCTGACAGGCCATTAAATTCTGGAACAAAAGCCACAAAGCCATCCATAGTACTTGCTAACTTAGATGTGCTGTAGTTATTTTCAAATATTTCTTTTTCAATAGCATCCCTTAACTTGCGAGAATAATCATTTAAAAGCTGGCTATTGGTTGAACCATTGAGTTTATTAACATTTTTAGCCGTTAAACCAAGTGACTGGTCTGTATATCCATGACCAACAAAATATTGAATATATTTTGCCTGAATATCATTAGAAGGCCAGATGTAAAGCATATATGGACGCCAATCAGAAGCGCCGGTTTGTACCCACTTTTGACCATTTTGGTGATAACCTTTCGGACGATACCAGCCTGTCCAACTCAGGTACCCATTAACGGTACTCATTGAACTTTCATCAAATGAAAAAGGCATGTCATTTTGTGCTTCATCATACCATGTCTGGTCCCCGATTGCAGTTAAAGCACCAGTAGTCTTGTCAAAATAGAAGATTGATTTAGTTCCATTCTGACCATCCATTAAAATTGTTCCATATTGCATCTGACCATTCTTAGGATCATAATAAACCAGCTTTTTTTGTTCGGGAATAGCTCTTAAACCTGTCTGCATCGCACCAGTAACTTTATCAAACAAGTACCAACGATTGTCGACATGTTGCTGTCCTTTTAACATTTGAGCAGTTTTCTTATCATAGTAGACAGTTTTATTTTGATCTGCTATCTTTTGTAAGCCGACTTTGACAGCCCCTGTATTCTGATCAAATAAATACCACGCACCATTGATTTTCCACTGACCATGACTCATTTTGCCTTGTTGATCATAATAGACTGTCTTAGCTTGCTCAGGTATCCTTTGAAAGCCTGTCTGCATCGCACCAGTCACATTATCAAACAGATACCAACTATTTTGTATTTTTTGTTGTCCATACTGCATTTGACCAACATTGTTGTAGTAAACAGTTTTATTTTGTTGAGCAATACGTTTAAAACCTGTTTGTCTAGCCCCAGTAATGTTATCAAACAAATACCAGTTATCAGCAACCTTAGCCTGCCCCTTTTGCATCTTTCCTTGTTCATTATAATAAACAGTTTTATTGCCCTTTGAAAGATACTTAAAGCCCGTTTGCATCGCACCAGTCACATTATCAAACAGATACCAATTATTACTGATTTTTTGTTCGCCGTACTGCATTTGTCCCCGATTATTATAGTAGACACGCTTGTTTTGATCCTGAATATTTTGAAAACCAATTAAGTTATGTCCATTTTTATCGCGCAGATACCAGAATCCGTTTTCTTTAACTTGCTTTGGTTGATCATTTTTCAAAACTAAATTTCTAGTAGATGGTTGTTGCTTATTTAAATCATTACGTAAAGCTTCGTTAGAATCTTTTTGTGAATCAACTGCTGCTTGATCATTGTTTTGCTGTTTATCATTAACATTGTCGCTCTGAGTTCTATTATTTTGATCATTGTTTTGCTGTTTATCATTAACATTGTCGCTCTGAGTTCTATTATTTTGATCATTGTTATTGATAGTTTCATCATTTAATTGATCTTTACCTTTTAGCTGTTGTTGATCATCAGCTTGTCCATCATTTTCTTCAAAAGAGGCCTTTTTCTGATTACTGCCTGCATCAGTAGTCACTGTTTTCTCAGATTGAGACTGATTTGCTACCTTCTCTTCACCATTAGTTTGAATAGGATCTTTATCCGAAGCAGTATCTTCCTGACTATCAGTAGAAGTAGAATTTTCTTTTTGGTCTCCGACCGGAGAATTCAAATTGACAACTTGCGGCTTTTGAATCGTTTCATCGGCAAAAACATTATGTACTCCAGCTTGAAAACCTAAAGCGATTCCGAAAAATACTAAGGGTGCAATAACCCAATTTTTACCAGACTTATACATCTTATAACGCTGTTTTCTTTCCATAAAAATGCATCCCCTAATCTTTTATAAATAATAGATCTTAGTTAAAAAGACCTCGTAAGCAAGTAATAACAACCGTAACAAAGATTCTATGCTTGTTGATATCAAGCCTTTTTTTATTATAGCACTTTTAAGTAAATTATAGTACCTTTTCTCTTTATAACGCGTGGTGCTAGTTCGTAATAATTCTATTTTCTGTAAAATCAAAAAAGCCTAAATTATAAATAAAGACGGTCAATTCGATTTTTAACCAAAAGCCTACCACTGACCGCGTGAGGTTTTTTTTCGATCCCATAATCTTCAACTAGGATCGAGAAACGGGATTCGATCGTGCGCCGGAGATCTTTCAAAGCCGGAACATTGTGCTGTTTGGCTCCTTTCATGTTTGAACGGTAAGGTGTCCAGAGCTCATAACCTAGCTCGCCAAAATCTTCTTGTAAGGGCTGTCCCACATAACCGACATCCGCTAAAACAAAGGGACACGGACAGCCTGCGATCAAAGTTGACGCCGCTTGGGTGTCATGTTTAGAGGCCTCGGTGACAGTGTAATTTAAGATATAACCGCTGAGCGAGGTCTCAAAATGAGTCTTAAACCCGTAAAAATACATGTCTTTGGTCGCATTGTAGCCTAGGTCAGCTATGCCGCGGAAAACCTTGGCCCGCTTATTTCTAACTTTTTGGCATAAAGGGTTAGGCAAACTATCAATGATCGCAAACTGTCCTGTTTGCGCATAGTCGCGAGTCAACCCCTGCCGCATGGCCATGACCACTGGGAGAAGACGTTGTGCTCGTCGGTTAAAACGGGAGCGCTCAATGTTCAATTGATGTGGGATGAAGGTCTGTGCCCAGGCAAAGAATTTACGCTGGGAGTGCATCTGTGTAATGACCTGTAAACACAGTAAGGCTAAGATCTGCACATCAGAAACACGAGAATTAGTGGTGTTACGGCGTTGCGAAATATAGCGCGGGCAGTATTTTTGATAAAGCTCAGCACAAAGAACTTTAAGTTGAGCTAAATTGACTTGTAAATTATGTCGTTTTTGTTTAAACTTTAAGTGGTCCAACAAGATCAGGTCTCCTTTGTTTAAGTCACTTAAGAGTCTAACCTTGTTGGGCTTTTTTTGTAAAATTTTGTACTAAATAGTTGAATGTTACGAACTAGCACCACGCGTTTTATATTATTTATTCATTAGTGAATACAATGCTTTAATTGAAATTTGAAATTTAAAAAATTCATAAAGTAAATCAACATCCTTCAAGTTTTGTAATTAATTTTGATAGCAAAAAAAAAGACCCCATCTCAACGCTAGGATCTTCAGATCACATTCAAAGTAAATACAGCAACGCTATTTTTCTTAATCAATCTGTTTTCCGTCTAGATAAAACTATACTACCCGTATATGCTAAAAAATCCTCTAATTTTTAATTTTCCAAAAAAGACGATTTAAGCGTAAAACTAACTTGTAATGTCCATTCTTCATTAACTTTCTAAAGACAGTATGTTTTCGACCAATTGATGAATCAAATTCGCTGTGAATAAAAGCTTCAGTATATCCTCCATCCTCAGCAAGTCGTTTTATTTGGTTAGCACAATCAGCTACAGAAATTTTACCAGTCTTAATAAGATCATCAAAATACCAATTCAGCAAAAACATGAACCCTGTTAAGCGCAACTTTATTAACGGACGAATCGTTCCTGAATATTCCATATCACTAAAGTATTCAGACAACAAATGATTAAAGACTAATTCATTTTGCAAATTATATTCTTTAAAACGATACATTGAATGAGATTCAAGCACTTCATAAAAATCAAAGTGATCAATAACAACGTCCTTGGCATTCTTGATCACATCGAAATTAAACATCATATCCTCAGCCATCACTAACTCAGGATCAAACTTAATGCTATGCCCTGTTAAAAAATCAGTGCGATAAAATTTACTTGCAGGACCTGCAGAACAATTAAAGGAACCGATTTCAAGCAAAGATTCTAATAAAGACACTCTCTCATCATCCGTCTCTAAAGCTGTATGATGCAGCTCAGCGCAATCGGCATCCATTATCACAAAATCTGGTTCGCTATCTTTAACATCGTTCATCAATCTGGAAACATATCCAGATTTAAAGATATCATCACTATCAAAAAAAGTTATGTAATTCCCACTTGCGTGTCTTATTCCTAGATTTCGTGTTTCACTGACCCCACTATGTTCTTTTGCTATAAGTTTAAAATTATTCAAATCTGCAGTCATTTTTTCCATTGTTTCAACAGAGTTGTCTGTAGATCCGTCATCGACCAAAATAACTTCAACATCTTTTTCTGACCCACGAATAGACTCAATAATACTTTGTATTGTACGCGCGATATAACTTCCACTATTAAAAACTGGAACAACAATTGATAAAAACTTCACTTAGAATACCACCCTTTTCAAAATTTGAATACGATAATAATTAGATAACGGCCTGCCAAAAATCATCGTCTACGAAATTATCTTTTGTCTGATAAAGAAAAAAAACTTCGGCTTAAACATAATTATACATTTATTGACTACAGAAAATCTTTTTTGAATCATCTCTTATTTTTTCATGCTTTAAATTTCCAAAGAGAGCCAGAAACATCACATTATAAGATGGGTCTAATAAGTGCTGATCAAAAGCGGAGCTTAAAAGTACGAACAAAACATATACAACAAGTACATAAGCCATGTTTTTTTCAAATTTTAAAAATAAAAGAAATAAAACCACAAAAAATAACATAGAAGCAGCCAAGCCAAGTATTACAAACATACGAATAAATGATGAATCCACAAAAAAGTATTCAAAATTTCCATGCTGAATTCCACCATTGCCATGCTCTTTTATCATTTGTCCAAAAAGAGTAATTCCATGTTCGTGTAACGCAATTTGACCATACCTGAGCCTGCCAGACAATAAACCATCTATCCTTGCCAACAACGGATTACTGGCAGAATAGAAGTAAGCAAGAAAAACATTCACAGCAATATAAACACACGAACACACATACCAGCCAACATGTCCCATTTTGACAATCAGACTCTGGATATACGGGAATAAGCATGATGTTAGCAAAAGCAAAAATAATAATAAAGTATCTAACCTTGCATTGGTAAGGCAAAACATTAAGTATGTAGCTCCACCACAAACAAGATAAGCAGAAATGCTTATTTTCATCTTATGTAAAATTAAATAACAGAGAATTAGATAGAAAACTCTGGCTGCAAAATCAGTTGGCGAAAGAAATCCCATAGAATATCGTATCATTCCTGGTTCACCGATTCTTCCCTGCAGTTGATTAGGGATGATTTTTAATAAAGTTGCAATAATTGTTAAAAGAGTAAGTGGAATATTAACACGCAAAAAAATCTTCAAAATTTTTCTATAGTCTATCTTATATCCTCCAATGACAAACAAGGAGTAATAAAATATATCAAAATTTCTGGAAAACCTTTGAACATACAATAAGGCAATTAAAAAAAGAAAAGTAAATAATTTGAAATTTAGCTTATGATCATCAACAATAAAGACTTTATAAGCAACAAGAAAGGCATCTATCTCTATTATACGATATAAAAAAGAATAATTAGTCCAACCTGGAATGAACAAAGTAGATTTAAAAAAAAGTGCAGTTAAAAAAACAATCAACGCAATAAAATAAGCTGCTTGTCCGTATTTTTCCGAACGCACTCGTTGAGTAATTCTAACAAGATTTTGTTTCACAGTCATCTTTTATTACCTCCTTAGTGCAACCATAACTTAGTATACAGAAGTAAAATAGGATCATCAAATCAAAAAGGCAGCGGCCATCAAATCCACTACCTTTCACATGTTCTTATCACTTTTATTCTTATATGGTTCAAGAGACACTCAAATGGCTGTTTTCTTTCTGCTCAGAAAAGAAAGCGTTATTTGCAAAAAACGCTAAGAATAAAATATTAAAGGAAATTTCAATCATATGCTGATCAATAATTGAACTAACAATAACTAGTAACAAGCATATTTCTAAAGAAATTGCATTTTCTTGAATAAACCTTTTTGACATAAACCAGATGGCAATTACAACTAGAATAAAGCACACTAAACCATTCATCATCAAAACTCTCATAAAGGAAGAGTCAATGAAGAAATATTTATAATTTTCATTGTGGTTTGCTCCACCATTTCCACTTTCAGTAACGTACTGACCAAAAACAGTAACATTATACTTAGTAAAAGCTTCTCTTTGATGAACTAAACGACCAGACAAAACACGATCAATAAGAGTAAACATTGGATTATTGGGCTTGTAAAAGTATGCTAACAATATACTAACCAAAATCGCAAACAAACTTAATAAATTGATCCACTGATACCCTAACCAGTTAATGAAATTAAATACTGGTTTTCTAAACAAAACTACTAGGTAAACCAAAATCATTAACATTGTATCTAAACGGGTATCTGTAATAGCGTATATTAAAATGGTCAAGCCAAGATAGCCCACATGTTCAGCTAAGTTAAACTTAAACCGTCTCAAAACCGCATAGAACATGGCAACATAAAAAACCCGTGCGGCCAAATCTGTTGGATAAATAGTTCCCAACGCATATCTAACCGTTGCATCACCATAGCGACCAAAAACCAAACCAGGTATGTAACGTAATTTAGCTAAAACTGCTATCACAACTAAAAACGTCGGAATAAAAATCAGAAAAACACGAATGATTTTCCTATAGTCGATATTTCTTGCACCAATGATAAAGAGATAATAGTAAAACATATGGAATGTCATAACTTTCATGCATGAAGAATATATTAACAGCCCAACTAAAATGAACATAGCTGCGTCTTTCCATTCAAAGGTATCAAAAAGAAGCATCTTTAAAACAACCAGGATACCCATGACCAAAGTTACATGGTAACTAAATCCAGCTGGAAACTTTGAGTACGCCATTGTTCCTGGAATAAACTGGGCAAATAAATAAATTGGTAAAAGCAGCAAGTAGATAGATTCTGAATATTTTTTTGCGTTGGAAGAGTTTTCCTTCCATTCTTGAAATCTACCTACGTATCTTTCAATCATAAAGATTCATTCCTAACTCAAATTATTTTTTTAGTAATTTTTTAGCCTTCTTAAAGATACTTGGACGTATAAGCAGCAGAATACCAAAATAAATTACTATACCAAGCAAGACTTCGCCAAAAAGAGTAACAATATAAAAATGCGTGTGCACGTTTAACCAATAAACAACAATAAACATCGGTACTGCTGCAATTAAATACTTGGGTACGTTGATGAACATTTTCTTTAACTCTAACGTATCCCTAACATGCCAAACCTGGTAGAGTGTAACTATCAGTTCAGAAATTACAGTAGAGATAATTGCGCCGTAAAGCCCCCAATAATAAATCAATGGAAAGTTCGTAATAATGTTAGCTATAGCACCAAGTGTAACTGAAGTCGTATATTCTCTCACTTTTCTTGTTGGCAATAAAAACTGTTGTCCAATAACATTACTCCACCCAATTAACAAAATAACAGCTGATTCAAGCAGCATTGCTTCTCCAACTTCAACAAACTTAACACCGAAGAAAAAAGGACCTAATTTTATTGAGATAGCTGCCAAACCAAACGTCATTGCAATTGCCAAGAAAGAAACAAAGTCAAAGGAATCATATAACATTTCTTTAACCCGTTCCTTGTCTCCCTTAGCAAAAGTATTAGCAACATGGGGCAACATTACTGTACCGGTTGCCGTCACGATCGAGAGGACAAACTTCACCAACATATCTGCCCTATCATAATACCCAGAAGCGTTAGTATGTCCCAGAGCTCCAAGCATTGTCTTGTTTAAAATAACATAAATCTGAATTGCTATCTGGGGAGCAAATAGCGCCACAGTCGGACGTAAATGTCTCAATGGATGCAATGAAGATAATTTGACCTTAACAATAAATCTTCTAAGGTATGGCCACAAAGTTAAATTTCCTAGGACTGTTGCTGAGCCCATGATCAAGATATATAGACCCAGATCACTTGAGTCATGCACAAAAGAAAAAATTAGAATAACTGAAGCAACTTTAACTAACGCATTACGGACAACAGTCTTCTTAAAATCCTCTAATCCCATATATAGCCATGAAATATCTACCGCAGCCGCTAAAATATAAAGTGATTGTAACCACATTAACGGACGATACTTAGGAACAAGCAAGATGTAGACGAAAAAAGCAACATACGCTAGTCCAATAAACAAAAACTTGAGTGCTTGTATTTCCCAAAAGGCTTGACTCATGTCTTGCTTATTTCCTCGTCGATATGCAATCTCCCTATTTCCATAAAGACCGATTCCAATGCTCCCAAACAATACGAACCATTGAATAATAGAGTTTGTATAGGCGTTGATCCCAACTCCATGCGGTCCTAAAGTTCTGGAAACATACGGACCTGTTATTAAAGGCAAAATCATTGATAAAACTTGAAAGCCTGCATTGTATAAATAGTTGCGAATAACCTTCATAAAAGTTTATCCCTCGAATTCTTTTCTAACTGCGACTAGTGCAGCCATAATAACTTGGTCCATATTGTAATAGCGGTACATACCTAAACGACCACCAAAGATAACATTTCCACCTTCTTCAGCAGCCAATTGTGTGTACTTCTTATATAATGAATCATTTTTTCTGTCATTAACTGGATAATAAGGCTCATCCCCGCGATGCCAAGTTTTTGGATATTCACGAGTGATAATAGTCTTATGTTTATCACCCTTGCCAAAATCAAAATGCTTATGTTCAATGATCCTGGTATAGGGAGTTTCGGCATCAGTATAATTAACAACAGCATTCCCCTGATAGTTACCAACATCCAATTCTTCAGTTTCAAATTTAAGGGAACGATATTCAAGTTCACCTAACTTATAATCAAAGAATTCATCGATCATACCGGTAAATAAAACACGATCATAGTTTTTCAAGTATTCCTCTTTATTGTCGAAGAAGTCAACACTTGTCTCCACAGTGATCAAATCACTAGCTAGCATTTTTTCGACGATCTGTGTATAACCACCGATTGGAATTCCCTGATAAGGGTCATTAAAGTAATTATTATCGTATGTAAAACGAACTGGAATACGACGAATAATAAATGCTGGAAGATCTTCCGCTTTTTTACCCCATTGTTTTTCAGTATAGCCCTTAACTAGTTTTTCATATAAATCTCTCCCAACTAGGGTGATACCTTGTTCCTCAAGGTTTTCCGGCTTCTTACCATTAAGTTCAGCACGCTGTTCCTCAATTTTAGCTTGAGCTTCAGCAGGAGTAGTCACTCCCCACATTTTATTAAATGTGTTCATATTAAACGGCATATTATATATTTCACCATGGTAGTTTGCTATAGGACTATTCGTATAGCGGTTAAATTCGGCAAATTGATGGACATATTCCCAAATCTCTTTTTTATTAGTATGAAAAATATGTGCACCATACTTGTGAACTTGAATACCATCAACTTCTTCGGTATAGATATTACCAGCAACGTGATCTCTTTTTTCAATAACTTTAACGTGATTACCTCTTTTAGCTGCCTCATAAGCAAATGTGGCACCAAACAAACCAGCACCTACAACTAAATAATTAGCCATAATCGAATATCCTCCTTATTTTTCGCTCAACTCAAAATTTTATCTAAGCGAGCAAAATACTCATTTTCATAAAATTTCTTAATACTATCAACGACCTGTTCAGCATTGATATTACTGCCAGATAATTTATCAATTTTTTCCGCTAATTGGTCGGAATTTCCTATAGCATAACTATACCCATTAATATTTTCTTGCAAGATATCAGTATATCCTTCAAACTGCGAAACTATCATTGGAATTCCCCTTGAGGCAGCTTCAAGCATAACCATAGGTAGTCCCTCGTAACGAGACGAAAGTACGATTGCATCAGGAGAACTTTCTATTTCTTGCCAAGGGTCATTGACCCAGCCATGCCATCTCACATTTTTCTCTATTCCAATGATTTTACAATACTCCTGGCACCTTTGTACATCAGCACCTGCACCATATAAATCAATAAACACTGGTTTATGAACCTTTCCAAGTGCATCGAATAATTCCTTAAGATTTTTTTGTCCTTCAAATTGAATCCTTCCAATATACACCAAATGACAAACATCTTTTTGCCCTGAATCAGCTGAAAGAATCTTTGCCGGCGTAATAGGATTATAAATCAGCCTAATTTTACTGTCAGGAATTCCTAGCGATTGTAGTTGTTTGCTTATTTTGGTACTGATTGCCCAATGCTGGTCAGCATACCTAATATTTTTAGGATCGAACATTTGTTGATCAAAAAGAGAAAAATGAATCCACGAAATGATACCATATTTTTTATGAAAAACCTCTCTGACCTTAGCTGCAAATTTGATCATATTAGCACCAAGCATCAATAAAACTGTATCATCCGTGGTTTTAAGAAAAGTTTTTAAGAAAAACATAATTTTACTTAATTTTCCATTTTTATTTAACATTCTGACCTGAATATTACTATCCAAATTGTGCAACCATTCTGTGTTGTCAGGTTTATTGGGTAATACCAATTGGATATTGTGAAACTTGGACAAATGATTAAGAACTTTTACCAACACAGTTTCAGTTCCACCCGTCCCACTTAAATTATGACAAATCACTTTAACTTCCATTGCATTCTCCGCCCATAAAAATTTATCAAGCATAAAAAAATAGCGTAGTATAATTAAACTCTAAAAATTCAACCAAATTATACTCACGCTTTACATTATAGCATTTTTTAAAAGTAGCACTACGTAAGCCCCGAAGTTTGATAAAAACTTAACTACCCTATTCTTTGGGCAATCTTGATAAGCGCTGGTTTCTTTCTTTTTCAGCTAAATATAAATTTTTATATCTTTTTGCTCCACGATAACCAGTTATTTTTCCAAAAATTACAGGTCCTAAAATTATTGGTCCCCATTTTTTTAAAAACCTTTTAGCAGGTGAAAAATCTATTGGACCCCAAGAACGTGCAAATCTGTGTTCACTATAGTCAATTGCTTTATTAAACGTTGGTAATTCAAGGTACTCTTTAGGATAAACTAAAGTACCATCGTTTAATTTTTGATTTTTCTTGGTAAGGGTAAACTCCGGATAATAATCAAGTAAGGCTAAGGTAATAATACTATTATTTGTATGATCGATCTTTTTTTCCAGCATCATTTCTCGTGTATAACCCTGATATCTTTGCAACAAAAACTCAAAAAATGGTTGTTTTGCCTCAGATCCAATAACAGCTGTACTGATCACATTATCATACATTTTTCCCCAAAAAGAAGGAGCATCTAAAAGTGAATCAAATGTTTTTTTAACTATAACATCTGTATCCAAATAGATACCTCCATATCGATACAATACATCAAGTCTTATTACATCAGAAACATACGCATATTTTCCTGCCTGATAATTTTCTTCAGCAAATCTACTTTGAGAAATATCCCAATTCTTTTCATTCCACTCAATAATTTCATAATCTGGCAAGTTTTTACGCCAAGTAGCGAGACAATCCTGAACAAGTTGCGTTTTTTCTTTTCCACCCAACCAAACATAATGAATTTTTTTAGGAATCATATAACTCCTCCATTAAAAAGCAGACAATTTATTTACAGCATTTAAAATATAAAATCCACGTCTCATTTTAAAACCAACTTCAATAGCGTTTTTTTTCATCTGATCATATTCATTTTCCGATATGTGAGATAAAACATCATCTAACTCCTCTAAACTAGAAACAGCGATACCAACATTATTTTGTAGAACAAAATCTGCAATAGCGGCCTGATTCCAGGTAAGGATCGGGATACCCGCACTTAGATATAGAGAAGCTTTGTGCGGATTATTATATTTCATATATTCTCCAAAAACGCCATCACACTTATCGAGAGACTGCCCATCCCATACCAGTCCAAAACTCTGCTGTAAGTGATCTGTCAATTCATCCGGACGGAATTGCCCCTGATAAACAACACTTTCAGGATTAACATTGTCGTTGAAATTCGGCCCAAATGCAAATAGTTTTGTTTCTTTCCAAGATACTTTTTGTATAAAACCAGCCTTAGCTAAATTTCCTGCGAAACATATCGTTTTATGTAAAGACTGATTTTCATGCATTATCTGTGGATTATCGTAATCAAAAATTTCTAAATCAACCATTGGTACTGTGATGTTCTTTGCAATCAACCAATCCTTCATCTTTTGATTGTGTACTATCATACCATCCGTTTGATTAAAGATTTCTCTTTCTGTACTTAGCTTTTCTGGATATTCCCGTAATGACTCCACATCATGAATCACAAAATAAAGTTTTGCCCTGGTATATTTTCTTATAGCTCTAATAACTTGTTTAGTTAATGTTAAAGAATAAATTGGATACTGGAAAATCAAACTATCTATTTGCTTACCCTTAAATAAACGCGGCAAATCATGCATCACAAATTTCATTTTGTCAAAATTAGTTTTAGGAAATTCGAACTCTAAGTTTTTAAAATTATTGTCTAACAAAAATTTCGTTATATCCTGTTTAGCTTTCGGTCCCGCATTGTTACCATCTTTTCCTGTTATCGAACTTAAAACGTAGTTAGCCATAAGAAGTTACTCCTTGCATTTTATCCTTTGTAAATAGGCATACAGCCTCATTTTTTAATGTAGCTAAAAATATATTGAATCATGATCCACCAGCACACCATACTACAAAAAGCTCAAGTAGTGTAACCGCAAAAGCCGGTTATTTTTCGTACAACTCAATTAATGAAGCCACACTCTTTTTCTCGGAAAAGCCCATCTCTTCAAGTTGCTCAATATTTTTAACACTTTGCAGTTTTTTATCCAAATCTTGTTGCACAAGCTCAAACATTTTATCGGCCCAAATCTGTTCAGCACCATCTTTTATACTCAACTTATAAGTAGAATCCAAGAAATACGATTCTTTAGTTTGCTGATCTGAAAGTAAACATTGCGTACCATTAGCAGAGTTTTCCAACAATGATAAAGATAAGCCTTCATACAAAGATGGCAAAATAAATATATCAAACATGTTCTGAACTTCTGCAACATTATCTATATAACCAGTAAAAATAGTACTTTTCCCAATGCCTAGTTTTTGAGCAAGATCCTTAATTTTAACAAAATCTTCACCATTACCAACCAAAACCAACTTAGAATCTGGTACCATCTGATGAAACTTTGCAAAAGAGCGTAAAACAAAGGAATGATTTTTCTGCCGGTTAAATCTGCCACAGTGTCCAACAACGATGGTTGTTTTAGAAATATTAAGTTCTGCCCTTCTTTTTAAATTCGCATCTTCTGAGTACTGAAATTTATTCAAAGCAGCAGAATTCAAAATTATTTTGAATGAATCATTTTGTTGGATGTTTTTAGGATAAAAAAAATCTGCCGCATTTTGTGAACATGCGATAAAGTCAGTAGCGGTCTGGGCGCAAATCTTCATTCCCATTTTCTGCGCAACTTCTTTTTTCCAAGAATACTGTCCTCGTTGATCCGAATGAGCATGAACAATAATTCTCTTATACCCAACAAATTTAGCAATTAACAGAGGCAAAAAATTGTGCAACGAATCAAGATGCATATGAATTACAGAACTAAACTTTCTATTGCGCCGTAAAACACGTGCTAAATCAAGCACGTGCTTTACCGGACCCAACTTAAGCTGTTTCACTTCTGAATAATGCCCTAAAGAAGCAAGCTCACGCGCAGGCTTCGCATTTGCAATATTGATAAAATGAAACTGCCATCCTTGTTTTTTTAATTGACTATAATTTTGTTTTACAAAAGAAGTAATACCATTATTCGTATTAAAGCTTCCCAGAATCACTACTTGCTCATCTTTCATTACTTTTAACAACCTCAGTAAAATGTTTATTCTTAATCTGTGCAGAAGGCGGCTCCATATAATTTGCACCATACATTTGGGTCAAAACTTCATCGTAAAATTTTGTTCCCCTTAATTTTAAGTTTTCAAAATCGTAAAGATTAAATCCCTGATAAACTTTCTTAGGGAACATTTCATTTAGTTTATAAGCACCCATAAAATTAACAACGTAATTAGCACGTTGATACGGGAAACGCTGAAGTGCTCGATCAAGATCTGCTAAGCATTTTTTTGTATCCAAGTGTTTTTCAGGTTTAACTATTTTACCGAGTTTAATAAATACTTTTTCGATCCAGGGACGCTCCGTCATATTAACACTAACTCGATCAAACTCAGAGTATTTTAACATTAACCGTAATCTCAACAAATTATACCCATGAATTTTTCTAAAAAATGGGCTTCTAGGCATGCCGTCCAGAGGAAAAATATCCATCCAAGAGTTTCTTTGCTCTGCTATTGAAGCTGAACGATCAACTATTTTAACTTGTGGATTTTCTAAACGCGCAACATACTCAGTAGTTGTTGAATTTTTGAAAGTAGTAAATGGAAAATCATCGATCTTATTTTGCTGTTGAGACATTAGTTTCTGTAACTTTTCATAATCAGGTCGCGGCATTCCAACATCAATGTCATCATCCCATGGAATAAAGCCTTGATGTCTAACTGCGCCAAGCAAACTACCTCCCATCAAGAAATAATTTAAATTATTTTCTTCACAGAACTTACTAAACTTGATGATCAGACTTTTTTCCGCATTTTGTAGAATTTTTCGATCATCTAAATCAACCTTCATTTGGATCACCTCGGAACTTTCGCCATAAGAAACTAACTATTTTTTTGATCCAATGTTGATTTCCCATAAACATAACAGGCAGTTCAACATAATCGATTTCATTTTTTTCAACCCAAACATCTAGTAAAACTTCACTCAAAAAACCGAAAATTCTTTTTTCATAAGAGGTATAATCGCTAATATCAACACGCTTCTCTACCTCTTCTAAAATTGTTATCAACCAGTCAGTATACTCATCAAATATCTTTTCTTTAGCAATGAACATATTGAACATATGTACAGCTTTTCTTTCCATCATTTCATCAAAATAAGGAACATAAGCAGGATACATTTCAGTTAAAACCTGTCTTGTAAGTTCTAAGTCTTTAATATGATGAACATGTTCATAATGAGACCACGATGTCTCAATATAATAATTCCTTTTCTTGGGCAAGATCATGTCATGCTCTTTCATGATTTTTTCTAGTTTATGGGAACTCAAAACGCCAGAAAATTTTTGGTTAACGGAGTTGAAAAAATGTGATGCCCCATCAGAAAAATATCTTCGGTAATGAACGAGTCCCTTCACATCCGCCTGACGATTATGTGCAGCCCAATACTGAGCTGTCAACTCACTATAATTAGCATTTTTGTCTGCTATATTATCATCAGTATTATCTCGTAAAAAACCATGAAAGTTTTCTTTAGCAAAACCAACTTGCAATGGTTTATACATTTTGTCAGTTGCCATCCTTGTTCTTTTATGACTGACAATATAAATTTCAGCTTTCAAGTAAATAACCCACTTTCATATTTAATAAGCGCCATCGGTTTTAAAAATACTAACGATATTTTTCAATAAAATTTTGCAATCAAATAAAAGTGAGGCATGATCAACATAGTAAAGTTCGACCTCACATCGCTCAGGATAAGTAATATTACTCCGGCCAGTAGCTTGCCAATATCCCATTGCACCCGGAGTTACCGATAAAAATTTGTCTTTTTGATCTCCGTATTCAGCTAACTCTTCTTTTATCACCGGCCGTGGTCCGATCAAAGACATATCTCCCTTGAAGATATTTAAAAATTGAGGTAATTCATCGAGTGAAGTTTTTCTTAAAAATTGTCCGAACTTAGTCACCCGCGGATCCTTTTCAGGAGGTAATTTATAGCTGTTTTCCACATACATAGCATATAGCTGCTCGTTTGCCCGCAGTTTTTCATCTGCATTAACAACCATTGAACGTAATTTATAAATATTAAAAGTCTTACCATTTTTACCGATCCGTTCTTGGTGGTAAAACATTGGTCCCTTATTATCTCCAAACTGGTAAATTACAAATATCACTAGAAAAATTGGAATTAGACATACTAAGGCTATCAAAGATACCAAGATGTCAAATAAACGCTTAACGAATAAATATCCTGGATTTAAAGACACATGATTCGTTTTGTTCTGTCCCATCTTAACTCTCCTCTACGCGACACAGTAAGAGATCAACTCAATTTACTGTGCGCTTTTAAGCGGTCAATTTTGACCATAATTAACGGTACATAGCAATAATTATACTACGCCAATTTTTTTTAGCAAATTGAAGCAGCTTATTTCTTGACATATTAAAAATACTGTCAACTAAATTTTCAAGCCAGTAATTTAATGATATAAGAAAATAATTTGAGCTTTTGCCTGTACTTTTAAAAGGCATTCATTGAATCTCACTTAAACCCTTTACAATTACTGAACTCATTTTAGCAAAAAACAGCTTTTATTGCGATATACAACCAATTATCTTAAAAGCCATTTAGGAACTACAGCTTAATTTAGCAAAATTTAGCCATCTAAAATAATTGAACAAAAAGACCAGTGAGGTCACATTCTTACTAAATTTAAGGTTAAAATTTAGCTGTTGCTTGGTGAATAAAATAACCCATGCGAATTTTTTTAGCAATTTGAACCGCATTGTGAACCATTACATGGTATTCTTCGGCAGTCATATTTTTCATTATGTCATCTAATTCATGTAAATTTTTCACTGCAATACCTACTTGATTTGTCTGCACAAAATTTGCTACCGCTGCTTTTTCCCAAACAATAACAGGTATCCCACAACTTAAATAAAGTGATGTTTTATGTGGTGCATTGATTCTCATGTAATCACCACTTAACCCAACGCAACTATCCAAGCTATCACCGTCCCAAATCAAACCGAAGTTCTGATTTAGTTGAGAAGGCAATTCATCAGCCGAAAAGGAGCCATGATAATTAATATTTTCAGGATATTCTTCAGCTTGATTTGGCCCGAAAACATCCAGTGAACTATTTCTTAAATTAAGTTTTTCTAAAAACTCTGCTTTAGCAAGGTTGCCTGCATAACATATACTCTTTGTAAAAGTCTGCTGTTCTATAAGCTTAACTGGATTATGATAATCAAAGATACCCAGCTGAATCATTTTGGTATGCACCCCATGATTTTTCAACCATGTTTCCATACCTGCGTTATGGACAATTAAACCATCCACACTATTAAAGATGCTAATTTCATCTTTAAAAAATTTTTCTTGCCCATTGTAAACCCTGATGGATTCAATATCATGTATCATAATAACAACTTTTGCTTGCGTATTTTTTCTAATAGCCGCAATAATTTTTTTAGTCAAATAGACGGAATATATTGGATATTGGAAAACTACTTTCTTTATCTTTTTATTTTTAAACAATGCATTTAATTTAGTCCAAGTAAATAATAATTTATCAATATGTCCCTTAGGCAAAGCTAAAGTCAGATCATGATACCCATCCTTAGCTAAAAAGTATTCAATATCTTCTTTGGCCTTTGGTCCGGCATGCTTACTTCCCTTATCTATTACAGATGTCAAAACATAATCTTCACTCATAGTTTAATATCTCCACTTCTTAACAACAGTAATCAACGTTGAATTTTGAATAAAAAATCAATCATCCTATTTAAAAGCAACACCGGTTTATACAACCTATGTTTTAGTAGTTTCCGATAAATTGGAGCCTTACGACTTAAATAATTGTCAAACTTTCTTTCACCAAATGCAGTATCATAAAAATATTTATCAGTTATTGCTCTCAAGTCAGAACTAGCTTGATTCAAGGAAATTTTTCTGTTCGAATATAAAGGTCCATAATAACTATCGATCAAAAAAATAAACCCAGTTAATTTTGTTCGGTTGTTTATATCCCTAGCTTCCGGCACCTGATACTGACTGACTAATTGACTCATTTTTCGACGAAATTCTAATTCAGATCTCAAATTAAGCTTATTGTAGCGGAACAAGGTATGGGACTCTTGCAAAAGATAAAACTTTCGTGGCGAAATCAAAAGAGAGCGTGCCTTAGATATTGCCTCCAATATAAACAGTAAATCTTCAGAAACCACTATGTGAGGATCAAATGTTAAATTCTGTTCCATTAAGAACTCTCTTTTATATATTCGTGAACCAATTCCCCAATCCAATTGAACCTTAGAAACACGAAGATTGACTTGCATTGCATACAAGGCTTGTTCGTCAGTTAAATTTTCCCAAAAAATATCTTCTTTTAAGTTTTTAACATCTTCTAATATTATATCTGGAGAAAGCGAAACTTGCTTTTTGAAAAAACCTAGAAATCCAATTTCAAATAAATCATCACTGTCGGAAAATAGCACATACTTTCCCCCAGCTCTTTTTAATCCAGCATTTCTTGCACAGCTTACACCATGATGATTTTGAACATATACACTAATAGTTGCATATTGTTTAGCATATTCATTAATTATATCAACCGTGCGATCTTCTGAACCATCGTCTATAATAATGACTTCGATACGTTCCAACTGGTAATTAAATGAAGTCAATAGACTATTTAACGTCTTATCAATATACTTTTCAGAATTATATGTGGGAATAATAACAGACAGATCAATGTCTTGCATAGAAACCAGAATCCTTTCAAAAATTAGCTATTGTTCCTGTACTTCATAAAACACATATTAACATACTCAATTATTAAACAAATTCGCTTAAACATAATACAACCCTTTTTTGTTCCCAACAGAACTTAGCCACGGGTACTCTTAACAATAATAAGATTCTCGCTTGCTACTTTAAAATAACGCCTTTTACACCTAGATAACCCTTATAACCATTATTAGGGAAAGCATTCATATCGGGACCAATATCTTGTAGACCAAAATCAACACCATATTTAGTTTGAGGATAATAAGCCAGCTTATCTAGCTGGATAATTTTTGTACTTCTCTTTTTTTGACTTAAAATGAAAGTGTTTCTCTGCGTAATTGCATCTGAAGCTTTATAAGAATCATACATTCCATTAGTCAATGATAAAAAACTGCAAGCAATCAGGACAATTGTTCCAAATTCATAAAAAGATTTAAGAAATTTATCACCGCTCAAGCCAAAATCATTAGGGATAAAACTTATCAGACCAATAATAATAAAGATAATACCGCCAAAAAAGGATCGACCCCCGTCTTGCCCTATTGGAGAGAAAGACAAGACATAAATAATTGCTAAACCACTAAATATCCAAGAAAGAGCAACAAACATCTCCTTATCGCTTATCCAAAAATTATAAGCGACAACACCTAATAAAACACATAAAACTAATAATAAAATATACTGATCCATTAATGCAGAGTTAACTTTCGTAAAGCCTACCATAAATCTAGTTCTTAATGGTATTTTCAAGTAATCTTTTCCTAAAGTCGCAACCGTTCTGATCTTGTTGCCAGGAGATAAGAGCAACATTATAAAGCCACCTAAAAAAACTACCATTCCAGTATAATGCATAAAAGAAATTTTTGACTTTTTGATCAATTTAAAAATAGTATAAATTAGTAGAAATAAAAAAGTCCCTCCCGATGTATTTTCATTTGACCATCCGGCCATTAATGCTAACAACATGAAAGGTATGAAAAGCAGGATTTTATATTTAACTGAAAAATCTTTATTTAAAAAGTCGGATCTTACATAAATCCAAATAAAGAAAAGGTTAAGGACTGTTGTCCACAAATAATTTCCAGAACCAGAACGCCATAACACTGTTTGTCCAAACACAGGAATGAAGACAATTGTAATCAAAAGAACGATCACATAACGAAAGCTGGTCAATTGTTCCGACTTGCGCAAGGAAAGTACAGAAACTAAATGTATTAAAAAAACAAACATTAACGCATTACAGAGCGCAACAATCATATGGTTCCCTGAAGACAAAAAACGCATAATCGATTGACCAATGATCCTACCATTCCAATTCAGATAATCGTATTTTGCCATCCCTATAATGTCCATTACTCCCATGTGGGCGGCATAAATATCATCTGCCCACAACGGAGTTATGTAATTCCAAATAGTCATCATTCCAAACACAACAATTTCTAACCCTATTAATTTAATTTTCTTGTCTTTAAACATTTTCTTCCCCTAAATATATAATATTTCTCACCCAAAGTACTTACTATTTATATCACTCAGCAAAACCTTTTAAAATTGAAACCCTAGTGTATAAAACCAATATCACATTGAAATATAAGTTCTACTTTTCTTCTTGAACGATATAAACAGGGCGATGTTTAACTTCCAGATATATGTTACCTACGTATCTGCCAACAATCCCTATGCAGAATAATTGCAGCCCACCAATAAATAAAATAATAGAAATCAATGAAGCCCAACCATTGACGCTTCCACCAAAAAATAGCTTTCTGCAAATTATAAATATAATAGCTATAACAGAAACTAAAAACGAAAATAATCCCGTATATGAAGCTAATGCTAAAGGCTTTTCTGAAAAATTAACTATCCCATCTAAAGAATACTTAAACAGACCCCAAAAGGACCAAGAAGTTGTTCCAGCAACCCTATCTCGATTTGAATACTCAAGGTATTTTGTATTGAATCCGACCCAGCTAAACAATCCCTTTGAAAAACGGTTATATTCTGACATTTTTAAAATTGAGTTTACAACCTGTCTTGTCATCAAGCGAAAATCTCTGACACCACTCAAAAATTGTGTATCGGAAATTTTGTTGATCACTTTATAAAACATATTAGAGAAAAAAGATCTGAGAATAGGTTCGCCCTTACGATCTTTACGTCTTGTCCCCACTATGTCATATCCTTCATCTTCAATTCCTGCCAGCATATCAACCAATTGTTCCGGAGGATCTTGTAAATCAACGTCCATCACGGCAACATAGTCCCCTGTAGCCGATCTTAAACCAGCATATAAAGCTGCTTCCTTACCAAAATTACGGGAAAACGAAACATAATGTACACTTTGTTTATGGTCTTCGTGCAGCTTTCTTAAAATATTTAACGTATTATCAGAGGAACCATCATTGATAAAATAGTATTCTACTTGATAGCCTCTTAATTTTGGTTTGATTTTTTCAACCGTTTCAAAAAACAAAGATATTGTTTCCTGTTCATTAAAGCAAGGAACAACTAAAGAAATCAATTTATCCATATTTTTTACTCCTCTTGTTATTAATTATTATTCCTTTTGAATTACTTGCTGTCTGGTATGTTTATTCAATCTATAGATCCAAGACAGGAAAAGACAGGCCCATGTTGCTATCGCAACTACAACGAAAAAGTAAAAGGCCATTGATGGTTTGTAACCGACTGTAATTCTATTGTTTCCCGATTTGACCTGAACACTCACGGTCCCTCTCTTGCTGATCGAATAATTAGTGCGACTTCCATTTATATAGGCATAAGTGTTTGAATAGGCAACTACAGGTAAATCAATAGATCCACTTTTACTAGTTTTTATGAAATAAGTCAGATTGTTGGGTGTACCTACAGGAATTACATTTTTCTTTTTGTTATTGATAAACGCAACTTTCTGCCAAATACCTCCTTCTTTTCCAATATATTCAGGGGTATTCTTCCCGTTGACAGATTTCTTGGGATAATAATCGCTTTCGCCGAACGTCACACTGTACTGAAAAATATTATGATAATTTCTTTTATCGACTTTATATAAATTATGTGTGTCTAAAGGCTGAACAGAACCATCCTTGTTGGGAGCTAAGTACTGAGCAGAATTGATTCTTTCCTTGCTGTTGACTGTTTGAATAACTCCTGAATAACTTATCCCAAATATAATAAGAAAAGCAACATACGTTAACATCCTTGTACGTTTTGGCTTTTTCTTGAGAATTTTTACTAGGATAAATGAAGTAGTTACTGCAATCAGCAAAGAACCATAACTATGCAAACGATATGGAAACTGAATAGTTCCGAGAAATGTTTTTTTCACACCTTCCCATGGAAAAAAACTTGTACTCATCAACAATATCAAAATGCCTGAAATATAAATACTTAATTCAAGATTGTTATTCTTAACAAAATACCAGCCTATTAAAGCACCAACGATCAAGAAAAAACCAATATTATAAGCTGCAAATGGACCATTGGCTAGAGAAGAACTGATCAGATCATTAATTGTGTTCACAAACCAAGCACCCTTTGCAGGAACTTTCAAATTCTTACCAAGATAATCCGTTAGAAATGGAACTAAAACATAGCCCATCAATAATATAGCTGTAATTATGCTTTTGACCAAAGAAAGCAAACGTCCTTTAGATAAATTATTCTTTATGATAATGTTACAAATCAGAATTGTAATGAATATTAACACAGTTAAATAAAGGCTTAGAAAATGGCTATAGCCGATCAAAGCCACCCCTATTGCCAGATCATACCATTTTCTTGAATCTCCCCAAAATACTTGATAAAATCCAACAAAAGCCAGTGGCAAAAAAGTGTATGCAACAAATTCTCCTAAAACCAAATTCACAATGCCCAAACGTAATCTGTACAAACCAAAAGTATATAACAAAGCAAAAAAAGCGCTGCGAGATGTTTCCTTAGAAAAGCTTTTCATCGAAAAATAACTGATCATTAAACAAAGAAAAGTCATTATTCCATACCAACAATAGAAAGAAGAAACAGGGTCTAGAAAGAAACGTAAAAAAGCCCACGGATATAAAAATACTGTTGGATAAAACAAAAATGAGCCTGCACCTGTTTGATGAAAAGTATTTGTAGCAATAAAAGTAAAGAAACTGCCATTTTTTAGATTATCATATATTTGTTCAACACGTGAAAAATGAAAGCCTGCATCTGAAGCAATGCCATTTATGACACCATCTTTCATAACCATTATAGTCGCACCTGCTGACAAAATTATAAACATGATAGTAATGATTCCATTTTGCTTAAATTGCCTAGACATTTTCTCTCACCTTTTTTCTCGTATTTATGATATATACCAACTATTATTACAATTATTTAATTGCTTAAGGTACTAATGCTCAAGTATCAATATTACTCGCTCTTTAAATATAATACCATTTATTTTGTAAGATGTTTTTACCATTTAATTTCCAAGTTTCATATCTTGTTCGTCATCTTAAATCTCTATAACATAAATGTATCAGGATTCACACAATTTTTAACAGCAACTTGTTCTTCGAAAAATTCAAACTTTCTTAAAAGTTATTATTTTCAATTAATGGTATCCTATATGGATAGAATACTATTAGAAGGAGTGAGTACTATTAAACGTGTAATTACATACGGAACTTTCGATTTACTACACTATGGTCACATTAATTTATTAAAGCGAGCTAAAGCTCTTGGTGATTACTTAGTCGTTGCCATTTCTTCAGATGAATTTAATTGGGAGAAGAAACACAAAAAAACATACTTTACGTATGAACAAAGAAAACAGTTAGTAGAAGCTATTCGTTATGTTGATCTGGTTATTCCAGAAGAAAACTGGGATCAAAAAGTAACCGATGTGCATAAGTATGACATTGATACATTTGCCATTGGCGATGATTGGGCGGGTAAGTTCGACTTTCTAAAAGACGAAGGCGTAGAAGTAGTTTATTTACCAAGGACACCAGAAATCAGCACGACTCAGATCAAAAGCGATCTTAATAAAAATGCTGAGAAAAAATAAGGGGAATTTTCGGCATGTTGCTTGAATTTCTACAGAAGCATAAAACATTTCTCGTCTATGTTTTTTGGGGTGGAATCGCCACACTAGTTAATATTGGTACTTTTATGCTTTGGCTTAAATTGGGGAGTGTCAAGAAGTTTGTGTAAATGAAAATCCCTTCTCCTGGCAAAATAAAGTATTAATCGAAAAGTGATTCTAACGTGTCTTTGACTTGACCAAATCCGCGATGGCTACGATTGAAGTACTTTTCGTTATAGCTTATGACTTGAACTCCAATGAAATTGTCTAAAGATTTTTCGTTTGGAAATTGTTCCTTTGGTTTGGTCTTGCGTTTGATTCTTTTGTTCAGTGATTCTAAGATATTGGTTGAATAAATTGTTGGTCGAATGGCCGGGGGAAAACTCAGGAAAGCTAATAGTTCATTTTCAATGGATTTAAGTTGCTGGATCAGATTGGAATACGATTTCCCCCCATGCACCATAAAAATCATTTAAGATCTTGTGTGCTGCAGTTACATCGGTCGCTGAATGCAACTCTTTAAAGTCATTTAAGATCGCCTCACGATCTTTTAAACGCACATGCGAACCAATATTGCGCATAACATGTACTAGGCATCTAGGCATCTTTGAAATTTAGCTTTCGGGAAAGCGTGCAATAATGCTGGCTGCAGACCAACCATTCCATCTGCAATGATCAACTGGACTTGTTCTAATCCACGTTTTTTAAGATCTTCTGCCATTTCTGACCAAACTCCTGCATTTTCACTTGGAGCGATTCGATAATCAAGAACTTCTTTGATGCCGACAGATGTAATACCTAAAGCAATATAGACCGCTTCTCTTTGAACTGAATCGCGGCGCAAAGGTAAGTAAGTTGCATCTAAGAAAAGACAAACATAGTTTGCCTTAATAGTTCGTTGATGAAAAGCTTCAATCTGTTTTGTTACCTGAGCAGTGATATTAGAAACAGTACTAGGTGAATAATAAGAGCCATACATTTTTTCAATCAAATCTGCAATTTCACGGGTCGTAACGCCCTTGGAATAAAGCTGAATGATTGTTGTTTCTAAAGCGTCCTGACGACGAGAATAAGCTGGAAGCAGGTGGTTATGAAAATGGCCTTTACGGTCACGCGGCACAGCAATTTTCAACTTACCATATTCAGAGTCAATTAAACGATAATACTGGCCATTACGAGAATTGCCAGTATTAAAGCCACTGCGGTCATAAGGATCATAACCAAGTAAGGCAGTCAGTTCAGCTTGCAAGATGTGATTAATAGCCGTTTCGAGTTGTTGACGAAAAAGTTCTTTAACATCGCCATTTGACAATAGAGTTTTGGTTAGATTTTTGGTAAACTGATCCATGGGGAATCCCTCCGTTTTGGTTTGATTTGGATGATTTAATCATACGGGGAAGGGATTCCCTTTTCGACAGGACTTTTATTCATTTACACAAACTATTTTATACTCTCTTAAATTGGGATGGCATTATCAAGCTGGCAACATATTAGCTTGGTTATTAGCTGTTTTTGTAACCTATTTTTCAAATAAATTTTTAGTTTTTTCTTCCAAATATCATGGCCTTGGACAGTTGCTTAGTGAATTAGGTTCTTTCTTAGTGGTTCGTCTCTTTGCGCTAGCGATGGATATAGTCATAATTTGGTTAGGAATTAAAGTTTTGAACTATAATTCTTTTTTAGTAAAAATTTTTGATAACATTGTTGTCGGAATCTTAAACTATATAGTCAGCAAGTGGTATGTTTTCACAGATAAAAATATATAAAAAATCGATACCTATCTGAGAGTTTCTCGGATGGGTATCGATTTTATTTGGGACTTTGTCAAATAGTGTTGATGGCCCATAGAACTCTATCTTTATGGTAGGGTTCTTTTTTTACTGCCATAGCTAGATTAAAGTGTTTGGGTTGGGAGGCAGGTGCGGGTCCGAAGCGTAGCGAAATGGGCCCGCACCTGCCTCCCACAGTGTTGACCTAAATTTTTTATCTTAGGCATGGATCAATTTGATGCGGATAAAGAAATGCCTTAAGTTACTGAATCCGTAACAGCTACGTTTAAGTTCTTTGATCTTGCGATTGATCCCCTCTAACGGCCCATTAGAGTAGTCATAGAGACAAGCGTTCCTGATCCCTAAGTAGTTCTTTTGAATGGTCCTCATGACGGTATCCATTTCAGTACCATTGGGACGGTAGTTCATAACTAATTGTTGTAAAGTAGCCCGATCGCGGTTGCGAATAAAGGTTAAGATCGTTTGATAGGTCTGATAGTTTTCTGCGAACTGTGGAAAATTCTTGAGTCCCAGATCGACCACATTTTGGGCAGTCGTGTATTCATTTAATCCCCGATAATATTTAACCTGGGAGGTCTCAAGTTGATTTTCAGCTAAGTGGAATAAGCGCCAGTTGCTTTTTAAAACTTTATAGTTGCGGTCGTGGTGGTCGTTGATCCCTTTTAAAACACGCAGCCGTTCATGGTCAAGTGCCCGACCCGCTAACTGAACAATATGGAAACGGTCAAAGACGATCAGTGCGTTAGGAAAAAGACGACGGACGAAAGTCTGATACTGCGCATTCAGATCCATGGTCACCAGTTGAACTTTTTGACGCTCAGAAAGTGTATAAGTATTGGTGAAATACTCGCGGATCGTCTGCGAGAGACGATCTGGCAATAAGGTGACCAAATCATGGGTTTTTGCGTCAATGCAGATAAAAGAAAAGCAGTTCTTAGTTGAACGAAATTCGTCAAAACTGAGAGCTGTCGGCAGCTCTTTGGGCGTTACTAAAGCTCGCTGATCCTTATACAAGATCCGTTGAACCGAGGAAGCTGAGATTCCCACGGTCTGGCTGATCGTTTTGACTGGCAGTGAGTTCTTAGCCAAAGTCGCGATTTCGTGGACTGCTTGGCGGGTGATCGAGTGCCGAGGTGGAGCGAGCTGCGTCTGCGCGCTAAAAGTATGGTGGCAAGTTCGGCACAGATAACGCTGTTTACGCAAGTTCATGCGGAGCGGTTGTTCACCTAGGCTGGGTAGTCTCATCTTGGTCAGGCGGGTCCCATTCTGAACGAGATTCGTGGAACCACAATTAACACAGCGTTCGACGGGGTAAGTCAGCGTAGCTGAAAGCAGTTTTTCGTGAACTCCGGCCTGTGAAAAATCAGTACAAGCTGAAATTTTGATATTTGGGTCTTGGATATTGAGTAAATTTAGGATAGAATCAGTTTGGGACATCATTTATACCTCGCTTTGATTTGGTTTTGTCGCTTTAATCGTAGCATATGAGGACAAATGATGTCCTTTTTTGTACAAAAATAGTGCTGATGAACGCTCATCAACACTAAAAAGTGTAGACCCTTTTATTTTTTATCTTTATTTTTTCTTTTAACTTCCCTCTCGTATAATCCTTTAGTATCTGAAGAACTAAGGACCATTCTTTTAATCAAATGCAGCAACGGCTGTCTGTTACTTCCAACTAAACCAATTGCTTCGACAAAAAGTTCAAGTCCAATTAAGGTCGCAAAAATTAATGCAACCGAACCCCAAAAATTAGAAAGAGGAAAGAGTAGAGAAATAAACGAAAATATCAATGCAATACCATAAATCACTAAAACCGTTTGCCGGTGTGTGAGACCCATCTGCATTAATCTATGATGTAGGTGGTGTTTGTCAGCTTGGAAAATAGGCTTTTTATTCAGCATCCTTCGCAAAATAGCATAAACAGTATCAGTGATCGGTACTCCCAAAATAATGATTGGAATAACCAAACTAATGAACGTGGCATTTTTTAACCCATACAAAGCAAAGACCGAAATCATAAATCCAATAAATAACGAGCCTGTATCACCCAAAAAAATACTTGCTGGGTTAAAATTATAAGGTAAAAAGCCTATCATAGCAGCAACCAAAGTCAACATCAGGACTGACACAAAAACCCCAGTGTTATTCAAAAAGAAAAAACTAGTTAAGGCACTAGTAGTCACAGCGATAATCGAAACCCCGGTGGCTAAACCATCCAGCCCATCCAATAAATTGATTGCGTTAGTAATTGCCACTATCCAAATTATAGTTACCGGCATACTCAACCATTTCAGATGAAACAACCCAACAAAAGGAATCGATATAGTTGTCATTTTGATTCCTGCAACATAATAAACAATTAATGCTGCTATTATGATCCCGAGCAGCTTTTGTTTTGGTTTCAACTCATAAATATCATCAATAAATCCAGTTAAAATGATGATACATTCAGCTAAAAACAATACTATCATCTGCTTTTGTGGATACTGACCCCGTAGAAAAAAGAAATTAGTAATGTTAAAAGCAATAAAAATAGCTAAGCCGCCTAAAGTCGGCATTGGCTTTGAATTTATACGGCGTTTATTTGGATTATCCACTGCACCAACCTTAATGGCAAATTTTCGTACAATGGGTACAAGGAGCGCAGAAATTATCATAGTAGTAAATAACGCTGCAAATATTTTATACATACACTGCAGACCTCAATTTTAATTTATTAACAGATTATACATTCTCATTAGTAGATTCAATAACTAAGTTATATAATAACATACCATCAAGCAACTTTGTTATTCTACCGATATCCTTTAACAGGTAATAAGATTTAAGAGGTATTAAAACTCAGACTAAAAAATTTCTTCTACAAAAATATCATCTGCCTACTTCTTCTTTATTATCGTCGTTTGTAAAATTAAGTTAGAAATAAAAAAGCCATTTGTGGTAGACTTTTGAATATCCCTAATGGTAGCGTCAAGAATCTTGTGTAAATGAAATGCCTTCGTACATATAATATGTATCTAACTTAAATAAATGATGCTTCCAAGGTGTCCTGGAGTCCTTTGAACCCTCGGTGGATCCGCTTCAGAGACTTCTCGTTATAAACATTAAACTGAGAAACCAGGAAGCGATCCAGTGAATCTTCCGTTGGAAATTGTTCTTTGTGGTGGGTGGTGCGCTTGAGATGCTTATTAAAGTTCTCAATCAGGTTAGTGGAGTATAGTGATTGCCGGATAGCTGGTGGAAAGTCCATGAAAGTGAGTAAATTCGGCATTTTAAGCAGATCTTTGATTAATTTGGGATAGGTCTGATGCCAGTTGTTGGCGAACTCATTCAGTTTCAGTTCGGCTGCTTCACGGTTGGCGGCCCGATGAACTTGTTTAAAGTCACTGATCACGGCCTTGCGGTCTTTTACGCGAACTTTGTTCATCAGATTCCGCCCAACATGAACCAGGCAACGTTGTCGTTTGGCTTTAGGGAAATGCCGATTCAAGCCTTCATCCAAACCAACTAACCCATCGGCCACAAACAACAGCACATCTTTAACGCCCTGCTTGATCAAGGTTCCCAGCAGTTCAGTCCAGATTCCAGTCGATTCCGTTGGCGCCACTTGGTAGTTCAGCACTTCTTTCGTACCATCTGGACGAATGCCAATCGCAATATGAACGGCTTCTTTTTGAACGGTATCCCGCTTTAACGGCAAGTAAGTGGCATCTAAGAAGATGGCCGCATATTGTGAAGCCAGTCGACGTTGCTGGAAAGCTTGAACCTGTTCATTGACGGCTTTAGTCATGTTGGAAACCGTGGCTTTGGAGTAGTGAGCACCGTACATTTTCTCAATGAGTTCGGCAATTTCAGCAGTGGTAATTCCCTTGGTATACAACTGAATGACCGTTGTTTCTAAATTATCACTGTGCCGACCGTAGGCTGGCAAGGTATGATTTTCAAACCGGCCATTGCGATCTCGAGGAATGGTTAAGTTAAGTTGGCCGTACTTCGTATCAAACGAGCGCTCATAACTGCCGTTGCGGTTATTACCAGTGTTAATCCCAGCGTATGAGTAGCGTTCGTAACCCAAAAACTCTGCCAATTCGGTTTGAAGCAGCTGGTTAATCGCAATTTCGAGGTGGTGACGAAAAACTTCGTCCAAATCTTGCTTTTGGGCTAGTGCAGCGATAATTTCTGTGGTAAGTTCATTCATGGGGAATGCCTCCTGTGATGTTTTCTGTGGTTACTAAATATCATAAGGGAAGGCATTCCCTATTTCTATACAATTCAGAAATCTTTTATGCATTTACACAAGATATTTTACGCTCTCTCCCTAATCAAAAGAGAGGTAACCACAAATGACTTATAAACATCTTACCACACGTGAATTAACCTTTATATATAATTTTTGGAAACAAGATATTAAAGCCTATCATGCCGCTAAAGCTCTTAAACGTTCCAGCGAAACCGTTTATCGTGTTTACCGGTTTCTAGATGCTGGTAATTCAATTAGTCAATTTCAAGAAAATCATCGAGTTAATAAAACTCATTGCGGTCGAAAAGCAATTGAATTACCAGAAGATGAAACCAAATACATTAAGCAGAAACTCGCATTAGGTTGGACCCCTGATGCGATTATTGGTCGAGCTGAGATACAGATCAGTTGTAGTATGAGAACCTTATACCGACTTTTTCAAAGAGGTGTTTTCAATGTGAAATTGTTGCCAATGAAAGGTAAAAGGCATCCAAATGGTTACGTTGAACGGCGTGGTAAAGCTGGCCGACTCGGCAGAAGTATTTATCAACGCTATCAGGATTATCCTCATTTTCAACATGAATTTGGTCATTTAGAAGCAGACACCGTCCAAGGCAAAGCACATCAAGGTGCAGTTATGACCTTAGTTGAGCGTCTCTCCAAAGTTGAAATCATTTTAAACATCCAACAAAAATCGGCTGAATGCGTTAATAAACATCTTAATCAATGGTTGTCCCAACAGCCAAAACACCTTTTCAAGTCAATTACTTTTGATAATGGTAAAGAATTCACTGGTTGGAAAGAAATCGCAAATAAGCATGATATTAGTACTTATTTTGCCGAAGTTGGGGCTCCTAACCAGCGTGGCTTAAACGAAAATAATAATGGACTAATTAGACGAGATGGTCTCAACAAGAGCATGGATTTTCGCAATTTACCAAATGCTTTAGTTCAACAAGTCAGTAGCCGGCGTAATCATATTCCAAGAAAATCATTAAATTATAAAACACCAATTGAGGTATTCATGGAAAACATCACAGATAAACAGCTATGTTATTTCTAACTTAATTTGACATTTCAAGAAATATAAAAAACATTGATACCAAATTTTAAAACAAGGGGCATTGCTAGTTTTTTCACTTTAGTATAATGACCACGGAACTTTATATAAAATTTGGGGATAACTAGAATAGTAGGTGAAAACAGTAAAATGCTAACAAAATATATTTGTTTTTTAGATGAAGAAAAATACTTAACAGTTCAGTTATTCGAATTTCTTGCTCATAAAGAACACGACTATGCATCAATCGATGTGTTAAAAGAAGAGTTGGGGTTAAGCCAATATCAACTTAATAAATTAGCCGAAAATGCATTAACTGTTGGACAGCAATTTGATGATGTAGAAATACAATACAATAAAAGTAAAGGAATAATCGCGACCGGAGTCACAACTCAAATTCTTAAAAGAATTATTTCTTTAATGGCACAAGAATCATTACGTCTACAAATTTTTGTCCATGACTACCTTAACTATGGCGGCAAATCTACAGCTGACTTTGTCAAAAAAGTTGGTATCAGCCGGGCAACTTTTTTCCGGTCAAAGGCCGCGTTATCCAAAGCACTCGAAACTCAACTTCCAGATAGTAGCAAGAATGACGAGATTCGTCTGCGCTTCTATATCTTTGATGTGCTGTACTATTTTTCTTATACAGACTATATCGATTCACCAAAAGTAAAATCAGCTGTGACAGATTTGCTAAGAGATGCTATTTTAATATGGAAATTAAGTCCCCCGATTTAAAATTGAAGTGCAACACTTGATAACTAGACCAATTAGACTAGCTTAAAAGGCCATGAAGGCCTATTCTTATTATTAACGACAAAATCAACAGATAAGGATAGGTGTCTTCATGACCCAAACTAAGAATATCATGCCTAAGCATTACCAACAACTCCAATCTTTTGAACGCGGTCAAATTGAGTCCCTGACTCGATTAGGATTTGGCGTTCGTCAGATCGCCAGCCGGCTTCACCGGAGTCCCAGCACCATTTCTCGCGAATTAAAACGCGGGTTAACCACCCAGATTGATTCCCAGAAACATCGGTCATATCAGAGCTACTTTGCCGAGCGCGGGGCGGCTTACTATCGAGAACAGCGGGCCAAGTGTCACCCCAAAGGTTTACTGCAGCGGGCTGCCGTGTTCTTCAAGTCCCTGCCGAAAGCTTTAAAAGCTAAGCCACGAGTTTTCAGTGTCGATACGTATGTCCACTATTTCAAAGCTCATTACCCGGGCTTTCCCTGCCCATCAACGGCTACGGTCTATCGGTACATCGAGGCTGGCAAGCTCCCGGAGCTTCACAACTATGATTTACCCATGAAGCTACGTCGCCGCGTTAAACGCCCGAATCACCGACATGCCCGCCTGAATAAAAAACGGCTTGGACAGTCCATTGAAGACCGGCCCGCAGTGGTTCGGAAACGTCAGGAGTTGGGCCATTGGGAAGGCGACTTAGTGAAAGCCAAACGGGTTGAGTCCGAACCAGCTTTAATGACGTTAACCGAGCGAGTTAGCCGGATGGAAATTATCGTTAAATTGCCTGATTACCGGGCAGAGACTTGCCGGCAAGCCCTCCAAGATACGATTGATGATTACGGTGCAGAAAACTTTCGGACTATCACGTTTGACAACGGCTCGGAATTCGCTAGTTTAAATCAGGTTCAAGGAACGGAAATCTACTTTGCCCATCCATATTCTCCCTGGGAACGGGGCACTAATGAGAATGTGAATGGTCAATTAAGAGAGTTCTTCCCAAAGGGGCATTCCTTTAAAAACCTCTCATTAGTGGATCTGCAGTTGGTTCAAGACACGCTGAATCACCGTCCCCGCCGCTGTTTAAGCTATAGTTGTCCAGCGGATGTTATGCCACAACTGGTTTAACTTTCTAGACCAATTATAAGAATAGGCCATTAGTGTTGCACTTAACTTGACAATTGAGGATGGAAATTAAGTCTTTCAAATACACAAAGAAAACAATTACTTTATTTTATCAGTATTGTGCACCTGAGAACCTTGAGCGGTAATACTCTGACGGATAATAATGAAAATAATATTATGGATACTGCAGATGACCCCCGTGTCAAAACTTTTGCAGAAATTATTAAAAAACAATATCAATTGCCGCAAAAGCAAGCATTAAGGGACTCGCGCTATTTCATGACTTTTCTAACTACTAACGACCTCTTAGAGGAAAAAAATTTTTTACAGCTCAAAAATTTGGCAGAAATAAAATATCTCACACAAAAACAATGTGTTGTTCTCGAAGAAGAATTACAGATCAATACCACAAAGCCAGAATATGAAAGCTTTGTAACTTCCTTGTTTAAGATCAATGCCAAGACACTTTCGCCATCTTTCTTCAACAACTCCTTTATTGATCCCAAACAAATTTTTTTCTTTCAAGAATCTTACCCGCAGGCAGATCAAATAGCTCTAAGCTTTGTTGAACTATGTGCTGCCAAGAGTGGAATATTACTGGACCAAGAGGAACTGACACAGCTTTATTATTCATATTTGTTTAATATCTTAAATGAGATCCCGATCAATATTTTTCGGGATAAAGTTAAGATCGCAATTGATTTTTCTCAAGGAGCAGTATATACGAAATATATTTATAATCAGGTCAAACAATTTGATAACTTGAATATCGTTATTACGAACAGTCTTTCAAATGATTGTGATATATACCTATCAAATATTTATGATCCGCTGATCAAGAAAAGGCAAGTTATTTGGGAAAATCCTCCGTTAGCCGAAGACTGGGCATTTCTAGGCGATGTGATCGTTGACGTCAAACAAAAGAAATATGGAAAAACAAGAGATGAGGAAACAAAATAATGTTTAATAACAATAATCCAAAAATACACTATAAAATGTATAAAGCTGGTAAACACTGGATTTTTGCTTCACTTACCCTTTTTTCCCTTGGGTTAGGCGGAGTGACTCTTTATAATCATTCTCTGCTAGCACAGGCCGCTACCATTCAGCAGGAAAAAACAGATGATGTACTTGCAGTAGACACAGCTGAACCTACGGAAGATAATGATGTAGTCCAAGAAAATCCGCAACAACGATCTTCGTTTAATGACAGTAACAAAGATGAAAAACAGCAGGTAATTTCTGCTCGCAAAACTACAGATCCTAAAAATGAGGTTACCAACTCTGAGCAGCAAACACCTCAAGTGACGGCTGATTCAACCCACAACTCAGGACAAAACGAGGCAAAAAATGATAAACATTCGCCACAGATAACTAGCCAAACAGGCAAGCAGGAGAAAGCGCAGCCAGACCAAGTGCCAACAAATAACACGAGCCAACAGGCTGCACAACCAACACAAGCCGCTGCACAAAAAGAAGAAGTGCAAAACCAGCAAACCTCTTCCAAAAAAGAATTGTCATATCAAGACTTACTGCACCAGTTGAAAGGGACTAACAACAACTATAGTCATGTTAACAAAGACAATTTCTTGGATTATTTTGTTTTGAATGGTGATGCCGACTATGATCCACAAACAGGAATCATGACCTTAGTACCAAATAAAAATGATCAAGTTGGTAATTTTACTTTAAAGAATAAAATTAACCTCGAGTATGATTTTAAATTGACAGGTTCGATCAATTTAGGTGCCGACAAAAACGGTGCAGATGGTATTGGTTTAGCTCTTCATAATGGCAACACTAACGACGTTGGTATCTCTGGCGGTAATAACGGGATCGCCGGCTTAGAAAATGCTTTCGGCTTTAAATTAGATACTTGGCACAACGATTACCAAGCGCCGAACCCAAACGGCAACTCCACTTCTGATCAGTTCGGCTGGGATAAAGACCCAGATACTGGTGGTCAACCATTTGGCGGTTTCGTAACAACCAGCAAGAAACGTCCTGGTGATGATACAAATAACCCTGAAGCATGGTGGGCTGAAACGGCTCAAAATAACGGCAAAAATGGCTACCAAATTTTGACCAAAGATATTATTGATGGCAGATTTCACGATTTTACTATCGAATATGACGGAAAAAGCCATGTGATGACACTAACTCTACAAGGGAATGGTCAAAGTTGGACATGGAGCAAAGAAGTTAACTTGAGTAACTTTGATAACAACTTGGCCGCTTTCATGATGGCTGCCTCAACGGGTGGTGCGAAAAACTTGCACCAATTTCAAATCGATAGTTTTGACTATGTGGCCAGCAAAAAAGCTGTGATCCATTACATTGATCAAAATACAGGTCAAGAACTTAGCGTTGACACTGTAGAAGGTATGACGGGGGAAAACATTGATTATTCAACTGCACAAAAGATCACAGGTTATCAAGACCAGGGTTACGAGTCAGTAACCGATGAATTTAACGGTGGACAGCGGTTTGATAACGATGCACTAACTGATCAAGTGTTCAATGTTTATTTAAAACATGGTATTCAAACTATCGTCGATAAAACAAACACAATTACTAACACAGTTCATTTTATTGATGAAGACGGTAACGAACTAGCTGAACCTTATAGTGAATCACTTAATTTTGAACATTCATATACATTCGACAAGGTCACTGGACAAATGGTGGCAGATTCTGAAAGATGGTCACCAGCTCAAAGATTTAATAACGTAGCTATTCCTGAAATTGCAGGCTATCATTCCAAAAATGAGGCTCCGCTATCAGAGGACGTCAATTACGATTCCGCTGACACAACACATTATATTGTCTACAGTAAGGATCCTGAACCGGTTGCGCCAGTTGAACCTGCTGAGCCTACTCAACCGATTGATCCTGTTAAACCAGTCGAACCAACTGAACCTGTTCAGCCAATCGGCCCTGCCAAGCCTGTTCAACCGACTGAACCTATTCTTCCAGTTGAACCTGTTGAACCAAACAACAACGAAAATCAAGAAGAGCAACAAACTTCTCAGACAGATACTGGTAACGATGAAAGTGTACTTTCTAACGTTTCAAAAGGCTATCCCGAGCCGTTTGAAAAGAACCCAGAACTTTCACAAGAATATGATATTCCTAAAAAAAATACAAAATTAGGGAATAACCCAAGTAATGTCTTATTTAATGACAAGAAACAGTTTCAAAAATCAAATGACGGCAAGTTGGCTTATTTGATTCTTGAAGATTTGCCACGTATCCGCCAAGAAAAGAGCAATCTTGGTGCTACAACTAGTAGTTTTCACAAAATAAATATCAAGGATAGTTTAAAAGATACTACTGATTCAAAGAAAAGTGCTGATATGCCAACTCCAAAAATAATTTTCGTTAAAACTTCTGCTAAAATCAGCGAGAAACAGCTCTATCAGCAAAACCAAACAACCTTTGCTAATTTTGAAAAGCAGCTTAAAAAAGTGCGAAATAATAATCCTGATCCCAAGAAAAATAATGTCACATCTTTGGGCAATTACCTGCAAACAATGTCAGGAAAAGTAATTGCAGGGACAGTAAAGATCTAACGAAATATTAGCGATATGTCTCAAAAAAACTCTAAATTCTTAAAGTACCCCAACTGAATTGTTGCACTTCAAAAGTTACGCTAAAACTGTATTTTTTCTACCAAAAAGTGTACGCAAAAAACAGCATTGATTTTTTTGATAAATCAATGCTGTTTTACTGTATAAATTACGTCCGCTATTAGCTTTTTATTTAACAAACTCAACGCGGATTGTTTTACCCATAGCGTGAGCAATTTCTGCCAATTTATCAAAGGTTACATTGTCGCCACGTTCGATGCGAGCAATGGTAGACTGCTCTTTCGGCCAAATCAGCTTAAGTTAAACCAGCTTCTTCACGTGCATAATATAGGGCAAGCGCGCTCGCAGAACGTTCCTTTTCAACACGGTAGTTTTTAGCAAATTCTGGGTCCTTTAATTCACAAGTTAAAATATCATTGATCTTCATTTTGATTCCTCCATTCTTTTCTTAAAGCAAGGGCATGATTAATTTCCGTTGGTGGCTTTTTTTGAGTTTTCTTGGTAAAGCCATGTGTGATCACGTAACGCGGTCCTTCAACGTGAAAATATAAGGCACGTTGAATATTTTTAGCAACCTTGCTACGTAGCTCATAGAGGTTCTTCTCCGTATCTATTTTTTTAACCCACGTCATCCGTTGTGCAACTAATAAACTTTGCTCTTGTGCATCCGTAATAACCTGCAACATTTTTGCCCGGTCTTTAAGTGATAGTTCTTGCAACCAATTGTCAAATTCATCATGACCATTAGAGCGTTCAAATGATTCAAATTCTGGATTTTCCATAAGTTTATTATGGCATATATAAAACTATTTTAAATATATATGCTATATAAATAGCAAAAAAATAACCGCATTAGCTCTGGGAAGCTAGCGATCATTATTTCTAAACAGAGAAAAAAGCAAAATAAAAACTGCCCATTCCTTGAAGAAACAGGCAGTTCAATTTCAAACCTTATTTACTTATACGTCTTATTCTTTATTCCGATTTTTTTTACTAAAAATATAAGCGCCAGTACCTAAAATGATCATGGCTAATAAAATTCCTACCATCACAAGATTTTCTGAATTCATTTCACCAGTCTTCGGCAAGAAAGCAGAAAGTCCATGTTTCTTTGCTTTTTGCCGACTAATATCTTGAGAATTACGTGGGTGATCATTCTTATTGTTCTTAGAATGATTATTTGGCACGATATCTTTGTCTTCCAAGGTATTAATTAGATCATAGCCATCAACCTGAGTTGTATATCCATCGACCCGATTTTCTGAAATAGCGTACTTGATTTCTTTCCCATTTTTGAATTTATCCAAGTCAGTAAAGTCATACTTCCAGTCATCTTTGGCCGTTACTGTCTGCGAGGCAACTTTCTGACCATCAGCTAACAAGTTAACGGTGATTTTGTTTGGCCGTTTGCCGTCTTGATCATCATTATCTTTCCATGTCTTCTGACCTGAAACGTTAGTCTTGATGATCTCATGCGTATTGGTAATATCGGTGCCATCGTAAGTTGTTTCATAACCAGCTACCGGCTCTTCTTGAACCGTGTACTTGATTTCTTTACCTACTTTGAATTTATCCAAGTCAGTAAAATCATACTTCCAGTCATCTTTGGCCGTTACTGTCTGCGAGGCAACTTTCTGACCATCAGCTAACAAGTTAACGGTGATTTTGTTTGGCCGTTTGCCGTCTTGATCATCATTATCTTTCCATGTCTTCTGACCTGAAACGTTAGTCTTGATGATCTCATGCGTATTGGTAATATCAGTGCCATCGTAATTTGTTTCATAACCAGCTACCGGCTCTTCTTGAACCGTGTACTTGATTTTTTTACCCGCTTTGAATTTATCCAAGTCAGTAAAGTCATACTTCCAGTCGTCTTTGGCTGTTACTGTCTGCGAGGCAACTTTCTGACCATCAGCTAACAAGTTAACGGTGATCTTGTTTGGCCGTTTGCCGTCTTGATCATCATTATCTTTCCATGTCTTCTGACCTGAAATGTTAGTCTTGATGATCTCATGCGTATTGGTAATATCAGTGCCATCGTAAGTTGTTTCATAACCAGCTACCGGCTCTTCTTGAACCGTGTACTTGATTTCTTTACCCGCTTTGAATTTATCCAAGTCAGTAAAATCATACTTCCAGTCGTCTTTGGCTGTTACTGTCTGTGAGGCAACTTTCTGACCATCAGCTAACAAGTTTACGGTGATCTTGTTTGGCCGTTTGCCATCTTGATCATCATTATCTTTCCATGTCTTCTGACCTGAAACGTTGGTCTTAGCGACTTTATGCGTATTAGTAATAATCATATTACCTTGATTATCGTTATTAACTTCAGAAGTATAACCATCCGGAATATCAACCTCTTTAACGGTATACTTAATATTTTTCTTCCCCTGACGTTGATTTAAGTCAGACCAAGTATAAGTCCAATTCTGGTCCTCGCTTAATTCAACTGGCTCCCCATAGGCCTTGTCATTCGCATAAAGCTGAACTTTAACATTTTTACGCAAACCATCTTGATCGTTTGCGTCATTCCAGGATTTAGTTACCGTAGCACTCGTTTTATCAGGTGTGTAGTTATTAACAATGTTTTTATTATCACTCACATCAGATGAATAATCAGGAACATTGTCCTCAGTTACTTTATATACGGCTTCTTTACCATTAACGTTCTTGTCTAAATCTTTAAATGAGTATTCCCAATTATCTTTGGCTGTGACTTTCTTAGAATCGATTTCTTTACCATTCTTCAATAAATGTATGGTAATACTATCCGGGCGATTACCATCCTGATCATTATTGTCGTTCCAAGTCTTCTTACCATTCAAAGTAAAGGTTTCTGGAGTATGGGTATTGGTAATACCGTATCCGTCTTTGTTTGTTGTTGGAGTGTACTTAGCAACCGGATCTTCCTTAACAGAATACGTTATTTCTTTGCCATCCTTATACTTATCGAGATTTTTAAAATTATACTCCCACCCATTTTCAGCGGTTACGACTTGGCTCTTGCCTGTGTCTTGATCATCAGCGAATAAGTGAACCGTGATCTGACTTGGACGAATGCCATCTTGGTTGTCTTTGTCATCCCAAGTCTTGTGTCCAGAAACATTAGTTTTAGCAACTTCATGCGTATTCGTAATGTTATACCCATCGATTTTGGACTCATAATCAGGAACTTGGTCTTCACTTACTGTATAGTTGATTTCTTTGCCATCTGCATCAAACTTGTCCAAGTTAGTAAAGTTGTACTTCCATTTTCCATCTGTTCTTGCCTGTACTTTTTTATCTTTAACTTTATCGCCGTTTGCAAGCAAATTAACAGTAATCTGACTTGGTCGTTTGCCATCTTGATTGTTCTTATCATTCCAAGTCTTGATTCCACTGACAGAAGTCTTTACTTTTTCATTCTCAACTGTTTCTGGAACGAGATGATCGCTATTTGCTTTTTTGTCATCGATAATTATTTTCTTATCTGCGGATTTCTGGTAACCAGGCAAAGTGGATTTTTCCACTAGGAAGTATGTCCCAGCTTTCAAATTATTCCACTGGATCTGCCCATCTTTATCAGTCGTACTTGTCCGGAAAACTTGTCCTTTAACTCTTTGTCCATTTTCTAATTTACTGGTCCATAGTTCAAAAGTTACTCCTGGCAATACTTTGTCAGGATGATCTTTATCAACTTTAGTTAGTTGATAGTTATAACTAGTACCAGTTGAAGAACCACCGCTATTTTGAACTACAATATCTTTTTCAACGGTCTTCCCGCCTTCTTTTAACCCTGTTGCTGTGACATCAGCCGTGTTGCCCAGAGTTGCCGAAGCTTCTGGAGTAGTGATCAAAGAACGATATTCAACCACATAAGAAGTTGAAATCTTATTTGTAAACTTAACTTTCATCGTTTGAACGCCAGTTGTTTGATTGGTCTCGATATCAACGGTATAGTCAGTACCTTGTGTGAGTTCATGACTCTTATCAATCGTAACTGATTTGCCATCTTCTGAAACCTTGGTACCATAAACATGCACATTGCCCTTTTCAATATACTGGCTACCAGTTGGATGATCAGTCACAGTCACATTATTCAAAGTTGACTGTTCCCGGTTTACATAAATGTCCCATAGTGCATATGAACTATCATCAGGGTCTTGTCGTCCAGTCTTGTAGGCAACTTCACCAGAATTTGGTACTGAAACTTGTGCGTTAACGTCTTGGTTTTGACCATTGTTGGTGTAAATTGCTGTATTGTCATAAGATTTCTGATCGATCACTTTACCTTCCAAACTAGTTTCATATGTCAAAACATAAGCACTATTTCCATCAGGCAAATTAGCAGTAATTGTCTTTGATGAGTCATCATAGTTAACCTTATCAGTTACATCGTTACCTGGTGTGTAGATACCGTTTTTATTAATAGTTGCTACTTTTAATTGAGCACTGCCAGGTACATAAGTTGGGTCTCCCTCCAATTTATCTACGATCTTTGCATTCTTTAACTCGCGTTGATTATAGTTGACTACCACCGTCCAGGTAATGTGCTTACTAGTAGCATTATAACTGCCAGACTTCGTAGCGTTGGAAACATACTCATCTCTAGGAGTAAATTTAGCTTCTTTCTCATTATTGTGTTCGACACCGTTAATGTCAGTCCAAGTAGCCTTGATACCATTCGTCCATGATTTTTGACCTTCGCTTAACTTGCTGGTATCAAAACTAGTGGTGTAGGTCAGTTTGTATTGATGAGGTGCTGACTTCTTTAATTCACCCAAGAATTCGATCTTAAAGCCATTGTCGGTTTTACTGATCTTATAGTCTTTATCTAATTCTAGGTCATTTTTAGCGTCAGTATCAATTAACTTCACTGACTCTTCATTTAAAGTTAAGCCTTCAGGCAGAGTATCTTCAGCCGACCAATTCTTCATATCTTGCCGGCCTGAGTTGATCGTCACATTCCAACCAACAGTTTTCTGATTATAATCAACCGCACCGCGTGCTTTAACAATCCCCTGTTCATTGATTTTTCCTCCAGCATTAACTGGGGTTTCACCATTACTTGAAACTGAGTTATTAACACCCGTTGAACCTTTGATCGGACCGGTCACTTTTGTGCTATAAGTGATCTTAACTGCCTGCTCTAAATCTTTAGTAAAGGTGATCGTCATTTCCTTGTCACCATTATGAGTTACCGTATAGTCAGATTCTGGAACTTTTTGACCTTCGCTAGGGCCATCCAAATAGACCAATGTTGGTTGTCCATCGTACTTTTGATCACCAGTTAATTTATCAATTAACTTGGTACCTGCTGACAATTTTTTATCGCCATTATTGTAATTGATAGTCCAATCCAGCTTTTGATTATTATGAGTATCTGACATCGACTTTTCAAGCAATTTACCATAAGAAACAATCGCAGTTGCTTTTGCAGAATATTTTTCCCCCTTGTTAGTTAAAATTGCTTTATTGTCAAACGAAACATTTCCACCTTTATCTGGAATCGAACTGGCCTCAATATCCGTTGTGTAAATTACTCTGAATGCCTGGTTCGTTTTAGCATAATCCCCAATTAAAGTGATTTTACCGGCAGCATCCACTGTGTAATCCTTATCAGCTATGAGCGTTGTTTCCACACCAGTTATGTTGCCATCATTGTTTATTTTGAGAACTTGCACAACAGGAGCAACAGATTCACTCATTTGCAAACCTTCTGGCAGCTGGTCAGTTATTTGCGCGTTATTAAGTTCATTTAAACTAGTATTAATATCCACATTCCACTGAATGCTCTTGGGATTTTTTGCAGGATCATTGCTACGAACACTCTTAGCAATGTCATTTCCGCCCTTAGGATGCACAACGATCTGATGGTTGATTGGTCCAGAAGTCGTGTCGATCGTAATTTCATTTTCGCCGGGTTCATTGACATTTAACCGAACCTTAGAGTACTCGAATGTTCCATGAATGTCTGAAGCATTTTCAACTTTTTCATTAAAAGTAAATCTAACAGTTCCATCAGCCTTAATTGAATAGGAGGCATAATTACCTAAGTCTCCATTAGATTGCGGTTTATATTGCACATTAGCTGGCAGTTTAAACTCAAAATAATCACCAGCTTTGATGCTATGACCGTTTCGCAATTCATTCGGAATCGCCCACTGATATTTAAATGATACTTGGCTATCAGGAGTAATCTGATCTTCTGTTATGTCATTACCCTTTGCATCAGAAAATTTGAATTCAGCACCAGTAATGATCGTTCCCTTTGATTTTTCTGGCAGATATTGTTTGATATCTTCTCCCACTTCGGCCTGAGCTTGCACTTTAGAAACGCTTTTCTTAGCGCCAGCTGCTTTTTTAGCCGTAGTGGTTGAAGAACTTGAACTAGTAGAACTTGAGCTAGAGTTTACTGAAGTATTGCTAGTTTCTTGTGAACTGCTTGTTTCTGATGACTTACTCATCTCTTGTTCATTACTTGCAGGTGCACTTTGTTTGTTAGCTAAATTGACAGTTGCATTTAGTTGCCCACTGGTAAAAATTACCTGGCTAGCCATATTGTCATCAGCAAAAACAACTGGCACTTTAACTTGGGTTGAAACTTTACCATTAATATCAAAATCAATTTGCTGATCTTTGATTTGATATGTACCGACATTCTCCCCGTTTGTGTTAACTAGCTTGGTTGCTGGAATTTGCTTCACACGCGCATCCGAAGATAAACTGATTTTCTCAGCTTTATTTTCTTCATTTGGATTGTACAAACTAAGATTTAATTCTGCTTCATTGTCACCCTTTGTTTTAGCAGCCATACTGGTGATCCCAGTCGGAACTTCAGCTGCTGTCACTTGAACCAATGGCATAAACAGTTGGGCAACTAAAGTCAGTGACATTAAAAGCGCATATAACTTAGTTAGATATTTTGCTTTTTTATTACTCATATTATTCTTCCTTTCTCTCAGAAAATGCCTTGAGTGTTTATGGGTTTTCAACTGTGTATAAACATTTATGAAAGTCAATCGCCAACTGAAACTAAACATTCTGAGCTTTAATTTTTCTCGGAACTAACTTCATTGCTCTTGATACAGGTCTACATTGCAGTATATCCAAAATTATGGACAAATTTTCCTTTTCAAAAACAAATTGATATCAACTTTTTTCTTTCCGATTAAAAAGTTGAGACGGTCCATTCCCAAACAAAAACAGTAAGTCTTTTAACGGAGGCTTACTGTTGATATAACAAGCTTTTATACATGTCTTAATTTTTTGTCAACGACTTTTACAGTTGCCAAATGCCCTGCAACAAGGTCTTAAATTTTTACCTGTTTTCAAAATAAATGATACATTCAGCAATTTGAATTACCCAATTGATCAGTACTTTAGTAAGATATGTATGAGAGTTAACTTTATATGAAGATTGGGGGGTGATCAGAATGTTACAATCATTTATTCCTTTTTTAGATAAAGAAAGATATCTTACTGTTTGTTTCTTTGAGTTTTTTTCAAACAGAGGATCAACAAAGAACACAGTTTCATTTTCTGAGTTACAGGACAACCTAGAAATCAGCTCTTATAACTTACAAAAAGTGCTTTCAACTGCACAAAATCTATGTAGTCAGATTTCTGGACTTAAACTAGAACAAGCACAGGATAAAAAGATAACCTTAACTGGTTTGACCACACTAAAATTAAAAAAAATCATTTTATATGAGGCACATCACTCATTACGTTTTAAAATTTTTATTCACATCACCTTGCGTCCTAAGGGCTATTCAGATACTGAATTTCAACAAAAACAAGGTATCAGTCGCGCAACCTATTTTCGAATAAAGAATCTTTTGTTAAACGACATTAATACTGACATAAATAATAATATGAATTCTAGTGAAGCATATAGTCGCTATTACATTTATAGTGTGATCTACTACTTTTCCTACCTTAACTTTATTGATGATAGTTCTGGGAAAAAAGACATTGCCGCAAGCATTAATTACATCATATTGCTGCTCAAGCTTAGTCCCACAAATATTCAGCGTAAACAGCATCTATATTTTGTTACAGTCTGCTACTGGCGCAGCAAAATTGGTTATAAAATGTCAGAAAACGATGAAAAATACCTTGCAGATTTAAAAAAGACCCCAGATATCAAAAAAATCGTTGATTACTTGAATAAAGTCTGGGCAAGTTCTGTGATCAGCGCCTATAGGATCACTAATTTTGTTTTGACCTTTTTGGTAACTATCGAAGAACTTAATACTGACATGCTGTCGAACTTACAAGACTATGATTCAGTAGAGAAACTCACACATCAACAAATAGCGCTTATCCATCAATCATTAGGTGAAAATTTTTCTCAGATCAGTTTATTTTCTTTAACTAATAAATTATTAAAGATAAACGCTAAAATGTTAGTTCCAGTTTACCTAGATACTTCCTATAATAGGATGAAAGATTGGAATTTTTATGAGGATTCCTACGTGTCGATTGCTCGCTTAGCCAAACAGCTCTTACAATGTCGTGCTGACTTTAAATCCGCTCGACCGTTGGGAAAAAATGAGAACACACAGTTGTATTACTCATACCTATTCGCCATTTTCTCTGAGATCCCTGCCACAGCGTTCTCCGATCAAGTTCGCATAGCAGTTGATTTTTCGCAGGGGATCGAATATACCGACTACATCAAGAAAAAATTGGAAGAAATGGCTTTGTTAAATATCCAAATTGACAGGTTTGTTAATCCTAAAACGGACATTTATATAACAAATAATTTTGACCCAACTTTTAAAAATGATCAGGTTGTGTGGGATCATCCACCGTTAACTAAGGATATGGTCAATTTGCGTGAACTGATCGTAAGAGTCAAAAATGCTAAGCACAAAAAAACTGCCAATAATAACTTAAGCAGTAACACAGAGAATTAAATTCTCTTACAAATCCTAAAAGTAAAAAAATACCAGATAAAGAGATTGAATCTCTCGTTATCCGGTATTTTTTCATTTAATTATTACTTGGTAGTTTCATCTTTCAATTTACATTTTTTGTTCCGCCTGCATCTCCATTGCTGCCTTCTTCAGTTCCTGGGTTAAACCAATCTACTCGGGCATTAGTCGGTTGCTTAGTCAGGTCAAAATAGTTCACAGCCTTAACTGGTGCTTTCCGCCAGGAATATTGCTTGACTATAGTCCCCTCCGTAATGATCCGGTATTGCGTGCTAGGGTATAGACACGTAATAATAGTAACTCGTGCTTTTTTGGTTGGATTCAAAACACTGACATCAGTCGGCTTGACGATATGTTGACGCACGATGCGATATTCATAGATCCCCTTTTGGTTTGCCAAGTAGATTCGTTCTCCATTCAACCAATCATTATCATGTAGTTTGCCATTCACGATATAAGGTTCATCTTGTTCCAAGTTTTGCTGGAGCGGACTAAAACCAGTTTTACCATCATAAAAATTATGACTTGCGAGTCCATAATTGCTGACGCCCATTTGCGGCTGCTTTTTTCCCTCTGGATCCACTTCATTGCGGTTAGCATAATCAGCACCGGTTGCAAGTCCCTTTTTGGAGTATGCATCATCAAAGACCGGCTGCAAGATCTTGACCCGAGGCACACTGACAAAGCCTTGCTTGGTCAATCCCTTATCCTTTTGGGTTTGGCGCATAATCTGGTCACGGATCTTTTGGCGCTTTTGCCAGGACATACTATCGTTATCTTGTTCATTGTGCTTAAAATAAGCATCTTGTTGCTGGTGATTAAAAAAGTTTTGCATACCAAACCAGTTTTCCTGATAGCTAGTATAGCCTAACAGGCCCAGGCCTGCCAAAATTAACAGAAATGACAGCATGGTCCAAAGCCAATTATGTTTTTTCTTCATCATTCATTTTCCTCAAAGTTATTTTTACTTGCTGTTTAGTTTACAGCGTACAGATTAATTATTCAATTTCTATTATTTACCAGTCTGCTTCTTTTCTTGGCATGAAATATGCCAGCCAAGCTGCGAGGCGACCCCTTGATTTAAAACATTTGTCAGCAAAGCGATGATTTCTGCTGCTTTGGGGCGATCGCTTCGTTTAAAATAAAAGATCAGAGCTGTCAATAAGATCGAAGCCGTTGTTTCTACCAAGAAATCTACTTCAAAATTAGTTTGTCCTTTTCTTTGACCTAAATGAGCTTTGATCATCTGATCAAGGATATCAGTTAATTTACCCCTAAAAGCAGGATCACCATTCGCTCCTAAAAGGACCTGATAATAATCCTTATATTTTTGATATAAGGCCATGCAGTGCTGCACCGACAAAGAAATGTCATCCTTAGCGATAATTTTTTTTACGGCTGGTTGGGTCAAGTCGGGTAAAAGCTGCTCTTCGAATTTGTCTAATAAATCATACATATCAGCAAAATATGCATAAAAAGTGCTTCGATTACAATCAGCTAGTTCAATGACTTCACGCACAGTGATCTGGCTGATCTTTTTTTCTTGATATAACTGCCAAAAAGCACTCATTATCTTCTGCTCTGTATTCGTGATTTTTCCTATCCGTGACAATATAGTACCATTCCTCTCTAGCTTAGTACCCGACAAAAACACCTAAATTGTTGATTGCTGCTGTCTTTGAAATAAGTATAATTTTTAATTACAGGCACATTTTGTGGCATTTAACCACAAACGTTTGCCAAATAATTGAACTAATAATTTAACAAAGGAGACAAGAGACATGCAATTTATTATCTTAGCGCTCGTTGGTTTAGTCATGGGGATCGCAACCGTCATCACTGGTGGAGGTGCCGGCGCAATATACGTCAGTGTGTTGACGATCTTCTTCAATATCTCACCTGCAGTAGCCACCGCTACTTCACTAGCTACCATGTTTCCAACTGCTGCGGTCAGTGCCTACTTGCACGCTCGTTCTTCCAACGTTAACTTTAAAATCGGCTGGACCATGCTTGGTTGGGGAACGATCGGTGCTTTAGTCGGTTCATATTTTTCTAATGACATTCCAGATAATGATTATAACACGCTGATCGGAGTTGTTATCATTGCTTTGACTGTCTTGATGATCATCAAGAAAAGAAAGCCGACTGACATCAAAAGCGAAGAACATGAAAATAAAAATAAAAAATTTTTGCAGGCCAGCTTTTTCGGGATCGTCAGCGGACTTCTCTCAGGCTTAGTTGGGACTAGCGGAACAACTGCGATCATTGCAGGACTCACTTTATTAGGTTGTACAACAATGCAAACTGTCGGAACTTCCGTTTTCGTTTTGGCTGGGATCTCTTTAGTCGGATTCCTGATGCGGGTAGGCGTTGGTACAGTTGACTGGCCGCTAGCTGCAGCACTCGCTGGCAGCGCGATAGTTGGTGCAATTTTAGGAACATTTTTACTAAAAAAATCAGTCACAAAAAAATCGTCTTCTCAAAACAACAGCTTGATCGATGCACTGATCATTATCGGCAATCTGGCAATGGGGATCGCCTTACTCTTTAAATAAACTGCACGCAGATCACCGTAAATTTTGATCATAAAATAATACACCGAGCTAAAATCGTCCCCCAAGTATTAGACTTAAAACCTATAATATGTAACATTCAAGGACAGAATGACTTTTTTGGTTTAGAGCCAGGCGGGAGTATTAGTATCATTTAAAGGCACGAGAGTTTCATTGGCTCCCACTAACAATGGGACATCGCCTTCCCTCGCCCATGCAATGATAGTTTCTTCCGGATAATTCATCTTTTGGGCACACGCAGCTACGGTGATTGCTTCTTGTTTATTAAAAATCATACTCAAATAATTGATATGCTCAAGTTGTCTTTTTTCATTGATGCTCCGCTGATTTTGCTTAGTTAGTGGTACAATAGTTGCTCCATTTTCTTCATCTAATAAGGGAATGTTGCCGTCTTGCGCCCATTTAGCGACTGTTTTAACAGTATAACCGGACAATTTAGCTACTTGTTGCACCGTATTGATGCGTTCATCATTAAAGGCATCGCGTAATTTAATGATCCGTTGATTTCTTTTCTCATTACTAGCTTCTCCCAAAATCCCCAAATTTCCCACCATCACTCTTCCCTTCTGTCAGCAAATTATCTAGCTTAAACTTTTAAGTAATTTCAATCAATAACGACCTTCGTATCTGTCTGCAAGTTGTGGTACATCCACCTGGCATCAGGTACGGATAAACGAACACAGCCGTGCGAATTAGCTTTTCTACCTAATTCCTCGGCTTCTTTTTTAATAAATTTTCCCTTTTGATCCGTTGGCACCGAATGAAAGAGATAAACACCATGGCCCTTAAATGACACCCAATATTTTGCTCCCTCACCTGACTGACCATTATAGAAAAAGTCGCCCTTTTCAGGTTGAATATACCAAGTACCCTTTGGTGTTGCCTGTTCTCCGCCTGCACCAGTTGAAGCATACATCGTATAGATTTTTTTCGAACCGGACATCAAGAAAACACGCGATTTGCCAGTCGAAACATGGATCCAAAAATCGTCGATTTTAGCTAGCTCAGGATAGGCCACTGTTTCAGAAGACTTTTTCCAGTTGATCGGTCGGCGCATCACCGATTTTTTAGTTTTTTTTCTGTGTTTGACTTGTACCTGCCTACTGCCTTTTTTAAGCTGTTTAGTCTTTGTCTGTGTCAACTGGTTATGTGGTTCGATCTGGTCAGAGATCTTTCCGATTGCAAAAGTTACGCTCAAACATAAAACTAGGCCCGCAATGAATTTTGTTACTGCTTCTTTTTTCACTCTTTCTTACGCCCCCCTAAATTTCTCACTTGAATTTATTATAGCGAGCTACAATGGATCGTGCAAAATAATTGAGCCTAGCTGATCGTGATCGCCTAACTAAACCTAAACAATTTATTTAAGTATCATATTTTTAACTGATCTTAAAAAAATTGAGTATCTATTCACCCATAATAATTAATCTCACGAGTTTTTTACCGATATAATAGATTGAATGACTTAACATAAAGGAGTCTTTTGCTTGTTAAATAATTATTTACCCTTTACCGACAGCACTAAATATCAGGAATTGCAATTAGTTTCATATTGTTTACAAAACTCAGAAGAGTGGAGCTGCTTCAAGGATGTCACGACATCTCTAGCAATCACAAATTATAAATTAAAACAACTGATCAAAAATATAAACGCAACCGGCTTGATCACAATAGATATCCAAAACCGGCAAAAGAGCTTTATCAAGATCAGTGACACAGACCCCATTGATCTGCAAAAGATAACCACGCACGCTGCGCTTCACTCACTAAAATTTAAAATATTTCTTCATTTATTTATGAATGTGGCTTCCCGTACACAAGAGGATCTGCAAAAAAAAGAAGGTATCAGCGCGGCCACATATTTTCGCTCTAAGAATGCCTTGTTTCAGAGTTTAGGTGCAGAAAAAGTAACCATGATCTCCACCAGCGAAGCTGAAGTCCGTTTACTGATCACAAATGTCCTTTATATGTTCAAATATGACAAACTTTTTAATATAGCCGAAGTTTCAGGGACGATCCACACTTTAACGGATATCTTGACTTCACACTTAAATCTAACCAGTAAACAACAGGAAAAATTCTTTTATTTTTGTTGGGTCAATTACCTTCGCTATCGGATGGGCATGACCCTGTTAGCTACTGATAGAAAATACTTTTTAGCTAAAGATAACTTGCCGGAAGATCTTGCGTTCACAGAACAACTCGCCACCCTTTTACCTGAACTATCTAACTCAGACTTAGAAATCTTTCAAAGATTCTGCCTGTCTTTTCTTAACCCGCAGACTACACAACCAGAAAAAATATTATTATAAAAAATGGCTCTGGGAGCGAGCTTCCCATGTGTCATTTTTTTAAATAAACGATTTCAACACATAACTGGTCAGTACAAACTAAATTCATTTTCAACATAACCTTACAAGAGTGCCTCCCTCACCAAGTAATAACTAACATCTTTGAGTCAGTCAAGGACAAAAATACCTTCCACAAAAAATGCCACCCCAGTTGGAGTGACATTTTTTATTAATTATTTAGCAGCTTTAACTTCTTTTTTCCATAGACCAAGAATTACACCAGCAACGATCGAACCAACGATCACAGCTAAGAAGTAACCCCAAATATTTGTTGCAAGCGGTGCAACCCAGAAACCTCCGTGAGGTGCGGGAACGCCGACTTTCAAAGCACCAACAATGGCACCGGCAACTGCAGAACCTATTACACTTGAAGGAATAACGTGGCCTGGGTCAGCAGTAGCAAATGGAATGGCACCTTCTGTGATGAAGGAGAAGCCTAAGATCCAGTTCGTGACACCAGATTGACGTTCCTGCTTGGTGAACTTGTTCTTCCAGCCTAAAGTAGCAATAGCTGTGGCAAATGGCGGAACCATACCACCGACCATAACTGCAGCCATCAACATTGTAGCTTGATGGGAGTTCGGGTCGTTGGCGAACGCACCAGCGGCGAAAACATAAGCAGCTTTGTTGAAAGGACCGCCCATGTCGATCGCCATCATACCAGCCAACAGCAAGCACAAGATCACTGAGTTACCTGTCCCTAAGTGATTCAAGAAGTTTGTGATCCAAACGTTGATCGTCGAGAAGATCGGGTTGACGATAAAGAACATGATCAAAGCAATTACCAGTAAACCAACGATCGGATAGATCAACATTGACTTCATACCAGCAACAGATTGGGGCAGCTTAGCACAGCTCTTTTCCAACCACTTCATGAAGTAACCGGCAATAAAACCAGCTGCTAAACCACCTAAGAAACCACCAGCTGACTTGGCATCAGTCATGACGTTGGCCGTGTAGGCACCGCCGTAAGCACCCGTGTAAACAGTTGCCATGAACCCACCAGCAAAACCAGGCATCAAAGCAGGCTGATCAGCAATCGATTCGGCAATGTAAGCTGCCAAAACTGGGACCATGAAGGCAAAAGCCATGTTACCAGCGTTGTTCAAGAAGATGAAGGCCATCGACTTGTCACCGCCGGCATAGTTTTCAACGATAAAGGAAATGGCCATTAAGATCCCGCCACCGATAACAAACGGCAACATGTGGGAAACACCATTCATCAATTGACGGTAGATACCACTCCAACCAGAATCACCAGTATCGACAGAATCATCGGAACTTTCACTGCCTGAAGCATGGTAAGTTCCGGCTTCGTCGTTTAAGATCGAGTTGATCAAAGCTTCAGGGTCTTTGATGGCGGCAGTAACAGCTTTACTTGTTAGTTTTTTGCCATCAAAGCGTCCCATGGAAACTTTCTTATCAGCAGCGATAACAACACCTTCGGCCCGGTCGATCTCATCAGCACTTAATTTATGTTTAGTACCTTCAGAACCATTTGTTTCGACCTTGATTTTAACACCCAACTTTTCAGCAGCCTTTTTCAAATTATCTTCAGCCATGTAGGTATGCGCGATCCCGTTAGGACAAGCAGTTACGGCTACGATATAAGGCTTGTCGCTTGCAACAGCGGCTTTGTCTTGTTGTCTTTCGGCCTTTTCTTGTGCTTCATTTTCGGCCTGTTTCTTTCCAACAGCTTCGGAGAAAATTGCTTGCACCTTGTCAGGCGTATCAGCATCATTCAAAGAAGAAACGACTGCTGGATCCAACAACACTTGCGACAATGCAGCTAAAGCCTGCAAATGAGTGTTGTCGCCGCCTTCAGGCGCAGCAATCATAAAGAACAGATGAGCTGGTTGACCATCAAGCGAGTCGTAATCAACACCCTTAACACTGCGGGCAAACATTACGGCCGGTTTCTTAACAGCCGCATCGTGTGCGTGGGGGATCGCGATCCCATCGCCCATCCCAGTCGAGTTTTCTTCCTCACGAGCTAAAATATCTTTTTTGTATAATTCTTCGTCGTCGATAATACCTTTTTCATAATAGTGGTGTACCATTTCATCGATCACGCCGGCTTTAGTGTCAGCTTCCAGATCCATGATCATGATATCTTTCATCAATAATTCACGAATATCCATTGCTCTAAATTCCTTCCATCATTTGTAGGTCAAATCCAGTCAAACAAATTCACATCCCAGCAGCTTCGCTCATCTTACTATGTTGAACAAAACAACCAGCCTCATTATCTGACCAGTAAAGACCCGCTGATTGCTCCAAGAAAAACGTGGTGCTTTTTAGCCCCGCCTTGTCCTTGAAACTTATTTAACTTACTTATCTATTCTTCCCATTCCGTGATCTTGATCTGAGGTAAGATCTCCTCGATTTTTTCACGAGTTGCAAGATCTTCGGAGAAAGTTGTGGCTGAACCACAAGCTAAGCCATACTTAAAAGCTTCTTGCGGATCTTTACTACGAGCAAATGTACCTGTAAAGCCTGCGATCATTGAATCACCAGCACCGACTGAATTGATCACAGTTCCCCTAGGTGCCTTCGAACGATAGACTTTATCCTTAGTAACCATTAAACCGCCATCAGCAGCCATTGAAACTAAAACGTGCTGGGCTCCAAGCTCCAACAATTTACGTGCATATTTAACAATATCTGCAATGCTGTTTAATTCAACGCCAAACAAATCTGCCAACTCATGATTGTTTGGTTTAACAACGAGCGGCTGTTCCGGCAAAGTTTTTAGCAAACTTTCCCCGGTCGTATCGATCACAAACTGCGCACCCTTGGAACGAATAATCTTGATCAAATCTGAATAAAAATCAGTGCTTAAGCTTGGTACTAGGCTGCCGGCAAAAATCACCGTGTCAGCGGGTGTCAGTTGTTCGAACTGTTGGGAAAAGGCTGCAACTTCAGCAGCAGTGATCTGCGGTCCTTGACCGTTGATCTCTGTTTCGGTTTGTGCCTTGATTTTAACGTTGATCCGGGTGTCGGCCGCGATCCGCGTAAAATTGGTGCGTAAGCCAAGTTCTTGTAAGGAATCATCAACAAATTCACCGGTAAATCCTCCTAAAAATCCCAGCGCTGTATTATCAAGCCCGAGTTCTTTTAGGATCCGGGAAACATTGATCCCTTTTCCACCTGGCATTTTGTTGTCATAATCCATGCGATTGACTTCGCCCAGCGTTAATTCTTTAAGCTGAACAATATAATCAATTGCTGGATTGACAGTCACTGTATAAATCATGACATCTAGACCTCCAAAATATTAGTTTGCCTGCTGTATTTGTCGAAAACAACACGCGGTATATCAGTGGTAATCAGCGTAACTTGTTCGAGATCAGCAATCTTAACAAATGAAACGGCATCAAACTTAGAACCATCTGCCAAAACAAAAACTTCTTCTGCTTGACCTAAAGCGGCTTGTTTAACAGCTGCTTCTTCAGGGTCCGGTGTTGTTAAACCGTATTCATCATGCACACCGTTAGTTCCTAAGAAGACTTTGTTGAAACGATACCGCTGTAAGTCACGCACGGTTTTAGTCCCGATGATTGCTTTAGTCGTATTCTTGAGCATCCCGCCAACTAGCAGTGTCCGGATGCCTTGATCAGCTAACTGTGACGCATGGATCACACCATTCGTCACAACAGTTAAATGCTGTTCTGGTCTCAAATAACGAACAACAGCCAAAGTACTTGTCCCAGCGTCTAAGAAAATGACGTCTTCATCAGTGATCTTGTCAGCTGCCAACTGTGCGATCCGGTCTTTAGCAGACACATTTTGGGTCGACTTACCGGTCATATCCATTTCTCGTTGCAAGTCGTGTTTGGCCTTGGCACCGCCATGGATCCGAACTAATGAGCCTTGCTCTTCTAAGATCTGCAGGTCACGTCTGGCAGAAGAAGCAGAACATTTTGTCTGTTGGCAGATGTCCTTTAATTTGACCACTTTGCTGTCCGAAAGCATCTCCATGATCATTTGTTGTCTTTGCTCTGCAAGCACTTCCATTACCCCCCGCAAGTATATTACCAAATCACATCTAAAAAATCAATCACGTTCCGTCAAAAACTTTCAAATTATTCCAAATAATGCCTATTTTACTGAACCTTTGCGTAACTTTGGTTATTTTATCTCTAAAACGTTCAAAATCATCCAAATGTTAGCAGCCATTAAGCGAAGGTTCATTTAAAGTGAATTATATATTATAATCAACTGTAATCATTTTCACAAAGTAGAAAGCTTATATGGATAAAAAAGCCGTAGTTCTTATCAACTTGGGAACACCTGAAAAACCAACCACAAAAAGTGTGCGTGAATATCTGAACATCTTTTTGTCAGACCAACGCATCATTAAAATGAGTCCGTTTTGGTGGCAGCCTATCTTACATACAATGATCTTACCACACCGGCCACAGAAATCTGCCAAACTATACCAGCAGATCTGGCGTGAAGATGGCTCGCCTCTCCTGACCTATGCGAGAACACAACAGAATTACCTGCAAGAACGTTTGCCAGACTATCGAGTAGAGATCGCCATGTCTTACAGTCACCCTCGGATCAGTGAAACATTTTACAAACTGCGGACTGCCGGCTATCAAGATATCACGATCATCCCGTTGTACCCGCAATATTCAGGTACGACTGTGGGCTCAGTTTATGACGACGTTCAAAACTACTTCCGCAAAACTGACAAGATCGTGGACTTACGTTTTATCCACTCTTTTTACAAGGAAGACGACTACATCAACTACTATGCTGAAAAAATCAAGGAACAACTGCAAAAAACGCCAGTCAATGCCTTGCTTTTCTCCTATCATGGCGTGCCCGTCTCATATGTTGCAAACGGCGACCCTTACCCGCAAGAATGCCGCGAAACTACTGCAAAGATCATGGAAAAAGTTGGCAAGGTCAAATATTTTCAAACTTTCCAATCGAAATTCGGTCCAAGCGAATGGCTCAAACCCGCTACTGATTCCACACTCAAGGGGCTGCCTCACCGCGGCTATCGCAAGATCATGGTGATCGCGCCGGGGTTTGTGGCCGATTGTCTGGAAACTTTACATGAGTTAAAGGTCGAAATAAGGGCTACTTTATGACTCATGGCGGCGAAGAATTCATCTACCTGTCGCCATTTAACGACGATCCCAAGTTCGCCGACCTCTTGGCTAAATTAGTCAGAAAGTAAGATAATAAAAAGAACGAGAAAATTGCCGCTGTTAGCAATTGATCTCGTTCTTTTGATATGCACTACTTTAATTTTTATCAAACTGGAGATATTTTGTCCCAATCCCTTTTTAATAACTAGTGCTAATCAAGCACCAAATGTTTTTCTCGTGCTTTGAAATCATGACGAAAAATCTCAAAGATCCAAGCCCCTAATAAGTGAACTAAAACTTCAAGGCATTTATCCTTTTTGCATGGCATTAATGAGGATCTAGTACATGTTTTTTAGGTTATAAATTATAGCGGCTATTCAAAAGCTCGTGCTTAATATTCTCCCCAATACTTAGACATTGATTGTTTACCAACACCTGGGTTGAAACTGTTGGTTGGATCATTTTTCTTATAATGGTTGACTAAGGCCGGTGACGCTAAATATAAGTGCCCTACATTGTGTTCGGCCGGATAAACAGCGTGCCTTTCGTCCAAGATTTTCAACATTTCTTTTTTAAGCTTATGTGCATCGACACCTGGTTTTAAAATATAATCTTGGTGCATTACGTGGTCAAGTAAATGACCATAATAGATTTTATACTCTATTTTATCTTCGATTTCCTTAGGTAAATGTTCAAACCATTTATATTCATTACTTGCCAACGCAATGTCTAATGGCAAGATATCAATACTGTCCTGCTTCAATTCCTGATAACGAATAGCAACACCCGCCGTTACATAGCGGTGCGTTGCCGCCTTACTAGTCTCATTTACATCGGCTTCAAAATAGTCACCACTGGCCTTTGCGAAGTAAGACTTAAGGTACTCACGTGCTTCTTCAATACCATTGTCAGCCATCTTTAATTGCAGATAGTGATCATATTTTTCATAATAGTCATCTAACCTTTTAGGCATTTGATTAGGAAATAAATGACTTAATGTTTGTAGTAAGCGATCTGGAAAATAATTCTTGAAAAATGGAATAGGCTTCAAGAAGCGTTCTCCCCACGCTTTTAGCGCAAACAACTGTGGCAAGTGTCCTGTACCGATTTTTTCGATCACAATCAAAGAATCTTTACCATACTGCTTAGCTAATCTATAAGCATCTTTATGCATATATTCACCAGAAACAGGTAATTCTTTGAAAGTTGTCATGATATGGCGACGTATATCTTCCAACTCATCAGGGTTGTTGGTCCCAATGTAAAACATTTGTGTTTTCTTATCCATTGGAAATGTATCTAATCTAACAGCAAGCGCAGCAACGTGACCAGAAGAGCCAGATACTTCATACAATTCTTTAGGGTTGGCATTGTATCGAATGGGGTTATCTGAGTCAACATCACGCAAAACTTGTTCATGTTGGTACATTGAACCATGGCGTTTAGTAGCTGGAACTTGATTTACATCAAAATTACGATTTTGCAAATTAGTAATGATCTCTTCAGGTGTTTCACCCAAATCAATACCCAAATGATTAACTAAGTGCATTTCGTCATTTTCATCGATCCACACATATAATGACAGCTCTGTGTAAGCTGGACCTCTTCTGATCAAGGCGCCACCAGAATTGTTATTAATACCACCAATTACTGATGCCCCTAAATTAGATGAACCAATAACTGAATGTGGCTCCCGTTTGAGCGGCTTTAATTCATTTTCTAATTGAAACAGTGTCGTTCCAGGAAACGCAAGTGCCTGTTTCCCATTATTGATCAACTGTAGATCTTTGATTTTCGCTCCGCTTACAACAACTGCCGGTCGGTCATAACCGGGAGTTGGTGTAGATCCTTCTGTCAAGCTAGTGTTGGATGCCTGCATGATAATAATAATGTTGTTATCATGCAAAATATTCAGAACACGCCACATTTCCATTAAAGTGGTTGGAAATACTACTGCTAGTGCATCCCCCTTACCTGAACGATAACCCTTCCGGAAACGTAAAGATTTTGCTTTGTTGGTAATGACATTTTTTTTACCAACAACAGTGACTAGTTCATTAACTAAGTTCATATTAATTTCCCCTCCCCTATAACATTTTAATGACTGTACTATTGGATCATGATACTCCTTTTTTGTCATTTTGAGTAGTGAAAAAAACAAATAAAAGCACCTAGACTTTGCTCTTTAAACTGCATTTTTTGAACTAGCGAAATGTATTTCAAGGATTCAGTTTAAAGGTCACCAGAATAAAATTAGTATTAAAAAACGATCTTAGACCTGAATAATTCATGCTTTGGATCACAGGCAAACGGGATGATAACGGACAAAGAAAGAGAATTTGTTAAAAATATAAATTATTTAGAGAGTAGCTATTTTTATAAATATGGCTTGCGGAGTACTAATTTGTGCAAATAAAAAGACTAGCATTTGCTGGCTAGCCCTCATTATATTTCATGCTTATTCTTTGTCTTTATCTGCGCTCTTCTTCAAACCCTCAGCAGCACCTTTAGCGGCATCTTTGACGTCTTCTGCCTTATGTTTTGCTTTACTTGCAAGGCCTTCTGCTTTACCTTCAGCCTCTGTGCCTTTATCACCAGTGACCTTGCCTAATGTTTCTTTCCCTTTACTCTTTGCTTCATCCAATTTATCATCAAAGCTACTCATAGTAAACACTCCTTGAATTAGATTTGCTTATCTAAGCATTTTCATTATACCCAATGCTTTAAAACGGCTCCACTTTAATGCTCATTCATTTCCTTTTGGTCAAATTATAGATCGCAATGCACAATAAAATAAATAAACCGAGTTGAAATGTAATTTTGATAGAAAATGTCATGTTATTCCGCCCTTCTGCTCGTAATGTGGCGGCTGACAAACATTTGAACAACGAACACGTCAATTGAATTCAAGTTGCAAATCTGCTAAAGTTGATTGGGTTCTTGACTGTTCTCCCCTGAGCAGTCATTAACTTCTATCTTATTTTGAAAAGCCGAAGACAAACAAAGCCGCCAGTTTTTGTTGTCTTCGGTTTTTTTACATATAACGCGGGATCATTTTTCCATTCGACTGCCAGATCTCACCTGTAAAACCAGTGAAACGCAAGGTAAAATTAACTCTTCGATGCAACTCACGCACGATTTTTTCAAAGTAAACCCAGTCGTAATCTTTGATCACACGGATCGGGATCGAGCGAGTGTTCTCATTGCCCATTTTGTATAAAAAAAAGAAATTGAATGAGTGATCGAATTTGTCATTGACGATTTGAATCTGATAGCGCGCCCTAATATGAGGCTTAAAATAATGGTTGATCCGTTCTTCCATCACATCAACATGTTGGACTGCTGTTTTCATAATTACCACCTCACTCTTTATTATACGAACATATGTTTGCTTTTCAAGTGAATTTTTTGTGGAGCCCATTTGCAAGTGCTCCAAAAGCTTATGACAGCAGTATTTTTAGTCAGAATTTATTTTAGCAGTTTGTTCGAGCAAACGATTGGCAAGTAAAATGATTAAATTACTGAACAGTATATGTTATAGTTGAGTATAAGGAACGAGTTTAAAGGAGGATCACATAATGACTGATGGGGACTTAAACGATCGTTTATCGGAAAGCTTATATGGAACACCTAAGATCAAGCCGGACGAACAGCGTAAATATTTAGGTACCTTCCGAGAACGTGTCGCTCTAACATTGGACCAAGGCGAAGCGCAACAACCGCAATTTATCGACGTCTTGCATAAAGAATTGGATCAAAACCCGGAATATCAATTGCTGATCAATGGCAATGCATCACAAACAGCTGTCGACAAGTTAACAGATTTATCGAACATGATAAGCAACCCTTCCAAATTACTAGCTGGTAAGGCAGCTCCGAACGGGATGGATGCCTTAGCCGCCGTCGTTTGCACGAAGGACACAGCGTTGCATTTAGATGAAGTCGACGTGGCTAAAAGATTTCCACAGCAAGAATAAGTAAAAAGCGGCTCCTTGTCGCTTGCCATGGATAAACTTGGCAAGTGACGGGAGTCGCTTTTTACGTGTGGAGCAATATTTTTGGAAGGAGCAGTAATTAAAGAGTTGTAACACTTACTTTGCCAAACTTTGCGTCACATTCCCGTTTGTAACACTTACTTCGCCAGACTTTGCGTCACATTTCTACTTGTAACACTTACTTTGCCAGACTTTGCGTCACATTCTAACTTATGACTCTTACTTTCACCGACTTTGCTCCATTTCAAATGACCCGCACTTAAGACAACAAACACCTTGTTTGACATGACGCTGAGATCATGTTCAAGCCGATATGCTGGCACAAAATAGCGGCTCAAAGCTGCCTTCCAACATATATTATGTGAAACGTTTGTGGAAAGGTGCAACCGTGTCAGCCAAGCACAGGCTTCAGCAAAATTCATGATCTCAATACGCACAGGTGGATCGATCACATCAAGCTCAACATCACTGCCCACAAACACTAAAACACTTTTAACAGTCATTTGTACTAGCTGATCACTCAAACAGCGGGCAACTATGTCTTGTGCACGTGTGATCTGTTCAAAAATATTATGGGACAACACCTGCCTATCATAATACCAGCAGCCATCATGATATTGATAGTGTCAATCGTAATTTTTGACATCTACGATATACAAAGTATCACCACTGACAAGTAATTTGTCAATTTGACAGCGACTGCTTTGATAATCTAAATTCACATCATCTAACAATCTGTCGGTATTTTGCAAAATGTTAAGCGTTCACTCTCCTTGATAACCGGCAAGTGCGCTTTGCAACTCTTGTCGTTCTTTTCTGGTCATCTTGACCCGTTGTTCTAAGGTTTGCAAGTATTGCAATTCTAGTGCTTCCATATGCATTAGCTCACCTCCTACTAATAAATATGCAATTAGTAGGAAAATTGATTTTTTACAAACGTTTGATCTCGGCGCGTAAAATGAAAGGTGCACATAGGGTCGTGACGACAATTGCCCCGATCACTGCAGAATAATTGTCAGTCGATAACAAATGTGCGTTAAAACCCAACTGTGCGATGATCAAAGCCATTTCTCCGCGCGAGATCATGCCCGCACCGATCATTGAAGAACTGATAAAATTAAACTTAGCTAAACCAGCACCTAAACCTGCACCCAGCCATTTGGTCAGCGTGCCGACTACTGTCAGCGCCAAAAAAAGCCAGAAATTTTCAATCAGTCCAGTAAAGGTCATATTCAAACCCACACTGACGAAAAACACCGGAATGAAAACGGCATAACCGATCGGTTCGATCTTACGGTCAATTTTTTGCCGGTAGTTGGTTTGCCCAACAGCTAAACCGGCAAAGAATGCACCGATCGCACTGCTTAAGCCAACTTTTTCTGCCAAGTATGCAGCACCCAAACACAAGATCAACGCCATCACTGTCTCAGAAACCGGCACTAACCACTTATCGCCTAAACGCATCAAATTCGGAACAAGCCAGCGACCAGCAGCAAAAAGAACCATGAAAAAACCGACCTGCAACAGTAAACTCAACCACAACGGTAACTGGTCGTCCGTATTGATCTTGCTGCCGGCTAAACTGACCAAAACACTCAGCACAATGATCGACAACACGTCATCCACTACAGCTGCACCTAAAATCGTCGTTCCTTCTGGCGTGTCTAATTGACGCATATTTTTCAAGACCTCAACAGAGATCGATACCGAAGTGGCAGCGAAAATCACGCCCAAAAACATATTTTCCAAATGATTTAAACCAAAAAATTGTCCTACTAAATAGGCTCCGCCGAGCGGTAAGACCATCCCACAAACGGCCACCAGCAAAGATGGCGTTAAATATTTCTTGAGCAATGCCAGATCACTTTCTAAACCTCCAATAAACATCAAAATCACGACACCGATCTCAGAAAAGATCTCAACAAAATTTCCGGGATGAACCCAGTTAAGAACTGCCGGGCCAATGACTACCCCGATCAACAACTGCCCGATGACAGGTGGAAAATTCAACCGTGCGCTGAAGTGACCAGCCAGCGCCGTTGCAAATAAAATCAAACATAACGTACCAATTGCTTCCAAGTACATCTTTCCTTTCAAATTCATGCAACAAAAAAAGCCCGCCTCCAAGCCGCCCTAGCAACCCAAACTAGGACTCAATTCTTGAAAGCCGCGGCTCCAACCGATTTATTTCTCTTTACGTAATATCCTAGCATTAGTGTTTGCAACAAACAATATTTAATTACTTTACTTTTAGTGCCTTCTTAACTATGCTTAATTGGAAAGAAGTTATTACTGGAGGGTTTTATTATGCAACAACGAATTGCAGTGATCTCAGATAGCCACGGAAACTCCACCGCTTTGCAAGCCGTAGTTTCAGATGCGCAAAAGCTTGGTGCAAATGAGTTTTGGTCACTGGGCGACATGGTTCTGGGCGGCGCAACATCTGAAGAATGTCTGCAAATTTTAGACCAGATCAATTTGACTCAAGTTTTACTGGGCAACTGGGAGGATAACTTTAACAAAGAATTAACCCATCCCAACTATGACATTAGCGACCCATCGACGGTTTATTTCACAATGTTAGTCAAATTTGAAAGTGAACATTTGAGTAAAGAACACCAAGAAAAAATCAAGCATTTGCGCATGACTGGCAGAAAAAAAGTCGGCAAATTGATTTTTTCCTTAACGCATAATTTACCAAACTATAATTTTGGACATACACTTTATCCCGACCAAAACCAGGATAACTTCGATCAGCTGACCTTAGACCAAGAGATCGACATTGCAATTTTTGCACATATCCATAGCCCCTTGTGGCGTTACAGCCGCACGGGGCAAATCATTTTGAATCCTGGTTCTGTCGGTCGTCCATGGGATCCGCGCGGCAAGCTTTTGCAAAACCGAGCTGCCAGTTACTTGCTTTTAACCGTCTCAGAAAACGGACTCGATGATGTCAATTTCCGCAGAGTCGCTTATGACCCAGAGATCGAATTGCGAAAGGGCAAAAATAACGGCTTCCCCTATGTCGAGCTGGAACAAAAAATACTATTAACTGGAAATTCCTCCACACATAACAGGCCACTATTAAAGAAGATCAACGCTAAGCACCATTACAATGAGGAGGCAGCTGAATTCTTAACACAAATAAAAAAAATATACTGATCCGACATGCTCGTCTTTTTACGAAAGCATGTTTTTTTATGTGCGCAAAAAACCCCCAAGTCTGTTTCCGACCTGAGAGCTAAAGCATTTTGCTGTTTTTTTAGGTTCTATAATATTTGGTACTGATAGAAAAATCTTCTCTCAGTACCAATTTTGTTTTATGATAAAAAAATAGAGATGGAGACACACTTCATCTCAAAGAAATAATCCCTACACTGAAAGGAATGTCCTACATGAAGAATTGTACACTGGATCTATTGGGAATTAAAGACTCACACCTGGAATTTGATCCAAAATATAAGAATAAAGTGATAGCTGCAGGATTTTACCAGCATAAAAAAGTCCGCAAGATCCATTTGCGGCAATCTTATCCTTGTGCTTGCCCAGTTTGTGGTCAAAAAATGCGCTACAACGGTTTTAAAACCGTTGAGATGCTCGGTTTGCCTTCGGGTGGGATCACAAATGTTTTTTCGATCCGCAAACAAAAATATCTCTGCCCGGCTTCAGCTGCCTGCCCTAAAACTATTACAAAACTTGCGGAGATCAAGGACGTCAAGGCTAACGACCAAATCTCACAAGCCGTTAAATATCAGGCTATTTCTAAATTAGACCAGAATATCTCACAAAAAGATATTGCCGCTGATTTTGGGATCTCTGGAATGACAGTGATGCGCTTTGCGCAAGAGCTCTCAACTTACTTAAGGCCCAATCATCATTTCTTACCGCAAAATATCGCTTTTGACGACTTTAAAGCGGGCAACTTTTCTAGTAGCGGCATGAGTATCATTGTCATGGACATTGCGACACGCCGCACGTTAGATATCGTGCGTTCTCGGCATAATACATACTTACGAAGTTACTTTTTACAATATGACCGTCAAGCTCGCTGGGCAGTCCAAACGGTCACAGTTGATCTGTACTCGCCTTATCGATCCTTGATCCATGAGATCTTTCCGCAAGCGCTGATCATTGCCGACCGCTTCCATGTCGTAACCCAAGCTTATCGGGCCTTAAACTTAGTTCGGACACAAACCATGAAACAGGCGGGACAGGGTTCGCACAACGCACGTGCTTTGAAACATTATTGGAAATCGTTAACTAAAGACTCGACCAAACTTGATTTTAAAACCTATCGTAAAAGCAGAAACTTTCGTAATATGCAGTTATGTGAACAGGATATTGTGGAGCGTTTATTAAACATGTCCTCCGCTTTGCGACAAGCTTACGTTTATTATCAAACACTTTTACAAGCTGTCCATCAGCGAGATCCAAGGCTCTTAGAAAGTCTAACACGTTCAGCTGCAGGCATGCCTGAGCCCATCAAAAAAACTAATCGTACCTTGCGTAAACATCTACAAGAAATCAAGAACAGCTTTCAGACGACCTTTTCTAATGGACCCGTGGAAGGAACAAACAACAAGATCAAAGCCATTAAAAAGACTGCTTACGGTTTCCGGAACTTTGAAAACTTCCGTTTACGTCTTCTCATCGAATTAAAGAATAGTTATGTCAGTTTGAATTTTCATAGTCACAATCGGGTAGGAGATAGTTCACACTATCGACCTCCCACACCACCGTACGTACGGAACCGTATACGGCGGTTCAACAACTTAAGCTTTTGCTTGAATAGACTGGTACAGTTTGGACAGATTTATTAGCCCACGCTGTGCCAGTCTTTTATTAGTTATGGTCATCAACAGTGTTTTACTGTGCGCGTTGCGCCAGTATCCCTTACGAGTATTGACGTAGATTTTCGCCTGTTTGGGTGTCAAGCCTAGTTTAATCAATGCTTTATAACGGGTTCCGATATTCTTCCACTGTTTCCAGATATACTGGCGGATGCGCGAGCGCAACCATTTGTCTAGTTGTTGGAGAAAGGTTTTCATCTTCCCAATGGAATAATATTGGATCCAGCCCTGCATTTTCTGCTTAATTTCATGCAGAATCCTATCAAGGCTGACGCCTCGGCTTCTCTTGGTGATTCTTGTCAATTCCTGTTTAATTCTCTGTTTAGGTTTTTGATGAGGACGCGGGTAGGCGCTATTGCGTCCCACACCCAGAGAAAAACCTAGAAACTTCAGTCTTAGTGGAGAACCGACTTGCGTCTTTTCTGCATTCACTTCAACTTTGAGTTCCTTTTCTAAAAACTGGGTGATGCTTTTGAGAACCCGTTCACCCGCACGCTTACTTTTAACATAGATATTACAGTCATCCGCATAGCGTACAAATTTATGTCCTCTTTTGGTCAATTCTTTGTCCAGCTCGTTCAGATAAATATTTGCTAGTAATGGTGAAATATTGCCACCTTGCGGTGTACCTTTAGCGGACTTCTCGAAAAATCGACCATTCATAACACCACTCGTCAAGAACTTACGAATCAAATGCAAGACCCATGGCTCACTAATGTAATTTTCAACAAATTTAATTAGTAAATCATGGTTCACATTGTCAAAATAGGACTTTAAATCAAGGTCGACCACGTAGTGATAACCCTGATTATAATAAGCAACCACCTTTTTCACAGCACTTTGTGCACTGCGGTGTGGGCGAAAACCATAACTATTATCTGAGAATACTTTTTCAAAAATAGGAGACAGTTGCTGTTGTAACGCCTGTTGAACCACACGGTCAACGACCGTTGGGATTCCTAACTGACGTTTCGAACCATCTGGCTTAGGAATCTCAACTCGTTTGACAGGTTGGGGTTCATAGCTTTCGGTTCGCAAGGCCTCGATTAGTTTTACGTTATTCTCTTTCAAGTATGGGCCAAGTTCCTCAACGGACATGCCGTCAATTCCTCCAGCCCCTTTATTACGCTTGACATGGACAAAGGCCCGATTTAAATTATTCCGGTCTAAGACCTTCTCACGTAATAAGCCATTTTGAGTTCTCTTTTCACCAGAAACAACGCTACGCGCTCCTGTTTGCTCTGACCCTTCCAGGGTTACCCTCCGCAGGTAGTCAGCTTTATTTTCTGTTTTCTGCGATTGTCGTATTGTTTCCACCTCCAGGATGAATCAAAATTATTGTTGTTCAGCCCTTCACCATTACTGGCTACTATGGCCTCGGCTGACTTCTGTCATGGACAACTCAACATTACTATTGAGCCTGTTCCTGCCAGAAATAACTTCCAGCTTGAGAGAACTACCATGACAGACCTCCCCGGGTAAGAGCAGTAGCTTTCGCATCAAACCGTTGGCTTTACTGTGACGGTTTCGAGTGGTCAGGGACTTCGATTTGTTAAGCAATCTCATCCCACCGTTTCCAGCCTTTTAGCCACTTCTTGTTCATCGATTCGATGTTTCGTCTAGGACTTCCTTCAGATTCTACCTCACGATAGACACCCTTGTCTTCGACTCGTGATACCGGCCACTACGGCTCACAGCGGACTTACACCGCCTAGTTACTGCCCATGCCGGGCGCACTTAAAAAAGCTGCTCATTCCATTCAGGAACAAGCAGCTTGACCAAGTAGACCAATTGCTTATTATTTTTAATAATTCATTTCATCAGTACCACTTGATAAAGAACCTTTTTTTAACGTAATCAATAATTATAGGGAGGTTATTGGTTACAAAATATATTGTAACAACCATTTCCTGGTTTGTTAACATCTGAATAAAAAAATTTAAATATAACCACTCTGCGAATTTTCTTAAAATAGTTGCAGGCCATTACCTACCAAAAAATTAACTGCTGACACCAATAAAATCAGGAGTATGGCAATAAGGTGAGCCTTTTTGTGGTTTGCCATCAACGCGATATATTCACGTAAAAAAGCGTTCGGAATGAAAAAGTTACTTGTTTTCGCACCAATACCATCGATATGCAAACCCACATAACGTGCATAACCTGCGGCACGAAAGGTATGGTAATCACTGGTTGAAAACAACCCCTTGTTTAAATCGATCTGTTTTCTGGTTAGTATTTTCTTGGAAAATGCCATATTCTCATAAGTGTTCTGCGACTTTTTTTCCGCCAAACATTTGTCAGGATGAACCCCATGAGCTAAGGCATATTGCTTCATTGCAACACCCTCAGGGATCGTTTCATCGCCGCCCTGACCGCCAGAAAAAATCAACCACGGATACTGACCCGTCTTTTTCTCTTGAGCAGCGGCGAAATCCAACGCCCGCTGGATCCTGGAAGCCAACAAAGGTGAAACCTAATCTTCATCCAACAGCCCTGCTCCTAAAACGATAATATAATCCTGATCATAGTGCGGGCGATAGAGACGTGTGATCAAAAAAGACGTAATAAACGCTAAAAACCAAAAAATCAAATAAAAAATGACTGGTACGACAAAAGCATTGTACAAAGTCACTGAGTTTTTGGAAAATAAATCTTGGTCAATTGCCCGCATCAATGGCAGAACAACGATCACCATGATCCCTAGGCCTAAGGTCAACATGTTTCCCAGCGTGTGGCTTTCTTTACGCCAGACCGTAAAGGCATTCCACAACAATAGCACACCTTATAGCGTGTATAAGAGCAACAGTGGGATCGAGATGATCACTAGGGTCCAAACCAACAGGGAATTGAGCCACTTAATATTAGACGTTTCGATCACAATGATCATAGTCACACCGCTAACCAGCAGTGCCATATTACAAAGTGCTCCATTCAATAACCTAAACTTATTTTGATGGAGGCTTACACCCAGTAAACCCAGACAAAGCAGTGTAAAAATTATTCCTCCACTGACAAAAATTGTAAATTGACTCATTAAAAATACCTCGATCATCGTAAGATTATTTTACCTGCCAGCCCTTGTTAGCTGACCAAACTAGTTTTACAAGAAATCCATGTTTTTTCCAAATTAGAGATTTATTTTGCAAAAATCTCAATTAGTTAAGGGAAAAAACTTGTGCATCTAAAGCAGTTACGACTTTATGATGCACTTTTGCATTATTGGTATGATCAGAAAATGTATATGCCATATACAATGCTTTAATAGAATCACTAGTCCATTTACCTATTTTCCCAGCCAAAGCAAAAGCTAGATTACAGTACAATATATCGACAGGACCAGAAATCAGTTTCTTCTGGGCATAATCAATACCTAACTGTGCAAAGTGAATTGCTTTCTCATATTGTTTAGTCTCGAGATAATAAAAGGAAGCGTTTGTCCAAATTGTGAGAGCTGCATAATCATATTTTTCAGAGTCAAACTTTTGAAAAGCTTCTACTGCAAGATCAGTATAGTAACTTGCGGCTTCTAATTGGCCTTCACACAAATACTGATAGCCCAAGTCGCTAGCAACCAATGGCCACAAAACACCTAATTTTTGCTGTCCTTCCTGTAAGATCTTATTATAAGTAAAAATCGTGTCGGAACGTTCGCCAGTGCTGTGTGCAGCGATCCAGGCTCTAGTAAATTCCAAAAATAATTGCTGGTCTGGTCTGATATAGGTCTTATCGTTGATCTTCTCTAAAAATTCGCTTCCTGCTTCATATTGTTGATGGATCAAACGAACACTCGCAGCTAAGATAATTTCCCCAGCATCAACAAATTCATCAGTTTCGACAGCTTCGGCAAAGCTTAAGTTTAAGCGTGTCACAATTTTCTCCAAGGTTTCTCCAGAAGGGGTTGACGATCTTGTTTCGATCTGGCTGATCATACCTTGTGAGGTAATGCCCTCAGCTAATTCGTTCTGAGACATTTTAAGTTCTTTTCTTCTTTTACGAATTAATTCACCGTTGATCATTTCATTGTTCCTCTCAGTAAAATTATTATATTGATCGATCTCGCTTTACTTGATTGCAGATCCACAGTATTCTTTATTATACACACAATCAGCCGATTCGACCATGGTATCATAGACATTTATCGGCATCTGTCAAGTAGTTGATCGTTTAATTTTGACGCACAAAACTTGCTAATTTTTAGCTTTTTACAAGGGATAAAAACTAGACAAAAAACATGTAATAACTAAAAGGTTTAGCAAAATGGCCAACAGCAGCCAAATGTAAGAATAGTTCATGCAGCACTTTTAGGATAAATCTTTGCCAGTTTTGCTTTTCAATACTGCTGGCTAGTTGGCCGGGGCCCGGTCACACATCTTAGTCACTTCTTATTGTGCACTGCGGCTCGGTTACGCAACAATAGAAGTTATGAACAAAAATTTACCGTCCTTTCTACTCCGACGTATAAAAAAGCCGTCCTAATTTCGGGCAGCCATTCTTTTAAACTAGTTCGTTTTTTGTGAGGTCTACCTTGTAACATATTTGAAAACCATACTTATCGCGCACGATAGCGTAATACAAGGTAACTCCAGCCTCCTTGAGCATTTTAACATCTTCCAGGCGACCGTCAACTTGCGCAGCATGTAAAACCTCTTGGACGCGTTTTCTGACAGCGCGGCCCTCCACAAAAGAACCGAAAAAGTCACCATTTTTTTGCACACACAATCTCTCCTTTACTTATGGCAGCTGGTCGTATAGTGTCACTTTTTCATCATAGAAATTATCTCGCAAATTAACTAGCAACTTTCCGACTGATTCATGAAATTCCTGCCAGTTTTCACCATCTTTTGTCTGATCTTTTTGGCCATCAAAGTAAAGAACACCATAAGAGCCATGAACTTGACCTTGGTCAGAATTCTCAACTAAAAATCCCAAAGAATTTCCTAAAATCACCGTATAAACGATGGCATCGTCTTTTAAATTAAAATTTCTAACGAATCGCAGAGTAACGTTATTACGAGAAACAAGTCGTGTTAATTCGGGGACCTCGCGCAGCATTGTCCGATAGACCATCGCTAACTGCGCAAAATGTTCCAGATCACGCCGTGGGATCTCCTCGCCTTTTTCATAACCATAGATATGCGTACTTGCACGCAACTCATCCTTGTAAGTTACTCTATTTTTTCCAGAAAGAGCTACAATATTGGTCAAAGTGTTCTCAAAATAACTTGCCATGTTATCATTGCGCCTCTTTTCATAAATTCAGAATCCATCTGTAATCAACAACCCTTAACCCTTGTCACCTTTATTTTAACTCATAAGGATTTTTTCATCTTGTCTCACGCTCACATATCAAGTTTTTTGCGAACTCTTAAACATTGGTCTTGCAAGCAATAAAGCGTATTAGATCCTACCGCTCACAAAATCAATATTGACATTTACTCATTTTCCCCTTAAAATTCTAATAATATTAGAATAAAAATACATAAAATGTGTTGGTCAGGTGTTTTACTGGTATCCTCTAACGGATTTTTAGCAGACACTTCTTACTTCCACATTCATGGGAGGAAACTATATGTTTAAAAAGTACACAAGGACCCCCTTGATTGGGCGTATACTTGTCGGCATTGTGATCGGTGTTCTTGCAGGAGTTATGTTTCCTTCCTGGGCCTGGATCGACTTGTTAGGCGATCTCTTCATCGGGGCCTTGAAGGCTATTGCACCGCTCTTAGTGTTTTTAGTGATCATGGCGGCAATTTCGGGCTACGAAAAAGGCGCGGACAACCATTTTGGAACAGTAATTATTTTATATTTAGGTGCCACTTTCTTATCGGCAGTCGCTGCCGTGGCTGCATCTTATTTTTTCCCGATCAAACTTGTGCTGTCAAAGGCCACTACAGCCAATGCTGCCGGTGCTCCCAAAGACTTGGGTTCGATCGTTCATGATCTTTTAACCACAGCCGTTTCGAACCCAGTGCATGCCGTGATGAACGGTGACTACTTGGCAATTTTATTTTGGGCTGTCTTATTGGGGATCGCCTTGCAAACTGTCAGCAAGAAGACTCGCGACATCGTTGGCGACTTCTCCAAAATGATCGGTAATGTGGCAGGCTGGATCATCCAATTTGCACCATTTGGTATCATTGGTTTGATCCACAAGGCACTGGTCGAAACAGGAACTAGGGGCGTTGTTCATTATGGTCAATTAGTCTTGCTACTAGTTGGGACGATGATTTTTGTTTACCTAGTCGTCTATTCCTTGATGGTTTGGGTCTTGACCCGCCAAAATCCGTTTCCACTGGTCTTTTGGACACTAAAGGTTTCCGGGATCCCCGCTTTCTTTACGAGAAGTAGTGCAGTCAATATTCCGATCAACTTAGAAGCTTGTCAGGATCTGGGTCTAAACGAAAAAAGTTATGGTGTTTCGATCCCACTAGGAGGATCCGCTAACTCTGGCGGAGCTGCGATCACGATCTCGATCATGACACTGGCAACGACTCACACGCTGGGAATGCAATTTTCATTTCCACTAGCACTGATCCTCTGTTTCTTAACAGCGATCGCTTCGACCGGTGTTTCCGGCATCGCTGGCGGTTCGTTGTTATTGATCCCGATGGCCTGCAGTTTGTTTGGCATCAGTAATGATATTGCCATGCAAGTCGTTGGTATCGGCTTTGTGATCGGAGTTATTCAGGATTCTGTCGAAACAGCGGTTAATTCGGCTTCAGATCTCTTGTTTACTGCAGCCGCAGAGTATGGTGATCTGCGTAATGCAGGACATCCTGTCAACATTAAAGATGCTGTCCATCAAGTCAACAGGGCTCGAGCTTAAGCAAATATTACGACATTAGGCATGACCAAGGAATATTTCTTTGGTCGTGCTTTTTTATTGGAAAATAATGCAAAGGATTTGAACTGATAGCGCTTCAATGTTACTCTAGTGTTGTTAAATCGTGTGCGATTGTTTTGGCGTATGTAGTTTAATTTTTGACGGATGACTGACAAAAGGTATTTTAGAAAGGAGCTTTTCAATGAGTTTGGATTATGATTCAATGAAAAAAATCGGTGTTTCTCGTTCTGTGAATACTGGTGGGCGTGAAGGAGAATCCATTGCCCCCGATGGCAGTTTTTCAGTTAAAACTTCCATGGCTAAAAAAGAAGGAACAACTACACCAGAAATGTTATTTGCAGCTGGTTTTGCAGCTTGTTTCAACAGTGCCATGTCCTTTACGTTGACCAAAGCCGGCAAAGGTGACCTACACAGGAATGTTACGGCTAATGTTGATCTTTATGCCGCTAGCCAAACCGATTTTAACTTAAAAGTTAGACTTGTAGGTCATATTGATGGTGTTGATCCGCAGGAAACACGGAAATATATGGAAGAGACCGCCAAAGTTTGCCCATACTCCAAAGCAGTTGCAGGTAACATTGACGTCGAAGTTTCTGCAGAATAAGATCCGCCAAAGCCCCCCCTTTCTTTTCAGCGGGGGGCTTTTTAGTCAGTTCCACGTTGCAGAAGCTTATGCTTAACTAACTTCATCAACAAGTCGCAAAACACGACTTATTGCTAAAGCCTGTTAACGCTCGGCTTATAACCGCATTGCTCCACCCTGTTATTTTAGTCAGGTTACGTGAGACAGAAAACTCCGCCTATCTGACATTAGCTCCACATCGCAAAATGCGTGATCAGAATCTAATTTCCAATAGTGCTCACTTTCTCCCGGCTCACTACACCTTGTTATTCTTAGTCAGGTTGCGTGAACCAAAAGTCTGTGCCTATCCAACTTCGCCAACAAGCCGCAAAACACGACTTATTGTCAAAGTCTGATAGTGCTCAACTTTTACCCGGTTCACTACACCTTGTTATAAAAAAACAAACAGTCTCCAACACACTGTTTGCTTTCTATCTACAAGTTTTGATCCATTGCAAATGCTCTTGTAATTTGGGATCATTTGCAATCGCTGGATCTTGTGCCCAGTTATCTCCATAAGTTTGGTCCAGATAACTAATAATGTTATGTGTCCGGACCCGCATCTCCTCACGCTCTGACATTTTTTTCGCTCCCTTAAAACCAGCTTAGCTAATTTCTATTAATTCTATCATAGCTCATTTTAGGAAAATAAGTCCAAAATAAGCTTTATCAGTCAGGAAGTCATTGTAAAGCATATTTTTCAACCGCGACTGCCAGGCCATCGTGTTCATTATCTGTAGTGACTACCTGGGCTTCTTTTTTGACTAGTGGATTAGCATTCCCCATTGCGACCCCTAATCCAGCTGCTGAGATCATCGTCAAGTCATTATTCTGGTCTCCAGCCGCCATTATCTCGCTGGGTTTAATTTTTAATTTGGCTGCTAATTCCACCATTGCTTGCCCCTTCGAGGCCAAAGGATGCATAAATTCAAAGAACCACTCTTCACTATGAACACTATAATATTTATCTCTGATTTTCTCTGGCAAACTCACTAACGCTTCAGTCAAAATCTGCGGTGCATCCGCCCACATATATTTGGCAAGGCAGGAGATTCCTGCAGATGTTGCATTGGGCCTGACATGCAGCGGCATCTTAGTGAAATACGAATCCATTACTGATACTGGGCTAACATCAGGTGTTGTGACATAGATATTCCCATCGGGAGTCACTGCTTGTCCTCTCACACCTAAATCATGAGCTAGTTTATCTAAGACCTGAAAGTCTTTACCAGTTAATAAATTTGAGATCAATGGTCCAGAACAAGTTGATCGTTGAACTTGAGCACCGTTAAAGGTAATAACGTAGTCATCCGCACTATCTAAGCCCAACTCTGCCAAATATTGCTCAACACCCACCAACGGCCGTCCACTGCATAATACTATGTACACACCTTGCCGTCTTGCTGCTTGTAAGATCTCCTTAGTATGTGTTGTGATCTGTTTATTGTTATTCAGCAAAGTTCCGTCAATATCTGTCGTGATCATTTTGATAGCCATAGGTAATTCTCCTTTCCTGAGTCTTTTCCCTTATTCTAACTTATTTTAAGGTTCAAAACCGGAATATTTTTTCCATCCAGACTCAAATGACCCACCAGCCTCCTGTCTTAGACTGATGGGTCACGTTTTCCTTTATTCTATCCTATTATCTTCGATCAACTCTTGTTGTTGCTCGTACAAGTCTTTTGTAATAAAAACAGGATATTCATCTGGATATAACAAACGTTTTTTAGATGCCGGCAACTCTGCCAACTTCTTTTTACTATATTTCTGAATTTCAAATACACTTGGGTCGCCTGTCAGTAACTGACCTTGTTCATTCAAGGCTTCTTTTTGCAATTCAACGACCTGAATGTTTCTCAAGGTCCGATACCTCTTAGTCGCTTCTGGATCAGCGCTTAAAACTTTCATTTCAGTAATATTTTCTGCAATCTTTTCATCCCGCAGCGAAACAAGGTCGGCAAATGGAGAGCCTGTCCGCGGATCATACAAACGATAAATCTGTTTACGACCAGGAAGCGTTAATTTACCTAAGCTGGCACTGACCTTAACTTTAGGATACCAAATACCATCATCTTTTTGAACAGCCCCTAATTTGTAAACGCCGCTTAAAACAGGAGAGCTGGCACTCGTGATCAAGTTTTCACCTACACCAAAATTATCGATTGCAGCGCCTTCACTGACCAAAGATTGGATAATATGTTCATCCAAAGCATTGGAAGCCGTGATCGTTGCTTCAGGATACCCAGCATTGTCTAACATTTTACGGGCTTGGGTTGACAATTGAGTAATATCACCGGAGTCGATCCGGATCCCGAATTTCTGATAGCCTTTAGTTGCTAATTGATCAAATACTTTGATTGCGTGGGGCACACCAGATTCCAAAACATCATAGGTATCGACTAACAATGAACAATTTTGCGGGTAGATCTTCGCCCAAGCCTCAAAAGCTGCCAGCTCATTATCAAATGCTTCGATCCAACTGTGAGCCATCGTTCCTGCAACTGGGATCCCAAACTTTTGTCCGGCCAGCAGGTTGGAAGTACTGGTACAACCGCCGATCACTGCAGCCCGAGCACCATAAACGGCACTTGCTGGGCCTTGTGCCCGCCGAGCACCAAATTCCATGACGGCGCGACCTTTAGAGGCTGCTACGATCCTCCGTGCCTTAGTAGCGATCAACGTTTGATGGTTGATCACATTCAACAGCAAGGTTTCAAATAATTGAGCTTGCAATAATGGTCCTTCGACTGTGACAACTGGTTCGCGCGGAAAGACTGGCGTTCCTTCAGGCACTGAGTAAACCTTACATTTAAATTTAAAATCACGCAGATAATTTAAAAATTCCTGCGAAAATAATCCCAAGCCCTTTAAGTAGTCAAGATCTTCCTGTTCAAAATGGAAATTTTGCATTTCTTTCAGTGCAGTTTCAACACCGGCTAAAACGACAAAGCGTCCATTATCCGGCAATTTACGAAAGAACATGTCAAAAGACCCTCGTTGTTCCTTCATATCTTGGTAAAAACCATTTGCCATTGTATATTCATATAAATCAGTCAATAGTGCCATGTTTCCTTGCTCGATCATTGCTCGTTCCTCCTAGAACAATTAAAAGTACTTATTACTTTTAATAAAATATAAAAAAGCCTTGCTTCAAACCTATCTTGTCAAGAGTACACTTCTTATGGTTTAATTGCAACCCAAACAAGCAACTGCCTATTTCAGACAATACAAATTAGCCGGACGGCCGCGTTTTTTGGTTGTTGCGGTCCCTATTTCCTCAAACAACTTACCATGAGTTTTTTTGAAGTTAGAGTTGTCAATACGCTCTAATTTAGTTTTCAAAAATGGAGCATACACACTGCGAGCTTCTCTCAAGGTAAAATTGTCACCTAAGATCAATAAAATATTAGGCTGATAATTTAGTTTATTTTTGATCCGCTGGCAGGCCACTTTGATGATCCAATCGTGGTCAAAAGCAAGTTGACCACTGGCAGTTTTGCCGTAGTCCGTCAAATTATGATAATACTCTTCTTGAAATTCAGTCTGAGCAACACGATACTGTTCACTGCCATTGCAAAAGCAATATTTATGATTTTTGACTGTTAGAGCAAACCACTTGGCAGCTATTGCTCCATAACCAGGATCTAGTGGGGGCATTTCTGGCAAGAATGTCATATATGCCAAGGATAAGACACGTTGACCGTCACTTAAACGCTGAGGTTCAGTAAAAGTCTCCAACTGTTCAGTATGAAAAGCCGCTAATTTCAGGCCGATCTTATCGTGTACAAGACGTAAAGCTCCTTGGTCAGCACTTTCATTTTCACCTAAAAATGTTTCAGGCAACGACCACATATTTTTGGCAGGTTCTTGCGCTCGTTTAACGAGTAGCAAATTCACCTGACCTTTTTGCCGGTCAAAACTCCAGATCAGGTTAACGATATTAACCTTTGTCTCGCGATTTTCTTCTTGCATCAGCGCTCTCCTTTCAAACATTCAATTACTATTTACAACTATTATAACTGATTCAATTTCGTGATAAAACAATTGCTTTTTTACAAGGTGGAACAATGCGGTTTGAAGCTGAGCACTAACGAACTTTATCAATAAGCCGTGTTTTTTGACTTGTTGGTAAAGTTAGTTAAGCACAAGCTTCTGCAGTGTGGAACCTGACTAAAATAACAAGGTGGAACAATGCGGTTTGAAGCTGAGCATTAACGAACTTTATCAATAAGCCGTGTTTTTCGACTTGTTGATGAAGTTAGTTAAGCACAAGCTTCTGCAGTGTGGAACCTGACTAAAATAACAAGGTGGAACAATGCGGTTTGAAGCTGAGCATTAACGAACTTTATCAATAAGCCGTGTTTTTCGACTTGTTGGTGAAGTTAGTTAAGCACAAGCTTCTGCAGTGTGGAACCTGACTAACAGCAGAAACTTATCACTTGTATTTTTATAATTTTCCTTATAAAATGTAAGCAACATAATAAATACAAGGAGGTTTTTTAATGACTAAAGTTGGGATCATTGGTGCAACTGGGATGGCCGGTTCAGCAGCTTTTAAAGAAGCTCAAACAGCAGGTTTAAATGTCACTGCCATCGTACGCAACGCCGCTAAGGCAAGGAAGGAACTGGGGGATTCGATCCAGATCCTCGAAAAGGACGCCTTTTCTTTAAAAAAGGAAGATTTGGCAGGCTTTGACGTTGTAGTCGATGCCTTTTCGACCGATCCAGCACAAGCATACTTACATGTAGATCTGACAGCTCATTTGATCAGCTTGTTCCGTGAAGAAAAAAGTCCACGCTTTATTTTTATTCTAGGTGCAGGAAGTTTGCATACTGGTGATGACAATCATTTGGTAGTAGAAGATATCAAGAAAGTTCCTGGAGCAGAATCATTTATCAACACACCAATCAACCAGTTAGCTGAATTGCACTTTTTACAAGATGTTACAAACGTTAACTGGGTCGGCATCTCACCTGCTTCATCCTTTGTAGCTGGTGACGCCGCCGAAAATATCTTGTATGGTACAGAAGAATTACTCACGGACAAAAACGGCAAATCAGAAACAACTGGCGGTACAATGGCCAAAGCAATCGTTCAAGAGATTCAAGAAAGTAGCCATCACCAAGAACGTTTCACCGTCGTTAACGGTTAAATAAATAATAACAGTCGCTTCACAGCATCCATTGTGTGAAACGGCTATTTTTTTGCTTTTCATCGTTAGCTTGAGACAACATCTTGCTCAGAAACGTAACTTTTTGGCAAATACAATTTCTTTCTTAGTGCTCATGTAATTGTAAATAACGGAATCGATCTTAGTATCACTATAGCGAACTACCTATTTTTTTAAAACTTGGAAGCACAATACTGATCACTACACAAAGTTTAATGCCAAAACAGCTTAAGTTGGAAAAACTTGCTTGATTTTATCGAGAAAATATTTGCTATAATAAACTTTATTAGTCAATTGGGAGGTAAAAAAATGTTTAATATGATTCCAAATGACATGGGAGAAGTTGCTCAAAAATTAGCTTATTTACAATCCCATGGTAAACCCGAAACTACAGAACACGATATACTGCTAGAAACTGTTAAGGGCGGGGTTCAAGAGATGCTTGACGAAGCCTTGGAAGGCCCTTACTATAATGTTCGTTGGCGCAGCGAAGATAAATCCTTAGTGATCACTGGTTCTCTAAAAGAAGAAATCGGCACAGTTATTCCGCGTGCAGATTTTTCAACTTTTTCAAAAGATTTCAAAAATAATGAGATCCTTTTCTGGCGTAATGCAGGTAAACAAATTGCCACTCTGATTCACCAAGAATAAATCAGTTTTCATCGTGTCTAGATGAATTAGCGAGTTGTCGTCTGGGCTTTCCTTTCGTGGATGTAGGTCCACATGCTGCTCATCTGGAGTTCGATCTTGAATTGCAGGAAACGGATGGAATACTTGGGGGGATCGTTAAAGAGTTCTGCTTGCTTTTATTAGCTTAGCGCGCTATATTCTAACTTAATCATTAAAAAAGAGGGAATGAAATTGAACTCGTCACAAAAACAAAAAATTTTCTTCCTAGTTGGTGCGATTTGGCTGTTGTCCATTGTTTTGCTCGGGCTAAGTGTCCTTGCCTGGCACTTTAAGGTTGGCGGAGTCCTACTTTTAATACTATTGGTGGCTGATTTTTTGGCACTTAGCGCTGCTGGAACAACACTGAGTGTTCCTCTTCTGATCCGTTTACGCAAACGACGTGCTAAAAAAGAAGCAGACAAAAACTAACGGCTCAAACGTTTACCTAAAAATATGCAAAACAAAAAGTCTGGAGAATTCTTCAGACTTTTTTGATACGCTTATTTCCATTGCTTTTTAATAAATTTCTCGCGACCGCCCATTTCTTCCATTTGGTAACGGAGCGGATTTTTCCTGTAGAAATCCTGATGGTAATCTTCTGCTGGATAGAATGGCTTAGCATCCTCGATCTGGGTCACGATCGGATCTGAAAAACGGCCGCTTTCCTCTAACTCTTTCTTAGAAGCTTCGGCTATCTGGCGCTCTTCATCATTGTGTACAAAGATGACCGGCCGATAGCTGTCGCCTCGATCTTGGAACTGCCCCATCGCGTCGGTCGGATCCGTTTGGCGCCAGTAGACTTCTACTAGATCCTTATATGAAACAACATCTGGGTCATAGTGGATCTCAACTGCTTCAGTATGCCCAGTTGTGTGGCTGCAAACCTGTTCGTAAGTGGGATTTGGCACATGTCCACCTGTATAACCAGAAACTACTTTATTGATGCCTGGCTGTTCGTCAAACGGTTTGACCATGCACCAAAAACATCCACCCGCAAAAATTGCTGTTTTTTCCAATCCGAAGCACTCCCTCTCCAATATAAAAGACGCAGATAATTTCCGCGCCCCTTAATTATATAACTTAGTCAGTGTATTGTTCTAAGATTTGTTTCAATTGATCCTTAGGATGGTAACCAACGACTGTATCGACAACTTCGCCGTCTTTTTTGACCATCAATGTTGGAATACTCATAATGCCAAAGTGAGCTGCTGTTTCAGGGTTTTGATCAACGTCCATCTTCGTGAATGAAACATCGGACATTTCATCGGATAATTGTTCAACAACTGGTGATTGCATTTTACATGGACCACACCATGTTGCCCAAAAGTCCGTCAAAGTAACACCCTTGCCAGTAACTTCTTCAAAATCTGCATCTGTGATTTCTTTTACTGCCATAATTTAATTCCTCCTATTTTTTTCCTATGCGGTCATCTGTTTGATTTCTGGCCGCCTAACCTCGATAGTTCCGACTAATATCGTGTCCTATCTAAAATCATATAATACTATGATAACGTATTATTTAGAGTTTTGCACTGCTTCTCTGATATCATCGCTAAATTCATCTGGAGTTGTTTTTGGCTCATAACGTCCGATCACTTGACCTTCACGATCGATCAAAAACTTCGTATAATTCCAAGCGATATCTGTGCCATCAGTTTGCTCTTTCAAATACGTATATAGCGGATCTTCATCTTCACCATTGACGGTCACGCGCTTCGTCATTGGAAAAGTTACTCCAAAGTGTGTCTTACAATACTGCTCGGCTTCTTCATCAGAATCCAATTCTTGTTTGAACTGGTTGGAAGGCAGACCCACTACAGTGAACCCCTGCTCATGATATTTCTGATACAAGGCTTCAATTTGTTCAAGTTGGGGAGCTAACCCACATTTGCTGGCGGTGTTCACCAACAATAAAACCTGTCCCTTAAAGTCCGCAAAATCAATTTTCTGTCCGTTGATCTCTTGCTTTTCAAATTCGTAGATCGATGACATCGACATCACCACCTTTAGTTTAATAGATATTGTCGTGAAGGACTATAAACAAAGTTTCAGTCCTAAATTACCAGCTCACCCCAATGTTCTGAAACTCATTGTAGTGTGCTCGTTCGTTAGCGTTCGCCTCTAACCACCATGCGACACTTTGTTTTTAGTCGTTCACGATTTACTATTCAAAATTTAACACTATTTTGTGCTTTCTTCAATATATTTGCTTACAAATTGATAGTATATTTTAGCAGAAGCCTTTTGGTTTTTTTAGACTATTTGCTTGCGTTACAATAATAATAATCATTAAGGAGATGATCTCATGCTGTACATTCAACGGATCTATGACCATGAACAAGACTATCAAGCCTACCGCGTATTGGTTGATAGAATGTGGCCGCGGGGGATTTCAAAAATCAACGCCAAACTAGATAGCTGGAATAAAGAGATCGCACCCTCACCCGAATTACGTAAATGGTTCGGTCATGACCCTGAAAAGTTTGCCAAATTCAGGGAACTTTACTTGAAAGAATTGGCTGAAAATCCTGCCATGCCAGAGTTTATCGCAACTATCAAACAAAAATTAAATGAAAACGACGTTACTTTACTGTATGGTGCTAAGGACACACAACATAATCAAGCTGTGATTTTAAAGGAGTTCTTAAATAAAGAGCTGCACCAAACAAACTAATTGCGTGGAGTTCTCATTCGATAGTATGATAACGTTAACAGGAACCTGAGGAGGTCATTTATAATGAAGTTTCTTTTTGAATCAAACTACAAAGATGGACAAGACCGTTTTGTTCATTATACCGAAGATGACAAAGTCGATGCTCAAGTAGATTTTACTCCAGATGATGATAAAAAAACTTATACGATCGATTCGACCGTTGTAGACCCTTCCTTACGGGGCAAAGGTCTGGGCGGCTACTTGATGTTAGAAGTTGCCAACCATGCTCGCAAAAATGATTATAAGATCATCAATGTTTGCCCTTATGCCGTTAAGTTTTTCGACAAACACCATGAAGAATATTCCGACGTTTTGAAATAAATTACCAGGGCAAGACCACCTTTCTAATAAAAATGTGCTGCAGAGATCTAGTTTGATTTGCTGCAGCTTTTTTTATTGGGGAGATATTTATCCCAGTTACTTTTTCAACTGTGAAGTTGGCGCTATGGGGCTGATCACTTATTTTCGGATCCACATTACTTTGACTTGGGACTGTCAACCTTTTGACTTGAGAGCTCTTACCCAATTGATAGTCCTAGTTTATTTTGAAACATGCTCACTCTTCTTTTCAATATCTCCGCAACTTGATCAGAAAAGTTTTTTGAAGCTTGACCTTACCAGATCAGGTACGCCAGGAGCATGATAGTTTTCCAATTTTCACAGCGAAAAATTTCAAAAAAAATTTTATGACCTCAAACGTTTTTCAAAAAGATGTGTTAGAAGTACCAGTATTAACAACTTTCTTTCTCTCACAATAAATTGTCTAAAAAGATTGACTTACAAAAAGTAAGTGTTATACTAAGAAATGTTCCGTTGATGAGCAACGGTTATTTTCAGTATTACTTTTGATAAAAAATTGTTTAAAGAGAAAGGGAGTTTTTGAAATGGCTACAATGATGGCAGGACAAGCACTCGCAAAAGTATTAGAAAAATGGGACGTGGATCACGTCTACGGGATCACCGCAGATTCGATCAACAACACCGTCGATGGATTATATCAAGAACGTGACCAGATCAAATACATCCAAGTTCGGCACGAAGAGATCGGCGCACTTGCTGCCGCTGCCGATGCCAAGTTAACCGGCACGATTGGCGTCGCATTTGGCTCTGCCGGCCCTGGCTCAGTTCATATGTTAAACGGCTTATACGAGGCTAAAATGGATCACACACCAGTTTTGGCTTTAGTCGGACAATCGGCTACCGGCGTGATGAATACCAACTTCTTCCAGGAAATGAATCAAGATCCAATTTTCGCGGATGTAGCTGAGTTTCACAAGCAGGTCGTCAATGCTGATCAGATCCCTAAGGTCGTTGACGAAGCGATTCGCTCAGCTTACGCCACTAAATCAGTTTCAGTCGTAATTTTGCCGGATGACCTTTCAGGCCAAGAAATCGACTACCATGAATTAAAAACTGCTGCATTAAACAAACAAACCACTAAATTGCCAGTTGATGCTGCTGATGTTAAGCAAGTTGCCGCCGCTATCAAACAAGCTAAGCGACCAATAATGTGGCTCGGTCAAGGTGCTTATGGTGCCAAAAAAGCCGCAGTTGCGGTTTCCGAAAAATTCGGCTTGCCTGTTTTGACAACTGCTCCTGCCGCTAACGTTTTCCCAAGCGATCATGCAAACTACATGGGTGCGCGCGGACGGTTAGGCACCAAGCCAGCCTTTGAAGTTTCACAAGCCAGCGACTTGATCTTATTTGTCGGAACTAACTATCCATTTGCCCGCTTTATGCCGGCCGACAAAACGATCATCCAAGTCAATAACAATTTAGCTGACCTGGGCAAACAATACGATGCAGACATCACTGTTTTAGGCGACGCCGCTCAATTCTTGGCAGGATTAGCGCAAACAGACTACCAGGCACAACCAACTGCTTTCTTAAAGGCCGCTCAAAAGGACCGTACTTTGTGGATGCAGTGGCTTGAAAAGTTAGCTGCTGATGATCAAAATGGTCTGCGGGCTGAAGGTGTTATTCAGGCCATCAAAGAAAATGCCACAGACAATGCTATTTTCGGCTTAGATGTTGGTAACAACACCGAATGGTCGCTGCGTCAACTGCCTTTCAACAAGGAGCAAAAATATGCGATGTCCCCATGGTATGGCACAATGGGCTTCGGCTTACCGGCTGGCCTAGCAGGCAAATTAAGCTTCCCTGACCGCCAAGTTTGGAGTATTTCCGGTGATGGCGGCTATGCGATGGTCATGCCTGACTTGTTGACTGAAGTTAAGTATAATTTACCAGTCATCAATGTTGTTTTAGAAAACAAGTCCTTTGGTTACATTGGTCACGAAAAGATCCAGGCAAACCAAGCTCCTTATGGGATCGACTTAGTTGGTGCTGACTGGGGTAAGGTTGCTCAAGATATGGGTGCGATCGGCTTTACTGTCACTAATCTGGCAGAACTCAAAGACGCCATGAATCAGATCAATGATTTGCAAAAAAAAGGCAATCAGTTACCGATCGTCTTGGACGCTAAGATCCAAAATATCGACCCGCTTGATACGTCATTTATTCCAGTCGACCCTGAAACTTTTGATGCTGATACGATTGCTAACTACCGGAAAACTTATGATTTGCCAGCCGAGGAACAACCAGCATTCAGCGACATTTTGAAGAACATTTAAGATATATCAGATCCAATCGGGTAGGAGATAGTTCACACTATCGACCTCCCACACCACCGTACGTACGGAACCGTATACGGCGGTTCAACAACTTAAGCTTTTGCTTGAATAGACTGGTACAGTTTGGACAGATTTATTAGCCCACGCTGTGCCAGTCTTTTATTAGTTATGGTCATCAACAGTGTTTTACTGTGCGCGTTGCGCCAGTATCCCTTACGAGTATTGACGTAGATTTTCGCCTGTTTGGGTGTCAAGCCTAGTTTAATCAATGCTTTATAACGGGTTCCGATATTCTTCCACTGTTTCCAGATATACTGGCGGATGCGCGAGCGCAACCATTTGTCTAGTTGTTGGAGAAAGGTTTTCATCTTCCCAATGGAATAATATTGGATCCAGCCCTGCATTTTCTGCTTAATTTCATGCAGAATCCTATCAAGGCTGACGCCTCGGCTTCTCTTGGTGATTCTTGTCAATTCCTGTTTAATTCTCTGTTTAGGTTTTTGATGAGGACGCGGGTAGGCGCTATTGCGTCCCACACCCAGCGAAAAACCTAGAAACTTCAGTCTTAGTGGAGAACCGACTTGCGTCTTTTCTGCATTCACTTCAACTTTGAGTTCCTTTTCTAAAAACTGGGTGATGCTTTTGAGAACCCGTTCACCCGCACGCTTACTTTTAACATAGATATTACAGTCATCCGCATAGCGTACAAATTTATGTCCTCTTTTGGTCAATTCTTTGTCCAGCTCGTTCAGATAAATATTTGCTAGTAATGGTGAAATATTGCCACCTTGCGGTGTACCTTTAGCGGACTTCTCGAAAAATCGACCATTCATAACACCACTCGTCAAGAACTTACGAATCAAATGCAAGACCCATGGCTCACTAATGTAATTTTCAACAAATTTAATTAGTAAATCATGGTTCACATTGTCAAAATAGGACTTTAAATCAAGGTCGACCACGTAGTGATAACCCTGATTATAATAAGCAACCACCTTTTTCACAGCACTTTGTGCACTGCGGTGTGGTCGAAAACCATAACTATTATCTGAGAATACTTTTTCAAAAATAGGAGACAGTTGCTGTTGTAACGCCTGTTGAACCACACGGTCAACGACCGTTGGGATTCCTAACTGACGTTTCGAACCATCTGGCTTAGGAATCTCAACTCGTTTGACAGGTTGGGGTTCATAGCTTTCGGTTCGCAAGGCCTCGATTAGTTTTACGTTATTCTCTTTCAAGTATGGGCCAAGTTCCTCAACGGACATGTCGTCAATTCCTCCAGCCCCTTTATTACGCTTGACATGGACAAAGGCCCGATTTAAATTATTCCGGTCTAAGACCTTCTCACGTAATAAGCCATTTTGAGTTCTCTTTTCACCAGAAACAACGCTACGCGCTCCTGTTTGCTCTGACCCTTCCAGGGTTACCCTCCGCAGGTAGTCAGCTTTATTTTCTGTTTTCTGCGATTGTCGTATTGTTTCCACCTCCAGGATGAATCAAAATTATTGTTGTTCAGCCCTTCACCATTACTGGCTACTATGGCCTCGGCTGACTTCTGTCATGGACAACTCAACATTACTATTGAGCCTGTTCCTGCCAGAAATAACTTCCAGCTTGAGAGAACTACCATGACAGACCTCCCCGGGTAAGAGCAGTAGCTTTCGCATCAAACCGTTGGCTTTACTGTGACGGTTTCGAGTGGTCAGGGACTTCGATTTGTTAAGCAATCTCATCCCACCGTTTCCAGCCTTTTAGCCACTTCTTGTTCATCGATTCGATGTTTCGTCTAGGACTTCCTTCAGATTCTACCTCACGATAGACACCCTTGTCTTCGACTCGTGATACCGGCCACTACGGCTCACAGCGGACTTACACCGCCTAGTTACTGCCCATGCCGGGCGCACTTAAAAATAGTGTTGGTGACTTTGATCACCAGCACTATTTTTGTGTTATTATGTAAAATTTTTTCTGAGCAGCAAAAACGGCATCCCCATTATTAAAACAACGAGCAAAGCTAGTAGTATCACAAGGAAATTTAAAATTCACTGAATATTTAAAACCCGGGTCAAAAAGGTTTACTTGGTTTGCCATTCAAAGCAATGTTTTTTAGACACAAAAATAATGATCAGACTTAATTACTTGCACAAGGCAACTAGTAAAGCGGACATAGAACGGAAAAATGCTGATTTCGCACCAACATCGAACGCACTGTCACACTATAGTCGAGTCTGACCATTATCTGATAGAGAATTTAACAAGCCCTTGACCTCTTTTCGTGTGGTTTTTAATGAAACAACCATCTAATTTATAAAATATAAATTATGAGCTGTTCATTCCCTACAACTGTATTCTAATCGCTTTCTAACAAAATTACAAGCACTTTTTCGCATATTTATTGTGTGTCCCAAAAAAATGCCGCCGTTTAACAAAAGCTATCTTAGTTTCATCGAGCTAACTCCTGAGTCATAATGACATTTGGTCAAGCAACGAATTCTTCAAGCATAGCACTAACCATGGTGCTTATTATTCATTTGGTATAGATAGATAAATTTGCTTTTTTGGTTAGGTCAGCTACCCTTAATTAGTTAAAATGTGGTATTCTAGAAACATTATTAAAAATAAATAAGTAAAGGGGCGAGATCTGATGAAAAAAATAGGATGATCAAATTTCTTGTGGCTATGTTTTCACTGATCCTGTTTTTCGCAGTATCTCCAAAAATACACGCGGAAAAAACTTATACGATCGGGACAGATGTTACATACCCGCCTTTCGAATTTGCTAATAAGGATAACAAATACGTTGGGATCGATATTGATTTAATGAAGACCATCGCAAAAGAAGAAGGCTTCAAGGTCAATATCAAGGAACTGGGCTTTAACGCCGCAGTCCAATCACTGCAATCAAACCAAATCGACGGTGTGATCGCAGGAATGTCGATCACGCCTGAACGTAAGTCTAAATTTGATTTTTCTGATCCATATTACAAAACTGGTGTCGTGATGGCAGTGGCCCAAGATAGCAAGATCAAAGGTTTAAGCGACTTGAAAGGCAAGCGTGTAGCCCTAAAAACTGGGACAGCGGCTGCCGATTATGCACAATCACAACAGAAAAAATACGGCTTTAAGACTGTAACTTTTGATGATTCAGACAATATGTATAACGACGTGGTCAATGGTAATTCAGTTGCGACCTTCGAAGACGACCCTGTTATGAAGTATGCTATCAAAACAGGGACTAAACTTAAGATCGTGACTAAACCTGCAGAAAGCGGCTATTATGGATTTGCGGTCATGAAGGGGCAAAATCCTGAATTAATTCAGAAATTCAATCACGGTTTGCAGGTGCTTAAGAAAAATGGTCAATATAAAAAAATCACTGACCGTTATCTCAGTACCAAAACAGTAAACTCACAGAAGAAAAAGACAAATGATCACACATTTAGCGGTCTGATCAAAGAAAACTATTCTGTTTTGTTAAAGGGACTTGGACAAACGCTTTATCTGACGATCGTTGGGATCATTGCGGCAACGGTTTTTGGAGTAATTTTTGGCTTGTTGGGTGTTTTGCCTAACAAATTTGCACGCGGACTATCCACAACGGTGATCTATATTTTCCGTGGTCTGCCGTTACTGGTACTGGCTTTGTTCATTTACAACGGGATACCTAGTTTGACAGGAACAAAGATCCCCGCTTTCGTCGCTGGGACGATCACATTGATGCTTAATGAAGGAGCATATACCGCGGCCTTTGTCAAAGGTGGGATAGATTCGGTCGACATTGGGCAAATGGAAGCCGCGCGCAGTTTAGGTCTGCCGTTTGGCAAAGCGATGCGCAAAGTTATCTTGCCGCAAGGGATCAAGATCATGGTCCCATCATTTATCAACCAGTTCATCATTACGCTGAAGGATACGTCGATCCTATCGATCATTGGCATCCTGGAATTAACACAAACTGGGAAAATCATCATCGCGCGCAACCTGGAAGGCTTCAAAGTCTGGGGCATCGTAGCGCTGATGTACTTAGTGATCATCACATTGCTGACATGGCTCTCGAAGTATGTGGAAAAGAAAATGAACGACTAAAAATTGATTTTAAAAATCTCGGACAGTTTGAATTAAGCTGGCCGAGATTTTTTATTCCTTCATGTGATTTTTCTTTGATTGAAATCGGCTGGAACTTTACTGATCTTTTAGCCGATTTTGTCAAATTGGCTGGAACTTCGCCAGACTTTTAACCGATTTCGTTGAATTGGCTAATTCTTTGCCTGTCTTTTAGCCGATTCTGTTAAATTGGCTGGAACTTCGCCAGACTTTTAGCCGATTCTGTTAAATTGGCTAGTACTTTGCCATTCTTTTAGCCGATTCTGTTAAATTGGCTAGTACTTTGCCATTCTTTTAGCCGATTTTGTCAAATTGGCTAATTCTTCGCCTGTCTTTTAGCCGATTCCGATTGTTTGCAAACCAAGAAGTACTTAATAAAACGAAGCAGTCACATAAAAAGCCAGACGTTTCTCGTACTTACGAAAAACATGCCTGACTTTTATTTTTTTGTTATTAAAACATCACACTGAGCAGCCCTAGGAACATAGGAAGTTACTGAACCAGCAAGCATTCGTTTGAACAAACTCATTTCAGTTCCGCCGATCACTAGCAAATCATTGTGATACTCAGGCTGAAAGTCATCTAAAATCACTGTTCTAGGATTGCCAAACCGCAGATGGACAAAGACTTGTTCTGGCTCTAACCCGTCGTTTCGCAGTATTTTTTCCCTTAGTTCAGTTAAAAACTCTTCATTAGATTGTTCAATGTCATAGATGCCTTGACCATCGATCACAGTCTGGCCCCCTGCCTTATACTGTAATGAATTAATATCTATGACCCGCAAAATATCTAATCTTGCGTGATTGCGTTTCGCAGTGGCGACGGCTTTTTCCAAAGCCCGATCGGCACCTGCAGATTTATTGACCGCAACCAAGATTCGTTGATAGTTAAGTGTCATATCGTCACACGCCCCCTAAAATAAACTTATGTTTAACATCATACTCCATTTTCGTTATGAAAGCCATTTCAAAAGCTGCCTTTGACTTATTTATGACTCAAATTTGCTACCATCATGATGATCGATAAGACCGTGATCACGATCCCCAACCAGTTGCCAAAAACTAATTTAAGCTCGTGGCGGCGTAAACGGTGACGAGCATACCAACTTTTAATACGCTGCCGTTTTTGCCATAAGATCCACGCTCCAACCAACCCGCCACCGACAAAAATAATAACATTAAGTACACTGCTGGCTTGCTTAGGCAAAGCATCTAAGATCCGTCCAAATACATCGCCTAATACTAAGTTATTAAAAGAATGGAGAGCAATCGACCACTTGATCCCAAATTTAAGCGCAACAACCGCCAGAATCAACCCGATACCAAATGCGAACGGTGATTGCATAATATTAAGGTGATAAAGTCCAAATAAGCCGGCTGACAATAAGATAGCTGCACTGATCCCATAAGGCTGAACACTACGCAAGACAAAACCACGGAAAACGATCTCCTCTGTGATCGGCGCTAAAAATCCTGAATAAAGAAACATCGACCAAGTTTCACTGCCTGCACTAGCGGATTTCAGCTCGGCATTTGCCGTAAAACCCAACTGATTCAATAAGGATTCTAAACCATTTGAGTAAACCGTAAATATTAGTTGGATCAATAACATCAAAGCAACTAAACTGACAAACTTTTGCCAGGTCATCCGCGAACGTCCAGTTTGAAAAAAAGTTTTTCTCAGTCGTGGTGAAGTCGCAACAAAAATGACAAATAACCCCGCCGCGACAGCTACAAAATAAGGTGAACCAATTTGGTCGATCTTATCGCCGTGCATGAGTTTGGGATCATAAAATACTTCGACTAACACGGCAATCGTCGCCATGAGCTGGAACACGATGGTGTAAACTGCTCCGATCAGCCAAACTTTTTTGACTGAGCGTTGATACTCTTCCCGCTCAAATACACCGATGAAGCGCACCTGATCACCACTTTCGTTAATTACTAATATTCATGATTATAATCTTATCACAACAAGCGATGCAACCAAAAGACAAGCGTTTCATAGTCGGGTTGCGGCAAACAAGAAGTTCCGTTTATCCAACTTAAACAGCACAGTGCAAAAAGCGCACTCCGCTGTTTAAGTCCGATATACTCCCTTCTTCCCGCTTGCCTTCGCCTTGTGTTCTTAGTCGGGCTGCGCATGGCAAAAGCTTGCGCCTAACTAACTTTTACGCCACAATGCAAAAAACGCATTATAGCGTAAGAGCCCATTAGTGCTCGGCTTCTGGACGCCATACTCCGCCTTGTGTTCTTAGTCAGGCTGCGTGAACCAGAAAGTTCCGCCTAATCAACTTAGTCATCACAGCAAGAAAAACACTTGCCATAATGCCTAAGTCCATTAGTGCTCACTTTCTTCCGGTTCACTCCGCCCTGTATAAAAAAAGACCGTCAACAACGGCCTTCCTTAATTATTGTGCTTTAAAAATTTTTTCATGTTCGGCTTTGAATTTATCCATCTGAACATCATTCAAGTTGCCTAATTCATGCAGCTTGCTTTCGATCATGTCAAAGACTTCCACCCGATCACTTAAACTATCGACGAAATCATACTTGTCGCCATCAATCACCAATAGCGGCGAAGCTTTATATTCTTTCATCCATACCTCGTAACAGTTTAACAAACGATGGTAGTAATCCTCCAATGAGGGGTCCTTTTCCACCAATTCGTAGTCACGACCGCGTTTTTCGATCCGTTTTAACATCGTCTCGTACGATACTTTGATCGTGATCATCAAATCTGGTGACTTCTTATGTGAAGCAAACGGCAATTCTTCCATCATGTTGTTAAGCAAACTCTTGTAGATGTCATACTCAACTTGAGTGGCGTTACCCATTTCCGTATTGATTTTCATAAAGATCTCATCTTCATAGATTGAACGGTCTAAAATATTGTTATCTTCACGCATCGCTGCCTTGATCATCGAAAAACGGCGGTTCAAGAAGAAAGTTTGTAACAAATATGCGTATGGATTAGTGGCTTCCTTGTCGCCGGCAGCACGTTTCTGTGCGGCGATCTCGTTGCCTTTATAGAAAATTGGCAAGACAGGATTGTCCTGCACTGGTTCATAATATGCTTTTGTTCCGAGTTCTGCTGAAAGGATATCAGTTAAGCTAGACTTTCCCGACCCGATAATACCAGATAATGTAATCAAAATGATTGAAGCATCCTTTCCCTAATTATCAACAGACAAGGACCACTCCTTGTCTACGATCCTATTATTTCTCTATCCAATCATACGCGAATTTAGGCAAAAAATAAAGAACAAAATTTGCTAAAAACCACAACTTATAGGTGGTGAGTTTTGCTTTCATACTAGATATACGGGGTTTTGGACTTGTCAGTTTTTGTTGTTAAATGTTTTGCTGCTAAAACTGTTGCCAAACTAACCAAGGCTAAGATCAGCAAAATACCGTAATCAAAATGGCTGCCCTTGGCTGTTAAAATCGCCAAAGAAGCGCCTTTTTTCATTTGTTGCGATGAGATAACTGCTGATAAGACACTTGTTCCAAAAGAACCGGCGTATTGTTGAAAAGTATTGAACAGCGAGTTAACATCTGCTTTTTGCTGTGGTAGGACCTGTGTGCTGGCATCTGACATTGAATTACTAAACCCGAAGTTAAAGCCTCCCCGCAAGAATAGGTAGATCAAGGTCGTTGACAGTGCCGTCAAGATCGGCGTCAGTGTAAAAAACATGCCCGTCCCAGCTACTATACAAATACTGGAGATCAGCAGTGGAATAAATGCTCCGTGTTTGTCAAATAAACGGCCGGCATAAGGTGAAATAGCCGCACCGAGCAAAGCGCCAGGCAGTATGATCAAACCGGCAACAAATGCACTTGAATGAAGATAGTTTTCCACAAAGATCGGAATCACAAATGAGATCCCAATATTGATAAACTGCAAGATAAAAAAGTTCAACCAGCGCAAACAGATCAGAGGGTTTAATAGCAGTTTGAAATTCAAGATCTGGCGCGAAGAGAAATGAAAATGTCCGATCAACAGCAAAACGCCGCCGCTAAAAGCAGCCAGCATCCAAGCAAACCTGCTGCTTTTGAAGCCATAATTGCCGCCGTTTGCAAAAGCTGTGCTTAAACAAAAGAATGTCAGGCTCAGTAAAACTAGCCCGATCCAGTCGAATTTCTCCTGTGTCCCATCAGCTTCTAAGAAAATATTTTTCTCACCGATCCACGCCGTCAGCAACAACAACGGTACGGCAACTATAAAGACTCCCCGCCAGGACCAAAATGCGGCCATTGTTCCACCATATGTCGGTCCTAAAGCCGGTGCGAGTGAAATGATCATTGCAGCGATCCCCATATAGGTCCCCAGTTTTCTTTGCGGGATCAGCGACATCACCAAATGATACATTAAAGGCGTGGAAATCCCCGTAGCGACGGCCTGCAGCAACCGTCCTGTCAACAAGACCGGAAATACCTGCGCCGTGGCACACATTAGAGCCCCCAATAAATTAAAAATGATTGCCACCGAAAATAATGAACGTGCGTTAAACTTCTTAGTTAAATAACCGGTCGTTGACATGATGACCGTGACCATCAGCAAATACCCGGATGTGACCCACTGCATCGTCCCAAGTGTGACGTTAAATTCACGAGTCAGTGTGGGAAAAGTCACGTTCAGCGAGGTCTCGACCAATATTCCTAAAAATGACAGCATTGCTGCCGCCGCGATTGAGGCTTTTGTTTGCCGACTAACGTTTTGTTCGACCATACTAATTGACTTTCTCTCCATTAACGATTATGATGAAAATAAATATTATTTCCTTGGAAACTTTTGTTATCAATCAATCTTACAACTTTCAAAATGAAATGCCAAATATTTTATTTTGGATGACCGGAAACGGGGCACATTAGCTGTGTCTGAACCACGAAGGGAGTCTGACAACTTGGCAATTTCTCAAGAGATCTTGCAAAAATACAATCATTTGCTGGCCTTAGACGATGATGACGATCAGGAAAAACGGTGGCTGAGTACCCAAGATCCGCACGCTCAAGGCCTGCGGACCTCTCATTTTCATATTCTCTCATATTTATTGGCGCATCCAGATGCGACCGCTAAAGAAATCAGCCAGGAATTTAGTATTTTGCGGGGAACTTTATCCAAAAGAATGTCACTTTTAATCAAGCGTGAACTAGTTTGCGCTCATACTGACGCTAATGACGGTCGCAGCAAGCATTATTCACTACTGCCTGCAGGAGTCAAGATCGCACGACTCCATGAGGAGCTCTTACGCCAAAAAAACGCCCAACTAACTAAGGTATTACAAACGTTTGACAAAGATGACCTGGCCACGATCGCGCAATTTTTAACACAAGTCGCTGACGCTGAAGAACACATGCATTATCAATGAAAGGAAGATTTTTATGCAAATACCTACTATTACCTTACGCGACGGACTGTCACTGCCAGCAGTCGGTTTTGGAACTTCCGGCTTGAAAGGTCCAGCTGGGATCGAAACGATCGATACCGCGATCGCTAACGGCTACCGTTTGATCGATACTGCCTACAACTACGAAAATGAAGGCACTGTCGGGCAGGCTGTCAAACGTTCTGGAATAGCCCGCTCGCAGCTTTTGCTCTCATCGAAACTCCCAGGACGCCATCACAAGTATAAACAAGCGATCACTGCGATCCAAGAATCGCTCTACCGTGCCGGACTAGACTACTATGACCTTTATTTGATCCACTGGCCAAACCCTAAGCGCGGTGAATATGTTGAAGCTTGGCAAGCACTGCTCGACGCCAAACGTTTTGGCCTAGTACGGGCCGTGGGTGTTTCGAACTTCTTACCGGAACATTTGGAAAAATTGCAACAGCAGACAGGTGAATTGCCAGAAATTAATCAGATCGAACTGCATCCTTTATTCAGCCAGCCCGAACTGCAAAAATATGATCAGGACCATGAAATAGTCACTGAAGCTTGGAGTCCACTAGGCGGTGTCGGCATGGGCTTGAGTCAACCGATCCGCGAATTACCGTTGGTCAAACGTTTGGGAGAAAAATACGGCAAAAACGGCGGACAAATTATCTTACGCTGGGAACACCAGTTGGGAGTCTTACCTTTGCCGCTATCCCACGATCCAAGACGTCAGGCACAAAACTTAGACATTTTCGACTTTTCATTAACTGACGATGAAATGCAAGAGATCATCAACCTAGACCAAGACAACGCGCGCGTCTCGCAGCAAGATCCGCAAACCCATGAAGAACTATAAATAGAAAAGAAACCGAGTTGCCAAGATGGCAGCCCGGTTTTCTTGCTATTTAACAATTTTTGTGAGAATTTAAACTCGAACTATCGAATAAGGAGGAAAACCATGACTAAAAAATATGCTTACGATGTAATATACATTGGTGGGGGACATGCCTCATTTGACGGCGCTGAGCTTCTCGCTAAAACTGGTCAAAAAGTGGCACTGATCACTGATGATTTAATTGGCGGAACATGCACTAACCGTGGCTGTAACGCCAAGATCACGCTGGATGCTCCGGTCAACTTGCAACGAGCAGTAAACCGCATGCAAGGACTTGTTCACGGAGAGATCACAATCGACTGGCCCGCTTTGGTCGCTCACAAAAAAGAAGTGATCAAGGATCTGCCCCAAGGGACAGAAAATAAACTGACAAACGCTGGCGTGGAAATTTTCAGAGGACACGCTAGCTTAATTGGTCCGCATACCGTACAGATCGATGGACAAACAAAATACTCTGCTGAAAAAATCGTGATCGGCACGGGTCAACACCCGAACCGTTTGCAGATCCCCGGAAGTGAACTCGCCCATGACAGTAGTGAATTCATGGACCTCACAGAAATGCCGCACAATATCGCTATCGTCGGTGCAGGCTATATCAGCTATGAATTTGCCACGATCGCTAACGCCGTTGGGGCAAACGTCACTGTTTTCATGCATGGCGACCAAGCCCTCCGCAATTTTTATCAAACGTTTGTAAAAAAAGTTACCGTAGATCTTGCAGACCGTGGGGTCAAATTTATTCACAATGCGCAGGTAAGTTCATTTACCAAAAACGGCCAAGAAGTCACAGTCCATTATGGCAACGAGCAAACAGCCGAATTCGACTGGCTTTTAGATGCCACTGGCCGGATACCAAACGTTAATAATATGGGACTAGAGGAAGTTGGTGTTAAGTACTCAAAGCGCGGGATCAAAGTCAATGACTACCTGCAGACCAGTGTCCCAAGCATCTATGCAGCCGGTGATGTACTGGACAAAAGTCAGCCGAAGTTAACGCCGACTGCGACCTTTGAGTCCTACTATCTGTATCAACTATTCAGTGGACAAAATACAAACACTATTAAATACCCGGCGATCCCCACTACCGTTTATACTTCGCCGCGGATCGCTCAAGTTGGCGTCACGCCGGCACAAGCTAAACAGGGTGACTTTGAAATTGTAGAAAATCACATTCCAGACGACTGGTACCGTCAAATCGACCAAGAAACAATTGGTGACCGGGTTTTGGTATTTGATAAGGAACATCATTTAATTGGTGTGACTGAATTCAGCGATAAAGCCGAAGATGCCGTCAACACCTATCTGCCGGCAATCGTTTCTGGTTATGATGATAATGATATGTGGCAAATGGCGCACATTTTTCCATCAGTCGGAGCTTCAGCCTGGCATAAGATCCGCTAGAAAACTGCCGAGTTTATTTGGGATGTCCTTTTGATTGCGGGAGTTGCTTTGAAAAGCATGCTCCCGTATTTTTACTTTGTGGCTCTTACTTGGACGGAGTTTGCGTCGCATTTCTACTTGTAACACATACTTCACCGTAGTTTGCATCACATTTCCGCTTGTACTACTTACTTTGCCATAGTTTGCATCACATTCTCACTTGTAACTCCTACTTCGCCATAGTTTGCGTCACATTCTCACTTGTAACACTTACTTCGCCATAGTTTGCGTCGCATTTCCACTTGTAGCGCTTACTTTCACCGACTTTGCTTCGCATTAGGTCAAGCTACAAAAATATACTAACTAACTCAGTCTTACTTTACACAAAAAGAGGCCCGTAGCTCAATTCCACGGCCCCCTTATTTTGCAACTTCTCTACAAGTCACGATATATTTATTCTCCCCAAACTTCTTGGGCAGTTTCAATAACTAACCGAATCTTAGCCCATTCTTGTTGTTCCGTTAACTTATTTCCTTCCTCAGTGGAAGCAAAACCACATTGCGTACTGAGTGATAAATTTTCCAGCGGTACAAATTCTGCTGCTTCCTTGATCCGTTCGACCAACGTTTGCTTAGATTCCAATTCTGGTTTCTTGCTGGTAACCAGACCAAGGACCACTTGTTTACCGTCCGGAACTTCAGCTAACGGCGCAAAATCACCTGAACGATCATCATCAAATTCCAAGTAGAAAGCATCTACTTTTTCTTGCGCTAGCAAATGACTGGCAACTGGAACATAGCCGCCCTTTGCTGCCCAAGTCGAATGATAATTTCCGCGACAAACGTGAGTGCTGACCCGTAAATCTTCGGGCAAGTCTCTTAAGACAGTATTATTTAATTTCAAATATATATCCTGCAGCTCATTTAGATCATATTCTCCATTCGTCTGATGCTCCCAAAAGTCGTGATCCACGACCATGCCCCAGGTACAGTCATCAATTTTTACATCACGACAGCCTTCGTCATATAGTGCCAAGATCAAATCATGATAAGCTTGACCAATATCTGAGATCAGTTCATCTTGATCAGGGTAGAATTTATTAACTGCGGCAACATTTTCTTCCCCACGTAATAATTCTGAATAAAACTGAGCTGGTGCTGGGATACTTTGACGTGCCGTAATCCCGTCGTGGTCTGCAACTAAATCATGCAAAAACTGGAAAGCTTTCAAGTCATGATGTTCAGGATCAAAGGAGATTTTCCCGATAACTTGAGCCGAATCAGCGCGCGTTTCTTCATCGTGGAAGAAATAACCGTGCTCTGGTTTGGTGTGTTTGATACCGGCAAAGCCCCAGAAAGTATCCAAATGCCAATAACTGCGCCGAAATTCTCCGTCAGTCACGATTTTTAACCCTGCATCGATCTCCTTAGCGACTAAATCCCGGATCGCATCATCTTCCACTGCTGTTAATTCGCTGTGATCGATCTTACCTGCAGCAAAATCTTCACGTGATCGTTTTAATTCGCTTGGACGTAAAAAACTTCCGACAATATCATAATGTAACTTTGTTGCTGTTTGCTTCGTCATCTAAATCTCTCCCTTTCCAAATGTACAGACACAAAAAACGCCCCCAGAAAATAACTTGCGCTATCTTCTAGGGGCGTGTCATTTACAGTTTAAACTTCACGCGGTACCACCCACTTGCAACATTATTCTCACAAATAATGTCCTTATCAGGTACACAAAAATTGCTATACCTTACCGCGCTAACAGGCGGACCCGCGAACGACTTGCCAATAAGCTCATCGTTCGTTTGCATTCCAAGACCATCTTCACCACGATCCTCTTGTCGCTTCACAGCTGCCGCGACTCTCTGCAAAGATTCTCATTAGTTACTCATCTTTTATTAGCAAATATTCATTAAATTGTTAGTATTTTAATATAACAGTTGGAACTTGTCAAGGACCTAATAAAATATTTTTTTAAAACCTGCCCATTTGCGAGAAATAATGTACATAACTTATCCCTGCATTGGTGTTTGCAGCTTGCATCTTTTTTTCGGTACTACTTTGTTTAAATTCTCTTGGCAACTTGATTTGCTGGTTTTTCTAAGAGCATTCACCCTCACTTACCGCAGTTATTTTTCGTTTTTTTGACAACATTACTTTTTTTCTTGCAAATTACCTTTAAATCAATTTTTGGGCACAAAAATACCCAGCAAGTTTCATCTACTTAAAAGTAACTTACTGAGTATTAAAATATAGTCACACAAGTCAGCCGTATTAATTTTATCGGCTGGCTCCATTAATTTTGAAAGAAGGTATCTCTAACAGCATTAGCAATCGCAATTTTAACATGTTGGAAGGATAATCCTCCCTGAATATATAACGTAAATGGATCACGCAACGGTCCATCAGAAGAAAGCTCGATCGTAGAACCTTCCGTGAAACTGCCGGAGGCCATGATGACCTTATCTTCATAGCCATCTTGATAGCTTGGCTCCGGGTCAACGAAAGCGTTCATCGGCGAATAGTGCTGGATAGCAGCACAGAACTGAACCATTGGTTCTGGCTTGCCAAACGTCACAGTCTGGACAATGTCAGTCCGGGGAGCGTTCCACTTCGGTGCCGTATCCATACCCATTTTTTCTAACAAAGCTGCTGTGAAGATCATACCCTTCAAAGCCTCACCTGTGGTGTGCGGAGCCATAAAGAAGCCTTCGTAAAAATCACGTAAATAGCCATATGTTGCACCTTCGGACTTACCAACGCCCGGCACGATCAACTGTGCAGCACAATCTAAGATCAGTTTTTCGCGGCCAACAATATAAGCACCCGTTTTGGCGATACCAGCACCGGCGTTCTTGTACAAAGAGCCTGCCATGAGGTCGGCGGCACCAAAGAAAGTTGCTTCCTCAGTCTCCGTGAATTCTCCGTAACAATTATCAATAAAGACCACGGCTTGCGGTGCCAAACGTTTGGCAGTCTCCACCATTTTTTTGATCTTTTTTAATGTAAAACTGGCACGGTTTGAATATCCCAAGGAACGCTGGATCGTAACAACCTTGATCGTTGGATCATCAGCCAGATCCTTTTCAACTTTTTCATAGTCAACTTCGCCGTTAGGCAATAAGTCTGTACATTTGAAATTGATCCCGCGCTTTTTCATTGAACCCGGATTATCACCGACCAAACCAATCACTTCTTGGATCGTGTCATAAGGCATACCTGTCATGTAGTATAAAGTATCTCCATAATAAAGCTGGGAAAACAAAGCCGTCGTGATCGCATGAGTACCTGAAGTTAATTGCGGGCGAACCAAAGCATCTTCAGTCTTGAAATAACCAGCATAAATTTTTTCTAACTTATCACGACCGATATCATCATAACCATAACCCGTTGAGCCTACCAAGTCTTCTTCAGCAACATGATTTTCGGCAAATAAGTTCAACACCCGTTGCTGATTATACAAAGTTTGTTCATCTATCTGCTGTAATCGTGGTGCGATCTGTTCGTCAACTTCTGAGATCTTCTGTTTAAGATCTTGTGGTAAATTTTCCTGCCACTTATGTTCCATTAGTTTTTTCCCCTTTTTTCAAACGATTTTAGCTGTTCTGTCAGCCATAAATCGAAATTGTACTCTTTTAAATTGTAGCTGTTTTCTGATAACCATTCAACTGACTAAATATCTTTGCTTTTTAGCTAAAACTTCTTCCATGTATCAATACACTTTGTCTTTTTAACTAACACAATATTTCTATTGGTTCACGATCTTTTTCCCAAACTTCTGAAATTACCACCGGATCTTGTCAGTGTCACTATTTTTACAAACCTAAGTCAATCTTAAAAATTACCCAACGAAACACTGTCAATACTTTATTGTACTGACAAAAGCCCGCAATTTCTGCTAAAAAAATAAGCACCAAGGTATTATTGATTTCTACCAAGTTGCTTATTTCTACTAACATCTTCACCGAAACATTAACTGTTTTATTATTTTGTTGCTTCAACAAAGTCCGTTAATTCTTGGATCTGTTTATCGTTTAAATCAGCTTTGATCTTAGGCGCAAAACCATGCAAGAATAATGATCCATCACCAATTTTTACACCACTTTTACTGAGTGCCTTAGTGAACTCGGTTTTGATCGAAAAAGCACCACCAGATGTACCAAACATAAATACTTCACTAACTTGACTTGGATCGATCTTCTCCGCATATTTTCTCAGATCAGAGTACATTTTCCCGTGGACAGCACCGCCTAAGTATAATTTATCGACCTGATCTGGAAGTGGTTCTTCGATCGAAGCAGCTTCCACGCCCAATTTTTCAGCGATCATTTTTGCAACTTTCTTTGTGTTACCAGATTTTGAACAATATCTTACAGCTATCATGTACATTTCCCCCTCTAGCAATTATGAAGCGTTTTTATTTACAAAGTAATTATACTATCCACTTAATAATTAAATCAAATATTAACTTGGAAAAATTAAAAAGTAAGCAAACACCTGAATTATTCATACTTTTCGTTGCAGTTAAAACTTTGTGCAAAGTTACTTTAGTGTGTAAAAAAAGCAGCTTTTTGTTAGTTTTGTTGTCGGACTGTTTAAAAAAGGACAGACTTCACCCTTTCCCTAAGAAAAACATTTTTTATTTTGTGAGTTCACAGCGGATATATTTTTAGATTTTGAATCTTGAACAGTGTCTGCCAAAATAATTTATCGAACACATTGGTCTGAGATAAATGGACCCAGACTTGACGCGCATGGTGCGTGACCTTAGCTGCCACATGGAGTAATTTAAAACGGATCGTCCCGACCTGAGCGTGTTTAAGCTTTGTTGGTAAAACTAAGTTCTTCATGGCTTGCAGTATATTATAAGCGACCCCAGCTACCAGCATCCGGAACTCATTGGCCTCAAAACTAGAACTGTCCGTTTTATCAAAGTGAAAGCCACGTTTAACTTCTTTGATCAAGTCTTCCATGGAACCGCGTTGGTGATAGAGGGCAAAGACTTGTGGACCGCTTAATTCTTCCAAGTTGGTCACGATAAACTCATGGTCAAACAGAAAGTTGCCCGCCGGCCGCGTTGATTTAATAATCACACGATAAGGTCGTGACCAACTTTGAGGACAATAGTCTCGCAGGACATGCCATTGGACTTCAGCTTCGGTGAAGTCCTGGTCACCCACTTGGATCAGGTTTTCAGCCCGACTTTGGAGCTGGTAGTTCGCTTTTAAACGAATCACGAACTTAGCCTGCTTTTTATCACACGCATGGTAGATCCCTGGAGCTGCGAAACCAGAATCTCCCCGCACTAAGACATCCAGGGAAGATCCGTCATAGGCCCGTAAGCTCCGTAATAAAAATTTAGTCGCACCTTGGGAAGTATAGCGATTGCCGGGGCGTAATTGAGCATTCAACAAGCAGCCCGATAAAGCATCAAAGGCTAGTAAAGGATGATAACCGTTGGTCTGGTAGTGACCGTTATAAGCACTCTTTTCTTGGTCACCAAACGTATCGGCATGTGTCGAATCTAGATCAAGGATCAGCTGATGTTGATTTAGCTGCCCAAGAACAAAGTGAGCTACCGAGCCGAGCAATGATTTGACTGAAAAGAGCCCAGACGCTGAAATGTGATTGATAAAGCGTGAAAGTGTCGGCTGGGAAGCGACCGCTTGAGACAAGACCAGCTTAAAATCAACGGCGTGTGACAAGGTATTAGCCGACTGATCTTGGCAGTATCCTGCCAGCAATTGCAACAGCAACTGCTTAAATAAATTGTTCAAGGGAAAGGTACAATATTTACGGTCATCTTTAAAATGCAAGTTATCTTCTAAGAGCTGGTCAAAGTGAATTTGGTGCAGAAATTCAGCAATTAATAAAGTTCCGGCATCGTTCGCTAACTCACCACCGTCATTAGAAATGTTGATCTGGTCATTGAATAAAAGTTTTTCATGATGTAAAGTTGACATAAGGAGCACTCCTGTTCTTTGTGGTTTTCATCGACTTTACAATAGCACAGGATGTGCTCTTTTTGTACACCCAACAGGTGAAAAACGAAAAAGATGCGAACTAGCATGACAACAACAAAAAGTAGTCCTTAAGGGAAAAGTATGAATAATTCAGGAAACATCAAGTTTTTAACAAACGCGCAAACTTACTCAGACCTTCTTTGATCAAATTTGTTCAATATTCTTTTAGTTTTGGAAGTTATTATGCTATTCTTGATTCAATAATCTATAATATAGTCAGAATGTCAGGATAATTTCTGCACACTATGACAAATTAAAAAGAAGGAATTTAAATATGGTCAATCAATTTCCACAAGTTTTGACGATTGCAGGATCCGATTGTGATGGCAGCGCGGGACTGCAAGCTGATATGAACACTTTCCAGAGATGTGGCGTTTATGGTATGAGTGTCTTGACCGCTGCCGTTGCAGGCAACTCATATGGAATCTTTGCCAGCCAACCAATGCCAACAGAATTCATTGATAAACAATTTGCAGTCTTGACTGAGGATTTTCAAATCAATGCCTGCAAGACCGGAATGCTAACTGATACTAGAACTATTGAAACTGTTGCTAAAAATTATCAAAAACATGATCTAGGACCGCTCGTGTTGGATCCAGTGATCATTACCAAACATGGGGACATGTTACTTGAAGAAGATGCATTTGAAACTCTCAAGGAAAAGCTGATCCCACAAGCAACTGTGTTAACGCCAAATTATTACGAGGCCGTCAAATTAACCGGTATTCAGATCGAATCAACAACTGACGCACTAAAAGCAGCACAGATCTTACAAGAAATGGGTGCTAAAAATGTGATGGTCAAGGGTAAGCACAACGATAAACAGCAAACTAAAGTAACTGATCTTGTTTTATTAGAAGACAAAACGTCCTTTACTTTAAGCGAACCGTTTATCAATACCACACACATTAATGGGACCGGCGACCTGTTATCGGCTTGCATAGCCGCCGAGATCGCCAAGAAAACAAGTATCGCGGATGCAATTAAACAAGCCAAAAAGTTTGTCACTGCAGCGATCGCAGATCAACTGGATGTCGGCCACAAGTATGGTCCAGTCAATCATTTGGTAAAATATTCTTTTTAAGAGTGTCAACGTAGCATGAACTTCCCATAGTTCACGCTATTTTTATATCTTTTACAAGGGACAGGACTACTTGTAAAATGCTATAATGGTTCAGTATCATTATAGTAAAAGTTGTTTTTTTCTTATTATATAGTTGAAAGTATTGCGTGAGTGACTCATTGGCTATATAAATGTTTCAAGAGCAATTATTCTGCTTTTGTATTATTACATGACATGGGAGTACTTATTTTGAAATTTTTTAAACCATCAAATTCAAATGACGATTCACCAAAAGTAAATAAATCACGAATACCAATTCGGTTAAATGTCTTGTTTTTTGTCGCTTTTCTGCTATTTGCCATGCTGATCGGTCGGTTAGTTCAACTGCAAATCATCCAAGGCGAACACTTTCAAAGTGAGATCAACAGCGGCGATATAAAAACTGAAACCAGAAACGTTCAACGGGGTATGATCTATGATTCGGCCGGCAAACCGCTAGTCGCAAATAATTCTGCTCGCGCGATCAGCTATTCTAAACCACTTAATGTCAATCCAAAAACAATGTACTCGGTGGCTAATGACCTGGTAAAATACGTTGACCTAGAAGATGAACCGGTCACGAAAACGATGCGTGTCAATTATTATTTGGCACAGCATGAAGATGACGTTAAAAAGAAGATCCAAAACGTCAATTCGATCACAGATGATAAAAAGCTGGCACGTTTGGAAGACGCTTATGTCAGAAAACACGACTTAGCTGACAACTTGTCAAAAAAACAAAAGAAAGCCGCTGTTATTTACAATAAGATAAATAATGCTTATTCATTATCAACGATCTATCTTAAAACCGCTGGTGTTACTGACCAAGAAATGGCTCGGATCGGCGAACATCAATCTGATCTGCCGGGCATTAAGATCACGACCGACTGGACCAGAAGTTATCCAAATGGCAACTCGATCAAAAACGTTGCTGGTACAGTTACTTCGCAAAAGCAAGGTTTGCCAAGTGAAAGAGTCAATGAGTTGCTTGCTGAAGGTTATTCACGGGACGATAACGTTGGTTCTAGTTACATCGAATCACAATACGAAAACGTCTTAAAGGGTACCAAGCAAGCAATCAACGTTGAAACACAGAACGGCAAGATCTTGAAGAAGACTAAACAATATGGTGGTAAAGCGGGGGACAATATCCAATTAACGATCAATTCGAAGTTCCAAAATGATGTCCAAGATATTATTGAAAATGCGGTCAAATCCGGCTCAGCTAACCAAAACCCATTGATGACCGGCGGATACGCAGTAGTCATGAACCCTAACACCGGCGGAATTTACGCCTTAGCGGGGGTCGACCGGGATAACAAGACCGGCAAACTGACAACCAACTCACTCGGACCGCTCAATCAAACGATGGTCATGGGTTCTGTTGTCAAGGGCGCGCAAGTTATGGGCGCTTTAAACAAGGGAGTCATTACGCCTACCAATAATACTTTGACTGATACACCGATCAAGTTAGCCGGCACAGCGACGATCTCTTCGATCTTTAACAAGTCGGGGAACAACAATATGACTTTGTCAGCCGCAGATGCGTTGGAAGTTTCTTCTAACTCTTATATGATGCAGTTGACGATGAAAGAAGCAGGTTTCCACTATACACCCGGTGCAGCTTTGCATATGCCCGTTTCGATTTTTGATACCTTACGGGGGAACTTCAATCAATATGGTTTAGGTGTCAAAACAGGAGTAGATATCCCTGGTGAAGCCCCTGGATTCAAGGGTGGATCTTCCTACGCTGATATCGGAAAGGCGTTGAACTTATCATTTGGTAACTACGATGCCTATACTACGATCCAAGTGGCGCAATACATGGCAACGATTGCAAACGGCGGCTATCGGATGCAGCCTCACGTGTTGCAATCGATCCGAAGCAAGGGTAAAAATGGTAAGCTCGGAGCAGTCAATTATGAGTTCCAGCCTAAAGTTTTGAACGTTGTCAATGGAACAAAAGCCCAATGGGATGTTGTTCATAAGGGATTATGGCAGGTAGTCCACGGTAATAACCAATGGCGTACCGGTCGACGATTGGAAGACTTAGAGCCTTCGGTTTCCGCCAAGTCTGGTACTGCTGAAACTGTCACGAATGGCATTTCAACTACGACCTTAAGTGCGGCCAGTTATGCGCCGTCGGACAATCCACAAGTTGTGATCGCAGTGGCCTATCCAGGCTCAGGTTCTACTAACGAAACATTCAACATGGAATCTGTAAAGTCGATCTATCAAGCTTTCTGGAAGGACGTTGAATCAAGCGATGGCCTTAAATAAATAGCAAATACCGATCCTTCAGAGTTGGAGGACCGGTATTTTTATCTGGAAATTTAAATATCTTGTTGCCGTAACGTCTTTCATAATTTGACCATTGGAAAATTTTGAAAAGGAACGGATTATTGCTGTTATTCCTTTGCTGTACTTTGCGTCACATTTTTACTTGTAACGCTTACTTCGCCAGACTTTGCGTCACATTCCCGCTTGTAACTCTTACTTCGCCAAACTTTGCATCACATTCTCACTTGTGGCACTTAATTCACCATAGTTTGCGTCACATTCTCACTTGTAACTCTTACTTTGTCAAAGTTTGCGTCACATTTGCCAAAATTACTTGGATAATCACAATGATCCTATCAAAAAACGACTGCACTCCATCATCAAATGAGGAACAGCCGTCCTAAAAATCACTATTTACTTTTTTACACCAGAACGTGACTTTAGTGCCAGCTCGATCGTCTTGTCAACCAGGATCGACTGAGAATCTGTCACAGGGTGCATGGTATAGGGCTCACGTTCTTGGGCAAGAGACAATTCAGTACAGCCCAAAACTACTGTATCACAGCCCTTTTCTACAAACATTTGTCGTAAGATCTCGTGATACAAGGTACGATCAACATGATTTTTCTCTTTAACATTACCATAGATGAGTTCTGTGGTCTGTTGCTGGATCTTATCATCCGGCAGCACAAGCTCATAACCTGCGGACTGGATCTCATCATCATAAATATGATCCGCACGTGTACCTTCGGTGGAGATCAACCCCACACGTTTGGCAGTGGGAAGCTTCTTACTGATCCACTTCACAGCTTCTCGCGGCATATGCAAAATCGGAATATCTGTGACTTTCGTTAATTCATCGTAAAAATAATGAGCAGTGTTACATGGCAAAGTGAAAAAGTCTGGTTTTAAAGCCGCTTGTTGTTTGAAGTCTTCTAACAACGGTGTCAATGGACTTGGCTTGGTGTGGTCCAAAATATAGTCTGTCCTATCCGGGACCGTTGCATGGTTAACCAAAATATAATTTAAATAATCCTGATCACTATTAGCCGGTGTGCGTTCATTGAGTTGATGGATATATGTTTCAGTGGCAGACGTTCCCATCCCGCCAATGATCGTAAAGAAATGTTCCATCTGGATCACCCCTTATTTTGTTTGAAATACTGATCAAAGTTCTTCACATAATTATGATTCATCCACTTGATCAAAGCCCAACGTTTAAGATTCATATCCTCAGAATATTCATAAGTAGTTCCGACACGCTTGTCTTTGATCAACTGGAGTGCAGCTTGCTTATTTGGATTGTTGCGAGCATATTTTTTGAAAGTTTTGACTGGTACTCCCAACCATAAATGGTGCTTAGTGGTATCGTCATTACCATAGACAACTGGTTTATCAGCTAATTTTTTAGTCACGTAATCCTGCACTACATAGTCGGCCAAATTATAACCGTTTAAAGTTACAAAGAAACTGCTGCGGCCTTGCCGTAAGTTGATCTCAAAAAGCTTGAACTTCTGGTCACGAACATCATATTTCATATCAAAGTTAGCGTAACCCGTGAATTTCACAGCTTCTAAGAAGGTTTGGATCGTATGATAGATCTCTTCGTTGTATTCCGGCAAAATTGCGACGTAATTACCAATAGCTGCAGGAGCAGGATCTTCCAACAGCGGATGTCCTAAACACATCATCTTAACCTGATGATTTTGGTCAACGTAAGCATTCAAAACACGCATATTGCTGTCATCGCCGGGAATAAAGTCCTGTAAAATAAAGTCGGACTGATAACCGTTCTCATAAGACAAGCGTAAGATTTGGTCGAATTCTTCTCGGCTTTGGATCCGAAACGCCTTCTTGCGTCCTTCGAAATGTACATCCAGCCACTCCACACTGTTAGCAGCCTTTAAAGCAACTGGATATTCAAACGGCTGCGGCACATTTGTTGGATCTTTTTCCCATTCTGCTTTCGTGATGGTCTTGGTCTTCGGATAAGGAAGGTCATATTTTTCACAAATCTCGTAGAAACGTTCCTTATTGTTTAAAGTCTTCAAAAGTTTGTAATCAATGTATGGACAAACAAAAACATCCGCTAGTTCATCTTTATGTTGTGAGATCAACTCTGCATAACCATCCCCACAACCAATCAAAATAACCGGTTCTTCATGGTCTTGGTACTGGTCTTTTAGCTTTTTCATGGTCTCGATCCAAACGGGATCTTTATCAAAACCGGCAACGATCGTGAGGTCAACGATCTTCGTAAAGCGTGTCGGTGCTAATTGTGCGGCTGCATATGCTTTAACTGGACGATGATATTTTTGATAAAACGACCGTGCCATCCCATAGACATTAAAGTCGCTCCCTAATAAGACTGGTGTAAACTCAACTTTTTCATTTGTCATGATTTATCTCTCCTTGATCAAATCTTCCGCTATCTTGACATCAGTTTCATACGGCACATTTTTCCCGTTCAACTTCTGCGTGGCATCGCGTCCTTTTCCTGCCAAAACTACGATCTCGCCAGGTTTACTAAGCATAATGGCCTGTTTAACAGCCGTTTTTCTATCCAAAACGATCTGAACTTCAACCTGATCGTGATCGATATGCTGGTCGATCTCTTGTGCGATCTGCAGTGGATCTTCAGTCGCCGGATCATCAGAAGTCAATATAGCCACGTCAGCTTCTTCACTAATTGCCTGACCCAAACCACTTCGTCTTGAAATACCTTTATCGCCAGTACTTCCTGTCAAAACGATCAACCGCTCATCTGGGATCTGTTGACGTAAGAAGCTCAGCAGTGACTTTAAACTAGCATAGTTATGCGCATAATCAATATAAACTGTCCCATGGTCTTTAGTTTGGAAAACCTCCATGCGACCTGGAACACGGACCTCTGGCAAATGCTGTCTGATCTCAGTCGCAGACACGCCTGTCATTGCAGCGGACACAATGGCGGCAATGGCATTTTCTTGATTATAATCCCCAGGGATATCCACTTCATATGCACCATCAATAGCTAATTTTCGACCTTTGTCAGAATATGAGGAGATTTCTACCGTACTTTCAGTCAAATCTTGTCTGGTCTCTTTAAATTCAAAATCAACCTGCGTTTGAAATGAGATCAATGAATTTTCCCGTGCGTATAAGTATATATGATCATCCATCAGTGACCCCTTCGCAGCACCGTTGATTTCATCAAAGTGTTGCGACTCGGCATTAATGATCACGTTTTTGGAATTACGCAATAATTGCTCTTTACAGTATAGATAGTCTTCAAAAGTCGGGTGCTCATTTCGTCCAATATGATCTGGTGAAATATTCAAAAAGATCCCTAAATCATATTTCAAACCATAGACCCGGTTTTTCTTGAAAGCCTGCGAAGAGACCTCCATGATCAAATGAGTCATCCCGTTCTTGACTGCTTCAGCCATGTCATGAAACAGATCCAATGATTCCGGTGTCGTTAGGTCTGATTTGAAACGTTGTTCAGGCTTGGGGCCGGTGATCCGGTCGATCGTCGAAAACAAGGCAGCGTGGCCATTAGTATGTGCATCTTGAACGCCGTGCGCAAAATAAGCCGTTGTTGTTTTTCCCTTGGTTCCGGTGATACCAGTAATAAATAGTTGGTTTTGCGGAAAGCCGTAAAACGCAGCACCCAACAAGGACATCGCTTTTTGGACATCTCTGACAATAATGGCTGTCAATCCTTGTCCCTGCACATATTCCCCTTCCGAAACATAGGCAGTTGCCCCTTTTTCTTTAGCCTGATTTAAATAGGCCGGTTCAAAATTTCCTTTGCAAAAAAACAGTGTTTGTGCTGTTGCTTGACGTGAATCATAAGTCACGTGGGTAAATTTTCTAGGTGGTTCTTGTGCAGCTTTTTTTTCAATTAATAAATCATGTTCTGACAAAAGTGTCATAGTTTGAGACATTGTAAGTGCCATTTTTTAAATATCCCCTTTTAAACGTCTAGGCGTTTTTGTTTCGGTTGCGGCTGGATTTTTTCCAGCAATCAAACGATCACACTTCGTCGCCCAACTTATAGTATGATATAAGAAAAATAGTCTGTGAAAAGATGGCGTACTGTCAGCTTCTCCTAGTAACTACAGTTATTGCTATTGTACCATAGAAAAAGATAACTTTCTGAACGAGACAACCGCTAAAGCGTTAAACAATAGGCTTTTTACGTATCTTAAAAATAAATTAAATAATATCGATATAATTTGAATCATAGCTTACTCACATTGGAGAAAGTAGGAGACTCTTATGACAAAAACTTGGGGCATTTTCTATAATAAAAATTCAGGATCTGGTGAAGCAACAAAAAAAGCTGAGCTTTGTCAAAAACGTTTGGCAGAAAAAGACAGTAAAGTAGTCTTGATAACAGGGGATTCACTGGATGAGTCACAAAGACATTTAGCAAACAGTTTACCTGACCTTGATTCATTGATCGTGATTGGCGGAGATGGAACGTTAAATGCAGCATTCAGCGTCATCGTAAAAAACAACCATCCCTTGCCAGTTGGTATCATTCCTGCTGGAACAGTCAACAATTCGCTAAAAGATATCATATTCCGCAAGACACAGAAAACGCGATTGCAAATATCATCGTACCAGCACGACTCCGCATGGTCGGACTAGGTAAATGCGGCATGGATAAAGCAGTAGTCAGTTCCTTGACATTTGGTAACCTGGCAACACTATCTAATGAAGTCCGCCAAAGAGACAAACAAAAATTTGGTCTAGGTGTCTATTTAGTCAAGGCCATCCAGCAGATCGGTAAAAACAAATCTTATCTGATCAAGTATCAAATTGGAGACCATCAGGTCGAAACTCTGCGCACATGGTTCACCTTGATCACAACTTCTCGTTTAGTTGGCGGCTTTGCTTATGACACTGGAGCAAAAGAAAAAATGCACGTTTCAGTATTACACAATATTCATCTCCAACAGGTGGGAGAGTATATCTATTTTGCGGTGACAGGAAAGTTGCGTAGAGCGAAAAACATCACCACGTATACTACGCAAAAGCTGACCGTAACACCGCAAGATGGTAAAAAAGTTGTGTCACGGATCGATGGTGATGAAGGACCCGAACTACCCTTAACAATCACATTTTTGCCAGAATACCTACCGCTAATGGTGCCCCCTCAGTCTAATAAAAGATAAGGTATTTTACTATCTAAACTTAAATAAAATCGTTACAATATGAGTGAAAGGTCACATAAATGACCTTGAGTTCAAGTAAAGTGCCAGATTTCATTTTATATTTTTGGGTGCTTTACCTCATACTTTTATTTTGGAAAGGATGATCTTTATGTATCGTAATATTTTGGTTCCCATGGATGGCAGTTCTAACTCCAAACGTGCCTTGGACGAAGCAATCAACTTATCTGAGAAATTTGGTTCAAAGATCTCTATTTTGTCCGTTGTTAACGAAAGCAACATGATTTTTACGACAGGATCTCCTGATATGATTTTAACTGGACTCAAAAGTAATGCTGAAGATATTGCAGAAAAGGGCAGAAAACAAGCCGCTGATCGTGGTGTCGCTGTAGAAGTTTTTGTTCAGCGCGGGATCCCTAAGCAAGTCATTGCTGACGAATTTCCTTCAGAACACCATATTGATCTGATCGTGATCGGTAAATCCGGGGCAGATGCATTTGACAGATTATTGCTTGGATCAACGACTAGTTATGTCGTTCGTAAGAGTAAAGCAAAGATCCTGGTTGTTAATGATGAAGAAAGTGAAGATAAGTAAGCTTCGTTCGTAAACCAGCCCAGTAGTTTAGGACAGCTCATATTTCAAATAAAAGCGGTGAAACATCGTAAAATCAATGTTTCACCGCTTTTATCATGTTCGTTTTAAGCTTCTGCATATAAATTATCTTCTAAAAATTCAGTGACTCCTACGCCTGCTTCGAATAAAATATACTCAACTTGTCCGTCGTAAAAGGCGATCCGTTTGGCACCCATAAACTGATCACTCGTCAAACCTTTAATATTGCTTAAATCTACTTCCCATTTAAGCGGCGGTCTAACTCCCTGTGTGACACTGATTTTCATTTTGCCATCTTGAAATTGGATATTTAAAAATCCAAAATAAGAATTACTGCCATCAATGATCTGTGCATATGTGTTCATAGCTTTCTCTCCCTTCGCTATTGACCCAGTTTTTTTACGAAAGAAATATATTTTCCTTTCTTTCGTAAATATAGTAACATCTTCAATTTTAAAACACAAACAAAAACGCTTTTTGGTCTAACTAACGACTCTCGCCAAAAATTGCAGTGACTGCTAGATGAATATAAATTGGTATGCACCAAAAAAGTCACCTCCGCCTGGAAGTGACCACTTTTCTTTAACTACTTAATTTTAAGGTAAATCATTACCGGCTGCCAAGTAAACGTCATACCATTCTTGGTTTGTCAAATGAATATCAGCACCAGCAGCAGTGTCTTTCAAATGTTCTGGATTCATCGTTCCGGCAATTACTTGGAACTGAGCTGGGTGCCGCAAGATCCAGGCTGCCCCGATCGCATTTTTAGAAACACCATATTTATCAGCTATTTTTTGCAAGGCTACATTGACTTCTGGGAAATCAGGATTATTGATAAAGGTCCCTTCGATCTGCCCATACTGGAATGGTGACCATGCTTGGATCGTCATATTATGCAACTGGGAGTACTCCAAGATGCCACCATCATGGTCAATACTTCTTGCATCAGTCATGTTTGTATGCAGGTCGAAATCAATTGGGCCAGTATGCATCACACTGAACTGTAACTGATTGATCAAAAGCTTTTGGCTAACAGCGGATTGCAATAAAGCAACCTGACCGGAATTCATGTTAGAAACGCCAAAGTGACGCACCTTACCGGAATTTTGCAAATCGTCAAAAGCAGATACAACTTCTGCTGGATCCATCAACGCATCAGGGCGATGTAATAAGAAACTGTCCAAATTATCAACACCCATCCGTTGCAAGATGCCATCGACAGTTGCTAACAGATGTTTCTTAGAAAAGTCATACCGTGTTGTTTCAAAACCCTTATCCGGGTCATTGAAAATACCGCCCTTTGATTGAATACAGAAATCATCGGCACTTAAAGACGACTTCTTCAAAGCTGCGCCAAAGACTTCTTCGGCTTTACCGTTGCCATAAATGTCTGCAGAATCGATAAAGTTGATCCCCAGGTCTTTAGCTGTTTCCAAAACTTTAACAGCATCGTCAACGCTCAAAGCGTCCATCCGCATGATACCTAATATGATCTCTGAGCCTGCAAAACCTGTTCCGCCGATTTTTACATCTTTCATCCTATGAGATCCTCCTCTTTTTTTCAAATCATGAGAAAAGTATTTTTTGAAAACACAGATCCCAATAATTTCAACTATAATGCTAGTATAAAGCTTTTGCACAAAATAATACAAACAACTTACAAAGCAAGAGAAAAATTTGCTATCTCTGCTAATTGTAATAGTTTTTTTCGCTCTGCTCCATGGTAGAGAGATTTTTGCAGGCTTTTCTCCAGGTAGTCCACAACCGAATAAAACTTTAAATAGTTACGCGCCATTTAAAGCTATAAGTCCGATCAGGAGCTAACTGAACTATAGCTTGACAAATGTTCGTCCAATTAGCCAACTGACTTCTAGCCATTAGCTCCGCAAAACTAGGGACTGCAACCACGCAAACAATTTATCATTTTGCCCCTTGACATCCGCACAGCCTTTTTCTATACTTAAATCAATTAATTAACGGAAAGGACGAAGAAGAATGCAAAAGTCAGTTACTAATGTTTTGAATATGGCTTGGCAAAGCCGGCACGCAAGGTCGTAACGCCTCTGACGGATACGATCTGGCAAACAGTTTGTATCCGTGCCGACTGCTTTTTCGTTTGTCAAAGTCTGCATGGTCTAACATGGCAGGCTTTGGCGTGATCACCTTTTAAGGGTAAACCAGAGTGTGCTGGTTTGCCCTTATTTTTTTGTCAACTTTTAACAATTTGGATCGGAGTGAAAAATATGAAAAGAATTATTGCATTTATTGGTGCCATTGTTGCTTTTTTAGCGGTTGCTCTCTTCACTCAACCTGCACAAAACGACAACACCAAATTATCGCAGCAAAAAAAAATCAAGATCGGGATCTTGCAACTTGTTAGTCACCCTGCCCTTGATCAAATTCACGCCGGGATCATCACCGGATTAAAAGATGAAGGTTTCAAGGAAAAGAAAAATATTACTATTGAGTTTCAAAATGCTCAGGGGGATCAAAGTAATCTAAAAACCATGGCCCAGCAGATCGCAGATCGCGATGACATTTTGTTTGGGATCGCAACTCCAGCAGCTCAGGCTTTGGTCAACTCAGCCAATAAAACGACCCCGATCATAATGGCTGGTATCAGTGACCCAGCCGGCAGCGGTTTGGTCAAATCTGAAAAACATCCGGGTGCAAACGTTACGGGTTCTTCCGGCGATTCACCTTTAGAAAAACAGCTAAAATTGATTCAAGACATTATGCCGCAAGCCAAAAACATCGGTGTGATCTATACTTCTTCTGATGCAGGCGGTCAAAGTAACGCGAAGAAATTTGTCAAACTAGTCAAGAAAGCTGGTCTGCAACCTAAACTTTATACCATCGCTAATACCAATGACATGCAGCAGATCAGTCAACAAATGGCTGGACAAGTGGACGCGATCTATGCTCCCCAAGATAATGGAGTGGCCTCTTCCATGAAGACTTTAGTCAATAATGCTAACCAAGCCGGAAAACCTGTTTTTCCTGCAGCCGATACGATGGTCAAAGACGGCGGAACTGCCGCTTATGCGATCGACCAACATGACTTGGGACGTTTAGCAGGTCAAATGGCAGGCAGAGTCCTTAAAGGCAAAAAAACCGCAACCTACCCCGTCGGCTTTGTTGTCAAAGGAAAATACGTCCTCAACCAAGATCAGATCGATAAACTACACATTAAAATACCAGCTAAAATCATGCAGCAGGCACAAAAAAATGGGAGGGTGATCAAATGAGTTTAATAACATCTAGTATCGGACAGGGTCTTCTTTGGGCAATTTTAGGGGTCGCCCTTTTCTTGACCTTCCGGATCCTCGATTTTCCTGATATGACTGTGGAAGGCACTTTTCCTTTAGGTGCAGCCGTGACTGTCACCGCCATTACTCATGGCGCTTCACCTTTACTGGCAACTCTTTACGGCTTTTTGGCCGGATCAGCTGGTGGGCTGATCACTGGGTTGTTATATACTAAAGGCAAGATCCCAATCTTACTCGCTGGGATTTTAGTAATGACTGCCTGCCTGTCCGTCAATTTACGAGTGATGGGCGGCTCTAACGTTTCCTTGATCGGTAAGAAGACCTTTTTTTCAGTAGCCTTCTTTCAAACATTACCCAAGTATTTTGACAGTGTGATCATTGGGGGGCTGACCATTAGCGTGATCACCATCCTGGTGGTTGTCTTTCTTGAAACCGAGTTGGGGCAAGCTTTCATAGTGACTGGCGACAACCCCATAATGGCACGCTCCCAGGGGATAAATACCGATAACATGACGATCCTTGGACTCACCCTTTCCAATGGGCTAGTCGGCTTATGCGGTGCTTTGATCTCACAAAGTAATGGTTATTCTGACGTCAACATGGGGATCGGCATCATCGTGGTGGCACTGGCCTCGATCATCATCGGTGAAGTAGTCTTTGGCGAATTGACCTTGAATCAGCGGTTGGTCGCCGTGACACTTGGTAGTATCATTTACCGGTTCGTTTTGTTGCTGGTCTTACAGCTTGGATTCTCAACTAACGACCTCAACTTGATCTCAGCTATTATTCTCGCCATGTGCATGATGTTACCTAATTTAAGAAGTTCATTGCACTTAAATGGTATTTTGCGAAAGGGGTTAGTTTCTAATGAAAAAGAATAACGACACAGTATTAGAACTTAAAAATGTTTCGACTTTCGTAAACCGCAATACTCCTAACGTGACCAAAATTTTGAAAGACCTCAACTTAAAAGTCTATGCTGGAGATTTTATCACGGTCATTGGGTCAAACGGCGCGGGTAAATCCACCTTATTCAACACAATATCGGGTGACCTGTTGCCAGATGAAGGTCAGATCTTTCACAATAAAAATGACATCAGCCGAGACTCCGTTGAAAAAAGAACTAAATTTTTGAGCCGCGTCTTTCAGGACCCGAAGATGGGGACCGCACCACGAATGACGGTTGCTGAAAACCTGTTGCTGGCTGCCAGACGTGGCCAAAAACGGGGTCTGCGCTTTCGCAACTTACGGGGCAACAAGGACCGATTTGCTAAATTAGCAGCATCGATGGGCAACGGCTTAACACAACGTTTGGACACACCAACCGAAAATTTGTCAGGGGGACAACGGCAAGCGCTCAGTTTCTTGATGGCCACCTTGAATCGCCCTGATATCTTATTGCTAGACGAACATACCGCGGCACTTGATCCCAAGACCAGTGCCGGTTTAATGGAGCAAACCAGTAAAACAGTGGCTTCACAAAAACTAACATGCCTGATGATCACCCACCACATGGAAGATGCTTTGAAGTATGGCAACCGGTTGCTAGTGCTCCATGACGGGCAGATCACATTAGATGTCAGAAACGCCGAGAAAGCCCGTCTTACAAAAGAACAGATCATGCAATTATTTGTAGATTAATTATTAAAAAACGCTAATTATTTTACAAATACGTTTTCTTTCGTTACTATGAAACCGTACACAAATGATTCAAGAAAGGAAGCGATATTTATGGATACTGCGGAATTTTGGCAGTCATTTCAAGATACTTTACCAGCCTTAGTTAAAGGCGTGATATTGATCTTGATTGCGTGGTTAGTTGCTGTACTAGTCAAAAATGTTGTTACCAAGGGATTCAAGAAAATCAAACTGGATGAACGGTTAGTTAAGTGGAAGATGTTCACTAGTACTGAACAGGCAGATAATTTGCTAGATTCATTGGGCAAGATCTGTTATTACTTAATTTGGCTGGTTTTCTTGCCGGGTATCTTCACGACTTTCGGACTTAATTCGATCGCCTCACCGATCACAGATATGATGAATTATATTTTACAATACCTGCCTAACATCTTATTGGCAGCTGTGATCTTAACTATTGGGATCCTCGTAGCTAAATTAGTCAAAAACTTAGTCTACAATTTGGCAAGCACTTTGAAAGTTGATCATTACGTTGACAAATTTGTCGGAACTTCAAAAGATGAAGAAAACAAAGAATCAATTGCTAAGTCTTTAGCAATGATTTGTTACTTACTTGTTTTGCTTCCAATTGCAGTCGTTGCTCTAGAAGCGCTTAAGATCTCCACGATCACTAAACCGATCGTAACTGTTTTAAATAGCATTTTAAGTGCTATTCCTAATATCTTAGTTGCAGCGATCTTGCTAACTGTCGGAATCGTGATCGCGAAAGTTGCCGGTAATTTAGTCACAAGTTTGTTAGAAAATACTGGTATCGACAAAATGTCAGCAAGCCTTTATTCAAAAGAAAAAGTGCCTGCTGCTAAGATCTCCAAGATCTTAGGCCAGACCATCGCGGTTGTCGTTAGTCTCTTCTTCGTAGTTGAAGCGCTGGGAGCTCTGAAGTTCAAAGTTCTCGACCACGTTGGTGAAGCGATCATTGGCTACTTGCCGAACTTGTTGTTTGCTGTGATCATCTTGGGCCTCGGCTTCTTTGGCGGACAATTTGTCGGCAAGATGCTTACAAATGCTACTAAAAACAAATGGCTCGGGTTCATTATTCAAGTTGTCTTTGGCATCTTCGCAGTTTTCATGGCATTAGACCAATTAGACTTTGCAAACAGTATCGTAAATATTGCTTTCTTATTTATTGTTGGTGGACTTTCAGTGGCCTTCGCCGTTGCTTTCGGATTGGGCGGTCGCGATTTTGCCCATCATCAATTAGAGAAATTAGATAAGAAATTAGACGATGAAGGCAAGGATAAAGAAGAATAGAGTGTAGCGCGGTGCTTAGAAGGTGAGCACTAACGGACTGCTGGACTATAATGCGTTTTGCAGCATTATGGTATGGCAGCTGGTTAGGCACAGCCTGCTGCCACGCGGAACTCGACTAAAAACCAGCAACATCTCTTTTTGCAGAGACTTGTTACTGGTTTTTCTATATTCCAAAGCGCAGCATAAATTTCTGTGCTCTTATTATTTTGATTTATTTCTTCTGTTGCGGCTTAGTTTCTAACTTCTGACCGACTTCCTTCAAGTATTTCGTCAGATCATCTTTGATCTCCGGATTTTCCAGACCAAACTGAATTGCAGTCTTTAAATATCCAAATTTATTACCAACATCAAAACGCTCGCCGGTAAATTCATGAGCAAAAACACGCTGCGTTGCATTCAAGCGATCGATTGCATCAGTCAACTGTATTTCGTGGTCTTTTCCTGGCTTTTGGGTCTCCAAGAGATCAAAAATTTCAGGTGTTAGTAAATAACGGCCAATAATTGCCAACTCCGATGGAGCATCTTTTGGTGCAGGCTTTTCTACAAAACTTTTAACGTCATACAGACCCTGATCTAATTCAGAAATGGGTTCAATTATCCCATAATCCTTGGTTTTGGCACGGGGAACCCGTATGACTGCCAGAGTCGAAGCGTGTGTTTTGTCACAACGATCGATCAATTGCTTAGTTAAGGGCACTTTGTCCTTCATTAAATCATCACCAAGCATGACAACAAACGGTTCATTATCAATAAAATCGCGAGCCCTCAAGACAGCATCGCCCAAACCATTCGGATGAGGCTGCCGAATGAAAAACAGATTGATATTGGTCGTTTCTTGGACTAATTTCAATAAATGCGACTTGCCTTTTTCTTTCAAGTTGGCCTCTAGTTCTGGATTTGAATCGAAGTGATTTTCAATTGGCTGTTTTCCTTTCCCAGTCACGATCAAAATATCTTCGATCCCAGAATCGGTTGCTTCTTTAACAATAAATTCAATTGTCGGGCGGTCAATGATCGGCAACATTTCTTTTGGCATCGCCTTTGTCGCAGGAAGAAAACGAGTTCCTAAACCTGCAGCAGGAATAACAGCTTTGCGTACTTTCATACAAAAACTCCTTTCAGCAATTAGAACAGAGTAAGGACTACTCTTAAAACTTTAATTTTATACGTTACCTGTCAACACACCCAGTGTAACGCAAGTTGACTACCAGTTTAAACTCAAAAGATCGTTAGCCAAAAACCGGCGCTGAACGTTTGACTAAATTTGCAAAAAGAACAAAAAAAGGCGCAATATGCTTAATAAGCACCCACCTTTTCTTATCGACCAACCATTTTTTGTAAGATCCAAAACATTAACAAATATCCCAGACAAAGACCGATCCCATTGGCCAAAACATCATTCACATCGATCCAGCGCTCTGTTATCCCCAGATTATCTAAGATCAACTGAGTGATCTCAATAAACAGACCCACTGCGACTCCGGACCAAATTATTCGTGCACTGCCTGATGGTCTTTTTTGCAACAATGCAATAAAAACTCCGAATGGAAAAGTCATTAAAATGTTGAGATAAAAATCCATGTGCAGCAGTTCAGCAAATGGCAAATAAATAAACGGTGCTTTACCAAGATAGATATAGGGCGCCGGATTACTTTTCGGGATCGCTAACGGCAATGTTGGGGCAAAACATAGAATTGCCACAGTTACCAAATAAACAATAAACGCTAGCCAAATAAAACTACGCACCACTTTTTTACTTAGGTTCAAAATACTTGATTCTCTCTTTCCTTACGGCTAAAAAACGTTTCGTCAGATAAACTAGTGTAAATTACCGCTAGAGCTGCTCTTAAAACGCCGTTTTTTTTTCGTTAATAGCCTTTTTTCATATCCACTTCATTTCTTGCAAGTGTTCCATTTTTTTTATACTGATATAAATTTTCCTTAAAGATGTGCACAACATCTCGAACATATTCTTGATACAAGCCCGAAACGTGCGGCGTGATGGTCACATTCTTCATGTGCCATAAGGGACTGTCGCTTGGCAACGGCTCAGGGTCTGTCACATCTAAACCCGCTGCACCAACTTGTCCGTCATTTAGCGCTTTGATCAGATCTTCCGTGACTACACTCGGACCACGGCCAATACTGATGAATAATGGTGCAGCCGTTAGTTTGGCAAAGAAAGCAGAATCATACAAACTATGTGTTTTCCTTGTCAGCGGTAATGTATTCACGATCACGTCAGCATTCAACACGGCAGGACCGAGTTCATTAATAGCCTCAGTTTGTTCAAAGCCCGTTGCACGGTGACCGGAATGATTGACTCCGATCGTTTCCATCTTAAATGCTCGTCCTAACTCAGCTACTCGTGTGCCGATATGTCCAGTTCCAAAAACGGCCAATTTCTTGCCGCTCAAAATCATGTAATGCGAAGAATCAGGATCCCAGTTGCTATGTTGTTGATTTTCCACTGCAGCCTTGATCCCACGTAATTGTCCTAATATCAGGCCGAAGACCGTTTCGGCGATCGGTTCAGCGTGAATGCCGCTAACATTTGACAACAAGATTTTTCGTTTTGCCAGCTGCTCTAAGGGATAATAATCAACACCGGCTGAGAAAGCTTGGATCCACTTTAAGTTTGAGCTTGGTAAACTAAAGATCCGTTCCAACACGCCAGGAGCACTACCCAATATCACTTCAACTTCAGCCAGCTCCTCATCCGTCAAATCATCGCGATTGAGAATGAAGTCGTCATCTGTCTGACTTGTTAATTTTGCAAATGCACTATCTGCTCCTTCGTGATTCAAAGCCCCACCTAAAATTAAGACTTTCATCATATCACCCCACTTGTATTTTTCCATTTCAGTTGCGTATATTATGGGTCTACACTTTTTAGTGTTGATGGTAAAATCATCAGCACTATTTTTGTACAAAAAAGGACATCATTTGTCCTCATATGCTACGATTAAAGCGACAAAACCAAATCAAAGCGAGGTATAAATGATGTCCCAAACTGATTCTATCCTAAATTTACTCAATATCCAAGACCCAAATATCAAAATTTCAGCTTGTACTGATTTTTCACAGGCCGGAGTTCACGAAAAACTGCTTTCAGCTACGCTGACTTACCCCGTCGAACGCTGTGTTAATTGTGGTTCCACGAATATCGTTCAGAATGGGACCCGCCTGACCAAGATGAGACTACCCAGCCTAGGTGAACAACCGCTCCGCATGAACTTGCGCAAACAGCGTTATCTGTGCCGGACTTGCCACCATACTTTTAGCGCGCAGACGCAGCTCGCTCCACCTCGGCACTCGATCACCCGCCAAGCAGTCCACGAAATCGCGACTTTGGCTAAGAACTCACTGCCAGTCAAAACGATCAGCCAGACCGTGGGAATCTCAGCTTCCTCGGTTCAACGGATCTTGTATAAGGATCAGCGAGCTTTAGTAACGCCCAAAGAGCTGCCGACAGCTCTCAGTTTTGACGAATTTCGTTCAACTAAGAACTGCTTTTCTTTTATCTGCATTGACGCAAAAACCCATGATTTGGTCACCTTATTGCCAGATTGTCTCTCGCAGACGATCCGCGAGTATTTCACCAATACTTATACACTTTCTGAGCGTCAAAAAGTTCAACTGGTGACCATGGATCTGAATGCGCAGTATCAGACTTTCGTCCGTCGTCTTTTTCCTAACGCACTGATCGTCTTTGACCGTTTCCATATTGTTCAGTTAGCGGGTCGGGCACTTGACCATGAACGGCTGCGTGTTTTAAAAGGGATCAACGACCACCACGACCGCAACTATAAAGTTTTAAAAAGCAACTGGCGCTTATTCCACTTAGCTGAAAATCAACTTGAGACCTCCCAGGTTAAATATTATCGGGGATTAAATGAATACACGACTGCCCAAAATGTGGTCGATCTGGGACTCAAGAATTTTCCACAGTTCGCAGAAAACTATCAGACCTATCAAACGATCTTAACCTTTATTCGCAACCGCGATCGGGCTACTTTACAACAATTAGTTATGAACTACCGTCCCAATGGTACTGAAATGGATACCGTCATGAGGACCATTCAAAAGAACTACTTAGGGATCAGGAACGCTTGTCTCTATGACTACTCTAATGGGCCGTTAGAGGGGATCAATCGCAAGATCAAAGAACTTAAACGTAGCTGTTACGGATTCAGTAACTTAAGGCATTTCTTTATCCGCATCAAATTGATCCATGCCTAAAATAAAAAATTTAGGTCAACACTGTGGGAGGCAGGTGCGGGCCCGTTTCGCTACGCTTCGGACCCGCACCTGCCTCCCAACCCAAACACTTTAACCTAGCTATGGCAGTAAAAAAGAACCCTACCATAAAGATAGAGTTCTATGGACCATCAACACTATTTGACAAAGTCCCTATATTATTCACTACAGTTTTAAACCGTGAAAAATAAAAAGCTAAGAGCTAAGTCCTTCTATTCGTAGAGGGACCGCAAACCCTTGGCTTTCAAATATACTATTGTTTTTCTTTCTTTTCTGGGGCAATCACAAAATGGCTAATATACGGCTCCGAGTTTTCATTATACCCAAATTGGTTGAGCTCATTTTTAGCGGAAGTATTCCAATCAAAGAAATCAATATCAGAATCCCAAACGTTGATCATTAAATATTGTAAATTTTTGCGAGGAACATGCAGAACTAAACTGTAACGCAGGCCAACAGGGACCTCATAACCATTTTCCCATTTTTGCATCAAAGACTCTAACAGCTTGTTCTGGTCTGTCTTTAACGTAAAGTACCGAAACTCAAAATAACCCTCCCAATTTTCCTTGCCGATCTCGTGCTGGGTAACATAATTTAAACCAGAGCCAAAGACTGTTTTTTTATTTGACTTGTCCAGTAACATGAACTTATCCTCATCTGTTACGGACTTCAATAACTTCAAATCTCTATCAGAATATTTGTGCTGTTTGGCACGCAAAACGTCTTCGGGACCTAAAGCCAAACTTATTTTTTCGACATTCATTATAATTGCCCCTTTCCTCTCTGTAACTATAGACTATTATAACACGCGTGGTGCTAGTTCGTCATAAAATCAAAAAAGCCTAAATTGTATACCAATATCGTCAATTCAATCTTTAATTGAAAACCAAATAGACTACGGGTGAGATTGGTTTCAATCCCAAATTACTGGGCTAAAATTGAAAAGCGTGACTCTATTGTCCGCCGTAACGCCTTGAGTTGACGTTTATTATGCTGTTTAGCACCTTTCATATTAGAACGATAAGGCGTCCATAAGTTATAGCCTAGGGCTCTAAAACTGGTCTTGAGTTTTTTCCCAACATAACCAACATCGGCCAAAATATTGGGACAAGGACAACCGCTAATTAGCCCAGGCGCTACCTTAGCATCATGAACTGAGGCTGCCGTGATCACATAATTCAGAATATAGCCATTAGCCGTGACGACCATGTGGGTTTTAAACCCATAAAATGGCATTTTCTTGGTGGCATTATAGCCAATGTTGGCCTTCCCAGCAAAAATTCTAACTCTGAAATTACGAACTTTGGCACATAGTGGGTTGGGTAAACTGTCGATAATCGCTAGGTCGCCCGAATGAGCATAATCCTTAGTGATACCTGAGCGAATGGCATTGACTACTGCCAGTAATTGTTGCGCGCGGCGGTTGAAACGTGAACGTGATACCACCATTTGCCGCGGCATAAACGCTGCCATCAGATAATAGAAGCGGCGTTGCGATTGAATTCCCAGTGTGACTTGTAAGCACAGTAAAGCTAAAAGTTTAATATCAGTAATTTTAGTATGTTCAACGTTGCGCCGCTCAATGACGCTACGCGGACAATAACGCTGATAAAGCAATGAACATAACTGGTAAAAGTAATGGAAACTAACTTGTAATTCGTGACGATTTTGCTTAAACTTGAGGTGGTTCAACACAGTTATTACTCCTTTTAAGTTTTGTCACTTATGAGTCTAACTGGGTTGGACTTTTTTGTTAAATTTCTAAATGTTACAAACTAGCACCACACGTTATTATAACATTTTCACTAATAAATGATATTAGCAAAGAAAACATAGCAAGCGACTTATCCCTAATTTTGCAATCGGGTAGGAGATAGTTCACACTATCGACCTCCCACACCACCGTACGTACGGAACCGTATACGGCGGTTCAACAACTTAAGCTTTTGCTTGAATAGACTGGTACAGTTTGGACAGATTTATTAGCCCACGCTGTGCCAGTCTTTTATTAGTTATGGTCATCAACAGTGTTTTACTGTGAGCGTTACGCCAGTATCCTTTCCGCGTATTTGCGTAGGTTTTGGCTTGTTTGTGGCTCATCCCTAATTTGACCAGCGCTTTGAATCGGGTTCCAATATTCTTCCACTGCTTCCAGATGTACTGACGGATGCGCGAACGCAACCAAGCATCTAGATTCCTTAAGAATGAAGACATTTTTCCAATGGAATAATACTGAACCCAGCCCTGCATTTTCTGTTTGATTTCTTTGAGAATTTTGTCTAGGCTAACGCCTCGATTCCTCCTAGTAATTCGTTTCAGTTCCTGCTTAACTCTTTGTTTTGACTTCTGATGTGGGCGCAAATAGGCTCCCTTGCGTCCCACACCCAGAGAAAAACCTAGAAACTTCAGTCTTAGTGGAGAACCGACTTGTGTCTTTTCTGCATTCACTTCAACTTTGAGTTCCTTTTCTAAAAACTGGGTGATGCTTTTGAGAACCCGTTCACCCGCACGCTTACTTTTAACATAGATATTACAGTCATCCGCATAGCGTACAAATTTATGTCCTCTTCTGGTCAATTCTTTGTCCAGCTCGTTCAGATAAATATTTGCTAGTAATGGTGAAATATTGCCACCTTGCGGTGTACCTTTAGCGGACTTCTCGAAAAATCGACCATTCATCACACCACTCGTCAAGAACTTACGAATCAAATGCAAGACCCATGGCTCACTAATGTAATTTTCAACAAATTTAATTAGTAAATCATGGTTCACATTGTCAAAATATGACTTTAAATCAAGGTCGACCACGTAGTGATAACCCTGATTATAATAAGCAACCACCTTTTTCACAGCACTTTGTGCACTGCGGTGTGGTCGAAAACCATAACTATTATCTGAGAATACTTTTTCAAAAATAGGAGACAGTTGCTGTTGTAACGCCTGTTGAACCACACGGTCAACGACCGTTGGGATTCCTAACTGACGTTTCGAACCATCTGGCTTAGGAATCTCAACTCGTTTGACAGGTTGGGGTTCATAGCTTTCGGTTCGCAAGGCCTCGATTAGTTTTACGTTATTCTCTTTCAAGTATGGGCCAAGTTCCTCAACGGACATGCCGTCAATTCCTCCAGCCCCTTTATTACGCTTGACATGGACAAAGGCCCGATTTAAATTATTCCGGTCTAAGACCTTCTCACGTAATAAGCCATTTTGAGTTCTCTTTTCACCAGAAACAACGCTACGCGCTCCTGTTTGCTCTGACCCTTCCAGGGTTACCCTCCGCAGGTAGTCAGCTTTATTTTCTGTTTTCTGCGATTGTCGTATTGTTTCCACCTCCAGGATGAATCAAAATTATTGTTGTTCAGCCCTTCACCATTACTGGCTACTATGGCCTCGGCTGACTTCTGTCATGGACAACTCAACATTACTATTGAGCCTGTTCCTGCCAGAAATAACTTCCAGCTTGAGAGAACTACCATGACAGACCTCCCCGGGTAAGAGCAGTAGCTTTCGCATCAAACCGTTGGCTTTACTGTGACGGTTTCGAGTGGTCAGGGACTTCGATTTGTTAGGCAATCTCATCCCACCGTTTCCAGCCTTTTAGCCACTTCTTGTTCATCGATTCGATGTTTCGTCTAGGACTTCCTTCAGATTCTACCTCACGATAGACACCCTTGTCTTCGACTCGTGATACCGGCCACTACGGCTCACAGCGGACTTACACCGCCTAGTTACTGCCCATGCCGGGCGCACCTAAAAAACGTGCAGACCAATGTCCACACGTTCGATAATTTAAGTTCTATTTTTCTGGAATAAATAATTTTGGCGCACGTGCTGCCAGCAGCCACACAATGATCATTGCCGCCAAAGCTTCTGGAACCATGTATGTAGCGTTATAAATCGTGGAATAGGCAAACACAGACTGGCCTTTTGGAGTATATTCTCCATAAAAAACAATTCCTGAAATGACGTTATTAAGATAAGCCATAAATCCGCCCAAAAAGCTAGCAGCTAAGGTATAGCCAAAAATCTGACCCTGTTTCTTTTCACGCAAGGCACCTTGTAACGGTTTGGCAAAGAAACCTGCAAAGCCGACGGTCCCAAAGCAAAAAACATAATCAAAAAGCACCTGCAGCAGATTTAAAAAATAGCCGCCAAACATTAGTTGAACAACACCGCAGATCGCACCAGCAGTACAGCCCCAAATCGGTCCACGACGCAAAGAAAGGAAAATCAAGGGCAACAAAACTAGTGAGACACTGCCGCCTTGCGGCATTCTGAAGATAACAATATAACTTAAAACGATGGATAAAGCCGACATAATGGCCGTTTCGGTCAAAAGACGAGTATTATTTCGAGATCGGGACATAAGAAAACCTCCTATTTTGTAAACAGAGTGCAGCGTGGCGTTTAGAAGGTGAGCACTAACGGACTGCTGTACTATAATGCGCTTTTCTGCATTAGGGTAGAGTAGTTAGTTAGGCACGGCCTTCTGCCACGAGAAACTCAAGTCAGATAACTACGGTAAACCTGTAAAAATAAACATTTGAAAAATTGCTAAAACTAGGATCGATACTAAATAATTCCACCACGGAATTTGGATAACAGAATAATGGGTCCGTGGCTGATTCTCTGCAAAGCCATGTGATGTCATAGCTTCGGCTAAATTTTCAGACCAGTTTAAAGCAGCCGAGATCCCCTTAAATAACAATTGCGGTGACCAGAAATGCAAGGTGATCCCCCGCATTTGGGCACTGACTTTGATCTTCTGGACCTCACTTCTAATTTTAGGTACAAAGTTTAAGGCCGCTAACATTCCATACACAAAAGTCGTTGGAATATGTGCATTTTGTTCTAAGGAAGCTAAAGTTTCGCTGATAGTTGTCGAAAAGGTAAAAATTGCACCCAAGAATGAATAGGCATAGATCCGCGTTGCTAGTACCCAGGCAAAGTGAATATCATGACCGACTGAAAAATAAGCTAATGAAAACCAAACACCTAACGCCGGCAACAGCGGTAATAAAAATAGCCGTAAATACGAGCGCCAGTTTGCCCGCCGGAATAACATGATCACCAAGCCCACCAAAATTACGAGTACATTCGCCGCAATAACCCGAGTAAATGACAGCTCGACCCCACAAATCAAAACGATCACTAATAAGACTGTTGGATTCATAGACTCGCCTCGTAAGATAACTCTTTTTCGTGCAAACTAATGTGGTAATCAGCATAGTCAGCAACATCTGTTAACTGATGACTGATCATGATCACTGTCTTGTCTTCATTTCTGACTGCCTGTTGTAAAAGCTGCATGATCTTATGAACTGAAACTAAGTCCAAGCCTGTCAATGGTTCGTCTAACAATAAAGTGGGGACTCCCATGATCAGCATCAATAAAATTTGCAGCTTGCGCTTTTGCCCTTCACTCAACATATACACCACGTGATCATCAAAACCGGTCAGACCTAAATCTGCCAATGTATCTCGAACACGTTCTTTAGTCCATGCATGATCATACTGATTATGCAAACTTAACTCTAACTCCTCTGCAACTGTGACCTTGAGAAACTGGCTGATCGGTTCTTGAAAAACTAAAGCAACATGGCGACTATAATCTTTGACCTTAAGTTTAGCGATCTCATTATTTTCCCAAGTTAGCGAGCCCTGATAATCTTGCAACTTAGTCAAAGAATTAAACAAGGTGGATTTGCCCACTCCATTTGGCCCAGTAAAAACTGTCAAATGATGCTTCATCAATTCAAAATTAGCCTGCTTAAGCAAAACCTTTTGATGTCCCGTAGAAAAGTCACGCAGCTTGAATTCTGCAGTATCCGTTTGAGCCGGCAAACTGATCGAAATTTGCTGATGACGGTTTTGTTCAAATGACAAAAAACGTTGCTGCATTTCGGCTTCAGTGGCGAGGTGGATCTGTTTTTGTGTTGGTTCCATGACATATAAATAGTCCGCTAATTGCTGATAATCCGACAGATCATGGTCGGCAATGATCACTGTTTTACCACGGTTGGAAACCAGTTGTTTCAATCGACGCAGTAAAAAATTTCGTGCCTCGGGGTCAACATTAGCAAATGGTTCATCCAAAAGGATCGTGTCAGCATCAAGTGCCAAAATGATGGCCAAGGCAACTTTTTGCTGCTCTCCACCAGAAAGTGAACTAAACTCACGGTCCGCAAATTCGCTGATCCCAGTAAAATCAAAAGCCTGCGTTATTCGTTGATCCATTTGCTCAGGTGCGATCCGCATATTTTCAAGTGTAAAAATCAGTTCTTGACGAGGAGTCGGCATGGCAAATTGTTCAGCTGGTACTTGAAACAACATGGCAATTTTTTGCGCACGTTTGCTAATATCCATACCAGCTATATCCTCTCCATCAAGTAAGATCTGCCCGTTTTGCAAGTGACCTGTATATTGAGGAAAAAGGCCGCACAAAAGCCGTAACAGCGTGGATTTTCCAGAGCCTGAAGGACCGGTCAACACGTTAAAAGTGGCCTGCTGAAAACTCAACTGTTGGTTTTCCAATACCAAAGGCCCCTGTTTGGTATAGCTAAACGTTAAATCGGTAATATCAATATAACTCAAACCAGATTCTCCTTACTTTACTCGGCCCGCAGCATGTGAGAACGTTCCAACAGAGAAACTACAGCATGCACTAACAAGGCACCAAACAGCCAAATCGACAATAGTCTGGTAAAGAACAAAGCAATGATCATCCAACCATGATAGGCCGCGTATCCCTCTCTAAAGAGATCCCAAGTAAAGGTCACGATCGTCGTGGTCAATGCTGACAAAGACAGACTAAACATGTCGTAACGTTTGTAAGCAGTAAAAGTAAAACCAAGCTCAGAACCGAAACCTTGAACAAAGCCGGAGATCAAGGTACTGATCCCCCATTGACCGCCCAAAATAGCCTCGACTGCTGAAGCAAGTATTTCGCCGATAGTAGCGGAACCGACTTTTTGCAATAAGCAGGCAGCTAAAGGAGCAGCCATCGTCCACAAGCCTAAGATCAAATCATTGCCAAAAGGAGCTAACCCCAACGGTGTCAATAAGGCAGTCAAACCGTTATATAAAAAGACTACCCCAAAATAAATCACTCCCGTTAAAATTGCGGTTAATGTCAGTAAAATAACATCTCGTAAATGCCAAGCATTTGATTTTTGTTCATGCATAATTTTCTCTCCTAACCCTAGGAAGCAACATCAGACATACACGCACCGACCTCACGAAAGAAAATGAACTCACAAATTTATAAATAAAAAAATCTCCTTCAGCATATGCCAAAAGAGATCATGATTATCGTTAACATTCGCAATTTGCGACCAGATAAAAACTGACTCCCTTCGCCGGTATTGACCGTATCAGGTTCAATGGGTGTTTTCTCAGCCTAATGGCACCCCAGATGTCTTATTTAATTGTATTACCAGTTACGATAATATACCTTGTATGCAATAAAAGCAATAAGAAAACGATTTAACTTTTTCGGCTCCGCCCCCGTCTAATTCGAAGGAATAATGACCAACTGAAGGAAAATCTCGCCGACTTTTAGCCGATTTGTCCTTAATTGGCTAATACTTCTACCAACTTCTAGCCGATTTATCTGAATTGGCTAATACTTCTACCGACTTCTAGCAGATTTGTCCTAATTGGCTAATACTTCCGCTGACTTCTAGCCGATTTACCCTTAATTGGCTAATACTTCCGCCGACTTCTAGCCGATTTATCTGAATTGGCTAATTCTTTCGCCGACTTCTAGCCAATTTGCTCCTCAACTGGATAGGACAGAACCTTTCAAAGCTTTATCCCCTTGTTCTCCCAATTCAATTGCCAAATAGTGGTCTAATTTTTAAAGCTGTGAATTGGGGCGGGGATCGTCCCTCCACGTTGGATCATTTCGGCCGACGAGGCCTGGTTAACGCTCATGACAGGCGCATGCCCCAACAAACCGCCAAACTCGACAAAATCGCCAACGTCTTTGCCAGGAACTGGGATGACTCTCACTGCAGTCGTTTTATTGTTGATCATACCGATCGCAGCCTCATCAGCAATCATTGCACTGATCGTTGTTGCCGGAGTGTCACCTGGGATGGCGATCATATCAAGCCCAACAGAACAGACTGCGGTCATTGCTTCTAACTTGTCGATATTCAAATGTCCCGCAGTCACGGCATCGATCATTCCAGCATCCTCTGAAACTGGGATAAATGCACCAGAGAGTCCGCCAACATGACTGCAAGCCATGATGCCTCCCTTTTTGACTGCATCATTTAACAATGCCAAAGCCGCTGTGGTTCCGTGAGTTCCAACACTTTCAAGACCGATCTCTTCTAAAATTTGAGCGACCGAATCCCCCACCGCCGGCGTTGGCGCTAAGGATAAATCGACGATGCCAAATTGAGTGTGTAATTTCTGCGCTGCCAGCGTGCCGACCAACTGCCCCATACGAGTGACCTTGAAAGCTGTCTTCTTAATTGTTTCAGCCACGACATCCATTGATTGCCCTTTGACCTTTTCTAGTGCTGCTTTAACAACACCTGGGCCAGAAACTCCGACATTGATCACAACATCTGGTTCACTGATCCCCTGAAAACCGCCAGCCATAAATGGATTGTCCTCGACTGCGTTACAAAAGACAACCATCTTCGCGTTAGTCATCACATCACGTTTGGAAGCATCCACAATAACTTCGCCCATTTGAGCAACTGCGTCCATATTGATCCCTGAACGCGTTGAGCCGACATTGACCGAGGCACAAACCAATTCAGTCTCCGCTAAAGCTTCTGGTAATGAATTCAATAAAGTATGATCGCCTTGTTGGAAACCTTTTTGAACTAACGCTGAATAACCGCCAATAAAGTCGATGCCGATCGTGTGTGCAGCACGGTCTAATGTTTTAGCGTATTTAACATAATCTTTGTCATGACTAGCAGCTGCGACGATAGCAATTGGAGTGACCGTCACCCTTTTATTAGTGATCGGGATCCCATATTCTGCTTCGATCTGCTGACCGACTTTGACCAAATCACGCGCCTTAGTTGTGATCTTATTATAGATTTTGCGACAAGCCGTATCACTGTCGCTGTCGATGCAATCTAATAGCGAGATGGACATGGTGATCGTCCGAACATCCAAATTTTCGTTGGTGATCATATTGACCGTCTCCATGATTTTCTCTGTTTCCATTTCTGCAATCACCTCCATTCTTTATAATTGATGCATGGCACGATAAATTTCTTCGTTACGAATATTGATCTCAACACCCAATTTGGTGCCTAATTCATTCAATTTTGCTGTCAAACTTTGGAAGTCAGTCTCCTGTGGCAAGTCGACCAACATCATCATCGTGAAATTTCCTTCCATGATCGTTTGCGAAACATCTAAAATATTAATTGCGTGTTCTGCCAAATATTGGCTGACACCCGCGATGATACCAACTTTATCCTGTCCGATCGTTGTTAAAATTGCCCGCATCAAATCTCATCCTCTCACTATTCATTTATTCTTTTACTTGGAGCATGAACTCCAAGTAAGATCACTGCCATCACTAAATGCACCACAAAGAAAACTAAAAATGTCTTGCTATACCCTAAAGCAGTAATTAACCAACCGCCAGATAAGGGCCCCAAAGCTCGACCTAATGACCCTGACAGACTACCAAGAGACTGAATCGTTCCGCGATCATTATCCTGCGCATAACGGTTCAATAACATCGGGATCGCTGTCAAAGCTAAGATCTCACCTAATGAAACAAACGTGATCCCCAAAACAAATTGCCAGTAAACATCGGCTCCGACCAATGTCAAATAGGAACAAGCAAAGACCAAAACGCCTAAAATGACCCGCAATTTGTCAGCGCGAAATGTATTTGGAAAAAGTCGCGTAATAAAGGGTTGCATAACCACAATTTCTAGGGTAGAAATTGTAAATAACATACTGTAACGTGCAACAGAGATACCTTGACCAGTCATTAAGACGGAAACGTTACTATTCCACTGCTCATAACAGATCCAGATCACGATCATCGTTACACATACTAGCGTGATCCCCCAAACATTCGCCCGATTGGACTTTTGGGAAACTGCAAGCGGCCGCCCAGAATGTTTTTCGACCGAAAAGTCTCGAAATTTGACCCGAATCAGCAACAGTGTCATGAAAAACAACAGCGCCGAACCGCCAAAAATTAGACGAATGCTGATGTCAAATAACAAACCCGACAGCAGCGTCGCTAAAGCCATCCCAATATTTGCCAACCAATAACCGTTGTTAAAGATGTTCGGGTCATCCTTTTGCAGGAAGGCTAAATAACCGTTCACTGCGGAATTTAAAATACCCAAACCTAAGCCATACAAAACTAATAAGAAGGGATAAAGCGGCCAGACGGGAAAGACGGTCAACAACAGCAATGCTATAACCTGGATCGTTCCGCCTAAATACATCGTCTTTTTTTGGTGCCAATTATCAAACAAACGCCCACCCAACAAGCTGCCAAGTGTCATCGCACCAGAAAAACCTAGTAAGACATAGCCCGCCACGACCAAACTTTTGTGGAGAGAATTATGTACGTATAGCGTCGTGATCGGCATGATCAACCCGATCCCCATATTGACCAGCATATCTGCCAGCAAAACAAATTTATTCTTCACTCATCATGATCTACCTTCCATTACACCTTAAGTGTATGATTTTTGTTAATGTTATCGTACTTACTTATTGCTAAATTTGCAATAAGTAAGTACAGTTAGTTAAAACAATAACGAAATTAGGAGATGAACTACCATGTTTACATATCAGATCGATGACGAACTCAGTCTAGCTCTCCCCCGTCCGCAAATCGACGCACAACCATTGTTTGAACTGGTTGAAAAAAGTCGTCCAGATTTGGCAACTTGGCTGCCCTGGGTCCCAGAAATGAAGAGCGTGGCGGATGAAGAAAAATTTTTAACCACAGTGCTCGAACATTTTGGCAATTCCACGTCTGTGAACTTGATCATTCGCTATCACGACCAGCCTGTCGGAATGATCAGCTTCAATCGTTTTTTACAAATGGATCAAAGTACCGAGATCGGTTACTGGCTAGCAACAAAATTCAGCGGCAATAACATCATGCACCGCGCCGTCTTAGCGATGTGTCATTTAGGCTTTGCAGACTATGCTGTCAATAAGATCGAGATCCACGCTGCCACTGACAATCCACGCAGTAACCATGTCGCACAAAAAGCCGGTTTTCATTTGAATGGCACGATCCGAGCAAGCGAACTATTAGCGGACGGTTTCCACGACGGAAACTTGTGGACAATGCTCAAAGATGAATGAAATAAGGAGTAAGTATCATGCTGAATTTAACTGTCAAAATCGAAGAGAACAACACACAGATAACTATACCAGCACATCAATTACAGCTGATGATCACGTCTGACTGTGCAGTTGCAAATTTAAAAGAAGATGGCCTTTGTTTGATCTTTGACGACCGGAAACTTGTTACGATCACTACTCTTCCACTTTCAAAAACAAAAAAGAGTCAGACAATGATCATCATTTCAATGAACGACAATACTCTTAAGCTGGATCATCTGAAATTTGGCTTAGTAAAGTTAGCTGGAAAAAATGAAAAAGCGCCTCAAATTCCGGTTGAATTTGAAGCTGCCGTGAAAAAAAAAGTTCAAGTTATTGCTTTAATTTTGGCTCAGTTTGGTTATAAGTTAAAAAGCCCTACGCCAAAAAAGCTGGCAAACCACGTCACAAATGGACTAAAGAAATTTCCACGCTCCCCTTTTACCTTGACTATCATGGTGCGACCGCCACAGTCTTTTGGCAAAAACGTTCAGAAATAGTGATCAAATCCGGGGCAAAGCTGCAAACAGAGATCCCCCTCAACAAGGACGGCTCGGTCGGTTTTTCCGCTCGCTTTGCTCAAAAACTACGAATCGAACATGAGAATGAAATTACTGGAAAGCAGACAGTTGCCGATATTGTGTTAAAAAGTCCCAATGAGGTTGGCTTGTTTTTATACTTTGGCGGGACCAACAGTTGGCTGCAACTTAAAGACAAAGACGGCAGAACACTAGATAGCTGGAGTAAGGTCGAATAAAAATATGAAGATTAAAACCACAGCATTTTTATCAGTTGGGGTAATACTTGCCTTAAGCGCAGCACTATTTGTGTATTCAGGCTCATATATTTCCTATGAGCTAAACGATCAGATCAATACTATGCTTGAAAAACAAGATCATACCAAGCTCACCAAGTTAGCGGCAAATAAAAAAACAGCTAATTTGTTAACCAACTTGAGTCCAAAAACTAAATGCAGCAACACTTCTGATCCTCAAGGCGGTACCAGAAACAAGCTGGCATTCGCCACTAACTTGCACCAAAAAACGATCGGTGTTGATATGAAAAAGATAGGCATACTACGGTGGAAAGTGGCTCAGATATATCAGTGACCGTTGGCTATTGATGTATCTGAGAACAAAACTAAAATATGATCATCAATTTAATTACAACAATAAATTATTTTACAAACAAAAAGAGGTAATTTCATGCGGATCAATATCTTACAACACACACCTAATGAAGGTCCAGGTTCCATTTTAGATTGGGCCCAATTACACGGGCATCAAACTTATATTTACCATCCATATCAATTCGGTTATCTGCCGCAGGCATCAGAAACTGACATGCTGGTAATTTTGGGTGGACCAATGAGCCCAAACGATGATTTGACATGGATCAAGGAAGAACGTCACTTGATCCAGCAGTTGCTAAACAATGACACGCCAATGTTTGGAGCTTGCTATGGCGCACAACAAATTACGAAAACCTTGGGCTATCCTGTCATCAAGGCACCAGCTAAGGAAGTCGGTTGGGCGCCCGTTTACCTGCAAGCTAATGTCATTTCTGGTATTCCAGAAAAATTAACAGCCTTGCACTGGCATGAAGAAATGTTTGAGATACCTGCACAAGCTCAACTACTTTTTTCCAGTTCTCATCTCAAGAATCAAGTATTCGTGATGAACCACCGCATTGTTGGCTTGCAATTCCACTTTGAACCGCAAAGTGACAACGTACGCGAGATGGTCGTCAACGACTTCCCCTATATCAAAGGAACTGTGCTTCAACAAACAGCTGCCGATATTTTGAATACTCCAGTACCAGCAGAAAATAAAAATGTGATGTTTAAAATTCTTGATTATATTATGGAAGGAGCCAGTCTTGAATAACCATTTTATTGGAACAAGCCTCAGCAGATCACAAGAATTTTGCCACGATGTCTTGATTTCCCCGCTTTTTTTTCACCTCAATAGTTGCCAGCTGATGCAAAACAGTACCTAAAGAAATTTGCTTCATTTTTTCTTCAACCGTTGTTTGCAAAAGAGCGTAGTCATCTTGCAAAATTTCTTGAATATTCCCCCCTACTACACACTTGGGTTCCGTATTCGTATCCACCTGAAATAGTTCTTTATTATCCAAGCTTTGATAGATATCATAAAAAGAGATCTCATTGACATCTTTGGCAACGGCTGGCTGTGCTCGCCCATTTGTGGTCTTGATCAAGCCGGCATTCCTGAGATTACCCATTATCTTGCGGACGTTAGTGGGATTGGTCTGCACGCTTTCTGCGATATCTTTACTAGATAACCGATCCGTATTTTGAAATATAGCAATATAAGAAATAATATGCACTGTGTCACTAAATTGAATAGAATTTTTCATACGTTTTTTATTCCCCCAGAAAGTTAATTACTATTTCTAATTGCAAATTCTTGACTATTTATCTTTGAGTCTTTATTATAAACCTGTATATTTTAAATATACAGTTATTTATTCTAACAGCCAAAATGAAAGGATGTAACAATATGAGTATTTTAGTGACAGGTGCAACAGGCGGTTTTGGAACTTATGCTTTAGCTGCCTTAAAAAAATTAGTTCCTCAAGATGAGATCTTCGCTTTAGCCAGAAGTGAGGAGAAAGCTGCACAGCTTAGAGAAAACGGCTTCTCTGTTAAAATCGCAACTTACGATGACCCAACATCTTTAGAACAAGCTTTTCATGGCATAGATAGATTACTATTCGTATCTAGCAGTGAAATTGGGCGTCAACCACAACATAAAAATGTCATTGATGCTGCCCAAAAAACCGGTATCTCATACATTGCTTACACAAGTTTTGGCAAAGCAGACACATCAACTAGCCCACTGGCACAAGACCACGCATACACTGAAAAGTTGATCCTTGAGTCAGGGATCGACCATACTTTCTTGCGTAATAATTGGTACCTTGAAAACGAAGGCGGCGTAATTACTTCTGCCTTAAAAACTGGTAAGTTTATCCACGCTGGCGGTGAAGGCAAAGCCGGCTGGGGTCTGAAACGTGAATTTGCAGAATTAGCCGCTCGGGCTGTTTCGGGTAAATTTGATTTTCCAAGTATTCTTGAAGTTGGTGGCCCGCTGCTGACCTATCAACAATTAGCCGAAGCTTTAGAAAAAGTATCTGGCAAAAAATTTGACTTCATTACAACTGACGCTGACACGGTTTCACAATTTCTTCAAGATAATGCAGACTTACCTAAAGATGCGGCTGACTTTACTGCTTCCTCACAGGAGATCGTTAAGAGCGGTAGTTTGGCTGTTGAACCTGATGATATGGAAAAATATTTAGGTAAACCATTATCGTCTACACAAGATGCTTTAAAAGAACTTTTTATTAAGTAAAAACAACATTTTTCAGACAAAAAGTGGACTGCAGATAGTAGCTATCTTTACAGTCCGCTTTTTTATTTGAAAAAATTCAGAAGTCGTAAAACAAAACCATCGACCATTTTATTATCTTGTTTTTTAGTCTAATGATTCCGTATGTTAATTTAAAATCGTGGAATCAACAACCATTTAATTCAGTTGCAAATAGTGCTTTTGCAAGGCAAAAGATGTAATTAATTAAAAATTTTGAATTGACTTCTCACTTTTGGCCTTTATAATTGAAAATAACTTGAATAATAACTAAAAGCTATGAGCAGACTAGTAATTACATACACATTTAGAGAGTACTCGGTGCTGGAAAGAGTATATGTCAGTTTGTAATGAATCACACCTGTCAGTTGATTTTCTGAATTTGATAAAAGTAAGAAATTCCGGGACGCCCCGTTAGTGCATGAGTTTGAGTAAATTAAACTCTGTGAGGTCGTTTGTGTGAACAAACGATGAACATGAGGTGGAACCGCGAGTAGTCGTCCTCTTAGGCCTAGTGCCTAAGGACGGCTTTTTATTTTATCACGGTAATTTAAACAAACTCACTGAGTTTATCTGTGTGAGCAGATAATAAATACGAGGTGGGACCACGACAAAAGTCGTCCTCTGTGTCAATTATGGCATGGAAGACGACTTTTTTTATTACTTAAATTTCGCAAGTTTTGCAGCCGAATTACTCTGTTCAGTTTTAGTAGTCGAGCTCCTCAAGCCAAAACTTTCCGCACAATCAACTCCGACATCATAACAAGAAAATCTCTTGTCATAATGCCCGAGTCCCTTGGTGCTCGAATTTTCCCGGCTTGTTCCGCTATGTTTTTCAATAGGAGGTTACTTTATGAATTATATTGAACAAATTGCACCATCTTTACTTTCCGGGGCTTGGATGTCCCTTAAAATATTTTTATGGACATTAGTTGCCTCGATTCCATTGGGCGTTATCGTTAGTCTGGGGCTTCTTTCCAAATTTAGTCCTCTACGAGCTATTTTAAAATTTTATGTTTGGATCATGCGTGGGACCCCATTATTGCTCCAACTAATTTTTATTTTTTATGGTCTGCCGATCATCGGGATCATTTTCCAACGTTATGATGCTGCGCTATGTGCTTTTATCTTGAACTACACGGCTTATTTCGCGGAAATTTTTCGTGGTGGTTTTCAAGCAATTCCCGAGGGACAGTTTGAAAGTGCTAAAGTATTGCGCTTAACTAGGTGGCAAACATTGCTGCATGTTGTGATCCCTCAAGTTATCAAGATAGTGATCCCATCGATCGGCAACGAAGTCGTGAACTTAGTTAAAGATACCTCACTCGTATACGTTATCGGTCTCGGTGACCTCTTACGAGCCGGTAATGTTGCAACAGCTCGAGACGTAACATTACTTCCACTTGTTTTAGTTGGTGTAATTTATCTTGCCATGACCGGTGTTGCTTCATATGCACTTCGAAAAGTTGAACAGCATTACGCCAAGTGGAGATAGAAATGGTTAAAGTAAGACAGTAAGACTTGATCCGAATTCCCTTGCTGTCATGTTGCAACCTATTTTCATTGTCGGGCTGCTCAAGTCCTACCGGCTTACTTCGCCCTGTGATTTAGTTGGGTTCCGTGAACCAAATGTCTGTGTCTAGCTAACTTCAACAACAAGTCGTAAAAACCACGACTTATCGTTAAAGTCCGCTAGTGTTCGACTTTTACCCGGTCCACTCCACCCTGTTTTTTTAGTCGGATTCCGAAAACCAAGACTTTCCGCTTATCCAACCTATGTGTTACATCGCTAAAAAACGCAATTTAACACATGGGTCCGATAACGCTCGAGCCTTAAGCGGTTTTCTTCGCCCTGTTTTCTAGTTGGGTTCCGTGAACCAAATGTCTGTGCCTAGCCAACTTTTACACCCTGTTTTAAAAAAGGAGGATCCTTATGCTTGAATTGAAAAATATTACGAAAAAATTTGGTGAACGTACCATTCTTGATAACTTAAATCTTCAGATCCCTGACGGTGAGATCCTTGCCATCGTTGGTCCTTCCGGTGCAGGTAAAACTACCTTGCTTCGTTGTTTAAGCGGTCTTGAGATCCCTGAAAGCGGCTCTTTTTTGCTAAACGGTCAACCCTTTGACCCAGCAGGTCCAGCAAGTGCCGAACAAATCATTGGTGTCGTTTTTCAAGACTACCAACTTTTTCCTAATTTGACAGTCTTGCAAAACATTACCTTAGCACCAAAACTGGTTTTAAAGCAAAACGAAAAAGATGCTCAAAAAAAAGCCGAAAAATTGCTGCAAAAATTAGATCTCGCTGGAAAAGAAGAGCTGTACCCGTATCAATTATCCGGTGGTCAACAGCAACGTGTCGCTATCGTTCGTGCCTTAGCGATGGAACCACGAGTTTTATGTTACGACGAACCAACATCGGCCTTAGATCCAGCCTTAAGGGAAAAAGTCGGTGAGATCATCTTAAGCTTGAAAAATGAAAAAATGACTCAAGTGATCGTGACCCATGATATGGATTTTGCCAAACAAACTGCTGATAAAGTCTTTACCGTCAATGCACTGGATGCCTTAGGAGGCGACTCTGTTTGAAAAAGAAAAAACTACTGACGACTTTTCTAGCACTAGTATGCTGTATATTGATTTTAACTGGTTGCGGCATCTCTGTTGGAAAAAAGGCAGATCAAACTGACAACTGGACCAAGATTCAAAAACGCGGTTATGTGACGATCGGGGTGGACGACACCTTTGTTCCGATGGGGTTTCGTCAAAAAAACGGTCAACTAGTCGGTTACGATATTGACCTGGCTAAAGCTGTTTTTAAACTATATGGCATCAAGACTAACTTCCAAACGATCGACTGGTCAATGAATGCTACCGAATTAAAAAATGGCACGATCGATCTAATTTGGAACGGGCTGACCAAAACGCCAGAACGCCAAGCAAAAATGGCCTTTAGCGACACCTATTTGCGCAACGACCAAGTGTTGGTTTCGTTGAAGAAAGACCACATTGATTCCTACACTGCTATGCAAGGAAAAATTCTGGGAGCACAAACAGGCTCTTCAGGTTCCAATGATATCAACAAATACCCGCAGCTTTTGAAAAATCGGATCAAAGACCACGATCCCATACTTTACGACTCATTTACAAATGCCTTCATTGATTTAAATTCAGGACGGATCCAGGGGTTATTGATCGATAGCAGCTATGCCGATTACTACATTGCCCACCAAAAAAATCCTGCAGATTTTAAGACGATCCGCGGTGCATTTCCACCCGAACAATTCGGCGTTGGCATGCGGAAAAGTGATGTCACAATGAAAAAACAGATCAACCGCGGCTTAAAAAAACTTGCTAAAGACGGAACTTTAGAAAAAATCAACCAGAAGTGGTTCGGGGATAAAGCCGACTCGCCTTTACTAAAAAATCAATAAAACAAAACCATTACCCTCTTCATCATTTAGGATAATGGTTTTTGTTTGCACAAATGTGACTCTATCACAAATTGAGCACTTTTATAGTTAGTTAATTTTTGAAAAAATAACTTGGTTAGGTTTCAAATTTACAGCTATTACTTCCGCTGTCTTTTGATTGCAGATTCCATCATAGGACTAATTTAACAAATCGAAACCTTTAAAAACAAACTTTCAGGTTACCTAACGTTTTTCGATCTCATCTTCTGCAACCCATTTGTGGTTAGTGACCTTTTTATCCCCGTTCGTTGGTTGATAGTTCACTATATAAGCCGGACCGCGCCTGATCTCAACGATCGTTGCCGAACTGTTTTTCATTCCAGGCATGTGGTCAGCACTTAAGGTCACCTTGTCACCTTTTTTGTACTCTTTGCGGTTACCTTCGATTTCATCGTTTGTGACCCACTTATGATCTTTAACAACTTTCTTGTCCGTCGTTGACTTATAATTTACTGCATACAATTTTGAATCATAAGCGTTTACGATCGTGGCAGCGGCGCCCTTCATACCTTCCATATGATCAGCACTTAATTTAACTTTAGTCCCGATTGCATATTTTGGATGTTTAGCCTTCTTTAAACCACTCACTTTTTTCGAATTTGAATGCTTATGCATCTCCATTTTTTCAGATGAATGACTGTGAGAAGATGAGTTTTTGTTTTGAGAAGACGTACTGGAACAGCCTACCACTAAAATCAACATTACTACTGCTGTGCATAAATACTGTACTAATCTTTTCAACTTTTCCACTCCTTTGTAGTCGAATTTTTCTGCTCTGTTTTTGTAGTCGGGCTCTGCAAGCAAGAAGTTCCGTCTATCTCACTTTCACAGTACAGTGCAAAAAACGCACTATACTATTAAAGCCCGATATACTCGCTTCTTCCCGCTTGCCTCCGCCCTGTTTTTGTAGTCGGGCTCTGCAAGTAAGAAGTTCCGTCTATCTCACTTTCACAGTACAGTGCAAAAAACGCACTATACTATTAAAGCCCGATATACTCGCTTCTTCCCGCTTGCCTCCGCCCTGTTTTTGTAGTCGGGCTCTGCAAGTAAGAAGTTCCGTCTAAACAACTTTCACACTATATTGCCAAGTGCACAATATAACGAGAAAACTTGCTAGTGCTCAACTTTTAACCGATTCGCTCTGGTTTTATATCGCCAGAAACACACTATGCTTTTCCTGCCCTAACCATATCGAAGAATTGAATAATTGACAATCAATTACCCTTAAAAAATGACGCGCTATAAAGACACTTGCTCACTCTACCTAAAAAAGCTTCCCCACACGCATGTGAGGAAACTTTTTGGTAAGTTGTGAATCTTTATTTTTCTCTAAATTCGCCCTCGATCACTGAATCATCGTCATCATCGGACTGACCGCCATTTCCTTGAGTTGGATCAGGCATGACCATCGCAGCGATCACATATAAGACCACTCCGGAAACAACCGTCCCAGGGAAGATGATCAAGAATGCCCCGATCAACCGAACAATTGTCTTATCCCAACCAAAATATTCAGCAATCCCACCAAACACACCACTTACGATCTTATCCGACGACTTCGTCAATTGTTTTTTCTTTTTAGCCATTAGAGCCACTCCTTTGTTGGTTTTACGCGCCATTAAGTTTTATCTTTCTAAGCCTGTCGAGCTGAATCATGTTCTTTATCTGGAATAAAAACTTGATCCAAGCTGTTTTTATAATCAGTCCACATTTTATAGACTTGTTCTAAATGCTTTTCACCACTATCAGTTATTTGGTAATACCTGCGATTCCTGCCTTGAAATGGCTGGTCATAAGTTGTCAAATAGCCATCCTTTTTCAATCGACGAAGTACAGGATACATCGTCGATTCTGAAATTGATATTGCCTTTTGCATTTCTTGTGTTAATGCATAACCATAATAATCTTCACGGTTCAACAAGGCTAAGACCAGTCCGTCAAGCAGATCAGCGGTCACTTGAATTTTCATAAGCAATGCTTCCTTTCTTTGATAAACCCTGCTTAACGTACCGTGTTGTCTCCATCAGAATTTTTAACTATTACCACATTTTGTGTTGTACCGCTGTGAATATGCCCGCTTTCAGAGCTATTACCGAATACCGTATTATCCCCATCAGAGTTTGTCACATCGAAACCGCCTGCGTTGACATTTCTTAACACATTATCGCCATCAGAGTTAGTCAATGAATAGCCGCGTGTTACTGTACTTTCGGTAATATTGACATCACCTTCAGAAACATTTGCTTTACCGCCATCTAACGCCACATTGTGCATGCTGATATCACCATCATCTTGCTGGAGCTCAACATTTCTTAAAGCTCCATTTTGCACATCAATGTCTGAATCTTCGCTGGTAACTAATCCGCCCAGCAAGTTCGTATTTTCCAAATAAACATCGCCATCACGCATTTCAATATTTGTAGTATCAACATTCAAATTACTCAATTTTAAGGAACCATCGGAACCGATAGCTTCTAAGTTAGCAATACTAATTCCTTGCATGTGAGTATCACCATAGTTATTGAGATTGCGGATCTTTTTAAGTTTAACGTTATCTGGAATATAGACCGTTAATTTATTACTTACATCTTGGCTATAGTCAAACCAGCGAAAACCGATAAACCCATTTTTTTCGGTTGAGCCTTTTTGACGAACTGTCAAACGGCCATTTAAGACCTTAACGCTTGGGCGTGCACTTTTCCGGCCATGATATTGTACCCGATAAGCATCACCCCGTCTGATCGTAACATCGGCATTGCTAGTAGCCACATCGACTTGATCAAAATCAGCAACAGCGTAATCCTTTTGAAAATCAGGTTTGGTACTATAAACCATTGGACGCCAACCATTAAAAACCACATTTTTGGCACCGTGAGCAAAACCACCGATCAACAAGAACAGCAATCCGACTGCTAAGACGACCCAGCCCCATTTAAATGCTTTTTTCATTATGCTCTGCCCCCTTTACGATTTCCGTACTTGCGGTAAACGAAACGGGAAAAATTAGCGATCCCTTGGATAACAGCCGCACATAACCAATATAAGATCGGGATCACGATCATTAAAGCAGCAGCTGCACTCAAAGCGCCGCCAATATAAAACAGACCCACAAATGGTGCTGTAAATAGTAAACCTAATCCGGCATACAAAGCCATTCCCGCGACCACGACCGCAGCGGCGATCATTACTACTAAACTGATCACAATTGCTAGCAATATAGCACCTACAACTATCAACGCAATTAAAACAAAGAATCCGATCGCCAGTGTAAACGGCGAGGTAATGATCGCTAAAGCTATCAACCAGATCATTTTTGAATTAGACGATGGTGAAGCAAAGCGGCTGCTTTTAGTTTCTTTTTCACTTTGTTTGATCGAACGATCTGCAAGGATCGTTCGGCTTAATTGACGTGGAGTACCCAATTTGCGCTCAATTTCTTCTCGAGTTTCCAAACCGGCATCAGATAAGTATTCATCATAGTATTCTAGGACACTTTTCTTTTCTTCATCGCTTAAACCACTCAAGTAATCTTCTAAGTCAACTAGATACCTTGCTTTATCCATAATTACTCCCCCCTGTACCTAACTAATTTATGCTTAAGTTAGTTCTTTTTTACTTTATGACAATATTATATGACATATAATATTAAAAGTAAAGCAATAATGTGCAACTCTATTAAATTTACATATAACTACAGTTAGCAATAAGTCTCTATCTGCTAGATTCAGCCTTATTATTGCAAGTCTCAAAAGTCTTCTCAAGTAAAAGCACTTTTAAAAAACAATTATTATGAATCAGACATTATTTCGAGTAAAATAGTATTATATATGAGAAAAGAGATTAGAAAGAAGTACCTTACAGTAATAAAAATAACTAATTTTTTGGGGTAAAAATGAAAGCGAGGTATTTTTTATGGATGCTGAATTGACCGGTTTTACCAATGTCCAAAAACTTGATCCTGATATTATCGTAGATTTGCGCTACGCCACTACTAATAACTTCACAGGTAAAGTGGTTTACGATTTTTCAACTGCTATTGCACGCACAGGAACGGCTCGTAAACTTGCCGTGGCCAACTCGATCGTTAAAGAACAAGGCTACCGATTAAAAATCTGGGACGCTTTTCGTCCATCAAGTGCTCAGAAAAAATTGTTTGATGTTTACCCGGATCCTGAGTTCGTTGCACCGCCCGATCCAAATTACAGCCACCAAAAAGGAGTCACCTTTGATTTGACTTTGGCGTTTGCAAATGGGGAAGAATGCCCGATGCCGACCGGCTTCGATGATTTTACAGGAATGGCGCGCCGTTCATCAAAATGGCCAAAGGAAGCTGCTAAATATCATAAAATTTTAGATGACGCAATGAAACAAGCAGGATTTATCGGTTACGAAAGTGAATGGTGGGATTTCCGTGACTCTCAGATGGATGAGTATGGCCCACTCCAAGCTGACCCCAATGATTATAAATAATTGATCATATTTAATTTTTAAGCAGTTGTTATTATTCATAGCGGCTGCTTTTTTGCTGCTATAATAAGCTTTGACATTGGCAAAATGAGTAAAATCAACGTATGATAAAAGTGTTGAAAACCAACAAAAGCAGGAGGTAATTTTATGCAGCGTCAGTTAACGCGCAAAAAAATCAAATTAAAAAGTATTAAAATGGCATACTATGATGAAGGCGCTGGAACTCCGATCATCTTACTCCACGGTTTTCCTGATTCCGCTGATGTATGGCGCAATATCGCCCCTATTTTGATCAAAGATGGTTACCGGATCATTGCCCCAGATCTGCGCGGCTTCGGCGAATCAGAGGCGCCGATTGCTTGCGGAAGCTATAAAATCAAATACTTAATTCAAGACATCATCGAACTTAAAAAGAGTTTGGCATTAGATGGTCCGATCAAGTTGGTAGGACACGACTGGGGCTCGCTTCTGGGTTGGTGTTTGATAACTTTTTACCCTGAACATTTCAGTTCTTTTGTCCCGCTTTGCGTCGGTCATCCGCGTGCTTACTTAAATGATGGCGGTTTTGAGCAACAACAAAAGGGCTGGTATACCATGGCCTTTCAAACAGCAGGCTTTGCGGAAAAAATGTTTTCGCAAAATGATTGGGCTGTGCTCCGTTTATTTAGCGAAAACAACCCCGAAGTTGATTCTAACTGGATCCCTGATTTGAGTCGTCCCGGACGATTCACAGCGGCCTTGAATCTATATCGTGCTAATCTTAAACCGCAAAAAATTAAAGTTGCTTTCCCACCAACTCAGGTTCCAGTTTTTGGCATTTTTGGGAAAGATGATCTTTATCTCAGCGAAGCACAAATGGCAGCTTCAGGAAAATACGTTGGTGGAAATTTCTCGTGGTAGTCTATCAAAGGCGGACACTGGTTACCCCTTGAAAAGCCAGAATTAGTGGCAGAGTTGATCACCAATTTTTATGCTCTGCCCTTGCCTGCTATCAAGCATAATCTGAAAACATCCGAAGCAAAAACATGGGAAGGGATATTACACGTTGCTAAAAAAATTACCAAGCAAAACTAACACTTGACCCAAAAACTTCTATGTTCAAATCAATTAGTCCTAAGTCGAAGAGAATTTAGTCCGAAAGTAACGTAATTAAACTCAAGTCAAGCCAACGCAAGCCTTTGCCTCAAGAAACTCGGATCTTCAAAATAATATTAAAATGAAAATTGGGATGCAGTAGTCAAAAATTGATGTTCTGCATCCCATCTTCATTATAAAAAATTTCTTACTCATGCAACTCTAGTGGCAAACGATCTGGGTCAAAGAAAAAGGTCATCTTTTCTCCAGTGAAATCATCGCGGCGCACTGACTCACAATCGATCCCACGTGTGGCTAAATCACGAACCGCCTGCTCGATGTCAGCGACTTTAAATGCCAGATGACGCAATCCTAATGCTTCCGGATCAGTTAGACGTGCGGGTGCCGTTGCTTTGATAAAAAGTTCTATTACAAAGCTTCCGCCATTTAAGTGAAATAAGACATCATTTTTTTCTGGACGTTCATGGCGATCCTGGATTGTGAAACCGAGTTTATTAACGTAAAAATCCACTGCTTGCTGTTCATCATGGCAAATAATAGCAAGATGATCGATCTTTTCAAATAACAATTCATTTTCCTCCTTGCAAAAACAGCAAGTCCCCACAACGAGGACCTGCTGTTTGATAATCAAGCTATTCAAGCCAGAACATTCCACCAATCAACTCCAAACACAAGAAAAACACTTGTCATATAAGAGTCCTTTGGTATTCGAGTTTTCCCGGCTTGCTCCACTCTGTTTTTTAGCGACTTTCCAAAGTTTCATCAACTTTTTTGATTTTTTGTCCGATCGACTTAACAGTCTCAACGCTATTCTGATATTCAGGATAAGTCATATCGATCGAGTCCAGACATGTTTTGATCTGATTCTTGATCACATTTTCGTTATCAACGGCCTTCTTGGTCAATTCAATGTAAACTTTACGACCGTCTTCAGGAACGTGAGTCCGTGTGAACCATTCGTCTTTTTCCATCCGTTTCAATAATGGTGTCAAAGTACCCGTGTCCAGTTTCAAACGAGCACCGATCTCTTTGATCATCATTGGACGTTTCTCTTCCCACAAAACTAACAAAGTTAAGTATTGTGGATAGGTCAAGTTAAAGTCCCTTAAAGACTCTGAATAAAACTTCGTATAAAATTTTTGTGCCGAATAAATCGCAAAACAAAGCTCGTTTTCAATATGCTCTGGTTTATATTCTTTCATGGAAATTCTCCTCTTTATAAATAATCAGGCTCATATAAGAGTTCCAACTATCAACAACTGATCATTTGACTATTGCGGATCGACTACGACTGCTCGACGTGGTTCGTTACCCCTAGAATACGTTTTAACATGCTCATTATCTGCCAAACTAGTGTGGATCACTTTGCGTTCCAGTGCTGGCATTGGATCTAACGTGATCGGTTTACCTGCGGCAATTGCATCACGAGCCGTTTTCTGTGCCAAATGCGACAAAGTTTCCGCCCGCCGATCGCGATAATTAGCAACATCTAAAATTACGCGAACACGGCGACGCACACGTTTATCCAAAAAGTCTTGCGCTAATAGCTGTAGCGAATTTAGATTCTTACCGCGTTTGCCGATCAGCAAACCTTCTTGTTCTGTCTCAAAGTCATAATAAACTGTATGTTTTTCAGGTGTAACATTGATCGTCGCACTGATACCCATTTTTTTCGTGACCTCTGCCAAGTAATTACCCAGATCCACTAGTACATCTTCAAATGATGTATCAGGTTTTTCTTGAGCCTTAGCTGAAACTGATGCAGCTTTTGACTGTTGTTTAGGTGCTGCTTTAACCTGCTTTTTTTGTACACTAGACTTTTCTTTTTGTGCCTGATCAGCTGTAGCTTCTTTTACAGCCTGATACTTTGGCCTATTCTCTTTTTCTGGAGCCGACTTTTCAGATCGTTTTGCTTGTTTAACAGTTACTTCAACTGCGGCCAATTTTTTCCCGATCCCTAAAAAACCTTTTTTACCTTTTGAAATAACATGAACGTCAACTTGTGCACGGGTTACATGTAAGTCAGTCAAACCTGCAGAAAGCGCTTCTTCAACTGAATTTCCTTCATATTTCGTCGGTGTTCCCTCCTGTCTTTTATATATTATTTCTTCTTCCAAAAATAACCGCATGAAAGCGCGGTTAACATATTTTAGTATACCACAACATACTTCAAATGATGCACAGATTTTAGAATTGTCAACCCCATAAAAAACTATGAGTATCATAAATTATTGTATTCTAACATAAGAACTATTTTTTGTGAAATGTTAATCAAGTTGATTAATTACGCATCAAGAAATTATTATCCTTTTCAGTGTAAAAAACACAAAATAACCCATTGTCTGATCTCATTTTCCAGTTTAACAAAAGCTCGTATTTTTCCTGGTTTCCCTAGGCAAAATACGAGCTTTTTTTCTTTGCTCAATTGACACCAAGCAACTAACTAGTGTCATTGATCTACTAAATAAATTCAGTTACCGCTGCTGCTAAAACAATAATTATCAAACCAATGACCGTGATCGTCATTTCCTTTTTGGTTTTCTTTTGACCCAAGAACCAAATACCCGTCAAGGTTGCCAGGATCACTGAGGTCTGTGACAAAACAAAACCTGTAGCCAAACCATTCATATCCGGTTGAGCTGAGATCAAGTATGTCAAAGCACCAAAAGCAAAGAAGAATCCTGCGATGATCTGCTTATATGACAAACTATCCTTCAAAGGCTTTTCTCCTTGTCCTTTGAACGTCATGATGATCCCATAGACGATACCAACAAGAAGCATACCGATAGATTGCGGCAAGAAAGCATGCATGCCGTCAATATGGGCTGCTTGCGGCGCTTCTGAATATGCCCAATACCCAATTTCACCAATTGCTAACCATAAAACGGCTTTTTTCAAATAGCCTGATTTTTCAGAAGTTTTATGTTCTGACCAAACTGTCATATATACTCCGATAATAATTGCAACCAAAGCCAAAATCCCGATAATTTTGCTGGTAACACCATGCCAATCACCTAAGTAAAATGCACCCCAAAGAGAAGCACCCAACAACTGAAAAGCTGTCGTAATAGGCATAGCACGTGAAGAACCAACCAAACCAAATGACATAAAAGTAACGATCTGTGCACAAGCCCAACCAACACCAGAAATAATTGATAATACTATAGCTGAACCACTTGGCATTGGAATTCCCTGTACCCAAGCAAAGATCACTGCAAAGATAAAGGTACCAGCCGTGGCACCTAAAATTTGGTGCGATGGTTTGCCGCCAATTTTAGAAGCAATCGTTGGAAACAAGCCCCAACCTAGTAAAGGACCAAGGCCTACTAAAAGTGCTACTGCATTCATTATTTATCCTCCTGCTCAAACGAAACAAAAATTTTGTCTCTTTCTTTTCTCTCATTAGTCCTCCATATCTGACCTCTCTAAATCAGACATGCAGCAAATCCGTTAAAATACGACATTACTTTCCAACATAATATTGGCAAAAGGTGTCATTTCACCAGTTCTAACAAAGGCTTTGCAGTCTTTCAGGTCTGACTTCAATTCTTCATGAGTGATGAATTCAATTGGTGTTTCTGGCAAACGTTCTTTGATCTGTTTCAACATATCTGGATTTTCAGTCTTGATCTCTTCAGCCAAATAGATTTTTTGAATTTCCAATTCTTCCAAGACATTGTTTAAGACATCCATGAAACTTGGGATCCCACGAGTAACAGATAAGTCGATCTTTTCAGTCCCATCTGGAACTGGAGTACCTGCATCGCCAATGGCTAATTTGTCAAAATGCCCCATTTGTGAAATTACCCGTGATAGATTCGAATTGATAACTGCTGTCTTTTTCATGAACTATACTTCCTTCCATATAAATCAAAAATCTTAGTCAAGCTACTGAGCTACTCAAGCCAGAACTTTCCGCCCAATCAACTCCGACATCACGGCAAGTAAATCACTTGTCATAATGTCTGAGTCCCTTGGTGCCCAAGTTCTCCCGGCTTGCTTCGCCCTGTTTTAGTAGTCGGGCTCCAAAAACCAAGGCTTTCCGCTTATCCAACATTATGCGTTACATCGCTGAAAAACGCGCTCTAACGCATATGTCCGATAATGCTCGAGTCTTAACCGGTTTTCTCCGCCCTGTTATTTTGCTTCGATCTCTTTTTGGTATGGGATCGATGGTTGTGCTCCATAACGCTGGACAGTCAAGGATGAAGCTTTGTTGCCAAACAAAATTGATTCCTTCAAATTAGAAAAATCCGGCTTTAGGATGCTGCTCATTGCCCCAATAAATGTGTCACCTGCAGCTGTTGTATCCACTGCCTTAACTTTGAATGCCGGAACCAACTCGCTAACACCATCGTAATCATAAAAGGCCCCCTTGGAACCAATCGTAATAATTGCCACATCTACACCAAGCTCATGCAACTTTGTAGCAGCTTTTCTGGCAGAGGCTTCGTCTTCAACATGAATGCCAGTGATCGTCTCAGCTTCAGTTTCGTTTGGAGTGATCATATCTGTGACTTTTAGTAATTCTTCAGAAATGTGGTCTTCACCAGGGGCAGGATTCAAGATCGTTTTAACGCCTGCCTCATGTGCGATTTCAAAAGCTTTGACAGTTGCAGCGATCGGTGTTTCAAATTGAGCGATCACAAAGTCACTATCCTTGAGCAAAGCACTCTTTTGAGCAATCTCTTTTGGTCCAAAAGCAAAGTTGGCACCAGCATAAATCGTGATCGCATTTTCACCTTCATCATCAACAGTAATAAAAGCTTGCCCTGTGGATTCATCAGCGATAGTATCGATCCCCGTCAGATCGATCCCTTCATTTTTCAAAAGATCCATCATTTGCTTACCCGGAGCATCGTCTCCAACAGCACCGATAAATGACGTTTGAGCACCGGCACGAGAAGCAGCGACGGCCTGGTTAGCACCTTTACCTCCGCCTGCAGAATAATGTTCTTTAGCGTGGATCGTTTCTCCAGGCTTGACCATCCGTTTAACACGCAAATTTGTATCTAAGTTAATACTCCCGACAACCGTTACTTTATTCATAATAATTACCACCTTACATGGGTTCTTAGTTCCACCAAAAATAAATTTAGTAAAACGTTTTATCAGTTCCAACAAAAAAATAGTAACACCTTTTGAAAGCTATTTCAAGGGCATTACTGAAAAACGTTGAACTAATTTCACAGGGAGCATTTTTTCTTCTGGTTCTTTTTGAGGTGAGTTTAACCGTCCCATTAACATCTTAGCCGCCTCTTGTCCTAATTCAAAAGTTGGCTGTGCGATCGTTGTTAGTGGCGGTGTGACGTACCCGCACGGACTAATATCATCAAATCCGACTACGCTATAATCATTTGGGATTTTTTTACCGGCCTCTTTTAGCCCCATATATAAACCAAACGCAATTAAATCGTTGATCGCAAAAATCGCTGTAATGTCCGAATTTATGATTTTTTTCACAGCACCTTGACCACCACTGGTCGATAGTTCGCCATTGACCACCAGCAACTCATCACCATAAACACTCGCAAATCCTTCATAGCGTTTGCGAACATTAACAGTTGGATTTTCAGGCAAAACGACAGCCGCTTTTTTATGACCAAGTTCTTGTAAATAAAGCGCTGCTTGTTTACCACCATCATAATTATCGGCTTGAACAGCGTCCACCATGTCAGTTTCTGTCTTTTGATCCATCACGATCATTGGCAGGTTTTCTCTTTGCAAGGCCTGATAGATCGACTGATCTGAAAAGGCCGAACTAGCGATGATCAAGCCATCGACCCCACGTCTGATCAGATCCTCAACATAATGACTTTCTTGTTTTTCGTCGCCCTCCATGTTATATATCAAAGCCACATAACCCTGCTTATTCAAGATATCTTGAATTCCCAAAAAAAGTTGGGCAAAAAAGGGGTTACTGATATCTGGAACTAAGACGCCGATCAAATGGCTTTTCTTCGTTACCATCCGTTGCGCAAAAAAGTCGGGCACATAATTTAATTCTTTTTGTGCTGCATAGACTTTTTTAATTGCCTTCTCACTAAAACGCTGAGTGTTGCCATTCAAGATCTGCGAAACTGAGGTAATTGACAGTCCTGCTTTTTTAGCGACATCTTTAATTGTTATTTTCTTTTTATTCATATTCAATGGGCCTTCTCATTTGCAAATTAATTACTATCCATCCCAAGCCTGAATTATTCATACTTTTCCCTTAAGGACTACTTTTTGTTGTTGTCATGCTAGTTCGCATCTTTTTCGTTTTTCACCTGTTGGGTGTACAAAAAGAGCACATCCTGTGCTATTGTAAAGTCGATGAAAACCACAAAGAACAGGAGTGCTCCTTATGTCAACTTTACATCATGAAAAACTTTTATTCAATGACCAGATCAACATTTCTAATGACGGTGGTGAGTTAGCGAACGATGCCGGAACTTTATTAATTGCTGAATTTCTGCACCAAATTCACTTTGACCAGCTCTTAGAAGATAACTTGCATTTTAAAGATGACCGTAAATATTGTACCTTTCCCTTGAACAATTTATTTAAGCAGTTGCTGTTGCAATTGCTGGCAGGATACTGCCAAGATCAGTCGGCTAATACCTTGTCACACGCCGTTGATTTTAAGCTGGTCTTGTCTCAAGCGGTCGCTTCCCAGCCGACACTTTCACGCTTTATCAATCACATTTCAGCGTCTGGGCTCTTTTCAGTCAAATCATTGCTCGGCTCGGTAGCTCACTTTGTTCTTGGGCAGCTAAATCAACATCAGCTGATCCTTGATCTAGATTCGACACATGCCGATACGTTTGGTGACCAAGAAAAGAGTGCTTATAACGGTCACTACCAGACCAACGGTTATCATCCTTTACTAGCCTTTGATGCTTTATCGGGCTGCTTGTTGAATGCTCAATTACGCCCCGGCAATCGCTATACTTCCCAAGGTGCGACTAAATTTTTATTACGGAGCTTACGGGCCTATGACGGATCTTCCCTGGATGTCTTAGTGCGGGGAGATTCTGGTTTCGCAGCTCCAGGGATCTACCATGCGTGTGATAAAAAGCAGGCTAAGTTCGTGATTCGTTTAAAAGCGAACTACCAGCTCCAAAGTCGGGCTGAAAACCTGATCCAAGTGGGTGACCAGGACTTCACCGAAGCTGAAGTCCAATGGCATGTCCTGCGAGACTATTGTCCTCAAAGTTGGTCACGACCTTATCGTGTGATTATTAAATCAACGCGGCCGGCGGGCAACTTTCTGTTTGACCATGAGTTTATCGTGACCAACTTGGAAGAATTAAGCGGTCCACAAGTCTTTGCCCTCTATCACCAACGCGGTTCCATGGAAGACTTGATCAAAGAAGTTAAACGTGGCTTTCACTTTGATAAAACGGACAGTTCTAGTTTTGAGGCCAATGAGTTCCGGATGCTGGTAGCTGGGGTCGCTTATAATATACTGCAAGCCATGAAGAACTTAGTTTTACCAACAAAGCTTAAACACGCTCAGGTCGGGACGATCCGTTTTAAATTACTCCATGTGGCAGCTAAGGTCACGCACCATGCGCGTCAAGTCTGGGTCCATTTATCTCAGACCAATGTGTTCGATAAATTATTTTGGCAGACACTGTTCAAGATTCAAAATCTAAAAATATATCCGCTGTGAACTCACAAAATAAAAAATGTTTTTCTTAGGGAAAGGGTGAAGTCTGTCCTTTTTTAAACAGTCCGACAACAAAACTAACAAAAAGCTGCTTTTTTTACACACTAAAGTAACTTTGCACAAAGTTTTAACTGCAACGAAAAGTATGAATAATTCAGGCCAAGTATAGCAAATGGATTTTTAAGATACACTAGATTCACACGCTTTTCTCAAATATCGGCCGCAAAAAAACACTAGTGCCCAGCTCTTTTCAGAGTACGCACTAGTGTCAGCTCTTTTTATTTTAATTATAAACTAAACCGCCATCGACCAAGATTGCTTGACCTGTGATGTAATCTGAATCTTCCGAAGCCAAGAAGTGGACCAAATTAGCAACATCAGTTGGTTCTTCATAACGGCCCAAAGCAATTTCACCAGAGAATTTAGCAAATGGTTCTCCAGGTTTCAATGATGGATCAGCCTTGACCATTTCAGCATCGATTCGATCCCACATCTTCGTCTTAGCAACACCTGGACAATAAGCATTCACAGTAATATGTTTTGAAGCAAGTTCTTTAGCAGCAACATGCGTAAAGGCCTTAACTGCATGTTTGGATGCTGAATATGTGCCTAATACTTCATATGCTTCATGGCCTGCGATCGAACAAGCATTGATGATCTTACCAGGAGTACCCTGTTTGATAAATTGTTCCGCAGCGGCTTGTGTGCCATAAACAGTTCCGAAAACATTGATCTTAAATGTCCGTTCCAATTCCTTCTCATCAATTTTCAAGAACGGTGTGACTGCTTCAACACCGGCATTATTAACAAAAACATTGAGTTGGCCAAATTTTTCTACGGTTGCAGCAACTAAAGCTTCTTGATCTTCTTTCTTAGAAACATCACCAACAAATTTAGCAACTTCACCTAATGACTTAAGTTCACTTTCAGTTTTAGTCAAAGCTTCCTCGTTGATATCATGGATCATTACGCTGAATCCGTCTTTCAGTAAACGTTCAGCGATTCCCTTACCTAAACCACCTGCCGAACCAGTAACTACAGCAACTTTTTTCGTCATCATAAATTCCTCCTGCTTATATTAATATAACTTAATACAAATCAAGTATACCTCCTTTTGTAAGCGCAAACAATATCGTTTACATTTTTTTAGCAAAACTCTAAAGAATCTATCTTTTCTGCTAACTAGTGTGTTTCATTATTGCTGCCTTTGTTTGATTTTCCCCAATATGACAAATCATTCAAGCTTGATTTATCTCTTTTTTAGACAATTCTTCACTTTATTTTTGGGTTGACTATTTTAATTTGATTAACTACAATTTAGTTGGATATACGCTGTAAACGTTTCCATTGTCATGCGTGTTGTCGAGTTTGCAGTACGCTTGTAAAAAGTGCCCAGCATGTTTCATTGGCTTACTCAGACTACAGGTTTCCCAGTGAAGGTACTCTTGCTCGTCTTTTTCACGTGTCCTAGAACTCAGTTTTTTTGGTTTAACGTCTAAGTGGAGAAAACTATTATTTCCTCGTGGTTTAGTTAAGCAACGGTGTTTGAAATCAAGTAATTTTTATCATTGTTTTGCTTTTTTCTAACCCAGATCTAACTACTGAAATTTTCTACCTAATTCACTCTAAAGTAATGACACAGCTCCATCACAACAGAGTCAATTAGTGCTCGAGTCATAATCGGCTTGCTCCACTCTCAGTCATCTAAAAGGAGATCTTTTTTATGAAAAATAGAAGTACTGCTAATGTCCTGTGGTTTGATGAACTTCATCGCTCCGACGTTGATCTGGTCGGAGGAAAATCTTCATCACTTGGTGAATTGACTTCATCGACTGATATTCCTGTTCCTTATGGTTTCGCTACTACTGCTCATGCTTATCGTCATTTTATGGATGCAACTGGTGCTAATGACAAAATCAAAGAACTGTTGGAGAGCATTAAAGACTACGAAGATTCGGACGAATTACACCACACTTGTACTGCGATCCGAAAAGTCGTGACCGATTCCAAAATGCCAGCCGACCTCGCGAAGACTATCAAAGAAGCCTACACAGAATTAGCTGATAAAGTTGGCGAAACCGAACCGTTTGTTGCTATCCGTTCAAGTGCAACTGCCGAAGATCTGCCGGATGCTTCATTTGCGGGCCAACAAGATTCATATTTGAATGTCCAGGGCGCCGATGACGTCGTGCAAAGAGTTAAAGAATGCTACGCCTCACTTTTTACTGACCGTGCTACTTATTATCGGCACAAACAAAACTTTCCGTTTGAAAAAGTTGCACTGTCAGCTACCGTTCAAATGATGGTCTTCTCAAAGGCTTCTGGGATCATGTTTTCTGTCAATGTTGGCACTGGTGATGATACCAAAGTTGTTATTGACAGTATCTGGGGGCTTGGCGAATATATCGTGCAAGGAACGGTTACACCAGACGATTTCGTGGTAGATAAGGAAAGTTTGGAGATCGTTTCTAAAGATATCAACCAAAAAGATATTGAACTGACACGTTTACCAGGTGGCGGTGTTGAGGAACAAAAGGTCCCCGCAGCTAAGGTTAAACAGCCTTCCCTAACGGATGAGCAAGTCATTGAGTTGGCAGGATATGCTAAAGAGATCGAGAAACACTACGGTTGTTACATGGACATGGAATTTGCCTTAGACCAAAATACTAACAAACTCTGGTTAGTTCAAGCACGGCCAGAAACAGTTTGGTCTCAAAAAAACAAAAATAAGAAAAACAGCAGCTCAACGGGAGATGAGAACGTGGGTAACGTAACAGATGCTAAAGTCTTAGTTAGAGGCTTGGCAGCCAGCCCTGGCGTAGCTAGTGGCAAAGTGCATGTTATTGCTGATCCCAAAAATATCGACGAATTCAAGGAGGGCGAAGTTTTAGTCACAACAATGACTTCTCCTGACTGGGTCCCAGCTATGAAAAAAGCTAAGGCGATCATTACTAATAATGGTGGGATGACTTGCCATGCGGCTATCGTTTCACGTGAAATGCAGATTCCATGTATTGTAGGAACGACAAGCCGTGGAGCAGCTGCAATGGATGTTTTGCACACCGGTGATACCATCACGGTCGATGCCAAAAACGGGATCGTCTACGATGGCAACGTGGAATCGATCGTTGCTCCTGCCAAAAAAGCAATTCAACCTGGAGAGATTGCTGGTAATGCCGAGTACTTTGCACCTACGGCAACTCAAGTCATGATGAATCTGGGCGACCCTGACCTGGCAGACAAATACTCTAAGCTACCTGCCGATGGGATCGGCCTGATGCGTGAAGAGTTTATTTGGACAAGTTATATTCATGAGCATCCCCTTTACTTGATCGACCAAGGTCATCCCGAGAAAGTCGTAAATATGCTGGCTGAAGGGATCAGTAAAGTAGCCCGAGCAATGGCACCCCGCCCGGTCGTTTTGCGGTTTTCAGATTTCAAGTCCAGCGAATATCGGAACTTAAAAGGCGGTGACAAATACGAGCCGCATGAATCAGCCGATCTTCTAGGCTGGCGAGGAGCTTCACGTTACTACGATCCTAAATATATTGACGCTTTCAAGCTCGAACTAAAAGCCGTCAAGAAAGTTAGAAATGAATTTGGCTTGAAGAACCTTAACGTAATGATCCCGTTCATTAGAACTGTTCCCGAAGCAAAAAAAGTCACAGATATCATGACTGCTGCCGGTTTAGTCCGGAGTCCAGATTTCAAAGTTTATATGATGGCCGAGATCCCATCCAACATTATTTTAGCTGACCAATTCAATCAGTTTATCGATGGCTATTCAATCGGCTCCAACGACCTGACGATGTTGCTGCTGGGCTGTGATCGGAATAATGATACTGTGGCTGAATTGTTTGACGAAAGAAATCTCGCTGTCAAACGTGCCATCACTCATTTGATCAAAATGGCCCACAAAGACGGTAAGACAGTGTCGATTTGTGGTCAAACTCCGTCCGAATACCCTGACTTTACTGAATTTCTGGTACAACAAGGTATTGATTATGTTTCAGTCAATCCAGACATGGTCAAAGAAACGAAGCACAACATCGCTCACTTTGAACAACGGATCATCTTGGACAATGCCACCGGTAGAGGACGGCAAGATCCAACTAACTATGAATGGTAACAAATGATCCTTCCTCATAAAAAGCTTCTTCTTAATTCGGCAACTGTCGAACTGAGAAGGAGCTTTTTACTAAGCACAATGTAAATTTTTCACCTCTAACCATCGCCTCAAAGACTTACTTTATTTTGTCTATTCAACAACCAGGTCACCCAAAACTAGAGTTCCAACTGCAACAGCAGATCTCTTTGTGCATCATCACCTAGCTGAAAGACATGCGCACCAATTTGCTTAAATCCTTGTTTATTATAAAATTTCAAGGCCGCATAGTTACGTTCCCACACTCCCAGCCACACTTTTGCTTTTTTCTGTTCTCTTGCGCAACTTAGCGCTTGTTGAAATAGCTTTGAACCAAATCCTTGCCTTTTGTAATTCTTCTGTACGTAGATCCGTTCAATTTCTAAGCTGTCATTACCCATTTTTTCGGTTTGCGCGTCCGCCAGATTGACCTTTAGATAACCAACCACATTTCCATCTTTCCAAGCAAAGAAAAAGATAGAATTCGGATTTGCTAGCTGCGCTAAGAGAGTTTCCGTGCCGTAGGTCTGATCCAAATATAACTCCATGTCGGAATCTGTGTTGTCAGCGCCAAAAGTATCTGCAAACGTTTGCCGGCTAATTTTTTGTAATTCTTTGATTTGGTCATTTGTCACTTTTTTTAACTCTATCATTTCTCGAGCCACCCGCTTTTATCCTAATATTTTATAAATCATTTTGAGATTAACACACCCATTTTTTCTCTGGATCGGTAGGCCCCCCTACTCTTCCTTGGAATAATCAGTTGAGATCGCTAAATCGCTTAACTGTGCAAACTTTCGGGCCAGTCCGGCAAATTTTCTCTGTGCTCGTGTCACAGACATTTCTCCCAAAGGTAAATGTAAGGGTAAATGTTCGGTATTGGAAATAACCTGTCCATAAATGACTTGCGCGGCTGCTTGCGGGTTTCCCGCTTCATTGCCAGCTGAGTCAGAATAATTTTGAATGGCAGCATTAGTCAACTGATAATCATCAAGAAAAGCCGTTTCTTTTTTCTGTGATGAACGACCAGCCCAGTCCGTCCTAAATGAACTAGGTTCCACCTAACATGACTTTAATATTATCTTCTTGAACTTCCTGTGCTAAAGACTCGAACACACCTTCCAGGGCAAACTTAGTCCCGCTATAAAAACTTAATGCAGCTTCCCCGATCAAACCAGCATCAGAAGAGATCCCAATGATCACACCGCTTTTTTGCTGGCGCATAACAGGCAGGACAGCTTGTGTCAGATGGACTGAGCCCCAAAAATTAACATCAAACATGTATTGGACTGTTGCTTCATCGGCTTCCTCAAATGTCGAAAAGTAGCCCAAACCTGCGTTATTATCCAAGACATCGATCCTGCCAAATTTAGAAAGAGTAGTTTGAATTACTTCCTTGATCTGTTGTGAATCAGTCACATCCAACTCTAACTTGAGGATCTGACCGTGATCATACTGATCTAAATAAGCTAACTTATCAGTATTTCGGGCTGTCGCGACTAAATTCACATCCGCTTTTTGCGCCAATAAAGTCGCTAACTCTTGTCCAAATCCAGTAGATGTCCCCGTAATCAACCATGTTTGTGCCATTTATATTCTCCTCGTCTTTCTTAATATCAATTATTTGTTCAAGTATCGCTGCATGAATAGGTTTATTTTAGAATTAAATTACTCCAATATTTTATGTAAAAACACCGCATACCAAAAACGCAAGTATCACAGAATTTATGACCACTTTTTTCACAAGGATTTACTCTGCTACCAAAGTTTATTCATTCAAGTAGGGATAGTAAAGGGCATACTGATATTCGTCGACCCATCTGCCGTTTAAAAAGAACTCTTTTTTATAATGACCTTCTTGTTGAAAACCAAAATGTTCATAAAATCCAATGGCATTAGGATTCGTTCCCAGTACTCGCAAACTGATTTTTACGATTTTTTCGGCTTGAGCATTTACCAACAGATGCTGTAAAAGTTTTTTACCAACACCCAAGCCTTGTGCTGCTTGATCCACAGAAACTTCAAAATTCCACTGCTTACCATGCATTTCTATGGGTAAAACATATGAATAGTCCAAAAAGCCCAGAATTTTACCTTGGGGGCAACTGCAACAAGGGTCGAAACTTTCAATAAACGATGCACGAATTCATCATAGTCGGCAGGGAAAACACGATTGGGATCCTCATTGAGAGTATAAAATAGTTTGTGTAAATGAATAAAAGTCCTGTTGAAAAGGGAATCCCTTCCCCGTATGATTAAATCATCCAAATCAAACCAAAACGGAGGGATTCCCCATGGATCAGTTTACCAAAAATCTAACCAAAACTCTATTGTCAAATGGCGATGTTAAAGAACTTTTTCGTCAACAACTCGAAACGGCTATTAATCACATCTTGCAAGCTGAACTGACTGCCTTACTTGGTTATGATCCTTATGACCGCAGTGGCTTTAATACTGGCAATTCTCGTAATGGCCAGTATTATCGTTTAATTGACTCTGAATATGGTAAGTTGAAAATTGCTGTGCCGCGTGACCGTAAAGGCCATTTTCATAACCACCTGCTTCCAGCTTATTCTCGTCGTCAGGACGCTTTAGAAACAACAATCATTCAGCTTTATTCCAAGGGCGTTACGACCCGTGAAATTGCAGATTTGATTGAAAAAATGTATGGCTCTTATTATTCACCTAGTACTGTTTCTAATATCACTGCTCAGGTAACAAAACAGATTGAAGCTTTTCATCAACGAACTATTAAGGCAAACTATGTTTGTCTTTTCTTAGATGCAACTTACTTACCTTTGCGCCGCGATTCAGTTCAAAGAGAAGCGGTCTATATTGCTTTAGGTATTACATCTGTCGGCATCAAAGAAGTTCTTGATTATCGAATCGCTCCAAGTGAAAATACAGGAGTTTGGTCAGAAATGGCAGAAGATCTTAAAAAACGTGGATTAGAACAAGTCCAGTTGATCATTGCAGATGGAATGGTTGGTCTGCAGCCAGCATTATTGCACGCTTTCCCGAAAGCTAAATTTCAAAGATGCCTAGTACATGTTATGCGCAATATTGGTTCGCATGTGCGTTTAAAAGATCGTGAGGCGATCTTAAATGACTTTAAAGAGTTGCATTCAGCGACCGATGTAACTGCAGCACACAAGATCTTAAATGATTTTTATGGTGCATGGGGGAAATCGTATTCCAATCTGATCCAGCAACTTAAATCCATTGAAAATGAACTATTAGCTTTCCTGAGTTTTCCCCCGGCCATTCGACCAACAATTTATTCAACCAATATCTTAGAATCACTGAACAAAAGAATCAAACGCAAGACCAAACCAAAGGAACAATTTCCAAACGAAAAATCTTTAGACAATTTCATTGGAGTTCAAGTCATAAGCTATAACGAAAAGTACTTCAATCGTAGCCATCGCGGATTTGGTCAAGTCAAAGACACGTTAGAATCACTTTTCGATTAATACTTTATTTTGCCAGGAGAAGGGATTTTCATTTACACAAACTTCTTGACACTCCCTCCTCATTTATGGTCATTACTTTTGTGTCTATGTCCCACAAGCTGGGTAGATCTTCTTGTCTTACAGAACGGATCACGATTTTTGGCATGTAAATTTCCCCCTTCTTTTGGACAAAGAATTTTAGCAAGTATTTACAAACAATTCTCCACAGTTACTGTTTAATTGCAAATACTTAGTGTTCTGAAAAAACGCGTAAATAATCTTTTATTTTTCTTTCAAATCATTTAAAATCAGGCTGATTATTTCCGCTTGATTTAAATTTTCAGTCAGCACACGTTCGTTGTTAACGTGCAAATAATCTTTTTTTAACCACCATTTTTTCAATAGCTCAATATCAAATCGCCTTTCCTTGTTACGCTCATTGTTACGTCTTAGCGTCTCAGAAAAAGGGATATCTAGGTAATAAGCCAGTACATTGTTCTCAAAAAAAGAGCATAATTTGAAAAGCATTTTTTGATACTTTTCTGCGCCTAAAATCCCCTCCAAGATCACATAATCATATCGGTCCTTGCCAAATTCACAGATTTTTTCTATCAACTCAATACTTGGATTTCCAGGATGATCTTTCACATTTAAAATCTCTAATCTAACGGTATCTTGAGAAACCAGCATCATGTTTTTCTCTGCTAAAGAGCAGCGTAATTTGTTTGCGATCGTGGTTTTACCACTGCCTGAATTTCCACGTAAAATAATTAGTTTTGTCACAATATTCACAACTCCTCGCACTTCTGGGAAAGATTTTTACACAAGACAGACGATTTCTGTTTTAACATCAAAACCAACTTTTTATATACTTGGATCGCTGCCAAAATATCTTGGCCTCCACTTGAGACAGAACTTTTGCGTTGTTAGATCTCTAACACATTCATCATGCTTTGCACCATTAATGTACCATAACCTTGATCTCGACATTCGTTAATAATTACTCAGCCAAAAAATAATAATCTTGCCTATTATCAATAGTACAATAACCGCTCTCTTGCTCATAACGCTTAAATACAAAAATTAAAGTGGATCGCTTTCCCTGAATTATTCATACTTTTTGTCTTAAATAAAATTTGGCGCAAAATAACCGTGGTCTCAGAAAAAAGCTTTTTTTGTTAGTTTTGCGGTCGTATTGCTTAAAAAAGGGCAGACTTCACCCTTTCCCTAGAAAATATATTTTATTTTGTGAGTTCACAGCGGGTATATTTTAATGTTTTGGATCTTAAACAGTGTCTGCCAGAATAATTTATCAAACACATTGGTCTGGGATAAATGGACCCAGATCTGATGGGCGTGGTGCGTGACCTTAGCTGCCAAATGAAGTAATTTAAAGCGGATGGTCTCGACCTGAGCGTGTTTAAGTTCCGGTGGTAAAACCAAGTTCTTCATGGCTTGGAGTATATTGTAAGCCGTGCCAGCCACCAACATGCGAAACTCATTGGCGTTAAAGCTGGAACTGTCCGTTTTATCAAAATGAAAACCGCGTTTAACTTCTTTGATCAAGTCTTCCATTGAACCACGTTGTTGATAGAGGGCAAAGACTTGCGGACCACTCAATTCTTCCAAGTTGGTCACGATAAACTCATGGTCAAACAGTAAATTTCCCGCTGGCCGAGTTGATCTAATGATCACCCGATAAGGGCGTGGCCAACTTTGGGGACAGTAATCCTGCAGGACATGCCATTGGACTTCAGTTTCGCTGAAGTCGTGGTCGCCCACTTGGATCAAGCGCTCAGCCCGACTTTGGAGTTGGCGGTTCGCTTTCATGCGGATCACGAATTTAGCCTGTTTTTTATCACAGGCACGGTAGATCCCTGGCGCTGCGAAACCAGAATCTCCCCGCACGAGGACATCCAAAGAAGACTGGTCATAGGCCCGTAGGCCCCGTAATAAGAATTTAGTCGCTCCCTGTGAAGTATAGCGATTGCCTGGACGTAATTGGGCATTCAATAAGCAGCCCGATAAAGCATCGAAAGCTAGTAATGGATGATAACCGTTAGTCTGATAATGACCGTTATAAGCACTTTTTTCTTGGTTACCAAATGTATCAGCATGCGTGGAGTCGAGGTCAAGGATCAGCTGATGTTGATTCAGCTGGCCCAGGACTAAGTGCGCCAAAGAGATCATTACAGACTTGACGGAGAAAAGGCCTGTCGCCGAGACGTGATTGATAAAACGTGAGAGCGTCGGTTGGGAAGCGACTGCTTGTTTTAGAGCTAAGTTGAAATCAGCCGCTTGGGCCAAGGTGTTAGCAGACTGATCCTGGGAATACCCCGCTAGTAATTGAAATAACAACTGCTTGAATAAATCGTTCATAGTGAAGGTACAATACTTGCGACCATCTTTGAAACGCAAGTTAGTCTCTAAAAACTGGTCAAAGTGGAGTTGATGGAGAAACTCAGCAAGCAATAAAGTCCCCGCATCGTTCGCTAGCTCACCGCCGTCATTAGAAATTTTGATTTGTTTATTGAATAAAAGCTGTTTATGATGTAAAGTCGACATTAGGAGCACTCCTGTTCTTTGTAGTGTTTAGTCGACTTTACAATAGCACAGGATGTGCTCTTTTTGTACACCCAGCAGGTGAAAAAGAAAAAAGGTCAGCAACAGCACGGCAACAACCAAAAGCAGACCTCAAGGTAAAATTATGAATAATCCAGGCTTTCTTAAATTTTCTACGATACAAGTTTCACTTTCTATAGCAGATGTGTAGTTAATACTGCAACATCACTTGGCAAAACTCTTTTCTTCAATTTAACAATCACTACTAAAAAGTTTTTCCAGATGTTGTTCCCCACTAGCTTTATCTTATATTATTCTAGCAAGCTGGCCGGTTAAAAAGTCAACTTTTTTTGCTACTAAAAAAAGCTATTTGCACAAAACTTGTCCAAATAGCATTTCTTTTATTAACTATGCAATTTCAACCTTGCTGGTGATTTTTGCCTTGTTCAGTAAAACTGAACTTGTCACAACAGACAAGGAACTAAAAGCCATCGCTAAACCGGCAATTTCCGGGCTCAATGTTAAACCTAACCCGTAGAAGACACCTGCAGCAACAGGAATCCCCAAAACGTTGTAGATAAACGCCCAGAAAAGATTCAACTTGATCCGACCAAAGGTCTTCTTACTTAAAGCTAACGCCCGGTCAACATCACGCAAGTCGTTTTTAACAAGTACGATCCCGCCTGAATCGATCGCAATATCGGTCCCGGAACCCATAGCGATACCGACATCTGCAATACTCAAGGCTGGTGCATCATTGATCCCGTCACCAACAAAGGCCACTTTACCGTTCGCCTGTAAAGCTTGAACCCGGTCAGCTTTATCACTAGGCATGACCTCCGCAATGACCTGGTCAATTCCCACTTGGTCAGCAATTGCCTGTGCTACTCGCTGATTATCGCCAGTCAACATAACTGTCTTCAAGCCACGTGACTTCAAAGCTGAGATCGCCTCTTTAGAAGTTTCTTTCGGTGCGTCTTGAATGGCGATCAAGCCGATAACTTCATCATTCAATCCAACCAAGACCACAGTTGTAGCTTGATCTTGCAAACTAGCCATCTGACTTTTTAAGTCATCAGCTATTTTAAAATCATGTTGTAATTTTTCATTACCGACGAAAGCTTGTTGTCCTGCTAGTGTAGCAGAAACTCCCTGGCCTTCGATAGCCTGAAAATTTTCAGCTGTTTTAAATGAAAGTTTTTGTGCATAGACAGTGTCCATAATAGCTGCAGCCAAAGGGTGTTCTGAAGATTCTTCTAAAGAAGCGGCCACTTGCAGCACACGTTTGCCATCACCGATCACATCGGTTACTTGCGGCTGACCTAAAGTGATCGTCCCTGTTTTATCAAACACGACAGTCTGCACGTCGTTGACCGTTTCTAAGACCTCACCATTCTTGATCAAGATCCCCATCTTCGCACCTCGACCAGTCCCGACCATCAAAGCTGTCGGTGTTGCTAAACCTAACGCACACGGGCAAGCAATAACTACAACAGAAACAGCAAAGATCAAGGAGTTAGCGACACTGGCACCCAGCAGCACGTACCAGATCAAGAAAGTTGCGATCGCAATGATCAAAACAACAGGAACGAAAATATCAGAAACTTTATCTGTTAACTTCTGGATCGGTGCATGACTATTCTGTGCCTTTTTAACGAGTTCAACGATTTGTGCCAACATCGTGTCATCACCGACTTTTTCAGCCTTGAAGGTAAAAGTTCCATTACTATTAATAGTCGAACCAATGACTTTGTCACCGACCACTTTTTTAACTGGCATACTTTCTCCTGTGACCATCGACTCGTCAATATTAGAACTCCCTGTCAAAATTTCACCATCGACGGCAACTTTTTGACCCGGTTTAACGCGGATCTCGTCACCGGTCACGATTTGATCAACTGGCAGTTTGACAAAATGTCCATTACGTTTGACTTCAGCTTCCTTAGCTTGTAAATCGAGCAGTTTTTCAATGGCGTTGGACGCATTGTTACGCATCCGCTCTTCCAATACTTGTCCTAACAAGATAAAGGTGATCACAAAAGCAGCACTTTCAAAGAAAACTTTCTTACCGGTAAACATCGCATAAATACTATAGAGATAAGCCGTTGCAGTCCCGACCGCAACCAACGTATCCATGTTAGAATGATGTTTTTTAAAAGAAGCCCAAGCACTTTGCAAAAACGGACGTGCTGAAAGTGCCATTACGATCGTCGTCAAAATAAGCATTGTCCATTTTCCACCGGGCAGCATCCAGCCAGTCAATGGCATCAAAATCATTTCCGCTAACATCGGTAAGGACAAAATCAAGGAGATCCAAAAACGTGTAGTAATTTTCATTATTCAACAACAACTTTCCCGAAAAACATGTCCATCCCGCAGGAAAACTGATATTCGCCTGCTTTGTCAGTTTGGACTGTGACGGTCTGAGGTTGATTCAAAGGCAACTCGGTTTCGAAGCCGAGCTCTTTTGAATGGACGACATCCAAACAACCTTTTTCGTTTGTTCGCTTAAAAGTTAGTTCAGCTGGAACACCCTGCTTTAAAGTAACTACCTCTGGCTCATAGCCGCCTGCAACTGTAACATTAGCTTTTTGTACTTGTTCACTCATGATAATTCCTCCTGTCTTGTATTTCTCGGGTCACAAAATTCTGAACTTTTTGCTTGGTCAACACCACTACCATAGTTTCAAAACAAAGCGCCATATTAGTGGAATTCGTTACACTTGAGTCCAAAACATCTTTTCACCCAGTTATTTTGTTGATCATCTATTTCTAATTAGTTTATTCGTGCAAATTGTGCATACTTTGGAAACTAAATTTTATTTGCTAACTTTTAGGTTAAAAGTCGTTCGTCTGGCCCCTTCTTTGCTAGAGGCGGGGCCACACCCATCTCATCTGGCCCTTACTTTTCCTGATATGGGGCCAGATAATTCTTTTCTGCTCTGATTGACTTTAAAAAGTGAATCTTCCTACCCAAATTTATTTGATGACAACTTTTCCGTGAAACATATCCATTCCGCAGGCCCACTCATATTCTCCAGCCTTGCTGGTATCGATCTGAACTTTCTTCATCTCATTTTGAGGCAACTCTTGATTGATCCCAAAATCTGGAAAGACTACTCTGTCCAAACAACTCGATGGGTCTGTACGCGTAAAATTTAAAGTTGCCGGTACTCCTAGTTTTAAAAAAACGACTTCGGGAGAATAACCGCCTTTAACTTCAACATCGATACTTTGCTGATGTCCAGTAACGTCAGCGGCGCCTTCTTCGACTTCGTGCTTTCCAAAAAACCACCAGATGATAAAACCGATCATCGTCAAACCTATAATTGAAACTATGATCTTGATCATTGTAAATCTTCCTCTCTTGCCACCACTAACAACAACTTCCTTTTCCTGGTAGGCAGTTGCACTCAACCTGATCAGGCGCTGTTTGCATTTTATCATTTAAAACTGCCCGCATCGTTTGAATATCAGCTTTACTTAAAGTTGTTTCAGAAATTAACTTAGTGAGCTCTTTGCCCTTTTTCATGTTACACATTCTGGAAAACATTTCTGCACTCATCTGATCCATCGCATCATTTTCAGTGATATTTGGCGAATAGATAAAGCGACGCCCATCTTTAGCCGTCTTTAAGGCATTTTTTCTTACCAAACGACGCAACAAAGTCTTGACCGTTGATTCGGTCCAATTTTTCTTTGACCGGATCAAAGTGATCACTTCACTGCTGCTGGCTTGACCTATTGTCCAAATGATCCGCATCAACTCCCACTCAGAAGTTGTCATTTCCGTCGCATCTACAACTAATGTCATAGTCTCATCTCTTTTCGTTTACAATTGTAACTCTCACTCTATATATTACTCTTATATTTACATTTGTCAACGATAATCGTAACTCAATATTTTTTATGCTTTATCAGGGCTCTAACGTTCAAATAATCACCTTAAAGAAGACGATACAAATATCTTGCCTAACGACCATAACTTCTTTGTTCGTGAACACGCCAACTCCAAAGTCTTCCCTAGGTTAGTTTATTTTACATTAACCTGAATTATTTATATAATATTGGCGAATCACAAATTTGAAAAAAGTGAGGTTTTTAGATAATGGATCTAACAAGCACTTACACATTGAGCAATGGTGTTAAAATTCCAGTTGTTGGTTTTGGTACATGGCAAACTCCTGATGGTGACATAGCTGAATCTTCAGTTAAAGCTGCCCTTGATGCCGGCTACCATCACATCGATACCGCTGAAATGTACGGCAATGAAAAAAGCGTTGGTCATGGGATCAAAGCTAGTGGTGTAGACCGCGATTCACTTTTCGTTACTAGCAAACTCAATAATAATAGCCACACTTATGAAGAAGCTGCTGTTGCATTAGACAAAAGCTTATCTGACCTAGGATTAGATCATTTGGACCTCTTTTTGATTCATTGGCCAAATCCTGCTCCTTATAGAAATGACGACTGGGAGAAACATTTGCAAGAAACTTGGCGCGCCATGGAAGATGCCTACAAGGCTGGAAAAGTTCGGGCAATCGGTGTCTCTAACTTCTACCAGCATCATCTGCAAGTTTTGGAAAAGACACAAACAATTACACCGATGGTCAACCAGATTCATTTATGTCCTGGCGACCATAACGATGAATTGGTTGATTATTGTCGTGAACGTGGGATCTTGCTGGAAGCATACAGTCCTTTCGGCACAGGAAAGATCTTCACTGACCCGACATTACAAAAATTAGCCGATGAAACTGGCCATACCATTGCACAAGTTTGTCTACGCTGGTCATTACAACATAAATATCTTCCTCTTCCAAAATCTGTTCATGCAGAACGGATCGAAGAAAACACACATGCTTTCGATTTCGAACTGAATGACGAGCAAATGAAGAAGATCGATGACCTGGTTGGTGTTGCTGGTTACGGCGGTAATCCCGACGAAGTAAACTTTTAAAAGTAATTAAATCTTTTTAAGGCCAAGGCCAAAAGCTTTGAATTTTTTATGAAGACATAAAACGCCCCGCTCTCAAGTACTTTGCAGCACTTCAAGAGCAGGGCGTTTTTTATCTTTTAGTTGTTAAAAACAAACAAGTTGATTGCTTTATTAACAGCGTCTTTTTCATTCTCGATCAAAGCGACTCGACTTTCAATGACCTTCGTGTCCATTTGAATCTCACGAGTCAAACCAGGGATGTTGATCTTAGGTTCAAAGAATTCTTTAAACTCAGCCAAACGTTGGGGCGTCTTGAAGATCCCAGCAGTTACTGTAATAAAGGTTGGAAATTCCATATCACCGCCAACAGTATCTTCCAACCACTGCCAGTCGTTACGGATCCAATCCCAAGCCAACTGTTGACCATGGTCGTTAGCCAAAACTCCCCGGTACCAAGCACGCAGATCTTGCGGCTTGATCGTTTCACTGTTTTCATATTCAGCCACGATTTGAGCCAACAGATCCTTATCAGGGATCATTGGTAAAGCAGCAGCAATGTCTGCTTTGTAACTGCCATCAGATGTACGAATATAGTCTGTCAGTAACCGGTCAAGTAAATCTGAACTGCTGTAATTTTGCACTTCATTTGCCAAAACATAGACCCGAATGTCGGCTGGTAGGTCAACTAAAGCCTCTGCATTAGCTTCGAACAATCCGTGTGCTTCTGTGATCGAATCTTGATTTTTTGCATATAAAGCAGCATTCAAAACATATGGGCGGGTCAATTGATCATCGATCGACTCACCATATTTCGGCGTCCAGCCCAAGCGTTTGACTTGTGCTGCACTCAATTGGTCAAAAAGCTGGCGTAAAGTACTTTCTTCTTTTGAATTAGGTGCAACAAATTTCTTCAAGTTGCCAGCAACCTGATAGAGGGCTGCATTAACAACATTGGAGTGGCTGTCTGCAAAACGTTTGAGCAACGGAACTACACTTGCGTAAGAGATCTGGTTTCCTTCAGCTAACAAACGTAGATCTTGGAGTAATTGCAACTGTGAGATTGAATCTAGGGAATCACTATTATCTAAAATATCGTTTAATAAAGCATCATCATATTTAACGATAAAATGAGCTTCATTGCCGACATTCAAGCGCAATGGTGCGCCCACTTGTTGACGTAATTCTTGATAATCACCCAGCTCGAGTGTTTTTTCCGCCATAATTTGAGGGACGGCCTCATAATTTCCGTTCAATGGGATCTGCCATGAACGGCCCACATCTTTACCGTCACCGATGAAGAACTGTTCTTGTGAAAGAATCAGCTTACCAGCAACAACACTCGCACTGACCACAGGATACCCCGGTTGTTCCAACCATGTATTCATGATCTTGGCCAAATCGATCCCAGCCGCCTGTCCAAGCGCATCCCACAAGTCAGCACCAGACGCATTAGCATAATGATGGGCTGTAAAGTATGCTTTCAATCCTTTGCGCAAAGCATCATCGCCGATCAAGGAACGGACCATGACTAACATCCGCGATCCCTTAGCATAAACGATCGCACCATCAAAAATCGAATCGATCTCAGCTGGTTTTTCGACCTGAACATGGACAGGCTGAACTCCGTCAGTAGCATCGCGTTGCAAAGCAGCTGGAGCTTCAGATGTTTGGAATAATTCCCAAATATGCCAGTCAGGTTCTAAGGCATCAACAGCTACATATTCCATCATATTGGCAAAACTTTCATTTAACCAGAGATCATCCCACCACTTCATAGTGACCAGATCACCGAACCATTGATGAGCTAACTCATGAGCAATCACAGTCGCAACCAATTCTTTAGTTTCAAGCGATGTATTATCGGGATCAAGCACCAAGTAAGCTTCACGATAAGTAACTAAGCCCCAGTTCTCCATCGCACCAGCCGAGAAGTCTGGTAAGGCTAATTGCCATGAATGCGGCAATGGATATGGTGTATGGTAGAAGTCTTCATAAAATTCAATCGAACGTTTGGCAATATCCAACGGAAAATCTAATTCGTTAGGTTTATGTGCCTTGGTAGAGAAAACACCAATTTTCACACCGCTCTTAGTTGTAGTATATTTACTTTGCATTTCTCCAAAGGCAAAGGCCACTAAGTAAGTTGACATCTTAACCGTGCGATCAAAATAATGTACCCCATTATCGACATCTACTTCAGGCATATTAGCGATGATCGTTTCGCCCGGCTTTTCGTCAAATTTAATTGCTAAATCAAAATTTGCTTTTGCTTCCGGCTCATCGACACATGGGAAAGCTTGCCGTGCAGCTGTTGTTTCAAACTGCGTCCCGATCAACTGCTTTTTCTCACCATCAACTTGATAATAGGAAGGATAGATCCCCATCATTGAATCAGTCAAAGGTGCTGTATAATCGATCGTCAGGTTCGTATCACCTGCTTGCGGCAATTCAATGTTGATAATTTCCTCGTCATCATCAACTGAGAAGTCAACACTCTTCTCTTCGACTTTAACGTCAGAAATTTTCAAAAATTTTTGATTAACAGCAATTTGAGCACTTTGAGCGTGACCACTAATCTTTGTTCGACCAGTGATAGTTTTTGAACCACGATCAATATCTAAGTAAACCTTGTACATTTCTGGTTGAAAATTATCATATAAACGTGTCACTTAAAATACCTCCTATAAAAACAGAGTGGAGCAAGCCGGTTTGGACTCGAGCACTAACGAGACCTACTATTATAGCGTGCAGTTTTTGCGCCATGATAGTGGGGCTGGTTAGGCGGAAAGTCCAGGCTTGCGAAACTCGACTAAAAACCGAGTGAAAACAAGCGGAACTTCTTGCTTGTTGCTACTCGACTATGAAAACAAACCTTATTCTCATTTATTTAACATAAATTTGTTCACGTATTTTCATTATACGACAAGACGACCTCATAAAGCTATGAAATAATATGCTCCATAGGCAAATGAATTTTGTTGAATAATTACCAAGTGTTGTTTTAATAGTGACTATAATGTTTTTGACATATTTACAGTTAACAAAATGTATAAAACACCAGGTACTATTACTATCTAAGATCCGATCAACTATTTTTTGGACCTACATCTAACCAACTTCGGGCCAATCAACAACTTTATCCGCTACTCCATAATCAATTCATAGGCATCATTATCCAGGTCACCATGTGGATCAACAATATGGATCACTCCGCGGTATTTAAACCCCAATTGCGTAACTAGATGCTGGACACGCTGATTTTTCCGATGGGTATCAACCCTAACAGATGTTATTTGCTGTTCCCTTATCAAAGATAGTGCACTGATCAGTGCCATCTTCCCTAATCCTTGATGTGAAAAAGATGAATCGATAGCTAGACGATGTATTGTGGCGTAGTTATCACTACCCAACCATTTGCCACCTGACAATGTTTTATAATTTGGTTCAGGAGTGTCTTGAATCGTGATTATCCCAGCAATTTGCTTTTCAAACATGATTTCATAAAGTGAATTCTGATCGATATCAGAAAGAATGTTAAATTTGTCAGGATAACCATTTTTCCATTGATCAATACCTGCCGCGTTTAAGTTTTCTTGGGCATCATGAACCACATTCATAATTTGCTCTAAATGATCTCTATTTGCTTTACGTAAATAAATTAAAGACATGAAGTACCTCCATATTTAGGCTTAGAAACTACTTTTACTAACTAAAGGTTGAAAGTTAAAGAATACTTGTGCTGCTTGTTGTATCACGGGTTTTTGTTAATAAAATAGACACAAATTACTCTGCGTCCTATAATTGAGTCGTCAAAAACTAATAAAGGAGAGTAATTTATGTCCACTTCCAGTATACAACAATCAACTCAAAATAAAACCACTTTAATGGCACGTTTTCACAAATTCTTGCAGGTGATCGATTTCGCCCAGGTATTACGTCAGTCCAATGCCTATCGTGTCCGTGGGATCAAACTGACCAAACTTGTCAGCTGGATCTTACTGACTTTGTTCCAACGTTTGACCTTGAACCGATCCGCAACTCCGACTGCTTTTTCGAAGAAAACGGTCCGCAACTTTTTAAATGACCGCCATATCAACTGGCAGCGGCTGGTCAGCTTGGCCGGACGGAACCAGATCGCGGAACTCAGTCCTTTTATCGACTTACGCCGAAAAGCGGCCTTGATCATTGATGACACTTTATTCAAACGAGCTCATTCAAAAAAGACTGAACTATTGGCGAATGTTTATGATCATGCTGCACCGCAAGGACAGCCGCGCTATGTCAAGGGTTTTCGCGGCTTGACGATCGGTTGGAGTGACGGCAATACTTTCCTGCCCCTGAATTTCGCTTTGATGTCATCAGACAAAGCTAAGAATCGGATCGGCCGTGAACCACAAACAACTGATCAGCGGACCTTAGCGGCCCAACGTTATGCTCAGGCTAAACGGCACATGAATGAAGTCGCCGTTGAATTAGTAGCTCAAGTTCTAAAAACCGGGGTCAAGGCCAGCTATGTCCTCTTTGACAGTTGGTACGCCTATCCCAAAGCTTTCAAGCAATTTCAAGAATTAGGTCTCGCTGCTGTTGGTCGGTTAAAAAACACTTCAAAAACTTATTTTAAATATCGCGGGCGCCGTTACAGTGTTCCAATGCTGTTTCAACGCTTTAAAGGTTCAAAATATCGGATCCATGATAACTATCTCTACAGTACGGTCGTTGAGACCGATAACGAGGACCACCTGCGCTTAAAAATAGTCTTTATCCAAAATCGCACGGACAAGGGACACTACATTGCTTTGGCAACTTCTAAACTTAGTCTGACACCGGAAGCGGTCATTCAATTATATGCCCGGAGATGGCAGATCGAGTGTGGTTTCAAGACTTTAAAACAATACCTGCAGTATGACCAGACCCAAACGCAAAGTTATGATGGCTTGTGCGGCCATGTGGCGCTGACATTTTTAGCTTACGATCTGTTGGCTATGATCCAGCGACAGGAGAACGATCCGAAAACCTTAGGCGGCATTTTCTATGCGGCCAATCAGTTTCTCGCGGACATCCCACTTTTACAAGCTGTAAAACAGTTGCTTTTTGCTTTAGCAGAACATTGTGAAAAAACCGCTGATTTTTTTATCACGGGATTATGCAGTCGATTTATCAATTCTTTACCCAATGATCTGCAAGAAATCTTTCACAGCGACGAACTGGTCAGTTGACTAATTAAAGACATTTATAGCTTGAGCTGACAGGCAAAGGCACTAAAAATTAACTTTCAACCTTTAGTTACTAAATAAAAATAGATATTGTAACCAATATTAACAGACTTGCTCATTTTTTAACTGTCAAATCTAATTTCTATTGTATTATTGCCCTTCACTTGGAGACACTACTCCGAAACAATAATAATGTTCGATCTTCCAAACGCGAAAAAAATCCCCTTACAGTTTGATACAGGAATTACTTCCACATCTACTGTAAAGAGGAGCATATGCTAACATACCAGGCTCAATTGTTAAGTCGTTCCAAGAAATAACAGCTAGGCAGTAGTTTAAGCAATATCCAGAGACTAAACAATTACTATGGGGTGGGCACATATGGTCACCAAGTTATTTCATGAGCACATTAGGAAATACTTCAAAAGAGATCGTCGTAAAATACCTTGAAAACCAATTAACAGAATACAATTCTGGTCGACCTAGACTCTAATTCATCCTATAATTTAAATCAGAAATTCTCTTAGCGGTCGACCGTTATGAAACAGTACCATACTCCAAGAGTTCTTGAAGCCATTTTTTATCCAAATCATCAAAATCAGCTAATCTTTTATCAAATCCAACACAACATAAGGCTTGATTTACTAATGGATCATTTTTCTTTGCGAGCTCAAGTAAATGTTGATATCGTTTGATGTCTTTTAGCGCCTGTTTTTTATCAATTAAACTATCTAAGGTACTATTCATTTTTAATACTTGGATCCGTAAAGTAATACTTACAAATTCCTGCAAAAAATCATTAAAAAACCACCGCAAAAAACACAGTGCATTATTCATGAATCCTTCCTCCTCTCATAGCTATAGCCATTTTTTAACAAATCAACATTTTACTTAATACATAAAGCAAAATTTGTCTATTGTGAAATGATGAACAATTTCAACTTAAGTATAATTCACTTCATTCTTTTTTTAAAGCAATTTTCCCTTGGAGCTACAAAGTTTTTAAATTCTATTTAACGTAATATAAGCATAAAAATAAATGACAGGCTGCTCTTACAAACGCTTACTTACATTGGTACAATAACTTTGTATAAATAAACTTATTTACAGCAGATGTATTTAATGCCAAATAGATTAAAAGATAAAGTAGCAATTGTAACTGGGGCCGGTTCAGGAATGGGTAAAGCCATCGCAGAAGACTATGCAAAAGAAGGCGCCAAGGTCATCTTGGCCGACATTAACGAAGACACCTTAAACGAAGTTCACCAAGAGATCACAGAGGCTGGCGGTCAAGCTACAATCAGTGTAACTAATATCGCAAATGAAAATGACATCGATGCAGTCATTAAATTAGCAACAGACACTTATGGAAGTCTGGACATCTTAGCCAATAATGCCGGGATCATGGACAATTTTACTGCTGTCGGTAATGTTTCAAACGATCTATATGACAAAGTTATCGCTGTAAATTTGACGGGCCCATTCAAAGCAGCCCGGTCCGCCATTAACGTTATGGAAAAACAAAAAAACGGCGGTGTGATAGTAAATAACGCTTCTGTTGGCGGGCTTTTTGGCGCTCGCGGCGGTGCAGTTTACACTATTTCTAAACATGGCTTAGTCGGTTTAACCAAAAATATTGCTGCAACTTACGGTCGGTTTGGTAAAGTCCGTGCAAACGCTATTGCTCCTGGTGGAGTTAACACTAATATCCAAAGTACAATTACTAACGTTGATCCCCTAGGTGGTCAGGCCTTGCAGGCGGCTGGTGAAGGCCCATTAGGCGACCCACATCAAATCGCTGCTTTGGCTGTTTTCTTAGGTTCCGATGAATCGAGTTTCTTAAACGGTGACATAATTAAGGCCGACGGTGGCTGGACAGTTTAAGTACAGAAACTTTATGTTCAGAACTCTGCGTAAAAATCCCGCATGTTTCCTGGTATGGAAATATACGGGATTTTATTTAAATATTAGCAGCTCAACCTTTACTCGACTCATTAAAAATAGTCCTATGAATTACTTTTGATACCAGGCAGGCTTATCACCAGCAGTATTCGGTTTATTGACACCTAATGATTCATGTAAGTGTTTTTCAGGTGAACCCACTAACTTTGCAACTAACTCACCGATACTCTTGCGTGAAACTTCTGTCCCTTTGAACGGCTTGCCCTTTTGGGTCAATTCATAACTAACTTCATCCTTGTTGGATAACCATGCCGGGCGCAAAACAGTGTAATCCAGGTCACTGTCTTCGATTGCCTTAACAGCTGCAGCGTATGTTGGCAGATAAGTTTCACCTAACATCTTGTTATTCCACTCACCAAACTTACCTGGTACTTCGTCATAAATACCAATTGAAGAAATCCAGATCAAACGTTTAACACCAACTTTATCCATCGCTTTAATAATCGTTTCAGCTTGCTGTTTTATATCGGTCCCGGCCAGATTGGCATACACGATATCTTGTCCTTGCAACGCGGAAACTAAAGTCGTTTCATCCAAAACATCACCCTGAACGATCGTCCCAAGCTTAGCTTCCCCTGTCTTCAACTTGTCTGGATGACGTAAATAAAGTGTTAACTTTACATCACCTTGTTGTGCCAAATACTCTTCGGCAAACTTAGCTATGTTTCCTGCAGCTCCTAAAACTATAACATTTTTCATAAAACACTATCTCCCCTCATGGTCATTCTAGTAGTTAAATGCAAAAACTAAAAGCATTTGCTATTAGTTCAATAGCCTAACATCATCTTTAAGTACAAAAAAAGTAGAGTCACCCCTACTTTCCAGAAAAACTAGCTCATTACAAATAACTTTTATTCAAAATTAGCTGTTACATATTTATCAACCGCAACGATCACATTCGCTACATCTTCAGCTGAAACTTCAAATGGCATTTGATGGATCGTTTCAGAAGGAATGGTGGCTTGTTTTCCAACTTTCAAAAGGTCATCATAACTAGCATCACTTAACTTAAGGTCGGCTAATGTTGTTGGTAATCCAAGTGACCTATTAAACTTGATATATTTGTCTAAAACATCTGTTGGAACATTATCTAACATCAATTCACACAAGTAACCATATGCCACCTTTTCACCATGCATCAATGTTTCACTTTCACCAGACAAAGCGGTAAAACCATCGTAAATCGCGTGCGCCGCAGCCAACCCCGAACTTTCAAAGCCAAGACCACTCAGTAAAGTGTTCGCCTCGACAACTGTTCCCAAAGACGAAGTTACGGTCTGACCCTCAACTGCTGCAACAGCTGCATGCGCATGAGCAAATAAATTATCTGCACAGGTTTGCGCGATCGCCAACGAAGCCAATGTCGGATCGTTGCCCAACATTGATTGATTATAACCGCGAGCAACATCTTGAGCTTCAATATTAGTTGCCATTGCATCCCCGATCCCGGCAATCAGATTTCTGACTGGCGCATGAGCAACAACATTGGTGTCGATCAAAACCAAGTCGGGATTTTTATCATAGAAAGCATATTTTTTAAAGTTACCTTCTGGGGTATACAGAACTGACAAAGCAGAACATGGGGCATCTGTTGAAGCCACAGTGGGTAAAATTGCCACAGGAAGACCTAATTGATGAGCAACATTTTTAGCCGTATCGAGTGTTTTACCACCGCCAAGGCCGATAATAAAATCATTTCTATTTTCTTTAGCGATCCCGACTATCCGACTAATTTCTTCTTCTGAAGCTTCACCGACAAATTCGACACGGGTAACTGTAAAATCTTCTTTTTCCAGCACTCCATTCAGCTTCTCACCAACAATTTTCCAAACAGTATTATCACACAGCAAAACGGGGGTTGACCCAAGTTTTGCTAGATACTCTTTGGGTTCATCAAATACACCATTTCCTTGAATATAATGAGCTGGACTCTCAAACTCTTTAACCATCTTGAAGCCTCCATTTCTAATTGTTACCACTTTCACGTTGATAATAACGGCAATGTTCATTTTTTGTCAAACGTTTACACTTATATTTTTTACATTTAATTATCTATTTACATTCGTTTTATTACGAAAAAGGTTTAAAAATGCGTGAAAGCAACTTTTGGTATCGAATAGCCAATCTCTTTTTTCTAAGAAATATTTATGTGTTTCGTTCGTAATTATGTGATATAATTCATTTGTATAAAATATGAGATGGAGGTGTATGCTCAGTGCCAACAAGACAAAGGCAAACCCGAAGGTCAAAAACAGCTGACAAAGGCTTACTTTTTAACATTCAAAAGTTTAGTTTAAACGACGGTCCCGGTATTCGCACTGTGGTCTTCTTTAAAGGCTGTCCGTTAAAATGTGCCTGGTGTGCTAATCCGGAGTCGCAATTACGGCACCCAGAAGAAATGTATGATGAAGCTAAAGGCTGTAAGATCATGGTCGGTGAATACAAAACAGTGCCTGAGATCATGGATGTCATCATGCAAGATTTTGATTTCTACGAAGAATCCGGCGGCGGAGTAACTTTTTCTGGTGGTGAAGTTTTATTCCAGGCACCATTTGCTATCAAACTAGCACAAGCTATTAAAGAAAAAGGAATACATTTAGCTTGCGAAACTACAGGTTACGCCACACCAGCCGTTTTTGCTGAATTTTACCCCTATATGGACTTGATTTATTTTGACTGTAAACAATGGAGCCCTTTGCTACATCGTCAAGGGACTGGTGGGACTAACGAAATGATCTTAAAAAACATGCAGACTGTCATTGATTCAGGCAAGGACTACTGTATCCGGATCCCAGTGATCCCTGGTTTTAACTACACAGATAATGATGCTAAACACTTTGGCGAGTTATTTCAAAAGATGGGGGTCAAAGAAGTTGAGCTGCTTCCTTTCCATCAATTCGGCTTGAAAAAGTATGCTGACTTGGGTCGAGAATACGAATTAAAAGATGTCGCACAGTTGCATACAAACGATTTATTAGAATATCAAAAGATCTTGCAAAACGCTGGGATCGATGCGCAAATCAATGGTTGGTAAAACCAGCAAATTTATGTGAATTCTTAAACAAATAAAACAATTAGTGTAATCATTTTTGGCTGGATTTGTAGTCGAGCTTCGCAAGCCAAAACTTTCCGCCCAATCAACTCCGACATCACGACAAGAAAGGCACTTGTCATAATGCCCGAGTCCCTTGGTGCTCGAGTTTTCCCGGCTTGCTCCGCTCTGTTTTAAATTAGGAGGTTATATCTATGGTAATGACAAAAGTTGCACCTACAAACACATTAGGAGATTTTGGAAAATTAACTCCTAAAATGGACCGCTATCGTGAAGAAATTTTAAGTGCAAAACCTTACGTCGACCCAGAAAGAGCTGTTCTGACAACAGAAGCCTATCAAAAATATCAAGATCAGCAAGTCGACATTTTGCGGGCGCGTGTCCTTGAACATATTTTGCATAACATGACGATCTTCATCGAAAAAGATACTTTACTTGTTGGCAATCAAGCACAGCATAACCGCTGGGCGCCAGTTTTCCCTGAATACTCTATGAACTGGGTCATTGACGAATTAGACACATTTGAAAAACGCTCAGGCGATGTTTTTTACATTACTGACGATGCTAAAGAACAATTACGCAAAATCACGCCATTTTGGCAGCATAATACACTGGAAGACCGCGGATACGCTGCCTTTCCTGAAAAAAGTAAGTTATTTTATGATTTAGGGATCATCGGCGCAGACGGAAACATTACTTCTGGCGATGGTCATATCGCGGTCAATTACGAAACTGTTATTAAATATGGCCTAGTTTCCTACGAAAAAAGGATCAAAGAAGAAATGGACCAACTTGACCTAACAGACATCGACCAACAAAAGAAACTTTACTTCTACCAAGCAGGTCTGATCGTGATCAAGTCTGTCCGGGATTTTGCTAAAAGATATGCCCAACTAGCTGAACAAGAAGCTGCGCAGGCAGCTAACGCGCAAAGACACGACGAATTATTAGAGATTGCTCGTATTATGCGTAAGATCCCCTACCAGCCTGCTGACAGCTTCTATGAAGCGATCCAATCAGTTTGGCTGATCCATTTAGTCTTACAGATCGAATCTAACGGTCATTCTGTTTCATACGGTCGTTTGGATCAATACTTAGACCCATTTTATGAAAAAGACCTGAGCAATGGCCAGATTGCCGCTGCAAAAGCAACAGAATTACTGACTAACTTGTGCATGAAAACTTTAACGATCAATAAAGTACGGTCATGGGCTCACACCGAGTTTTCGGCAGGCAGTCCACTCTATCAAAATATCACCATCGGCGGCCAGACTAAAAACGGCAAAGACGCCGTCAACAGCATGTCATATTTGATCTTAAACGCCATCGTGCAGGCCCATCTACCGCAGCCCAACCTCACTGTGCGCTACCATCACGGGTTAAGTGACCACTTTATGCGGCAATGTGTTGAAGTCATCAAGGAAGGTCTCGGGATGCCGGCCTTCAATAACGATGAAATCATTATTCCATCATTTATCGCACGGGGCATCAAGAAAGAAGATGCCTATAATTACAGTGCTATCGGTTGTGTTGAAACAGCAGTCCCCGGAAAATGGGGTTATCGTTGCACCGGCATGAGTTTCATCAATTTTCCTCGGACACTTTTGATCGTAATGAACGGCGGAAAAGATCCCGAGTCAGGCAAACAACTGTTACCTAACTATGGTTATTTCACAGAGATGACCTCTTACGATGAATTATTTGCTGCTTGGGACAAATCTTTACGTGAGATCACCCGCCAAAGTGTCATAATCGAAAATACTTGTGATTTGGCTTTGGAACAAAACTACCCGGATATTTTGTGTTCAGTTCTGACAGAAGACTGTATCGGCAGAGGCAAAACGATCAAAGAAGGCGGCGCGGTTTACGACTTTATCAGCGGCTTGCAGGTCGGGATCGCTAACTTGGCAGATTCATTAGCTGCGATCAAGAAGCTCGTCTTTGAAGAAAAGAAGATCTCGCCACAAGAATTATGGCAAGCTCTAACAGACAATTTTCAAGAGGCAAACCAAGAAGAGCTCCGGCAAATGTTGCTCAATGATGCACCAAAATATGGTAACGATAATGATGATGTCGATCAGCTGATCGTCGCAGCTTACCAGCCGTACATCGATGAAATTTCTAAATACAAAAACACGCGTTATGGCAGAGGACCGATCGGCGGGACACGCTATGCTGGGACTTCTTCGATTTCAGCTAATGTGGGTCAGGGACATAGCACTCTTGCCACGCCAGATGGCAGGTACGCTCGCACCCCATTATCTGAAGGCTGTTCTCCGGCACACTCCATGGATACAGATGGACCTACAGCCGTCTTTAAGAGTGTTTCCAAGCTAAATACCAAGTCGATCACTGGTGGAGTTTTACTCAATCAGAAAATGTCGCCTCAGCTTTTAAGAAGTGCAGATAATTGCGAAAAACTAGTAATGCTGTTAAGAACGTTCTTCAATCGTTTGCACGGCTATCATGTTCAATATAATGTGGTAGACAAAAAAACACTGGTCGATGCTCAGAAACATCCTGATAAACATAGAGATCTGATCGTTCGAGTTGCCGGTTATTCAGCATTCTTTGTCGGCTTATCTAAAGAAACGCAAGACGACATCATCGAAAGAACAGAACAAAGCATTTAAAAAAGGAGTAAAAACGAGATGGAAATTTTAGTAGATACGGTTAATTTGGATGAAATCAGAAAATATAACAAGATGTTGAATTTAAGTGGGGTAACTTCTAATCCGACGATCATAAAAAAAGAAGGCAAAGTCGACTTTTTTGAACATTTGCGTAAAGTTAGAGAAATAATCGGACCGGATAAAACATTGCATGTTCAAGCAGTTGGAGAAACAGCAGAAGAGATCATAGCAGATGCCCACCGCGTTTTAAAAGAGATCGATCAGCAAGTTTATATCAAGATCCCTACTAACGAACAAGGTCTTGAAGCAATGAAAATTTTAAAACGTGAGGGCGTCCATATCACCGCCACCGCGATTTATACAGTCTTTCAAGGAGAACTGGCCATCGCGGCAGGAGCCGATTATTTAGCACCCTATTATAACCGGATGTTAAACATGAACATTGATGCTCCACAAGTTATTGCTGAGTTAGCACATGCAATTTCGATGAGTGTCAGCCAAACTAAGATCTTGGCCGCCAGTTTTCATAACGTAGCTCAAGTAACTGCCGCCATCAAAAACGGCGCCCAGGCTGTAACGATCGGCACAGATGTTGTTGCATCTGGATTAAATGCGCCTATGATCGCGACAGCCGTGACAGATTTTAAAAAAGACTGGGTAGCCCTTTACGGTGACCAGACAATTGCAGATTTAACATAAAAGAAAAGCTAGCCTTCTATCCAATTAGCTCTTCTTTCTCTACAAAAAGGGTTGAAGCAAAATTTTTCTGATTTAAAAAGAATATTTTGTTTCAATCTTTTTTTCAAATATTTTCCTCGCTCGCTAAGAGCAACCGCTTTAAATCGCCCGTCTAATAGTTTAAAATAGTTTCAACTGATAAAATTACAAAGTGCTAAGCTTATCGGGCTTGAACATCACGCCCAGAAAAACACTGTCATAATGCCTGAGTCCCTTGATGCTCAAGTTTTAACCGGTTCACTCCGCTCTGTTTTTTTAGTCGAGCTCCTCAAGCCAGAACTTTCCGCCCAATCAACTCCGACATCATGACCAGAAAACCACTTGTCATAATGCCCGAGTCCCTTGGTTCTCGAGTTCTCCCGGCTTGTTCCGCTTTGTTTTCTTAGTCGAGCTCTGGCAAGCAAGAAGTTCCGTCTATCCAACTTCAACAAGACAGTGCCTAAAACGCACTATTTTGTTGAAGCCCGATATACTCGCTTCTTCCCGCTTGCCTCCGCCCTGTTTTCTTAGTCGAGCTCCGTGAACCAAAAGTTTGTGCCTATCCAACTTTAACAACAAGTCGTAAAAACCACGACTTATCGTTAAAGTCCGATAGTGCTCGACTTTTAACCGGTTCACTCCGCTCTGTTTTCTTAGTCGAGCTTCGTGTGGCAGAAGGTTGTGCCTAACTAACTTGCACACTCCAATGCTGAAAAACGCATTATAGCGTGCAAGTCTGTTAGTGCTCACCTTCTAAACGCCACACTCCGCTCTGTTTTTAATATAGGAGGTATACATTTTGTCCGATACAATTAATACTGACTTACTCAAAGATGACCTTTACCAAGCTGTCAATGGTGAATGGTTAAAAACAGCCAAGATTCCTGCCGACAAACCTACTACTGGCGGTTTTGCTGACTTGGCAGACAATATCGAAGAAACTTTAATGAGCGACTTCGATAAATTTCTGGATGGTTCCAAAACCACTGATGATAAATACTTACAAGAATTTATCAAGTACTACCGCATCGTCGCTGACTTTGATAAACGTGATGCCCAAGGATTCACACCTATTAAAAAGTCACTTGATAAAATCGACCAACTCAAAGATCTTAAAGATTGGCAAGATAGTCTTTATGAACTTACCATGGATGGCAATGCAGCTCCAGTGTCTCTTTATGTAGCTCCAGACATGAAAGATACTCAGCACTATGCTTTAAACGCCGAAGTGCCGTCACTGATCTTGCCAGACAAAACATACTATGAGGAAGGTAACGAACAGGCTGAAGCCTTGCTCCAGGTTTATTCGCAAATGGTCCTGAAACTATTCAAACTTGCCGGTTATTCAGATAAATTTGCTCGGAAAACCTTGGCTGGTGCCTTAAAATTTGACCGCAGTTTAGCACCACATGAAAAAGACAGTACCGAACGTGCAGATTACGCCAAAGATTACAATAAATATTCATTTGAAGATTTTGTCAAATTAAGTTCTAACATTGATTTAACCAGTTATGCCACACAATTGATCAAGACTACACCAGATCAGGTGATCGTCAGCGAGCCTAAATTTTATGAAGCTTTGGACGATTTAGTTAGTGATGATACTTTCACCGACATGAAAAGTTGGATCTTTGTCAAACGTCTCGTCGGTGCTTCAAGTTTGCTGAGTGATGAAGCACGAATCATTGGTGGAGAATATGGTCGTGCCTTGTCTGGTTCAAAAGAACCAAAAAGCAAAAAGAAATCAGCTTACTATTTTGCAACTGGCCAATTCGATCAAGTCGTGGGGCTTTATTATGCTCATAAATATTTTGGAGAAACTGCTAAAAATGATGTGCATAAAATGGTCGAAAAGATGGTTGCTGTCTACCAGAAACGTTTGTCAGAAAATGACTGGCTAAGCGAAGATACTAAGAAAAAAGCTGTCACTAAATTAAACACTTTAGGAATCCAAGTCGGTTATCCAGATGAATTAGATCCACTCTACAAAAAATTTACTGTCAACGAAGACGAAAACCTATATGATAACGATGCACGTTTCACTCATATCATTTTAGAAGATCATTTCAGTCGTTGGGGCAAAGAGGTCAACCGTACTCGCTGGGAAATGCCAGCCCACATGGTCAATGCTTATTACAACCCATCGTTTAACGTGATCGTCTTTCCTGCCGCTATCTTGCAAGCTCCATTCTATTCACTAGAACAAAGCTCCAGTGAAAACTATGGTGGGATCGGTGCCGTGATCGCACATGAGATCTCGCATGCCTTCGATAATAACGGCGCGCAGTTTGACGAACTAGGCAACTTGCATAACTGGTGGACCGCTGACGACATGAAATACTTCAAGGCTTTGGCTCAAGACGAGATCGATCAATTTGACGGGCTTGAGACCAAGGCAGGTAAAGTTAAGGGTAAACTAGTCGTTTCAGAAAATATTGCAGATGCTGGCGGTTTGAGCTGTGCTTTGGAAGCAGCCAAGGCTGAAGATTCTGCAGATATTAAAGCTTTCTTTATCAATTGGGGGCGCATTTGGCGCATGAAATCATCTTTGGAAAGAGAAAAACTACTCTTAAGTATTGATGTCCACTCACCAAATGAACTGCGGGCTAACGTCCAGCCAAAGAACTTAATAGATTTCTACGCTGCTTTTGATATTCAACCTGGTGATGGCATGTATCTACCTGAAGAGCAACGTGTAAATATTTGGTAACAGACTGTTGATTAAAAATTCTGCGCAATAACATTTTTATTTTTCACTAATTAAGCTTGCATCATAAAGTCAGCAAAATGGCTGCTATGGTGTGAGCTTTTTTGTATCAACAAGATGTTTTTGAGATTTTAAGTTTGGCTCTCCAAAAAATTAAGATTGACAGGCCTAATCTAGACTGCTATTCTTTAAACGGTAATTAATGAGCCATCACTCAAAAGTTGCCCGAATTTCTAAACCAATAGAAAAGAGGGATTTTCATGGTCCAAGAAGATATTGAAAAGAAGGATAATAAGTTTTTAGGTAAGACCACAGAAGAAAATAAGAGTTTAGATGAAGTTAATGGCAGTATCAAAGTTCCGAAAAATGCCGGCTTTTGGCGAACTTTACTAACTTATACCGGTCCAGGTATCTTGATCGCTGTGGGTTATATGGATCCAGGTAATTGGATCACCTCAATAGCTGGTGGTGCTCAGTTCAAATATGCACTTCTGACCGTTGTTTTGATTTCCAGTTTGATTGCTATGTTGTTGCAAGCTATGTCAGCGAGGCTTGGGATCGTTACTGGTAAAGATTTAGCTCAATTAACACGGGAACACACTTCAAAAACCGGTGGCCTTATTTTATGGATCATCACAGAATTAGCTATTATGGCCACCGATATTGCAGAAATAATTGGTTCCGCGATCGCCCTCAAATTGATCTTCAAGATTCCTTTGATCGTCGGGATAGTGATCACAGCAGCTGATGTTTTACTGTTATTGTTTTTAATGAAACTCGGTTTTCGAAAGATTGAAGCTATCGTTGCAACATTAGTCGCCGTGATCTTGTTCGTATTCTTGTATGAAGTATTACTAGCAGAGCCGCATTTTGCAGAGATCATGGCTGGCTATGTACCAACTAAAGAGGTCATCACTAATAAGTCGATGCTTTATCTCACCCTTGGGATCGTTGGTGCGACAGTGATGCCCCATGATCTCTACTTAGGATCATCGATCACACAAACTCGTGAAGTCGACCGTTCTGATCCTGACTCGGTTACCCGTTCGATCAAGTTCAGTACGATCGATTCCAACATTCAGCTGACAATTGCTTTTGTTGTTAATAGTTTACTGTTGATCTTAGGTGCAGCACTTTTTTATGGTACTAATAGTAAATTAGGGCGCTTCGTTGACCTGTTCAATTCGTTGAACGATCCGAGTATCGTTGGAAGCATTGCTAGCCCTGTGTTAAGTATGTTATTTGCTGTTGCTCTTTTAGCTTCAGGACAAAGTTCAACTATTACAGGAACCTTGTCAGGTCAGATTATTATGGAAGGCTTCATCAATCTGCGCATGCCTTTATGGGCTCAGCGTTTGATCACCCGTCTGATCTCAGTTGCCCCCGTATTATGGTTCGCCTTTTATTACCATGGCAATGAAGCTAAAATTGAAAGTTTATTGACCTCTTCACAGGTTTTCTTGAGTATCGCACTTCCATTTGCCATTATTCCGTTAGTATTATTTACAAGCAGTAAAAAAATTATGGGTGAATTTAAAATCAAAACTTGGGTCAAATGGTTGGCTTGGATCGCCACAGTGATCCTTGTAGCATTAAACATTTACTTGATCTTGCAAACTGTTGGTATTTTAAAATAAAAACAAAATGATCTGCAACAAAACGGTACTATTTCCCGTGATGATGCAGGTTTTTTATTGCTTTGAAAAAACTGACTAGTGATTAAGCGCTAAAAAATGCTGATCTCTGCCACACTCCGTGGCAAAACCAGCATTTTCTCATCTCATAATTTAAAAATTCTCACAACAGATCTTGGTAGATCCCCTGCATCGAAGCTTCTATTTGATTGAGTTGTCTTGCAGTATCTTTTAATTGTCCGGCATATTTCTGCGCTTTATCGGGATCGATATGATTTTTGTAACGCAACTTATGCTCAAGACTGGCCCACATATCCATCCCGATCGTCCTGATCTGAATCTCAGCTGGCGCCGTTTGTGTGCTCCCTCCGCCAAAAAAACAGGTACAGAAACCACCAAATGCAGGCTCCGGTAACCATTGGATTTTGGCTTAGTAATATAGTCTTTTCGTTTGACTACCGTAATATCATCCTGATTGACCAATGCATCTTCGACACGATGAATATCATCTATATAATTAGTGACCACCCGGATACCCGCAATATCAAAAACATTTTCTTGAATAGAATCGATCGTCATCCCATAACCCTTACGTTCTATTTTTTCCAACAAACTTGCAGGTTTTTCATACGCTCTTCCATATGATGGATCGGATTATGAGAATGTAAAGCCGAATATTCGTCATCTAAATTTTCTAACTTAGTTCCGACTTCTTTTAAAGCCAAGCGCCGTAACAAATAGATTTGACTAAACCGTTGCACATTATCAAGTCTGTCATTCAAACCTGATTGTTCCATCTGACGCTGCAACTCACCTAAATTCAAAAAATTTCTGCGCTGTAAAATCATTTTAATGTGCTCCGTTCTGATTAAATTTATTAGTCCATTCTTTATCTGACACCAATTACTAAGATAACACTTTTTCAGTGGTCCGGTGAATTAAAAGCTAATGGGACAGTACAGTTTTTAATAATTTATCATTTGCTTAAAGTGTTTCTGGAAAATATTAAATTTACTATAAGGTTGTACAATTTTTCATTCATGCTATAATAAACAAAATTAGTAAGTAGTCACTCACTAACTTGCTTATCATCCATTTGAAAGGAAGAATGATCTCAATGAACTTCTCAGCAACTCAAGCATTAAATAAATGGTATAAAACACAAAATATGCCCAGCAGTCAAATAAAAGTCCTTGATGCTGCTATCACACTATTCTCCGAAAATGGTTATGATAAAACGAGCACTAATGAAATCGCGAAAAGGGCTGGTGTCAGTCAAGCAGTACTTTTTAAATATTTTCACAGTAAACATAAACTGTTGGAAAAGATCCTCGAACCTTTATTTAAAAATATTGTTCCTCGTTTTACCGTTCAACTGTTAGATGAAATCTTGAAAGAACATCAAGATCAAGGACTTTTTGCCGTTTTAAGTTTTGTGACTCGTGATCGCTTCAAATTCATGGTAGATAATAGTGAACTTGTAAATATCTTGATCAACGTTTTATTAACTGACGATACTGTTAAAGAGCAAATCAAAAAAATGCTGGTTCATAGTAACTTTCCAGTTATTATCAGGATCCAAAAGTTTTTTAAACGTTTCCCAGAAATAAAGGGTAACACAGACCTTGATAATCTTTTTTACCTATTTGTGACCCAGTTGATCGGTTACTTTATCCTGCGCTTTCGCTTGTTACCAAAAAGTACGTACAATACCGATCAGGATCTAGCAAGAATAACCAGTAATATATACAATGCATTACAAGCTGAGCAGCCAAGAAGGTGAATCATTTTGCAAGAAAAAACTTTTTATTATACCTCTTATGATGAAGACATAATACAAGCCCAAAATCAAAATTTTTCATTACCACCTGACTATCAGTGGCAGCGCGACACTCAAAGTGCAAAGATAAAATCTTGGTTAGTTCGTCACGGAGTCCGAGCATTCAGTTATGTTTTTTGTCCATTTTACTTGCACTTACACCGTCATGAAACTTACAAAGAAGTAACTAGTCTTTTGGATAGAGGCTGCTATTTGTACGTTAACCATACTCAAACGATCGGCGATGCAGCGATCCCATACTATGTTTTAAAGAAAAAATGGCCAGCGATCATTGTTAGTCCTGCCAATCTAAGTATTCCAGTAATTGGAAAACTGATACCTTACGGCGGCGGATTACCGATCCCAAGTCAATTACGTAAATTACGTGATTTCAATCAAGTCGTTCACCAAAGGATCTCTAATAACAGATGCGTAGTAATTTATCCTGAAGCGCATGTCTGGCCGTATTATACTGGCATTCGTCCATTTGAATTAGCTTCCTTTCATTATCCTGCTAAAGATAATGCCCCAGTTTATTGCTTGACAAATACATATCAAAAACGGCGCTGGGGAAAAAAACCACAGATCACTAGCTTTCTTGATGGTCCATTTTTTGCCCCAGATGGTCTAAAGCAAAAGGAACGTCAGCAAGTTTTAAGTGAACAAGTGCATAATTGCATGCAAAAAAGAAGTCAGTACAGTACCTATAAATATATTAAATATCAAAGGAAAGATCAGCAATGAATATTATGTATTGTGGTGATCAGCACATTGAAGAGGGCTTGGCAATTTCAATTATCTCAGTGTTAAAAAACACTAAGCAGCCCCTACACTTCTATATTCTGACTGCCAAAATAAAAACAAAAAAACAAATATTTTATCCGATCAGTGATACGTTTATCACAAAACTGAACGAATATGCGCAAAAATTCGATGCACAAAATACTGTGCGAAAATTTGATATCACTGATTTATTTGACGCTTCACTTCCATTGGCTAATTTGAATACGTCCTTTACGCCTAATTGCATGCTGCGCTTATATTCAGACTTACTCCCTGATTTGCCAGATAAGATCCTATATTTAGATGCTGATGTTTTGTGTCGCCAAGATTTTAGCGATTTCTACAAGCAAGACCTATCAGAGGGCGAGATTGCCGGTTCATTGGATCATTATGGCAAGTGGTTCTTCCACCGTCAATTACGCTTGTTTGATTATATTAACTCTGGCGTCTTGTTACTAAATCTAAAACAGATCAGAGCAGACGGACTATTTGAAAAATGTCGTAGAAAATGCCGGACCACCCGGATGTTTATGCCGGACCAATCGGCCATAAACCGTTTGTGTCACGCCAAGGTCATTACTGAAACAAAATATAACGAACAACATCGGTTAAAAGACCAAACAGTATTTCAACATTTTACGACTAGTTTTAAATTCTTGCCGCATTTCAAGATCCGGACCATTAAGCCCTGGCAAGTCGAATTATTGCACAATGAATTAGGGATTTATGAGTATGACGACGTACTCGCTGAATCTAATAAATTCATGACTGAAAAAAATTAAAATGAAAGAGAGAAATTAACTCTTATGAACAACACACAACCCGAGATCCCATTATTTTTTAGCATCGATGACAAATATGCCCCTTACTTATCTGTTGCATTGCTTTCATTAGTGGCTAATGCAAGTACTGAGAACTTTTATCATATCCATGTCTTATACCAAACTCTTTCACTAGAAAATCAGCAAAAGTTAAGTGCGATCGTAACAGATCAAGGTAATGTTAAATTGGAATTCATTTCCCTAAAAGATGACCTTTATGAACGTTTAGGCAAAGACCAAAATACTTTACGGGCTGATTATCAAACACTAACGATCTACTACAGGCTCTTTATCGCAGACATGTTCCCGCAATATGATAAAGGGATCTATTTGGATGCCGATGTGGTCATCGATCAAGACATTGCAGACCTCTATAAATTACCACTGGATGATCAGTTAGTGGGAGTTATTCCTGACGCATTTATCAGCCATGATCCACAAGCTTCTTATTATGCTGAAAAAGCCGTGGGTGTTGCTCATGAAAAATACTTCAACTCTGGCGTTTTGTTATTAAACTTGGAGCAATTACGTGCTAAGCATTTCAGTACTCATTTCTTGGAATTAATGAACAATTTCCATTTTCAACTGATTGCTCCTGATCAAGACTATTTAAACGCTATCTGCCACAAAAAAATGTTGTTATTGGAAAACAAGTGGAATTACCAAACAGAATATCCACTCCCTGTTGATAGACCAGTAGTGATCCACTATAACTTATTTGGTAAACCGTGGTGTTACGATCAGGTTCCTTATGGTGAACTCTTCTGGCAGTACGCACAAGATTCAGAATTTCTTGCTGAGATCAAACAAATCAAGGAAACTTATGAAAAAACTCCTGAACTGGCAGAGCATGATGCCAAACACAAGGATCTCTTAGTCCAACGTTTGGGAGAATTTCCCGACTTGCCGATCACATTAAAAAATGAAGCTGCAAAGGGAGTTCAGATACGCTTATGATTATCGGGGGAGACAAAACAAAAGTCGTTGAAAACATCAAAGACTTGGCTGAAAAAAGGCAACTTAACAGCAAAGTAGAAGTTGACGATCCTAATATGTCAGAACAAGAAGAACAACAACTGTTAACTGACTTTATTGCCGAACGTGCAACCTTAAGTTATCACTCTAAAAACATGATCGCACGGCAAGGCATGGCCTTAGCAACAGACATCCTTAACAAGCAAACTATTGTCACAGGGGCACAAAATATCATGGGGATCATTGGCGGTGCGATCGTTACCAGCAACCATTTTAATCCTTTAGAAAATACTGCTATTCGTTATGCTTTAAAGAAAGTAAACAATAAAAGACTTTTTGTTATCAGTCAGCCAACCAATTTTAAAATGACCGGCTGGGTCGGCTTCTTTTTAAAGTATGCAGACACATTGCCGATCAGTCGCAGTATTCACTATATGGGACGTACTTTTCCAACATTATTGCAAAATATTTTTGAAAAAAACAATTACGTTTTGATTTATCCTGAAAAAGAGATGTGGTTCAATTATCGCAAACCTCGCCCCTTCAAACGCGGACCTTATTATTATGCTGCCCGCTTTAATGTGCCAATAATTTCTTGTTTCGTAGAAATGGTACCACAAGAAGAAAACGACAATGAACAGTTCAAACAGATCAATTATAAAGTTCATATTTTAAAACCAATTTATCCAGATCAAAACAAAAGCAATGATGAAAATAGTTTAGCAATGATGCAACAGGACTATCTTCAGAAAAAAGAAACTTACGAAACTGCTTATCACACAAAGCTGACTTATGACTTTGAAGATGGCGATGTAGTAGGTTGGAATGGACCAAAAATTTAGCTATTATTAATTTCAAATATTCAAACTGTCGAGTGCGAAAGACTGCAACTTGGCAGTTTTTTCTGTCTAAAGAAAGATCTGAAAAAAAACAAAAAACAGAGGAATGCGCCATTGCAACCTCTGTTTGCTATAATTTTTGCAACTATCTAATAACCAATACTGAACACGGGGCGTATTTGGACATATAAGCCGCTTGACTCCCAAAACGACGAGCAATACCCGGCTTATCATATGAGCCGATCATTAAAAGATCCGGCTGAACATGTGGGATCACGTCCTTAACGATCGTCTTACCTGCATCACCTTCTGCAACCAAAGTCGTTACATTCTTAACTCCGGCATCCAACGCCTGCTGTTTAAAGTCCAAGATGTGCTTTTCTAGCTGGCTCCGTTCTCCGTGAATATAATCATCGTCAAGCGCTTGGTATACATTCATTTCATCACTTTCAAGAACTGAGACGATATATAGATCAGCGTCGTTTTCCGCTGCATAACGAACTGCATAATAAAATGCTAATTGAGCATCATGTGAGTCATCGACCCCCACTAATATTTTATGAAATTTCATTTCCCTGTCGGCCATTAGAACATCTCCTTATAAGCTGGCATTTTTTATTATTATCTTTATCCTCTTTAATAATAGCACTTTCACGATAAACACAAAAGATTATTCCTTGCTCAACATGTTGTACTCAATATCACACATATCCATGTAACAATAATTTCTGTGACAAACCGTGCGTTACCGCACAAAAAGCATAAATTTAGCTAGAGTAGGTTCTTCGCTATATTCTACCCGTTCAAAATTTAATTCTGCTAAAACTGGCATAAAATCGGCCACTGCATTTTCGGCAACAAAAAGAGAATTTAACTTGAGGTCTGTGCGCAACATTTTGATAACATGCACCACGATCTCCCTTAAAATATTTTTTTGCTCATTACCATCCACAAAACTAGCAGATATGCGGGCAGATCTCCCTTGAAGATCAACGTTTTGCAAGGCTAAAATACCAACAAAGTACCCTGTTTTATTTTCCTTCACACCCCATATAGCTGCATTTCCGTGCATCACTTCGCTCATAGACTGATTTACATATGAAGCTGTTTGGAGCATAGTAACTTTGTTGCCGAGCTTGGAAACCCGCATTGCATGAATATCTTTTAACTTAAAGGCATTTAACCAATCCAGCGTATAATTAGATGTCATAACTGGACGATAATTTCTTAGACTCATTTACATATTCCCTCTTCTTTTTTCCTAGGTTTATTTTCTCATATTTGACGTTATTTATTCCAAATATTGGTTCGGCAAATTTTAGAAAAAAGTTAGCGTAAAGTATTTGTGGGTGTAATTGTAAAAAGACAAAAAAAGAGAAATAACTCTCTGTTACAATTGTAATTACGACAAAACAACGAAAGAGAGAGTTATTTCCTAATGAATATTTTACAACAACTGACCGAAAAAATGTGGACTAATTTTACTGAAAATGGCGAAAAAGTACTTTATCAAGAACTTTCTCTTGATGAATGGCTAGAAATTACGATGTCCAAGGGCAGAGAACTACTTCTGAGCCTAATTAAGGCTTTCTTAGAAGAAGCTGATCGTCAATTCAAGGATTCTGAGATCCGCAAGCATAGATTTGGGGTCAAGGCGATCCGCGAAACGACTAAGTCAACTTTGTATGGCGATCTCACACTCAAGCGGACATACTATCAAAATAAAGAAACAAAGGAATATTTTTTCTTATTAGATAACTTATTGAGTTGGGAAAAATATAGCCGGATGACTTTAGCCGTTAAAGCACAGATCTTAGAAAACGTTGCTGGTCACACTTATCAAGAAGCAATCGCGATGATCCCGCATATTGGGATCCACTCCAAAACGGCAGTGATGAACATTGTTCACCACGAAGGTCGCCAACTGCCTAATGGTCCTGCTTTGTCTGAAAGATCAGAAATAAAAGCAGTCAAAACTTTATTTGTTGAAGCGGATGAAGATCATGTGGCTTATCAAGATAGCACGAATCGTTTTATGAAATTAGTCTATGTCCATGAAGGGTATGACCTAACTGATCCGCGTCATCCGCTGCTCAATCCACACTACTTCACTGGCAACTATCGCGGGTCGGATAACGAAGAGCTCTGGACGGAAGTCCTGGATTATATCGAAGGCCACTATCAGCCAGCACAAATTTACTTGAGCGGAGACGGGGCTAAATGGATCAAAAATGGCGCCGACTTTATCCCTAACTGTAAATTTATTTTGGATCGTTTTCACCTGCGTAAATATTGTAAGAAGGCTTCTGTGGGGATCGCAGGCATGGACAGGACCTTGTATCATTGGGCTTTAGGTGGGAAAACTGACTTTATGCAAGATTATTTTAAAGTGCGCTTTAGTGATCCAACGGTAACTGTTAGTCAGCTTCAAAGTCTGAAACAAGCTGAGCGATATCTGACTAACAATGCCGCAGCTATTAAGGATAACTGCTTGCCTGATTACCACGGTTGTTCGGCCGAAGGACATATCAGTCACTATCTATCGCGTCGCTTAAGTTCTCGGCCTCAAGGTTGGAGCTTAATTGGTGCACAAAGTGTTGCCCGGACACGAATTTTCAAGTTAAATGGTGGCAATATTGCGAGTTACCTGCAAGAAAGACAGCTCCAAGCTATCCAGCAGGAGAAAGCTTTCAAACTTGATCACCGCTTAAATGTTCGGAAAAACATTAAAAATAAGTATTATGAAGCAACACAAGTGTCCTTTAGTGGTCACCAAAGAGGACACCGTAGTTTGTGGCAGCGTGGCATTCAAGTCGGATGGTAGTTAAGTGCTGCATATTAGCTTAAAGAGTCGGCTTAGGTGCTTGTCGACCAGTTTTCTATTGGAATTGGGTTGAAGTCAAGAGAAGGAGCGTCAGCGGCTCTTGACTTCAACCCAATGGAAACATAAAATATTCCAAGCACAGAAGCTAACTAAAAATAAATATAACAATTACAAAAAGCAGAGAAACAAGCTCTTTGAAAAGTTACCCACAAAAAGTTGACACTATCTAGAAAAAACAATACTAAGTGACATGTCCGTATCTTTTGTTATAATAACAGTAGTTTCATAAATTAGGTGAGAAACAAGGAGGAATTCCTGTGAAGGACGTTTCATTAAAACAAATCATTGATGTTGCCAATGAGATCATTAACACAGACGAAGATGAAATCGTTAATGAAGTTGCGACAGAATACATTGGATCCGGCTTTAAAGAAGAAGGCATCAATGAAGTTTACCAACAGTTAAAAAAATTCATTGATGATGGTGGGACCGGTTTTGACCAGGGAATTTCAGGGATCCGTTTTGACTCACGTAAAAAACTAAATTCGGAAGACCCATTAGTGATCAGCTTAAACAAAGAACTGGATGCCTATTACAAAGAGGATAAAAACATGCAGACTCTAGAAGTACTGGACAATGTCCGAATCGTTTCAATGGGGTATATGGGTTGCGGCTTAACTTTTACTCTTCCCCATTTTGACTTGGATGTAGCTTCAGTCTTTATCCAACGCACTTTATATCACGGCATTATGGATCGAGTAGAAATTAAACTCCCAGAAATTGAAGACCAATGGATCTTAAAAAGTCATTTAAAATAGTCCGTTTAAACAAGGTTATCTAGTACAAGCCGTTTAGCTCTTTACTACTTAGACCTTGTTTTTTTCACCTTTTAAATTAGAATCTTATTAGCATGAACTTATCAAAAGTTAATTTAAATAGTTGTTTAGCTGAATATTTTTTTGACCAAAATTCATTACATATAGCTGAACATAACTTAGATAATATTTCTGTTTATACTAGTCAGGGCCCTTTAGTGCTAAGAGCTTTGTTCCATCTTGTTTTAAAATTGCATAAATTTTGCCCGACCAGCTCTGATTTAAAAGGAGGTTTTTACTTGCACTCTGAATTAACTTCGCGTTCCGCCCTGCATGACGTGTTGCCGACCGTTTTGGGTTACGTAGGGATCGGGATCGTTTTTGGTATCGTCAGTCGTGCTGCTGGGATATCTGTTTTGATCACACTTCTGATCTCAACGTTTGTCTATGCCGGTTCAGCACAATTTGTGTTGATCACCATGCTAGTCAATCACAGCCCACTCCTACCGATCGTTTTTTCAATATTCTTAGTGAACGCTCGCATAATGTTAATGAGCACAACCCTTAGTCCCTACTTCAAACAAGAACCGACTTGGAAAAATATTTAGCTGGGAACTTTTTTAACTGACGAAAGTTTTGCTTTGGAAATGAACAAGTTAAATTACACCCATCGTACACTTAGTTTTACCTGGCTTAATACAGTTAACTTAGCAGCTTACTTAACTTGGCTAACAGTAACAGGAATGGGAGCTTTATTAGGCTCACTAATTACAGAACCCAATAAGTTTGGTTTTCAATTTACAATTACGGCCATGTTCATTGGTCTACTATATTTACAGATCATTTCTGACAAAACGATACAAATCAAACTGCAAGTTGAAGTTATTCTTTTTGTTTTACTTTTAACTTATTTTGGAATGGCCTTTATTCCTGGAAACCTTTTGATCCTAGTGGTTACCTTACTAGGATGCATGCTGGGGGTGACGTTAATTAATTTTATTCTCTGGACCATTTTTACCACAGGTTTAGCGACTTGGTTGTCACGGATAATACCTTTGTTTTGTTAAAAAAATTTGCCTTATCTCCGACCGTGATCGAGTTTTTAGGTTTCTTTCCGATCACTAGCATGGCAGCTCTGTGGTTTCAACAGATTTTTATTCAACATCTAGGCGAACTACCTGGTATCAATTATCTAAATCTATGTGCGTCACTACCAACGATTATTTCTGTAATAGTTTCTAAAAATTTGTTAGTGATCGTCACCATTAGGATCATCTCTGCAGCACTCTTTAACTTAATTCTTTAAACTATCACCCTGCCGAACTTGTGAAAAAAGGGGTCTAAACTTTTTAGTGTTGATGAGCGTTCATCAGCACTATTTTTGTACAAAAAAGGACATCATTTGTCCTCATATGCTACGATTAAAGCGATAAAACCAAATCAAAGCGAGGTATAAATGATGTCCCAAACTGATTCTATCCTAAATTTACTCAATATCCAAGACCCAAATATCAAAATTTCAGCTTGTACTGATTTTTCACAGGCCGGAGTTCACGAAAAACTGCTTTCAGCTACGCTGACTTACCCCGTCGAACGCTGTGTTAATTGTGGTTCCACGAATCTTGTTCAGAATGGGACCCGCCTGACCAAGATGAAACTGCCCAGCCTAGGTGAACAACCGCTCCGCATGAACCTGCGCAAACAGCGTTATCTGTGCCGAACTTGCCACCATACTTTTAGCGCGCAGACGCAGCTCGCTCCGCCTCGGCACTCGATCACCCGCCAAGCAGTCCACGAAATCGCGACTTTAGCTAAGAACTCACTGCCAGTCAAGACGATCAGCCAGGCCGTGGGGATCTCAGCTTCCTCGGTTCAACGGATCTTGTATAAGGATCAGCGGGCTTTAGTAACGCCAAAAGAGCTGCCGACAGCTCTCAGCTTTGACGAATTTCGTTCAACTAAGAACTGCTTTTCTTTTATCTGCATTGACGCAAAAACACATGATTTGGTCGCCTTATTGCCAGATCGTCTCTCGCAGACGATCCGCGAGTATTTCACCAATACTTATACACTTTCTGAGCGTCAAAAAGTTCAACTGGTGACCATGGATCTGAATGCACAGTATCAGACTTTCGTCCGTCGTCTTTTTCCTAACGCACTGATCGTCTTTGACCGTTTCCATCTTGTTCAGTTAGCGGGTCGGGCACTTGACCATGAACGGATGCGTGTTTTAAAAGGAATCAACGACCACCACGACCGCAACTATAAAGTTTTAAAAAGCAACTGGCGCTTATTCCACTTAGCTGAAAATCAACTTGAGACCTCCCAGGTTAAATATTATCGGGGATTAAATGAATACACGACTGCCCAAAATGTGGTCGATCTGGGACTCAAGAATTTTCCACAGTTCGCAGAAAACTATCAGACCTATCAAACGATCTTAACCTTTATTCGCAACCGCGATCGGGCTACTTTACAACAATTAGTTATGAACTACCGTCCCAATGGTACTGAAATGGATACCGTCATGAGGACCATTCAAAAGAACTACTTAGGGATCAGGAACGCTTGTCTCTATGACTACTCTAATGGGCCGTTAGAGGGGATCAATCGCAAGATCAAAGAACTTAAACGTAGCTGTTACGGATTCAGTAACTTAAGGCATTTCTTTATCCGCATCAAATTGATCCATGCCTAAGATAAAAAATTTAGGTCAACACTGTGGGAGGCAGGTGCGGGCCCATTTCGCTACGCTTCGGACCCGCACCTGCCTCCCAACCCAAACACTTTAATCTAGCTATGGCAGTAAAAAAAGAACCCTACCATAAAGATAGAGTTCTATGGACCATCAACACTATTTGACAAAGTCCCGAAAAAAGACGAGTAACATTCTCTACCAGAAAATGTGCTCGTCTTTTTTTATTGAAATTTATTAGAAAAATTTATTCAACTGATCGTTTTAACCAAGGCATCTTTTCACGCATAAATGGAACGACCCAGTGATCTAAACCAATTTTACCAGCATTGTAACCCGCGACCAAGATCAAAAAACCAAGAATGATGTATGTTGGATTAACCGAGATAGTACCAGCAAAAACGTAAGCAAAGTTCATAACAAGCCCGAAGAATGCAGCGGCTGTTGTTAATGTTCCAAGTAACAAGCCAAGACCAACTAAGAGTTCACCCCAAGCAACCATGAAGCTAAAAACGTTGATGTTAGGCATAACAAAGCTCTTCAAAAATGGTGTATACCATGGAAAAGCCTGTGCACCATGAGGGTCCATAACGGGGTTGGCTATTGCGCCAGCAACAAATCCCTTAGCACTAAAACCACCAGTGACTTTGCCGATCCCGTCCATTAACCATTCGTAACCTAGATATAAACGGATGATAGTGATGACCCACATCCCGCTTTTACTATTGCGTAACCATTTGACCATAAATAATTCCCTCCCAAAATATAAATGAAAATTAATGCAACTTCATTTTATCACATATTAGAAAAATTAAAAATATCAATTATTTTTTATATATTGTGCAACCAAAATTGTGAAATGACTATCGTAAAACCTTTTCTGGTTAAGCAAATTTTTTTCTATAAACTTTAGAACATCATTTAATAAGTTTTACAAAACTTTTAATTAGATATTATCATTTTATACACAAATTTTAAAAAATATGACTTTTTGATCACTATCTAAAAAAATATCTGCCAAATGACAGATACCCCATAATATTTTATTATTACATATTACACCGTATGTCCAAAATCCTCTTCAAGTGCATATTCACCATACTCATTTTCAAAATTAATACGGTCCTGACGCGAACGCAACATTAGTTTACCAGAATCTATCCGTGCAAACTCATAGTCTGTCACGATCCCCAGCTCATGCAGTCCCTTTAAATCGAGTTCACTTTTTAGTTGATCGACTACATGCATATCTGCAAAAATGTGCATGTGCTCTTCTAGGTTTCTTTGATCAAGCAAGCCGCGAATTGCTGGGCGAGATGCTTGTCTCAAAGCAGTTAACGACAGCTCTTCACGCGAATATTTTTCCAAAGCATCCTTTGCTTGTGAAATACGTTGAACTAAAAGTTGAACGTTTTGAAAGTCTTTTTTTAACACTTCATTAAGTTTTTGAGAGTCAATTAAATCAGTTTGATAATCTAGCACACTAAGTGGAAATTCAAATTCCATAGAAAACACCTCCACAGAGCACCGCAAAAGTTAAGAATATGTGCATCTGCCCAGTTGGTACTTATTCTGCATCCTTACCTCGCAGAGCTCTTATACGATAACTATCGTTTATCTTTTTCTAGGATGTTTTTTATCATTCACCCTAACCACATGATGATACCCCCTGAATTACTCATAGACAAATATTTTGGCTATATTTTAACTCAATTTAAGTTATATTCAAATAATTTCAGCTTACCCGTTTGCTTAAACTAATCTGCCGAATTTAAAGCACCCAACATATCAATTTTGCGGATTTTTTGCACCATTATCAGCATAACGATCAATGAAAAGAGTAAGGTCAAACCAGCAGACAAGCCTAAATTAGACCAGCGCAGCGTCATGTCAGCCAGTGCATTATTGGGCGGCAATGTTTCCATAATAAAGTGATGTAAATAATATCCACCGCTAAAACCAACTAAGATCCCAAGAAGCATCAAAATAGCCGTTTCACGATAAATATACATCACCGTCTCACGCTGATAAAAACCTAGGACCCTTAGAGTTGCTAATTCACGTGTCCGCTCAGACACATTGATGTTAGTCAACGTAAATAACACAACGAATGACAAAGCAGAAGAAGCGATCACGATGATCCATACAATATTATTAAGTCCATGCAAAATCGTATTGATCGCCATTTTAGCCTGGTTTGATTGAACTGCAGTGACTGCAGCTGTTTGGCTGTTCAATTTACGTGAAACTTGATCGATATTATTGGCAGAACGGTCTTTTAGGTCCAAGATCTTAGCATTATAAACAACTTGTTTACCAAAAACTTTATGGTAATAACTACTGTCGAGAATAACATCATGACCAACATACATTTCACTGATCCCACTGATTTTGATGCGGTGACTGCGACCAGAGCTGTCGGTTAGGTCCAAATGGTCACCAACCTGATAATGTCCTAGCTTAGCCAGTTTCTCTGTGATCACTGCTCCATGCCCCTGAAGTTTCAGCTTCTTGTGATCACTAAAGTCTCGCAAAGTAAGAAAATCATCAAACCTTTGCTCGTGTTGAGGGACCATCATAGATATTTGCTGATTGCTGATCGTTCCCTGCGGCCTAGTGGTTACCGACCCATAATAAATATTATCCTGCTTTTTGACAGTCTTAATATCATGAACCTGTTTTTGATAGTTATCTTTTTCTGTTTGACTAGCATTAGGATCATAGATGCCGACCACATCATAATGTGTAATTTTTTGGTACTGATTATCGATGATCCCGTTGATCGAGTCACGCATACCAAACCCAGTGATCAGCAACGCCGTACATCCAAAAATTCCAATGATTGTCATAAACATCCGGCTCTTATATCTAAAGAGATTTCGGATGGTTACTTTCTGATCAAATGACATTTTCTTCCAAATAAATGGAACTTTTTCAAGTAAAACCTTAGACCCAGCCCGCGGTGGTTTTTCGACCAATAAATATGCGGGCTGTTCTTTCAACGAATTCCACGCAACATAAACCGAAGGAACAACGGTACACATTAAGGCAAACACTAAACTAATGCCGATCCACAACCAGGACGGCGGCGTTTGCAGCGTGGGCACTGCCAAGTTAGCAGCGTATGCAGCATAGATCCGTTCGGGTAATAACCAGGTACCAAAATAACTACCGACAGCTGTCCCCAAAACAGCTGCACTAGTCCCATATATTAAGAAAAGCTTCATCGCGTCAAGCTTCGTATAGCCCAATGCCCGTAACACTCCAATATCCGTTCTTTTCTCTTCAGCCATGCGAGACATCGTAGTTAATGTGACTAAAATTGCTACTGCAAAAAAAATCAGCGGAAAGGTATTAGACAAGACATCTATCCTCTTAGCTGCTTCACCAAACTGATTATAGCCTTGGTTATAATCGCTGCGAGCTTGAAGCTGGTAAGTCAGACCAGTCATTTTATTAACTTGTTTGTCCTGTTGGTTAAGTTTATCTTCTGTCTTCGCTAACCTTTTCTGACCGGATCTCAGAGCCTGCGAACTTTTCTGCCACTGCTCTTGCCCTTCTTTAAGTTGAGCTATTTGAACAGCTGCTTGCTGTTGTTGCATTTGCAATTGCTGGTTTTGTGCATCCTTTTGCGAACCAGCAGGCATTGTTTGCAGTTGACCTTGAAAACCGGCGAGTTGCTGTTGACTATCCTTGACTTCGGCCGCAGCGAGCTCCAGTTGTTTTTTCTTCCAGTCTAACTTTGTTTGTTGTTCAAATAAACTGGTTTTTTGCTGACCTAAAACAGTTCTGGCATTTTTTATTTTAGTTTCTTTCTGTTTCTTGATTTCCGACTGTCTTTTATCAGCTCTCTTTGCTAAAATTGGTGCTGCCTGATCAATATTTTTGTTTAATCGTTTCTCAAATTGATCTGAATAACTTTGACCACGCAGGTTATCATAAGAAATCTTGGCAACATTTGGAGTTTGCTGACTAAAGCCCGACTTGGTCAGTACTCCAAAAGTATCGATTTGTCCCTTGCCAGCATTAGAAACTCCTAAATTATCTTTCTGCAAATAATCACTGGACGTGACAAAGCCAATAATTTTGTATTTATGATATTTAAGTCCAGCTATTTGCTTTTTGCCTTGATTATCAACAAGACTGATTTGTTGTCCAATTTTATAATTGTTCTTTTCATACTTACTTAAAGCAATTTCATTTGGCTTATGTGGTAGCCTGCCTTGAACTACCTGATATATTGATAATTTAGTAGTCTTTTCGTTTAACCGGATCGTTTTTTTGAATCCGCTGTTAAAGCATCTCGATAAATACTGTACTCTGCCTGTTTAACATGCTTCATCCGCTCAATATATTTTCGGTCGCTATTATTAAAGCCAACCGTGCTAGTAACCTGTGCATCGGCCATTTTATGTTGGCGAAAATACTGGTTTCCTGTTGCACGCATATCGTCTCCGGTGACCTTTAATCCGATCAGCACAAAAGCTCCCAGAGCCAGTAAGATCGCAATCGAAATAAAACGAGGAAACGAGCCTCTAAACTCACGAAAAATATTCTTTCTTAGAATTTTATGCAAACTCTTCACCTACCACTCGATCTCGGAAACTGGTTTTGGCCACTCATTAAGATAATCTTCTTTGACTTTGCCATCAGAGATCTCGATCACATGATCAGCCATCGCTTTGATCGCAGCATTATGAGTGACAATAATAACTGTTTTGCTCTCTTTGTGGCTGAAATCTTGTAAAAGCTGTAAAACCGTTTTGCCTGTCTTATAATCAAGCGCCCCCGTTGGCTCATCGCACAACAAAAGTTCTGGATTTTTTGCAACCGCGCGTGCGATTGAAGCTCTTTGCTGTTCTCCACCCGAAAGCTGTGAAGGAAAATTATCTTTCCGATTTTCCAAACCAACTTTGCCCAACGTTTCAGCTGGATCAAGTGCGTCTGGAGAAATTTCAGATGCCAGTTCAACATTTTCTAAAGTAGTTAAATTAGGAATCAGGTTATAAAATTGAAAAACAAATCCAATCGAATTTCGCCGATAAGTAGTTAACTGCTTTTCTGAATATTCAGCTATGTTTTTCCCATTGATCTCTACTCGGCCCTCAGTAGCTGAATCCATTCCACCCAAAGTATTCAATAAAGTTGACTTACCTGCACCAGAAGCACCCACAATGACCATTAACTGTCCCTTTTCAAGTTCAAAGGAAATATCATCATTAGCGCGGATCCCACGTTCACCGCTGCCAAATACTTTTGAATAATGCTCAATTTCAATATATGCCAAACCCGTTCCCTCATCTCATTTATTAATTGGTATCCTTAATTGATAAATCATTTTTTTCTATTCATTTTCTAGCTGCTATTAATATCCATAATAACAGCTAGAGTCCGCTAATACCAAAACAACTGGTCTTTTTATACTTTTGAAAAAACAATTGTCCCAAAGTCAGTTGATCAATTCATGGCTATTCTGTTGCAAATAACGATAGAGACCGGAGTCCGTTAACTCCGGCAACGAACTTTTGTCCATGGTCTTATTGTAGCAAATATTAGCTACCGAAACTAACTAAAGACAATAAAAAACATTGACCCATCTTACGCGATCAATGCCTAACTGATGCTATTCATATTTAACAGTTTAAGCTACATTTTCTTCATTTCTATTTTGATGCATGCGTACCTTTTGAACAAAAGCTGTAAAGCATTCATCCAAAAATCCAGCAGTATCCTGATCCTTCAAAACTCCAGCTTGGTTAAACTGTTCTTGACAATGGCCTAACAAAAATTCATGGCCCGACAAAACATCTGCACACAGACCTGGTGAGTTTAAAATTTGACGGAGACTATCTTGGGCACGGGAAGTTCCTTGATTACCCAAAGATGTTCCCACGATCATAACCGGTTTTTGGAAAAACAATTCTTTCCGACAAGATAACCATTCTAGTGCACTCTTTAATGCTGCTGTGATCGCGTGGTCATATTCAGGCGTGGAAATTATCACTGCATCAGCAGTTTCGACTTCATGATAAAGCACTTTGACTGCTTGAGGTAAATCCCCCGACAATAACGACACATTAAACAAAGGCAAATTGTCGATCTCACAAACTGAAAGTTCACATTCATCTGAACTATACTGTTTTTGCATATATTTTAAAAGTTTACGATTATATGATCCAGCCGAATTAGTCCCAACAATTTCAGCAATTTTCATAAAAGGTTCCTCCTAGTACAATTCTTTTTCATAACATTGAATTTTTTTCACATATTTAGCTACCTACTTATCATACTACAAAAATCAAAAAGAGTAAGCCCATATTTATATTTTTTATTCTATTAAATAAAATTAAAAAATACTTTAATCGAGCTGAAAACGCCGTTAAAATAGCATATGTCGGGAATAAATAATTTTACACAAGCGAGTCTTTCTTATACTTTCTGCATTTTACTTATTATTTGGCAAGAAAATTTTATCAAATGATATGTTCACTTAGGTAAAGCTCGCAAACAAATCTCAAAATATATTGTGCAAAATAATTCATGTTTTTGAAAATATTTTATGGTGTTACATGGAGATTATATGAAAGCTTTAAAATGGCCTTACAAAAATCCTCAATGTAAGGCTCTTTAAAAAAGAAAAATTTGTTTACTAGCGACCAATTAAATAAATCAAGTCTAGCTTATTACTTACTTTCCCACCGATATTAAACAATATCATTTATAGGAATAAAGCAAAAAAGCAAGAAAATCATCATTATCTTCCTGCCTCTTGATTAATAGCTTTGAAACTTATTTGCTCAAAACTTTAATTTATCTGTATTCTGTTTGAGTACCTTCATTAATGATCATCGTACCCTGAGTTCCTTCAATGATCTCTTTAGCATCTTTCAAATCCCCAATAACAGCGGGATTACCGCTTTGGCGGACAAAGTCTACCGCTGCTTTAACTTTCGGCATCATACTGCCCTTCGAAAATTCTTCAGCGTTAATATGCTCTTGAATCTCCTCAATGCCAACAGTTTTTAATTCGGCTTGTTCGGGCTGACCATAGTTATAGTAAACACCTCCGCCAGAAGTTAAAATGATCAACTTGTCAGCTTTGATCAGTTGAGCAATCTTAGACGCACTAAAGTCCTTATCGATCACAGCTTCTGTGCCGACCAAACGGTCGCCTCTTTCAACAACAGGTATCCCGCCACCGCCAGAAACAATCGGCACGATTCCAGCCTCAACGACTTGTTTGATTGCCCGGTATTCATTGATTTTAACGGGTTTTGGTGAAGGAACCACTCGCCGATATCCACGCCCAGCGTCTTCCATCAGCTTCCAGTCTGGGTGTTCTTGCCTTAGTTTCGCTACTTCGCTTTTTTTATAAAACGGGCCGATCGGTTTAGAAGGATCTTGAAAAGCCGGATCATCCTCTGCAACGATTGTTTGTGTGATGATCGTCATTACGTCTTTGTCAATCCCATTCTTAAGCAATTCCTCACGCATAGCATTTTGGAACCAATAGCCAATACTGCCCTGTGTCATTGCTCCACAAGTGTCCAATGGCATGGCTGGGTTTTCTGAGCTGTCACCAGCACTTTGCTGCAACAATAAATTTCCCACTTGTGGACCGTTACCATGAGTAATGATCAACTGGTCACCGTTTTTAATAAAATTAACCAACTCTTTAGCTGTCTGACTAACAGCACGTTTTTGTGCTTGGGCCGATGGATCCTCTGAGAGGATCGCATTCCCGCCTAGAGCAACAACTATTTTTGCCATCTTATTTTCCTCCATTAACAAATTCGAAATTCTGCTGTTTATTCATTTTAACCAACTTTTATTGTACCGGTGCAGATCATAATAATTGCTATTACGGCAATCAATAGTACTATCCCCATAGTAATCTTCTCATTTTTATTGATTCGACGATCATTTTCTTTGCTAGACAAATAATAAAAGATAAATCCAGGAATATAGAGGATCGAAACCATCAAAACCTGTTGCCAACCAGCTAGTACCATCGCTGTCAACTGAAATGCAGCCGCAATAATACCTATCACAAATTGTCCCCATTCTTTCTTTTGGTAAGAGAATTGCATTTGATATGATCCAACCATCAAATAAGAAATCAGAATCGCAGCTGTACATAAACTGTAGGCAAAGTTGTATGCATATTCAGTAAAGAGCAGCGAAAACAAGAAGATTGTCTGCATTACACCAGTAATTACCAAAGAATAGGTAGGTGCATTTTTCTTATTAACCTTTCCCCATGACTTAGGCAAAGTCTTGTCCTTAGCCATCAACATCGTTGTTTCAGCTGGCAGCATCGTCCATGAAATCCATGCCCCAAGTGTAGAAATGATTAGGCCAATGTTGATCATAACTGAACCCCATGACCCAACAACGTGTTTCAAAATTTCACCCATGGCTGGTTGTTGCAAAGTGGCTATCTTAGCTTGACTCAAGACTCCGTATGGTAACAATGAAACTAAAATATAAATTGCTAGTAATGAAACTAAACCATAAACTGTGGCTTGCTGTGCGTCAGATTTTTTCTTAGCACGGTTGCCTAAAACAGAAGCTCCTTCGATTCCAATGAAGACCCACATCATAACCATGATCGAACCTTTCATCTGTTCAAATAATGAAACTGTTTTGCCCCCGTGTAAGACATTATTAGTAACGTTGCCCCAGAAATCAGCCGTAAAGATTCCGCCCTTAAAGCTGATGATCATAATGACAACAAATGCAAAGATTGGGATTAACTTACAGATCGTAACGATCGTATTGATGAAAGAAGCACTTTCAACGCCATTATTTACCAAAAGAGTCAGTAACCACATAATAATTATTGCTGCAAAAATCGAAGCTAAATTTTGACCACCTTTGAACACTTTAAAAAAGGTCCCAAAAGAACTCATTAACATTGTGGCAAAGGCAATATTTCCTAACCAAGATGACAGCCAATAGGCCCAGCCTGAAATAAATTCACCTAAGGGTCCAAACTGTGCTCCAGCATAACTGAAAATCCCGGAATCAAGTTCAGGACGTCTCTCAGACAAATTATTCAACGAGAGAACCAAGGCAAGAATACCGATTCCAACAAAGACCCACGCCAGTAACGCAGGACCTGGCGCTGCAGCATTAGCTAAATCGTTCATAATACCGAAAATCCCTGTTCCAATCGATGAACTAATTATTAAAGCAACAAGCTCACCTTTAGCGATTCCTTTTGAATTATTCTCCATTAAATTCATTCCCTTCAAATTTTATTGATAACTTTCACTAGCAAATGTGCTTCACTAAAACTATTAAATTTTTCAAGAAAAAAAGAGTCTGGCATAGTTCCTATGCTCAGACTCTCCTTGCATCTGTCATTAAAAACAATTATGACAAATCAATTAGTGATCACTGTTCCAGAGCGACCAGTAATTAAATGAGAAACATTTTTCAAGGAAGTAATAACTGCCTGACCATTTGTATTTGAAACAAAATCATTTGCAGCTTGAATTTTAGGCAACATACTTCCCGCCGCAAATTGGCCCTGCTCAAGGTATTCCATCGTTTCATGCACGGTTACTTCTCCTAATTTTTTCTGGGAAGACTTTCCATAATTTATATAGGCATAATCAACCGCAGTTAAAATTATCAGCTCATCTGCACCAATATTTTCAGCCAATTTAGCCGCGCTAAAATCTTTATCTATTACAGCCTCCACACCAGTTAAGCTGCCATCAGCGGTTTTAATCACTGGGATACCGCCTCCACCAGCAGCAATCGGTACCATACCATTTTCCAACATCAATGAGATCAGCGGAGATTCTTTAATATTTATCGGTCGCGGGGAAGCTACGACTCTTCGGTACCCCCGCCCTGCGTCTTCCGCAAAAACATATCCCGGATGTTCTTTTTGGTATGCTATTACTTTAGCTTTGGAATAAAACGGACCAATAGGTTTAGAAGGGGCATGAAATGCCTCGTCATTTTGATCAACTATAGTTTGTGTTACAATAGTAGCAGTCGTTTTTTGAATATTTTCTTTTTCAAAAATCTCAGACAAACTTTTTTGCAGCCAGTAGCCAATACTGCCTTGCGTCATAGCTCCCACCGTGTCCAAAGGCATGGGAGGATTGCCTTTTGACTGTCCCTTAGTCATTTGCAATAACAAATTTCCAACTTGTGGGCCATTGCCATGGGTGACAACCAATTGATTACCTGCTTTAACAAATTGTGCCAACACCTCAGCGGTTTGCTTGATCGAATTGAGTTGAGCTCCCGCCGAGCCGTCTTTAGTCGCGATTGCATTACCACCTAAAGCGACTACGATTTTCTTAGGCATCTTAGTTCACACTCCTGATCAAAACTTAAAATAGCATTTTAGACTGATGGGATAAATAAATTCCCCAACGTAGCTGCCATAATAGCTTTAATCCCGTGCTTCCGGTTTTCACCTTCTTCAAAGACACGTGAGTATTTACTACGAAAGACTTCATCAGTAACTTCCATCTCGCTGATACCATATTTTTCATAGACATCTTGTCCATACGCTGTCTTAGTATCATGAAAGGCTGGCAAACAATGCATGAAGATCAATTGATCATCCGGTGTTCCTGTTTTCTTCATCAGTTCCATATTGACCTGATATGGTTTGAGCAGTTTAACACGATCTTCCCAATCACTTTCGCCCATTGAGACCCAAACATCTGTGTAAATGGCGTTAGAGCCCTTAACACCCTCTTCAATGTTGTCTGTAATCATAACTTGAGCACCACTCTTTGCAGCATATTCCTTGGCGATAGAAACATGTTTTTCAGAAGGATATAAAGCTTTAGGTGTGACCACGTGAACATTGACACCAACCATTGAACCGCCAACTAACAGGGAGTTAGCCACGTTGTTTCTGCCATCGCCAATGTAAGTTAATGTCAATCCCTTTAAACGGCCGAAATTTTCCTTCATTGTCATTAAATCAGGAATCGTTTGTGTTGGGTGCCATTCATCTGTTAAACCATTCCAAACCGGCACACCAGAATACTTAGCTAGCCCATCAACAGTTTCTTGTTTGAAACCGCGAAATTCGATTCCGTCAAACATTGATCCTAAAATTTTAGCAGTATCTTCAACACTTTCCTTCTTACCTAAATGAATATCATCTTTACCTAAATAGTCAGGATGCGCACCTAATTCAATTGCCGCTGTCACGAAAGAAGATCTTGTTCTAGTCGAAGCCTTTTCAAACAGCAAAGCAATGTTTTTCCCTTCTAGATAACGATGCGGAATATTATTCTTTTTCATAAATTTCAAATGAAGCCCAAAATTAATCAAATATTCCATTTCTGCAGGTGTCATTGATGTTTCCGACAAAATACTGCGTCCTTGAAAAACGTTACTTTCTTTACCAACAAATTTACTCTCCATGTGATTCTTCACCTCAAATTAAATTTTTATTGAACGAGTGTTATACCTTGTTATCTTATTAAAACTATTAAAATAACTTACCTAGAGTTAGTCCTGAATTTTTATTACTTAGTTTCTAAATCTTCCCTGATAATTGGCATCGACATACAACGTGGGCCGCCCCGACCGCGTGAAAGTTCACTTGAGAGAACTTCATGAACTAAGATTCCATGTTCCCTTAACATCTCATTAGAAACATAATTTCTATCATAAGTGACAACTTCTCCTGGTGCGATGGCCAAAGTATTAGAACCATCATTCCATTGTTCACGTGGTGCAACGATTGGATCACTATTGCCGGTTGGAATCAGGTCAAGTTCAGATTGATGCAAGACTTCTTTTAAAACCTCGAGCAAATCAGTACGGTGTTCGCTAGTGATCTGTCCATCTTTACTTGGATGAAGGACCCACATATCTATCTTGCCGCCGTTCATAATTTGCGGATGAACTGTAAACTGATTGTAATTGATCATAGTAAAGACTGTATCTAAATGCATCATTGCATGATTGTGCGGAATCTTAATTCCCACAACTGTGTCATAGTTTGAATTTGTAAAAAGATTACGAGCAATATCTTCCAACGCGTCAGCCGATGTCCGTTGTGAGATTCCGATAGCCATCACATGATCACTTAAGACTAATTCATCTCCGCCTTCAATACGTGTGGTATGATTTCTGTCTCTCCAAACATTCACGCCCTGGTCTGCAAAACGTGGATTATGTTTGATGATATATTCCATAAATAATGATTCACGTCTTCTAGCTGCAAATGTCATATGATTAATTGAGAGTCCATCACCAATCGAGGCAGCTGGATCCCTAGTGAAATACAAGTTAGGCATTGGATCCATTAAAAACGGATAATCAGCATCTTCTGAAAGTAATCGTAAATCCTTGTAGTTCAGATCAATGTCACTCTTGCGAATGCCTTCCATAATGGTGGTAATCATTTGCAAAGGCTCCATGCCCACCAAGTATTCTTTCAAAGCAGAATATGTTAGTCCATCCTTAAATCCCGACTCCTTGACCATGCGATCAACAAATTCTTGCTTAACAGGTTGTTCATTCAATGCATCGGCCGCCAAGTTTTCAAGGTACAAAACCTCAGCGCCGTTATCCCTGAGAGTTTGAGCAAAATAGTCATGTTCCTTTTGGGCAATCGGTAAATATGGAATATCATCAAATAACAATCGTGGCATGGTATCAGGTGTTAAATTCTCAATTTCTCTGCCAGGTCGCTTCAAAATTACTGAACGCAACTTTCCAATTTCCGAAGATACGTGAATTGGACTACTAAATCCATAATTTTTAGCATTATCTGTATGGAATTCTGGTGTAACGACTCCTGTAGATTTTTGCATAAATGTCACTCCTTAGTGTTTTATTTCTTTTGACGCTCAGAGTGTACTTCATTAAAAAAACGCTGTCAAATGCTGCTATATCAATATTTAAAAATGAAATTTTTGTTTAAATAAAGATGAATTCCAATCAATACTTTATACATTTTTTGAGAGCTTTATTGCATAGTGATTATTATTTTGAATAAAGTGAGAATAAAGAAATAATTATTATTTTTTGTTAACTTTATAATTAGAGCCGCTTTCATTTTTCCAAACTACAACTTTTTTATTTAATAATATCAACTAATGTTTTAAAATAATTATAATGCCATATAGACTTAGCCATTCTAATTATAAAAAATGGGGACTTTTGAAAGATACACAATACGCGTCAAATTACGTTCAGTACTATGATCGTCTTTCAAAACTGAAAAGGAATCTTCAATGATACAATGTAATTTCTTTAAAGCAACAACTATTATGTTACCCAGCGTCTTTCATATTTAAATGGTAAGATGCTTAAAGATTGCACTCCTGTTTAAACAGGGATAGCTCTCGATCTAAGTTGAGCCAGCTTGTGTATCATGAACTGGAATTTTGGTAGCGAAATAATTCAAAATATAACCATTAGTTACCCTGATCAAATGAGTTTTAAAGTCCTAAAAATACATAGATTTTGCGACATTATACCTTATATCGGTTACGTTAGAGAAAAACCTTTGCACGCTTGTTTCTAACTTTTTGACATAGTGAATTAGGCAAACTGTCAATAATAACGATCTGATCTGCTTGCACATATTCACGCCTTATAGCGCATTTATGATGACAGGTAAAAGCTGATGTGCTCACCGATTAACGTTAATACAATCCAGTGCAATTTTCTTTGAGATAGATAGCTTAGCCAACTCGAAAAATCTACGTTAAGATTGGACATTACTAATTATCTGTAAGCAAAGCTAAAATTTGTATGCCAGAAATGCTCGCATGCTTGGTATTGATTCGATTATAGATAAAAGAAAGACAATAATTGCCGAAAAAACACTCACAGATTTCCTATAACTGATTCAAATCGATTTGCAAATTATGACGTTTTTGTTTAAACTTTATGTGAATTAATTGGTTATATTCCTTTTTGTTTGGTCATTTAAAAGTTTCATTTTATTGAGTTGAGGTTTTTATAAAATTTTGTATTAAATGGTTGGGTTTTACAAACTAGCATCCTAATTATACATATAATACTTAATACTAGGAGGGTATCATTGATGAAGAAAAACTTTAGAGCTGAAGCACCTTTCTGGAACTTATTTCCAGATGTAGAAATTGCAGTGATCGTAGCTGAGGATATTAATAACCATGAAAACGATAAAATTCCTGCAAATTTACTTGAAAAAGCTAATTGCCAAGCAATCAAATGGATCCCGGATAATCCAATCAGTTCCAACGATGTAATTTCTGATTGGAGAAAAGCATTTCAAAAATTTAAAACAAAAAAAGGTGCACGTTGCGCTGTCGAAAGTCTGCTAAAAAGGGCTAAGCAAGGTAAGGGAGTTACTAGTATCAACCCAATAGTCGATGTTTATAATTCAGTCTCGTTAAACTGGGCTTTCCCTGTCGCAGGAGAAGACCTGGCAAAAATTGAAGGAGATATTCGACTAACGGTTGCTTCAGGTGGCGAAAAATTCTGGCCGATTGGTGAAAAAGAAGAGCAAGAAGCTATGCCTAACGAAGTGATCTATACTGACGATCATTCTATCTTAAGTCGTTGCTGGTCTTGGCGTGATAGCGCCAGAGTTGAGGTTACTGAAAACACTAGTGACGCTCTATTTTACATGGAAAATGTAAATCCTAAGCGACAGAATGATCACAGAAAAGCCGTTGCCGAATTACAGACCAAATTAAAACAATACTTCAACTGTGATAGTCAAGTCGGTTATATTACCAAAAATTCACCATCTATTTTGCTTCTTACTAAGTAAAAATAATTGATTTTTAAAATAAAGGCATGCTTAAGTCAGCTGAAAACAAACAATATTTACTCTGATAGGTTCTGCTTGTTTAAAATTTATGATTGTAAAAATCATTTTAGTATAACGCTAATAAATGTAAGCGCTGTTTAGCCGACCGTCTTTAATAATAAGTTATGAGAAGCTGGGAAAGATTATCTCCAAAATGTAAAACAGAGTCAAAATTCTGGTTTTTCAAAATTTTGACCCTATTTGTTTGATTTATATATTTACTTTTAAGAACAATTTGTTCATGTCGTCCAACAAAGTAATGGCTATCACTAGCCAAAAACTGAGCTAACTTGGTTAAATTAATGGTCATTACAGAGAACCTTAGCTCGTTTGAAACGGCTTCTTCGTCTCGTAAATAAGTTCGATGTACTTGAAAACTGGTTCAATATCGATCTTGTTCTGGACGAAGAGCTGTAATCCTATTCCTAATGAGGGCTGTTCTTTAATATAATTTTTGAAATACTCACGAGTTGGATTGTAGTTTATGCACCGTTGGTACCTTTGAGAATTTTCGATAGTCGGGCTAACTCTGATGTTACTTGTTTTGTTGGACTCATAAACTTTAAATTTTCGTTCAAAACCTAATTTATCGTTGTGTACACTGTAATTCTCAAAAAATGCATTTCTTTTCTCTCTCGCACATACACCGTAAGGAAACAGCGGAAATTTCTCAAAATCATCTAGGGTCCGTCTGAAAACTACTTAAGTAAGATGCAAATTGAGGCAATGTAGACCGTAGCCAGATAAACATGAGCGAGCTTATCATAACGCGTTGCAATCCTACGAAAGTTCTTCAACTGATTGAAGAAGTTCTCAATCAAATGGCGCTCACAATAAACGTGGTAATCACAGGTCCACTTGTCTTTGGTATTTTCCTTTGGCGGAATGGTATAGACGCCTGCTTTATCTTCAATATACTGGCGAAGTTTCGCGGTGCCATAGGCTTTATCCGCGATAATATTTGATTGAGAAATATCGAAGCCTTCCAGCAACTCACTGGCAACTTGGCTATCATGTACTTGACCACCTGTTAGGCGAAAACCCAAGGGATTCCCTAATCCGTCAACGAGTGCGTGAATCTTGGTCGTTCGGCCACCTCGACTTAGTCCAATAGCTTGATTTTCGACCATACATTCGGCGTTTTTTTTGCCCCAGTGGCCTTTTGATGCGCTCGAACGATCGTTGAATCTAAGCTCAAGTTTTCCATGTCGGGATCGTCAATCAATTCGAGAAAAACCTGTTCGAACAAGCCTGAACTTACCCAGGCTCGGAAGCGACTATACACCGTTTTCCAAGAGCCATAGCGTTCAGGTAGATCACGCCAAGGAGCCCCGCTGCGCATGAGCCAGAGGATAGCGTTGAGGGCGGTACGGTTGTCTAGGCTTGATGGACGGCCAGTCCGGTATGGTGGGAAGTATCCTTTGATTCGGTCCCACTGAGCATCTTCCAGTTCGTATCGTTTAGGTGTTGTCATCGGAATGCCTCGATTCGTTTTTCCTCAGATTATACCTGAATTTTTAGTTTTCAGACAGTCCCTAGAATTACACTATAATTTGATTCACTGCAATAATTAGTGTCAGTTAAATTGCATTTGAATAAGTCTAAATACGGCATGTCTAACAAAAATGGAGCCAATGTCCAAGTATCAGCTGGCTTAAGAAGAATCTCATAGTTCAAAACAAATTGATTTTTGGAGATTATAGCCGGGTTTTAGTTGTCCATTTATCAAGGAATTTGCTTTCATCGACATAAACGTCGCTTCGTGATCTGTTTCAAAAAACTGTTGCGTTGTGGCGTCCAGCAAAGATTTTTCAGCTTTAGTTGCGCTCGTTTGTTAGGCGAGTTGCCCTAAGTAGCTTTAAGCTCGGCTTCAATTTTCTGAATTAAATTTTGGATTTCATACTGCACGATCCAATCACCCAACATTTCTGTCAAATCATCGCTAGAAATCAAATATTTCTGTTCGATCTCTTCAACGGCATGAGTTCTAATTAATTCTTCATAATATTTTAGCAATTTGGACCTTAATTAGGATAAAATTTAGCGATTACTTTTCCCAAGTAAAAGAAGACTTATTGCTATCCTCTTCAATTTTGGTTCCATAGATAAAGAGTACTCCAACAATTTTTACAAACAAGCCGTAAAATTATTGGTCATGGACCGCAAGAATTTTAATTGAGAGTGCCAAAGCCAACGGCTTAGATTCGGAAAAATATCTACTTGCTCTTTTCAACTAAATACCTCAATTGGATCATTTCCGACAAGGAAACAACTCAAGGGTTTATTTACCGTGAAATCGAACGAATGTTAAAATTGCGGTCTTCGTCAAGTGTACTGATTAATTAAATTAATTAAAATTTTTCAAAACCAGCCATTTAAAGCGTAAATGGTATTGTACTGGCTTTCGCTTGATATTAATTACTACTAGAAAACTTTTTTTGGCGAAAATAAATAAGCAGCATGAGTGATGTATTGAGGACTACTAAATAAACAGCAAAACCGATGGTTGTCAACTTATTATTAGGAGCTGCAATCAAGCTTGTTAGAGCTGAAAAAGTACCGCCAATATAAAAAAAGGGCCTTTCGGTATAAGGAAACAACCAAATTTTAATATAGGTGGGCAATGCAGCTAAAGCGTCACTTAAAATAGCGAACAAAACAGCTAAATTAGGTTCGTTAGTCATCTTCCAAATAACGAGGGTGCCAATTGAAAGTGCGGCACAAAGCAAATCTAACAGACTAATTTTCCAATAAGCACTTTTGTTAATAAAACTACCAAGGAAAATTAGGAACAGCATGAATCCAGCCATGAATACTGGTAAAATAGACCAGCTGATTCCCGTTGAAATAGCCACAATTGTCGCACTCATAGGAGAAAGCGACCAGAGTAACCAGGTTACTCTATTTGGTTGTACTTTACCTTTAATGGTGGCAACTAAGTAAATAGAACCAAAACAAGCTGAAATAACTGTTCCTAATAACACCAGTAACTTCACTCTATTTCACTCTCCTCAGCATGTGTTTTATTTTTTTAGAATCATATCCAGGTGTGGAATATTATCCTCCAAATAAACGTCAGAAACAGGTGAGAACCCAAATGAGCTATAAAAGTTTTGCAAGTAACTTTGTGCTTGAATCTTAATTTCTTTAGCAGGAAATTGTTTTTGAATTTGATTAAGTGTAGCTTGAACAACTTTTCTACCTAATTCGTGTTTACGATATTCTTTAACAACCAAGACCCTACCAAAACTAATGTGTACTTGATCTGTGTGAGGTACGATACGTGTATAAGCAACCAACTTGTCCTCTCTTTTTAACAAAACGTGAATCGCTTTTTCGTCTGCCTTATCAGAGAGTATAAAATAGTTTGTGTAAATAAATAAAATCCTATTGAAAAGGGAATCCCTTCCCCGTATGATTAAATCGTCAAACCAAACCAAAACGGAGGGATTCCCCATGGAACAGTTTACCAAAGATTTAACCAAAACTCTATTATCAAATGGCGATGTTAAAGAACTTTTTCGCCAACAACTTGAAAAAGCTATTAATCAAATCTTACAAGCTGAGTTAACTTCGTTACTCGGTTATGATCCTTATGAACGTAATGGTTTTAAGGCTAACAATTATCGGAATGGTCAATACTTTCGGTTAATTGATTCCGAATATGGTAAGTTGAAAATTGCTGTGCCGCGTGACCGACAAGGCAAGTTTCATAATCATTTACTTCCAGCTTATTCTCGTCGTCAAGATGCTTTAGAAACTACAATTATTCAACTTTACTCTAAAGGTGTTACCACTCGTGAAATCGCTGATTTGATTGAGAAAATGTATGGTTCTTATTATTCAGCTACAACTGTTTCTAACATTACTGCTCAAGTAACTGAGCAGATTGAAGCTTTTCATCAACGAACCATTAAAGCAAACTATGTTTGCTTATTCTTAGATGCAACTTATTTACCTTTGCGTCGTGACACAGTTCAAAGAGAAGCGGTTTATATTGCCTTAGGAATTACACCCACTGGAATTAAGGAAGTTCTTGATTATCGCATTGCACCCAGTGAAAATGCTGAAGTCTGGTCGGAAATGGCAGCAGATCTTAAGCAGCGAGGGCTTAAACAGGTTCAATTAATTATTGCGGACGGAATGGTCGGACTTCAACCAGCGCTGTTACATGCTTTTCCTAAAGCAAAATTTCAAAGATGTTTAGTTCATGTTATGCGTAATATTAGTACACATGTCCGTTTAAAAGACCGTGAGGTCATTTTAAATGATTTCAAACAGCTTCATTCGGTAACTAATAAAACTGAAGCTCATAAAATGCTTGCCGATTTTTATAGTACTTGGGAAAAGCAATACACAAATCTGATTAGTCACATTAGGTCAATTGAAAAGGAATTATTAGCTTTTTTGGCTTTTCCAGCCGCAATACGCCCAACCATTTATTCAACAAATATTATAGAATCGCTAAATAAAAAGATTAAACGCAAGACTAAAGCAAAAGAACAGTTTCCCAATGAAAAATCATTAGACAATTTCATTGGAGTGCAAGTAATTAGTTACAACGAAAAGAACTTTAATCGAATTCATCGTGGATTCGGACAAGTTAAGGATACATTAGAATCACTTTTCGACTGAAAAGATTTAATTTTATGGAGAAAGGGCAATCCCTTTTTACACAAACTTCTTGACACTCCCCAATATGCTACTCGAAAATAAAAAATTATTTAAACTTATACGTTTTTTTGGCAGGGTTTAAAACGTTTGCTGCTATTTATGAACAGATAAATCAACATGATCTAAAGGTATTAATTTACTGTGATATTTGACTTTATAGTAAATAAAAAGAACTAAAAAAATAGGTATAGACATATACGAAATAACGATATTTTGCCAGTCAAGTTTTAAAAAAGAATCAACGTCCTGACCAAAGATTACGACCACACATAAAATCATCGCAATAATTGGTCCCAGCGGAAACATCATTGCGTGATACTTAAGTTCACTCAACCGATGTCCCTGAGCTACAAAAGCTCTCCTAAACCTGTAATGGGATATTGCTATACCTAACCACGTTATAAAACCGCTTAACCCACTAGCACTAACCAAGAAAGTATATATATGACTATCGCCAATGCTGGTCCCAAAAATAACCAATCCCACAATACTAGTTACTAATAATGCCGGCATAGGAATTCCACGACTATTAGTCCGAGCAAAAATGGAAGGAGCATCGCCATTAACCCCTAAAGAAAAAAGCATTCTAGTAGAAGCATACATTCCTGAATTAGCAGAAGAAAGTACAGACGTTAGAATAACAGCATTCATAATACTGGCCGCTCCGGCCAAACCCGCACGTTTAAAAACCAAAGTAAATGGACTGATAGTAATATCTGAAGCACTTGTACCTAACAAATTTTGACTAGTATAAGGTATTAGGGCAGCAATTACTGCAATCGAAAAAACATAAAAAATTAATATTCTCCAAAAAACCTGCTTGATTGCTTTAGGAATACTTTCACCGGGGGTTTCAGATTCCCCAGCAGTAATTCCAATCAGTTCTGTACCCTGAAAAGAAAAACCAGCAACTAAGAAGACCTGAATAATACTTGGTAGGCCACCAACAAATGGTGCATCTTTATACGTAAAATTTCTTCCAAAAACTGGATGGCCACCAATTATCCCAACAATCGTTAAAAAGCCGACCAACAAGAAAAAAATCACTGTAATGACTTTTATTATCGCCAACCAATATTCCGTTTCTCCAAACGAACTAACTGACAAGGCGTTTATCAAAAAAATTAAAATAAAGGCGATTAAACTAAAAAGTGACCCATAACTATTAGGAAACCAAAACTTAAAAACGAGACCAATCGTCGAAACATCCACTGCCAGAGTGATCACCCAATTTAGCCAGTAATTCCAACCCATTGCGAAGCCAAAAGCTGGGTCAACAAATCGTCGGGCATAGCTGGCAAAGGAACCGGAAACGGGAAAATATGTTGCCATTTCTCCCAATGAAGTCATCAAAGAAAAGACCATTATTCCAATACCAACATATGCAACAACGCTTCCCCCTGGTCCAGCTTTAGAAATTGCTGACCCACTTGCCACAAATAAACCTGTCCCGATACTACCTCCCAATGCAATCATTGACAAATGCCTAGTTTTTAGAGACCTTTTAACTTCAGTTTCCTCTAACAATTTTTTTCCTCCTTAAGAAAAATGCAATTACTAATTATCAATACTTTCTAAAATAAATTGTTTTATTTTAGCAGCATCATCTTCACTTTTACTAATAATAACCAATGTGTCGTTGCCTGCAAGAGTCCCTACGATTTCAGGTATATTACTTGTGTCAAGCAACGACCCTAAAGCGTTTGCATAATTAGAATTTAAAGGCATTCTTACAATATTTAGCCATGCAATTCTCTCAACACTAGTCACATTATCGTGAATAGCTTCTTGAATTTTATTGATTTTTTTTGCTTCTTTTTGCTTATAAGGCGTTATATAGTACTTTGTCCCATTCTTCATACTTTTAAAAAGCCCTAAAGATTTAATATCTCTCGATATCGTAGCTTGAGTCGCATTTACGCCCCTTTTTTTTAAAGTTTCTAATAATTCTTCTTGAGTTGATATTTTCTCAGAATCTACAATCTTTTTGATCAACTCTAACCTTTTTTCTCGATTCATCAATTTCGCCCCCTTGAAAATAAAACATCGTAAACAAAAATACATTTATGTTAGCGCTTCTATTTTGCTATTTCACCATAATTATATATTTTATTTTTCACATAAGCAATGAGGTTAAAACTATCATTAGAGTATCTTTATTCGCTAATTAGATTATATTATTCATCAGATTTTATAAAGTTAAATTCTTATGGATTAAGACAAATTAACACTTACAAATAAAATATACAAGATTTGGGGAATTTTCGTCTTATATACGCACTTCTTTTAGCAATTAAGTTTAAAAACATTGTGAATAATAATACATAAAATAAAAATGTACAAAATTTTTCAATAACTCTCATTTTAAAAACTTTCATTTAAGATCCGAATATTTTTCAAAAACCGCTTTTTCTTGAAAGGTTAAGTTATCTATCGCTTTTATCCCGTTTAGAATCATATATTCAATTGAAATAAAAAATGAATTGATTAAAAGTGGTATAACGTGTATGTACTAGTTCGTAATAACTTCATTCTCGTTAAAACAAAAAACAAGATCATAAGTAAAAACAATCAACTCATTTTTTAGCCAAAAACCGTCTAACGAACGCATTAAATTATTTACGATTCCATAATTTTGGCCACCAAAATTGACGAATGGGATTCAATGATACAGCGTAATTTCTTTAGAACACAACTATTATGTTGCCTTGCACCTTTCATATTTGAACAATAAAGTGTTTAAAGGTTGTACCCATGTTTTGTAAACTTTTTTAAAGTTTGGCTAACATACCAAAACAAAATGACAGGGACAGCTCTCGATCAAAATTAAGGCGATTTGTGTATCATGAATTGAAGACTTGGTGACAAATATAGTTCAAAATATAACCATTAGTTGCCGCTCCTAAGTGGGCTTTAAGGCCATAAAAATACATGGTTTTCGTGACATTGTATCCTATATCGCTAAGTTAGAAAAAGCCTTGGCGTGCTTATTTCTAGTTTTTGACATAAGAGGTTACGCAAACTATCAATAAATTTATTTGACTGAACATTAGCTCCTTGACGCATGACCATTATGACAGTTAAATGTTGATATGCTCGCCGAACAAAAAGAGTACAGCCCAACTCAGCGCAATTTGATTAAAAATAAAAAACTTAACCTGCTCGAAAATTTACATTGAGATTGAATATTATTTATCATTTGTATGCAAAGTAAAGCTAAAATTTGTACGTCAGAAACGCACGTATGCTTGATTTTGCACCAATTATAGATAAAAAAACGACAATATTTGTCGTAAGGGCACCCGCAGATTTCCTTTAACCGATTCAAATCGACTTGTAAATTAAGACATTTTTTAATTTTATGTGGTTCAATTGGTTTTATTTTTTTTGGTTGACCACTTAAAAGTCTAACCTTATTGGTTTTTTGTAAAATTTTGTATAAATGATTGGTTGTTACGAACTAACACCAAGCGTACAAAAACTTACTTTAGAGGGAAATATCCGTTAATCTTTTCAAGATGTTGTTTTTTTGTGTTAAGTGCAAAAAGCTGTCTAAGCGTGACAAATTAACAAATGTCGCCCAGACAGCATTCTTTAGTTATGGCTAGTGCCAAGACTATTTAAATAAATAAACTCTAGTTTCATATGGCTTAAAGGATCTTTCCTGTCTCTCAGAGTAATTAGCAAGGACTAATTCCCCCTGGTCTTGCTCATAATCTCGCTCTAAAGTGTCTTCAGTAAAGTTGCTGATGACTAGTAAAGTTTGCCCTTTGTAATGCCGCTTATAGGCAAAAACCTCTTCATCATTGGGGTCTAACAACTCGTATGATCCATATCTAATCAATTCTGAATCATGGCGCATTTTTATTAATTTCTGATAGTAATAAAATACTGAGCCTTCTTGTTTCAATTCATTTTCAGCGTTGATTTGAAGGTAATTAGGATTCAGACCATACCATGGCTTTGCTCCATCTGTGAAACCTGCATTTTTTTCAGCACTCCACTGCATCGGAGTCCGCGAATTATCACGTGACATGAAAGACAAATATTCCAGCATTTGTTCAGGTGCTACTACTCTTTCTTTTTCAACCAATTGGTGATAAGCATTGATTGACTCAATATCTTCATATTCCGATAATTCTTTAAAATGAACGTTGGTCATTCCCAGCTCTTCACCTTCATAAACATATGGTGTACCTTGCATCATATGTAATGTGGTAGCTAACATCTTAGCTGATAATTCCCTATACTCTGGTTGATCAGATCCAAAACGAGAGACCACCCTTGGTTGATCATGGTTACCCCAATACAAACTATTCCAAGCTTTACCATCCAACTCTACTTGCCAACGTGATAATGCTTCTTTTAGTTCTGATAATTTTACTGGCTGATCATTCCATTTTCCTAGCCTTGGATCTGGATTCCCGCCTAAATTCACATGCTGGAACTGAAAGATCATATTTAATTCAGTTCCATCTAGATTAGTATAATTAATTGCCTCTTCAGGAGTAGAATCGGGCATTTCTCCGACAGTCATCACATCATATTTAGATAATACTTTCCGATTCATTTCCCTTAAAAATTCATCTAACCGCGGCCCACCCGAAACAATAGCAAAACTATCGCCATAAGCTGAACCGCCTTCCTGCGGTGCGTCTGGCAGACCAACGGGTTTGGAAATGAAATTAATAACATCCATGCGAAAACCATCGACCCCTTTATCAAGCCAAAAACGCATTAAAGAGTACACTTCTTGGCGAACCTGTGGATTTTCCCAATTCAAATCTGGCTGCCCTGTCGCAAACAAATGCAAATAATACTGCCCTCGTTCCGGCACATAGGTCCAGGCCGGCCCGCTGAACGCAGACCCCCAATTATTAGGTTCGTGACCATCCACCGGATCTCGCCAGATATAGTAATCCGCGTAGGGATTGTCCCGAGACTTTTTGCTTTCTTGGAACCATTTATGTTGATCTGAAGTATGGTTAACTACTAAATCCATCACAAGTTTTAAACCATTTTCATGTATTTGGGCTAATAACTTGTTAAAATCACTCATAGTCCCATAAACCGGCTGGATAGTTTCGTAATCGGCAATATCATAGCCATTATCAACATCAGGAGATTTATAAATAGGATTCAACCATAAAACATCAACGCCCAACTTTTTCAAATATGGTAATCTCTGGCTGATACCATTCAAATCACCGATCCCATCACTGTTACTATCCTGAAAACTGCGTGGATAAATTTGATAAACTACAGAATCTTGAAACCATTTTGGCATAAAACATAACCTCCACTCTAAACTATCTTTTAAGCATATCTATCGCTAAGGCAAAATCTCCCACTGTTGCGGAGCCATTATTTTTAATTTCAGGCATTGTGATATATTTATCCAGTTGAGGGACCTCTACATACCCATTGAGCAGTTTAGCGAAATCTCGCCGAACTTTACGTAAAAATTCTTCACTCGTGACCCCACCACCAAAGACTATTTTATTCGGCCGTAATATCAAAGTCGCTTGAATAGCTGCTTGCGCAACATAATAACTCATAATATCCCAAACAGGTTCAGAAAGAGGAACATCTTTGCCAGCCCTGTTCAAACGAGCCTCAAATGTGGGCCCAGAAACCAAGCCCTCTAAACAATCATTATGGAATGGACAAACCCCAGCGAAATCAAGATCATCAGGATGCCTTTTTAATAAAACATGTCCCATTTCAGGATGACCGGTTGAACCTAGCAAATTTCCATCAACGATAGCACCACCGCCGACTCCCGTGCCAATAGTATAGTAGACCAACGAATCAATTTTTTCATTTGATAAAAGAGACATCACATATTCACCATATGCAGAGCCGTTCACATCTGTCGTAAAAAACATTGGCACATTTAAATACTTCTTTAGGTAACCAATAAAATTGGTGTTCTCCCAGCCTGCTTTAGGTGTCTTAGTAATGTAGCCGTATTTGGGCGAATTCTTGCGGATCTCGATCGGTCCAAACGAAGCTATCCCAATTGCTTCAATTTCGAACTGCGCAAAATATTCAGCTGTTTTCTGCAAAGTTTCACTCGGAGTCGTTGTGGGAATTTGAATTTGATCCTTAACTTGATAATTTTCATTACCAACTGCACAAACAAACTTTGTTCCTCCTACTTCAATAGATCCTACTAACATATGATCACTCGCTTATTCTTTATTTTTTTGACAAACTTCGATCGTTTCATGGTTAGGCCCGTAAAAATTGAAATAGCTAATGCCATGCTCAAAAAACGGTAAATGCATGATCTTATCATCAATCAACTCAAAACCAAGTTTTTTCACATGTGCAAAAGTTTTGTCGATTTCATCCGTAGCAATTGCGAAATGGTTGATAGCGCCATTTTCAGAATTAGTTTTATCTTCATAAACTTCCAATATTAAATCACTGATCTGATAGAAGTTTACCTTACTACCCAAATTATCTTCCTGATTAATTAGTTCAAAACCAAGTTTTTCATACAATTCTGTACTCTTATAAAAATCTTTAGTTGGGATGCCAATGTGTGATAAACCGTTGAAAAATGCCATTATTTTGCCTCATTTCTTATTGGATCAAAATCCCGTTGTCAACATAAAAGCCCTTTCATTTATACTTAAATAAAACCGTTTGAACGTCTATTTATTATATTCCAGCATCCCAATTTCAGCAGAATGCGAAATTTCTCCACTTTGAGGTTCCGGCACTGTTTTTACGAGATCCATATTAGTAAAAACGATAACTATCGTTGGATCGTAACCCGCTTGCCGAATATCGGCAATATTCATTTCAGAGATTTGTGTATTCTGATCCACTTCTTGACCTTCTTTAACTTTGCTAATAAAAGGAGCGCCATCTAACTCAACTGTGTCTAGGCCAATATGGACTAACACCTCTAAGCCCTTATCTGTCGTTATACCGATCGCATGTTTTGTTGGAAAAACTGTAGAGACTGTCCCCTTTAACGGAGCGTATACTGCATTTTCAGTTGGCTCCACAGCGAAGCCGTCGCCCATCATTTTACCAGAAAAAACTTCATCTGAAACCTCTGTTATCGGCATCGATCTGCCAGTTGCTGGAGAATATATCATTTGTTCTTTCTTCTTTTTACCAAATCCAAACATGTTACTACCTCCTCGTATATTTAAAACTATCACCGTAAACGTAATAAAAGAATAGCACAGAAAACGTACACCAAACCACTAAGGCTAAAGAGCATGATTTCTGCGCTTGACAAGTACTTCCCACCATCGTCTTTAACTTGCGATGAAACATATAAAGCAATTACAGCCAAAATCACACAGACTAAGTTACCCACTATAAGTTGAGAAAGTAACAAAAAAAAGTTAACTGCCTGAAAATTTTTTCTCCTAGTTACCAGTTTCTCCCTTTTATTCCACAACACATAACCTAACCCAAAGTCTATCGCTGAAATAATAAACATTACCGCACTCTGCGGATTTGCTCCAAGAAAAGTCTGAAACTTTGTTCCACTCTTACTCGATAAGAACAAGATATAACATATACTGGCTAAAAAACTAAAAACTAATAAAAAAATCATCGAGTTGATTGCTCTTCTTGGCGTCAATCCCATCTGATACAGAACAGTTCTCAAGTATTCACTAACTTTGTTTTTCTTTTTTACCTTTTCCATCTTGTTCCTCCAACTCCTGATTCTTTCTGTAATCCGCATACCCCATTGTCAAAAGATCATTCAAAACATATAAACCTGTAAAGAAACTCTCATTTCTATTTGGATACGGGACCTGCTTATCAATAACATTGTAGTATAAACTGTACTGGGCATTTTCCGCCAGTTTATTTTGACTAACAGACGTAAACGACAGAGTTACGATTCCACGTATTTGAGCTTGTTTCACTTGTTCAACTAATCTTTCATTTTCACCATTAAAAGAAATAATGATCAACACATCGCCAGGTTTCATCTTTTTCAAAACTATCCCTAGTTCATCAACTTCTCCCGGCAAAACGTATGCATTTTTATCTACAACTTGAAATGTCAAATTAAGTTAGAAATAACATAGCTGTTTATCTGTGATGTTTTCCATGAATACCTCAATTGGTGTTTTATAATTTAATGATTTTCTTGGAATATGATTACGCCGGCTACTGACTTGTTGAACTAAAGCATTTGGTAAATTGCGAAAATCCATGCTCTTGTTGAGACCATCTCGTCTAATTAGTCCATTGTTATTTTCGTTTAAGCCACGCTGGTTAGGAGCCCCAACTTCGGCAAAATAAGTACTAATATCATGCTTATTTGCGATTTCTTTCCAACCAGTGAATTCTTTACCATTATCAAAAGTAATTGACTTGAAAAGGTGTTTTGGCTGTTGGGACAACCATTGATTAAGATGTTTATTAACGCATTCAGCCGATTTTTGTTGGATGTTTAAAATGATTTCAACTTTGGAGAGACGCTCAACTAAGGTCATAACTGCACCTTGATGTGCTTTGCCTTGGACGGTGTCTGCTTCTAAATGACCAAATTCATGTTGAAAATGAGGATAATCCTGATAGCGTTGATAAATACTTCTGCCGAGTCGGCCAGCTTTACCACGCCGTTCAACGTAACCATTTGGATGCCTTTTACCTTTCATTGGCAACAATTTCACATTGAAAACACCTCTTTGAAAAAGTCGGTATAAGGTTCTCATACTACAACTGATCTGTATCTCAGCTCGACCAATAATCGTATCAGGGGTCCAACCTAATGCGAGTTTCTGCTTAATGTATTTGGTTTCATCTTCTGGTAATTCAATTGCTTTTCGACCGCAATGAGTTTTATTAACTCGATGATTTTCTTGAAATTGACTAATTGAATTACCAGCATCTAGAAACCGGTAAACACGATAAACGGTTTCGCTGGAACGTTTAAGAGCTTTAGCGGCATGATAGGCTTTAATATCTTGTTTCCAAAAATTATATATAAAGGTTAATTCACGTGTGGTAAGATGTTTATAAGTCATTTGTGGTTACCTCTCTTTTGATTAGGGATATTCAAAAGTCTACCACAAATGGCTTTTTTATTTCTAACTTAATTTTACAAACGACGCAATAAAAAAATCTCTTTGTAATTGATTAGAAACTATTTCCTGAACCCAACCTGTCGAACAAATATAAATATTTTTTGCTTTATCAAAACTTGCATATATTTTTTCAACATCTTTGTTTTTAAATTGTCGAGCGGCCGCATCGATAGCATTTATTGTGCTTTCTAAATAATCTTCATCTCTTTGACTCTCATTATTCATTTGATCATCTTCTAATATATACTTCAAACGATTGAATCCGCTCAGCCCAATCTTTTTGGTAAATCTAAATATCGCTGACCGAGAAACCAAGCATGCCTGAGCTAATTCAGTAAGACTCATAACAATCGTTTCTTTGGGATGCATCATTACAAAACTGGCAATTTCCTTTTCTGTCTGGTTTAATTCATCATAATGTTTATTAACGTACTTTTCTATTCTCATGAAATAACCTCGATATACATTTTGTGATTCTTATCTATTATTATACAATACAGGCTACTCATATAAATAATATTTCCTAAAAATCCAAAACTAAGCTAGGTCATCTAAGTCAAAAATATAAAAACAAACCCGTAATCACCCCCGATGACGGATTTGCTTTTAAAATACACAAGTGCCTATATCATTGCTTTAATGGCATCGAAGTACTCGTTTTGCTGTTCAATTTTAATTTTAACATTATCTTTGTCTACTTTGACCTGTTTAATACCCAAACCTAATGATATAAATATATCTTCACTATCAACTTGCGCGGGATCATTAACAGTAACACTTATTCCGTCAGCTGTATTCTCAATATTTTTCACATTTGTCTGGGTCCCTAGAGAATCTAAAATAAATTGAGCAGACTGATGATATGGATTCTCTGCAGCCTCACTAGCAATAGTAATATCACTGTTTTCCAATAAATCTTGGATTTTTTCCAAAACCTGGGCAACATCTAAACCTACGATCACTTGAATGGCTTTTCCATGACGAACTACACTAGTTGCTTTACTTGCTCTAAATTCTGAGTCAGCAGCAACTTTACTATCATCTTTAACTGTCACACGTAAACGCGTTGCACAACTAGTAATATCATCGATATTACTTGCTCCTCCAAGTTCCTCAATATAGTCAGAGGCCCTTTGAATATAAGGATCTTTAGAATTTAAACCACTATCTTGGGCCGCCTTTTTTGCCTTATAATCTTTCTTCCGTAATAATTTAACATCCTGATCATCTTTTTCACGTCCAGGTGTCATAAAATCATACTTCTCGATCAAGAACTTGAAAACAAAGAAATAGATCAAAGAGAAAATTAAACCGATTACAATTTGAGTGACCCATGTTTGCCAATGATTGTGCCATAACGGAATCCAAACCTGACCAGCATCACCAATAAGCCCGCCATCAAGCTGTCCGACTACACCAAAACTATACATAACAGCCTGCATTGTTGCGGCTAAAAAAGAATGCACGAACCATAGGGCTGGAGCAGCAAATAAGAAAGTAAATTCAACCGGTTCCGTAATTCCTGCTAAAAGAGAAGTTAAACCTGCAGGTATTAATAAAGAAGCAGTTTCCTTCTTTTTTGACTTCTTTGCCGTTGCATAAAAGGCACATGCGATTGCTGGAACACCGAAGACTTTTTCATTACCAAACAACTCAAAGCCCATTGCGGGTGCCAAAGTTTTAATTGATTCTTTGGTTGCAGCGAAAGTTGTTAAATGTTCCAACCACCACGCTTGCAACCCACCAGAAACAACTGCTGGTCCATACTGAAACGGAATATAAATAAAATGATGAAGTCCAGTCGGAATTAATATACGTTGTAAGAAACCATACACCCAAACTCCAACGACCCCAGAATGTGTCAAGAAGCCTTGCAGACTTGCAATCCCCATTTGTACTTTAGGCCAAACAAGGCAAGTCACAAAAGCAAGGAAAAACATAGATACAAAACCCAAAATAACTACGTAAGCTGATCCCTGAAAAGTTCCCAACCATTCAGGCAACTTTTTATCAAAGTAACGATTATGCAACCAAACTACGATGCCAGCTATAAGTAAAGCACCAATAATACTTGTGTCCAATGTTTTTATACCGGCAATTTCCGTTAAACCACCATTTGTAGAATTTTCCACAATTGGTTTATTATAATTATTAATTCCAAAGAAAGACCCGAATTGACTTAAGAATCCTCCTACAAAATAATTAAAAGTCATATAGGTCACAAAAGATTCCAAAGCAGCACGACCTTGCGACCTCTTAGCTAATCCGATTGGCAGACCAATAACAAACAAAAGAGGAACTTCACGTAAAACTGTCCAACCACCTTCGGAAATAATGTACCAAATTCCATACCAAATAGTACCTTCCTGTGCTAAATGAGGAAAAATCAAGGAGTTAGTAAACAATGATCCAAAGGCGACAACAAGTCCCGCAAACGCAAATAATAGGACAGGAACAAACATCGCTGCTCCGAATTTTTGCAATTTCTGCATCATAATAAATTCATCTCACATTCAATTAGAATAAGTGCAAAAGGGGAAAAGTCACTAACACAATTAATTATCGACTTCCCCCTCTAGTTGATCATTTAATTTTATTTAAGCTCTGGCCAGTAATCCTTGTTGGCAATTATCATTTCATCTAAGATATCTTTAGCTACCTTAGCATCAGGCACAATTTTGCATAAACTAAACGCTTGCCACAACTTAGTGTATGAATGTTGCTGCCATGCATCCACAGCCAATTTCTCAACACTATTTTGTTCTGTGATCATACCAGCTTGGTATTGAGCAGCTTCACCCATTGCAAGTCTTTCAGGCCCATTCGAACCAAACAAGCAAGGTACTTCAACTGTTGCAGTTGGATCAATATTGGAGATAGCACCTTCGTTAGGAATAATTGCAAGCATTCTTTGATGGGTGTTGTAGGCAATTGCTTCACACAGATCCACGATATAAGTTGAATGATCATCAGGAACAAAGTTTGTATCTTTAGCAGTTCCTTCTTTAACAATTCGTTTACATTCGCTAAATACATTCTTTTCACGATGTTCACGAACTTCGTCAGTTCTAGTGTGGTGTGGATCTGAATGTTCAACAACTTGCGTTGGATACATATAATATTTCAAGTACGTATTAGGTAACGTCGTCGGATCTAGAGCAAAGGTGTCAGCTGCCATCTTAAATGTTGCTTCCCAGCTTGCTTCAGTTCCCTTATCGTAGTCTCCGCCTATCCAATAACCGTTTTTAGAAACATATTCTTTCAGTTCTGGCATTAGGTTATTGCCTTCCTTATCCCAAACATCAGTCCACCAACCGAAATGATTCAAACCATAATATCTAAAATCAAGTTCATTTCGATCTTTAAGTCCAACGATCTCAGCCATCCGATCCATGATACCAATTGGCATATCACAAATGTTAATGATCTTAGAATTTGGACATTCACGACGAGTTGCTTCGGCTACGATAGCTGCCGGATTAGAATAGTTCAGCATCCATGCATCTGGCGAGTATTTTTCCATGTACTTAACTAGGCCAATAACGCCTGGAATAGAACGCAATCCGTATGCAATACCTCCAGGTCCGGTAGTTTCTTGTCCAACTACGCCATGCTTTAATGGAATCTTTTCATCTACATCTCGCATAGCATATTTACCAACACGAATCTGTGCCATAACAAAGTCAACATCGGTAAAAGCCTTCTCTGGATCTGTAGTAGCTAAAAATTCAATTTCTGGAGCACGTTCTTTTAACAAGATCTCGGTTGCTTCTGCAATTTTTTCTTGTCTTTCACCATCAATATCGTAGAATTTTAACTTTCGAAGTGGAAACTTATCTAATCCATTCAATAAAGTTAACACGATACCTGGTGTATAAGTACTACCCCCACCAGCAATTAGAACTGAAAACTTTTTCCCATCGCCACGTTTAGCCATTATAATTACCTCCGTAAATAATTTAACTTTTTTCTTGTGACTACTTCTTTGGTACAAGTTTATTTTCTCTTTTTCAGATTGCTTTATCAATACTGTTTGCGCTTTTTGGAAACGGTTTCTGATTTTTAGAAACGTTTCTTGAAATGGAACATATTTCTTTATTATTCCTGAATTATTCATACTTTTCGTTGCAGTTAAAACTTTGTGCAAAGTTACTTTAGTGTGTAAAAAAAGCAGCTTTTTGTTAGTTTTGTTGTCGGACTGTTTAAAAAAGGACAGACTTCACCCTTTCCCTAAGAAAAACATTTTTTATTTTGTGAGTTCACAGCGGATATATTTTTAGATTTTGAATCTTGAACAGTGTCTGCCAAAATAATTTATCGAACACATTGGTCTGAGATAAATGGACCCAGACTTGACGCGCATGGTGCGTGACCTTAGCTGCCACATGGAGTAATTTAAAACGGATCGTCCCGACCTGAGCGTGTTTAAGCTTTGTTGGTAAAACTAAGTTCTTCATGGCTTGCAGTATATTATAAGCGACCCCAGCTACCAGCATCCGGAACTCATTGGCCTCAAAACTAGAACTGTCCGTTTTATCAAAGTGAAAGCCACGTTTAACTTCTTTGATCAAGTCTTCCATGGAACCGCGTTGGTGATAGAGGGCAAAGACTTGTGGACCGCTTAATTCTTCCAAGTTGGTCACGATAAACTCATGGTCAAACAGAAAGTTGCCCGCCGGCCGCGTTGATTTAATAATCACACGATAAGGTCGTGACCAACTTTGAGGACAATAGTCTCGCAGGACATGCCATTGGACTTCAGCTTCGGTGAAGTCCTGGTCACCCCACCCACTTGGATCAGGTTTTCAGCCCGACTTTGGAGCTGGTAGTTCGCTTTTAAACGAATCACGAACTTAGCCTGCTTTTTATCACACGCGTGGTAGATCCCTGGAGCTGCGAAACCAGAATCTCCCCGCACTAAGACATCCAGGGAAGATCCGTCATAGGCCCGTAAGCTCCGTAATAAAAATTTAGTCGCACCTTGGGAAGTATAGCGATTGCCGGGGCGTAATTGAGCATTCAACAAGCAGCCCGATAAAGCATCAAAGGCTAGTAAAGGATGATAACCGTTGGTCTGGTAGTGACCGTTATAAGCACTCTTTTCTTGGTCACCAAACGTATCGGCATGTGTCGAATCTAGATCAAGGATCAGCTGATGTTGATTTAGCTGCCCAAGAACAAAGTGAGCTACCGAGCCGAGCAATGATTTGACTGAAAAGAGCCCAGACGCTGAAATGTGATTGATAAAGCGTGAAAGTGTCGGCTGGGAAGCGACCGCTTGAGACAAGACCAGCTTAAAATCAACGGCGTGTGACAAGGTATTAGCCGACTGATCTTGGCAGTATCCTGCCAGCAATTGCAACAGCAACTGCTTAAATAAATTGTTCAAGGGAAAGGTACAATATTTACGGTCATCTTTAAAATGCAAGTTATCTTCTAAGAGCTGGTCAAAGTGAATTTGGTGCAGAAATTCAGCAATTAATAAAGTTCCGGCATCGTTCGCTAACTCACCACCGTCATTAGAAATGTTGATCTGGTCATTGAATAAAAGTTTTTCATGATGTAAAGTTGACATAAGGAGCACTCCTGTTCTTTGTGGTTTTCATCGACTTTACAATAGCACAGGATGTGCTCTTTTTGTACGTAAGCAGTGTTCAACTGGACGGTTAGACAAAACCATTTAAATTTGCTTTGACAAAATAGAGATCCCTGACACGAAAGCAAACCTTGCTTCATATCAGGGATCTTTGGCGCTATTTAAGTTTAATTCCAGGGTAAATAAGGCTCTAGTTCTTTTTCAGTTGGGAAAGGTCCCAGCTGAGGAACTACAGTCAGGATTTTGGTTAAATATTTTTGCGGATCAAGGCCATTAGCTTTGGCACTTTCGATCAAGGTCAGCCAGATGGCATTCGCCTCAGCGCCTGCCACACTTGTACTGAATAAAAAGTTCTTGCGGTCGATAACCAACGATTTTACCGCCTGTTCACAAGTATTATTGGAAATATCGATCTCACCATATTGTAATAATTTATTGATGGCTTCCCTTTGTCCTAGTGCGTATGCGATAGCTTTCCCCAATAAGGACTTAGGTAGAGCAGCGCAAGTTGCCAAAGCCTGCCAAAATTTTTCGAACAAAGGCCTTAAAAACTCATTCCTTTTGTTTATTCTAGCAGAACTATTTAAACTGGCCCATTTCTTTTCTTGGTGGAAAATCTGATCCAGGATTTTTAGCGGACCTTTAGCGGCCTGACTGTATTTGGCTGCCTCAAAAAATTTACGGCGCACATGAGCTAAACAACCAACGCGGTCGGCACAATCTACTTTAGGGTAAACCTGATAACCATCACATTGTAAAACACCAGTAAAGCCACTGTATAAGGAACAAGCCGATTTTTCAGAACGATCGCGCCGATAGGCATAATAAATAGCTTGTAGTTTGTCTTTTTGGACCGTGCGTTGCACCCACATTCGTGATTCAGCCGTAGGCTTTTTCCCAGGTTCACGCAAAACCTTGACAACAGTTTCATCACCTTGTAAATAGGGACGTTGCAGCAATTTTTTATGTAGGAGATCATACAATGATCTTAGCATATCTGCCCCCTGAATGACCCAAGCAGCTAAAGTCGGCTCACAGACATTCCACCCGAAACGACGCCAATCTTTTAATTGACGATAAAGAGGTGTCCCTAAAACGTATTTTTGATAGACGATATTCTCTAACAGAGTGGGGGTAGCCAGACTATGTGGGAATAAAGGCGTCGCTTTTTCGGCGCTAAAGAAAGCTGTCTGACCGTTATTTTGCGCCAGACAAGCAGCACAAGCACAAGCGTAGGTTGCAACGTATTCCTCGACCACCCATAATTCGGCTGGTTTGTAGTGCAGTTTTTTCCCTATAAATCTCTCTCCAACAACCTTAAGTGCTTGTCCGTAAGGACAAGTAGTTTCTTTGAGCCGTTTAATGTTTTTAACTATCTCTAAATCTTCTATTTGCTTTTGCCGTTTTTCCCGCTTTTTCGGTGACTTTTGGATCTTTTCTTGAGAACTTTCTGCGCTTTGTTTGTCAGTGTGCTCTGACCAGGTAAAAACACTGTCATCATCCCAAAGTGTCATTTGATTTTCGTTAACCGAGACAGTTTTTTCTGACTTAGTCCCGAATAATTTTGCCTGAAAAGACTTTAAAAGAGTTTCCAGTTCAGCAATCCGCTGTTCATTAGCCTTGTTTTGTTTACGGAGTTCTTCATTTTCAAGTGTTAATTTAGCAATCGTTTTTTGTTGATCCATTTAACTTCACCATTTTCTGATCAGCGATGTAGCTGATGTTTTCAAAAGTTAGCATAGCACGCTTTCAGCATAATTGCATCCACAGATTTAAAACTGTGGATGAGCAAAAAAGATTTAGTTTTCCACAGGGAAAACTAAACCACATTGTTCTTTTGCTGCAGTCTTAAATGTGCTGGATCAAAGTCATGAATCGTCGCATCTATGGACCAGCCTTGTAGTAAACGGACTAATTGAGCGGGTTGAAGCTGCCGCATTTCAGCTTGGTTCCTCGGCCATTGAAGACGACCGTCTTCAAAACGCTTGTAAAGCAACAAAAAGCCATCTTTCTGCCACAGGAGTCCCTTAAAACGATCTTTGCGACTACCACAGAATAAAAATAAGGTACTCTGGTATGGATCCAAGGCGAATTGTTCGGTGATCACAGTAACTAAACCGTCAATTCCTTTGCGAAGGTCAGTTTTCCCAGTTGCCAAATAGATCCGGTCGAGCTGGGACAAATCAAGCATCGTCATGCGTAAACACCGCCTTCAAAAAAGCATCTAGGATATAATTATTGATCCGATTATAAATGACGCCAGTCTTATTTTGATCTACACGCAACTGCATGGCTTTTTGCGGCTTATAATCTTTGTTTTTAAGCGCAGCCACCTTAACTTGCACAAATTCTGGTTTATCTTCCAAAAAATCACCTCTAGCTAATTGAATAAGGTAATTGTATAAGAATCAGCTTCTACTTGAAATCCGTCCAGTTGAACACTGCTTACTTTTGTACACCCAACAGGTGAAAAACGAAAAAGATGCGAACTAGCATGACAACAACAAAAAGTAGTCCTTAAGGGAAAAGTATGAATAATTCAGGTTATTTAATAAATTTTAAATTTAGATAGAAAATTATATATAAAAAGGCAAAACAGAAAAACTGAATTGCCTTTTATATATTTATATCTTGTTGTACCTTAAGCTAATTTTTCACTATGCATAGTTTATTTATGCGTTGCAGTAAATTCTTCTGACATTTTACCAGCAATTTCACTTACTAATTCCTGATCTTTCAAATCAGTCGTAGAAGTAACTACTTCAGCAAATTTATCTTGCAGCATTTGTTGCAATTTGACGCTCTCATCGTCTTCTGGAACATTGAATTGATAAATCTTACCAACTGTTTCTAACAGTTTTTCATAGCCCAAACCATGCTCTTTTGCTTCGCGAATCGGCCGAATAAAACGCTCATCAAAGCCAAGTTTGCGGATCGGTGTCCGACCAACACGAGCAATTGTGTCAGAGATATAAGGATTTTCAAAACGATTGATGATCTTCTTTTGATAAGCCTCATGGTCTTCACGCTTGAAGTTCCACTTAGCAATCAACAAATCACCAGTCTCTTTCAAGACACCCTTCAGCTGATTCAAAACACGTTCATCCTTAATAGCGTCACCGATCGTATCATAGCCTAACGTTTTACCAGTATAGGCTACTGTAGCATGACCAGTATTAACTGAGAATAACTTACGTTCAATATATGGTTCCAAGTCTGGAGCATAAGAAACGCCTTCCAGCTTTAAATTAGGGTTAGCCATTTGTGATTCATCGACGACCCATTCCTTGAATGGTTCAACAGAAACCATCAAGGGATCATCATGTTTCTGTAATGGTACGATCCGATCAACTGCAGCATTAGGAAAACCAACATATTCATTAACAAACGCTTGATCTTCATCAGCCAAAGCCTTGTATACTTCATCCTTTAGATGAGCTGAGCCACCGATCATGTTTTCACAGGCGATCACATCAACCTTTTGTGTGTTGCCTTGTTTCTTACGAGCAACCAAACCTTCTGCGATCAAAGGTGCGATAAATTGTAAGATTTTAGGACCGATCGCAGTTGTAACCAAGTCAGTTTCCGCAATGGCTGCCACAACCTTTTCGGGTTCTTTGCCATTATTGATACCATCGACATTTTCAACATGGATCTTTTCTTGGCTAGGTGCAGCCAGCTCGATGTCATATTCATGCCGTGAATTCAGTGCGGAAATGATCGTATCATTAACGTCTACAAAATCAATTGAAAAATCATTTGCGGCTAATGTTTCTCCGATAAAACCGCGACCAATGTTACCTGCTCCAAAATGAACTGCTTTCATTAGTTTTCAACCTCTTTCAATAAATCTATAACCTCTTGTGGTGACTGCGCATCGGCTAACTTCGCAACATTGTCGATGTGACTACAAAACAATGCAATTTGCGAAAGAATATCCAAGTGTTCATTGTTCTTACCTGCAATCCCAAAAACAACTGTTACTGTGTTGTCAGTCTCTTTATCTTCGCTAAAATCGACACCCATCGGGACCTGAACGACCGAGATCCCAGTCTTTTTAATATATTGCTTTCCCTCATCTGTACCATGTGGAATAGCAATAAAATTCCCCATATAAGTCGAAACGTCGTTGTCCCTGGCAATCATTGCATCAACATATTTCGGCTCAACACAACCTGCATCCACTAACAACTTGCCTGCTAATTTAATAGCCTCTGTTTTATTAGGAACACTTTGGTTTAACAAGACCATATCTTTTTGTAGATCCATTTGCTAAACGCCTCTCTTTCCTTCGGAACATTCTTTACAGAACTCATCTCATTATGCTTGATTCCTAAATTACTACCCTCTTATTGTACCCTTTCCACGATATCACTCAGCTTTTGGTCTCGTAAATCAGCTACAGACAATGATTGAACATTAGTATAACGAGTCTTCAAGTTTTTGATAGTTTCCGGTGTTGAGATCACTAATCTGTCCTTGTCATCAACAACATCATCAATTGAAACACGTTTAACGGTCGTTTTCTTACCAGCTTTTTCAAGCTGCGTTTTCAACATGCTGGTTGCCATCGTTGCAGAACCAGTATGTTCATCATGGTGGATAAAATCAATCTCTTTAACTTGAGAGAAATCAATTCCGCCAAACTCTTGCTTTCCTGACTGAGAATTAGTCGTAGGTCGAGAGTTTTCTTTTTCATCAGTTGTTCCTTGTTGGGCAACTTTCAAATTAGCTACGATCTCATCATAACGCGGACTATTCATAAAGTTTTGGACTGCAACACTCAAAGCGCTTGGTGCTTTTTGTTGAGCACGTTCTTGCAACTCTTCTTGTGTCACGACTAATAACCCATCTTCGTCCTTTAGGTTTCGAACGGCCATATTAGTTACAGAAATATCTTGCAAACCAGCTTTTTTAAATTTATCTCTTAACAGAGAAGCTCCCATTGCTGAGGAACCCATACCAGCATCACAAGCAAAAATAACTTTTTTAACATCTGAGTAATCCATTCCTTGACCACTAACTTGGGTGTCATTAGTATTGGCTGCATTACCCTTAGATTCAGATTTCATGGCTGAGACTTGAGCTTGTTTACTTGCAAAATCATCATCTTCAGGCGTTGACTTGTCTCTCTTCAAGATAAACGCAGCAACCAAAAATGAAACGATCGCAGCGGTGAGCACACCTGAAAGTACGGCCAAATATGCACCTTTCGGCGTCATCAATAAAATGGAAATTATTGAACCAGGTGAGGCAGCGGCCTTTAAACCGGCACCTAACAATTGGAAAGTAAATGTCCCTGTTACACCACCAGCCATGACTGCTAAGAATAAAGAAGGCTTCATCATGATGTATGGGAAATAGATTTCATGGATCCCACCAAAGAATTGGATAATTGCAGCTCCAGGAGCTGAAGACTTAGCACTACCTTTACCAAACAGGCAAAACGCAAGTAAAACACCGATACCAGGTCCAGGATTAGATTCAAGTAAGAATAAAACTGACTTTCCAGCACTAGAAGCCTGCTGAATTCCAAGTGGAACTAAGATACCATTACCAACAGCATTGTTCAGGAACAAAATCTTAGCAGGTTCGATAAACAAATTAGCTAATGGTAAAGCATGAACAGAAATGATCCAATCAACACCGCTAGACATAAATTTGCTGCCTGCAACCACAAACGGCCCCACAACTGCCTGAGCTAAAATTGCCAACAGCATTCCCATAATACCAGCTGAGAAATTATTGTAGATCATTTCAAAACCCGACTTGATCTTGTCTTGGAATAAATCATCAAACTTCTTCATGCACCAGCCGCCTAATGGGCCCATGATCATTGCACCTAAGAACATTGGAACATTCGAACCCACAATGGAACCGATCGTAGCAATAGCACCAACAACAGCTCCACGCTCATCGTCGACCATCTTTCCACCAGTATAACCGATCAATAATGGCAATAAATACGTAAGCGCTGGTCCACTTAGTTTATTGATAGTAGCATTTGGAAACCAGCCTCCTGGCGTTAAGAAAATCGCCGTGATCAAGCCCCAAGCAATGATTGCTGCGATATTTGGCATAATCATTCCTGATAAAAATGTGCCAAACTTTTGCACTTTAGCCTTCAAACTCGTCTTTGGTTTCCCAGACGAAGCTGTAGCATCTTGTGACATTATTTTTCCTCCTTTTACAAAGTAAGCAAATTATTTTGCCTCTTGTAATTAAAATAATTAATGCAATTGGGAAAGAACACCTTTCCCTTTTGTGAATCTCCACTAATTATGTTAAGGCTTACAGGATGCGTTTTCAATAAAATCTAGTGTCAAAAGTGGCACAGTATGGAGTGCCAAAATTATTAAAAGCAAACAATGGATGCTATTTTCCCGTTAAAGTCCAGTAATCCCTGACCTGTTAATTTGTAAAAGTTAAATTATAGTTAAGTCATTGTATCCTTAACCCCTGTATTCAGGCAGTCTGTTTTCATCTTTAAATATAATTTAATTAGCAGTTATGCTCATAACTAACATATTTTTCAAAAAAATTTCTGGGATTTAGTGTCATACGTACAAATCAACTATTTAAGCACATACTTAATTCTTCCAAATTATAGTTTATAAAATATGTCATCTCACTTCTTTTAAAGGTAAAAGATTGATATACTTTAACAAACACTTATTCCAGAAAACCCAATCATGCTTCCCACTGCTTTCAAAATACTGATAATTAAGTTGTGGCATATTCTCTGCACATTCTTTAAATTTTTTATTAAATTGTAAAATTGGATCTTTATCTCCGCAAAATTGATAAAAGTTGGGTAAATTACTCTTGGAATTTTGTTTTAATAATTCAATCAAATCATTATTTGTGCCGGCTATTTTGCCCTTGTTCCCGATAACTGAATTCGCTAGAGACCTGAAACGTTCGACCGAATTATTAATATTTAACCCTTCGAGCACCTTTTTACTACGTATTTCAAAAAAGTCCTGCAGAGAAAGAACTCCTGAAAAGCTTGCAGCATTACTAAACATTTTAGGGTAATTTAAAGCCCATTTAAAAGCGCCAAATCCACCCATCGACAAGCCTGCCACGAATCTGTCTTCTCTCTTATCTGATATTGGGAACATTCTATCTACTAAATATGGCAACTCGGAAGTTAAGAAATCCCAATAATTTTCACCATACACCATATTAGAGTAAAAACTTTTTTCAAATTGTGCACTAATAACGACTAAGTTATACTTTTTAACATATTGCTCAACATTAGTTCGCCTAATCCACTTTGTGTGGTCATCTCCCATACCATGTAATAAATATAATACTTGCAAATCATTCCATGAATCTATTTTAGTCGGTTCAGGAGTAATTGCGTATATTGAACTAGATTTATTTAAAACTGACGACTTAAAATCAATATGCAATAAGGCCATTTTTCTCCTCCTACTTCAAGATACCAAATCCGCCAAAAATCAAGCAAAGAAGAATTAACCACAGCATAGCCTTGGTATAGTTTTTACTAACTTTTTCTAAATAAAAATATACGCCAACCACTACTAATAAAGGCAAAATTCCTGGAGCAATAGCATCAAGAATATCCTTTTGGATATTTAAAACCTTTGCCGCAGTAACTATTTTTATAGGTGTGGTCACCTTCACATATGAAGCAGCTAATCCACCCATCATAAAAAGTCCTAAAACACTTGCACCTGTGATCAGCTTGTCAACAAAGCCACCTTCTAAAACTTTTTCAACAGATGCTGTCCCGGATTTATAGCCTAGATGAAAGAGAAAATAGCTTTCAACTAAAGTAATCACCATGAATATAAGCCAAGGAAGTATCCCAGCTAATCCATTTCCATTTTTTGCCATGGGAATAAACAAACTAAAAATAATTGGTAACCACATGCCCCAATCAATAGTATCACCGACACCTGCTATTGCTCCCATCAATCCTGTTTTAGTACCTACAATTGCTTCCTCAGGGATATCATTTCCCTTGGATTTCTGCTCTTCCATAGCAATAACAATTCCAGGAATTAATGATCCCCAATTTCCACTAGTATTGAAAAACTGAGTATGTCTTTTTAATGACTCAACTAAGTCTTCTTTTTTTGTATAAATTTTTTTCAAAATCGGAGACAAAGAAAGTCCAAAAGAAAGCCCCATCATTCTTTCAAAGGAATGGTTTGTTTCAGCAAACAACCACCATAGCAACCATGATTTTGTTAAATCCTTTTTAGTTATCTTACTCTCTTTATTATTTTCAACCTGTTTTTCTCTTTTATCTACAATTTTATTCATACTCTATGCCTCCTTAGCTGCTTTACTGGAATCTGAAGTGAAAGTTATATGCAAATATGCCAAGAATAAACCACCTAATGCAATTGCCAAGGTAGGAATTCCACTATACTGTTCCAAAAAGAATGCTGCTAAGAAATATGGAAGTAGACTCTTCTTCCCAATCTGCTGGACAATAATAGCAAAACCTACTGCCGGTAATACAGCACCGGCTAAATTTAATCCGTTTAAAATAGTTTGAGGGATCATATTTATTAGGCCACCGATTTGTGCTGCTCCAAAATATAGTACTAGAGTCATCGGTATCGCATATAAAATTAATTTATACGCCGAAGGATAGATAACAGAAGTTCGAAACATTCCTCTAGTATCAGCCTCTTCTACATTTTTATCTGTTTTTGATGCTAAAAAGCCGTTAATAATATATTCAATATTATTTATTTGTACACCCAATAAACCAATCGGAACTGCCAATGCAACAGCCGCATTAATATTAGTTTTCGAAACTACAGCAACAGAGCATGAAACAAGAGCAGCAATTGTAGGGTCCGAAGGAGCTGCTCCACCTGGTACTAGAAGTCCCAAATAGATCAATTGTAATGCTGCACCAACTTTCATAGCTGTTGGTATATCTCCTAAAACAATACCAACCCACAGTGCTGCTGGTAAAGGTGAAAATATCGTAACAACCCCAAAAGTATATCCAAATCGACATCCTCTAAACCAATAAAATAATCCGATTAAAATTGCTTGTAATATAGTAATTTTTGTATCCACGATAACTCACCTCTAAATTAAATTTTTAAACTTCTTTTTCAAAATCATTGACAGATCACTTGGCTTTTCATCGGGTACTCTTTGAAATATCACTTTTACTCCTTTCTGTTGAATTTCTTTTAATTTCTGAGCTTCTGATTCTGACAATGCAATACTTTGGAAAACTATTTTTCTATCTGAATTTGCTCCGATACCCCCGATTTGTACATTTTTATTTTTAAACCCTAAACTATATACTTTTCCTAAAATCTCAATGCTTTTAAACAATACCAGCAGAGGTACTTCTCCAAAACTATCCGAATTAATCTTCTCCACAAAAGTTTCTGAAGAATAAGTTACGACTTCTACACCATGAGGCGCAGCCATTTTGAAAACACTGCTTAAATAAGTATTAGTGGCCAAATAATCATCCACAATTACAATTTCCTTTGCTCCCGCTTCCCCGATCCACTTTGTAACAACCTGTCCATGTACTAATCTATCATCGACTCTCAATAAAGCTATGTTTGCCATAAAAAAACCTCCTATATTTTACTTTTACATAATATCAAGAAGCAAAAAGTGTGCCAACAGCAAACTATTAAGCGGTTACAGGTTTTCTATTTATAATGTCTTTAACTGTATCAAATGTGTATCACTAATAATGAATTGTTTGCTTAAATTTGATACAATTGTCTTTGTACCATGATATTAGGAGGGTTCTTTTATGAGACAATTTTCTAGAAAAGACCGTATAAAAATGTTTTTGGAGGAAGAAACCAAAGGTAGCCTCAATGAAAGTGTAGAGCAAAACTCTGGGATTAGTACAAGTTATATTTCTAAGAAGCTTGATATAACACGCTCAAACGTCAGCAAAGAACTTAATAAACTTTTTAGAGAGAAACAAGTGATAAAGATCAGCGGAAAACCTGTTTTATATCTATCAGTAAATGCACTAGCTTCCAAAATAAATCTTCCACAAAAAAATAACTTCATTTTTACACAAGAGGAACTAAGCAAGCTTCTAACGGTCAAAAAGAAAGACAATGCAATTGAAGACCCTTTTGAAAAAATGATTGGTTATCAGGGAAGTCTAAAATCTGTAGTAGAACAGCTAAAAGCGGCAATACTATATCCCCCATACGGTATGAATATCCTACTTTCTGGATCTACTGGTGTTGGTAAAACTACAATGGTTAGTTATCTTTACAATTTTGCCATAAGCAAAGGTATTCTTAAAAAAAACGCCCCAATGATCACTTTTAATTGTGCTGATTATGTTGATAACCCACAATTATTAATGTCACTTCTTTTTGGATATGAAAAGGGGGCTTTTACAGGAGCAAATAGCACAAAAGAAGGAATTATCAAACAAGCAGAACATGGTATCTTATTTTTAGATGAAGTTCATAGACTACCGCCACAAGCACAAGAAATGTTGTTTCAGGTAATTGACAATCAAACGTATCGTCGTTTAGGTCAGGTAACCCCAAACACTATTGGCCACATTCTTTTTGTCATGGCCACAACAGAGGATATCTCTTCTGCCTTATTAAGAACTTTTACTCGTAGAATTCCTGTTTCAGTAAATTTACCAGATTTAGATGACCGTTTTCCAACCGAGAAACTAGATTACATATATTTATTTTTTAAAGCCGAGGCAAAACAAATAGGATCCTCTCTACTTGTAGATAAATCCGTCATAGAAGCCTTATTAAATTACAAAACACCAAGTAATCTAGGTCAACTAAAGGTAGACATCAAGTTAACATGTGCTAAAGCCTATATGAAAGAAAATGGTGTCTTAGAAAATAAAATTTCTATTACTTTTAATGACTTACCAGAGAAAACTATTAAATCTTACTTTAAAGAAAAAAAATATCAAGAAGTACTAATTCAAGATTTGGTATCACGATTAAATGAAACTATTGAAATTGACTCTACAAAGTCAAATAATCCTGAGTCATCTCCTAACTATTTAACAACCCCCAACGCTACACTTGAACCTAGCTTTAAAGTTTCAAGTAAAAAAGAATATTTGCACAACACTGGCTTAAACGAAGCATATGTGGCAGCAAAGGGCTTTTACCAGCAAATAGATGCTTTTGAAGAGCTTGATAGGTCACAAACCATCACCAAAATAATAAATTATTCTGTATATACGGCAGTAAAAACAACATTGACTGAACTACAGTTAAACCTCCACAAGAATACTATATTAGGGTTAATGCTGCACATTAATACATTAAAGAATAGGATTTATTCAAAAAATATTCCCAAGTATCCACAAACTACTTCAGTTAAGCAACAGTATCCACAAGAATATACATTAGCACTAGATATCAGAAAGAGACTAAATCAGCTGATCGATTTTTATATTCCGGAAGGAGAATTAACCTTTCTAACAATGCTTTTACACATGTCCAAAGAAAAAAATCAAAAAAGCATTGGTATTTTGGCTCTTTCCCACGGGGATAACATTGCATCAAGTATGTGTGAAGTGGTTAATTCATTTTTAAATTCAACACATGCGATTGGAATCGACTTGCCCTTAGACGAAGGCACAGACAAAATATTCAAAAAAGTATTAAATACAATTGAAAGAATAGACAATGGACACGGGGTGTTAATTCTTTCTGATATGGGCTCCCTGTCGTTATTTGCAAATTTGATACAGGAAAAAACCAATCATCAAGTCAGAAACATTTCTCCAATAAGCACCCCAATGCTTTTAGAGGCAACGAGAAAGTCGCAATTACCTAGTGCAACGCTTGATAATCTATTTAATTCTTTGAAAAGTGATTTTTTAATGGAAAAAATCACTCCAAAATCTTTTTCATTTTCTAACCAAAAAATGATTGATTCTTTAGGACAATTTCTCTTATTCATTGACCCTAAAAAAGTCATATCAAGGTTACAAAAAACATTAACCAGAATCACTAACCACCAAAAAATTCCTGAAAATGATGACTTAAAAATTAAATTTATGTTCCATTGCTCCAGTATGGTGGAAAGAATTATGCTAAAAAAGCCCTTACCTTACAATAACGTTCAAAAATTCAAGCAAAGAAATCCTGAACTATTTAAAACTATCAAATGTTCCTTTAAAGAAATTGAGAATGATTATTTTATAGAAATTCCTGATACAGAGCTAGCATATATTGTCGAAATTTTTGATACACATTATTCCCTAAACCAATAAAATTCTTTTATTTGGAATAATTCCTGAGTTGGCACATTTTTTGCTACTAAAAAATTGAGTAGAACAAGAAAGGATTGTGTTAAATGATAAGTTTAATAATTGTTACTCATGGAAGTTTATCAAAGGGACTATTAAATGCCAGCACTATAATTTCAGGTGAACCAACAAACGTCTTTACCTATTCGTTAAACCCTGGCAATAGTATTGCAGAGTTTGAAAAGGTTGTAAAAACTGCCATCGCTGAAAAATCAAAAAATGGGCAGGTTTTAGTATTAACCGACATTCCTGGAGGAAGCCCCACAAATGTTACTGCTGCTTCTATGGAAAAATTAAATTTTGAATGTATAACCGGTGCTAATTTAGGAATGGTACTGGAAGCAATAGTTTCAAAAGAATCCGTTGAAAACTTTGATAAATATGTTGAAAATGTTATGCAGGCAGGCATCAGTAGCATTCATAATCTACGAAAGGAAATTGGAGAATAACAAATAAAGTATGTCATAAAACGTAGTATTGGTCATTACATGCAATATAAACAAATGATATTTTAATATAACCAAAACAGGCTATGAATATACAAGTATCTTATTAGGTAAAACCTGAGAAAAATCTTTGATGCAAAGAAAGTACCATTAAATTTTCTAAAAAGTAATATGCTCCCACTATAGTAGGTAAAGGGATAAACAAAATCCGCATTCTACTATAATGGGAATTTTTTCTGTCTGATAAAACTGATATATAGAAACTTACAGATAAATTGTTAAACACTGAAAATTTCTATTTGAAAATCATATCAAAATGTATCAAAATCAAAAACAACCTCTGATCTCCTAGCAATAAAGGGTTTTTAGTTAATTTTTATCATAGGCCATATAGTTTCGATCTGCACATCAAATTAATTTCTTATCAGTTTTATTAAAGCTATTCAAGCCACTATACAAATTTGGCTTTTAGCGTAGCCACTTTTACACAGCAATTGTTACATACTTATTTATAGTTAAGCCATCCATACCAGCTGCTAAATATATTGCATGGATACTATTAAGCTATTTAAGCGGTGCTCAATTATTATCAAACCCTTATTTATTGTACACTTAGCATGCATAATTATATCTACCAGCCGTAAAACAGTTAGAACATAAACTCTAAACCAGACTACTAAGAAACGATAATTTCTACTGACCAGTCATTGTAATAATTTTTTACCAATTTCCTTTAGTTGATTTTTTTGACTATTCGACTAATTAGAATAGCTAGAACTTCGCCAGAAAAACACAATCATTAAACTTTATTGGCCAGCTTTTGTACTGAAACAAAAAATATAACGTTTATAATAAAAAGTGTCTGGAAATAGAATCAAACATTATTAACTATTGCCAGCTCTCCAAATTTTCATTATGATTAGACTAATTATGTTTAAAAGTGATCTACCATGACCTATATACCAACTTAACGTCTAAGTTTAAAGAGGTAAAAATAATGATACTTTTTTCTACACGACAAAAACAAATCTTACTAACGTTACTAAGCGAGACAAACGGGATATCGCTAACGGAAATGGAAAAACAATTACACGTCAGCCGTCGCACACTTTACCGCGAATTTTCAAACATTCGTTTATTCCTAGAACAAAATGATTTGATCCTCACTAGTCAAAATGGAAATTACATTTTAGAAGGAAAAAACAGCAGTAAGCAAAAATTAAAAGTCTCTCTCAATGGACAAAATTCAGCCTATGATATGCCAACTTCTCAAAGGCAAAATGCTGTAGCCGCCAGCTTATTGCTGAATAGCGAAAACACCAAGATCTCTAGTATTGCATATAATCTTGATGTTAGTGAAGGCACGATCCAACATGACCTGCTGACACTATCTGATTCTTTGGCTGAATATAATTTAACCGTTGAAAAAAAGAAAGGAGTCGGCGTTCAGATCACCGGAGATGAGTTGAAAAGACGCCAAGTACTCTGCGGTATTTTACTGACTGAAATTAATGAATATTCATTTTTACGTTACTTAAATGAACGTGACGATTCCGTCGCTAATTTCTTTATGACCTTGCTGCCATACGAGTTATTGTCCGAAGTTAGTCGTCAATTAGCTCACCATATCTTTCCGCAAATTAATTTTTATTCTGACAGACAGATCATCAGCACTGTCTTAATGTTTGCAATTGCAATTTTTCGTTTCGACAATAATGCTGCGATCACTCGTTCTGTCACAAAGACTAAAGAACTCGAATATTTAGCCGTTACGTATAAATTCTTTGCTAATTTTCATTGGGAAAAAGTTGGAAATGAAAAACAAATTACTAAAGAAGAAGTAATTTCCCTAGCGCAACACATCCAAAACGCAACAGCCAATGTTAATTCATTCGATTTTGATGTCAATGACTTTTCAGTGATGGTTCAAGTTAGAGAATTAGTTGAATTGGTTTCCACTACTTACGGCTGGGATTTTCGCAGAAATCCAGATTTTTTCAAACGTTTGTCAAAACATATTGAAAACTTGATCAAAAACGACCAACAACAATTACCCAATGTTCAAATTGACACTTTGCAACGTGTCAGTGATAAATATACGCGTTTATTTGCCACGATCCGTTCAAAATGGAAAGAAGTTTTTCCAGGTAAAGAACTGACTCAACCTGAGTTACAACTGCTTTTGTTATATTTTGCCAACGAATATACTAATCGAACTTATCAACGTGAATTACGGGCACTCGTCATCTGTGAAAATGGTTTTTCAACTTCACAGATCTTAAAAAGTCGTTTGATACGCGAAGTACCTGAAATTCAAAAAATCGATACTACAAAAGTCAGCGATCTATCTCAAATAGAACCAAAAAATTATGACATTATTCTTTCGACTATCGATCTCCCAGGTTTTCCAAGAGATTACCAAGTTGTCAGTCCGCTTTTATTGGAAAACGATGTTAACAAGGTTCGTAATTGGCTGCAAACATATCAAAAGAAATACTCAGCCATCCAAGAAGAACCGGTGCCTACAGGAAATAAATCGCTAATTTCTCCAAAAGTTTTGTTGCAAAAGGAAAGTGAGATCCACTTGTACAATCAGATCGTTCAAGCTTTCCGAGTCAAACAGATCACTAATAACGAAGAATCTTTAGAAAGTATCACAAGTCAGATCATCACCGAAATTCCCACAGGTTTTATTTCCGACACAAAAGATGTTATTGCTGGACTGCTCCAAAGGATCCAACTTGCTCCGATCGGCATTCCAGATACTAACTTAGCGATCCTTCATACCAGTACCGCAGGGGTAAAAAAACCATTCTGCTCAATTTTTGAATTAAAAAAGCCGTTTACGATGAAAGCAATGGATCAAGAAAAGATCTCCGTTAAACGTATGGTCGTATTATTAGCTCCTTATGATCTTGACGAACTGACCGAAAGTACCTTAGGGATGATCAGCAGCTTGATCATCATGAACGATGACAACACTGCCCTCTTTGAACACGGGAAAACTAGTAAATTACGCTCGTTTTTGACTGAAAAATTCTTAGAAGCGATCAGAAAATAAGCCCTCCCTACATTAGTTCCAATACAAAAAGGCCCCGCAATACTTCACACTGTGAAATATATGCGGGACCTTATTTTTAATTTAACATATTTTATTTTTTACTTAGTTTAGAAGCAGCTGCTTCGTCGATCAAAACAACAACATCGGGATGTTTTTGCAAAATACTTGCAGGAGCATCTTCTGTCACAGGTCCTTCGATCATCTTAGCAACAGCGTCAGCCTTTTCAGCACCGAATGCTTCAAGTATGATTTTCTTTGACTTCATAATTGAACCGATCCCCATTGAATAAGCTTGCTTTGGAACATCTTCAACATGCTCAAAGAAACGTGCATTTGCTTCAATAGTCGAATCAGTTAAATCAGCAACATGGGTTTCCAAGTCAAATGATGTTCCTGGTTCGTTAAAGCCTATGTGGGCGTTACGACCAATCCCTAATAATTGTAAATCGATTGGATTATCAGCAATGACCTTATTGTAGCGCTTGGTTTCTTCTTCTGGATCTTCTGCTAAACCGTCTGGCAAATATGATTTCTTAAATGGTTTCTTGGAGAAAAGATGTTCATTCATAAAATATTTGTAACTCTGATCATTATCTGGACTAATACCTACATATTCATCCAAGTTAATTGAGGTACAGTCTGAAAAATCTAAATCGCTTTTGACAATTTCCTCATAAGTTGTAACTGGTGTGGAGCCTGTAGCCAAACCAAAAACTTTAGCACCATTTTGAATAGCTTCCTTAAATACCTTGTAACCTTCAACGCCTGCTTCTTGCTGGTTCTTTTTAATAATAACTTTCATTGCTGAAACCCTCCGTCTCTGTTTTATTGGTATAGTCCAATTATAATTGATATAGACCAATAATGCAAGGAAACTTACACAAAAATCTAAAAAAATAACCACTAGTTTTAAAAAACGGACCTTTTTAAACTAACGGTTATCTTTTTTTAAATATTTTCTCTTATTGTATCAGGCTGTGTTGTTTATTCAACAGTAACACTCTTAGCCAAGTTTCTTGGCTTATCAACGTCGTAGCCGCGTTCCTTACTTGTGTAGTATGCAAGTAACTGTGCTGGAATGATTGCTGCTAACGGTGTTAATAATTGATGAACTTCTGGCAAAACGATCTGGTCACCGTCTGTTGCCAAGTTTTCAGACACTATATTGATCACATTAGCGCCACGCGAGATCACTTCTTGTTCATTGCTTCTTGTTAAACTAGCAGTCTTTTGATCCGTAATGATCGCAATAACTGGTGTTTTGTCTTCGATCAAAGAGATCGTGCCATGTTTCAATTCACCTGAAGCAAAGCCCTCAGTTTGAACATAAGAAACTTCTTTCAATTTTAATGCAGCTTCGATGGCTGTTTGATAGTCGATCCCACGACCAATGTAAAAAGCATTTCTAGTTGTTTCTAGGTATTTTTTAGCCAAGTCTTCAACAATGTCTTTCTGATCAACTAAGGACTGAATAGCATTAGCGGCTTTAGTAAGTTCAAAACCTGTATCAAATTCAGTTGCTTGTTTTGTGCCTTTGATCATTCCCAATCCCTTAGCCAAAATGGTTTCGGCAGCAATTTGAGCAGTGTATGCTTTAGTTGAAGCAACAGCAATCTCTGGCCCAGCATTTAACAACATTGTATATGTGGCTTCACGAGAAAGAGTAGAATTTGGAACATTAGTAATGGTTAAACTTTCGTACCCAAGTTCATTGACCTTAGCTAAAACTTCACGACTGTCCGCCGTTTCTCCACTTTGAGTCAAGAAAATAAACAACGGCTTTTCTGACAACAATGGCATGTTATAGCCAAATTCCGAAGCAATGTGTACTTCAGTTGGGATACCCGCAATTTTTTCGAAAATGTTTTTCCCGACCAAACCAGCATTATAACTTGTCCCAGCAGCAACAATGTATAAACGATCAGCTTTATCCATAGCATCCATCAATTTTTTATCAACTTTAATAGAACCATCTTGGGCAATATATGTTTGCTGTAAACCACGGATCACAGCTGGTTGTTCATCGATTTCTTTTAGCATAAAGAAGTCATATGCACCCTTTTCAGAGGCTGTGGCGTCATCATCAACGTGGAATTGGTTACGTTCTACTTGATTACCATCTTTGTCTTCGATCTCAACAGCACTCGGTGTAACAGTCACAACATCGCCATCAGTTAATTCAATGAAATCATGAGTTTCTGATAACATGACCATGGCATCACTGCAGACAACGTTAAAGCCATCGCCAACACCGATCAACAGCGGGCTCTTCTTTTTAGCAACAAATAATGTGTTAGTCTGTGTCTTGTCCATCAGTAAGAAGGCATAGGATGATGTCTTATCGATCAAGCTCAAAACATGTGTGAAGGCTTCTTTGGTTTCCATACCTTCGTTAACAAAATGCGAGATCAATTGCACGATCACTTCTGTATCAGTTTCACTCACGAATTTTGTATCAGCTAAATATTCTTGTTTTAGTTGACGGAAATTACCGATCATACCGTTATGTACTAAGTAGAAACGGCCATCTGCAGATACTTGAGGGTGAGCATTAGCCTGACTTGGAGCACCATGAGTTGCCCAACGTGTATGGCCGATCCCAGTAGTTCCTTTAACTGCTGGACCAACAGCAGCACGTAAGTCTTCGATCCGGCCTTTTTCCTTGACTAAATAACCATTGCCCTTTTGATCATTAACATAAATACCTGCCGAGTCGTACCCGCGATATTCAAGCTTTTTAAGCCCATTCAATAAAATTTCTGTGGCGTTTTCTTTACCTGTTACTCCGACAATTCCGCACATATTTGAAACTCCTCCATTAAATAATTTTAGCTATACCTCTGCGTAAAAATTATATTGGTATATATTTTATTTAAGTTATTATTTATATTACAAAGCTTAAAATACACCTTTGCGTAAAACTTGTCAATGTTTTTATTAAATTGGTATGGATATATCCCAAATTAAGATAAGCTCCTTAACAGCAGTATTTGAGCGGCTTTTTATTTCGTCAATATTTGTACATACTCTAGTTTTTTTCATGATTAGCAGCTTTTTTGTCCTCACATTACTTTGTCAGTTTGAAAAACTATTATTTTACCCAAAGATGATCCCCAGTGGGATCCCCAGTGGTCAAAAAGAGAGCTTCAAAATAGCGAAATTAGACCCTTACAGGAAAAACAGAACAACTTTTATCCAAGAGAAAATTGAGTCACTTCTGAATAAAAGATAAGTGAGAATGTTAAATAATCGAGCAATTTAATCTTTCTTAGAGGCCATTTGTGAGAAATGAATCCTCTATTTTTTGCTCAATTCCTTATAGGATCCAATGTTTATAATCGGGTAGGAGATAGTTCACACTATCGACCTCCCACACCACCGTACGTACGGAACCGTATACGGCGGTTCAACAACTTAAGCTTTTGCTTGAATAGACTGGTACAGTTTGGACAGATTTATTAGCCCACGCTGTGCCAGTCTTTTATTAGTTATGGTCATCAACAGTGTTTTACTGTGCGCGTTGCGCCAGTATCCCTTACGAGTATTGACGTAGATTTTCGCCTGTTTGGGTGTCAAGCCTAGTTTAATCAACGCTTTATAACGGGTTCCGATATTCTTCCACTGTTTCCAGATATACTGGCGGATGCGCGAGCGCAACCATTTGTCTAGTTGTTGGAGAAAGATTTTCATCTTCCCAATGGAATAATATTGGATCCAGCCCTGCATTTTCTGCTTAATTTCATGCAGAATCCTATCAAGGCTGACGCCTCGGCTTCTCTTGGTGATTCTTGTCAATTCCTGTTTAATTCTCTGTTTAGGTTTTTGATGAGGACGCGGGTAGGCGCTATTGCGTCCCACACCCAGAGAAAAACCTAGAAACTTCAGTCTTAGTGGAGAACCGACTTGCGTCTTTTCTGCATTCACTTCAACTTTGAGTTCCTTTTCTAAAAACTGGGTGATGCTTTTGAGAACCCGTTCACCCGCACGCTTACTTTTAACATAGATATTACAGTCATCCGCATAGCGTACAAATTTATGTCCTCTTCTGGTCAATTCTTTGTCCAGCTCGTTCAGATAAATATTTGCTAGTAATGGTGAAATATTGCCACCTTGCGGTGTACCTTTAGCGGACTTCTCGAAAAATCGACCATTCATCACACCACTCGTCAAGAACTTACGAATCAAATGCAAGACCCATGGCTCACTAATGTAATTTTCAACAAATTTAATTAGTAAATCATGGTTCACATTGTCAAAATAGGACTTTAAATCAAGGTCGACCACGTAGTGATAACCCTGATTATAATAAGCAACCACCTTTTTCACAGCACTTTGTGCACTGCGGTGTGGGCGAAAACCATAACTATTATCTGAGAATACTTTTTCAAAAATAGGAGACAGTTGCTGTTGTAACGCCTGTTGAACCACACGGTCAACGACCGTTGGGATTCCTAACTGACGTTTCGAACCATCTGGCTTAGGAATCTCAACTCGTTTGACAGGTTGGGGTTCATAGCTTTCGGTTCGCAAGGCCTCGATTAGTTTTACGTTATTCTCTTTCAAGTATGGGCCAAGTTCCTCAACGGACATGCCGTCAATTCCTCCAGCCCCTTTATTACGCTTGACATGGACAAAGGCCCGATTTAAATTATTCCGGTCTAAGACCTTCTCACGTAATAAGCCATTTTGAGTTCTCTTTTCACCAGAAACAACGCTACGCGCTCCTGTTTGCTCTGACCCTTCCAGGGTTACCCTCCGCAGGTAGTCAGCTTTATTTTCTGTTTTCTGCGATTGTCGTATTGTTTCCACCTCCAGGATGAATCAAAATTATTGTTGTTCAGCCCTTCACCATTACTGGCTACTATGGCCTCGGCTGACTTCTGTCATGGACAACTCAACATTACTATTGAGCCTGTTCCTGCCAGAAATAACTTCCAGCTTGAGAGAACTACCATGACAGACCTCCCCGGGTAAGAACAGTAGCTTTCGCATCAAACCGTTGGCTTTACTGTGACGGTTTCGAGTGGTCAGGGACTTCGATTTGTTAGGCAATCTCATCCCACCGTTTCCAGCCTTTTAGCCACTTCTTGTTCATCGATTCGATGTTTCGTCTAGGACTTCCTTCAGATTCTACCTCACGATAGACACCCTTGTCTTCGACTCGTGATACCGGCCACTACGGCTCACAGCGGACTTACACCGCCTAGTTACTGCCCATGCCGGGCGCACCTAAAAATTAGATTTTAAAAATTAAAAAAATTCGCTATAGTTTTTGCACCTATCGCTTTTTATTTATATTTCTCCTTTTTACACTTCTACTATATGTTGTATTAATTCTCATTAGGATATACCATATATAGTATAAAAGAACAAAGGAGGACCTTTATGAAAACTATCCAAAAAGAAAAAATCAGTCTATCTAATGAGTTCATTGAGCAAATCAAAGAATCTATCAAACCTCATTGGGGACCTTTGGGCTGGGTTACTTATAAAAGGACCTATGCACGTTATTTACCTGAAAAACAGCGTACAGAAAATTGGGATGAGACTGTTAAACGGACTGTTGAGGGTAATATTAATCTAGACCCACGTTTGCAGTATGATCCTAGCCCCAAAATAAAAGACGAGCTAACTCAAGAAGCGCAAAAGCTTTTTCGTCTGATTTATGGTTTAGGAGCGACACCCTCAGGGAGAAATCTGTGGATTTCTGGCACAAAATATCAACAAGAACACGGTGATGCTTTAAACAATTGCTGGTTTATTGCAATACGTCCTCAAGCATATGGCGATAGTCACATTGTGCCTGAATATCTAACTCAAGATCAGACAGCAGCATCCATGCCCTTTTCATTTATGTTTGATCAATTAATGAAGGGCGGCGGAGTAGGCTTTTCCGTCACACAAGAAAACATCAATCAATTACCAACTGTTGATAATACAGTCAATTTAACCATTTTGATCAGTCACAACAGTAAAGCTTATGCTGAAACAGTTAAAATGGGAGCACAAGACAAGGAACGATGGTTAGCGGGTCATGTTCCAGATAATTATGATTTATATGAACTTCCTGACACTCGTGAGGGCTGGGTCTTGGCAAATGCTACGATGATCGATCATCATTTTAGTTCTACTAATATAACTGGCTCCACCGATCTTGTGCTGGATGTTAGTCATATTCGTGCGCGAGGTGAAGCAATCCATGGGTTTGGTGGAACCGCATCTGGTCCAGCACCACTAGTTGAGATGCTTTTTGATATTAACCAAATTCTGAATGAACAAGCTGGGAAAAAATTAAGTTCTGTAGAGTGTACTGATATTGGTAATTTAATTGGAAAAGCCGTAGTAGCGGGTAATGTGCGTCGCTCAGCTGAATTGGCACTGGGATCTGCTGATGACCATGCCTTTATTAACATGAAACAAGATCGAGCCAAACTTTATCATCACCGGTGGGCCTCTAATAACAGTGTAGCTGTTGATTCTAACTTTAATAATTATGATGAAGTTGCTAATTCGTTACGTAAAAATGGGGAACCAGGAATTGTGAACCTTGACTTATCAAAAAATTATGGGCGCATTGTGGACGGTAAACAAACTGGGATCGATCCTAATGTTGAAGGTACAAATCCATGTGGTGAGATTTCTTTAGCAAATGGGGAACCATGTAATTTATTTGAAGTTTTTCCGGGAATCGCCACTCAACAAGGCTGGAATTTACAAGAAGTCTTTACGTTAGGAACAAGATTTGCTAAACGCGTGACTTTTAGCCACTATGATTGGGAAATTTCGCGTACTATCATTGCTCAAAATCGTCGGATCGGTATCTCAATGTCTGGAATTCAAGATTGGATTTTAAATGAATTTGGGCATCGTGTGGTTCGTGGTTTTGGCGAAGGCAATGACCCAGTAACTGGTAAAAAAGTAAAACGCCCTATTTATGACCAAAAAGCTGCACATAAGGTCACTCAACTTTATCAAGCAGTTATCCAAGCTGATAAAGAATATTCGCAGACTCTTAATTGTGTTCCTTCGCTTAAACATACAACTGTCAAGCCTTCTGGAACAGTTGCAAAATTGGCCGGTGCTTCAGAAGGAATGCACTTTCATTACGCTGGTTACTTAATTCAACGTATTCGTTTTCAAGATAATGATCCATTACTTTTGTCATTAAGTGCCGCTGGCTATCATATGGAGCCAGATGTTTATACTAAAAATACCATGTGCGTTGAATTTCCAATGCGTGCACCACATGCAGACGACCCGGAGTTTGCTTCAGCTGGAACAGTTTCAATTGCTGAACAATTTGCAACTCAGGCTTTCTTACAAGAATACTGGTCAGATAATGCGGTCAGCTGCACGATTACTTTTCAACCTGAGGAAGCTCCAGAAATAAGTGACCTATTAAATCAATATCGTTTTATTACAAAATCTACTTCTCTTTTACCATATTCTGGTGCTGATTTTAAACAAGCTCCCAAGAAACCAATTAGCAAAGCTACCTTTAAACATAAACAAGCCGAAATCAAGCATGATGTACAGACAGTCTTTGCACGTCAAAATCAGGGTCAAGATCAGGAAGAGTTTGAAATCGTTGGTCAAGAAGATTGTGAAGGTGGAGCTTGTCCAGTCAAATAAATTGTCGCAAAAGGCAAAGCAGGAGAAGACAGAATGAAGCTAAAAATTTATACTGGAGTGGGCGATAAAGGACAGACCAAACAAGTTACTGGTCACATGGTCCCTAAATATGACTTGCAAATAGAAACATTAGGACAAATTGATGAATTAGAATCTTGGCTAGGAGTAACTTGTGCGTCTTTAAGTATCAAAAACAAACAGTTAGAGCCAAACATCAAACACTTACAACGTAAATTATATGAATTACAGGCTGATATTGCGATCAAACGTCATCACAATATTCAGGATAAAGATGTCGACATACTTGAAAAAAAGATCGACGAATTAAATAATGAGACGCCAGAAATTAAGGCCTTCATCCTACCTGGAGGTCAGCAAACCGGGGCTAATTTACAATATGCCAGAACTTTAGCTCGGAAAGCTGAAAGAACAGCAGCTAAGCTCAATGATACTCAACAAACTTTAGCTGAATCAGAGTTAAAATTTATGAATCGGCTATCTGATTATTTATTTGTTTTGGCGCGTTATGCTAACTTTATGGATGGTTACGAGGACGTATGTGCAAAGTCCAAAAATTCATTTAGTAAATAAACAATTTAAAAAATAATGATACGGAGAAAAAAATGTTAAAAAAATATTCTGTAACTTTATTAGTATTGTTAAATATGCTTTTTGCTACTGGGTGTTCTAGACAAAACAATAATTTAAAACAAGTTAAGAAAAATGATACTGTTAGGGTTACTTACCAGTTAAAATCTGGCAGACGATCTTTAGGTACTAAGAATGTACAACTTAAGAAAGGCACCAAAGTTGACACGGGACTTAAAAAGGCTTGGCCAACTAAAGAACACAAAGGAATGATCACAGAGATCAACGGCCATAAGCAAAATGACAAAAAGCAAAAGTATTGGATGTATACTATTAACGGTAAGAAAGCAAGTAAAGGTGTAAAACAACAAAACGTCAAAGACAAAAATAAAATTGTTTTTACACTTCAAAAAGTAAGTGAGTGAATGTTTTATTAATAGCAACTAAAGGTTATCATCTAAAAAATAAGGAACTCCCTTTTCATATAGGAGAACCTTATTTTTTTATGACTATTAAATCATTTGCCGCTAAATACAGGAAAAGCACTTGAATTACCATAATCTTTATCTTGTGGTAGGTTTTGTAAAGTCTGCATATCTTCTACGGCTATTTTAAAATTAACGTCCGCATTATTAGCAATATGTTCCGGATCTTCACTCTTAGGTAAGGGCAAGGTTCCTAATTCCAAGCAATAACGAATTGCCAATTGCGGGACTGAAACTCGATATTTATGCGCCATTTGCTTGATCCGTTCATTTTGCAAGATTTCACCATGTGCCACGGGTGAATAGGCTTCAACTAAGACATCATTTTGCTTTGCTTGTTTCAGTAAATCAAAAGAAGTATTACCAATATGCGTTAATAATTGGTTAACTGCAGGTTTAACTGAACCCTTTTCTAAAATATTAGTTAAGTCCGTTTGTAAAAAATTAGAAACACCGATTGCACGAACCTTGCCCGCTTGAAGCACTTCTTCCATGGCACGCCAAACTTCTAAGTTTTCTTTAAAATAATGGTTCTCGCCATGAAATTCAGTCCACGGTTCAGGAGCATGGATCAATAATAGGTCCACATAATCTAACCCTAGTTTTTGTAACGATTGGTCAATAGATTTCTTAACCGTCGAATAGTCTTTAAATTCAGCTTGCACCTTAGTTGTCACAAATAAATCATCCCGGTTAAGGCCGGTTTCCCTTAATCCGACACCAACACCTTCCTCATTGCCGTAGGCTTGTGCAGTGTCAAAGTGACGATATCCGATTCGGGCTGCTTGTTGAACTACTGTAGCTGCTTTATCATTGTCGATCAACCACGTACCAAAACCTAGTTTAGGGATTTTAACACCATTATTTAAAGTGTACTTTTCATTTAGAATTGTCATCTTTCTACCTTCCTTATTCAATCAGCTGCTGCTAACTTAAGATAATGCAGAATATTCTTTATCTGTCACTGGTTCGAGCCATTCTGAAGTACCTGTAGTAATGGCTAAATGACTAAACCACGAATCTTTAGTTGCCCCATGCCAATGTTTTATGCCATCATGTGCGATCACGACATCACCTGGCTTTAATCGTTGGGCTGGTTTACCTTCTTCTTGATACCAGCCTTCGCCGCCAGTAACTAGTAAAATTTGACTCCCGTGATGATGAATATGCCAGTTATTACGACAACCAGGCTCAAATGTTACATTTCCTACAGGAACACTAACATCTTTCCCAGGAGTTACTAACTTATTGTTATAGCTTTGACCAATAAAGTATTGGGCATAAGCATCGTTTTTTGACCCAGTCGCAAATACTCCTGGTTGTTCAACTTTTTTCGCTGTCATTCTTCTCCTCCTTATCTTGTCTAAAACGAATTATTTTTCCTGCCAAATTTCTTTTGCTCGGTTAAAAGCTGACCAGGCTTTCGGCCAACCGACATAAAAAGCTAAGTGGGTGATTTCAGCAACAATTTCTTCCTGTGTAATACCGTTATTTTTCCCAATTTGTAAGTGAGTCGTTAACTGCTCAGTGTTTCCCATGGAAATCAGCGCTGCAATAGTTACTAGTGAACGATCATGCGCAGATAACTGGTCTTCTTTACTCCAAACTTCCCTAAATAAAACATCATCATTTAAGTGGGCAAATTGTGGTGCAAAAGCACCTAACTGTTCTTGTCCGGCGGTTTGTTTCTTAACCATAAAAATCCCTCCTATAAAATAAATTTATTAAACTATCTAGGTAAAATTTTAACCGTTGCATTGACTGGACCTTTTTTTAGCATAGGCGGTAAATATGGACTGTCTTTATACTTTGCTTGATATGCAGAACTGATTTTTAAATCCAGTTCATTGTTCCCTGCTGCATCTATAAATTTTGTTTCAAATCCTTTACCTGTTAGTTTGATCTTACCAGCTTGTTGTACCATAGCTGACTGATACCACCTAGAATTTTGACCATTATAAGCTCGCACGTATAAATTATGGTCGACAACAACTGTCCAGACCCATGTTGGCGTTCCATAGGTTTTTCTGTCCGCATAAAAATGCGAAACATGCAGGTCATCAGCATTCGTGAATTTATTTAATTGTTCCGTTGTCCACTGCTTGCTCATTCGTTTACCTCCATTCCTAACCTCTGAAATTTAATATACTACTTAAAGTACACTTTAAGTCAACGAAAACGAAAAGTTTTGTTTTTCAGCCTATTTTTATATAATAGTTAATGAATCTAACTTTAAGGAGAGACTAAAATGAATAATTTCTCTAACAATACAAAATATAATATCGGGGAATTCAGCCATAAATTTAATTTGCCAGCTTCCACCTTAAGATACTATGAAAACGAAGGCTTGATCAAACCACAGCGAGATCTTAATGGACGGCGCTACTATACCGCAGAAGATGTTAGTTGGCTTAAATTCTTAAATCATTTAAAAGGAACTGGTATGAGTATTAAAGAACTCAAGCAATATATTATGTGGCGCGAACAAGGAGACAGTACTATTCCACAACGTCTAAAGCTTTTAAAAACAACTAAAAATAATTTTTTACAGCAATTTTCAGAAATTCAACATCATCTGCAAATTTTAAACGACAAAATCAACTGGTATGAAGAAAAAGAAACAGGAATTATTTCTGAAGATGAAGATTTTGCTGGATATTTGCAAAGATTAGGACATCATGAATAAGTTAAAAGCAGGGTCCATTATTAGTAATAGACCCTCGTCTTTTCCATAAGATCAGCCTTTTAACAACAAAAAATCTGGCAGGGTCTAAACAATGCAACAAATGACCCTTAAGTTGGCTGAGGATTTTAATATGCTCTCCTTATCAGTAGAATACGGATTTTGTTTATTTCCATGTCTACTATAAGGAGAGCATATCATAAAGCTATTATATGTTCTTTTTTGTGATTAGCTAGTAAGGCACCGTCCCCCCCCGAAAACAGACTTAGAAGACATTAAATTTGTCACGCTGATTCACAAAAATGACGTAGAAACTGGCAAAATTTACCATAATGCTTATTTTCTTATCCAAAAGTACCATGGTACTCCAAAAATCATGGAACCTGATAAAAACAGTGAACTAACTTGGGCTTCCTTAGATAAGCTGCCTTCCCAATTAATAAAAAATCGTAAACTTGGTGTATATAACTATTTACAACAAATCCCATATTCAGAGTTTGGTTGGGATAAATAAAGAAGTGACTCGTAATAAGTCCAAGTTATGTAAATGGGCTGGAAAAATCGATTTTTGATTTCTCCAGCCCGTTTGTTTTACTTACATTACTGTCCAACCACTATCTGCTAGTAAACCGCTGATCTTCGAATGAGTTCTAGAAGATCAACGTTCACCTTAACAACTGTCTTTTTAAATATCTTTTACCAGGATTTACAGGTCCTTTGCCCCAGCTTTTGTACCTCGCTTAGAAAAATAAATAATAACCAAGAAAAGAATGAATATTACCCCAACAATAACAGAGACTCTGGTCTCGCTGTTTAAAAACATAAAAATCAAAACAACGAACAAAAAGAACAATGTTAAGTAATTCGTATAAGGTGAAAAAGGCATTTTAAAGGGATGGTCTGCATATTTTTCTTGGTGAACCTTACGAAACTTTATCTGACTGACTAAGATCACAAACCATGGTATCATTCCCGGTAAAATACTGGCACTGAAAACTTTGACAAAAACCGAACCAGCATCCTTGTATATCAATGGTAGGATCAAATTCAATAAAACACCCAAAAAATTCCACATGAAACCGCCAAAACACTATAAATAGGAATACCATTTCGTCCTGACAGCGTAAATTTATGCGGCAGCTGTTTTTTATCAGCTAAAGTATGAAGCATCCGACTGGAGCTATAGATCCCGGAATTTGCGCCTAATAAAGCTGCTGTTATCACAACAAAATTAATTAATCCCGCAGCGAGCGGAGTGCCAAATTTAGCAAAAGTTTGCACAAATGGTGAGCCCACTTCGCCGAGCTTATCCCATGGGTAGATACATAAAATCACAAAAATTGCACCAATATAAAAAATCAATATCCTCCAGATCATCGACTTGATTGCTTGAACTAAAGTTTTCTGGGGATTTTCAGTTTCACCAGCACTAACACCGATCAGTTCCATTCCTTGATAAGAACCCACGACAATAGCTAAAGAAAAGAAGAAGCCCTTCCATCCCCCAGTAAAAAAACCGTGTGTCCATAAATTGTCCAGACCGATCGGATGAAAATCATTGCCCCCTCCGACAAAAATTAATAAAGCCCCAGCAATGATCATAGAAATAATAGTTAAGACTTTGATCAAAGCAAACCAAAATTCCATTTCTCCAAAGGCTTTAACAGATGCTAAGTTAGCTAACGTAATGATGATCAACGCGATCAAGCCTGGGAGCCATTGCGGCAAATTAGGCCACCAAAAAGCAAAATATCCCCCTAAGGCGATCATTTCACTCATTCCAACGATAACCCACTGGAAAACATTACACCAAGCAGTTAAAAAGCCAAAAAACGGATGAATATATTCTGTAGCATACTTGGCAAACGAACCCGTTGCTGGATCTATGTACAGCATCTCACCTAAGGCACGCATGATCAAATACAGAAAAACACCCGCCAAAGCATAGGCTAACAGTACTGACGGCCCAGTCCATTTTATTGAAGAGTTTGCGCCCATAAACAAGCCTACACCGATCGTCCCTCCCAAAGCGATCATTTGGCTTGTCGTGATTTTAATTTTCGATTCATATAAATCTCCTTACTATTTTATCTGGCAATAACTCTACTATCTTTAAAACTAAATAGTTCTGTTATCGCGTTAACTATAGAATAATTATTTTTAAACACTATTCAAAATTTAAGCTCATCCAGATTTATCCTAAAAATTATTACTTTCCCAATGGTAATACAAATTCTTATCTTTTCATAATATAGAAGCAAAAATTTGCACTAATTTTTGAAAAACAACTGGACCCTGCAATCTTTTAATATAGTAGAAAAGTAAAAAGAGTAGTATATTTAGGGTGAATTGATCCCTGTCTTTCAGCATTTTAGTCTCATTTTCAAATTGTTTTGAAGATACCTCTGAGCAAATATGACAAACGTTTTAACAAACAATTAATTTCGTTTAGCTTATTTTTATAAAAAAGCTGCAGATAGGAGTGGATGTCTTATGGCAATGATCGAATTTGAGAAAGTAAACAAATACTATGACAAATTTCATGCATTAACAGATATCGATTTAAAAATCTATCAAGGTGAAGTCGTGGTCATCGTTGGCCCCTCCGGCTCTGGAAAAAGCACCTTGATCAAAACAATCAACGGACTTGAAAGTATTCAATCCGGACAGCTCATCGTGAACGGTATCGATTTATCCGATAGAAAAGCTGATTTAAACGCCTTACGTCGTGATATCGGGATGGTTTTCCAACATTTTAATTTGTATGAAAACAAAACTGTTTTGGAAAATGTAATGTTAGCACCGCGGATCGTTCTCAAGAAAAACGAAACAGAGAATAAGGAAGCTGCAATGCAGTATTTGATCCAAGTTGGACTAACTTCAAAAACGGCAGCAAAACCGCGCGAGTTATCAGGTGGTCAAAAGCAAAGAGCAGCAATCGCACGCGCGTTAGCAATGGATCCAAAAGTTTTGTTATTTGATGAGCCAACTAGTGCCCTAGATCCCGAAATGATCGACGATGTTCTCAATACCATCAAAGAAATTGTTAGCTCTACTGATAAAACGATCGTTATAGTTACTCACGAGATGGATTTTGCACGCGAAGTAGCAGACCGCGTGATCTTTATCGATCAAGGAGAGATCATTGAAGATGATCCAGTTGAGAAGTTTTACACCGACCCCTCGCAACCGCGAGCCCAAAAATTCTTAAGCAAAGTCCTCATTCATAAATAATAAAGGATCTAGGACATAACTAGCTGTCCGATCATAAAGGGGCCGTCGATCTATCCCATTACATGGGTTAAATCGACGGCCCTTAAACATATTCCAAAAGATTGAAGCCTTACTGTAACAACGATTGCGTTATTCTGCAGTTTGTTTCCTAACCACCAAAAAGACCCTCATCCAATGTAGACGAGGATCAAAAAATAGATTTATATAGTCATTAAAATTGATCTTGCAAGAGTTGCTTGATCTCAGCTAAACTTGGTTGGCGTGGATTTACTGCCGTACACTGATCGTTATAAACTAAGTCTACCAATTTATCTAAAGAACCATTGAATTGTTCCTTTGTTACGCCGTTAGCAGACAATGTTGGTGTGACGCCAACTGCCTTCATTAATTGATCGATCTTATCGCATAATGCATCCACTAATTCTTGATCATTCTTACCTTTCAAGCCAAGATAACGTGCGATGTCAGCATAATCTTTTTGTGCACTATAAACTTCGTAACGTGGGAATGGTGTCCGTTTAACTTTGCCGCTAACACCGTTAAATTTAATTACGTGTTTCATTGCGATCGAAATAGCCAAACCATGCGGTAAACCAAATTCCCCACCAGTCTTATGAGCCAAGGAATGATTGATCCCTAAGAAAGCATTAGCAAAGGACATTCCGGCCAAAGCGGCTGCATAGTGCATGTTAACTCTGGATTTTTCGCCGCCTTTGGTTCTGTGTTCGATCCGATAATTATAGGAATCTTCCAGATTTTCAAAGACTAACTTGATAGCTTGTAGTGCCCAAGGACGTGTAAACTCTGAAGACATTACTGAAACATACGATTCCAAAGCATGAGATAAAGTATCTAAACCAGATAATGCAACTGTCCGTGCTGGAACTGTCAAAGCAAAACGCGGGTCGATAATTGATACTTCTGGAGTTAGTTCGTAGTCAGTCAATGGATACTTAACGTGTGTTTCATCATCTGTAATTACGGCATACGGAGTAACTTCTGAACCTGTCCCAGAGGTCGTTGGGATAGCAACCATCTTCGTATGTGTCTGATGCTTGAAGGTTACGATCCTCTTTCTGATATCCATAAATTTCTGTTGCAACTTGACAAACAAAGCACTGACCTTGCTGTAGTCATCTAAGAACCCTTCTTTATCGTAAGAATATTCATAGATATAACGGGCGATCTTTGCGGCATCAAGGGCTGAACCACCACCGATAGCGATGATCGTATCAGGTTTGAATTGATGCATTTGCTTAGCAATTTCAATTGTTTGGCTCAAGGTTGGGTCAGGATCAACTGTGCCGTAAAGAGAAGTCTTAACTCGGTTAGGTCTAATGTCTAACTGGGAATAAACTTTATCGACAAATCCGAACTGTACCATACCAGGATCTGCAACAATAAAGACTTTTTCTAGGCCGGGCATCTCTTGCAAGTAAGTGACTGAATCTTTTTCAAAGAAAATATCTTCTGGCAAACGAATCCATTGTGGACGGTTACGCCGTTTAGCGATTGTTTTAATATTCAACAGATCTTCTGTCGACAAGTTATGTGACAATGAATTATCCCCCCAGGAACCTGTTCCAAGCGTCAAACTAGCACGCATTGCGTCGGTATAAATATCTCCGATACCACCGAGTGCATCAGGTTGGTTCACTAAGATCCGAGAGACTTCAGTCCGGTTAGCAAATTCTTTAATGAATGGGTCAGCCTGTGTCCCAACTTGAATAGCTGCGTTATGGCCAGCACCTTGATAGTTAAGCAACTCACAAACAATTTCGACCCCTTCTTCTCTATCTTTTGCTCGGTAAACAGAGATCATTGGACATAATTTTTCAGAAGAAAGCTTTTCACCAATGTTCTTACGATCTAATTCGAACATCAAAACATCTTTATCATTAGGCATTTTAATTCCAGCGTGATCTGCAATCCAATGTGCTGATTTCCCAGCAATCTTCCCATTGACACCATGCTTTTCATTAAACACAAAATCTGCTAATTTTTGATAATCTTTTTTAGGAACCAAATAGGCACCACGATCTTGCATCTTTTGCAACCACTCTGCATAAATCGGAGCTTCAACGACTGCTGAATTTTCAGTGGCACAAATCATCCCATTATCAAAGCGCTTGGATAACAGTAGATCCTCGATCGCACGGTCGATCCTAGCAGTATGATCAACAAACACTGCACCATTCCCAGCACCAACACCAAGTGAAGGGTTCCCCGAGCTCAAAGCTGCATTGACCATACCAGGGCCGCCAGTTGCAAGGATCGTTGCAATATTTTGGTTTCTGATCAAACCAGTCGTGTTTTCAAGTGAAGGAGTTTCGATCCACTGAATAATGTTTTTTGGAGCACCAGCTTTAACGGCTGCCTCATAGACGATCTGTGCGGCATGAGCAGAACATTTTTGTGCTTGTGGATGAAATGAAAAGACGATCGCATTTCTAGTCTTCATTGCTAAAATAGCCTTAAACATAACCGTTGAAGTTGGGTTGGTTGTCGGCACGATCCCAGCGATAACACCTAAAGGAGCAGCAATTTTGATACTGCCACGAATCACATCATCTTCAATGATCCCAACGGTCTTATCATTCTTGATCGTGTGATAAACATTTTCTGTCGCAAAACGATTTTTAGTATCTTTGTCTTCAACCACACCGCGTTGAGTCTCATCAACAGCTTCGTGAGCTAAAGCTAGCGAGTTTTCTGAACCTGCTAAAGCCATAGCGGCTACTATTTTATCGACTTCTTCTTGTGTAAAAGAACTATATTCTTCTTCGGCTTTCACAGCTTTACTAACTAATTTTCCCGTATACTCGTTAGCTTTTTCTTGTGCATCAAGTGAATTTCCGGTGACTTTGCTTTGACTCTTTTCTGCCGTTTTCATAATTAATATCCTCCAACATGAAGTTATTTTTTGTATTTGTTGTGAATTATTTCACTTGTTATAATATATCATTTCTGGAAATTTTTCAAGCTGTTTGTGCAATGTTTTTCAAACTATTTTTTGAAAACGCTTAACTTTTTATGCTCTTTTAAAGCTTGATTTAAAAGGATAAGTCTCTTCAAAACACCGTCATAACTGCATTTAAATATATTAATGCAACTAGATTTCAGCTTATGCTTTGCTGTGGAATTTTTTTAAAAAAGAATAATTAATTTTTATTATGTTAACGTTTTCACAAAAATTAAGTTAAAAAAGACACTAACATTATTACCAATACTTCGAGTTATTTTGCTATAAAAATTGATTGGTTCAAAATAGTTTGATACTAATATCATATTTATGTCTGGATCTTTCTTTTCAAATATCAAGAATGTGCTATATTATTAGTTGTAAACGCTATCACGTATTTTTTATGTATTTTTCTTATTTTTCAGCTGTCAAAAATAAAACTTCGGGCTTGTTTCAGACAACAACAAAGTGATCGATTGCTGAAAATGCTTATATTATCCCTTTTCTAACACTTAGTCGTAAGAGGAGGTCTTTTTTTTGAAGTATTGTAAACTTGTTCATTCCGCTATCATTGGTCTGTCACTATTACTTTTCTCTGGTTTTACTTATCCACATCATTCGATCCATAACAACCATCGCCTAGACCCTACCATTCCAGTAAATATCACTGGCGGTCAGGTCAGCGGCACTTATTCACAACACCACGATGTTGCAATCTACAAAGGGATCCCATATGCAAAGTCTCCAACTGGAACCTTACGTTGGCAGGACCCGCAAAATGTTGAACCATGGCAAGGCGTTCTTAAGGCCAATAATTGGGGGAAAAGTCCGATTCAAAATGATCCGGCTCCATTTGAAGAATGGTCCCAAGAATTCGTCAATGCTGACACTGGCTTATCCGAAGATGCGCTTAACCTAAATATCTGGGCAAAAACCGACCGCAACAAGCACAAACCTGTCATAGTTTATGTTTATGGCGGTGGCTTTAACTCCGGTGGTTCATCATGCCCAGTCTATGATGGCGAAAACATCGCTAAACAGGGTGCGATCTTTGTCAGTTTCAATTACAGAGTTGGCACTATGGGCTTTCTTGCTCACCCTGAACTAACAAAAGAAGCAAAGAATGGTACATCAGGTAACTACGATTTAATGGATCAGGTCAAAGCCTTACAGTAGGTCAAACAAAATATCCATCAATTTGGCGGGAATCCCAATAATGTTACTTTGATGGGTCAATCTGCCGGCGCGGAATCCATCAACGACTTAATGATCTCGCCAAAAGCTAAAGGCTTGTTTAACAAGGCAGCAGTCTTAAGTATCAACTATTACCAGCGGAAATTACCATCACTGGCACAAAAAGAAGCTGAAGGTGCCAAAGCTTTTGCGGGTAAATCATTGTCACAAATGCGTCAACTTCCAGCCCAAGATGTGCTCAACGCCAAGTATAAGGGTCGCCCTAATATCGATGGCAAAGTTGTTCCTGGAAATTACATCGATGCAGTCAAAAAAGGGAATTCTATGGATATCCCCGTTTTAGCCGGGTACACTCAAGACGACATCGAAGGTGAATTACTCTCGACCGATAATTTGACCAAAGCATCCTACGAAAAACAGGTCCGTGAAAAAACTGGATCTTACGCAGAGCAATTCTTAAAACTATACCCAGCCACCGATTCCAACGTTACAAAAGTCGCCAACAAATTAAATGTTGATGACCTTTTAGTCAAACAAAATGAATTAGCGCGTATCAGAAATAAAAATTATCGTAGTCGAACATACAATTACCTATTTTCTCATGTGATGCCTGGACCTGAGTCTGATAAATGGGGTGCATTCCATACTTCGGATGTTCCCTATTTCCTAAATAATTTTTCTGACTTACGAAAAGATTATTGGACTAATAAGGACTTTTACCTAGGGCAGACAATGTCGCGCTACCTTGTAAACTTTGCCTACACCGGTCAGCCAAATTCATTTGGAGTGCCTGCTTGGCCTGCCAACAGAGGAAATTACGAATATATGGATCTGGACTCGCACTCAAAAATGACACGCCTTTCGCCGGCCAAAATCAAACTGTTCCAACAATTGCATAATTATTAACAGTAAAAGCTTTTTAATTGTAATTTTCATGTGATAGCCAATACTAAAAAACAGCACGAAATTTCCAAAATTTTGGTAAACTTCGTGCTGTTTTTATGGCTAAGAACATGTTGCTTTCGCTCTTAATATTAGTAAGGATCTAGGCACCGCGTTGAACTTGGTCATCATCGATCTTAGCGATCTTTCCTTGTTCAATATATACAGCTAAGATCGACATATCAGCTGGGTTTACCCCACTGATCCGGCCTGCCTGAGCAAGAGTTTCCGGACGGATCTTTTCCAATTTCTGCCGAGCCTCTGTGGCGATACCGTCAACAGCTGCATAATCGATACGGTCAGGGATCTTTTTAGCTTCCATTCGTTTTAATTTTTCAACTTTCTGCATGGACTTTTTAATATACCCAGCATACTTGAGTTGGATCTCAATTTGTTCAATACTTTGCTGTTCCAATTTATTTTCTGGTGCTGGAATAAATTGCAGAAGATCCATGTATTTGACATATGGACGTTTCAAAAAGTCGCTAGCCAAAATACCGTCTCTCAATTCGTGTTCGCCATGTTCTGCAAGGTATGCGTTGACCTTGTCGTTTGGCTTGATCCGAATGCTTGACAAACGTTTCATTTCAGCTTCAATGAGTTGCTTTTTGTTTTCAAACTGTGCATATCTTTCATCTGAAATCAGCCCAATTTTATGACCAAGATCTGTCAAGCGCAGATCTGCATTATCATGCCGTAAAATCAAGCGATATTCTGCTCGAGAAGTTAACAAACGGTATGGTTCATTAGTCCCCTTGGTAACTAGATCATCGATCATAACTCCAATATAAGCATCGCTGCGCTTCAAGGTTATTTCGTCTTTGCCCAAAGCATGTCGCCCAGCATTAATACCAGCAATGATCCCCTGCCCAGCTGCTTCTTCATAACCTGAAGTTCCGTTTGTCTGGCCAGCTGTATATAGTCCAGAAACTAATTTTGTTTCGAGTGTTGGACGTAATTGGTATGGTGAGACAACATCATATTCGATCGCATAACCCGGACGCATCATTTCAGCATTCTCTAAACCTGCGATCGAGTGCACAAATTGCTGCTGAACTTCCTCCGGCATTGATGTTGAAAGACCTTGAACGTAGTATTCATCCGTGTCTCTGCCTTCCGGTTCCAAGAACAATTGATGACGTGGTTTGTCAGCAAAACGAACAATCTTATCTTCGATCGAAGGACAGTAACGCGGTCCAACACCTTCGATCACACCCGTAAACATTGGGGCACGATTTAAGTTGTCATGAATGATCTCATGTGTTCCACCATTTGTATATGTTAACCAGCAAGACATTTGGTCTTTGGCTGAAAGATAGTCTTCATCCTTAGATTCATATGAAAAATGATGCGGTGTTTCATCACCAGGCTGCTCATCAGTCTTGGAATAGTCGATCGTATTTCCATCAACACGTGGTGGTGTCCCTGTTTTGAAACGTTTGAGTTCAAAGCCCAGCTTCTCCAGATTACCAGATAATTTCATCGATGGTTGTGTATTATTTGGTCCAGATGAATACATCAATTCACCGATAATAATTTTTCCGCGTGCTGCTGTCCCTGTTGTCAAAACAACTGACTTAGCACCATAACGAGCACCAGTATTTGTGACAACACCTTTGATCACACCATCTTCAACGATCAGGTCATCAACGATCCCTTGACGTAAGGTCAAGTTTTCTTGTTTTTCTAGAGTATGCTTCATTTCAATCGAATACTGGCGTTTATCAGCTTGCGCACGTAAAGCGCGAACTGCTGGTCCTTTACCCGTGTTGAGCATTCTCATCTGAACATATGTCTGATCAATATTACGACCCATTTCACCGCCAAGGGCATCTAATTCACGAACAACGATCCCTTTGGCAGGCCCACCGATCGAAGGGTTACATGGCATGAAAGCAACCATTTCCAAGTTAATGGTCATCAACAAGGTCTTGTTTCCCATTCTCGCAGCGGCTAAAGCTGCTTCACATCCTGCATGTCCTGCGCCAACCACGATGACATCGTAATTTTTGCCGGCATACTGTTTTATTTCCTGCATAATTTCTCTTCTCCTGTTTTAAATATCATCTGTTAACAAAATCATTTTCTAAGTGCTAAATTTCGTCTTATCCGTTTCCTCAAAGCAAAAGGTTGTGCTTAACTGATTTCCGCTCTACGATGCCAAATGCGCATCCTAGTGCGGAAATCCGTTAATGCTCACCTTCTAACCGCTTTGTTCCACCCACTTATTTTCCAAGGCAGAACTGGCTGAAAAGCTGGTCCAATAGCTCATCTTTGTACGAGTCTCCCGTTATTTCTCCCAGGTCATCCCAAGCATCCGTCATGTCGATCTGACAGAGATCTACTGGCATTCCTTCGTCTATCCCACGCAATACGGCCTCCAAAGAATCTTTGGCCTGATGCAACAATGCAATGTGGCGTGAATTTGTCAGCATGACTGTTGTTTGAGAATTTTCGATCCCATTGAAAAACATTTTTGCGATCCGTTCCTCTAATTCATCTAGCCCATCATTCTTTAAAACTGATGTGCTTAATAATTCTTCAGGTGCAACCAGCTGTTTGATCTCACTCATGTCGATTTTTTGCGGCAGATCCGTCTTATTTAAGATCACCAAGCGTTTCTTTTCTTTAGTTAGATCTAACAGTTTACGATCTTCTTTTGTTAAAGGTTCGCTGGCATTCACTAAGACCATCACTAGGTCGGCTTGTTCGATCGCCTTACGCGAACGTTCTACCCCGATTTTTTCAACTTTATCTTCTGTATCACGGATACCGGCAGTGTCGATCAATTTTAACGGCACATCGCGAATATTGACATATTCCTCGATCACATCACGGGTAGTCCCAGCAACATCGGTTACGATTGCCTTATCTTCATGCAGCAAATAGTTCAATAAACTAGATTTGCCGACATTTGGCCGACCTACGATTGCAGTTGCCAATCCATCACGCATGATTTTACCTTGATTGGCAGTGCGTAAAAGATCTTGGATACGTGTCTTAACTTCCTGAGCTTTTTCTTTCAGAATATTAGTTGTCATTGTTTCTACATCATCATATTCTGGATAATCAATATTAACTTCCACCTGAGCCAATGTATCCAGAATATCTTGCCGCAAATTTTTGATCAATTTCGACAAGTTACCATCCAACTGATTTAATGCGGCCTTCATTGAACGGTCAGTTTTAGCTCGAATCAGATCCATCACAGATTCCGCCTGAGTTAAATCAATTCTTCCATGCAAGAAAGCACGTTTAGTAAATTCACCCGGTTCTGCCAAACGAGCACCATTTTGCAACAATAACTGCAAAATTTTGTTAGTTGGCACAATACCGCCATGACAGTTGATCTCAATAATATCTTCTCGCGTAAAAGTTCTTGGCGCACGCATTACAGACACCATTACTTCATCAATTTCTTCATTGGTTTCCGGATCAACGACATGTCCATAATTGATTGTATGCGACTGGACATCTTGTAAGTTTCTTCCTTTAAAAATCTTAGCAGCAACTTCCAACGATTCCTCACCGCTCATCCGCACAATGGAGATCGCACCCTCACCAGGGGGGGTCGAGATTGCAGCGATCGTATCGTATTCTGTTGTTTGCATCATCGTCATTTTAAAAATCCCTCCTTAGGGCACAAAAAAAGCGCCACTCCACGCCAAATAAAATGGCATGGACAAAGCACTTTGACTACTTTATCTCTGTTTAAGATAAGAATGATTAGTTACAATATACGAGCAAAAAATGCAAAAGTCAAGTATAATTAAGAAAGTAACCTAGAAGTACAACTCCTTTATTAGCGGTGTTTTTTTCCCCACCGCCTCTGAGAAAACCAAAAAAATGAAGAAAGCCTGGAGCAAAATGTTTTTAATCGATATTACACCTCACAACCACAATTGTTATGACCCGATCGTTAATCAATCGATCGACAACTACTTGATCAACGACTTAAAATTACCTGGTCACGGACTGATTTGTTATATTAATCGCACATCGGTGATCATCGGATCTGCACAAAACGCTTTTAGTGAAGTTGACCTAAATTACCTCGAGCAAAACAACGTTAGCTTAGTCAGGAGGACTTCCGGCGGCGGAGCCGTTTATCATGACGAAGGCAACATTATTTTTGAAAACATTATTAGCGGCAGCTTTGATCACTGTAGTGACTATAATTACTTTGCAGAACCAATTTTATCTGCTTTAGAAGAAATGGGACTTCAAGGAGGTCACGTTAGTGCTAAAAGTGCTTTAGTCGCAAATGATCATAAATTTTCTGGCATGTGCATGATCAAGGGTAAAGATGGCTACGCCGCTGGCGGAACACTGATGTTTGATATGAATATTGCAAATGCACGTCTTGCTTTGACTCCCAAAAAACGTGATCAAGTCAAACGCGGTGTCTTATCAGCTGATCGACCGATCATAAATTTAAAACCCCTACTGCCGAATAAATATGCGTCCATGTCAGCAGAGGCCTTTAAAAATGAACTTTTACTGCATATGTTTCACGTGAAACATATGGAGGACATTCCAACTTACCATTTAACGCAAAAAGATTGGAAAAATATCTTTAAGCTGATCGATCAAAAATACGGGAAAGATGTTTGGAATTACGGAAAAAATCCCGGTTATGAATATTACTCGAACCTTCAATTGAAAAACGGTCAGCTACATGTCAATTTTTCAACAAAGAACCAACAAATCTCACGTATCAAATTCTTTGGTAACACTATTACAGTAGATGCGGCCGAAGCCTTAGAAGAAGTCCTGCTTGGAACCGATTTAAATGATAAAACACTGGAGACCTTACTAACTCGCACAATTTTTGGTTCTAACAAAAATTTTGTCCAAATAATCACTGAAATGTTACTAGCACCAGAAAAAACGCATCAAATCATTGGTTAACTCAAAATACAGATGATCAGAACCTAATCACTGATCATCTGTATTTTTCTATATTAAACTTTGGACTACCCTTAAGTCCGTTGATTCACGCCCATAAATTATACGTATGGTACTAGTTTGCCCCTTTCAAATATTTGATCGAACTTTTGCAAAAATCATTACGAACTAACACCAGCCTTTATATTTTACGAGTTACGAAGAAAAAACAAATTCCTCATTTTTTAGGGAATTATTTATTTTCAACCAAAATTGATATATATTTTTCACCATTAAATATGCTAAGATAATATGTTGGTAAATTATAATAACTAGGGGTTTTTATTTTGAATTCAAACAAAAAAACAAATAAGGGAATAGTTACTTTTGCTCTTTTCATCGCCACTTTCTTGAGTGCGGTCGAAGGTACGATCGTTTCAACGGCTATGCCGACTATTGTGGGAGATCTGAAAGGAATCTCGATCATGAACTGGGTTTTCTCGATCTACTTATTAACAACCACTTTATCTACACCAGTTTACGGTAAGTTAGTTGATGAACTTGGCAGAAAGCCGGTCTTCATCACTGGACTTTTGGTCTTTTTGATTGGATCAATGTTAAGTGGGCTATCGACCAGCATGCCGCAGTTAATTGCTTGGCGTGCTGTTCAAGGAATCGGTGCGGGAGCGATCTTACCTATTTCAAATACGATCATCGCCGACATCTATCCCCCAGATAAACGGGCCCAAGTGATGGGTCTGAATAATTCAGCCTGGGGAATAGCTTCTGTTGCTGCCCCGCTTTTAGGTGGTTTGATCGTTGATAATTTAAGTTGGAAATGGGTCTTTTTCATCAACGTACCGATCGGCCTGGTCTCGATCCTTTTGATTTGGGTCAATTTGCGCGAAGATAAACACTATGCCCACGGCAAGTTAGACATCTGGGGAATTATTTGGTTATCTTTGACGATCGGTGGGATCTTATATGGAGTAGAAGTCCTAAACAAGACCCACATTAACGTCGTAGCCGCAATTAGCGTTTTTATAGCTGCAATTATTGGTTTAATACTCTTTATTCGACAAGAAAAACGAGCAGCGGATCCAATCATCTTATTAGATCTCTTTAAAAAGCGCACTTTTGTAATTCAAAATTTTGCAGTAGCAATGATGTCTATTTTTCTGATTGCTTTTGATGTCTACGTACCCTCATGGACACAAGGACTTCTGGGCTTACCAGCCACAATTGCCGGTTTCGCTACAACACCAAGTTCTATCTTATGGATCTTTGGTTCATTTTTAGCAGGTATCTTCTTAGGCAAGATGACACCACGCAAAATATTAATGTTGAGTATGGGGCTGCTTGTTATTTCAGGTACGGTATTTGTCTTCTTGCCAGTGGACACACCCTTTTATGCCTTTTTAATTATTGGAGTGTTCTTAGGAACAGGTTTTGGTATCACAGTTACAAGTTCTACAATTATTTCTCAAAGTATCGTTGCACCAGAAAATGTCGGGATGGCAACATCTTTTAATACTTTGGTCCGGACACTTTCACAAAGCATTTCAATTTCTGCTTTTGGGATCGTTATCAATCGTTCTTTGATTCATGGGATTCACGCTCATCCAGAAGCGCATTTGAACGTTAATATGTTCAACAAAATGATCAATCCCCATACTGTAGATCAATTGCCGGACAAACTGATCCCATTAATGCATCAGATCTATCATAACGGTTTACAAAATGTTTTTACGATCGCAGTTGGCTGCATGGCATTAGCATTTGTTCTAAACTTACTTAAACAAAAAAATTACCACATTGATAATAAATAATGAAAAAGGCTAGTGAGCCGAAGTGCCCCATAATTATTAGACATAGAAATCTAATAATTGTGGGGTGTTTTTTTGTATTCGAAATCGTTTCACTTGCGTTTTTTTGAATAGTAATGATAATGTGTTAGTTATAGGATTTGTGAAATATATTTTGCAAAAGTAACTAATAGTAACACCTTCACTGTGCACATAAATGGCAACACCTCAACATACCAAGCCTTTTCTGACGAATATTAGATAATTTTCAAGTACTCGCCTTGTGAAAAGTGCTAAGCTATTTAAATAATTAACCAGCTGTTATCATTAGCCAATAAATTTCTGCTAGTATTTTCTTACCATACTCAAAAATATCTCACTATGTCATCTCAACTTGTTCTGGTTTTGTAGTCGAGCTCCGCATGACAAAAGGCTGCTAGTGCTCATCTTCTAAGCGGGTTTTTCCACTCTGTTTTGAAAGAGGGTTTTATATGCTATGGCTGACCATTATAGCTATTATGCTATTTTACTTATCTGGGGGATCGTTACTTATAACAAATTTATTAGATTCAGAGAAAATACCAATAACGCTATGAGTCAGATCTCAGCTCAAATCAAAAGTCGCTGGGATGCCTTGACTAACTTGATAACCGCTACTAAAAATTACCAAACTTACGAAAACAAGACTTTAACCAAAATTATTGAAGATCGTTCCAGCGTATCACAAGATGCTTCTGTCAAAGACATTGACCAAGATGATCAGCTCTTCAGCAATGTTTTAGGGGTGATCAGCGCCCTAACCGAACAATATCCAGACCTAAAAGCCAGCAACGTAAATCTCCAAACAATGTCTTCAGTTGATAAATATGAAAATCTAGTCAGAGAATCAAGGATGATTTATAACGATACTGTCACACGTTTTAACCGGGCTATCAAAATGTTTCCTAACTCACTTCTAGCAAGTCCTTTTGGTTTCACGGAACAAAACTACTTCAAAAATACTGAAAATAAACAGGAGATGCCGCAATAGTCAGAATAAAATCAATTTGCTGCAGGAACCTGAAAGAGATGCACATGAACCGCTTCAAGCATTATACACTGTTTTTTATCGTGTTAAAAAAGATAATGTGGTAACCGAACCCCGTCTTATCTAAATACTTGAGCCACGGTTCTAACTGGCAAGAACTAATGTCTAAGTTTTCTGATTACAGTTATACTTATTGCATGAAATACAGTTTAGTTGAATCAAGTGCTGATGCATTAAAAACACGCAACAAAAAGAACCGTAAAGCGATCCACTGGACACAAAATGGTTATTAAACGACAATCACCAGCTCACCGACGAGGGAATAAAAATTTGCACGCAAATAGTACAATTAAAAAACTATTTAGAAGAGTTCTCCCTACTAAGTAAAAGAAATATTAAAGAGGTCAGTCTCTGGGATGAATATATATTAGCCGCTGCAGCTTTGGATATATTAGACAAAGACAGCTAAACAAAGTTTACCCAGTCTATGCACATGAAAGTATTATAATACAAGTGATCATCCATTCAACTATACTGACAATTTCAGCAGTAATGTCGCATATTCCTCTACTGGTAGCGGTGGCTCCACCAGTTTTGATCTGAATCGACTAGTTGCCAATTTTGCTAACAAAACCCCCCCAAAAAAACAAACTATCATCTGTTAAAAGATGATAGTTTGTTTAATATATCTAACGATAGCCATTAGGATCGATCCAAATTATTTTTCAGATCCTCGATCGAGTTGATATTCTTCATATATTTAGGAACAGCTAAACCGATCCGAGCACCCTTCAAGTTTGTCCGCACATAGTCATACTGCCCCTTATACTTCTTAGCAAATGCCTTGTGTGTTGAAGGTAACTCGGCAGTAACTGAAGCGTCTGCCTTATCAGAAACAATTGCTTGCCACATAACTTCAACGTCTAGTTGTTGTAATGTTACATCATAATTTTTTCGTTTCAACAATTGCTCCACCACATTGGAAGCAGCAATTTCATAATCATAAGGCATATAAACTAACTTGATTTTTTTACCTTTTCCATCGGGCACGCCTTGCAACATTTTGCTGACTTTTTTAGGATTGTTTTTAATAAACTTTTGCGCAGCAACGGTTTTATCTTCGCCGCCGTTGATATCCATCATGACAGGTTCAGCATCTTTCTTCAGATCCCAATGGAAATTTTGCAAGAGCTTATACGCACCAGGATTATCTTTCTTCAAACCCTTACGAGCAATCGTAGCTTCGTGCTCACCTCTGCCAAAAACGTTCTTCGGATCTTTTAACCACTTGATCGGATATTTAGAAAACATCCAGTGTGGCTGATAAGCTGTCACAACGATTGGTTCTTTATACTTGATTGCTTTGTCTAATGTGCTTGTCATAGCAGCTGTCGAACTTGGCATCAACTCGCTGTTTGCGCAAGTTCATGCGGAGCGGTTGTTCACCTAGGCTGGGCAGTTTCATCTTGGTCAGGCGGGCCCATTCTGAACAAGATTCGTGGAACCACAATTAACACAGCGTTCGACGGGGTAAGTCAGCGTAGCTGAAAGCAGTTTTTCGTGAACTCCGGCCTGTGAAAAATCAGTACAAGCTGAAATTTTGATATTTGGGTCTTGGATATTGAGTAAATTTAGGATAGAATCAGTTTGGGACATCATTTATACCTCGCTTTGATTTGGTTTTGTCGCTTTAATCGTAGCATATGAGGACAAATGATGTCCTTTTTTGTACAAAAATAGTGCTGATGAACGTTCATCAACACCAAAAAGTTTAGACCCAAAAGAAAAGATACCCCTTTACATTTGCAGGATATCTTTTCACAAGTCTTATATTTTTAAATAGTAGGCTATTATGATCAATTACTAATTCTGTTCCGGTAATTGTCTTAGCTTTGTCACTTGCCAAGAATAAAATATCCTTAGTAATATCCTCAACTTCAGAATAGTAAGAAAGTAATGAATCGTTAACAGCCAGGTTACATTTCAGGGTGATCCGCTAATACTTTTTGCATCAACCTTATTCTTATTTGTTTTTTAAATCATCGATAGTATTAATACTCTTCATATACTTCGGCACAGCCAATCCAGTTTTAGCATGCTCCAGATTTTTCCTAACTTCAACATATTTACCCTTATATTTCTTAGCATATAACTTATGTGTCACAGGAAGTTCGACCGTAACTGTAGCATCCAATTTACCACTAGAGATCGCACTCCACATAATACCAACATCAAGCTGCTTCATCGTTGCGTCATACCCCTTTTGTTTCAAAAGAGTCGTGACTAGGGTAGTAGCAGCTATTTCATAATCATATGGAGTATACCCGATTTTGATTTTCTTGTTCTTTCCATCAGGCACATCCTTTAGCCACTCTTTGACTTGCTTAGGATGGTCCTTAATAAATTCATCAACGGCTTTTTGTTTATCCATACCGTTATTGATTTTCATCATTAATGGATTAGACATTTTAAGCGACCAGTGGAAATTCTCTAAGAACTTGTTGGCACCTGGATTATCTTGTCTAAATCCCTTTCGAGTAATAGTCCGAATTGATTCACCCTTGCCATAAGCATGTTTAGGATCATCTAAGAATTTCAGCGGATATTTGGCGAACATCCAGTGCGGCTGCCACCCTGTCACTACGATCGGCTCTTTATTTTTAATAGCCTTATCCAATGTACTTACCATGGCAGCAGTAGAACTTGGCATAAGTTGCCAATTTGCGCTTTTCAGATGGTACTTACTCAATGCCGTTTCAGTACTATCAGTAATACCCGCACCAGCTTCGATCCCTGTGATCGTATAGTTGATCTGAGACCCTAATTTTTTATGCGAATTATATTCGGGCGGTTTGGCACAAGCACTAACAACTACCGCCAAGCCTAAAGTCGCGGCTGCTAATTTTAGATAACGGAGGATTTTTTTCTTCACTATGATCACCCCTTATCTAGATGTCTGGTTGAACGATTGTGTGATCCGATCCAATATAATAGCGACGATAACCACCGCGATCCCTGCAGCAAAACCTGCACCAGCATCGTTACGTCCAACAGCGAAGTAAACCTGCGTACCCAAACCAAGCGCACCGATCATCGACGCAATAACAACCATGGAAAGGCCAAGCATCATTGTCTGGTTAACACCGGACATGATCGTTGTCTTAGCCATTGGCAACTGCAGCCCGATCAATTTTTGCCAACTAGTCGAACCAAATGAATCAGCAGCTTCGATCAAGTCTGCTGGGACCTGACGGATACCCAAGTTGGTCATTCGAACTGTCGGTGGCATTGCGAAGATCACAGATGCCAAGACACCAGGAACCATCCCGATCCCAAAGAAGGCGACAGCTGGGATCAGGTAAACAAAGGCTGGCAGAGTCTGCATGAAGTCCAAGATCGGTTTGATCACAACTTCAGCCTTATTACTCTTAGCCATCCAGATCCCCAGCGGGATCCCGATGACGATCGCGATCAAACTTGACGACAAGACCAAAGTCAGGGTCTGTGTCATATCACGCCAATACCCTAAGTTCCAGATCAATAAAAGACCCAAAACTTCGAAAATCATGAAACCCAATTTCTTTTGGTCTTTCTTGACCCAATACGTTAAAGCCAAAATGACAATGATAAATAACCATTCCGGCAACAAATCAAAGACCCATTGGATCGCGTCAATGATGGCCTGGAAAAAAGCCGTAATACTGTTGAAAAATCCTGTAAATTTACTTAGCCAATCAACACCAGCGTTGATCCAATCGGCTAATGGTAATGCTCCGATACCCTTCATTAAACGCTCACCTCTTCCCCAGAAATAGCAGCCAAGACTGTCCCACGCAAGATAATACCCAGCAAATGATCATCATCATCGACCACGATATACGGAATCGGAGTCTTCGAAATATCATTGATCAGATCATTGATCGGTGTATCAGCATGAGTCTTGGGCACATCCGTCTTCAAAACAGACCGTAAATCTTTACTGTTTTTCTTGATCAGGTCCGAAACATCATGTGCGTCAGCGAAGCCGACGAACCTGTTTTCGTTATCAACCACGTAGATCGAAGAAATGTCATTTTCCCGCATTCGGCGTAAAGCAACTCGCGGACCAGCTTTAGCAATGTTGACCACCTGTGCTTTAGCCATGACGCTACTGGCCGTCAGAACTTGGGTCCGGTCAACGCCTTCAATAAAGCGTTCAACATAATCATTAGCCGGATGCGTCAAGATATCTTCAGGTTCACCGATCTGTTCGATGTTTCCGTCACGCATGATCATGATCCGATCACCCAATTTCAAGGCTTCGTTTAAATCATGCCCGATAAAGATGATCGTTTTATGCATTTTTTCTTGGATCTGTAACAAGAGATCCTGCATTTCTTTCCGGTACAATGGATCCAAAGCAGAAAAGGCTTCATCCATCAGTAAGATCTCGGCATCATTGGCAATTGCCCGTGCTAAACCGACACGCTGTTGCATCCCACCGGATAATTGGTCAGGATATTGTTGATCGTACCCATTCAAACCAACTAGATTCAAAGCATCCTTGGCCTTTTTTTCTTGTGTTTCCTGATCAACTTTTTTTAGTGCTAATCCATATTCTGCATTCTGTAAAACTGTCAAGTGTGGGAACAAGGCGAAGTTTTGAAAAACCATCCCAATTTTATCTTGACGTAACTTACGTAATTCTTCTTTTGATAACTCCATGACTTTCTGACCGTCGATCTCAACATCACCTTCAGTTGAATCGATCAAACGATTGATCATCCGAATGATAGTCGATTTTCCACTCCCAGAAAGTCCCATGACGACAAACAACTCACCATCATTAACAGTAAAATTTGCTTGGTTGACCCCAACTGTACAACCAGTTTGAGCAAGGATCTCTTTCTTATCTTTTCCTTGACTCAGTAATTTTTTGGCTTGGGGGATTTGTTTGCCGAATATTTTAGTTAAATTTGTAACTTTAACTTTTTCTGTCATTCTTTCCTACTCCTCCCTTTTATAAACAATACCAAACTATTATTTCAAATAAATACCTAATAAGTCAAATTATCTAATTCAAAACTAACTGAAGATAATTATTATCATAGCGGTTTCTTCTTATTATTCTCCCCGTTTATTCGATAACGTCAAAATCACAATGACTAATATTATAGTAACTGTAACCGGTTATTACTCTCAAAAAATTGTCTCAAAAAATATGCCCTAAATTTCTATATTAAATTTTTTGAATTTATGGAGTTTACAAAACATTCGGTAAAAATTGGCCCTCAGGCGATTCAAATTTTTTACCTTAGTTACAAAAATAGGTATACTTATGACACATACTATTATTGATTACCGTTTAAAGGGAGGATATTACTATGCATTGGATATGGGTCTTGCTCGTTGGAGCCGTGATCGGTGCCATCGCTGGAGGCATTACTAGCCAAGGAAAATCAATGGGCTGTGCAGCCAACATTATCGCCGGTTTGGTTGGTTCTTCTCTGGGCCAAGCACTTCTTGGCGATTGGGGGCCTCAAGTCGCTGGAATGGCAATTATTCCATCGATCATCGGTGCCGTGATCATCGTTTGGATAGTTGCTTTTATTATTTCTAAAAGTAACTAAAATTAGTTAATGATATATATAAAAACTTCGCTCTACCATTTTGTGGTAGTAGCGAAGTTTCTTCTTTTACTGATTTAAAAAACTTTCATATTATTTTTCTGCAGCTAGGTTTGCTTGTTCCTGAGCTAACAGTTTTCTATCATAGATCCGTGCAAATGGATAGTAAACTAAGCCAGCAACAATTACGTTAACGAATGCTAAGATAACTGATCTCCAGTCACCACCAGTACCAAGGAAAGCACCAATACCAACAGGTGATGGCCATGGCATCTGTGCAATAATCTGGCTTGTAAGCCCAAGCTTAATGGACCAATATGTTAATGATGAAGTAACCACTGGGGCCAACATAAATGGGATCGACAGGTACGGGTTATACACAACTGGGGCACCAAAGATGATCGGTTCGTTAATGTTAAAGAACGCTGGTGCAATTGCAGCACGTCCTAAAGTCTTCAACTGAGCTGATTTAGCCATGAATGTCATAAAGAATACTAAACCTAAAGTAGCCCCGGAACCACCAATAATAACAAACATATTGTTAAATTCACCAGCAAAGATCATGTGTGCACCATGGGCGTTCAACGTCAAGTTGTTCAAAGTAATAGGTGTAATGAAAGCACCGATAATATTGGCACCGTGAATACCCAAGACCCACAACAATGAGATCAATAATTCGATGACAACGATCCCGAGCCAACTATTAGTCAAGTTCGTAACGAAACTAAATGGCATAGCGATCACATTGTAAATATCAGTATTAAATGCAATCAAGATCCCATCGATCAGCAAAACGACAAAAGAAATAACAAATGTTGGAATCAGGGCTGTAAAGGAATTAGAAACACCTGAAGGTACTTGTTCCGGCATTCTGATGACCCAATTTTTCTGAACAATAATTTGATAGATCTTAACCGCAAGCAAGGCCATGATAATACCAGTAAAGATACCACCAGTTCCCAACCGGTCTAAACCACCAGCACCAGATCTCCAGCCATTAATAACTGTTTCTGTTTTATTAGTAACATTCAACAAGGTGAAAGTACCACCTTTAATGACCAATTCTGGAATTGTCATAAAGAAAGCAAAAACAGCTAACAAAGCACCATTAACAGGATCAAGATTTACTTTTTCTTCGTCCCGGATAATTCTCGTATATTCATAACCAATAACGATCGTAAAGTATAAAGCTAAGATTCCCATAGTCGTTTGGTTAGCAATCATGTACAAGTTAGTGATCTTGACAAATGTTGCATTGAAGAAACCTGTTAAACCTGTGAAAACGGTCGGTAAAATATTCAATACCAAGAACATGGAACCTACGATCGTAAAAGGAATACTTGCTAGGCCAGCTGCCATGATAGCTCGAACGATCCGAGTTGAAGCAATTTTTCCCATTGGGGACATGAGTTTATCATTTAACAACTTCATAAATTTGTTATCTTCACCCATAATTTTTTCTCCTTTGTTTAACGTCAATTTATACTGACAACTATTAAGAACCAGAAAAAACAGGAACTCATGATTGCGGTTACATTTTATGTTTAAAAAAATATTTTTTTAAGCATATTCACCATTTAATGGCACAAATAAGTACATCTTCCTGTTATTATTCTGTCCTAAAAAAATAATAATTCTTCAAATATCAACACTAGCGCTTCTAAGTTACCTCCTTCCATTCAAATTAAAGCGCTTTAATTCCTACATACAAATTATAATATGTTGGTACTATTTTTACAAGTCCCTTTAAATTTTTTTCGCAATTTTTTGTGATTTTAACCTACAAGTCGAGTTAACAACTTTTATTTTCCTTTCAAAAAAATCGTTGCCCCCTTTTATCGGTGGCAACGATTATTCTGTAATATTTTTATTTCTTATTGAGTGCGTCATTGTACTCCTGCATTGTTTTTAAATAGCGGTCACGATCATGTTCGATCAAGTTGACACGTCTTTCCATAAACAAACATAATAGTATTCCTAAAATCAACATGGTAATGATCAGTGTCTTTCCCCTTACTGACATAAACGGATAAAAATTAGCAAACAAGGGCGTCATGCAAATTAACAACAGTGCAAAATTAACGCCTAATTGAATCCAAAAATATATTTTAGAGTACGGTAATTCGTTAGAACTGTTATGCAACTTTTTAAAGTGTTCCCACACAACTGGCAAAACTGCAACCATCAACAATAAAGGCAATAATAGTGTCTGCTGATGCCCTTGGATCAACAGTACCAGCCAGTACAAATTCAGGAAAAAGAAAAATGCAGCGACATATCTAAATAACAAAAAACGATTGAAAGACATAGTTTCCCTACTCTGCTTTTTTCGCTGTTCTTCTATTCTTTTTTGTTCTTGTTTTTTATTTTTAGCCATGTTTTACCCCAACTTCTCTTATCCTTAATATTTTTACTTAGGAACATTTAACAAATTAGTTTTCTCCTGAATTATTCATACTTTTCCCTTAAGGACTACTTTTTGTTGTTGTCATGCTAGTTCGCATCTTTTTCGTTTTTCACCTGTTGGGTGTACAAAAAGAGCACATCCTGTGCTATTGTTAAGTCGTTGAAAACCACAAAGAACAGGAGTGCTCCTTATGTCAACTTTACATCATGAAAAACTTTTATTCAATGACCAGATCAACATTTCTAATGACGGTGGTGAGTTAGCGAACGATGCCGGAACTTTATTAATTGCTGAATTTCTGCACCAAATTCACTTTGACCAGCTCTTAGAAGATAACTTGCATTTTAAAGATGACCGTAAATATTGTACCTTTCCCTTGAACAATTTATTTAAGCAGTTGCTGTTGCAATTGCTGGCAGGATACTGCCAAGATCAGTCGGCTAATACCTTGTCACACGCCGTTGATTTTAAGCTGGTCTTGTCTCAAGCGGTCGCTTCCCAGCCGACACTTTCACGCTTTATCAATCACATTTCAGCGTCTGGGCTCTTTTCAGTCAAATCATTGCTCGGCTCGGTAGCTCACTTTGTTCTTGGGCAGCTAAATCAACATCAGCTGATCCTTGATCTAGATTCGACACATGCCGATACGTTTGGTGACCAAGAAAAGAGTGCTTATAACGGTCACTACCAGACCAACGGTTATCATCCTTTACTAGCCTTTGATGCTTTATCGGGCTGCTTGTTGAATGCTCAATTACGCCCCGGCAATCGCTATACTTCCCAAGGTGCGACTAAATTTTTATTACGGAGCTTACGGGCCTATGACGGATCTTCCCTGGATGTCTTAGTGCGAGGAGATTCTGGTTTCGCAGCTCCAGGGATCTACCATGCGTGTGATAAAAAGCAGGCTAAGTTCGTGATTCGTTTAAAAGCGAACTACCAGCTCCAAAGTCGGGCTGAAAACCTGATCCAAGTGGGTGACCAGGACTTCACCGAAGCTGAAGTCCAATGGCATGTCCTGCGAGACTATTGTCCTCAAAGTTGGTCACGACCTTATCGTGTGATTATTAAATCAACGCGGCCGGCGGGCAACTTTCTGTTTGACCATGAGTTTATCGTGACCAACTTGGAAGAATTAAGCGGTCCACAAGTCTTTGCCCTCTATCACCAACGCGGTTCCATGGAAGACTTGATCAAAGAAGTTAAACGTGGCTTTCACTTTGATAAAACGGACAGTTCTAGTTTTGAGGCCAATGAGTTCCGGATGCTGGTAGCTGGGGTCGCTTATAATATACTGCAAGCCATGAAGAACTTAGTTTTACCAACAAAGCTTAAACACGCTCAGGTCGGGACGATCCGTTTTAAATTACTCCATGTGGCAGCTAAGGTCACGCACCATGCGCGTCAAATCTGGGTCCATTTATCTCAGACCAATGTGTTCGATAAATTATTTTGGCAGACACTGTTCAAGATTCAAAATCTAAAAATATATCCGCTGTGAACTCACAAAATAAAAAATGTTTTTCTTAGGGAAAGGGTGAAGTCTGTCCTTTTTTAAACAGTCCGACAACAAAACTAACAAAAAGCTGCTTTTTTTACACACTAAAGTAACTTTGCACAAAGTTTTAACTGCAACGAAAAGTATGAATAATTCAGGTTTCTAGATCTGCACCATTAGTTTTGATTACTTTTTGATACCAATAAAACGAATCTTTTCTTGAACGCGCTAATGTACCGTGACCATCATCATCTTTGTCAACGTATATAAAACCATACCGTTTCGACATTTGGCCTGTTCCAGCAGAAACTAAATCGATGCACCCCCATGGAGTATAGCCCATCAAGTCGACCCCATCAAGAGTAACTGCTTTTTTAACTTCTTCCAGATGTTTGCGCAAATAATCCACACGATATGGATCATGGATGCTGCCGTCTTCTTCAACCTGATCAACTGCACCTAACCCATTTTCCACAATAAACAATGGCAAATGGTAACGGTCAGTCAGTTCATTCAAACCGTAACGCAAGCCAATCGGGTCGATCGACCAATCCCAGTCACTTGTTTCCAAATACGGATTTTCGACAATAACATTATCAGGTGATTCCAAACTATCGGCATTTTCTTTCTTAGCACTAACTGTAATTGATTGATAATAACTGAAACCAATATAATCGACTGTTCCTTCCTTAAGGACAACTTTGTCTTCAGCTGTAATATCTGGTCGATAACCCTGACGTTCTATATAGGCTTCAACACCCTTTGGATATTCACCCCAAGCTTGAACGTCAGAGAACCAGAAACGACGCTGGTTGACCCGTTGAGCCAGCAAGATATCTTCTGGGTCTGAAGAAGCAGGATAAGCTGGTGTATAATTGATCATTAACCCGATCATAAAATCAGGATCGATCTTTTTACCCTCCTTAACAGCCAACGCACTCGCAACTAGCTCATAATGAGCAGCCTGATACATTTCAGCCTCATTATTACTATCATTATCCAAGAGTAAGCCGGAATTTGTAGCCATCGAAAAATCATTATTGAATGAAGCTTGGTTATCAATTTCGTTAAAAGTCATCCAATATTTGACTTGGCCTTTGTAACGTTTGAAACAAGTCGTCGCAAAACGCAGGAAGAAATCTATCGTCTCCCGGCTGCCAAAACCGTTATATTTCTCAACTAAATGCCACGGCATTTCGAAGTGCGCTAAAGTTACAACTGGTTCAATGCCATATTTATGGCATTCAGCGAAAAGATCATCATAAAACTTGAGTCCTTCTTCATTAGGTTCAGTTTCATCACCCTTAGGAAAGATCCGTGTCCAAGCAATCGATGTTCTAAAACACTTAAAACCCATTTCAGCAAATAACGCAATATCTTCCTTATAGTGTCCATAAAAATCAATTGCGTCATGGTTAGGATAATTTTTACCAGGTAAGACACCTTTAGTGATCTCACGGGGAACACCATTTTCTCCAGCAGTCATCACATCTGCGACAGAAACACCTTTACCGCCCTCTTGCCAAGCACCTTCGAGTTGGTGAGCAGCTACAGCACCGCCCCATAGGAACCCTTTTGGAAATGAATTTGCAACCATTATTCCACACTTCTCTTTCTTGTTAAGTTTATAATAAAACGCTTTCCAAAAGAATTATAACTTATTGGTACAACTTCGTCAATGAGGCATCTGCTTTATAAATATATTTAACCATATTGATTCAAAGTCTGACTCTGAACAGCTCTTAGAACACAAAAAGACCATGCGTTTAAACATGATCTTTTTGTGAACTATAAATAGTGAGGGTCAAACCAGTTTCAATAAGCTTTTGATCAATTTCTGGTTGTCCGTGAGCAATTTCTGATAATCTTCAACGCTAAACTCTCCAACATCTTTAATACAATGAGCTATTTTTTCTTCGATTTGCGGTTTTAACTTTTTTCCCATCTCTGTCAAGCTAACGACTAACTGCCTTTTGTCTTCCAAGGGATGAACTCGTGTGATCCACCCAGTGTTTTCAAGGCGCCGTAATAAGGGAGTCAACGTATTACTTGCCAAGTGTAAAGTTTTCCCAAGGTCATGTAAATTACGCTGATCTTTCTCCCATAAAGCCAACAAGACTAAATATTGCGGGTAGGTCAGTTTATATTCATCCAATGTTTGCTGGTAAAACTTTGCAAAAAGACGATTAGCGTTGTAAATCGAAAAACAGAGCTGATTTGCTAGTTCCATATCTTGTTTTACCATGGTTAATCGTCTCCTTTCATATTAATAAGTTTTCTCGCTGCTAAATAAAGCGTACACGATTTATTACTAATATACCATAAACAAACTTGATTGACCGCTATCTTTACTTGTTTTACCGGTAAAAATAATGATCATCCTGACACTAATTCTTAGGATGACCATTTTCTTTATTAAATTTACATTAACCCATTGCACCATTAGGGTTTAGCATACCTAAAATTGAATAACTAACATCTGGGAAACCGAAAATCATTTGCTCCAGGTCATCGTTAGTCAAGCCTTTATCAACAACAAATGTCAATATATTGATCAAAGAAGCAGCTTGGCCGCCATAAATTACCGCACCCGCAACTTTATGAGTTTCTTTTTCAAAAATTACGGTCAGCTCAGCATCATCATCGTGTTTAGTATCAAAACTCTTGCCATATGGTAAAACTTGTTCCTGATATTTATCTGGTTCTACCTGAGCCTGTTCTGGAGTGAGACCGATCTGGGCGATTCGCGGTAAGGTATAGGCGATAAATGGAACTGTCGGATAGTCTATCGGCTGGTCATCTTTACCCAAAATCTGTGCTGCGATGTAATTTGATTCAAAAGCTGCAGTTGGTGTTAGCTTAGGGATCTGTTTGTCGATCACATCTCCGCTAGCATAAATATTCTTCAAACTTGTCCTCAAATGATCATCAACACTAACGCCGCCTTTAGTATAAGTGATACCAACTTCATCCAAGCCCATATCTTGCGTGTTAACCTGACGCCCTGTAGCTCCGAAGACATAATCTGTATCAAACTTCAAACCGGCTTCTGTCGTAACAGAATAACCGTTATTGTTCTTTTTAACTTCATTAACAGCTTCGTTAAAATGGAAGCTGACACCTTCTGCTTCCATTTTGGCTACTAATTTATCAACATACTTCTTGTCATCTTGAGCCAAGGCCCGATCTGAATACTCAATAACTTCGATCTTCGTGCCAGCTTTAACAGCCATCGAGGCAAATTCAAGAGAAATCAAGCCGGCACCAATAAAGACAATAGACTTCGGCAAATGTGGAATAGATAAGAAATCTTTGCTGCCATGAATATATTCTTTACCTGCTGCGGGTAAAATCGAGTCATGTGCACCAGTTGCGATAACAATATTTGCTGCAGTGATTTGTTTGTCACCAGCTTTTATCGTATGAGCATCTGTTAATTTACCTTTTCCTTCATAGATATCGATCCCCGCTTTAGGGAACATTTCTTTCATCATCCCGGGAATACGGTCGATCCAGGCGTGCTTATATTTCATGAGATCTTCCCAGTTTAATTGTGGGGCAGTATCTAAACCAAAGCCCTTATAATTCTGGCTGTCCTGAATCACCTCAAAAGGGCCATCCAAAAGTAATTTAGCGCCACAACCATAATTAGGACAAGTCCCACCTAATTTATCTTCTTCGATAAAAGCAACTTTTTTCCCAGCCTGTAATAATTTAAAGGCCCCATGAAAAGCAGCATGACCACTACCAATAAAGACAACATCATAATCAAAATCAGCCATAAAAATTCCTCCTTTGAAAACAGAGCGGAGTGAACCGGTTAAAAGTTGAGCATTATCGGACTTTAACGATAAGTCGTGGTTTTTACGACTTGTTGTTAAAGTTGGATGGGCGCAGACTTTTGGTTCACGGAGCTCGACTATGAAAACAGAGCGGAGCATGGTGTTCAGAAGGTGAGCACTAACGGGCTTTCACGCTATAATGCGTTTTTTAGCATTGGAGTGTGAAAGTCGGTTAGGCGCAACCTTCTGCCATGCGTAGCTCGACTATAAAAACAGAGCAGAGTGAAACGGGAGAAAGTGAGCACTATCGGAGTCAGGAATTATAACGCGGGTTGGGCGTTGTAATTCCTGGCTTGGATAGGCGGAGCTTTCTGTTTCACGGAGCTCGACTATAAAAACAGAGCGGAGGCAAGCCGGGAAGAAGCGAGTATATCGGGCTTCAACAAGATAGTGCGTTTTAGGCACTGTCTTGTTAAAGTTGGATAGACGGAACTTCTTGCTTGCCAGAGCTCGACTACTAAAACAGAGCAAAGCAAGCCGGGAGAGCTCGACAACAAAAATTATTTTTCTTTCTTAATTTTCTTGTTGATCGCATCAACGCTTCTTTTTGCTCGTAACATGCTATAGCCCCAAACCACCAAGTAAATAATGACAAAAACGAATATTTCACTCGTAATGCTCGCAAGATCTAAGGGATACCAACCTGCAAAATATGCAATGATCATAAAACCAGACACAGTTGTCGCAAAATGTGTCAAAGTTTGTCGCGCTAAACTCCACCTTTCTATTTCAAATACCAAGGCAGTTACGGAAAATAATGAACCAAACAAGGCCCACAAGATTATAGAGATCAACAATACATCTAAGTTGCTGGAAAAATGTTCTGCAAAGCGAGCTTCAGCAGGTTGATAAAATGTGTCGCCACGGCCATATGAATAGCCCAAAGTAACTAATAAACCATAGGTGATACCAAATGGCATTCCAAAGAAGAAGTGGTTTAAAATTCGCCGGATCATATTCCTAACCTCCTTTTAATTTTTGAAACGTAACGTCGTGATACATATGATTCTTCTTTATTCATCATGATCAATTTAATATTTCCATTTCCACCTAATTCCAAGTGATCAATAAATTCAAAATTAACGATTTCTCCACTTGAGATCTGAATGAATTTTTTTGGTAACAACTCTACCAGCTGATAAATTCGTTGTTTGGCTTTATATGTACCAGAAACAGTTTGCACTTGAACGTCACTTGCTTCAGTCCGGATCCTAATTATCTCTTCAAATTGCAGAGGCTTTACAGTTTTATCTTGATAGCCCCACAATAGGGAATCCGATTTTTGTAAATCATCGGCCATGGACTGCATTTCTGGGGTTATTTTCTTAACGTGGAAATCAACATGTTCAGGTTGATCGTCATCTATAAAGAAATTTACTTTCACGTTCACTCTGCCCCCTTTACCTATCTTTCACTTAGTATGAAAACATTATACAATCTTTTTTCTCATCAAGCTCTAATTTGAAATGATTGGTTGTATTAAGCAGCTAATCGGTAAAAAATTCGCAATAAAAGAAAAAACCGGAAATATTTTTCCCGGCAAAATCTCATTTTTTCATTTAAACGTTCCATGTTCGTTGATTATTGATTTTTGTTTTAGCTTCAACTAATTTAACCGGATCCAAGTCGAGCTGATCACACATAAAAAAACGTATATGTCAATACATCAGCAAGTTCTTCTTCCAAATGAATCCGTTTGTCGTCCGTTAAAGAAGCATCTTCAGCCTGCCACTGAAAGATCTCCAGGACCTCTGATGCTTCAAGGTTCAACGAAAGTGCAAGGTCCTTCAAATTATGAAAGTCGCTCCACCCTTGATTTTCTCTAAAATCATGCAAATGCTTTAATACCTCTTGATATTGCAGCGAAGTTTTTTGATCAACTTTCAAATTTCGATTAGAACCATCCTGTTCTAAGTTATGGATCTTTCCCACAAGTAATCGTCCTTTCTTTTTTGAATATTATAGTCTCAGTATACAGAAAAACCCGTAAATTAGACTAACCATAGCATTTACGGGCCAAATATCTATTTTAATTTCGTGATCCTTCTTTAAATCAAGAGAGTATAAAATAGTTTGTGTAAATGAATAAAAGTCCTGTTGAAAAGGGAATCCCTTCCCCGTATGATTAAATCATCCAAATCAAACCAAAACGGAGGGATTCCCCATGGATTAGTTTACCAAAAATCTAACCAAAACTCTATTGTCAAATGGCGATGTTAAAGAACTTTTTCGTCAACAACTCGAAACGGCTATTAATCACATCTTGCAAGCTGAACTGACTGCCTTACTTGGTTATGATCCTTATGACCGCAGTGGCTTTAATACTGGCAATTCTCGTAATGGCCAGTATTATCGTTTAATTGACTCTGAATATGGTAAGTTGAAAATTGCTGTGCCGCGTGACCGTAAAGGCCATTTTCATAACCACCTGCTTCCAGCTTATTCTCGTCGTCAGGACGCTTTAGAAACAACAATCATTCAGCTTTATTCCAAGGGCGTTACGACCCGTGAAATTGCAGATTTGATTGAAAAAATGTATGGCTCTTATTATTCACCTAGTACTGTTTCTAATATCACTGCTCAGGTAACAAAACAGATTGAAGCTTTTCATCAACGAACTATTAAGGCAAACTATGTTTGTCTTTTCTTAGATGCAACTTACTTACCTTTGCGCCGCGATTCAGTTCAAAGAGAAGCGGTCTATATTGCTTTAGGTATTACATCTGTCGGCATCAAAGAAGTTCTTGATTATCGAATCGCTCCAAGTGAAAATACAGGAGTTTGGTCAGAAATGGCAGAAGATCTTAAAAAACGTGGATTAGAACAAGTCCAGTTGATCATTGCAGATGGAATGGTTGGTCTGCAGCCAGCATTATTGCACGCTTTCCCGAAAGCTAAATTTCAAAGATGCCTAGATGCCTAGTACATGTTATGCGCAATATTGGTTCGCATGTGCGTTTAAAAGATCGTGAGGCGATCTTAAATGACTTTAAAGAGTTGCATTCAGCGACCGATGTAACTGCAGCACACAAGATCTTAAATGATTTTTATGGTGCATGGGGGAAATCGTATTCCAATCTGATCCAGCAACTTAAATCCATTGAAAATGAACTATTAGCTTTCCTGAGTTTTCCCCCGGCCATTCGACCAACAATTTATTCAACCAATATCTTAGAATCACTGAACAAAAGAATCAAACGCAAGACCAAACCAAAGGAACAATTTCCAAACGAAAAATCTTTAGACAATTTCATTGGAGTTCAAGTCATAAGCTATAACGAAAAGTACTTCAATCGTAGCCATCGCGGATTTGGTCAAGTCAAAGACACGTTAGAATCACTTTTCGATTAATACTTTATTTTGCCAGGAGAAGGGATTTTCATTTACACAAACTTCTTGACACTCCCTAAATCAAAGCTAAAACAGCAAAGTTGATTATAAACAACAGCGAAACGACCCAAATCAATGGATGAACTTGCCTCCCTTTGCCTAAGACCGTTTTAACAAGTGTATAGAAAATAAAACCAAAGGCGATCCCATAGGTAATATTATAGGTAAATGCCATGACGATCGAAGCCATGAAAGCTGGAATAGCTTCTTCCAGATCCTTCCATGGAATATCATTAAAGTTACCCATCATCATCACACCCACCATGATCAGTGATGGAGCAACTGCAACCGACGGAATGATCGATAAGAAAGGTGATAGAAATGCACTCAAGATAAACATGACGGCCACAGTCACGCTAGTCAAGCCAGTCCGACCACCGGCACCGATCCCAGCTGAACTTTCGACATAAGCCGTAATGTTAGATGTACCAAAAAGCGAACCAACACCCGTGGCGATCGAGTCAGCAAATAAGGCCTTATCTAGTTTTGACTTGAAACCTGGTTGTTCCTCTAGTTCCATTTCTTCTTTTCCAGAAAAGATCCCAGTCTGACGCCCAGTTCCAATAAAGGTCCCTAAAGAATCAAATGTGTCTGACAAACTAAAGGATAGAATAGTTACTAATACTAAAGGCAAGCGATGCGGATCAGAAAATAAGCTTCCCATCCCTTTATCCGAAAAAGCTGCTAAGAAGGTATCGCCTAATTGAGAAACAGAAGCCCCGAAGGAGTACTGGCCAGAAATATGCAAATTAGTCACTCCCATCGGGATCCCAATGATAGTAGTAAGAATAATGCCAACCAGCAAAGCCGCCGGTACTTTTTTAACTAGTAAAATAACTGTGATCAAAACTCCGATGACAGCTAGGATGATCTCAGGATTATTAAAATTACTCAAAGAAGGAACGATTCCACCACCAGAAACAACACTTGAAATGCCATGAGAAAAATGTTCCTGTTCGGCTGAAAACGGCTTATTATTAACGCTTAAAATATCAGCTGCACCAGTTTTAAACTGTAAGAATCCAGCATTTTTAAGTCCAATATAAGCAATGAAACAACCGATCCCACCACTAATAGCGACTTGTAAATTAACTGGAATGGCGGAAATCAACATTTTCCGGATCTTGGTTACAGTAATTATGATATTGACTAAACCACAGAAGAAAACAAGTGCTAATGCTTCTTGCCAACGAAAGCCTAGACTCATAACAACAGTATATGTAAAGAATGCATTCAAACCAATGCCGGGTGCTAAGGCATAAGGAACGTTTGCGAAAAGGCCCATGATCAAAGTCCCCACGACTGAAGCAATAATCGTGGCCAAAAACGCTGCCTGGCCAGGGATCCCCGCCTCATTTAAAACACCTGGAATAACAAAAAGAGCATATGACAAAGCAAAAAAAGTAGTTAATCCAGCGCTGATCTCGGTACCGACATTAGTCCCCGATTTTTTTAGATGAAAAAAATTATCCAAAATGTATTCCTCCTGTATCACGAACTATAAATTAGTACATCAAGTTTATAGTTCGCTTTTGTGACAATTGTAATTGTATCACTTTTTTCAAAAATTTCCATCAATATTTGTAATTGTTTCAGAAAAAAATTAAGGAATATTATTTTATATAGCAAACTACATTTATAGCGGCTGAAAGTCTAAAAATCATGAATGATTTTTGCCAGAACCTCTGAAAAAATCGGTTCCTCGCTTTCATCTAATTCCAGCATGATTTGATGGTTTATATCGTCCATCACTACATAGATGTTATCAATATACTGTTCTAATAAATTAAACCCTTTTTCAGATAACGATCAAGAGACCTGCCATTTATCACTTCTCAGATGTCACACTTCGATCAATCTATTATTTCCCAGCCGTCATACAATACTATGAATCGTCTGGTGATTTAACACAAGGGTATCGGTCATCTCTTTTTGTGTTACAGTTCTACCCTTAAACTCGTATAAATAGGCCATTAAAGATTTTAAAAACCCGCATATTATAAATAGTGATCACGCTAACGATTTTCTTACTCAATTCTTTTTTCAATCAATTTATTAACGATTTTAATTGCAACTCTAACCGCTTTAAAAACGATCGTTCATATTCTCAGCTCATCAATATAACTTACTACATATTTTTGAAAATAATCATTTTAAACTTGCTCCTCAAATACCACCTCATAAATTTTTTCACTACTTACCAAGTAATACAGCCTCAGTCTAAGAAAATTTCTACCTCAAGGTACAACGAATTATGGTATTATGACACTAATAAAGTCCATAGGAGCTCTTTAAATGAAAAAAATCAAAGTTTTAACGGACTCTTCAGTCCTTCTAACGCCTAAAGAAATAGAACAATATTCAATTACGATCGTCCCTCTTTCTGTAGAAGTGAATGGTAAAAATTATATTGATGGCAAAAACATCAGCCGAGACGAACTCATCGAAATGTTAAGGGTCGGAAGTATCCCCAAAACAAGCCAGCCGTCTTTGGGACGCTTTGTAGAAGCATTCAATGAACTTGGCAAAGATGGCAGCCAAGTTGTAGCTATCCTACTATCAGATGTTTTAAGTGGAACAGTATCTGCTGCTCAACAAGCTGCAGATATGACTAAAACTGAAGTGACTGTCATTAATAGCAAGTCAACTGACCGTGGCGAAGCATTCCAAGTACTTGCAGCGGCTGAAGATGCTGCTTTGGGAAAAACCATTGAGTATATTAAATTACATTGCGCAGAAATTTATAAGCGGACAACAGTTCATGTTCTGATCGATAATCTTGACTGCCTGGTTGCTGGCGGACGTGTCAGCAAAATGATGGGAGCAGTAACTAAGCTAGTTAATATTAAAGTAGTGGCGGAACTAAAAGACAAATCATTAGATGTCGTTTCTAAGGGGCGCAATACTAAAAGCTGGTTTAAATATTGTCAAAAATTAAAAGAACAATTGAAAGATAAGAAACTCCAGGCATTAGCACTTCCCCACGTCGCAGCCGATAATTCCATCATGGAGAAAATTAAAGATATTTTTCTTCATGATAATCCGACCGCAGATTTTATCCAAGAATTGACTAGTCCTATTATCATGACTCACACTGGTTTAAAAGCTATTGGGTTGATAACTTTGACTGAAAAACCAGTCATAGAAACTGAAAAATGATAATAAAAGAACTGGGATAATATTTTTATTAATAACAATAGGATGTAGGAATTAATTAAAAATTTCTCTGCACCCTGTTTTTTTGCAAATCTTTTCTATCAGAATTTCTGAAGTTAAATACACATTTTTTCACTTAAAATCGTAATTGGTCAACTTACATCTCCTGGATTTGGTTAACAGGCTCTCCTCCTATTAAAAATCCACTTATAGTCGGTTGATAACTGCTATAGAATAACATTCAACGATATTTCCAATATATTTTAACCGATTTTCTGTTTTTTATTGTTTTTTTCTTTAAAATGTTCGTGTATTTGATGTAGAATATATCTTATGGTTAAATAATTTTTATTTGCTTAAAAAATTAAGGTATCACACTTACTTTAACTAAACCTGAATTATTCATACTTTTCCCTTAAGGACTACTTTTTGTTGTTGTCATGCTAGTTCGCATCTTTTTCGTTTTTCACCTGTTGGGTGTACAAAAAGAGCACATCCTGTGCTATTGTTAAGTCGTTGAAAACCACAAAGAACAGGAGTGCTCCTTATGTCAACTTTACATCATGAAAAACTTTTATTCAATGACCAGATCAACATTTCTAATGACGGTGGTGAGTTAGCGAACGATGCCGGAACTTTATTAATTGCTGAATTTCTGCACCAAATTCACTTTGACCAGCTCTTAGAAGATAACTTGCATTTTAAAGATGACCGTAAATATTGTACCTTTCCCTTGAACAATTTATTTAAGCAGTTGCTGTTGCAATTGCTGGCAGGATACTGCCAAGATCAGTCGGCTAATACCTTGTCACACGCCGTTGATTTTAAGCTGGTCTTGTCTCAAGCGGTCGCTTCCCAGCCGACACTTTCACGCTTTATCAATCACATTTCAGCGTCTGGGCTCTTTTCAGTCAAATCATTGCTCGGCTCGGTAGCTCACTTTGTTCTTGGGCAGCTAAATCAACATCAGCTGATCCTTGATCTAGATTCGACACATGCCGATACGTTTGGTGACCAAGAAAAGAGTGCTTATAACGGTCACTACCAGACCAACGGTTATCATCCTTTACTAGCCTTTGATGCTTTATCGGGCTGCTTGTTGAATGCTCAATTACGCCCCGGCAATCGCTATACTTCCCAAGGTGCGACTAAATTTTTATTACGGAGCTTACGGGCCTATGACGGATCTTCCCTGGATGTCTTAGTGCGAGGAGATTCTGGTTTCGCAGCTCCAGGGATCTACCATGCGTGTGATAAAAAGCAGGCTAAGTTCGTGATTCGTTTAAAAGCGAACTACCAGCTCCAAAGTCGGGCTGAGCACCTGATCCAAGTGGGTGACCAGGACTTCACCGAAGCTGAAGTCCAATGGCATGTCCTGCGAGACTATTGTCCTCAAAGTTGGTCACGACCTTATCGTGTGATTATTAAATCAACGCGGCCGGCGGGCAACTTTCTGTTTGACCATGAGTTTATCGTGACCAACTTGGAAGAATTAAGCGGTCCACAAGTCTTTGCCCTCTATCACCAACGCGGTTCCATGGAAGACTTGATCAAAGAAGTTAAACGTGGCTTTCACTTTGATAAAACGGACAGTTCTAGTTTTGAGGCCAATGAGTTCCGGATGCTGGTAGCTGGGGTCGCTTATAATATACTGCAAGCCATGAAGAACTTAGTTTTACCAACAAAGCTTAAACACGCTCAGGTCGGGACGATCCGTTTTAAATTACTCCATGTGGCAGCTAAGGTCACGCACCATGCGCGTCAAGTCTGGGTCCATTTATCTCAGACCAATGTGTTCGATAAATTATTTTGGCAGACACTGTTCAAGATTCAAAATCTAAAAATATATCCGCTGTGAACTCACAAAAAAAAAATGTTTTTCTTAGGGAAAGGGTGAAGTCTGTCCTTTTTTAAACAGTCCGACAACAAAACTAACAAAAAGCTGCTTTTTTTACACACTAAAGTAACTTTGCACAAAGTTTTAACTGCAACGAAAAGTATGAATAATTCAGGCTAAAAAGAGTTGATTAAAAAGTAAAGATTTGAAAGACACTGGTCATTAAATGGTGCTCGCATATTACATTTTAAAAATTGATTTATCCAAAACTTTTTAGCTCTGTATATGCCTGGCATCAGCTTATTATTAGAGAGAGGGAGCATAATTGAAACATTATAAATTTTTTAAACTATCTTTAGGATGGCAAATTCTGATTGGTTTGATCTTAGGTGTAATACTTGGGATAGTCTTCTACAAAAATCAAGCAGCAATCACTGCTATGCAAAATATCGGGACAATGTTTATTAACCTGATTCAAATGATCGTTTTGCCGATAGTAGTTTCATGTTTAACTGTAGGGATCGCCAATATGGGTGACATTAAAGAACTCGGAAGAGTCGGTCTAAAAACCTTGATTTACTTTGAAATATTGAGTACGATCGCGATCATTCTTGGCATGATCGTCGCTAATGTGCTTCACCCAGGAACAATGATCAACATTCATTCGCTCCATGGTTCCGATATCAGCCAATACATGGCAACTGCTAAATCAGCTAAACATAATACAGGGATCTGGGCTACTTTGTTGGGGATCATTCCCACTAACATTTTTAAATCACTATCAGAAGGAAATATGATGCCCGTAATTTTCTTTTCTGTCTTCTTTGGCTTAGGAATTTCTGCGATTGGTGAAAGAGGCAAGATCATCGTTGATTTCTTGACGGCAGTTCAACAGGTCATGTTCAAAGTAACTAACTGGGTCATGAAAACCGCTCCAATTGGTGTTTGTGCTTTGATCGGTGTAACTCTTGCAGAAATGGGGATCAATGCTTTACTCCCACTAGGTTATTTTGTAGCCATTACGTATCTGACAATGATTGCCTTTGTGATAGTGGTAATGGGGATCGTCGCAAAGATCTTTAAATTCAAACTATCAGATCTGCTGCACGTCATTAAAGATGAGATCATTTTAGCATTTTCAACTGCTAGTTCAGAAGCAGTTTTACCTAAAATGATGGAAAAAATGGACAAATTCGGCGTTAACCAAGGGATCGTTTCTTTCGTCATTCCTACTGGTTATACTTTTAACCTAGATGGATCGGCCATTTATCAATCTCTGGCCGCCCTCTTTCTTGCTCAAGCTTATGGCATTCACCTCTCTCTTGGACAACAGTTGACCCTTTTAATCGTTTTAATGCTGACATCGAAAGGTATGGCCGGTGTTCCCGGTGCCTCCTTTGTTGTCCTACTGGCCACTATCGCCACGATCGGTGTTCCGATGAGCGGCTTAACTTTTATTGCTGGGATCGACCGCATCATTGATATGGGACGGACAGCTGTTAACGTGGTCGGAAATTCATTAGCGACCGTTGTGATCGGTAAATCAGAAAATGAGTTTGACGATGAAAAGTCACAAAAATATATTGCAAAGTTTAAATAATCAGTCTATTTTACGCAAAAGCACGAAACTCCCCATTAAAGAAGTTTCGTGCTTTTTTACTATTTTTCATTATTTAACAGAACTATTATTTAACTTCCGCAACGATCTTTTTGATCATCTGTTGCTGGAATTCCTGTCCATATTGTTTAGCTAATTGTGCTTGTTTTGCCTTATCTGTAGCTAAACTAGGGTCTTTCATAATAGCTGCTTTCATCTTTTGCGAAACATACTGTTGCGCTTGTTCCTTAACCTTGGCCTGTCCTGCCTTAGTCTTCATACCAGACATTTTCTTTTGTAAGGCTTTAACTTGCGTAGTGGACAAATAAAGCCAGTCTTTTGGCAAATTAAAGGTGTTAGAACGTTTAACAAGTTTATTTTGCATTCCAGAAATACCAAACCAGAACTTATAACCATTAGATTTAAACTTCCAACGAGTTTCCTTGACTTGCAAAGTCGCACTCTTAGCATTAGTACGTTTGATATGATTATTAGCGACTGTATACTCATTAGCTTGAGTATGGCTCGGTTTCTTCTGATCCGAAGTTTCTTTATAAACTTGCACAGTTTCTTTACCATTCGAACCGATCGGTTTGTAAAGCATAATATTTAAGCTATTTTTAGAACTTGCTGGATGAATCTGTGTTGTCTTTGTCGTCGTCACTTTATGCATGCCGTAATGACTGCTACTATTCACCGTCAACATGACTAATGAAACAACTAAAAGCACTGCAGAAAGCAAAGTCCCAATAGTTCTCCAAACGACTGGTTTAATATAAACATAGCATAGGAATGCTGCGACAGCACCAATTACTAAAGTAGCTAAGATCATGCAGCATCACCGCCTTTATTTTTAAAATCATCTGAACTGATATTCTTAGTATGCGTTTCGTGGTCATGATCTTTCAAGAAGAACGTCAGGGCAACACCAATAACAGCAAATACTAATGAAAAGGCAAACGCTGCATGATACCCATCTAAGGAAGCCTGCAAATATTGTTGCTTGTAGCTAAGTGGAGCTGCTTTTAGCAGATGTTTAGCTGGTTCGGCATTGTTTGTGACGTTAGTCAGCAAAGTGATCATGATCGCAGAACCAATTGATGAAGCAACCTGACGCACTGTGTTATTAGAAGCAGTACCATCAGCAATCAAACTGTCCGGTAAAGCATTCATCCCTGAAGTAGTAACTGGCATCATAACCATTGAGATCCCAAACATTCTAATTGCATACAAGAAGACGATGTAGATTGTTGGAGTATCAAGTGTTAACCACATAAAAGGCAGCGTTGCTAAAGTTAATAAAACCATACCAGTTGTGGCCAAACGTTTCCCACCCAAAGCATCGAAAGTTTTCCCGGTTATCGGACTCATAAGGGCCATAACGACCGCACCAGATAATAATGTTAATCCAGAATGCAGGGCGCTCATTCCGTGAGCGATCTGTAAATACAATGGCAAAACTGTTTCAACACCCAACATAGCGATCATGACGATCGAAGACAAGATAGCTGATAGGGTAAATTCACCAATTTTGAAAACACGTAATTCCAAAAACGGCTTGGGGATAATTAACTGACGCCAAACAAATAGTGTGGTTACAATTGCACCAACTACAAGAGATACAATGACTTTCGTTGAAGTCCAACCATCATTACCGGCAGATGAGAAACCAAACAATAGGCTGCCAAAACCAATTGTCGACAATATCAAAGAAAGCCAATCAATTTTTTGCTTATGTGTTTCAATAACAGGTTTCATAAAGAAAAGCGCTAAGACAATTACAAATGTCATGATTGGAATGATCATACAAAAAAGGTCACGCCACTAATATTTATCAATGATCCAACCGGACAAAGTAGGACCAATGGCAGGTGCCACACCAATAACGATCCCCACCAGACCCAAAGCAGCACCACGAGACTCAGCTGGAAAAATCGACAACATGATCGTTTGCAACAAAGGCATAGTGATCCCGACACCAAGCGCTTGAACCAAACGTCCAGCCAGTAAAACGCCGAAAGTAGGAGCAGTATAGGCTAAAATCGTCCCACCTAAGAAAATCGTCATAGCTCCAATATAGAGCCATTTTGTATTAACAGTCGTTGATAAATAGGCAGAAAGAGGGATCATGATCCCATTTACCATCAAAAAGCCAGTGGTCAACCACTGAACTGTTGCAGTTGAAACGTCGAAAGTCGACATCAACTTTGGTAAAGCCGTTGAAAGCAAAGTCTGATTTAGGACCGTACAAAACGTACCAATTAACAAAACAATGATCATCATTGTTTTGTTAAAACCACCTAATTTATTATCAGCAGTTTTTGACAAAAGATATTCCTTCTTTCAAATTTTTATCATACAAATAAAGTCAAACAAAGACCTAGATAGGCTGATCTATATTTGACCGTTAAATTGGATAATGACCAATATAAATTATTTTTCTTTTTTTGTCAACTATTTGACATTGTTTATCAAATAGTTGATACGTTTACATTTTTATGGTATGAATATAGTGTAGAGTTTTAATGCAGCTAATAAATACTTCATATAGGAGAGTTTTAATGGATAAACTTCAAGATTTTTCAGATTGGATGCACGACATAATCAAATCTGATAACATACTGCTCAGCATTAGAGATGCTGCCAGAGCAAGTAATGTGACCGATGCTCAAGTCCGCTATTGGATCAAAAATGGTTATCTAAGAACTGTTAAAGCAGATAATGGTGCAATTAAGCTGCCTTACAATCAAATTGCCAGTATTCGTATGATCAAGTTTTTCCTTGATGATGGCTACACTTTAAGCGGCGCGGCGAAAAAAACACAAGAAAACAAAGACATTGCACGATCAATACGTCATTTAGTATTTTCAAGCATTCATAACATCGAGAAGCATGGAAATAAAACAATTTTTGACCTAGGTCCTATTGACGAGGATCCAGAAAAACACATTTTTGGAATTGAGACCCCTGAAAAAATCACTTATATTATTAAATAATGACGCTAACATGCACAAGGCAGCAAAAGCTTCCTTGTGTATTTTTAACTAATTACTTTTACAGCAGGGTAAATTTTTTTTTCGACCCAATGATCACGGTAAAATCGTCAAAAAAATGAACGACCACTCTGCTTTAGCAGTTGCCGTTCAAATCAATACATATTCCCTATTAATTATTATTCAGTAATTTATCCAGATATTGCAAGACACCTTGTTCGTTATTAGTTCCGGTTTGATGCTGGGCTATTTTTTGGACTCCAGGTGCACAGTTAGCCATCGCTACACCGTCACCGACAGCTTCTAGCATTTCCAAATCATTACCGCCATCACCAAAAGCACACATTTGAGACAGTGGGATCCCTAATCTTTGGCTCAAATGCCTTAATCCACTAGCCTTGTGCACTCCGGGTTGAATAATATCAAAATTACCATGACCGCTGGTTGTGATCTCCGCCATGCCCCATAACTGTTCTTGCAACTTTTGCATAAAACTCATCGTATCTTGAGTTGTATAGTTAAATGAGTACTTAGTACTTTCATCTATTATTTCTGCAAAGGAATCCACAATTTGCAATTTCCTATTATAAAAATGTGCCTCTTTCTTAAATTCCTCACTGCTATCTTCCAGAATATAAGCACTTTTAAAACCACTCACTACTAACTCGTCAAACAGACCTGGATAGGTATTAAGTTGACCCAAAATTTTCTTTGCCTGTTTAGGGTCAAAACGAGAGCCAAAATACACAGTGGCAAGGTCACGAATATAAGCCCCGTTATCCGCAATATAAATAATATCGGGAAAATCAGCAAAAAAAGTACACAGCTGATAATACTGATTCCCACTAGCAACCACGAACTGAATTTTTCTTTCCTGCATTTTACGATATAGAGCAGCAAAATGCTGACGATCATAGTCTTTTTGGTCATTCAAAAATGTTCCATCCATATCAACAGCAATTAATTTACACTGATTTAACATTCTTTTTCCTCCACAATTATCAAGCGTTTACAATTAAAGTAACATAAGCACATTAAAAATGATACTTATATTGCTTTCACATAAGCAGCCTAACTATCGCCCTTTTCAAATCATACTTATGATTGAAAAAATTTTTTTCTTTCGTTATAATATTTTTTATCCTTTATTAAAAAATGTTTTCTGGTGATGACGTTCACCAGTCCAAAAATCCGTGCTCCCACGTAATGACGTCTAAGTGAATTTTTTACGTAGGAGTGCGGATTTTTATTTTGTTGTTAAACAAGGAGGCATATTAAAACATGAAATTCAAAGACCTACTTAGTATTTTTTTCTTTGGCTCTCTTGGCAGTCTTAGCCGCTATGGTCTGACTTTACTGTTTCCCGGCAAACAAACTACATTATTGATCAATATTATCGGATGTTTTTTACTCTCTTTTTTGACCTACTATGTTATCGAACATAATCTGCTTTCTGGTTGGATGAATGCTGGAATAGGTACAGGTTTCATTGGCGCATTCACCACCTTTTCCTCATTTTGTAACGATTTTGATCAGGCTATACTCACTCATAATTTGTTGCCGGCCAGCCTTTATTTACTTTTTTCAATTTTCGGCGGATACTTGGCAGCATGGCTGGGTTTCACTGTAGCTAACCACCTGTTTAAAAGAAAGGAGCACCAAGAATGAGCTTAATTCTAATTGGCCTTAGCGCAGGCTTGGGCGCTAGTCTCCGCTTTCTAGTAACTACTATGATCAAACAACACACTAAGCAAATTTTTCCTTGGGCCACCTTACTTATCAATCTAATTGGAGCATTTCTTTTAGGAATACTAGTTGGTCTGCAAATTACTACATACTTATACGCAATATTAGGGATCGGCCTTTTAGGCGGCTTTACTACTTTTTCGACCCTCAACGTTGAACTGATCACGCTAAGAAGAAACAAACAATTTGAAGTTATCCCTTATGCATTAGCCACATATCTAGGTGGTCCAATTGCATTATTTGGTGGCTTGTTACTGGGCTATTTATACTAAAAAAGTGTTGTCTGAAGTGAACCCCCATAGTTGGACAAAGAATTCCAACTATGGGGGTTCACTTTAACGTTTCATTTTTTTGTTTAAACTATTTTAGGTCCGCTCCATTAGATACAATCACCCTTTGATACCAGCTAAACGAATCTTTTTTATAGCGTTTCATTGTGCCGTTACCAAGATCATTGCAGTCAACATACACAAGTCCATAACGTTTTTTCATTTCACCAGTTCCGTTAGAAACTAAGTCAATAGCACTCCACATAGTATAGCCCATCAAATCAACACCATCTATCTTAACTGCATCAGACATTGAGCTAATAGCAGCTCGCAAATATTTGATGCGATAATCATCATGAATTTTATGATCGTCTTCGAGTTTATCAGCCCAGCCAAGTCCATTTTCAACGACCCATAGCGGTTTATGATATCTGTCCCACAAAATATTCAATGCTAAACGCAAGCAATCTGGATCAGTTGCCCAACCCCAAGCATTAGTTTCCAAATATGGGTTAGTAACACCAGCCACCCCTAAATTACCAGCAGCATGGTCATCATTAGCATGAGTTGTTAAGACAGAGGAACTATAGCAAGAAAAACTTAAAAAGTCTGCTGGATATTCAGCTAATAATTCATAATCCTGCGGCCGATCATCAAGCTTGATGCCTTCACGCTCATATTTCTTTAAACGATATTCTGGATAACGGCCGCCGACTTGAACATCAGAATAAAATAACGTTTCTTGCTGAGCTTTCATTATCTCGACTTGGTCAGCCGGATCACAAGTGTAAGGATAAATTGGAGAGTAGGCCAGCATTTGTCCCACCTTCATTTCAGGATCGATCCTGTGAGCAGCCTTGACTGCCAAAGAACTAGCTACAAATTGATTATGTGCTCCTTGAGCTCGATTTTGCGGAGTAGGATCAGTCAAACCACCACCCATGTACGGTGCAAGAGTCATTGCATTGATCTCATTGAAGGTAGTCCAGTATTTGACCTGGCCTTTATAATACTTAAATACTGTTACTACATATTTTTCAAACAAATTAATTAATTTTCTGTCGGACCAGCCGCCATATCGTTTGATGAGCGCTAATGGTGTATCGTAATGCGACAGAGTTACCATCGGTTCAATGTGATACTTATGACATTCCTCAAAGATCTGCTTGTAAAAATTTAAACCTGTTTTATTAGGCTCTTCTTCATCTCCATTTGGGAAAATACGCGACCAACTGATCGACAACCGAAATACTTTAAAGCCCATTTCTGCCATTAGACCAATATCTTCTTTATAGTGATGATAAAAATCTGTCCCATGATGGCTAGGATAATGATAATCAGACAAAATGGCTGGTGTAGCATCTGCGGGAATATTAAAATCTCCACCCCACACGAACGGGGAATTTCCAGTTGTTCCATCTTCTTTTTTCCAAGTGACAAGGCGAGGACGATCGACTGCACCATTAGTTAATACATCTATCGCGTTTAGTCCTTTCCCATCTTGATCATAGCCGCCCTCATATTGATTAGCGGCCGTGGCTCCACCCCACAAAAAATCTTTTTTAAAACCCATAGTTATCCTCCTTGTATTATTAAAATTGATCCTATTTAAAGAAAAAAGGGCAAGAGTCGCCAAATTTCTTTGTCTACTCCTGCCCTTTCTTTATAATTTATTTCATTTCAAACACTGAGAACTCCCCGTCGAAGCACTAAGAGCTGTTATTAGTCGGGGTCTCTAACCAAGGCCTTCCGCTTATCTGATATATGTGTTCCATCTCTGAAAAACAAGCTATAGCATACACATCTGATAATAATCATGTCTTAAGCGGCTTTAACTTACCCTATTATTTTTTTAGTTCGTCAAGCTGTTCATACACGTCAACAAAGTTTGTTGCTAAATCAACAAAGGTGATCGCAGTCATTAAATGGTCTTGGGAATGAACCATCAATAATGTTACTTTTGCGTGTTCACCTTGTGCCTCTTTAGTCAACATTCCCGTCTGAGTATTATGTGCCTCAACCAGTGCTTTTTGTGCTTCGTCTAATTTATTATGGGCTTCAGTGAAATTAGCTTCCTTGGCAGCTTTGATTGCTTCTACAGCAAAGGACTTAGCATTTCCTGCATTAACGATCAAACCCATCGTTGTTTGTAATTGTTGCTCCTCTGCAGACGATTGTGTTTGTTTTTCTTCTTCGGCCATCTTGAACCTCCTGTTTTCATTACGTTATAAAATCAAGTGCTTTTATTCGCCCATCAAATCGTAGGCTTGTTTGATAACCTTATCGCCTTGCATCATCCCGTATGCTTGCATATCGATCACTGCAACAGGGATTTTCTTGTCATCCAATTTTTTATGGAAATCTGCTTCCATGTATCTAACCTGAGGTCCGAGTAACACACAGTTGATATCTTTACTTTCCAATTGTGAATCTGCCTCAGCGGCTGGGACAGCAAATACTTCAACATCTTTACCTTCTGCTTCAGCAGCTTTTTGCATCTTCGTCACCAACAAGCTAGTACTCATACCAGCTGCACAACATAACATGATCGTCTTTTTTGCCATAATAAAGACCTCCATCTTTACTTTTTATTATTTCGCCTTGTTAGCGTAGTCAATTTTTAGCCCTTGCTAATTAAAGCGCTTTCTATTACAATATATTTATACCATATTGGTATCAATTTTACAAGTACCTTTAAATGAATTAAGGAGGACAGGTTTATGGGTCTAAAATACAAGGAAATTGCTCAAGATATCGCACAAAAAATTGCCAACCAGACATTCCAAAAAAAATTGCCTAGCGAATCTGAATTAATGGGCATGTATTTAGTAAGCCGTAATACAGTCCGCAATGCCATTGATGTTTTATATAACCAAGGTCTGATCAGTCGGATCCAGGGAAGTGGGTACTTTGTTAATGAACCCTTACATACCGAAGATAATTTAATGAATTTAGCAAATAAAGTCGGAATGAATGCCTTATCTAATGAAGCACCTGTATCTTCAAAGATCTTGGCTTTTGAAAGTAGACCGGCGGGTCGGGAAGTCGCTAAGTTTTTACATTGTAATGTTGATGATCCAGTTTATTACGTCAAACGATTGCGACGTTCTAAAGACAATCTACTCAGTTTAGAAGAAGCTTACTATTTACGTAGCGTTGTCCCGTACTTAAACAAAAAAATTTGTTCAACTTCGATTTTCAAGTTTATCATGGATAACTACAATATTGAGATCGTCAACGCCGATGAATACGTTAAAATTCATCAACTAACAGAACAGGAAGCCGTTGAATCGGGACGTTCGGTAAATGAGGCGACTTTAAAAATTGAAGAGATCAATTATCTAAAAAACGAGCGTCCTTTCAACTATTCCAAAACATACTACTTCCAAAAAAACTTGACGCTTTATTATCACATTAGCAATTACCTTCATTAAGAACAACTTTCCTAAGAAGTACCTTTATAATTTGTGAGTTCACAGCGGATATATTTTTAGCTCTTGAATCTTAAACAATGTCTGCCAGAATAATTTCTCGAACACATTAGTCCGGGATAAATGGATCCAGATCTGATGTGCATGGTGTGTGACCTTAGCTGTTAGATGTAGTAACTTAAAGCGGATAGTGTCAACTTGAGCGTGTTTAAGTCTAGATGGTAAAGCCGTGTTTAACTTCTTTGATCAGGACTTCCATCGACCCTCGTTGTTGGTAGAGAGCGAAAACTTGCGGGCCACTCAATTCTTCCAAGTTAGTCACAATAAACTCATGGTCAGACAACAAGTTTCCGGCCGGCCGAATCGATCTAATAAGCACACGATAAGAACGTGACCAACTTTTTGGACGTTAATCGTTCCGGACATGCCCACTTGGATTAAGCGCTCAAACCGACTTTGGAGCTAGTGGATTGTTTTCAAACAGATCACAAACTTGACCTGCTTTTTATCACAGGCATGGTAGATCCCCGGAGCTGCGAAACCAGAATTTTCCTGCACTAAGATATCCACAGAAGATTCATCATAGACCCGTAAGCTCCGAAATAAGAAATTAGTTACACCTTGCGACGTATAACGATTATCGGGCCGTAATTAAGCATTCAATAAGCAGCCCGATAAGGTATCAAAAGCAGTAGCGGGCTGATCTTGGGGGTACCCACTAACAATTGAAACAGCAGCTACTTGAATAAATTGTTTGCGAAGAAAGTCTAAGACTTGCGATCATCTTTAAAATGTATGTTAGACTGTAAAAACTGGTCAAAGTTGAGTTGATGGAGGAACTCAGCCAGTAATAGAGTTCTAGCATCGTTCGCTAATTCACCACCGTCATTAGAAATTTTGATTTGTTTATTGAATAAAAATCGTTCATGATGTAAAGTCAATATAAGGATCACTCCTGTTCTTTGTGGTTTTGGTCGACTTAACAATAGCACAACACCCAACAGATGAAAAAGAAGAAAGCTGTCAAATGTATTGCAGTAACAAGAAACAGTACCGAGGAAAAAAATATGAATAATTCAGGATGAACTTTAATTCTCTATGTTTCAAGAATTAATTTCTCACAAGTATCCTTAAGTCACATTATGAGGTTTATTTGGTGCAACCTTACATTTAATTTGACAATTTAAGAATCGGGTAGGAGATAGTTCACACTATCGACCTCCCACACCACCGTACGTACGGAACCGTATACGGCGGTTCAACAATTTAAGCTTTACTTTGTATTGACTGATACAACTGAGACATGTTTAATAGTCCCCGTTGTGTCAGTCTTTTATTGGTTATGGTCATCAACAGTGTTTTACTGTGCGCGTTGCGCCAGTATCCCTTACGAGTATTGACGTAGATTTTCGCCTGTTTGGGTGTCAAGCCTAGTTTAATCAATGCTTTATAACGGGTTCCGATATTCTTCCACTGTTTCCAGATATACTGGCGGATGCGCGAGCGCAACCATTTGTCTAGTTGTTGGAGAAAGTTTTTCATCTTCCCAATGGAATAATATTGGATCCAGCCCTGCATTTTCTGCTTAATTTCATGCAGAATCCTATCAAGGCTGACGCCTCGGCTTCTCTTGGTGATTCTTGTCAATTCCTGTTTAATTCTCTGTTTAGGTTTTTGATGAGGACGCGGGTAGGCGCTATTGCGTCCCACACCCAGCGAAAAACCTAGAAACTTCAGTCTTAGTGGAGAACCGACTTGCGTCTTTTCTGCATTCACTTCAACTTTGAGTTCCTTTTCTAAAAACTGGGTGATGCTTTTGAGAACCCGTTCACCCGCACGCTTACTTTTAACATAGATATTACAGTCATCCGCATAGCGTACAAATTTATGTCCTCTTTTGGTCAATTCTTTGTCCAGCTCGTTCAGATAAATATTTGCTAGTAATGGTGAAATATTGCCACCTTGCGGTGTACCTTTAGCGGACTTCTCGAAAAATCGACCATTCATAACACCACTCGTCAAGAACTTACGAATCAAATGCAAGACCCATGGCTCACTAATGTAATTTTCAACAAATTTAATTAGTAAATCATGGTTCACATTGTCAAAATAGGACTTTAAATCAAGGTCGACCACGTAGTGATAACCCTGATTATAATAAGCAACCACCTTTTTCACAGCACTTTGTGCACTGCGGTGTGGTCGAAAACCATAACTATTATCTGAGAATACTTTTTCAAAAATAGGAGACAGTTGCTGTTGTAACGCCTGTTGAACCACACGGTCAACGACCGTTGGGATTCCTAACTGACGTTTCGAACCATCTGGCTTAGGAATCTCAACTCGTTTGACAGGTTGGGGTTCATAGCTTTCGGTTCGCAAGGCCTCGATTAGTTTTACGTTATTCTCTTTCAAGTATGGGCCAAGTTCCTCAACGGACATGCCGTCAATTCCTCCAGCCCCTTTATTACGCTTGACATGGACAAAGGCCCGATTTAAATTATTCCGGTCTAAGACCTTCTCACGTAATAAGCCATTTTGAGTTCTCTTTTCACCAGAAACAACGCTACGCGCTCCTGTTTGCTCTGACCCTTCCAGGGTTACCCTCCGCAGGTAGTCAGCTTTATTTTCTGTTTTCTGCGATTGTCGTATTGTTTCCACCTCCAGGATGAATCAAAATTATTGTTGTTCAGCCCTTCACCATTACTGGCTACTATGGCCTCGGCTGACTTCTGTCATGGACAACTCAACATTACTATTGAGCCTGTTCCTGCCAGAAATAACTTCCAGCTTGAGAGAACTACCATGACAGACCTCCCCGGGTAAGAGCAGTAGCTTTCGCATCAAACCGTTGGCTTTACTGTGACGGTTTCGAGTGGTCAGGGACTTCGATTTGTTAAGCAATCTCATCCCACCGTTTCCAGCCTTTTAGCCACTTCTTGTTCATCGATTCGATGTTTCGTCTAGGACTTCCTTCAGATTCTACCTCACGATAGACACCCTTGTCTTCGACTCGTGATACCGGCCACTACGGCTCACAGCGGACTTACACCGCCTAGTTACTGCCCATGCCGGGCGCACTTAAAAATGGCAATAAAATTCGTTTAATTTTATTTCTAATAAAACCAAAGAAATTTAAGTACTTACGCAAATTAATCCTGTTAAAGCCAAAAACTAACCCTGAAATAAAAATAAATAACGGCATCTGGAATACGTCGATATACATTTTCAAGACATTAAAAAATTGCGAGTTGTTTCCCATACTATATACTGTCCATTTTGTTGAGTATACAATCATACTATGGCCTAGTACAACCATTATAATTGCAAAAGCTCTTAATGCTGTTAGTTCAGATAACCACTTCTTTTTTACCATACTTTCCCCACATTCTCCTTATACTTATATAAAATACTGACCTCCTAAAAATTTCTATCATTATTCTACATTATATAGATCGCGTGTATATACCTTACTCTGTACATCCAATAATTCATCTGCATTACGATTAGCGACGATGACATCAGATTCTTGCTTAAAAGTATCCAAATCATTAACGACGTCAGAATTATAGAATGTGGCATCTTTTAAAGTTGGTTCATAAACAATTACTTCAATTCCCTTCGCCTTGATTCGTTTCATTATTCCTTGAATTGATGACTGCCGGAAATTATCAGAATTAGATTTCATAGTCAATCGATAAATACCAACTTTTTTAGGATCATGAGCTAATACTTGATTAGCAATAAAGTCTTTACGTGTTGTATTAGCATCAACAATAGCCTGAATCAAATTGTTGGGAACATCATTATAATTAGCCAGTAACTGTTTAGTATCCTTAGGCAGGCAATAACCGCCATAGCCAAATGAAGGATTATTATAATGATTGCCAATCCTCGGATCTAATCCCACACCGTCAATGATCTGCTTGGTATCTAACCCACGAACCTCGGCATACGTATCTAACTCATTGAAGAAAGCAACACGCATAGCTAAATAGGTATTTGAAAATAGCTTAATAGATTCTGCTTCCGAACTAGAAACAAATAAGGTTGCAATATTATCTTCAATGGCAGCCTCTTGTAATAATTTGGCAAATAGATGCCCGCGTTTAGAATCTTCACCCACAATAATACGTGAAGGATAAAGATTATCATAAAGAGCCTTACCTTCGCGCAAAAATTCAGGTGCAAAAATAATATTATCATTATTAAATCGATTACGGGCCTCTTCAGTAAAACCAACAGGAATTGTTGACTTTACAATAACAACTGCGTCAGGATTAATTCTAGTGATTTTCTCTAAAATATCATCTACGCTTGATGTATCAAAAAAGTTCTTTTCGGAATCATAGTTAGTTGGCGTTGAAACAATGACATAATCAGCATCCTTCAGCGCAAGTTTATAGTCTAACGTTGCTCTTAAATCTAATTTCTTCTCAGCTAAGTATTTAGAAATATAATCATCGACAATAGGTGATACTTTATTATTTATGAGATCAACTTTCTTTTGTATTACATCCAATGCCATTACCTTATTACGTTGTGAAAGTAAAACCGCTAATGACAAGCCAACGTATCCCGTACCTGCAACTGCTATTTTCATAATATTATCTCCTTCTAAAAACTGTTTTGCCGAAATCCAAAAGTCCTTTAATAAACTTAATATTAACAAAAATATTGAGCATAAATAAACTAAATTCTATTATTTGAATTAGTAAAAAATTTATTGGTAAATACAGAATAATAGATTGTAAAATAAGCACTACGTGATTTAATTTTATGCTCTGAACATCAAGACGAATATCAATAAATCTTTTAGTGTCTCTTATTCTAATCAACCACATAACTAAAAAGCTAATAGAACTGCTTAACCCTGCTCCGTTTGCCCCTAAGATAGGAACAAATAGAAAAATTAAAACAACATTGATGACCGCACTTATAACAGTAGTGTAAAAGATTCCCATTGTTTGTTTAGCGGCAATATAGTTTGTTCCTAAAAAACTAGAAAAACTCGAATAGAGTACCGAAAACAGCAGTAATGGTATTAATGACCAAGCACTATAAAAAGACTGGGCCACAAAAATATGCATAAAAGGCTGAATTACAAATAAAATAAATGATGATCCAAGGAACATCATTTGACTATAGTAATTAAAGACATTAGAATAAAATTCCGACTTTTCCTCTGAATTATACTCCTCAATAGCTGACATTTGCCAAGCCTGGAAAAAAATTGAGTTTAACATGGATAACAAATTAGGGATCTTATTTGCTACGGCAAATAATCCATTTGCACCGACTCCGACAAAATACAAAATAAAATAACGACTAGACGTATTTGTAGCCCACCATGCTAATGCATTAGGAATAAGCGGAATACTATATATCAACATTTTTCTTATTAATTTTTTATTAATTAGCGAAATCTTAAATTCATTTATCAATCTAAGTCTGATAAATACATATGCAGAACTTATTACTGAAGCAATTATTATGGAAAGTAAATAACCATTAATCCCCCAGTGCAAGTATACCAATAGAATAATATTTGATATACCAGTAACTAAGGTAGTTAAAATACCATTGAGCGCAAAAACTTTTACTTGGCCAATTGCACGAGCATATTGAATAAAAGTTGAATTAAAGGCCTGACAAACCAATATTATATAGAAGTAAAATAATTGTGGAATATGTGCTAGATTAGCAAGCGGCATGACTAACAGAAAAATTAAGGCACCTGTTACTGTAATTATAATGGCATTTGTGTATACCTTTCTGTTATCAGTCGACTTATCCATTACAAATCTTAAAACGGCATCATATGCATCAAGAGAAATAATAGGTAATAACAAACTTACTGTATTTGTTATTAAGTCAACTGTACCATATTGTTGTTTTGATAATACATATGTGTATAACGGAACTAATAATATAGATATAAGCTTGCTACCCAAATTACCAACGGCGAATACCATAGAGTTTCCAATTAGATGTTTAATTTTATTCATTTATATTTTCCTAGATTAAGTTTTTAGCAGCTATTCTTTCAGATACTTTGTAAGTTCATAAAAATCCGTATCAAATTTTTTCGATATAGGCTTAATTTTCAATAATTGATTAATATTGGCTAAAATTAAATCTATATCACCAGTCTTCATAAGCTTAATATAATTGACTTCTTTGAGCCAATTATAGTAAGTATACTTTACTTTTCCGTTATTATTATTAAAAACAATACACGGTGTTTTAGTGAGTAGAGAAAAAAGCATTCCATGTAGCCTATCAGTTATTACTAATTGATGTTTTGAGAACTCGTGAATCTTATTTATAAAATACGTATCTCTATTCATACTATTAATTTCAATATTTTCGTGAATAACCGTATCTGAATATGTTATATGAAAATCACGTTTTAATCTATTAACTAAATTATCGATAAAGTTTGAAGATAATGAACGTTCCTTATCTTTTCTAAGAGCCAATAAAATACCTGACCTTTTATACTCTTCTAGCTGTAGCCGAGCATTCAAAAAAAAGACAATATCAGGCGTAAATAATAATTTATTTTTTGGAAAATTTTCTTCAAGAAATTTTTTTGTTAATGTTTCCCTTGCAACTAAAACAAAATTTTTATTATCGGAATAGATAGAGCGCGATTTTATTAACTCTGCCTGACTATCTTTATCGTCTGAGAAGTATGCTGATTGCGGAAAGGTAATAATCTTATTATGCTCAAACATTTGGACTATTAAACGTCTTCTCTTTTCAGCGGTAGGGTAAAGAACACCTAAATTCCCCCCCCCATGAATCATAACTATATCATCAGACTCAATTACTTTTTTTATTAGTTTAATACCTTTAACAGTATTTATATCTGGTACTTCAATTACCTGATATTCAGGTAATTTCTTTTTTAAATAAATTAATTCAGCAATTGCAATTGCTTGATCTCCTAAATTAGTATGCGTTGGTGTCAAGAATAAGAACACCCTTTTTTTATGCATATCCTTCGGCAGCTTAAAACTCCGCTTTTTAGAAAAATAATTAATCCACTCAATAATACTTTTACGTTTAATTATCCTTATTCTATTGATAATATTCATCATGTACTTTATTGTGATCTCCTTTATACTTTACTTAATTTTCTTTCATAGATTTTAAAACGAGTCGTGTCTACCACTTTTTTAACTAAAAACTTACTAGTAGTAACAGTCCTGATTAAGAATATCCCCGATGCTAATATATTTTTTTGTTTTAAGTTCTTAACAAAACACTGAAAATACAAAAGCCCTTGAGCATAATTCTCTTTACTTTTTCTAGATAAATTATTATATTTTTCGTTAATAGTGGTAACATCAGTAGAAATAAGTTTTTCATCTATATAAAGGCGCTTTATATAATCGGCTTTTAAGAATTGTTCTAATGCATTGGATCTTGATATACTACTTTCTCTATACCGATAATTTAACACACTCGTTCCTAATAATCCAATCTTAAAATCCATACTTAACGCTCTTAAGACAAAGTCAAAATCTTCACAATACTCTATATTCCTATAACCACCTAAATCACTAAAGACAGTACTTTTTAAAAACCAAGTAGGATGCTTAGAAACATTACCATATCTAATAATTTTATTTATTTCAGAGGGACGCATGTCGATACCTGCATTCCGATAAGTAACCTTTCCATTCTCAGACATTTGATTAACATTGGCAAATACAAAGTCTAAATTATTGTCATTTAGATAGTCTAATTCTTTTTGTAACCTAGTTTCTATAGCAATATCATCTGCATCCATTCTTGCTATATACTCTCCATGGCATACAGAGATCGCACGGTTTAAAGAATAAACTAAACCCATATTTTTTTCATTAAAAAAAACGCTAACCCTTTTATTCCCACTATACTGCTCTAAACATTGCCTGATTTCTTGATTTAAAGGATTATCAACAATAATAATCAATTCAATATTCTTAAATGTTTGGTTTAATATTGAAGAAATACTTGCCTGAATCCATTCCACTTTTTCATTATAGGTGCTCATTATAACTGAGATCATTTTTAGTTCTCCTCGTTAAAACTGGTCCTAAAGGGTATATGTGACTTAGGTAATTTAAAAATAAAATACTTTGCAATATTAAAGCAAAACCAATGGTTTCACCTTTTATATGAAAAATTAATATAGCAACAATTAAAAATAAGTTTAATTGTATATCTTTTCTCCAATCGAAAAAGAGCATCTGAAAAGCAATTAAAAATAATAACCCAATTAAACCAAAAAACAAAATATTTCGCATATAGCCGGCATCAGTGTGCATGTAGTACGTATTATCTTGATTAGTGTAACGTCCGTCTCCGAATAGCAACGTAGAGTTTTTTACATTAAAATACATAGTTTTTAGAACAGAGGTTGAGCTTGTCGATGCCTGACCAGTTGCCTGAAATTTATAATAAAATTCTAAGGCCCAGTCCAATAATTTAGAGACCGTTGCATTGCTACTTGCTAAGTTTATTAACGACGGTGAAGATATCAAAATAACAATTAAAGCAAAGAATGAAATCAAGAGACTTTTTACGTTAAATCTCTTTAATTTTACCTTCTGTTTTTTCTTTCTATTAGGTTCCAACCATCTTAACAAAGCGTACACCGCAGCAATACCTAACCCTACTAATGAAATACGCCCAGCTGTGGTACCCATAACAACAATAATAATTAAACAGCTAACACGAACTACCGAGCTTTTAATTGGAAGTTCAGAATAGTAATGAACTATCAAAATATAAAGAATACCAAATCCAATGGCTAAACCGAAAAAACTTGAACCGGCTATGCCTAATCCACGAATACCTTGATACCATTCACGTTGGTCAATAAAATCAACTAATGTTGAACTACGAAAATAATCCAAAAATGAATTAATGTTCTCATTCAAAAAAGAAGCCACCATAATCAAAGATTGAACGAAAAAAGATTCAATAATTATAACTGGTACATGTTTTCCTTTAGAATGTATATATGAAAACAAAAAAACTCCAATTAAGAGTTGTACCAGCTGACTTAAGAATGTTTTTCCTATTGTAAAGTCATACGTTTCCTTTATAGTAGCAATTAACAAAGCATAGAATATAATAAGTAGTAGAGAAACAAATATTCTAACAACTCTTTTATCCATTAAAACTTTATGTATATTCAGCCTATAATCCTTGTTGAACATCATTATTATTAAAAGAATTAAGAAACTTAAATGAGAAGAATTAAAAACGGGTATATTAAAAATGGGAAACTGGAAAATATATAAAAAAGTAAGCAATACAGTCAATGATCTCCCTCATTCCTCATAAATGTTTCATATAGAATTCGATTTAAAGCTTCGAACCCCTTCTAATAAAAGCTTGAGAACAGTTTTTTTATCATAAGAGTCTTTGTACAAACTTTTCTTTCTAACCAGAAACTGGAAAATAAGTATATTATGAAGTAAAGGGCTTAACGCATAGAATAATGAGCCCTTATCTCTAAAATACTTTTTATTATATCCTTCAAACCATGTAGAGTTTGTATTATACACGTCAGCAATAGTTTCATTAACTGAAATAACATTCAAACCTTTATTTATACACTCCCAAATAAATAAAGAGTCTTCACCCGAAGAATATTTAGCTCCCCCGCCAAATAATAAAGAAAATGTAATATTATTTTTCTTTATTACTTCAGTTTTAAACGTAAACGTGGCCGTACCATATCTCAATGCATTCCAAGAGTGTACCTTGCCCACTCTAGTGACTTTATCATGAATACCATTTTGATCATGAACACGAACATTGAAAACTATCATGTCAGCACTCGGAAACCTTTTATAAGCTTTACGTATAATATCTAGGTAATCTTTTGTATATACCATATCTTCGTCCGAAATAATTGATATGTCGAATTGAGATCTCATCAATGCATTATTCCTACTTAATCCTACCCCACGCTCATCAAATGAATAGAAATCATACCCTACTCTGCCATTTTGAAACCGATCATATGTAAACCTATCTGACTGATTAATTAGAATAGCATTCGTCAATATATTCATTTTGTTTACTTGATCTAAAGGATTAATTATATTAAGTCCAGAAACTAAATGACCTATTTGCAAAAAAAGCATCTCCTTTCAGGCAATACTCAAGATTTATAATGTTTTCTCAAAGCATTCAAAGCATAACAAAAAAAATAAAATGAAGCTTTTGGTAACCCCAAATGTAACTCTTTATAGTAATTGTGCCAAGTTCTTTTTAAAGCTTTCAGCCTATTATTCGACAATGATCCCCTAACTGTACGATACTGAGATAAAGGAATATTTATTCCATAGGCATATTGAATATTCTTTAATAAGTTAGCCCATGTTAGTAAATCCTGCCCTCTTCTTACCAATGGCATCTGAAAAGGACCGGTCATATCCGTATCAATCATAACTGTCAATGTACCTATAATAGTATTCTTTAACATGCCTGCCAAATCAAGCCGTTCAGGAACTTCAACAATATTACTTGGATTATCAAGAAAACTGTAACTAGTAAACGTAAATGCTAAATTGTTATCAAGCATAAAATTCAATTGTGTATTTATTTTTTTACTTTCCCATAAATCATCAGCGTCCAAGAAAGCTAGAAAACGACCATTTGCCTCACTCATGCTATTGTTCCGAGCAACTGCGGCTCCAGAGTTTTGAGGTAATTGAAATAGTTTAATCCGCTCATCATTCGCTATGAATTCTTGAACAATCTCAAATGTATTATCGGTTGAACAATCATCGGTAATCAATAACTCCCAAAATATATAACTTTGATTCTGTATGCTCTTTATCGTTTCTCCAATAAAGCGTGCAGCATTATACGCCGGCATTATAATTGAAACTAACGGCTGTTCGGTCACTACCATTATCTAGCTCCATCCCCGGTCACTATAACCCGAATCGTCTCAAAGAAAATCCCAACATCAGTCAATACCCCAAAATGCTCTATGTAGTACATATCATTAGCAAGCTTTTGTGCTGGTGTATCGTCGTAACCACCATGGACTTGAGCGTAACCGCTCAAACCTGGTTTAACCAACAAACGTTGTTCAAAACCATCAATATCTTCGCTAAACTGTTGCGTGAACATTGGTCGTTCCGGACGTGGACCAATCAAACTCATGTCCCCTTTAATTACTGACCACAATTGTGGTAATTCATCTACCCGTGTTTTACGCATAAAATGACCAACACGTGTGACCCGTAGATCTTCTTTATTTGCCCACATTGCACCAGATTTCTTCTCCGCGTCACTATACATTGATCGTAATTTAGTTACTTTAAACGATTGGCCCATTAGCCCAACACGCTCTTGGCTATAGAAGCACTTGCCCGGTGTTTCTAACTTAACTAAAATCATAAAAATCAGAATAATAATTGAAGCTGGAATCATCAATAGCGTTGCGAAGATTAGATCGAATAAACGCTTAAATGGTAAATAGATGTGATGAAACGGTCGATCCAATTTAGCTACAAAATCATGTTCATCTACTGTTTGTGTATGACTGATTTGGTTTTCCATGATAAGGTTCCCCCTAATCCGTTAACGATTCCCAATATAACTTTAACCCAGTCGTAATATCATAATGCGGCTGATAGCCTAAACTTCTTAATTGTGTAATATCTGCATATGAATGTTTGATATCCCCTACCCGTTCTGCTTTATGAATAATTTGCAGATCACGTTCAATAATTTGTTCATACACCTGAATTACTTGATTAAGGCTAGTATGTTTACCGGCACCAACATTAAAAACTTGATGTACGATGTTGCTACCCTTCGTCAATAGGCATAATGCTTGGATTACGTCTTTAATAAAGACAAAATCACGCGTTTGTTCACCATCACCGAAAATTGTAAATGCGGATTGATGTTTAGCTGCTTGCGTAATTAATGATAATACCCCTGAATACGGTGATTTAGGATTCTGCCGTGGTCCGTAAACATTGAAGAACCGTACCGCCACTGTTGGAATATTATATAGTTTTCCATAATCAATTACAAACCGTTCAGTTGCAAATTTATCAATTGCATATGGTGTCAACGGATCAATTGTTGAGTCCTCACGTTTAGGTAATTCAGGATTATTTCCATAAACTGCCGCTGACGAAGTAAACAATACTTTTTTAACATTTAATTTATTTTGGCGAATTGTTTCTAAGATAAAAATATTTGCTTCTTGATTGATTTGGTGTGTTTCATACGGCCGTGCCACCGAATCGGCAACACTAGCAATGGCCGCTAATAAATAGATATAATCAAAATCCTCTTTGAGTAACAGTTCTTGCATAAAGTTATGGTCAGTAATGCTGTGTTCGTAAAAGGTCACTTTAGATGAGCTAGGAATGTTGCTCGCCAAGCCCATTGATAAGTCATCAACGATCACGACCTCATCACCATCCTGTATTAACTGATCAACTAAATTTGACCCAATAAATCCGGCACCACCGGTCACTAAAACTTTACTCAATTATCTGTCCTCCAAATTCAACTATTATCTAAACAACCAAAACTTCTTTTTTTCTTTAATATGGTGGTACTCACTTGGCTCTAAGTCATCACCATTAATGATTTTTTTAGCATTATCTTGCATCCAAGTGACCATTTCCGCCCCATTATGCTGCTCCAGCTTAGCGAACGCCTTCTGCATCCGGAAATTACGTCCCTTCAGGTTGTGCGCGTCCGAGGCAAAAACAAAGCCTAAGTCGGCATCAATGATCCGTTGCGTAAAGTCTTCGACCTCGGAACCAAAAACGCCTAAGTAGCTACTAGCGGTAATTTGTGTCAAGCAACCGCTAGCCACGAAATCATAGAGCAACCCGTGCTTCTTTTGAATACCATGATTTCGCTCTGGGTGGACGATCACTGGGGTAATTCCTGCCGCTTGCAGTTCAAAAATCATCTGGTTCGTATACTCTGGTACTTCACCGTGGGGAAGCTCCAACATCAAGTAGCGATTAGTTTCATCAGCGAACAACACGTCATCATTTTTAATGGCTTGCATTAAGTCACCATTGATATGCGCTTCTTGACCTGGGAAGACAACTAAATCGATTTTAGCTTCATCCAGCGCTGCTTGAAATTCTGCAGTCCGCTGAATCACATCAGCCTTATGATTGGTATATTTGCCGTCCATGTGGTGTGGCGTCACCAAAATATGACTAATACCATTATCTACAGCCACTCGGGCCATTGCTAAGGCATCAGCCATGGTAGGCGCCCCATCATCACATCCCGGTAAGATATGACAATGTAGATCGATCATTTCTTATCGTCCGTTCCGTAATAGCCACCATAGTAGCCACCATAATACCCAACGTAGTAACCACCAGAAGCTGCATCTGTCACGCGGTTAAGTACGGCACCGATCAGGTTAGCGTTCACCTTTTTGAGTAAATCGCGCGCCCGTAAAACAGCCCCTTTAAGAGCGATACCTTGGGGAACCACCAAGATCACGCCGTCAACCTTACTTGCTAGAATTTGTGCATCGGTGACCGTATTAACTGGTGGTACGTCCAGAATAATAATATCGAATTGTTCTTTTAAGACTTTCAGTAATTGATCCATTTTCGAAGAGTTAAGTAATTCAGACGGATTCGGTGGCACCGGACCGCTTGGTAAAACGTACAAATTCGGTACTTCAGTCTCATGAATACTTTCACTTAAATTCGCCTGTTTTGCCGTTAAAATCGTGGTTAACCCTTGACTATTAGAAACGCGAAAAGAGCGCGCAACCGTTGGCCGGCGTAGATCACTATCGATCAACAGGACTTTATTCCCTTGATCCGCCCAAGTTACGGCTACGTTAGAACTAATCGTTGACTTACCTTCTGAAGGATCAGCGGACGTAAAGAGCAGCGTTTTCAATTGCCGATCAGCAGAAGAGAACTGAACGTTAGTCCGAATCGTTCGGAACTGTTCGGCAATCGAAGAGGTTGGCTTGGTTACGGTGATCAACCCGACCCCATTTTTCATACTGCTCGAATCCAACTGCTTTTTCTTTTTAAATAAAGCCATTAGTTCACCCTCCGTCGTGATTCTGCACTACGCGGCGGCAACTCATCGGTTGTTTCCGCAACCCGCGTATGATGTCCGTGTTGACCGTGTTGTTGTCCAGCAGAGGCTCGCTTCTTAATATCTTTGTCTGAAATTTCCGAAACGATCCCTAAGCTGGTCAAACCTGCTTCAGCCAAAAAGGCTTCATCCTTAACCGTTTTATCCAACGCTTCATTTAAGAAGGCCAAGCTAATTCCGGCTAACAAGCCGAGCACGAACCCAATGGCAATATTTAATGGTAACCGCGGTGAAACTGGTGATTCATTGACCGCTGCCTTGGAGACGATCGAAACGTTATTAACACTCATGATCGATTTGATCTTATTACGGAAAGTCCGTGCCGTGATGTTAGCGATTTTAGCTGCTTCTTGGGGATCGGTCGTTTTAACGTCGACTGAGAACACCTGTGAATTCTGTTGACTACTGATCGAAATTTCATCAGTTAATTTACTAACCGTTTGCCCATTACCCACATCCTTAGCGACATCCTTCAAGATCGTTGGACTAGTGATGATATCCTTATAAGTATTAATCATTTGGACATCAGCCTGGGTTTGCTGTAAAACAGCTGTTTGTTGATTGTCGTCTAGTTTCCGGTTAACCAATAATTGGGTTGTTGATTGGTATTTAGGTGTCATCACGAAGAACGTCACGACGAACGCCAATAACGTTACGATGATCGTTGATCCGATAATGATCTTTAAATGTTTGCGCAACGTCAACAGAATATCTTCAATACTCAGGGTTGCCTCTGAATGGCTCGTTTCGTTCATTTAAAAAGCTCCTCCTATTACACACTCTTAAGGTGAATCCATTAGTTAAATCTACTAATAAATTTTAGATGTTACAGTTGGTGACCATCCCTGTGGCTAAAAAGTCCCACAAGAAATATGACCAGATCATACATAGATGACGGGATAATTTATGCAGAGCATAAATTTGAATTTTTGATTTGTTTCGGCTACCTACCGAACAAGTTTCTTTTTGTTTTATATTTTCTAATAAGCACTATCATTGATTAAACTTATTGTTTAATTCACTGTCATTATAGTTTGTTTACATAACATGGCAAACACGTGACAAAACGAATATTAATCGTTAAACGCCATACTATGTCGTATAACTTTTGGACAATCATTCGTAAATAGTGCCTTTTGTGCGATTAATTAGTCGTTTTTTTGCACCAGTTTCAAAATGGCTTTCGCCGTATCACTTAAGCTGCCATCTTTTTGATAATTGCTTAGTAATACGACACCAGTTTTACCATCCTCAGTAAAGGCTAGCGCATTGTGGTAACCAGCAAAGTCAGCCCGACTGACTAACCGGCTGCCATCAATAGTCAACCGTCCAGTATAGGCAGTCCCCTCTTTGGCGATGGCCCCTTGATGCATGTACTTTTCACCGACAAAACTACTACTGGTGATGTAATGAGTCAACTGTGCCATATCGCTAGCTGTGGTATAGAGCTGTTTTGAGCCTAACTGATCATTCATCGTTTGGAAAAGTGTGTCTTGCGTGACCGCTGAAGCACTGTCACTAGCCTTATCATAAGTGAGTGATGGGGCTAACTTAGATTGTACCGCGGCGCTGGTGACAAAGCCTGTATGTTTGACCCCAGCTGGTTGCAAAAGCGTGTCCTTAATGAATTTCTGGTAGGATACACCCGAGGCTTGCGCAATGATGCCAGAAAGTAACGCATAGTTAACCGTCTGGAAGTTATACTGCCCTGTTGTGGTCACAGTGGCATTCGCTAAATTCCACCCAATCACATCTTTATTTAACTCACTGGCCGGTAAAACATCCAACGTTAAACCAGAAGTCATTTCCAAAAGGCTGCCTACCGTGACACTGGCATCGGCATTATCTAATAGGTAATATTTACTTACCGGTGTGGTCAGATCCAACTTGCCATCTTTGACTAACTGCATCACGGCCGCCGCCGTCAGCGTATTTTGTAGCGCTCCGATTTGGTACTCCGTCGTCGCTGTTTTGGTATTCTTTTGTGGATCTTGTCCGTATGGCTGTTGATAGACCAACTTGCCATCCTGAATTACCGCCACATTACCGACAAACTGGAGCCGTTTCAGCTGTGCCTTCAGCTTAGCTTCATCAATGGTAGAACTTGCAGTCTTATCCGTTGTTGCCACTGGCGTTGTTTTCTCCGTCTTATCAGTCAACTTGTGAAAATAAACGTGAGCTAGACTGTTTTTTTGATAAATTGCTGCCACAGCCCCACCACCGACGATTATCAACAAAACCAGTAAGACTGCCACGATTCGTCCTGCTTTATGTCTCATGCGTACCTCCACCATTACCGCAATCTTCATAAAAAATCATAAAAATATGCATTATCTATCACACTATAACATAATGGTATATACCCAACAACTTGAATTCAGTCTTGTCATAAAGTTGTAACAATTGATGTCAACAAAAATGGTCAAGTTTTTACAGTTCTTTTTTCACTTCTATATAATAGCAATATTCTTTACCGAACATCGTCATTTATTCGTATCAGCTATATATCAATCAATTCTTATTAGATAATTCATTAAGTTATAATATCAACTTAAAAATATTAAAACTAATTAGGTAAATCGTAAAATTAATCCGGGACTTTGTCAAATAGTGTTGATGGCCCATAGAACTCTATTTGACAAAGTCCCGGATTAGGGTCTACACTTTTTAGTGCTGATGAGCGTTCATCAGCACTAAAAAGTGTAGACCCCAATGTTTTAAAGTTTATATTGTTGCCTCTTTTTTTGATGTCTCAAAAAAGTGTGGTCAGATGGTTACTAAAGAAAATGGGCTAGCATGATTTGCTTTCACATGATGTCAGATAGTAAAAGAACGAGTTAGTTCTAAAAAATTGTTTAAATTTTTACCCTTTTAAAAGTTTTAACACATTAAGTTAAAGATAAAAGCAGAAAGTTTGGTACTATTAATATAATGTGAAATATAAAAATAAAAAAGGAGTGGTTCTTTGCATTCTTCCAAAAAACACAAAATTTGGATAATATCATTATTACTTATAAGTTCTCTGACACTATTTATTGCTGGCTGTGGTCAGCAGAACAATAACACTTCAAAAAAAGATCCAGATCAAGAAAAAAAGGATCGGGTCCCACTAACAGAGAAACAAATCAAGAAAAATATCAATGCAAAAAAGATTTCGGTCAGACAAGATGAACAAAAAGAGCTGACACAAGAATATCAAGAAGTTTCCCAAAACCAGAACTATACTCTAGAAAATCCCTTCGTTAAGGTAAATCCTTATAAAACTTCACCATTGAGTGCCTTAGTGGTGTTTCATACCAGTATCCCTGCATCAGTAAAATACACGGTGATCGGAAAAAATAACGAAACAACTCTGACTAACAAAGTTAACGGAGGAGCTAGCACGGTACATAAAGTTCCGATCGTTGGCTTATATGCTGATCATGCTAACAGAGTCAGGCTCGATGTTCAGTATCAAAATGGAACGACTGAGACAAAAGAATTGACGCTCAACACTGATAAATTACCAGCAAATTTGCAGCGGGCTAAAAGTTCTGTTTCTAACAAGAAAGCAGATCAAATGGATATCGGAGACAACAAACTGACTGTCATGAACCGGACAACACAAGAACCGTTTGCTGTAGATAGCAATGGTGAGATCCGCTGGTACTCCACGCTTTATACGCAACATGTTGTAGAGTCATGGTCTCAGGGCCATTTAATGATCTTAACCAAAAAAGATAATAGCAAAGAGCTTTATAATAGTTTGCTTGAAACCGATGCTTTAGGTAGGGTTTACCAAGAATATCAATTCACACCGAAAAACAAACGAACGCTGATCCACCACGATATTGTTGAGCTGCCCAATCATAATATCCTAGCGACGGTTTCAGATGGCTCAGTTTATGGGGAAGATACAATTGCTGAGATCTCTCATCAAACAGGCAAGATCGTGAACTTGATCGATATGAAACGTCTATTACCTAAATCTGTTTGGTATAAATATAAAGCCGATAAAGGAGCTGCTTCAGACGGTTCGGCTAGTCCTGGACATGATTGGTTGCACATGAATTCAATAGAGTATTTGCCGGAAGAAAATTCACTATTAGTCTCAAACCGTAATCAGGATCTAATATTCAAACTTGATTATAGAACCAAGGAATTTAAGTGGCTATATAGCGGTAAGAAAAAATCTGCTTGGCCTAAAAAATATCACAAGTATTTGTTAACGCCTGAAAAAGGAACTAAGCATACTGGAGGACAACATGCCTTGACACAGTTGCCTAATGACACGGGAGATCCTAATAAAGAAAATATTCTGTTGTATGATAACAACATTGCTGTGACAAACGGCCCTAAGAAGACTTCTGGCAAATATTCCCAAGGTACTCAATATCAAATTGATCAAAAAAATAAGACTATCAAGCAAACATGGTCATACGGTAAACAACTTGGGAAGCAGAATTTTACTCCTGTCATTGGTAACGCACAACGATTAGACAATGGGAACACATTACTAACTTTTGGCTTTAAAAATGGTGGTAAAGAAAGCAATATTATTGAAGTTAAACCAGATGGAACTCAAGTTTTCAACTTCTCGTTCAAACACGGTGGCAAGAAAGGTTATGTTTATCGCGCATATAGAATGCCACTGTACGATGGTAATTACAGGTTTGAATAGAATAGCATTTAAGCAATACGCTGGATATTAAAATTATCTGAAAAATGACTACTAAGTTTATGCTAGTGGTTATTTTTTTAGCTCGTTGGCTTGCATCATTGGTCTATATCAATTATAATTGGACTATACCAATAAAACGGAAACGGAGGTTTTCAGCGATGAAAGTTATTGTTAAAAAAGATCAACAAAAAGCGAGTGTTGAGGGCTACAAGATATTTAAAGAAGCTGTTCAAAGTGGAGCAAAAGTTTTTGGATTAGCTACAGGATCAACACCACTTACGACTTATGATGAACTTGTTAAAAGCGATTTAGATTTCTCTGATAGTATTTCGATCAATTTGGATGAATATGTGGGTATTAGTCCTGATAATGATCAAAGCTATAAATATTTCATGAATAAGTATCTTTTTTCCAAGAAACCATTTAAAAAATCATACTTACCTGATGGTTTGGCAAAGGATCCAAAAGAAGAAATTAAGCGTTACGATAGGGTCATTGCTGAGCATCCGATCGATCTACAATTGTTGGGGATCGGTCGTAATGGGCACATTGGGTTTAACGAACCAGGCACACCCTTTGACTTAGAAACACATGTTGCTGATCTAACTGATTCAACTATTGAAGCTAACGCACGTTTCTTTGAACATGTTGAAGATGTACCGAAACAAGCATATTCAATGGGAATTGGTTCAATTATGAAATCAAAGAAAATCATTCTTGAAGCATTCGGTGCTAACAAAGCTGACGCTGTTGCCAAAATGGTCGAAGGACCAGTTACAGAAGATGTTCCTGCAAGTGTTTTGCAAAAACATCCTGATGTTGTTGTTTTGCTAGATGAAGCAGCCGCTTCTAAATTAAGTAAATAACGAACAATGATTAGATTGAAATATGAGATAACTGCGATAATAATTAGGAAGGAAAACTTGTATTCTTCTTCCATCTTATAATTGTTGAAGCGATAGTATTCAAGTTTAAATATTTTGACTACCAATTATTAGATGGCTTAAAAACTGAATAAATGAACAAATCTTACGGCTGGAACAAATCATTTTTTGACTAAAAATGATTTGTTCCAGCCTTTTAAATTACTAATTTTTAACAAAAATAAAAATAAAATTCAGGAAATCAACGTTTCTTTTCTTTAGTTTTAGTAATTATTAGTCAGGACTTTAATATTAGTTTTAAATAGTTGTCTGTGAACCGTCTTCTCCTTGACACTATATTGGCATGATATTTGCTTCATTACATTATGTAAGGGAGATGATTTTTTGAAAAGAAAATTACGTAAAATGGATTATAGTCACAATGTTGATACATAGTTGTATATATTAGTTGGTAAGGTAAACGATATTTTGCTTTAAATTTTAGATTTGGTAACAGTAACAATGCCTAAGCCTTTGAATATTAAAGTAAGTACAGTTCCTAGAGAAGATTTTTAGGGAGGAGTTTTAATTATGATCACGCGTGGTGCTAGTTCGTAATAATTCTATTTTCTGTAAAATCAAAAAAGCCTAAATTATAAATAAAGACGGTCAATTCGATTTTTAACCAAAAGCCTACCACTGACCGCGTGAGGTTTTTTTCGATCCCATAATCTTCAACTAGGATCGAGAAACGGGATTCGATCGTGCGCCGGAGATCTTTCAAAGCCGGAACATTGTGCTGTTTGGCTCCTTTCATGTTTGAACGGTAAGGTGTCCAGAGCTCATAACCTAGCTCGCCAAAATCTTCTTGTAAGGGCTGTCCCACATAACCGACATCCGCTAAAACAAAGGGACACGGACAGCCTGCGATCAAAGTTGACGCCGCTTGGGTGTCATGTTTAGAGGCCTCGGTGACAGTGTAATTTAAGATATAACCGCTGAGCGAGGTCTCAAAATGAGTCTTAAACCCGTAAAAATACATGTCTTTGGTCGCATTGTAGCCTAGGTCAGCTATGCCGCGGAAAACCTTGGCCCGCTTATTTCTAACTTTTTGGCATAAAGGGTTAGGCAAACTATCAATGATCGCAAACTGTCCTGTTTGCGCATAGTCGCGAGTCAACCCCTGCCGCATGGCCATGACCACTGGGAGAAGACGTTGTGCTCGTCGGTTAAAACGGGAGCGCTCAATGTTCAATTGATGTGGGATGAAGGTCTGTGCCCAGGCAAAGAATTTACGCTGGGAGTGCATCTGTGTAATGACCTGTAAACACAGTAAGGCTAAGATCTGCACATCAGAAACACGAGAATTAGTGGTGTTACGGCGTTGCGAAATATAGCGCGGGCAGTATTTTTGATAAAGCTCAGCACAAAGAACTTTAAGTTGAGCTAAATTGACTTGTAAATTGTGTCGTTTTTGTTTAAACTTTAAGTGGTCCAACAAGATCAGGTCTCCTTTGTTTAAGTCACTTAAGAGTCTAACCTTGTTGGGCTTTTTTTGTAAAATTTTGTACTAAATAGTTGAATGTTACGAACTAGCACCACGCGTTTACTCTTAATGGCATGGGCATTAAAACTACCTTGGTTTATGGAGCGACACCAAAACAGGATCGAGAAGGAATGATTAATAATTTCCGGACCGGTGATGCACAAGTACTGGTATCGAATCCTAACACTTTAGGGGAATCCATTTCGTTGCATCAAACTGTACACGACGCGGTTTACTTCGAATACAACTTTAATTTGACCTTCATGTTGCAGTCCCGAGATCGGATTAACCGTCTGGGACTACCAGCAAATCAATACACAAGGTACTACTATTTGATGACCAAGGGCGATGTTGCTCACAGTAGTTTCATTGATCAAACAGTTTATAATAAGTTAAAAGATAAAGAAAAGATCATGGTTGATGCCATTGATGGAAATTTACTAGTGCCGGAATATCCTGATGATTATTTACAGGAAGTCAAAAAAATTGTACTAGGAAAGTATAAATAATAATTTGCAATGATTACAGAAGAGCAAGGAAAAGGGGCTATAACCTTCAAATCGCCCCTCAAAAACATTGAAAGAATAACCCCCAATATCTATAATATAGATGTTGGGGGTTATTTGTTTTAATATTAAATAAATGGCTCTTTCTATTTATCATCAATACTAAACAATAATTTGTACAAAGTGATTATTTCTTCTAGTTCTTCACGCGATACATGATCGACAATAGTTTCATCAGTGACATGTCTTGCCCGTAAATCTAAGGCTATGGTTTGATCTAATAATACTTTTCCATATACTGTTTGACTACTAGTTAGTCGATGATACATTGGAAAATTACGCTTGGTACTGCTAATTGGAGCCACAATCGTCATGTTACTTGTCTGACAGACTAGATCATTGCTTAGAGCAATGGCTGGTCGCTTATTCATCTGTTCATGACCACGCCTTGGATTAAAGTTAACATAAAATATATCACCTTGGCTTACCATTGAAGTTCATTACCTTCTGACTTTCCCCAATCAAGCTCGTGATCCCTTTTCCCGTCATCTTGCCAATTCTTAAATAGTTCGTGAATATTGGTTGGGTTCTTTTTTATTGGTGTTAAAACAATTGATCCATTTTCAATGGTTATTGTCATATCTTGGTTATCATCTAATTTCAGTTGTTTAATAATTTGGCTAGGAATTCTAGCAGCTTTCGAGTTTCCCCACTTTGCTAAGCGTGTTTGTTCTTTAATAAGTTCCATATTTTCCCCTCCTAAATTATTATTGCAAGCCAAGTATACCCCACGTAGATACACAATGCAAATATTCTTACTGGAGGTTACTGGAGGTCATTTACATGCAACAAGTTGTCTTACCCATCAAAGATTCTAACGTTCTCAAAGAGGTTCAAGATACTTTACTCAATAATTTTAAAGCTGGCCAGCGTAACTATACAATCTTTCAAGTTGGTAAAGCTACGCTACTGAGAGTGAGTGACGTTATGGGCTTAAAACAAACCGATATTTTTAATCCGGACGGTTCTATTAAACAAAATGCGTTCATTCACGACCGAAAAACGGGTAAGCCTAATACCTTGTATCTTAAACCAGTTCAAACAGAACTCTTATTGTATCGTCAATGGCTGCTTGATCATAAGCTTGAATCCGAATGGCTCTTTCCTTCCAGTCAACACCCAGAACGCCATATCACTGAAAAACAGTTCTACAAAATTATGAGTAAAGTTGGCAATCTGTTAGGAATTAATTATCTAGGTACTCATACGATGCGCAAAACCGGGGCTTATCGTGTCTACACACAATCAAACTATAATATTGGCTTAGTCATGAATCTGCTCAATCATTCCAGTGAGACGATGACTTTAGCTTATTTAGGCTTAGACCAGGCTAGTACTGAAACGATGCTGGATAAAATTGATTTTGGTTAGGAGGCCGGCTTTATGGATTTAGATTTTAAAACCAACAAATATGAGCTGTTTGATGATTGGCACCAAAACAAGACTAAACAAGAATTTACACAAAAGTTGCAGCAACAAGCTCAAATTGAAAAAACACACCTGCCAAAATTATTGTCGCGTGAAGATCTAAAAATTCGGTGGCAGATGAACTCTCGTCAAAGTGTTCATCAAGTTGCTAGTAAGCCTGATTTTCCACAACCCGTTTTTGCTTTTAATCATGGTAAGACGCCGCTTTACTTAGAAACTGAAATTCAAATTTTCGAAATTAATCACCCCTGGGTGATTACTCCTGGTGCTCGTCTTGCTTATAGCCATTGGATTCTTCACAATGTGATTGATTAATCTTGAGATTTAGCTCTAGGATTTTTATCGTTGGTGCTAGCCTTCTAAATCGGGTAGGAGATAGTTCGCACTATCGACCTCCCACACCACCGTACGTACGGAACCGTATACGGCGGTTCAACAATTTAAGCTTTACTTTGTATTGACTGATACAACTGAGACATGTTTAATAGTCCCCGTTGTGTCAGTCTTTTATTGGTTATGGTCATCAACAGTGTTTTACTGTGAGCGTTACGCCAGTATCCTTTCCGCGTATTTGCGTAGGTTTTGGCTTGTTTGTGGCTCATCCCTAATTTGACCAGCGCTTTGAATCGGGTTCCAATATTCTTCCACTGCTTCCAGATGTACTGACGGATGCGCGAACGCAACCAAGCATCTAGATTCCTTAAGAATGAAGACATTTTTCCAATGGAATAATACTGAACCCAGCCCTGCATTTTCTGTTTGATTTCTTTGAGAATTTTGTCTAGGCTAACGCCTCGATTCCTCCTAGTAATTCGTTTCAGTTCCTGCTTAACTCTTTGTTTTAACTTCTGATGTGGGCGCAAATAGGCTCCCTTGCGTCCCGCACCCAGCGAAAAACCTAGAAACTTCAGTCTTAGTGGAGAACCGACTTGCGTCTTTTCTGCATTCACTTCAACTTTGAGTTCCTTTTCTAAAAACTGGGTGATGCTTTTGAGAACCCGTTCACCCGCACGCTTACTTTTAACATAGATATTACAGTCATCCGCATAGCGTACAAATTTATGTCCTCTTCTGGTCAATTCTTTGTCCAGCTCGTTCAGATAAATATTTGCTAGTAATGGTGAAATATTGCCACCTTGCGGTGTACCTTTAGCGGACTTCTCGAAAAATCGACCATTCATCACACCACTCGTCAAGAACTTACGAATCAAATGCAAGACCCATGGCTCACTAATGTAATTTTCAACAAATTTAATTAGTAAATCATGGTTCACATTGTCAAAATAGGACTTTAAATCAAGGTCGACCACGTAGTGATAACCCTGATTATAATAAGCAACCACCTTTTTCACAGCACTTTGTGCACTGCGGTGTGGTCGAAAACCATAACTATTATCTGAGAATACTTTTTCAAAAATAGGAGACAGTTGCTGTTGTAACGCCTGTTGAACCACACGGTCAACGACCGTTGGGATTCCTAACTGACGTTTCGAACCATCTGGCTTAGGAATCTCAACTCGTTTGACAGGTTGGGGTTCATAGCTTTCGGTTCGCAAGGCCTCGATTAGTTTTACGTTATTCTCTTTCAAGTATGGGCCAAGTTCCTCAACGGACATGCCGTCAATTCCTCCAGCCCCTTTATTACGCTTGACATGGACAAAGTCCCGATTTAAATTATTCCGGTCTAAGACCTTCTCACGTAATAAGCCATTTTGAGTTCTCTTTTCACCAGAAACAACGCTACGCGCTCCTGTTTGCTCTGACCCTTCCAGGGTTACCCTCCACAGGTAGTCAGCTTTATTTTCTGTTTTCTGCGATTGTCGTATTGTTTCCACCTCCAGGATGAATCAAAATTATTGTTGTTCAGCCTTTCACCATTACTGGCTACTATGGCCTCGGCTGACTTCTGTCATGGACAACTCAACATTACTATTGAGCCTGTTCCTGCCAGAAATAACTTCCAGCTTGAGAGAACTACCATGACAGACCTCCCCGGGTAAGAGCAGTAGCTTTCGCATCAAACCGTTGGCTTTACTGTGACGGTTTCGAGTGGTCAGGGACTTCGATTTGTTAAGCAATCTCATCCCACCGTTTCCAGCCTTTTAGCCACTTCTTGTTCATCGATTCGATGTTTCGTCTAGGACTTCCTTCAGATTCTACCTCACGATAGACACCCTTGTCTTCGACTCGTGATACCGGCCACTACGGCTCACAGCGGACTTACACCGCCTAGTTACTGCCCATGCCGGGCGCACTTAAAAAAGCATTGCTAGCGTCTGTAGCAATGCTTTTTATAAGGAACCATTCATATTTGAAATTTGTTTTTTATTTACCAGGTTGATAATCATCGTCAATGATAAAAACAGGTTTAATAACCTCTCCTGAACTTGAAGCTTGGTTAGCTTCATTAATTTGGTCCAAGGTAAAGAATTTTTCTAAGGAGTCAAACGGAAATTTCCCCTGTTGCCAGAATTCAATCAATTCAGGGATGGCTTTTTGCGGAACAGCTTCGCCCATCAAAACTCCCTTAACTGTTTTTTCGTAAGCAGTCAAATCAGCAAATGGATGATCGATCTTGAATTCATGACGAGTAACTGCCAATGGAACAAAAATCCCCCCAGAAGCTAAAGAATCAAAACCTTGCTGCATGACGGGGGTGATACCAGTCGTATCAATAATATAGTTAGCACCGCCACCAGTGATTTTTTTAACTTCGGCTACAGCATCATTTTCTTTGCTGTTGATCACATAATCAGCACCAAGACCTTTAGCAATTTCCAGACGTTTAGGCACAATATCGATACAAATAACTTTTGAACAACCAGCAATTTTGGCTGCCATTAATGCACCCAAACCAACAGCACCAGTCCCAAAAATCGCAATCGATGAGCCGACTTCAGGTTTCAGGCCATTAAAAACAGTTCCTGATCCAGTAACAAAACCACAACCTAAAGGTCCAACTTTGCGCAAATCGATGTCTGAGTCAATAACAGTAACATTACGATCATCAACGATGGTTTCAGTTGCAAATGAAGATTGATTGAACAACATCTTGATCGGTGTTCCATCTTCGGTATAGAAGGGAACAGAGCCATCGATCTTTGTTCCTTCCATATTCAGACGATTCCAGTTGATACAAGCTGCGGGACGACCATTTAGACAATTTTTGCAATACCCATCATAGTCATAACACAAAACAACATGATCTCCAGTTTTAGTTGAGCGGACGGCACTGCCGACTTCGGTTACGATCCCGGCACCTTCATGACCTAAAACAGCTGGAAATGGAAAGTCTCCCCCCTGGCCATTACGAACAGCTTCATCTGTATGGCAAATTCCGCTGGCTACAATGTGAACACGAACATCATGTGGGCTTAATTGATCATTAATTTGAATTTTTTCGATTTTGAAATTTTCATTAATACCATCTAAGACAGCAGCTTTAATTTTTTTCATGTAAAATAATCTCCAATTAATGTATTAGCTTTATTTGATAGCGCTATCATATATGTCTTATTGTAATTAATTATAGTTAAATGTCAACGCGTTTTAGATAGCGCTTTCAAAATATTTTTAAGTTATCAATGAACGGGCCTTAAATGGTTCAGTTTATAATTACGGCTAGTCATTAATAAAGATTGCGGTCATGGGCCATTGACTTGGCTGTTAAAAATGATTACTAGTCTAGATGAACAATTAATTCTGATCACAGAAGAGCTTGCTGCAATTCTTTCAAATTCAAAAGGCACTTACCCAGCAGTCCTGTCGGTCTACTGAGTAAGTGCCTAAACTAATAGTTAGTAACTACAACTACGCAACATCAGGGATCGTGATCCATGTCTATGTTCTTACCCTTTAGTTCTATTTACAAAAAGCTTAAGTTGAATTAAAAATCGATCCTCTCATTGCCATTTTTACTTTTTTAACTCTCCTATTTTTTCAAACCTACAATTTCACTGACCACTTTTTTGATAAAGCACTGATCATGTTCGATCAGTAATAACGTCGGTTTATTTTCAGCTATTAATTTAGTTAACTGATCTTGGTTATATACATCCAAATAATTTAACGGTTCATCCCAAATATATAATTCGGCTGGTTGCGACAAAGATTTAGCAACTTCTACTCTTTTTCGCTGTCCCATACTCATATTTTCGATTTTTTGTGCAAAAACTTCTCTTTCTAGTCCCAACTTATGCAAATTATTAAAAAACATTTCATAATCTAACTGATTATCTACAGCGAAATCTTGCAAGTGACCCACATTTTTTTCAAACTCTTGGCAAATATAACTAACCTTGATATTAGCTGGTATTTTGATAGTTCCAGAGCTATTGCCAGTAAAAGTACCTAGCAGAACTTTGATCAAGCTGGTTTTTCCTATCCCATTTGGGCCAACTACACCGACTTGTTCTCCCTTTCTGATCGCAAAACTGACTGGTTTAAATAAAGACTCATTTCCATAAGAAAGACTAAAATTTTCCACTTGAAGTAATGTTTTGTGGTGGCTCGAGCGAAAATTAAGTGCTAGTTCATCGACTTGTTCGATATTTTTCATTAGCTTTTCTTTATCATGGATCTCATCGTCCATTCTTTTTTTCAAAGACTTTGATCTTTTCATCACTCTAGCAGCACGTGCACCAATGTGTCCCGTATCATAAATACTGCCGCTTCCCTTTTTGTGCGGATCTCCGCGTTTATCTCTTTCTCGAGAACCTGACCACTTTTCTTTTTCAAGAGCCGTCTGTTTAAGTCGACCAATGTCTTTTTTTAATTTTTCATTTTGCTGTATCTCAAATGAATCTGACAGCCTTTTTTCTTGATCATAAGTCGAATAATTACCGCTATATAAGGAAATTTTAGACTTCTCTATCACCAAAATGTGATCACAAATTTGATCAACGAATCCACGGTCATGACTAACTACTATGAATCCTTGCTTTTTCTTTCTCAAATAAGTGGCCACTTGCTTTCTACTAGCTAGATCTAAATGATTAGTTGGCTCATCGATCAACGGAAATTTTTGTTGATCAATAAATAATAATGCCAATCTAAGCTTAGTCTGTTCACCACCGGATAAACTAGCAAAAGGTCGCCAAATAAGGTCAAGATCAACCTGCATCAAATTCAATTCTCGTTTCAACTGCCATTCTTCAAACTCAACCGCCTCGCTTAATGCATAAATAGCCAGCTGACTAGGATCATTGATCTCCTGGGGAAAATAATTAAACTCCACCTGGTGCGAGATTTCCCCTTGATACCCAAGCTTGGCGCGTAATAATTTTAATAGTGTAGTTTTACCGCGACCATTCCTGCCAAATAACCCCAATTTCCAGTCTGAATCTAAGTTTAAATCAACTTTATTAAATAACCGCTTTTTCTGTCCTGGATAAGAAAAAGACAAATTTCTAATTTTAATTTGCGACATACACTGCCTCCTTGCTTTAATATCTGCAAGGTAGTAGTTTCTCAAGTTAAATTGCGAGCTTAATAAATCCCTTTATAGACACAAAAAAACCCGTAGCACTAAAACAATTTAACTTTAAAACTATCCGAGTCACACCAAATAATGGCTAGATTTCTACCCTGCCCAGCTAACGATAGTTTTAAAAAGTTAAATTAGTTTTTCAATGCTCAGATCTCTCACTTTCATCTTTAAATTATTATTAGAATAGCAAACTTTCTTTCAAAAAGCTAATACAAAGTTATCCCTTTAATTCTTCTTTTTTAGTTAAACTATGTGAAAGCTATTTCAATTTAGTGAAAGTTATTGCATAATATAGTGTGTAGAATATACAAGCAAGGAGATGTCTTTTTGATTTTTGAAACAATTAAAGCTTTGGCTGCTACTAGAAACATACCATTACGTACTATCGAAATTTCATTGGGATTGCCAGCTGGCACTTTTCAAACTTGGAATCAAACGGCACCTTGCAATAAATTAGTTGCGGTTGCTCGTTATTTTCATGTTTCTGTAGAAGCTCTTTTAGGTTAAGAAAAATCAAACCCTTCGCTGCAGAATAAATTGTAGTGAAGGGCTTATTTATTAAATTTTAGCAGCCTTAGCTAAATATTTGGCTGTAATCGGGTGGTTTTTGACATAACTATATAGTTTGTATTTATTTACCCTCAAAAACTGTTTTTGTTGCTCAGTTAAGTCCTGGTCGTCTCCTTTAAGCGCTGCCATTGTTTCAGGAACTAAATTAACTACTCCTACACCTTTTGTGACTAAATTATTGAAAACATGTTGATTTTCTTGTTCTATCTTAAGCACGTTTTTCATACCAATATATCTAAAATAGTATTTTATATAATAATGACATACTCTTCTTTTTTGATTGTTCTCTTTATTTGACTGTACTAGCTGGCCACTTGGAAATAACCACATAGCTTGTCTATCAACCTTCGCAAAAATCAGATCATCATTTTCGGCTACAAATTTTGCTAATGCTTTAGGATCAAACAACGGATTTGGTCGGACCTGTCTTTCAGCTAGCAGTGTCATATTATTCTGCTTACTCATACCGTTCTCCTCTAATTGTTTTGCCTCAAAATTACACTCTATGGTTCAAGTATTTCTGATAAACGGATCAGTTCTTCCTGACTAAATTTAGCTATTGGCTTATCAAAACCTAATATTTTTAAACTTTGATTCATCTTAATTTTGCCAGAATTTAAATTATTCAGTCTTTGCTCATATTCCTGCACTTTTTCATCCAATTGTTCTTGCTTTGGTGCATTGCCTTTACGTAATTGTTTCATTTCTTCAATTGTTCCATTTAGTTTGTCAGCTTGTGCAAAATAATCTAGCAAATATTGGCGAGCATCATCCTTTTTATTCACTCGATCCCTCCTAACATTACTGCCTATCTCCGTTTTTCCAAACTAACATAGAAGTCAGAAAAATCATTGCACTACTTTTTTGTACCAAGACATTCAGTGAAAAAGATGCCCTATATTACCTAAGTCCGATAATGTTCATCTTCTAACCGTCTCATTTCACTGACTAATATATATACTGCAGATCACTTGCGGTTGTTGGGTATGCCCATATCATCTTTTTGACCTGCTTTGCTGTATACTCTTCTCCGATCAATACACTCAGATAATTGATCATTTCATCGGCTTCCATACTTAAACAAGCCGCTCCTACTACTTTTTCACTTACCTTATCTACGATCAGTTGCACTAACGGCTTTTTTTCATGTTGTCGCTTGTAGGTGATCCATCCTGTTAAGTCTATATTTTTGGTTTGGTACCGTGCCTCATCTCGCTGAGCCTGATTTTCTGTCATTCCTACTTGAGCCAACTTTGGTAATGAAAAAACTACCGTCGGGATCTTTGGATAATCGATCTCGTCATCGCGCCCTGCAAGTTGAGCTGCTACATACTTGGCCTCAATACCAGCTACTGGAGTTAATTTTGGTACAGGAGATGCTGCTGCGTCTCCGATGGCATAAATGTGAGCTGCAGTAGAACGTAAGTGTCGATCAACTATGACACCCTGATTGGAATATTCCACACCAGCTTGTGTTAAGCCCGAGTCATCCACATTGGGCTGCCGTCCGACCGCCGCAAATACCATATTAGTATCTTGGCTGAAGTCATTTGTCCCTGACAAACGGTAACCAGCTCCAATTTGCTCCACTTGAGTAACATCTTGATCAAAAACAAATTCTACCCCATGTTCTTGTAAGGACTGCACTAACTCTGTCACTAATTTTTGTGGAAAAGCTTTTAGCGGTCGCGAGTTATGCAATATAACCGTCACTTGAGCTCCTGCTGAAGCTGCGATCCCTGCTAATTCAAAGGCAACATAACCCCCACCGATGATAGTTAGATCATGCGGCATTTTATCAAGGTCCAAGAAGTCCGTGCTAGTCTGCAGAAATTCTTTGCCCGGAATATCTAACAGCCCTGGTCGCTGTCCCGTAGCGATCACAAAATTACTAGCTTCCAGCAAACATTCGCCAACCTTCACTGTTGTTCCAGCAACGAATTCTGCATGCCCAGTATATGTCTTGACCTCTGAACTCTCCATGCCTTTTTTGGTAGCCGAACTGATTCCAGACGTATAAGCACGTTTATTCGTCATCAAAGCTGACCAATCAATATCGATTTGTGCCTTTAAGCCGTTACCCGCTAAGAGTTTAGCATGTTCTTTAGCTTCCACAGCTGTATATAAGATTTTTTTCGGATCACATCCCCGATTGGGACATGTACCGCCCCACAAGTCTTCCTCGATCAACGCAACTTTCTGTCCTTGTGCTTTAATTGCCGCAGCTGCAGCCGTTCCTGCCGGACCTGCACCAATCACAACCGCATCATACTTTTCTGAGATCTTCTCCATGTTTTAGTCCTCCTGTTCTTCATTTTGACTAAGATAATTTAATACTTTTTGCCGGTCTAAATAGCCTTGACTTTGTCCACTTCGATCTCTGATCTCCACATAATTATTAGTACTTAATTTTTCAAACAAATCGCGTAAAACCGCATTTTCTGCCAAGACAGGAACATCTTCACGCTGTTCTTTAGCTAATCCATTCAGCGGCTGAGTTGCTAACAACACTTTATTCACAGGAGTATCATAAATATTCTTCGCCATACTCCCTCTAAAAAAGTCACGCACGAAATTATTCACCGGGTGCTGTGCGATTTCTTGCGGGCAAGCAGCTTGCAGCAGCTGGCCTTCACTCATAATACCAATTCTATCACCGATCTTTAGTGCTTCATCCATATCATGCGTCACAAACACGATCGTGTTATGCAACTGCTCATGAATATCCAACACCAAGTCTTGCAAACTGGCACGTGAAATTGGGTCTAGAGCACTAAAAGGTTCATCCATCAACACGATCGGCGGTTTAGATGAGATCGCCCGTAAGATCCCGACACGTTGCTGTTCACCACCAGATAACTCACGCGGATAACGGTTGCGGTATTTGACCGGATCCAAGCCGACTCTTTTTAAAAGGGAGTCTGCCATTTCTTGCAGTTGATTTTTAGGAGTCCCCTTCATCTCGGGGATCAAAGAAATATTTTGCGAAACAGTCATATTAGGAAACAAGGCGATCTGTTGTAACACATACCCCATCATCCACCGTAACTCTTGGAGCGGATAGTCCTCTGCTTTCTTGCCATTGATCAAAACCTGTCCACCAGTCGGCTGTTCTAAACGATTGATCATTTTTAAAGAAGTTGTTTTGCCGCTGCCGGACGAACCAACTAAGACAAATCTTTCACCTTGTCGAATACTCATATCCATTCCTGAAATAACTGTATTATCTCCGAATGCTTTTTGAATATTTCGAAACTCAATTGCAGCAGCCATTTAATCACCCTCCTTTAACAAGTGATGGGTCTTCAGATAATGATGTGCAACTGTTGCTGGTGCTTTGTCTTGCACATTGACTTCATAATTCATTTCCTGCATTTCTTTTTCTGTGATCCTACCGGCTAACTTATTCAAGCTTTTAACGATCTGCGGATGCTTGTCAGCAAAATCTTTCGTCATCATTGGTGCACCTTGATAGGTCGGGAACATATGCTTATCATCTTGCAAAATACTCAAATGGTACTGTCGCAGCTCACTATCGGTCGAATACGCATCAACGATATTGATTTTATTTTTATTGATTGCCTGATAGCGTAAAGCTGGTTCCATCGATTTGACAGGAAAATTCAAGCCATAAGTTTTCTTGATCCCTTTTAAACCATCACTGCGATCAATAAACTCCAAGGTCATTCCTCCGCTTAGGATCGACTGGACATTTTGCAAGTCACTAATTGTTTTCAAATGATGTTGCTGTTTAAATTTGTCTTTGACGGCTAAAGCATAGGAATTGTTATATTTCATTGGCCGCAAAAGCTCGATGTCTTCTTGCTTTCTCATGATTTGCTTAGCCTTGTCATAGGTTTCGTTAGCTGTTAAACCGCTTGTTTTTTGTGACTTTTTTGCTAGTGTTTCCAAGACTGTTCCAGTAAACTCCGGATAAATATCGATTTGCTCATTTCTCAAAGCATTAAATAAAAAGGTCGTTTTACCAAAATTTGGCTTCAAAGTTACCTTAATATGCTGCTCATCTTGCTCGATCAATTCCTTATACATATTGATCAATATTTCAGGTTCTGAGCCCAACTTACCAGCAATCGTGACAGTTTCAGTCCGATTGATATAAGCATTATATGCGCTACCGCCACCTAATAAGACAACGATGACAGCCAAAACAGAAACAGCCGTCTTTACGGATGCATGTTCCAGCCATTTGATCAATGAACTCATAATGATTGCCAAAACTCCAGATGCAACCGCCCCGATCAAAATCAATGATGTATTGTTGCGATCGATCCCTAACAAAATAAAGGTCCCCAGACCGCCAGCTCCGATCAAAGCCGCTAAAGTGGCTGTACCGATGATCAAAACCAAAGCAGTCCGAATACCGGAAATAATCGTCGGCATTGCGAGTGGCAACTCTACTTTAAATAACTTTTTCATGCGCGACATTCCGAACGCATCAGCTGCTTCTTCCAGTGCTGGGTCGATCTCAGTTAAACCCAGATAGGTATTTTGAAAGATCGGCAATAAAGCATAGACTACCAGAGCAATCACGGCTGGAACTGTCCCAATTCCCACGACCGGTATCAACAAACCTAATAAAGCCAGTGAAGGTATTGTCTGCAAAACCCCTGTCAACTGTAAGAGAAACTCGGATATTTTTTTATGTTTAACGACCCAGATCGCTAGTGGGATCGCGATCACCATCGCAATCAGTAAAGAAAGTGTCGAGATCTGCAAATGCTGCAGCAATGCCTGCCACAGATCCCCTCTTCTTTCATTGAATGTTTGCATTATTTGTTCCATCGATTTGTCCTTCCATATTTAATTACGTACAGACTAAGTGAATGAAAAAGCTCTTCTGCATTCTATTTTAGCAAATTAAAAATTTCCCTACTGTAATTAACTTTTTTATAGTCATTTCAACCTTAACCATAGCAATTATTTGTCATTCAGAAAAGAAATATCACTTCAAAAAGAATAAATATCAACTGCGATTCTTCCTCATACAAATTTTTTCACGACAAAAATGGCGTAGAAAAAATTTCCTACACCATTTTTCAGGGATGATCTGCGCTTAGAAGTTCTCTTTAACAGCAAACACTCTCACACACTGATGCGATGGTGGTTTTAGAAGGTGAGTGTTCAAGGTCAGCTGCTGCATGGAAGATCTATGCAGGTATGATTAAGCACATACACTAATATATACGCAAGTTATTGCCAAACTTGTTTTTCTTTTTGAATTAATTTTCAGTTGCGGGTTCCACAATGTTACCAGCTTGTTCTTCTTTCAAGTGGTCATAGTAATTTGCGTAAGTTAAATTCGTATACGGAAAGACCCAGATCCCAGCAAGACCATTAGTAATCCAAACCAAGATCTGCCAACCGATCAAGCTAAGCTGCAAAACAAAAAATTCCCATTTATGTCCATCCATCATCTGACGACTCTGTGTAACGGCACCACGAAAGCGGAGCGGCTGTCCAGCATCAACAGAATCACGATAGATGTAAAAAGCCTGTGAATAAGCTAAACCCTTAATGATCCCAGGAACAAAGAGCAGTAACGTCCACAAGAAAACCCAGATAAATTCAAGCAAGCCGATACCAACAGCTCCCCAAAAGTATTTTGAATTTGAAAAAATTGTGAATCCCTTGGAGAAACCTTGTGTATATTCGGCCTTATTGCGGATACTGTCCAAGCTAACAAATTGTGCGCCCACTAAAATCAAACTGGCAAGTAAGAGGAGTATCGATCCCCAATTAAGCCCTGTTTGTTGATTTTGTAAGGTCTTAAGACCCTGAGAGTTACTTTGCGAACTCCCAATAAAATATAGAACTATGTACGGTAGAAAAAGTAAGAAGAAGAAACTGAAATGACCATTTAATTTGGTTTTCGCACCCTTCTTTAATTCCTTTCTTGACATAAAAAACCCCCTATATAAATGAATTACATCAACCGTACCATAGGCACCCTAATAATTTCAAAATAAATGCTTAATTATTCAAGCTAAAAGATTTACAGGATAAGAGTCTTTTCGCAACCGTAGGAAATTATTTTATTTCAATGATAATTCAACTTCTATTCGAGCACACGCACATAAATATATTTACCAACTTTACGACTGACCATTTGCTGCTGCCCTTCTTTAGATGATAAAAACAAAATATCGAAATCACGGTCGACTTTTTCAGCGAAATATCCATACCCGATTTTCAGTCCGATTTGCTGCACATATCCAATGACCTTTGAGTTATCCAAATACTCTGCTAACTTGCATTTTTGTTGGGGTTTAAGCGAATTTAGCGAATGTATTGACTCATTAAAGAGCCGCGGTTCTTGCACATCAGTCCCAAATGGAGTCTTTCTTGGATAATTTAATTGCTCATTCAACTGATCATACATGAGCTGACTATCAAAGTTTGCAAGTTTCCAGGCTTGTGACGCGATCTGTTCTAAAGGCAAATTTAATTCATTGTCAAGCCAGGCTTCACATAAGCGAAATTTTTTTATCAATTGGATAGCCTGTCTTTCGCCTTCTTTGCTAAACGAGATCGCACCATACCTCTGACTGATGACAATTCCTTTTTGGCACATTTTTTTGACCTGTTCGGTGGTAGTTGCTGGAGATACACCCAATAAACCTGCCAAACGTTTGTTAGACGTTTTTCCTGTTAAATAACTCCCTTCAAAAATTGCCCGCAAGTAATTATCCGCTACATTATGCATCACTTAATTCCCCCTTTTATTATTTTTAAGTATACCAAAACTTTTTATTTTAATCTATGAACTTATGGTGTACAATATTCAGTGGAAAAAGGAAAGGTGGTTTTACAAGTGAGTCAAAACGAGCAACCAACTCAAAAGAAGCACCGTTTGGTTCAATATGCAAACGGTCGCTCGCTCGAAGAAATCAATGGAACTGTGGAAGTTCCTAGAGGCAAGGGATTTTGGAAGACGCTGTTTATGTATTCCGGTCCGGGTGCTTTAGTTGCGGTAGGATACATGGATCCAGGTAACTGGTCTACATCGATCACAGGTGGGCAGAACTTCTCCTACTTGTTAATGTCTGTGATTTTGATGTCGAGTTTAATTGCCATGCTGTTGCAGTACATGGCCGCTAAACTGGGCATAGTAAGTCAAATGGACCTAGCACAAGCAACACGTGCCCGGACAGGTAAAGCTTTGGGGATCATTTTATGGATCATGACAGAGTTAGCTATTATGGCAACCGATATCGCTGAAGTTATCGGTGGTGCGATCGCCCTTTATCTTTTATTTGATATCCCTCTGATCATTGCTGTTTTCTTAACAGTTTTAGATGTTTTAGTATTGCTATTATTGACCAAGATCGGTTTTAGAAAAATTGAAGCGATAGTTGTTTGTTTAATTTTCGTGATCTTAGGAGTCTTCATTTATCAAGTAGCTCTGTCTGATCCAAATTGGGGTGAAATGTTCAAAGGCTTTATCCCAACTGGAGATACTTTTGCAAGTTCACCTGAAGTTCATGGGATGTCACCAATTTCTGGTGCCCTTGGTATCATCGGTGCTACGGTCATGCCGCATAACTTATACTTGCATTCAGCTATTTCGCAAACCAGAAAAGTTGATCATAACGACGAAGAAGATGTTTCACGGACAGTTAAGTTCACTACTTGGGATTCAAATATCCAGCTATCCCTGGCATTTATCGTTAATGCCTTGCTTTTGATCATGGGTGTCGCTGTCTTCAAATCAGGAGCTGTACAAGATCCTTCTTTCTTCGGTTTGTATGAAGCACTCTCAGATACTTCGACGTTAAGCAATGGTATCTTGATCAAAGTTGCTCGTTCTGGTGCCTTGTCAGTCTTGTTTGCCGTTGCTTTGTTAGCTTCAGGTCAGAACTCAACTATTACTGGTACTTTGACCGGTCAGGTCGTTATGGAAGGTTTCGTGCACATGAAGATGCCTTTGTGGGCTCGTCGCTTAGTCACTCGTTTGATCTCAGTTGTGCCAGTTTTAATTGCTGTGTTATCAACAAGTGGTCAAAGCGAAGTTCAACAACACGTCACTATCAACAACTTAATGAATAATTCGCAGGTTTTCTTGGCTTTTGCCCTACCGTTTTCAATGATCCCATTACTAATGCTAACTAACAGCAAGACAGAAATGGGCAATCGTTTTAAGAACTCGACTTGGGTCAGGATCCTCGGCTGGATCTCTGTTCTTGGTCTAACTTTCTTAAACATGAAGGGATTACCAGCATCGATCGAAGCATTTTTCGGAAACGATCCAACTGCTGCACTAGTTACAACAGCTGACACGATCGCATATATTATTATTGCACTGATCATTGCTCTATTAGTTTGGACTGTCACTGATATCTATCGTGGTGACAAACGTTTGGCAAAAGAACAAGCACAAAGAAAGCAGTCGCAAGAATAATGACAAACAAAGAACCTAAATTTTCACGTCTTCTCGTTGGTACTGATGATTCGCGAGACGCTCAATTAGCTTTTAACTATGCGATCGATCATGCTTTGAAAAATGATGCAGAACTTTTCATTGTTTCCGTGCTCGAAAGCGATGAGATGAATATTTACCAAGCTTTAGATGACGATTATATTCATGGTGAAAAATCAGAATTAGAAAATCATCTATTAACTTACAAAGAGACTGCAAAAAAAGCAGGTGTCAAACGCATTCAAACAGTGATTGCTGAAGGTGATCCTAGCAAAACGATCGTTTCTGAAGTCATCCCACAGGTGAACCCCGACTTGTTGATCATTGGCTCTTTTGATAAAACCGGCATCAGCAAACGCTTTGGAAGTCAGGCCGCCTACATGGCCAAGTATGCGCCAGTCCCTGTTTTAGTAATGCGTTAGTTTTAAAATTTAATTCTTACTCAAGAATGGCACAAGGCACGAGATCCTTACTTTAAAGGCCTCGTGCCCTTTTTTACTATGTTATTCTCTATTTATGACGTGTTTCAATGATACTTTGCAGGCTATCAAAGGTCTCATCGGCTTTTTTACCAAAATATTGTGCCGTTAACATATACAAGCATTCTGTGATCGCCAACTGCGAAGTCATTGATAAGAAAGCCTTTTGCCGATATTGTAAAGACTTAGAAATCGAAAAGAAACAAATTTTGCCGTAAGTCGTCAACGGTGACTTAGGCGTGCTAGTGATAACGATCATCGGCACATGTTTTTGCTCTAAGACCTCTGCGATGTTGAGAGTATCTTTATTGCTACCTGTATGTGAAATAACAATCGCGCAATCATCTTTAGTCAACTTAGAAGCCTGCATCAGTGACATGTGATATTCAGAATTATAAGTTACATATAATGGCACCCGCAAAAAGCGGTGGTATGCATCAAAGGCAACAATATTAGATCCGCCCAATCCAAAAAATGACAAATTTTTAGCTCTAACGATCAATTCTCTAGCAGCAAGCAGGTCTTTTTCATGCATCAAATCAAAAGTCTCCGTTAAGGTTTCAATGTTAGCGCTCAAAACCTTTTGCGAAACGGTTTTAAGTGTATCATGGTCAGAAATCTCACTGCCGATTGCAAGCGGATTTTCAACCTGGCTGTTTAAGGCCCACTTAAACTGAGAAAAATTCCGGTATCCCATGTCCTTAGCAAAACGTGAAACAGTTGCCAACGAAACTCCGCTTTTTTTTGCTAATTGTGCTAATGTCATAAAAGAGATCTGCGCATAGTTTTTCATAATAAAATCAGCTAATTTTTTACTGCTGGCACCCATCCTGACGTAATCTTTTTTGATCCTTTCTGTAATTTGTCCTTCCATTTCTTATCACTCCATTATTCTAATATCTTTATTTATTAACATTGCTTATTTTTCTTAAAAGTTTTTCTTGCATTGTAACCATTTTCAATTATAATGGAGTTGTAAAAAAAAGTCATCTTTTTTATTTTTATTATGCTACTTTTTTTCATTTTAATTATTTTTTACTGTTCTAACACGGTTATAAGAAAGGACGCTTTTACTATGAAATTAGTGATCGTTGCGGCTGCCGTCGTATTATTGATCTTTTTAATCGTTAAGGTCAAATTAAATACTTTCATTTCACTGATCGTTACCTCATTTTTGACAGCTTTAGCACTAGAGATCCCTTTGGCAAAAATCCCCGATATTATTACGTCGGGTATGGGAGATCAACTTGGAGACCTAGCTATCGTCTTTGGTCTTGGGTCAATGATCGGCAAGCTTGTTTCCGATTCAGGTGGCGGTTATCGAATTGCACATACTTTAATCGATAATTTTGGTAAAAAGCGGATTCAAATTGCCGTGATCCTAGCTTCATTTATCGTCGGCTTAGCTTTATTCTTCGAAGTTGGCCTAGTCGTCTTATTACCGATCATCTTTGTGATTGCTGACGAGTTAGGTTTGCCGTTGCTAGTTCTTGCTATCCCAATGGCTGCGACTTTAAATGTCATGCACGGTTTTATCCCACCACATCCTGCCCCAACTGCAATTGCTGGGATCTTACATGCTGACTTAGGTCAGGTGATCTTACTTGGTATTATTGTTGCTATTCCAACGGTGATCGTTTCTGGTCCAGTATTTAATCACTTTCTGCATAAATGGTATCCACAAGTTTATCGCATTCAAAAATCGATCCCTGGACTTGGCAAAGTCAAAGAATTTAAGTTGGAAGAAACGCCATCCTTTGTTAAAAGTGTCATTACAGCGATGCTGCCTGTCATCTTGATCGGGATCTCTACGATCCTAAAATATTGGCTGCCAAACAACAGCTTTAATAAAGCCGTTCAATTTATCGGTAATGCCGATGTTGCTATGCTGCTTTCATTGATCTTAGCGCTTTTTACAATGGGTATTGGCCAAAAAATACCTATGAAACAAATTGGTGCCACACTTGAATCGGCTATCACGCAGATCGCCGTGATGCTCTTTATTATCGGTGGTGGTGGTGCCTTCAAACAAGTTTTGGTCGAAGGCGGGATCTCAAATTATATTTCATCCCTATTTGCCAACACTAATATGTCACCAATCTTCGCTGCTTGGCTGATCACCGCTATTCTCCGGGTCAGTCTTGGCTCCTCTACAGTTGCTGCATTAACAGCTGCTGGTTTGGTCGTTCCCATGATCGCTCAAACAGGCGTTGATCCCGTTTTAATGGTTTTGGCCATAGGCGCAGGCAGTATTTTTGCTGACCATGTCAACGATGCAGGTTTCTGGATGATCAAAGAGTACTTTGGTTTAACTTTAAAAGAGACTTTCCTTTCCTGGACAACTTTGACCTCGGTCATTTCGCTGACTGGATTGATCTCGGTTTACGCTTTATCTCTTTTCGTCTAGTCGCTAAAGAATTGGTAAATTACAAAAAATTCATATTACACAACGAATTTTAAAAACCACATTCAATTTTTCGTCACCTATTTTTGCGAAAGGATGTCATATAATGAACTACATCATTGGAATGGATATTGGAACTACCAGCACAAAAGCCGTGCTGTATGGCGAAGATGGTCAAGTTTACACGCACGCTAACGAAGGCTATCCTTTATACCGCGACGCAACAGGCATGGCAGAAGAAGATCAAGAAGAGATCTTGACCGCTGTTACTAAAGCATTAAAACAAGTAATCAGTTATCTTGACCTCAAGAGAGACAACTTAAGGGGGGTTAGTTTTTCTAGTGCTAACCAAAGCTTGATCGTATTAGATAAAAATCACCGGCCACTGACCAGAGTTCAGACCTGGGGAGACACACGCTCTGCCAAATATGCGGCACAGATCAAAAATTCTGCTCGTGGTCAGTCTATTTATGAAAAAACAGGAACACCGATCCACCCGATGTCACTACTGTGTAAGATACTCTGGCTAAAAAATGAACGACCGGATATTTATAAAAAGGCAGCATACTATTGCGGCATCAAAGAATACATTTTCTATCGTCTATTCGGTGTTTGGCAAATGGATATATCAGTTGCCAGTTGCACTGGACTCTTTAACATTTTTCAGCAAAAATGGGAGCAAGAAGCACTCAAGGTTGCCGGCGTCAGTGAAGAACAACTGCCTCCAGTAGTCGATGCCTATCATCAATTTTCCGGTTTAAAAGATGAATTCGTTAAAAAGACCGGTTGCCCTGCCAATACGACCTTTATCCAAGGAGCATTTGATGGTGCATTATCAAATCTCGGTGTGGGCGCGATCGATGCTGGGGTCGTTGCTGTCACGATCGGTACTTCTGGTGCTGTGCGTGTTGTTACTGACCATCCCGTCACTGATCCAAAGGGAAGAATCTTCTGCTATGCCGTTGATAAAGGGCACTATGTAGTTGGAGGCCCAGTTAATAACGGAGGCGTTGTCTTCCGTTGGGCTCGCGACAATCTGTTCGATGCTGAAAAAAGTACAGCTGCCTTACTGCACAAGAATACTTATGACTTACTAACTGAAATTGCAGCACAAGTTCCAGCTGGATCTGACGGCTTACTGTTCCATCCTTTCTTAAGTGGTGAACGTGCACCGATCTGGGAAGCAAACGCGCGTGGTTCATTCTTTGGTTTAACGCAAATGCACACTCGGGCACACATGGTTCGTGCTGTTTTAGAAGGCATTGTCTATAACCTTTATACTGTCTTGCTGGCACTAGAAGAAGTTGTCGGACAACCCAAAGAGATCTTAGCAACTGGCGGTTTTGCCCGATCTCAATTGTGGCGGCAAATGCTAGCGGATGTTTTCGAAACTCCGGTCACGATACCACAAGACTTTGAGTCGTCTTGCCTGGGAGCAGCGGTAATAGGTATGAAATCACTCGGAATCGTTGACGACCTTAGTGTTGTCAAACAATTTATCGGTGAAACATCAACTTATGATCCAAATCCGAAAAATTTTGCTGTTTATCGTGAATTAGTTCCGATCTACATTCGTTTAACTCGTCAACTAAGACCTGAATATGAAAATATCGCGCGTTTCCAGATTGAACACAGTCACTCCCAAAATGAAGATTGATCATTTTTCGTGCTAGTGCTTAAAACTTGCTAATCTAAAGATAATCACACATGAACGAACTATTTAGGAGGAAGAATAAAATGCAACTTGGTTTGATCGGCTTAGGAAAAATGGGCTGGAATTTAATGGAAAATATGTTAGACCACGATGTGGAAGTCAGTGTTTTTGACGTAAATGAAGAAACTCGCAAAAAAGCTCAAAACTCAGAGTTTGATATTGAAATAACCAACAGTTTAGAAAAACTAGTTAAGTCTTTGCCCCAACCACGCATTATCTGGTTAATGGTTCCTGCTGGCGGCCCGACTAACGATAGTGTCTCTAAATTGGTCGACTTGATGGATCAAGACGACATCCTAATCGATGGTGGTAACTCATATTATAAGGATTCTATTGACCATGGCCAAACAGCTGCCAAAAAAGGGATCCATTTCTTTGATGTTGGTACTTCGGGCGGCATGTCCGGTGCACGTCATGATGGAAATTTCATGATCGGGGGAGAAAAGGACATTTTCTCTCAGATCAAGCCTTTATTTGAAAAAATTGCCGCAAAAAATGGTTATCTATACACTGGTCAATGCGGTTCTGGCCATTATCTAAAAATGGTGCATAACGGTGTGGAATATGGCATGATGCAAGCCATCGGTGAAGGTTTTGAGGTCTTATCCAAAAGTCAATTTAACTTTGACAATGAAGCCGTGGCTAAGGTCTGGAATAACGGTTCCGTTGTACGCAGCTGGTTGATGAAACTCGCCCAAGAGGCATTTGCCAATGACGCCGATTTAGATAAGATCAAGGGAGTTATGCACTCTTCTGGTGAAGGTGCTTGGACGGTTGAAGAGGCAATCAAACTTCATGTACCAACGCCTGCGATCAGCAGTGCTTTGATGATGAGATACCGTTCAGAAGAAAATGATACGATGACTGGTAAAGTTGTTTCTTCCTTAAGAAACGGTTTTGGCGGACATGCTGTCGATAAAAAATAAATATTAACTAGTTATTAAATTAAAGGCACGCGTTTCCCGGGATTCAGGTTCAGGAAACGCATGCCTTTTAAATAAAACGATTTTTCTTTACTGAAATTAATTTTCTTTAATTGAGCCAATTAGTTCATCATTATCTGCTGGTGGATCTGCGAGAAGTTTTCTAACATCATCAAGATCGACTGGAACATTCCAAACCAAAACACCAGCAAGTTTTTCATCATTTAAGAAATAAACGATAGTTCCACTATTCCTTTTGTCGAAGATTTTTTTCAAACTTAGGTCGATATTCCCGATAGCCTGCCAAGAAATATCAAAAATCATTGAATAGAAGTATGGGGTATGCTGATAAGCAAGGTGAGCTCCTGCCATGTTCTGACCCACTAGTTCACCGGAAAGGCGAGCATGATCAACATGTTCGATCCGTTGACGGCCTAAGATCTTGTCTGGATAAGAAGCAATATCCCCAGCTGACCAGATCGATGGATCACTAGTTTGAAGATATTCATCGACTTTTACACCACCATCGGCCAATTCCAGCTCACTAGCCTTAGCTAATTCGATCCTTGGAGTAACACCCAGACCAATAATAATGGTTTCAGCAGAGATCTCTGAACCATCAGCTATAGAAATAGTCAAATGATCTCCTTGACGCTGATAAGATTCAACCATCTTACCACTTAGTATCTCGACCCCATTTTTCTTGAAGGTCTCCTCATATTCTTGACGGATCTCTTCAGGAAATTTACCTTCTCCAAGTGCTTTTTCAGGGAATATCATGGTAACTTTAGTATCATTTTGTGTTAATGAAGAAGCTAATTCAGTCCCAACATATCCGCCGCCAATAATAACAACATGCTTATTTTTACCACTAAATTTGCGGAGTCTACGATAATCCGACCAATTTCTGAAAACTAAAACATGCGGATCATCCGGTCCTTTAATATTACGTGGTTCGCCACCAGTTGCCAATAATAACTGCTCATAATGGACAACAGTATTATCTCCTAACTCAACCTCTTTTTCTTGGCGATCGATCTTATTAACGGTCGTGTTAAACTTAAAGGTAACATCCGCATGATCTTCCGCACCAATTCTAATATCTTCTTCGGTAAACTCATCATCTAACCATAACTTTTTACTTAAAGCAGGCCGTTCATAGGGAACATCCGCCTCTTTTGACACAACCAAAATTGATCCACTTGGATCTTCTTTTCGGATACCCTTGATCGCATAGCCGGCAACCACTCCACCACCAACAACGACATATTGATAACGGTTTCCTTTTGCTGTATTACCCATCTTTTCGCCTCCAAATATAAATCTTCTACTACAACTCACATTGTAATATAAAAAGGCATATATGAAAAAGAAGTTGTTTGTAACTAAAAAAATTTGTTAAATGAAGATACTATCCAACCAGTATTAGGATTCACCATCACCGACAAAGACGGAAAGTAATATAAAAACTTTATGCCTTCTACTGCAAAGGGACCTTAACTTACGACGGGAAAACCGTCCAAGTTAACGATCATGGGCATCGCGACTATCAGTGGAGCAGTATCGATCAATTAACAGATTTCATACAGCCTTAAAGTAACCAAAGAGGTCGAATCACAAGATTATTATGGGCCAGATCCTCTTGAATTAGAGAACAATTTGACAAACTCAACCTAAATCCCTCTTATACTCGAGATATGGCTGATGGTAGTATTAAAATCGTTGACGTTAATAATAAAATCGAACGTTCTGGCAGTATGATCTATGAATTTCCATATCTTGGAAAATCCTACAAAGAATATATGGCATAAGCCTAAATTTTAATATAAATTTCTCCCAACAAGCTCTTGTATTATCTATTATGTTGCGGTATTTTTACTATAGATAGTATGTTTTTATTCTCAGCGGAAATTAATATGCCATGATTTAGTATTATCATATACTGATCATGCTGATTTTTTAAAACCCATTAGTGAATATATTCACTAACATATTTTAAATAACCTTTTAACTTTCACATTTATTTTAGAATATAGTCAAACTCAGAATAAAATGCATGTAATCAAGTTGCAAAAATCAGGCAATTACGCTTATTCAACGTAAATCTCACATTGCTAAAAATGCAATGACCACACATAACAATGTCAATTGTCTTCCACTTTCTTCACTTTGTTTTCGTAGTTGGGCTTTGAAACCCGAGAGTGTTTCTTGCCCTTTACAAAAGGAGGTAATTTTTTGTCTTTAGAAGATATTAAAAAAATCACGAATATTGGCGCTGGTACTATGGGACATGCTATCACCCTGCAATTTGCCTTAAAGGGTTATCCCGTTAACTTGTTGGATATGACAGAAGAGATGACAGAAGAGGCCTTGAAAAATGGCTTAGAGAAAATTGAAAGCGATCTTAGAACCTATGTTAAGGCTGGTATCATTACTAAAAATGAGATCCCAGCAATTATGGCGCGGATCTCGATAACAACTGACTATCCTGATGCTTTAACTGGTGCTGATTTCGTAATAGAATCCGTAGTTGAATCGATGGATGTTAAAAAAATGATCTGGCAAAAAATAGAAAATCTGGTTAAACCTCAGACTATCTTGGCCACAAATACTTCCGGACTAAGTCCAACTGAAATTGCCCAATATCTAAATAAACCTGAGCGCTTCTTGGTAGCACATTTTTACAATCCTGCTCATTTGATGCCATTAGTCGAAGTTGTGCCAGCACAAAAAACTGATCCTAACGTGGTCCAAACAACCGTTGATCTAATGAATCATATCGGTAAACATGCTGTAGCTCTCAAAAAAGAGGCGCCCGGCTTTGTAGGGAATAGAATTCAAGCAGCTATTATACGCGAGTGTCTGTCAATTATACAGCAAGACATCGCATCACCCGAAACCATCGATGACATTGTAAAATATAGCTTAGGTTTACGTTATAGCATCTTAGGTCCAATTGCTAGTGCTGACTTAGGCGGTTTGGACACTTTCAACATCATTATCGGTTATCTTACTCATGAGATCAGCAACGCTGTTGGAGAGAACCCGTTACTCGCCCAAAAAGTAAAAGAAGGAAAACTAGGACAAAAAACTGGTGAAGGTTTTTACGACTGGACCGGTGAACAAGGAAAAGAAACGATCAAGTATCGTGATGAACAATTATTACGAGCTTTAGCTAGGGAAAATAAGAATTAAACTTTTTTCAACAGAAATAAAAAGCCCCCCAGTTTTAACTAGTTAATGAACTACTTTGTTAATGTCTGATATAATTAAATTCTATCAAGGATCTTCATACAGAAGCAAGTACTTGCCCTTTTTCAAAAAATTTCCATGGCTCCCTGTCTGTTAGGAGCGAAAGTTATCAAGGAAACAAAAATTTACCGCATTTAGTTTAAAATACCATTCACAAAGACTCTGTCAGGTGTTTTACAAAGCGTCTTGACCAATACTGTTGCATTTTCTGAGATAGTAAAAAATAAATGTTCCGTTTATTCAGTGGTCAAATTTTATACTAACTATGCTCTAGCAGTTCCTGTGTATGTTTCAAAGCATAGAGCTTGGTTTAAAGGTCATTGATACCTACCGCCATTTTAACTAATGTACCTTTAGCGGTGAAAAAGATTTTGAAACTGGACATTTCATAGAGAGTGTTTCCTTGATAGATCCACCGAACTCTGCTGGATCACCTATCAACATAGATTATCTGCGTGTCCATTCTAAAAGTTTTAAACAAAAGACCCGAAACATAACGTTTAAATTGTCGTGTTTCGGGTCTTTTCATGGCTATTCAAAAACTTAAATTTTGGCTAATGGATCGGGCTTACCCATATAATTGTACTCATAGATCATATCACCCGAAGTTTCCTCAACCTGATCTCCATCAATGATCTTTAAAGTCCCGTAGCGGGAGTGTCAAGAAGTTTGTGTAAAAAGGGATTGCCCTTTCTCCATAAAATTAAACCTTTTCAGTCGAAAAGTGATTCTAATGTATCCTTAACTTGTCCGAATCCACGATGAATTCGATTAAAGTTCTTTTCGTTGTAACTAATTACTTGCACTCCAATGAAATTGTCTAATGATTTTTCATTGGGAAACTGTTCTTTTGCTTTAGTCTTGCGTTTAATCTTTTTATTTAGTGATTCTATAATATTTGTTGAATAAATGGTTGGGCGTATTGCGGCTGGAAAAGCCAAAAAAGCTAATAATTCCTTTTCAATTGACCTAATGTGACTAATCAGATTTGTGTATTGCTTTTCCCAAGTACTATAAAAATCGGCAAGCATTTTATGAGCTTCAGTTTTATTAGTTACCGAATGAAGCTGTTTGAAATCATTTAAAATGACCTCACGGTCTTTTAAACGGACATGTGTACTAATATTACGCATAACATGAACTAAACATCTTTGAAATTTTGCTTTAGGAAAAGCATGTAACAGCGCTGGTTGAAGTCCGACCATTCCGTCCGCAATAATTAATTGAACCTGTTTAAGCCCTCGCTGCTTAAGATCTGCTGCCATTTCCGACCAGACTTCAGCATTTTCACTGGGTGCAATGCGATAATCAAGAACTTCCTTAATTCCAGTGGGTGTAATTCCTAAGGCAATATAAACCGCTTCTCTTTGAACTGTGTCACGACGCAAAGGTAAATAAGTTGCATCTAAGAATAAGCAAACATAGTTTGCTTTAATGGTTCGTTGATGAAAAGCTTCAATCTGCTCAGTTACTTGAGCAGTAATGTTAGAAACAGTTGTAGCTGAATAATAAGAACCATACATTTTCTCAATCAAATCAGCGATTTCACGAGTGGTAACACCTTTAGAGTAAAGTTGAATAATTGTAGTTTCTAAAGCATCTTGACGACGAGAATAAGCTGGAAGCAGGTGGTTATGAAAATGGCCTTTACGGTCACGCGGCACAGCAATTTTCAACTTACCATATTCGGAATCAATTAACCGAAAGTATTGACCATTCCGATAATTGTTAGCCTTAAAACCATTACGTTCATAAGGATCATAACCGAGTAACGAAGTTAACTCAGCTTGTAAGATTTGATTAATAGCTTTTTCAAGTTGTTGGCGAAAAAGTTCTTTAACATCGCCATTTAACAATAGAGTTTTGGTTAGATTTTTGGTAAACTGATCCATGGGGAATCCCTCCGTTTTGGTTTGATTTGGATGATTTAATCATACGGGGAAGGGATTCCCTTTTCAACAGGACTTTTATTCATTTACACAAACTATTTTATACTCTCAGACAAAAGATCAGCTCCTAAAAGATGGGTTTGTGGTAAACAACATTTTAAAGGAAGCTGATCTTTTTTGTCCGAACAGCGTTCGGATTAATTTTACAATCTACCATAACTGCTATACTAAAAGTGAAAAGAAGAGGAGTGATCGTTTTGAAATTGTATCAAAGCCTTACCCAAGTCCAAATCAACGAACAATTCGCTGGTCAAGCAACCGGCTACAAGCTTTCCACGACCCTTGATAAGCCGCTGAACTACGATCCAACGATTCTCTATCAGTATTTGGATACCGTCCTGAAACCGGGCAGTCGCCACGACGAAAACAACTTGCGCTACGTGACTGATCCGGGCTATATCGGCGAAAACTTTAATTACCAAAGCGTCCCGTTTACTTCGCACATGACCGAATTCGACGAGAAGATGGCCTTCGCAGGCAAATTGGTGGCCGACCTTAATCGTCATTTATCTGTCAACATCAAACCGGAAGATGAAACTATCGAACTGGTCTTTGTTGACTAAAGCAACCGTGTTGCCCTCCTTTCCTAGTCGCGATGCTTCTCTCCTGATCATTTGCGGCTAAGTACCCAGTCAAGCATGCTTAGTTGCAACAAAAATGACCGTCTACATTTTGGTAGGCGGTTATTTTTGTAGATGCAAAGCACGAATTCGCAGCTATACCGCTTTCTTCGCGACTTCCTTTGGTAACGTCAACGCCAACAGCAAGCCAATCAGGCCCACGCCAGCAAACACAGCGAAGGTAACAGCAAAACCGCCAGCATGACTTCGCAGCGTGGTTTGCATGCCATCCAACAACACTGTGGCGAACATGACACCGGCAGAACCGAATAACTGACGAGCCGTCGTTGTAACCGCAGTGCCGTCTGCCACGAGCTCATTCGGCAAAGCATTCGCGCCAGCCGTCACTGAAGGCATCATCACAAAGGCATTGCCGGCTTCAGTCGCCATCGCCAACATAATTGCCCCAATCAGCGGTAAATGATGGGCAAAGACTGCTAACAGACCAAAGCCGCCAGTAATCAACAACATGCCAATCATGGCCACGACACGCGGTCCAAAGCGATCCAGTAGGCGCCCGCTAATTGGATTCAAAATACTCAGCAACACCGCAGCTGGCACTAAGGACAAGCCAGAAATCAACGGTGACAAACCAAGTAGCGTTTGAAAGTAAAGCGGCATCAGGATAGTGGTGACAATCAAACCGACGTATGAAATTCCGGTCAGAAACACCGCTTTAGTAAACATACCAGTGGCAAAAACTCGCATTTGCAACATTGGTGGTTGGCGATTCAATTGCCGAACAACGAAAATACCAGCTGCCAGAACGCCTAAAATCAACAAACCAACCACGCCAACAGTTAAGCCTTTTTTCGACAAAGCACCCAAGGCATAAAGTAGAATTGGAAAACTTGCGGATAAAAGGAAGGACACCCAGTCCAGTTGCGTCGGTTGCAATGGCATGACAGACGCAATGGTCACCGTTGAAACGGCCAGCACAAGCAGCGAAACGACCAAGAAGAACAAGAATAAAGCCTGCCAAGGGAACCATGTCAGCAAAACACCGGAAATAATCGGACCGACTGCCAAGGCTGAGCCCATGACCAATCCCGCCGTGCCCATCACCCGACCACGCTCACTATGCGGCGTAATCGTCAGCAACACGGTCTGGAAACTCGGGAAAATAATCCCGACCGCAATCGCTTCAAGCAACCGGCCAATCATGAGCACGGTAAAACTCGGTGCCCAGATACATAAGCCTGTCCCAATGGCAAAAATGAGTTCAATCGCTTGGAAAAGCCGTTGGAAAGTAACATTATGCAACAGCCATGGGCTAACCGGAATCATCAAGGCCATCACCAACATAAAGCCGGTTGTCAGCCAAGCAACTGTATCCGCTCCTAAACCAAAAGCTTTCATAAAAGCAGGATAAGCGGTGCTTAAAGAAGACTGAGAAATTGACATCGAAAAGGTACCTGTCAGTAACGTGGCGACAAAAGCCCCGCGATGTTTGATCGTTGGAGAGTGCATATTAAAATCATCTTTTTCTATATTAGTATTGTGGGACGTTTACATTTTCATTCCCATTTTTTCATAAGACTGCATACCGCCCATCCAAATCTCAGATGGTTTGACGCCACGTTCTTTAGCCAAGGCCATCATTAACGTATCCATATCCATCAATTTATATTCTTGCTTTGGCTTGGCTGGATCGAATGTTTCAATCTGTGCCATCATGCCGCCATCTTCGTGCTCAATGATATGGCAGTGATACATATAAACCCCTGGCAAATCAAAGCGAACCAGCAGCCGAACCGTTTCACCAGGATTCACGCCAATTGTATCTTTGAAACCATGTTCATTTGGATACGGCGCATGCCCATTCCGCGACAAGACTAAGAATTGGGTTCCATGCACATGGAATGGATGAACCATTCCAGGCGCATCATTGCTATTGGTAACATCCCAGTACTGGGCTTTGCCAATTGGTTGCGTGGCATCAATCCGCTGCATGGCAAACTTTTTACCATCAATCGCAACACCTTCGTCCATCCCCTGCATCACAACGTGGCGAACTGGCAAAGCCGGGTCAACCACTGGTGCCTTCACATCGAACAACTTATCAGGCAAGGTAGTCTGATCCGGTTTGAACGCATGAATGCGGAACTTTAGCAATGGCACATCATCCGTATATAAGGTGACCTCGTCGCCTTCATGGTATTGGCCAAAATCAACAATCACTTCGGCACGCTCAGCACAAGTCAGCATCAAATGAGTAAATTTGACCGGCTCCGGTAACAGTGAGCCATCCCCGCCAATTTGCGTAAATGGCAGGTCATCGGAAAAATGCAACCGCCATTCACGGCGATTAGCACCATCCAGAAAACGCAACCGGACCTTTTGCGTGGTGACATCAAAATAGGGATTGATTGTACCGTTAACCATTGCAGTTGGCCCAGCAACACCGTCAGGATCATAATCAGCCCGGTAGTCCCACTGGTTGTTCTCATGAAAACGCCGGTCTTGCAAAATGACCGGAATATCGTCAACGCCATAGTTCCTTGGCAATGGCAGGCTGGCTTCATGGTCGTCTTTGACAATCACCATGGCAGCCAAACCATGCCAAACCTGCTCGGCTGTGGATGGGCACGGATGCGCGTGCAGCCACAAAGTCGTCGCCGGTTGTTCCAATGTGAAGTCGATATGCTTACTTTCACCCGGATAAACCGGCGCATGGCATCCGCCATCAACATAAGGGCCACTGACATTAGCCCCATGCCAATGAAAAGTGGTCAACTCAGGCAGGGTGTTTTTCAGTGTCACATGCGTATGCTGACCACGGCGATACACAATCGTCTGACCTAACAGACTGGTATTATAGCCCCACGTCTTGGTCTTCGCCCCAGGTAACAGTTGCGTTTCCCCAGCCTCTGCTGTCACCGTGTAATAAATGTCGGTCGCCGTCTCTTTATCCGGTTTCAACAACGGCGGCACATTTAAGGGCTTCTCAGGCGCATCACTGACCTCAAGCGGCACGTACCCGCCATCGTGGAGATCAAACGCTGGCTCATCAAAGAAATAGTCCGTATAGGTTTTCATCGTGATTTCCCCCTCTGACAAGAATTTTAACACTTTTTAGGATTGCCATAAACATAATTTAGAATTAATTTAAAGTAGTATCGGAAGCTGCTTTACAAGAACAACTAGACCTTGCCCACGCAACTGATCGTCTCAAATATCCTTATCACCAACGTATCATTCATGATGAAATGCCATTTACTATTGGGGGCGGGATCGGTCAATCACGCCTATGTATGTTGCTTTTAGGCAAAGCACATGTTGGTGAAGTTCAAGCTAGTGTCTGGCCACAAGAGCTGATCGATAAATGTGAACAACATCAGATTCACCTTCTTTAAATGTGTAAAAATGTCAGAGATCAAGGTTCGCACCTCTATTGCAGATGAAGAATGGTTAGATGCTATCTACATTGAACGTACCCGTTTCACCCAGCAGACTGCAAGTATTCTCGGGGCGGATCTTAATGAACTTTCTCCTGCTGCAATCGATCAAACACCGGCTAACAAAATCAGCCAGTTATTATTAGCCAATAAACTTAGAAAATGTAATGTTAGACGTTTCATCGTTCTCTTCACAACTAGTACACAAGATCCATCGGACAAAGATACCCTGAAATTCAAATCAAGAAGAGTCATGATCCGCTTAAGTCGACCGACCACTTTTGAACAAATCGTCAAGTATAGTCAATTAGTGTGCGACTTAGACACTGATCGGACTCTTGTCAAGAATTGCTTTTCTTTTAACTAATGCTCCCTTGTCTAAACATGTCCACACTGGATATTTAGGTAGAAACAGACTAAAGGGTAAGTTATCTCGGGCCAATTTAGCATGGTATATGCTTGAACAGATCAAACGAATAAAGGATATTAAAAAAGCACCAGCAATTAGTGATTGATCCTTTATCAATCAGAAAAACTACGCAAAAAGAAGAGGTCCTCACTAATAAAGTGACCTCTTCTTTTTTGTCCTATCAAAAAGCTAGCTGGATTTCTCAGTATATCACTGGTTTAATATTAGCGAATTCGTAGATCCCCCAATCACTTAACTCCCGTCCATAACCAGAATCTTTAACCCCACCGAAAGGTACTTCCGACTGAGAACTTAAAATTTGGTTGATCGTAACTTGACCGGTTTCGATCCGGGAAGCAATCTTTTTACCACGCTCGACATCCTTCGTATAAATTGCTCCACCCAAGCCATGGCGTGAGTTATTAGCGATTTTAACGACCTCATCGTCTGAATGAGCCTGGTAAATTTGGGCGACTGGTCCAAATAATTCTTCTTCATACATTGGATTACTTTCATCCATGCCAGATAAGATCAAGGGAGAAAAACCAGCTCCCTTCCCCTTATTTGGTGTGGGATCTCCGAATAAGACTTTAGCTCCTCCAGCAATCACTTTTTCAACTTGTTCTTGCAACTGTTTTTGCGCACTTTTTGAAGACAGCGGAGCTAAGGTCGTCTTTTCATCCAGTGGATCGCCTAAGTGGTACTTGACAAATTCATCCCTTAAAGCTGCTAAAAAGTCCGGATAAATCTCTGCAGACACTATATAGCGTTTGGCAGCAGTACATACTTGACCAGCGTTAGTCAAACGTGCCTTGGCAGCATCTTTAGCGGCTGCGCCAACATCAACATCATCTAAAACAACAAAAACATCGGTCCCACCTAATTCTAAGGTCGACTTAGTCAAATTTTTGCCAGCACTAGCAGCAATTTTACGTCCAGCGCCTTCAGAACCGGTCAAAGCCACACCCTGCACACGCGGGTCCTCAATTATATGATCGATCTGATCATAGCTTGCAAAAATATTAGTAAAAGCCCCTAAGGGTAAACCAGCGTTATCGCATGCTTCTTGAAAGGCTAAAGCAGCCTCTGGAACAATGCTGGCATGTTTTAAGATCACTGGATCACCCAAAACAAAATTAGGAGCAAAGACACGCATGACTTGAGCATACGGAAAATTCCACGGCTCAACCGCTAAAACGATCCCTATGCCTGAAAACTCAACTTGCGCCTGTCCGCTGGACAAATCATTGTACGGCTGCGGCTTCAAAAGGCGCACACCATTTTTGGCGTAATAGCGTGCAAAAGAAACCGTCTTAGCAACTTCCTGCCGTGCTTCGGATATCAACTTTCCCATGTTTGTAGATAAAATGCGAGCATATTTTTCGGTATTATATTCAAACTCGTCTGCTAATTCATTGAGGAATCCCGTCCTTTCCTCAACACTTCTTCTCTGGGCTTTTTCATAGAAATCTTGGGCTTGATCTAAAAGCATCTCTAACTGCTGATCGGTCATATTTTCAAAAGACCGTATTTTTTGACCGGTATAAGGATTTACTGCTGTATAGCTCATTTTTATTTACCTCCTTAACAGAAACTCTTGTTATTATCTATGATAAAATCTATTCTGATCATATTACCAACTTTTTGCTTAAAAAATTGAAATAAAAAAGGGGACTAAAATTATGTGTCTTTTTTGCCAAATTATTGCTCACCAGATCCCTAGTTACAAAATATAGGAGGATGAGACAACATTAATTATTCTGGATAACGCACAAGATATGAACTACCACATGTTGATAATACCAAAAAAGCATGTCACAAGTATTATGATTTGTGATCAAGAAATTCTATCTCATTTGATCAAAGTTATTCAAATGATCTCCAACCATTGCATTGATCACGGCTTTACTGGTCTCAATATTTTAAATGCTAATGGAAAAGCAGCTGGTCAGTCGATCCAACACCTTCATTTTCACTTACTTGCTCGTAAAAATGGATGGTATTGATGTTTGGCCTAATTGACTGGCAGCACGCTCTCACTAGAGAAAAGCTACTCTGAACTTAAATTTAGCAAACCTTTAGACTCCTTTGATCCTAAAATATAGGATAAAATATTTTTTTCATACAGAATGTAATATTTTTGTAATTTATTTTGTTCGTGTTTTAGTGTTATACTAAATTTTAAGAGGGTTGAATGTATGACTCGATATACGCCTGGATGTGTAGTATTCGCTCTATATTTCCAGTGCCACAAAATTTTCTTTACATAAAAAAGCCAGTCGCTTGACTGGCTTTTTTGTTTTACTTTTGTGGTTTAACTGTCACACTAGTATCTTCTTTAGCAATTTTCTTTTCTGAATAAGAGTAGAAAGCCCAAGCAACGATCCCGAAGAAAATTGGTCCGATCATTGTCCAGAATGAAGTTTGATAATCGTGTTCAATGATCGGTTGAACACACGTGAAAATGATCCCACCAGCTAAAATAATCAAAATTATAGTGACAATGAAATTAGTAAATGTCTTATTCTTATAGATCTCATATGGCCGTTTTAGGTCTTGACGTTTCTTAAAGAAAGGAAAAGCACCTACCAAAAATAAGTACGGAAATGTTGTCGAAACGTTGGCCATATCCGTCAAGATCGTATAAAATTTTTGAGCAGCGGAACCGCCAAAAGCAACTAGGAAGATAAAAACAGCTACGATCGCCGTTTGTAACCACATTGCGTTAGCTGGCATATTGTGCTTGTTCATCTTAGTTAATTTAGCAGGCCATAAGCGAGAATCTGATCCAATAATAAACGATTTGATCGGTGAATAGATCAAAACAAAGAAAGCACCTAAGTAACCCATAAACATTCCAATACCGGCAAAACGAGTCATAATATTACCGAACACCAGACCGGTAGCATGTGACAAACCTAAAGCACTACCCAATTGAATCCCAAGATTGTTCATTAAGATATAGGTGATATTTCCCAAATTAACTTGAGAGCCGCCTAAATCAGTTTTCCAGTTACTACTAATACCCCAAAAGAAGATCATCAAAGCATAACCAACAGTAATAATAAGGGTTGAGATCGTCAAAGCCTTGGGAAAAGTCTTTTCAGGCTTATCTATGTCATCCATGATACCGCCCATTGACTCCATTCCGCCATACGCAAAAACCGCGTAGATCACAAATGATATCAAGGCCAAAGAACTGCCAAAGCTTGGGTTAGGAGAACGGAAGAAACTTGAGATCCCGCTGATCGGTTGTGCTAAGGCACCATGATTACCGATCCAAACAACTAGACTGGCGATTAAAAATATGACATCCAAGATCACGATACATGTTCCACCAAGTGATGAAACTTTAGCAACAAAATCAACTCCATGGGTAGTTGTAAAGGCCACAAAAAGGATCCAAACTATCCCCAATAATCCAATTGTTTGTGTCGAATTTAGTCCAAATAAAGTCCAAGACTGCGTGGCATCGTGTCCAAAAATCAAAGCGGACAAAGGGATCCAAACTTTAGATGATGTGGAAACTAACCAGATCACCCACGAGGATAGCCAAATAAAAGTCCCGATAAAGGCCGGTTTTTCACCGATCGATCCCTCCAACCAAGAGTAGATCCCACCTTTTGCTTCCTTAAATGAAGCGCCATACTCAGCAAACATCAATGAACTAGGCAAAAAGAAGAACAAAGCTGCTAAAATATACCAGAAAATACTAGCATAGCCCATTTGATAATAAGCAACAGTTGTATTAGCAAAGCCAAATATAGATGAAAAAATCATCATTACTAATGCTTTAGTTTTAATTTTATGTGAATTCTCCAAATGAAACTCTCCTAACAACAAAATAAAGAAGGCAGTTTAAGTAAATGGACCAGCTTTAGTAATAAAGAAAATTACTTATTTGGCGGATAAATATTATTGCTTTTTCATATAGATTGGGCTTTATCTTAAAATTTTTATGATCACTGATATAGATCCACTAACTACCTAACTGATATTTTATTCAAACTATTTAGTTTATTATGTATTTTTATTCATACACTTAAAAAGTATAGCACCTCTGCCCTTTCAAATTGACAAATAAAGTATTTTATTATTTTTCTCCAATTATTATCTAATATCCTTAAGTATTCCTTTTATTATGCTGGAGTTCAGTCCCGGTAAACCAAATTTTTTAAAATAAATGTTTTTTAATTTAATTAGACACCTGGATTATTCATAATTTTACCTTGAGGTCTGCTTTTGGTTGTTGCCGTGCTGTTGCTGACCTTTTTTCTTTTTCACCTGCTGGGTGTACAAAATGAGCACATCCTGTGCTATTGTAAAGTCGACTAAACACTACAAAGAACAGGAGTGCTCCTAATGTCGACTTTACATCATAAACAGCTTTTATTCAATAAACAAATCAAAATTTCTAATGACGGCGGTGAGCTAGCGAACGATGCGGGGACTTTATTGCTTGCTGAGTTTCTCCATCAACTCCACTTTGACCAGTTTTTAGAGACTAACTTGCGTTTCAAAGATGGTCGCAAGTATTGTACCTTCACTATGAACGATTTATTCAAGCAGTTGTTATTTCAATTACTAGCGGGGTATTCCCAGGATCAGTCTGCTAACACCTTGGCCCAAGCGGCTGATTTCAACTTAGCTCTAAAACAAGCAGTCGCTTCCCAACCGACGCTCTCACGTTTTATCAATCACGTCTCGGCGACAGGCCTTTTCTCCGTCAAGTCTGTAATGATCTCTTTGGCGCACTTAGTCCTGGGCCAGCTGAATCAACATCAGCTGATCCTTGACCTCGACTCCACGCATGCTGATACATTTGGTAACCAAGAAAAAAGTGCTTATAACGGTCATTATCAGACTAACGGTTATCATCCATTACTAGCTTTCGATGCTTTATCGGGCTGCTTATTGAATGCCCAATTACGTCCAGGCAATCGCTATACTTCACAGGGAGCGACTAAATTCTTATTACGGGGCCTACGGGCCTATGACCAGTCTTCTTTGGATGTCCTCGTGCGGGGAGATTCTGGTTTCGCAGCGCCAGGGATCTACCGTGCCTGTGATAAAAAACAGGCTAAATTCGTGATCCGCATGAAAGCGAACCGCCAACTCCAAAGTCGGGCTGAGCGCTTGATCCAAGTGGGCGACCACGACTTCAGCGAAACTGAAGTCCAATGGCATGTCCTGCAGGATTACTGTCCCCAAAGTTGGCCACGCCCTTATCGGGTGATCATTAGATCAACTCGGCCAGCGGGAAATTTACTGTTTGACCATGAGTTTATCGTGACCAACTTGGAAGAATTGAGTGGTCCGCAAGTCTTTGCCCTCTATCAACAACGTGGTTCAATGGAAGACTTGATCAAAGAAGTTAAACGCGGTTTTCATTTTGATAAAACGGACAGTTCCAGCTTTAACGCCAATGAGTTTCGCATGTTGGTGGCTGGCACGGCTTACAATATACTCCAAGCCATGAAGAACTTGGTTTTACCACCGGAACTTAAACACGCTCAGGTCGAGACCATCCGCTTTAAATTACTTCATTTGGCAGCTAAGGTCACGCACCACGCCCATCAGATCTGGGTCCATTTATCCCAGACCAATGTGTTTGATAAATTATTCTGGCAGACACTGTTTAAGATCCAAAACATTAAAATATACCCGCTGTGAACTCACAAAATAAAATATATTTTCTAGGGAAAGGGTGAAGTCTGCCCTTTTTTAAGCAATACGACCGCAAAACTAACAAAAAAAGCTTTTTTCTGAGACCACGGTTATTTTGCGCCAAATTTTATTTAAGACAAAAAGTATGAATAATTCAGGAGACATATACTAACGATCTGCAGGGCCTTTTTTGAATAGCACTTTATTAAAATCCATTTTTATTATGCAATACCAGATTTAAACGTAGTCAAAGTGCTAAAAGGAATCCTAGATAATAACCATAGATCTGCTATAAAATAATTTTTACCCACAAAAAATGAGTTATAACGTGAATTAAAAAAACACGTTACAACTCATTTCTTTCAAGTGAAACTGATTTCTTAGCCCGAATTATTCATACGAGGTTTAATATCGGCATACCGCACAATTTTGGACCAATTCTCGTGCTGCTATGGCGTAGTCAAACCAAGATGTACTGTTTTTGCTAAAGGCTACCAAATTATGGGGCTGGATAAATCTTTGATCCTCAATTTTGGGCGTACTTGCCCCTTGGTCGAACGGCCTTTTTTTGATTTATCGTACTGAGCTAGCCCCACTGTAGCGCTTGGATTCGAGCTAACAGTTGATAAAACAAATCCTGATAGACGTGGTGGCGACTTAATTTTAGATAAAGTTGCCGGCCGCTGGTCACCAGCTTACCCGCTACTTTAAACAGCCATAAGCGCAAGGTTGTAACCTGTAATCGCTGATGTTGTGCAGGCAACAATTGGCGCATCAAGCTGACTAAATTATAAGCGAGGACACTGAGCATCATGCGGGCATAATTTGGTATAAATTGCGAGCTAGTCATTTTATCCAGGTAAAAGCCAGCTTTGGCTTCCTTGATATAGTTTTCCATTTGACCCCGTTGGTGATAGGCGTGAAACGCATCTTCGGCGACAAAACTCGTTAAATTGGACACGAGGTATTCATGTTGAAATAACAATTCACCAGCTGGTCGAGTTGATTTAATATAGATCTGGCGCGGCTTAGGCCATGATCGGGCTTGATAAGACGCGCGATAATAATGGACCTCGGTCTCAGTCCAATTCTGCTCATCACTGATCTGAACAAAACGTTCAGCCAGTTGGTTCAGCCGCCGATTGGCTTTCAGGCGGATCAAGTAAAAAGTGTCGTTGGCTTCACAAGTTTCGTATAATTCTGGAGTCGCAAAGCCACTATCCCCGCGGACCAAGATATCAGCGTTCGGTTTGACTTGATGATAGTGCTGTAGTAGTGGTGTGATAAAGGGGGCAATATCCGTACTGGTATAAACATTACTTGGGCGCAATTGAGCCTTTAAACAGTGGCCCGTTTGCCCGTCAAAAGCGACCAGCGGATGGTAACCCGTGGTACCGTAATGCGCATTAAAGGCCGTTTTTCCTGATGACCATGAGTATCGGCATGGGTCGAGTCAATATCGAGAATTAGCTGTTGTTGCTTGGTGCCAGTCCACGCTTGGTCAAGCAATGCTTGATTCAACGTTTGTAATGAGGTGATGGTCTGCTCGTCACAGCGTTGCCAAAAACGGGATAACGACGGTTGTGAGGCCAATTGCGGTTGTGCCAATAGTAATTTAAATGCGGGGTCATCGCGCAAACTAGTGGCAGCTAGATCGGCAGGGTAGCCGGCGATCAACTGCAGCACGACCTGCTCTAGTAGACTAACGTTGCTGTAACGAGCGTAATGGCGCTGGTCATCAAAATGGACTAATTGATACGCTAAGGTCGTGAAATTGAGTTGCGCCATTAATTCTTTGACCAACACTAGCCCAGCATCAGTGGAAAGTTCACCACCAGTGTGCGAAATATGTAATTTAGGATTGAAATTAACTCGTTTTTCCGGTAAAGTTGCCATGAGAAGGACCTCTTTCTTTTGGTGGATAGCTGACTTGTGGTGAATCAACTATACCAAATCGGAGGTTCTTTTTCTGCACTAAAAAGGTGAAAAATAAAAAACACAGTACCGCCCATGATAACGGGGTGACACTGTGCTTGGAGAACTTATGGTGAATAATTCAGGATATAGTTATGTTTTCTTATTTTTTCTAAACAACCAAATCAATATTACGATTAAAATTGCTACTGCCAAAATAACATACAGCCACTCATCAACGACTATTAACATTTGGCGCCAGGCTTTTCCTGCATAATGACCAACGTTTATTAAGATAAAGTTCCAAATTAAAGTTCCACCAATTGTCAATATACTAAATTTTCCGAGCGGATAACCCGTCATACCAGCAGGGATCGAGATCAAACTTCTGATCACAGGTACACAACGCCCCACTAAAATTGTCCATCCACCATATTTATTAAAAAAAGTGGCAGTCCTATCAATATCGGTCTCTTTCAGCCTTATTGCTTTACCAGCTTTACTACGTGCAACCTTCTTAAGCTGATCAACATTCAAAAAACGTCCCACCATATACAAGATCAACGCTCCAACATAAGCACCAACAGTAGCAGCTATGGTTGCTCCAACAAGGCCTAAATTTGTATGTAAGGTAGAGTACCCCGCAAAAACAAGTACTACTTCGGAAGGGATCGGTGGAAATACGTTTTCTAGCGCGATCAGCAAGGCTATCCCTAAATAGCCATACTGGTCGATCGCAGCGGTAATTATTTCTGTACTCAAATGGTTACCTCATTTCAAATTTATTATCTTAATCATACCAAGCATCTATTCTCCCCGCCAACATTTATAGTAGGACACTAAAAATAATTAATAACTTGCAGTCGTTCTATTAAGTGAATTTTATATACAAATAACGTTGCTGTCCCCTCCCAAAAAATATAAATAAATTTGCGAAAAATATTTATTAAAACAACTACATGGAATACAGTAAGGTCATGTGAAAGTACTAGGAAATAAAAACGAAAAAAAATAGTACAGCTCATGTAAATATACGCCCAAGGTAAGGATTCAGAACTGCCAACAGACTCGCCCTGAATCTAAAATTAAGATATCGGTCCAAGGTATTGTTTTTGAAGATAACCAAGACCGTGTCGTTCATCAGGATAGTAAGGATCTTTTTATGAAATTATTTTATGTCGATGAAGGCTATAACTCAACTAATTCACGGCACCCACGACCAATTCGCACTACTTAGCAAAAAATACTAGGCTAACAACGACAATACCATTAAAATTAACTGTTTGACTCTTGCCATGCCTAAGATAAAAAAATTTAGGTCAACTATGTGGAAGGCAGGTGCGGGTCCGTTTCACTACTCTTTGGACCCGCATCTATCTCCCGCCTAAAAACTTTAATCTAGCTATTGCAGTAAAAAAAAATAACCCTACCATAAAGATAGAGTTCTAAGGACCATCACCACTATTTTACAAAGTCCCATTATTTGTTGTTGAGTAACTTTTTTAAATTATATACTTTCAAGATCGATCATGCGTTAACTGTAGTTTAATAAACCTTGGCGTCTAGATAATTATTTAATGCATCTCTAGCAGTTTGATTAAGATTCATGACTAAGATCCCGTCGCACTTAGCAAAAACACCTTTCAAATGTTGCGGATCTTGCAATAATTCACTTCGTTGAATTTTAGGTAACTGTTTAAATCTTTGTGCAAATTTATCACTTGAAATATTTAACCCTTGGCTGATCGTAGACGCCTCTGTAAAGTGGTCTGCTCGAGCTGCATCACCAATTTCTTGGCAATCTGCTAATAGTTGTTGATAGTTATTCAAAAAATTACCTCCTTACAATTTTATTTATCTATACTTCGGGTTCACCATAATACTCAAAAGCAATATTGTCTAATATTCGCTCACCAATTAGTGTGCTAAATAATCAATCATTAACAACTTTCTTTTGAAATTCATAATTACCAACTCTTTTCACCGCAGGCAAGTCATTGTTTGATATTTTTTTGAGTTTGTCCAAATAAGTAAATCAACGTTCTCTTTCCCCAATCTGGTTCAGAAATGTTGGCAGGTTCCTGCCCTAATTGATAATGATGAGTTCGCACTAGCCAAACAGGTTGTCGCCTGGACGTTGCATTGTAAAGCCTTAATTGATATTTTCCAGGTTCAAACTTATTTTGCTTAAACTTAAGATGCCCTGGTGTCACATTATAAGAGACAGATTTATCAATGTTGGTTAATATCGCACTTGCTCGGCTGCCTGGGGCCTTTAAAAAGGAAAAATAATTATTTTGACTTTTGACCCACATATTTTGTGTCACATACTCCCCCGGTTCCAGCCAGACAACTTTGGCATGATACTGATCTGATAATTGGCTGCGTTGGGCAACTGTTATCACGGGTAGCCCCTGAATTTGTTTTTTATTCAAAACTAGATAATTACCGCCAACAAAAATAATGACCGCGATCAGAGACAATACTCGTAGTACAAGCCATCTCTTTGTCTTTACAAATGTAAATGACTGAACAGAGGAACTTAAATCCAAACCGATCACCGTGACTAACAACGGAAAAATAACTTGTCCATATCTCTCTTCAGCTTCCCAAAAAAGCATATGCGCCGTCAAATAACCATTGATCACCAATAGCAAAAATATGATGAGCCCTGCAGTTTGATGTTTTTTAAATTCATTGACTAAGGCTAATAAAGCTTGCGAATAAAGGAAAATAAAAGAACAGCGCAACATTATATCTGCGGTAGCACTCCACCAGCGTTGATGTTTTTGAAACCAGGATGGCGACTGCACAAAACCACCAGTATAAGCTTGATTGTAATAATTTACTTTTAATAAGATCCCCATCTTAGTGACCCATAACTTGTTAAGATCAAAAAATCCTAACTTTTTAACCCTCTGTTTAATGACCTTTTTCGCTGCCGTTTGTCTTTTTTTTAAGTTTTTAATTTTTAATGTCCGTTTAGTATCTTGTACACTGTACATCCCATAACTCTTAGCATTAAGCCCCATTTCGACCCAATGCAGAGTTGGCAATTCATATGACTGATGATAGTGATAATCAACAGAAGCATTGACTAATTTACCGGCGGGAAATGCTAAACCAATTGCTAAAATTATGGTAACTAATGGTGCTAAAATCTTTTTTAAGGACAATCTTTGAAAAAAGTAAAGCAGTATGGTTGTGATCAGAGCTGCAATCGCAAAGATCAAAAAATTAGGCTTAATTATTTGTGCCAGCAAACAAGCCCCAAATAGCGGAAACAGTAACAACTTACCTTGCTTGCTTTTATCTAAACTGTTTTTTCTTTCCTGCCATTTCAATAAAATCAAAACCGTCACAGCACAAGCTAAAAAAATAGGGGTATCTGTATAAAAAACCTGGATATTATACGTATAACTGTATGGACTTAGTAAGAAAAAAATAGCGGCCATCGCCGATAATTTAAGATCACCCTTAATTTCTTTCAAAATAGCTAAAATGGTGACGATCATTCCGTCAAAAATAAGTAATTTTAAAACACTCAATGCGACATTAGGACTAAGCCCTAAAAAATTAGTGAACTTAAACCACTGACCTAAAAAAACCACGATCGGTACATTATTGGGGTTCCGCAAAAAATAGGTACTCGTCCAATCAATATCACCAGTACTGATCTGTTCAGCTTGTTGCACAGTCCTGAATGCATCATGATAAACCGTTGCCGGCATTGCGATCAGGACGTAAAGTTGGACAAGGATCATAATTGCAAATGAAAAAAGGATTGCTTTTTTTAACTGACTGACCGTGAGTCCATTGATACATGAATAAACCATTTTAAATAGAAGCGGACCAATAATAATTAATGGCAGTAATACCAATGAATTTAGCGGTGATGAAGCGTTATATATATTTGCCCAAGTACCAATGCTCAAATATATGAGAGCCAATATTATCAAACAACGTTTAATTATCAATAAAACTTTATTATTATAGCTTTGCTTCATTTATTCTCACCAATTCTTTATAGTTAATTTTTAGTGGTTAGTATGCTCTTTATCCTCTAACAAAACTGTTTTCTTGGGATATAAACTTTATTGTTTTGTCCCACGACTCTACTCATTTTCTGTTATAAATCTTTAACCATACTTTCCGCAAATCATTCTGCTTATTGTATTAAAAACATTATTTTCTTAAGAAAATTGAGAAAATAATTGATTATTAAACATCAAAGACAAAAAAATAGAGTGATATTACTCACTCTAAAATTACCTATTTGCAAAAACAAAACTCAAAGATTTTAATATATTTTGACCCTAGTCTTTGATTGCAGCAACTTCTTCTAAGAACCACTTATTAAATGCTGCTGCGTCAATATCAACACAAACTTTAGCATTTGTTTTACCATCGTGGTATGCTCCACGAATGTCACCCACAGTTTCTCCCATCGCTGGGCCCTCTGTTTGCACATCTACCCACATTTCTTCCGTTGTCATGGCTTCTGGATGGAGAAGATAGAAGATGGTATTAACATCATGCATCGGATGACCATTCTCGTCACCGTCATTGTAATGAGTAACTAACGCCTGCAACATTTTCCCCGTTCTACCCATCGTTCCTAACTTATCCATCGTTGCGGGAGTTAACAGCGCCTTCAAGGTCACATCTAATCCGACCATCACGATCGGGATCCCTGAATCGTACATAATTTTTGCCGCATGCGGATCGGTAAAAACATTAAATTCCGCAGCACTGGTCATATTCCCTTTTGCTAAAGTCCCGCCCATCGCAATAATTTCTTTAATACGATCCTTAACTTCGGGATATTCGGTAAATAGCAACGCAATATTAGTATAAGAACCAGTCGGTACCAAAGTGATCGGTTCATCACTTGCCATAATTTCGTCTCTTAAAGCTTCAACCGCAGATTTCTGAATTGGTTTACCATAATCAGTACCGAAATCATACCCCGGCATACCTGATTCCCCATGGATCCTGGCAGCATCTTCGAAAGGCTTGATCAAAGGTTGCTTAGCCCCTGCGGCAACAGGGATCTCCTGGTCTTTACCAAAAAAATGCACGATTTTTAAAGCGTTTGCAGTTGTTTTATCAACTGTAACATTACCGGCAACAGCAGTAACCAACTTCAAGTTGATCTGTGGATCATTGATCGCCATCGTAAGTGCTGCTGCATCATCGATCCCCGGGTCTGTATCCATAATAATATTAATTGCCATTGATATTCCTCCTTGTATGACTGCTAAAACTATTCATAATTAAGTGTATTTATTTAGCACTGAAAGATTATTTGCTACTCAAGCCCATTATCTTAACAATTTTTGCTAAACTTGTTTGCTTTAAATAAAATACTGAAATTTTTTAAAGTAGCGGTGCAAATTAAATATAATAGTTTTATAGCAACATGTAAAGCGTTTTACCAAAATCTCATTTTCACTCATACAGATATTTTTGCCATATTTTGACAAGGTCCTTTGCTAAAAACTCACCTATTTGTTTTTTGGCAAAAATTTTTCCGTATCGTCCCATTGATCAACGGCATCTGAAACTCCATTTGGGTTTTGCGGATCATGCCATGCGAAATCTTCGTACCATAAACTTCTTTTGGCCTGATCCAACTTAGCGATTTCTGCTTGGTCTTCCTGGGTTAATTCAAAATTACCGACCTGACTATTTTCTATGATACGTTTTTCGTGCACTGATTTAGGGATCGTGATCACACCTTGCTGAATATCCCACTGCAAAATAACCTGTGCAGGTGTCTTATGGTATTTGTCAGCTAATCTCTGAATCGTTGGTTCATTTAATGATTCACCACCACCTAAAGGCGACCATGCTTCTAGCTGGATACCTTGCAACTGCATTAACTGCCGAATATCTTTTTCTTGATTCAACGGATTAAACTCTAGTTGGTTCACAGCTGGTGTCACATCACAGTGGGCCATCAAGTCCTGTAACCTTTCAGTATCAAAGTTAGAAACGCCGATCGCCCTGATTTTTCCTTGATGGTACAATTCTTCCAATGCGCGCCAGGTGTCCAAGTAACGTCCATCTACTGGCCAATGGATCAGATAAAGATCCAAGTAATCAAGCTGTAACTGGTTCATTGTGTCCTTGAAGCCCTCCAAAGTAGCTTGATAACCAACATCACCGTTGAACACCTTAGATGTTACAAAAAGATCCTTACGGTTTAATCCTGTTTTGAGCAGGCCCTGCTTTATCCCTGCGCCAACACCCGGCTGATTACCATACTGCTTAGCCGTATCTATTAGGCGATATCCTTTCTCAATTGCTGTAAAAACTGAATTGGCCGCATTTGAATTATTGGTCTTCCAAACACCTAAACCAAAAACCGGCATCTTGACGCCATTATTTAATTCTGTAGTTTTAGCTAAAACATTTTCACTCATCATTACCACTCCTTGATCCATTAAGTACTTCTTACTTTGACTAACAACAAACGTCTTTCAAAAACTCAGGAGTAACGACCCCCCTTACTATTAAATAGATAAAGTAATTTACACGTTTAGTTTCTGGCACTTAAAGATAATTGTCAAATAATGTCGATCATCTCTACAACTATAACTAAACAGCAAGGAACTTTTGTCTTTTGCACCAACAACTATTACAATGTGAATAATACAATTGATCAACCGAGGAAAAATTATGCTCAAATCTAAAAACATTACCGCAGATCTGACCCTGATCCAAACAAAGCGTTTGTCCACTGAAGAAACTACTCAACTCAAACAACAATATGGTCTTACGCAAGAAGTGATCAACTACGTTATTGATCGCGATGAAGTACCAAATTATGTCTATGATGAAGACAGCAGTGATGAACTCTTCATCGTTCAAATACCACATGCTTTGCATAAAGGACAATTAAGATATATCACTCAACCAGTAGGTTTTTTATTACACGACAGCCTTATCTTCACTTTTAATCCAAGTGGCGAAGAAAACTTTGAAAAAATCATCCATAAGCACAGCGAAAAAGCTTACCAAACTCGCAATGAGTTTATTTTCGCTGCCCTATTCGAGTTAATGGATAGCTTCATGCCTATCATGCATAATCTAACTAAAGAACGCAATCGTTTGGATAAAGTACTTAATAAAGAAATCAAGAATAAAGAATTGATCAAATTTTCGCATTTACAACAAACTCTCTCTTATTTTTCAAGTGCCAGTGCATTAAATTTAACAATGTTTCATAAATTACCGCATACGCACTTCTTTACGCCCAGTTATACCGGTGAACAAAGTGCAAAAAAAGACATGTTAGAAGACGTCGTGATCGAAAGCGAACAGGTCTCGCGAATGATCGAAACTGAATTAGCGGTCGTTGGCCGGATCGGCGATACTTTTAACACCATTGCCAACAATAACCTGAACGATACGATGAAAGTCTTGACCGTCTGGTCGCTTGCTTTGACTATTCCCACGATCCTGACCGGATTTTATGGCATGAATGTTGGTCTGCCGGGCGCCCATACATCATACGCATGGATCATGGTCCTGATTTTTTCAGTGATCATCGCCCTCCTTTTGTTATTTATACTACGGATTGGACACAAACTTTAAGGAAGACATTATGGAACTCAAAATTACAGTTTTTAAGAAACCAACAACTCAACATTATCAACTATTGTTAGCGGCTGATCCTTCTAAAGAACTAATAGATTCATACTTGAATCGTTCTTTTTGTTACCAAGCAACTGCGCAAGGTCAGCTTGTCGGCATCATAATATTACTACCAACACATCCAGAGACACTGGAAATTGTTAACATCGCAGTTGACCCCAAAATAAGGAATCAGGGAATTGGACAGCAATTGTTAACATTCGCAGAAAAGACTGCTCGAAACAAAAAATTCAAATGTTTAGAGATTGGGACTGGTTCAACTAGTTTTGCACAACTATACTTATACCAAAAGCGCGGCTTCCGCATTGTTGGTATTGACCAAGACTTCTTTTCCATTCATTACAACAAAGAGATAATTGAAAATAAGCTAGTTTTAAAAGACATGCTGCGTCTAAAAAAGTTACTTTAGTTATAAACCTTATCCTAAAAAAGTACCGTGACCGAAATCTCAGGTTTAAGGTGCTTTTTTGAATGAAAAAAGATAAGTTTTTAGTTTTTGTGAAACATGTGACAAATCGTAATTATCCCAACAAATATTTTTCCTTTAAGCGTATAATGTAACGTGTAGTTAGTGTTGTCAATAGCACAACAATACTAATATTTCAAATAACTTATTCCATTATGCTATTATGAATTAAAATGATAAGTTATTGTTAGGTCAGAAAAACATTAAGGAGATAATGATTTTGATTACTCTAAAATCTAAACGAGAAATAGAAGGCATGCAACATTCAGGTGCTATTTTGGCAGGAGCGCATTTAATGTTACGTGATAAATTACATGTGGGTATGGATACTTGGGAAATCGAACAATCAGTAGATCAATATATTCAAGATCATGACGCCATTGCTTCAGAAAAAGGAGCCGATGGATATAAATACGCAACTTGTATCAGTATTAACGATGAAGTTGCCCACGCTACACCCCGCAAGGGATTAAAACTCAAGAATCATGATGTGGTTAAAGTTGACTTCTGTGTCAGTTGGCACGGCTATCAAAGTGATTCTGCCTGGACCTATGTCGTTGGTGATTCAACTCCCGAAATTGATAAATTATTAGCGGTGACGCATAAAGCTTTATACCTTGGAATAGAACAAGCACAAGTCGGCAATCGAGTGGGCGATATTGGGCATGCGATCGAGGAATATGTCGAGACCAAACATCACATGGGAGACGTAAGAGAGCTTATTGGCCATGGTATTGGACCGTCTGTCCATGAAGCCCCAGATATTTATCATTATGGCATGCCTCATCAAGGATTACGTTTAAAAGCTGGAATGGTGATCACGATCGAACCAATGGTCAATGCTGGTGGTTCATGGGAAATCGACACAAAAATAGTGCCAGAAACTGGTTGGGAATATTATCTTTCAGGTGACCGCAGTCTTTCAGCCCAATTTGAGCATACATTAGCAATTACAAATGACGGCCCAAAGATTTTAACGTCCCAAGACCCGATTGGAGATAAAAAGTACTTACTCTAAAAAGTGAGCGGAGCATGACGACTAAAGAGTGAGCATTAACAGATTTCTACACCATATTGCGCTTTAAGCAGTATAGTGTGGAAATTAGTTAAGCGGAACTCTTTGCCATGAGGAGTTATCCTAAAAATAACAAAGTTTAATTAAAATAAAGCCCATACGAGGAGGGTAGACAATGGTTTTAAAATATAAAAAAGTCGCATTTGAGATCTCAAGACACATTGCAGACGGAAAATACACGGATAAATTACCCAGTGAAGCAGAATTAGTTGAAAAATATAACACCAGTCGAAATACGATTAGAAATGCGATGGACGCACTATTTGAACAGGGCTTGATCAAGCGTGTTCAAGGTAGTGGATATTTTGTTAACGTGCCTTTGCACAGCGATGGTTATTTTATGAACATTGCAGGTAAAAACGGACTCGGCAGTTTGGGAAAAAGAACTATCATTAAATCAAAGGTTAATGCTTTAAAAGTTATCCCCGCAGGAAAAGAAATTGCTGCACATTTAGATTGTGATCCTGATGATCAAGTTTATTATGTTAGCAGGTTACGCTTCTCAAATAAAGACTTGGTCAGTCTGGAACATGCCTATTATTTAAAACAACAAGTTCCTTATCTTAATAAAGAAATATGTGAAGATTCAATTTTCAGTTTCATCGTGGAAAATTATGATATTGAGGTTACCAATGCCGACGAATATGTGAGTGTATACAGTCTAGGTGAAAATGAAGCGCAAGAAAGTAAGCAACCAGTTGGTACTCCAACTTTAAAGATCGAAGAAATAAATTGTACCAAAAATGAGCATCCTTTCAATTACTCTAATTCTTTTTACTTTCAAAAGGGAATGACTGTTTACATGCACATTAACAATTCTTTGTCTTAAAAAAACGTTTATTGCTTAAAAAAACCAATAACAAGTTTTTAACCGCTTTCTTTAATTTAGTAACGATAATTGATATATACCATTGTATACAGTTTCATAAATAAAATTAGATTTTCGTGTTTTTTAACTTGATTTTATGTAAAAACTGAAGTAACCTTATCGTTGTATGTTACCCAAAATGCAATTGTATTCATGTTTACATTCTCCAAATGAGACATGTTACGTAATCTGTCAAAAAAAAGATTGAAGCCCACTTTATAACGGGTTTCTTTTTTATGGAAATATTTTTAAAAGAGTACTTGATATTTATCACGAAAAACATGTAAGATAAGGAAGTAACTGATACATGGAAGGATCAGAGAGCTGGTAAGGGCTGAAAACTAGCAAAAATGGCAGTAAACAACAATGGAATGGTAGCACAACCTTTATCAGTGCGTTAAAGCAATTATTTCCTTATACAAATTAAGACATCTTGCTGAAGGGCGGTCAATAAACCGTAAATCTTGGGTGGAACAGCGTTTAGACGCCCCTTGTACTATTACGATAGTATGGGGGATGTCTTTTAATGCGCTTTCATTTTCGCTTTGACATAAATTTTTAGAATTTTCAAATACGAGGAGGAACATTAATGAAGCAACCTCAGAAATCACAAAAACTGTCGCGTTCTTTACAAAACAAACATATTCAAATGATTGCTATTGGGGGGGCGATCGGCACTGGCTTGTTCTTAGGATCAGGAAGTGCGATTCATTCATCAGGCCCAGCAATCATCTTATCTTACATAATAGTCGGACTATTTTGTTTTTTTATGATGCGAGCAGTCGGCGAACTATTACTATCCGACTTGTCTCAACGTTCAATTTTGGATTTCATTAAAATTTATTTGGGAGATCGTTTAGAATTCGTAGTTGGTTGGCTTTATTGGTTTTGTTGGATCAGCTTGGCAATGGCTGATTTAACTGCAAGTGGAATCTACATCAAGTATTGGTTTCCAGCTTTTCCACAATGGGCCACGCCGCTAATAATTTTATTGTGTCTATATCTGGTAAATCACGTAAATGTCCGTCTCTTTGGTGATCTTGAATCATGGTTCTCTCTAGTTAAAGTTTTGGCAATCATAATACTGATTGCTGTAGGCTTTTTCTTAGCTATTTTCAAATTTAATATCGATGGAAATTCTGCTGGTTTTGAAAATCTATGGACTCACGGTGGTTTCTTTGCTACCGGAGGTTATGGCTTTTTAATGTCCTTCCAAATGATCGTTTTTGCTTTTGTAGGTATCGAAATGGTTGGTTTGACTGCAGGTGAAACTGAAGACCCTGAAAAAAATTTACCCACTGCTATTAATAGCCTGCCCATTAGGATCGGCCTTTTTTATGTCGGTTCAATGATTGCAATCATGAGTATTTATCCTTGGGATAAGATTTCAACATCCACCAGCCCATTTGTCCAAGTTTTTGCTTCCATCGGAATTCCTGGAGCTGCTGGTATTTTAAACTTTGTTGTTTTGACTGCTGCTCTTTCAGCGACAAACAGCTGTTTATTTAGCACAAGTCGAACTTTACACTCTCTCAGCGATAGCGGCAGTGCTCCTAAAAAGTTAGCCCGTGTAAACCAAAACGGTGTCCCTTATGCTTCGTTAAATTTTTCAACCGTATTTTTATTGCTAGTAGTATTATTAAACTATTTGATCCCAGATAATGTGTTTGAATTGATTTCCAGCGTATCAACAATCAGTTTTGTTTTAGTCTGGTTAATTCTCGTCTATTGTCATTTAAAGTACCGCAAAACAAATCCTGTAGGAAGTCAAATTTTCAGAATGCCAGGCTACCCATGGACTGATTATCTGACCCTACTCTTTTTCGGTGGTTTTTTGATTTTCTTACTCTTTGATAAAACTACTAGGATCCCACTATTATTTGCACTTCTAGTATCCGTAGCTCTATTCTTAAGCTATAAACCGCTATATACGCAGAAATAATTGGATCTGCTTAAATATGCAGCAAATGTTTCACGTGAAACATTTGTTGCATATTTTTAATAAAAATTGATGGTTTTAGTAGCTAAAAAAAAAAAAGAGAACACACTATTTTTATTGATTTTATCCAAACAATTAGATTGAGTACTCCCACACAATTTTGCTATAATAAAGACGAATCAACAAGATGATTATTTCATCTTAAATATAATGATTCTCAGGGAGGGATCAAAATGTTAAGACTAGTTGGTCTACTTCTTTTCCTTTTAATTGTTTTGGCTCTGGCCTCGAATGTCACCGATGACTTATACGGTTATTCGAAATCCAAGCGCAAAAACAATTTGTCTTTTTCAGATTGGCGCAAAGAAAACATCTACAACGACATTTTCTTGCCAAAAAAATAATTTTCTGTCACGCAAAATATTTAAGGAGAGAATGACATATGGATAATCCTCGAAGTATTAAGGAATGACTGGTGCGCTTGTTAATTACAAACGAACTAGTCATTCCTTTTTTTGCCTATTTTCCGATCGGGACTACCACGGGACTATGCGTAATTGGGTCTTCAACGATTACTGAGTTTAATCCAAAAACTTCTTTAATCAAATCTTTTTTTACCACTTTTCCGGTATCCCCCTCCTCGATCAACATGCCGTCTTTCAAGGCAAAAAGTCGGTCAGCATAACGAGCAGCCAAGTTGATATCGTGCAAGATAACAACAATAGTCTTACCGAAACGTTTATTTAAATCGGACAGCAGATCCAAAATTTCAACTTGATAAGTCATGTCTAAAAATGTTGTCGGTTCATCTAAAAAGATAATATCCGTTTGTTGTGCTAATGCAAGAGCAATCCAAACTCGTTGCTTTTGACCACCAGACAACCCACTAACATCTCTCTTTGCTAAATCTGTAATGCCAACCATTTCCATTGCTTCTAAAACCGCGTCTTCATCTTGCTTATTGAATCTGCTAAAAACAAAATGATGAGGAAAACGACCTTGACTGACAAGATCGATCACTTTTAAGCCCACAGGCGCACTAGACTGTTGCGGCAGTACTGCAAGGATCTGCGCCACTTGTTTAGCTGAATACTTTTTCAACTGCTTGCCATCCAACCTGACTTGCCCTGAAGTCGGGATAAGAAATCCGGCCAAAACTCTCAGTAAAGTCGACTTTCCACAACCGTTAGAACCGATCAAAACACTAATTTTCCCAGCTGGTATACGTAAGGAAACATTATTTAGTATATTTCTTTCTGAATAACCGGCATTAATATTTTCACAGTAAAATTCATGCTCACTCATCATATCCACCCCGTTTACTAATTACCATCAATTGCCAAATTAGATAAGGCGCACCTATCAGTCCAGTTACAACACCAACTGGAAAACGGTACGGAAAAGGAAGTTGGGCTAGCATTACACTATCCAAGCTACCGTTCAACCAACGTAACGTTTCAGGCAGATCTCTTTGGTCACCAGTCACTGTCAGATACGAAATTATTGCGTTATAAAAGGCTTGTAATCCGATACCAACTACAATGATCTGTGTAGCAACCACCCTTTTATGCCCAGATAAACCAAATAAAATAATGACGGTCAATAATCCTGCGCATACTGCCGCAAGTGAGCGTGTCATCTGACCAGCATGAAAAACAAGAATGCAGATCACCACAGCACAACTTGAACCAGAACTGATCCCCAAAATATCAGGATTAGCCAACGGGTTCCGTAACATAGTTTGAAAAATATACCCAGCTATCCCAAAAGAAAAGCCAGCTAAAACTGCAGCAATCATCCTAGGTAATCTTAAGGTTAAAATGGTAAAAGAAGCGCCAGGAACAAACCTACCCAAAATAACTTGGCTAACCTCTGAAATTGAATATATCGTTCTCCCATATAAAAGCGAGAAAACTATTAGCCCCAGCAACACTACACCTAATATACCCACTGAAAGAAAACGACGGATCTTACGACGTTGTGACCCAACAAACTTCTTTGAACTAGAATTATTTTCATCCATCATTGGGCTTGCACCTTCATTCTTCTTGCTAAGTAGACCAACAAAGGAGCGCCTACTAACGCTGTTATGATTCCAACACTAATTTCATTAGAATCACTGACTAACCGGCCGATTACATCAGCGATCGTTAAAAATAACGCTCCAGTCAGAGAAGATAAAGGAATTACTTTTCTTAAATCAGATCCAACGATCAATTTCGTCATATGTGTAGATAACAAACCAATAAAAGCAATCGGTCCGGCTAAAGCAGTTGCAGTTGCACATAAGATAATACCGGCTATACAAGCACAAACGTTAATCAACACGGCATTGACTCCTAAGTTTCTTGCAAGTTCATCACCAAGCATCAACGCATTCAATCCAGGTGCACAACACATCGCCAATATAAAACCTGCAATAAATATTGGAACAAAGATCATTGTTCCCTGACTTGTTGCCGAACCTAAACTTCCGACTTGACAAAAACGAAATTGGTCCAGGGAATCTTGCTTAACTAAAATCACAGTCGTAACTAAAGAAGAAAACATAATACTGACCGCTGTACCAGAAAGGATCAGCGTTAACGGATCAACTTTACGTTCCAAAAAAACGATTCCAAAAACAATAGTTACAGCTGCTAAGGCTCCGATAAAAGCTAGTCCAATATATTGCCAGGCTGAGCTGATTTTAAAAAATGCCAGACCGCAAACCACAAAGAAAGAGGCTCCTGTATTAATTCCTAAGATGCTTGGGTCAGCCAAGGGGTTACGAGTGACCCCCTGCATTAAAGCTCCAGAGATACCTAAAGCTACCCCACATAAAATTGCAAAAAAAGTCCGGATTATCCTTTTCTGAACAATGCTTTCCACAAGAGGGTCGCTTACTTTCTGCATAAGCAAAATAGAAGAAACATCGTGTGCAGAAATATCTTTAACACCACAGAAAACTGAAGCAAAACCTGCAAAAATCAATAACACAAACAAAGATGAGATCAGCTTCCATTTAATGCGACTATGCGATTTCACGTGATCAACTGCTGTCATTGAACTTTGCCGGCTGCCTTTCCTAATAATCTAAGATACTCATCTAAGGTATAACTGATCGATAATGGCGTTGGCGTTCCAGCAGCAACAATAGGTGAATCACTACCAATAAAAGCAACTGAGCCCCGTTTAATAGCTGGGACCTGACCTAAAACTGGATCATTTTTTAAAGTCTGATATAACTTTTTATCTCCATAGCCAACGATAATATCTGTATCATTTAAAACAGATTCTTTTTCGGAACTGAAATCTTTTGAATAACTATTTTTACTCTTTATTTCCCGGGTTATATTCTCGGGATAATTTAAGCCAAATTCTTTTAACAAGGCCGGTCGCGGGTCTGCAGAGGTGTAAATCTGGAACTTAGAAAGATCCTTGGCTGAAAAATTGACCCATGTGACTGTATTTCCTTTTAACTGGGGATACTTTTTGACTCTGGTATTTATTTTTTGCTCTGTTTGTTTGATCAGTTTGTCTCCCTGTTTTTCCATCCCCATTCCCTTAGAATCAAGATGAATTTGTTCTTTCCATGAAGTTGTCCATGCTGACTTGGGATAAGCTACCACTGGTGCGATCTTTGATAATGTTTTATATTCCTCTTTAGTAATTCCTGAGTAGGCAGCTAAGATAACATCTGGTTTAGAATCAGCAATAGCTTCAAAATCAAGTCCATCTGTGTCTTTGTAAACATTCGGATTTTTTTCATCAAGCTGATCCAATTTCTTCTTAGTCCATGGTAAAAGTCCGCTATTGTCTTTAACACCAAAATTGGCCGCTGAGAATCCAACCGGCACAACACCTAATGCCAAAGAAACGTCTTGGTTCCCCCACTGAATCGTTGCAATTCTCTTAGGTTTCTGTTTAATAACTGTAGTACCAAATTTATTCTTTATTTTCAGTGGATATTTACCTGAATTATTCATACTTTTCGTTGCAGTTAAAACTTTGTGCAAAGTTACTTTAGTGTGTAAAAAAAGCAGCTTTTTGTTAGTTTTGTTGTCGGACTGTTTAAAAAAGGACAGACTTCACCCTTTCCCTAAGAAAAACATTTTTTATTTTGTGAGTTCACAGCGGATATATTTTTAGATTTTGAATCTTGAACAGTGTCTGCCAAAATAATTTATCGAACACATTGGTCTGAGATAAATGGACCCAGACTTGACGCGCATGGTGCGTGACCTTAGCTGCCACATGGAGTAATTTAAAACGGATCGTCCCGACCTGAGCGTGTTTAAGCTTTGTTGGTAAAACTAAGTTCTTCATGGCTTGCAGTATATTATAAGCGACCCCAGCTACCAGCATCCGGAACTCATTGGCCTCAAAACTAGAACTGTCCGTTTTATCAAAGTGAAAGCCACGTTTAACTTCTTTGATCAAGTCTTCCATGGAACCGCGTTGGTGATAGAGGGCAAAGACTTGTGGACCGCTTAATTCTTCCAAGTTGGTCACGATAAACTCATGGTCAAACAGAAAGTTGCCCGCCGGCCGCGTTGATTTAATAATCACACGATAAGGTCGTGACCAACTTTGAGGACAATAGTCTCGCAGGACATGCCATTGGACTTCAGCTTCGGTGAAGTCCTGGTCACCCACTTGGATCAGGTGCTCAGCCCGACTTTGGAGCTGGTAGTTCGCTTTTAAACGAATCACGAACTTAGCCTGCTTTTTATCACACGCATGGTAGATCCCTGGAGCTGCGAAACCAGAATCTCCCCGCACTAAGACATCCAGGGAAGATCCGTCATAGGCCCGTAAGCTCCGTAATAAAAATTTAGTCGCACCTTGGGAAGTATAGCGATTGCCGGGGCGTAATTGAGCATTCAACAAGCAGCCCGATAAAGCATCAAAGGCTAGTAAAGGATGATAACCGTTGGTCTGGTAGTGACCGTTATAAGCACTCTTTTCTTGGTCACCAAACGTATCGGCATGTGTCGAATCTAGATCAAGGATCAGCTGATGTTGATTTAGCTGCCCAAGAACAAAGTGAGCTACCGAGCCGAGCAATGATTTGACTGAAAAGAGCCCAGACGCTGAAATGTGATTGATAAAGCGTGAAAGTGTCGGCTGGGAAGCGACCGCTTGAGACAAGACCAGCTTAAAATCAACGGCGTGTGACAAGGTATTAGCCGACTGATCTTGGCAGTATCCTGCCAGCAATTGCAACAGCAACTGCTTAAATAAATTGTTCAAGGGAAAGGTACAATATTTACGGTCATCTTTAAAATGCAAGTTATCTTCTAAGAGCTGGTCAAAGTGAATTTGGTGCAGAAATTCAGCAATTAATAAAGTTCCGGCATCGTTCGCTAACTCACCACCGTCATTAGAAATGTTGATCTGGTCATTGAATAAAAGTTTTTCATGATGTAAAGTTGACATAAGGAGCACTCCTGTTCTTTGTGGTTTTCATCGACTTTACAATAGCACAGGATGTGCTCTTTTTGTACACCCAACAGGTGAAAAACGAAAAAGATGCGAACTAGCATGACAACAACAAAAAGTAGTCCTTAAGGGAAAAGTATGAATAATTCAGGATTTACTATTGTTATTATTTTCACTACTTTTAGAACCATGGTTTGCTTTTGAGCTGTTTGCACATCCTCCTATAAAAATAAGAGAAATCACCAGCATTAAAACCACTTTAAGTAGTCGTTTACACCTTGTCATAACAATACCCGCCTCACTATATTATTACTGACGTATTGCCAGCAACGATTCTCAATTGAGAATCGTTTTCAATTACAATTATTCACATATTTAGTTCCAATAGCAAGGCTTATTTGAATAAATAATATCGTTTACAATTCAATTCACAAGAGGAGCGATAGCCAAGCTGTTATTACACAACTTGTAGTAATTTTTCACAATAAAAAAACTTTCACCACTCGCCTCTGATTTAATAGACGAATGTGATGAAAGTTTTTCAACTTTATTTTTTTATTATTTGATATCTTCTAAATTCAAGCCTAGTGCTTTTGCTACCCTGATCCCATAATCAGGATCAGCTTGATAAAATTGTTTTGTTTCTAAAATTTTAATATTTTCATCATCGACCACTCCAAGATTTTCTTTAATGGTCTTAACTAATCTTTGTTTTTCATCCTCACTCATGACATTGTATAAGTCACCGGCTGCTGAGAAATTATCAGTTTCATATGCTTCATAATTTCCTGTTTGACCCTCTAACCGATCTCCATGAATTCTTGCTGAATGATCTTCAACCGGCCCATTCTTACTATTTGGTTCATAGTTGACCTCTGAGCCGTGCCCTTGGGACATAAACCCGTCCCGTTCATAATTTTTAACTCCATTTAACGGACGATTGACTTTAAGCTGCTCATAATTTGCTCCTAAACGATAACGCGCAGCATCTTTATAAGCGAACAAGCGGCCCTGCAATAGTTTATCTAGTGAAGGCTCAATACCGGGCACTAAATTAGCTGGAGCAAAAGCAGCCTCTTCTACGTCTTCAAAATAGTTAGTCGGATTTTCATTTAAAGTGAATTCTCCCACCTCGGTCAAAGGATAGTCTTTATGAGAAACAACTTTAGTTACATCAAAGATATCATGTTTGTAGTGCAATCCTTCTTCATAAGGCAAAATCTGTACACAAACTTTCCAGGATGGATAGTCCTTTCTTTCAATTGCATCGAATAAATCATGCAGTAAATAGTCGGTGTCTTCACCAGCAGCTTTAGTAGCTACTTCATCTGTCATATTTTGAACACCTTGTTTACTAATAAAGTGATATTTGACCCAATAAGCTGTACCATCTTCAGTGACCCACTTATAAGTATGACTTCCATAACCGTTCATTGTTCGATAACTAGCAGGGTTTCCTCTATCCCCCATCAGATATGTGACTTGATGACAGGATTCAGGTGAATGAGCCCAAAAATCCCACTGCATATTATTGTCACGTAAATGTGTTCTTGGATCCCGTTTTTGTGAATGGATAAAGTCTGGAAACTTCAACGGATCTTGAATGAAGAATACCGGTGTATTATTCCCAACAATATCATAATTGCCTTCTTGCGTATAAAAGCGGAGGGCAAAGCCACGGACATCACGTAATGTATCAGGATAACCAGCTTCACCAGCTACTTGCGAAAAACGAAGGAAAATTGGAGTTTCTTTCCCCACTCCATTGAACAAATCAGCCTTAGTATATTTACTCATGTCTTTTGTTAACTTAAATGTACCATAAGCTCCTGCCCCTTTCGCATGAACAACACGTTCCGGGATACGCTCTCTATTAAAGTGAGCTAATTTTTCTTGTAGTTGATAATCTTGCAATAAGACCGGACCGCGAACACCGGCTGTTTGAGAGTGATTATTATCACCCCACGGTTGTCCAGACCCAGTACTAAGTTTATTATCAGACATCAAAATTCCCCCTTATAAGACTTTAAGACATATCTAGTCTATCAAAAAATTAAATAAATGTAATTTTAAACGCCTTGTGCATATCTTGGGTTGTTAATTTGCTCAAATTATGCTATTTTACTATTGTTAACCTGTATAATATTTTTGGTTGACGTTAAGGAGAAGGAATTTGAAAACAAAAGATTTAACAACTATTGCATTCATGACTGCTATACTAGTTGTCCTTGGTCTGATACCAGGGATCCCTTTGGGAATCATTCCTGTGCCAATAGTCTTACAAAATATGGGCGTAATGCTCGCTTCATTAATACTTAAGCCTAAACATGCAACAATGTCTATATTTCTTTTATTACTGCTAGCTGCACTCGGATTGCCTGTCCTATCTGGCGGTCGCGGTGGTCTGCCCATTTTACTTGGACCAACAGCTGGTTACATGTTTAGTTGGCTCTTAACACCCTTTTTAATATACTTTGGACTATCATTTCTTAAAAACAAGAAGTCGATCACTCTGAAGTTACTAGTTGTCTGGCTAGCAGGCGTTATCTGCTCCGATTTAATTGGTACTATTTGGCTAACTATTCAAAGTCAGGTTCCTTTTATGACTGCACTATTCTCAAACTTAGCGTTTTTACCCGGAGATACTATCAAACTTATCTTAGCCTTCACAATGGCCAAAGCCTTGAAAGCCCAGCCTTTTAGTGAAAACACTTCGTTCTAGAACTTCTAAATGTTTCACGTGAAACATTTTTGGCAAAAATCAAAAAGTTCAGGAAACTGGTTTGACCCAAAATTCCTGAACTTTTTTTACATTTATTCTAAAACATTTTCCAATAATATATCGATTTGGCGATACGTTTCCTCTTTGCTGCCATTGTTATCAACAACGAAATCTGCACGTTTACGCCTTTCAGTAGGATCCATTTGGCTAGAGATCCTAGCTTGTGCCTGCTCTTTTGTGTACCCATTTCGTTCTATTAATCGTTGAATTTGTGTATTAGGATCAATATCGACCACTAAGACGGCGTCACAATACCGTTCACAGTGGCTTTCAAAAAGCAACGGAATTGCTAACACTACCACATCGGTCCCTTTTTGTGCAGCACTTTCAACCTGTGCAAGCATTTCTTCCTTGATCAAAGGATGTAAGATGCCATTAACTATGTCTCTTTTTTCCTTGCTATTGAATATGATATCACCCAAGGCTGCACGGTTTAAAGTCCCGCCTTCATCTAAAATTTGCTGTCCGAATTCTGCGGTCAAGCCAGATAACCCTTTGGCTCCTGGTCGAACCACTTCACGAGAAACAACATCTGCATCGATGATCACGGCACCTTGTTCATATAAATAATCACTTACGGTACTTTTGCCACTAGCAATCCCGCCAGTTAAACCTAAAACATACGTCATAGCAAACTCCTCCACCATATTCATCAAAAATAATTTACTTGCTGCAAAACATTAGGTTAATTTTACAGAAAAAAAACAACAAATACCAATAAGAGCCATTTACTTATTTTATTAGACATTCTAAAATACTAATTCATTTAAAGCTTGTGCGATCCCATTATTATCGTTAGATGCTGTTAAATATGAAGCATGTTCTTTCGCAGCAGATGAAGAGTTCCCCATGGCAACTGCTTGACCGGCAAAATCAAACATCGGAATATCATTACGCTCATCACCAATAGCCATCACTTCACTCTTATCCGGTCCCAAAGTTTCAGTCAGTTTGGTGAGGGCCTTACCTTTATCAGCGGTCGCATTCATGATTTCCAAAAAATTATCTGCTGCTCGAACAACATAATTTTCGCTGCCAAATTCTTGCTGAACCCCACTCTGCGCCTGATCTAGTTTTTCAGTTTCTCCAACAAAAACCCCCTTAACGATCCCGAAATCTGCTGGCATCTCACTTGGCTTTCTGATCAGAAGGCCAGCACTGTTTTCCCAGGCTTGAACGACTGTGATCCTATTTACATCATGATTACTAGTATAAATCTCTCCATTACGATCTAACACATTATATGGCAACCCATTTAAACTTGAATATGTATCTATTTGTCGATAAACAGCATTGCTCAAGCCTGTTTCAGCTACCACTTTGCCTGATACAGTTTCAATAACGCTGCCATTATAATTGATTGCATACTGTTCATCCCCAGCAATACCCAGTTCATCCAAAAACGGGCGCATCCCTGGCAAAGGACGACCGGAACATAGAACAACTTTTACACCATGTTTCAACGCTTTTTGCAGTACTGTTTTCGTGCTTGGCAAAATTTTCCCTTCCGAACTCAACAAAGTATCGTCAATATCTATGGCAATCAATTTGATTTTCATGATGTCACTCCTTATGGTGTTTTGAATACGATTTCATTTTAACTTATTGGAACAAATTAAGCAAATTCCAATAAAAAAGTACTCAACCTTGACTGCCATGAGTACTTTTATTTATACATGTAAATAGACACAAAAAACCAGCAACCCATGCTAACCTTTCATCACCGCAATAAATTTCACAATTTTATTTTACATTATCGGTGATCCGTTATCATGACCTGCTGGCTTGGTTATTTGAAAGGAGTACTTAATCCCATCATTCACCTTCACACTATTCCCTCTGACCGTGTCGGAAATAGCTTATATCTTTAAAACTCATGGTATGACGTTGAACCTTGGTCATACCTCCGTGGGATCTAACCCCTTTCCAATTCTTATATTACACTATTTTTCTAAAAATGCAAGCGCTTTCTCTAAATTTTTGGTTTTTCCTTCAAAAAATAAGGTTTACTGTATTTTCAGTTGTTATCGACAAACCACAGACAAACATCTTTCCCTTATGTTAAGATGGTTAACGGTGTTTTTATGACAGTCCAGTATCCAATGATGCGTTTTGCAGCACGTTTAATAATTATTAGCAACTATCGAATACACAAATCAAAGCCCAATGTAACGATGTCTAAATGCCATTGTAATGTTGAGTTTTTAATTTGGTTGTATGAACCAGAAGACTTTATTCAGTTCCTATAATATCAGCCTTCTGATCCACTCATTTTACCTTGGTAATTTTTAAGGGGGACAATATTTTGAAACAACAGACTGGAATGCCAGCTAAATGGTTGTTTGCCGGATCATTCTTGGCAAATACCGGCACAAGTTTTATCTGGCCACTAACAACAATTTATTTACATGATACCTTGGGAAAAACTCTGATCACAGCAGGCTTTGTTCTACTATGTAATTCGCTATGCGTTGTTTTGGGGAACACAATAGGCGGTTTCCTTTATGATCGCTGGTCCCACTTTTATACGATCCTTCTCGGGAGCATCATCGTCACTTGTGCCAGTACTTTTCTGATGTTTAACAATGGTTGGCCTGCTTTTCCGCTAGGTCTCGTCATGTTAGGCTTTGGTAATGGTTTGAACTTGACCTGCATTAACTCATTTGCAACCGTCGTTAAGAACAAACGAACTAGTTACATCTTTAACATTCTATATTTTATGAGCAACCTGGGGATGGTTATCGGAACTTTAATGGTAGGTTACATTCTACCTTTTGGTATTAGCAAAGTCTTTGCGGTTTCCACAGTTTTATTTATCATTTTTGCGATAATTATCATTTTATTCTATCGAAATCATGAGAGCCAACACAATACAAATCGCAGTGAATCACTGCCGAAACCAGATAAGCTGACTCCTAACAAACTTTGGCCTTTATTAGCACTATTATTTAACATCGTTGTCTTATGGATCTTCTATGAACAATGGCAAAGCAACATCGCTACTTTCATGGTTGAAAACAATTTAAGCATCAAACATTATAGTTCAGTTTGGACCTTAAACGGGGTCATGATCGTTTTGATTCAGCCAATCATGACCTATTTCGATGAATGGTTAATGAGTCATTTGCATCTACGCTTGTACGGTGGGTTAGCATTGATCGGGTCTTCATTTTTGATCCTGATCGTAGCTGGAAATCACTATTTTCTTTTCCTGACAGCAATGGCAATTTTAACCTTGGGTGAAATTTTAGTTAACCCTGCCGCCTCAACCTTTGTTAATGACATTAGTCCAGAGGGACAAAAGGGCCGTTTTCAAGGATCGCTTGCTAGTGCCACATCGTTTGGTCGAGCTCTTGGACCAATCGTTGGAGCTGTAATCATCCACTATATCTCATATACTACCTTATTCATACTAGCAGCCATCTGTATCTGGCTAGCAGTGTTTGGGTTTGAATTAGTAAACAAACATTATCTTCAATAAGTACATGCAAAAAAAACACACAGTCGATTATAGGACACTCGCGTGTTTTTTGCATTCAAACTTCCACATGGTCTCTTTAAGCCAACAAATTGACTATCACGCTTCAATAGGCTAAGTTAGAAATGTTTAGTCTAATTATTATCTTCAATAATAAGGGGAAAGTGGAACACAAATGGGGAAATTAGCAATCATTTCAGATCTACATGTTGATATTAATAAATTTACTTTACATGATCTGCTTGCGATCGGAACTTATATCAAAGATGCTGGGGCAACAAAATTGCATATTGCGGGAGACATTACAAATCATTTTAGCCGTGAAGGCAATGAGATCATCCAAACACTCAACTCGATCTTGCCCACAACATTTAATTTTGGAAATCATGACATGTTAGATACTAACAATATTGAAAATAACAAAACACCTGGTTTTTTAAATTTCACTCCCTTGAACTTAAACTCCGACACCGTGTTATTACCCTTCAATGGTTGGTATGATTACGGCTTTGCCAGAGGAGAAACTGACGAACAGCCACCTGACAAAATCGTAGCCGATTATAAAAATAAATATTGGATCGATAAATTCATTAAACGTTCAGAAAGTGACCCTGTGATCAGTCAGAAACAAGCAATGCATCTTACTTCTTTGTTAGACGATTTTCAAAAACAAAATAAAAGAGTGATCATCGCAACTCATTTTGTGCCACGTCAGGAATTTATCATGTATCCCGCGCCCTTTGACAGAAAAGCAGTAACTTGGCGTGCTCTTGGTGGTGTACTTGGCAGCAAAAAAATCGGTGATGTAATTTCAAATTACAGTGAGACAGCCACAGATGTAGTTTTTGGTCATATTCACGCACGTGATGGCGTTAAAAATATTAATAACATTAACTGGCATTGCCGGCCGATCGGTTATCGGTATGAATGGTCATTTACGAAAAAATGGTTGCGCTCACACGGTGAACCCCAAAATTTTCATTTTGCCAAGCATCCTGAAGAACAAGCCGTTTTTGTCCATGACATGCATCGTAATTGGGACGAAGTCTTAGACAATGCGTTTACTATGTTCGATTACTAATTATTTATTCTTTTCAACACTAGCAAACTGCTGGTGTTTTTTTAATACTAAACAATTACAGCTAAATCCTATAAGATTAGGCTTAACTATTGACTTTACGTAGAAAAAGGACCACTACCTTTAAGCACTTTATACTTGTTGAACTTTTAGGTCAGTCCCTCATTATTTTGCGCTCTAATTGTAGTGGTCCTTTTTTATAAGTAAATTATCCTCTTCGTGCTGGAACACTTTCATCTAACAAATCGTCAGATTGAGCAGACGCTTTTAATTGATAAATTCGTTCAACATCGATCACAACGATTGCGATTCCATCGCCAAATCCACCTTTTTCCTTTGCTTCAGTATATTCTGGAGAATTAGGATAGTAAATATGTGCTGTCCCTTCGAAACGAAAACCAGCATTTTTCGGCTTGCTTGCAACTGCAACAGCAGCTTTGCCACTAGCCTTCAAATTAGCAAACGCTTCCTTGCCAGTCCATTCTACATATGCCAAATGTTCGTCATCATATACCTTAAAAGAGCCTTTCGGTCCGACCTTAGGATTGCCATTTTTGTCAGCGGTAGCTAGAAACGGAAATTCACTTGCAAATAATTCTTTCATTTCACTGGTTAATTTTGCCATGGTAATATATGCCTCCGATAATTAATTTTTAATATAACATTAATATCTTACCAGCATCCTTATTTTGTAGCAAATAAACCGTTTTCCAAATACTAAAATTACCATAGACTCTCTTAAATTTTTGATTGACCTTATATAAAAAATTGTCTTTATCATCATGCTAGACATAACTAAAATAAACATATCAATTTAATACCAACATATTTTTAAAACTTACTCTAATGAAATAATTTTTCTTGAGCACGCTTTATCTGCTCACTGACTCGCGTAAAATCCGTCGCTCCTAATGATATCCGTCGTTTTACAGCTTTCTTGGGAGATAAAATACTATACACATCAGCCTCGATCTTTGGTTCAAACTTCTGAAGTTGTTCCAGCCTCATTTCCTGTAAGGGCAAGTGATGTTCCATTCCATAGTGAACTAATTTTCCAACCACTTGATGTGCTTGTCGGAACGGTAATCCCTTATTTGCTAAGTAATCTGCCATCTCAGTGGCATTCGAAAAGTCGTCTTTTAATGCTGCCGCCATCTTATCTTTTTTCACTGAAATCGTCTCAAGCATCCCTGCAAATAATGACAAACAGGCTTTTACTGTGTCAATTGCGTCAAATACTCCTTCCTTATCCTCCTGTAAATCTTTATCATATGCTAAAGGAAGCCCCTTCAGTGTCGTTAGCAAGGAAAAAAGTTCCCCATACACACGCCCAGTTTTCCCACGGATCAACTCTGCAACATCTGGATTTTTCTTTTGCGGCATAATGGAGCTTCCAGTAGCATACTCATCGCTGATTTCAATGTAGTCATATTCATAAGAATTCCATTGAATGATCTCTTCACAGAATCGACTTAAGTGCATCATCACCGTTGCCGAAGCACTTAAAAAATCCAATAAATAATCGCGGTCTGATACTGCATCGATCGAATTCTGATAGACTTTTCCAAACCCCAATTCATGTGCACTAAACTCCCTGTTTATCGGAAAAGTCGTACCTGCCAAAGCAGCAGCTCCTAAAGGAGAATCATCAGCACTGGCTTTAGCTGTCTGAAATCTTTGAAGGTCTCGCGTAAACATCTCATAATACGCCATTAAGTAATGCGCATAAGAGATAGGCTGTGCATGTTGTAAGTGAGTATAACCTGCTAACAAAGTCGTAATATTCTTTTCTGCTTTAATAACAATGACCTTGAGCAAATGGTCTAACAAGTTAATGATCTGGGAAATTTCATCTTTCATGAAAAGATGCATGTCCGTGGCAGTCTGGTCATTACGGCTGCGAGCAGTGTGTAATTTGCCAGCAATTGGACCAATTTCTTGCTGCAGCAGGGTCTCAATATTCATATGAATATCCTCGTAATCACTTGAAAAGCTTAAATTTCCAGCCAACAACTTCTTTTGCAGTTTTTCTAAGCCGTTTATTATTTGTTCACCTTCTGCTTGAGAAAGGATCTGAGTATGAACCAACATCTTAGTATGTGCAAGAGAACCCAAAATATCCTGCTTTGCTAAACGTTTGTCAAAAGAAATCGACTCATTAAAAGCGATGACATCTGTGCTGTTTCCTTTTTCAAATCTGCCGCCCCACATTTGGTTTATCTCCATTAGTTTTCCCCCACTCTTTACTTAAAGTCTTGCATTTGTGGCATATGTTGTTTGTTTTGAACCTGGGCATGAACTGTCGAAGGTAAACTATACAACTTAATAAAACCGGCTGCTGATTCTTGATCAAATGAGTCCGCAGAAGTATAAGTAGCTAAATTCAAGTCATACAGGGAGTTTTTTGACTGCCGTCCTTCACAAATAACATTTCCTTTAAATAGTTTAACTCTGACAGTACCATTAACCTCCTTTTGACTCTCGACTAAAAAGGCCTTTAACGAATCAAATAACGGCGTATACCATAAAGCGTTGTATATCGTATCTGTGATTTCTTTTTCTATGATAGGTTTAAAATGTGCTAAATCTTTCGTTGTGGTCAAGTCTTCTAAGTCTTTATGCGCTTTTAACAAAACTTCGGCACCGGGACATTCGTATATTTCGCGAGACTTGATACCGATCAACCTATTTTCTACGTGATCGATCCGCCCAATACCATGTTGACCAGCAATTTTGTTGACATATTTGATCAGATCATGCAATTGATATTCTTCCCCATCAATTGAAACAGGAACACCTTTTTCAAAAGAAATCTCTAAATAAGCAGGTATATCTGGGGTATTATCCAAAGCATTTGTTCTCTCATAAGCATCCTCTGGCGCAGTTGCCCACGGATCTTCCAACACGCCACATTCATTAGCACGTCCCCATAAATTTTCATCGATCGAATAGGGGCTTTCTTTACTGATCGGAATAGGAATGCCATTTTCTTTAGCATATTCAATTTCCATTTCCCGGGACATATGTTGGTCACGAATTGGGTCTTCAATTTTTAATTCAGGTGCCAGAGCATGGATCTCCGTTTCAAAACGAACTTGGTCATTTCCCTTACCTGTACAACCATGTGCAATCGTAGTTGCATTATATTGTTTAGCGACTTCGACTAATTTCTTCGCAATCAAGGGACGCGACAGTGCAGAGACTAAAGGATACTCGCCTTCGTAATAAGTATGTGCTTGTAATGCGATCAAACAATACTCTTCTGCAAATTCTTGTTGAGCATCGATTACTACTGATCCGATCGCCCCGACCTCCTTACCTTTTTGTTGAATCTGGTTCAAATCTTTTTCTTCACCAACATCAATACAACAAGCAATCACATCATATCCAGCATTCTTGAGCCATGCAATCTCCACAGAAGTATCCAAACCACCCGAATATGCTAAAACTACTTTTTCTTTGCTCATGTCAATTCCTCTTTTCAAAATTTTTTCTCAATAGTAGAATAATTATACATATATTGCAAGTTTTTTTACTTTTATGCAATAAAAAGAGATAATATTCATTTTCAGTGAATAATATAGGCGTGGTTCTGAAAAATAAAGTTTTCTGACTTGAGTTATTCATTACTGAGAAAAAATTTTTTTAGTGCGTATATTTCAGTAGTAACAAAGTTTTCACGATAAATAGATATATGCTTTGCAGAATTTAACGGCCGAGTTCATTAGTTTCACATAGCTCTGTGCTATAATTACTCAGACATGCATGTTGCAAGGTTTTTACTAGTAAGGAGGCTGTTTCACATATGAATAAAACTGAAACTTTACAAAATTTACAGACCTTACTCAACAACACAGCTACACATGAATGGGAAAAGCAATTACTTGAACAGACACGCAAAAAAATTCAAGCTGGTCAAGAAATCAAAACCTCACTTGAACAACTTGAATTCAATTTACGTCCATTAGCCTTAAGAAATAACTTAACACCTGCTGTTGCAGATTTTTATTTGCAACTAAAAGGTGACCCAGCGGGAAAAATGCGCTTTGATTATAGTATTCATTATCAAAAAGACCCAGCTTTTCAAGAACGTGCTATTTTTTCCGGTGGATGCTTTTGGTGCCTAGTTGAACCCTTTAACACCAAGGAAGGAGTTAAATCAGTAATATCCGGCTATACGGGAGGACATTTGCAACATCCCTCTTATGAACAAGTCAAGACACACAAAACTGGGCATGTAGAAGCTGTAGAGATTATTTTTGATTCAAGAAAAATTAATTACCAGACAATCTTGGCAACATATTGGAGAATGATCGATCCTACAGACGCTGAGGGGCAGTTTGATGATCGAGGAAACAATTATCGTCCCGCAATTTTTTACACAACACCCGAGCAAAAACAAATAGCAGAAAAATCAAAAAGTGAATTACAAAGTTCCAATAAATATGTAAAACCAATCATTGTTCCGATCGAACCCGCAAAAACATTCTGGCCCGCAGAAAATTATCATCAAGAGTTTTATAAAAAGTTTAAAACAAGATATCGCCATTTGGAAAGAACGCGCAAACAAGTCTTATTTCTGCAACATTTACATGCCAGGATAAGGACCTTATTTAAGAAATAAACCAAATCACGGTAAGATAAATCCGCTTTTTCTAATGCTGTGATCCTCTATGGAAAAGTTAACAAGGAGAGACACTAATATGGACATAAAAATCGAGCCCATTGTAGACAATAATCGGTCTGCCTTGAAGCTTAAAAATGAGCCTTTTCAAATCATCGGAGATTTAAATGTTGTTAAGCTATCAAATAAATGGTGTTACAACATCAATTTTTATGCTGCTTCTCAAAGTACTTCACAAATATTTCCACAAGAAAACTACCAACTTTCAGAGATCAATGCAACCGGCTTTGCTCTCGGAGCATTTACGCAAACACAACCAGTGGGACTAGCTGTTTTTAGGAAGCAGCCATTTAAGTATCTCTATTTAGACGATTTAAAAGTTAACGTCGCATATCGCCACCAAGCTATTGCACAAAAGCTATTGTTACAGGCATGCCAACTTGCAAAAAAGGCAAAATATGCAGGGATTTTTACAGTTTGCCAAAACAACAACCTTAATGCTTGCTTGTTTTACCTATCTTTTGGATTTAGAATTGGCGGGTTAAATACTAAGGTGTATGATCATACCTCTCAGTCTGGCAAAGCTGACATATATTTTTATTACGACTTTTAGAAAAATAACCCGGGAAATAACTTTCCTCCTTTAATCAAAATTTTTAGATAAGTAAGGTGTATTTTAAGTGAACAAAAAATTGATATCCGGTTCTTTTTGGCTTTCTTTTGGAAGTATTTTTTCACGTGCTTTGGGCGTCGTTTACTTGATTCCCTGGCTTTACATGATGGGGTCTGCCCACAATATTACAACTGCACAGGCATTAAATAATTCTTCTTTTACTATTTATGCAATTTTTCTTTCTCTGGGTACTGCAGGTTTTCCATCTGGTATTGCTAGACGGGTTGCTATGTATAATAGTCAGCAAAAATTTAAAAATGGTCACAAATTATTCAAAACTGGTTTCTGGTTGATGGTCATTTCTGGATTTTTCTTTGCTGCTCTTCTATATTTCTTTGCACCTTTTTTTGCCAAAAACACACCTGTTGTTTCACAGCGGAATTCTACCATTGCTATTAGAAGTTTAGCTCCAGCAGTAGCTATTCTACCTTCAATGAGTATTATTCGTGGTTGGTTTCAAGGAAACCAGGACCTCAGGCCATTTGGAATTTCCCAACTTTGGGAACAGATTTTTCGCGTAGTGTTCATCCTAAGCAGTACTTACTTGCTGATTTATCAGTTTCACGCCAGCTATGTTATCGCAGTATACTTCAGTGTTTTTGCTGCCTTTATTGGTGCACTAGCGAGCTACTTTTATTTACTTTTTCATTATCAGCGTCAATTGCCGCTTTATCATGCTGAACAAAAGAAAAGTCTACCGCTTGATCTGCACGGAATGAAACACACTTTGTTTATGATTGCATATGAATCAATGCCGTTTGTTATCGTCGGTGCTGGCATCACCCTTTGTCAGATTGTAGATCAACTGTTTTTTAAACAGATCATGCAAGGTTTGTTAGCTAAATCATCCGAATACACTCAATACATTTATACTATCTTTTCAGCTAATCCTTCAAAGATCACTGCTGTCATTATTGCATTAGCCACAGCACTGGCGGAAACAAGTTTACCGTTGATTGCTGGTAAAAATGCAATTCATGACCGTATAGGTATCAAAAAGTTGTTAGAGCAAAATCTATCTTATTTGTTATTTATCTTGTTGCCGGCTGCTACAATGTTGGCCGTACTTTCACCCGAAATTAATGGTATCTTTTTTACTTATGATTCTAAAGGTGCTTTATTCTTATATTTCAATATTTGGCAAAGTGTTATCATGGCTATTGCTATCAATGGTTTGACCTTACTACAGTCATTACATTACAGTCGCAAAGCAATGACCTATCTTTTATTTGGTTTAGTTACCAAAATAGTTTGCCAATTTCCTTTTGTTTACTATTTTCAGGGTATGGGAGCTGTTTTAGCAACAGCGATTGCCTTTGGCTTAGTGAGCTTTCTAAGTTACCGTAAGATTCACGAACAATTTGGTTTCAGTTTACGTCGGCTATTCCCAATCATACTAATTAACATTGGCTATTTTCTTTTGATTACGCTGATCACCTTGCTAGCAAGAAACATTTATTTGCCATCTGGTAAAATTTCAGGTTTTATTTTCTGTGGGGTGATCGGTATCATAGCTTTAGTGATTTACCTTATTCTCGTCAATAAACTAGGAATATCAGAGAGAGTTTTCAAAATAAAGGATGAACAATAACTTAAAAAGGCCGTAGGAAAATTTTTTTTAAGTCCTACAGCCTTCTTTTTTGACAAAATTTTGATATTACAGTGTATTGCATAGTAATGTAGTGCCAATTCCAATCATAATCAATCCGAAAACTCCACCACTCCATAAAGATAGGGGCATGAATCCAGATGTATTTTCATTGCCTTTTTTCTGCACATTTTTAAAGGACCGGTAAACCGCATAGAACTCCCAAATACCGATCAGTATGAACAAAATTCCACTTAATTTTTTCATTCTTAATGGTCTTCTTTCTTCTTATCCGCTAAGATCCATTCTACTGCTAATTTAGCCTTCTTAACCGTTTTTTCGGTATTATACGCTTTGTCATGTGCTAAGGATAACTTTATCTTTTTTCCATTTTCTAACTCAATTTCGATCCAATACAGTTTCTGGATGGTGGAAACTGCTCCGGCAAAAGCACCAATAAAATTAGAAGCTGGTATAGCCATGCCCACTGGCATTTTTTCTCCTTTTTCTTGCCCAATAGTGCGAGCGCTAACAATTTCATCTAAATCAATGCTTTTTAATGGTGTCATTGGACCCATAAACACCATCAAGACTCTTTTCCACCAACTTCTAAAGTCATAGTACTTAATTTCATAATCGGTGATCTCAATATAGTTAAATTCAAGTTCAAGTACACCCGGATAGTAAACACAGACTACAACAATAAAAACTCCGATTCCAGCTGCCCAACCCCACATGCCAAAAGCGCCGGCAATAGGTGAGCCCACCACTAACAAGAAAATTAAAGCAATGATCAATGGCCGAAATGATATCTTTTTTCCAAATGTAAACATATCTATCTACCCCCCTTACACCCATTATGATATCATAATGATATCATATAGACAACAGATTTGTGCTGAGTAAAAACTTCCGTTAAGTTTTTCTTTGATTCCAAGTATTTTGTTAAGTATCGATTTATCAATGGCCTTCTTTACCCTTTTATTTCAAATTGTCTTAATCAAACAGCTCCTTTTGCAGGAAGCTAGGAAAAACTGGCCTCAAAATTGAAAACAGGTGCAAAATTCTGGCTTTTCCAACATTTTGCACCTGTTTTTTTGTATTTACTTTTTGAGAACAATTCGTTTTCGTCGACCACCAAAATAATGGTTTTTATTAACCAATCTCTTGACTAACTTGGGTCAACAAAAAGTTTTTAGCACCTTCCTTAGCCGAGTACAAAAAGTTCACTATGTTTCCTAGTCGATTATACGTCAAGTCTGTGTCCGGCTTTTTTCCTAAATACATTCTCTAGAACTACTATTTTTTTCTGGCTCTTTTCTTATGACTTCATGATATGACTACTAAGCAAAAGTTTGCACGACATTCTCATTACTATTTACGGTTGTACTATTAGATTCAAAAGATTCTCGCTTAAAATAAAGTGATGCAAGTATTAAAAAAAGCAAGGCAATCAATAATGCTTTTAATAGCCCTTTTCTATCCTGCATTGTCAGTCCCCTTTGCTTTCGTCGCTAAAAAAAGATTTTGAATGGTTTTCCGCTGCTTACTACTGATTTTCTGATGATCAATACAATGCAAAGCAATCGTGTAAGCCGGAAACTTATGCTGTGGAACAAAGTTATCCAGCCTTTGTCCATCTGCACAATCAACTATCACCTGACAGAAATCCATATCACTAAGCGGCTCAAGGTACTGTTTTAATTTGTCCGGATCATTCGTATCATTAATTTTTTCTTCCAAATTAGCTGCCATGTTCTCTCAATTCCTTTCCTTGTTCTAGCAAAAAAGAGATCCTGCTTTTAGAATCTCTCTTTATCAACAACAATATCTTTATTCATTTTCTGGTTCGACTCGCATAAAATGCTCAAAATGATGCGGATATTTGTTTTTTTCATCAACTTTTCCTTCCACAAAATCACTTAACATAAAATGGTTATAGTCAATTTCAGGCATATAGGTATCAACCGCAAATTCATGGTCGATCGTTGTCCGGTACAAATCTGTAGCATAAGGTAAAAATTCCTTAAATAAGCGCACACCACCAATAATGAACATTTTTTGACTTGGTTGTCTCGTATAGTATTCCAATACCTCTTTTACACTATGATAAACAACCACTCCTTCAGGAAAGTCTTTCTCATCACGAGAAGTCAGAACTATATTTTTTCGGTTATGCAGTGGACGTTTAAAGCTCTCAAAAGTTTTACGCCCTGCGACTATCGTATTACCTGTAGTTGTATCTTTAAAAAATTTCATGTCCGCGGGCATGTGCCAAGGTAGTTGACCTTGATAACCGATACCATGATTACTATCTTCAGCCCAAATAAATGCTAACATCAAACCACCCTTCCCTTTTTCCTCTTTACACCCCTAATAATACACTGTGTATAGCAATTCGGAATTAATTTTGCTGAAATGTTTCACGTGAAACATTTTCATGACAAAAATTAAGCATTGGATGACCTTAAGTACTCAATTAGCTATGTTTTACAGTAATTGTTTTCGTTCATTGTAAAATGAGCGGTAAGAAAGATAACAAGCAATAAAAGAAGCAATCCCAGTCGTTGACAGCAACATAAAAGTTACCAAGATCTGGTATTTGATTGCACGTACTGGATCAACACCTGCAAAAATCAAACCTGACATCATTCCTGGCAAACTAACTATCCCCACTGTCTTGGCTGAATCAATTGTTGGCTGTATACCAATTTTGATCGTTTCTTGTAAGATCGGTAATGACGCATCTTTTAAGTCAGCTCCTAATGCCAAACGTTCTAGTAATTGTTGCCGTTGGTCACGAAAAGCTTGATTTAAATTACGATAACAAATTCCAATTGCGACCATCGCATTTGATGCAATCATCCCGGTAATAGGGACCAATTGCGAAGGTATCATCTTGATCGTTCCGATTCCTATTAGGACTGTCAGTGTAACTCCAGTACTGATGAAAATAGCTAAAAATGAGTTTCTAAAACCATGTTCGATCCCTTGGCTTCTTTTCATTGCATTATAACTAGCATTAAAAACAATTATCAAGGCCAATGCTATCGTCAAAATATTGTTATTAGCTCGGAAAACATACTTCAACAAATAACCTACCAGAAACAACTGCACTATTGCCCGTATAACACTGGTAATGATTTCCTTGTTGACTTGTAATTTTTCTTTATAAGCGATTCCCATTGTGATCAATACCAACACAAACGCTAAAGCCAATCCTTGATTATTAACGGCTAAATTCATGTTCCTTACCTCCCCATTATTTTCCCACTCTTTATTTCTACCAATCGTTTTGCCTGCGCAATTTCTTGTTCGTCATGCGTAACAATAATAATCGTCACACCTTGTTGATTTAATTTTTCGATCAATTGATAAATGATAGTACGGTTGTCCCCATCTAAGCCAGCGGTTACTTCATCCATGATCAATGTTTCTGGCAAAATTAAAATATTTCTCAACAATGCGACTCGTTGCTTTTCACCACCGGACAAATTATTGACCTCACGTTGTAAATAATCTTCAGAAAGCCCAACCGTCCTCAAAGCAATAAGCGCTCTGTTTTCATCAAAGGCTTGCTGACGGATCTGGTAGGGAAACTCTAAATTTTCACGAACAGTCTTACCAAATAGAGTCGGCTGCTGCATTGCATACGACACTCTCCTGCGGTAACTGATTGGTTCTTCTTCTTCAATATCTTTACCTGCATATATGATTTTCCCTGCTGTTGGTGTTACAAGTGAAGCCAATATTCTGACTAATGTGCTCTTACCGCTCCCAGACGGCCCCGCAATCGTCACTATTTCTCCCTTATCAATTTTTAGTGAAATATCAGTTAATATTTGCTTATCATCGATTCGATATGAGATATCTTGGAAAACAATTTGTTTCATAAGTAATTTTCCCTCACTTTTTAAATATTTTCATTTTACAAATTTTATAATTGTATCTATAAAAATCTATGTTAGTAGTATATAGCATAACGAAAATAAAGCAAGCTATTTAAAAGCAACCATAGTAAAAAGTATTCATCATTTTTTCTGCTAAATGATGAATACCTTTATCTTTAATAATTCACATTGTTCAGTAGTTATTCCGCCAAAAGAGCTTCTTCAATTGCTGGAATGATTTTCTCTGGTTTAGTCGTTGGGGCATAGCGATGGATCAATTGACCATCACGCCCAATTAAAAACTTAGTGTAATTCCATTTGATTTTTCCATGACCTGATTCTTCTTTTAAATAGGTAAAAAGCGGGTCTTCATCGTCTCCATTTAATTTGACTCTTTTTGTCATCGGAAAAGTAACCCCATAATGAACTTGACAATAGTCACTTGCTTCATCATCTGTTTCTAATTCTTGATGAAATTGATTAGATGGTAAACCTAGAACTTCAAAACCTTGTTCATGGTATGTTTGATACAATTGTTCCAGGCCTTCCAGCTGTGGAGCTAAACCGCACTTACTAGCAGTATTAACTACCAGCAAAACTTTCCCAGTATAATCTTTCATCTCAAGCTTTTGACCACTCATTTCTGTCTCGTTGAAATCGTAGATTGCAGCCATTTTAACCCCCTCCTCTTTTAACTGTCCTAGTAATACGCTAAATTCTTCCGGCTGACAAATTATTTACCTTTTTTAGCAGCCAAGTTAACATTCGTCGTTTGTAAAATTAAGTTAGAAATAAAAAAGCCATTTGTGGTAGACTTTTGAATATCCCTAATCAAAAGAGAGGTAACCACAAATGACTTATAAACATCTTACCACACGTGAATTAACCTTTATATATAATTTTTGGAAACAAGATATTAAAGCCTATCATGCCGCTAAAGCTCTTAAACGTTCCAGCGAAACCGTTTATCGTGTTTACCGGTTTCTAGATGCTGGTAATTCAATTAGTCAATTTCAAGAAAATCATCGAGTTAATAAAACTCATTGCGGTCGAAAAGCAATTGAATTACCAGAAGATGAAACCAAATACATTAAGCAGAAACTCGCATTAGGTTGGACCCCTGATACGATTATTGGTCGAGCTGAGATACAGATCAGTTGTAGTATGAGAACCTTATACCGACTTTTTCAAAGAGGTGTTTTCAATGTGAAATTGTTGCCAATGAAAGGTAAAAGGCATCCAAATGGTTACGTTGAACGGCGTGGTAAAGCTGGCCGACTCGGCAGAAGTATTTATCAACGCTATCAGGATTATCCTCATTTTCAACATGAATTTGGTCATTTAGAAGCAGACACCGTCCAAGGCAAAGCACATCAAGGTGCAGTTATGACCTTAGTTGAGCGTCTCTCCAAAGTTGAAATCATTTTAAACATCCAACAAAAATCGGCTGAATGCGTTAATAAACATCTTAATCAATGGTTGTCCCAACAGCCAAAACACCTTTTCAAGTCAATTACTTTTGATAATGGTAAACAATTCACTGGTTGGAAAGAAATCGCAAATAAGCATGATATTAGTACTTATTTTGCCGAAGTTGGGGCTCCTAACCAGCGTGGCTTAAACGAAAATAATAATGGACTAATTAGACGAGATGGTCTCAACAAGAGCATGGATTTTCGCAATTTACCAAATGCTTTAGTTCAACAAGTCAGTAGCCGGCGTAATCATATTCCAAGAAAATCATTAAATTATAAAACACCAATTGAGGTATTCATGGAAAACATCACAGATAAACAGCTATGTTATTTCTAACTTAATTTGACATTTCAAGATTTACAAAAGTCACAAGCTGTTCTCCAATACTGTGAGGCAATTCAAGCTTCATAGGAGGAAGTTCATTGGTCAATGCATAATCCCGAATAAACTTCACAGCCACACGTAGTGCTTCTATGATACTATTCGCCTGGCAATAGGTCCCAAAGTCGGGCAAAAATACTAAATATTGATAGTATTCATTGTTCTTTTCAGGCGTGATCACTATCGGATATGCCACAAATGTTTCTTCCATAAAATATCCCCCTCAAATTAACAGCATAACAAAATAAGAACTCTCACATACTATCAGAAACCAAAATATTAATGCGCCTTTAGCATTTAAAACAGAGCTTGGACAACTGCAACCCTTTACCACGCAAAACTCGCTCCATAGCATATACTCTAACCACATCATAATCCAATACTTCTTAAAATTAAACATCAATATATTTATCTTTAATTAGTTTTTTCGTGTTCTCTAACTCTTCTTCTGCAAAGTTTGTGCATTGCTTAGGTATTTATCTTGATTTGAACCTTTTTTTAAATTAATTGTTCACCTTTCGATAAGGCATTAATAAATACCTATTCGCAAATTGCCACTAATTTGATGACGTCATCTAAAGTTATCAAAAGTCAACGGTTTATCGTGAAAGCGTTCACATACATCGGGTATAAAAATTTGTTTTTATATGTATTTGGCTTGATACTAGCAACAAAAAATTTAAATATAATGTGCACAATTTGTTAAAGTTTACATTTGGCTCAAAAGGTATTAGCATTAGTAATGAAAGCGTTATGGTAAAGCTTTTCAGTATATCATTAGCAAGTTTTCGAGGAGGGAAAATTTACAAATGAAAAAAATAGATTTTGAACAACTCAAGAGTACTCCAAACACTGAAACTCTCAGTATTTTGGACGAAACAGGTCAAATCGTCAACAAGGATCTCTTACCAGATCTCTCAGACGATGAACTAACAGAATTATTTAAACAGATGGTTTGGTCACGTGTCTTAAATGAACGGTCTACTAAGTTGAATCGTCAAGGACGGTTAGGTTTCTTCGCACCAACTTCTGGTGAAGAAGCCAGCCAGATCGGCTCGAATTTTGCGATGACTAAAGATGATTTTATTCTCCCCGCATATCGTGATGTACCTCAACTTGTACAACACGGGCTTCCGCTTTATCAAGCATTTCTCTGGTCGCGTGGTCATGTTGATGGCAACAAGTATCCAGAAGCAATGCAGGCTTTGCCACCTCAGATCATTATTGGTGCTCAATATGTTCAAACGGCTGGTGTTGCCTTAGGTATTAAGAAAAACAATAAGAAAACAGTAGCATACACTTATACTGGCGATGGCGGTACTTCACAAGGTGACTTTTATGAAGGCATCAACTTTGCGGGTGCTTTTAAGTCTCCTGCACTCTTCTTTGTGCAAAACAACGGCTACGCTATTTCAGTACCGCGTGCAAAACAAACTGCTGCTCCCACTTTGTCTCAAAAGGCTGTTGCGGTAGGTATTCCTGGGATCCAAGTTGATGGAATGGATGCTTTAGCTGTTTATGCAGCAACTAAAGCCGCTCGTGAATGGGCAGTTGCTGGTAATGGTCCTGTTCTGATCGAAACATTGACATACCGTTATGGTCCACACACATTATCTGGTGATGATCCAAAACGTTACAGAACATCAGCTGAAGTTGACGATTGGCAACGTAAAGATCCATTGATCAGAATGCGTAAGTATCTGACAGATAAGGGTATCTGGTCAACAGATCAAGAAAAAGCTTGGGAAGAAGAAGTCAACAAACAAATTGACGAAGCAATCAAAAAAACTGAAAGTATTGCACCACAAAAAGTAAGTGACTTCCTGAAGAATACGTTTATCGACACCCCACCTGCGATCAAAGCGGAGATCGATGCTTATACTGCAAAGGAGAGTGACTAAGAATGGCTAAATTATCGATGGTCAAGGCAATTACTCAAGGCCTAGATGAAGAAATCAAACGAGATGAAAAAGTCCTAGTTTTCGGTGAAGATGTTGGCCGTAACGGCGGTGTTTTCCGTGCTACAGACGGTTTGCAAGATGAAAACGGTGAAGATCGTGTTTTCGATACACCATTAGCCGAATCTGGGATCAGTGGTTTAGCAATGGGGCTTTCTTTGGAAGGTTTCCGTCCTGTACCTGAAATTCAATTCTTTGGTTTCGTATTTGAAACAATGGACGAAATTGCTGGTCAAATTTCACGGACAGGTCACCGAATGGGCGGCTCACGTAAGATGCCGATCACGATCCGTGCCCCATTTGGTGGCGGTGTTCACACACCAGAACTCCACGCTGATAGTTTGGAAGGCTTATTAGCCCAAACTCCAGGCTTACGTGTCGTTATACCTAGCGGTCCATATGACGCTAAGGGTTTATTGGCTTCATCGATCCGGTCTGATGATCCGGTCGTCTTCTTGGAACACATGAAACTTTATCGTTCATTTAAAGAAGAAGTTCCAGAGGATCCTTACACTGTTCCATTGGACAAAGCTGATGTTAAACGTGAAGGTAAAGATATTACACTCGTTTCCTATGGTTATATGGTTCAAGAGAGTTTGAAAGCCGCTGCTGCTTTGGCTAAAGAAGGTATCGAAGCTGAAGTAGTCGACTTACGGACGATCTCCCCGTTAGATGAGGAAACAATTATCAACTCTGTTAAAAAAACTGGTCGGGCTGTCTTGGTACAAGAAGCTCAAAACCAAGCCGGAGTCATGGGACAAGTTGCTTCTATCATTGCTGAAAAAGCGATCTTATCGCTTGAATCACCAATTGGCAGAGTTTCAGCACCAGATACTCCATACCCATTCAGTCAAGCAGAAGAAATATGGCTTCCAAATAAGAACGATATTATTGAAAAAGCTAAAGAAATCGTAAATTATTAATTACAAAGCGAGATGAGGTGTACCAAAGCAAGCCTTAGCTGATCTTCATATTGTAAATTCGTAATATGGATCTTTTATATAGGCTGCTTTCCCTCATTGATGACTTGATCAAATATACGGGGGTATATAACAAATGGAGAAATATCAATTCAACTTGCCTGATATTGGCGAAGGTATCGCAGAAGGTACAGTCGGTGAATGGCATGTTAAAGAAGGCGACGAAGTCAAGGAAGACGGCGATTTGGTTCAAATCGAAAACGACAAATCCGTTGAAGAGCTTCCTTCTCCTGTTGCTGGTAAAATTACTAAGATCTTGGTCCCTGAAGGTGAAACTGCAGAAGTGGGTCAACCTTTAGTCGAACTTGAAGTGGCAGATGGTAAAGGTAACGTTTCGGGTGAAGCTGCACCTGAAAAACCCGCGCAAGAAGAAAAAGCTTCCGCCACAGCACCTGCCGGTAACGGTAATTCTGGCACAGACACTTACCAATTCAACTTACCTGACATTGGCGAAGGTATTGCTGAAGGTACTGTTGGTGAATGGCACGTTAAAGAAGGCGACGAAGTCAAGGAAGACGGCGATTTGGTTCAAATCGAAAACGACAAATCTGTTGAAGAACTTCCTTCTCCTGTTGCTGGTAAAATTACTAAGATCTTGGTCCCTGAAGGTGAAACTGCAGAAGTAGGTCAACCTTTAGTTGAACTCGAAGTTGCTGCTGGAAAAGGTAACGTTGAAGGTGGCACTACAAAAGAAGCTCCTGTTGCAGAAAGCAAAGAAACTCCTGCTGCAAACACGGCCGCAGCAGCACCAACTGGTGAAAAACAAGATCACTCTTTACCTGTTTTAGCAATGCCGGGTGTTCGGGCCTATGCACGTGATAAAGGTGCTGACTTAACACAAATCTCCGGTAGTGGTAACCACGGTCAGATCTTGAAGACTGACATCGACAGCTTCTTGGCTGGTGGTGGTGCAAAAGCCGCTGAAGCAGAGAAAACAACAGAACAACCTGCTGAAAAACAAAAGGCTCCTGCTGCTCTTGTTTCAACTTCTACTGACTGGCCAGAGCATACTGAAAAGATGTCCGGGATCCGTTATGCTACAGCTAAAGCAATGACTCGTTCCAATGACAATGTACCGCATGTCCACATCTTTGATGAAGTTGTTGTTGATAAGATGTGGGATCACCGTAAGAAGTACAAAGAACTTGCTGCTTCTAAAGGCGTTCATTTAACATTCTTGGCTTATGTTACAAAAGCTCTTGCAGTTGTTTTGAAAGAATTCCCGATCTTCAACTCGCAAGTTGACATGGATAACAAGCAAAGCGTGTTTAAAGACTATATCAACATCGGTATTGCAACTGATACTGATCGTGGGCTTTTTGTTCCAAACGTTAAGCATGCTGACCAACAAAGCTTATTCGACATTGCACGTTCGATCAGTGCTAATACAGAAAAAGCCAAAGACGGTAAGTTAAGTTCAGGTGACATGAGTCACACCGGAATTTCAATCACTAACATCGGTTCAGTCGGTGGCGGTTTCTTTACCCCAATTATCAACTTCCCAGAAGTTGCAATTCTAGGTATCGGTAAAATCAGCCCAGAACCAGTTGTTGTCGACGGTGAAGTTAAATCAGCCCGTGTCTTGAAGTTGACGATGGCTTTTGACCACCGTGTGATCGATGGTGCAACTGCTCAACGTGCAGTTAACCGTTTGAAAGAACTGCTGGGCGACCCAGAATTACTTTTGATGGAGGGATAATTAAATGGTAGTTGGAGATTTTGCAGAAGATTTAGAGACTGTTGTGATCGGTGCCGGCCCTGGCGGCTATGTTGCAGCGATCCACGCAGCCGAATTAGGACAAAAAGTTACCGTAATCGAACGCGAATTTATCGGCGGTGTTTGCTTAAATATTGGCTGTATCCCCTCTAAAGCCTTGATCGAAGCAGCTCATCACTATCAAAACGCTTTAGGTACAGCTGGCATGGGCATTACTACAAAAGATGCCCAAATCGATTTTGGTAAAACACAAGAATGGAAGAACTCTGTAGTCAACAAGCTGACAAGCGGAGTTTCCGGTCTCTTTAAGAAACATCATATCGATGTTTTGTGGGGAGAAGCATTTTTAAAAGACGACCATAGTTTGCGTGTGATCGGTAAAGATGATTCCGCTCAGACTTACAACTTCAAAAATTTGATCATAGCATCTGGCAGCCATCCAATTGAGATCCCTAACTTCAAATTTGAGGGTCGTGTGGTTGATTCAACTGGTGCTTTAGCACTTAAAGAAATTCCCCAAGAATTAATTGTGATTGGTGGCGGTTATATTGGAAGTGAACTTGCATCAGCTTATGCAGATTTTGGTTCACATGTAACTATCTTAGAAGGTATGGACTCGATCTTAGCTAATTATGAATCAGACATGGTCAAAGTTGTTCAGAAGAACATGACCGACCATAATGTCGATATTTATACTTCAGCCATGGCTCAAAAAGCAGAACAAGATGATAATTCTGTCACAGTAACTGCAAAGATCAATGGTGAAACTAAAGAAATCAAAGCCGATTATTGTATCGTGTCTGTTGGACGTAAACCTAACACGGCCGAAATGGGTCTTGAACAAGCGAAAGTTGAAACTGATGATCGTGGTTTGATCAAAGTTGACAACCAAGGCCGGACAAATGTCTCACACATTTTCGCTATCGGGGATGTCGTTGCCGGAGCTGCTTTGGCTCACAAAGCCAGCTATGAAGGTAAAGTTGCAGCCGAAGCCATTTCCGGAAAATCAAGCATTGTTGATTACCGGGCTATGCCAGCTGTTTGTTACACTGCCGAACAAATCGCCACAACCGGTTTAACTCTTGCAGAAGCTAAGGATCAAGGCTTAGACGTTAAGAAAGCACAGTTCCCATTTGCTGCAAATGGCCGTGCAATTTCAATGAATGCCACAAAAGGTTTTATTCGCTTAGTGTTTACTAAAGACGATGAACAAATCGTTGGAGCCCAAATCGTTGGAGCAAATGCTGCCGATCTAATCACCGAACTAACGTTAGCTATCGAATCAGGCGCAACTCTGGATGATGTTGCCTTGACTATCCATCCTCATCCTTCCTTAGCTGAAGGTATTATGGATGCAGCTGATGTTGGTCTAGGATTCCCAACCAACATTTAAAAATTGCACAATTCAATTTTTGATCCCCGTCACTGGGGATTTTTTTGGGTCTAAACTTTTTAGTGTTGATGAGCGTTCATCAGCACTATTTTTGTACAAAAAAGGACATCATTTGTCCTCATATGCTACGATTAAAGCGATAAAACCAAATCAAAGCGAGGTATAAATGATGTCCCAAACTGATTCTATCCTAAATTTACTCAATATCCAAGACCCAAATATCAAAATTTCAGCTTGTACTGATTTTTCACAGGCCGGAGTTCACGAAAAACTGCTTTCAGCTACGCTGACTTACCCCGTCGAACGCTGTGTTAATTGTGGTTCCACGAATCTTGTTCAGAATGGGACCCGCCTGACCAAGATGAAACTGCCCAGCCTAGGTGAACAACCGCTCCGCATGAACCTGCGCAAACAGCGTTATCTGTGCCGAACTTGCCACCATACTTTTAGCGCGCAGACGCAGCTCGCTCCGCCTCGGCACTCGATCACCCGCCAAGCAGTCCACGAAATCGCGACTTTAGCTAAGAACTCACTGCCAGTCAAGACGATCAGCCAGGCCGTGGGGATCTCAGCTTCCTCGGTTCAACGGATCTTGTATAAGGATCAGCGGGCTTTAGTAACGCCAAAAGAGCTGCCGACAGCTCTCAGCTTTGACGAATTTCGTTCAACTAAGAACTGCTTTTCTTTTATCTGCATTGACGCAAAAACACATGATTTGGTCGCCTTATTGCCAGATCGTCTCTCGCAGACGATCCGCGAGTATTTCACCAATACTTATACACTTTCTGAGCGTCAAAAAGTTCAACTGGTGACCATGGATCTGAATGCACAGTATCAGACTTTCGTCCGTCGTCTTTTTCCTAACGCACTGATCGTCTTTGACCGTTTCCATCTTGTTCAGTTAGCGGGTCGGGCACTTGACCATGAACGGCTGCGTGTTTTAAAAGGGATCAACGACCACCACGACCGCAACTATAAAGTTTTAAAAAGCAACTGGCGCTTATTCCACTTAGCTGAAAATCAACTTGAGACCTCCCAGGTTAAATATTATCGGGGATTAAATGAATACACGACTGCCCAAAATGTGGTCGATCTGGGACTCAAGAATTTTCCACAGTTCGCAGAAAACTATCAGACCTATCAAACGATCTTAACCTTTATTCGCAACCGCGATCGGGCTACTTTACAACAATTAGTTATGAACTACCGTCCCAATGGTACTGAAATGGATACCGTCATGAGGACCATTCAAAAGAACTACTTAGGGATCAGGAACGCTTGTCTCTATGACTACTCTAATGGGCCGTTAGAGGGGATCAATCGCAAGATCAAAGAACTTAAACGTAGCTGTTACGGATTCAGTAACTTAAGGCATTTCTTTATCCGCATCAAATTGATCCATGCCTAAGATAAAAAATTTAGGTCAACACTGTGGGAGGCAGGTGCGGGCCCATTTCGCTACGCTTCGGACCCGCACCTGCCTCCCAACCCAAACACTTTAATCTAGCTATGGCAGTAAAAAAAGAACCCTACCATAAAGATAGAGTTCTATGGACCATCAACACTATTTGACAAAGTCCCATTTTTTTATGAATCATAACTGAAGTAAACAACAACTATTACTATATAAGTATTCTTGAATTAGAAAGGCATTAATGCTATCATGAAAACGTAATCATTAATGCTTGAACTTACATTCTTTACGCACACTGATAAATAAACACAGACCTGACAAGTACAAATTTAAATTATTTTAGTCAAGCAGCAGGTTTTGTGTAACAGAGAGGGAAATAACATGCAATATATCGCAATGAATACCAAAGATATTCGGACTAACCTGGCTACAGAACAGTATTTAATGAACAGTGGTAAAATGACACCGCCATTTATGCTGTTTTATATCGAAAAACCATGCATTATTGTCGGCCGTAACCAAAACACCATGGAAGAAATCGATCCAGAGTATTGTAGAAAACACAATATTACGATCACGCGGCGCCTATCTGGCGGCGGTGCTATGTACCAAGACCTTGGTAATATGTGTTTTAGTATGGTCATTCCAGCTAAAGATCAGGAATTTGGCGACTTTAAATCGATGGTACAGCCAGTTGTTGCCGGACTAAAAGAAATGGGTGCCACGAATATAGAAGTAACTGGGCGTAATGATATCGTATTAAACGGACGCAAGTTCTCTGGTAATGCAATGTATACTCGCGATGGTAAGACGTTCTCACATGGTACATGTATGTTTGACGTCGATACAGACGTGGTCGCAAGTGCTTTACGTGTCCCAAAGGATAAAATTGAATCTAAGGGCATTAAATCAGTCCGTTCACGGGTAATTAATATCAAACCATATTTGAAGGAAGAATATCAAAATATGGATACATTCCAATTACGTGAAGAATTGATCAAAAAGATTTGGAAAACTAATACTATTGAAGAAGCAGAAAAAAATTATGCTTACGTTTTAGACGATGAAGATAAAAAAGAGATCGCTAAACTTGAACAAGAGATCTACTATAACTGGGATTGGGTCTATGGTAAATCACCAAAATTCACTGTTCAACGCCGGAAACACTTTGCTGGCGGTACGATCGATGCGCGCTTTAACATTGAAAATGGTACGATCGAGAATGTCGTGATCTATGGCGACTTCTTCGGACCTGAAAACGTTGATGAATTACAAGATGAACTAAAGGGAACGAAGTACTCCCAAGAAAAAATCAAAGAAAAACTAAACGCACTTGACCTCTCACGCTTTTTCGCAGGAATCCCACAAGATGAAATTACCGAGCTGCTAAGTACACAACAATGATCCTGAAAGCTAATTAAGTACTGGTCCATTCTAATGATTAGAAAAGGCCAGTCCTTTTTGGTTTGTTAAATAAAGGATTCCCACTCTATGTCTCTAACTTCGCTATGGTAAAATAAAAATGGAAATTAATTTGTGTTTATGAGATGAGGATGAAAAATATGGCTGAAAATAAGGAGGTTCTTTGGACAGATATCCACCCAGAACCCGTAAAAAAAATAGCTGAACAACGTTTGACCAAACAATATTATGGTTTAGGAACAAAGATCACCCTAACGACTTTTGGTGCTACGACCGAAAATGATTTAGACGCGGCCAACGAATTGATCGTCCGTTATGAAGACCTCCTAACTGTTAACCGACCAGAATCAGAAGTTATGGCTGTCAATCATGCTGCGGGAAAAAAGCCAGTCCAAGTTTCAAATGGTGTCTACGATCTGATCAGAAAAGCCGTGGAGATCAGTCGGCAACATTTAGGCTTCAATGCTGCGATCGGGCCATTGGTAAAACTCTGGGACATCGGCTTTGATGACGCTCAATTACCAACAAAAGAGGAAATCAATGAACGTTTGCCTATCGTTGATCCTAACGAGATCGAATTAAATGACAAAGATCAAACAGTCTTTCTCAAGAAAGCTGGCATGAAGATCGACCTTGGCGGGATCGCTAAGGGTTATATTGCTGATCGAATTAAAGATCTTTGGGCAGCTCGCGGGATCAACAGTGGCATGATCGACCTCGGGGGCAATCTTCTGTTAGTCGGCAAACAACCCATACATGAAGATGGCCTATGGCGTGTGGGTGTTCAGGCCCCGAAAGATCAGCGCGGTCAGGCTGTGGCCGTTGTCAAGACGCCCGCTTCTTCCATTGTCACAAGCGGGATCTATGAGCGCCATTTGGATATCAATGGTAAAAGCTACCACCACATTTTGGATTCAAAGACGGGCTATCCTCGCAGCAATAACTTAGCCAGTGTTACTGTCTTTTCTAAATACTCGATCGATGGTGAGATCCACACAACTGAACTGTTCTTTGCTGGCGAACCGGTCACAGACTGGGGTAAAGACGATCCTGATCTTTACGGTGCTGTTTTTGTTACAAAGGATAACAAAATCTTAGTTAGCGGTTTAAATCCTAAAGATGTTAAAGTTATCGCGCCTGGTTTCGAATTATTATCATAATTTAAAAACAAAGAGCCAAGGAAAAAAACTTCCTTGACTCTTTTTGCTTATCCACTTTAGGCATTATTCGTCGAGAAGCACGCTTAGTACCTAACTTCGAAATGTCTCACTTTTCATCTTGATATTAATATTCGTCCAGTAAGCTGCGTAATATTTTGACGTTTTCTTTCAAACGCGCACCAATATCTGTATCAGCCACAGACTTTCTATGAACCTCATGGTTGACCACTCTTCTAGTAGAAACAATGTCCTTACCATTCACGATCGAGTCTTCTTTCGAAGTAAAAGGATGGTGCTCCACTAATTGCAAACCATATGAATTATATAAGAGTGTATAGCCTCCAAAACCCGTTGTCGGCTGATATGCCTTCGAATAGCCCCCATCGATAACTAACATCTTACCATTGGCCATAATGGCATCATGGCCTCTTTTAACAGGTGTGTGTCCATTGATCACATGTCCATCCTGAGGATCCAAACCAAATTCTTCTAACATACTATCAACGAATATTTCATTATGACGTAATCTGAAGTACGGATTACGAACTTCTTCATGACTAGCCTGATCTTTAATAAAATAACGTTCGAAAGTCGTCATGGCTTTTTTGCCGAACAATGGCGAGATCGGCCCCTGCCACAAATACCAGATCAGATCAGCTGCACTATAATCATTAGCACACGGATCATTATATGCATGTCGCACTTGTTGATCAAAGAAATCTACTAACTGCTTGCCGTGATACTCCTTGCCATGATACTTAAACGGCAAAAATTTGCCCTTTTCATTAACCGGCATGCAGCCGTGAAGCAGCAAATTGTCATTGTAACGCAAATACATGCTCCCCTTATTTACCAAAAATTCTAAGTGCTTCTGTAAGCTCTTAGATTCTACAAAGGAATGCAGTAAACTTTCCACAAGCTCTTGCTCTTCACTTGTTAATTTCCCCGGATCTTTCGGGTCGATCAAGTCAAAACAAGTATTAGTCAGCTGGTAGGTTTTACCTTGCAATTCAAGAGTATTATTGTCATAGTCGATTTTATTCAGCAGTGCACGATCATCCATCTGAAAGTCTGGTTCCCTGGCAATCGTTTGTACTTCCATCTTAAACTGCATGATTGCTACTGCTTGTTGGATCTGAGTCAACTGTAACTGTTCGCCGTCAAAATTAAATGAATCACCATCGACTAACTTAGGACGAAAAGCTGGATTGTCCGCATAATGTTCTTCCGCAAAACGCGACAAATGCCGTAAGCTGATCCCATATGCATCTTCGATCGTAGCTAAGTTATTATAGCGTGCGCTGATCCGCAGCAAATTCAACATACATAATGCCGAGCCCGATGAAGCTCCGACCCATAACATATCATGATTTCCCCACTGAATATCAACCGAATGATAAGACATCAAACGTTCCATGATCAATTCTGGATGGTCACCGCGATCATAGATGTCACCTAAAACATGTAAATGGTCAACAACTAACTGCTGGATCGTATAGCAAGTTGCAATAATAAATTCATCAGTTACTCCCATTGACACTAAATTTTTCATTAACTGATCAATATAGCTGCGTTTATCAAATTCTTGTGGATCCGTATACAACAATTCTTCTGTGATATACGCGAAGTTTGGGTCAAGTGCTTTACGAACCTTTGATCGTGTATATTTTGTTGAAACAAACTCCAATAATTCAACTAAGCGTTGGATCGTGTCCAAATACCATTGTTCTAACGCATCATCTTCATCTTGTTGCAGCTGCCGTTTCTTATATTCCAACTTTTCTTCCGGATAATAAATTAAAATCGCAAAATTTTGCAAGCGGCTGGGTGTCATTCTGCCGCCAAAAACATCCGTGATCTTATTTTTGATATTACCCGAACCATTACGCAAAATATGGTCAAAAGCGCTATACTCGCCATGTAGATCACTCACAAAATGCTCAGTTGCTTTTGGCAAATGTAAAATCGCCTCTAGGTTCATGATCTCAGTGATCACAGCCTCTTTAGTTGGAAATCTTTCTTCCATTATTTCACGTAAATACTGCTTTTCATTATCGTCTGCTCGTTTTTTGAATTGGTTTGGTTCATTAAGACCACTTGTCATTACAATTACCTCACAAAGTTGACGTGCTTAAGTTTTTGTATAAAGTCAATATAAATATGATATTACTTAATTTAAGCATTTTCAACCATTAAACGTCAGCATTTGCTCAAAAGCAATTATGTTATACTAATTATAGGCTATCCTTTTTCACAAGTTTCGAGTACTACTTTTAAAAATTGGTATAGTATATTTTGTCAAAAGGTTGGTGCTCTGTAAGCTGTTTATTGCCGCCTTAAATAGGAATCTAACGAAAAAACACCATGTTTGTTTTTAAAACTTAAGGGCACTGTATTCTTATATACATTTATGCTAAGATACACCAATGTGCAACTATTAATTTACAATAAATTATACGCGTGGTGCTAGTTCGTCACAAAATTAAAAAATCCTAAATTATAGACTAAAATTGCCAGTTCAATTTTTAGTTGAAAGCCAAAGGCACTCCGCGTTAAGTTAGTTTCAATTCCAAAATCACTAACTAAGGTAGAAAAACGCGATTCAATTGTGCGACGTAACGCCTTGAGCGCGCGCTTATTATGTTCCTTGGCCCCCTTCATATTCGAACGGTATGGTGTCCATAACGTGTAGCCTAATTGCTTAAATTCAGCGCCAAGTCGCTTGCCTACATAACCGACATCGGCCAAAACAATTGGACAAGGACAATCATCAATCAAGCTAACGGCAACTTTTGTATCATGGACCGAAGCGGCAGTCACCACATAATTCAGAATGTAGCCATCAGTGGTTACTAGCATGTGGGTTTTAAACCCATAGAACGACATTTGCTTAGTGGCATTGTAGCCAATATTAGCTTGCCCAGCAAAAATACGTGCTCTAAATTTACGTACTGGTTCACACAATGGATTCGGCAAACTATCAATGATTGCGATCTGTCCAGGTTGGGCTGCTTCACGCGTCAAACCAGTACGGATCGCATTGACCACGGGTAATAATTGTAGTGCGCGACGGTTGAACCGTGACCGACTAATGGTGATTTTTTGCGGCATAAAGGCGGTCATCAAGCGCCAAAAACGGCGTTGTGATTGGATACCAAGCGTTGTTTGTAAACACAGTAGCGCCAACAATCGACAGTCATCGATTTTAACGTGCGCCACATTACGCCGTTGCGTCACACAACGTGGGCAATAGCGCTGGTAAAGCGACTGGCACAGCTGATAAAAATAATGATAGTTACCTTGTAATTCGTGACGAATTTGTTTAAACTTAGGATGGTTCAACATCGTTAGGACTCCTTTTAAGTTTAGTCACTTATGAGTCTAACTGTGTTGGACTTTTTTGTTAATTTTTTTGTACTATTACAAACTAGCACCACGCGTAATAAATTATTTTAGAAATCGCATTTTTATCGGCAAAATTGCATTATATTTTAGATAACCAACCAGTTTAAAGCTCAGAAAGGTGTTTTAAGTTTGAAAATCAACAAAAAATTTTGGCTGCTAGTTACCTTAGCCGTGATCGCAGCTGTCTGTGGCGGCTATTATGGCTGGCATACTACACACTTTGCAAAAAATACCGTTGTTCAAGGTGTTAATATCGGTAAGTTATCCTATAAAAATGCTGACTCAAAAATCAGCTCGGAACTTAAGGAACCCGAATTCACGCTTAAAGACCCACAGACCAAAGAAATAATCTACCAAGGTAAATTAAAAATAGCTGCTAGTCATGCTTACCGTGATGAGTTAAAAAACTTGCTTCATCAGCGACGGACTCACCCCTTCTCAACCAAACCAGAAGCTGCAAAAAAGGCTAGCATTTATGACAAAAAAGCTGCTGTTGACAATTTGAACTCCCAAAAAGCACAAATTACTCAAGCGATCGCACAAGCGAACCAAAAGCGAACGGCACCGCAAAATGCTCAGATCACTTTAGCCAATGGTCAAGCAACTTTTAAAAAAGCTGTTTCTGGCAACCAGATCGATCCAACTGCTACTATCAATAATTTAGCAAAACAACTCGATCCTAATAATGAACCTAAGCAGAACGTTTCAATTATTTTAAAAAAGCCAACTTGGTATGGTGAAGATGAATACCAAAAAATCACCAAAATTCTAAAACAGAATTTCAAATATACTGTCATGGGCAAAACAGAAACTACGCCTGTAAAAAATGTTTTAACTGAGGGAACGATCAACGAAAGCGGATCAAATTTAAACATGAATCCAAGTTACAATTATATCCGCAATTTAAATCAAAAGTATTCCTTATCTGGGTCACAGAAAACAGATTTTACTACTGCTCAAGGTCAGAATGTTTCTTTTGATAATTCCCAAGGAACTTTAGGCTGGAAGATTCAAGAATACAACGAAGGCCGCTATTTGCAAGGACAATTATTAGCTGGCAAGTTGACCATTCCTGCTAAAAATATCGATAATTCCGACCAAAAATTTGATAAATCTGACTTAGATGCTATCAAAAATCAAAATCATATCGAAGTAGATCTGACTAATGAACAACTTTATTTGGTGGAAAATAATAAAGTTGTCCAAACGGCACCTGTCAACACGGGGTCACCAAAAGTCAATATCGCAACTCCGACAGGTTACTACTATATTAAATGGCGCAAGGCCCCGATGACCATGCGGGGAACTGAAAAAGACGGTACCAAATACAGCTCCTATGTTCCGCAGGCGATGGACCTAACTGATGATGGAATTTTTATTCATTCAGCCCCTTGGGTCTCAAAAACCATCCTAGGAAACCCCTCAGCCCGCTATGACCATGGCTCAAACGGTTGTATCAACGTTGCTCCTGCTGATATGGAAAAACTATTTGACCGCAGTCATCAGGGAATGCCAGTGATCGTTTATGGCGATGGTTTGGCATCCTAATCAATAACTTGATTCATCACATCCTTTGAATAAAACTGACTGATACAACGTTGAAAAACACGTTGTGTCAGTTTTTTTGTTAAGTGCACAACTTTTGCAAAACTATTGTGTCCTTGAGGTTTTTTCGTCAGTAATTCAAATAGAAAGTTACCACCATCAACGGACTCACCGAGCAATCTCACAATATGAATTTTCGTTATTTTAAAAGCAGCTAAGATTTGGACTACTTACATTTCTTAATTCATGTTAGCCCTATTTCTTTATTTCTACATAAATAAAATCTGCGACCTCTTTACTCACCATGATCTTCTTACTATTAACTGTTGTTAACACAAAAAGATTAAAGTCATGATCATATTTTTCCACTTTTAATTCTTCATTTAGGTTTAAAGCTAACTCTGAAAAATAAATTACCATATTCTTACTTCCCAAATACTCTCTCAAGATAACCACGTTTCCCGTTTTAACACTACTTAACATCTCCAGATCAGAATTAAAAACTTTAGGTTCTTGAACTTCCGCTCCGAAAAAAGTTTTCTTTGGTCTTCCCAGTTTCTCATTCAGCTCGTGCAGTAAAGTTTCACTAGAAAAGTCAGCTAGCAGCCATGCTTGTTGAACCACTTCTGCTAATGATAAATTAAAACATTTTTCTAATAAAACTTCGCATAACCGAAATTTATGCATAATTTTTTGGGCTTTTTGTTGTCCTTTTTCACTCAAAGAAACTTTTTTATATTTTCCCCCGTCAACTAATCCCTGTTTATGTAATTTTTGAGTAAATTCTGTTGTAGAAGCAGGAGTGATTTTTAACAACTCCGATAATTGTTTATTAGAGATACCTTTTTTCAAATAACTCCCTTCAAAAATAGCCCGTAAATAATTGTCTTCGATCGACCTCATATTAAAAATACCCCTTTCATTCTTCTGTAACCAAAACTTTTTGTTTCAATATACGCAAATTCATTGTACAATAACTATGGTTTAAAAAGAAAGGTGGCTTTAAAAATGAGTCAAAATGAGTCAAAAACTCATAAGCAACACTATTTGATCCATTATGCTAATGGACCTTCGCTGGAAGAAATTAATGGAACTGTGGAAGTTCCTAAGGGTAAGGGATTCTGGAAAACATTATTTATGTATTCTGGTCCTGGAGCTTTAGTTGCTGTTGGTTATATGGATCCCGGTAACTGGTCAACCTCAATCACTGGTGGGCAAAATTTCTCCTACTTACTTATGTCCGTGATTTTAATGTCGAGTTTGATTGCCATGTTATTACAGTACATGGCCGCTAAACTGGGCATTGTAAGTCAAATGGACCTGGCCCAAGCAACCAGGGCCCGCACTGGTAAAACTTTAGGTATTATTTTGTGGATCATGACTGAATTAGCCATTATGGCGACAGATATTGCTGAAGTTATTGGTGGTGCGATCGCGCTTTATCTACTGTTTAATATTCCGTTAGTGATTGCCGTTTTCTTGACTGTACTAGATGTTTTGTTATTGCTCTTATTAACTAAAATCGGTTTTCGGAAAATCGAAGCAATCGTGGTTTGCTTAATTTTAGTCATTTTAGCTGTTTTTATTTATCAAGTAGCTTTATCTGATCCTGCATGGGGTGCCATATTCAAAGGATTAGTTCCGGCCGGTAAAACTTTTGCCTCTTCACCTGACGTTCAAGGCATGACACCTATTTCAGGTGCTTTAGGTATCATCGGTGCTACCGTTATGCCACATAACCTGTACTTGCATTCAGCTATTTCCCAAACTCGTAAAATTGACAATAACGATCAAGAAGACATTGCTCGGACAGTTAATTTTTCGACTTGGGATTCTAATATCCAACTGTCATTAGCCTTTGTTGTTAATGCTTTGCTTTTGATCATGGGTGTTGCTGTTTTCAAATCTGGAACAGTCCAAGATCCGTCATTCTTTGGTTTGTACAAAGCTCTTTCTGATACTTCCAAATTAAGTAATGGTGTTTTGATTGGTGTCGCTAAATCCGGTATTTTATCAACACTTTTTGCGGTCGCTTTATTAGCTTCTGGTCAAAACTCAACTATTACTGGTACACTGACTGGTCAGGTTGTCATGGAAGGTTTTATTCACATGAAAATGCCTTTGTGGGCACGTCGTTTAGTCACACGTTTGATCTCTGTGATCCCAGTACTGATTGCCGTGATCTCAACCAGTGGTCAAAGTGAAGTGCAACAGCACGTTGCCATTAATAATTTAATGAACAACTCGCAGGTCTTCTTAGCCTTTGCCTTACCATTCTCAATGTTGCCTTTATTAATGTTAACTAATAGTAAAACAGAAATGGGTTTACGGTTTAAAAATTCACTCTGGGTCAATATCTTAGGTTGGGTTTCTGTCGTTGGCTTAACTTACTTGAATATGATCGGCTTACCGGGATCAATTGAAGCCTTCTATGGGGATAATCTGACTGCTGCGCAAGTTTCTATGGCTGATAATATTGCTTATGTCATCATTGTTTTAATTATCGCTTTGTTGATCTGGACAATTACTGATTTATATCGTGGGGATAAACGTTTAGCGCAAAAAGAAGCTCTCGAAAAGGAGCAAAATCAAGGAGGACAATGATCATGGCTGATGAACAAACAAAATTTACTCGTATTTTAGTCGGAACTGACGATTCACATGACGCACAGTTAGCTTTCCATTACGCAATTAATTATGCCAAGGAGAATAACGCTGAGCTTTTTATCGTTTCTGTATTGGAAAGTAACGAAATGAATGTTTACCAAGCTCTTGATGATGATTACATTCATGGCGAAAGGGAAGCACTGGAAAAACACGTGCTTGAATATGAAAAGGAAGCAAAAGAAGCTGGCGTGAAAAAAGTCCAGACTGTTGTTGCTGAAGGAAAACCTGGTAGAACAATTGTCAATGACGTTATTCCGCATATTAAACCAGATTTGTTGATTATTGGTTCCTTTGATAAGCCGGGGGTTGCTCGCCGTTTTGGGAGCGAAGCAGCTTATATGGCCAAATATGCGCCAGTTTCTGTGTTAGTTATGCGTTAATGCACTGATTTCTTTTTACCAACCTCGTTTAAGTAGTCGAGCTGCGTGAATCAAAAGTCTGCAAAACAGAGCGGAGTGAACCGGGAGAAAGCGAGCACTAATGGACTTAGGCATTATGACAAGTGCTTTTTTCTTGCCGTGATGTCTAAGTTGATTAGGCGGAGCTTTCTGTTTCACGCAGCTCAACTATGCCTATCCAACTTCAACAACAAGTCGCAAAAAGCACGACTTTATTGTTGAAGCCCGATAGTGCTCAACTTCTAAACGATTCACTCTGCTCTGTTTTAAGTGGAGGTTGTTATTATTATGTATAGAATGATAGCTTCTTGCGACATCACCACACAATTAGGGTTTAGGTTATTGTTTTTATCGTTCAAAAGATTTTTTTGCTAAATTTTATTCAAAAAAGCTAACCGGCATATGGGTTAGCTTTTTTGAACCACAAAATTATCTTTTATCAAAACAAAATGAGCTCAAATGAAAGGTGTTTTTTTAATGAATGAATATGATAATTTGTTACAACATTGTCGCGAAATTGGCGATTCTGTTTTAGAGGAAAACTTTAGACCAATAACTGAGGTTGCACATTCCATGGGAATTTCGGCTAATATGTTTGCTGTTAAGTTTGGTGATCTACCTGGCTTTAACCAACTTGATCTTAAAAAGCCGCAAAGTTGGGGTAACGCAGCTTTATGTAAGAGTCAGGGTATTGGTTTTATTAGAATGAACACCAATACCAGAGAAAGGCTGAATCAATATTTAAATAGCCCAATTTTCTAAAAAACTCATGATTATTTAAAGAACAAAAGAACTATCGCAAAAAGGTTGACAATTGTGATAGTTCTTTTGTTCTCATGGTTACACAGTAAAGGCTCACCCGTGTATTTTCAGCATACATTCAATCGCCATTTAATGCAATCTTTTTCTTTTTTAATAAAATCAACTTATACTTCTAAAAGCCACTTAAATACAACATAGAAAACTAGTTAGCCAAAAAGGCAAAACTCAGACTTAATAGCCCTTGTTTTGTCTTTTTAAATAGAACCGTTTCTAACAACGAAATTTTTACTATTCAGATTTTTTTAATGTAATCAGCCCACGTTCAAGATAACTTTGGATCCCTTGTTCAACAGTTTCTAGTGTTGTATATTTAGGCTCATAATTTAACAATTTCCGTGCGTTTTCAATACTATAACTGCCACTTCTAGCCAAATGATAATAGGAATGCTCAGACAATTCTTGATTATTAACTAATTTTACCCACTCGGGCCAAGCCAGAAAATCAATTTGTGGTTCTTGACCAAAAAATTGATAGCAAGCTTTAGCATAACCATATAGGGTCATAGATTCAGCCGCGACTGCATGAAAGCTTTCCCCTAAAGCTTGATTACGGTGCAAAATCGCCTTATAAAACATCTGTGCAACATCATCTGCATGAACGTGATGCAAAGTTTCCATACCAAAATTTGGTAAGGTGATTTTTTCACCATTAGCAATTTTTTGAAAAACTCCAAGATCTGTATTACCAACTGGGTTAATAATAGTCCAGCCCGGCCCCGAGATTTGTCCTGGCATAATGATCGTGACCGGGAAACCATTTGTCCGATATTCATGTTTCAAAAATTGTTCGCTGGCAAATTTATTTTTACCATAATCGTCCAATGGCTCCTTGGCAGGATCATTAGGGTCTGCCGGCAAGGTTTTTGCTCTGCCATGCGCCCAAATCGACGAACAAAAAAGATAATGCGAAAGCTGAGTGTTTTTAAGCGCGGCCGTCATTTTTTGCGTATCTTCAAGTTTAAAGTTAATTAAATCAACCACGACATCAGCGTTTAAGGCTGCAATCTTAGTTGCAAATTTTGGATCTTTTACTCGGTCTAAACTCATATGCTGAATTTTTTTCCAACCGCTATCTTGGGTATAAGGTTGATGTTTTCCCCGACTGACAGCAATCACTTCATTGTTATTTTTAACTAACTTCGGAACCAGATACGAGCCAATATGTCCATAAGCACCAATAACCACAATTTTCATACTAAGGGACCCCTTTCAAATGTTAGCGCTATCTACTTATTTAAGTATATCAAATAAATAACGGGTCTACACTTTTTAGTGTTGATGGTAAAATCATCAGCACTATTTTTGTACAAAAAAGGACATCATTTGTCCTCATATGCTACGATTAAAGCGACAAAACCAAATCAAAGCGAGGTATAAATGATGTCCCAAACTGATTCTATCCTAAATTTACTCAATATCCAAGACCCAAATATCAAAATTTCAGCTTGTACTGATTTTTCACAGGCCGGAGTTCACGAAAAACTGCTTTCAGCTACGCTGACTTACCCCGTCGAACGCTGTGTTAATTGTGGTTCCACGAATATCGTTCAGAATGGGACCCGCCTGACCAAGATGAGACTACCCAGCCTAGGTGAACAACCGCTCCGCATGAACTTGCGCAAACAGCGTTATCTGTGCCGGACTTGCCACCATACTTTTAGCGCGCAGACGCAGCTCGCTCCACCTCGGCACTCGATCACCCGCCAAGCAGTCCACGAAATCGCGACTTTGGCTAAGAACTCACTGCCAGTCAAAACGATCAGCCAGACCGTGGGAATCTCAGCTTCCTCGGTTCAACGGATCTTGTATAAGGATCAGCGAGCTTTAGTAACGCCCAAAGAGCTGCCGACAGCTCTCAGTTTTGACGAATTTCGTTCAACTAAGAACTGCTTTTCTTTTATCTGCATTGACGCAAAAACCCATGATTTGGTCACCTTATTGCCAGATCGTCTCTCGCAGACGATCCGCGAGTATTTCACCAATACTTATACACTTTCTGAGCGTCAAAAAGTTCAACTGGTGACCATGGATCTGAATGCGCAGTATCAGACTTTCGTCCGTCGTCTTTTTCCTAACGCACTGATCGTCTTTGACCGTTTCCATATTGTTCAGTTAGCGGGTCGGGCACTTGACCATGAACGGCTGCGTGTTTTAAAAGGGATCAACGACCACCACGACCGCAACTATAAAGTTTTAAAAAGCAACTGGCGCTTATTCCACTTAGCTGAAAATCAACTTGAGACCTCCCAGGTTAAATATTATCGGGGATTAAATGAATACACGACTGCCCAAAATGTGGTCGATCTGGGACTCAAGAATTTTCCACAGTTCGCAGAAAACTATCAGACCTATCAAACGATCTTAACCTTTATTCGCAACCGCGATCGGGCTACTTTACAACAATTAGTTATGAACTACCGTCCCAATGGTACTGAAATGGATACCGTCATGAGGACCATTCAAAAGAACTACTTAGGGATCAGGAACGCTTGTCTCTATGACTACTCTAATGGGCCGTTAGAGGGGATCAATCGCAAGATCAAAGAACTTAAACGTAGCTGTTACGGATTCAGTAACTTAAGGCATTTCTTTATCCGCATCAAATTGATCCATGCCTAAAATAAAAAATTTAGGTCAACACTGTGGGAGGCAGGTGCGGGCCCGTTTCGCTACGCTTCGGACCCGCACCTGCCTCCCAACCCAAACACTTTAACCTAGCTATGGCAGTAAAAAAGAACCCTACCATAAAGATAGAGTTCTATGGACCATCAACACTATTTGACAAAGTCCCTAAATAACTTTAGAACCGCAATTATGTTAAATCAACAATGATTGTTTAGCACTAAACCTTACACCACAAGCTCTTCATTTTTAACGTAAAAAACAGGACAGCCTATAAACTACAGCTGCCCTGCTACTCCTTATGATCCGACCATTTCAACTCATGTGTTCATTTTTCCTGACTAAAATGTTTCACGTGAAACAATCTTTGCTATTTCCTATTTGATTTCAACTAGATTTGCACGATATAAGTTCGCCAAATCAGCAACCTGTTGCTCACTAGCAGTGAATGAGAATACCGTATGATGGCCACCACCAGCATGGATCCATTCTGTAGCACCTTGCTTCAAGCCAGCTTTTGGTGTCCATAATTGTTTAGCAACTGGCAAGTGTGGAGTTTCCTTTTCCGGTTTGTTGGCATCAACTGGGTAACTAATGATCTTGAAACCATCGCGAAAGTCAGCCATTGTAACATCAACAGCGTCGCCTTCTGAACCAGTAAATACCAAACGCGCAGGATCGTCTTTATCACCAATATCCAATGGATGGACCTCGACCCGCGGCTTTTCAGATGCGATCGAAGGATCAACTTCCAACATATGCGAACCAAGAATTGCTTCATGACCCTTGCGCAAATCAAGTGTATAGTCTTCCATAAAGGCTGTTTGCTTATTGTGTGTCATGATCTTGAAGACCCGTAACAAGGCTGCTGTCTTCCAGTCACCTTCACCAGCAAAACCATAACCGTCACGCATTAATAATTGAGCTGACAAACCTTGAAGTTCTTCGATATCATGCAGATCTTGAAAGTTAGTTGTAAATGCTGAATAACCGCCACGTTCAAAGAAACGTTTCATAGCGATATATTGTTTCAATTGATAACGAACTGCATGCTCATATTTTTCAGGATCATTATTACCTTGAACTAATTCATACTTAGACTTTAAGTCCTCGTATTCAGCATCGATTTCCTTTTCAGTAACTTTGTTGATCTCTTCTACCAGATCAGCAACTGGGTAATAGTCAACCGTCCAGCCAAGTTGAATCTGAGCTTGAACCTTGTCGCCTTCTGTAACCGCAACGTCGCGCATTGTATCACCAAAGCGAACAACTTTTAGGTTGAATGAGTCGTTATAAGCAACTGCAACATCTTCCCAGTCTGCGATTTCTTTTTGAACTTCTTCATCGCCCCAATACCCATAGATGACTTTATTACGCTTGTCTAAACGAGCATTAATATAGCCATATTCACGGTCACCATGAGCACTTTGGTTCAAGTTCATGTAATCAAAGTCCATCGTGTCGTAAGGAATATTGTTAAGGTATTGTGTAGCTAAATGCAGCAACGGCTTTTGCAATAACTTTGTTCCACGGATCCAATTCTTAGCTGGAGAAAATGTATGCATCCATGTGATCACACCAGCAACTTTGTCCTGATAATTAGCTTCCTTCATGAATTTTGTAATACCGTCTGCATCTGTCAGAACTTGCTTGAAGACAACTTTATATGGCAAGTTACCCTTTTCGTTCAAACCTTCAACAATTTTCTTAGCATCATCAACCACACTCTTCAATGTGTCTTCACCATAAAGAGGTTGACTACCTGCAGCAAACCAAAACTCGTGCTCTGGTACTGATAACATTAAAAACACTCCTTAGATTTTTTATTTGGGCTTCATGTCTTTGGGAGAAATCTGACCCCTTAAAAACATTTCGCCCGGTTTTTAAATTTGATACACATAATTTATTAACAAACAATTTTCAGCTGCTCACTTCCGCTTGGCATGTGATCGTGACTGCGCATTGTTTTGACCGTAGTAAGCATTTTTACCATGTTTTCTGTAATAATGCTTATCAAGTAAATACTGAGGAACACCGATCTGTTCGTGTCCTGCTAGTTGTAAGGCGTGATAATCCATTTCGGCAGCAGCTTCAAGGACCTTAGCGTTATAGACGGCTTTATCTGGAGTAGCACCCCAAGTAAATGGCCCATGTTGGTTGACCAACACAGCTGGCACAGCCTCTTCATCGATTCCGCGTTCTTCAAACGTTCGAACGATCACTTTACCAGTGTTTTCCTCGTAAGCATCTTCAATTTCTTCTTTAGATAAGGGATCTGAAACTGGGACAGGCCCATAAAATGTATCCGCATGTGTAGTGTTTAATGCAGGAACATCAACTCCGCCAGAAGCAAACGCAACCGCCCAAGGAGAATGAGTATGCACGATCCCACCAATATTTGGAAACTTGTTATATAAAACTGTATGCGTGGGAGTATCACTTGATGGGTTTAACTTACCCTCAACAACATTCCCGTTTAAATCAACTACGACCATGTCGTCCGATGTCAGCTTGTCATAATCAACTCCAGATGGCTTAATAACAAATAGCCCTTTATCACGATCAATTCCAGAAACATTACCCCAAGTGAAGGTAACTAAGTCTAACTTTGGAAGTTGCATATTAGCCTTATAAACTTCTTGTTTTAACTCTTCTAACATTCCATTCATCCTTTATTGTTGTTTTTCGACTGGATCTTCTAATATAGCGGCTTGATCTTCAACAAGAAGACCTGCTTGATAACGTTCAATATATTTCTCATAGCCATCAACTCCCTCTTGTTCTGGGCTTAATGTCATTGTTTCTGAATCAGAGAAGACTTTCGTATCCAAGTAATCAGCCAATGACTCTTTAGCACCTGAAGCCACATACTGTGCTAGGACAGCCATACCCCAAGGACCACCAACGCTGGCATTTGTCATGACAGAGATCGGTAAGTTCAACGCATTAGATAATACTTGTTGCGCAACAACTGGTGTCTTGAACAAACCACCCTGTGCGATCATAACATCAGTTGAAACTCCTTCTTCATGGAGCAAAATATCCATTCCGATCTTAAGTGGAGCAAAAGCTGAGTACAATTGAGCTGTCATAAAGTTTGCTAAGTTAAAGTTACTATTTGGTGTCCTAACAAATAACGGTCGTCCTTCATCCGTTTTTGTCACAGGTTCACCTGAAAGATAACTGTAGTTGACTACGCCGCCTGCATCTTCGTCACCTTTAGTAGTATCCAAGAATAAGGTCGAATATAATTCGTCTGGTTTAAGATCAATCCCTAAACGTCTTGCAAACTCCTTAAAAATATCCGCCCAAGCGTTAATGTCAGAAGAACAATTGTTAATGTGGACCATCGCAACTGGCAAACCATCTGGTGTTTGCACGATATCAATATCACGATGTACTTTTTTCAATGGTTTATCTAAAACATTCATTGAAAATTCCGAAGTACCAACTGAAATGTTACCTGTCCGTTCTCTAACACTGTTAGTTGAGATCATACCAGTCCCAGCATCGCCTTCAGGTGGTGCCATGACGCTACCTGCTTGTAATTTGCCGCTCGGATCAAGTAACTTAGCACCTGCTTTTGTTAAGTTACCAGCATTTTGGCCAGCTTCTAACACTGTTGGCAAGATGTCTTGTAACTTCCAAGGATATTGTTTGACCAACTCTAAATCCTCAAATTGAGACATTTTTTCTTGATCAAATTGTCCATCTTTACCAATTGGGAACATTCCTGAGGCATCACCGACGCCAACGTTTTTATTGCCAGATAATTGCCAGTGCACATATCCAGCTAATGTCGTAATAAAGTCTATATCCTTAACATGTTCTTCTTTTTGTAAAATCGCATGGTACAGATGAGCAATACTCCAACGTAATGGAATATTGAAATTAAACAGCTTAGTTAGCTCTCCAGCAGCATCACCTGTGATCGTGTTTCTCCATGTTCTAAATGGAACCAATAGTTCATTATTTTTATTAAAAGCCAAATAACCGTGCATCATCGCACTAACACCGATCGAACCAATTTTTTCAACTTGAACGTGATACTTAGTCGAAACTTCAGCAGACATTTGCTGATAGCTTTGTTTGATCCCATCCCAAACTTCATCTAAGGAATAAGTCCAAATACCGTCCTTTAGACTGTTCTCCCATAAGAAACTGCCTGAAGCTACTGGTTCAAAATCTTTTGTTATTAAGACCGCTTTGATCTGTGTTGACCCAAGTTCGATCCCTAAGGCTGTGTTGCCGCCCTGGATCTCTTTGGCTATTTCAGCGATATTCATTCAACCTACCCCCTAGTCTTTATTTTTGCCATGGTTCATGCCAGCTTCTTCAATTTCTTCCAATGTATGTCCTTGTGTTTCAGGAACGCAGTAGTGAACGAATAAGACTCCTGCTAAACAAATCACACCGAAAATTGCAAAAACTGCTTCTTGTGCCATTGCGGCTGTCATAATTGGAAAGACCAAACCAACGGCCCATGAACCGACCCAGTTCATTGAGGAAGCTAAGCCAGAAGCACGCCCACGAACAGCAAGTGGGAACATCTCACCGACAATGACCCATGTTAACGGAGCCCAAGTAAACGAATAAAAGGCAACGTAAATACATAAAAAAACAACGATCGTGATCGGATTCATGTTAGCGATCATCAGGTTCAACAATGATGGCAAAATAAATGATAATCCCATCACAGTACCGCCAAGCATCAACAAAGTACGCCGTTTGAACTTTTCTGCGATCACAATATACAGCAATGAACCTAAAACTAAGATCACACCTTGGATAACAGGCCATAACAGCGCGGAACTGGCCGAATTTCCGGTAGCTTTTGCAACGATCAAAGGTATATAGTAAAAAATTGCATTTGCGCCTTGAAATTGCTGAAACGTAGCAACACCAACACCGGCGATAACCAGATAACGATATTTGCCACTAAACAATGTTGCCCAAGAAGTTTTTTCTGCTACTTTAGTTTCTTTTGTAGAAGCAATTTCAATTCCTTTTATTTCTGCTTCGATCTCACTATCGTCCTTGCGGATATATGACAAAACCTGACGCGCTTCATCCGGTTGACCGTTTTTGATCAAGAAACGCGGTGATTCTGGCAACTTTAAAACACCTAGAAATAAAATGACGGCTGGTATGGCAGCACACCCAAGCATGACTCGCCAACCCCAAGCTTCAGGCAAGCCTTTTAACAAGAAATCCATAATGTATGATAAAAGCATTCCCGAAGTGATCATTGTCTGATTCAACCCGGAGAGACTGCCTCGCGCATTGGCTGGCGCCATCTCCGACATATAGGCAGGTACTAAAGCCGACGCAGCCCCAACAGCTAAGCCCAACAGAATTCGGATAATGATCAAGTACAGTGCTCCGTTATTCGGCGAAACCATTGAAAGCAGCGAAAATATAGCAAAAATCACAGCCGAAACCAAAATCATCTTTTTCCGACCAAATTTATCAGAAAGCTGACCAGCAACCGAACCTCCGAAAATTGCACCAAACATAACTGCCGATGTGATCCAGCCAATCACTGACGCATTAGTTAAAGACCAGTCATTCTTCAGAAAAGGCAAAGCCCCTGTCATGACCCCAATATCATAACCAAACAAAATTCCACCAAAAGAACCAAAAAAATAAATATACTTACTCGAAATTTTCTTTTCTTGAGCCACGGAATTCTCCTCCTTAAATATCGAACTAATGATTTAGGAACGCTTTCAAAGAATTACGTGCGCTCCATGTAAACGTTTCTAATCATAAGTATTTTATACGAACGATTCAACCCTTTTTAAAATTCATGCGAATAAATTTGTGAAGCAAAATCAATGTAAACCCTTTAATTTCAAGTGTCGTTTTTTTGTGAAACAATTATTTATTTTTTGCAGAATTAATCTTAACTAATCATTCGAAATTTGTTTTAGGCTAAAAGCAAATGTCCCAACTCGTTACAAAACTACTTTTAACAAAGACGTTGGCTTATGTTATCCTAAATACGTAGCGTAAAATTGTTGTGAACAATTTTATTTATGTAAATTTATTCAAATGAATTATGGGGTTAAATGAAATGAAAAGCGACTTTATTAAGGTCAAAGAAAAACTAAAGAACCAAATCACTTTTGGGTCTTATCAGATGAATGATAAACTGCCCACGGAAACTGAACTAATGGCAGATTTCAATGTTTCACGCTATGCAGTAAGAAAGGCTTTGACAGAACTGCAAAATGAACATTTTATTTATAAAGTTCAGGGGAGCGGAATGTATGTTGAAGAGTGGAATAAAAAATGGAACCTAAATACAGAAAGTAAAACGATCGGCTTGATCTGTACGCATATTGCTGACTATATTTTTCCTAAAGTCATCTCTCAGATCGATGCAGTTATCGGAACAGAAAACTATTCCCTTTTGCTTGCAAACACACATAATGATCCAGAAAAAGAGCGCCTAAGTTTGATCAAAATGCTTGATTCTCAGGTCGCAGGTTTAATAATCGAACCTAGTGAAAGTGCCAAGCCCAACAGAAATTTAGATATTTATCAGCAGATCACCAAAAAGAATATCCCACTGCTGTTTATTAATGCTAAGTACCCAGAATTAGATGCGCCTGGAATTTTAAATGACGATACCGAAGCTGAAAAAAAGATGGTCAGCTATCTTTTGGAGATGGGCCATCGTAAGATCTTGGGTATTTTTCAAGTCGACGATCGCCAAGGTGTCCATCGAATGAGCGGCTTTATGCAAGCTTATCAGGAAATGTCCATCGATCTTTCAGACAGTAATATTATTATGTATAGTTCCCATGATCCATTTGGAGTCGTTAGCAAAAAAATTGACTTTTATCTTAACAGTGATGCTTATCCGACGGCAATTGCCTGCTATAACGATGAACTTGCTATTGAAGTTCTTGCTAAATTAAAAGGTCAGGGTTTATCTATTCCGCAAGATATTTCATTAGTCGGTTTCGATAATTTTGACTCCTCTGCCTATCTCAGTCCTGGTTTAACGACTATGAACTATCAGCGCACTAGAGTTGGTCAAGAAGCTGGTGAAGGGATCCTATCTTTGCTCAAAGGTCAGGAAGTCAAAACGATCGTCCATCATCCGAAATTGCAATTACGTAATTCGGTCCGCAAAATTAACTAAAAAAATAAATTGCAATTATGTAAAAAACGTGCCCACCATTATTGGCAGGCACGTTTCTCATTTTAATCAGTTTGAAAAATGCAGAAGCTGAGTTTTCTCAAACTTAGATATCAAGCAAAGCTTCTTAAGCTTCACCTTTTAATTTCATAATATCGCGAGCAATCATCAATTCTTCGTTCGTTGAAAGGCGTAAAACAGCAACCTTAGAATCTGGTTGTGAAATGATCCCTTCATAATTTTCGGAGTTCTTAGAATCATCAAATGTTAAGCCCAAGTATTCTAAGCGCTCCATGATCCGTTTACGAACTGGGATCGAGTTTTCACCGATTCCAGCAGTAAAGACGATACCATCAACACCGCCCATTTCAGCAATATATTCGCCAATGTACTTAACCACGTTTTTGACGAACATATCAATGGCTAAACCAGCACGTTTGTTGCCTTGACCTTCAGCTTCCAGCAAGTCACGCATATCTGAAGAAACACCAGAAATACCAATTAAACCAGATTTGTGGTTTAAGATATCCAACATATCATCCATTGAGTCGATGTTCAATTTGTTCATCATATAACCTAACAAAGCTGCATCAACATCGCCAGAACGCGTAGCCATTGTAACACCTGTTAATGGTGTAAAGCCCATCGAAATATCAAATGATTTACCATTCTTGACAGCACAGACAGAAGAACCTGCACCTAAGTGACAAGTGATCAGCTTAAGATCTTCGACTGGTTTACCCAATTTTTCTGCTGCTAATTGAGAAACATATTTATGACTGATACCATGTGCGCCATAACGACGAACACTGTAGTCTTGATACCATTCATAAGGGGTACTGTATAAGTAGTTGACAGCTGGTATCGTTTGATGGAAAGCTGTATCAAAGGAAGCAACTGAGAAGGCATCTGGCAAGATTTCCTTAAAAGCCTTGATACCCATCAAGTTAGCAGGATTATGCAATGGTGCCATATCTGCAATTTCATCGATATGTTTGATAACTTCATCATCTACAACAACAGAGTGTTTAAAATATTCACCACCAGCCACAACACGATGACCAACGCCAGTAATTTCGTTAAGGTCTTTAACGATGCCCAGATCCTTCAACAAGAATGTTAAGCGATCAACAGCAACTTCGTGATCCTTAATTTCCTCTGCATGCTCATATTTTTGTCCGTCGCCATATTTGATCTTAATTTTTGATCCGTCAATACCGATCCGGTCGACTAAACCGTCTGCCACTTCTTTTTCTTCTGGCATGACTAACAATTTAAACTTCAAACTTGAACTGCCTGAGTTAATGACCAGCAGCTTCTCCATATTTGATCCTCTCCCTTTTACATTCTATACAACATTAAAATATCATAGTCCAACTAATTAACATTGTAAACGTTTAATATCTAAATTTGAACATTAATTAAACTTCAATGAATCAATTACTTTTCTAACATACCATTGAAACTGGTAAAAAAACAGTATCTTGAACTAGAAATATAATTTAAGCGCAGAAAAACCGATTCTTTATTAATACAGTTGCGCCGATCTATTTCGGCTTCAAGAATAGTTCAAAAAAATGGTATAAAATCCAAAAATAGATTTTACACCATTGATCACTACAATTATACTTTTTATTTTTTACGATTCCTTAGGGCTCGCTTTTTAGCCTTCTTCAAATCACGTTCACGCTCTTTTTTAGCCTGTTCCTTTTCAGCTCTTTCACGGTTGATCTTAAATGGATTATTGATCAAAAGCGTCTGACCAACTGAAAAGGCATTCGTGATGACCCAGTATAATGACAATGCAGCAGGAACATTTAACGCAGTAATAAAAATCATTAACGGCATCCCATAAGTCATTGCTGCTGTCATACCTTTTTGTCCTGTATCAGGCTGAGACATCATACTCAATTTTGACGTCGCAAATGTAAAAATAGCGGCTAGGACCGGCAAGATGAAATATGGATCTTTATCACCTAGCTGCATCCACATAAATGTACCAGTCTTCAATTCTTGAGATCTGAAAATAGCTTGATACAAAGCAAGTAAGACCGGCATCTGTACCAGCAATGGTAAGAAACCGGCAACTGGATTAACTCCAGCTTCAGCATATAATTTTCTTTGTTCTTCTTGCATCGCACGCATTGAATCTTGATCACGGTCAGGATACTTTGCTTGTAATTCCTTCAATTGCGGCTGCAGATCCATTGTTTTCCGTGATGATTTCATTTGATAAAACATCAACGGTAAAATAATGATCCGAACAATAATAGTGAAGATAATGATCCCCCAACCATAACTGCCACCAAACAAGTTACTCAAGGCTTTGATCGCGCGTACAAAATTCCAGATAATATAATGGTCCCAAAATCCTGTACTTTGAGAATTTACAGGATCAGTACTACATGCGCTAAGCACTAGTACTAAAGACAAAGCTCCAAATAAAGCAAGAGCCTTTTTCCCCTTTTTCAACGTGTTCTACCTCTCTTAATTGAAATTCTTAACTATATAATATTCGCTAAAGAAAGAACATGGATCAAATGCTGTTTAACCTCAGCAGTAGACATTCCTGCAGCACTAGGACGTGCGATCACGAGAAAGTCACAATCTTGTTTAAGTTGCGGTTTTAATTCGGTTAAGCTTTGGCGTATCCGCCGCTTGACCCAATTACGTGCTACAGCGTTTCCAATCTTCTTGCCAACTGAGATTCCCACACGAAAATGAGGTTGTCCGGTTTTTTCCAAAACATAAACCACAAATTGACGATTAGCACAAGATTTGCCTTGAGTAAAAACTTTTTGAAACTCCGCTTCTTTCTTGACGCGGTAAGATTTACGCATAATACATCTCCAAAAATAACAGAGTGGAGCAAACCGAATAAACCTGAGCACTATCAGGATTCAATTTTGCAGTGTGCTTTTTTGCACAGCAAGATTGAAGCTAGATAGGCGGAAAGTTCTGATTTGCAAAACTCAACTAGTAACTGAGCAAAAAACAAGTAAAGGGCGAATACCAACTAAACACGGTCACCTTAACTTACAAAAATATCCACTCTTTTTCTAAAAACTTTTTAAAAACACAATTATAAAATAAAAAGACCACTGACGGCCTCAGTGATCTATGCAGACAATACTTTTCTGCCTTTACGGCGTCTACGTGCTAACACATTACGACCGTTACTTGTACTCATGCGTTTACGGAAACCATGTACGCGTTGACGATGGCGTTTTTTTGGTTGATAAGTTCTTTTCATCGGTTCTGACACCTCCTTGGTTTGAACTTCTGTATCTTTTTCTGCCATAAAAGGGTAGTCACTTCAAGTTCAGATTTACTTGTCTATGTTATCATATATGGCTTTAATTGCAAACAAAATTTTAAAAAACGATAGTGTCAACTTTGTGTGGGTAAATTTTTAAAAGGCTTGTTCCTCTGCTTTTTGTAATTGCTCTATTTATTTTTAGTCCAATGCTGTGCTTGAATTGAGCGTCTTTGAACTACCAGCCAACTTGCAGACCATGTTGCCACAAACTCCGATGTCCTCGCAAATGCCCACTGAACGCAGCTTGTGCTTGTTCATAATACTTATTTTTAATGTTTTTTCTGACATTCAAACGCCGGTCGAACTGGCTGATTTTTTCTTGCTTGAGCGCTTTTAGCTGTTCTGCTTGTAAGAAATTGGTGATATTGCCGCCATTCAGCTGAAAGATCCGTGTTCGGGCGACACTTTGCGCACCCACTAAACTCCAACCTTGCGGACGTGAGCTTAAGCGCCGGGACAGATAATGACTGATATGGCCCTCAGCCGAACAGCCATGATAATCCTCTAAGCGGTTATCGCAAATCGCTGCGGCATTGTTGGTCAGATATTTAGCGGCTTGTTTCAAGCTGTGACATTGGCTGACAGTTACCGTTGGGTCACTAAAACGGACCCTAAAGTAATCCTGGATAAAATTAGTTTGTCCAGCTAAAGCCCAATGGTATAAAGTCCGGTCCAGACCAGCGATCCCTACGGAAGCTTTTTTACAATATTTACGTAAGTGAAACCGATCCAAAATGAACGTGCAGTGCGGAATAAAGTCGGCTCCGTGCTTGATCCATTGAGCACCGTCACCGCTTAAATAAACTTTTTCTGGCCGATAGTTGGTCTCTATATAATCTAGAACTTCTGTCCATAATTCTTCGTTGTCTTTGCCCGGATAGTTACCCGTAAAGTAATGCGCTTTGATCAGTGGATGGCGCGGATCAGTTACGTCATAACCTTCATGAACATAAACTAGTTTCATGAAACGATTAGTACTGTCCTGATAAGCAACATGATCTTCGTCAGCTTCAATAAATAGCGTTTGGATCGGTTTGGGGGCGGGCTTCTCAGTCACAGAAGGCTCATTGGGCAGTTGTTGACCTTCACGGTGAACAATGTTCATGACTGCTGTTTTAGAGTGGATCCCCAAATGGGGGATCATCGTGAGCGCTTCTTGGTAAGTATGTCCAGCAACATTTTCTAAGATCTGCGCTTTGACTCCCAGCGTCATCCGGCTATATTTTTGCCAGCCTAAGACTTTATCCAACAAAAAGAAATACGCCCGGGTTTCTTTATTTTGATAATATGTCCGCTTCACTGTGAGATCACCGTACAAAGTCGACTTAGTCGTTTCACGGATCGCTTTGATCGCAAATTTATCCTTGCGGATCTCAGACTCCTTAAACTGCCGGTCGGCTTCTTCTAAAAAGACCCTGATCAAGTTTAGGCATAGTTTTCTCCCTGCGGCCATTGTATTTTCGATCCAGTCATCAAAGGCAAGATCTTGGTACAGAACTTTTTCACCATTTTTTGTAAAATTCGCCCACATTTGTTCGCTCATCTGTTGTAAAATATTCATTGGGAAATAACTCTCTCTTTCATTGTTTTGTCGTAATTACAATTGTAACAGAGAGTTATTTCTCTTTTTTTGTCTTTTTAGACTTCCACCCACAAATACTTTACGCTAACTTAAAAAACATCTTTCAACGAACAAAAGATTTAACAATTTTCTGTACATAAAGAAAATTCTTTAAACTTTTTCAGCAGAAATTTTTCAGGCAAAAAACTTTTGTTTAAAAATTTTTTTGAACAAAAAGTTATCCACACCTTCGCAGTAATACGTGTATTCACAGGCAATTTCCTGTGAATTGTTTTTTTGTAATACACAAACTTTTCGCCAGGATTATCCACAATCCACAGGTTGTTCCTAAGTAAAGTCCGTCCTGTGAATTACTTTGTGGATAACTAATCTTTAACTTATGACTCTAAGGACAGACCTTCATCGCTTTCTGTGGATAAACTAAAAATAAGTAACCATTTCCCCAACTTATACACAGCCTGTTGATAATATAAAGAACACTCTGTTATCACTTTTTCTCTACTTATGCACATTGTGGAAAACTAACCTATTCCATGCTACAATGAGTGACGTGTAAATTTAATTAAAGGAGGAATGTCCA